>NC_009484.1:0-2010000 GCF_000016725.1 Acidiphilium cryptum JF-5 | reverse complement strand
CCTGAAACCGGATGCCTACAAGCAGTCGGAGCCGCATCTGCGGTGACGGCGTACCTTTTGTATAATGGGTCAGCGAGTTTCTGTTTGCAGCGAGCTTAAGCCGGTAGGCGTAGGCGTAGCGAAAGCGAGTCTGAATAGGGCGCATAGTTGCAGGCAGAAGACCCGAAACCGAGTGATCTAGCCATGGCCAGGCTGAAGGTGCGGTAACACGCACTGGAGGGCCGAACCCACGCCTGTTGAAAAAGTCGGGGATGAGCTGTGGCTAGGGGTGAAAGGCCAATCAAACTCGGAGATAGCTGGTTCTCCGCGAAATCTATTGAGGTAGATCGTCGTGTGTATGCCTTCGGGGGTAGAGCACTGGATGGGCTAGGGGGGCCCAAAGCCTTACCAAACCTAACCAAACTCCGAATACCGAAGTGTCTTGCACGGCAGACAGACGGTGGGTGCTAAGGTCCATCGTCGAGAGGGAAACAGCCCAGACCACCAGCTAAGGTCCCCAAATTGTGGCTAAGTGGGAAAGGATGTGGGAATTCCAAAACAACCAGGAGGTTGGCTTAGAAGCAGCCATCCTTTAAAGAAAGCGTAATAGCTCACTGGTCTAATAGAAATCCTGCGCCGAAAATGTAACGGGGCTAAAGCCACATACCGAAGCTGTGGGTGCATGGAAACATGCGCGGTAGCGGAGCGTTCCGTAGGCCTGTGAAGGGAGATGGGGTGACCCCTCCTGGAGGTATCGGAAGTGCGAATGCTGACATGAGTAGCGACAAACAGAGTGAGAAACTCTGTCGCCGAAAGTCCAAGGGTTCCTGCGCAAGGTTAATCCGCGCAGGGTGAGCCGGCCCCTAAGGCGAGGGCGAAAGCCGTAGTCGATGGGAAGGGGGTGAATATTCCTCCGCCTGCTGGAAGTGACGAATGCGAGATGTTGTCTGTCCTTATCGGATTGGGCAGGCTTTTTGAGCATTCCGGGAAATAGCTCCAGCGTATAGACCGTACCCTAAACCGACACAGGTGGACTGGTAGAGTATACCAAGGCGCTTGAGAGAACGATGTTGAAGGAACTAGGCAAATTACTCGCGTAACTTCGGGATAAGCGAGACCCGTATGTGGGCAACCATGTGCGGGTGGCACAAAAGAGGGGGTAGCGACTGTTTAGTAAAAACACAGGGCTCTGCGAAGTCGAGAGACGACGTATAGGGTCTGACGCCTGCCCGGTGCCGGAAGGTTAAGAGGAGAGGTGCAAGCCTTGAATTGAAGCCCCGGTAAACGGCGGCCGTAACTATAACGGTCCTAAGGTAGCGAAATTCCTTGTCGGGTAAGTTCCGACCTGCACGAATGGCGTAACGACTTCCCCACTGTCTCCAGCATCGGCTCAGCGAAATTGAATTCCCCGTGAAGATGCGGGGTACCCGCGGTCAGACGGAAAGACCCTATGAACCTTTACTGCAGCTTTGCAGTGGCATCAGAAGAGTGCTGTGTAGGATAGGCGGGAGGCATTGAAACCGGGGCGCTAGCTTCGGTGGAGCCAACCTTGAAATACCGCCCTGCGCGCTTTTGATGTCTAACCGCGGCCGGTTATCCCGGTCCGGGACCCTGCATGGTGGGCAGTTTGACTGGGGCGGTCGCCTCCTAAAGAGTAACGGAGGCGCGCGATGGTGGGCTCAAGCCGGTCGGACATCGGCTGTTGAGTGCAATGGCATAAGCCCGCCTGACTGCGAGAGCGACAGCTCGAGCAGAGACGAAAGTCGGCCATAGTGATCCGGTGGTTCCACGTGGAAGGGCCATCGCTCAACGGATAAAAGGTACTCTAGGGATAACAGGCTGATCTCCCCCAAGAGTCCACATCGACGGGGAGGTTTGGCACCTCGATGTCGGCTCATCACATCCTGGGGCTGGAGCAGGTCCCAAGGGTTCGGCTGTTCGCCGATTAAAGTGGTACGTGAGCTGGGTTTAGAACGTCGTGAGACAGTTCGGTCCCTATCTGCCGTGGGTGTTGGAGACTTGAGAGGATTTGTCCCTAGTACGAGAGGACCGGGATGAACATACCTCTGGTGCATCGGTTGTCACGCCAGTGGCACAGCCGAGTAGCTAAGTATGGACGGGATAACCGCTGAAAGCATCTAAGCGGGAAACCCACCTCAAAACTAGGTCTCCCCGAGGGTCGTGACAGACCATCACGTTGATAGGCCGGGTGTATAAGCGCGGTAACGCGCTCAGCTAACCGGTACTAATCACCCGATAGAACTTGAATATCTCAACCACCCCCACCATGCACAAACACCAACACAACTCACACAACACACCAAATCCACACCAGCCCAAAAACAACGATAGGCTGGACGACCTGGTGGCCATTGCGGGGAGCCTGCACCCGATCCCATCCCGAACTCGGCCGTGAAAATCCCCAGCGCCCATGGTACTGTGCCTCAAGGCACGGGAGAGTAGGTCGCCGCCAGGTCCTCCAGCCTATCGTAACCTCATCCACCGCGGGGTGGAGCAGCCCGGTAGCTCGTCAGGCTCATAACCTGAAGGTCACAGGTTCAAATCCTGTCCCCGCAACCATCTTGATTTGCGCCTCCAGAACAGAAATGGAACCAAGCCCCGATGCACACGCGCCGGGGCTTTTGTCGTTCCCGCCCCCAGACGCAAGACGCAGTATCCCCGCCAGCGCGCCCCGGAGTTCAACCTTCAGTTCCGCGCCCTCCGGCACCAGGATCACCGCCTCGATCAGCGTGCGGATGATACTGAATGCCTCGTCCTTCGTGGTCGGATCCTGCAGCGCCTCGTGCAGGTTGGCGACCGCCTCGCGGTAGAGTTCGGCCATCGCCGGATGAAGCGAAGGTTCGGGCGCGGTCTCGCGGGCGAGCAGGATCAAAAGTTCCTCCTTCCGCGCCTCGATCCGGATCATCTCGTCGCGAAGGCTGGACGCCGGCATGCCCTCGGCGATCGCATCGATGATCCGGGCCTTGCGGTGTTCGATGCGTTTGAGCTCCTCCCGCATCCCCGAAAAATGCGCCCGCCTCTGCGCGCTGGCGGTATTCTGCTCGGCGACGAACGCCTCGGTGAATTCCCTGAACAGCGCCGGGTCCATCAGCCGGTGGCGCAGCCCGTCCAGCACAATGGCTTCGAGCCGGTCGCCGCGGATGTTCAGCCGGTTGTCGCAGGTGCCCTTGTTCCGCGCCGCCGCGCAACCGAACAATGTCGCGCTGATCTTGCTGTAGGCGCCACCGCATACACCGCACCGCATCAGGCCGGTGAGAAGGTGTTTGGGCCGCTGGTGGCGCCAGAATTCTGCCCCCGATGAGTAGCTGCGGGCACTTGGTTCCGTGGCCATGTCCGGACGGGTCGCCTTGCGCATGTTGCCCTGTCGCTCCTTGACCGCGGCCCAGAGCTCGTCGTCGATGATCCTCAGCGCGGGGATCTCGGTGATCACCCATTTGCCGGGATCGTTCAGCCGTGAAACCCGCTTCCCGGTGGCCGGATCCTTTATGTAATGCAGCCGGTTCCACACCATCCGGCCGATGTAGAGTTCGTTGTTCAGGATGCCGGTGCCGCGTTCGGCGTTGCCGTTGATCGTGCTCTGGCTCCAGCCTTCACCGCGCGGCCCCGGAATCTTCTCCTTGTTGAGCTGGACGGCGATCGCGCGTGGTGATTTGCCATGAGAAAACTCTCGGAAGATCCGGCGCACGACCTCGGCTTGTGCTCCGTTGATCGTCCGCTCGCCGGTCTTCGCCGCGCCATCGGCGCCGAACTGGCGGACCACGTCGTATCCATATGAATTGCCACCGCCGGAGCGTCCTGCTTCGACCCTGCCTCTCAGGCCCCGGCGCGTCTTGTCGGCGAGGTCCTTCAGGAACAGCGCGTTCATCGTGCCCTTCAGCCCGATATGCATCTCACCGATCTCGCCTTCGGCAAGGGTCACGATCGAGACGCCGGCAAAGCGCAGGCGCTTGAACAGCGCGGCAATGTCCTCCTGGTCGCGCGACAACCGGTCCATTGCCTCGGCCAGCACGATGTCGAACCGGCCGCGGCCCGCGTCGGCCATCAGTTCCTGGATGCCAGGCCGGAGCAGCGACGCCCCTGAAATCGCCCGGTCGGCGTAGCTGTCCACCACCCGCCAGCCCTGCCGCCCCGCATGCTCCCGGCACACACGCAGCTGGTCCTCGATCGACGCCGCACTCTGAAGGTCACTCGAAAAGCGGGCGTACAATGCAACTCGGGCGTTGGTCATCGCTCTGGCTCTGGTCATGAGTGAGCACCTATCGTTTGGGACCACGGCACCCAATGTCAAGCTTTCCGCGGATTGCACGCCGGAATCCAGACCAATCAATTCCAACCGCAGGTCGCCCACCCAAGGTCCAACACCGCAATGAAGTCGCCGTTCACGGCTCCGGCCGCCGATCACAACGCCGGATGAACCAATCCTTCCGGCTTGCTGGGGTGGGGGACCGGGGCTAGCATCCTCCGCGTCGATATATCTTCAGGAATAAAAAACATGATCCACGAACTCCGCATCTATCACTGTATGCCGGGTCGACTTCCGGATCTTCTGAGGCGGTTCGAGACCGTGACACTCGGATTGTGGGATAAACACGGCATTCGACAGGCAGGGTTCTGGACGACGCTCGTCGGAGAGTCCAACATGGATCTCACCTATCTGCTGGCGTGGGAATCCCTCGCTGAGCGCGAGAGCAAATGGACCGCTTTCCAGGCTGACCCAGAATGGCTGGCCAAGCGCGCCGAAACCGAGAAGAATGGTCAGATCGTGGCCAGCATCACCAATCAGATCCTCGTGCCTACGGCATTCTCGGCAGTACGCTGACGTCCTGCGGCTGCAAGGACTTCAAAATCATGTCGGTGCAGGCTGGAGGGAGGTCCCATCAGTCCCCATAGCTGTTAGCCTGCGATAGAAGCACCGAAACCGGCACGACATCAGCGGTAAAGGCGTAATCTCAGCGCGGGACGATAGCTGAACCGGTTGCTGGCTCGTCACTCCCGCTGCGGAATCAAAGCCATGTCAAGTCCTGAGCGCGATCTCAGACGGACATCTGCCGCACCGAAATGGTGAGTTCCATCATCGCTGCTTCGATAATGGGTCTAATTTTTCTGTGCGTCCGCGGGGTCGGACTGAAATCGCGGCCCTGCGGCCCAGCAGATTGGCGAGTTGTCGCAGTGCGTCAAGAACAATTGCCTCCTGTTCCGATTGGCAAACATGATTGCCGCAAACGCGATTGGCGGCAGCGTCATCCGCATTGGCCCCTCCGTTTGCATGGCATTCATGTCTGGTCATGCTCAAATTCTACAGATCAAGGCTGCAAGACACCAAGAAAAATCGCTTTTAAAAATGCATTGATATTGAAAAAAATTCTGATTGCGCACCATTAATGCTGATAAAAGTTGGCGATAGATCGCAAAATATGCGTTGTTTTATACGGAAGATGAAAGGATATTCCGCTGTATGGGCGGTGGAAACTTCTGGGTGGGTTCGGTCGATAAGTTCAAGGCCAAACCGGCGAGAGCTGGCCGTGCCCCTATATCGGCCTGAAGCCGCACGTTCGAGATCGCAAAGCTGCTTGTATGTTTCGAGACGCGAGTGAACGGGAGCAACTGCCTCTCGATGTACGGGAAGATGCGTGCCGACGTGCGCAGAACAGCGAAGGTCACCAAGGCGAAGCCGGGGCGGGTCGGCACAGTGTCGGCGCGTGATCTTGCTCCCGCCGGTTTTTGGCTATCATGATAATGCCGCTGCGATCGGCCACTGGCAGGGTTTGATCCGCACCTCGATGGTGATCGACATCACGCCGGTCAGGCCAACGAAGCGAAATTGCTGGTGCGATCGGCGATCGTGTATGTCTTTGTCCAGCAGAAGGGGCCAATGTGCCTGGTCGTTCGGACCATCCGTATGGCCCCGGGTGAAAGCGAAGATCGGCCGCGCCAGTCTTGTCTACAAATTGCAGTGCCTCGTCCGGCTCTCCCGGAGTTCTGCATCAGGATATGAAAAAATCGAAATCGGATTGCCTGAAATTTTACAAAAAACATATCTCAAAAATATTAGTTATATATCTAAAATGATATTATCTTTACAGTTAATCAAGGCCACTCGAATAAAGTCGGAGTGAAAAAATATCTCAAATTTATATCTTTAGGTCATAGTAGGGGGATAGCTCAGTAAAAATTGGTTTCCTAGAACTTAATAAGTTCATCAAAAAACCGATAATTTTTCGTCCCTTAAGTGGATGGCCGATAATTGACACTGCCGTCGGCTCCGAAGGTCACACCTATTTTCTCAAGTGCGTTCTGCAGGGAATTTAGGTTGCTAACTGTCAATTGTGGAGGGCCATTGACCGATTCTGCCTTGACAACCGTTGTCCGCGCAACGCCTGCCATTTCCGCGAGCTGAACAGCTGAAATCTTGGCATACGCTCTTGCTGCGCGAATTTGTCCTCCGGTGATCATTTCTGCTCCAATTATAGTCGCTAGTCCCGTCTCTTAGCTAACCGTTGCACTTCTAGGATTACAATCATTTAATATTTGAATATGAACAAAATGTTTGTTTTTGCAAATAATATGACTAGTTCTATCCTGACGAATGCGTATCCGAAATTGCCGGTTCGTCAAAATCTTCTTCAAACGGCTGAGCCGCGTGTTGCAGCACACGACCCAGCCTAGCCCGCAACAGTGAGAAAGGACCTCACATGACACAGGTTGCCTCCCATATCGCATCTGATCGGTTTCGCCGCCAGCCTCGGCGTTCGCCTGTCGAGGATCTAAAGCCCGAGGTTGGGCGGGAAGAGCAGGCCAATCTGACTGCCCAGCGCATGGCCCCGCGGATCAAACGCCTCCACGCTCGTCCCGAGACGCATTGTCCAAGGCTACCGTCGACGACGCTGATCGGCGAAGCCGGCGCGAATCTGATTCTCTCTCGGCTCCAGTCATGGGGAATCGCAGCACAACCGGCGATGGCCGGGCTGCCCTACGATCTGATCGCCGATATCCCAGGCTTCGACATGGTCCGGATCCAAGTGAAGACCCGCAGTCGGCCAAACGGTAAGCGTTGCATCTTCACGATGCAGCGTGGGCACCAACGGTCGCGGTCAGGGATTTTCTCCTATGCACCCGGCGATTTTGACCTCGCCGCCTTCGTCTGCCTGTCTCTCCCGGCTGTCTTCTTTTATGCCGGTCCCGTGGAGCGGATCAGCCTCAGCACGCCGTGGTTCCGCCTTCCCGGGATTGATCGTGAAAGTCTCGATCTCTCCATCAAAACGATCCGCCGGTGCCGCTACAATGACAGGTCGGCCTGGCTGGCCTCGATGCAGGCCGAGTCAGTTCCAGTCGATGCAGGGATCGATTTGTGCGAACATAATCAAGTTCCCCGACAGGCTGAGTTCGATTTTGGCATCGGAGGTTGATGCCATGCACGACGACGAAGATCTCTTTCTCGATCACGAGTCATCCGATCTCAACGATCCTCCGACTGATCAGGCCGACGTGGTCGATGATGTCAACTCAATCGATTGCGCCATGGTTGGCGCCTGGAATCTACTTGGACGAGCACTGGGTAAGATCTCGAAACAGCGGCGTCCGGGTCTGTATGTCGTTGTGGCGCCCGGTGACCACTGGGTATCGACGATGCGCGCAATCGTGGCAAAAGTGATTCTGGGCTATCCTTGTCGTGGGCCGCGACGGCCGGGAGTGGCGCGGTCAGCTCCGTCGTTTCTGGTCCATGAATGGGATGCGGGCGGCGACGCGAAAAAGGGCAATGAAATCCGTGCCAGCGTGGAGTCCGGTCTGCGTGAAGGGCGGATAGTTATTCTTCTGACCGGAAGCCGGGCTGTTGTGCCGCCCGAGCTCGGTGCTGCAGCAGATAGTACCATTTACGTGACAGCGCCGGATCGCGAATGCCTGGCCGCCGTTCTCAAGGCGGTTGACCCGGTTGCACGGCGAACGAGCTTGAGGGGCCTCAATCTCAATGCAGTCACGCCTGTCACCTTGCGGCTGGCCTACCGGCCTGGAACGACAGCCACGTCTTACCTGCGGCGTCTGAAAGCCCTGACCCAAGGGTCAAAAGAAAAGGCCAGCCGTTTCGATTCCCTCCATGGCATCGACAAGGCGAAGGAATGGGCGTCAGCACTCAAGCTCGATCTGCAGTTGTGGCGCCAGGGCAAGATAAGCTGGCATGATCTCCCCCGGGGGCTTCTTTTGGCGGGGCCTCCCGGGACCGGTAAGACCTCATTTGCCGGCGCGATAGCGGATCATGCCGGGATTGCCTTTGTCCCAACGAGCTATGCGACGTGGCAGACCAGTGGGGCCGGCCATCTCGGGGAAGTCTTGAAGGCGATGAACGCTGCCTTTGCTCAGGCGCGGCTTCTCGCACCGAGCGTTCTGTTCATCGACGAACTGGATACGCTCGGCAGCCGGGGTGGTCGGGAGCAGCGCGATGACTGGTGGCGCGCGATCATCAATGCCCTGCTCGAGCAGATGGACGGTGTTGCCAGTAACGAGGGGGTTGTCATGGTTGGCGCCAGCAATCATCCGGAACTGATCGATTCGGCGATCCTGCGCGCGGGGCGATTGGAGGACCGGATCGATGTCGGACCACCTGATGTGAAAGCCCTTGCGTGCATATACGCGCAGCATCTAGCGGGACGGATGGAAGCCGGCGTCGACCTTCAACGCATCGCGTGGATGAGCGAGGGAGCGACGGGCGCCGATGTTATCCGGATATGCAAGACGGCCAACCGCCGCGCGCGCCACGAGGCCAGGTTGGTGACCACCGAAGATTTGATTGCGGCCATTGGCGTTGACGGCGTCGTTGATCCCCAAGATCTGTGGCGCGTCGCTGTTCATGAAGCTGGTCACGCGATTGTCGCGATGGCGCATTCTGCCCTGCGGGTGGGAGGCTTGTCCCTCGTCAGCCGGGAAAAGACGGCTGGGCATGCCGCAGTGTCCATGGCGCGCGCTGGTACCCTGAGCCCGGCAGACCTTGACGCAATGCTTGCCGCTCTGATGGGCGGTCGGGCCGCAGAGGAATTGGCCTTCGGCGATATCACTGCCGGCTCGGGCGGTGGTGACAACTCCGATCTCGCCCGCGCGACGCAGATGGCGGTCATCGCGGAGCTGTCGCTGGGCATGCGCTCCGAAGGGCTGATCTGGTACCCGAAGGTCTCGGGCGACAGGCTCGTTCAGCTTTTTGGGCAGCGCCCTGACATCGAGCATGCGGTGCGGCGGCGCCTTGATACGGCCTATACCAAGGCAAGAGAGTTGATCGAGGCGAGAAAGCCCACCCTCGACCTCCTGGCGGAACGGTTGCTGGCCCGCAAGGTTTTGTCCGCCAAGGAAGTTATGGATCTTGCGGGTAAGGCCGGTTCCGAGGCCATTGGCCCGCTTGCTTGCGCCTTATAGCCCGAAAACCATACGAATTCAGATTGACGCGAAAGCCGGGATGCTGATTGACGCGAAAGCCGGGATGCTGACGCATGCCGGAATCCGCGCCCTGCTTGAAAAGAATTCACTGCTGGCACGAATGTGAGGTGGTTGATACGCCGGGATGACCTCGTCCATCATAGTGACTAGGGCCGCCCAATACGTCTCGCTCCACTACACTGAACGCCTGGCCGAAGCAGGGATCGAGCCTTCCGTCGGCAGCGTCGGCGATTCCTATGACAATGCCCTCTCTGAAACCATCAACGGCCAATTCAAGGCCGAGGTAATCCACCGTCGTGGCCCTTGGCGGAACGCAGAAGTGGTGGAATTCGCCGCGCTCGAATGGGTGGACTGGATCAACAACCGCCTCTTCCTCGAGCCGATCGCGATATCCCATCTGCCGAGGCCGAGGCGCAGTACTATGAGAAACTGAACAAGCTGGCTATGGTCGCCTGAGTCAAACAAAATAGCCTTCGGCAAACCCGGCGCGGTTCAAGCTTCTCGAAGTGTGCCGCGTCTGAGCCAGTCGTGCCGGCCGCTCTGCGTCTCCAGGTCGAGGCGCGGCCGGAGTCACAGAGGGTGCCGGCGTTGGGTGGGCGAAAAAGGTGGGAGTGACGCTGGAGCCCAAGCAGAATATTAGCTATTTTGGAATTGTGATATATTTTCTCGGGTAAATGAAGCAGTGTCACTCCCTAATAGTTGGCGAAACGTATTGGCATTTTGGGGCAAATCATACACTCATGAGGATGAGATATTTGCCTACCCGATTGTGGCACACTCACTTGATGTTGCTGCGGCAGGTTCACGCCTGCCAATGCCATTAAAGGAATTCGATAAGCACACGGTTTACTTCCTGCTGTCGCTCCACGATATCGGCAAATTCTCCCGCCCGTTCCAGGCTCAGGAATCCGATCTTTGGCCGAGCCGGGTTCTGGGGCCATGGCCCGGTCGTGTTGCGGGCCCGCGACACGATACACTGACTGCGGCACTCCTTGAGGTGTTCGCGGACGAAGGTTTGCTTGACCCGGTATTCCCACTTGGTCGGCGAGGGAGCGGGTGGCACCCCAGCAAGCGATCTGGTCTCATTCGAACGATTGCCGGGCATCATGGGCGCCCCATCGATGTGCCTGACCACCTGGAGCCCGCGGTTTGCCGCCAATGCCTGGACGCCGCGCGGGAGTTCGTGCAGGCGATGCTCGATCTTTTCCAGCCGTCTCCCTTGCCGCCACCTCAAAGCCGGCGGGCCAGTGCACGGATGCAATGGCAGATTGCCGGCTTTCTCACTCTTGCTGATTGGATTGGATCAAACGAAATCTGGTTCCCGCGCGATGGGACCCACAGCGATCTCGATCCGCACGATTATTTCCGAGAAGTAGCGCTGCCGCGCGCCGCCCAAGCTGGTGCGGACGCCGGACTGACCCCCTCCAAGGCGCGCACTTTCACTGGTTTCTCCGCACTGTTCCCGAAGGTCGACACACCGTCTCCGGCACAATCATGGGCCGAGACAGTGCCGCTGCCGGAGGGGGCAGTGCTCGCAATCATCGAAGACCTGACCGGCAGTGGGAAAACCGAGGCGGCCCTTACGCTTGCCAGCCGTATAATGGCATCGGGAGAGGCAAGGGGTGTCTTCTTTGCCCTGCCGAGCATGGCGACCGCCAATTCCATGTTCCAGAGGCTGACCGATACCTACCTGCGCCTGTTTGAAGAGGGCTCGCGGCCATCGATCGCACTGACGCACGGGAAGGCCGGTCTGGATCCTCGTTTCCGTGCGCTGATATCAGCCTCCCCCTCCTCGGCTTCAGAGCCACGGGAGGGGGAGGCGATTCCGTCAGAAGCGGAGTGCAAAGCCTGGCTCGCGGAAGATCGGAGGCGTTCCCTCTTTGCCGATGTCGGCATAGGCACCATCGATCAGGCTCTCCTCGCCGTCTTGCCCGTACGCCACGCGCCGCTCCGGCTGCATGGCTTGCAGGGCAAGGTTCTTGTCGTGGACGAGGTACATGCATTCGATTCCTATATGGAGCGCGAATTGCAGGCGCTGCTCGAGTTTCATGCCGCACTGGGTGGGTCCGCGATACTGCTTTCCGCCACTCTCCCGCTGAGGATGCGGCAATCGCTGACTGACGCGTTCCGCCGTGGCGCCGGCCAGGAAGCCCCTCGCCAGGTTACATCGACACACTACCCGCTCGCCACGATCGAGGGATCTGAAGCCCAGACCGAGTATCCGTTGGGCGTCCGGACGGGCCTCCCTCGGTCAGTCACCATTACGCGGGTAGACACTGAGGTGGACGCCCTTTCCAGGGTTGTGGATGCCGCAAGGCTTGGCGCTGCCGTAGTCTGGATCCGAAACAGCGTTGATGATGCGCTTGAAGCCGCCGCGGCGGTGCGCATGGAGAACATCGACCCGATCGTCTTCCACGCTCGTTTTGCGCACATCGATCGGCAGTCGGTGGAACAGGAGGTGCTGCGCCGGTTCGGCAAGGACAGTATCGGGCATGCGCGCGCCGGCGTCCTGATCGCCACGCAGGTCGTCGAGCAGTCCCTGGATCTGGATTTTGATCTGCTTGTGACAGACCTGGCGCCGGTGGATAGTCTCATCCAGAGGGCAGGGCGGCTCTGGCGCCACAGTCGCGGACCGCGAGTCATCGAGCGTCCTGAGATGGTTGTCCTCTCGCCGACCCCATCAATGGCGTCAGGCCCGGGCTGGCTGGATTCCTTGCTGCCAAGGACGAACGCTGTCTACCAGAATCCGGCATTGCTGTGGCGCAGCGCCCGGGCGCTATTCGCCAAATCCGACCTCGTTACACCCGATGATATGCGCCTCCTGATCGAGGCGGTGGATGACGTGGAGGATACGCCGCCGGGCCTCAAGATGGCGGCGGACGGAGCCTGGGCAAAGCATCTGAGCCACCGTGCGTTTGCGGCCGGCGCCGTCCTGGATTTCGACGAGGGGTATACGCTCCAATCCGGTGCCTGGGACAGGGAAACCCGGACACCGACCCGACTTGAGGAGCGCGAGCAGGCCACGCTTCGCCTGGCTCGCGTCAAGGATGGAAAGGTGGTGCCCTATGCTGGGCTTGCGGGAGACTTGCGGCAGGCGTGGACGCTATCCGAAGTGAGGGTCCAGCGGTATCGGATAGCAGCCTGCCCACCACCGGCGGGATACTCCGAAGCGGTGAACGAGGCGCGGAGCCAATGGGGCCGCTGGGAGCGCGAGAGTCCCCATATACTGCTCGCCATTCTCGAGGTGACGAAGCAGGAGGGCCGGTTTATGCTGCAAGGAGAAAATCCGGACGGCCATCCCGTATCAGCTGTCTACGATGCCACTGATGGCCTGAGGTGGCTTCCCGCATCCGCGGGATGACCCGCGTGATGACCTGTCATTGGTCTTCGCACCGAGATGTTCCCTGCAGGCGCGGGGCGGCTTTTTTGACGAAAACCAACGTCTGTTCGATTAAAACAAAAGCGTGAAGATCTATCATTATCGTTGCGTCGAAGCAGCCGAGTGGTGTAAGGAGGGATAATAGCTAATTTTCGTAGCGGCAGAATGAGACTCAGATACCGGATAGCGCCGCATATTCAGTGACGTGATCCTGCGGCCGTAAAATAGATTCGTGCCTTTCTGTATAATAAAATGCGAGGTCTAAGCTTTCATGTTTAACCTCTTGACTAATCCATGGCTCCCCATTGTCCGTCAGGACGGCACGAAAAGTGTCATCGCTCCTCGGGACATCACGGAGGATATTTCCTCGAACCCAGTCATTGCCGTCAACTGGCCGCGCGCTGATTTTCGTCTCGCCACGATGGAATTGCTGGTTGGCCTAATCGCCACGGCCTGCCCTCCGGCAGATGAGGATGATTGGCTCGACGCCTGGGAGGCTCCACATTCGCCTGAAAAGTTGGACGGTGCCTTCGCGCCATTGGCCCATGCATTCAGCTTCGACGGCCCTGGGCCCCGCTTCATGCAAGATCTTGCGGATCTCGACGCTGATGAAGAGCCCGTGGAAAATCTGCTAATCGAGGTGGCCGGTAATTCCGGTCCCCTCGTTCATCCGGGACGCACCAAGCGGATGGGCAGGCCGGCGGCAGCAATCTCCCTTTACACGCTGCAATCATGGTCGCCCTCCGGCGGGAGGGGTAACCGTACCGGCTTGCGGGGAGGGGGACCGATGGTCACCATGGTGGCGCCAGGCCGGCATCGATCTCTCTGGCACCACATCTGGGCCAATGTGCCGCTCGGACGAAAGCCCGAGCCGGTAGACTTTCCTCGTATCTTTCCTTGGCTCTCGCCAACGATCACATCCGTGAACGATGAGGTCGTAACGCCGGATGATGTCGCCCACCCCCTGCAAGTCTGGTGGGGTATGCCGCGGCGTATCAGGCTCAGCTTCGTTCAGCTGCCTTCACCTGCCCCCTGCGACCTGACAGGTGCTTTGGACTCGAGCGTTGTCACCGGATGGCGGCAGCGCCCCCACGGGCCAAAGTATGTCGGGTGGGGAGCGAGACATCCCCTCACACCAACCTATCAGAACAAGGCTGGAGAAGAGATTTTATCGGTCCACCCTAACCCTGGTGGAGTCGGTTACCGAAACTGGATTGGTCTTGTTCTCCGCAGCCCGGACGGCCTGCGCCGGCCGGCACCCATCGTCTCTACCTGGCGGAATGACCGCTACCGCGGCACGGAAGAGGCCAAAGGTGCCCGCCTGATCGCTGGCGGCTATGACACGGACAACATGAAGGCGCGAGGTTTCATGGAGACCGAGGTCCCGCTGGTCCTGGCGAGCTCGAAGGAGGTGCAGGAACGTCTGGACGCACTAGCCACATCGCTCGTCCGTGCCAGCGAGCGGGCCAGCTACCAGCTCCGCAAGGCTGTGCAACAGGCACTTTATCATCCAGGCGCGAAGGTCAAAGCCACGGCTCATGGGATCGCGCTTCTGGGGGACCGCGTTTGGCTGGAGACGGAGAGCGCGTTCTTCAGTGCTTTGGACCGCGCGATGAGCCTTGACGATACGGCGCCAGAACGGGTCGCATGGCAGGTGCGCCTTAGAGGTCTCGCGCTGCGCATCTTCGACGACACCGTGCCGATTGATCCACTGGACAGGAACAATGCTCGGCAGGTCAGAGCGCGCTTTTTCCTCGGGCTCGGCCTTAGTGGCTACGGCAAAGACGGCCAGTCCTTTTTCCAGATCCTGGAAATGCCCCTGCCAGCCCAGGAAAAAAAGTCGAAAGGAAAGGCTTCATGATCCGTTATCGATCGGCCGCCCATGACTGGTGGCGGGATCTCGTTCCGCGCGCAGGCTACCCCGGTGACCGTGCTGCGCTCGCCAAGCTTCGCCGCGCTTCAACCATCAGCGAAGCAATGACGGAAGAAGCATCAATCGCGCTCTTCCGCCGCGTCGGGGCGACATCGGCTGAAGATCTTCCCCGTGTGGCACTCGCCGCGGCCGTACTGGCCCGCGTGAGCAAGGAGCCCGACGGCCCCAACGCCCCCCGGTCGGTTGCGCGCGTTCTTGGGCCCCAAAAGGCAGACGACGTTTCAACGGCCATCCTCTCGCCGCTTCGCTTCAAGCGCCTGCTGGCTGCGGACGAACCGGAAGAGCAGCTGATCGCCTTTCGCCGGATGGTAGCCATAGCACGCGGGTCTCTTCCTGTTCGTGACCTGGCTGACGCCCTGCTGGACTGGTCGGAAACCCGCCGCCGCCGCTGGGTGTTCGATTACTGGAACGCAAGCGAAATCGCCTCCACCCCTACAACCGATGCCCCCGAGGAGCCCGTGTGATGACCCAGTTTTTGCAGGTCCATCTCCTGACCTTCTTCCCGCCTTCGAACATGAACCGCGATGACACTGGGCGCCCGAAAACCGCCATGGTCGGCGGGGCAATGCGCCTTCGCCTGTCCTCCCAGGCGCTCAAGCGCGCCTGGCGCACGTCCACGATATTTTCCGAGGCCCTCAAGGGGTACATGGGAGAGCGCACGCAGCGCCTTGGGGAGGAGATTCTCAAAGCCCTGCGCGCCGAGGGGGTTTCCGAGGCCCAGGCGCTCGCCATCGCCCGCGCCGTCGCTGGCCAGTTCGGCAAGCTCAACGAAGACGAGACACCGGCGCGCATCCAGCAGCTTGCGTTTATTTCGCCCGATGAGCGCAAGGCTGCCTTCGACTTGGCCCGGCGATATGCCGCCGGTGAGATTCCTCTTCCCGAAAAGGCCAAGGGCAAGAGGGGCAAGGCGAATAAGGTCGAGAGTGAGGAAGAGGTGGAAGCGCCCGAAATCCTGCTGCTCCGCGAAAGCGATACCGCAGCTGACATTGCCCTCTTCGGCCGCATGCTGGCCGACAAGCCGGCCTTCAACCGTGAAGCCGCCGCACAGGTGGCACATGCCATCACCACCCATCGCATCAGCGTGGACGACGACTATTACACGGCTGTCGATGATCTGAAGCGACCGTCCGAGGACGCCGGCGCTGGGTTCATCGGAGAGACCGGCTTCGGCAGTGGCGTCTTCTACACATACATGTCGATCAATATCGACCTCCTGATCCGGAACCTGGGCGGCGGTGATCAGGCACGAGACCTGGCTGCCACCGCCATTGCTGCTCTTGTCGAGGCGGCAGCCACCACCGCACCGAGCGGCAAGCAGAACAGCTTCGCCGCCCACGGGCGGGCCGGATACATCCTCGCCGAGCGCGGAAAGGCGCAGCCGCGAACTCTTGCGGGTGCCTTCGCCAAACCCGTCGAAGGGGGCGATATCATGGACGCATCGATTGGCCGGCTCGAGGAATTCCGGGAAGCGATCGACAAGGCTTACGGGCCGACGGCCGATGCGACAAAGGTCATGCGTGTTGGTGGCGAGGGCTCTCTGGCTGACATCATTGTCTTCGCCCGCGAAGGAGTGTGAGGTGAAGAGCTTCCTCACTTTCACCCTTTTTGCCCCCATCGCCTCTTTTGGCGCTATTGCCGTGGGGGAGCGGCGCGAGAGCTGGTCGCGCCCCGCACGATCGGCCGTGCTCGGTCTTGTGGGAGCATGCTTGGGGATTGAGCGGGAAGATGCGGAAGAGCAGGCTGCCCTCGAGCGTGAGTTTGGCTTTGCCTTGCTCTGCGGCACGTCAGGGGGCTCGCTTGCCGATTTTCACACGCTCCAGGTCGGCCGCCCAGCCCGTGGCCAGACGTTCCGCACGCGGGCTGAGGAGCTTAACTCGAATACGGTCGACACGATTCTCACACGGCGTGACTACCGTGTGAGCGCCTGGCATCTTGCAGCACTCTGGGTACGGTCAGAGGTGGATCCCCGCTGGGCGCTCGAGGATCTAGCCGACGCGATGAAGCAGCCAGCCTTCACACCCTACCTCGGGCGACGCGCATGCCCGCTCGGCCTCCCCCTCGCGCCGCAGATCATCGATGCCGACAGCCCGGCATCGGCCCTGGACAGGCGATGGGCCAGTGGCCCCGAGGCTGAATTCCGCCCATCGCTCGCCGGCACGATCCAGGACCTGTTCGTGGCGCGCGACCGATGGGTGGGAGACGAGGGGGCGAACAACCTGCTCCGCAGCGAAGAGCGGCGGGATGCCCCGATCTCGCGCACCCTATGGCAATTCGGTCTGCGCACAGAGGTCATCGAGGCATTTTCTCCAACGGAGAATCGGTCATGAGTACGATGTGGCTGTCAAAGGCGCGCTTGAACCACGATCAGAAGGCGGTCGCGGCCCTCGCTTCGGTTCTGGTGCCTGAAGACGGCTCGGCCCGGGTTGCGGCGACGCATCATCTCGTCTGGTCACTTTTTGCCGGAGACGCGGATCGGAAGCGCGACTTCCTGTGGCGTGAAGAGCGTCCGGGCCATTTTCTTATCCTCTCCCCCGACCGGCCAGGCGATGGGGGTGGGCTCTGCACGGTCGAGAGCAAGGAATTCGCACCGGCGTTGTCGGCCGGCGACAGGCTTGGCTTTTCCCTGCGTGCGAACGCGGTTGTAAGCCGGGGAGAGCCCGGCTCCGGCCGGGGCAAGCGTCATGACGTCGTGATGGATGTCCTTCGTCATCATCCTAAGGGCGAGCGTGCATCTCATCGCCTGGGTCTGGTCACCGAGGTCGGAGCGGCCTGGCTTGTCCGCCAGGGTGAACGTCACGGTTTCGTAGTCGAAGGCCAGCCGGCCTGCGATGGCTACGAGGCAATCCGGGTGTTGCGTGGAAGAGGTGAGAAGCCTCTGACCTTCAGCCAGATTGATTTCGCGGGAGTTTTAAGCGTCACCGATCCAGCGCGCTTCATCGCTGCCATTGGCCATGGCTTCGGGCGGGCGCGGGCCTTTGGCTGTGGCCTCATGCTGATCCGCCGTGTCTGATCAGGCGCCGGGTCTGCCGCCGCCGCGACCCATTCCAATTCGTGAACGCTCATCTATCCTGTTTCTCGAGCGCGGACAGCTCGACGTGATCGATGGGAGCTTTGTTGTCGTCGACCAGCGTGGCATTCGGACCGTAATTCCGGTCGGCGGCATTACATGCCTGATGCTGGAGCCAGGCACACGTGTAAGCCATGCCGCTGTTTGCCTAGCTGCACGAGCGGGCACATTACTCATCTGGGTTGGAGAGGCTGGTGTGCGCCTCTACGCTGCCGGCCAGCCGGGTGGTGCGCGGTCCGACCGGCTACTCTATCAGGCGCGACTTGCGCTCGATGATGAGGCTCGTCTCCGTGTCGTCCGAAGAATGTATTCTATCCGCTTCCAGGAAGAGCCGCCCCAGCGCCGCTCTGTCGATCAACTGCGCGGCATTGAGGGCGTCCGCGTGCGGGAGCTCTATAAGCTGATGGCCCAGCGCCATGGCGTCTCCTGGGCCGGGCGGCGTTACGACCCCCAGAACTGGGGTGGTGCTGATCTTGTCAATCGTTGTCTATCTGCTGCGACAGCTGCCCTATACGGGATCTCGGAGGCGGCAATCCTGGCCGCCGGGTATGCGCCGGCGATCGGCTTTTTACATAGTGGCAAGCCGCAAAGCTTTGTTTATGACATTGCGGATCTCTTCAAGTTCGAAACGGTCGTGCCGGAGGCATTCAAGGTAGTGGCGGCAGTGCAATCTGGACGTGGACAGATTGATGGGATGGCGATCGGAGAACCTGTCGGCGCGGTCCGGCGGCGCTGCCGCGATGCGTTCCGCCGCACAAATGTACTCGCACGCATCATTCCCGCTATCGAGGATGTGTTGGCAGCCGGCGGCTTGGCAGTGCCAGAGGCGCCCGAAGAAGCGATGCCCGTTGCTATACCACCACCGGAACCGACGGGTGATGCTGGTCATCGTGGTTGAGAACGCGCCGCCGCGTTTGCGAGGCCGACTAGGTGTCTGGCTTTTGGAAGTTCGAGCAGGCGTTTATGTAGGAAACTATGGGCGCAAGGTTCGCGAGATGCTTTGGGAACAGGTCCGTGGCGCCATTGGTGACGGCAATGGCGTTATCGCCTGGACTTCTCCAAGCGATGCTGGGTTCGAATTCGACACCTGTGGCAAGAACCGCCGAGTGCCTGTCGATCTCGATGGATTTCGCCTTGTAGCCTTTACGGAGGAGGCGGAAACTGCTCCTCCCTTACACACAGGCGAGCCCCGCCACCGTCGGTAGTTCTTTGACATTGTGAATTCATTAGTTAAATCAGATCTTTACAGGAAGAGTGTTCCCCGCAGGCGCGGGGATGAACCTCCTCCGGCCCGAAACCGTCCTCGGTATGGATATGCCGGCGAATTCCGGCGAGCGATCGGGCCATCGCCCATTCGATCGATCCCCAGTTGCTCGTGATCAACAGGTCCGGGCCGATCTCCCGCAGCATCGCGCGGATGCGGCGCAGCCGCCCGGGCAGCGAGGGGGCCGACGCCGGCGGATCGATGAAGGTGACGTCGAGGCCGGGGTCGAGATGGCCGCGGCAGCCGGTCTGCCGGTCGAGGGCGACGATCGCGTGGCGGAACCGCGCGCCGAAGCGGTTGGCCAGCGTCGCCATGCGCATCTGCGCGCCGCCGACGGCGAAACTCGGGAAGACATGCAGGATCAGCATCGCGGCGGGCGGCGTCATGAGCGCGTGGCGAGGGCGATGATGCGCGCCGCATTCTCGTCCCAGAGATAGGGGTGCGACAGCACCTCCGCGCGCGCGGCGCGGCTGAGGCGGCCGCGCAGCGCCGGGTCGGCGGCAAGCCGGCGCACCGCGCGCCACAGCGCCGCCCGATCCCCCGGATCGACCAGCAGCGCGTTGCGCTCGTGGGTCAGCACCTCGCGGATATTGGGCTGGTCGGGGGCGACGATGGCGCAGCCCGCGGCCATGTATTCGAACAGCTTCAGCGGCGAGGCATAGGCGACGGAGGCGGGCTGCAGCGCGATATCGATGCCGGCGAGAAGGGCCGGAACCGCCTCGCGGTCGACCAGCCCGGCGAAGCGCACCCGGTTCTCGATTCCGAGGGCGGCGGCGCGGGCCCGCAGGTCGGGCAGCGCGGGCCCGGTGCCGGCGATCACGAGGTCGAGCGGCAGGGTGCTGTCGCGAGCCATGTCGTCGATGATCAGGTCGAGCCCGTGCCAGGGGCGGACGAAGCCGATGAACCCGAGCACCGGCGTATGCGCGGCGGCGCGGTCCGGTTCGGGGAACCGGCCGATTTCGACGCCGTTCGGCGTGATCGTGATGCGGTCGGCCGGCGCGCCCTCGGCCACGAGTATGTCGCCCAGCACCCGGGTGACGGCGAAAACCCGGTCCGCGGCGCGCCAGACGGCGCGTTCCCCGGCGCGCGCCACCGCCTGCAGGCGCAGGCCGCCATGCTGCGCGCGCTCGTCCGCCAGCGGGGAATTGACCTCGACGAAATAGCGGCAGCGGCACAGCCGCGCGGCCCAGGCGCCGGCGAGGAAAAACAGGTTGTAGCGTTCGTAGATCAGGTCGGGGCGGAATGTCCGCACCGCGCGCCACAGTCGCCAGAAGGCGGGAAGATTATAGGCCAGCTCGGCGAGTTCGCCGATGGCGGCGGGCAGCAGCCGGCGCAGCGCGCCGGCCGCGCCACCCGAATCGCCGAAGCGCGACGCGGCATAGGCGCCGGGGCCGACCACCAGGACCTCGTGCCCGGCCCGCCGGAACGCGGCGATCAGGTCCTCGAGATGCACGGACTGGCCGTCGCGCGACTGGATCCGGTGGCTGTAGAGAATTTTCATGAGGGAACGCCGGTTGTCTGGCCGCGCCGCCGGCGGGCGCGGCGCAGGGCGCCGAGCCGCTCGCGGGCGAGCATGGCAAGGCCGGCGGCGCTGCGCGGATTGATCAGCAGCAGCCCGGCCATGGTCCGGTGCCGGGAAACCCAGTCGCGCTTGTAGCGATCGTCGCCGCGCCCGAAATCGAGGTGATCCACGGTGTCGGCGGCGAGGATCGACCTGATCATCAGCGCCGTCAGAACCGTTCCGGGCGAGCGCGCCACAACGCCCTCGACATGCGCCAGCTTGAGCAGATAGGCGCGGCCGCCGCTGATCGCCCAGTATTGCGCGGCGATCGGCCCGTCGTCATCGGCGAGAATGCCGGCGCGCAGCAGCCCCGCGCCCGCCAGCCCGCGCATGATCCGCGCGTTGATCCCGGCGAAGGGCTCGGCGGGCTTCCATGATCGGTCATAAACCGCGTCGAACTGCGCGACGGCCTGGTCGAGATCGACCGGCTCCGGCTCCGGGCCGTCGCCCGGCGACGCCGCGCCGAAGCCGAAGCAGCGGAACCGCAACGTGCCGGCGGCCCGCATCCGCCGGCGGATGGTGTTGCGCAGCGCCCCCGGCCGCCCGGAGAGCCAACGCTCGAAATCGCCATCCACCGGCATGAACCAGTTGCTGAAATGATCGAACCGGCTGACCGCGAGGCCATGCGCCGCGGCGGCCCGTTCCAGCGCGGCGATGGCCGGATCGTCCGGGTCGAGCGCGTCGAGCCGGACGACGCCGCGCACCTGGCCCATGAGATGGCGGGCGACAGCGGATGGATCGTGACCGCCCGGCCGGAACACGAGCGTATAGGGGCTGTTCAGCCCGGCCACCGGCACCAGCGCGCCGGCCCGTGAGCGGCACCATAGCGGCAGGCTCGCCCCATCTTGTGTCAGCATGGCGGGCACCAGATCACGCGGCCGCGCCGCCCCGGCGATCATGTCGAACCACAGAAAACTGCCGAACAGGTCCCGCGCCGGATCGGCAAAGCCCATCGCTCCGGCGCCGGGCCAGGGCATGATGCCCGCCGCCCCGCTCATGGCCGTGCGCCGTCATGACACGCGGCGATGAATTCGGCCGCCTTCAGCCGCCAGTCGGATCGGCTCGCGCGGGCGCGCCCGCCTTCGGCCAGCCGCGCGCGCAGCGCCGCGTCCTCGCGCAGGCGGCGCATCGCCGCGGCGATCGCCGGAACCGAATGACCGTCGACCAGCAGCCCGTTCTCGCCGTCGCGCACGGCGGCGGGGCTGCCGCCGTCGCGGCCGGCGATCACCGGCAGGCCGGCGGCATTGGCTTCCAGGAACACGAGGCCGAACCCCTCCGTATCGCCGGAGGCGAGCGCCCGGTTGGGCATCACGAACACGTCGCCGAGACGGTAATGATCGGCGAGGTCGGCATCCGGCACGTCCCCCGCGAACACCACCGCCTCGCCCACGCCCTCGGCCACGGCGATCTGCGCCAGCGTTCCGGCATAGGGCCCGTCGCCCACCACCAGGAACCGCAGCGCCGGATCCGCGCGATGCAGCGTCGCGAAGGCGCGGATCGCGTTGTCGATGCCCTTCTTTTCCAGCAGCCGGCAGACGGAGACGAACACGAAATGCCCCCGCAGGCCATGGCGTTCGATCAGGTCGCCGCGCGGGCCGCCCGGCGCGGGAGCGAATCGATCGAAATCGACGCCGTTCTCGATGAGCCGGATCCGGTCCCGCGCGCCCGGCAGCATCGATGCCACGGTATCAAAGGTGAAGCGGCTGACCACGATGATGACATCGGCGGCGGCGAGCGCGGCGCGGCGGCGGCGTCCGCTCGGGTCGTAATTGTCGTCGGTGGTGATTTCCTCGCCATGCACATAGGCCACACGGCGCAGCCCCGGCCAGAACCGCAGCACCCGCAGGATCCAGGCGCCGGACATCAATTCGCCGACGCAGACCGCACTGATCGGCCGCGTCGCCAGAATCGCGACGAGGCGGCCGAGCACCGCCAGCCGCAGGGCGAGGTCATAGGCGATGAAGCGCAGCCGGGCGATCGGGGGTTCATCGCCCGACTGGCGCAAAGGCGTGCGCAGCAGCATCAGCCGCGTCACGCGGAACGGGGCCTGCCGGTCATGCTCGCGCCAGCCGATCAGCGGCAGATCGTCGGCGTAATGGGTGCGGGGGGCGAGAACCTCGACCATGCCGTTCGCATGGCGGGCGAGTTCGCTGTAGACGAGCGCCGAGCCGCCGCGCACCGGCGGGAAATTGTTGGCGATCAGCAGGACGCGGCCACCGGCCATCACCGCGCCGCGGTCATCGGCTGCGGCCCGGCGGGGGCGAGCAGGCCGGGAATGGCATCGGTCCGGACGAACCGGCAACCCGTCCGGTCCGCGAGATCGGTCAGCATGGCCGACAGGTCGTCGTAGAAATGATGCAGGTCGCGCCGGCTCCGCACATAGGGGTTCCGGCCCGGCCAGATCGAGGAGCTATGGAAGCTGAGCGGGAAAATGCGCTGCTCCCGCGCGAGCAGGGCGTCGGTCAGACGCCGCGCCGCCCCCGCGCCATTGCCCTCGGGCGAGAGCGTCACGCGTTCGGCGCAGCCGAGGCGGGCCAGCGCCGCGCCAAGGATCTGCCGCCGGCGGCCCGGCTGGTTGATCCACCTGTAAGCCGCGCGGCCGAACGCCCGGCCCCAGCCGATGACCGACCGGCAGAGCGGCAATTCCAGGAGCTTCCGGTCATCGCCAAACCAGAACGGCTCGAAATCGATCGCGCTGTAATCGAGCCCGCCCTCGCCGGCCATCGAGGTTCTCGGCGCAAGGCTGGTATCGATCGAGACGCCGAGTTTGCTGATCAGCCGCGCGGTATGGGGGCCGAGGCCATAGCGGCCGGAGCGGAACACGGTTGGCGGCATCGCGAAACAGTCCACGAACTTCTCGTGGAGATTCTCCAGCTTCTGCGCCTCGATTTCAGAATCGAGATTGCTCGCGAACGACAGGTCCGAGCGCGGCTGCCCGGCGAAAGGGGGCGTGATCCAGGCGTGAAGCTGCAGGCCGAGGGCGCAATCGCCACGCTCCGCCATCCGCCGCAACTGGGTCACGATTTTCGGATTCTCGAGAACGGGGTAGGTCAGCAGCAGCGTGGGAACGGCGCCATAGGCGCGCAGGATGGGGCTCAGTTGATCGAGGTGATGCAGATAGGCCGTGTCAAACGGCGTACCCTCGACCGGCGTCAGCCAGTCGAAATCCTCTTCCGTGTCGATGATGACGGTGGCAACCGGCGTAGGCTCGCGCAGCCGCGCCGGAACCGGAGCAATAAATAGATCTGAAATCAATTCAGGCATGACAATTTAATCTTCTTATGGAATTATCTTTTTTTTAATGACACGTGGAACCTTCGATTTCAAGCGCAGCCCGTCGGGCTCCGATCACGATCCGGCCCTGACGGTGGTGGTTGAGGACGATCCGGACATCGCCGCCCTTGGCGAGGAATGGCAGGCGCTGGAGGCGCGGGCCGACGGCTCCTTCTTCACCTCATGGACCTGGATCGCCGCCCTGCTGGCCAATGGTCTCGTCCATCCGCTGGTGGTGCGCGTCGAGGCGGCCGGGCGGCTGGTGGCGATCGGGATTTTCCACCGGCGGGCGAGAGGGTTCTCGCGCTCGCTGAGCCTCACCTCGGTGGATGACCCGGAATACGATGCCCCCTATGTCGAGCATAACGGACCGCTGGTCGATCGCGACTATCCGGAGGCGTCAGGGATCTGGTGGCAGGCGATCGACCGGCTCGGCGCCAGCATCGTCTACCTGCCGGGGATCGCGCCGGAGGCGCTGCCTGGCCTGCGCCGGCTCGGCACGGTGCTGGTCGAGCGGCAGCAACCGGCCCCGCGCCGCAGCCTGGCGCCGGTGCGCGCCTGCGGCGGCGACGTCACGGCGCTGATGTCGCCCAACAGCCGAAGGCAGATCCGCCGCGCGATCCGCGCCTGCGAGCAGAGCGGTCCCCTGACGCTCGATCGGGCGACGACGCCGGACGACGCCCGTCTCGCCTTCGCCCGGATGGCGGAGTTGCATCGCGCGGGCTGGCGCCGACGCGGCCAAGCGGGGGCGATGTCACCATCGTTCTGCCGGTTTCATCTTGATGTTCTGGCCCGGGGTGTCGCGGCCGGTACGGCCGATCTGCTGACCGTCAGGGCAGGCGACCGGCTGATCGGCCATCTGTACAATTTCCGCTACGGCCGGACGGTCTCGGCCTATCAGAGCGGCTTCGCCTACGACACGGCTTTGCCGCACGAAAAGCCGGGACTGGTCTGCCATGCGCTGGCAATCCGGCATTATGCCGAACAAGGCCTGGAGATTTACGATTTCCTCGCCGGGGCGGCACGCTACAAGACCAGCTTCGCCGACCATGCGCGGGATCTGGTCTGGCTTCGGCTCGCGATCGGCCATGCGCCGCTGGCATTGATGATCCGGGCGCGGGCGAGGGTGGCGGCGTATCGGGATCGCCGGGATATTTGAAAGAAGATCCTGTCCGGAGAATTTCCACGTCACGCATTCTGATTCCCTAGAAAGCCAATAATCCATTGGAATCATTGAGTGCGTCGTTGTCGTCGCGCGCGCGCGGCATGAACGACCGCGGCGATGCCTTCGGCAGGCCGATGGCTTGGCCCGCTCTATGTCCCGGCTTCGCTCGACATCGCGAGGCCCAGCCGCCGCATCAGCCTGGGGTTTCCGGGCGAGACGACGTCGGCGAGCGTATAGCGGTCGAACACGCCAAGAAACGCGTCCCGCGCCTCATTCATCACGGCCTGAAGATCGCAGCACCCGCCGATCGCGCAGCGCCCGCCCTCCTGGCAGGGGACCAGCGCCAGGCCCGGTTCCATCGCCCGGATGACCTCGCCAAGCCCGATATTCGCAGCCGGCCGGGCAAGGCGCATCCCGCCATGCCGGCCGCGGATCGTCTCGACCAGGCCGGCCTGGCCAAGGGCATGCACGACCTTGGTCAGGTGATGATCCGAAATGTCGTACGAAGCGGCGATTTCGGCGATCGACGCCTGGCGTTCCGGCCGCAGGGCGAGGAAGATCAGCGTGCGCAGACCGTAATCGGTGAACATCGTGAGATGCATCTGTCCTCACTATCGCCACGGCCGGTCCGGATCAACGCAGCTGGACCTGCTCGGCGAGGATCTGCGCCTCCGGCACGCCATGCCAACGTGCCGTCGTCACCACCGCCTCGACCAGCTTCGGCGGACCGCAGACATAGATGTCCGGCGGCGTGGCGGCGTTGGAAAGCCATGAATCGAGGGCCTCGGCGGAGGTGCCCGTAAATCCGCTCCAGTCTCCCTCGGGATGCCAGATCGCGGTGGTGACGGTGAGGCAGGGCAGTTGCGCGGCCAATGCCGCAATCTCGTCGGTCGCGAACAGTTCGGCCTCGCGGTTGGCGCCGAAGATCAGGTGGGTTTCCTGCATGTCCTGGAATTCGGCGAGGTGCCGCAGCATCGAGAGCAGTGGTGCAAGGCCGCAGCCGCCGCCCACCAGGCAGCGCGGTCGGGGGCTGGTGTCGTCCAGCACGAAACGGCCGAGCGGGCCGCGCAGCGAGAGCGCATCGCCCGGCTTCGCCTCGGTTCCGAGCCAGGTCGAAAAGGCGCCACCCGGTACCAGCCGGATCAGGAATTCCACCCGCCCGTCCCAGTTCGGCAGGTTGGCCAGCGAATAGGCCCGGCGGATATCGGTGCCGGGGATCGCCACTTCCATGTACTGGCCGGGCACGAAATCCGCGGCCTGCCCGAGTTCGGCATCGGGGCGCAGGCGCAGGGCGAGCGAAACGGCGCTCGCGCCCGCCGGCGCGATCCGCTCGATCACCGCCTCGCGGGTCGGCGCGCGATGCCGCAGGATCGCCGACTCGGCATAAGGCAACGCAACCGTCATGTCGGAGGTCGGGCGGCACTGGCAGAGCAGCACGTCGCGGGTGATCGTCTCGCCAGGCTGCCCGCCGGCATCGTGGTCGCCGCTGGCGATTTCGGCGCGGCACAGGCCGCAGCTGCCTTCATGGCACATCGAGGGCAGGAACAGCCCGGCGGCCTCGGCGGCGGCGAGCACGGTTTCGCCCGGCGGGCAGGCGACGTCGAGACTCACGCCGTCGCGCGTGAGAAGGGTGATGTCGTTCATCGTTCGGTTCCTGGGGTCGATCCCTGGTTCGGATGCGGGGGCCGGGGCGGCGCGTGGCCGTCCCGGCTTGTGGTCGTCAGGCCGCCGCCTTCGGCGCGAGTGCGTCGGCAATGTCGGCCTCGGCCGAGGTGATCGGCCGCACCCCGAAGCGGTTCACCAGAATGTCGAGCAGCGCCGGCGTCAGGAAGCCCGGCAGCGTCGGCCCGAGGCGGACATTGCGCACCCCGAGGGCGAGCAGCGTGAGGAACACCGCCGCCGCCTTCTGCTCGAACCACGAGACCACGAGCGACAGCGGCAGGTCGTTCACCCCGCATTCGAAGGCGCCGGCCAGCGCCTGGGCGATCACCAGCGCGGAATAGGCGTCGTTGCACTGGCCGATATCGAGCATACGCGGCAACCCGCCGATCGTGCCGAATTCATGCGTGTTGAAGCGATACTTGCCGCAGCCGAGCGTCAGCACCACGGTGTCGTCCGGCGCCTGTTCGGCGAACTCGGTGTAGTAGTTGCGCCCGGGCGCGGCACCGTCGCAGCCGCCGATCAGGAAGAAATGGCGGATCGCGCCGGCCTTCACCGCGCCGATCACCTGCTCCGCCGCCCCCAGCACGGCCTCGCGCCCGAACCCGGTGGTGACCGTCCTTTCCGGCTCGGTGCGGGTAAAGCCCGGCAGCGCCTTCGCCGCCTGCACCACCGGCGAGAAATCGCCATCGGCGATATGCCGCAGCCCCGGCCAGCCCACCGGCCCGGCGGTGAAGATGCGGTTGCGGTAAAGCGGCTGCGGCTCGATCAGGCAGTTCGAGGTCATCACGATCGGGCCGGGGAAGGCGGCGAACTCGGTCTGCTGGTTCTGCCAGGCGGTGCCGTAATTGCCGGCGAGATGCGAATAGGCGTGCAGCTTCGGATAGCCGTGCGCCGGCAGCATCTCGCCATGGGTATAGACGTTGATGCCGGTATCCTTCGTCGCCTCCAGGATCGCGTGCAGGTCGCGCAGGTCATGGCCGGAGACCAGGATCGCCTTGCCCTCGACCGGCGTGATCCGCACCGGCGTCGGCGTCGGCGCGCCATAGGTGCCGGTATTCGCGGCGTCGAGCGCCTCCATCACGGTGAAATTGACGCGGCCCAGCGCCAGCGCCTCTTCCAGCATCAGTTCGAGATCGACCGGATCGCCGGCCAGCAGGTCGAGCACCCGCGCCACCCCGTCGGCGATCGCCTCGCGGGTCTCGCCCAGCACCTCGGCATGGTGCGCGTAGGCGGCAACGCCCTTGAGGCCATAGAGCAGCAGGGCGCGCATGCCGATCACGTCCTCGCCGACCGCCTCGGCGCCGGCGCGCACGCTGGCGACATTCGCCTGCGCCAGCAGGCCCACCAGCGAATCCGCGGGAATGAACGCGGCGGCGCCACCCAGCGCCTCCGGGGTCTGCCCCGCCTCGCTCGCCGCCTCCGCATAGGCGTCGCGGAGCCGGTCGCGCAGCCGCGCCGCCGTGGCAATCATTTCAACGAAGCGGGCCCGGTTGAAATTCACATTGGTGAGCGTGGTGAACAGCGCATAGAGAATGAAGCTGTCCGCCTCGGCGTCCCGGCGGCCGAGTGCCTGCAGCCGCGTCACATACTGGCCGATGCCCTTGAGCTGATGGATCAGCACGTCCTGCAGGTCCGCGGTCGCCTCGTCCTTGCCGCACACGCCTTTCGGCCCGCCGCAACCCGCTGCTCCCGTCTCGGAGCGCATCGTCTGTTCACACTGAAAGCAAAACATGAATCTGAAATCCCTTCGCTGGTGATCCTCCCGCGCGGGGCCGTCGGGCCGGCGTCAAAAGGCGTATCCGAAATGCCTGTTAAAAAACGTATCCGCCTTGATCTGGATCATGCGGCCGGAAAATCATGTCGCCCGCATCACGCGGGCGCAAAATTATGTCGTGCGCTTGCGGAACAGCCAGGCCGCGAGGCCGAGATTGACCGCGCCGATCGCCGCCATCGGCCAGAACTGGCCGGCGAGCGTGCCGAACCCCGCCCCTTGGAGAAACGCGCCGCGCACGATCACCAGCATGTAGCGCAGCGGGTTGACCAGCGTGATCCGCTCCACCCAGAGCGGCATGTTGGCGATCGGTGTCGCGAAGCCCGACAGGATCACCGAGGGCACCATGAACAGGAACGCGCCGAGCAGCGCCTGCTGCTGTGTGGCCGACACCGCCGAAATCGCGAGCCCCACCCCGGTCACGGCGGTGACGAACAGCAGCAGCCCGACATAGAGAGCCACGATGTTCCCGCGCAGCGGCACGTGGAACCAGAACACCGCCGCGAGAATGATCACCGTGGCCTCGACCATGCCGATCAGCAGCCCCGGCACGCTCTTGCCGATCAGGATGTCGAGCTGTGTCAGCGGCGTCACCAGCAGCTGGTCGAAGGTTCCCGCCTCGCGCTCGCGCGCCACCGAAAGCCCGATCACCACGAGGGTCACCACCTGGGTGAGCAGTGCGACGATGCCCGGCACCACGAACCATTGCGAGCGCAGCGCCGGATTGTAGCGCGCCCGCATCACGAGATGCGCCGGCGGCCCGCGCCCGCCCCGCGCCGCCCGCCAGTCATCGCCGAAGCGGGTGAGGATCGTGTTCGCATATCCCACGATGATCAGCGCGGTGTTGGAATTCCGCCCGTCCACGATCACCTGCACGGGCGCCGCCCGCCCGCTCAGCAGGTCGCGCGTGAAGTGCCGGCCGATCACCAGCACCATCTGCACCGCGCGGGAATCGATCAGCGCGTCGATCCGGTGGTCGCTGTGCAGCGTGTCCGCCAGTTCGAAGGTGGGCGCGCCGAGAAACCGCGCGACCAGTTCCCGCGAGGCCTGGCTGCCATCCTGGTTGTAGATCGCGACCGGCACGCGGTTGAGGTCGAAGGTCGCGGCATAGCCGAACACCATCAGCTGGATCAGCGGCGCGGCGAACAGCACCACGCGGCCCCTGCGGTCGCGCAGGATCGCCTGCAGCTCCTTGATGATGAGGGCGATGATGCGCGCCATCCCGCCTAGTCCAGCCGCTTGCGCGCCAGCGCCCGCGCCAGCCCGAGAAAGATCGCCGCGAGCACGACGAGCGCTGCCGCGTTCGGCAGGATGACGGCCCAGACATCGCCCGCCAGGAATACGGATTGCAAAATCGCAACGAAATATCGCGCTGCCACCACATGCGAGATCGCCTGGACGAAGCCGGGCGTGCTGTGCAGGTCGAACACGAAGCCCGAGAGGATGAAGGCCGGCAGGAAGGTGGTGATCAGCGCGATCTGCCCGGCGACGAACTGGTTGCGCGCCACCGTCGAGATCACCAGCCCCATGCCGAGCGTGGCCAGCATGAACAGCGCGGCGCAGGCGCTGAGCACCACGATCGAGCCGTGCAGGGGCACGCCGAAGAGAAACACCGCGATCGCGACCGAGCCGAGCATCCCGCCCATTCCGAGCACGAAATAGGGCACGAGCTTCGCGATCAGGATTTCGCGCAACGCCACCGGCGTCACCATCAGCGCCTCCATCGTCCCGCGTTCCCATTCGCGGGCGATGACGAGGGCCGTCAGCAGCGCGCCGGTCAGCGTCATGATCAGCGCGATCAGGCCGGGGATCAGATAATGCCGGCTGTTGACCGAGGGGTTGAACCGCACGCGCGGGCGGACATCGAGCGGCAGCGGATCGCGCACCCCCTGCCGCGCCGCCTCCGCCGCGACCCATCCGGCCCACACCTGCTGGACATAGCCCTCGACCAGCCGCGCGGTATTGGCATCGACGCCATCGATGATGACGCCGATCGGCGCGCCGGCCGACCCGCGCGCCTGCCGGCCGAAATCGGCCCGCAGCCAGACGATCCCGTCCACCTTCCGCGCCGCCATCGCCCGTTCGGCCGCCTGGCCGGTCAGGTAGCGGTGCGGTTCGAAATAGCGCGAGCGGTCGAACCCGGCGGCGAAGCTCGCGGCGAGCGCCCCCGGCTGCTCCACCACGATGCCGAGCGGCACCCGCCGCGCATCGAGCGTCACGCCATAGCCGAACAGCCAGAGCAGGATGGCCGGCAGCAGGAAGGCGATGGCGAGCGCGGACGGGTCGCGCAGGATCTGCAGCGCCTCCTTGCGCATCAGCCCCCGCACCCGCCGCAGCGCCGCGCCGTTCATGCCGCCTTCCCCTCGGCCGCGCCGATCACGGCGATGAACGCGTCCTCCATCGTCGGGTCGGGCCGGGCCGCGTCCGCCGCCGCGGCGCGGATCGAGGCCGGCGTGCCCTCGGCGAGAATGCGCCCCTGCGCCATGATCACCAGCCGGTCGCAATACTCGGCCTCTTCCATGAAATGGGTCGTGACCAGCACCGTCACCCCGGCCTCCGCCAGCGCGCTGATCCGCCGCCAGAAATCCCGCCGCGCCAGCGGGTCCACACCCGAGGTCGGCTCGTCGAGAAACAGGATGTCCGGCTCGTGCATCAGTGACGCGGCGAGGGCGAGGCGCTGCTTGTAGCCGAGCGGCAGGTCGCGCGCGGCGGCCCCGCGCATCGCCTCCAGCCCGAATTCCGCCAGCGCCCAGCCGATCCGCGCCGCCCGCCGCCCGCCGCGCAGCCCGTAGGCGCTGGCGAAGAAGGTCAGGTTCTGCGCCACGGTAAGGTCGCCATAGAGCGAGAATTTCTGCGCCATGTAGCCGATCCGCCCGCGCGCCGCCGCCGCCGCGCGCCGCAGATCGTAGCCGGCGACGTCGAGCCGCCCCTCGCTCGGCGGCAGCAGGCCGCACAACATGCGGAACGTGGTCGATTTTCCCGCCCCGTTCGCGCCGAGCAGGCCAAAGATCTCGCCGCGGCGCACCTCGAAACTCACGGCATCGACGGCGGTGAAATCGCCGAACCGCCGCGTCAGCCGCTCCACCGCGATGACGGTCTTCGCCGCCTCGGCCGCCGGCATCGGCGGGGCAGGGGAGGGGGCCGCAGGCGTTGCCGCCCCGCCGCGCAGGCGGAGCAGTTCGTCGACGAACCCGTCCTCGAAGCGCGGCGCCGCCGGCAGCGCCTCGATCCCCGGCGGTCCGCCCCAGGGCGCCGCATCGCTCACCACCCGCACGAAACGTCCCTCGATGACGGTGTCGATCACCCCCGGTGCTGTGGCGAGGGTCGCCTGCAGCCGCCGTCGTTCGCCCTCGGGTGCGGCGACGCGAAAGGTCCGTCCCGCCATCGGCGCGGTGAACTGCGCCGGCGGGCCGTGCGCCAGCAGCCGCCCCTCGTGCAGGAGCAACACAGCGCGGCAGCGCGCCGCCTCGTCGAGATAGGCGGTACTGAACAGCACCGTCACCCCCTCATGCGTGGTCAGCCGGTCGATGATCTCCCACAATTCCCGGCGCGACACCGGATCGACGCCGACGGTCGGCTCGTCGAGCAGCAGCAGCCGTGGCGGATGCACGAGCGTGCAGGCCAGGCCGAGCTTCTGCTTCATCCCGCCCGAAAGCCGCCCGGCCCGCCGCGCGGTGAAGGGGGCGAGGCCGGTCATCGTCATCAGCTCGGCATAGCGTGCGGGCCGTTCCGCCACGGCAACGCCCTGCAAATCGGCGTAGAGGTCGAGATTTTCGCGGACCGTCAGATCCTCGTAGAGCCCGAAGCGCTGCGGCATGTAGCCGATCCGCCCCTGCACCGCGAGCGGATCGCGCCGCACATCGATGCCGAGCACCTCGATCGCGCCGCGATCCGGGCGCAACAGCCCGGCGATCAGCCGCATCAGCGTGGTCTTGCCCGCGCCGTCGGCGCCGATCAGGCCGGTCACCCCGCCATGCGGCACCACGGCGCTGACCTCGTCCACCGCCGCAATCTCCCGCCCGCCGCCGCTGAACCGCCGGCAGACCCGGTCGAGGCGCAAGGCCGGCGTGTCACTGTCCGCCATCATGGTCCGGCGAGCAGCCGGTCGCCCCGGTTGCCGGCGCGGCCTTGTCGATCCGCACCGTCGCCGGCATGCCGAGCCGCAACTGCCCGCGCGGATCGCAGACATAGACCCGTATCCGGTAGACCAGCGCGGTGCGCAGTTCCGGGCTTTCGATGGTTCGCGGGGTGAATTCGGCGGTGGGCGAAATGTACCCGATCCAGCCGCGATACCGCGTGCCGGGAAAACTGTCGGTACTCACCGAGGCCGTCATGCCGGGCCGCAGCCGGCCGAGTTCCGCCTCCGGCACATAGGCGCGCACCCAGAGCGGGGAGGGGAGGGCGATGGTGAACACGGGTGTGGCCGGCGAGGCCATGTCGCCCGGCTCCAGGATCCGGTCCTCGATCACGCCGTCCGCCGGGGCATGCAGCTTCGTCTCGTCAAGGTTGCGCCGGGCGAGGGCGACGGCTGCGGCGGCTTCCCGCCATGCCGCGCGCGCGGCGGCGATGTCCTCGGCACGCGGCCCCTTCACCGCGAGAAGATAGGCCTGCCGCGCGGCCTGATACTGGTCCCGTGCCGCGCGGAAGGCGGCCCGCGCGTTGTCCCGGTCCTGAAGGCTCGCGGCGCTCTTCCGGCTCAGCGATTCAAGGCGGCGATACACCCTGCCATCGTTGTCGGCCTGCGCCTTCAGGGCGTCCATCGTGGCCTTCGCCTGGGCGATCTCCTCGGGGCGGGAGCCGGCCAGCATCCGCGCGAGCGTCGCCTTCCGGTTCGCCATGGCGGCCTCGGCCTGCGCGAGCGCCGCCGCATAGCTGGTGTCGTCCAGCGTGGCGAGCAGTTCGCCCCGCCGCACCCGCGCGCCTTCCTGGACCGCGATCCGCGTGATCCGCCCGCTCACCTCGAAGGCGGGCATCGTCTCGCGGATATCGACATTGCCGTAGAATGTCATCGCGTCGCTCTTCCGCCCGTCGCCGAGGCGGAGGAGCGCGCCACTGCCCGCGGCGGCAAGCAGCATCACCGCCACGAGAACGAGGCGGACCGGTCGGGACGGCAATTTCGGCAAGTCGCGGCTCCTCGCGATGTGCGATGCTTGTAACGCCGCGATACTGGACGCCGCCCCGCCCCGCCGCATTGATCGGGATCAACGCCGCCGGCCCCACGAACGGCGAAGGCGGATGCGACATCGCCGCATCCGCCTTCCGTTACCCTGCCCGGCCGAAGCCGGTGCGAAGGGTCAGGGCATCAGTTGCCCAGGAACGGGGTGAAGCCGGGGGAGGTCGTCACCGGCGTCTGCGTGCCGGCCGGCGAACCCACGGTCGCGCTGTTGCCGAACGTCACGGCGCTGTTGCTGTGCGCCGCTTCCGTGGCGATCGGCTGGCTCTGCAGCGGAATCTGCCCGGCCATCGCCGTGCCCGCCGTCATCACCGTGAAACCCGCAAGCGCCGCCATGATCTTGATCGTCTTCGTCATTGCACTTCTCCGTGTCGCGGAAGGCTCTTCGGCCGTTCCGTCGGTTTCCGCCGGCAGGGAGCAGCCGGCTTACGGAGATGCAGATGGGTCCTTGTGGCGGTTCGATGAACATGCCCTGTCTCAATATCATTCATGTGCAGAATGTATCGGTGCGGGGCTTGCGGCCGCTCAGGGAGCGATGAACCGTCCGCGCGCCGCGCCCAGCCGCTCGCCGATATGCCGGGCCACCTCGCTCACCCGCCTTGTCTTGTGCGTGTCGGGGTGGGCGATCAGCCAGTAGCTCCGGGTAAAGCGCAGGTCAGGCACGAGGCGGCGCAGCTCGGGAAACCCGATGGCCGCGTAATCGTGCAGGATGCCGATTCCATGCCCCGCCCGCACCGCCTCCATCTGGCCGACCACGCTGCCGCATTCGAAATGCCGCCGCATGATCCGCCCCAGCGTCGCCGCGTAGTCGAGCGCGCGGCTATAGGCGAGCTCCTCGACATGGGTGACGAACAGATGCCCGGCGAGATCCTCCTGCCGCCGGATCGGCCCGTGCCGGTCGAGATAGGACGCGGCGGCATAGACGCTCAACGTATAGTCGGTGAGCTTGCGCACCACGAGCCGCCCCTGTTTCGGCCGCTCCAGCGTGATGACGAGATCGGCCTCCCGCCGTGACAGCGAGAAGGTGCGCGGCAGCGGCACGAGCTGGATGGTCAGTTCTGGGTGCCGCGCCGCCAGCGCGCCGAGTTCGCGGGCAAGGAAATAGTTCCCGAGCCCATCCGGCGCGCCGACGCGCACCACCCCGGCCACCGCTTCCGCCGTGCCGGCCAGTGCCGTGCCGACGCGCAGGAAATCCGATTCCGCCCGCTCGGCGGCGAGCAGCAGCGCCTCGCCCGCCCCGGTCAGCGTGCAGCCGCCGGTATGCCGCTCGAACAGCTTCGCGCCCAGTTCCTCTTCCAGCGCCGAAAGCTGCCGCCCCACCGTCGCGTGGTTGAGCCGGAGCTGCCGCGCCGCGCCGAGAATCTGGCCGTGCCGCGCCACGGCGAGAAAAATCCGGATCCGGTCCCAGTTCATCGGGTCAGACGTTATTTCACGCACATCGATGCCGCAATCCTGCGCGTTGATACGCGGAATTCGAAGTGCCAAAGCCGGGTCTGCCATGCAACCAGGCGGAGGAAGTTTTTCCATGTCCACCGAGATCCAGCATTTCATCGACGGTCGTCTCGTCCCCGGCGGCAGCGGCCGCACGGCGCCGGTCTTCAATCCCGCGACCGGCGAGGTCTCCGGCCAGGTGCCGCTTGCCGCGGACAGCGAAGTGGCCGCCGCGGTCGAGGTCGCGCGCCGCGCCTTCCCCGCCTGGTCCGAAACCACGCCGCTGCGCCGCGCGCGCATCCTCAACCGCTTCCTGCACATCCTCGAGGAGCGGATCGACGATCTCGCCGCGGTGATCTCCGCCGAGCACGGCAAGGTGATCTCGGATGCGAAGGGCGAGGTGCAGCGCGGCATCGAGGTGGTCGAGTTCGCCACCGCCGCCCCGCTGCTGCTCAAGGGCGAGGTCACCGAGAATGTCGGCACCAGGATCGACAGCCACTCCGTCCGCCAGCCGCTCGGCGTCGTCGCCGGCATCACCCCGTTCAACTTCCCGGCGATGGTGCCGATGTGGATGTTCCCCGTCGCCCTCGCCTGCGGCAACTGCTTCATCCTCAAGCCCTCCGAGCGCGACCCCTCGGCCGCCCTGCTGCTCGCGCAATGGCTGAAGGACGCCGGCCTGCCGGATGGCGTGTTCAACGTCGTCCATGGCGACAAGACCGCGGTGGACGCGCTGCTCGCCCATCCCGACATTTCCGCCGTCAGCTTCGTCGGCTCGACGCCGATCGCCCGCTACATCTATGAAACCGCCGCCCGCCACGGCAAGCGCGCCCAGGCGCTGGGCGGCGCGAAAAACCACATGATCATCATGCCCGACGCCGACATGGACCAGGCGGTCGATGCGCTGATGGGTGCCGCCTATGGCTCCGCCGGCGAGCGCTGCATGGCGATCTCGGTCGCCGTCCCGGTCGGTGAGGCAACCGCCAACGCGCTGGTCGAGCGCCTCGCCCCCCGCGTGCGCGACCTGCGCATCGGCCCGGGCACCGACCCCGAGGCCGAGATGGGCCCGCTCGTCACCCGCCAGCATCTCGACAAGGTGCGCGGTTATATCGACGAGGGCATCGCCGCCGGCGCCGAGCTGGTCGTCGATGGCCGCGATTTCCGCCGCCAGGGCTACGAGAACGGCTTCTTCATCGGCGGCACGCTGTTCGACCGCGTCACCCCGGAGATGAAGATCTACCGCGAGGAAATCTTCGGCCCGGTGCTCTCGGTGGTCCGCGCCGGCAGCTTCGACGAGGCGGCGGGGATGATCAACGCCCACGAATTCGGCAACGGCACCTCGATCTTCACCCGCGACGGCGATTCGGCCCGCGAATTCGCCCATCGCATCCAGGTCGGCATGGTCGGCATCAACGTGCCCATTCCGGTGCCGATGGCGTTCCACTCCTTCGGCGGCTGGAAGGCCTCGCTGTTCGGCGACCACCACATGCACGGGCCGGAAGGCGTGCGCTTCTACACCAAGCTCAAGACGATCACGACCCGCTGGCCCACCGGCATCCGCGCCGGCGCCGAATTCGTGATGCCGACGATGAAGTAATGCAGGCTCCCGCCTGACGAAGTGGCGCCGCCCCCGGCGTGACGCAGAACGGCCCGGATCACCGATCCGGGCCGTTTTCATTGCGGCCATCCCGATCCTTGTCAGCCCCCGCTCAGGGCGCGGGCGCCGCGCCGAGTTCGTATTCGACCTCCGCCGTATAGGCCGGATGGTCGTCGCTCAGGTGCGAGCTGAACAGCGTCATGTGCCCCACCTCGATCGGCGGCGAGCGGTAGAGATTGTGGCTCTGGACGAATTCGGCGAAGCGCGGTCCCACCGGCAGATCCATCCGTGCCAGCGTCACGTGCGGCGCGTAGCGGCGGCGTTCCGGCGGCAGGCCGATCCGCCGCAGCGCGGTCTCGATCTTCGATTGCAGGTGCAGCAGCGCCGGATTGCGGTCCACCCCGATCCACAGCGAGGTCACCCGGCCGCCCTTCTCGAACCAGCCCGCCCCGGCCAGGGTAAGCGGAAACCCCGGCGCGCGGATCGCGGCGAGCGCGTGATCGATCTCCTCGGCCTGGAGCCGGCTGGCCTCGCCGATGAAGCGCAGCGTCACGTGCATGTTCTGCGCCGGCACCCAGCGCGCGCCTTGCAGGTTGAAGGCGAAGCCCGCCAGGGTCTGCCGGATCTCCCAAGGCAGATCGAGGGCGATGAAAAGGCGCATCGGTTTGCCCTCCTCTCGGCGCCCATCGTGGGCGGCGCCGTGCGGCGGGTCAAGATCAGGCGTGCGCCGCGGCGCGGACCTCCCGGTTCGCGTTCAGCCCGAGCATCAGTCCGATATTCTGCACCGCCGCGCCCGAGGCGCCCTTGCCCAGGTTGTCGAGCCTTGCCACCAGCACCGCCTGGCTTTCGGCCTCGTTTTCGAACACGAACAGCTCCATCAGGTCCGAACCTTCGGCCGCCGCCGCCTCCAGCCGCTGCTCGCAGGGCGTCTTGCGGACCACCACCTGCCCGCCGCCGTCATACCGGTCCATCAGCGCCGAGCCGATCTCGCGCGCGGTCGGCCGGCCGGGCAGGGTGTCGAGATGCAGCGGAATCGAGACCAGCATGCCCTGGCGGAAATGCCCGACCGAAGGGACGAAGATCGGCCGCCGCGCCAGCCCGGCATGGGCGACGATCTCCGGCAGGTGCTTGTGGTTGAGCGACAGCGCGTAGAGCTCGAAGGGCGGGCCACCGGCGCTCTCGTGATCGGCGATCATCGCCTTGCCGCCCCCCGAATATCCCGACACCGCGTTGATCGCGACCGGATGATCCTCCGGCAGCAATCCGGCATCGACCAGCGGCCGCAGCAGGGCGATGGCGCCGGTGGCGTAGCAGCCCGGATTGGCGACGCGCGGCGCCGCGGCGATGGCGGCCGCCTGTCCCGGCGCCAGTTCGGCGAACCCGTAGGTCCAGCCGGGCGCGGTCCGGTGCGCCGTGCTGGCGTCCAGCAGGCGCGGGGCGGCGCTGCCCATTCCCTCCACCATGGCGGCGGCCTCGCGCGCGGCCGCATCCGGCAGGCAGAGCACCACGAGGTCCACGGATTCCATCATCGCGCGGCGCGCGGAAGGGTCCTTGCGCATCGCCGGGTCGAGGCTGCGCAACGCCACGCCGGGCATCCGCCGCAGCCGCTCCACTATCTGCAGGCCGGTCGTTCCGGCCTCGCCGTCGATGAACACGCTCCTGGTCATGGCGCAAGCTCCTTGTCGCGTCATGCTGGCACCAAACGCGCCCCTGTGCTAGGCGGGCCATCAGTCAAATGGAGCCACCACCAATGTCCGAAACGCAGATCGCGCCGCTCACGCTCAACATCCAGTACACGAAGGACCTGTCCTTCGAGGTTCCCGGTGCGCCGGCGATCTATACGCTCCTCCGCCAGGCTCCGACCGTGAACATCAACCTCGACGTTCAGGTCCAGCGCCTGCAGGACGACGCCCATGTCTACGAGGTGACGCTGACCACCCGCGCGGAAGCGACCCATCCGGCCCCGGCCGAAAGCGGCAACGGCGCCGAGGGCGGCAAGGACCTCACCGTGTTCATCGCCGACCTGTCCTATGCCGGCGTGTTCACCCTGACCGGCATTCCGGACAACCAGATCGAGCCCGTGCTGCTCGTCGAATGCCCGCGCCTGCTGTTCCCCTTCGCCCGCAACATCCTCGCCGATGTCACCCGCGATGGCGGCTTCCCGCCGGTGATGCTCGGCCCGGTGGATTTCGTCGGCCTCTGGCAGGCCCGCCGCGCCCAGGACGACGGCGAGACGATCGCCAACGCCTGATCCGCAGCGGCGCCGCCGCGCGCGGCGCCGCCCGCTGACGCCTTTCCAGGAACGACCTGCCGATGCGCTACGTCTCCACCCGCGGTGCGGCCCCGTCCCGTGAATTCGACGATGTCCTGCTGGCCGGGCTGGCCGAGGATGGCGGGCTGTTCGTGCCCGAGACCTGGCCGGTCTTCTCGCCGGCGGAATGGCGCGCGCTGCGCGGCCTGCCCTATGCCGAGCTCGCCGCCCGCGTCATGGCCCCGTTCATGACCGGCGGCGCCATCGGCTTCGACGATCTGCAAGCCATCACCCGCGCGTCCTATCGCGGGTTCGACCATGCGGCGGTCGTCCCGCTGGTCCAGCTCGAACCCTCGCTCTTCGTGCTGGAACTGTTCCACGGCCCGACCCTCGCCTTCAAGGATCTCGCCCTCCAGGTCGCCGGCCGCCTGTTCGACCATGTCCTGTCCGCCCGCGACGAGCGGGTGACGATCGTGGGCGCCACCTCGGGCGATACCGGCTCCGCCGCGATCGAGGCCTGCCGCGACCGCCTGCGGGTCGACATCGCCATCCTCCACCCCGAAGGCCGCACCTCCGAGGTCCAGCGCCGGCAGATGACCACGGTCAAGGCCCGCAACGTCCTCAACATCGCCCTCTCCGGCACGTTCGACGACTGCCAGGACCTGGTGAAGGCGATGTTCGCCGATGCGCCCTTCCGCACCGAGCTGCGCCTGTCGGCGGTCAACTCGATCAACTGGGCGCGCATCGCCGGCCAGATCCCCTATTTCGCCGCCGCCGCCCTCGCCCTCGGCGCGCCGGACCGCCCGGTCGCCGTCGCGGTGCCGACCGGCAATTTCGGCAACATCCTCGCCGCCTGGGCGGCGCGGCAGATGGGCCTGCCGATCGAGCGCTTCATCGTCGGCAGCAACGCGAACGACATCCTCGCCCGCTTCCTCGCCGCCAACGACATGCGCACCGCCGGCGTGGTCGAAACCGTCTCCCCCTCGATGGACATCCAGGTCAGCTCGAATTTCGAGCGCCTCCTGTTCGAGGCGCTGGGCAGGGATGCGCCGGAGACCGCCCACACCATGGTCGATTTCCGCGCCAGCGGCACGATGAAGGTCTCCCGCGAGGTCTGGCAGTCGGTCCGGCGCGACTTCGCCGGCCTCGCCCTCGACGATGCGGCGACCCTTGCCGAAATCGCCCGCATCCGCGCCGAGTCAGGCTACATCGCCGACCCGCATACCGCGATCGGCATCGCCGCCGCCCGCGCCGCCGCCCCGGTCGGCGTGCCGGTCATCGCCGCGGCGACCGCGCATCCCGCCAAGTTCCCGGCGGCGATGCATCGCGCGATCGGCATTCGCCCGGGGCTGCCGCCGCGGCTCGACGACCTATATGACCGTCAGGAACATTTCGTACGCGCGGGCAACAGCCTCGGCGAGGTCGAGACCCTGGTCCGCCATTTCGCGCACAGGAACGATGCATGAGTGACACAGTGCAGGTGACGAAACTCGACTCCGGCCTGACCATCCTGACCGAACGGATGGACCGGGTGGAGACCGTCTCCTTCGGCGCCTATGCCGGCGTCGGCACCCGCCACGAGACGGCGGCGGAAAACGGCGTCTCGCATTTCCTCGAACACATGGCCTTCAAGGGCACCGAGCGCCGGAGTGCCGCCGCCATCGCCGAGGCGATCGAGGATGTCGGCGGCCACATCAACGCCTACACCTCGCGCGAGCAGACCGCCTATTACGTCAAGCTGCTGAAGGAGGATCTCTCCCTCGGCATCGACATCATCGGCGACATCCTCTGCCATTCCACCTTCGATCCGGCGGAATTCGAGCGCGAGCGCGGCGTCATCCTGCAAGAGATCGGCCAGGCGAACGACACGCCGGACGATATCGTGTTCGACCATTTCCAGCTCGCCGCCTATCCCGACCAGCCGATGGGCTGGCCCACCCTCGGCACCGAGGAGATCATCCGCGCCATCGGGCCGGACGCGCTGCGCCGCTACATGAAGGCGCATTACACGCCGGAGAACCTCGTCATCGCCGCTTCCGGCAATCTCGAACACGCCCGCGTGGTCGATCTCGTGGCGAAGCACTTCGCCGACCTGCCGGCCGCGACGCGCGCCGAGCCGCTGCCGGCCGATTATGCCGGCGGCGAATACCGCGAGCTGCGCGATCTCGACCAGGCGCATCTCGTCCTCGGCTTCCCCGCCGTCGGCTACGCCGATCCCGATTTCCACGCCGCGATGCTGCTCTCCACTTTGCTCGGCGGCGGCATGTCCTCGCGCCTGTTCCAGGAAATCCGCGAGAAGCGCGGCCTCGTCTACTCGATCTACAGCTTCGCCCTGCCGGCGCGCGATGCCGGGCTGTTCGGCATCTATGCCGGCACCGGCGAGGCCGAGGCGGCCGAACTCGTCCCCGTCACCCTCGGCGAGCTGGCCAAGGTTCGCCAGAGCGTCTCCGAGGCCGAACTCCGCCGCGCCCGCGCCCAGGTCAAGGCCGGGCTGCTGATGTCGCTGGAAAGCACCGGCAGCCGCTGCGAGCAGATCGCCCGCCAGTGGCAGATCTTCGGCCGCATCGTGCCGACCGCCGAAACCGTCGCGAAGATCGACGCCGTGACGGTGGACGACATCACCAACGTCGCCACCCGCATCTTCCGCGCCAAGCCCACCCTTGCCGCGATCGGCCCGGTCGGCCGCGTGCCGCAGATGCCGAAAATCATCGAGAGGCTGGCGGCGTGAACCGGCTCGACCTGCTCGACGCCCTGCTCGACGCCGCGAAGCGCGCCGGCGCGGAGTCCGCCGATGCGCTGATGGGCTCCGGCACCTCGCTCTCCGTCGGCCGCCGGCTCGGCAAGGTCGAGGAGATCGAGCGCTCCGAAAGCGACACGGTCGGCCTGCGCGTCTTCGTGGGAAGCCGCAGCGCCATCGTCTCCTCCGGCGCGATCGACCCCGCAGGCTTCGCCCGCCTCGCCGAACAGGCGGTGGCGATGGCCCGCGTCGTCCCCGAGGATCGCTTCTCCACCATCCCCGACGCGCCGACCCCGCCCGATTCCGCCCCGCTCGACATGGACGATCCGGCCGAGCCCGGCGTCGAGGCGCTGCTCGCCCGCGCTGCCGCCGCGGAAGAGGCGGCCCTCGCGGTCAAGGGCATCACCAATTCCGAGGGCGCCGGCGCCTCCTGGTCGCGCAGCCACATCGCGCTGGCCACCTCGCGCGGCTTCGCCGGCGCCTATTCCCGCTCCAGTCACGGCGTCTCCGTCTCGCCCATCGCCGGCGAAGGGGTGGGGATGCAGCGCGACTATGAATATTCCGCCGCCGTCCACGGCGCCGACCTCGCCGACCCCGCCGGCCTCGGCCGCGCCGCCGCCGAGCGCGCGGTCAGCCGGCTCGACCCGCGCCGCCCGGCCACCGCGAAACTCCCGGTGGTCTACCACCCCCGCGTCGCCGGCTCGCTGCTCGGCCATTTCGCCGGCGCCATCAACGGCGCCGCCATCGCCCGCGGCACCAGCTTCCTCAAGGATGCGATGGGTCAGGCGATCTTCGCGCCCGGCATCTCCATCATCGACGATCCGCTGCGCCGCCGCGGCCTGCGCTCGCGCAGCTTCGACGGCGAGGGCCAGACCGTCTCCCGCCGCGCCCTGATCGAGGATGGCCGGCTGACCACCTGGCTGCTCGATTCCCGCAGCGCCGCCCAGCTCGGCCTCGCCACCACCGGCCACGCCGCCCGCGGCACCTCCGGCCCGCCATCCCCGGCGCCGAGCAATCTCTACATGCAGCCCGGCGCGCTCTCGCCCGAGGCGCTGATCGCCGATATCGGCCTCGGCCTCTACGTCATCGAGCTGATCGGCATGGGCGTGAACGGCATCACCGGCGATTATTCGCGCGGCGCCGCCGGCTTCATGATCCGCGACGGCCAGCTCGCCGAGCCGGTCGCCGAGGTCACCGTCGCCGGCAATCTGCGCGAGATGTTCCTCCACCTCACCCCGGCGAACGACCTCGAATTCCGCCGCGGCACCGACGCGCCGACGCTGCGGATCGAGGGCATGACGATGGCCGGAGCCTGAGCCGAGGGCTCAGGACGGCCGGAGCCTGAGCCGGGAGGCCCAGAACGGCCGGAGCCTGAGCCGAGGGCTCAAGATGGCGGGCGGCTGAGCGAGCCTCAGCCCTCCGGCGTCAGCCCCTTCAGCACCGCGCTCATCGCCCCGGCCAGCTCCGTCGGCAGCAGGATCGTCGCCCCCCGGTCCTTGTTCATCTCGTAAACCAGGTTCATCTGCCGGATCTTCAGCGCCATCGGGTTGGCTTCATACACCTCCCCGGCATGGACGATCTGCTCGGCGATCGCCACTTCCGAACTCGCCAGCGTCACCCGCGCCTGCTTCTCCTTCTCCGCCTGCGCGTTGCGGCTCATCGCGTCGTTCAGCTCGGCCGGAATCCGCACGTCGCGGATCTCCACCGCGATCCCGCCGATCCCCCAATCCTGCGACTTCGCGGCGATCGCGGCGCGGATCTTCGCATCCATCGCCTCGCGATTGCCGAGAATCTCGCCCAACCCCATCCCGCTGATGATCTCGCGCAGCGAGGTCTGCGCCACCTGGCCGATCATCGCGCGATAATCGGTCAGCTCGGTCGCCACCCGCCGCACATCCTCCACCTTCCAGAACAGCACCGAATCCACCGCGACCGAAACGCCATCCAGCGTCAGCGTGTTCTCCGCGCTGATGATCGTGCTCTGCTTGCGGGTATCGACCAGCACATAGACCGTCTCGATGACAGGGATGATGAAGAACACGCCCGGCCCGCGAATGCCGGCGAAGCGGCCGAGCCGCAGCACCACGGCGCGCTCCCACTCGTTCGCCGTCCTGAGCGTCAGCCCGCAGACGATGCCGAGCAGCGCCACCACGGCGCCGGGAAAGGCGAGGCGCAGCGGCACGGCGATGAGAACGCCAAGGACGATCAGGATCACGGCGATGGTCGCGGCGGAACGGTTCATCCGGCGTCTCCCTGCGCCGCCCCGCCACCGCCCGGCGCGGTGGCCGTCACGCGGCCGAAACTGCTCCGCCGATCATGCGATGCGGGCGAGGGCGGCGTCCAGCCTCGCCATCTCCGCCTCGGCCGCTTCCAGCCGCTCGCGGTTCTCGGCGATCACCTCTTCCGGCGCGCGGCGGACGAAATCCTCGTTGCCGAGCTTGCCGCGCAGCTTGCCGGCCTCGGCCTCGGCCTTGGCCCGCGTCGTCGCCAGCCGCTTGCGCTCGGCGGCGAGGTCGATGATGCCGGCGAGCGGCAGCACCAGCGTCGCCTCGTCGAGAATCGCCTGCGCCGCGCCCTGCGGCATCTCGCCCTCCAGCGGGGCGAGGGTCGCCACCCGGGCGAGCCGGCCGATCTCCTCGCGCCAGCGTGCCGCCCGCGCCAGGGTTTCCGGCGCCGCGTCGCGGATCAGCAGGTCGATCCGCGTTGCCGCCGGCACGTTCATCTCGCTGCGCACGGCGCGGATTTCCGAAATCGCGCGGATCGCCCACGACACCTCGTCGCGCGCCGCGGCCGCCTCGCGCACCGCCTCCGGCGCCGGCCAGGCGGCGCGGATCAGCGAGCCCGGCGCGCCATAGCCGAACTCGTCCCACAGCGCCTCGGTGACGAACGGGATCACCGGATGCAGCAGCCGCAGCAGCAGGCCCAGCACATGCGCCGCCACCGCCCGCAGCTCGCGCGCGGCGTCGTCCTCGCCGGCCAGCCCCGGCTTCGCCAGCTCGAGGAACCAGTCGCAGAAATCGCCCCAGGTGAAGCGGTAGCAGGCCTGCGCATAATCGGCGAGGCGGAACCCCTCCAGCGCCTCGGTCGCCTCCAGCACGGCGCGGTTCGCCGCATCCAGAATCCAGCGCGAGAGCGGCAGCGCCGCCGTCTCCGGCCGGAACGCCGGGTCGGGCCGGCACTGGTTCATCTCGCAGAACCGTGCCGCGTTCCACAGCTTGGTGACGAAGCTGCGGTTCGCCTCCACCATGTTCGGCCCGAGCTTGATGTTCCGCCCGGCCCCGCTCTGCGCGATCACCGTATAGCGCAGCGCGTCCGCCCCGAACTGGTCGATCAGCGCCAGCGGATCGATCACGTTGCCCTTGGTCTTGCTCATCTTCTGGCCGCGCTCGTCGCGCACCAGCCCGTTGATCATGACGGTGCGGAACGGCACGTCGCCCATCGCATACATCCCCATCATGATCATCCGGGCGACCCAGAAGAAAATGATGTCGAACCCGGTCACCAGCACATCGCCCGGATAGTAGCGGTCCAGCTCCGGCGTGTTCTCCGGCCAGCCGAGGGTGGAGAACGGCCAGAGGGCGGAGGAAAACCAGGTGTCGAGCACGTCGTCGTCCTGCCGCAGCGCGACGGTATGGCCGAAATGCTCCGCCGCCTCCGCAAGGGCCGCCTCCTCGGTCTCGGCGACGAACACGGTCCCGTCCGGCGCATACCAGGCGGGAATCCGGTGCCCCCACCAGAGCTGGCGCGAGATGCACCAGGGCTCGATGTTGCGCATCCAGGCGAAATACGTGTTTTCCCACGATTTCGGCACGAACTGCACGCGCCCGTCCTCCACCGCCTCGATCGCCGGCCCCGCCAGCACTTCGGCGTTGCAGAACCACTGCTCGGTCAGCAGCGGTTCGATCACCGCGTTCGAGCGGTCGGCATGCGGCACCGCGTGCACATGCGGCTCGATCTTTTCCAGCGCGCCGATGTCTTCCAGATGCGCCACGATCCGCCGCCGCGCCTCGAACCGGTCGAGCCCGTCGAGACTGTCGAGAAATGCCGCATCCGGCGGCGCGCTCTCCGCGCGGATCTCGGCCAGGGTGATCCGCGCCTCGCGGTCCAGCACCGAGGGCATCGCCAGCCCATGCCGCTGGCCGACGCCGAAATCGTTGAAATCATGCGCCGGGGTGATCTTCACCGCGCCCGATCCCTTTTCCGGGTCGGAATGCTCGTCGGCGACGATCGGAATCCGCCGCCCGGTGATCGGCAGGATCACGGTGCGGCCGACCAGGTCGGCATAGCGCCCGTCGGTCGGGTGCACCGCCACGGCGGTATCGCCGAGCATCGTCTCCGGCCGCGTCGTCGCCACCGTGATGGTCTGCCCGGTCCCCTCGACCGGGTAGCGCAGGTGCCAGAGATTCCCCTTCACCTCGCGCATCTCGACCTCGAGGTCGGAAATCGCCGAGCGGAACACCGGGTCCCAGTTCACCAGCCGCTTGGCGCGGTAGATCAGCCCGTCATTGAACAGCCGGACGAAGATGGTCCGCACCGCCTTCGACAGGCCCTCGTCCATGGTGAAGCGCTCGCGCGACCAGTCCGGCGAGGCGCCGAGCCGGCGCAACTGGCGGGTGATGTTGCCGCCCTGCTCGGCCTTCCAGGTCCACACCCGGTCGAGAAAGGCGTCGCGGCCGATCTCCTGGCGCGACGTTCCCTCGCGCTGGAGTTCCCGCTCCACCATCAGCTGGGTGGCGATGCCGGCATGGTCGGTCCCCGGCTGCCACAGCGCGTCCCGCCCGTTCATCCGGTGATGGCGGATCAGCACGTCCTGCAGCGTCATCGTCAGCGCATGGCCGACATGCAGGCTCCCCGTCACGTTGGGCGGCGGGATCATGATGGTGAAGGGCGTCGCCGCGCGCGACGGGTCGGCGGCAAAGGCCCCCGCCTGTTCCCAGAGACCGTAGAGCCGCGACTCGAACGCGGCCGGATCGAAATTCTTGTCCAGCATGGAGCCTCTATGCGCGAAACCCGGGAGAGACGGAAGGCCGCGGCCTGATGTCCCGTATCTGAAATCCGTCGGATTTCAGATTCACGGCGGACACTGGAAAAATCAATATTTCAGCGCGCAGCCCCTGAAATTCCCCCGCGAAGTTCAGGAGCAGCGGCCTAGCGGCCCTCCTCGCCGATCAGCCGCTCGATCTCGGCGCGGACGATCCGCTCCACGAGATTGGGCAGATGGGCGTCGAGCCAGGCCTTCAGCAGCGGGCGCACTTCCGAGCGGACGACGTCCTCGATCGTGAGGTCGCCGCGGCCGAGCGAAAGTCCCCGATCCGCCGAAACCGTGCGGCGCAGCGAGTCGATATGGCTCGCGGCGCGCTCCGCGGCCTCGGCGCTGACCAGGCGTTCCGGATTCTGCAGCGACATCGCGGCGGCATCGACCGTCTGTCCGGTGGCCATGCCCGGCGGCGTCGCCGGCGACAGCGCCGGCGCCGAGGCGACGGCGCCCGGCTGCTCGAACTCGGCCGCGCCGCCGGCCTTCCCAGGGCCGCGCCCCTCGGCCACGATCATCGACGGATCGAGATCGAGCACGGGTTTCCCCGCCTCCTCGGGCACGTCTGGCGCCGGCATGGCGACGGCATCGTCATCTTTCAGGATGCGGCGGATGGAGGAAAGGATTTCGTCCATCGAGGGTTCGGCCGCGGGGTCCGTTGGCGTTCCGCTCATGGGTGTGTGTCCTCGGGCTGGATATGCAGTTCGGTCGGGCCGCTTGGCGCCATTTTGGGCCGGGCGAGAAGGGTGCCGTCCGGGGCGATGCCGGCGTTGCGGAACGCGACGTCGCCATTGCCGAACAGGGCGTCCTTCACGGTGTCGTAGTATTTGAGGTCGTCGTAATGCGTCACCGGCAGGGCGAGATCGGTCGCCGTCAGCCGGCCGATCGCGGCGGCGATCGCATAGGACTGCTCGACCTCGTTGGCGATGTTCTGGATCTGCGTGGTCTGCGCGTTGAACAGGAGCTGCTGCGCGTTCAGCACGTCGAGCGTGTCGCGCGTGCCGACGATTTCCTGCCGCTCGGTGCCGTCGAGCGCGATCGCGTCGGCCTTGATCTGCGCGCGGGTGCTGACGATCGCCGCCTTCGAGGCCTTCAGCCCCTCCCATGCCTGGGTCGCCTGCTGCACCGCCGTCCGCTGGGCGTCGATCACCGCCGAATAGGCATACTGCACATTGTCCCGCGCCTGCCGGATCGCGGCATATTCCTTGCCGCCCTGGTAGAGCGGGATGGTCAGGTTGGCGAGGATCTGCCCGCCGGTGGAGCGCGAATGCGGCCCGCCGGGGTTCGACTCGTCGAAGGCCGAGGCCGAGAGGGAGAGCTGCGGCCCGAGCCCGGCCACCGCGGCATCGACCGAATCCTTCTTCGACGCCATGGTGAACAGCGCCGCCACCACGTCGGGATTGTTGCGCAGCGCGGCATGGGCGAGGGGGGTCTTGCCCCGCACCGGCAGTTCGAGCGGCTGCGGCGGCACCAGTGTCCGCGCCGGATAGGAGCCGACAAGCTGGCGGAAGCTCTCGTCGGCGATATGCAGGTTGCCCTTCGCCACCGCGACCTGTTCCTGCGCCCCGGCGAGCGAGGCCTCGGCCTGCGCCACCGAGGTTTCGGTGATCTCGCCGACATTGAACTGGTCCTTCACTGCGCGCAGCTGCTGGGCGAGGACGTTCTCGTTGTTGATGTCGAGATCGAGCAGGTGACGGTCGGTGATGACGGTCACGTAGGCATTGACCACCTTGGCGAAGACGGTCTGCTCGGTCGCGAGCAGCTGCGCCCTGGCGGCGTAGACGCTGTTCTTCGCCTCATGCAGCTTGGCGGCGGTCAGCCCGCCATCGAAGATCGACTGGTTGACGGTGATCTGCCCGGTCGCGTCGTTGCGCGCCGCGGTCAGGCTGTTGCGCGTCAGGGTTGGCGTGCCGGTGAACGGATTGGTGGTGTTGAACGCGGATTCCGTGGTCTCGTCGACGCGCCCGGCCGACCCCTGGATCGTGACGGTGGGCCGCCAGCCGGAAAGCGCCGCCGGCACGTTCTCGTCGGTGGCGCGCAGCGTCGCCCGCTGTTCCTGCAGGGTCGGATTGTTCGAATAGGCTTCCGCCAGCGCCGCGGTCAGGGTCGAGGGCCTTGCGTCGCCGGCCCGCGCCGCCGGCGCCGCCAGCAGCGCCGCCATCGGCAGCGCGGCCCAGAGCGCGGCCCGACGCCGCCATCCCGGTTTCGCTCGCAATGCCTGCAAATGCCGTGTCTCCTGAAAAGAGGACATGAAACCTATCATTTCTTTATGATCAAAAACTGAATGCCGCCTTACGCTGGAACGATGCTAACAACGGCGCGTTCCGGTCGGCAAGCGTCCGGTGCGCGAAGGCGCCGCCCACCGCCTCGGCAACCACCAGCCGGCCGATGCCGTCATCGTTCAGGATGGTGACGAGCCGGCCCCCCGGCGCCAGTTGCGCCGCGAAGGCCGCCGGCAGCATGTCCACCGCGCCCTCGATCACGATGACGTCGAACGGCGCCTGCGCCGGCGCCCCGGCCGCAAGCGGCCCGGCCACCAGCCTCACATCCGCCGCCTCCGCCGCCAGCGCTTCCGCCGCCATGGCGCGCAGCGCCTCGTCTTCCTCGAGAGCCACCACCGCCGCGCCGCCGGAGGCGAGCACCGCGGCGCCGTAGCCGGTGTTGGCCCCCACCACCAGCACCCGCGTGCCCGGATGCGTGGCGGCGGCTTGCGCCAGACGCGCGATCGTCAGCGGCGCCGGCATGAACCGGCCATGGCCGAGCGGCAGGTCGGCATCGGAATAGGCGCGGCCCGTCTGCGCCGGCGGGCAGAACCGCTCGCGCCGGATCGTCCGCATCGCGGTGATGACCCGGTCATCCGCGATATTGTTGGGCCGGATCTGGCCGTCCACCATCAGGGTGCGGGCGTCGCGGAAATACCGTTCATTGTCCGACATCGGGGATCCTCTACGCTGGGGCCGCCCCTCTATAGGACGCGGGGCGCGATCGGGCAAAGCCATCCTCCGCCGCGGGGCTTGACCGGAACCCGGCCCGGCCCGATAAGCCGCACTCAGTCGCGCGCCGGTCCGGTGGCAGAGTGGCTATGCAGAGGACTGCAAATCCTTGGATGTGGGTTCGATTCCCGCCCGGACCTCCAGCAGCGCGCGCCTCCGCGCTGCCAGGCTCAAGCAGCGCGCTATTCCGCGCTGCCAGACTGCGCCAACGCGCGGTTTCGTGCTGCCGGATCTCGCCTCGCGCAAGCGACTCCTCCGTCCCGATTGCCCGCCGCCCGGCTTGCTCCTAGTCTCTCCGTAACGACCGGCCAACGGAAGCGAGGGAGCGGAAAACATGTCCAGCGAATACCAGGCGCGCTACGATTCTTGGCATCGGGCCCCCGAGGCCTACTGGGACGAGGCCGCCCGCCGGATCGACTGGATCACCCCCTATGAAAAGGTTTTTGATCCCGCCCAGGGGCCGTTCGGCCGCTGGTTTCCGGGCGGCACGCTGAACACCGCCGCCAACTGCCTCGACCGTCACATCGCCGCCGGCGCCGGCGAGCGCATCGCCCTGATCTGGGACAGCGCGATGGAAGGCCGCATCGCCCGCTACACCTACCGCGCCCTGCGCGACCGGGTGGCGAAACTCGCCGGCGCGCTCGCCGCCCGCGGTGTCGCGAAGGGCGACCGCGTGGTGATCTACATGCCGATGGTCCCCGAAGCGGCGATCGCGATGCTGGCCTGCGCGCGGCTCGGCGCCATTCATTCCGTCGTCTTCGGCGGGTTCGCCGCCCCCGAGCTGGCCAGCCGCATCGATTCCGCCGAGCCGAAACTCGTCATCGCCGCCTCCTGCGGCCTCGAACCCGGCCGCGTCGTGCCCTACAAGCCGATCCTCGACGCCGCCCTGGAGCGCGCCGCCCACAAGCCGCGCGCCTGCCTGATCTTCCAGCGCGAGGCCCTGCGCGCCGATCTCGTCCCCGGCCGCGACGAGGATTATCTCGACGCCGAGGCCGCCGCCGCCCCGCACGATCCCGTCCCCGTCGCCGCGACCGACCCGCTCTATGTGCTCTACACCTCCGGCACCACCGGCCGGCCCAAGGGCATCGTCCGCGACAATGGCGGCCACGCCGTCGCCCTCGCCGCCACCATCCCGTTGATGTACGACGTCCATCCCGGCCCCGGCAGCGCGAGCGAGGTGATGTGGACCGCCTCGGATGTCGGCTGGGTCGTCGGCCACACCTATATCGTCTATGCCCCGCTGCTCGCCGGCGTCACCACCGTGATGTACGAGGGCAAGCCCGTCGGCACGCCGGATGCCGGCGCCTTCTGGCGCGTCTGCGCCCAGCACGGGGTCAAAACCCTGTTCACCGCCCCCACCGCCCTGCGCGCGATCAAGCAGCAGGACCCCGAGGGCGCGCTCACCCGCCAGCACGATCTCTCGAAACTCGAAGCCCTGTTCCTCGCCGGCGAGCGCTGCGACCCGCCGACCGCCGAATGGATCGCCGCCCTGCTCGGCAGGCCGGTGATCGACAACTGGTGGCAGACCGAAACCGGCTGGCCGATCTCCGCCCGCTTCCGTGGCCTCGGCCTCACCGCGTTCAAGCCCGGCTCCGGCGGCCGCCCCTGTCCCGGCTACGAGGTCCGGGCGCTCAACCCCGAGGGCGGGCTGATGCCCTCCGGCGAGGTTGGCGCCCTCGCCATCCGCCTGCCGCTGCCCCCCGGCTGCGCCCCCACCCTCTGGCACGACGACGAGGGCTACCGCCGCGCCTATCTCGAAACCTTCCCCGGCTGGTATCGCACCGGCGATGCCGGCATGGTCGATGAGGATGGCGACATCTGGGTGATGGGCCGCACCGACGACATCATCAACGTCGCCGGCCACCGCCTCTCGACCGGCGCGATGGAAGAGGTTCTCGCCGCCCACCCCGATGTCGCCGAATGCGCCGTGATCGGCCGGCACGACGCGGTGAAGGGCGAGGTGCCGCTCGGCCTCGTCGTGCTGAAATCCGGCGTCGCCCGGGCGGATGCCGAAATCGCCGCCGAGCTCGTCGCCCTGGTGCGCGAGCGCATCGGCCCGGTCGCCGCGTTCAAGGACGCGCTGGTGGTCCAGCGCCTGCCCAAGACCCGCTCCGGCAAGATCCTCCGCGCCACGATGAAGCAGATGGCGAACGGCGCGCAGCCGGTCATCCCGCCGACGATCGAGGACGCCGCCGTGCTCGACCAGATCGCCCCGCTGCTCTCGCCCTGATTTTTGCCCCGGCCCGCCGCCGGGGTCAGACTCCTGCTCCTTCCCGCGGCCAGGGTCAGACTTCTGCCCCGGCCCGTCGCCAGCGTCAGAATTTATCCTTGGCGGCGCGCAGCCGGGCGAATTCCTCGGCCGAGGCGGCGCGGAGAAACGGGTTGGCCGCCAGCTCGTCGGCGAGCCGCACCGGCAGCGTCGGCGCGCCCGCCGCGCGCAGCCGCTCCGCCTCCGCCGCCCGCGCCGCCAGCGCCGCGTTGTCCGGGTCGACATGGCGGGCGAACCGCGCGTTCGACAGCGTATATTCATGCCCGCACAGCATCAGCGTCTCGGGGTCGAGCGCCGCCAGCGCCTGCAGACTGGCATGGAACTGCGCCGGCGTGCCCTCGAACATCCGCCCGCAGCCGAGGCTGAACAGCGTATCGCCGCAGGCCGCCGCCGCATCGCCGAACAGGTAGGTGACATGCCCGACCGTATGCCCCGGCGTCGCGATCATCCGCACGGCTTCTCCGCCAAGATCGATCGTCTGCCCCGGCGCCAGCGCCGCATCCAGCCTCGGCAGCCGCGCCGCATCCGCCGCATTGCCGGCGATGCGCGCGCCGAACCGGGCCGCGAGGTCCACCGCCCCGGCGATGTGGTCGTCGTGATGATGCGTCAGCAGCACCCAGTCCAGCCGCCCGCCCGCCGCCTCGACGGCCTCGATCGCCGCCGCCGCGTCCGCCGGGTCGACGAAGGCGCTCGCCCCGCCATGCGCCACCAGCCAGGCGTAATTGTCAGCGAGCATCGGCACACGCGTGATCGTGAAGCCGCGATGGGAAATCGCCATGATCCGTCCTTCTCACATGCTATAGGTGGAGGGATGCGTCTCGATGCGCCCTCGATCGCCGATTTCTACGCCACGCCGCGCGGCGCCGCCACCGCGCGGCTGATTCGCGCCCGGCTGCGGGAGTTCTGGCCCGAGGCGCGCGGCTGCGAGGTGCTCGGCCTCGGCTATCCCGGCCCCTATCTGCGGCTCTGGCGGGATCAGGCGGCGCGCTGCATCGCCGCCGTGCCGGCGCAGATCGGCGCCGCCCCCTGGCCCGTCTCCCGCCCCGGCCTCAGCGTGCTGGTCGAGGAGGATGCCTTGCCCTTCGCCGATGTCAGCGTCGACCGGCTGCTGCTGATCCACGGTCTCGAACACGCCGAAACCGCCCGCCGCCTGCTGCGCGAGGCCTGGCGGGTGCTGCGCCCCGAGGGGCGGATGATCGTGGTCGTGCCCAACCGCGCCTCGCCCTGGGCCTATCTCGAACGCACGCCCTTCGGCCACGGCCAGCCCTATTCGCCCTCCCAGCTCGGCCGCATGCTGGCCGACTCGCTGTTCCGGGTCGAGCGGCGCGACGCCGCCCTGTTCCTCCCCCCGCTCGGCGGCCGCGCCATCCTCCGCGCCGCCCCGCTGGTCGAGCGCGCCGGCCGGCGCATCGCCGCCCAGGCCGGCGGCATCATCCTCACCGAGGCGACGAAGGACGTCGCCGGCGTCATCCCGCTGCGCGCGGGCCGCCGGCGCCGCCTCGTCCTCGCCGAGCGCTGACGGGGGAGCTCACCCCTTCGCGTGCAGCTTCCGGTGTTCGAGGTGCCGCTTCGCATAGGCGCGGAACATCGCGTCCACCTTCTTCTGCTGCGTGGCGTCCAGCTTCGTGTAGAGCGTCTGGAACGCGGCGGTCAGCTTGTTCATGTTGTCCGCCTGCTTCGCCTGGATCGCGGCGAAGGACTCCATGTTCTGCACCGCGTTCATCGTGGCGAGATGCGCGGCCCGGCTCTGGTAGAGGGCGGCGATCGAGGTCGCGTTGTCGCGCGAGACCTGGGCGAAGCCATGCCAGGCCGCCTGCTCGGCCTTGGTGATGCCGAGTTTCGTCTTCAGCGCCGCCAGCCGGTGATCGACATGCTTGAGCACGGGCGAATGCGGGGTGGCCGCCGTCGTGGTCTTGGTCTCGGGGGTTGCGGCGCGCGCATGGGGCAGGGCGAGGGCGGCGATCGAGGCGCCGGCCATGGTCGCGGCCAGCAAGGCGGCGGGGGCGTGGGCGCGGAGGGAGCGAATCGGCTTCATGTCGGAACTCCGGTTGGTTGAACCGCTCCGCCTTAGCCTGCGTTTCATGACGCGATGCTGGCGCCGCCGTGTCGGAATCATGGCCTACGCCGAATTCATCCGCGGTTTTGCCCTGCGTCAGCCCCCCTTGTCCTTTGCCCCGATCGGGACGATGTTGTGCCGAAAGGACCGCACAGGTCCGGTTTGAAATACGGAGTGTCTTCCATGTTCATCGAAACCGATGTCACCCCCAATCCGGCCACGCTGAAATTCCTCCCCGGCCGCGAGGTGCTCGGCCAGGGCTCGGCCGATTTCGACTCCGCCGATGCCGCCGCCGCGAGCCCGCTGGCCGAGGCGCTGTTCGCGCTGCCGGGCGTCGTCCGCGTCTTCCTCGGCGCCGATTTCGTCTCCGTCACCCGCGATGACGGTACCGAATGGACCTCCCTCAAGCCGCAGGTGCTCGGCGCGATCATGGAGCATTATCTCTCCGGCCGCCCGGTCATGGCCGGCGCCCAGGCCGAGGTGGACGAGGACGTCGATCCGGCCGACCGCGAGATTGCCGACCAGATCAAGGAACTGCTCGACATGCGGGTCCGCCCGGCGGTCGCCGGCGATGGCGGCGACATCGTCTTCCGCGGCTTCCGCGACGGTATCGTCTCGCTGCACATGCAGGGGGCCTGCTCCGGCTGCCCGTCCTCGACGGCGACGCTCAAGATGGGTATCGAGAACCTGCTCAAGCATTACGTGCCCGAAGTGAAATCGGTCCGGCAGGTGATGGCCTGAGCCGGCGATCCCCGCCGTCCCCCAGCTGAACGGAGAGTCCGCATGACGCTCGATGACGGCGCGCTCGACGCGCTGTTCCGCACCGCCCGCACCAAATCCGCCTGGACGGCCGACCCGGTGCCGGACGAAACCCTTCACCAGCTCTACGACCTGCTGAAGAACGGCCCCACCTCGGCCAACTGCTCGCCCGCGCGCTTCCTCTTCCTGCGCAGCGCGGAATCGCGCGAGCGGCTGAAACCCGCCCTCAACCCCGGCAATATCGAGAAGACGATGGCCGCGCCGGTCACCGTCATCGTCGCGCACGATCCGCAATTCTACGAGAACCTGCCGAAGCTTTTCCCGCACGCCGATGCCCGCGCCTGGTTCGCCGGCAACCCCGACCTCGCCGAGGAAACCGCCTTCCGCAACGGCACGCTGCAAGGTGCCTATCTCATCATGGCCGCGCGTGCCCTCGGGCTCGATTGCGGGCCGATGTCCGGTTTCGACAAGGCGAAGGTCGACCAGATTTTCCTTTCCGAACAGGGATGGCGTTCGAATTTCCTCGTCAATCTCGGCCATGGCCAGAAAGACGACCCGTTCCCCCGCGCCCCGCGCCTCGAATTCGACGAAGCCTGCGTCCTGCTCTGAGATGGCGCCGCCCGCCGCGCGCCTGCTGGTGCTCGATGCCGCGCTGAAGCGCGCCCATGTCGGCGTGATCGCGGGCGAACAGGTTCTCGCCGCCCGCGAGGGCGCGCCCGAGACCGGCCTTGCCGATTTGCTGCCGGTCTGGGCGGCGGACTGCCTCGCCGAGGCGGGACAGCCCGCCGCCGGCCTCGACGGCGTCGCCGTCACCATCGGCCCCGGCAGCTTCACCGGCCTGCGCGCTTCCCTGGCCCTTGGGCAGGGGATCAGCCTCGCCGCCGGCATTCCGGTCCACGGCGTCACCGTGGGCGAGGCGATGGCGGCGATGCTGCCCGATCTTGCCCGAAAGCTCTGGGTCGTCACCGCGGCGCGGCGTGGCCGCGTCTTCCTGGAACGCGACGGTGTGGCCGCCGCCTTCGACGACGCCGATCTGCCCTCGCCGGACGGTCCGGTCGCCCTCGCCGGCGACCGCGCCGCCGAGGCCGCCGCCCGTCTCGCCGCGCGCGGTCACGACGTCCTGCTGACCGGCCTGCGCGCCTGCGCCATCGGCGGCATCGCCACCGCCCTGCGCCGGCGCCTCGCCGCCGGGCTGGCGCCGCGTCCGGCCCAGCCGCTCTATGTCGACCCGCCCGAGGCGCGCCTGCCCGCCGGCGGCCTGCGTCCGCCCCCGCGCCCGTGAACGGCTCCGGCCCGGCGCCCGTCAACCGGGTCCACGCCGAAGCCCTGGCCGCCCTCCACGAAGCCGCCTTTCCGGACGACCCGTGGCCAGGCTCCGCCTTCGCCGCGCTGCTCGACAATCCGACGACCTTCGGCTTTCTCGACCCCGCCGGCGGTCTCGTCATCGCCCGCGCCGTCGCCGGCGAGGCCGAAATCCTCACCATCGGCGTCGCCCCGCCGGCCCGCCGCCGCGGCCTTGCCCGCGCGCTGCTCACCGCCGCCCTCGCTGCGGCGCGGGCGCGCGGGGCCGAAACCGTGTTCCTCGAGGTCGAGGCCGATAACGCCGCGGCCATCGCCCTCTACCGCGCCGCCGGCTTCATCGCCGCCGGCCGCCGGCGCGATTACTATGGCGCCGGGCGCGATGCCCTTCTGTTCAGTCTTCGGCTTTCCGGATCACCAGAATAGCGCTGCCATCCGGCAGATCGACCATGTCGAGCAGGTCGTGGCCCTGGTCGGACGCCGCGCGGGGAACGTTCGCCCGCGGCTCCGCGCCGCGCAGCCGGACCAGCAAAACCTCGCCCGCCGCCATCGAATCGAGCGCGAGTCGCGTGCGCACGTAAGTCATCGGACAGGTTTCGGCAGTAATGTCGATTGCCCTGTCATGGGCGGGGAGTTCCATGATTTTCGTGTCCTGCATTACCGTTTCCTAATCATGCACAAAAAATGGAACAGTTGTTACCCGAATTACCTGCTCCTTTCGGACGATTTTTTGCGGCAAATTCTTGCAATTCATCCGGAAATGTTCCAAATCAGCCGGAAGTTCAACATTGTTTTTGACTTCATAAAAGGACAAATCATGCCGGAGAGCCAGGATAACCAGCAACTCCTTCAACTGACGGCGCAGATCGTGTCGGCGCATGTATCGCACAATTCGGTTTCCGCCGAAATGCTGCCGGCGCTCATCCGGGATGTCTATCAGAGCCTCAGCGGCACCGAGCAGCCAGTCGAGGAACCGCCGCCGCCGCTGGAACCGGCTGTCAATCCGAAGAAGTCAGTCTTCAACGACTACATTATCTGTCTCGAAGACGGAAAGAAGCTCAAGATGCTTCGCCGTCATCTGAAGTCGGCCTATAACCTGACGCCTGAACAGTATCGTGAACGCTGGGGCCTTGCGAACGACTATCCGATGGTCGCGCCCGCCTATGCGAAGCAGCGCTCCAACCTTGCCAAGAAGATCGGTCTCGGCACCAAGCCCGCGAGCCAGGCGCCCGCTTCCGGCTCGCCCCGGAGCAAGAAGGGCGACTGACCGCCGCCCTGCTTCCGGTTCTCCGGACGAAATCGACCCGGCGGCACTGTCCGCCGGGTTTTTTTGTCTCCGTGAACCGTCGCTCTGATTGTCAATATGATAAGGCATGGCATCCGATCCTTCAGGGTCGGAAAGCGCTGGATGCGGGGACGATGGTTGCGTTTTGATCCGCCGTGCTCCAATGATGTTCGCAAGCGAAAGCCGGCCGGCCGGCATCGCGCCTGAAACAGGGGGAAGCGCGTGTCGGACAATTCCGCATCCATCAGCCGGCGGGCCGAAATCGTCGCCCTGGTCGGCTCGAACGGATTTCAGACCATCGAGGCGCTGGCCCGCCATTTCGACGTGACGGTGCAGACCATCCGCCGGGATCTCAATGCCCTCGCGGCGGACGGCAAGCTCAGCCGCTATCGCGGCGGCGCCGGCCTGCCGTCCAGCGTCGAGAACATGGAATACCAGCGCCGCCGCGTCGTGCATCTCGAGGCGAAGCAGCGCATCGCCGACATGGTGGCGGCGGACATTCCCGAACACGCCTCGCTCTTCATCAATATCGGTTCGACAACGGAGCAGGTGGCCCGCGCCCTGCTCGGCCATCACGACCTTTCGGTGATTACCAACAACCTCAACGTCGCGCGGATCATGAGCGAGGACACCGATTTCCGCGTCATCGTCGCCGGCGGCATGGTGCGCAACCGCGATGGCGGCATCACCGGCCAGGCCACCCGCGACATGTTCGACCGGTTCCGCGTCGATATCGGCATCATCGGCGTCTCCGGCATCGATGCCGACGGCGCGCTCTACGATTTCGACATGGACGAGGTGATCTGTTCGCAGGCGATCATCCGCAATGCCCGCCGTGTCGTGCTGGTGACCGACCATTCGAAATTCGGCCGTCCGGCGATGGTGCGGATCGGCACGCTCGCGCAGGTTTCCGCCCTCTATACCGACCAGCCGCCGCCGCCGCCGATCGCCGCGCTGATCGGTACGCTCGGAATCGAACTTCATGTCGCCGATTCGGGGCCGGCTTCCGGCGCCCCATGAAAAACGCCCGGTCCCTCGCGGGGCCGGGCGTTGCGGACTGCGTCGCGATCAGGGGCTCAGTCGGCGGCCAGCGCCATGTGCTTGCGGGCGATCTCGCCGCTGACATAGGCCTCCACCGCCTGGCCGATCGCGTCGGCATGGTTGGCGAACACGTGATCGGCGCCCTCCAGCACGCGGTAATCGACGGCGACACCCTTCTGCGTGTTCAGCTTGTCCACCAGCTTGCGCACCGAAATCTCGGGCACCAGCTCGTCGGCGTCGCCGTGGATCATCAGGCCGCCGCAAGGGCAGGGGGCGAGGAAGCCGAAATCGTAATGCGCCGCCGGCGGAGCGACGCTGATCCAGCCCGACACTTCCGGCCGGCGCATCAGCAGCTGCATGCCGACGAAGGCGCCGAAGGAATAGCCGGAAATCCACAGCCCGCCATGTCCCGGGTTCAGCGCCTGCATCCAGTCGAGCGCGGCGGCGGCGTCGTTGATCTCGCCCATCCCGCCGTCATAACTGCCCTGGCTGCGGCCGACGCCGCGGAAATTGAACCGCATCACCGAGAAGCCGAGGCGCTGGAACACCTGATACATCGTGTAGGTGATGCGGTTGTTCATCGTCCCGCCATGCAGCGGGTGCGGGTGCAGCACGAGGGCAAGCGGCGCGCCGCGGTCCTTGGCGTGATGATAGCGTCCTTCAAGTCGGCCGTCCGGCCCGGCAAACATAACTTCAGGCATGGTCTTGTCTGGTCTTTCTCACTCGATCGTCAGGTCATCCGATATCGGGGATGGGCGGATATCGAAGGTTCCGGTCAACGCGGCCCCCCGGCCGCTCGGCGAACCCGTTCAGGTGCCGCCGGATCCGGGAAATCGGACTAGGCTACCACTATATATAGGCATAATCCGCGCATTATTGACCGGTCCGGTCTGCATACCTACTCTCCTGAACGTGACAATCATTGTCTCTCGTAAGGATGAACCGTGTGATTCGCGTCTGGCCCGTTCAATGCGGCAGTCCAAAGAGCCAGCGGAGGGCCGTGCCGTTCCGCCGTGTTCGCCGGGCCGGGCCCTTGCCAAAAATGTTTCTCCCTGTGCTTTCAATCCGGCTCCGCAGCGCCACATCTCGCCGGAGGCATCCACAATTAGTGGATAGGATTGAAATTTTCCACGGAAATGTCGCATGAGCCGCATGTTTTTGCGTGAGACCATCCGGGCCTACCGCCAGCGCGACCCCGCTGCCCGTTCGGATCTCGAGGTCCTGCTGTGCTATCCGGGCCTGCATGCCGTCCTGCTGCACCGCGTCGCGCACTGGTTCTGGCAGCGCCGGCTGCGCCTGGCCGGGCGGTTCATCTCCCATCTCGCCCGCATGGCGACCGGCATCGAGATCCATCCGGGGGCAACGATCGGCCGCCGCTGCATGATCGATCACGGCATGGGCGTGGTCATCGGCGAAACCGCGGTAGTGGGCGACGATGTCTATCTCTACCATCAGGTCACGCTCGGCGGCACGTCGAGCGAGCGCGGCAAGCGCCATCCCTCGGTTGCGAACAACGTCATCATCGGCGCCGGCGCCAAGGTGCTGGGCAACATCCTGATCGGCGAGAACGCCCGCATCGGCGCCAACGCCGTGGTGGTGGCCGACGTGCCGGCGAACACCACGGTGGTCGGCATCCCCGCCCGCCCGGTCGAGCGCGGCTCGGCGACCCGCCCACCCAAGCCCCGCTTCGACCCCTACGGCACGCCCTGCGACCCCTGCCTCGACCCGCTGCTGGGCGAGATCGAGCGGCTGCGCACCGAACTGACCGACCTCGAGGCCCGCATGGCCCGCGCCGAACGGCGCGAAACGGAGCATGCCGAACGGCGCGAAACGGAACATGCCGAGCGGCGCGAACCGGATCGTGCCGGGCCGCGCGAAACCGACCATGACGAGCCCGTTGCCCGGGGCTGAGCCGGGCCTCTACCTCGACGCCAACGCGACCGAGGCGCTGCGCCCCGAAGCCCGCGAGGCGGTGCTCGCCGCCTTCGATCTCGTCGGCAATCCGGCCTCCGTCCACGCCGATGGCAGGGCCGCGCGCAAGCTGCTCGAATCCGCCCGCGCCGCCCTTGCCGCACGCCTCGGCGCCCGGCCGGAAGACGTCGTCTTCTGCGCGGGCGCGACCGAGGCGAACGCGATGGCGATCCACGGCCTCGCGGGCGGCGGCGCCATCGTGATCGGCGCCACCGAGCACGATGCCGTGCGCGCCGCCGCCCCCGCCGCCCTCATCGCCCCGGTCGATGCCGCCGGCCGGCTCGACCAGGCCGGCTTCGCCGCCCTGCTGGCCGCGCACCGCCCGGCACTCGCCTGCGTCATGGCGGCGAACAACGAAACTGGCGTGCTGAACGACATCGCCGCCATCGCCGCCCTCTGCGCCGCGCAGGGCACGCGCCTGCATGTCGATGCCGTGCAGGCCGCCGGCCGCGTCGCCGATCCCGATTATCTCGCCCAGGGGGCGTCCAGCGTCGCGATCTCCGCGCACAAGCTCGGCGGCCCGAAAGGGGTGGGCGCCCTGCTGCTCGCGCCCGAGGCCGCGTCCGCCTTCGCGCCGCTGATCCGCGGCGGCGGGCAGGAGCGCGGCCGCCGCGGCGGCACGCACAACCTGCCCGGCATCGCCGGCTTCGCCGCCGCCCTCGACGCCGCCCACGCAACCACATGCCCCGATCCGCGCCTCGCCGCCCTGCGCGATGCGATCGAGGCCGGCGCGCGCGACTGCGGCGCCCGCATCGCCGGCGCCGGGGCCCCGCGTTTGCCGAACACGGCCTGCCTCGTCCTGCCCGGCCTTGCCGCCGAAGCCCAGGTCATCGCGCTCGATCTCGACGGCATCCGCGTTTCCGCCGGCTCGGCCTGCTCCTCCGGCAAGGTCGCCAGCAGCCACGTTCTCGCCGCCATGGGCCTCGGCGATCTCGCCGGCAACGCCATCCGCGTCTCGTTGCCCTGGAACGCGCCGGACGACGCGCCCGCCCGTTTCCTCGCCGCATATCGGCGTCTTGCCGCCCGCGCCTTGCGCAAATCCGCGCATGTCTCTACCTCGGCAGCGTGAACGGCGGCGGAACGGCGCGCGCCTTCCACCACGCAACGGTTTCAAGGGTTTCAAATGCCGAACATGACTTTCATCGAGCGCGACGGCACGCGCCGGACGGTGGACGCGCCGTCCGGCCTGTCGGTGCTCGAAATCGCCCACAAGCACGGGATCGACATCGAGGGCGCCTGCGAGGGTTCGCTCGCCTGCTCGACCTGCCATGTCATCGTCGATCCCGACTGGTTCGCGAAGCTCGCCGCCGCCTCGGAAGACGAGGAGGACATGCTCGACCTCGCCTTCGGCCTGGAAAAGACCTCCCGCCTCGGCTGCCAGATCGTGATGTCCCCGGCGCTGGACGGGCTCGTCGTGAAGCTGCCCGCCGGCGTGCGGAACGCGCAGAACGGCTGAGATCGTGCGCGTCGTCGTCGCCATGTCCGGCGGGGTGGACAGTTCGGTCGTCGCCGGGCTGATGCACGAGGCCGGGCACGAGGTGATCGGCGTCACCCTCCAGCTCTACGATCACGGCGCGGCCACCGGCCGCAAGGGGGCCTGCTGCGCCGGGCAGGACATCCACGACGCCCGCAACGTCGCCGACCGTCTCGGCATCGCCCATTACGTGATCGACGCCGAGGCCGCCTTCCGCGCCGCGGTGATCGGCGATTTCGCCGAATCCTACGCCGAGGGCCGCACCCCCGTGCCCTGCGTGCGCTGCAACCAGCACCTCAAGTTCGGCGACCTGCTCGGCCTCGCCCGCGATCTCGGCGCCGAGGCGCTGGCCACCGGCCACTATGTCCGCCGCGAGGACGGGCCGGAGGGAGCGGAGCTTCACCGCGCGGTCGATGCACGGCGCGACCAGTCCTGGTTCCTCTTCGCCACCACGCGCGACCAGCTCGCATTCTCCCGCTTCCCCCTCGGCACCATGCCGGACAAGGACGCCGTCCGCGCCGAGGCCGCGCGGATGAACCTGCCCGTCGCCGAAAAGCCGGACAGCCAGGACATCTGCTTCGTCCCCTCCGGCACCTATGCCGACATCGTCGCGAAGCTCCGCCCCGATGCCGCCGCCCCCGGCGAGATCGTCACCGAGGACGGCGCCGTGCTCGACCGTCACCAGGGCATCGCCCGCTACACGGTGGGCCAGGCCAAGCGCCTCGGCGCCGCCTCCGGCCATGTCGTCACCCGGATCGACGCCGCCCGCCGCCGCATCGTCGTCGGCCCCCGCGGCGCCGGCGGTCGCGAGGTGCGGATCGCCGAGCCGAACTGGCTGATCGATCCGCCCGCCGCCCCGTTCCGCGCCAGCGTCAAGCTCCGCGCCGGCGAGACGCCGCACCCCGCCGAGATCGACATCGCCCGCAACCTCGTCACCCTCGACACCCCCGCTCTCGCCGCCCCCGGCCAGGCCTGCGTCGTCTATCGCGAGTCCCGCGTTCTGGGAGGCGGTTTCATTTTATGAATTCATTCGCATCATAAGATAACATAACGTTAAATTCGCGTCGGCTGAAGCATTAAAAAAATTGAATCTCTTGTTGTCGTTGCTTATCATCGCGTCAGAATATTTCAAATTTCAGACATATTTGAACGCGGGAGAGCGGCATGTCCGATGTGACAATACCTTCTGGTGATACGCTGATTCTCAATGCATCGCTGACCAGCAACTTTTCATTTCCAACGACGGGGTCGGCCCCGACCGATCTCGTCATCGAGCCGTCCGCCCTTTCCGTAACCCTCGTGGGGATCACGACGGCCGTCACCGCGATCGAACTGGGCGGCAACATCCAGCATTTCGGACCGAACGACACGATCGTCCTGGCCGATGCCACGACCGACTTCTCCAATTTCGACACCTCGCCCTCGGCGCCGAGCGATGTCATGACGTTCCAAAATATCGCCAGCCTCGCCGTGAGCCAGGATTTCAGGATTTACGCCTCGGATGGTCTGATCATCACCGACAGTCCCCTCATCAACCTCGAGTACGGACCGACACTGAATACGTCACTCGCGCCGTTCATCAACGCGATCGAGCAGTCCATGTTCGGCAGCATCCCTTCCACCGGCACGCTGACCATCTCGGTCGGCCTTAGCGATTTCGGCGACTCCTCGGCCGAACCCGGCCCTCCGTCCGAGTCCGGCGGATACGCCTTCACCATCACCACGGGCAGCGACATCAACCCCTGCTTCGCCGCCGGCACGCAGATCCGCACCCCGGCCGGCGAGACCCCGGTCGAATCCTTGCGGGCCGGCGATGCCGTCCTCACCGCCACCGGCGCCGAACGCCGCGTGGTCTGGATCGGCCGCCGCACGCTCGACCTCAGCCGCCATCCGCGCCCCGAACTGGTCCGCCCGGTCCGCATCGCCGCCGGCGCGCTGGCCGATGGCGTCCCCGCGCGCGACCTCGTGGTCTCGCCCGACCACGCCCTGTTCCTCGACGGCGTGCTGGTCCAGGCGAAGGATCTGGTCGACGGCACCATGATCGCACCCGACCGCCGAATTTCCCGCGTCACCTATTTCCATGTCGAGCTCGACCGGCACGACATCCTGCTGGCCGAGGGCGCGCCGGCGGAAAGCTTCCTCGATACCGGCCATCGCGGCCTGTTCGAGAACGCCGGCGAACCGATCACCCTGCACCCCGACCTGATGCAGGCCCGGCGCGAGGCCGAAGGCTGCGCCCCGCTGGTCACCGGCGGCGACGCCCTGGCCGCGATCCGCGCCCGCCTCGCCGCGCGCCGCGCCGCGCAGGGCTTCGCCCTGGTCCGCGTCCGCCCCGCGCTCCGCCATGGCGACCTGATCATCGAGGCCAGCGAGGAGAAGCCCGGCACGTTCCGCTTCGCCCTGCCCGCGAACGCGACCGAATTCGAACTCCTCGCCGGCACCTTCGTCCCCGCCGAGGTCGACCCGGTCTCCACCGACCGCCGCCGCCTCGGCCTGTCGGTTGCCGGCCTCGCGCTGGACGGCGCGGCGCTCGACCTCGAAACCGCGATCCCAGCACCCGGCCGCCTGCCGCGCGCGGGCGGCGATGCCGGAGTCTGGACAAGCGGCAACGCCGGCATCCGCCTGCCCCGCGCCGGCGCCGAACTGGTGCTGACGCTGACCGCCCAAGCCCTGTTCTGGACCGCGCCGGCCGCCATGCGGCGCGCCAGCGCCTGATCTCCGCCGGCCCACCGGCCGCGCCCTGTGATGGTGGCGGGTGTGTGATGCACCCGCCACAAGCGTTTTTTTATCCCATGCCGGGCGCTTCCGATTGGTTTCGGCGCCCCGGCGAGCTATATCTCCGCCTGCGGCATCCGTTTGCGGGCTCTCCGAACGGGCGGGGCCGAACATGCGGCAGCGGGTTCCGGCCCGATGCCATGACCCGATGCACCCACGCCATGGCAACCGCCATGCCCGGCAAGAAAAAAAGGACTCCAGACGTGGCCAACGAAAAATCGCAGAACGTGCAGGATGTCTTCCTCAATCACGTTCGCAAGAGCAAGACCCCGGTCACCGTGTTCCTGGTGAACGGCGTGAAGCTCCAGGGTGTGATCACCTGGTTCGACAATTTCTCCGTCCTCCTCCGCCGCGACGGGCACACCCAGCTCGTCTACAAGCACGCGATCTCGACCGTGATGCCCGGCGCGCCGATCCAGCTCTTCGACGCGACCAAGGCCGAGGGCGCCGCGCCGGCGGGCGGCTCCACGCTCAGCCTCGGCCGCGCCGGCGACCCCGACCGCGACGCCGGGTAGGCCGGGTTGAGCATACCCACCCAGGCCGCGCCCACCCGCGCCGCCGTCCTGCTGCCTTGGGAACATGGCGGGCGCAACGGCCCGCGCGAGGCCGAGGCCCGCCTCGCCGAGGCGATCGGACTCACCGCCTCGATCGGCCTCGTCATCGCCCATGACGAAATCGTGCAGATCCGCGCGCACCGCCCCGCCACCCTGTTCGGCGAGGGCCAGGTGCGGCGGATCGGCGAGTCCATCGCCGAGGCCGAGATCGGCGTCGCGGTGGTCGATTCCACGCTCAGCCCGGTGCAACAGCGCAATCTCGAACGCGCCTGGAAGTGCAAGGTCATCGACCGCACCGGCCTGATCCTCGACATTTTCGGCGAGCGCGCCCGCACCGCCGAGGGCGTGTTGCAGGTCGAACTCGCGCATCTCGCCTACCAGCGTTCCCGTCTCGTCCGCTCCTGGACCCATCTGGAGCGCCAGCGCGGCGGCTTCGGCTTCCTCGGTGGCCCCGGCGAAACCCAGATCGAGGCGGACCGCCGCCTGATCACCGACCGCATCGCCCGCCTCCGCCGCGAGCTCGACGAGGTCCGCCGCACCCGCGCCCTGCACCGCGCCGCGCGCAACCGCGTGCCCTATCCGGTCGTCGCCCTGGTCGGCTACACCAATGCCGGCAAATCCACGCTGTTCAACGCGCTCACCGGGGCCACCGTCCACGCGCAGGACCAGCTTTTCGCCACCCTCGACCCGACGATGCGCCTCATCGTCCTGCCCTCCGGCCGCCAGGCCATCCTGTCGGACACGGTGGGCTTCATCTCCGACCTGCCGACCGAACTCGTCGCCGCCTTCCGCGCCACCCTCGAAGAGGTCGCCGCCGCCGACATCATCCTCCATGTCCGCGACTGCGCCCACCCCGACAGCGCCGCCCAGCGCGCCGACGTCGTCTCCGTGCTCGACGGCATGGCCCGCTCGGGCATGATCGACGAGGGCTGGTCGTCCCGCTGCATCGAGGTGATGAACAAGATCGACCTGCTCGATCCCGCCGCGCGCGACCTGCCGGGCGCTTCCGCCATCGCCGTCTCGGCGCTGTCCGGCGAGAATCTCGACACGCTGCGCGCCACGATCGATGCCCGGCTCGCCGGCGCCATGCAGGTCGCGACCTACTGGCTCGCGCCGGCCGACGGCGCCGGCCTCGCCTGGCTCTACCGCCATGGCGAGGTGATCTCCCGCGCGGATGGCGAGGACGCCATCGCCATCGAGGTCCGGCTCCGCCCCGAGGACCGCGCCCGTTTCGAGCGCGATCACGAAGCCGCGCTGCACGCCCCGGTCCCCTGACCCACCGCCACGGATTCCAGCCCATGATGCCTGACAGAACCGACCTTTCCGCCATCGCGGCGCTGCTGCGCGACGTCGCGCGCACGATCGTGATGCCCCGCTTCGGCCATATCGGCCCGGCCGACCTGCGCACCAAGTCCGGCCCGCTCGACCCCGTCACGGTGGCCGACGAGGCGGCCGAGCGCGCCCTCACCGAAGGCCTGCGCGCCCTGTTCCCCGATGTCGCGGTGATCGGCGAGGAATCCGTCGCCGCCGATCCCGCCCTGCTCGGCGCGGTCGCCGGCCCCGGTCCCGTCTTCGTCATCGACCCGATCGATGGCACCCAGAACTACGCCGCCGGCCTGCCGCTGTTCGGCCTGATGATCGCCCTGGTCGAGGACAATCGAACCATCGCCGGGCTGATCCACGACCCGCTGCGCGACGACACCATGCTCGCCACAAGCGGCGGCGGCGCCTTCCTGCTCCGCGGCGCGTCCGATTCAGCCGAATGGCTGCCCCTGCGCGTCGCCGCCCCGGCGCCGCTTGCGCAGATGATCGCCTCGGTCTCCTGGCAATACATGGCGCGGGCCGAAAAATCCCGCGTGCTCGGCAGTCTCGCCGCCCTCGGGCAGACGCCCAACCTGCGCTGCGCCGCCGCCACCTACCGCGCCATGGCCTCCGGCCATATGCACGCCTCGGTCTCCCGCCGCACTTTGCCGTGGGACCACGCCGCCGGCACGCTGATCGTCGAGGAAGCCGGCGGCCATGTCCGCCGGCCGGATGGCGAGGCCTGGCGCCCGGCCGACATCGATGGCGGCCTCATCGCCGCCACCGACCGCGACACCTGGCACCGCCTGCGCGACGCGCTCTACGGCTAGAGCACGTTCCGATCCGAACGGATCGGAGGATGCCCTAGCCCTCCCGCTTCACCGCCTGCCAGAGCGCTTCCATCTCGGCGAGCCCGGCCGCCTCCGGCGTCGTCCCGGCGGCGGCGAGCCTCGCCTCCACCGCGCGGAACCGGCGCTCGAACTTCGCATTCGCCCGCGCCAGCGCCTGCTCGCCATCGCAGCCGAGCTTGCGGGCGAGATTGACCATCACGAAGAACATGTCCCCCAGCTCGTCCTCGATCCGCGCCGGATCCGCCCCCGCCAGCTCGGCGCGCAGCTCCGCCGTCTCCTCGTCGAGCTTGTCGAGCACCGAATCCGCATCCGGCCAGTCGAAGCCGACCCGCGCCGCCCGCGCCGCCAGTTTCCGCGCCCGCATCAGCGCCGGCAGCGTCGAGGCGATGCCATCCAGCACGCCGCTCTCCGCCCGTGCCGCCCGCTCGCGCGCCTTGTCCGCCTCCCAGGCCCGGGTCTGCGCCGCCTGGTCCCGCGCCGCGGCCTCGCCGAACACATGCGGATGCCGGCGGATCATCTTCTCGGCGATCCCGGCGGCCACCTCCTCGAAGCCGAACCACCCGCGCTCCTCGGCCATCCGCGCGTGATAGACCACCTGGAACAGCAGGTCGCCCAGCTCGTCGCGCAGCGCGTCCGCATCGCCTTTTCCGATCGCGTCCGCAACCTCATAGGCCTCCTCGACCGTATAGGGAGCGATGGTGGCGAAATCCTGCTCGCGATCCCACGGGCACCCGGTCTCGGGATGCCGAAGCGCTGCCATGACGGCGAGGAGGCGGTCGATCGGTCTGTCGGTCATGCGGTCCCGAAGCTGTGAAGGGTGGTCCCGCGCGGGTCACGGCGGGTTGATGAATGGCCTGCGCGCACCAGAGTAATCTATCGCCCGAGGAGAACAACCATGCACGTCATCCGCAAACCGGACTGGTCCCTGCCCGAAACGGAGGCGACCCCGCCGCATCTGGCGCTCGACCGCCGCGCCGCCCTTGCCACGCTGGGCGGCGCCATGCTCGGCTTCGGCCAGATCGGCGCCGCCCTCGCCGACACCAACGCCAACGCGAACGCCAAACCGGGCGACCGCATCTCCGACTACCCGCCCTCCGCCGCGCGTTTCGACCCCGAGCGCAGCCTCACCCCGCGCCACAATGTCGAGACCTACAACAATTTCTACGAATTCGGCCTGAACAAGGACATCTGGCGCAAGGCCCAGAAACTGCCCACCGAACCCTGGACCATCCGCATCGACGGCATGGTGGAAAAGCCCTTCACCATCTCCTTCGGCGACCTGATGAAGAAGGTCAGCACCGAAACCCGCATCTACCGCCATCGCTGCGTCGAGGCCTGGTCCCTCGTCGTCCCCTGGGAAGGCTTTCCGCTCGCCGATCTGGTGAAACTGGCCAAGCCGCTCTCGGGCGCGAAATATCTCCGCTTCACCACGCTGTCCGACCCGAAGGTGATGCCCGGCCTGTCGATCCCGTTCTTCCCCTGGCCCTATCACGAGGGCCTGACCATGGCGGAGGCGACGAACGAACTCGCCTTCGTCGGCACCGGCATGTACGGCGCGAAGATGCCCAGGCAGGATGGCGCGCCGATCCGCGTCGTGCTGCCCTGGAAATACGGCTTCAAATCGGCGAAATCCCTCGTCCGCATCGAGTTCGTCAAGGAGCAGCCGGTTACCTTCTGGGAAAAGACCAGCCCGGACATGTACGGCTTCTGGGCCAATGTGAACCCGAAATACCCCACCCTCCGCTGGAGCCAGGCGCGCGAGCGCGTCATCGGCACCGGCGAGGTGGTGCCGACGCAAATCTACAACGGCTACGGCAAATGGGTGGCCCCGCTCTATGCCGGCATGAAGCAGGACAAGAAACTGTTCATGTGACGACCAGCAGCCGGCGGGCGATGCCGATCACCCGCCGCGCCTCGCTCCACAATTCGTAGCGGTCGAACTCCGCCGCCCTGACCCAGGCGATGTCGGTCACGTCATCGCCCGCCACCGCCTCGCCGCCCTGATACAGCCCGGCGAAATCGAGGATGGTGTAGTGAAACTCGATCCGCTGCGCCGCGTCGCGATGGATCGAGTCCACATGCGCGGCCAGCACCAGCGCGCCGGCCTCGAGCCCGGTCTCCTCGCGCAGTTCCCGCCGCGCCGCCGCCTCCGCCGTCTCGCCGAGCTCCTGCGCCCCGCCCGGCAGGCTCCAGGCGCCGAGTGCGGGCTTGCGGCCGCGGCGGATCAGCAGCACCTCGTCGCCGCGCAGCAGCACCACCCCGATGCCGACGCGCGGCGCCGCCGGATAGGCCCGGCTCATCCCGCCACCAGCGCGCGGATCGCGCGGTCCTGCTCGAACAGGTGCAGCAGCACCCGCGCCGCCCGGCCGCGCGGGCTTTCCAGGTGCGGGTCGGTGTCGAGCAGCAGGGTCGCGTCCTTCTGCGCCATCGGAATCAGGTCCTCGTCGCGCTCGGCGTCCGCCAGCCGGTAGCCGGGCAGGCCGGACTGTTTCGCCCCCAATATGTCACCGCCGCCGCGCAGCCGGAAATCCTCGTCGGCGATGCGGAACCCGTCCTCCGTCTCCCGCAGGATCGCGAGCCGGCGCCGCGCCGCCTGGCTCAGCTCGTCGCCGTGCAGCAGCAGGCAGAAACTCGCCGCCGCCCCGCGCCCGACCCGCCCGCGCAGCTGGTGCAGCTGCGCCAGCCCGAACCGGTCCGCCCGCTCGATCACCATCACGTTCGCCTCCGGCACGTCCACCCCCACCTCGATCACCGTGGTCGAGACCAGGATGTCCGCCTCGCCGCGGGCGAAGCGCTCCAGCGCCGCCGCCCGGATCTCGATCGGCTGCCGCCCGTGCGCCAGCACCACCCGCTCGCCGAACCGCTCTGCGAGTGCGGCGAACCGCGCCTCGGCGGCCGCGATGTCCACCGCCTCGCTCTCGGCCACCAGCGGACACACCCAATACACCCGCCCGCCCCGGCGGATCATCCGCGCCACCGCGGCGACGATCTCCTCCATCCGCCCCGCCGGGTGCAGCGTGGTGCGGATTGGCTTGCGTCCGGCGGGCTTCGCCAGAATCCGGCTCACACTCATCTCTCCCCAGTGCGAGAGCAACAGCGTGCGCGGAATCGGCGTCGCCGTCATCACCAGCATGTCCGTCGCACTTCCCTTGGCGCCGAGGGCGAAACGCTGCTCGACGCCGAACCGGTGCTGCTCGTCGATCACCGCGAGGCCGAGATCGTGGAACGCGACACTCTTCTGGAAGATCGCATGGGTGCCGACCACGATCGGGATCGCCCCATCCGCGAGGCCGGCCAGCACAAGCCGCCGCTCGGCCGCCCGCAGCGAGCCGGTCAGCAGCGCCACCGGCACCGGGCAGAGTTTTTCGAGCGTCGCCAGATGCTGGCGGGCGAGCAATTCGGTGGGGGCGAGCAGGGCGGCCTGTGCGCCGGCCTCGACCACGCGCAGCATCGCCAGCGTCGCCACCAGCGTCTTCCCCGCGCCGACATCGCCCTGCAACAGCCGCAGCATCCGGTGCGGCGCGGCGAGATCGGCGTCAATTTCGGCCAGTGCCGCCGCCTGCGCATCGGTCGGCGCGAAGCCGAACCGCGCCAGCGCGGCGGCCCGCAGCCTTCCATCGCCGGCAAAGGCGCGCCCCGGCCGCCGCCGCCGCCGCGCGCGGATCAGCGCGAAGGCCAGCTGCCGCGCCAGCAATTCGTCATAGGCGAGCCGCCGTGCCGGGCGGTCGTCCGGCATCGATTCGGGCGCGTGCAGCGTCCGCAGCGCGGCGGTAAAGCCCGGCCAGCGCCGCTTTTGCAGCACCGAGGGCAACTGCCATTCCGGCAGCTCCGGCAGCCGGGCGAGGGCGCCGTCCACCGCCCGCGCCATCACCCGTGCCGTGAGTCCCGCCGTCAGCCCCCGCACCGGCTCGATCGCCGGCAGGCTCGCCGCCTGCGCCGCCGGCAGCACGTAATCGGGGTGGGGCAGGGTAGGGCGGTCGGCGAAGCGCTCGATCTTGCCCGACAGCAGCAGTTTCGCGCCCACCGGAAACTGGCCGAGCCGCCCGGGGTGGAACAGCACCACCTCGCCGAAGCCGCTGGCGTCGCGAATCACCACCCGGTGCGGCTGCCCGCGCCGCGCCGGCGCCTCGTGCCGCACCACCTCGACCATCACCGTCGCGACCGATCCCGGTTCCGCCTCCGCCAGCGTCGACTGCCGCGAGCGGTCGATGAAATGCAGCGGCAGGTGGAACAGCAGGTCGCCCACGCTCGGCCCGCCCACCGCGCGCGCGATCAGCGCCGCGAGTTTCGGGCCGATGCCCGGCAGGCTGGCAAGCTCGGCCCGGAACGGCGCCAGCGACTCGGAGATGTTGGTGGTCACGGGCTGACAGTGGCGGAGCACTCGACTATATCGCAAGCCATCATGACCGAAGTATCGTCCGAGGCGCTCATCCAGCGCCGCCGCCGGCTGCTCTACCGCGCGACCCATCGCGGCACCTACGAGAACGACCTGATGATCGGCGGCTTCGCCCGCAAATACATCGACGGGATGGACGATGAGGCGCTCGACGCGCTGGAGGCGGTGATGGAACACCCCGATGCCGAGCTGGCCGACTGGCTGACCGGCCGCAAGCCGGTCCCGGCCGAGGCGGAGTCGGACATGCTCCGCCGCATCCGCGACGAGGCGGCGGAGATCGCCCAGGGCGAGTTCGGCGCCAAGCGCGGGCGATGAGCCTGCTCACCGTCTACGGCGCGCCGGAAGGGTTCGACGCCGACCTGATCGCCCGCCGCGCCGCCGAGGCGGGCACGGTGCTGCACATCGCGCGCGACGATGCCCGCCTCGCCCGGCTGGAGGACGCGCTCGCCTTCTTCGCCCCCGCCGCCGAGATCATCCGCTTCCCCGCCTGGGACTGCCTGCCCTACGACCGCGTCTCGCCCAACCCGGCGATCGTGGCCGACCGCGTCGCCGCCCTGGCCCGGCTGCTGGAACCGGCGAAGGGCACCCGCATCGTGCTGACCACGGTGAACGCCGCGGTCCAGCGCACCCCGCCGCGCGCGCGCTTCGCCGATGCCAGCCGCACCATCGCCCCCGGCGGCGCCGCCCCGCCGGACGATCTCGCCCGCTTCCTCGAACAGCGCGGCTATCACCGCGTCGGCACCGTCATGGAGCCGGGCGACTTCGCCGTGCGCGGCGGCATTTTCGATGTCTGGCCCTCCGGCGAGCCGGCGCCGGCCCGCATCGACCTGTTCGGCGACACGGTGGACACGCTCCGCCGCTTCGATCCCGGCACCCAGCGCAGCGGCGAGGCGCTGCCCTCGCTCACCTTCCGCCCCGCCTCCGAACTCCCGCTCGACGCCGACTCGATCAGCCGCTTCCGCACCGGCTTCCGCGAGCTGTTCGGCGCCGAGGCGCTGACCGACCCGCTCTACGAATCGGTCTCCGAGGGCCGCCGCCATCCCGGCATGGAGCATTTCGCGCCGCTCTTCTGCGCGACGATGGAAACCGTGTTCGACTATGCGCCCGGTGCCGCCATCAGCCTCGACCACCAGGCCGAGGAGGCCGCCGCCGCCCGCTTCGAGATGATCGCCGATCACTACGAGGCCCGCTCCGCCCCGCCCCGCGCCGGCGAGGCGCCGTACCGGCCGGTCGCGCCCGCGCGCCTCTATCTCGACCGCGCCGGCCTCGATGCGCTGCTCCGCGCCCGCGGGGCAACCGTGTTCTCGCCCTTCTCCCGGCCCGAGGGCGCCGAGGGCGTGGAAGCCGGCGGCCGCCCCGGCGCCATCCTCGCCTCCGCCCAGGGCATCGCCTCGGTCTATGAGGAATTCCGCCTGCTCGCCGCCCGCTGGCGCGAGGCCGGGCGCCGCGTCGTCCTCGCCGCCTGGTCCGCCGGCTCGCGCGACCGTCTCGCCGCCCTGCTGCGCGACCACGGCATGCGCTCGATCCCGATCGACAACGCCGCCGAGGCCCGCATCGCCCAGGGCGACGCCGTGCTGCTCGCCGTCCTCGGTCTCGAACGCGGCTATGTCGCCGACGATCTCGCCATCGTCGCCGAGCAGGACCTGCTCGGCCAGCGCATCGCCCGCCCGCCGCGCCGCCGCCAGCGCGCCGACCAGTTCATCGCCGACGCTACCGAAATCGCCGAGGGCGATCTCGTCGTGCATCAGGATCACGGCATCGGCCGCTATGACGGGCTGGTGACGCTGAGCGTCGAGGGCGCGCCGCATGACTGCCTGCGCATCCTCTATGATGGCGACCAGAAGCTCTTCCTGCCGGTCGAGAACATCGACATGCTCTCCCGCTTCGGCAGCGAGACCGCCGGCGTCGGGCTCGACCGCCTGGGCGGCGCCTCCTGGCAGGCGCGCAAGGCCAAGGCCCGCAACCGCATCCGCGACATGGCGGCCGGCCTCATCCGCATCGCCGCCGAGCGCAAGCTGCACGACGCCGCGATCCTCGCCGCCGATGACGGCGCCTTCGCCGAATTCTGCGCCCGCTTCCCCTACACCGAAACCGAGGACCAGGCTCGCGCCATCGCCGACGTGATGGAAGATCTCGCCGCCGGCAAGCCGATGGACCGGCTGGTCTGCGGCGATGTCGGCTTCGGCAAGACCGAGGTCGCGCTCCGCGCCGCCTTCATCGCCGCGATGTCCGGCGCCCAGGTCGCCGTGGTGGTGCCGACCACGCTGCTCGCCCGCCAGCACTACCGCCTGTTCTCCGAGCGCTTCGCCGGCCTGCCCATCCGCGTCGAGCAGCTCTCCCGCCTCGTCTCCGCCAAGGATACCGCGAAGGTGAAGGCCGGCCTCGCCGACGGCACGGTGAACATCGTCGTCGGCACCCATGCGCTGCTGTCGAAAACGATCGCCTTCGCCGACCTCGCGCTGCTGATCGTCGACGAGGAGCAGCATTTCGGCGTCGCCCACAAGGAACGGCTGAAGCAGCTCAAGGCGGACATCCACGTCCTCACCCTGACCGCGACGCCGATCCCCCGCACCCTCCAGCTCGCGCTGACCGGCGTGCGCGACCTCTCGCTGATCACCACCCCGCCGGTCGACCGTCTCGCCGTGCGCACCTTCATCATGCCGTGGGACAAGCTGGTGATCCGCGAGGCCATCGCCCGCGAGCGCTTCCGCGGCGGGCAGATCTTCTGCGTCGTCCCGCATATCGAGGATATCGACCGGATGCGCGAGCGCCTGGCCGAGATCGCGCCGGACCTGCGCACCGCCACCGCCCATGGCCGCCTGCCGCCGACCGAGATCGAGCGGGTGATGACCGAGTTCAGCGAAGGCAAGCACGACGTCCTGCTCGCCACCAACATCGTCGAATCCGGGCTCGACATGCCGGCGGTGAACACGATCCTGATCTGGCGCGCCGATCTCTTCGGCCTCGGCCAGCTCTACCAGCTGCGCGGCCGCGTCGGCCGCGGCAAGCAGCGCGGCTACGCCTATCTCACCTGGCCCGCCTCGCACACGCTCGCCGCCTCCTCGCAGAAGCGCCTCGAAGTGATGCAGACGCTCGACACGCTCGGCGCCGGCTTCACCCTCGCCTCGCACGATCTCGACCTGCGCGGCGCCGGCAACCTGCTGGGCGACGAACAGTCCGGCCATATCCGCGAGGTCGGCATCGAGCTCTACCAGCAGATGCTGGAGGATGCGGTGGCCGAACTGCGCGCGGCCGGCGGCAGCGAATCGCGCGAGGCCGCGCGGGACTGGACGCCGAATATCAGCCTCGGCCTGCCCGTCCTCATCCCCGAAGCCTATGTGGCCGACCTGCCGGTCCGCCTCGGCCTCTACCGCCGCATCGGCGGACTCGCGACCGATGCCGAGAGCGAGGCGCTCGCCGCCGAGCTGGTCGACCGTTTCGGCCCGATGCCCGAGGAGGTGGAAAACCTCCTCGCCACGGTGGCGCTGAAGCGCGCCTGCCGCGCCGTCGGCGTCGAGAAGCTGGAGGCCGGGCCGAAGGGCATGGTCGTCGCCTTCCGCGGCAACGCATTCGCCAATCCCGGCGGCCTCGTCGCCTGGCTCGCCACCCGCGCCGGCCTGCTCCGCCTGCGCCCGGACCACAAGCTGGTCATGGTCCGCGAGATGGACGTGAAGGCCCGCCTCGCCGCGGCCCGCGACATAATATCGAACCTGCAACGCATTATCGACCAGTCGAAGGCGGCATGAATCGAATTCGTAACTAAACGAATCGAAACTTGCCTCATCCTGCCGGGTCCTCATCTTCTCGTGAGGAAGGCGGCCGCTCCTCGGCCGCCCAGCCCACGTCCGCCCCGCGGCCGTGACGCTCGCGGCCGCTCCCCGGCCGTCCAGTACAGGAGGTCATGCCCATGACAGACCGAACCCTTTTCCGCGCCAGCGCCGTTGCCCTGATCGCCGCCGCGATGGCGGGCGCGCCGGCTTTGGCGGCGACCGGCAGCCCCGCCGCCGCCGCGCCCGCGCCCACCACCGGGTCGATGTCCGCGGCGCCGTCCGCATCGCCGCAAACCATCGCCAGGGCCGGCAAGGCCCTGCACCAGGTGCTCGAGATCAACCACAGCTACGGCGCGAAGCTCGCCCACACGACCGATCCCGCCGGCAAGCAGCGCCTGATCGCCTCGGCCAAGGACAAGGCCACCACCGCCATCACCGCGCAGGGCCTCACCGTGCGGCAATACGACCAGGTGCTGGCCGAGGCCCGGCAGAACCCGGCCCTGCGCGCCCGGCTCTTCGCCGCCGCCGGCCTGCCGGCGCAGAAATGATCACATGACCGCTTCGAGGATCACCGCCGTCCCATAGGCGGTGACCTCGTTCATCGCCTGGCCCTGGCCGGCGTCGAACTCCCCGGAATCGAACCGCATCCCGATCACCGCATTGGCGCCGAGCGAGGCGGCATGCGCCTTCAGCGCCGCGATCGCCTCGTCCCGCGTCTGGTTGACCATGGCGATGTAGCCCTCCTGCGAACCGCCGAAAATCGCGCGGATGCCGCCGAGCATGTTGCCCACGATGGTCCGGCTGCGGATCGAGGTGCCATAGACCGGGCCGACCACCCGGGCGATCCTGGCATTGGCCACCTCGTTGACGGTGACGACGAGAATTTCGTTCATGGCCTGGGTCCGTTCCTGCCTGTCCAACCGCGCGTTCATATCATTGACCGGGCGCGGCCGCATCGGCTTTATGATTTTGTCATGGATCTGGTTCCCCCGCGCCCCGAACAAGACGCCGCCGCCTGCGCCGACGGGGAGCTGCCCCCCTGCGTCCTCACCCGTCCGCCGCGCCAGTCCGCCCCGGTCGTGGTCGCCTCGCCGCATTCCGGCCGCGCCTACGCGCCGGATTTCCTCGCCCTCTCCCGGCTCGACGCCCGCGCCCTGCGCAAGAGCGAGGACGGCTTCGTCGACGAGCTGTGCGCCGGCGCCCCCGGCCTCGGCCTGCCGCTGCTCGCCGCCCGCTTCCCCCGCGCCTGGTGCGACGTCAACCGCGAGCCCTGGGAACTCGACCCCGCGATGTTCGAGGACGCCCTGCCGCCCTATGTGAACGCCACCAGCCCCCGCGTCGCCGCCGGCCTTGGCACCATCGCCCGCGTCGTCGCCTCCGGCGAGCCGATCTACCGCCGCAAGCTCCGCTTCGCCGAGGCGCAGGCGCGGATCGAGGCCTGCTGGCGCCCCTATCACGCCGCCCTGGCCGGGCTCATCGCCGAAACCCGCGCCGCCTTCGGCGCCTGCCTCCTGCTCGACATCCATTCGATGCCGCGCCCGCCCGGCCTGCCGCACGGCCACGGGCCGGACATCGTGGTGGGCGACCTGCACGGCGCCTCCTGCGCCCGCCCGGTCGTGCAGCTGGTCGAGCAGGCCCTGCGCGGCGAGGGCTTCGCGATCCGCCGCAACGATCCCTATGCCGGCGGCTACGTCACCCGCCACTACGGCCGCCCGCGCGAGCACGTCCATGTCGTGCAGATCGAGATCGCCCGCGCCCTCTACATGGACGAGGCGACGATGCTCCGCCTGCCCGGCTTCGCCGCGCTGCAGGCGAGCCTCACCCGCATCCTCGCGCGGGTCGCCGCCGCCGTGCCGGCGCTGGTCTGACCATGGCGCCTCCCGATCGCGAACCCGCCGCGCGGGTGCCGCTCTACGCCCGGGTGAAGGAGGCGATCGTCGAGCGCATCGCCAGCGGCCAGATCGGCCCCGGCGGCCGCCTGCCCTCCGAGCACGAGCTGATGGCCGAATTCGGCGTCTCGCGGATGACGGCGCATCGCGCCCTGCGCGAACTCTCCGCCGCCGGCCTCGTCGCTCGCGTGCAGGGCAGGGGCAGCTTCGCCGCGCCGCCGCGCCCGCGCCTCGAATGGCTCGAAATCCGCGACATCTCCGATGAGATCGTCGCCTCCGGCCACCGCCACCGCGTCCGCGTCCTCGCCCAGGAAGCCACCCGCGCCCGCGCCGACCAGGCGCTCGCCTTCGGCCTGCGCCCCGGCGCGCGCATCTTCCACGCCACCCTGCTGCATTACGAGGACGACGTGCCGGTGCAGATCGAGGACCGGCTGGTCTCGCCCCGCTTCGCCCCGGATTTCCTCGAACAGGATTTCACGAAGGAGACCGTCGCCGCCTATCTCCTCCGCCTCGGCCCGGCGACCGAGACCGAGCACGTCGTCTACGCGACCACGCCCTCGCCCGAGATCCGCGCGCTGCTCGAGATCGGGCGCGACGAGGAGCAGGCCTGCCTCGTCGTCCTCCGCCGCACCTGGAGCGGCGGGCTTCCCGCCACCCAGACCGAGTTCATCCACCCCGGCGCCCGCTACGCGCTCGGCACCCGCTCCTCGATGGGCGACCGGCCGGACGGCCCGGCCGCCCCCTGAAGCTCAGCCGGTGATCCCCGGCAGGTTCAGCCCGTTCTCCCGCGCGCAGTCGATGGCGATGTCGTAGCCGGCATCGGCATGGCGCATCACCCCGGTCGCCGGGTCGTTCCACAGCACCCGCTCCAGCCGCTTCGCCGCCGCCTCGGTGCCGTCGGCGACGATCACCATCCCCGCATGCTGCGAATACCCCATCCCGACCCCGCCGCCGTGATGCAGCGAGACCCAGGTCGCCCCCGAGGCGCAGTTGAGCAGCGCGTTGAGCAGCGGCCAGTCCGACACCGCGTCCGACCCGTCGCGCATCGCCTCGGTCTCGCGGTTGGGGCTGGCGACCGAGCCGGAATCGAGATGGTCCCGCCCGATCACCACCGGCGCCGACAGCTCGCCCCGCGCCACCATCTCGTTGAACGCGAGGCCGAGCCGGTGCCGCTGCCCGAGCCCCACCCAGCAGATCCGCGCCGGCAGGCCCTGGAAGGCGATCCACTCGCGCGCCATGTCGAGCCAGTGATGCAGATGCGGATCGTCGGGGATCAGCTCCTTCACCTTCGCGTCCGTCCGGTAGATGTCCTCGGGGTCGCCCGACAGCGCCGCCCAGCGGAACGGCCCGATCCCCCGGCAGAACAGCGGCCGGATATAGGCCGGCACGAAGCCCGGAAAGTCGAACGCGTCGGCCACCCCCATCTCCTGCGCCATGGCGCGGATGTTGTTGCCGTAGTCGAGCACCGGAATCCCCATCCGCCAGAAATCGAGCATCGCCCGCACCTGCCCGGCCATCGACCGCTTCGCCGCCAGCGCCACCGCCTCGGGGTCGCGCTCGCGCATCGCCGCCCAGTGCTCCAGCGTCCATCCCGCCGGCAGGTAGCCGTTCACCGGATCATGCGCCGAGGTCTGGTCGGTCACGATATCCGGGCGGATGCCGCGGCGGACGAGTTCGGGAAACACCTCCGCGGCATTGCCGAGCAGCCCGATCGAGACCGGTTTTCCGTCGCGCTTCGCCGCCTCCAGCATCGCCAGCGCCTCGTCGAGCGTGTCGGCCCGGCGGTCGAGATAGCGCGTGCGCAGCCGCATCTCGATGCGCGAGGGCGTGCACTCCACCGCGATCATCGAGGCCCCGGCCATCGTCGCCGCCAGCGGCTGCGCCCCGCCCATGCCGCCGAGCCCGCCGGTCAGGATCCACCGCCCGGCGAGATCGCCGCCGTAATGCTGCCGCCCGGCCTCGACGAAGGTCTCATACGTGCCCTGCACGATGCCCTGCGAGCCGATATAGATCCACGACCCCGCCGTCATCTGGCCGTACATCATCAGGCCCTTGCGATCGAGTTCGTGGAAATGCTGCCAGTTCGCCCAGTTCGGCACCAGGTTGGAATTGGCGATCAGCACGCGCGGCGCGTCCGCATGGGTGCGGAACACGCCGACCGGCTTGCCCGACTGCACCAGCAGCGTCTCCTCCGGCCCGAGGTCGCGCAGCGCGCCGAGAATGCGGTCGAAACTCTCCCAGTCCCGCGCCGCCCGGCCGATCCCACCATAGACGACGAGTTCCTCCGGCCGCTCCGCGACATCGGGGTCGAGGTTGTTCATCAGCATCCTGAGCGGCGCCTCGGTCAGCCAGGACCGGGCGCTGAGATCGCTGCCATGCGGCGCGCGGATCGTCCGCGCATTGTCGAGACGACGATTCATCCTGTTCATTCCTTCGAGTTCGCGAAATCGACGCAGTCGCGCAAAATCTGTTCCAGCACGGAGCGCAGCGTCGCCGCCCGTGCCGGATCGTACGGCGCCGGCCAGTTCGCCGCACTGGGCGCTGACGGCTCCTCCATGTAGCCGCGGCAGGCGAGTTCCATCTGCACCGCATGCACGCCTTCGGCCGGCGCGCCGTGATGGCGCGTGATCCAGCCGCCGACAAACCGCCCGTTAGAAACGTGGCTGAACCCCGCCTCGGCGCAACGTCCGGCGATCCGTGCCGCAAGTCGCGGATCGGCCGCCCGCCCGCGATCGGTGCCGATATTGCAGACCGGCAGCTCGCCCTCGAACAGTCGCGGAATCACCGAGCGGATCGAGTGGCAGTCATACAGCACGACCCGCCCGTGCAGCGCCCGCAGCCGCGCGATCTCGCCTGCGATAACATCGTGATAGGGATCGTGATACGCCTGCCGGCGCCTTGCGATTTCCGCCTCGTCCGGCTCCCGCCCGTCGCGATAGAGCGGCGCGCCGTCGAAATCCGTGGTCGGGCATAGCCCCGTCGTCGCCTGGCCCGGATAGAGCGAGGCGCCGGACGGATCGCGGTTGACGTCGATCACGCTGCGCGAGATCCGCGTGCGGATCACCGTCGCATCGAGCCCGGGCGCGAAATCGTAGAGCCGGTCGATCCACCAGTCCGCATCCCGCAGCGCCTGCCAGGACGAGACGAAATCCCCCGCCAGCGCCTCGGGAATTTCGGTCCCCGTATGCGGAATGCTGACCAGCAGCGGTGCGGCACCCCGCCGCAGCTCGATGAACGGGGCAGGGGAGGGGGCGCTCACGCGTCGAGCTCCGGCAGCGCGTCGCATCCCGCCGCCCGCTCGGCGGCGCCGCTCTCGATCAGCGCCCGCGCCCGCGCGATGTCCGGCGCCATCAGCCGGTCCTCGCCGAGCACCGGCACGCTCTCCCGCAGCACCGCGTGCATCCGCCCGAGCGGCGCGCTGGTCGCGAGCGGGGCGAGCAGGTCGATCCCCTGCGCCGCCATCAGATACTCGATCGCCAGGACATGCGAGAGATTGTCCGCCATCCTCAGCAGCCGCATCGCCCCGTGCGTCGCCATCGAGACATGGTCCTCCTGGTTGGCCGAGGTCGGGATGGAATCCACGCTGGCCGGATGCGCCAGCATCCGGTTCTCCGCGACCAGCGCCGCCGCGGTCACCTGCGGAATCATGTAGCCCGAGTTCAGCCCCGGCGCGCGGGTCAGGAAGGCCGGCAGCCCCGAATGCGCGGGATCGACCAGCAACGCGATCCGCCGCTCCGCCAGCGACCCCGCCTCGGCGATCGCCAGCGCGATCTGGTCGGCGGCGAAGGCGACGTATTCGGCGTGGAAATTGCCGCCCGAAATCACCTCGCCGGTCTCGGCGAACACCAGCGGATTGTCCGACACGCCATTGGCCTCGGTCGCCAGCGTCCGCCCCGCCTGGCCGAGCAGGTCGAACACCGCGCCCATCACCTGCGGCTGGCAGCGCAGCGAATACGGGTCCTGCACGCGCGGATCGCCGATCCGGTGCGAGTCGCGAATCCCGCTTCCCGCCAGCAGCGTCCGCAGCGCCGCCGCCACCGCCATCTGCCCCGCATGTCCGCGCAGCGCGTGGATGCGCGGATCGAACGGCGCGTCCGACCCCCGCGCCGCATCCGTCGTCAGCGCCCCGGTCAGCAGCGCCGCGCGGCACAGGCGCTCGGCGCGGAACAGCCCGGTCAGCGCGATCGCGGTCGAAACCTGCGTGCCGTTCAGCAGCGCCAGCCCCTCCTTCGGGCCGAGCACCAGCGGCGCCATCCCCGCCCGGCCGAGCGCCGCCGCGGCATCCTCCCGCCCCGCCGCGCCCAGCACCTCGCCGATGCCGAGCAGCGCGCAGGTCATGTGCGCGAGCGGCGCGAGATCGCCGGAGGCGCCGACCGAGCCCTGCGCCGGAATCACCGGCAGGATGTCATGATCGAGCAAGCCCTGCAGCGCCTCGATCGTCTCCCACCGCACGCCCGAGGCCCCGCGCGCCAGGCTCGCGAGCTTCAGCGCGATCACCATCCGCACGATCGGCGCCGGCAGCGCCTCGCCCACCCCCGCCGCGTGCGACAGCACGAGATTGCGCTGCAAGGTGGCGAGATCCGCCGGCTCGATCCGCGTCGAGGCGAGGCGCCCGAACCCGGTATTGATGCCGTAAACCGCCTCGTCCCTCTCCAGGATCGCGGCGACGCATCCCGCCGCCGCCTCCACCGCCGCGCGGCATCCCGCATCCAGCCGCGCCGCGTCCCCCTCCTGCACCGCCCGCCAGTCGGCGAGCCGCATCGTCCCCGGTGAAATGATCACGCATCAACTCCTTTCAGAACGCGCCGCTCCAGCGGCGCCGGCCCAACCCAGGCGAGAACCTGGTCGAGGCTGTCCACACTCCAGATCGCGAGGTCGCACGACCGCCCTGCGTCGATCGCGCCGCATTCGCCGCCGAGCCCGAGCGCATCGGCGGCATGGCGGGTGATGCCGAGCCAGGCTTCCTCGAAAGAAAGGCCGAAGAACACGCAGGCCATCTGCGCCGAAAGCCGCAGCGAGGCGATCGGCGAGGTGCCCGGATTGCAGTCGGTCGCCACCGCCATCCGGCATCCCGCCGCGCGCATCGCCGCGACATCCGGCCGCTTCGCCTCGCGCAGCACGTAATAGGCGCCGGGCAGCAGCACCGCGACGCTGCCCGCCCGCGCCATCGCCGCGATTCCCTCGGCCGAGGCATATTCCAGATGATCGGCCGACAGCGCGCCGAACCGCGCCGCCAGCGCCGCCCCGCCGCCCTCGGCGCGCTGGTCGGCGTGCAGCTTCACCGCCAGCCCCGCCGCCCGCGCCGCGGCGAACACCGCCGCAACCTCCCCGGCGCCGAAGGCGATCTCCTCGCAGAACGCATCGACCGCATCCGCCAGCCCCGCCTCGGCGATCGCCGGAATCATCCGCCGGCACACGAGATCGAGATAGGCGGCCCGGTCCATCTCCGGCGGCATCGTGTGGGCGCCGAGATAGGTGGCGGCGACGCGGAACCGCCCCGCCCGGCCGATCGCGCGCGCCGCGCGCAGCATCGCGAGTTCCGTCGCCTCGTCGAGCCCGTAGCCCGACTTGATCTCGACCGTCGTCACCCCCTCCGCCGCCCAGGCAGCCAGCCGCGCCTCGGCGCCCGCCCGCATCGCCGCCTCGTCCAGCGCCCTCGTCGCCCGCATCGTCGCGCGGATGCCGCCGCCTTCGCGGGCGATGCTCTCATAGCTCTCGCCGGCGAGCCGCCGCGCGAACTCGCCCGAGCGGTCGCCGCCGAAAATCAGGTGGGTGTGGCAATCGACCAGCCCCGGCGTGATCCAGCGCCCGGCGCAGTCGATTGTCTCCGCCGCTTCCAGCGACGGCATCTCCGCCTCCGGCCCGGCCCAGACGATCCGTCCGTCCCGGCTCGCCACCGCGCCGCCCTCGACCACCCCGAGCCCGGGGCGGTCCGGCGCGCAGGTCGCCAGTCGCGCATTCCGCCACAGCCGGTCGCATCGCATGATACCCTCCTGACAACGCCGAACAAAATGTATATACAACTAGCCGAACGACGATGGCAACCCATTCCCGAAAGGACCGACCATGCGGCGACTCTGGCTCGAACAGGCTTTTCTCCCCGAAGGATGGGCATCCGGCGTCGCGCTCGACATCGACGGGTCCGGCCGCATCGCCGGCCTCGCCGCGAATGCCCCGCCGGCCGATCGCGAAACCGTCCCCGGCTGCGTGCTGCCCGGCCTGCCCAACCTGCACAGCCACGGCTTCCAGCGGGCGATGTCCGCGCTCGCCCAGCGCCGCCGCGCCGCCGCCGAGGATTTCTGGTCCTGGCGCGGCGTGATGTACCGCACCGCCCTCGCGCTGCCGCCGGACGACATCGCCGCCGTCACCGCCATGGCCTTCATGGAAATGCTCGAGCGCGGCTTCACCGCGGTCGCCGAATTCCATTACCTGCACAACGATTCCGCCGGCGCCCCCTATGCCGATCCCGCCGAGCTCGCCACGCGGGTGATCGAGGCGGCGGCGCAAACCGGCATCGGCCTCACCCTGCTGCCGGTGCTCTACAGCGCCGCAGGCCCCAACCGCCCGCCCGAGCCGGGCCAGCGCCGCTTCATCACCGATCTCGACGGGTTTCTGCGCCTGCACGCGGCCACGGCGGAACGGCTGCGCGCCCTGCCGGGCGCCGTGCTCGGCGCCGCGCCGCACTCGCTGCGCGCCGCCCGCGCCGCCGATGTCGCCGCCCTGTCCGGCCTGCTTCCCGAAGGCCCGCTCCACATCCACGCCGCCGAGCAGACCGGCGAGGTCGCCGAGGTCGAGGCCGCGCTCGGCGCCCGCCCGGTCGAATTCCTGCTCCGCGAGGCGGGGGTCGACGCCCGCTGGTGCCTGATCCACGCCACCCACATGGCGGCCGAGGAAACCGCCGGCCTCGCCCGCGCCGGCGCCGTCGCCGGCCTCTGCCCGATCACCGAGGCCGATCTCGGCGACGGCATCTTCAATGGAAACACCTTCATCGATGCCGGCGGGCGTTTCGGCGTCGGCACCGATTCGAATGTCGCGATCGAGGCCCCCGCCGAGCTGCGCCAGCTCGAATGGAGCCAGCGCCTGCGCGACCGTCGCCGCCTCGTCCTCGCCGACCCGGCGCGCGACGGCGGTTCGACCGGCGCCGCCCTCTACCGTGCGGCCCTCGCCGGCGGCGCGCAGGCCCTGGCCCAGCCCATCGGCGCCATCGCCCCCGGCTGCCGCGCCGATCTCGTCTCGCTCCGCCGCGCCGGCACCGACCTCGCCGCGCTCTCCGCCGAAACCCGGCTCGATCACTACATCTTCGCCGGCGGCGCGCGGCTGGTCGACCGTGTCTACGTCGCCGGGCGCTGCCTTGTGCGCGAAGGCCGGCACGATGCCCGCGCCGCCATCGAATCCCGCTTCGCCGCGGCCCTCCGCCGCCTGGAGGACGCGCTCTGAACTTGTATGTACAATCTCAGCCCGGCTGGCCGCCATCCTCGCGGATCAGCGCCAGCCGGCGATAGAGCGTGTTGCGGCTGATCCCGAGCCGCCGCGCCGCCCGGCTCATGTTGCCGCCCGCCGCCTCGATCGCCTGCAGGATCAGCTGGTCCGCCCCCTCCCGCAGCGAGGCCGCCGGCACGGCTGGCGCTGGCGCCACCGCCGCCACCGGCGCGTCCGCCTTCGCCGGCCGGGCGCCGCCGCGCAGTTCCTCGGCGATATCGTCCGGCAGGTGCTCCCAGCCGATCTCCGTCTCGTCCGCCTCGCACATCGACAGGCCGATCCGCAGCACATTGGCGAGCTGGCGGATATTGCCCGGCCAGTCATGCGCCCGGAACGCCGCCATCAGCCCGGGGGCGACGCCGCGTACCGTCTCCCCCGCCGCATCGAGCCGCAGGATGCGCTCGACCAGCGCATCGAGGTCGGTGCGCCGGCGCAGCGGCGGCAGGGCGACGCCGAGCCCGTTGATCCGGTAGAACAGGTCGGCGCGGAACCGCCCCTCGGCCACCGCCCGGCGCAGGTCGCAGTTGGTCGCGCAGATCAGCGCGAAATCCACCGGCGCCGGCCGCCCGCCGAGCGGGGTCACCACCCGCTCCTCCAGCACCCGCAGCAGCCGGGTCTGCATCGCCAGCGGCATGTCGCCGATCTCGTCGAGGAACAGCACGCCGTCCGCCGCCTCGCGGATGCGCCCCGGCGCGCCCTCGCGCCGCGCCCCGGTAAAGGCGCCGGGCGCGTAGCCGAACAGCTCCGCCTCGATCATCGTCTCCGGCAGCGCCGCGCAGTTGACGGCGACGAACGGCCCGCCCCGCCGCGGCCCCGCGGCGTGGATCGCCCGCGCCATCACGTCCTTGCCCACCCCGGTCTCGCCATGGATCAGGATCGGGATCGCCCGCCCCAGCGCCCGCCGCACCTGGCCGATCGCCCGCGCCACCAGCGGATCGCCGGTCTCCAGCGCCGCCAGCGCGTCGGTCGGCCAGATCGTCCTCGGCCGCGCCGGCCGCGCCGCCCGCGGCATGTCGACGCGCAGGAACACCCGTCCGCCGCCCGGCGGCCGCAGCTCCAGCGGCTCGCCGCCGCCGCGCCGCTCGCGCGCCAGCAGCGCCTCCACCGTCTCCTCGAACACCTCCACCGCCGACACCTGGCCAAGATCCTCGCGCCGCAGGCCGAGCATCTGCATCGCCGCCCCGTTCGCCCCGCGCAGCGTGCCGTCCGCCCCGAACGCCACCACCCCCTCGGCCAGCGTCCCCACCCCCTGGCGCGAGGCATGGAAGCGCAGCTTCACGTCACGCAGATGTGACATCTCGAACATCCGGTTCTCGATCATCTGCGCCGCCGCCCGCACCAGGCCGAACGTGTGCGGATGATACACCCGCTGGTCGCAGGAAATGTCGATCACGCCGAGCAGCTCGCCGGTCGAGGCGGTGAGGGGGGCGGCGGCGCAGGCGAGGAAATTGTTCCGCTCCAGGAAATGCTCCGCGCCGTGGACGACGACCGGCGCCGCCTCGATCAGCGCGGTGCCGACGGCGTTGGTCCCGCGGTCCGTCTCCGCCCAGCTCGCCCCCGGCTGCAGCGCCACCCGCGCCGCCCGCCCGCTGAAGCCGGGATCGCCCACCGCGTCGAGCAGGAAGCCGTTGCAGTCCGACAGCAGCACGATGCAGCCGGAATCGCGGATCTGCCCGTAGAGATATTCGATGATCGGCCGCGCCCGCAGCGCGAGGTCGGAAACCCGCTCCTGTGCCGCGCGCAGCTCGGCGCCGCAGAGATGCGGGGCCTCTCCCGCCGCGCGGTCGGGCGCGAGCCCGGCGCTGACGCAGCGCTGCCACGACCGCGCGAGCAGCGGGCTCGGCGCCGCCCCTGGCAGCCCGGCGGAGAGCCGCTCCTTGCCGGCCCGCAACCGCGCGGACCTGTCGTCGTGATGTGTGGAAAGATGGTCCATGGGCGTAGTCCGTCCTGCGTTTCCTCGATCGTCGCGGCGCGCTCCTGCTGGCGGCCGTCGTCATGTTTGCCTGACACTATGCCCCGTCGTCCCGCCATGCAACGGAACAATGCGAAACGTCCCGTTTTGGGACAGTGTCCCCGATCGGGACGTCCCGCCTGTCCCGCGCCCGGCGCGCCCGGCACGCCGGCGGGCGGATTCGGCCGCGTCCCGGCCTTGGCACGGCGCTTGCAGTCCTCCCTGGCGAAGCAACCAGCGCGGCCCGGAACGTCGGGCCGCAGGACGGAGGAAGACCAATGCCCGACGGCGCCATTCGCCCCTCGCCCGGAACCGCACCCGGCGGATTCACCTTCAAGCCCCGCTACGACAATTTCATCGGCGGCCGCTTCGTCGCCCCGGCCGAGGGCCGCTACTTCGCCAACGTCACCCCGGTGACCGGCCACGCCTTCACCGAGGTCGCCCGGTCGAGCGAGGTCGATATCGAGCACGCGCTCGACGCCGCCCACGCCGCCGCCGAGTCCTGGGGCCGCACCGCCCCGGCCGAGCGCGCCCTGATGCTCAACCGCATCGCCGACCGGATGGAGGAAAACCTCGCCCTCCTCGCCTATGTCGAGACGGTCGACAACGGCAAGCCGATCCGCGAGACCACCGCGGCCGACATTCCGCTCGCCATCGACCACTTCCGCTATTTCGCGAGTTGCATCCGCGCCCAGGAAGGCACGCTCTCGGAAATCGACCACAACACCGTGGCCTACCACTTCCACGAGCCGCTCGGCGTCGTCGGCCAGATCATCCCCTGGAACTTCCCGATCCTGATGGCGGCCTGGAAGCTCGCCCCGGCGCTGGCGGCGGGCAACTGCGTCGTCCTCAAGCCGGCCGAGCAGACCCCGGTCAGCATCCTCGTCCTCGCCGAGCTGATCGCCGACCTGCTGCCGCCCGGCGTGCTCAACATCGTCAACGGCTTCGGCCTCGAGGCCGGCAAGCCGCTCGCCTCCTCCAGCCGCATCGCCAAGATCGCCTTCACCGGCGAGACCACGACCGGCCGGCTGATCATGCAATATGCCAGCCACAACCTGATCCCGGTCACGCTGGAGCTCGGCGGCAAGTCGCCCAACATCTTCTTCGCCGACGTCGCCGCCGAGGATGACGATTTCCTCGACAAGGCGCTGGAAGGCTTCGCGATGTTCGCGCTCAATCAGGGCGAGGTCTGCACCTGCCCGTCGCGCGCGCTGATCCATGAAAGCCTCTACGACCGCTTCATGGAGCGCGCCGTCCCCCGCGTGCAGGCGATCCGCCAGGACAGCCCGCTGGATGCGGCGACGATGGTCGGCGCCCAGGCCTCCAGCGAGCAGGTCGAGAAGATCCTCTCCTATCTCGACATCGGCCGCCAGGAAGGAGCGGAAGTGCTCACCGGCGGCGGCCGCGCCGCGCTCGGCGGCGAGCTCGCGGACGGGTTCTACGTCCAGCCCACCATCTTCCGCGGCCACAACCGGATGCGGATCTTCCAGGAGGAAATCTTCGGCCCCGTCGTCTCGGTGACGACCTTCAAGGACGAGGCCGAGGCGCTCGCCATCGCCAACGACACGCTCTACGGCCTCGGCGCCGGTGTCTGGACGCGCGATGCCAACCGCGCCTACCGCTTCGGCCGCGGCATCAAGGCCGGCCGCGTCTGGACCAACTGTTATCACCTCTACCCGGCGCACGCGGCGTTCGGCGGCTACAAGCAGTCCGGCATCGGCCGCGAGACGCACCGGATGATGCTCGACCACTACCAGCAGACCAAGAACATGCTGGTTAGCTACGACCCGAAGAAGCTCGGCTTCTTCTGACCATGACGGGTCCGGGTTCCATCCCGCGCGTGACCGCGACGCCATCGGCCCTCGCGCTGATCGCCGAGCTGACGGCGCGTCACGGCCCGGTCCTGTTCCACCAGTCGGGCGGCTGCTGCGACGGTTCGGCGCCGATGTGCTACCCGCAGGCGGATTTCGTCGTTTCCCCTGACGATATCTGCCTCGGCGTCATCGGCGGCGCGCCGTTCCACATCAGCGCGTCGCAGTTCGAGTACTGGCGTCACACCCAGCTCGTCATCGACGTCGTCGAGGGGATCGGCGGCATGTTCTCGCTCGACAACGGCACCGGGCTGCGCTTTCATGTGCGCTCGCGGCTGTTCTCTGGAGAGGAAGCCGCGATGCTCGCCGCCGCCCGGGCTCCCCTAACCTGACGGCGCACCAAACCGCCGCTCTTTGATCCTGACAACACCAGAAACCTCTTAGGGAGATCTTCATGAAGTCCAGATTTGCCAGAACCGGAACCGCGCTGATCGGCGCCCTCGCCGGCACGCTGCTCGCCGCCGGCGCCGCCTCGGCCCAGCCCGCCTACCCGAGCGTTACCCAGGCCCGGCTCGACAACGCCGCCGCCTCGAAGGGCTGGCTGATGTTCAACCGCAGCTACGCCGGCGACGATTACGCGCCGTTTGCGCAGATCAACACGAAGAACGTCGCCTCGCTGAAACCCGCGTGGTCGTCTGCGAAAATCGACATCCCCAACGGCTTCGAGGGCACGCCGATCGTCAATGGCGACTACATGTTCGCCACCACTCCGCTCGACCATCTCATCGCCTTCAACGCGAAGACCGGCCAGAAACTCTGGGAATACGACTACGACCTGCCGAAGACCGCGCTGAAGACGGTCTGCTGCGACGTGAACAACCGCGGCGTCGCCGTCTACGGCAACGAAGTGTTCATGGGCACGCTGGACAATCACGTCCTCGCCTTAGATGCGACGACCGGCAAGGTGCTGTGGAACGTCGCGCTCGAGAAGCCGGGCATCGGCTACTCGATCTCCGAGGCCCCGATGATCGTCGACGGCAAGGTGATCATCGGCTCCGGCGGCGGCGAATACGGCGCCCGCGGCTTCATCGTCGGGCTCGACGCGCAGACCGGCAAGCTGCTCTGGAAGACCTACACGATTCCCTCGCCGAGCGAGCCCGGCGGCAAGACCTGGCCGGCCGGCGCCTACAAGCACGGCGGCGGCAGCCCGTGGATGACCGGCACCTACGATCCGAAGACCAAGCAGCTCTTCTGGGGTGTGGGCAATCCGGGCCCGTGGCTCGCCTCGATGCGCCCGGGCAACAACCTGTATTCGGACAGCGTCATCGCGATCGATCCCAATACCGGCGCCATCAAGTGGCACTACCAGTACACCCGCAACGACACCTGGGACTATGACGGCGTGAACACCGCCCAGCTCGCCGACATCACCTACAAGGGCAAGCCCTACCACGCCCTGGTCGAGGCCAACCGCAACGGCTATTTCTACGCGATCAACCGCGAGACCGGGAAGCTGATCTACGCCGTGCCCTTCGTGCACGACACCTCGATCATCGGGATCAAGGACGGCCAGGCCGTCAACAACATGAAGCTGCGCCCCGCGCTCGACAAGCAGATCTTCACCTGCCCGAGCTTCCTCGGCGGCAAGAACTGGTGGCCCGGCGCGGTCGATCCCGCGACCAACATGGCCTATGTGCCGACGCTGCACGCCTGCATGACGATGAAGGGCGTTCCGGTCAGCTACGCCGCGGGCCTGCCCTATCTCGGCGAAACCTTCGAGATGAAGCCGGACCCCGCCTCGCCGCACCACATGGGCTCGATCCAGGCGATCGATCTGTCCACCGGCAAGCAGGTCTGGCAGCACCGCACGAAGGAGCCGTGGGACGGCGGCGCGATGGCGACCTCCGGCGGCCTCGTCTTCTCCGGCACGGCGGACGGCCATCTCTACGCCTTCGACGCCAAGACCGGAAAGATCCTGTGGAAGAGCCCCTATCTCGGCTCCGGCATCATCGCCAACCCGATGTCCTACGAGATCGACGGCAAGCAGTATGTCGCGGTCTGGTCGGGCTGGGGCGGCGTGTGGCCGCTGTGGTCGGGCAAGCTCGGCGCCTCGCTCGCCAAGGCGCCGCGCGGCGGCCAGCTCCATGTCTTCGCGCTCAATGGCTGAGCGCAGGCACCCCCGGCCGCTTCGGCGGCCGGGCCTTCTCCGCGCCGCGCTGGCCGGCATCGTGCTGGCGGCGTGCGGCATCGCCTCCGCCCGCGCCGCCGGCCCCACGGTCTGCATCGACCGCGCCAACCCGATGCAGCGTGTCGATCGCGCGCTCACCGCCGCCATCGGCCGGCTCGACGGCGTCGCCCCGCGCATCGTCAGCATCGACACGCGTGACGGCACCGATGCGCTGAATGCGAAGAAGCCGCGCTTCTTCAGCATGCTTGCCCGCCAGCGCTGCGACCTCGTGATGGGCTTCCCGGTCGAGACCGGCGATCCGGCGCTGCCGCCCGGCGTCGCCGCGACGCATCCCTATGTGAAGACCGGCTTCGTCATCGCCGGCGAAGCGCCGCCGCCCGCCTTCTCGCGCCTCGCCCCGGGCACGCAGGTTGGCGTCGTCTATCTCACCGTGCCGACGACCTATTTCGGCGCGGGGCCCGGCGCGCGCCTCGCCGAGCACCAGTATTCCACGCCCGCGCACGTGCTCGCCGCCCTCAAGCGGCACGAGATCGCCTATGCCCTGCTCTGGCAGCCGCTGCTCGAACAGGCCCTGGCGCGGGACGGAATGCACCTCCATCAGCGCGCGCTCCGCCAGCCGCACGCCAACTGGTCGGTCGTCGCCCTCTACGCGCCGACCGCCTCCGGCCGCGCCGCGGCCCGCCGCTTCGATGCGGCGCTCGCCCATCTCGCGAAGGACGGAACCCTTGCCCGTCTCGTCGCCCCCTACCATACCCCGTGACTCGCGGCGGGCAGGCTCGCCCGCCGGTTCACCCGCTGAAAGGATACCCCTGATGCTCCGACGCCTCTCCCGCACCCTGCGCCGCCCGGATGCGCGCCTGCTCGCCGGTCTCGCCGCGGCGGGTTTCTGCACCGCGATCGCCGCCGCCGCCCCGCTTCCCGCCCTCTACACCAAGGCCCAGGCCAAGGCCGGGCACGAGGCCTTCGAGACCCATTGCTCGATGTGCCACGGCAAGAACCTGCAGGGCATCAGCGGCCCCGCCCTGGTCGGCCAGGGCTTCGCCAGCGCCTCGAACAACTACACCGTCGCCGCGATCTTCGACGAGCTGTCGCAGCAGATGCCGGCCGGCGCCCCCGGCAGCCTGCCGCACAAGGACTATGCCGACATCATGGCCTTCATCCTGAGCAAGAACGGCTACCCCGCCGGCAAGACGGCGCTGACCTATTCCGCCGCCCAGTCCTCGACCGCGAAACTGGTCTCCCAGGTGAAATGACTCGGGCCGCAAGCCGGCGGCCGGCCCTGCGCCGGCCGTCGGCGCGGCATCCCTTCATTTCTCGAAAATAACGACAAATCCCATAGAGCGTTACAGTCCGTCGCGTTATTTCGATATTTCGAGACTTACATGCATCGGTCTCCCGGACGGTCACCTTGTATTACAATTCTTAATCCCGGCAATATCATTTCCGATTTATTTATTGTCCGAATAGATGGCGGAAATGAACCGCCGACATTCGTCATTTTGCAATATTTCCGGGAAGACTCGAAATGCAGCAGAATAATACCGAAAAAGGGTCGGTCGCGACGCCGTTCGTGCCCTTTCTGGCGCGATCGCTGGAGCGTCCGCGCCTCCCTTATTCATCATCGCCCGTCCGCGCCGCCGCGGTCGAGGCGGCGGTGCCGGGGCGCACCCGGATCGGCCTCGTCGATTCCTCGCGGCTGACGCGCGAATGCCTCGCCAGCGCCCTCGTCGCCCAGGGCGCCGATTTCGCGGTCCGCAGCTTCGTCACCGCCGAGGACTGCATCGATGCGGCCGGCGAGGGGTTCGATCTCCTGCTCTGCCACGCGCATGAGGACGGGCCGGCGGCGAAGGCCGTCCTCGCCGACATCGCCGCCCTGCGCGAGGCCTTTCCCGGCCTGCCGATCGTCGTCCTGCACGATGCCGCCGAGACGCCCGACACCGGCTTCGTCCGCCTCCTGTTCCAGGAAGGCGCGCAGGGCTTCGTCCCGACCCGCATGGTCGGCATCCCGCTCGCCGTCGCCGCCATCCGCTTCGTCCAGGCGGGCGGCCGGTTCGCCCCGGTCGATCTCCTGCTCGACGACCGTCCGCCGCCCCCCTCCGGCTTCGCGCCGGGCGACGATTTCCTGACGCCGCGCCAGAAGCTCGTCTTCGCCCATCTGCGCCAGGGCAAGGCGAACAAGATCATCGCCTACGAGCTGGGCGTCAGCGAAAGCACGGTGAAGGTCCACATCAAGAACATCATGCGCAAGATCGGCGCCACCAACCGCACCCAGGCGGTCTACAAGGCGCAGTCTGCGCTGCTGCGCGCCTTCGCGCCGGATGCGGGCTGAGGCCGCGCGTCCGGTTCAGTCGGGCAGGTCGAGATCGCCCTCGACGATCCTGGTCCCGCCGCAGACGAAGCCGCCGCTCGCGGTCACCGAGGGCGTGCCAGGCGCGTAGCTGGCCTGGCCCGCCCCATAGGGCGTCCGGTTGGCGATGGTCGGCGGCGCCGGCGAAAATCCGGCCTCGCACTGGCGCGACAGCGCGGTGATCGACAGGCCGCTCGCCGTCACGAAGGCGGGGCTGAACGCGTAACCGTCGCGGAACTCGGCGCCGCTCGCGCCGATGGCGCCGGAACTGTCCGTGTTCGCCATCATCACCGCGTAGATCGACGCGACCCCCATGCTGGTCTCAAGGATCATCCGCCCGTCGGTGTCCGGGGCGACGCTGAGCGGCCCGGATGGCCCCGTGATCCCGCCGGTCCCGCAGGCATAGATCGGCGCCGTCCACTGCCCCGCGGCACCCGGCCCCGCGGCCGGCGCCTGGCAGAACGCCTTGCCGATCCCGCTCGACTGCATCGTCACCGCGACCGGGGGGATGCTGAGGTCGATCGTGTTGCCGGTCATGCCGGTCAGTTCGGCCAGCGCCCAGAGTGTCGCGAGAACGATGGCGGATGCCGCCGGAATGCCCAGCGAATCCGGCGAATTCCGCAGCTTGCGGCCCACCTGCACGACAACCAGCTGTCCCAGCGCCCGCCATGACAGGATCGTCGGATCGCCAATGCTCACGCGGTCACCGGAGTGTATGATTTCCGAGGCCATTGCCGAAATTTAACACTGGATTTACCTCGGGAACAACCAAAAACTTCGTGACATCGCCGGCGCCACCCGCATTGCGTGCAGGATGTTGCGGCGTCACATGATGTCCGGCGGCCAACTGCCTGACGGGCATGGCTTCCGCCGCCCGCATCCGCGACGCGGCGGCGACGGACCGCGCCGGATGGGCAGGGGATGAACCGGAAACCGAGCAAGATGCTCACGAACGCGTGAAATCTGCGTGTCGGAAAATTTTACACACCACCCCGTTCATGCCAACGGTTCGCTAATAAACAATTGAAAAATAATGATAATATTTTCTGGCATCGTTTTTGCTTATGCCTTTGCCAGAGAGCTAGCATGCAATTCCGAGAGAGGGCTATCGTCATGAATTTGAAGACCCGGCTTTTCCCAGCGGTGCGAACCGCCGCGATCGCCCTGGCCGGCCTGATCGCCACCGCCACCGCCGCCCAGGCCGGCGCGATCGCGAACCCGATCAGCCAGCTCAGCGCGACCTATTATTCAGTGCCGAACGGTATCGCCGATTTTGGCAATGACCCCATCAAGGCCATACCGAACGACGTCAAGTCCACCCTTGGCCCTGACGGTCTGCCGGTCAACAACGCCAACTACCAGAACGTGAATGGCGCCGGCGAACTGCAATGGTGGCAGAGCCAGTACGAGACCGGCACCGGAACCGTCACGTTGCCGATCAATAACCCTTCCAATTACTTCCCGCCGAACGGCACCGGCCTCAATGATTCGACGCACTTCCTGACCGCGATCTTCCGTGGGACGTTCACGATCGCCAGCGCCGAGAAGCTCAGCTTCACCATGGCGGCCGATGACGATGCCTACCTGTTCATCGACAACAAGCTCGTCGCCGATATCGGCGGCATCCAGGCGCTGTCTCCGCTGAACTACTCATCGGCCATGCTGGGAGCCGGGATGCATACGCTCACCCTCTTCTATGCCGACCGGCATACCGTCCAGGCAGGCCTGACGCTCGCCTTGAACACCCAGGGCGTCACGATCACCGCCGTGCCGGAACCCGGCTCGCTCGCCCTTCTCGGCACCGGCCTGCTCGGCATCGGCCTGGTGGCGCGCCGCCGTCGCCGCCGCGGCTGAACCGCCCGCCGCACGACCGCGTCATGCCTCGCGGCGCCTCCGGGCGGCGCGAGGCTCCTGTCCGACCCGCATCCCGCCCGGCGCGAGACGCCCTGTCCGGTCCCCCGGATCGGATCAGAGCATCTGCCCGCCATCGACGACGATGTTCTGCCCCGTCACCCAGCGCGCCGCCGGCGAGCCGAGGAACATCGCCACCTCGGCGATTTCCTCCGCGGTGCCGAACCGCCCGAACGGAATCGAGGCGAGGGTCGCCTCGTAGAGTTTCGGATTGGTCTCCTTGCGCTGCTCCCACAGCCCGCCGGGAAACGCGATCGAGCCGGGCGAGATCGCATTCACCCGGATCCGCTTCGGCGCCAGCGTCGCCGCCTGCGACATCGTGTAGTTGATCACCGCGGCCTTCACCGCCGCGTAGGGCAGGCTGCGGGTCGAGGCGCGCAGGCCGGAAATCGAGGCGATGTTGACGATCGCGGCCCCCTCGGCGGCCTCCAGGAAGGGCAGGGCGGCATGGCTCGCCCGCACCACCGCCATCACGTCCACCCCGATCGAGGCGGCCCATCCCGCCTCGTCATCGGTCATCCCGAAGCCCGAGGCATTGTTCACGAGAATGTCGATGCCGCCCAGCGAAGCGGCCGCCTCCGGCACGAAACGGGCGATCTGTTCCGCCTCGGCAAGGTCGCAGGGGGCGGCGAACACGCGCCCGCCATGCCCGGCGATCTCGCGCCGCGCCACCTCCAGCGCTTCGGCGCCGCGCGCGCAGATCGCGACCGCGGCCCCCTCGGCGGCAAACCCCATCGCGATGGCGAGGCCGATTCCCCGGCTGCCGCCCATCACCACGACCTTCCTGCCCGCAAACCGCATCGCCCGCTCCTCGCCTTGATGTTGTGGCAGGGCCGGGGCAAACGCGCCCCGGCCCGCCGGTTCAGGCCGCCTTCTGCTTCGCGGCCGTCGGATAGTCGGTATAGCCCTCGGCGCCGCCCTGGTAGAAGGTCGACATGTCGGGCGGGTTCAGCGCCAGCCCGTCGCGGAACCGCTCCACCAGGTCCGGGTTCGCGATATAGAGCTGTCCGAACGCCACCGCGTCCACCTCGCCCGCCTCGATCGCCGCCTCGGCGGTCTCGCGGGTGAACTTCTCGTTGGCGATATACACGCCGCCGAACGCCGCCTTCAGCTGCGGCCCGATCCAGTCCGCCGCCTTGTGCTCGCGCGCCGCGATGAAGGCGATCTTCCGCTTGCCGAGTTCGGTGGCGACATGGGTGAACAGCGCCAGCTTGTCGGAATCGCCCATCGTGTGCGCATCGCCGCGCGGGGCGAGATGCACGCCCACCCGGTCGGCACCCCAGACGCCGATGGCCGCGTCCGTCACCTCCAGCAGCAGCCGCGCGCGGTTCGCGATCGAACCGCCATACTGGTCGGTCCGCTTGTTGGTCGAATCCTGCAGGAACTGGTCGAGCAGGTAGCCGTTCGCGCCATGGATCTCGACGCCGTCGAACCCGGCCGCCTTGGCGTTCCGCGCCGCGGCCCGGTAGGCCTCGATCACGCCCGGAATCTCCTCGGTCTCCAGCGCGCGCGGCGTCACGAAGGGCCGCTCCGGCCGCACCAGGCTCACATGCCCGCCGGCCGCGATCGCGCTCGGCGCCACCGGCAGTTCGCCGTTGAGGAAGATCGGGTCGGAAATCCGCCCGACATGCCAGAGCTGGGCGAGGATGATGCCGCCCTCGCGATGCACCGCCTCGGTGACGATGCGCCAGCCCGCCACCTGCTCCTCGGACCACAGGCCCGGCGTCGCGGCATAGCCGACGCCCATCGGCGTCACCGAGGTCGCCTCGGAGAGGATCATCCCGGCGCCGGCGCGCTGGGCGTAATACTGCGCCATCAGCGCGTTGGGCAGGCGCGCCTCGCCGGCCCGCGCGCGGGTCAGCGGCGCCATGACGATGCGGTTGCGCAGGGTGAAGGCGCCGGCCCGCAGGGGTTCGAACAGTTTCGACATTGATCAGCCTTTCCGGTTGATGCTGCGAATTCAGGGAGTGGGTTCGGGCCGATCGAGGGATTTCGCGAGTCCCCTGATCAGCGCGTCGATCGCGCCGTCATTGCGCCGGTAGAACACGAAGGTTCCGACCCGCCTGGTCTCGACCAGCCCCGCCGCGTGAAGGGCGGCGAGATGGGCCGAGATGCTCGATTGCGACAGCGGGCAGCTCCGCTCGATCGCCCCCGCGCACACGCCGAAGGAGAGCGGGTGCTCCTGCCCGGCGAAATGCCGTTCGGGTTCGGCGAGCTTGGCGAGAATCGCGCGCCGCACCGGATGCACCAGGGCCTTCAGCCCCTCGTCCAGATCCGGTGCGTGGTCATGATCGGCATCGATCGTCATGCGACGATAAATGGATCGGGTTCACCCGATATGAAGATCGGGGATTTGCGAACTTGCGCAGGGCAGGGATGCGCGCCGGCAGCCCGGCGCGCATCGCGGGCATCAGCCCCGCTGGTCGATCGAGACGTAGTCGCGCCGCGGCGCCCCGGTATAGAGCTGGCGCGGCCGGCCGATCCGCTGCGACGGGTCGGCGATCATTTCCATCCACTGGCTGATCCAGCCGGTGGTGCGCGCCAGGGCGAAGAGCGGGGTGAACATCGTGGTCGGGAAGCCCATCGCCTTGAGGATGATGCCCGAATAGAAATCGACGTTCGGATACAGCTTGCGCGAGACGAAATAATCGTCGTCCAGCGCGATCTTTTCAAGCTCCATCGCCAGTTCCAGCAGCGGCTCGTGCTTGATGCCGAGCTCGCCCAGCACCTCGTGGCAGGTCTGCTGCATGATCTTCGCGCGCGGGTCGAAGTTCTTGTACACCCGGTGGCCGAAGCCCATCAGCTTGGTGTGGCTGTTCTTGTCCTTCACCTCGGCGATGAAGGCCGGGATGTTGTCCTTGTGCCCGATCTCGCCGAGCATCTTCAGCACCGCCTCGTTGGCGCCGCCATGCGCCGGCCCCCAGAGCGCGGCGATGCCGGCGGCGATGCAGGCGAAGGGGTTGGCCCCGGTCGAGCCGGCGAGCCGCACGGTCGAGGTCGAGGCGTTCTGCTCATGATCGGCGTGCAGGATCAGGATGCGGTCCATCGCCCGCTCCAGGATCGGGTTCTTCCGGTACGGCTCCGGCGGCACCGCGTTGATCATGTAGAGGAAGTTCTCCGCATAGGAGAGATCGTTGCGCGGATACATGAAGGGCTGGCCGGTGGAGTATTTGTGGGCCCAGGCGGTGATGGTCGGGATCTTGGCGATCAGCCGGAACGCGCTGATCTCGCGCTCCCGCGCGTCGTTCACGTTCACGCTTTCCGGATAGAAGGCCGAGAGCGCGCCGACCACGCCGCACAGCACCGCCATCGGGTGGGCGTCGCGCCGGAACCCGTCGAAGAAGCGGCGCACCTGCTCGTGCAGCATCGTGTGCATGGTCACGCCGCGGTTGAACGACTCGAACTCCGCGGCCGTCGGCAGCTCGCCGTAGAGCAGCAGGTGCGCGACCTCGAGAAAGGTCGATTTCTCGGCGAGCTGGTCGATCGGGTAGCCGCGATACAGCAGCACCCCCTCATCGCCGTCGATATAGGTGATCTTGCTCTCGCAGGAGGCGGTCTCGCCATAGCCGGGGTCGAAGGTGAAGATCCCGGTCTGCGCCTGGAGCTTGCGGATATCGGCGACCTGCGGGCCGAGCGTGCCGTTCAGGAGCGGGAGTTCGGCCGTCTTGTTGCTGCCGGGTATCGTGAGCGTCGCGTGCGTCGCGCGCGCGCCTTCGGTCGTGCTGCTCATGGTCAAGATTCCTCTAATGTCCGGTCGAACCGTCCTGATCCGCGCCCTAGTCAGGGGCTGAGACTAATCGGTCTGAGTTCCCATTCTGTAAATCCTTCCGGGACAATCGCGCAACCTTCGCGCCTGCAACATGACACTCATGTTCAGCCGGGAGGAGGCGGATCGATCACCCGCTGCAGCCGCGCGCCAGCCGGCCGCAGGTCCCGCCAGGGGGTGAGAACGAGGAATTCCGCCGCCCGCATGGTCGGGAATCCCTCCTCCAGCCGCGCATGCGCCGCGTCGCGCGCCTGCGCGCCCGAGGCCAGCATCAGCGCCAGCTCGTGCAGCCCCGGATTATGGCCGACCAGCATCACGCTCAGCATCGTCTCGCGCAGCTCGCGCAGGATTTCCAGCAGCCGCGCCGCCGGCGCCATGTAGAGCGTCTCCATCACCTCGATGTTCGGCGTCCGGTCCTCCCAGAACGCCACGCCCTCCAGCGTCTCGCGCGTCCGCCGCGCCGAGGAGACCAGCACCACGTCCGGCTCGATCGCGAGGCCGCGCAGCCGGTTGCGCATCCGCCGCGCCGCCTCGCGCCCGGCCGGGCTGAGCGCGCGATCGTGATCGGCCTGGTCGTCGCGGGCCCGTTCGGCCTTGGCGTGGCGCATGAGAATGAGCTGGTGCATGAATCTCTTTCGCGGCAGGGGTTGGCGGGGGCGTTTATGCGCGGCTCCGCCCTCGCGATCCAGAGCGCGTGCCCTATTTATTGCATCGGAGCGTTGCGCGGCCGGCGTCGCGGCATCCATTCGCCGCCCGTTGCCCGTAACCGCAGGGAAACCGTGAAGGAGGAACGATGACCGACGCCCCCATCGGCCGTCGCGGCGTCCTCGCCGCGGCGGCAGCCCTGGCGTTGCCCGTCCCGCGGGACGACCGCCTGGCATTCGACATCTACCGCAACGGCAGCCATGTCGGCCGGCAGAGCCTGCGCTTCATCCGCGCGGGCGACCATCTCCGGGTGGAGAACCACGCCGCCCTCAAGGTCGGGCTGATCGGCATCCCGCTCTTCACCTACCGCGCCCATATCGTCGAGCACTGGCAGAACGGGGCCTTCCGCGCCGCGACCAGCGAGATCGACGACAACGGCCGCAAGATCCGTCTCAGCGTCGAGCGGACGGCGTCCGGCGTCGTCATCGCCGGCAACCGCATCGCCCGCTACACCGCCCCGCGCGACGCCCTGCCGCTCACCTACTGGAACAAGGCGATGCTGAACGGCCCGATGATCAACATGCAGACCGGCCATACCGACCGGCCGACCATCACCCGCCAGGGCTGGTTCCACCTGCCCGCCATGCCCTCCGGCACCGTCACCGCGGCGCGCTACCAGCTCACCGGCCCGATCCGTCTCGCGGTCTTCTACAACCAGGCCGACACCTGGTCCGGCCTCGACTTCCATCACGAGGGTCACGTTACCTACCGCCCGATCCTCGGCTGATGCCCGGTCACCTGCGCGTCATCCTGGGCGACCAGCTCTCGCCCGCCATCGCCGCCCTCGCGGGCCTCGACCCCGGCGCCGACACGGTGCTGATGGCCGAGGTGATGGGCGAGTGCACCTATGTCCCCCACCATCCGCAGAAGATCGCGCTCGTCCTCGCGGCGATGCGCCACTTCGCCAGGGCCCTGCGCGCCCGCGGCGTCGCGGTCCGCTACGTCGCGCTCGACGATCCGGCCAATACCGGCACGCTCGCCGGCGAGGTCGCCCGCGCCTGCGCCGCGCTGAAGCCGGACGCCATCATCGCCACCGAACCCGGCGAATACCGGGTGCTCGAGGCCATGCGCGGCTGGGCCGAGCAGACCGGCATCCCCTGCGAGATCCGCGACGACACGCGCTTCCTCTGCTCCCGCGCCGATTTCGCCGCCTGGGCCGGATCGAAAAAACAGCTCCGTATGGAGTTCTTCTACCGCGAGATGCGCCGCCGCCACCGCATCCTGATGGAGGGCGACGACCCGGTCGGCGGCAAATGGAACTACGACCCCGAGAACCGCAAATCCCTGCCCGCCGGGCTCGCGCCCCCCGAAGCGAAGCGCTTCCCGCCCACGGCCGAAACCCGCGAGGTGCTCGCCCTCGTCGCCGCCCGCTTCGCCGATCATTACGGCAGCCTCGATGCGTTCGACTGGCCGGTCACCGCGCGCGATGCCGAGGCGGGCTTCGCCGATTTCCTCGCCCGCCGTCTCCCCGGCTTCGGCGACTGGCAGGACGCGATGGCGGCGGACCGGGATTTCATGTTCCACTCGCTGGTCTCCGTCCCGCTCAATCTCGGCCTGCTCGACCCGCTCGATCTCTGCCGCCGCGCCGAGGCCGAATACGAGGCCGGCCGCGCCCCGCTCAACGCCGTCGAGGGCTTCATCCGCCAGATCCTCGGCTGGCGCGAATTCATCCGCGGCATCTACTGGCGGCACATGCCCGGCTACGCGACGCTGAACGCCCTCGGCGCCGACCTTCCGCTGCCGGACTTCTACTGGACCGGCGCCACCGACATGCGCTGCATGGCCCAGGCGATCGGGCAGACGCTGCGCCGCGCCTACGCCCATCACATCCAGCGCCTGATGGTCACCGGCAATTTCGCCCTCCTCGCCGGCATCGCGCCGGATGCGGTCGACCGCTGGTATCTCGCCGTCTACGCCGATGCCTATGAATGGGTGGAAATGCCCAACACCCGCGGCATGGCGCTGCACGCCGATGGCGGCTTCGTCGGCTCGAAACCCTATGCCGCCTCCGGCGCCTATATCGCCCGCATGAGCGATTACTGCGCCGGCTGCCATTACGACGTGAAGGACGCGGCCGGCCCGCGCGCCTGCCCCTTCAACGCGCTCTACTGGGATTTCATCGCCCGCCACGCGGATCGCTTCGCCGCCAATCCGCGCATGGCGATGCCGGTGCGAACGTGGCACAAGATGGCGGAACCGAAGCGCCGCGCCCTGCGCGACCGCGCCGCCGAGCTGCGCCGCCGCCTGCAACACGGAGACAGAATATGAAACCCGTCACCAGCGCCGACGGCATCGTCTGGATCACCGGCGCCTCCAGCGGCATCGGCCGCGCCCTGGCCGAGGCGCATGTGGCGCAGGGCTGGCGCGTCGCCATCACCGCCCGGCGCGAGGCCGAGCTTCGCGCCCTCGCCGAAACCCATCCGAGCCGCATCATCGTCGCGCCGGCCGACGTGACCGATCCCGACTCGGTGCGCGAGGCGGTGAACACCATCACCCGCGACGGCCCGATCGCCCGCGCCATCCTCAACGCCGGCACCTATGAGCGCGACACCGCCGAAACCTTCACCGCCGATCGCCTGCGCCGCCAGGTCGAGCTGAACCTGCTCGGCACCGCGCGCGGGCTCGAACTGGTGATGCCGGCGATGATCGCCCGCAAGCGCGGCCAGATCGCGCTGATGTCCTCGCTCGCCGGCCTCGCCGGCCTGCCCGGCTCGGTCTCCTATTCGGCGACCAAGGCGGCGCTGATCGCCACCGCCGAAGCCCTGAAATTCGATCTCGACCGCCACGGCGTCGCGATCTCGGCGATCTGCCCCGGTTTCGTGAAATCGCCGCTCACCGCGAACAACCGCTTCCCGATGCCCTTCCTGATGGAAACCGACGCCGCCGCCCGCGCCATCCTGCGCGGGCTCGATGCCGGGCGGTTCCTGATCGCCTTCCCCGAAGGCCTGGCCCGCCCGCTGCGCATCCTGCGCCTGCTGCCCCATGCCGCCTTCTTCCCGCTCGTCGCCCGCTTCACCGGGTCGCGCACGCCGGGCAGGGCGGAGCCGGACCCGGAGAGCTAGTTCCCCATCGGGAAATCGAGCCCGGTGCTGCCGAACCCGCCCGCCTCGCGCGCGGTCCGGTCGAGATCGTCGGTCTCCTGCCACACCAGCCGCGACACCGGTGCCAGCACCGCCTGGGCGATCCGCATCCCCCGCGTCACCTCGAACGCCTCGGTCCCGGCATTGAGCACGATCACCTGGATCTCGCCGCGATAATCGCTGTCGATCGTCCCCGGACTGTTCGGAATCACGATCCCATGCTTGAGCGCGAGGCCCGAGCGCGGGCGGACCTGCAACTCGAAATCCGGCGGCAGCGCGATGGCGAGCCCGGTCGGCACCAGCGCCCGCGCCCCCGGCGCGATCACCACCGGCGCATCGACCGCCGCCAGCAGATCGAGCCCCGCCGATCCGGCGGTGGCATAGTCGGGCAGGGGCAGGCCGGCGCCATGCGCCAGCCGCTTCACGGCAACTGCAATCGTCATTGGAAAATCCCTGAAATCCTCTCCGCCAGCCGGTCGGCCACCGCGTCCTTCCCGGCGCGCGGCCAGGGCTCGGCGCCCGCTTCGGTGATCAGCACGACCTCGTTCTCGGCGCCACCCATGATGCCGGTTCCCGCGCCGACATCGTTGGCCACGATCCAGTCGCACCCCTTGCGCGCCCGCTTCGCCGTCGCCTGCGCGACAAGGTCGCCCGTCTCCGCCGCGAACCCGACGACAAGGCGCGGCCGCCGTCCCTCAAGCCGCGAGACTTCCGCGAGAATGTCGGGGTTTTCCACCAGCGCCAGCGCCGGCGGCGCGCCGGTCTTCTTGATCTTCCGCCCCTGCGCCTCGACCCGCCAGTCCGCGACCGCGGCGCAGAACACCGCGGCATCGGCGGGCAGGGCGGCAAGCACCGCCGCGCGCATCTCCAGCGCGGTTTCGACCCGCACGACCGCCACGCCGGCCGGATCGGCCAGCGCCACCGGCCCCGAGACCAGCGTCACCCGCGCCCCGCGCCGCGCCAGCGCCGCGGCGATCGCGTGGCCCTGCCTGCCCGAACTGCGATTGGCGATGTAGCGCACCGGGTCGATCGGCTCATGCGTCGGCCCGCTGGTCACCACCACATGCCGCCCGGCCAGAATCCGCTCGCCATCGAGCCGCGCGACGATCGCCTCCAGAATCGCCGCCGGCTCCGCCAGCCGCCCCGGCCCGAACTCGCCGCAGGCCATCGGCCCCTCCTCGGGCCCGACCACCGAAACCCCGCGCCGAAGCAGCGTCTCCAGATTCGCCACCGTCGCAGGATGCGTCCACATCCGCACGTTCATCGCCGGTGCGACCAGCACCTCCTTGTCGGTCGCGAGCAGCAGCGTGGTCGCCAGATCGTCCGCCATCCCCGCCGCCATCTTCGCCAGCAGATCCGCCGAGGCCGGCGCCACCACCACGAGATCCGCGCTGCGCGAGAGCTGGATATGCCCCATCTCGCTCTCGCCGGTCAGCGAGAAGAGGTCGGTATGCACCCGGTCCTCGCACAGCGCCTGCACCGAAAGCGGGGTGACGAATTTCTCTCCCCCGGCGGTGATCACCGCGCGCACCGCGCCGCCCTCCTTGCGGATCAGCCGGATCAGCTCCAGCGCCTTGTAGGCCGCGATCCCCCCGCCAATGACGAGCAGCACCCGCCGCCCGGCGAGGCGTGCGCTCACAGCCGCCATCCCGAATGGATCGCCGCGATCCCGCCGCTCAGGTTCCGGTATGAAACCCGCTCGAATCCCGCCCGCCGCATCATCCCCGCCAGCGTCTCCTGGTCGGGGAACATGCGGATGCTCTCGGCGAGATACTGATAGCTCTCGCGGTCCTGCGCGACCCGCGCGCCGATCGCCGGCAGCGCCACGAACGACCACTTTTCGTAAAGCGGCTGCGCCGCCGCCACCTGCAAGCGCGAGAACTCCAGGCAGAAGAACCGCCCGCCCGGCTTCAGCACCCGCCGCGCCTCGGCCAGCACCCGGTCCTTGTCGGTGCAGTTGCGCAGCCCGAACGCGATCGACACCCGATCGACGCACGAATCCCGCAGCGGCAGCGCCTCGGCATCCGCCACCGCGAAGCCGATCCCCTCGATCCGCGCCTGCTCCTCCGCCCGTCCGCGTCCGACGCGCAGCATCGCCTCGTTGATGTCGGTCATCAGCACCGGCCCGCCGCCGGCGGCGAGCCAGCGCAGCGAAATATCCCCGGTCCCGCCCGCGAGGTCGAGCAGCGTGCGGTGCGGCCGCGGGTCCATCATCGCGACGAATTCCCGCTTCCACAGCCGGTGCACGCCGAGCGACATCAGGTCGTTCATGATGTCGTAGCGCCCGGCGACGCTGTCGAACACCTCCCGCACCTTGTGCCGCTTCTCGCCGCGCGGCACGGTGGAAAACCCGAAATCGACGGTCTCGCTGCTGGTATCGGCCATGGGCTCAGGCTATAGCCGCAAACGCACCATGCCGGAACTCCCCGAAGTCGAAACCGTGATGCGCGGCCTCGCCGCCAAGCTCGAAGGCCGCCGCCTCGCCCGGGTCGTCCTCGCCCGGCCCGACCTGCGCTGGCCGATCCCCGAGGGCTTCGTGCAGTTCCTCTCCGGCGCCCGCGTCGAGGGTTTCCGCCGCCGCGGCAAATACATGTTCATGCGGCTCGACCGCGCGCTGTCGGTGCTGATCCATCTCGGCATGTCCGGCCGGATGACGATCGATTCCGCCCCGCTGCCGCACCAGCACCTGACCCTCGAAACCGACGACGGCGCCGTGATCGGCTTCGTCGATCCCCGCCGCTTCGGCGCGCTCGACCTCGTCGCGACCGCGGCGGAGGACTCCCACCGCCTGATCGCCGGCCTCGGCCCCGAACCGCTCGACGATGCCTTTTCGCCCGCCACTCTTGCGTCCGCCCTCGAAGGCAAGAAAACCCCGATCAAGGCGGCGCTGCTCGACCAGTCGGTCGTCGCCGGCCTCGGCAACATCTATGTCAGCGAGGCCCTGTTCCGCGCCGGCATCCTCCCGCACCGCCTCGCCGGCACGATCGGGCGGGGCAGGGCAGGGCGCCTGGTGCCGGCGATCAAGGCCACGCTCACGGACGCCATCGCCGCCGGCGGCTCCTCGCTGCGCGACTACGTCCAGCCCTCCGGCGAACTCGGCTATTTCCAGCACGCCTGGAAAGTCTACGACCGCGCCGGCCAGCCCTGCGAACGCTGCCCCGGCCCGGCCGCCTGCGCCGGCATCAGCCGCACCGTCCAGTCCGGCCGCGCCACCTATTTCTGCGCCCGCACCCAGAAATAGCCCGCGCCGGGCAACCGCCGGCCCGGCCTCAGGCCGCGTGCGCCGCCGCGACGAAGTCCCGGATCAGCGGAACCGATTTCTCCCCCGGCGCGCTCTCCACCCCGGAGGACACATCCACCGCCGCCGCCCCGCTCGCGCGCACCGCCGCGGCCACGTTCGCCGGCGTCAGCCCGCCCGCCAGCAGCCACGGGGCGGGGGCCCGCCAGCCCTGCATCACCGCCCAGTCGAACGCGGTGGCATTGCCGCCCGGCCGGTCCGCGCCCCGCGGCGGCTTCGATTCGATCAGGAACCCGTCCAGCCCCTCATCGTCGCGCGGCAGATCGGCGGCGGAAGCAACCCCCACCGCCCGCCACACTTTCGCGCCGAACCGCGCCCGCATCGCCCGGCAGGCTTCCGCGCCGGCATAGATCTGCAGAAATTCGAGGTCCTGCACCTTCAGCACCGCCTCGATCGCCGCCGGTTCGGGGTCGACGAACAGCCCCACCCTCGGCACCCGCGCATCCGCGCCGATCGCCTTCAGCGCCTCGATCGTGACGAATCGCGGCGAGCGCGGAAAGAACACGAACCCGACCCAGTCCGCCCCGGCATCGGTCGCCGCCAGCCAGGTCTCGCGTGTGCGCAGCCCGCAGATCTTGGCCCGCGCCATCAGCCGATCGACGCGGCGATGGAAGCTGCTGCCGCCGCCGGATTGGCGGCGGTGGTGATCGGCCGGCCGACCACGATATAACTCGCCCCCGCCGCGATCGCCGCTTCCGGCGTCGCCACCCGCGCCTGGTCGCCATGATCGGCGCCCGCGGGCCTTATTCCCGGCACCACCAGCACCGGATCGGCGCCGAACGCGTCGCGCAGCACCGAAATCTCGTTGGCGCTGCACACCAGCCCGTCCGCCCCGGCGGCGAGCGCCAGCTTCGCCAGCCGCAGCACCTGCTGGCGCGGTCCGCCGGCCACCCCGGTCTCCGCCAGCGCGCCGGCCGAAAGGCTGGTCAGCACCGTCACCGCCAGCAGCACCGGCCGCGCCGCGCCCGCCGCCTCGGCCGCTTCCCGCGCCGCCGCGATCATGGCGCTGCCGCCCGCCGCGTGCACCGTCAGCATCGCCGGCCGCAACGGCAGCAGCGCGCGCACCGCCCCGGCCACCGTGTTCGGAATGTCGTGCAGCTTGAGATCGAGAAACACGTCGTGCCCGGCGGCGGCGTCCAGCAGCGCCGGCCCGTTGGCGCAGAACGCCTCCAGCCCCAGCTTCACCAGCCCGCAATGCGGCCCCACCGCGCCCGCCAGCCGCCGCGCCTCATCGAGCGAAGGCGTGTCGATCGCGGCGATCAGCCGCCGTGCGCCATGTCGTGCCGCGCCCATCTCAGACGGCCGGCGGCAGGCTGATCGTCTCGTCCGCCGGCGCTTGCGGTGCCGGCGGCTGCGCCCGCAGCGCCGCGAGTTGCCGCTCGGCCCGCTTCGCCCGCCGCAGCGCCCGCAGCCGGTGCGGCACATGGATCAGCATGCCCAGCAGCATGCCCAGCCCGAAGGCGATCAGCACGATCGCGCCGAGCACCGCCGAGCCCAGCGTGCCGAACGGAAAGAACGAAACCGCCACCGGCGCGCGGTTCGACAGGAGAAAAATCACCAGCGCCAGAATAACCAGCGCCCCGAAAATGAGCCGGACGGTCTTCAGCGGTCTACTCCTCGTCGTCCTCGTCGTCGTCCCCGGCGCCATCGGCCCCGCCGTCGAGCGGTTTCATGCCCGCGTTGACCATCTCGCGCAATTCGCGCCCGGCGCGGAAGAAGGGCACGGTCTTCTCGTCCACCTTCACCGTCTCGCCGGTCCTGGGGTTGCGCCCCGCCCGCGCCTGGCGCTGCTTCACCGAGAACGCGCCGAAGCCGCGCAATTCCACCCGCCCGCCCGCGGCGAGGGTGGCGGTCATCTCGTCGAACATCGCGGTGACGATCCGCTCCACATCCGCCAGCGTCAGGTGGGGATGGTCAGCCGCCAGCGCCGCGATCAGTTCAGATCTTGTCATGAGCCCGCCTCCCGTTTGCGTTACGGTGCCAGACGCGCCCGGTCCGGTCAATCCGCGCCTTGCCTAGAATGTTGAAAACGGCGGAAATTTCCGCCTCAGCCGAGATGCAGCGCGGCCTGCGTGCCCTCGATGATGAACTGCGCCGCCAGCGCCGCGACCAGGATGCCCAGCACCCGCCCGACCACGCTGGCCCCGGTCGCCCCCATCAGCCGCGCGAGCCGCCGCGCGCCCAGCATCGAAACCAGGGTGGCCGCGATCATCGCCGCCAGCGCCAGCGCGTTGGCGAGCACCGCCCCCGGCTGCCCGCCCGCCTTGGCGTGCAGCAGCACCATCGTGGTCATCCCGCCCGGCCCGGCGATCAGCGGAATCGCCAGCGGAAACACGCTGATATCCTCGGTCGACTCGCTCGCCGCACTGCGCTCCTCGCTGCTCGCCCGCAGCTCGCCCTTCGCCGTCACCATGTCCTTGGCCGAGAGGAACAGCAGCGCCCCGCCGGCGATCTGCAAGGCCGGAATCCCGATCCCGAGCAGCCGCAGCAGCTTTTCCCCCGCGAGGCCGAACACCAGCAGCACGAGGAAGCTGATCGCCGAGGCCCGCTTGGCGATCGTCCGCCGCTTCGCCGCGTCGTCATGCGTGGTGAGCGCCGCGAAGATGATCGCGGTGCCGACCGGATCGATGATGACGAACAGCGCCACCGCGGCATAGAGGAAATCGGCGATGAACGCGTTCAGCACCGCCCCGCCTCCGCCGCGTCGAGATCGGCCTGCGTGTTGATGTTGACGAACGGGTCGCGCTCATCCGCGAACGCCACCGCGCGCATCCCGATCTCCGCCGCGAAGCCCGACACCCGATACGGTCCTGGCCCGTCGAGGAAGCGCTCCAGCGCGTCCGCCGCCGCCACCGGCCAGAGTGCGACGAGATGATGCGTCCGCCCGTGCGAGGCCGCCACCGCGGGTGCCGCGCCAAGCCGGGCCGCAAGGTCGCGCGGCGCGAAGGGCGTGTCCACCGGCAGGCTCAGCAGCGTCTCGCCGCCTGAAGCCGCCGCCCAGCGCATCCCGGCGAGCACCCCGGCCAGCGGCCCCTTGCCGCGATGCCGCCCGTCCTCCAGCACCGGAATCCCGAACCGCGCGAAACGCGCCGGATCGCCCGCCGCGCTGAGTGCCACGGCGCCGACCTGTCCCGAAACCGTTGCGATGGCGTGATCGAGCATCGTCCGTCCGTGCAGGATCAGCAGCGCCTTGTCCACCCCGCCGAGCCGCCGTCCGGCGCCGCCGGCCAGGATCACCGCCCGGAGATGAGAACCCGATGGATCTGCCATGAGGGAATTGCGAGGGGCAAAAAGATGGGGCGAACGATGGGGCTCGAACCCACGACATCCAGGACCACAACCTGGCGCTCTACCAGCTGAGCTACGTCCGCCGACGGACGGGGGTTTAGGCCGATCGACGCGGTCTCGTCAATCGGCCTTCCCGGATAATCAGGCGGCCTTCTTGCCGATCAGCCCGCGCTTGACGATCGTCTCGGCGATCTGCACCGCGTTCAGCGCCGCGCCCTTGCGCAGATTGTCCGAAACGCACCAGAAGCCGAGCCCGTGCGGCACCGTGGGATCGACCCGCAGCCGCGACACATAGACGGCATCCTCGCCCTGGCATTCCAGCGGGGTGACGTAGCCGCCATCCTCGCGCTCGTCGAACAGCGTCACGCCCGGGGCCGCGCGCAGCGCCGCCCTTGCCGCCTCCAGCGGGGCCGGGTTGGCGAACTCGACATGCACCGCCTCGCCATGGCCGATGAACACCGGCACCCGCACGCAGGTCGCGAACACCGCGATATCGGGGTCGAGGATCTTGCGGGTCTCGACCGTCATCTTCCACTCTTCCTTGGTCGCCCCGTCCTTCATGAACACGTCGATATGCGGGATCACGTTGAAGGCGATCGGCTTGGTGAAGACTTCCGGCTTCGTCGTCTCGTGGACATAGGTGGCCTTGGTCGCGCGCTCCAGCTCGTCCATGCCCTCCTTGCCCGCGCCGGAGACCGACTGGTAGGTCGCGACCGACACGCGGCGGATGCCGAATTTCTCGTGCAGCGGCTTCAGCGCCACCACCATCTGGATCGTCGAGCAGTTCGGATTGGCGATGATCCGCCGCCAGTCCGGCTTCGCCATGAAGGCTTCCAGCGCGTGGGTGTTCACCTCCGGCACCACCAGCGGCACGTCCGGCTCCATGCGGAAATGGCTGGTATTGTCGATCACGATGCACCCCGCCTCGGCCGCGCGCGGCGCGTGCACCGCCGAGATCGAGGCGCCCGGCGAGAACAGGCCGAAATCCACCCCGCGGAAATCGAAGGTCTCCAGGTTCTTCACGGTGAGGATCGCCTCGTCGCCGAAGCTCACCTGCTGTCCCGCCGAGCGCGGGGAGGCGAGGGCGATCACCTCGGAGGCGGGAAAGTTCCGCTCCGCGAGCGTCTTGAGCATCTCGCGCCCGACCGCCCCGGTGGCCCCGACAACTGCAACTTTATACGCCATCTGCCTTCATCCTCATCCAATTCAGCTGCACGAGCTAGCGTCCCGCCCGGCAAGGTGCAAGGGAAATGCCCGCACCTCACAACGGAACGGCGCGAAATTCCTCGCGGTGGATCGCCGTGCGCAGCATCCGGTCGCCGCCGATCATGCCGCGATACATGCCCGACGAATTGAACGGCATCACCGGGTCGCCGGCGGCGCCGAGCGCGATCAGCCCGCCATCGCCGCCGCGCGGCGCGAGCTCGGCGATCACGTCCGCCGCCGCCTTCGCCAGGCTCTCGCCCTTGTAGCGCAGCCGCGCCGCGATGTCGGCGGCGGCGGTGTAGCGGATGAACACCTCGCCCGTCCCGGTGCAGCTCACCGCGCAGGTCTCGTCATCGGCGAAGGTGCCGGCGCCGAACACCGGCGTGTCGCCCACCCGTCCGGCGCGCTTGGCGGTGATCCCGCCGGTCGAGGTCGCCGCGGCGAGATGCCCGTGCGCGTCCCGCGCCACCGCCCCCACCGTGCCGTGCCGGTCGGCGTCCGAGCGCGTGTCCGGCGCGCCCGAGGCCCGGCGCGCCAGCTCCATCTCCAGCGCCGCCCGCCGGTTCGGCGTCTCGAAATAGGCCTCGGTCTCGAATTCCAGCCCCGCCGCCCGCGCCACCGCCAGCGCGCCGTCGCCGATCATCAACACATGCGGCGTCGTCTCCATCACCGCCCGGGCCGCCAGCACCGGGTTCACCGGCCCGCAGATCCCGGCCACCGCCCCGGCCGCGCGATCCGCCCCGTTCATGATCGCGGCGTCCATCTCCAGCGTGCCGGCATCGGTCAGCACCGCCCCGCGCCCGGCATTGAACAGCGGATCGTCCTCCAGCATCACCACCGCCGCCGCCACCGCGTCCAGCGCCGAGCCGCCCTCGCTCAGCACGTCCCAGCCCGCGCGCAGCGCCCGCCGCAGCCCCTCGTGCCGCGCCTCCGCCATCTCCGGCGTCATGTCCGCCGCCCGCATCGTGCCCGCCCCGCCATGGATCGCGATCGAGATGCTCATTTCGTCTCCTTATTGCCGTAAGCGTCAGTTCTCGCCATACTCGGCGCACCGGCGCACACTAGTCGCCCGGAACGCAGGGAGGAACAGGAATGGCGGCAGAGCTGATCGTGGAAAGCGTCGGAGCGGTGCGGGTGCTGAAGCTCAACCGGCCCGACCGTCTGAACGCGCTGAACGAGGCGGTGCACGAGGCGCTCGCCGCCGCCTTCGCCGCCATCGAGGCGGACGATTCGGTCCGCGCCGCGCTGCTGACCGGCGAGGGCAGGGGGTTCTGCGCCGGCGCCGATCTCAACCAGTCCCTCGGCGGCGGCCCGCGCGATCTCGGCGCCTCGATCGACCGGCACTACAATCCGCTGGTCCGCCGCATGCGCGCCCTGCCGAAGCCGATCGTCGCCGCGGTCAACGGCGTCGCCGCCGGCGCGGGCGCCAATCTCGCCCTCGCGGCGGATATCGTGCTCGCCTGCGAGTCGGCGAATTTCACCCAGGCCTTCATCCGCATCGGCCTGATCCCGGATGCCGGCGGCACCCATTTCCTCCCCCGCGCGGTGGGCGATGCCCGCGCCCGCGGCCTCGCCATGCTGGGCGAGACCATCACCGCCCGCCAGGCCGCCGACTGGGGCCTGATCTGGCGCTGCCTGCCCGACGAGGGCTTCCTCGCCGCCGCCCTCGCGGTCGCGGCCGATCTCGCCTCCCGCCCGACCCAGGCGCTCGCCGCGATGAAGGCGGCCTTCAACGCCGCCGGCGCCAACGGGCTCGACGCCCAGCTCGATCTCGAGCGCGACCTGCAACGCCGCATGGGCCGCACGCCGGACTTCGCCGAGGGTGTCGCCGCCTTCCGCGAGAAGCGCCCGGCGAACTTTACCGGCGCGCCGCCAGCGCGAGACTGAGCGCGATCGCCCCGAGCCCCGCGAACAGCGCGCGGGGCCCGGCGCCCGCGTGCAGCAGCGCGGTCAGGATCAGGCTCGCCGCGACCATCCCGGCGGCGGAGAGAATGTTCGTCCCCGCCACCGCCCGGGCCCGCGCCTCCGCCGGCGCCCAGGCCTGCACCGCGGCGAAGCTCGGCACCGCGATCACCCCGCCGCCGAGGGCGACGACGAACAGCAGCGCCAGCGTCACCCCGAACCGGTCGGCCGCCGCCAGCGCCCCCAGCGCCAGCGCCGCGATGCCGACCGCGACCGTCCCGCCCCATGCCGGCGCCAGCGCGATCCGCCCGCGCAGCCGCGAAGCCGCGAGAAAACTCCCCGCGCCGATGCCGAGCGAGAACACCGTCAGCCCCAGCGTCACCGCGCCCGGCCCGCGCCCCAGCGTCGTCCGCGTCAGCACCGGCAGCAGCGTCATGCAGGTGATCCCGGCGAACCAGAACCAGGCGTTGACCAGCGCCGCCCGCCACAGCGGCGCCGCGCCGCGCAGCGTGCGCAGCAGATCCGCCGAGGCCGCCACCGGGCTCGCCGAGAGTTTCAGCCCCGGCCGCGCCGCCCCCGGCCGGGGAATCAGCGCCGCGGCGCCGAAGGCGAGCAGGGCGAACCCCATCACCACGGCGCCGAGCAGCCAGGGCTCCCGCGCGCCGAGCAGCCCGCCCAGCGCCGTCCCCGCCAGGATCGCGAGGAAGGTCGCGAAATCCACCATCGCATTGGCGAGCGGCAGCCGCGCCGTCTCCAGCAGGTCCGGCAGCAGCCCGTATTTCACCGGCCCGAACAGCGCCGCCAGCACCCCGAAGGCGAGCAGGGCCGCGAACAGCACCGGCACCGAGCCGGCGAGAAACCCCGCCACCGCCAGCCCCGCCGCCCCGATCTCGACCCCCTTGACCACGGTCGCGACCCGCGCCTTGTCGAACCGGTCCGCCAGCTCGCCGGCAATCCCCGAACACAGCAGGAACGGCAGGATGAACACCCCGCCCGCCAGCGCCACCAGCGCCGGGCCGTCCTTCGCGCGGTAGAGGATCAGCACCACCAGCGCGGTCTTGAGGAAATTGTCGTTGAAGGCGGCGAAGGCCTGGCACCAGAACAGCGGCGCGAAGCGCCGGTCCAGCAGCAGCGCGCCTGGGGTCGCGCCCGAAGGCGCGCCGGATGTCGCGCCCGAAGGCGTGCGGGCGTTCGCGCTCAGGCTTCGTCCGGCGTCTTGAGGTCGAGGCTGAGCGCGTGCAGCCCGGTCTCGAACTCGGCCTTCAGCGCCTCGTTCACCGCCCGCTGCCGCGCCACCCGGTTCATCCCCCGGAACGCCTCGGCCACCATCTTCAGCCGGTAATGCGTCTCGCCCGCCTCCGGCGCGTGTCCCGGCCCGGTCATCCGGCCGATATGGCTGGCGTGTTTCGCGCTGTCGTCCTTCAGCTCGAGCAGGCCGGGCGCGAAGCGTTCCGCGAGGATCGCGCGGATTCTGTCGGATCGTGATGTCATGGGTGGATTGTGCGCCGCCGCCCCCCGGTTGCCAAGACGCCGGCAAAGGGCAAATTAGGGAACATGACGAGACTATGCCCATGACCCGGACCACCCGCCGCGTGCGCGCCTTCGCGCCCGACCCGGATGCCCCGGGCCGCGCCTGCGACATGCCCGACTGCGACAAGCAAGGCGAATACCGCGCCCCCCGCTCGCGCGAGCACCTGCGCGACTGGCACTGGTTCTGCCTCGAGCATGTCCGCGCCTACAATGCCGGCTGGGACTACTACAAGGGCATGAGCCCCGGCGAGATCGAGGCGCATCTGCGCGCCGACACCGCCTGGCAGCGCCCCACCTGGCCGCTCGGTCGCGCCGGCGCCGTCGGCGAGGCGGTCGAGGCCGAGCTCGCCGCCTTTTCCGGCCTCGGCCGCGCCCGCCGTCCCGAGCCCGAGCGCGCCCCGCCCGAGCTGCGCGAGGCGCTGGACGTGCTCGGCCTCGCCTGGCCGGTCACCCGCGAGGCGGTGCGCGCCCGCTACAAGGAGCTGGCCAAGCGCCACCACCCGGACGCCAATGGCGGCGACCGCAGCGCCGAGGAACGGCTGAAGACGATCAACCTCGCCTACGCGACGCTGCGCGCCCGCCTGCCGGCCGCCGAGGGTCAGCCCCGCGCCGCCGCCGGCGCCTGATCCCTTGCGCGCCGCGCCATGCCGAGTACTCTGACGACAAGAGACCTGAGGATGATGGATCGATGAACAATCTCGCTGCAATCGCCGAAACCCGCGGCACGCCGACCTCGGCGATCAACCTGCCGGACCGCACCGTCTCGGCGCGCGAGGTCTTCGGCATCGAGTGCGGCTTCGAGATCCCCGCCTTCTCCGAGCGCACCGAGCACGTCCCCGAGATCGACGCGACCTACCGCTTCGACCCGGAGACGACCATCGCCATCCTCGCCGGCTTCGCCCTCAACCGCCGGGTGATGATCCAGGGCTATCACGGCACCGGCAAGTCGACGCATATCGAGCAGGTCGCCGCCCGCCTCAACTGGCCCTGCATCCGCGTCAATCTCGACAGCCACATCTCCCGCATCGACCTCGTCGGCAAGGACGCGATCGTGCTGAAGGACGGCAAGCAGGTCACCGAATTCCGCGAGGGCCTGCTGCCCTGGGCGCTGCAGCACCCCTGCGCGCTGGTGTTCGACGAATACGACGCCGGCCGGCCGGACGTGATGTTCGTCATCCAGCGCGTGCTGGAGGTCGAGGGCAAGCTCACCCTGCTCGACCAGAACCGCGTCATCCGCCCGCACCCGGCCTTCCGCCTCTTCGCCACCGCCAACACGGTCGGCCTCGGCGACACCACCGGCCTCTATCACGGCACCCAGCAGATCAACCAGGGCCAGATGGACCGCTGGAACATCGTCGCCACGCTGAACTACCTGCCGCACGGCCAGGAAGTCTCCATCGTCATGGCCAAGCTCGGCATCACCGAGGCGGACGCGGCGGAGAAGAAGCGGATCGAGAGCATGGTCGCCCTGGCCGATCTCACCCGCGCCGGCTTCATCAACGGCGACATCTCCACCGTGATGTCCCCGCGCACCGTCATCACCTGGGCCGAGAACGCCCGCATCTTCAACGATGTCGGCTTTGCCTTCCGCCTCACTTTCCTCAACAAGTGCGACGAGGCCGAGCGCGCCACCGTGGCCGAATACTACCAGCGCTGCTTCAACGCGGAGGTTGAAACCGGCGTGCATCCCCGCCGCGGCGCCTGATGCCGGCCGAACCCTCCCGCAGCGAGGAATTCAAGCGCGCCACCGCCGGCGCCGTCCGCGCCATCGCCGGGTCGGACGAGGTGCAGGTCGCCTACCAGCCGGGGGCGGCGGGCCTCGCCGGCAAGCGCGCCCGCCTGCCGGCGCCGACGCGCGCCCTGCCGCCGGCCGAGGTCGCCAGGCTGCGCGGCATCGCCGATGCGATGGCGCTGCGCCTGCGCCATCACGACGACGCCATCCACGCCGCCCGCGCCCCCGTCGCCCGCGACGCCCGCGATGCCTACGACGCGCTGGAACAGGCCCGCGTCGAGATCGTCGGCGCCGCCCACATGCAGGGTGTCGCCGCCAATCTCCAGCGCAAGCTGAACGAGGACGCCGAGGCCGAGGGGCTCGACCGGATGAGCCGCGCCGAGCAGCTCTCCACCGCCCAGGCGCTCGGCCTGCTCGCCCGCGAGCGCATGGACCCGGCCTCGATCCCCGCCGCCGCCCGCCACATCCTCGATCTCTGGCGCGAGACCCTGACCGGCGATGCCGACCGGGCGCTGGACGATCTCGCCGCCGAGCGCGCCGACCAGGACGCCTTCGCCCGCGCCGCCCGCCGCCTGCTCGCGGTGATGGACCTCGCCGAGGCCGAAGCCGAGTCCGAGGAAGGCGAGGACAGCGAGGAACAGGGCGAGCAGGGCGAACAGTCCCTCTCGCAGGACAATTCCGGCGAGGGCGAGACCCAGACCCGCGAGGACGACCAGGACCTGCTTTCCGAGGCCCCCGACTCCCTCGAATCCGAAGCCTCCGACGCCGAGGCCGACGAGGAGACCGACGACGATTCCGCCGCCGCGCCGGACGAGGCGCCCGCCGGCCCGCAGCAGCGCCGCAAGCCGGTGGAAGATGAAACCGGTGCCGCCTACCACGCCTATACCCGCGCCTTCGACGAGGAAATCGGCGCCGAGCAGCTCTGCGATCCCGAGGAACTCGCCCGCCTGCGCCAGCAGCTCGACCAGCAGCTCCAGCATCTCCACGGCGTGGTCTCCAAGCTCGCCAACCGGCTGCAGCGCCGCCTGCTCGCCCAGCAGCAGCGCGCCTGGGATTTCGACCTGGAGGAAGGCCTGCTCGATGTCGGCCGCCTCGCCCGCGTCGTCGCCGACCCGCTGCTGCCGCTCTCCTTCAAGCGCGAGCGCGAGATGGAATTCCGCGACACGGTGGTGACCCTGCTGATCGACAATTCCGGCTCGATGCGCGGCCGGCCGATCTCGGTCGCCGCCATGTGCAGCGACATCCTGGCCCGCACGCTGGAGCGCTGCGCGGTGAAGGTGGAAATCCTCGGCTTCACCACCCGCGCCTGGAAGGGCGGGCAGAGCCGCGAGAAATGGGTGGCGGACGGCAAGCCGCGCAATCCCGGCCGGCTGAACGACCTCCGCCACATCGTCTACAAGGGGGCGGACGAACCCTGGCGCCGCGCCCGCCGCAATCTCGGCCTGATGCTGCGCGAGGGGCTGCTCAAGGAAAACATCGACGGCGAGGCCCTGGCCTGGGCCTATCGCCGCCTCTGCGCCCGGCCCGAGCACCGCCGCATCCTGATGGTCATCTCCGATGGCGCGCCGGTCGACGATTCCACCCTCTCGGTCAACCAGGGCAGCTATCTCGAACGCCATCTGCGCGACGTGATCCGCGACATCGAAAGCCGCGACTTCGTCGAGCTGGTCGCCATCGGCATCGGCCACGACGTCACGCGCTACTACCGCCGCGCCGTCACCCTGGTCGATGCCGAGGAACTCGGCGGCACGATGATGAAGAAACTCGCCGAACTCTTCGACCAGGACGCCGCCGAAAGCTGGGCCCGCGCCGCCGCCCTCCGCGCCCCGCTGGTCGCCTGAGGGCAGCGCCCGCGCCTCAATCCGCCGAGGTGAGCCGGAACTCGATCCGCCGGTTCTGCGCGAGGTCCTGCGGCGTATTGCCCGTGGCGATCGGGTGATCCGCGCCGAACCCGGCCGCCACCACCCGGTTCTTCGGCACCCCGTCCGCGATCAGCAGGTGCAGCACCGAAAGCGCGCGCGCCGCCGAGAGGTCGAAATTGTCCTTGTACGGCCCGCCGGTGATCGCCTCCTTGTCGGCATAGCCGGTGACGCTCAGCACCCAGTTGATCTTGTCCGGAATCTTCGGCGCGATCGCCTCGATCGCCTGCGCCACCTTCGCGATCTCCGCCTTGCCCTTGGCCGAGAGCCGTGCCGAGTCGGAGGGGAACAGCACCGCGCTCTCGAACACGAAGCGGTCGCCCACCACCTTGATGTCCTTCTGGTCCGCCAGCGCCTTGCGCAGCACGCCGAAGAACTCGCTGCGATACTGCTCCAGCGACTGCACCTTGCGCGCCAGCGCCTCGTTCAGCCGCTGGCCGAGATCGGCGATCTGCACGTGCTCTTCCTGGTCCTTCTTCTGCGCCGCATCGAGCGCTGCGGCGATCGTCGCGAGCTGCAGCCGCAGCGCCGCGATCTGCTGGTTGAGCAGGCTGACCGTCTGCAGCTCCTGCGCGTTCAGCTTCACCTGGCCGGCGAGTTTCCCGCCCGCCGCCGTCACGGCGGCGCCGAGCGTCGCGGTCTTCGCCGTGAGCGCCGCGTTCGCCGCCATCAGCGCGGCCTCGCGCGTCTTCGCCGCCTTCATCAGCGAGGCCATGCTGGCGAGTTCGTCCTGCAGCGAGGCGGTCTTCGATTTCTGCAGCGCCAGCACGTGCGAGAGCTGGGCGATCTCGCTGCGCAGCGCGGTGATCGTCTTGTTCCGCCCCGACAGCGCCACCGACAGGAACGCCTCCGCCAGCACGAAGACGAGCAGCACGAAGATCGTCACCATCAGCAGGGTCGACAGCGCGTCGACATAGCCCGGCCAGATCTCCAGCCCGTTGTTGCGGCCGCGGATCGTGCGTGCCATGGCTCAGCCCTTCGCCTCGTCGAACCGCGCGGCGACGGTCCGGGTCAGCACGTTGAGGTCGTGGCGCAGATCGGCGAGCCCCTGCACCCGCCCCTGTTCCGCCTCGGCGATCATCCGCGCGATCAGCAGTTCGATGTTGCGCAGATGCGCCCGCGCGATCTCGCTGCCGTTGCGCTCGTCGCTGCGTTCGGCGAGGCGGGTGAGGGCGGCCAGCCCTTCGCCCACCCGCAGCATCACCCGCTGCGAGTTCTGGATCGATTCCGCCAGCACGTTCATCCGCTCGCTCATCTCCGCGATCGTCCGCGTGGCGTCGTGCCGGCTCTCCTCGCTGCGCGCCAGCAGCCGTTGCAGCGCCTCGACATTCTCGGTGTTCTGCTCCAGCAGCGCCTGCGCATAGGCCGGCAGCCCGCCCTCGCCATCCGCGGCCACCGCCCCCGAGGACACCCGCGTCAGCCCGGCGAGCCACTCCTCCAGCTCATTGAAGAAGCGCGTCATCGCCTGTCCCGCCGTCAGGTCGAGGAAGCCGAGGATCAGCGCGCCCGAAAGCCCGAACATCGAGGAGGAGAACGCCGTGCCCATCCCCGCCAGCGGCCCGGCGAGCCCGGCCTTGAGCTGGGCGAACATCCCGTTCACGTCCCCGCCCGCGAGGTTCATCGCCGCGATCACCGCGGCCACCGCGTGCACCGTCTTCAGCAGCCCCCAGAACGTCCCGAGCAGGCCGAGGAAGATCATCACCCCGGTCACGTAGCGCGAGGTCTCGCGGCTTTCGTCGAGCCGGCTGGCGATGCCATCCAGCATGGTCCGCATGCTCGCGACCGACAGCGTCACCCGCCGCCCGTCCTCGTGCCGCCCGCCGAACATCCGCGCCATCGGCAGCAGCAGCCGCGGTTTCGGCCCATGCTCGATCGAGGCGCGCGAGCGCTGGAACCGCTCCACCCAGTCCACTTCCGGGCTCAGCCGCATCACCTGCCGCAGGTTCCAGAAGATGCCGAACACCTCCACCACCGCGATCACCGAGTTCACCACCGGGTTGGCGAGGAAGAACTTCTCCAGCGTCGGCGCGAGGAAGGCGGCCAGCCCGTAGACCAGGACCAGGAACACCAGCATGCGGATCAGGTAGCTGTTCGGTCGGGTCATCGGGGCTCCTGCCTCAGGGAAGGGTGCTCAGCGTCACGCGGTCGTCCGGCGCGCCCGGCGGATTGCCGAGCGCCTGCACGATGATCCGCTCTGCCGGAATCCCGGCCTTCAGCAGCATGTGGCGCACCGCCATCCCCCGCCGCAGCGCCAGCCGCCGCGCGATGGAGGGATCGTCGGCCACCCCCGGCGCGGTCGCGCGCACCAGGAAGCGCAGCCCGCGCGGCCGGGGCGCGGCGAGAAACCGCTTCACCGCCGCCTCGCCCCGCGGTCCCGGCGCCGCGCTGGTGCCGGGCATCACGATGGCGACGGGCGCGGGCGGCTTCGGCGCTGCCGGCTGCGGTTTGGGTGCCGGCTTCGGCGCCGGATGGGGCAGGGCGGGCCGCGCCGCGGCGATCACCGGCGCGGGGGGCGGCGGCAGCGGCAGGCGCGACACGGCGCGATGCGGCGCCGGCCGCCGGACGATCGCCGGCTTCGGCACCGCCCGCCGGTCGGGCGCCGGCGTCGCGGGCTTCGCCGCCGGCGCGGGCCCGCCGAGCTGCCGCAGCGCCTGCGGGTTGACGACAACCTGCGCCGGCGCCGGATGAATGAGGATGAACGCGGCCGCCATGCACGCCGCGAGGAAGCCGCAATGTCGCATCGCGTGCGACACTAGCGCATGTCTCCCATGCCGCTCAATGGCGGCCCGGATCAGGTTTTCGCGGTCTCCAGCGCCGAGCCCACCAGCTCGCGCAGCCGCGGGTGGATATGCGGGTTGCCGGCGACGATGTCGCCGCTCAGCGCATCGCCCCCATCCGGCGCGGTGGCGTAGCCGCCCGCCTCGCGCACCATCAGCGCGCCGGCGGCGACATCCCACAGATGGGTGCCGAGTTCCCAGTAGCCGTCATACCGCCCCGCCGCCGTCCAGGCGAGGTCGAGCGAGGCCGAGCCCATCCGCCGCACGCCCGCCGTCTCCGGCATCAGCGCGCCGAGCACGCGGGCGAAGGCGAGGCGGTTGCGCGGCGCGGTCCGGGCGAAGGGAATCCCCGTCGCGAACAGCGCGCTCGACCAGTCCCGCCGCGACGACACCCGCAGCCGCCGGTCGTTGAGATAGGCGCCCGCGCCCTTTTCGGCCCAGAACAGCTCGTCGAGCGCCGGCGCCATCACCATGCCGGCGACGATCTCGCTGCCGCCCTCCGGCAGCCGCTTCTCCAGCGCGATCGAGATCGCCCAGTTCGGAATCGCGTGCAGGAAATTGGTCGTCCCGTCGAGCGGATCGACGATCCACCGCCACGCCCAGTTCTCCGAGCCATGCGCCCCGCTTTCCTCCATCAGGAAGGCGTAGCCGGGCCGGGCGCGCTCCAGCTCCTCGCGGATCGTCTGCTCGGCGCGCATGTCCGCCTGGCTGACGAAGTCGGACGGCCCCTTCACCGAGACCTGGAGATGTTCGACCTCGTTGAAATCGCGGACCAGCCGTCGCGCGGCCTTCTGGGCCGCGGCGACCATGATGGTCATGTGCGCGGAACGGCGGGGGGTCATGGCTCGATACTCCGGAAAACGGTCCGGCGCGGCGCCCGTGCGCCGCGCCCGGCCTCAGCCCTTGGCCCGCTCGACGTAGGTCGAATCCTCGGTGCGGACGACGATGCGCTCGCCCGCCTCGATGAAGGGCGGCACCATCACCTTCACCCCGTTCGACAGCTTCGCCGGCTTGTAGGAGGAGGAGGCGGTCTGCCCCTTCACCACCGGATCGGCCTCGACGATCTCCAGCGTCACCGTCGCCGGCAGGTGGATGCCCACCGGGTCGCCCTCCACCAGGTCGACGATCACCGCCATGTTGTCCTGCAGGAACGGCGCCTGATCGCCGAGCAGCTCGGCCGGCACCAGGAACTGCTCGAAGGTCTCGCCGTCCATCAGCACCAGGTTGTCGCCGTCGGTGTAGGAATAGGTGTAGTCGCGGTTGTCCGTCATCAGCCGCTCGACCGTGTCGGCGGTGCGCCAGCGCTCGTTGGTCTTGTTCCCGGTCTTGAGGTCGCGCATCTCCACCTGGATGAACGCGCCCCCCTTGCCCGGGGTGATGATCTGCTGCTTGAGCACCGTCCAGCGGCGACCGTCATGCTCGATCACCTGGCCGGCGCGGATCAGATTCGCCTGCTGCTTCATGAATTCACACTCGAACTGCGATAAGGATGCGGCGGCTTAACGCGATGCGCGGCTTTCGGCAAGTTTGCGCTCCGCCGCCACCAGGGCCGCGAGCACGATGCCGAGCCCCTCGCGATGCCACCGCTGCACCGATTTGTGGTCCGCCCCCAGCACGCCGCCGAGCCTGCGCCAGGGAAACAGGTGCCGCCCGGTCAGCGGATGGGTCAGCGCCCGCGCGCCGAGAATCCGCCGCAGCACGAACCGCTCCTCGGGGATCGCGGCGAGCCAGCCGAGCGCCTCGTCCATGCGGTCGATCTCCGCACCCGAGGGGTGCGGCGGGCGGATGCGCGAGGCCTCCCAGCCATAGGCGTCGAGCGCGCTGCGCACCACCTCGTAGCGGGTGATCCTGAGGTGCGGCGAATAGCCCCGCTCCGGCAGCGCCAGCAGGCACGACCCCGCCGCCTCCAGCCTTGATGCGATCGCGCCGATCGGGTCCGCCGCCCCGCTCACCGCCGGGCAGGGGCCGATCTCCACCCGCCGTTCCACCCCCGCGGCGCCGATCCCCGAGCCGAGCACCTCGCCCGCCCGGCGCGCCCGCACCGCGCTCATCGCTCATCCTCCCGCCCGGGGGCGGCGAGGGGGACGAACGCCGTGCCCTCCAGAATCGTCCCGCGCGTCAGCAGCCCCCAGGAGCGCGGATGCCCGGCCGGCAGCGGCGGGCGGTTCGGATCGTCCTCCGGCGGCGGCTTCGGCCGCGCCGCCTGGCTCGGCCCGCCGGCGGCGCAGAGCCGCCGCCCGCGCTCGATGATCGTGTTGCGCGACAGGCCGAGCACGGCGGCAATCGCCGCCCAGGTCGCCCCGTCCACCCGCATGCGGCGGATCGTCTCGTCGGCGGCGTCGGTCCAGATGCGGCGTTCGGGCATCGCTCATCTCCTCGTTGATGAGCGGATTGTTAGTTCAGCCGGTTAGTGATGTCAATAAAACTAACAACAAGAATCGCGCGGCCGCAACCGGGCCTGTCGGCGGATCGCCAGCATCACCAAGCCGATCGATCAGTCAATCATCTGAAAGAATTGAAGTTATCCGCCGTCCCGCGCCGCGGCTTCGCCCGCGGCAGGAGCGAAAAAAAATCGCGCCCGCAGCAGCACATCGCCCGCGACCGCCGCCCGCACCGCCGCCTCGCCGTTAGTATCGCCGACAATCACCACATCGCCCGACCCGTCCTCGGTGCCCCGCGCCCGGTCGAGAAACAGCCGCGTCAGCGCCGCCGCCACCGCGCCGCGCGGCACGCAGCACGAACACCCGATCCCATGCCCGAACCGCCGCACCTCCTCCGCCCGGAACCCGCCCACGACCCGCGCGCCGGAAGGCGGCGCGAACCCCTCCTGCACCAGCACCGCATCCCCCGGCGCCACCGCCCCGCCAAACCTGATTCCGATCCGCATTTTTGCTCCTTCTTCTTGCTCCGGCCGGCGCCGCGAAATCCCCGCCCCGCTAAATCCCACCGTGGCGCGACGTGGCAATCGGCCGCCGCCGCCGCAAGCCCGGCCGCCTTGCCAGCAACACGGGCCGGACGATACGTTGCCGCTGCCGTGTTGTCCGCAGGAGTTCGCCTCATCGCCCGCCCGCCCGTCTTCCCGTCCGGCCGGATCTGACCGGTGCTGGTCCCGCTCGCGCCGCCCCTGCTCGCCGCCGCCGCCCTCGCCGCCTTCGCCGCCGGCTTCGTCAAGGGCTTCGCCGGTTTCGGCTTCGCCGTCGTCTTCACGCCGCTGCTCTCGCTGATCTCCGACGATCCGCGCCATGTCGTGTTCGCCGCCCTCGTGCTCGGCACGCTGATGAGCCTCGGCGTGATCGCCGAACTCCGCCACGCCATCACCCGGGACCGCGCGCTGCCCGTCCTTCTCGGCACCGCGCTCGGCACGCCGGCGGGCATCGCGCTGCTCGGCCTGGTCGCCCGCCCGGCGCTGAAATTCGTCATTGCCGGGCTTGCGGTCGGCGTCACCATCCTCCGCCTCGCCCGCGTGCGGGTCCGGCTCGGCGGCGGCGCCGGCCCGCTCGCCGCCGGCGCCCTGCTCGGCGGCCTGCTGAACGGCTGCACCAGCATGGGCGGGCCGGTCCCGGCCATGGTCGTCGCCTGGCAGGGCCGCGCCGTCGCCGACAGCCGCGCCATCCTCGTGATGTTCAATCTGCTGAGCTACGTCCTCGCGATCGCCGTCGCCCTCGCCGGCGGCATCGCCCGCCCGCACTGGCTGCTCTCCGGCCTCTGGCTCGCCCCGGCCGCCGCCCTCGGCACCTTCGCCGGCATCCGCGCCGTGCGCCGCATCCCGCCTTCCGTCTTCGGGCATGTCATCACCGCGGTCGTCGGCCTCGCCGGCCTCGCCGGCCTGGCCTCGGCGCTGCGGCTCTATCTGTCGATCGGGTAGGGCACCGCATCCGCTCCGGGCGGATCGGCGACCGCCCCACCGCCGCGCCGGCCCGGCGCCGCCGTCACCACCAGCCCGGCGATCACCAGCGCCGCCCCCGCCCATCCCGCCGGCTTCAGCCGCTCGCCGACGACGAGCACCGCCAGCACCGCCGCCACCACCGGCTCGACCAGCGTGATCGTCGTCGCCACACTCACCGGAATCCGCGCGAGCCCGACGCCGAAGCAGAGATAGCCGAGAAACATCGGCACCCCCGCCATGTAGATCCCCACCGCCGCATTGCCCCAGGAGTCGAGAAAGGCGCCGCCGGTCGCCGCCAGCACCGGCATCAGCAGCGCGCCGCCGATCCCGAACGTCGCCCCCATCGCCACCGCCGGGCGGATGCCGCGCAGCATCATCCCCCGCGCGGTCCAGGCGTAGAGCGCATAGGTCAGCCCGCCGACGAGGCCGAGCCCGATCCCGAGGACGCTTCCATCGCCCGCTTCCGCCCCCGGTTCCGAAAAGGCGAGCAGCGCCATGCCGGCAATCCCCGGCAGCGCCCCGGCGACCCAGCGCCCGCTCAGCCGGGTGCCGGCGAGCACGCGCTCGATCAGCGCCGAGAAGATCGGCGCCGAGCCGAGCGTCACCACCGTTCCCACCGCCACACCGGAGAGCCGCATCGAGCTGTAGAAGGCGAGGGGGTAGAGCGCGACCGCGACACCGCCCGCCGCCAGCAGCCCGCCATGCCGCGCCAGCGCCGGCAGGTCGCGCAGGATGCGCGGGGCGGCGAGCAGCGCCTGCAACAGCCCGCCGATCCCCATCGCCGCCGCGCCGATCGCCAGCGGCCCGACCGCGGGCGCGAACGTCGCCGCCGTGCCGGTCGTGCCCCAGACCAGCGAGGCGAACAGCACCGCCGCCACCCCGGTCGCGAACCGCCCGTCGCGCGCGCCCTCGTCGTCGCGCAAGCGCGCCCCCTCATCGCCACCCACCGTCATCCATATCCCTCCGCCGCCGCCGGTATACGCCCCGGCCCGCCCCGATCAATGCAGCCCGCCGCCGCCCCGCATTGGAAATGTGGCGCGCATCCTATATTCCCACCACCATGAGCAGACCCTCCCTCCTCGAAGCCCTCCGCCACCGCGTCCTCCTCTGCGACGGCGGCATGGGATCGCGCGTCCAGGCCCTCACCCTCGATACCGAGCGCGATTTCTGGGGCAAGGAAAACTGCACCGAGGTATTGAACCTCTCCCGCCCCGACCTCGTGCGCGAGATCCATCGCGGCTACTACGAAGCCGGCGCCGACATGGTGGAGACCAACAGCTTCGGCGGCTCGCCCATCACCCTCGCCGAGTTCGAGCTCGGCGACCGCGCCCGCGAGATCAACCGCGTCGCCGCCGAACTCGCCCGCGAGGCCGCCGAAACCTTCGCCGACGGGCGCGACCGCTACGTGATCGGCAGCGTCGGCCCCGGCACCAAGCTGCCCACCCTCGGCAACATCGAATACGACCCGCTGGAAGCCGGCCTCGCCGAGCAGTGCCGCGGCCTGATCGAGGGCGGGGTCGACGCCATCCTGATCGAAACCTGCCAGGACACGCTGCAGATCAAGGCCGCCGTCAACGGCGCCAGGATCGCCCGCGCCGAGCAGAAACGCGACACGCCGATCTTCGTCCAGGTCACCGTCGAGACCACCGGCACCCTGCTCGTCGGGCCGGACATCGCCGCCGCCGCCACCGTGATCCAGGCGCTCGACGTGCCGCTGATCGGCCTGAACTGCGCCACCGGCCCGCAGGAAATGGCCGAGCACGTGCGCTACCTCGCGCAGAACTGGCCCGGCCTCATCTCGGTGCAGCCCAATGCCGGCCTGCCCGAGCTGGTCGATGGCAAGACCCATTACCCGCTCACGCCGGACGAACTCGCCACCTGGCTCGAACGCTTCATCCGCGAGGACGGCATCAACCTCATCGGCGGCTGCTGCGGCACCTCCACCCCGCATATCGCCGCCCTCGACGCCATGCTCCGCCGCCTCGGCGAAGTCCGCCCCGCGCCCGTCCCGCGCAAGCCGGTCTGGATCCCCTCGGTCGCCAGCCTCTACGGCTCCACCCCGCTGCGCCAGGAGAACGCCTATTTCTCCATCGGCGAGCGCTGCAACGCCAACGGCTCGAAGAAATGGCGCGAGCTGCAGGAGCGGCACGACTGGGACGGCTGCATCGCCATGGGCCGCGAACAGGTCGCCGAGGCCTCCAACGCGCTCGACATCTGCACCGCCTTCGTCGGCCGCGACGAACTCGGCGAAATGTCCGAAATCATCACCCGCTTCACCTCGTCGGTGAACGCCCCGCTGGTGATCGACTCCACCGAAACCCCCGTCATCGAGGCCGCCCTCAAGCTCCACGGCGGCAAGCCCATCATCAACTCGATCAATTTCGAGGATGGCGAACACATCGCCGAGGAGCGCATGCTCCTCGCCCGCAAGTTCGGCGCCGCCGTCATCGCCCTCACCATCGACGAGACCGGCATGGCCAAGGAGCCGGCGCAGAAGCTCGAAATCGCCACCCGCCTGGTCGATTTCGCCTGCCGCAAGCACGGCCTCCCGCAATCCGACCTGCTGATCGACCCGCTCACCTTCACCATCGCCACCGGCAACGAGGACGACCGCAAGCTCGGCCTCTGGACCCTCGAAGGCATCAGGCTGATCCGCGATGCCTTCCCCGACATCCAGATCATCCTCGGCCTGTCCAACATCTCCTTCGGCCTCAACCCCGCCGCCCGCGCGGTGCTGAACTCCGTCTTCCTCGACCACGCGGTGAAGGCCGGCATGACCGGCGCCATCGTCCACGTCTCCAAGATCCGCCCCCTGCACCTCATCCCGCTCGAGGAAGTGCAGGTCATGGAAGACCTCATCTTCGACCGCCGCCGCGAGGACTACGACCCCCTCCAGCGCGTCCTCGAAATGTTCGCCGACCGCAAGGCCGCCGACGCGGTGAAGAAGGCCAGGGCCGACACCGTCGAGGGCCGCCTGCGCGACCGCATCGTCGATGGCGACCGCAAGGGCCTCGCCGACGATCTCGACGAGGCGATGAAAACCCACGCCCCGCTCGACATCATCAACAACCTCCTGCTCGACGGCATGAAAACCGTGGGCGAGCTCTTCGGCGCCGGCAAGATGCAGCTCCCCTTCGTCCTGCAATCCGCCGAAACCATGAAGGCCGCCGTCGCCTACCTCGAACCCTACATGGAGCGCGTCGAGGGCCAGCAGAAAGGCACCATCGTCCTCGCCACCGTGAAGGGCGACGTGCACGACATCGGCAAGAACCTCGTCGACATCATCCTCACCAACAACGGCTACCGCGTCGTCAATCTCGGCATCAAGGTCCCCCTGGCCGACATGGTCGCCGCCGCCAGGGAACACCGCGCCCACGCCATCGGCATGTCCGGCCTCCTCGTCAAATCCACCGTCGTCATGCGCGAAAATCTCGAGGAAATGTCCCGCCAGGGGCTCGACATTCCCGTCCTCCTCGGCGGCGCCGCCCTCACCCGCAACTATGTCGAGGAAGACTGCGTCGCCGCCTACGCCTCCGGCCGCGTCGCCTACGCGCGCGACGCCTTCGACGGCCTCCATCTGATGGACCGCGTCACCGGCAACGGCTTCGACGATTACCTCGCCGCCCTCCAGTCCAAGCGCCGCGGCAAGGCCCGCAACACCAAACGCACCCTCGGCCAGGCCGACGCCCGCGGCTTTGCTCCGGTCGACATCTCCGCCGCCCAGGCCCGCCGCCGCCGCCTCACCCGCGAAACCCCGGTCCCCACCCCGCCCTTCTGGGGCGCAAGGATCATCGAGGCCCCGCAGAAAGCCCTCGTCCCCTACATCAACGAACGCTCCCTCTTCCAGTTCCAGTGGGGCTTCCGCAAGCAGGGCAAGTCATTGGAAGACTTCATGGGCTGGGCCCGTCAGGAACTCCGCCCCGTCATGAAGCGCATGCTCGACCTCTGCGCCGCCGACTCCATCCTCAAGCCCCAGGCCATCTACGGCTACTGGAAAGCCGCCGGCCAGGGCAACGACCTCATCCTCTTCGCCGAGGACGGCGCCACCGAACTCGCCCGCTTCACCCTCCCGCGCCAGCCCCGCGACGACGGTGACTGCATCGCCGACTTCTTCCGCGACGTGGACGACGCCGAGCGCGACGTCATCGGCCTGCAAGTCGTCACCATGGGAGCAAAAGCCTCCGAAACCGCCCGCGCCTGGTTCGAGGAAAACCGCTACCAGGACTACCTCTACCTCCACGGCCTCTCCGTCGAAATGGCCGAGGCGATGGCCGAATACACCCACAAACGCATCCGCGCCGAACTCGGCTTCGCCGCCGAGGACGACCGCGACATGGAAAAAATGCTCGCCCAGTCCTACCGCGGCTCACGCTACTCCTTCGGCTACCCCGCCTGCCCGAACCTCGAGGACCAAATTCTTCTCCTCCGCCTCCTCGACGCCGAACGCATCGGCGTGTCGCTCTCGGACGAACACCAGCTCCACCCCGAACAATCCACCAGCGCCATCGTCGTCCTCAACCCGCACGCGAAGTATTTCTCCGTGTGAGGGGAGGGGACGGGAAGGGGAACAAAAGAGCTTCTTTTTGAAAAAAGAAGCAAAAACTTTTGCTCCTTTTGACGTGTGGATTACTCGTCGCGCTTGGCAAGCCCCGACACCACGGCGACGAGGATCAGGCCGGCCATCCAGCCGAACAGCGTCTCGAACCACACCGCGAACTGTGCAATCCGCCCGCCCCAAGTCCCCGTCTCCGGCCGCCACGTCCCCTCCTGCCCCAGATTGCCCACCGGCAGCAGCACGTTCAGCGAATAGGCCAGCGGATAGAACTGCGGATACTCAAGCCTTATTGCCTTGCAATCCGTCCACCGAACATGCGCCGGCAACCCGCACCTTTCGCCATACCGTGAAAACAATGCCTGTGTGGACGGCACGAAAGCGCCATCCCATCGCGCCGCGGCGAAATAGCCACCACCAAAGACTAGCCAGACAACCGTGGCAATCATCAACAGCCTGAGCGGCCGGTATCCATACCCGACCAGCGCGCCATACCCGATATGCAGCAGCCGCGCCGTCTTTCCATAAACCGAACCGCCGACCGCACGCAGCGCCTGACCCACCGAAATCTCGGGCACCTGCCCGATCAGCCCGCACTCCCGCTTGCGCTGTTCGAAAGCAATCCCGACTTCCCGCGCCGCCTCGTAATGCCCCATCTCCCGCAGCACCTTGCGAAGCTGCTGCCAGGGCTGCGGCCGGAATTCCGCTCCTTTGCCATCTTTGCCACTATCGGCCTCGGATTGCTTGTCGAGCCAGCCAATTCGCATCTTTGCGTCAGTCGGCGCTTCTCCACTGATCGTGTTGTAAACAAAACCGTCGAGCATGACCCCTTTTGCCCACGTTTTTGAGTCGTCGACGAGGCGGGAGACCGTCGCGCTGCTCAGATCGATCATCCCCGCCTCGATCGTAATTTTGTCAATTAACAATGCACCATCGACGTGGGCTCCCTGCATGACGATGGCTTTTTGATTGTCCTTGGTTTCATCTTGCTTGCCCCGAAATGTCCCCCTGCGACAAACGAGATTTCCCCCGATTTTTGCTCCGAGCAGCCGCACCTCGCCGGTCGCCTTGAATGTATCGTTCATGAACACATCGCCCGCGACATCGATTCGATCGGCGCTTAGGGCCTTTTGATTCTTGTTGTTGAACGTACCGCCGGAGCACGCGAAATCGCCGCCAATTTTCGCTCCGAGCAGCCGCACGTCGCCGGTCGCCTTGAATGTATCGTCCATGAACACATCGCCCGCGACAACGATTCCATCGGCGCTAATTGCATCGCCATCCTCATTCCGGAACGTACCGCCGGAACACTCGAAATTACAGCCGATTTTCGCCCCGAGCAGCCTTACTTCACCAGCCGTGACAAACTTGCTTGTCAAAAACAGTGAGCTGTCGCAGGTCAGACGATCACCTAGCAAACCCGGTATCTTGCTGCCGCTCAAAGTGAGCGAACCCCTGATCCGCGAATCACGGAAAACCGGCGCGGCCTCAAATGCGGACTCAACCAGATAAAGCCCACCCTTGGTCTCCACCCCGTCCAGATCGAACGCGCCCTCGACCCACGCGCCCTGAAGCTGCACACCTGTCTCATGCACGGGCGCGTCCTCGTCCCCGCCTAGCGCCAGAAACCGGATGAACGCGCCGCGCACCTTGTTGGCGTCGTTGACACTCTCCGGCCGCACGTTGCCGAAATCCGCCACATCTCCCGCCGCCGCACAGGCCAGCAATTTTCGCTCCGCCGTGCTGAGTTCCCCAAACTCCACCAGCGTGCGTCCTTTTGGTCGCTTCGCGCCCTGAGCATCCGTCATCTTGGCCCACCCGTTAACAACCGGTTCCGACTATCGCACCCAAACGAAATCGAAATAAAGCCCCGAAGCGGAATCGCGCCACCGTGCCCGCGCCGTATGGTCGCCCGCTTAGCCCTCGGGACCGGCACCGCCCCTCGCGCCGATCGCACGCTCCGGACCCGCATCCATCCTCGGGCAGCCGGCCAGCAGGGCTCAGTCGGCGTTCGGGCCCTCGGGATCGCCGTTTAAGGCCACCGCCAATGCTTCGGCAACTCCCCAATCCCCGCCATCCATGACGGCGCTTCCGCCATCTGGATCGCCTCGGTCGGGGGCAGAATCTCGGGGTCGTCGAACGTGCCCGTCTGCACGTCCACGCTCCCCGGAAACAGTTTTTTGCTCCGGTAGAACAGCCCTGCGCCGCATCTCGGGCAGAACGAGCGCTCCACGTCGCCGGAGGAGCGATAGACCGCGACCTCGCCGCTGACCCGGAGCAAACCCTCGTCCACCACCGCCCAGCCCACCACCGGCGCCCCCGCGCAGCGCCGGCAATCGGCGCAGAAACACAGCGAATGCCGCCGGGGCCGCCCGCCGATCGCATACCGCACCGCCCCGCAATGGCACCCGCCCGCAATCTCCATCGCCTCCATCGAACCACCCTCCGGCGTCGTCACCCCGCAACCCTAACCCGCCCGCCGCCCGACCCGAAGCGGAATCGCGCCACCATGTCCGCGCCGTATGGCAGGCGGCGAAAAAACACGGACTGGCGCAAGAACCTGTTAAGAAAACCGGCATAGACCCGCAACAAACAAGAACAGACCAAGTCAACACGGAGTCCGATACATGACGATTGGCAATATGCGTCAAATTTTAGATAATTCTCGAACATTCGACGCACTTGGGGACTCCTTCGGCATCATCAGCTTTGCCCCCGACGGTACGATTACTGATGCCAACGACAATTTTCTTCAGTTGATGGGCTACCGCATCGGCGAAATCGCCGGCCGCCATCACCGCATCTTTCTCTCCGCCGAGGAACGCGATGCCGCCGCCTACGGCGAGTTCTGGCAGCGCCTGCGCGGCGGCGCCTTCTGCTCCGGCGAGTTCCGCCGCATCGCCAAGTCCGGCGGCGATGTCTGGCTCCGCGCCTCCTACGTCCCCGTCCGCAACCGCGCCGGCAAGGTCGCGAAGGTGGTCAAGGTCGCCCTCGACATCACCGCCGAGAAACGGGCCGCCGCCGAAAACCAGAGCATCCTCAACGCCATCGAGCGCTCCCAGGCCGTCATCAAGTTCGCGCTCGACGGCACCATCCTCGAAGCCAATGACAATTTCCTCCACCTCATGGGCTACGCGCGCGACGAGGTCGTGGGCCGCCAGCACAGCCTCTTCGCGATCGATGGCTACGCCGCCAGCCGCGAATACCAGGCCTTCTGGGAGCGCCTGCGCCAGGGCGAATTCCTCTCCGCCGAGTTCGAGCGCGTCGCCAAGGGCGGCCGCCACGTCTGGCTCCAGGCCACCTACAACCCGGTCTACGACGCCGAGGGCAAGGTCACGAAGGTCGTCAAGTTCGCGGTCGACCTCACCGAACGCATGGCCGAGGTGAACGTCGTCGGCGACGCCCTCGAACGCGTCTCCGAAGGCGATCTCACCGCCTCCGTCGACCGCCAGCTGATCCCCTCGCTCGACAAGCTCCGCATCGACTTCAACACCGCCGCCAGCCGCCTCGCCGAAAGCGTCAACGGCGTCCGCCAGAGCACCGACGAAATCAATCTCGGCGTCGCCGAAATCGCCGAAGCCGCCGAGGATCTCGCCCGCCGCACCGAACAGCAGGCCTCCACCCTGGAGGAAACCTCCTCCGTGCTCGACAGCGTCACCACCGGCATCCGCCGCACCGCCGACAACGCCTCCAAGGCCGCCAGCGCCGTCGACGCCACCAACAACGCCGCGCGCAAGTCCCACGCCATCGTCGGCGAGGCCGTGGTCGCCATGAACCGCATCGAAACCTCCGCCCGCGAAATCGACCAGATCATCGGCCTGATCGACGAAATGGCCTTCCAGACCAACCTCCTCGCCCTCAACGCCGGGGTCGAGGCCGCCCGCGCCGGCGATGCCGGGCGCGGCTTCGCCGTCGTCGCCTCCGAGGTCCGCGCCCTCGCGCACCGCTCCGCCGATGCCGCCAAATCCATCAAGCTGCTCATCGCCCGCTCCTCCGAACAGGTCGGCAACGGCGTCCGCCTCGTCGGCGAAACCGGCACGGCACTGGATACCATCCTCGGCCACGTCACCGACCTGCACGGCCTCGTCGGCGAAATCGCCACCGCCGCCGCCGAACAGGCCGGCAGCCTCGCCGAAATCAACGCCGCCACCGGCCAGATGAACCAGGCCGTCCAGCAGAACGCCGCCATGGTCGAACAGACCTCCGCCGCCACCCACTCCCTGCGCGAGGAAATCAGCCGCCTCGCCGGCCGCGTCTCCGGCTTCCGCACCGCCCACGCCGCACCCGCCTACGCGGCACCCGCCCACGCGGCACCTGCCCACGCGGCACCGACAGCATCCGCCCCCATCGCCCCGGCCCGCACCCCGCCGCGCCGCGCGCGCCGCGTCGCCGAACCCGCCTGACCCGACAGGCCCGATCCCGCCCGGCCGGGGCCGGGGGCAGGGCAGGGCGGGGGGAGCAAGGCGGAGCGGAGCAAAAACGCTTGCCCATCCCCCGGCCTTCATGGTCCATACTGGTCCATGACCGCGTGCAGCCCCGCAACCCCGGCCGAGCGTCTCGCCCGCATCCTTGACGGGTTGTATTGCGTCGTCGCGGCCGAGGGCCTCGCCCGCGGCCTCGCCGGGCCGTTCATCATCCTCGTCTGCGCCCGCCTGCGGTTTTTCGCGGCCCGCTTCGCCGCCCATCTCGCATCCCGCCCGCGTCCGCGCCGCGTCGCGCCGTCCACGCCCCGCCCCCGCGCGCGTAAAACCCTGCCGCGCCGCTACGCCTGGCTGCTGAACCTCCTGCCCGGCGCGGCCGCCGCCCGCGCCCAGCTCCGCGCGCTCCTCGCCGAACCCGACATGCGGGCGGCCATCGAATCCCGCCCGGCCACCGGCCGCGCCCTGCGCCCGCTCTGCCACACGCTCGGCATTCCGTTGCCGCCGGCGCTCCACCGCCCGCGCCGCCCGAGGCCCCGACCGCCGGCGGCCGAACCCGCACCGCCCCAAAACGAAAACGGCGGCGCGAACCTCGCACCGCCGTCTCCAGGCATTTTCGCCCGCCCCGCGTCACCGCGCGGCGGAGCGGATCAAGATATCAGCCGCCCGCCGCCGCCGCGACCTCCGCCGCGAAGTCGGTGGCTTCCTTCTCGATTCCCTCGCCGAGGGTGAACCGCACGAAACGGGTCAGGGTCGCCCCGGCGCTCTGGACGATCTTCTGCACCTTGCTTTCGCCGTCGTGCACCCAGGTCTGCTCCAGCAGCACCACGTCCTCGTAGAACTTCTTCACCCGGCCCTCGACCATCTTCTCGATGATCGCTTCCGGCTTGCCGGAGGCGCGCGCCTGCTCGGCCAGCACCGCCTTCTCGCGCTCCAGCGCCGACGGATCGACATCGGCGATGCTCAGCGCATCCGGCCGCGTCGCCGCGACATGCATGCCGATCTGCCGCCCCAGCGTGCTCAGCGCCTCGTCGGCCTTGCCTTCCAGCGCCACCAGCACGCCGATCTTGCCGAGCCCCGGCTTCAGCGCGCCATGCACGTATGACGCGGCAACGCCGTCCTTCACCTCGACCACCGCGGCCCGCCGGATCGACATGTTCTCGCCGACCGTCGCCACCAGGCTCACCAGCTCGTCCGCGACGCTGTGCGACTTGCCCGGAAAGGCCGCCGCCTTCAGCGCCTCGACATCCTCGCCCACGGTGAGCGCCAGCTTCGCCACCGTCTCGACGAAATTCTGGAACGCCTCGTTCCGCGCCACGAAGTCGGTCTCGGCATTCACCTCGACCATCGACGCCCTGTTGCCCTCATGGGCGACACCGACAAGCCCTTCCGCCGCGGTCCGCCCCGACTTCTTCGCCGCCGCGGCAAGACCCTTCTTGCGTAGCCAGTCGACCGCGGCTTCCATGTCGCCGTCGGTCTCGACCAGCGCCTTCTTGCAATCCATCATGCCCGCGCCGGTCTTCTCACGCAGATCCTTGACCATCGCGCCGGTGATATCGGCCATGGGAGTTCTCCTCAGAAAATGAATACGGCCGGACCCGCCAGGGGCGGGTCCGGAATTCGTCCCGCGTGCGGCTCAGGCGTGCGCTTCGGCGTCCTCGTCCACCGCCTCGGCCGGCAGTTCTTCCAGCGCGCCGATATCCGCGCCGGAAGCCGCCATCTCGGCGCTGATCCCGTCGAGCACCGCGTTCGCGACCAGGTCGCAATACAGCGTGATCGCGCGGATCGCGTCGTCATTGCCGGGGATCGGATAGGTGACACCCTCGGGGTTCGAGTTCGAGTCGAGCACCGCGACGACCGGAATGCCGAGCTTGTTGGCTTCCTCGACCGCGAGCTTCTCCTTGTTCGTGTCGATGATGAACAGGATGTCCGGCAGGCCGCCCATTTCCTTGATGCCGCCCAGCGCGCGGTCGAGCTTGTCGCGCTCGCGCATGAGGTTCAGCATTTCCTTCTTGGTCAGGCCCTGGCCATCGCCGGCCAGCGTCTCTTCCATCTGCCGCAGCTTGCGGATCGAGTTGGTGATGGTCTTCCAGTTGGTCAGCATGCCGCCGAGCCAGCGGTGATTGACGTAATACTGGCCGCAGCGCTTCGCCGCATACGCCACGTGCTCGGCCGCCGCCCGCTTGGTGCCGACGAACAGCACGCGCCCGCCGCCGGCGGTGACGTTGCGGATCTCGCGCAGCGCGCGCTCGAGCATCGGCACGGTCTGCTGCAGGTCGATGATGTGGACCTGGTTGCGCACGCCGAACAGGAACGGCGCCATGCGCGGGTTCCAGCGGCGGGTGTTGTGGCCGAAATGCACGCCGGCTTCGAGCAGCTGGCGCAGGGAGACGTCTGGCATCGCCATGATCTGGTATCCTTGTCTGGGGCCGCCGGGCAGGCGGCCATCCGGTTGAACCTCCACGAAGCCGAGCCTTGCGGCACCGGAACCAGCGCGCTGGATAAGGCGCTTCGTGTGCGAATTATCGGCAACTTCGCCCGAAGGCGTGCCGATCGGGGCGATATGGCCCAGATCGGCCTCCGGCGCAAGACGTGCTAGACGCCGGGCATGACGCCGCTCGCCCTTTATATCCACTGGCCGTTCTGCAAGGCCAAATGCCCCTATTGCGACTTCAACTCCCATGTCCGCGAGCGGATCCCGGAGCGGCGGATCGTCGCCGCACTCCTCGCCGAACTCGACTTCGAGGCCGCCCGCCTCGGTCCGCGCCGGCTGACCTCGATCTTCTTCGGCGGCGGCACGCCGAGCCTGATGGCGCCCGAAGGCGTCTCGGCACTGATCGCGCGGGCCTGCCGCCTGTTCGCGCCGGCGCCCGATCTCGAGATCACGCTCGAAGCCAACCCCACCAGCATCGAGGCCGGGCGGTTCCGCGCCTATCGCGAGGCCGGGGTCAACCGCGTCTCGATCGGCGTGCAGAGCCTGAACGACGACGCGCTGCGCTTTCTCGGCCGCGAGCATGGCGCGGCCGAGGCGATGGCCGCGGTGGAACTCGGCCGGGCCATCTTCCCGCGCCTGTCCTTCGACCTGATCTATGCCCGGCCGGGCCAGACGCTCGCCGCCTGGCGCGCCGAACTCGGCGCCGCCCTCGCCGTCGGGCTCGATCATCTCTCGCTCTACCAGCTCACCATCGAGCCCGGCACGCGATTCGCCACCGCCCATGCCCGCGGCGATTTCGCGCTCCCCGAGGATGACGATGCCGCGGCACTTTACGACGCCACCGCCGAGGAGGCGGCGCGCTTTGGCCTCGGCCCCTACGAGATTTCGAACTACGCGAAGCCGGGCGAGGAGTCGCGCCACAACCTCGCCTACTGGCGCTACCGCGACTATGCTGGCATCGGCGCCGGCGCGCATGGGCGGATCAGCCTGGGCGGCACCCTGCTCGCGACCCGGCGGCACCGCGCGCCGGAGGAATGGGCCGCCCGGGTCGAGGCGGCGGGGCATGGCAGCACCGAGGAAATCGAGATCGGCGCGGACGAGCGCGCCCGCGAGGCGCTGCTGATGGGGCTGCGGCTGGCCGAGGGGATCGACAGGGACGCCTACGCGGCGCGGACCGGGCGCGATCTCATGGACATGCTCGACCCCGATGTGACGGCGCAGGCGATCGAGGCGGGCTATCTCGACGTCACGCCGGCGCGGGTGAGCGCGACCTATGAAGGCCGCAAGCGGCTCGACTCGCTACTGGCGGCGCTGCTCGGCTAGAGCATCATCCGATCAGATGGAGTCATCTGATCGAATAAAGATGCTTTAATTATCAATATTATAGAGCACTACATCCGATCCGGATGGATCGGAAAGTGCTCCAAGGCCTACTGCGGCCGGCGCTGCACGCCGGTGCCGAGGAAGCCGCCATCGACCGCGAGCACGTGGCCGGTGACATAGCCGGCATCCTCCGAGCAGAGGAAGGCGGCGGCGCCGGCGATTTCCTCCGGCGTCGCGTAGCGGCGCATCGGCACGGCGTCGGTCCAGATCCGGCGGATCTCGGCGTCGTGCATGCGCGCGACCAGCGGCGTGTCCACCGGGCCGGGGGCGATCACGTTCACCCGCACGCCGGCGGTGGCGAGTTCCACCGCCATGACCTGGCTCATGATCACCACGCCGCCCTTCGAGGCGCCGTAGGCGGTGCGGCCGACATTGCCGCGCATGCCCGACACGCTGGCGATGTTGACGATCGCGCCGCCGCCCTGCGCGACCATCGCCCGCGCCGCCGCCTGCGCGACCAGGAACGTGCCGCGCAGGTTGATCGCGATGATGCGGTCGAACAGTTCGGGGGTGGTTTCCAGCAGCGGCACGTCATGGCCGATGCCGGCCGCCTGGACGAGGATATCGACCCGGCCATGGGTGGCGCGGGTGGTCTCGACGAGTTCGGTGGCGCTCGCCGGATCGGCGACGTCCACCCGCAGCGGGGCGATGGGGGGCGCGGCGTCGAGCGTTGCCGCGTCGGTCGCGATATCCGCGGCGATCACCTTCGCGCCCTCGGCGGCGAGGCGGGCGGCGATGGCGGCGCCGATGCCGGACAGCCCGCCGGTGACGATGGCGATCTTGTTGTCGAATCTCATGGCTTGTCTCCGGTCGGGGCGAGTCTGTCAGTGGGGGAGCAGGACCGTGGTGATCGCCGGGACGAAGGCGACGATCAGCAGGCCGATCAGCAGCGCGGCAAGATAGGGCACGATGCGGCGCATGCCGGCGGCAGGGTCGATCCGCCCGATCGCGCAGGCGGCGTAGTAGCCGACGCCGAAGGGCGGGGCGAACAGGCCGATCCCCATCGCGAGGATCACCACGATCGCGTAGTGCACCTCGTTGATGCCGGCCTGGCTCGCCACCGGGAACAGCAGCGGGCCGAACAGCACCATCGCGGGGATGCCCTCGAGAACGCTGCCGAGCACGATGAAGACCACGATGGACGCGAGCAGGAAGCCGTCGCGCCCGCCGGGCACCGCCTGCATCGCCGCCCCCAGCGACATCGCGAAGCCGGACTGGGTGAGCGCCCAGGACATGCAGCTCGCGGTGCCGATGATGAACAGGATCGCGCCGGAGAGCGATGCGCTGTCCACCAGCATCGGCCAGAGGCGGCGCCAGTCGAACTGGCGGTAGACGAGCAGGCCGACCAGGGCCGAATAGAAAATGCCGATGGTGGACACCTCGGTCGCGGTGGCGATGCCGTCGGCGACGGCGAAGCGGATCAGGAAGGGGACGACCAGCGCCGGCAGGGCGATGACGAAATTCCGCGCCATGATCCGGACGGGCGCGCGCGGCGCGGCACCGTGGCCATCGCGCCCCGCGTTCCGCCGCGCGATGATGCCGAGCACGATCGCCAGCACGAGCGCCGGCAGCATGCCGCCGGCGAAGAGGGCGGCGATCGAGACGCTGGTGACCGAGCCGATGATGATCAGCACCAGGCTGGGCGGGATCGTCTCGCTCATCGCGCCGGAGGCGGCGAGCAGCGAGACCAGCTCGCCCTCCGGCACGCCGCGGCGCTTCATCTCGGGGAACAGCACCGGGGCGACCGCCGCCATGTCCGCCGCCTTGGCGCCGGAAATGCCGGAGACGATATACATCGCGCCGAGCAGGACATAGCTGAGCCCGCCGCGGAAATGGCCGAACAGGGCGGCCAGGCTGTCGACCATCGCGCGGGCCATGCCGGTCATCTCGATCAGCGTGCCGAGGAAGACGAAGAGCGGCACCGCGAGCAGGATCAGCGAACTCATGCCCTCCTGCATCTTGCCGACCATGATCGAGAGCGGAATGCCGCCGGCATCGGCGAGATAGGCGAAGGTGGCGAGGCCGAAGGCGAAGCCGATCGGCACGCCGGCGGCAACGCCCGCGCCGAGCAGCAGCACGAAGAAGACGACGAGCGACCAGTTGCCGATATCGTCGAACCAGGGGGCGAGGACGGACAGCGCGAGGCCGGCGGCGGCGAGGCCGATCGCGGCGAGCAGCAGGTCGCGCAGGCGGTGCGCCGGGAGCTGGACCAGCGCGGTCAGCACGATCAGCCCGAAGCCAGCCGGCAGGGCGGCGGTGCGCAGGCTGCCGGGCAGGCCCAGCGCCGGCGTGTGGATCGCGCCCTGCTGGGCGGCGAAGCCGATCGCGTCCGGCAGGAGCAGCAGCGCGAAGCCGGCCATCGCCGCCAGCGCGAAGGCCTCGGCGAAGGCGCGGGTCGAGGGGCCGAGACGGGCGACGAGCGCCGTCATGCGCATGTGGCCGCCACGGCGCAGCGCGATGACCGTGCCGAACATGGCAAGCCAGAGGAACAGGAGTTCTTCCAGCTCCTCCGACCAGACCATCGCGATGCCGCAGGCGCGCGCCAGGATGCTTGCGCCGAGCAGCAGCACCTCGGCGGCGAGCAGCAGGGCCGCCGCCGCCTCGACCGCGCGGGCGAGCGCGCGGTCGGCACGGGCGAGCGCGCCGGGGCGGGGCGGCGTCATCGCAAGGCGGTCGTCAGGCGAGCTTGCCGACCGCGGCTTCCAGCGTGCTCCACGCCTCGTCGCCGAAGCGCTTCTTCCACTCGGCATAGAAGCCGGCCTTCTGCAGGGCGGCGCGGAAGGGCGCGGCATTCGTGTCGTTGAACTTCAGGCCCTGGCCTGAGAGCTTGCCGCGCAGGGAATCGTTGAGCTTCGCGACGTCGGCGCGCTCCTTCACCGCGGCGCCGTTGATCTCGTCCTCGACGATGGCGCGCAGCTTCGGCGGCAGCTTCTCGAACGCCTTCGGGTTGGCGAGGAACCAGAACCCGTCCCACATGTGGTTGGTCATCGAGCAGTATTTCTGCACCTCGTAGAGCTTCGCCGTCTCGATCACCGCGAGCGGGTTTTCCTGCGCGTCGACGAGATGGGTCTGCAGGGCGGAGTAGACCTCGTTGAAATTGATCGAGGTCGGCACCGCGCCGAAATCCTTGAACAGCGAGGTCCAGAGCGCGGCGACCGGCACGCGGATCTTGAGCCCCTTGAAATCGGCCGGCTGCATGATCGGGTGGGTGCCGGTGGTGGTCTGGCGGAAGCCGTTGTCAAAGATCCGGTCGAAGGCGGTGAGGCCATGCGCGGCGATGCGGCCGCGGATATGGGCGCCGAGCTTGCCGTCCATCGCCGACCAGACCTGATGGTAGTCCTTGAAGGCGAAGCCGACGCCGGAAATCGCCGCGTCGGGCACCAGGGTCGACAGGATCAGGCCGGAGAGGGTGAAGAACTGCACGGCACCGCTGCGCAGCTGGCTGAGCGTTTCGGTATCCGAGCCGAGCGCGCTGTTCGGGAACAGCATGATGCGCAGCTGGCCGCCGCTGCGGTGCTCGATGTTGCGGATCGCCTCGGAGAGGCGGACGTTGAGCGGATGGGTCGCCGGCAGGTTGGTGGCCAGCCGGTAGCGCAGCACCGCCGCCTCGGCGCGGCCGCCGATGGTGAACAGGGGCAGGGCGGCGGCCGAAAGCCCGAGCTGGCGTCGCGTGATGGTCATGGTCAGGTTTCCTCCCGTTTTGCTGCGCCGGTTGTAAATTAAACGCGATCGTTTGCAACGGAAATGAACGCCGTGGCGGCGGCGGCCGTCACGGCGTCGGGATGCCGGCGCGGCGGGCGATCTGGCGGGCGCGGGCGCGGACCGGGGCGTCGACCATGGCGCCGTCGACCGCCTCGGCGCCATCGGGCCCGGCGGCGAGAATCCGCTGCGCCCAGGCGAGTTCCGCCGCCGACGGGCGGAAGCCCTGCCGGGCCGGCGCGATCTGGCGCGGGTGGATGCAGAGCTTGCCGCCGAAGCCGAGGCTGGCGGCGTGGCGGGCGTCGTCCTCGATCGCGGCTTCATCGTCGATCGCGGTGGTGACGCCGTCGATCGGCGGCGGCAGGGCGGCGAGGCGGGCGGCGAGCACGAGTTCCGCGCGGGCGTGGAGCAGGGCCTCGCGCGTGTGCGCGGCGCCGAGATCGGCGCAGAAATCGATCGAGCCGAACGCAAGCCGCGCAACCCCGGCGGCGGCGAGGCGGCGCGCCTCGGCGAGGCCGCGCGCGGTCTCGATCAGGGCGATGACCGGAGGGCCGCCGGCGGCTTGCGAAACCGCGGCGATCCGCTCCGGCGCTTCCGCCTTGGGCAGCACGATCCCGGCAAGGGGCAGGCGCGCGGCGCAGGCGAGATCCTCCGCGTGCCAGGGCGTGCCGGCGGCGTTCACCCGCAGGAAGATCTCGATCCCGCCGGGCAGCGCGCCCGGGGCGGCGAGGGCGGCGCGGGCGGCGGACTTCGCCGCGGGGGCGACCGCGTCCTCGAGGTCGATGATGATGGAATCGGCGCCGGAGGCGGCGGCCCTGGCGAAGCGTTCCGGCCGGTCCGCCGGGACGAAGAGCAGGGCGAGACCGCCGGCGCTCATGCGGGCGATCCGGCGCGCGGGGCGGGTGGGGTGCAGGGGCGGAAGGCGGGCAAGCGGCGTCTCCGGTTCGGCTGGATGCCGCAGGTTAGAGAGCCGGCGCGCGGGGTCAATGCGTCGCGCCGGGGAATGCGGCGGGAGCGGCGTCAGATGGCCATCGCCGTCTGGTCCGGCCGCGCCGGCACCGAGGGATCGAGTTCGGCATCGGTCATGTTGGTGAAGTAGTGGTCAGGGTAGATGGTGTTGAGCCGGCGCAGGCCGAGGCGGGCGATTTCGGCCAGCGAGACGTCGTTCTGGGCCTCGTAGATCTCGACCTGCATGATGACCCTGTTGTTGCGCAACGTCCGCTCCATGCCTTTGAGGACGCGCGCCTCGTGGCCTTCGACATCGATCTTCATCACGATGACCGCGCCGGTTGCCTGGAGCGCGGCATCGATGGTGGTCGCGGGCGCCGGGTAGGAGTCGGCGCCGCTGGCGAGGATGCCGACGCCGGCGCGGTTGCCGTCCGGATGCGTCCGGCTGTCGCTGAAGCGGATGGTGCCGGTTGTATCGGTCACGGCGATGTTGGCGGCGGTGATCGCGTGCGTCGCGTCGTTCAGCAGCAGGTTGGCCTGCAGCTGGGCGAAGTTGTCGCGGTCGGCCTCGAAGGCGTGGATCCGGTCGAACAGGCCGGTGCGCAGGGCGAGGAGCGAATAGAGGCCGAAATAGGCACCCACATCGACGAACATCATGGAACCGATGCGCCCGGCGCGGCGGGCGAGGTGGAAGAGATAGTCGAGCTGCTCGCGCTCCCATGCATCGCTGTCGATCAGGGCGCGGTCGACGATCGAGCCGCGGTCGAGCAGGAGCGTGAGGCCCTGGCGGTCGTGGATATCGAATTTCGACCGGTGCCGGGGGGCCGCTTTCGGCACGCCCATCGCGGCCTCGATGGATGAAATCTTGTCGCTGATGTTCAGCAGCGCCGAATAGGCGCGGATCGTCTGACGCAGGGGGGTGAAGGTCCTGATCGACATCGCGAGGGTCCCGGATGGTGTCGCGGGACGATCCCATCCGCCTGCGGCGCCAGCAAGACGGGCTTAAGTATCCCGATCTCGCTCATTGGTGGTAGGGCCACCGGGACCGCACGGCATTTTGACCGGATGGTCGGAGTGAGAGGATTCGAACCTCCGGCCCCTGCGTCCCGAACACAGTGCTCTACCAGGCTGAGCTACACTCCGATGACGCGGCCTATAGCCAAGGGAGGCGGGATAGGCAAGGCTCCGGCGGCGCGTTTCTGCCGTGCGCGGCGACGGAAAGTGACGCAGGGCCACCATTGCGTTGACGAGATTTAACCACAGCATCCCGCCCCGATTATTCGCGATCTTGCAGATTGGGTGCTATGGAGCCGCCATGTCTCGACCTCTGAAAGCCGGCGAGCGGCTGGCCAAATCCGATTCGCGGCGCCGTGCCGGCCCCACTCCTCCCAAGCGTGGCGGCAAGCCTGCCCCCAGGAAGCGCCCCGGCCTTGCCGGCGTTGCGGGCGGGATGTTCGTGCGCGGCCTCTATCGCCTGGCGCTGGTCGGGATGGTGGGCGGCGTTCTCGTGGGCGGCGGGCTGTTCTTCTATTTCAGCAGCGGCCTGCCCGGCGTGGACCGGCTGCGCCATTACGAGCCGCCGCTCGAAACCCGGATCTACGCCGAGAATTTCCGCCTGATCGGCGCGCTGGGCACGCAGCACCGGATCTATGTGCCCTACGACCGGATTCCGCCGCTGGTCGCCGATGCGTTCATCGCGGCCGAGGACAAGAATTTCTGGACCGAGCCGGGAATCGACCCGCTGGCCATCGTCCGCGCCGGCGTGGTCGACCTGACCCGGATCGGCAGCCATGAGCGCCCGCTCGGCGCCTCGACCATCACGATGCAGGTGGTCAAGAACATGCTGCTCGACAACCGGATCGACTTCACCCGGAAGATCAAGGAGGCGATCCTCGCCGTCCGGGTCAACCGGGCGATGTCGAAGAAGCAGATCCTGACCCTGTATCTGAACGAGATCTTCCTCGGCCAGGACAGCTGGGGCGTGGCCGCGGCGGCGCAGGCCTATTTCGACAAGCCGCTGTCGCAGCTGACCGTTGCCGAGGCGGCGATGCTCGGCGGCCTGCCGAAGGCGCCGACCAATTACAACCCCTTCCTTCACCCCAAGCGCGCCCGCGACCGGCGGGACTGGGTGATCGGGCAGATGCAGGCGGACGGGTTCATCACCGCGGCGCAGGCGCGCGAGGCACTCGCCGCGCCGCTGGTGCCAAAGGCGGCTGCCGGGCCGGCGTCGATTCCCGGCGCGGGCTATTTCGTCGGCGCGGTGGAGACGCAGCTGGTCCGCATGTTCGGCCGCAAGACGGCGATGGAGGGCGGGCTCATCGTCCGCACCAGCCTCGATCCGAAGCTGCAGGCGGCGGCGACGCGGGCGATGCGCGACCGGCTCGTGTCGTACGACCACGAATTCGGCGTCTATCACGGCCCGGTCGGGCATATCGGCGCCGGGGAACTGGCCGCCGGCTGGGCGCGGGCGCTGGCGCGGCAGGACACGCCGAAGGGGCTCATCGCCTCCTGGCGTCTCGGCGTGGTGATCAGCGAGACCGCGCAGCGCGCGCGAATCGGCTGGCTCGACGGCGACTCGCCGTCGGAGGCGCATACCGGCACGCTCACCCTGGCGGCGATCCAGTGGGGGCGGCCGATGATCCACGGCCGTCCCGGGCCGCTGCTGCGCAACATGGCGCAGATGCTCAAGCCGGGCGATGTGATCATGATCGAGCCCAAGCCGGACAAGGGCGGGACGGTCTCGCTCGAGCAGGTGCCGAAGGTCGAGGGGGCGATGCTCAGCCTCGACCCGCAGACCGGGCGGGTACTTGCCATGGTCGGCGGCTGGAGCAACCGGCTCAGCCCCTATAACCGCGCGATCCAGGCGCATCGGCAGCCCGGCTCCAGCGTCAAGCCGTTCGACTATCTGACCGCGATGCAGGCGGGCGTTCAGCCGGATGCGACGATTCTCGACGCGCCGTTCATCCAGCGCCTGTCGGACGGGCAGATCTACCGGCCGGGCAATTACGAGAATTCCTTCCAGGGCCCGGTGCCGGTGTTCTACGCGATCCAGGAGTCGCTCAACCTGGCCACGCTGCATCTGGTGCGGCGGGTCGGGCTGCCCAACGTGATCGCCAATTTCAAGAAATTCGGCGTGGTGAAGCACGCGCCGCTGATCTATCCGGCGGCGATCGGCGCGCTCGACACCACGCTGTGGCGCATGGTCCGCGGCTATGCCGCGCTCGACGAATACGGGCGCAAGGTGCAGCCCTCGCTCATCGACAGCGTGACCGCGCCGGACGGGCACATCCTGTACCAGGCGCCCGACCAGTCCTGCGCCAACTGCATGGACGGTTCGGCGCAGCAACCGCCGATCCTGAACCGGCCGGGCGCGCGGCTCGCTAATCCGGACAGCGTCTATCAGGTCATCATGATGATGCGGAACGTGGCCGAATACGGCACCGGCGTGCCGGCGGTGAAGGGGCTGAAGCGGCCGATCGCCGGCAAGACCGGCACGACCAACAATTTCAACGACGCCTGGTTCATCGGCTTCGTGCCGCAGATGGTGACGGGATGCTGGATCGGCTTCGACAAGCCGAGGGATCTCGGCGTCAACCAGACCGGCGGCAATGTCTGCGGCCCGGCCTGGAACCAGTACATGAAGGTCGCGCTCAAGAACCAGCCGGTGATTCCGTTCAAGCCGCCGCCGGGCATCACGCTGCACAAGGTGACGTTCCGCGACGAGACGGTGGAAGAGGCATTCAAGCCGGGCCAGACGCCGGGCGCGCAGTCCAACCCCGGGCTCGTCGCCGACGATCCGCTGAATCTCGGCGGTGCCTTCGCGAACACGACGCCGTCGACCGGGTCGCACGATTTCAGCCCGGCGCCGGATGGCCAGACCCCTTCGGGCGGGGCGCCGGCGCCGTCCGGCAATGTCGACAAATCGCTGGGCGGGCTGTATTGACCGGCTTTGGAAATCATCCCGACAGAATCTGAAGAGAAGAGAGAATGTCTGCCGAAACCCAATCGCTCGCCGAGCAGATCACGCAAAGCGTGGCCCTGCTGAGGAGGCATCTTTGACTGGGATGCCGCCCTTCGCAAACTCGAGGAACTGAACGCCCGCGCCGAGGACCCGGCGCTGTGGGACAATGCCGACGCCGCCCAGGCGATGCTGCGCGAGCGCAACCGCCTCGCGACCCAGACCGAGGCGGTGCACACGATCGAGCGCGAGACCGAGGATGCGCTCACCCTCGCCGAACTCGCCGAGGCGGAGGGCGACCAGTCGGTGCTCGCCGAGGCCGAGGCGGCGCTGCGCCGCATTTCCGAGGAGGCCAAGCGCCGCGAGATCGAGAGCCTGCTCGCCGGCGAGGCCGACGGCAATGACTGCTATCTCGAGGTGAATGCCGGCGCCGGCGGCACCGAGGCGCAGGACTGGGCCGAGATGCTGCTGCGCATGTATACCCGCTGGGCCGAGCAGCACGGCTACAAGGTGACGATGCTCGAGGAATCCGAGGGCGAGCAGGCGGGCATCAAGTCCGCCACCATCCAGGTCTCCGGCATGAACGCCTATGGCTGGCTGAAGACCGAGGCCGGGGTGCATCGGCTGGTGCGGATCTCGCCCTTCGACGCCAATGCGCGGCGGCAGACCAGTTTCGCCAGCGTCTGGGTCTATCCGGTGGTCGACGATTCGATCGAGGTCGAGATCAACCCGGCCGACCTGAAGGTTGACACGTTCCGCGCCTCCGGCGCCGGCGGCCAGCACGTCAACAAGACCGAGAGCGCGATCCGCATCACCCACGTCCCCTCCGGCATCATCGTCGCCTGCCAGAACGACCGCAGCCAGCACCGCAACCGCGCCACCGCGATGGAGATGCTGAAATCCCGCCTCTACGAGATGGAGCTGCAGAAGCGCGAGGAGGCCGCCGCGGCCTCGGAAAGCGCGAAGCGCGACATCGGCTGGGGGCACCAGATCCGCTCCTACGTGCTCGCACCCTACCAGCTCGTGAAGGATTTGCGGACCAACTTTGAAAGCGGCAATCCGGACGCGGTGCTGAACGGCGATCTCGACGCGTTCATGGCCGCATCGCTCGCCTCCCGCGTGGGGGCGACCCGCAGCGAGGCGTCGGCCCAGGCCGAGTGAGCCGGCCCGAAGCGGCGGGCTCTGCCGCCGCTTCGGGAGACGGGCTGAATGCGGATGGCGGGACTTGAACCCGCACGCCCTGACGGGCAACAGATTTTAAGTCTGCTACGTCTACCATTCCGCCACATCCGCGTGGCGAACCGTTCCTGCCACGGCGCGGGCGCGTCGGGCAAGCGCCCGGCGGGCAGGTCAGAATCCGAACTGCACCTGCCGGCTGTTGCCGCGGGCGAGGTTGCGGTAGCGCGCCATCGCCAGCAGCGGGAAGAACCGTGGATAGCCGTGGTAGCGCAGGTAGAACACCCGCGGGAAACCGACCGCGTTATAGGGCTGTTCGGTCCACGAGCCGTCGTCTTCCTGCACCGATTGCAGCCAGGCGATGCCGCGGGCGACGGCCTCGTGCTCGGCCTGGCCGGCGGCCATCAGGCCGAGCAGCGCCCAGGCGGTCTGCGAGGGCAGGCTTTCGTGATACTCGCCGGGCTTCGCGTGGGCGTAGGTCTCGCAATCCTCGCCCCAGCCGCCATCCGGCCGCTGGCGGGCGAGCAGCCATTCGACGGCGCGGACCATCATCGGGTCGTCCTGCGCCACGCCGGCGGCGTTCAGCGCGCAGAGCGAAGACCAGGTGCCGTAGATGTAGTTCGTGCCCCAGCGGCCGAACCAGGAGCCGTCCTGTTCCTGCTCGCGGCGCAGATAGGCGACGCCCCGCTCGATCGCCGGGCGATCTTCCGCGTGGCCGAGCTGGGCGAGGAAGGAGATGCAGCGCGCGGTGACGTCCGCCGTCGGCGGGTCGAGCAGGGCGCCGTGATCGGCGAAGGGGATGTGGTTGAGGTAGTGGAACTCGTTGTCCGAATCGAAGGCGCCCCAGCCGCCGGAGCGGCTCTGCATGCCGAGGATCCATTGCCGGGCGCGTTCCACCGCCTCGCGATGGGCGGGATCGCCGTTGCGGTCGAGGATCATGCCGACCACGGCGGTATCGTCCACGTCGGGGTAGTGCGCGTTGTTGTACTGGAAGGCCCAGCCGCCGGGCGGGGCGTCCGGCTTGCGATAGGCCCAGTCGCCCTTCACGTCGAGGATCTGGCGGGGGATCAGCCAGTCGCAGGCGGCGGCGAGTTGGGCATCGCCGGGGCTGCCGGCCTCGGCGAGGGCGTGTGCGGCCAGCGAGGTGTCCCAGACCGGGGAGAGGCAGGGCTGCACGTAGCTCGCCCCCTCGAAACGGTAGGAGGCATCGGTCACCAGCTTGCGGACCGAGGCCCAGGCCGTCGCGTAATCCGGGTGGTCGGGGCTGTAGCCGAGCGTGTGATACATCATCACCGTGTTGGCCATGGCGGGGTAGATGGCGCCCAGCCCGTCCTCGCCGTTCAGGCGCGGGGTGATGAAGTCGATCGCCGCCTGGATCGCGCGCTTGCGGCTGCGGGCGGGGAAATGCCGCTCGAGCGGGCGCAGCGCCGAATCGATCGCCTTGAACAGGTAGCCCCAGTTCGAGCGGTAGGGGCCGCGGATATAGTCGGTCACCTGATCGGGCGGGGTGACGAACAGCTCGTCGATCCGGACGTTGCGCGGGTTGCGCGCGATGGGGCGCTCGGTCAGCAGCACCAGCAGAGGTGCTATGACGGTGCGCGACCAGTAGCTGATCTTCCAGATGGTGATCGGGAACCAGTCCGGCAGCAGCATGATCTCGACCGGCATGACCGGGCAGGCCCGCCAGGGGACGGCGCCGAACAGCGCGAGCTGGATGCGGGTGAACACATTGGTGCGCGCCGCCCCGCCGCGGGCGAGGATGGCTTCGCGTGCGCGGCGCATGTGCGGGGCGTCCGGGTCGTCGCCGATCGCCTTCAGCGCGAAATAGGCCTTCACGCTGGCCGAAATGTCCATCGCCCCGTCATGGAAGAGCGGCCAGCCGCCGGGATTCTGCGGCGAATTGCCCTGGATGCCGCGCAGGAACACGCCGATGCGCGCTTCAAGCTCGGGGTCGATCCGGTCGAGGAAATGTTCGAGCAGGACGTATTCGGCGGGGATCGTCGCGTCGGCCTCGAGTTCGTAGACGTAATGGCCGTCCGCGCGCTGTTCCGCCGAAAGCCGCGCGTGGGCGCGGCTGATCGCCTGGTCGAGGGCATCGAAATCGAAGGAAATCGTATCGAACATTGCCCCCGTATATGCGATTTTGCTTCGCCGCGCCTAGTATCCTGCGGATAGGGCAGGGCCGGGATGCGGCTTGCGCCGGTCTCCCGCGCCCTGCGGAGCCGTTCAGTCGGGCAGGGTCTGGCCGCGCGTTTCGCGGCCGAAGGGGACGATCAGCAGCCCGATCGCGAAGGCGACGGCGGTGATCGCGACCGGCGTGCCCAGCGTTCCCATGCCCTTCACCGCCCCCGCGAGGATGAAGTTGACCACGGCGCCGGCGAAGCGGCCGATCGAGGTGCAGAAGGCGAAGGCGGTGGCGCGGATTTCGGTCGGATAGAGTTCCGGCAGCCAGAGACTGAACATCGCGAAGTTGCCGCCGCCGAAACCGAGGAAGAACAGGACGGTCAGGAAGGCCGGCAGGGCATGGCCGGCGGGCAGGTAGAACGCCCAGCCGAAGGCGAGGATGATGGTGATGAACATCACCGCGAAATAGATCGAGAGCGTCGGCCGCCGTCCCCAGCGCTCGGCCATGATCGGCAGGGCGATGCAGCCGAGGATGGTGCCGATGGAAAGGATGCCGGTGCCGAAGGAGGCCATGTGGATCGCCGCCTTGATCGGCATGCCGGCGGCCTTCGCGAGGATGATGATCGCGCTCGGTTCATAGACCGCGCCGGCCCAGAGCCCGATGATGGCGACCGTGAGCAGCACCGACATCACGATGGTCTGGCGCCGGTAGGCGGGCGCGAAGATGGCGACGAGCGGATGGGTGTCGCGGCCGGCGTGGTGGCGTTCCCATTTCCCCGTCTCCTTCACGCCGAGCAGGATCAGGATCGAGATGATGACGGGGACCATGCCGCAGAGGAACATCGCCCGCCAGCCCAGGCTTGCGCCCACGGTGAAATTGAGCGCGGCGGCGGCGAAGAAGCCGAAATAATAGCCGGTCTGCAGCAGTCCGGCGCCCATCTTGCGCCGGTCCTCCGGCCACGCCTCGGCGACATAGGTGCCGGCCATCGCCCATTCGCCGCCGATGCCGATGCCGGCGATCAGGCGGAACAGGCCGAGTTCCCAGATGTTTTGCGACAATGCCGCTGCCCCGGTGAAAACCGCGTAGAGCATGATGGTGGCGGCGAGCGCGTTGCGGCGGCCGAACCGGTCGGCGATCGGGCCCCAGAGGAACGAAAAGCCCCAGCCGACCAGAAAGACGGCGAACAGGATGGAGCCGATCTCGCCGATATTCGCCGGGGTGGGCTTGATGCCGGAGCGGGGCAGCAGCTCGGTGAGCGCCGGGGCGAGAACCAGCGCGTAGATCACGCTGTCCATCCCGTCGAGCATCCAACCGAACCAGGCGCCCCAGAACCCGGCGATCTGCTGCCGGTTGAGGCTGGTTCTCGCGCGCGCGCCACCAGGCGCGGCCGTGCCGAAATCGTTCATTCCGTTCCTCCCGCGTGCCGGAATCGGAGATTCCGGCAGAGCTTTCTGTCCAGTTATTTTTTTATGGACGCATGGGAACGATTCGCCAAATCAGCTTTCGGTGGTGATGAGCCCGCGCGTGCGCCGGGCCAGCCAGGACTGGCCCGGCGGCGCCATCAGCTGGTCGACCGCGGCGGCGCGCGCCACCGTTCCGTCGCGCAGATAGGCTTCGTGCCGCGCCTCGATCGCATCGGGATCGTAGAGATAGTTCACCATCACGCCGAACGACTCGGCGATGCCACGCGGACTCGTGTTGCCGAGCCAGTTGATCCGTTCGAGACGCGCGCCATTGCCGAGATGGAAGCGGGCCACCGGGTCGGGCCGGGCCGCGGCCGGAACGCCGTTCGCGCGCCAGGCGCCGGTCAGATAGAGCGCGGCGAGGCGCAGCAGGGGGCCGCGCAACGCTGCGGCGAGCGGCGCTTCGGTCCACCATGGGCGGTCCTCGAGAATCGATTTGAGCAGATTGGCGTCGCCTTCGGCGGAGGTATCGGCCGCCGGGGCGGTGCCGAGCGCGCGGCCGATCGCCTCGCGCTCCTCGGCGGCAAGCAGCGGGGCGGAGGGCGAGTCCAGCACCGCGCGGATGGCGCGGCGCAGGCCGGGAACGGGGGACAGGGTCGAGAATTTCCGCAGGTTTGCCAGTTCGGACTGGAGTTCGGCAACGACCTGCTTGATCAGGAAATTGCCGAAGGAGATGCCGCGCAGGCCCTCCTGGCAGTTCGATATCGAATAGAAGATCGCCGTATTTGCCCGTGCTGCGGCATCCTGCTGGGCATGCTCGGCGGCATCATCGTCGGCGGCCGGGGCCAGCAGCGGGCCGATCGCCTCGGCCAGCCCCTTGACCAGCGCGACCTCGACGAAGATCAGCGGCTCGTCCGGCAGGGCGGGATGGAAGAAGGCGAAGCAGCGGCGATCGGGGGCGAGGCGGCGGCGCAGGTCGTCCCAGCCCTGGATTTCGTGCACCGCCTCGTAGGCGATGAGCTTTTCGAGAATGAAGGCCGGGGTGCGCCAGTCGATCCGGCGGAGCTCCAGGAAGCCGCGGTTGAACCAGGATGCGAAGAGGTGCCGAAGGTCGGAATCGAGCGGAGCAAGGCTCGGGCGTTTCGGCAGTTCGGCCAGCACCTCCCGGCGCATGTCGATCAGCGCGCCGGTGCCGCCGGGCGCCATGTTCATCCGGCGCAGGAGTTCCTGGCGGGGCGGCTCGGCGGCTGTGGCGAGGGCGGCGGCGGTGGCCGCGTCGGGCGATGCCAGATAGGCGCGGGCGGCGTCCTGGAGGCGGTCCGCGTCCGGCTCGAAGCCGGTGGCGAGGAATTCGCAGAACGTGATCCGCTCATGCGGCGCGAGGCCGCGCAGCGTGCCGAGCAGGGCAGCGGCGAGGGCCGCGCCGGAGGCTTCGCCACGCCCGCCCAGCAGGGCATCGGCCAGAAGCTCCGCCCGCTCGCGCGAGGGAAGATCGTCATTCGGCAGATTGACGAAGACGCGCCCGTGCTCGGCGATCGACGACCAGAGGCGTTCAAGCCAGGAGCGGTTGGGGCGATCGTGCGAAAGGGGGGACGTGGCGGACATCTCGGAACTCCTGCGGCAATCGACGCCGGATGATACCGGATTGCCGCAGGGGTTGGAACCGAGGAGCGGCGCGGACTCAGTTTCCGTGCGTGGCGAGGGCGTCGACCCGCGCCTGCGCGGTGATCAGACGGTCGGACGCATCGCGCCAGGCGATCTCGTCCGCATCATCGGTTTCGCGCCAGGCCGCTTCGGCGGCGGCGAGTTCGTCGGCCGCCTTGAGCGGATCGATTTCGCCGAGCTTGGTGATCGCATCGGCGAGCACGGTGCAGCGCTCTTCGGTGATCTGGGCGAAGCCGCCGGAGACGAAGAAACGGTCGACCAGCTTCTCGTCCTCGTAAAGGTCGATCAGGCCGCCGCGCAGCGAGGTGATCATCTTCGAATGGCCCGGCAGGACACCGAGGTCGCCCTCGGTGCCGGGGATCACCACCATGCTGACCGGCCGGGCGAGCAGGAGCCGCTCCGGGCTGATGATTTCGAGCGCGACGGTCATGGGATCAGGCCGTCGCGTTCAGGGACTCGGCCTTCTTCACCGCGTCCTCGATGGTGCCGACCATGTAGAAGGCGGCTTCCGGCAGATGGTCGTATTCGCCGGCGCAGATCGCCTTGAAGCTGCGCACCGTGTCTTCCACCGGCACGAAGATGCCCGGCGAGCCGGTGAACACCTCGGCGACATGGAAGGGCTGCGAGAGGAAGCGCTCGATCTTGCGGGCGCGGGCGACGGTGAGCTTGTCGTCTTCCGACAGCTCGTCCATGCCCAGGATCGCGATGATGTCCTGCAGCGACTTGTAGCTCTGCAGGATGCGCTGCACCTCGCGGGCGACGTTGTAGTGCTCCTCGCCGACGATGCGAGGGTCGAGCGCGCGGGAGGTGCTGTCCAGCGGGTCGACCGCCGGATAGATGCCCTTTTCCGCGATGGCGCGGTTCAGCGTCGTCGTCGCGTCGAGATGCGAGAAGGAGGTGGCCGGCGCCGGGTCGGTCAGGTCGTCGGCCGGGACGTAGATGGCCTGGACCGAGGTGATCGAGCCCTTCTTGGTCGAGGTGATGCGCTCCTGCAGCGCGCCCATGTCGGTCGCGAGCGTCGGCTGGTAGCCCACCGCGGAGGGGATGCGGCCGAGCAGCGCCGAGACCTCGGCGCCCGCCTGGGTGAAGCGGAAGATGTTGTCGACGAAGAACAGCACGTCCTGGCCTTCCTCGTCGCGGAAATATTCCGCCATGGTCAGGCCGGAGAGGCCGACGCGCATGCGCGCACCCGGCGGCTCGTTCATCTGGCCATAGACCAGCGCCACCTTGGAGCCTTCGGTGGTGCCCTCGCCGAGCTTGATGACGCCGGCGTCGATCATTTCGTGGTAGAGGTCGTTGCCCTCGCGGGTGCGCTCGCCGACCCCGGCGAAGACCGAGACGCCGCCGTGGCCCTTGGCGATGTTGTTGATCAGTTCCTGGATGAGCACGGTCTTGCCCACGCCGGCGCCGCCGAACAGGCCGATCTTGCCGCCCTTCAGGTAGGGGGCGAGCAGGTCGACGACCTTGATGCCGGTGACGAGGATCTCGGCCGAGGTGGCCTGCTCGTCGAAGCTCGGCGCCTGGCGGTGGATCGGCGCGGTGCGGGTGGTCGGGATCGGCCCGCGCTCGTCGATCGGCTCGCCGATCACGTTGAGGATGCGGCCAAGGGTCTCCGGGCCGACGGGAACGGCGATCGCCTCGCCGGTGTCGCGCACCTCGTCGCCGCGGGCGAGACCGTCGGTGCTGTCCATCGCGATGCAGCGGACGGTGCGCTCGCCGATTTCCTGCGCGACTTCAAGCACCAGCCGGCGGTCGCCCACCCTGGTTTCCAGCGCGTTGAGGATGTAGGGCAGCTCGCCCTCGAACTGCACGTCGACCACGGGGCCCATGATCTGCGTGATGCGGCCGGTAACGTTCTTTGCCATGTGCGTAATTCCCTAAGCCTCAGAGCGCTTCCGCGCCGGAAATGATCTCGATCAGTTCCTTGGTGATGTTCGCCTGACGGGTGCGGTTGTAGTTCAGCGTGAGACGGTTGATCATCTCGCCCGCATTGCGCGTCGCGTTGTCCATCGCGGTCATGCGCGCGCCCTGTTCGCCGGCGGCGGATTCGAGCAGCGCGCTGTAGATCTGCACCGCGAGGTTGCGCGGCAGCAGACGGTCGAGCAGCGTGCCGTCATCCGGCTCGATCTCGTAGTCGCCGGCGGGCTGGTCCGAACCGGCATTGTCGTTCGCGGCCTGGCCGGCGCTCGCCGGGATCAGCGGCGTTTCGCTCGGCACCTGCGACATCACCGAGACGAAGCGGTTGAACATCAGCGTGCAGACGTCGAACTTGCCGTCGTTGAACGCGGCGATGATCTGGTTGGCGATCGCTTCCGCGTCGGCGAACTCGATCGTCTTCTTGCCGACGAAATTCGCCTCGCCGATGATCTTCTCGCGCATGTCGCGGCGGAAGAAGTCGCGCCCCTTGCGGCCGACCGTGAACAGCCGGACCTGCTTGCCCTCGGCCTCCAGCTTGCGCGCCCGCGCCCGGGCGGCGCGGTTGATCGAGGCGTTGAACGGTCCGGCGAGGCCGCGATCGGCGCTCACGACGACGATGAGATGCGTGCGGTCCGCCCCGTTGCCGACGAGCAGCGCCGGCGCGTTGGGGTTTTCCGCAGCCCCCTCGGCGAGGGCGCCCATCATCGCCGCCATCCGCGTGGCGTAGGGGCGCGCCGCCTCGGCCTGCGCCTGGGCGCGGCGCAGCTTGGCGGCGGCGACCATTTTCATCGCCTTGGTGATCTTCTGCGTCGACTTGACGCTGGCGATCCGGTTCCGGAGGGCTTTCAGGCTGGCCATCTGTGCCGACCGCCGCTTACGCGAAGCTGGAGGCGAAGGACTTGACGAAGTCGACGAGCTTCGTCTCGGTCTCCTTCTTGATTTCGCGGTCGTTGCGGATCGAGTCGAGGATTTCCGGCGAACGCGCCTTCATCTCGGAGATCAGCTGGGCCTCGAAATCGCCGATGCGGTTGACCGGCACCTCGTCGAGATAGCCGCGGGTGCCGACGAAGATCGACACCACCTGCTCCTCCACCGGCAGCGGCTTGAACTGCGGCTGCTTGAGCAGCTCGGTCAGGCGCGCGCCGCGGGCGAGCAGCTTCTGGGTCGAGGCATCGAGATCCGAGGCGAACTGCGCGAAGGCCGCCATCTCGCGATACTGCGCGAGGTCGAGCTTGATCTTGCCGGCGACCTGCTTCATCGCCTTGATTTGCGCGGCCGAGCCGACGCGCGAGACCGAGTTGCCGACGTTCACCGCCGGGCGGATGCCCTTGAAGAACAGTTCGGTCTCGAGGAAGATCTGCCCGTCGGTGATCGAGATCACGTTGGTCGGGATATAGGCCGAGATGTCGCCCGCCTGGGTCTCGATGACCGGCAGCGCGGTCAGCGAGCCGGCGCCGAACTCGTCGGACATCTTCGCGGCGCGCTCGAGCAGGCGCGAGTGCAGGTAGAACACGTCGCCCGGATAGGCCTCGCGTCCCGGCGGGCGGCGCAGCAGCAGCGACATCTGGCGATAGGCGACGGCCTGCTTCGAGAGATCGTCATAGACGATCAGCGCGTGCATCCCGTTGTCGCGGAAATACTCGCCCATCGCGCAGCCCGTGTAGGGGGCGAGGAACTGCATCGGCGCCGGCTCGGAGGCGGTGGCGGCGATGACGATGGAGTATTCCATCGCGCCGTTTTCCTCGAGCGTGCGCACGAGCTGGGCGACGGTGGAGCGCTTCTGCCCGACCGCGACGTAGATGCAGTAGAGCTTCTTGCTCTCGTCGTCCTGCGCGTTCAGCGGCTTCTGGTTGATGAAGGTGTCGACGATGATCGCGGTCTTGCCGGTCTGGCGGTCGCCGATGACCAGCTCGCGCTGGCCGCGGCCGATCGGGATCAGCGCGTCAATCGACTTCACGCCGGTCTGCATCGGCTCGTGCACCGACTTGCGCGGGATGATGCCGGGCGCCTTGGTCTCGACCAGGCGGCGCTCGGTCGCCTCGATCGGGCCCTTGCCGTCGATCGGGTTGCCGAGCGCGTCGACCACGCGGCCGAGCAGGCCCTTGCCGACCGGCACGTCGACGATGCGGCGGGTGCGGGTGACGGTGTCGCCCTCGCGGATCGCCTTGTCGTCGCCGAAGACGACGACGCCGACATTGTCGTTCTCGAGGTTCAGCGCCATGCCCTGAACGCCGGCATTCGGAAACTCGACCATCTCGCCGGCCATCACGTTTGCGAGGCCGAACACGCGCGCGATGCCGTCACCGACCGACAGGACCTGGCCGGTTTCGGCGACGTCCGTCTCGGTGTCGAAGCTCGCGATCTGCTTCTTCAGAATCTCGGAGATTTCGGCGGGGCGGATCTCCATATCAGGCGGCTCCCTTCATCACATGGCGCAGGCGTTGCAGGCGCGATTTCAAACTGGTGTCGTAAAGCTTCGATCCGATCCGCACGGTCAGCCCGCCGAGCAGCGACGGGTCGACCGTTTCGCGGATGGTGACGCGCCCGTAGCCGGCCTCGGCGAGGCGGGCGGTGAGTTGGGCGCGCTGGGTGTCGGTGAGCGGATGCGCCGAGGCGATGTCGGCCGCGACCACGCCGCGCTTCTCCGCGACATAGACGGCAAATCCCGCGACCAGCGACGGCAGGTCGGCCAGGCGGCGGTTGGCGATGGCGGTGCCGATGAAATTGCGGACGAGATCGGACACGCCCTGGCTGGCGAGCACCTGTTCCATGGCGCGCCCGGCCTCGCGCGCGTCGATCGAACGGCTGGCGATCAGGCGGCGCAGCGACGGGTCTTCCGCGAACAGCCGGCCCAGTGCCGCCATTTCGGAGACCACTTCATCGAGCTGCTTGCGTTCGTCGGCGAGTTCATAAAGCGCCCGCGCATAGCGGGCCGACAGGCCGGATGTCCGGTCCTGCTGCGGGGAGGCGGCTTGCGGCGATGCGGAAACGGCGGACGACACCAGTATGACCCTGCTTTCGATCTCAGTTCTTGCGTTTCAACCCCGGACCGGCCCGCCGCGCCCTGTCGGCCAGAGTGCGGACATGCCTTCCCGTGCGCTTTTTCAAGCGATGCGCGCCAGTAGCATACGCCCCCCGGCCGCGCAACGCATGCGCTCACAGGAATGAGATCGGATCGATGTCGATATCGATCCGCGCGGCGCGGGGCAGCCCCTCGGCGCGAGCACGGTCGAGCCAGGCGCGCAGCACGGGCTGCACCGCGATCCCGCGCGGCGCGCGCAGCAGCAGGCGGCGGCGATGCCGGCCGCGCAGCATGGCGAAGGGGGCCGGCGCCGGGCCGAGCACCTGCACGCCATCGCGCGGCTGGGTGCGGGCGAGGGCGGCGGCGGCGGCATCGGCGGTGGCGGCCTCGTCGGCGCTGACGATCAGCGCGGCGAGCCTTCCGAAGGGCGGCCAGTGGCCCGGCGCGCGCAGATCGGCCTCGGCGCGGCGGAACCCGGCGAGGTCGTTGCCGATGAGGGCGCGCATCACCGGATGCTCCGGCGCGTAGGTCTGCAGCAGGACACGGCCGGGCAGGCGCCCGCGCCCGGCGCGGCCGGCGACCTGGTGCAGCAACTGGGCGCCGCGCTCGCCGGCGCGCAGGTCGCCGCCGCCGAGGCCGAGATCGGCATCGACCACGCCGACCAGCACGAGGTCGGGGAAGTGCCAGCCCTTGGCGATCATCTGCGTGCCGATCACGAGGTCGATCTCGTGGGCGACGATGGCGCGCAGCGCCGCCTCCGCCTGCTCGGCGGTGGTGATGGCGTCGCTCGCCATCAGGATGGTGCGGGCGGCGGGGAACAGCTCGGCGACTTCCTCGGCGATGCGTTCCACGCCGGGGCCGATCGGGACGAAACTCTGCTCCGCGGCGCAGTCCGGGCATTTGGCGGGCACCTGCGCGGCGTGACCGCAATGGTGGCAGAGCAGGTGGCCGGGCCGGCGGTGTTCCACCAGCCAGGCGGTGCAGTTCGGGCAGGTGAGCCGGTGCCCGCAGCCGCGGCAGAGGGTCAGCGGCGCATAGCCGCGGCGGTTAAGGAAGAGCATCGCCTGGCCGCCGCCTTCCAGCGTGGTCTCCAGCGCGCCGGCCAGCACGGGAGAGAGAAAGCGGCCGCGCGCGGGCGGGGCGGCGCGCAGGTCGATCGCCTCGATCGCCGGCAGCCTCGCGCCGCCATGGCGGGCGGCGAGGGTGATGTGGCGGTAGCGGCCGGCTTCGGCGTTCACCGCCGATTCGAGGCTCGGCGTGGCGGAGGCGAGGATGACGGCGCAGCCGGAGATCCGCCCGCGCACCACCGCCATGTCGCGCGCATGGTAGGTCACGCCGTCCTCCTGCTTGTAGGCGGCCTCGTGCTCCTCATCGACCACGATCAGGCCGGGATCGGCGAAGGGGAGGAACAGCGCCGAGCGGGCGCCGAGCACCAGCTTCGCCGCGCCGCTCGCGACCGCGTGGTAATTGGCGCGGCGGGTCGCTTGCGTCAGGCCGGAATGCCACAGCGCCGGCGCCGCGCCGAAGCGGGCGGCGAAGCGCGCGGCGAATTGGGCGGAGAGCGCGATTTCCGGCACCAGCACCAGCGCCTGCCGCCCCTCCCGCAGGCAGGCGGCGATGGCCTCGCAGAACACCTCGGTCTTGCCCGCGCCGGTAACGCCCTCGAGCAGCGTGACCTCGAACCGCCGTGCGGCGACCGAGGCGCGCAGGGCGGCGGCGGCCTCTTCCTGTGCCGCCGACAGCGCGGGCGGCGCGTGGTCGGGGTCGGGCAGCGGAACAGACGGATCCCGCGCGGCGGGGCGCAGCAGCCCGGCATCGGCGAGGCCGCGCACCACGGCGGCGCCGGTGCCGGCCGCGGCGGCGAGCTCGGCGGTGGTCGGGCGGTCGAGCGTCGCGAGCGCATCGAGCACGCGCTGGCGCGTGGCGGTGATCCGCCCGGACGGCGCTGCGCCCGCCGCCCAGCCGGCGCGCGGGGCGGGCGGGTCGAGCAGGCCGGTCTTGAGGGCGAGGGCGAGCACCTCGCCGCGCGGCGCCATGGTGTACTGCGCGACCCAGTCGATGAAGCGGCGGAGCGGACCGGGCAGGGCAGGGGTGGCGATAACGGCGTGCAGCGTCTTCAGCCGGGCCGGCGCGATGCCCGGCTCCGGCGCGTCGTCCCACACCACGCCATGCACGATGCGCCGGCCGAGCGGCACGGTGACGACGGCGCCCGGCGGCGGAGGCGCCTCGCGCGCCTCATAGGTGAAGGCGGCATCGAACGCGTAGGGCAGCAGCACGGAGACCAGCGCCATCAGGCGCGGGCCGGGTCAGACGTTGAAGCGGAACAGCAGGACGTCGCCATCCTGGACAATATAGTTGCGCCCCTCGATTCGCAGCTTGCCGGCCTCGCGCGCGCCGGCCTCGCCGTTGCAGGCGACGTAGTCGTCATAGGCGATGGTTTCGCAGGCGATGAAACCGCGCTCGAAATCGCCATGGATCACGCCCGCCGCGGCGGGGGCGGCGGTGCCGCGCGTGATCGTCCAGGCGCGGGTCTCCTTCGGGCCGCAGGTGAAATAGGTGATCAGGCCGAGCAGGTCGTAGCCGGCGCGGATCACCCGGTCGAGCCCGGAATCGGCAAGGCCGAGGCCTTCGAGGAATTCCTCGCGCTCGCCGGCCGGAAGCTGCGCCACCTCGGCCTCGATCGCGGCGGAGACGATGACATGCGCCGCCCCCTGCGCCGCCGCCATCTCGGCGACGCGGGCCGACTGCGCGTTGCCGGTCGCGGCCGAGGCTTCCTCGACGTTGCAGACATAAAGAACCGGCTTGGCGGTGAGCAGCTGCAGCCGGCGCACCGCCTCCTCCTCGCCAGCGGGAATCGCGGTGCGGGCGGGCCTTCCGTCTTCGAGGACTTTCAGAAGCGGCTCGATCAGGGCGAGCTCGGCGGCGGCGGCGCGGTCGTTGCCGCGCGCCTTCTTCTGCAGGTTGGGCACGCGCTTCTGCAGGCTTTCGAGATCGGCCAGCATCAGCTCGGTCTCGACCGTGTCGGCATCGCGCAGCGGGTCGATATGCCCCTCGACATGGGTGATGTCGTCATCCTCGAAGCAGCGCAGCACGTGGATGATGGCATCGACCTCGCGGATATTGGCGAGGAACTGGTTGCCGAGACCCTCGCCCTTCGCCGCCCCGCGCACGAGGCCGGCGATGTCGACGAATTCGAGGCTGGTGGGAACGGTCTTCACCGACTTGCCGATCTTCGCCAGCACGTCGAGCCTGGGGTCGGGCACGGCGACGCGGCCGACATTCGGCTCGATCGTGCAGAACGGATAATTCGCCGCCTGCGCCGCGACGGTCGCGGTCAGCGCGTTGAACAGGGTCGACTTGCCGACATTGGGCAGGCCGACGATGCCGCAGTTGAAACCCATCTCAGGCGGTGTCCTTGGTCAGGAGGGCGACTTTCGTCATGAAATCTTCCGGCTTGCCGGCGGCGAGCAGGGGGGCGGCGTCGGAGACGGCTTCGAGCGTGTCGACCAGCCAGTCCTCGTCCGTCTTCGCGAAATTGCCGAGCACATGGCCGTGCACCCGCGCCTTGTCGCCCGGATGGCCGATGCCGAGGCGCACGCGCCAGTAGTCCTGGGTGCCGAGCGTGCGGTCGATGCTGCGCAGGCCGTTATGGCCGGCCGCGCCGCCGCCGCGCTTCACCCGCACCTTGCCGGGGATCAGGTCGAGCTCGTCATGAAAGACGGTGACGGCGTCCGGCGGCAGCTTGAAGAAGGCGCTGGCCGGCTGCACCGCGCGGCCCGACTCGTTCATGTAGGTCAGCGGCTTGAGGGCGACGATCTTCTCGCCGCCGACGCTGCCCTCGCTCACCAGGCCGGAAAAGCGCTTCCGCCACGGCGCGAAGCCGTGGCGGTCGGCGATCACGTCGATCGCCATGAAGCCGATATTGTGACGGTTCCGCGCCATCCCGGGTTCGGGATTGCCGAGGCCGACCCACAGCTTCATGGCGAGGGTTCCGCGATATTACTTCTTGCCGCCCTTGGCAGCGCCCTTGGCGGCACCCTTGGCCGGCGCGGCGGCGGCGCCCTCGGCCGGGGCCGCCTCGGCCACCACGGTCGGCGGCGCGATGGTCGCGATCACGAAGTCACGGTCGGTGATGGTCGGCTTCGCCTCGCCGGTGCCCTTGAGGTCCGACCAGCGGATATTGTCGTTGATGTCGAGCGGGCCGAGATCCGCCTCGAAATGATCGGGGATGTGATCCGGGTCGCACAGCACCTCGACGGCGTGGCGCACGACGTTCAGCACGCCGCCGCGCTTCATGCCGACCGAGATCAGTTCGTTGAGGAAGTTGACGTTCACAGCCACCCGAACCGGCTCGCCGGCGGCAAGGCGCTGGAAGTCCACATGCTCGGGCTGGTCGGTGACCGGATGCAGCTGGATGTCGCGCATCAGCGCACGGGCCTTGCCCGAAGCGGTCTCGATCTCGTAGAGGCGCGAGCGCCAGCCGCCGCGCTTCATCTCGCGCAGCACGATGCGCGGGTCGAGCGCGATCAGGGTGGGTTCCTGCTTCGCCCCGTAAATCACCGCCGGCACCTTGCCGGCCCGCCGTGTCGCCCGCGCCACCCCCTTGCCGGCCCGCGCGCGATCCTCGGCCGCAATGGTCTCGAACTTGGCCATTCTTCGCTCCATGAACTCAATGAAAAAAACCGGCCTCCAGGGGTGCCGGCAGGGTTCGCCTAGCCCATCGGGGCGGGCGTGACAAGTTTTGTCGCCGCATGCGCGCCATCCGCGTGGCGGCGGGGGCGGGTCAGAGCATGAAGCGGTCGCCGAGATAGACGCGGCGGACCTCGGGATGCGCCACCACCTCGTCCGGCGCGCCTTCCATGAGGACATGGCCCTCGTGCAGGATATAGGCGCGGTCGATCACTTCCAGCGTCTCGCGGACATTGTGGTCAGTGATGACCACGCCGAGGCCGCGCTGCTTGAGCTGGGCCACCATGTCGCGGATCTCGCCGACCGCGATCGGGTCGATGCCGGCGAGCGGCTCGTCGAGCAGGATGTAGCTCGGCCCGGTGGCCAGCGCGCGGGCGATCTCGACCCGCCGGCGCTCGCCGCCGGACAGGGCGAGGGCCGGCGTGCGGCGCAGGTGCGAGATGCCGAATTCGGCGAGCAGGGCATCCAGCATGGCCTCGCGCCGGTCGGGATCGTTCTCCACCACCTCGAGGGCGGCGGTGATGTTCTGTTCGACCGTCAGGCCGCGGAACACGCTGGCTTCCTGCGGCAGGTAGCCGATGCCGAGCCGCGCGCGGCGATACATCGGCAGGGTCGAGATATCGGCGCCGTCGAGCATGATCGATCCGGAATCCGGCTGGATCAGCCCGACGATCATGTAGAAGGTCGTGGTCTTGCCGGCGCCGTTCGGGCCGAGCAGCCCGACGGCCTCGCCGCGCCGCAGCGTGACCGAGACGTTGCGCACCACGGGACGCTTGCGGAAACTCTTGCCGAGGCCACGCGCGACCAGCCCCTGCTCGGCCAGAGTGCCGGGAACGGGGAAGCGTTCGCGAACGCCGCCCTCGATGACGCGAAGCTGCTCCTTCATCATTTCGCTCTGGCGCCCGATTGCGGCGATTTCGCGGCACCGGGTTTTGCGGCCGGCGCCGAGTCCGGCAGGATGAGGCCCTCCACCCGATGGCCGGGAGCGGAGACCAGCGTCGCCACCCCGGTCTTCATGTTGACCTGGGCGATGTGGCCGGCAAGCTCGTTCGGGCCGTGGGTGATGTGGACATTGCCGGTGAGCACCGCGATTCCGGTGGCCGGATGATAGACGCCGTGATCGCCGGTCGCGACATCGGTCTGCGTCGTCACGACGACATGCCCCTCCGCCACCACCTTGCGCAGCTGGCTCGCTTCCGCCGTGGAGCCCGCCGGTGGCGTGCCGCCGGCTTTCGGCGCGGCGGGGGCGGCGGTGAAATAGCCGGTCAGCCGGTCGGCGGTGACGGACCGGCCGTCCTTGCCGACCACTTTCGCATGGCCGATCGCGACCGCCTTGCGGGCCTCGGACCAGTATTGCAGCGCCCTGGTGGCGGTGACCGTCTCGGTCGGGGTGATCAGCCGCAGGTTGCCGCCGGTCAGCACGAGTTCGTGGCGGGCCATGTGATAGACCGCGAGATCGCCGAAGGCCTGCTCGGTCGCGGTGAAGATGTGGACATGGCCCACCGCGTCGAGCTGGGTGATCTGCGACGCGCCGGAATCGAGGCCGCCGAGGCCTCCGGCCGAAGCATCAGGTTTCGCCGCCGGCGTCGGCTTTGCCGCGCCGCTGGCCGGCTTCGGGCTGTAATGGGCGACGAGTTCGTCCGCCGTCACCGTGACCTTGCCGCGCACCGCCCTGGCATTGCCCTTCGCGGTCACGATCCGGGTCTTCTGGTTCCAGGAAATGCCGTTCTGCGCCGTGATGTCGATCGGCGCCGGCTGGCCGCCGGCGGTGCCGAAACCGAGCGACTGCGCGCTGGCGCCGGCGGGAAGGGCGGCCACGAGCAGGAGCGCCGTGAGCGGCGCCGCCAGCGGCCTCATGAACCGCCTCCGGCACCCGTGGCGGTCGATGACGGATTCGCCTGGTCGAGCACGAGATGCGAAGGCCCGGTGAAAGTAATGATCTGGCCGCGATTGCGCGCGGTGAAGCCCTGCGCCGAGGTCAGCGTTCCGAACGGGCCGAAGGCGCTGACCGGGTCGTGCCCGTCGGCGGTGCCGGCCTGGATGTCGATCGTTGCCTGGCGCGTGCGCATGGTGGTGCCGTCGGCGCGGTAGAGCGTCACCTTGCCGGCCAGGTCGAGACGCTGGGTCTTCTGGTGATAGACGCCGTTGCGGGCATCGAGCATGAACCAGGCGCCACCTTTCGTCGTGATGTCGCCTTTCGGCCCGGTCAGGCTCAGCCGGTCGCCGCCGGTCTGCACGGCGTGGCGCGCGGTGATGGTGAATTTCTCGCCGCGCGCGTCCACGCCGCGATATTCCGCCGTGCTCATCCGCGAGAGGGCGGCGCCCGAGGCTTGCGGCAATTCGCGATAGGTGACCCGGCCGAAGCTCGCGCCGCTGCGCAGGTCGGGGAAGATCACGATGGCGAAGAGCAGCACGGCCGCGATCGCCGGGAGAACGATCTTGGCGATGCCGACGATGCGCCGCTGCCGGCCGAGGGCGGCGCGCTGGCGGTCACGCGCGTGGGCCAGGGCGGCGAACAGCCCGTCGGCCTGCGAGAACAGCGTGCCGTGCCGCTGCGGCTTGCCGGGCTGGTCGGGGGTGCGCGCGGTGTTCATGCGACACCCGCCCGCAGCAGGTCGTGCATGTGGACGATGCCGAGCACCCGCCGCGACTCGTCCACCACGAACAGCGACATCACCCGCGGGGTCAGCGCCGTCATGTCGTGCAGCGCCTCCTCGGCCAGGCGTTCGGGCCCGATCACGCGCGGGCTGGTGGTCATGATGCGGCCGACCTCCCGCGTCAGCAGATCCGGCGCCATGGCCCGGCGGAGGTCGCCGTCGGTCACCACGCCGAGCAGGCGGCGTTCGCCGTCGATGATGCCGAGGCAGCCGAAATGCTTTGCGGTGATCAGCAGGATCGCCTGATCCATGCGCGTGTCCGGCCCGGCGAGCGGCACGGCCTCGCCTTCATGCATCAGGTCGCGAACGCGCCGGAGCCGGGCGCCGAGCTTGCCGCCGGGGTGGAACAGGCCGAAATCGGCGGCGGTGAAGCCGCGCCGGGCGAGCAGGGCAACGGCGATGGCGTCGCCGAGCGCCATCTGCATCGTCGTGCTGGTGGTCGGCGCCATGCCGATCGGCCCGGCCTCGGGGGCGGCGGGGAGCAGCAGCACGAGGTCGGCGGCGCGGGCCAGGGTGCTCTCGGCGCGGCTGGTGATCGCGACCAGCGGCAGGGCGAAGCGGCGGACATGGGAAACGATGGCGGCGAGTTCGGCGGCCTCGCCGGAGTTCGACAGGGCGATCACCGCGTCGCCCGGCACGATCATGCCGAGATCGCCGTGGCTCGCCTCGGCCGGGTGGACGAACAGCGCCGGCGTGCCGGTGGAGGCGAGGGTGGCGGCGATCTTGCGCGCCACATGGCCGGACTTGCCCATGCCGGTGACGACGACGCGGCCGGCGATGTCCGCCAGCGTCGTCACCGCCGCGGTGAAGCCCTCGCCCAGCGTTGCGGCCAGGGCGTTGAGCGCGGCCGCCTCGGTCGCGAGCACGTCGCGCGCGATGGCGAGATCGTCGGTGGCGGCCGTCGGGGACTGATCGCGGCGTGGAGGGGCAACAGGCATGGTCTGTCCGCTCGTCATGGCCTTGTATGTGACGATGCGCCGCGCCGGGTCAACAGAATGACGCGCGGGGCGGGGCCGCCGTCAGCGATGGCTGAAAATGTCGGGGTCCTCGAAACCGAGCAGATCGAGCTTCGCGCGCGCCGGCAGGAACCGGTAGCACGCATCGGCCAGTTCGCGCCGCCCCTCGCGGACCAGGAGGGCTTCGAGCCGCGCCCAGATCGCATGCAGGTGCAGCACGTCCGACGCCGCATAGGCGCATTGCTCGGGCGAGAGCTCGGCCGAACCCCAGTCGCTGGTCTGCTGCTGCTTGGAGATCTCGATGCCGACGAGGTCGCGGCAGAGATCCTTCAGCCCGTGGCGGTCGGTATAGGTGCGGACCAGCTTCGAGGCGATCTTGGTGCAGATCACCGGCGCGGTCGTCACGCCGAGCGCGTGATGCAGCATCGCGAGGTCGAACCGGGCGAAGTGGAACAGCTTGGTCACGCCGGGATGCTCGAGCAGGCGCTTCAGGTTCGGGCAGTCGGCGCCGCGCCCGCCCAGGGCGGGCGGGACGATCTGCACGAGATGCGCGCTGTTGTCGCCGGCGGAGAGCTGCACGAGGCAGAGCCGGTCGCGCCGCGGATCGAGGCCCATCGTTTCGGTGTCGACGGCGACCACGGGGCCGAGATCGAGCCCGTCCGGAAGGTCGTGGCGATGGATGTGGATGGTGGCGCCGGCGGCAAACTGGGTCTGGCTCATCGGCCCATCACGATCCCGCACGCGGGACTATTGAGAGTTGGTGCCCAGGAGAAGACTCGAACTTCCACAGCCTTGCGGCCACAGGTACCTGAAACCTGCGCGTCTACCATTCCGCCACCTGGGCAAGGAGGCTAACCGCGCCGCACCGGCGCGCTTCGGTGAACGGGGCTGTAGCGAAGCGGCGCCCTGCCGTCAATCCGCCTTCGTGCGGGAGGCGGTTGTCTTGCGCGGGCCAGTCATGCGAACAGAAGGCACCCATCAAAAGGAGACCCTCATGGCATCGCGCAAGGTTGCAACGGTTTTCGGCGCATCCGGCTTCATTGGCCGCCATGTCGTGAAACGCCTGGCCGCCGCGGGCTGGGTGGTGCGCGCGGCGATGCGCGATACCGAGGCCGGCGCCTTTCTCCGCCCGCTTGGCGATGTCGGCCAGATCGTGCCGCTCTATGCTCCGCTCGACAACGAGGCGGCGTTGCGCCGCGCGATCGAGGGGGCGACCTGCGTCATCAATCTCGTGGGAATCCTGGCCGAACGGCGGCGCGGCGATTTCGACCGGGTGCAGCACCAGGGGGCGGCGAGAATCGCGACGCTCGCGGCGGAGGCGGGGGTGCGCGCGCTCGTGCACGTCTCGGCGATCGGCGCCGATCCGAAGGCGGCGAGCCAGTATGCTCGGAGCAAGGGGCTGGGCGAGGCGGCGGTGCGGGCGGCCTTTCCTGCGGCGACGATCCTGCGCCCCTCGATCGTGTTCGGGCCGGAGGACGGGTTCTTCAACCGCTTCGGCGCGATGGCGGCGCAACTGCCGTTCCTGCCGGTGATCGAGGGCGAGACGAAATTCCAGCCGGTGTATGTCGGCGACGTCGCCGATGCGGTGATGGCGGCGATCGACCGGCCCGAACTCGCCGGCGCAACCTACGAGCTCGGCGGCCCCGAAGTGCGGAGCTTCCGCGACCTGCTGGCCTATATCAACGCGGAAACCGGCCATCACCGCGCCCTGATCGGCGTGCCGCGCTGGGCCGCCTGGTTGCAGGCTTCGGTGCTCCAGCGCCTGCCCGGACGGTTGCTGACGACCGATCAGCTCCTGCTGCTCCGGCGCGACAACGTGGTCGCGCGGAACGCGCGGACGCTGGCCGATCTCGGCATCGTCGCGACGCCGATCGACCTTGTCGTCCCCTCCTACATGCGGCGCTACCGGCATGGCGGCGGGCGTCCGACTGGCGGCGAAGCGTGATAGGTCTCAAACGGGACATAATTTTCTGTCACAAAACCGCGGTGACGAGGGCGCAGAGCTGGTAATCGAGCATATATGGCAGTTGATATGACTTAACATCGAATTATTGCTGGCAATCTCCGTTCCCGTGAGCTAGATACTGCCGGAAACAGCTATCCACGGAACGGAGTTGTGCCGATGACCGAGCACATGCAGCAATTCGTGCGTCTTGCGCAGCAGCCGCCGGAAAAGCGCGCCGCCGTCGAACGCCGCGAGGATTTCGGCGAGATCTATCGCGATTTCGACCCGAAGGACGCGGCGGCCCAGGCCAGCCGGTGCAGCCAGTGCGGGATTCCGTTCTGTCAGGTGCATTGCCCGCTCGGCAACAACATCCCCGACTGGCTGAAGCTCTCGGCCGAGGGGCGGCTCGAGGAAGCCTACGAGATTTCCGCCGCCACCAACACGTTCCCCGAAATCTGCGGCCGCATCTGCCCGCAGGACCGGCTCTGCGAGGGCAATTGCGTCATCGAGAAGGGGTTCGAGAGCGTGACCATCGGCGCCGTCGAGCGCTACATCACCGACACCGCCTTCGAGAATGGCTGGGTCCGGCCGATCCGCCCGCGGCGCGAGCGCGCGCAGAGTGTCGGCATCATCGGCGCCGGGCCGGCCGGCCTCGCCGCCGCCGAGGCGCTGCGGCGCAAGGGGTATCAGGTGCATGTCCATGACCGGCACGACCGGGTGGGCGGGCTGCTGATCTACGGCATTCCCGGCTTCAAGCTGGAGAAGGAGATCGTCGCCCGGCGGCGCGCCTGGCTCGAGGACGGCGGCATCCATTTCCATCTGAACGAGGATATCGGCGGCGCCCTGAGCTTTGCCGAGCTGCGCGCGCGCTACGACGCGGTGCTGGTCGCCACCGGCGTCTACAAGGCGCGCGAGATCGACGTGCCGGGCAGCCGGCTCGACGGCGTGGTGCCGGCGCTCGACTATCTCATCGCCTCGAACCGCAAGGGGCTGGGCGATGCGGTGCCGGACTATGATTCGGGTGCCTTGAACGCCGCCGGCAAGCGCGTCGTCGTCATCGGCGGCGGCGACACGGCGATGGACTGTGTCCGCACCGCGATCCGCCAGGACGCCGCCGCCGTCACCTGCCTCTATCGGCGCGACCGCGCCAACATGCCCGGCTCGGCGCGCGAGGTCGCGAACGCGATCGACGAGGGTGTCGAGTTCACCTGGCTCTCCGCGCCGGAGGCCTTCGTCGGCGCCGGGCGGGTCAGTGCGGTGAAGGCGGTGCGGATGCATCTCGGCCTCGCCGATGCCTCGGGCCGCCAGACGGTCGAGCCCATCGCGGGTTCGGAATTCACCATCGAGGCCGATCTCGTCATAAAGGCGCTCGGCTTCGACCCCGAGGATCTGCCCGGCGCCTTCAACGAGCCGGGCCTCACGCTGACCCGCTGGGGCACGCTGAAGGTCGATTCGAAGAGTTTCATGACCGCGCTGCCCGGCGTGTTCGCCGCCGGCGACATCGTGCGCGGCGCCAGCCTCGTCGTCTGGGCGATCAAGGACGGCCGCGATGCCGCCGACGCCATGCACGCCTATCTCGAAACCGCCGCCGCGCGCCCCGACGGCGCGCTCGCCACCGCCGCGGAGTGATGACCATGACCCATGAAACCGCCTCCGAATTTCTCGCCGCCTGGCAGCGCAACACCACGGCCCTCGCCGGCAGCTACGATCCGGCGCAGGAACACGATGCCTGCGGCGTCGGCCTGATCGCGGCGCTCGATGGCCGCAAGCGGCGCGACGTCGTCGTCGCCGGAATCGACGCCCTGAAAGCCGTCTGGCATCGCGGCGCGGTCGATGCCGATGGCAAGACCGGCGATGGCGCCGGCATCCATGTCGAGATTCCGCAGGATTTCTTCGCCGATGCGGTGGAGCGCGGCGGCGACCGCATGCGCCGCGGGCCGATCGCGGTGGGCATGGTGTTCCTGCCCAAGACCGATCTCGGCGCGCAGGAGCGCTGCCGGCAGATCGTCGAGACCGAGATCCTGAATTTCGGCTACCGCATCTATGGCTGGCGCCAGGTGCCGATCGACGTCTCCTGCATCGGCGAGAAGGCGAACGCGACCCGCCCCGAGATCGAGCAGATCATGGTGTGGAACGCGCTCGGCAAGTCCGAGGAGGAGTACGAGCGCGACCTCTACGTGATCCGCCGGCGGATCGAGAAGGAAGCGATCGCGGCGCAGATTCCCGAGCTTTACATCTGCTCGCTCTCCTGCCGCTCGATCATCTACAAGGGCATGTTCCTCGCCGAGAGCCTGACGGAGTTCTACCCCGACCTGCTTGACGAGCGGTTCGTCTCGCGCTTCGCGATCTACCACCAGCGCTATTCGACCAACACCTTCCCCACCTGGCGGCTCGCCCAGCCGTTCCGCTGCCTTGCGCATAACGGCGAGATCAACACGCTGGCCGGCAACGTGAACTGGATGAAGAGCCACGAGACGCGCCTCGCCGCCGGCGCGCTCGATGATTATCTCGGCGACATCAAGCCGGTGATCCAGGCCGGCAGTTCCGACACCGCGACGCTCGATGCCGTCTTCGAACTGCTGGTGCATGGCGGCCGCGACGCGATGATGGCGAAGACGCTGATGATCCCGCCCTCGATCGGCGCCGATGCGACGATGAAGGCCGCGCATCGCAACCTGATCAGCTATTGCAACGCGGTGATGGAGCCGTGGGACGGGCCGGCCGCGATCACCGCGACGGATGGCCGCTACGTCATCGCCGGGCTCGACCGCAACGGGCTGCGGCCGCTGCGCTTCACCCGCACCAGCGACGGGCTGCTGATCGTCGGCTCGGAAACCGGCATGGTCAAGCGCGAGGAGGCGGAGATCGTCGAGCGCGGCCGCGTCGGGCCGGGCGAGACCATCGCCGTCGATCTCGCCGATGGCCGCTTCTACCATCATGCCGAGCTGATGGACGATCTCGCCGCCCGGCAGGATTTCGGCGCCTGGACCGCCGGCATCAAGGTGATCGACCATATCGTGAAAACCGATGCGCCGGAGCCGGTTCTCTTCGAGGGCGAGGCGCTGCGCCGCCGCCAGCTCGGCGTCGGCTACACGCTGGAGGAGCTCGAACTCATCCTGCATCCGATGGTCGAGGACGCCAACGAGGCGACCGGCTCGATGGGCGACGACACGCCGATCGCCGTTCTGTCGGAGCGTTATCGCGGGTTGCATCACTATTTCCGCCAGAGCTTCAGCCAGGTCACCAACCCCGCGATCGACAGTCTGCGCGAAAGCCGCGTGATGTCGCTGAAGACGCGGCTCGGCAATCTCGGCAACGTGCTCGACGAGGATTCCAGCCAGTGCGATCTGTTGCAGCTGGAAAGCCCGGTTCTCTCGACCGCCGAGTTCGACGCGATGCGCCGGACGATGGGCGACAATGCCTGCGTGGTGAACTGCACCTTCCCGGTCGCCGATGGCGAGGGCGGGCTGCGCGCCGCGATCGAGCGGATCCGCCGCGAGGCCGAGGAAGGCGTGCGCGCGGGCTGCACGCATGTCATCCTCACTGACGAGACGTTTGACGAGGCGCATGCGCCGATCCCGATGATCCTCGCCACCGGCGCCGTGCACACGCATCTCGTCCGCCAGTCGCTGCGGACCTTCACCAGCCTCAACGTGCGCGCCGCCGAATGCATGGACGTGCATTACTTCGCCGTGCTGATCGGCGTGGGGGCGACCACGATCAACGCCTATCTCGCGCAGGAAAGCATCGCCGACCGGCATCGCCGCGGCCTGTTCGGATCGATCAGCCTGAAGGAGTGCATCGGCCGCTACAAGAAGGCGGTGAACAAGGGATTGCTCAAGGTGATGTCGAAGCTCGGCATCTCGGTGATCTCGTCCTATCGCGGCGGCTACAATTTCGAGGCGATCGGACTCTCGCGCGCGCTGGTGGCGGAATTCTTCCCCGGCATGCCCTCGCGGATTTCCGGCATCGGCCTGCCCGGCATCGCCCACAAGATGCTGGAACTGCACCGCACCGCCTGGGATTCGGATGCCGTCACCCTGCCGGTCGGCGGCGCCTATCGCCTGCGCCGCAAGGGCGAGACGCATGCGTTCGACGGGCAGATGGTCCACATGCTGCAGACCGCGGTCGCGACCGACAGCTTCACGCTGTATCGCAAATACGCCGATGCGGTGAACGCCCAGCCGCCGGTGGCGCTGCGCGACCTGCTCGATTTCCGCAGCGAGGGGATGACGCCGATCCCGGTGGACGAGGTCGAGAGCATCACCGAAATCCGCAAGCGGCTTGTCGCACCGGGCATTTCGCTCGGCGCGCTCAGCCCCGAGGCGCACGAGACGCTGTCGATCGCGATGAACCGCATCGGCGCGCGCTCGGATTCGGGCGAGGGCGGCGAGGACGCGGCACGGGCGACGCCGCGGCCGAACGGCGATAACGCGTCGTCGGCGATCAAGCAGATCGCCTCGGGCCGTTTCGGCGTGACGGCGGAATATCTCAACAACTGCCGCGAGATCGAGATCAAGGTCGCCCAGGGTGCCAAGCCCGGCGAGGGCGGCCAGCTGCCCGGCTTCAAGGTTACCGAGCTGATCGCCAAGCTCCGGCATTCGACGCCGGGGGTGATGCTGATCAGCCCGCCGCCGCATCACGACATCTACTCGATCGAGGATCTCGCCCAGCTGATCTACGATCTCAAGCAGATCAACCCGCAGGCGACGGTGTGCGTGAAGCTCGTCTCGCGCTCGGGCATCGGCACCATCGCGGCCGGCGTGGCGAAGGCGAAGGCGGATGCGATCCTGATCTCCGGCCATTCCGGCGGCACCGGCGCCTCGCCGCAGACCTCGATCAAATATGCCGGCCTGCCCTGGGAGATGGGCCTGTCGGAGACACATCAGGTGCTGATGCTCAACCGGCTGCGCCACATGGTGAAGCTGCGCACCGATGGCGGCATCAAGACCGGGCGTGACGTGGTGATCGCGGCCATGCTCGGCGCCGAGGAATTCGGCATCGGCACCGCCTCGCTGGTGGCGATGGGCTGCATCATGGTGCGCCAGTGCCATTCCAACACCTGCCCGGTCGGCGTGTGCACGCAGGACGAGGCGCTGCGCGCGAAGTTCGAGGGCACGCCGGAGAAGGTGATCAACCTGTTCTCCTTCATCGCCGAGGATGTGCGACACATCCTCGCCTCGCTCGGCGTCCGCCGGCTCGAGGACGTGATCGGCCGCACCGACTACCTGCACCAGATCTCGCGCGGCTCCGAGCTGCTCGACGATCTCGATCTCAACGCGCTGCTCGCCCAGGCCGACCCCGGCCCCTATGCGCGCTTCTGCACGCTGCAGGGCCGCAACGAGGTGCCGGAGACGCTGGATGCGCAGATGATCGAGGATGCGACACCGTTCTTCGAGCGCGGCGAGAAGATGCAGCTGCAATACGGCATCCGCAACACGCATCGCGCGATCGGCACCAAGTTCTCGGGACAGATCGTGCGGCGCAAGCGCGGCGCCGACCTGCAGGCCGACCACGTCACCGTGCGGCTGCGCGGGGCGGCGGGCCAGTCGCTCGGCGCCTTCGCGGTGCGCGGGCTCAAGCTCGAGGTCTTCGGCGATGCCAACGACTATGTCGGCAAGGGCCTGTCCGGGGCGACCATCGTGGTGCGGCCGGCGCCGTCCTCGACGCTTGTCAGCCAGGATAACACGATCATCGGCAATACCTGCCTCTACGGCGCAACCTCGGGCCGGCTGTTCGCCGCCGGCCAGGCGGGCGAGCGCTTCGCGGTGCGCAATTCCGGCGCCGTGGCGGTGGTCGAGGGGGCAGGGTCGAATGCCTGCGAATACATGACCGGCGGAACGGTCGTGATTCTCGGGCCGGTGGGCGACAATTTCGGTGCCGGCTTCACCGGCGGCATCGCCTTCGTCTACGATCCGGCCGCCGATTTCGAGCTGCGGGTCAACCCCGACACGCTGCTCTGGAATCGGGTGACGGAGGCCTACTGGGCGCAGCATCTGCGCGACCTCGTGACCGAGCACGCGCGCGAGACGCAGAGCCTCTATGCCGAGCGCCTGCTCAACGAGTGGGAGCGCACGCTGGCGCGGTTCTGGATGGTGGTGCCGCGCGACTATGCGCGCTTCCTGCCGGTTCCGATGACGGCGCCGGCGGTGGAGAAGATTCCGGCCGAGTAACCGGCCGGAAGATCTTCAGCCGAGATGCGCCGCGGCGAACTGCCGCAGCGCCCGGTAGCGGTGGCTGATCGCCGATTTTTCCGCCTTGTCGAGTTCGGCGAAACTGCGCGTCTCGCCGAGCGGCACGAAGACCGGATCGTAGCCGAAGCCGCCATCGCCGCGCGGCGCGGGGGCGATGCGCCCGCGGCACCAGCCGAGATAGGTGAAGGTCCGTCCTTCGGGTGTCGCGAGGCAGATGGCGGCGGCGAAGGCGGCGCGGTCGTCCGCCCGGCTGGCGGCGATGATGTTCGCCATCGCCGCGGCATAGCCGCCCGCCTCCTGCGCGAAGCGCGCCGAGCGCACGCCGGGCGCGCCGCCGAGGGCGGCGACCTCCAGCCCCGAATCGTCGGCGATCGCCGCGAGACCGCTCGTTGTCGCCGCCGCGAGCGCCTTGATCCGCGCATTGCCGGCGAAATCCGGCGCGTCCTCCACCGGCTCCTTCAGGCCGAGCGCGCCGGAAGATACACAATCGAGCCCGTGCGGGGCGAGCAGCAGGGCGAATTCGGCGAGCTTGCCGGCATTGTGGGTGGCGATCACCACCCGCTGGCCGCGTTCGAGCCGCATCGCCGCCTCAGGCCGCATCGAGGGCCGCGCGCTGTGCCGCGAACAGCTCGGCGGTGCCCTTGCGGGCAAGGCCGAGCAGGGTGCCGAAGGTCGCCTCCTCGAAGGTCGCCCGTTCGGCGGTCGCCTGGATCTCGACGATGCCGCCCGTGCCGGTGAGGACGAAATTGGCGTCCGCCTCGGCGTTGGAATCCTCGGCGTAATCGAGGTCGAGCACCGGGACGCCCCCGAACACGCCGCAGGAGACGGCCGCAACCTGGCCAATCAGCGGGTCGGTCGCGATCACGTTCGCCTTGCGCAGCGTGCGAATCGCGAGCGCGAGCGCGACCCAGGCGCCGGTGATCGCGGCACAGCGCGTGCCGCCATCGGCGTTCAGCACGTCGCAATCGAGGGTGATGGTCATTTCGCCCAGCGCCGTGCGGTCCACCACCGCGCGCAGCGAGCGGCCGATCAGCCGCTGGATTTCCTGTGTGCGGCCGGACTGCTTGCCGCGCGCCGCCTCGCGGTCGCCGCGGGTGTGGGTCGCGCGCGGCAGCATGCCGTATTCCGCCGTCACCCAGCCCTGGCCGGCGCCGCGCAGGAAGCCCGGCACCCGGCCCTCCACGCTCGCCGCGCACAGCACCTCGGTGCCGCCCATGCGGATCAGCGCCGAGCCCTCGGCATGGCGGGAGAAGCCGGTGACGATCTCCACCTGGCGCAGCGCATCGGCCATGCGGCCGCTCGGTCTCTTGATTTCGGGCATGAAGCCACTCCTGTCGGCTGAAACGTGTCGCTTGATTTTCGCCCCGCGATACCCGACTCTGGCGCCATGGACCAGACATCCAAGCGTTCCTCCGCCCGCGCCGGCCGGCCGAAGCCGGCGGTCGGGCCGGTGCGGCTGCCGCCGGGGCTTGATGAACGCTCCGCCGCGGTGCTGCGTGAAATCGTCGAGCAATATGTCGAGACCGGCGAGCCGGTGGGCAGCCGCACGCTCTCGCGCCTGCTGCCGATGGGCCTGTCGCCGGCGACGATCCGCAACGTCATGGCGGACCTGACCGATGCCGGGCTGCTGTTCTCGCCGCATATCTCGGCCGGACGGCTGCCGACCGAGCGGGGCTTGCGCCTCTTCGTCGACGGTTTGCTGCATTTCGGCGAATTGTCGGACGAGGAGCGCGAGCGGATCGAGGCGGCGCTTGCCCAGTCCGGCCGGTCGATCCAGGACACGCTCACCGAGGCCTCCGCCCTGCTCTCGGGCCTGTCGCAGGCGGCCGGGATCGTGCTGGCGCCGAAATCGGAAGGGGCGGTCAAGCATATCGAATTCGTGCCGCTGAGTTCCGGCCGCGCCCTCGTCGTGCTGGTCTCGGCGGATGGCCAGGTCGAGAACCGGGTGATCGAGACGCCGCCCGGCGTGCCGCCATCGGCGCTGCAGGAGGCGAGCAACTACCTCAATGCCCAGCTCTCCGGCCTGTCGCTCGGCGAGCTGCGCGTTCGCGTGGCCGACGACATGAGGGCGGACCGCTCGGCGCTGGACGATCTCGCCGCCGGCATCGTCGAGGCCGGTCTCGCGACCTGGTCGGACGAGGGCAGGGGCGGTTCGCTGATCGTGCGCGGCCAGGCGCGGCTGCTCGCCGATGTCGACCAGCTGGAAAAACTCGCCTCGGTGCAGCAGCTCTTCGAGCGCCTGGAGGCGCAGGAGACGATGCTGAAGCTGCTCGAACTGGCCGAGCGCTCGGAAGGCGTGCGCATCTTCATCGGCGCCGAAAGCGGGCTGTTCGGCGCCTCCGGCATGTCGATGGTGGTTGCCCCGGCGCGCTCGCGCGATGACCGGATCGTGGGCGCGATCGGCGTGATCGGGCCGACGCGGATCAATTACGGGCGCATCATTCCCGTGGTGGATTACACCGCGCGGGTGATCGGGCGGCTGCTCGGATGAGCCTGTTCTTCGACGATCTGGCGGTGGGCACCCGCTTCGAAAGCGGCACGACGACGCTCGATGCGGCGGCGATCCGGGAGTTCGCCGCGCGATACGATCCGCAGCCCTTCCATCTCGACGATGCGGCGGCGCGGACGACGCTGTTCGGCGGGCTCGCCGCCTCGGGCTGGCACACGGCGGCGGTGACGATGCGGCTGCTGGTGGAGAGCGTGCCGATCGCCGGCGGGCTGATCGGCGCCGGGAACGATATCTCCTGGCCCCGGCCGACGCGGCCGGGCGATGTGCTGCGCGTGGTTACCGACGTCGTGGAGATGACCCCCTCCGCCTCGCGCCCCGATCGCGGGCGGGTGGTGATGCGGTCGGAAACGCTGAACCAGAACGGCGAGGTGGTGCAGATCCTGCTCGCCCGGCTGGTGGTGCCGCGGCGCGCGCCGTAGCCACTCATCCGCGACCGAGCACCATGCCAGGGCGACGCCGGTCCGGCGATGAGGCCGCCGGCGCGGCGCGCCCGGTCTTGACGCTGCCGCCGCAAGTATGATTATTTTTTTATCGATAGCAGAAATAATCAATCTCAGGCGGGAACGTGGTCACAGATCGAGGCGACCGGCCATCCGGCGACGATACCGAACTCGTCACCCGGGTGGCGTGGCTCTACTACGAGGCATCCCTGACCCAGGCGGAGATCAGCGCGCAGCTTCGCATTCCGCCGGCGCGCGTGCAGCGGCTGATCGCCGGCGCCGCGCGCAGCGGCCTCGTGCGGATCCTCATCGAGGGTGATCTCGCCGGCTGCCTCGGCCTGGAGCGGACGCTGATCGAGCGCCATGGCCTGACCTATTGCCGGGTCGTTCCCGCGCTGCCCGACGCTCCGGCCGCGGCGGGCGGCGCCGCATCGTCCCGCGTCATTTCCTCGCTCGGCCGCGCGGCGGCGGCGTTTCTTCATGAAACCTTCGCCCGCGGCCAGCATCGTGTCGTCGGGTTCGGGCATGGCCGCACCATGGCCGCGACGGTCGAACACCTGCCGCGCGAGCCGCGGGAGGGGCTGAAGGTCGTCTCCATCATCGGCGCGCTCGCGCAGCGGATCGACGCCAACCCGTTCGACGTGATCCACGCGCTGGCGGAAAAGACCGCGGCGGCGGCCTATCTGCCGCCGGTGCCGTTCTATGCCCAGTCGCGCGCCGATCGCCGGGTGCTGCTGCGCCAGCGCGGCGTGGCCGAGGCGTTCGCCGTGGCGGCGGAGGCCAGTCTCTATGTCATGGGCATCGGCGAGATCGGGCGGACGGCGTCGCTCTGCCAGACCGGCATGCTGCTGCCCGAGGAACTGGAACAGGCGCGGCGCGACGGCGCGGTGGCCGAGGCGCTGGGCTCGTTCTTCGACGCCGGGGGGCGGCGCATCCGCACCGAACTGCATGACCGGCTGATCGGCATCGATCTCGCCGAAAGCGGCGATCGCGAGGTCGTCGCCGTGGCGGGCGGGATGGAGAAGCAGGCCGCGATTGCCGCGATGCTGCGCGGCCGGCTGATCACCGGGCTGATCACCGACGAGCGGACCGCTTCGTCCCTGGTGGCGGACAACGACGACGACGCGGCGCGTGGCGCGTCCCGCAGGGTGGCGAAGGCGTGACGCGCCGGCGATTCGCGCGCGCGAGACAGGGAGAACCGCCGTGGAGGCCGTGATCGGGCTTGACTGCAGCACCAGCGCGGTCAAGGCGCTGGCCTTCGACCGGCAGGGAAGCGTGCTGGCCATCGGCCGTGCCCGGCTCCCCTTCGCGCCCGATGCCGAAGGCCGGTTCGAGCAGGACCCGGAATACTGGTGGCGGGCCTGCCGCGCGGCGCTCGCCGAACTGGCCGCGGGGCTCGACGGGATCGAGATCGCCGGGCTGGCGATCGCCAACCAGCGCGAGACGATCGCGCCGCTCGATGCCGGTTTCCGGCCGGTTCGGCCGGCGATCCTGTGGCTCGACGGGCGGGCGGCGGGCGATGCCGCGGCGATGGCGGAGGCCCTCGGCGCCGACCATCTGCACCGGGTTACCGGCAAGATCCCCGACCCCAATCCGGCGCTTTACAAGCTGGCCTGGATGCGCCGCTGCGAGCCGGAGCGGCTCGGCGCCAGCGCCTGGTTCGCCGAGGTGCATGGCTATCTGGTCCAGCGGCTGACGGGCCGGTTCGCGACCAGCACCGCATCGGCCGATCCGCTCGGCGTCTATGATCTCGCGGCGAAGCGCTACGCGGACGACCTGCTCGACGCGATCGGGCTGTCCGCCGCGCGGTTCGCGCCGGCGCTGCCGCCCGGCACGAAGCTGGGCGGCCTGACCGCCGAGGCCGCGCGCGCGACCGGCCTGCAAGAAGGGCTGAAGGTGATTGCCGGCGCCGGCGACGGCCAGGCGGCCGGTCTCGGCGTGAACGTGATGGAGCCGGGCCGGGCCTATCTCAACCTCGGCACCGCCGTGGTCGCCGGAATGCGGAGCGCGAGCTACCGGGTGGGGCGCGGCTTCCGCACCATGATCGCCGCGGATGGCGAGGGCTATATCCTCGAAACCTCGCTCCGTTCGGGCACGTTGCTGTGCGACTGGCTGACGCGCGACATCCTCGGCGGCGATGCAGCACTGCTCGCCGAGCTCGAACCCGCGGCGGCGGCGCTGCCGCCGGGATCGGACGGGGTGATGATCCTGCCCTATTTCCTCGGGGTGATGACGCCGCACTGGGACGGCGCCGCGCGCGGCGCGATCGTCGGGCTCGCGCCGCATCACGGCAGGGCGCATCTCCTGCGGGCGCTGTACGAAGGCATCGCCCTGGAGCAGGCCGGGGTGATGGCGCGCATCGAGGCCGAGGCCGGGCTCGCCGCGCGCGAGATCGTCGCCATCGGCGGCGGCGCGCAAAGCGACCTCTGGTGCGCGATCCTGGCCGACGCGCATGGCGTGCCGGTGCTGAGATCGGCGACGGTCGAGGCCACCAGCCTTGGCGCGGCGATGGCCGCCGCCGTCGGCGCGGGCTGGTATTCCGGATTTGCCGAGGCCGCATCGGCGATGGCCGGCGCGGTGACCGCGCGCTTCACCCCGGATGCAGGCCGCGCCGCCCTCTATGCCCGCCTGCGCCGCGCCCATGCCGGGCTCTATCCGGCGCTGCGGCCGTTCGGCGCCGCCCCGTTGACCTGAAAGGATACCACGATGAAGGCTCTCTACATCCGCGGCGTGCGGGACATCACGATCGGCGATGCGCCCGAACCCGTGCCGGGAAACGACCGCATTGCCGTCGAGGTCGCCGGCGTCGGTGTCTGCGGCAGCGACCTGCATTATTACCTCGAAGGATCGATCGGCAGCCAGGTCATCGTCGAGCCTTTCGTGCCGGGCCATGAATTCGCCGCCCGCGTGATCGAGGCGCGTCCGGAACTCGGCCTTGCCAAGGGCGAACTCATCGCGGTCGACCCCGCCATGCCCTGCGGCCATTGCGAATGGTGCCATCGCGGCGAGATCAACCTCTGCCCCGACACCGTGTTCAACGGCGCGCCGCCCTATCCTGGGGCGATGGCCGAGCGCATGGCGATCGAGCCGCGCCAGGTCGTGAAGGTGCCGCAGCATTTCACGATCGAGGAGACGATGATGCTGGAGCCGCTCGGCGTCGCGATCCACGCCATCGATCTCGCGAGGCCGCGCCTGCTGGAATCGGTTGCGGTGATCGGTTGCGGGCCGATCGGCCTGCTGATGATCGCGCTCGCCCGCCTCGCCGGCGTCGGGCAGATCCTGGCGATCGATCCGGTAGACTATCGCCGCGCGCATGCTGGCGCGCTGGGTGCCGACCGCGTCAGCGCCGACCGGCACGACATCGCCGCCTGGACCGATGGCCGCGGCGTCGACCTCGTGCTCGAGGCGACCAACGCGCCGGAGGGATTCCAGCACGCGGCCGATGTCGCGCGGATCGGCGGGCGGATCGTCCTCGTCGGCATTCCCGAAGGGGATTCCTACACGCTTGCCGCCGGGGCGGCGCGGCGCAAGGGGCTTTCCGTCAAGTTCTCGCGCCGCATGGGCCATGTCTATCCGCGCGCCATCCGCCTCGTCGCCGAACGGCGGGTCGATGTCGCGCGCATCGTCACGCACCGGTTTCCGCTGGCTGAGGGCGCCCGCGCCTTCGAGATTCAGGCCGCCTGCGCCGATGGGGCGCTCAAGAGCCTCATCCTGCCGAACGCCTGAACGGCCGGATAATTCCGGTTGCAGGCGATGATTAATCCGGGCATACGTGAAAAAATAATCAAACTTCGCGGCAACCCCGCCTTCAAGGAGGATACGTCATGCAGAGAGTGCTGAAATACGCGCTGGCAGGGGCGACGAGCGCGCTCGTCGGCCTCGGCGCGAGCGCCCCGACCGCCCATGCCTGGACGCTCGCCCAGGCCGCCGCGCCCTACAAGGGCATGACGGTGACCGTGGTCGGGCTCGACCGGCCGAGCTACAAGGCCGCCGAGAAACTGACGCCGGAATTCGAGAAGGAAACCGGCATCCACGTGAAATGGGTGAACTACCCGTACGAGAACACGCTGAAGGCCGAGACGCTGAACTTCGTCTCGCACAGCAGGCAGTTCGACGCGATCCTGACCGACGTCGTCTGGCCGGTGGACTTCACCCGCGCCCACTGGGTCGTCCCGGTCGATCATTTCCTGGCCGACAAGGCGATCGCCGATCCCGATATCGACATCGGCGATTTCTTTCCGGTCTGGCGCCATGCCTTCACGGTGGGCGGCAAGCTCATCGGCCTGCCGTTCGATTCCTATGCCGGGCTGCTCTACTACAACAAGAAGATCCTCAAGGAGCACGGCTTCTCCGGCCCGCCGACCACCTGGACCCAGCTGCTGAACGACTACGCGGCGAAGCTCTACGATCCCTCGAAGAACCTCTACGGCTACGCGCTGCAGTCGGCCCGCGGCGAGACGCAGACGGCCGACAGCTTCACCCGCTTCCTCTGGCCCTGGGGCGGGCGTTACTTCGACGCCAAGGCGAAGAAGATGACGCTGGATTCGAAGGCGGCGATCGCCGGCGAGACCTTCCGCCAGGAGCTGGTGAAATACATGCCGAAGGGCATCATCGCGGATGATCACTCGCAGGTCGTCCAGCTGATGGGCCAGGGGCAGCTGGCGATGATCACCGAATGGTCGGCCTTCTACCCGACGCTCAAGGCCTCCTCGATCGGCAACGATCTCGGCGTCACGGTCGAGCCCAAGGGGCCCAATGGCCGCTACTCGGCCTTCGGCGGCTTCGCCTACATGGTCAGCGCGCAGGTTCCGGCGAAGGAGCAGAACGCGACCTGGCTGTTCATCCAGTGGCTGACCTCCAAGGCGATGGCGCAGCCGCTGATCGAGAACGGCGCGGTGGTCGCCCGCAAGAGCGCCGATACCGACCCGGCGCTCGATGCGAAATATCCCTACCTGAAGCCGATGGTGGAAACCTGGGAAAACGGCAGCGTGCCCGACTGGCGCCCGCAGATCGCCTGCTATCCGTATTTCTCTGAACTGGTCTCCGATTACGGCTCCGAAATCGAGGCCGGCAAATACCCGGTCGCGAAGGGGCTGAAGCTGCTCAACGCCAAGCTCCAGCACTACATGAACTCGACGGGTTGCTGGAATTCGGTCAACCTGCCGAAGCGCTGATCTTCCGGCGCGAACCATGCGCCCCGTCCGGCGGGGCGCATGCGACGCGGCGGCGCACGCTGCAAACGGGCAACGGATACCAATGGCAAACACGGACGGAACGGCAAGCCTCGCGGCCGCGAGCACGACGTTGAAGACGCCGCTGGCGCGGCGGCTGGAGCCGTGGTTCTTCGTCGGGCCGTCGCTCTTCCTGCTGCTGCTCGTCGGCCTCTACCCGACGATCTTCGTGCTCTACTACTCGTTCCATAACTGGACGATGGGCATGGGCCCGCCGACCTTCGCCGGGCTCGAGAACTACATCAACGCGCTCACCTCCCCCGGCTTTCTCGACGCCCTCAGGCGGACCGGCGAGTTCCTCATCGTCACCCTGCCGGTCGAGCTCGGCCTCGGCATGGCGATCGCGCTGGCGCTCGACCAGACCCGGAACCCCGCGCTGCGCCGCCTCGTGCAGATCCTCCTCGTGGTGCCGATCGCGACCACGCCCAGCGTGGTCGGCATGCTCGTCCAGCTGATGTTCAACACCCAGCTCGGCATCGTGAACTATCTCGGCCATCGCCTCGGCCTCGGCCAGGTGGACTGGCTCGGCAGCGGCACCGCCGCGTTCGGCATGGTGACGGTGACGCAGATCTGGGAATGGACGCCCTTCGTCGCCCTCGTGCTCTCGGCCAGTCTCGCCACCGTGCCCGGTGACATCGAGGAGGCGCTGATGCTGGAGACCGAAAGCTTCTGGGCCCGCTTCCTGCACATCAAGCTGCCCTACATGCGGCCGGGCATCGTCGCCAGCCTCGTCTTCCAGACGATCTTCACGGTGAAGACCTTCGACATGATCTACTCGATCCAGAAGGGCGGCCCCGGCAACGCGACGCAGATGGTCTCGCTGAAGATCGAGCGCATCGCCTTCCGCGGGTTCGATGTCGGGCTGGCCTCGGCGGAATCGGTGCTGACGCTCGTCTTCACCATCCTTCTCGCCCAGGCCGTGGTGAAATTCCTCTATTCCGACCGGGCGGAGGGCTAGCGATGAAACAGCGCGCCCTCACCCTGCTGCACGGACTGTTCCTGCTCGCCGTGGCGCTGGTGATCGTGTTTCCGTTCTACTGGATGATCGCCTCCTCGCTGAAGCCGGAATCGCTGATCTTCCGCCTGCCGCCGGCGTGGCGCTTCGCACCGGACCTTGCCGGCTATGCCAAGGCGATCACCCAGAACGACATGCTGCGCGCCCTCGCCAATTCGGTGATCGTGACGGTGGGCGCGGTGGCGCTCGGCCTCGCGGTCGGCGCGCCGGCGGCCTATGCCCTGGCCCGCTACGAGTTCCGCGGCCGCGCGCAGATCCAGTTCTGGTACGTGACGAACTGGATGCTGATCCCCGTCGTGGTGCTGATCCCGTTCTATCTTCTCGCGGCCGACCTGCAGCTGATCAACAACCCGGTCGTGCTGATCCTGATCTACCAGACCTTCGTCGTGCCGCTGGTCGTCTGGCTGCTGGTCGACCAGTTCCGCGCGGTTCCGGTGGCACTTGAGGAAGCGGCGCTGCTCGACGGCATGAGCCGGTTCGGCATCTTCCTGCGCATCACCCTGCCGCTGACGCTGCCGGGCATCACCGTCGCCGCCATCCTGGCCGGCATCTTTGCCTGGAACGACCTGCTCTACGCCTTCATCCTCACCCCCTCGAACGATGCGCGGACGGCGCCGGTCGTCATGATGGGATTCCTCGGCGGCTACATCATCCCGTGGCAGACGGTGATGTCCTGCGCCGTGATGATCTGCGCGCCGGTCGTCGTCGGCGGCATCGCGATCCACAAATACATTGCCCGCGGCCTGACGCTGGGCGCAGTGAAGTAGCCGGCGGGAGACAAGCGTGGCAGAGATCATCATCGAGGGCGTGACCAAGCGGTTTGCCGCGGTCGAGGCGCTGCAGCGGGTCGACCTCGCGATCGCCGACGGCGAGTTCATGGTGCTGCTCGGCCCCTCGGGCTGCGGCAAGACGACGCTGCTGCGCATGATCGCCGGGCTCGAGACGCCGAGCACCGGCCGCATCCTGATCGGCGGCACCGACGTGACGCTGCTGCCGCCGGCCCGCCGCGACGTCGGCATGGTCTTCCAGAACTACGCGCTCTATCCGCACATGACGGTGCGGCAGAACATCGCGCTCGGCCTGAAGCTGCGCGGCCTCGATGCCGCGGAGATCGAGCGGCGGATCGGCTTCGTCGCCAACCTGGTGCAGATCGCGCCCTATCTCGACCGCAAGCCGCGCGCGCTGTCCGGCGGGCAGCGCCAGCGCGTCGCCCTGGCGCGCGTCATCGCGCGCGAGCCGTCGGTCTCGCTGATGGACGAGCCGCTGTCGAACATCGATGCCCAGCTGCGCACCATCATGCGCGCCGAATTGCTGCGGATCCACCGCAAGGTGGGCATGACGACGATCTACGTCACCCACGACCAGGAAGAGGCGATGGGCCTCGGCGATCGCATCACGGTGATGAATTTCGGCCGCGTCGAGCAGATGGGCACGCCGGACGACATCTATGCCCGCCCGGCCAACGCCTTCGTCGCACGCTTCATCGGCGCGCCGCGGATGAACCTCGTGCGCGCCGCGCACGGCATCGGGCGCGACGTGATCGACACGCCGTCGCTCCGCGCGCCGCTGCCGCCCGGCGTGGCCGTGCCGGACGACGTGCTGGTCGGCTTCCGCGGCGAGGATGCGCGGCCCGGCGCCGCCGCCCCCGGCGAGATGGCGATCGGCGGCGTGATCGACGTGGTCGAGCATCTCGGCGCGCAGATCGAGGTGCATTTCCGTACCGCGGACGGCCAGGAAGTCGTCGTCCGCCGGCCGCGCAACGAGCGCCACTGGCGCGAGGGCGAGCGGATCGACCTCGCCGTGCCGGCCGACAACATGCATCTCTTCGACGCGCAAGGCGGGGCCGCGTTGCGCCCGCCGGGACATTGAGGAGGAACGCGATGGGAGGTTCGGGAGCCGGGCGTTTCGCGGGGCGGCGCATCCTGGTCACCGGCGCGGGCAAGGGCATCGGCCGTGTCGCGGTCGCGATGCTCGCGGCGGAGGGCGCGGAGGTCATCGCCGCCAGCCGCGCGCCCGACGACCTCGCAAGCCTCGCCGCCGAGACCGGCTGCCGGATCCACGCCGTCGACCTCGCCGATGCGGCGGCGGCGGCGGCCATGGCGGAGGCGGCGCTGCCGGTCGATGCCCTGGTCAACAATGCCGGGATCGCCGAACTCGCGCCGTTCGTCGACACCACTGCCGAGATGTTCGACCGGATCATGGCGGTGAACGCGCGGGCGCCGATGCTGGTCGCCCAGGTCGTGGCGCGGGACTGGATCCGCCGCGGGGTGAAGGGGACGATCGTCAACGTCTCCTCGATCGCGAGCCTCTGGGGCACGCCGGATCACGCGGCCTATGGCGCGTCCAAGGCGGCGCTCGATTCGCTGACGATGACGATGGCGCAGGAACTCGGCCCGTTCGGCATCCGCACCAACAGCGTCAACCCGGTGGTGACGCTGACGCCGATGGCCGAGCGCGCCTGGAGCGATCCCGCCAAGGCCGGCTCCATGCTGGCGCGGATCCCGCTGCGCCGGTTCGCGCAGCCGGAGGAGGTGGCGTCGGTGATCGCCTTCCTGCTCTCGGATGCGGCCAGCATGGTGAACGGCGCGATCCTGCCGGTCGATGGCGGGTTCACCGTCGCCTGACCGTCCGCCCGCGGGCGGTTACCTGCGGGCCGTGGACGTCTCCGCCGGCTCGCGGAGCATCGCCTCGCGGGCTGCGGTGGCGAGCTGGTCGACCCGCTCGTTCATCGGGTCGCCGGCATGGCCGCGCACCCAGATCCATTCGATCTCGTGCGGCTTCGCCGCGGCCAGCACGCGCTGCCAGAGCTCGTAATTCGCCACCGGGTCGCCCTGCGCGTTGCGCCAGTTCCGTCGCACCCAGCCGGTATGCCAGCGGGTGATGCCGTTGCGCAGATATTCGCTGTCGGTGTGCAGCTTCACCCGGCACGGGCGCTTCAGCGCTTCCAGCGCGGCGGCGGCGGCGGTCAGTTCCATGCGGTTGTTGGTGGTCTCGCGCTCGGCGCCGGACATTTCCCGCTCCGCCGCGCCGAAGCGCAGCACCGCCGCCCAGCCGCCGGCGCCCGGATTGGGCTTGCAGCCGCCATCGGTCCAGATCTCGACCAGTCCGCCCGGCTCAGACGCCATAATCGGCCGCCGATCCCGCCTGCAGGTGAAAGCGCAGGCGCCAGTAATAGTCGAGCGGGTCCTTGCGCGTCACCAGCGCGTCGTCCGGCGTGTTGATCCAGTCATAGAGCCGGGTGAGCAGGAAGCGGATCGCCGCCCCCCGGCAGAGCACCGGCAGCGCCTCGGTCTCGGCGGCCGAGAGCGGGCGGACCGCCTGGTAGCCGCGCAGCAGCGCGCGCGACTTGGTGATGTTGAAGCTGAAATCCGGCTCGAAGCACCAGGCGTTGAGGCACACCGCGATGTCGTAGGCGTAAAGGTCGGTCGCGGCGAAATAGAAATCGATCAGCCCCGAGATCGCGTGGTCGAGGAAGAACACGTTGTCGGGGAACAGGTCGGCATGGATGTGCCCGCGCGGCAGCGCTCCCGGCCAGGCGGCGAGGGTGGCGTCCAGCGCCGTGCGAACCTCGCCGGTCAGGCCCGGCCGCACCGCATCGCCGCTGTCGCCGCAGCGCGCGAGCAGCGGCGGCCAGCCCTGCGGGCCGAGCGCGTTGGCGCGGGTCGGCGCGTAATCCTCGCCGGCGAGATGCATCCGCGCCATCGCCGCGCCGAGCGGGCCGCAATGCGCGACCGTCGGCCGCCGCGGCCACACGCCGGGCAGGAAGGTGGTGATCGCCGCGATCCGCCCGGCCAGCGGATTGAGATTGGCGCCGTCGCGCGCGCGCACCGGCAGCGGGCAGGGCAGGGATTTCGCGGCGAGATGTTCCATCAGCCCGAGAAACCAGGGCAGGTCCGCCGGGTCGACCCGCCGTTCGTAGAGCGTGAGGATGAAGTCGCCCTCGGTGGTGCGCAGCGAATAATTGCTGTTCTCGACCCCCTCGGCGATGCCGCGGAACGCGACCATGCGGCCGATGTCGTATCCTTCGAGGAACGCGGCCAGCGCGTCGTCCGTCACTTCCGTATAGACTGCCATGGCCCCGGGAGATGACCGATCGCCGATTTGATGGCAAGGGAGAACCGACAAATCGGATGGAGACAGAGTTGACCCGCATCGCCCGCCTTGCCGCCCTGTTCGTCCCGCTCGCTCTTGCCGCCTGCGCCGGCGGGTCCGGCCCGAAGCTCGACTGCCCGCAGGTCGCCGTGCTCCAGCAGGCGAGCCGCCTGGTCCGCAGCGCCGGCCCGTCCGACGAGGTCGCGGCCCGGATCATCGATGCCAGGGTCACCGGCGTCGCCGGCAAGTGCTCCGCGCGCGGCCATCATGGCGAGCGCGTCGTCTTCCGCATCGGCTTCGCCGCGACCAAGGGCCTCGCCGCCCGGCAGGACGACTTCACATTGCCGTATTTCGTGGCGATCACCGAGGGCGACAGCATCATCGCCAAGCAGGTCTATCCGGTGCGCTTCGATTTCCGCAACGGCGCGACGCAGGCCGTCGCCACCACGAAGCCGATCCGGCTCGATTTCCCGAACGCGCCGCGCAGCGCCGCGCAGCAGGTGCTGGTCGGCTTCCAGATGACGCCGTCCGAACTCGGCCAGGCGCGCGGCACGGCGCGATGAACGTGCCGGCGCCGGAGGTGATGGCACACCACCAGGGTGCGGACTATCTCGACTGCCTCGGCCGGCTGCACCGTGCCCTGGCACCGCGCCGCTATCTCGAGATCGGCGTCTGGCGCGGCGAGTCGCTGGCCTTGGCGGAAGCCGAGAGCCTCGCGATCGACCCCGATTTCCGGCTCGACCGCGACGTGCTCGCCGGCAAGCCCGCCTGCCATCTCTTCGCCTGCACGAGCGACGATTTCTTCGCCCGGCGCGACCCGCTGGCGCTGCTCGGCGGCCCGGTCGATTTCGCCTTCCTGGACGGGATGCACCGTTTCGAGTTCCTGCTCCGCGACATCGTCAACACCGAGCATGTCTGCCACGGGCACAGCGTGATCGCGCTGCATGACTGCCTGCCGATCGACCCGCGCATCACCAACCGCGACCAGAACCCCGACCTGCGCCGCGATGCCGTGGTGCCCGGCTGGTGGGCCGGCGATGTCTGGAAGGTCGCCGTGCTGCTGCGCCGCTACCGGCCGGAGCTGCGGCTGCTGGCGCTGGATGCCCCGCCGACCGGGCTGCTGCTGGTCACCGGGCTCGATCCGGCGAGCCGCCGCCTCGAGGACAACTACGAGGCGATGGTCGCGGACATGATGGATGTCGATCTCGCCGCCTTCGGCACCGCGCGGCTGTTCGACCTGCTCGCCCCGCGCCCGACCGCGCTGCTCGACGATCCCGCCGCCCTCGCCGCGGCGCTGTTCCCATGACCGCGCCGTTCGAGGGCGCGGCGCTGGTGACGGGCGGCGCGAAGCGGCTGGGGGCCGCGATCGTCCGCAGCCTGTCGCAGGCCGGCTTTCCGGTCGTCATCCACCACCGCGCCTCGTCCGGCGAGGCCGAAGCCCTTGCCGCCGAGCTGCGCGCCCAGGGCGGGGTGGCGCATGTCCTGGCCGCCGACCTTGCCGATCCGGCGGCGGTCGAATCCCTGATCGCGCGGGCCGAGGCGCTGGCCGGGCCGATCGGCGTGCTGGTCAACAACGCCTCGCGCTTCGAGTTCGATTCCGCCGCCAGCGTCACCGCCGCCTCGATCGCCGCCCACATGGCGCCGAACCTCGCCGCGCCGGTGCTGCTGGCGCGCGACATGGCGGCGCGGATCGGCGGCCGGCAGGGCGTGATCGTCAACCTGCTCGACCAGAAACTCGCGAACCTGAACCCGGATTTCTTCGCCTATACGCTGTCCAAGGCCGCCCTCGCCGCGGCGACCGAGATGCTCGCGATGGCGCTGGCGCCGGCGGTCCGGGTCTGCGGTGTCGCGCCGGGGCTGACGCTGATCGCCGCGAAGCAGAGCGAGGAGAATTTCCGCCGCGGCCAGAGCGCAACACCGCTGCGGCGCGGCTCGCAGCCGGAGGACATCGCGCGCGCGGTGCGTTTCATCGTCGAAACCCCGTCGGTCACCGGCACCACGCTCTATGTCGATGCCGGCGAGCACCTGATGCGCCGGCAGCGCGACGTGTCGTTCAACGCCGGGTAACGCGGCGGATCAGCCGGGCGAGCGGCAGCACGGCGCGCACCGGCCAGGGCCCATCGGGCCAGACCAGTTCGGCGTTCAGCCTGGCGAGCGCCGCGGCGTGCACCGCGTCCAGCGCATGGCGGGCCTCCTGCCGGCGCAGCCTTTCCTCGAGGTCGAGAATCCGGTCCTGCAATCCCGCGATCTTTTCGTCGCGGCTCGCGATCATGCGCCGGAAGACGGCATCGACAGGGGAACGCGGAAGGTCGGTCGGGCGGAGATCGGCAATTGGCATATGCACGTTATACGTGTGGTCATGTAACGCCCAAAATTAAAAATTGTAATCGTTGCGGCTTTCGTTCCGCGGCTATCCGACCGCGCCGGCCCTTGTGCAGGGTCGGGCCGTGTCCTAATTGCGGCGCATGACCGAAGACACGCTGAACGCCGAACCCGTGCTCGACGCGGGGGCGGATCCCTTGGAGGCCGGCAGCGAGAGGGCGCCCGCTTCCGAGGCCGAGCAGCTTGCCGCCGCCCGCGAGCGGATCGCCGCCCTCGAGGCGGAGTCCGCCGATCTGCGGGACAAATGGGTGCGCGCGCAGGCGGAGATGGAGAACCTGCGGGCCCGCACGCGGCGCGAGGTGGAGGATGCGCGGCTCTACGCCGTGCAGAAATTCGCCGCCGACGTTGCCGAGACCGCCGAGAACCTTCGCCGCGGGCTGGATGCGCTGCCGCCGCCGCAGGAGGGCGAGTCGCCACTGCTCGCCAGGCTGCGCGACGGCTTCGCCGGGGTGGAGCGCAGCTTCATCGCCATGCTCGAACGCCACGGCATCCGCGCCGAGGAGGCGATGGGCGCGACATTCGACGCCGACAAGCACCAGGCGATGGGCGAGCAGGAGACATCCGATGCCCCGCCGGGCACGGTGATCCAGGCCTGGAGCCGCACCTGGACGCTGAACGGTCGCCTGCTCAAGCCGGCGATGGTCGTCGTCGCCAGGGCGCAGGCGGGCAAGCCGCTGGATATCGAGGCGTGAGCCTTGAGTTTTCGTTAACGCCGGGCGGCTAAATTTCCGCAGCCGCCGGCCGGCCGCCCCTTGTGCCTTCGGGGGTGGTTCAATACATCAACGGGGTGAAACAATAGGGGTGCGCCCGATGCTTCGGGTCCGGCTCACCCGCTGAAAGGAGCGTTTCTATGAGTAAGGTCATCGGTATCGACCTCGGCACCACGAATTCCTGCGTCGCGATCATGGAGGGCAAGGATGTCCGCGTGATCGAGAACAGCGAGGGCGCGCGCACGACACCGTCGATGGTCGCCTTCTCCGAGAGCAACGAGCGTCTGGTCGGCCAGTCCGCCAAGCGTCAGGCGGTCACCAACCCGACGAACACGCTGTATGCGGTCAAGCGCCTGATCGGCCGCCGCTATGACGATCCCACCGTCGAGAAGGACAAGGGCCTCGTCTCCTACAACATCGTCCGCGGCGACAATGGCGATGCCTGGGTCGAGTCGCGCGGCCAGCGCTACGCGCCGAGCCAGATCTCGTCCTTCGTGCTGACCAAGATGAAGGAAACCGCCGAGGCCTATCTCGGCGAAGCCGTGACCCAGGCGGTCATCACCGTCCCGGCCTACTTCAACGACGCCCAGCGCCAGGCCACCAAGGACGCCGGCAAGATCGCCGGGCTCGAGGTGCTGCGCATCATCAACGAACCGACGGCGGCGGCTCTCGCCTACGGCATGGACAAGAAGCAGGGCGGCACGATCGCGGTCTACGACCTCGGCGGCGGCACGTTCGACATCTCGATCCTCGAACTGGGCGACGGCGTGTTCGAGGTGAAGTCCACCAACGGCGACACCTTCCTCGGCGGCGAGGATTTCGACCAGCGCGTGATCGACTACCTGGCCGAGGAGTTCAAGCGCGAGCAGGGCATCGACCTGCGCAAGGACAAGCTCGCCCTCCAGCGCCTGAAGGAAGCCGCTGAAAAGGCGAAGATCGAGCTGTCCTCCTCGAAGGAGACCGAGATCAACCTGCCCTTCATCACCGCCGACGCCTCGGGGCCGAAGCATCTCGTGATGAAGCTGACCCGTGCCAAGCTCGAAAGCCTCGTGGATGATCTGGTCGAGCGCACGCTCGGCCCGTGCCGCGCGGCGCTGAAGGATGCCGGTGTCACCGCCGGCGAGATCGACGAGGTGATCCTGGTCGGCGGCATGACCCGCATGCCCAAGGTCATCGAGACGGTGAAGACCTTCTTCGGCAAGGAACCCGCCCGCAACGTCAACCCCGACGAGGTGGTCGCCATCGGCGCCGCCATCCAGGGCGCGGTGCTCAAGGGCGACGTCAAGGACGTCCTCCTGCTCGACGTCACCCCGCTCTCGCTCGGCATCGAGACGCTGGGCGGCGTGTTCACCCGCCTGATCGACCGCAACACCACGATCCCGACCAAGAAGAGCCAGACCTTCTCCACCGCCGACGACAACCAGACCGCCGTGACCATCAAGGTCTACCAGGGCGAGCGCGAGATGGCGGCGGACAACAAGCTGCTCGGCAATTTCGACCTGACCGGCATTCCCCCGGCCCCGCGCGGGGTGCCGCAGATCGAGGTCACCTTCGACATCGACGCCAACGGCATCGTGTCCGTCTCGGCGAAGGACAAGGCGACCGGCAAGGAGCAGCAGATCCGCATCCAGGCCTCCGGCGGCCTGTCGGACACCGATATCGAGCGCATGGTGAAGGACGCCGAGGCGAACGCCGCGGCCGACAAGGCCAAGCGCGAGCTGGTCGATGCCCGCAACCATGCCGACGGCCTCGTCCACCAGACCGAGAAGACGCTGAAGGACAACGAGGGCAAGGTCTCCGCCCAGGACAAGGGCGAGGCCGAGGCGGCGATCGCCGCGGTGCGCTCCGCGCTGGAAGGCAGCGATCTCGAGGCGATTAAGTCGGCCACCGAGCGGCTGACCCAGGTCGCCATGCGGATTGGCGAGGCGATGTACAAGGCGCAGGCCGAGGCCGGTGCCGCCCAGCCGGGCGCCGAGACGGCCGCGCCGGGCGACAAGGTGGTCGACGCCGAATTCGAGGATGTCGACGACAAGAAGAAGTCCGCGTGACGTCGTCCGCCGCGCGATAGACGGTTACCAGTCCCGGGCCAGCAATGGTCCGGGACATTCTTGTTTCAGAGATTGTCGGGGTTAAGCCGGGACCATGGCGAAGACGGATTATTACGAACTTCTCGGCGTGTCGCGGGGCGCTTCGGCCGATGAGCTGAAGAAGGCCTATCGCAAGCTGGCGATGCAGTACCACCCGGACCGCAACCCGGGCGACGCCGCGGCCGAGCAGAAATTCAAGGACATCAACGAAGCCTACGACGTCCTCAAGGACGAGCAGAAGCGCGCCGCCTATGACCGCTTCGGCCATGCCGCGTTCGAGAATGGCGGCGGGCCGGGGGCCGGCGGCTTTGGCGGCGGCTTCGGCGGCTTCGGCGGGTTCGAGGGCGGCATCGGCGACATTTTCGAGCAGATGTTCGGCGAGGCGATGGGCGGTCGCCGCGGTGGCCGCACCGAGCGCGCGGGCGCCGACCTGCGCGCCGCCGTCGAGATCGACCTGACCCAGGCCTTCACCGGCACCAAGACCGAGATCCGCGTGCCCACGCGCGTGTCCTGCGATGCCTGTTCGGGCACCGGCTCGGCCGACAAGTCCGCCGCGAACGACACCTGCCCGACCTGTGGCGGCGCCGGCAGGGTGCGCGCCCAGCAGGGCTTCTTCGTCGTCGAGCGCACCTGCCCGACCTGCGGTGGCGCCGGCCGCACCGTGCGCAATCCCTGCCGGGTCTGCTCCGGCGCCGGCACCGTGCCGCGCGAGCGCACGCTCTCGGTCACCATTCCCGCCGGCGTCGAGGACGGCACGCGCATCCGCCTCTCCGGCGAGGGCGAGGCCGGCGGCCGCGGCGCGTCGCCCGGCGATCTCTACGTTCATGTCTCGATCCGCCCGCACCCGATCTTCCAGCGCGATGGCGCCAACGTGTTCTGCCGTGTGCCGCTGCGCATGGCCCAGGCCGCCCTCGGCGGCGAGATCGAGGTTCCGGCGATCGACGGCACGCGCGCCCGCGTCAAGATCCCCGCCGGCACCCAGACGGGCGACCAGTTCCGCCTGCGCGGCAAGGGGTTCTCGGTGCTGCGCAGCACGGCGCGGGGCGACATGTATATCCAGGTCGCGGTCGAGACGCCGCAGAATCTGACGAAGCGCCAGCGCGAACTGCTCGAGGAGTTCGAGCGCGAGGCCGGCAACACCGCCTCCGGCAGCCCGGAACACGAGGGATTCTTCGCCAAGGTGAAGGAATTCTTCGACGGGCTGTGACGCGCCTCACGGCCGGCGGCCTGCCTCGCGGGCGATCGCCGTTGCGTTCCGCCGCCCGCGCGCCAACTATCTGGACGGGGCTCCAACCAACAGGATGAAGGACATGAAGCCAGTTCTGCCTGCCGCCGCCGCCATCGCCCTTCTGCTCGCCGGCTGCGCCGTGGCGCCGCCGAGCGGGCCGAGCGTCGTCTCGATGCCCGGGCCGGGCGTCTCGTTCGACCAGTTCCGCCATGACGACTCGCTCTGCCGCTATTATGCGAGCCGCCAGATCAACCCGGCCGAGGCGCAGGCCGCCGGCCAGTCGGCCACCAACACGGCGGTCGGCGGCACGCTGCTCGGTGCCGCGGCCGGCGCGCTGCTCGGCGCCGCGGGCGGCAATGCCGGCACCGGCGCCGCGATCGGCGCGGGCTCCGGCCTGCTGCTCGGCAGCGCCATGGGCGGGGGCAACGCCCAGAACGCGGCGGACTCGATGCAGGCGCGCTACAACGTGGCCTATGCGCAGTGTATGGTGGCGCACGGCAACAAGATGGAAGGCTATGCGCGCGGATACGGACCGGCCTACAACTACGGCGCGCCCGCCTACGCGCCGCCCGGCTACTACGCCTATCCGCATTACTGATCCGGTCCGGGCCGGCGGCGCGGCGCTTGGTGCCGCGCCGCCGCCGATGACGCGGGAGAGGCGGCGGCGGCCGCGCTGGCGCATTCCCCTGCCGGTTTCGCTGGCCCTGCACGCGGCGATCCTGCTGCTGCTGCTCTACGTGGTGCATTCCCGCCGGCTGCCGGAGCCGCAACCCGAATCCGGCATCGCGGTCGTGTTCCAGAATTCCGGCCTCACCCACACCGCGAAGCGGAACGCCGCGCCGAAGACGCCGACCCATGCGCCGAACGCGGTGCCGAACTTGCCGCCGCCGCCGCCACAGCCGCAACCGGCGCCTCGGCCGGCACCGTCGCCTGCCCCGCTGCCGGCGGTCCATCTCAACATGAAGCCCTTCACCCCGCCGGCGATGCAGGCCGCCATCATCCCGCAGGCGCCGCCGGTGCCGAAGTCACCGCCGCACCCGGCCCGGCCCGCGCCGCGCCACTCCTACATGGTGATGAACGGCATGTCGTTCGGCACCCGGCCGACCACCGCGCTCGCCCACCGCAGCACGGCGCTCAACCTCGCCCCTGCAGCACCCGACTTCAACCGGCACGCGCCGGACATCGTCTTCAAGGGCAAGGCCGGTCCGGACTGGCAGAGCGCATTCAACAAATGGGTGAACACCCACGACTATTACCCCGAGGGTGCCGCCGCCCAGGGCCAGCAGGGCTCGGTGACGGTCAGCTTCACCGTGTTGCCCGACGGGCGGGTGATCGACCTGCGCATGGTCCGCCGCTCCGGCGCGCCGCTGCTCGACATGGCGTGGTACGGCCTGTTCAACGGCGCGCATGTGCCGAAATTCCCGCCAGGCTCGAAAGCGAAATCCGAGCAGGTAACGGCAACCATCCATTACATCCTGATCCACTGACCCCGCCCCGCGCGGGGCAGGGCAGGGACCAGCCCCGCGCCGCGGCGGAGAAAAAAATCAGGCGCGCCGCACCCGGCGGATCGCGCCCGCCGCCTCCAGCGCGGCGATCTCGGCCTCGGTATAGCCATGCTCGGCGAGGATCTCGTCGAGATGCGCGGCAAAGCCGGGCGGCGGCGCGTGCGGCCCGCCCGGCGTGCGCGAGAACTTGATCGGCGTGCCCAGCGTGCGCACCCCGTCCAGTTCCGCCACCATGCCACGATGCCGCGCATGCGCGCTCTCCAGCGCCGCGTCCACCGGCCGCACCGGCCCGGCGGGAATCCCGGCGCGGATCATCCGCTCGGCCAGCGCCTCGCCGTCATGCGCGGCGAGGGCCTCGGTCAGCGCCGCGGTCATCGCCGCGCGGTTGGCGAGACGGTCGGCATTGGTGGCGAAGCGCGGATCGGCGGCGATGTCCGGCCGCTCCAGCAGCGCGCAGAGCTTGCGGAACTGCCCGTCATTGCCGCCGGCGATGAAGATCTCGCAGGTCGCGGTGGGGAAGGTGTCATAGGGGGCGATGTTCGGATGGGCATTGCCGGTCGCCGCCGGCCGCTTGCCGTTGAGCAGGTAGTTCGCCGCCGCCGGATGCAGCAGCGCCATGCCCGCATCGTGCAGCGTCATGTCGATGAACTGCCCGCGTCCCGAGCGCTGCCGCTCCTGCAACGCCATCAGGATGCCGATCGCCGAATACAGCCCGGTCGCGAGATCGACCACCGGCGTGCCCATCCTGAGCGGCCCCTCGCCGGGACGGCCGTTGATGGTCATCAGCCCGGTCATCGCCTGCACCACCGCGTCATAGCCCGGCAGCCCGCCGAACGGTCCGTCGGCGCCGAACCCCGAGATCCGGCAATGCACGAGGCGCGGAAAGCGCGGGGCCAGCGCCGCCTGCCCGATATTCCATTTCTCCAGCGTGCCGGGCTTGAAATTCTCCACCAGCACGTCGGCGTCCTCCAGCAGCCGCAGAAGCACCGCGCGGCCCTGCTCGTGCGCGAGGTCGAGCGTCATCGCCCGCTTGTTGCGGTTGGCGCCGAGGAAATAGCTCGCATCCCGCGCTCCGTCCGCCCGTTCGAGGAAGGGCGGCCCCCAGTCGCGCACCTCGTCGCCCTGCGGCGGCTCGATCTTGATCACGTCCGCGCCGTGATCGGCGAGGATCATCGTGCAATACGGCCCGCCCAGCACCCTGGTCAGGTCGATCACCTTCAGCCCGGTCAGCGCGCGCTCGGTCATGGCGGTGGTCATGGTCCCCTGTCGAATTCGGTATCGCGCCCATCTGATGCTATGGACGCGGCCTCGACACAAGCAGGACAGGGAAGGGAGCAGAGATGGAACTCGGACTGAAGGGCAGGCGGGCGATCGTGTGCGCGGCGAGCAAGGGGCTCGGCCGCGCCGTCGCGTTTTCCCTCGCCCGCGAGGGCGTGGATCTGGTGATCACCGCGCGCGGCGAGGCGGCGTTGGCCGAAACGGCGGCGGCGATCCGCGCCGAGACCGGCGTCAAGGTCGAGATCGCGGCGGGCGACATCACCACCGAATCGGGCCGCGCCGCGGCGCTCGCCCTCTGCCCCGCGCCGGACATCCTGATCAACAACGCGGGCGGCCCGCCGGCCGGCGATTTCCGCAAGTTCACCGATGCCGACTGGGAAGCCGCCCTGCGCGCCAACATGCTCACCCCGATCGCGCTGATCCGTGCGACGGTCGATGGCATGATCGAGCGCCGCTTCGGCCGCATCGTCAACATCACCTCGGCGGCGGTGAAATCGCCGATCCCCGCCCTCGGCCTGTCGAATGGCGCGCGCGCCGGGCTGACCGGCTTCGTCGCCGGCCTCGCCCGCCAGGTCGCGAAGCACAACGTGACGATCAACAATCTTCTCCCCGGCCCGTTCATGACCGACCGGCTGCGTGACAACGCGGCCACCGCCGCCCGCGCCTCCGGCCGCTCGGTGGAGGACGAACTCGCCGCCCGAGCCGCCGCCAACCCGACCGGCCGCGTCGGCACGCCGGAGGAATTCGGCGATGCCTGCGCCTTCCTCTGCTCGGCACAGGCGGGCTTCATCGTCGGCCAGAACCTGCTGCTCGATGGCGGCGCCTTCAACGCGGCGTTCGGCTGACCTTGGCCTACCCGGTCTCGGATCATTTCGACGGCGCGCGCTTCTTCAACCCCGAAGGTGCGCGCCGCCGCACCGGCCGCTTCCCGATGCTCCGCTGGGTGACACGGCGCGAGGGACGGGCAAAATGGCCCGACCGGGTGGAAAACCGGACTTTTGCTCCGCCGCCCGCCGAGGTGGCGGAGGGCGAGGCGGCGGTGACGTTCATCGGCCATGCGAGCTTCCTGATCCGCCTGCCGGGCCTCGTTCTACTGACCGACCCGATCCTCTCGGAGCGCTGCTCGCCGGTCGGCTGGGCCGGGCCGCGCCGGGTCCGCCCGCCGGGCCTCACGCTCGACGCGATGCCGAAGCCGGACGCGATCCTGCTCTCGCACAACCATTACGACCATTGCGACATCCCGACCCTCGCCGCCCTGCACGCGCGCTTCGGCCGCACCCCGATCTTCGCGCCGCTCGGCAACCGCGCCTTTCTCACCCGCAAGGGGCTCGGCCCGGTCACCGAACTGGACTGGTGGCACCATGCCGAGCTGCACGGCACCCGCATCACCCTGACCCCGGCGCGGCATTTCGCCGCCCGCACCCTGCGCGACCGCAACACCACGCTCTGGGGCGGTTTCATGCTGCGCCACGCCGCCGGGCAGCTCTATTTCGCCGGCGACACCGGCTATACCGGCTATTTCCGCATGATCCGCGAGCGCCTCGGCCGCCCCGGCCTCGCCTTGCTGCCGATCGGCGCCTACGAGCCGCGCTGGTTCATGGGCAATGTCCACATGAACCCGGCGGATGCGGTGCGCGCCTTCGCCGAGCTCGGGGCCGCCCGCGCGGTGGGCATGCATTTCGGCACGTTCCAACTCACCGACGAGGCGATCGACGCCCCGGAGCGCGACCTCGCCGCCGCCCGCGAGGCCGCCGGCCTGCCGGCAGCGTGCTTCACCACGCTCGATGTCGGCGAGACCGGCCTGTTCCGCCTCGATCCCGGCTGATTGACCTCAGCCGGCGCGAAAATCCGGCTGATTGACCTCAGCCGGATCAAAAACCCGGCTGATTGGGTTCAGCCCCGAATCGCCTCGATCCGCGGCGGGTTGCGCAGCGTCTGCAGGATCACGCAATACCGCTCGGTGCTCTGGATCAGCCGCGCCACGGTTGCCTCGTCCGCATCGGTGTCGAGATCGAAGCGGAGCGAAATGTCGGTGACACCCACCGGCGCGGCGCGGTCGATCGCCAACGTGCCGCGCGCGTCCCACACCCCCTCGGCAGTGATGCTGCCGCGCTTCACAATCACCCCCATCGCGGTGGCGACGGCGGAGAGCGTCACCCCGGCGCAGGCGACTAGCGCCTCCAGCAGCATGTCGCCCGAACAGGCCTGCGAGCCGTCGCCGCCGGCCGCCTCGTGCAGCCCGGCGGTCACCTCGCCGTCATGGCCGCGCACCACGCAGGCGATCCCGCCCTGCACGATCTCGCCCACCGCGCGCGAGACGATCCGCGCCGCGGCGGCGTCCTCGCGGTATTTCTGCTTCAGCGGCGCCTGCAGGGCGCGGAGTTCGGCGGCATCCATGGCGGTCTCCCGAAGATCGATCCTCGTTGATGAAGATGCGGCTGCGGCGCGGTTCAGGCAAGCCGCCGCGCGGGCCTCAATGCTCTGCGGCGGGGGCGGGTTCGACCGTATTGGGCTTGGGCATCGGCCGGTTTTCGACGACGCGCAGGAACTGGTGCGACATCGCGTGATAGACCGGCTCCTTGCAGACCAGCCGCGAGGCCATGGTGCCGAGAATCGCGGCGATGCCCACCGGCACCGACATCGACGGATCGGACGTCATCTCGATCACGATCACCGCCGCCGTCAGCGGCGACTGCACGACGCCGGCGAAATACCCGGCCATGCCGACCATCGCGAATCCCGCCACCGGCAGGCCCGGCAGCAGATGCACGAACGCCGTGCCGACACCGACGCCCACGGCGAGCGAGGGCGCGAAAATCCCCCCAGGAATCCCCGAGAGATACGACACCAGGGTGGCGAGGAATTTCAGCGGCCCGAAATCGACCGGCGGCAGCACGCCCGAGACCATCGCATCCCGCGCATTGGCATAGCTCGCATCGAACACCATCCCGTGCGAGGCGTAGCCGATCGCCGCGAGCACGAGGCCGCAGAAGGCGGCGAAGACCACCGGCCGCTTCTGCGCGAGCCGGTTGACCGTGCCGGGCAGGAACTTCCACGGCGTCACCAGGATCTGCGCGAACAGCCCGCCCGCGAGCCCGCCGATCACGGCGCAGACCGGGATCAGCAGCCAGATCCAGTCGAGCCTCAGCACCGCGTGCGAGAAGCCGAAATAAGGCTGGTAGCCGAGGACGAAGAGCAGGGTGATGCCGCTGGCGAAGGCGGCGAGAATGATCGAGCGCACCTGCCGGTCGTCGAAGCTGCGCGCCATCTCCTCGATCGCGAAGACGATGCCGGCCACCGGCGCGTTGAAGGCGCAGGTGATGCCCGCGGCACCCCCGGCGAGGATCAGCAGCCGTTGCAGCGCATGGGTGCGCTCCAGCCCCATCCGCCCGCAAATGTTCATCGCCGCACAGCCGATCTGCACCGTCGGCCCTTCCTTGCCGATCGACGCGCCGGTGGCGAAGCCGATCAGGGTGAGCAGGAACTTGCCCACCGCGATCCGCAGCGACAGCACCGAATCGACATCGGCCGAATCCTGCATCTGCAACCCGGCCATCGCCTGCGGAATGCCCGAGCCCTGCGCGCCGGGAAACACCTGCCGGGTGAGATAGACGATCAGCGCGAGCCCGGCCGGGCAGAGCAGGAACACGATCCAGCCGCGCTGCGCCGTCACGTTCTGGAACAGCGCCGTCGCGCGGACGACGCCGATGCCGAAGGCGATGGAGACCAGTCCGGTGATGATGGCGGCGAGCACGAAAATGAGATTGCGTTTCAAAGCCGCCATTCCGGCCGGTCTCCTTGACTGTCATTCCTGCGTGAGGCCGGAGCCTCCGCCGGCCGGCCAGCGTGGACAGGGCTTGCCCGACACCGATTGATTCATGTCAATGCCAGAACAGGCATCGCATGTGAACCGTCCGCCGCCCGCGCCCGGCGCTGCGGCCGCCGGATCCGCGTGAGAGGACAGACTTGACCGAGGCAGACAACCACGACGCCGCCCCGCCCCGCCGCACGCTCGACCGCCGCCTGATCGCGGCGGGGCAGGGCGCGCGGCGCTTTCTCGCGCTCGCCATCGGGCTCGGATTCGCCGCCGGGCTCGCGGTGATCGGCCAGGCGCTGCTGCTCGCCCATGTCGTCACCGCGCTGATCTTTCGCCACACCGCCCCCGCCGCGCTGGCCCTGCCGCTCGCTTCCCTGGCCGGGCTTCTGCTCCTGCGCGCGGCGCTGAGCTTTGCCTCCGAACTCGCCGCCCACCACGCCGCCGCCGCGGTCAAGCTCTCGCTCCGCCGCGCGCTGCTCGACCATCTCTTCGCCCTCGGCCCCGCCTTTGCCGCCGGCGAGCGCAGCGCCGACCTCGCCGCCACCATGCTCGACGGGGTCGAGGCGCTGGAGCCCTATCTCGCCCGCTACCTGCCGCAGATGGCGCTGGTCGCGCTGGTCCCGCTCGCCATCCTCGCCGCCGTTTTCCCGGTCGACTGGATCAGCGGTCTGGTCCTGCTCGTCACTGGCCCGATCATCCCGGTCTTCATGGTCTTCGTCGGCTACCGCGCCGAGGCGATCAACCGCCGGCAATGGCGCGAACTGCTGACCATGAGCGCGCGCTTCCTCGATGCCGTGCAGGGCATCACCACGCTGCGGCTGTTCGGCCGGGCGCGTGACGAGATCGCGCTGATCGGGCGGATCGCCGATGAATACCGCCGCGCCACCATGGCCGGGCTGCGCGTCGCCTTCCTCACCTCGGCGGTGCTGGAATTCTTCGCCTCGCTCTCGATCGCCCTGGTCGCCGTGCTGTTCGGCGCGCGGCTGCTGCACGGGCATATCGACTTCTTTCCCGCCTTCTTCGTGCTGCTGCTGGTGCCGGAATTCTTTCTCCCCCTGCGCGGCCTCGCCACCCATTATCACGCGCGGATGACGGCGTTGGCCGCCGCCGGCCGCATCTTCGACGTGCTCGACGCGAAGCCCGCCACAAGCTGGGGCAGCGCCATTCCCCCCGCCGGCCCGCCATCGCTGCGCTGCGCCGGCCTCACCATCGCCCACGAACCCGGCCAGACGGTGCTGCACGGGATCGACTGCGCCTTTCCCGCCGGCTCGCTCACCGCCATCGTCGGCCGCTCCGGCGCCGGCAAGTCCACACTCGCCGCCGCCCTGCTCGGCTTCGTCGCCCCGCAATCCGGCGCCGTCATGGTCAACGGCGACACGGCGCTCGCCTCGCTCGACCGCGAGGCGTGGTGGGCGCGGCTGGCCTATGTGCCGCAGACCCCCCGCGTCTTCGCCGGCACGATCGCCGAGAACCTGCGCCTCGGCCGGCCGGAGGCGGACGATGCGGCGCTGCGCGATGCCCTGCGCCGCGCCCGCCTGCTCGACGAGATCGACCGCCTGCCCGCCGGCATCGAAACCCGCATCGGCGATGGCGGCGCCGGGCTGTCCGGCGGCCAGGTCCAGCGCCTCGCCCTCGCGCGCGCCTTCCTGCGCGACACCCCGCTGCTGATCCTCGACGAGGCCACCGCCCATCTCGACCTCGAGACCGAGGCCGAGATCGCCGCCGCCATCGCCGACCTCGCCCGCGGCCGCACCGCGATCCTGATCGCCCACCGCCTCGCCACCGTCCGCCGGGCCGACCGCATCCTGGTGCTGGAGGGCGGGCGCCTCGCCGAATCCGGCACGCACGACGAGCTGCTCGCCCGCGGCGGCGCCTATGCCGCCCTGCTCGGCGCCGCGGAGGCTCCATGCGCGACCTGATCCGCCTGCTCCGCCTCTACGCGCCCTACCGGGTCTGGGTTCTCGCCGGCATCGGGCTCGGCGTTCTCACCGTGCTGGCGAATTTCGCGCTGCTCGCGCTCTCCGGCTGGTTCCTCGCCGCCACCGGGGTCGTCGGTGTCGCCGGCTATGCGGCGCAGAACGCCTTCAACTTCTTCACCCCGGCCGCCGGGGTGCGCTTCTTCGCAACCCTGCGCGTGCTCGCCCGCTATGCCGGCAGGCTGGTCGATCACGAGGCGACGTTCCGCCTGCTCGCCCGGCTGCGCATGGTCGCCTATGCCGGGCTCGAACCGCTCGCCCCGGTCGGCCTCGCCGGCGAGCGCGGCGGCGACCTGCTCTCCCGCCTCGTCGCCGATATCGACCGGCTGGGCGATTTTTTCCTCCGCGTCGCCTCGCCCTTCATGATCGCGGCGGCGGCGGCGCTGGTCATGGCGCTCGGCTTCGCCATCGTCTCGCCCGAGGCCGGGCTTCTGCTCCTGCTCGGGCTGGTCGTCGCCGGGGTCGCGGTGCCGCTGGCGAGCCTCGGCCTCGGCCGCCGCCCGGCCGGCGCCGCCGTCGCGCTGCAGGCGACGATGCGCGCCGATCTCGTCGATTCCGTCCAGGGCATGGCCGAACTGCTCACCTGCAATGCGAGCGGGGCGATGGCGGAGCGGGTCGACGCGGCGAGCGCGGCGCTGCTCGCCGCCCAGCGCCGTCTCGCCGCGATCGCCGGCTTCGGCGCCGCCGCCGGCCTGCTCGTGGCCGGGCTGACGATGCTGGCGATGCTGCCGCTCGGCGGCGCGCTGGCCGATGCGCACCGGATCGCCGGGCCGGTCATCGCCCTGCTCGCCCTCGGCGCGATGGCCGCCTTCGAGGCCGTCGCCCCGCTGCCGGCGGCGTTCCAGCTCCTCGGCGGCATGGCGGATTCGGCGCGCCGCGTCTTCGACCTGCTCGACCGCCCGCCGCCCGTCGCCGAGCCCGCCTCCAGCCCGCCCCGCCCGGCCCGGCTCGATCTCCGGCTCGACGGCGTTTCGCTCCGCTATCCGGGCGCCGCGCATCCGGCGCTCGCCGGGATCGACCTCGCGATCGCCGAGGGCGAGCACGTCACCATTCTCGGCCGCAGCGGTGCCGGCAAGACCTCGCTGTTCAACCTGCTGCTCCGCTTCGCCCCGCACGAGGCGGGAACGGCCACGATCGGCGGCGTCGATCTCGCCGCCATCCGCGGCGACGACCTGCGCTCGCTGTTCACCGTGGTCTCGCAGACCACCGCGATCTTCGCCGGCACCCTGCGCGACAACCTCCTCCTCGCCCGCCCGGATGCGGACGATGCGGCACTCTGGCACGCGCTCGAGACCGCCCGCCTCGCCGATTTCGTCCGCGCCCGTCCCGGTGGTCTCGATTCGCTGGTGGGCGAGGCGGGGGCAAAACTCTCCGGCGGCGAGGCGCGGCGGCTCTCGCTCGCCCGCGCCGCCCTGCGCGCCACCCCCTTCCTGCTGCTCGACGAGCCGACAGAGGGGCTCGACCCGCTGACCGAGGCCGAATTCCGCCGCGCGCTCGCCGGGCTCGCCGCCCGGCGCACGGTGATCGCCATCACCCACCGTCTCGACCACCTCGCCGATGACGACCGCGTGGTGATGCTGGCCGAGGGTCGCATCGTCGCCGACGGCCGTTTCGGCGCGCTCCGCCAGGGCGCCGGGCCTGTGGCGCGCCTGTCACGGCTGCGGGAGATGTCGCTCCGGTTCTGAGCCCGGCTGAAACGGATTGATACAGATCAATGCGCCGCCGCGTGGCGGCATTATCGATCGGGAAACTACCGTTCACCGCCGTGCGGGGAATCCCGCCGGTCCTCGGGCCAGGAGTCCATCATGATCGACCCGACAGTCGTCGACCTGTCGCGCCTGCAATTCGCGCTGACCGCGCTGTATCACTTCCTTTTCGTCCCCCTCACGCTGGGCATGACCTTCCTGCTCGCGACGATGGAGACGGTCTACGTCATCACCGGCAAGAAGATTTACAAGGACATGGCCCTGTTCTGGGGCAAGCTGTTCGGCATCAACTTCGCCATCGGCGTCGCCACCGGCCTGACCATGGAATTCGAGTTCGGCACCAACTGGTCGATGTACTCGCATTTCGTGGGCGACGTGTTCGGCACCCCGCTCGCCATCGAGGGGCTGATGGCCTTCTTCATGGAAAGCACCTTCATCGGCCTGATGATCTTCGGCTGGGACCGGCTGAGCCGCCCCGCGCATCTCGCCATCACCTACCTCGTCGCCCTCGGCTCGAACCTCTCGGCGCTGTGGATCCTGATCGCCAACGGCTTCATGCAGGACCCGACCGGCGCGAAATTCGACCCGGACACGATGCGCATGCAGTTCCACAGCTTCATGTCCCTCGTCTTCAGCCAGGATGCGCAGGCGAAGTTCGTGCATACCTCGATCGCCGGCTTCGTCACCGGCTCGATGTTCGTGATGGGCATCTCGGCCTACTACCTGCTGCGCCGCCAGCACCGCGAATTCGCCGCCCGCTCGTTCCGCATCGCCGCGATCTTCGGGCTGATCTCCACCCTCGGCGTGGTCACGCTGGGCGACGCGCTCGGCCGCATGGACTATCTCGTGCAGCCGACCAAGCTCGCCGCGATGGAAGGCATCTGGCACACCACCAAGGGGCCGAGCGCGCCCTGGCTGATCGCCGCCGTGCCGAATGACCGCACGCAGAAGAACGATTTCGCCATCGGCATCCCCTATGTGCTGACCCCGCTGGTCGCGCATGCCTGGAATGTCCGCATCCCCGGCATCGACGAACTGGAACAGCAGGCCCAGCTTCGCGCCGCCAAGGGCATCCAGGCGGTGATCGCGCTCAAGCAGTATGGCGAAACCCACAGCCCGGCGGCGCTCGCCGCCTTCCGCAAGAACGAGGCGGACATGGGCTACGGCTTCCTCGCCCAGCGCTTCGCGCCGGATCAGGACCTGTCGAAGATCACGCCCTCGAACCTGCCGGGCATCCTGAAAAGGGCCGGCCGCGAATCGATCCCCAACGTCTTCGTCGAGTTCTGGAGCTTCCGCCTGATGGTCGGCCTCGGCCTCGCCTTCCTCGTGGTGTTCGCCTTCGGCGCCTATTACAGCCTGAGGAACGAGCTTGAGAAACACCCGCTGGTGATGCGCGCGGCGATGTGGGCGATCCCGCTGCCGGTGCTGGCCTGCGAGTTCGGCTGGATCACCGCCGAGAACGGCCGCCAGCCCTGGACGGTCTATGGCTGGCTGCCGACCTTCCAGTCCGCCTCCAGCCACACGGTCGGCTACATGCTGTTCTCGCTGATCGGCTTCGCGCTGCTCTACAGCCTGTTCATCGCCGCCGAACTCTACCTGATGTTCAAATATGCAAGGCTCGGCCCCGGCGAGCACGCCCATGCCCGTCCGGTCGAGGCGGCGGCCAGCCCGTCGCTGATGCGCCCCGGCTACGCCGACAAGTCCTGGCAGTAAGGAAACCGCGCCATGGAACTCTATATCGCGCTCAAGGTCATCTGGGCCGTGCTGCTCGGGGTGCTTCTCTCCGGCCTCGGCATCATGGTGGGGATGGACATGGGGGTCGGCGCGCTGCTGCGCTTCGTCGGCCGCACCGATGCCGAACGCCGCACCGCGCTCGCCGTGATCGGCCCGCACTGGGACGGCAACCAGGTCTGGTTCATCCTCGGCGGCGGCGCCATCTTCGCCGCCTTCCCGACGCTCTACGCCACCTCGTTCTCGACCTTCTACGTGGTGATGATCCTGCTGCTGTTCAGCATGATCATGCGCCCGGTCGCCTTCGAATACCGCTCCAAGGTCGATGCGCGGCGCTGGCGCGCGACCTGGGACTGGGCGTTCCTGATCTCCGGCGCGCTGCCGATGATCATCTACGGCGCCGCCTTCGGCAACGTGCTGCAGGGGGTCGGCTTCCACTTCAGCTGGGACGGCCAGTATTACCAGGATGGCAGCTTCATCTGGTACCTGCTCAACCCCTTCGCGGTGATGTGCGGCGTGCTCTCGCTCGCCCTCGCCGTGCACCAGGGCGGGGCGATGCTGATGATCCGCGGCGAGGGCCCGATCGCCGAGCGCGCCCGGCGCTATGCGGTGCCCGCCGGCCTGCTCGCCGCCGCCCTGTTCGCGATCGGCGGCGTCTGGGTCCGCTTCATCAAGGGCTTCGCCTACACCGCCCCGGTCAACCCGGCGATGCCGGCGACCCCGCTCGGCGGCCCCGCGGTCGCGATGCGCGCCGGCGCCTGGATGGACAATTTCCACCAGCATCCGGTGCTCTGGCTGCTGCCGGCGGTGGGCCTGCTCGGCATGGTCGCGGGTCCGCTGGCGCTCGCCGCCCGCAAGCCGATCCTCGGCTGGTGGCTCGGCGCGCTGGCCTGGATCGGCACGATCTTCACCACCGGGGCGGCGATGTTTCCCTTCCTGATGCCCTCCACCACCGCGCCGGCGCAGAGCCTGACGGTGTGGAACGCCTCGGGCAGCGCCTACAATCTCGGCTGGATGCTGGCCTTCGCGCTGGTCTTCGTGCCGATCATCCTGAGCTACACGGCCTGGGCCTTCCGCGTCATGCGCGGGAAGGTCAAGACCGAGTCCGTCATCGCCAACGATCACTCCTACTGAGGAGCGGAGATCGAGCCATGTTGAACACGATCAAATTCGCCGCCCTCGCGGTCATCCTCTTCGCGGCGATCCTGCTCGCCGTGGTCACCGGCGACGAGGGGCCCTGGTATTTCGGCTGGCTGGTCGGAACGATGATGATCGTTCTGATCTCGGCGAGCGGCGCCGTTCTGTTCGAGGCACAGCAATCGGCGGTCCTTGGCCGCCATCAGCCCGACGACAAAGTGTAAGGAGACGCCCCGATGCTCGGTGGACTTGAAGGCCTGATCCTGTTCATCCCGTTCGTCTATCTCGGGTTGTACGTTCTCGCATGGCTGTACACGCGGCGCCGCTTCCCCTGACGGCAGCGCCGTAGCCGTGCCAGTCTGGCCGGGCCGCTTTCGGGCGGTCCGGCCGCTTGTCGTTCTGGAGGACTTGCCGGCCGGGCCGGCATTCCTTGCGTCGGGGCGGGTCAGAGCAGGAAGGTGTGTTCCCCGGCCCGGGAGACCGCCCGGGCAACACCGCCGAGCGCGCCGGCCGGAAGGTCGGCCCCCGTGGCGACGATGCGGATGGCGCCGCAGCCGGTATCATGAGCGATGGCCGCGAGCCGTGCCGCGAGCGCGGTGAGCAGCGGCCTGTCATCGAGCGGGTCGAGCACCGCGAAGGGCCGCACCGCCATCAGCCGGCCATGTTCGAGATCGGCCTCGCACCGGTAGCAGGCCAGGCCGCAAGGGTTGCGCCGCCGCACCCGGCGGATCGTGATCATGCCGCGCCGGCCGGGATTCGCCGCGATGCACTCGCGCGCATGGCGCCGCCATCGCGCGAGGTCGAGCCAGGGCTGGGCCAGGCGCGCGATCACGAAGCACGGGTCGATGTGCTCGCGGATCATGGGTTCGATCAGGTAAGTCGGTTCATGCATGCAATGTAACATCGTCAGAAAGCATGACAGGATCGACCAAGCGGATGAACCGCGCCTTGATCGAAATCAACCGGAAGCCCTGTAAGATTCTCGAATTAAAAGACAAAGCGCCGCGCGCGTCGCCGGTGGCGCAGCTAACCGCACATTCGCGGCCTGAATCATACGAGTTGCGCGACCTTGTTGCTCTGCACTACAAAATGATTGCTGAGACGTCGGAAGGACGCGAGATGCTGGAGCAGCGGGACCGGGCGCTTCGCTCGCCCATCAATCTTTCGGAAGCCATCATTCCAGGCCTGTGCGCGGGCTGCGAGGCGCGGCATATTGGCCTGTGCGATGCGCTGGCGGACGAGGATCTTCATTTCCTCGCGAGCGTGGCGCGGCAGTCCACGGTGTCGCGCGGCCAGAGCTTCGCGGTGGAGGGCGACAGCGCCCGTTACTTCTTCAACATCAATCACGGCACCGCCAAGCTGCACAAGGACCTGCCCGACGGGCGCCGGCAGATCACCGGCTTCGTCGGCGCGGGCGATTTCGTCGGCCTCGCCGCCGACGACCGCTACACGTTCAGCGCCGAGGCGATCGACGACGTCCGGCTGTGCCGGTTCGACCGCGTGGAAATGCGCAACGTGTTCTCCCGCTTTCCCGCGCTCGAGCGCCGGCTGCTCGACGTCGCCTCGCACGAACTCATCGTGGCGCAGGAGCAGATGCTGCTGCTCGGCCGCAAGAGCGCGATCGAGCGGCTCGCCAGCTTCATCGACAGCTGGAGCCGGCGGGCGATGATGTGCGGCGCCCCGCGGGCCGGGCTGCGGCTGCCGATGACCCGCACCGATCTCGCCGATTATCTCGGCCTGACCATCGAAACCGTCTCCCGCGCGCTCACCGCGCTGCGCAAGCAGGGCGTGATCGACGTGACGCCGGACCACAATATCAGCGTCGCCCGCCCGCAGGCCCTGGCCGAAATCGCCCGCGCCGGCGCCTGACGCCGGCCCGCTTCCGCGATTGACGCAAGTCAATGCGCGGGCGGAGGGCATCGCGCATGGTCCTCCTAGCCAAAAGGAGGATGACATGAACGTGCGTGAGATCATGACGGTTGGTCCACTCACCGTCGAACCCGAGACGACCGTTGCCGATGCCGGCCGGATCATGCTCGACCAGAACCTGTCCGCCCTCCCGGTGATCGACCGTGGCGGCCGGCTGCTCGGCATCATCACCGATGGCGACATGCTGCGCCGCCCCGAACTCGAGACCGCTCCGGACATCGGCTGGTGGCGCGGCTTCCTCGCCCCCGAAACCTCGGCCCGGCAGTTCGCCCGCACCCGCGGCCGGCATGTCGGCGAGATCATGACCACGCCGGTCCGCTCCGTCGGCCCCGACACGCCGCTGTGCGATGCGATCGACATCATGGAAACCTACCGGGTGAAGCAGCTGCCGGTCGTCCAGGGCGAGATCCTGCTCGGCATGCTCAACCGGCGGAACATCCTCGCCCGGCTGATCACCGCGCTGCTGGTGGTCGAGGATACCCCGGTCAGCGACGATGTGGTGGCCAGCCGCATCCGGGCCGCGATCGAGAAGACCAACTGGGCGCCCAAGGCGACCATCGAGGTCAAGGTCGATCACGGTGTCGCGACGCTTTCCGGCCCCGTGTTCAGCGATGCCGAGCGGATGGCGCTGATCGTGCTCGCCGAGGGAATCGGCGGTGTGCGCCGGGTGGCGGACGAGATGGTCTATGTCGATCCGACCAGCGGTGTCGCCTTCGGCTCGTACTGAAGGGGCCCTATCTTCCGGGCGGCGACTCGGTCAGCCGGCGCGCCGCCTCGGCGATGTCGGCCTCGTCGGCGCAATAGGAAAACCGTACGAAATCGCCGCCGCGCGCGGTGTCGAAATCATGCCCCGGCGTCGCGGCGATGTGCAGGTCGTGCAGCATCGCGCGGCAGAAGGCGGCGCTGTCCTGCCCGGTCGCGGCGATGTCGGCATAGATGTAGAAGGCGCCATCCGCCGGGGAGAGCTTCGTCATCCCGGCGCGGGGCAGGGCGTCGAGCAGCAGGGCGCGCGAACGGGCATAGGCGTCGCGCCGCGCCGAAAGCTCGGCGTGGCAGTCGAACGCCGCCTCGGCCGCGCGCTGGGCGACATGCGGCGCGCAGATGAACATGTTCTGCGCGAGGCACTCCACCGGCCGCACCAGCTCCTCCGGCAGCACCATCCAGCCGACGCGCCAGCCCGTCATCGAGAAATATTTCGAGAACGAGTTGATCACGATCGCCGAGGGGCTGAAGGCGGCGGCGGTGGCCGCCGGCTTGCCATAGGTCAGGCCGTGATAGATCTCGTCGCTGATCAGGCGGATGCCGTTCGCATGGCAGTGCCGGGCGAGGGCGGCGAGCTCGTCGGGGTGCAGCATCACCCCGGTCGGGTTGGCGGGCGAGGCGATCAGCAGCCCGTCCGGCTGCGGGTCGAGCGCCGCGATCATCGCCACTGTCGGCTGGAATCCGGTTTCCTCGGTGGCCGGCAGCAGCAGCGGCCGCAGCCCGAGCGCCGTCATGATGTTCAGGTAGGGCGGATAGCATGGGGCGGCGAGGGCGATCGTGTCCCCCGGCTCGAAGGCGGCGAGGAAGGCGAGCGGAAACCCGCCCGAGGCCCCGGCGGTCACCGCGACGCGCGCGGCGGGAAGGTCGAGCCCGTACCAGTCGGCATAATGCGCGGCGATCCGCCGCCGCAGGCCGGGCAGGCCCAGCGCCTCGGTATAGCCGAGCGGATCGGTCCCCGCCATCGCGGCGGCGACGGCGTGGCGCACGCCCTCCGGCGCGCCCTGGCCGGGCTGGCCGACCTCCATGCGGATCACCCGGCGGTTCGCCGCCGCCGGGCTGGCGGCGAGCGCGTTGGCCGCCGAGATCACGTCCATCACCAGAAAGGGTGGAACCCGCGCCCCGGCGCCGGTCTTCAGGGTCATTGCCGCCTCAGCGCGAACTGATGGCGAGGCCGGCGCCGCGCGGATCGGCCGCGGCGGCGCAGGATTTCGGCGCGCTCGGCAGCGTGCCGGAACAGGCGATCGCATCGGCGCGGCCCGGTGCCGGCACCGGCCGGGGCATCGCCTGGCCGGTGCGCAGCGAATCGGCCATCGCGGCGGCGGCGGCGAGCGGCGCGCCGGCCTGCCCGGTGCCCGTCGTCACCGCGCGGAAGGCGCCGTCGCGGGTGGCGAGGGCGATGCTCAGCAGCGGCGGCGTCACCCGCCGCGGCGAGGCGGCGAGCAGGATGCCGGTTCCCGTGGCGATGCGCCCGGTGCCGAACAGGTTGTTCATCGTGGTCGCGCAGCCGACCACGCCGCCCTTCGAATCGGCGACGGCGAATCCGGCCGAGGCCGGCAGCGCGCCGAACCCGCGCACATGCCGGCCGGCGGCGGCGGCGGCGATCGCATCGCGCCCGGCGCCGGCGAGATCGTCCGGCGTCCTGGCGAGCGCCTCGATCGCCGCGCGCGTGCCGAGCCCGGCGGCCGTCGGCGGCAGGGCGATGTCGGCGCCGAGGGCGTGGACGATGTCGGGGGCGGCGTAGCGCGCGGCCACGGCGCGCAGATCCGCGCCGGTCAGCCCGGCGCCGGCCGCACGCGCGCCGGCAAGCAGCCGGGCGGCGAGATGGCCCTGGTAGAAGCTCAATACGCCTCCGCCCTGCAGCCGCGCGAGGGTGGCGGCGAGGTCGGGCTGGCGCAGCGTTTCGCCGGCCTGCAGCACGCCGCCGGACGGCCCGGCGAACACGTTGCGCGCGGCCGGGTCGGCCAGCAGCGCGTTGCCCACCACGGCAAGGTCGGCCGCCAGCGCGCGGGAGACCGGCACGCCGCCGCCGGCCATCGCGGCGGCGGGCGCCATGTCGGTGGCGAGCGGCAGGGCGCCGTAGCGCGCCTGCATGGCGAGCAGGCCGCGCACCATCTGCGGGACCGCGGCCGGGCGCGACGCGCCGGCCTGGCTGCCGCGCGGCGCGCCGGGCGGGAAGAGCAGGGCGACGGGACGCCCCTTGCCGCCCTCGTCATGCGGCATGTCGATCAGGCAGACCGCGCCGCCGCCGAGCCCCGCGCGCGAGGGCAGCGTGACGCCGAGCGCGAAGCCGGCCGCCACGGCGGCATCCACCGCGTTGCCGCCCTTCTGCAGGATCTCGTGCGCGGCGACGGTCGCCTCGGGAACCGGGGTCACGGCGAAGCCGGCCACCGGCGCCTGCGGCCGCGGCTCGCCCAGCCGGGCGGTGCCGCCACCGCCGACAAGGTCGTTCGACAGGCCGCATCCGGCGAGCAGGAGTGCGGCGGCGAGCGGGGTGGTGCGGCGCATGATCGACAAATTCGCCATCCTCGTGACTGTGATTGCGGCAGGTCGCCAAGGGGATAACCGCCTTCGCGCGGCCGGGCAACACGGGGCGCCGCGCAGGCCTGCGCCGGCACGGGGTTGCGCCGCCGGATGATCGTCCCAATTCGCAACCAGCCAGGACGGAAAGCCGCGACCGGCCCGCCCTGGCGGCAGTCCGGAAAGGGATCGGCATGGTATTGGCGAATTTCGACGCGTGGCTGGACCGCACCCTGCGCAACCATGAAAAATTGCGCAAGCTTGCGTGGTTCGCGATCATTTATGGCGCGAGCGTGGTGGTTTTCGGAATCATTGCCTTCGGCCTGCAGGCGCTTGTGCCGGCCTGAGCGAGGGCCGGATGTTGCGCCGCCGCATGGAGTGCGCTACCGGCGCTGCTCATGCTGATGAAGGCACCTGAACGGTCCGACGGTGGCGTGATGTCCGCCTACCGGACGCGGATCGACGCCGGCACCATCCTGCCGGACCCGGTCCAGCGCCGGGCGGCGGAGCGCCTGCACGAGCTGTGGGGCCGGCTGCGCGACTACGATCCGCAGCCGAAGGCGCCGCCCAATGGCTGGCTCGGCCGGCTGCTCAACAAGAAGCGGGTGGACGAGGTGCCGGAGGACTATCCCTCGGGCCTCTATCTCGTCGGCGAGGTCGGCCGCGGCAAGTCCATGCTGATGGACCTGTTCTTCGCCGCCGCCGAGGTGCCGCGCAAGCGGCGGGTGCATTTTCACGAATTCATGCAGCAGGCCCATGCGAGGCTGCACAGGCTGCGCGCCGAGCGGCCCGATGCCGATGCGGTGCTCTCGCTCGCCGACATCATCGCCAGCGAATCGGCGCTGCTCTGCTTCGACGAGTTCCAGGTCCACGACATCGGCGATGCGATGATCCTGGCCCGGCTGTTCGAGGCGCTGTTCGCCCGCGCCGTGGTCGTCGTCGCCACCTCCAACACGCTGCCCGACGATCTCTACCGCAACAAGCCGGGCTATGACAGCTTCCGCCCCTTCATCGCCCTGCTCAAGCGCCATCTCGACGTGATGGTGCTCGATGGCGGGCGCGACTACCGGCGCGAGCGGGTGCGCGGCGCGCGCAACTGGTACGTGCCGGCGGATGGCCGGGCCGAGCGCGCTCTCGATGATGTGTTCGCCGAACTCACCGGCGGTGCCGCCCCGCGCGCGGAGGCGCTCACGGTCTTCGGCCGCAAGCTCGCCGTGCCGCTCGCGGCGCGCGGCGTCGCCCGGTTCGACTTCGCCGCCCTCTGCGCCCAGGCGCTCGGCTCGGGGGATTATCTCGCCCTCGCCACCCATTACGACACCGTGCTGATCGACGGCATTCCCCGTCTTTCGCCGGACAATTTCGACGAGGCGCGGCGCTTCATCACCCTGATCGACGCGCTCTACGAGCATCGGGTGAAGCTCTACGCCTCGGCCGCGGCGGAACCCGCGGCACTGTATACCTCGGGCGAGGGGGTCGCGATCTTCGAGCGCACCGTCTCCCGCCTCGAGGAAATGCGCAGCGAGGCGTATTTCGCCCTCGCGCATCTGACCTGAGATGCGGTTGCGCCGCTCCGGCCATTGGTCTAGGCCGCACGACGACGGAACCGCCCGGGACGGACGGCGCGCAAGGCGCCGGGTTTCGAGTGACAGGCGAGTGATCACCGTATGGGGGCCCCATGAACATACATGAATACCAGGCCAAGGAACTGCTGAAGTCCTATGGCGTCGCGGTGCTGGACGGGCACGTCGCCTGGACCGGCGAGGAGGCCGCCGAGGCGGCGCGCAAGCTCCCCGGCCCGGTTTATGTCGTGAAGTCGCAGATCCATGCCGGCGGCCGCGGCGCCGGCCATTTCAAGGACGATCCGGAGGGCAAGGGCGGTGTCCGCCTCGCCAAGTCGCCCGAGGAGGTTGCCGCCGCCGCCGAGGCGATGCTGGGCAACACGCTGGTGACCAAGCAGACCGGCCCGGCCGGCCGCGTCGTCCGCCGCGTCTATGTCGAGGCCGGCTGCGACATCAAGCGCGAGCTCTACCTCTCGCTGCTGGTCGACCGCGCGAAATCCGAGATCGTCATCATGGCCTCGACCGAGGGCGGCATGGAGATCGAGGAAGTCGCCGAGAAGCATCCCGAGAAGATCCTCCGCGTCGCGGTCGATCCGGCGAGCGGCATCTCCGGCTTCCACGCCCGCCGCCTCGGCTTCGGCCTCGGGCTCGACGCCACCCAGATGAAGGCCTTCGCGAAATTCGTGAACGCGATGTACAAGGCCTTCGTCGCGCTCGACTGCGCGATCGTCGAGATCAACCCGCTGGTCGTCACCGGCGCCGGCGAGGTGGTCGCTCTCGACGCCAAGGTCAGCTTCGACGACAATGCGCTCTACCGTCACCCCGATCTCGAGAAGCTGCGCGACGAGGCCGAGGAAGACCCGAAGGAACTCGAGGCCGCCAAGCACAGCCTGAACTACGTGGCGCTGGACGGCTCGATCGGCTGCATGGTCAACGGCGCCGGCCTCGCGATGGCGACGATGGACATCATCAAGCTCTACGGCGCGGAGCCGGCGAACTTCCTCGATGTCGGCGGCGGGGCGACCAAGGAGCGCGTCACCGCGGCCTTCAAGATCATCCTGTCGGACCCGAATGTCGAAGGCATCCTGGTCAACATCTTCGGCGGCATCATGCGCTGCGACGTGATCGCCGAGGGCGTGGTCGCCGCGGCGCGCGAGGTCTCGCTCTCGGTGCCGCTGGTCGTCCGCCTCGAGGGCACCAACGTGCAGCTCGGCAAGGACATCCTCTCCAAATCCGGCCTGCCCATCATCGCGGCCGACAATCTCGCTGACGCGGCGCAGAAGATCGTCGCCGCCGTGAAGGAGGCCGCATAATGGCTATTCTCGTCAACGCCGAAACCAAGGTCATCACCCAGGGCTTCACCGGCGCGCAGGGCACCTTCCACTCCGAACAGGCGATCGCCTACGGCACCAAGGTCATGGGCGGCGTCACCCCGGGCAAGGGCGGCACCCGCCATCTCGACCTGCCGGTGTTCGACACCGTGGCCGAGGCCCGCGAGGCGACCGGCGCCGATGCGAGCGCGATCTACGTCCCGCCGCCCTTCGCTGCGGACGCCATCCTCGAGGCGATCGACGCCGAGATCCCGCTGATCGTCTGCATCACCGAGGGCATCCCGGTGCTCGACATGGTGAAGGTCCACCGCGCGCTGTCCGGCTCGAAATCGATCCTGGTCGGGCCGAACTGCCCGGGCGTCATCACGCCGGATGCCTGCAAGATCGGCATCATGCCGGGGCACATCCACCGCCGCGGCAAGGTCGGCATCGTCTCGCGCTCCGGCACGCTGACCTACGAGGCGGTGGCGCAGACCACGGCGGCCGGGCTCGGCCAGTCGAGCTGTGTCGGCATCGGCGGCGACCCGGTGAAGGGGCTCGACTTCGTTGACGTTCTGGAAATGTTTCTGGCCGATAATGAAACCGAGGCACTGATCATGATCGGCGAGATCGGCGGCCAGAGCGAGATCGAGGCGGCCGAGTTCCTGGCGCGCAACAAGGTGAAGAAGCCCACCGTGGGGTTCATCGCCGGCGTCACCGCGCCGCCGGGCCGGCGCATGGGTCATGCCGGCGCCGTGATTTCCGGCGGGCGCGACACCGCGCAGGCCAAGATCGAGGCGATGAAGGCGGCCGGCATCCATGTGGCCGACAGTCCGGCATCGCTCGGCAGCACCATGGTCAAGGCGCTTCGCGCGTAACGAGGAGTCGGCGGGTTTGTTCATTCGTCATGGATCGGGGAGGCTTCATGCAAGGAAAGCATCCCAGAACCGAGACTTGACGGTGCAACGGCCTGATCGATTGGACTATGTCACGGTCTTGACTTTGCAGCGCGCCGGCTCAGTGCCGGCGCGAACTCCATGAGCCCAGTACGGCCGAGGGACATCTGAGATGGCGGGTGTGGATATTCTTGCGACGGCGATGAATGGCGGCAACGCGGCGTTCATCGCCAACCTCTATGCGAAATGGGTCGAGGCGCCCGATTCGGTCGATCCGGATTTCGCCAGCCTGTTCGCCGCGCTGGGCGACGATGCGCGATCGGTGCTGGGCGATGCGGCCGGCGCCTCCTGGGCGCCGCGACCGATCAGCTTCGAACGACCGGCCGCGCCGGCCGAGGCGGGCAAGGGCGCGCCGCTTTCCAGACAGGGCACGATCGATTCGATCCGTGCCCTGATGTTCATCCGGGCCTATCGCGTGCGCGGCCATCTGGAGGCCGATCTCGATCCGCTCGGCCTGCGCCAGCCCGGCCACCACCCGGAACTCGATCCGGCCAGCTACGGCTTCACCGAGGCCGACATGGACCGGCCGATCTTCATCGACATGGTGCTGGGCCGCGAGACCGCGACGATGCGCGAGATCATCGCCATCCTGCGCGAGAGCTATTGCGGCAAGATCGGCGTCGAGTTCATGCACATCCAGGATCCCGAGCAGAAATCCTGGATCCAGCGCCGCGTCGAGGGCGCGCCCTGGCGCACCGCGCTCGACAAGGAGGGCAAGCGCCGCGTCCTCACCCAGCTCACCGAGGCCGAGGGCTTCGAGACCTTCTGCCAGCGCCGCTATGTCGGCACCAAGCGCTTCGGGCTGGAGGGCGGCGAAAGCACCATCCCCGCGCTGCACGCGATCATCGAGACGGCGGCGCGGGCCGGCGTCAACGAGATCGCGATCGGCATGCCGCATCGCGGCCGGCTCAACACGCTGGTCAACATCGTCAAGAAGCCGTTCACCGCGGTGTTCTCCGAATTCGGCGGCGAGAGCTTCAAGCCGGACGCGGTGCAGGGCTCGGGCGACGTCAAATACCATCTCGGCACCTCGGCCGACCTCGTCATCGCCGGCAACAAGGTGCATCTCTCGCTGCAGCCCAACCCCTCGCATCTCGAGGCGGTGGATCCTGTCGTCGCCGGCAAGGTCCGCGCCCGGCAGGACATGGCGGGCGACACCCGCGGCCGCCGCTCGGTCATGGGCATCCTGATGCATGGCGACGCCGCCTTCGCCGGCCAGGGCCTCGTCTATGAAACCCTGGCGATGAGCCAGCTGATCGGCTACCGCACCGGCGGCACGGTCCACATCGTGGTGAACAACCAGATCGGCTTCACCACCGTGCCCGCCCACGCCTATTCCGGCCTCTATTGCACCGATGTCGCCAAATCCGTGCAGTCGCCCATTTTCCATGTGAACGGCGACGATCCCGAGGCGGTGGTCTTCGTCGCCCAGCTCGCGACCGAGTTCCGCCAGGAATTCGGCGTCGACGTGGTGATCGACCTGGTCTGCTACCGCCGCCACGGCCATAACGAGACCGACGAGCCGGCCTTCACCCAGCCGCTGATGTATCAGGCGATCCGCGGCCGCAAGACGACCCGCACCCTCTATGCCGAGCGCCTCGCCGCCGAGGGCGCGGTCGGCACCGCCGAGTCCGACCAGATCCACAAGGATTTCGTCGCCACGCTGGAAGAGGCCTACAAGGCCGCCGCCAGCTACAAGCCGAACAAGGCGGACTGGCTGGAAGGCCACTGGGCCGGCCTCAACTCCGCGCGCGACGAGGAGGGCGAGACCGAGGAACCCACCGCCATCCCGCTGGACACGCTGCGCCGGATCGGCAACGCGCTGGCCCGCGTTCCCGACGATTTCGACGTCAACCCCAAGATCGCCCGCCAGCTCGAGGCCAAGGCCGAGATGATCCGCACCGGCGAGGGGATCGACTGGGCGACCGGCGAGGCGCTCGCCTTCGGCTCGCTCCTGCTCGAGGGCCATCGGGTCCGCCTCTCCGGCGAGGACTGCCAGCGCGGCACGTTCAGCCAGCGCCACGCCGTGCTGATCGACCAGACCAGCCAGAACGAATACGTCCCGCTCAACAATATCGGCGAAGAGCAGTCCCGCATCGAGATCTTCAACTCGCTGCTCTCCGAGGCCGGCGTGCTCGGCTTCGAATACGGCTATTCGCTGGCCGACCCGCGCACCCTCGTGCTCTGGGAAGGCCAGTTCGGCGACTTCGCCAACGGCGCGCAGGTCATCATCGACCAGTTCATCGCCGCCGGCGAGAGCAAGTGGCTGCGCATGTCCGGCCTGACCCTGCTGCTGCCGCACGGCTATGAAGGGCAGGGGCCGGAACATTCCTCGGCCCGCCCCGAGCGCTTCCTGCAGCTCTGCGCCGAGAACAACATGGCGGTGTGCAACATCACCACCCCGGCCAACTATTTCCACGCGCTGCGCCGCCAGCTGAAGCGGAACTTCCGCAAGCCGCTGATCATCATGACGCCGAAATCGCTGCTGCGGCACAAGCTCGCGGTCTCGACGCTGGAGGACATGACCAACGGCTCGGCCTTCCGCACCGTGATCCCCGAGACCGATGCGCTGGTCGCCCCCGAGAAGGTCCGCCGCGTCGTGCTCTGCTCGGGCAAGGTCTATTACGACCTGGTCGCCGAGCGGCGCGACCGCGGGATCGACGATGTCGCGATCGTGCGGGTCGAGCAGCTCTACCCCTTCCCGAAGAAGGCGCTGAAGACCGCGATCGAGGCCTATGTGAACGCCGAGGTGATCTGGTGCCAGGAGGAGCCCGAGAACATGGGCTACTGGCATTTCCTTGACCGCCGGATCGAGGCGGCGCTGGAATGCACCGCGACGAAGATGGCCGCCTCGCGCCCGCGCTTCGCCGGCCGCAAGGCCGCGGCGAGCCCGGCGACGGGGCTTGCGAAGGTTCACGCCGCCGAACAGGCGGCCCTGGTCAGGGAAGCGCTCGGCGTCTGAGGCGCGGGCAGGAACAGCAAAAGGCAGGAAGCATGAGCACCGAAATCAAGGTTCCCATCCTCGGCGAGAGCGTGACCACCGCGACCGTCGCGCGCTGGATCAGGAAAGTGGGCGAGACCGTCGCCCAGGACGAGCCGATCGTCGAGCTGGAGACCGACAAGGTCACCGTCGAGGTCAATGCGCCCGAGGCCGGCACGATCGAGGCGATCGCCGCCGATGAGGGGGCCGAGGTCGAGGTCGGCGCCCTGCTGGGCACGATCGGCGCCGGCACCGGTGCCGCCGCCGCGCCGAAAAAGGCCGAGCCCGCGGCGGAGGCCCGCCCGGCCGCCAATCCGCAGCCCGGCGTCAACCCGCCGCCGCCGCCCTCCGGCCCGGTCGCCCGCACCGGCCACGCGCCGATGCCCGCCGCGCAGAAGATGATGACCGAGCAGAAGGTGGATGCCGCGCAGGTCGAGGGCACCGGCAAGGACGGCCGCATCACCAAGGGCGACGTGCTCGCCTTCATCGAGAAGCCGGCCGCCGCCCCGGCGCCGGCAGCACCCAGGGCCCAGCGCGCCGCCGATGCGCGCGAGGAACGGGTGAAGATGACCCGCCTGCGCAAGACCATCGCCGCCCGGCTGAAGGAGGCGCAGAACACCGCCGCCATGCTCACCACCTTCAACGAGGTGGACATGGGCCCGGTGATGGCGCTCCGCGCCGAATACAAGGACGTGTTCGAGAAGAAGCACAAGGGCATTCGCCTCGGCTTCATGAGCTTCTTCGTTCGCGCCTGCATCGCCGCGCTGCGCGAGTTCCCGGCGGTCAACGCCGAGATCGACGGCGACGAGATCGTCTACAAGAACTTCGTCAACATGGGCATCGCCGTCTCCAGCCCCTCGGGCCTGGTCGTGCCGGTGCTGCGCGACGCCGACCAGATGAACTTCCCGCAGATCGAGGGGGCGATCGCCGATTTCGGCAAGCGCGCCCGCGACGGCGCGCTGAAGCTCGACGAGCTTTCGGGCGGCTCCTTCTCCATCACCAATGGCGGCGTGTTCGGCTCGCTGATGTCGACCCCGATCATCAATCCGCCGCAATCGGCCATTCTCGGCATGCACAAGATCCAGGACCGGCCGATGGCGGTCGGCGGCAAGGTCGAGATCCGGCCGATGATGTATCTCGCGCTGTCCTACGACCACCGCATCATCGACGGGCGCGAGGCGGTCTCCTTCCTCGTCCGGGTGAAGGAGAGCATCGAGGATCCGCGCCGCCTGCTGCTGGACATCTGAGGAGCGCATCATGGCCGATCAGTTCGACGTCATCGTCATCGGGGCCGGTCCGGGCGGCTATGTCTGCGCCATCCGCGCCGCCCAGCTCGGCATGAAGGTCGCGTGCGTGGAAAAGCGCGCGACCCTCGGCGGCACCTGCCTCAATGTGGGCTGCATCCCCTCCAAGGCGCTGCTGCAATCGTCCGAGAACTACCACGAGCTCCTGCACGGCTTCGCCCGCCACGGCGTCTCCGCCGAGAACGTGTCCTTCGATCTCGGCAAGATGATGGGCCACAAGGACGAGGTCGTCGGCGCCAACACCAAGGGCGTCGAGTTCCTGTTCAAGAAGAACAAGGTCACCTGGCTCAAGGGCGCCGCGTCGTTCAAATCCGCCAACACGATCGTGGTGGACGGCAAGGAATACGGCGCAAGACACATCGTCATCGCCACCGGAAGCGAGAGCGTGCCGCTCCCCGGCGTCGAGGTCGACGAGACGCAGATCGTCACCTCCACCGGCGCCATCGCGCTGGAGAGCGTGCCGAAGCATCTCGTGGTGATCGGCGGCGGCTATATCGGCCTCGAACTCGGCAGCGTCTGGCGCCGCCTCGGCGCCGAGGTCACCGTGGTCGAGTTCCTCGACCGGCTGGTGCCGACGATGGATGGCGAGGTCGCCACCGCCTTCCAGAAAACCCTCGGCAAGCTCGGCATGAAGTTCAAGCTCGGCACCAAGGTCACCGGTGCGGCGAAGACCGCCAAGGGCGTCACCCTCACGCTCGAACCCGCCAAGGGCGGCGCCGCCGAAACGCTGGAGGCGGATGTCGTGCTCGTCGCGATCGGCCGCCGCGCCCATACCGAAGGGCTCGGGCTCGACGCGGTGGGTGTGGCGACCGACGAGCGCGGCCGGGTGAAGACGAATGGCCACTACGCCACCAGCGTCCCCGGCATCTACGCGATCGGCGACGTCATCGCCGGGCCGATGCTCGCCCACAAGGCCGAGGAAGAGGGCGTCGCCCTCGCCGAGCTGCTGGCCGGTCAGGCGGGCCATGTGAACTACGGCGCCATCCCCGGCGTGGTCTACACCTGGCCGGAAGTCGCCTCCGTCGGCAAGACCGAGGAAGAGCTCAAAGCCGAAGGCGTCGCCTACAAGGTCGGCAAATTCCCGTTCACGGCGAATGGCCGCGCCCGCGCCATGGGCGATACCGACGGGTTCGTGAAACTCCTCTCCGACAAGACGACCGACAAGCTGCTCGGCGCCCACATCATCGGGCCGGATGCCGGCACGATCATCGCCGAGCTGGTGCTGGCGATCGAGTTCGGCGCCTCGGCCGAGGATGTCGCGCGCACCAGCCACGCCCATCCCTCGCTCAACGAGGCGGTGAAGGAAGCGGCGCTGGCGGTCGACGGGCGGGCGCTGCACATCTGACGTTCCGTCGGATGAACTAAATTTCCCGTGTCCCGATCTCCGTGCAGGAGATCGGGACATTTCGTTCCGCGTTCAGGACATCAGGGCAGATCGATGTCCAGCCAGGACAGGTGTCCGCCCTTGCCGGCCCCGGTATCCATCATGATCGCCCGCCCGCCGGCGCGTCCTTCCAGGGTCAGCGGCTGGCCGTTGGTGCTGCGCTGGTCGTGCCCGCAATACACCGTCACCCCCTCGGGAATCCGGTGCACCCAGTCGAGCACGCGCTCGGGCTTGCCCATGCCGGTCACCCGCCCGGTGGTCTGGCCGTAGAGGGCGCGGGCGAGCAGCCGGTCGCGCTTGTCCGCCATCGTCCGCGGCGGGATGAACAGCATCGCCGGATCGAACCCGCCATGCACGAATACCACCCGCCCGGCGACGAGCCAGGCCGGCGCCCGGCCGATCTCCTCGACCGCCCGCGCCGCCGTCGCCGGATCGAGCGAGGCGATCGTCGCGGCCAGCGCCTCGCCCACCTGCACGCTGTCGCCGCGCAGGGCGCGGGCGAGCTTGTAGTCGTGATTGCCGAGCAGGAAGAGGCCGCGCCCCGCATCGATCCGGCCGAACATCAGCCGCAGCGCGCCCGGCGTGTCCGGCCCGTCATCGACGAGGTCGCCGAGCTGGACGATGAAGCGCTCCGTGGCGCAGGCGGCGGCGAAGGCAGTGGAATCGCCGTGCACGTCGCCCACCACGCGGAGTTTCGCGCCGGGGGGGAGAAGCACCGTCATGCCCGCGCCGCGATCGCCGCGCGGAGATCCTCCTGCGCCGCGCGGTCGATCGGGAAGCGCCGCATGATCGCGGCGGCGGCGATCTTCAGCGCCGAGGGCACGCCGCAATACAGCAGGAGAAGAAGCGTGATCTGCATGGCGCCGTTCCGGCCGTGGGTCGAAAATCCGGCAAGCCCCAGCAGCGGAAAGGCAATCCCCGGCGCCAGCGCGTTGCCGGCCTTCTGCGCCATCGTCGCCGCGGCGAAATACAGCCCGGCCCGCCGCTCCCCGCTCGCCAGCTCGTCGACATCGACGACATCCGCCTGGATCGCCGGCGGAATGGTGAAATCCGCCCCCAGCCCGGCGCCGGTGAACAGGCTGATCACGCCGAACCAGATGAGCGGATGCGCCGTGCGCAGGATGGACGGCACGAAGGCGAAGGCCAGGCCCGAGACCGCCATCGCGATCGTCCAGGCACGGTGCTTCCCCGCCCGCACCGAGAGCGCCAGCCATAGCGGCACCGAGGCGACCCCGGCCGCGAAATAGACCAGCAGGATCGGCCCCGAGGCATCGGGCGCGTGCAGCACCTTGTCGAACACGATCAGGATCAGCGCCGCCGGCAGGCCGTTCGCCAGCCCGTTCACCGCCCAGGCGAGGATCAGCCGCCGGAACGGCGCATTGCCGCCGATCAGCCGCAGCGCGTCACCAAGCCCCGCCGGCGGCGCGGCGCCGCGCGCCGGCTTCGGGTCCGGCACGGCGATCAGCGCGAGCGCCACGGCCGGCCCCGCCAGCCCGATCGTCAGCAGCGCGAGCAGATGCGCCTGCCCGACATGCGAGGTGATGCCGAGCAGCACCGGCGCCAGCGCCGAGATCAGGATGCCGAGGATGGTGCCGCCCTCGCGCAGGCTGGTGATCCGCTGCCGCTCGGCATAATCCTCCGAAAGCTCCGCCCCCCACGCCCAGTAGGGCAGGGAGAGCGCCGTCCACCCCCAGGTCACCAGCGCGTAGAACACGAACAGCCAGAGCGCCCCCGCGCCGGCGGGCGGGAAGAACAGCCCGATCGCCCCCACCGCCGCCACCGGCATCGCCAGCGCCATGAACGGCCTGCGCCGCCCGAAGCGCGAGCGGCTGAGGTCGGAGAGCCGCCCCACCATCGGGTCGATCACCACGTCGAAGATCCGCACCGCGGTCAGCACGATGCCGACGGTCGCGAGATCCAGCCGCATCGCGCCGGCCCAGAAATCCGGCAGGATCACCAGCAGCGGCAGGCCCAGCATGGCCAGCGGCAGGGCGGGGGCGGCATAGATCAGCCGCTTCCGCCGCGTCATCCGCGCGGCCAATCAGCCCCGCGCGATCAGGAACTGGCCGACATCGGTCCACCCGGCGCGGAACCCGGCCTCGCAATAGGCGAGATAGAATTCCCAGAGCCGCTTGAACCGCCCGTCATATTGCGGCGACATCCGCGCGATCCGCGGCCAGGCGGACTGGAACGCGTCCTGCCAGCGGGCCAGCGTCTCGGCATAGTCCTGGCCGAAATGGAACGCGTCGCGGAGCGCGAAGCCGGCGCGGGCGATCTCGGCGCGCAGCCGCGTGGGCGAGGGCAGCATGCCGCCGGGAAAGACATAGCGCTGGATGAAATCGGCCTTGCGGCGGTATTCCTCGAAATACCGGTCGGCGATGGTGATCACCTGCAGCGCGGCGAGCCCGCCGGGCGCCAGCCGGTCGCGCAGGGCGGCGAAATAGGCGGGCCAGAACGGTTCGCCCACCGCCTCGAACATCTCGATCGAGGCGATGCGGTCGAAGGTTTCGGGCACGTCGCGGTAATCCTGCAGCCGGAACTCCACCTGCCCGCCCAGCCCCGCCGCCGCGATCCGCGCCCGCGCATAGGCGAGCTGCTCGCGCGAGAGGGTGATGGCGGTGACATGGGCGCCGTAGTCCCGCGCCGCGATCTCGGCGAAGCCGCCCCAGCCGCAGCCGACCTCCAGCACCCGCATCCCCGGTTCGAGGCCGAGGGCGCGGCAGAGCCGGTGATATTTCGCGTCCTGCGCGGGTTGCAGCCCGGCCTGGCCCGGCGCGAACAGGGCGGCGGAATAGGTCATGCTGGGGTCGAGCCAGGCGGCGTAGAAATCGTTGCCGAGATCGTAATGCTCGGAAATGTTGCGCCGCGCGCCGCGCCGCGTGTTGGGCCGCAGCCGGTGGGCGAGGAAGCTCGCCGCCCGCGCCCAGAGCTTGCCGCGCAGCATGTCCTCCCAGCTTTCCTCGTTTAGCGTGCCGAGGCGCAGCACGTCGATCAGGCGGGGGCTGTCCCACCAGCCATCGAGATAGGCCTCGGCGAGGCCGAGACTGCCGCCGAAGGCGAGCCTCGCGATCATCCGCGCGTCGCGCACGATCATCGTCGCGGCCGGGCCGTGCGCGGCGCCGGCGAAATGGTGCACGGAGCCGTCCGGCAGCACCACTTCCAGCGTGCCCACGCGGATCATCCGCGCGATGCCGAGGCCGAGGCGCAGCCTGCGGTCGCGCGGCAGCGGCGGGGCGGAGAGGGCGGTGGCGTCGGTCATGCGGGGTCTCCTCGGACGATCGGCGGGTGGCCGTCTTTCGGCTCGCGGTGGAAGGTCGCGCCGCGCAGCAGGGTGAGCAGCGCCTGCCAGTGGATCGCGGCGATGATCTTGAGCGGCAGCAGCGGCATGCGCAGCACCTCGCGCAGCAGCGCGGCGTCGGTGGCGGGGCGGCGGATGAGCGCCATCGAGGCGGTCAGCCGCGGCGCCGGAGCGCCGTGGACGATGCGGATCGCGAAGCGGCGCCCGGGCGGGGTGAGGGTGAACTCGTAGCCGCCCTGCATGTCGAACAGCGGCGAGACGTGCATGCGCTTGGCCGCGCGCTGGCGGATCGGCGATCCCGCCGGTGCCGGGATCAGGTAGCCGATCTGGTCGCCGAACGTGTTCTTCACCTGGTGCAGCACGGCGCCGAGCCGGCCCTCCCGGTCGTAGCAGACATAGAAGCTGATCGGGTTGAACGCATACCCGAGGATACGGGGGATGGTGATCAAACGGATGCGGGCGGCGAAGGCGGAAAGTCCGGCATCGTCCAGCGCCGCTTCCACCCAGGGGCGCAGTGCCGAGCCGTCGCGCGGGCCGTGGTCGCGGTCGTGCAGGGCGATCAGGCCGAAGCGGTTGTGGCAGAAGACGCGGCTTGCGGCGGCGAAATCGTCGATCGCGTCGAGATCGATGTCGAGCATCCAGAGCCGGTAGGCGAAGGCGCGGCGCGGCTTCACGTGGCGGACATGGCGCAGCACGCCGGCATAGATCCCGGGTGGGTTCACGGCGCCCCGTCCGCGCCCTGCCAGGATACGGGCAGGCCCATCGCCCGCGCCACCCGCGCGGCCGAGGCGATGCCGTCCTCGTGGAACCCCCAGCCGGTCCAGGCGCCGGCGAACCAGAGCCCGTCCCGCCCCTGGATCTCGCCGAGCCGTTCCTGCGCCGCCATCGCCGCCGCGTCGAACTGCGGATGGGCATAGTCGCGCACGCGCAGCACCGTCGCCGGATCGGGCTCGACCAGCGGGTTGAGGCTGACCAGCAGCGGCCGCTCCGAGCGCAGCCCCTGCAGCCGGTTCATCCAGTAGGTGACGCTGACGGCGCGGCCGTGATCGGCGGCGTCGCGGGCGAGATAGTTCCACGACGACCACACCGCCCGCCGCCGCGGCATCAGCGCCGTGTCGGTATGCAGCACGGCGCGGTTGGGCTGGAAGCGCACCGCGCCGAGGATCTCGCGCGTGGCCGGCGCGGGGTCGGCGAGCATCGCCAGCGCCTGGTCGGCATGGCAGGCGAACACCACCTCGTCGAACGTTTCTTCTCCCGCATCGGTGACGACGATGACACCCCCTTCCGCGCGCCGCACCTGCCGCACCGGCGCCGAAAGCCGCACCCGCCGGCCGAGCGTCGCCGCCACACGCTCGACATAGCGGCGCGAGCCGCCGGTCACCGTGCGCCATTGCGGCCGGTCGTTCAGCGTCAGCAGGCCGTGATTGTGGAAGAACCGGGCGAAATGCCGCGCCGGGAAGGCCCGCATCCCCTCGACCGAGGCGGACCAGATCGCCGCCCCCATCGGCAGGACGTGATCCTCGACGAAATCCCGGCCGTAGCCGTTGCGATCGAGCCAGGCGCCGAGCGATTCGTCGCCGGTCGCGTGCAGCAGCGACGGCGCCTCGCGGTTGAAGCGCATCACGTCGCGCAGCATGCGCAGGAAGCGCGGGCGGACAAGGTTGCGCCTCTGCGCGAAGAGCTGCGCCAGCGAGCCGCCGCCATATTCAAGCTCGCCCCCGCCGATCGACACGCCGAAGGACATGTCGGTGTCGTGGGTGGCGACGCCGAGTTCGCGGAAGAAGGCTTCGAGGTTCGGATAGTTGCGGTCGTTCAGCACGATGAACCCGGTATCGACCGCGATCTCCTGCGCGCCGAGCCGCACATGCTGGGTGTCGGCATGGCCGCCGAGCTGGAGCTCGGCCTCGAACAGCACGACATCCCGCCGCGCCCGCGCGAGCCAGGCCATCGCCATGCCGGCGATGCCGCCGCCGATCACGGCCAGCCGCGCGCCGCTCACGACGCCTTCCCGCTGATCGCGGCGAAGGCGGCGAGTGCGCGCTCACGCCCCTCGGCGAGGTCGACGACGGGCCGCGGATAGCTCGCCCCGAGCCGCACGCCGGCGCCGCGCAGCACGATCTCCGGCGCCTCCCACGGCGCGTGGAGGTATTTGTCCGGCAGGTTGGCGATCTCCGGCACGAAACGGCGGACATAGGCGCCGTCCGGGTCGAATTTCCGCCCCTGCAACACCGGGTTGAAGATCCGGAAATAGGGCGCCGCATCCGCCCCGCTGCCCGCCACCCATTGCCACGAGGCCGCGTTCGAGGCCGCGTCGGCATCGACGAGACAGTCATGAAACCAGCGCTCCCCCGCCTGCCAGGGCAGCAGCAGGTGCTTGACCAGGAAGGAAGCGACGATCATCCGCACCCGGTTGTGCATCCAGCCGGTCTGCCAGAGCTGGCGCATCCCGGCATCGACGATGGGCACCCCGGTCCGCCCGCGCTGCCAGGCGGCGAGGTCCGCCGCACTCTCCCGCCAGGGCATGGCGGCGAATTGCGCCTTCATCGGCCGGGTCGCGAGGTCCGGCGTGTGCCAGAGCAGATAGGCGGCGAATTCGCGCCAGATCAGCTCCTTGAGGAAGGTCTGCCGCGCCGCGTCGCGCCCCGGTGCTGCCACCGCCGCGCGCCAGACCGCGTCGATCGCGATCTCGCCCCAATGCAGGTGCGGCGACAGGCCGGAGGTGCCGGCGATCCCCGGCAGGTCGCGCTGGCGGTCGTACTCGCCGAAGCCATCGGCGAGGAAGGCGTCGAGCCGCGCCCGCGCCCCGGCCTCGCCGGGCGTCCAGCTCGCCCGCAGCCCGCCGGCCCAGTCGGGCTTCACCGGCAGAAGTCCCCAGTCGCCGAGGCGGTCGCCGCCCGGATCGCCGGCGGCGGCGAGGCGGGCCGGCGCGGGAATCGGCGGGCGCGGCGCGAAGGCATCGAAACAGGCGCGGGAGAACGGCGTATAGACGCCATACACCCCGCCGGTCCTGGTGGTGATCCGCTCCGGGCCGAACATCAGCGCCGAGCGGTGGCGGTGAAACCCGATCCCCGCTTCCTGCAACGCCGCCGCCACGCGCCGGTCGGCCTCGCGCAGCCAGGGCTCGTGCGCCCGCCCGGCATGGACGGCGACCGCGCCAATCTCGCGCGCCAGCGCCGGGACGATCGCCGCCGCATCGCCCCGCCGCAGCACCAGCCGCCCGCCGCGCGCGGTAAAATCGGCCTCAAGCGCGGCGAGCGAATGGTGCAGCCACCAGCGCGACGCCCCGCCCGTCTCCGCCGCCGGATCGAGCACGAAGACCGGCAGCACGTTTCCCTCCTCGATCGCGGCGGCGAGGGCGGGGTTGTCGGCCAGGCGCAGGTCGTTGCGCAGCCAGAGCAGCGTCGTCGCCATCACGCGGCCTTTCCGGCATGGGCGAGGGGAAAGGCATAGACCCGCTCGCGCCCGAGCAGGAACACCTGCCCGCCGCGCGGGAACAGCGCGCGGATCGGCGGCGAAGTCACCTCCAGCCCGCCGGCATAGGCGCCGAAGGCCGGCAGCAGCACGCGATGGGCATCGGCCACGAAACACGGCCGCGCCACCGAAGCGGCCCGTGTCGCGATCCGGGCCTTCGGATGGAAATGGCCGGAGAACTCGACCTGCCCGGCGGCGACCGGCCCCGCCACATGGCGGAACACGGCCCCCGCCTCCGCGTGTTCCGCAAGCCCCGCGCCCGCGTCGTGATTGCCCTCGATCCAGAGGAAGCGATGCGCCGCCTCCATCCGCGCGAGAAGCGAAGCCTCCTCCGCCGGCAGGCGGGCGCGGCCGGCCTCGTCGTGGAAACTGTCGCCGAGCGCGATCACCCGCTCCGGCGCGTAGCGGCGCAGCAGCAGCGCGAGCCGATCGAGCGTCGCCCGGCTGTCATAGGGCGGCAGCAGCCCGCCGCGCGCGGCGATCGACGAGGCCTTTTCGAGATGCAGGTCGGCGACGATCAGGGCGCGCCGGTCCGGCCAGAACACGGCGCCGGCGGGATCGAGCTGGAAGCGCCCGGCGGCGCGGTGGATCGGTGCGGCAGTCATGATGCCGGTCATTTCACAGGCGCGTGCGTTAGGCCAGAGTGTCCGTCCCCATCGCCTCGGCGACGAGGGCTTCCGCCTCGCCGAGCAGCGCCTCCTCGGCCTCGGCGCCGCCGACGCGCTCGCGGCCGATCTCGAGCAGGACGGGCACGGCGAGCGGCGAGACCCGGGGCAGGGCGCGGTGATGCACCCGCCCGCGCGCGCGGGCCAGCATGCCGGCGATGCGGGCGAGATCGACCAGCCCGTGCGCGGCATCGGCCCAGGTGGCGCGGAGGAGAATATGGCTCGGGTCATGCTTGCGGAGGACATCGTAGATCAGATCGGTATTGATGGTGATCTGTCTACGGTTCTTCTCGCCGCCCGGATGCATCCGTTCGATCAGCCCGGCGATGACCGCGACATTGCGGAAACTGCGCCGCAGCATCGAGCTGTCCGCCATCCACGCCTCGAGATCCTCGCCGAGCAGGTCCTCCTCGAACAGGCGGGCGATCCCGGTCGGCTCGCGCGCGCACCAGATGCCGAGCACGTAATCGGTCGCGACATAGCCGAGCGGCTGGAAGCCGAACCGCTCCAGCCGGCGGGTCAGCAGCATGCCCAGCGCCTGGTGCGCCTGCCGCCCCTCGAAGCAATAGGCCACGAGATACCACCGCCCGCCGCGCGGAAACGTCTCCACCAGCAGGTCGTCCGGCGCCGGCAGCGCCGAGCGCGCCGCCTGCAGGCCGAGCCATTCGCGCACCGGCGCGGGAAAGCGGTCCCAGGTGGCGGGCGTGTGCAGCATTCGCCGCACCCGGTCGGCGAGGTTGGTCGAAAGCGGCATCCGCCCGCCGGCATAGGCCGGGATCTTCGGCTCGCCCGTGCCGCCCTCGGCGCAGAGCACGCTGGTCTCCCGAATGCCGAGAAAGCGCAGCAACCGCCCGGCGAAGCGGAACGTGTCGCCCGGCGAGAGCATCGCCGCGAAATATTCCTCGACCTCGCCGAGCACGATCCCGCCGCGCCCGCCGCCGAGCCGCACCTTCAGCACCGGCGCCTCGACGATGGTGCCGATATTCATCCGCAGCCGCCGCGCCACCGCCTCGTTGCGGACATGCACCACCCCCTCGGCGTCGCGGAACAGCCGCCGATATCGCTCATAGACCGCGAGCGCGTAGCCGCCATCCTCGACGAAGCGCAGCACGTCGTCGAAATCCTTGCGCGCCAGCGCGGCATAGGGGGAAGCGGCGGTGATCTCGGCGAACAGGTCGTCGGGGTGGAAGGGCGCGGCGCAGGCGCAGCCCAGCACGTGCTGCGCCAGCACATCGAGCCCGCCCGGCCGTGGCGGATCGCCGTCGAGATCCTGCGCCGCCACCCCCTCGATCGCCGCGGCGCATTCCAGCACCTCGAAGCGGTTGGCGGGCACGAGCAGCGCGCGCGAGGCCTCGTCGAGCCGGTGATTGGCCCGCCCGAGCCGTTGCAGCAGGCGCGACACCCCCTTCGGCGCGCCGATCTGGATCACCTGGTCCACGCCCGCCCAGTCGATGCCGAGATCGAGCGACGAGGTCGCGACCACGGCGCGCAGTTTTCCGCCCGCCATCGCCGCCTCGACGCGGCGGCGCTGCTCCACCGCGAGGCTGCCGTGATGCAGCGCGATCGGCAGGGTCTCGTCGTTGTGCTTCCACAGCGCCTCGAACATCAGCTCGGCCTGGGCGCGGGTGTTGACGAACACGATCGTCATCCGCGCTTCGCGGATGCGCGCCAGCACCGCCTCCGCCGCCATCAGCCCCATATGGCCGGACCACGGCATCCGCGCCGGCCCGATCAGCATCCCGATCTCCGGCGCCGCCCCGGCCTCGCCCGTAATCAGCGCGGTCGCCCCGCCTTTGCCATCCGGCGAGATCCAGGCGCGGATCGCCTCGGGATGCGCGATCGTCGCCGACAGCCCGATCCGCACCGCCCCCGGCGCGAGTTGTGCGAGCCGGGCGAGGCAGAGCGCGAGCTGGTCGCCCCGCTTGGTCCCGGCCAGCGCGTGCACCTCGTCGATCACGATGCTCGCCAGCCCCGTGAAGCGCGACGCCGCCTCGGGATCGTAGAGCAGCAAGGCGAGGCTCTCCGGCGTGGTCAGCAAAATGTGCGGCGGCCGGGCGCGCTGCCGCGCCCGCCGGTTCGCCGGCGTGTCCCCGGTGCGGGTCTCGACGCGGATGGGCAGGCCCATCTCCGCCACCGGCGCTTCGAGATTGCGGGCGATATCGGTCGCCAGCGCCTTCAGCGGGCTGACATAGATCGTGTGCAGCCCCTCCGGCGGATCGTCCGCCAGCGCGATCAGGCTGGGCAGGAACCCTGCCAGCGTCTTGCCCCCGCCGGTGGGGGCGATCAGCAGCGCGTTTTTTCCCCGCCGCGCCGCGTCCAGCACGGCGAGCTGGTGCGGCCGCGGCGTCCAGCCGCGCGCGGCGAACCAGTCGGCGAAACGGTGGGGCAGGGCGGTCACGCGCCAGACATGGCAGACTTGGCGAAACCTGCAATCCGCCCCCATCTTCCCGCCATGCCTCCGCATCCCGAAACCTGGCTGCACCCTCGCCCCGAAGGGCTCCATTGCGTGCCGGGCGACTTCTTCATCGACCCCACCCGCGCCGTCGATCGCGCGGTGATCACCCATGGCCATGCCGACCATGCCCGGCCGGGCCATCGCCATGTGCTGGCCAGCGCCGAGACGCTTGCGATCATGCGGGTGCGGATGGGCGAGGCGCGGGCCGGCGCGGCGCAGCAGGCGGCCGCACCGGGCGAGATCGTCCGCATCAACGGCGTCGGCGTCTCCCTCATCCCCGCCGGCCATGTCCTCGGCTCCTGCCAGGTGGTGCTGGACTATGAAGGCAGCCGCGCCGTGGTCTCGGGCGACTACAAGCGCCGGCGCGATCCCACCTGCGCGCCCTTCGTCCCGGTGAATTGCGACGTGTTCGTGACGGAGGCGACGTTCGGCCTGCCGGTCTTCCGCCATCCGGACGCCGCGGCGGAAATCGCGAAACTGCTCCACTCCATGACGATCTTCCCCACCCGCGCCCATCTCGTCGGCGCCTACGGTCTCGGCAAGGCGCAGCGGCTGATCGCCCTGCTGCGCGAAGCCGGATACGACGCTCCGATCTACCTCCACGGCGCCCTGCAAAAACTCTGCGACCTCTACGAAACCCTCGGCGTGCCCCTGGGCGATCTCCGCCCCGCCACGGTCGCCGACAAGGACGCGCTGAAAGGCGCCATCGTCCTCGCCCCGCCCTCCGCGGTGGCGGATCGCTGGGCGCGGCGGCTGGATGATCCGGTGGTCGCCGTCGCCTCGGGCTGGATGCGGGTGCGCCAGCGCGCCAAGGCCTCCGGCGTCGAACTGCCGCTCGTCATCTCCGACCATGCCGACTGGGGCGAACTGCTCGCCACGGTGGAGGATGTCGCCGCCCCGGAAATCTGGGTCACCCACGGCGCCGAGGCGGCCCTGCTGCGCCAGCTCTCGCTGATGGGCCGGCGCGGCCGCGCGCTCAGCCTGATCGGCTATGGCGACGAGGCGGAGCAGGAATGAAACCCTTCGCCGATCTGCTGGAACGCCTGCTCTACACCACCGGGCGCAACGCCAAGATCGCGCTCCTCGCCGATTACTTCGCCCACCGCCCCGATCCCGAGCGCGGCTACGCGCTCGCCGCCATCGCCGGCGCGCTCGACTTTCCCGGCGCGAAACCCGCCGTGCTGCGCGAGCTGGCCGCCGCCCGCACCGATCCCGAGCTGTTCGCGCTCTCCTACGATTTCGTCGGCGACCTCGCCGAGACCATCGCCCTGCTCTGGCCGCCGGCCGCGCGCCCGGCGCCGCCCGGCCTGCCCGATCTCGTCGCCGCCCTGCGCGCGGCGCCGCGCGCCGAAATCCCGGCGCTGATCGAAGGCTGGCTCGATGCGAGCGACGTCTCGACGCGGATCGCCCTGATCAAGCTGATCACCGGAGGCCTGCGCGTCGGCGCCTCGCTGCGGCTGGCGAAACTCGCCCTGGCCCGGCAATTCGCCGTCGAGGCCGACGAGATCGAGGAAGTCTGGCACGGGCTGGAGGCGCCCTACACCGCGCTGTTCGACTGGCTGGAAGGCCGCGCCCCGCGCCCCGCGCCCGGTGCGGCCCCCGTCTTCCGCCCGCCGATGCTGGCCCACCCGATCGAGGCGGCCGACCTCGCGACACTCGACTGGTCCGCCCATCGCGCCGAATGGAAATGGGACGGCATCCGCGTCCAGCTCGTGTCCACCCCCGGCGGCAGCCGGCTCTATTCGCGCGGCGCGGAAGACATCTCCGCCGCCTTCCCCGAAATCGTCGCGGCGATGGATTTCCACGCCGTGCTCGATGGCGAGCTGCTGGTCATCCGCGATGGCGCGGTCGCCCCCTTCGCCGATCTCCAGCAGCGCCTCAACCGCAAGAGCGTCCCGGCGAAACTCCGCGCCGCCAACCCGGTCGGCGTGCGGCTGTATGACATGCTGTTCGAGGGCGAAACCGACCTCCGGGGCCTGCCCTTCGATGCCCGCCGCGCCCGGCTCGAAGCCTGGTTCGCCCGCACCGCCCCGGCGCGGATGGACCTTTCGGAGCTGATCCCTTTCGCCGCGGCCGAGGATCTCGCCGCCCTGCGCGCCGGCGCCCGCGATGCCGCGATCGAGGGGCTGATGCTCAAGCGCGCCGACAGCCCCTATCTCGCCGGCCGCCCCAAGGGCCATTGGTGGAAATGGAAGCGCGACCCGCTCAGCCTCGACTGCGTGCTGATGTATGCCCAGCGCGGCCACGGCAAGCGCTCCTCCTATTATTCCGACTACACGTTCGGCGTCTGGACGGCGGAGGGCGCGCTGGTGCCGGTCGGCAAGGCCTATTCCGGCTATACCGATGCCGAGCTGCAACGGCTCGACCGCTGGATCCGCGCCCACACGGTCGCGAGCTACGGCCCGGTGCGCGAGGTGGAGAAGGCGATCGTGCTGGAAGTGGGGTTCGACGCGGCGCAGCGCTCGACCCGCCACAAATCCGGCATCGCGCTGCGCTTTCCGCGCATCCTGCGCATCCGCGAGGACAAGCCGGCCGCTGAGGCGGACACGCTGGAGACCGCGCGTTTGCTCCTGCCCGGCTAGTCCGGGCCGCTTGAGAGCGGCAGCTTCACTGATCCGTGCCGCCTGCGAGCGGCCCGAGCGCCGCCTGGATGCCGAATTCGCCGGGCAGCGCCCCATGCGGGAACAGCACGTTGACATGGCCGAGCTTGCGCCCCGGCCGCGCGGCGGTCTTGCCGTAGTGATGCGGGATCAGCCCCACCGTCGCCACGATCCGCGGCCAGAGGGCGATGTCCTCCGGCCCGACCAGGTTCTTCATCACCGCGTCGGAATGGCGGATCGCCGGCGGCAGCGGCAGGCCGGCGACGGCGCGGATATGCAGCTCGAACTGGCTGGCCGGGCAGGCATCGATCGTCCAGTGTCCGGAATTATGCGGTCGCGGCGCGATCTCGTTGGCCAGCACCCTGCCGTCGCGGTCGATGAAGAACTCCACCGCGAGCAGCCCGACCAGGCCGATCCGCTCGGCCACGAGGCGCGCCATCTCCCGCGCCGTCTCCCGCACCGCGGGGTCGAACGGGGCCGGGGCCAGGGTGAGGTCGAGGATATGGTCGCGATGCCGGTTCTCGACCATGTCGAAGGCGCTGACCGTCCCATCCGCCCCGCGCGCGACGACGACCGACCCCTCCGCCGCGAAATCGACGAAGCCTTCCAGGATCAGCGGCTTCGGATGCAGCAGGCCGAAGGCCATCTCCGCCTCCGCCTCGGTGCGGATCAGCGCCTGGCCCTTGCCGTCATAGCCGAGGCGGGTGGTCTTGAGCACGGCGGGCAGGCCGATCGCGGCGATGGCGGCGGTCAGCTCCGCCATGCTGCTCACCGGCGCCCAGGGCGCGGTGCCGATGCCGGCCTCGTTGAGGAAGCTCTTCTCCGCGATCCGGTCCTGGCTGATCCGCAGGATTTCCGGCCCCGGCCGCACCGGGCGGCGATCGGCCAGCAGGTCGAGCCCCTCGGCGGAGACGTTCTCGAACTCGAAGGTGATCACGTCCACCGCATCGGCGAAGCGCAGCAGGGCGGCGTTGTCGTCGTAATCCGCCCGGGTCGTCGCCGCCGCGACCTGCGAGGCCGGGGCGTCGGGTTCCGGAGAAAAGATATGGCAGCGATAGCCGAGCCGGGCTGCCGCCATGGCGGACATGCGGCCGAGCTGGCCGCCGCCGACGATGCCGATCGTGGCGTTGGGGGGAAGCGGAAAACCGGTCATTCTGTGGGCAGGTCCTCGGGCAGGTCGGGCACGTTGTCGGTCTGGGCGCGGCGCCAGGCGTCGAGCCTGGCCTCGATGGCCTTGTCGGTCACCGCCAGCATGGCGGCGGCGAAGAGGGCGGCGTTGATCGCCCCGGCCTTGCCGATCGCGAAGGTGGCGACCGGCACGCCGCCGGGCATCTGCACGATGGAATGCAGGCTGTCCACCCCTTTCAGCGCCGCGCTCTCCACCGGCACGCCGAGCACCGGCACCGGGGTGAGGGCGGCGACCATGCCGGGCAGGTGCGCGGCCCCGCCGGCGCCGGCGATGATCGCGGCCAGCCCGCGCCCGCGTGCGGCATGGGCATACTCGACCATGCGCAGCGGCGTGCGGTGGGCGGAGACGACGCGGGCCTCGAAGGGGATGCCGAGTGCTTCCAGCGTGTTGGCGGCGTGGCGCATGGTCGGCCAGTCCGACCGGCTGCCCATGATGATCCCGATGCGCGGCGTCACGCGATGCTGTCCGGGATCAGGCGGCTTTCGAGGCGGAGGATCTGGTCGCGCAGCAGCAGCTTGCGCTTCTTGAGCCGCTGGATCTGCAGCTGGTCGATCGTCGGCTGGTCGCCCAGCCGGGCGATCACGGAATCGAGGTCCCGGTGCTCGCTGCGCAGGCCATGCAGCTGGCGGAGCAGATTATCCTTGTCGGTCAGCATGGTCGGCTTCTAGCACAGGCGCGGGAGGCTGGCCTATCCCGGATTTGCCGCAACCGCCCCGCGCCGGGGCGAATTTCGGCGGGATGACTTTTGTAAAAGTCTGATGACAACCGCCGCGTGCAGGACTAGATTCGCTTCAGGCGCCCGCTCCGGGCACCGGAAGGCGGGCGCCGCAACGATCCACACTCGGAAAGGAGTCGAGGATGAGCCTGCAAGCGAGACTTGAATCCCTCAAGCAGCGTCACGCCGGCCTGGAAATGCGGATCACGGAGGAGGACCGGCGGCCGCGACCGGATGAGGACAATCTCGCCCGACTCAAACTGGAGAAACTTCGTCTCAAGGAAGAGATGGAGCGAATTCAGGCGCGCTGAGGCGCGCGGCAGTCCGGAAACCGGCGGCAGGACGCCGCCGCGCCGATGAAGATCATCTGAACATCATCGCCCGGGCCGGGATCTCCGGTCCGGGTTCGTCGTCCCGGGATCAGGCCGCCTCGTCGCCGCTCTCGGGCACGGGCGGGGGCGGCACCGGCTCGCCGTCGCGCTCGGCGCGGGCATTGGCGGCGGAGACCACGTCGTTCAGGTCGGACTGCTTGCAGAGGCCGAGGATCACCGGGTCGCGCGGCTTGATGTTGGCGCTGTTCCAGTGCGAGCGGTCGCGCACCTTCTGGATCGTGTCCTTGGTGGTGCCGAGCAGCTTGACGATCTGCGCGTCCTGCACCTGCGGGTAGTTGCGCAGCATGAAGGCGATGGCGTCCGGCCGGTCGATCCGCTTGGCGACGGGGGTGTAGCGCGCGCCCTTGGTGCGGCGGCCGCCGGGGATGGCGGCGTCGAGCATCTTGAGGCGGGCCTTGGGGTCGGCCTCGCAGCGGCGGATTTCCTCGGCGGTGGTCTGCTTGTTGGCGATCGGGTCGTAGCCGACGATGCCCTGCGCCACCTCGCCATCGGCGATCGCCTGCACCTCGAGCGGATGCATGCCGCAGAAATCGGCGATCTGCTCGAAGCTCAAGGCGGTCTTTTCGATCAGCCACACGGCGGTGGCCTTCGGCATCAGGGGCAGCGTCATCATCATACCTCAGAGAGAGAGCGGCGGTCGGCCGGACGGGCGCGGCGGACACGCCGTCTTAATATTGCCGTGCATATGGTGCAGAGATATTGCCCGGGTCAAGCCACGGGCGGAGAAATGCCGCATTGCGCCCCGGTGCCGGCCGGAAACGGGACTTGCGTTTGCGGGCGCGAGAGTAAAGATGACAGACATGATCGATCCGTTCGGCCGCGCCATCACCTATCTCCGCATCTCGGTCACCGACCGGTGCGATTTCCGCTGCGTCTACTGCATGGCGGAGGACATGACCTTCCTGCCGAAGGCGGACCTGCTCTCGCTCGAGGAGCTGGAGCGGCTGGCGGGCGCCTTCGTCGATCTCGGCGTGCGCAAGCTGCGGCTGACCGGCGGCGAGCCGCTGGTCCGGCGCGGGGTGATGGCGCTGATCAACCGGCTGGGCCAGCGGATCGGCCAGGGGCTCGACGAGCTGACCCTGACCACCAATGGCAGCCAGCTCGGCCGCTTCGCCGACGAGCTGGTCGCGGCCGGGGTGAAGCGGGTGAACGTCTCGATCGACACGCTGGACGAGGAGAAATTCCGCACGATCACCCGCTGGGGCCGGCTGCCGCAGGTGATCGACGGCGTGATGGCGGCGAAGGCGGCGGGGCTGCGGGTGAAGGTCAACGCCGTGGCGCTGAAGGGCGTGAACGAGGACGAGTTCGACGCCATGCTGGACTGGTGCGGCCGGCACGGCTTCGATTTCTGCCTGATCGAGACGATGCCGCTCGGCGAGGTGGACCAGGACCGGACCGACCAGTACCTGCCGCTCTCCACCGTGCGCCAGCGCCTCGCCGCGCGCTGGACGCTGACGCCGACCGACTACGTGACCGGCGGGCCGGCGCGGTATTTCGACGTCGCCGAGACCGGCACGAGGCTCGGCTTCATCACCCCGCTCACGCATAATTTCTGCGAGGGCTGCAACCGGGTGCGGCTGACCTGCACCGGCACGCTCTACATGTGCCTCGGCCAGGACGACGCGGCGGACCTGCGCGCCGTGCTGCGCGGCTCGGACGATGACGCGGTGCTGCGCCAGGCGATCCTCGATGCGATCGCGCGCAAGCCGAAAGGGCATGATTTCGTGATCGACCGCGCCGGGCAGGCGCCGGCGGTGGCCCGGCACATGAGCGTGACCGGCGGATAGGCCGGGGGCCTTCGCCGGGCGCGGTGGGACGGTTTCATCCTGTTCTTGAGTCACGAGAAATAAATTTGACAATCGATATGATCGTGGATAGAGATCTTCGGAAATAGAACTCGGTCAAAATAATAAAAATTCCTTAAGAACTGCATGTTTTCAGTCTGGTCATAAGAATTGGTGGCCTTCGTTCGGCCTGTATTTGGGCAGGTCTAAGCTGAATCGCCTGGGCATCGGGGAATGGGGCTCACATCTTTCTATCTGTTCTTCGATGGCATGATACTGGTCGGCGGCACCCTGCTGCTGGCCACGGGAATGCTGTCCGGCTGCGCCACGCTGAAATGGTGGAGCCTGAGCTATTTCACCGTGGCGGCCGGGATTGCGACGGTGGTTTTCGGGCACGCGGCCTGGCCCTGGCTCGGCTACGGGTTGGGGCCGGGGCTGAATCTCGCCGGGTTCGGCGTCATGTGGGCGGGGGCGCGGCGGCTGAGGGGGCGGCGCGCGGCGCCCTGGCAGGTGCTGCTGCCCGGCGTCGTCTGGTTGGCGGTCAGCGCGGTGCTGCCCTTCGGCGACGCGCCGTGGCTGCGGATGGTGACGCAGACGCTGTTCATCGAGGCGATTTTCGGACTGATCCTGGCCGAGATCCTGCGGGCGCCGGTCCGCGCGCTGGCGCGGCTTCCGCTGGCGGGGGCGACGTTCGGGCATGCGATCTTCGTTCTCGTGCGCGCGGTCGCCCTGCTGTTCTACGGCAGCCCGGCGGTGTACCGCTTCTGGCTCTACGGCACGGCGATCGAGGGCATGCTGTTCATGTTCTGCGACGCGCTGCTGATCAGCCATCTGGTCCGCTCGTGGCGCGAACACGACCTGCACGACGTCGCGCGCACCGATTTCCTGACCGGCGTGCTGAACCGCCGCGGCTTTACCGCACGCGCGGAGCGCTGCCTGCGGGAGGCGCCTTGCATGCTGCTGGTGCTGGATATCGACGGGTTCAAGGGAATCAACGACACGCTCGGCCATGGCGAGGGCGACCGGCTGCTGCGCGAGCTTGGCCGGATCTGCGTGGAGAGCGTGCGGGAAGGCGACGTGGTCGGGCGGCTGGGGGGCGACGAATTCGCGATCCTGATCGTCGGCGGCTCGGCGGAGGTCGCGGCGGCGATCGCGCAGCGGATCCGCCTTGCCTTCGCGCAGACGCGGGTCGCGCGCGGGCTGGCCGCCGCGGTCAGCATCGGGATCAGCGGTGCCGGGGCCGGCGGCGCCACGCTCGACGACCTGCTGGTGCAGGCGGATATGCGGCTGTACCGGGCGAAGGACGAGCGGCCGGCATTGGGACCGGCCATGCTCCGGGCCGGCTGAACGCTCCATTCTCATTTTGAAATCGTAACGATAAGGGCGTGCCGGGATGCGGCTGCTCAGGCGCGAAACGCGGCGGGGCGGGGCGGGCGGAAGGGACGGCGGCGTGGCGGTCGCGGGCGCGGAACCGGCGCGGCGGCTTGCGGGTTGGCCTGTGGCTGAAGTGCTGGCGGGCGGGGCGCGGGCGGAATGGACGCCGGGCGGGGCAGTCGCAGCGAAGGCGGCGGGCGGAGGCCGAGCAGGTGGCAGAGCGGGCGGAGCGCGCGGCCGGTGGCGGGGCGGGCTTCGAGCAGCGCCGCCATCTCGGGTTCGGCGAGGAGATGGGCGAGTTGCGCCGTGACGCCGGCGAGTTCGGGCAGGGCGCGGCGGAGCCAGAACCGGCCGCGCGGCAGGGGGCGCGGTGTCGCGGGGCGTTTGGTGTCTGGCGCCGGGCGGCGCGGAGCGAAATTGCGGCAGCGCGGCGGCGCCGGGGGGCGGAGCAAAAGTGTGGCGAAGCGGGCGGCGAGGCGGCGCAGCCGGGTCCAGACCAGCACGATCAGCGCGCCGGTCATGCCGCGCGCCAGGCCCTTCGCCGCCAGCACCTCGCACAGCGCGGCGACGATCGCCTCGAGGCGGGCGGCCAGGGCAGCGCCGTCGGGATACAGGGCAGCGGCGTCGGGGTGTGGTGCTGCGGCGTCCATGCCAGCAGAGCACCACGAAGGGCGGGGGGTGGGCAAGGCAGTGCGGCGCTCGATTGTTTGACTTGACAGACGGAAAGCCGCGCCGATAGGCTCATTTTTATAAGTTAACGAACACCCGAAACGGGAATCTGCTCATGGGGGAGCGACTGCGGGGCCGGGAACCGGCGCCAGACACGTCCGGCATCGGTCCGGCATCGCCAGCTCCGAGCCTGGCGCGGCGGGGGATCGACATCCTGCTCCTGCCCTGGGTGAGCGTGCTGATCGCGCTGGTCGCGATTTCGGCGCTGCTGAGTTTGGCGACGCCGTATTTCTTCACCGAAGACAACATCATCGGCACCGTCGCGGTCTATTTCTCGTGGATCTGCATCGCCGGGTTCGGCGAGGCGCTGGTGATGATCGGCGGCGGGCTCGACCTTTCGGTGGGCTCGACCATGGGGCTGGCCGGCATGATCTCGGCCATGGTGCTGGCGGCGGGCGGCAACCTTGCGCTGGCGCTGCTGGCGGGGCTCGCGACCGGGGCGGCGGTGGGGCTGGCCAACGGGCTGGTGATCACCCGCATCGGGCTCAACCCGTTCATCACCACGCTCGGCTCGCTCAGCGTGGTGCGGGGGCTGGCCTTCGGGATCGGCCAGGGGATGGCGGTGACGGCGCCGAGCGATGCGGCGGGCAACGCCTTCTCGGCGCTCGGCACCGGCACGGCGCTCGGCATTCCGGTGCCGGTGCTGGTGATGCTCGGCTTCGGCGTGATCGTCCATGTCGTGCTGACCGGCACGCCGTTCGGCCGGCATGTCTACGGGCTTGGCGGCAACGAGCAGGCCTCGCGCCTGCTGGGGCTGAACGTCGACCGGCTGAAGATCCGGCTCTACGTGATTTCCGGCGTGCTCGCCGCGATCGGCGGGATGCTGCTGACCGCGAAATCGGGCACGGCGCTGCCGGATGCCGCCACCGGCTACGAACTCAAGGTGATCGCCGCGGTGATCATCGGCGGCACCAGCCTCGCCGGCGGGCGGGGCACGATTCCGGGCGTGCTGATCGGTGCGGCGCTGCTCGGCGTGATCAATGACGGCATCGTCCTGCTCGGGCTGGCCGGCTACTGGCAGCAGCTGATCACCGGGCTCGTGATCGTCGCCGCCGCGGCGATCGACATCCTGCGCAGGAGGCTCGAACGCGTGCGCATCGCCTGAAACCGAACAAAGACAGGAGGATAACGCCATGACCAGAAACACGCTCATCCGCGCCGGGCGGCGCGACATTCTCAAACTCGCCGGCGCGGGGGCGGCGGCGGGGCTCGCGATGCCCGCGATCGCCCGCGCGAACAAGCGCTACACGATCGCGGTGGTGCCGAAATCGCTCGACAATCCGGTGTTCTACACGGCGCATTACGGGGCGATGCAGCGGGCGAAGGAGCTTGGCGATGTCGACCTGATCTGGACCGCCTCGGCCTCGTCGGATGCGAGCCAGGAAGCGGAGATCGTGCAGAACCTGATCACGCGGCATGTCGATGGCATGGCGATCGACGCCAACGCGCCGCAGCCGCTGATCGCCCCGGTCAACGAGGCGGTGGAGAAGGGCATCGTCACCATCACCTGGGATTCGGACGTGCCGGGCAGCAAGCGGCAGGTCTATTACGGGGTGGACAATACCAAGATGGGCGTCTCGATGGGCGAGCAGGCGCTGAAATTCATGGGCACCAAGGGCAAGGTGATCCTGATTTCCGGCGGGCCGGGGGCGACCAACCTGAACGCGCGGCTGGCCGGCGTGAAGCAGGTGATGGGCAAGCACAAGGGGATCGAGTTCCTCGGCCCGTATTTCGACAATGACGACCTGACCAAGGCGCAGGAGCTGATCGACAACGTGCTGACCGCGCATCCCGACGCGGGCGCGATCGTCGATGTCGCGGCGGTGGCGTTCTTCGGCAAGCTCTCGGCCATGCCCAAGCTGATCGCCAACCGCGGCAAGGTGAAGATCATCGGCTCGGACGTGCTGGCGCCGGAGATTCCGCTGGTCGAGAAGGGCTACGTGCAGGCGCTGGTCGGCCAGGATTACTGGGGCTGGGGGTATCAGACCGTCACCATCATCCACAACATGCTGACCAACAAGAAGTGCCATTATCCGACGCTGGTGCCGCAGGCGATGCCGGTGGTGACGAAGGCGAACGCGGCGCACTGGGTGAAGCTGTGGGACGAGGCGAAGACGCCGGCCGGGGCGGCGAAGGCGTTCCGGGAGGCGCCGATCGGCTGCATGGGCTGAGGCGATGGCCGAGCCGATCCTGAGCCTGCACGGCATCGCCAAGCATTACGGCCCGGTGCGGGCGCTCGACGCGGTGGATTTCGAGGTCGCGGCCGGCGAGATCGTCTCGCTGGTCGGCGACAACGGGGCCGGCAAGTCGACCATGGTCAAGATCATGTCGGGCGCGGTGCGGCCGAGTGCCGGGGAGATCCGCTTCGCCGGGCGGGCGGTGAGCTTCGCCTCGCCGCACGACGCGCGGGAGGCGGGGATCGAGACCGTGTACCAGGACCTGGCGGTGGTGCCGGAACTCGACGCCGAGGCGAACCTGTTCCTCGGCCGGGAATGGACCGGCAGCGGGCCGATCTCGCGCTTCTTCCTCGACAAGAGGCGGATGCGGCGGGCGGCGGAGGAGCATATCGCCTCGCTGAAGGTGAACCTGAAATCGACGCGCCAGCCGGTCGGCCTGCTGTCGGGCGGGCAGCGGCAGAGTGTGGCGGTGGCGCGCGCGATCCTGTGGGGGCGGAAGGTCGTCATCCTCGACGAGCCGACCGCGGCCCTCGGGGTGCGGGAGTCGCGCGGGGTGCTCGACCTCGTGCTGGAACTGCGGGCGCGGGGCTTCGGCGTGGTGATGGTCAGCCATTCGATGCCGCATATCTTCGAGGTGTCGGACCGGATCTTCGTGCTGCGGCACGGGCGGCGGGCCGGGTTCGTCGAGCGGGCGGCGGTGACGATGAACGACGTGGTGGGGATGATCACCGGCGTCGCCGTCTCGGAGAGCATGACGGTGCGGGAGGCGGGGCACTCGTAAGGCCTGTCGCCGCAGCGGCGCTCAGGAGAGGAACGGGAACGGGCCCGGATAGGAATCGACGAAGACCATCTGCGAGGTGAAGGACGCGCCGTCCCAGCGGTGCATCACGAAGGCGGGCGGTTCGAGGACGAGGGCGGAGGGGCCGTCCGGCGTCAGGTCGAACTGCACCTGGTGGGCGACCGAGGGGGCGATGACCACCGGCGCGCCGGCGAGGCGGCCGTGGATCATGCGGTGGACATGGCCGCACCAGAGCCCGGCGACGCGGGCGGCGTGCGGGGCGATCGCGGCTTCGAGGGCGGCGGCGTTCTCGAGGCCGATCGCGTCCATGTGGGCGATGCCGGTGGCGATGGGCGGGTGGTGCAGCAGGATGGCGGCGGGGCGGGGATCTGCGGCGAGCCGGTCGCGCAGGAAGCGGAGCTGGCCGTCGCCGAGCCGGCCGTGGCTCTCGCCGCCGATCGTGCTGTCGAGCGGCAGGAGGCGGACCGGCAGGTGCTCCGCCGGGCGGTTGACGCCGGCCTCGTCATCGGCGGCGAGGCGGTCGCCGAGGGTGGCGCGCATCGCCGCGCGGTCGTCGTGATTGCCGGGGATGAGGATGACGGGCACCCGGACATGACGCTCGATCAGCCCGGCGAGGAGGCGGTAGGCCTCGGCCTCGCCGCGGTCGGCGAGGTCGCCGGTGATCACCAGCGCGTCCGGCGCCGGGGCGAGGGCGGCGAAGGCGGCGAAGGCGCGCGCCGCCAGCATGTTGGTCTCGACGATGCGGTTGGCGGTCAGCCCCGGCGCGCGCAGGTGCAGGTCGGAGAACTGGGCGACCAGCAGCGGCGGCGCGCCGGGGCCGCCGCTCATTGCGCGGCCGCGGGGGCGAGGGCCTCGGCCTCGTCGTTCAGGTCTTCGAGCGAGCGGCCGGCGGTCTCGGGGATCAGCGCGTAGGTGAGGATGGCGCCGAGGACCGAGAGGCCGGCGAGCACGCCGATCGCCGCCACCTCGCCGAGCTTGGCGAAGACCAGCGGGAAGACGAAGGCGCTGAGCGAGGCGCCGAGGCGGCCGCCGACCACGGTGAAGCTCTGCGCCATGGTGCGGATGCGGGTCGGGCTCAGCTCGACGCCGAGCATCGCCGCGCCGCTGACCATGCTGGGGCCCATGATCATCACGTTGAACAGGCCGTAGACGACGAGGCCGAGCACCGGGTTCTGGCCGATATCCTTGTGGATCAGCGCGAAGATGACGAGGAGAAGGGCGGCGCCGGCATAGCCGCCGATCTGCACCGCCTTGCGGCCGAAGCGGTCGAGCAGGGCGAAGGCGCCGATCAGCACCGCCGGCATGATGAAGGCGAAGGTCATCAGCAGGGAGAACATCGTCGGGCTCAGGCCAAGGCCGTGGGCGATCAGCGAGGGGCCGAACAGGACGGTCGAGTAGATCACGATGTCGAAGATGAACCAGAGCAGGGCGGCGGCGAAGATCTGCCCGGCATGGCGGCGGAGCACCGCCATCACCTCGCGGCGGTCGGCCTCGGGGGCGGCGTGGCCGGTGCCGGTGATGCCGCGGATGACGGTTTCGGCGGCATCCTGGTCGCCGGCGACGCGGGCGAGGTAGCGCGCGGTCTCCGGCATCCGGCGGCGCAGCCAGAGCACCGAGAGCGCGGGCAGCGCGCCGGCGGAGAGGACGATGCGCCAGACCATGTCCGGCGCCACGCCGAGCGCGTGCAGGACGAGGGCGAGCAGGCCGGCGAGGGCCGCGCCGAGCCACCAGGTGAGGCAGAAGCCGACGCCGAGGGCGCGGCCGCGGTCGCGCCGGTTGGCGTGCTCGGCCATGATGGTGGGGGAGAGCACGTAGTCGGCGCCAACGCCGATGCCGAGGATGAAGCGGATCGCGATCAGCCAGGCGAGGTTGGGGGCGAAGGCCTGGGCGACCGCCGCGATCGCCATCAGCGCGACGTCGAGCCCGTAGAAGGTCTTGCGGCCGCGCTGGCCGAGAAAGCCGAAGATCAGCGCGCCGAGGGCGGCGCCGACCAGGGCGGAGCCGGCGAGCAGGCCGGATTCGAGGCTGTCGATCTTCGTCAGGCCGAAGGAGGCGAGCACGGTCGGCAGGACGATGCCGATCGAGGACAGGTCGTAGCCGTCGGCGAGCACGCCCATGCCGGTGGTGAACACGGCGCGCCAGTGGAAGGTGCCGAAGGACTGGTCGTCGAGGATGGCGAGGGAGGAACGCTGCATGGATTCGGCCTTTTTGCACAGGGATGCGGCGGGATTCGCCCGGCGGGCGGGTGGCTGGCCGCCTGCTTAGGGCAGAAGCGGCGCGGGGTGGGTGACGCTACGGTGAAGGTTTCGGGACAGTCCGGTGACGCCGGGCACACGGCTTCGTCAGATGACGAGCGCGTGCGGACGGGTTGCGCGACCGCCCGGACGGCGGAAATTCACCGTCATGCCGAATCGTGTTCGCGCCGCCGCCCTGGGCCTTGCCGTGTTGACCTGTCTCGCGCCGCGCCCGGCGGCGGCGCAGGGGTCGGTCTGGACGCGCAAGCACCTGTTCGGCGACTGGGGCGGGGTGCGGAGCGATCTCGCGCGGCGGGGCGTCGCGCTCGGCGCGGTGGAGCAGGTGGTGCCCTCGGATGTGCTGGGCGGCGGGGCGCGGCAGGGCACCTCGGTCGCCGCGCTGATGACGCTGTCGGCGCGGGTGGCGCTGGGGCGGTATGCCGGGATTCCGGGGCTTTCGGCCTATGTCTCGGCCTGGCTGGTGCAGGGGCGCGGACCGTCGGGCCATGACGTGCAGAGCCTGAGCGGGCTCGCCTATGAGGAGGCGCCGGGCGGGGCGCGGCTGGGCGATGCCTATCTGAGCTGGAAGGCGGCGCATGACGCGGTGCACGTGAAGCTCGGGAAGTTCGGGATCGACGAGAATTTCGACCAGAACCCGGCGGCGGCGGCGCTGGTGAATTCCAATTTCACCTACCGCAACATCATGGCGGACAACCTGCCGGGCGGCGGGCCGGCGTTTTCCTACGAGGGGCCGGGGGCGATGGTGGCGGTGCAGGCGACGCGGGCGCTGCGGCTGCGGGTGGGGCTGTTCGGCGGCGATCCGCTCGGGCAACCGCTGGAGGGGCCGGCGCCGCCGGCGCGGGATGCGGGCGGCCTCGGCTTTCCGCTGAATGCCGGGGCGCTGGTGATCGGCGAGGCGGATGTCCGCTACCGCCTGCCGGGGCTCGGCCGGGGCATGGCGCTGGTCGGTGGGCTGTACGACACGCTGAGCCGGCCGGACCTGCTCTACAGCGTGACCGGGCAGAGCCTGGCGCTGGCGGCCGTCGGCATCGATCCCGGCCCGGCGCGGCAGGACCGGGGGGATGACGTGATCTATGCCGGGGATACGCAGACGCTCTGGCATGGCGCGCGCGGGCGGCGGCTGCGGGGCTTCGCGCGGGTGGCCGCCGCACCGCCGGACCGTAACCTGATCTCGCTCGACGCGCAGGCGGGGCTGGTGCTGGACGGCACGTTCCGCGGGCGGCCACATGATGCGGCGGCGGTCGCGGTGTCGTGGGACCGGATCAGCCCGCGCGCGGCGACGCTGGTGCGGGCGGAGAACCGGCTCGGCGGGGCGCGCGCGCCGGTGCCGGGGGCGGAGACCGATCTCGAACTCGATTACACGGCGCAGGTGGCGCCCTGGCTGAGCGTGACGCCGGATGTTCAGTATATCGTCCGGCCGGGCGGCGGGATTCCCGATCCGCTGGATGGCGCGAAGGCGGAGCCGGACGCCGTGGTCGGGCAGGTGGAGGTGACGGTGGTGTTCTAGTGTCCTGCCCCTGAAATTCGTGGGTGAATTTCAGGGACAAGCAGGCCACTAAACTATTGTTTTTTCAAGTGTCCACTGTGAATCTGAAATCCGATGGATTTCAGATTCGGGACACTAGAGCGTCTTTATCAATGGGATGGAGGCGCGGCGGTCAGCGGGCGAAGGCGGCGAGCAGCAGGGGGGCGGCGGCGAAGCCGGCATAGGCGAACAGCACGGCGAGGTTTTCCGCCTGCTGCCAGCGGGCGATGCCGCGGCGCAGGGTGGTGACGTGCGGGTCGAAGACGATGCGGTCGGTCAGTTCGATGGTGGTGGGCATGGACGTCTCCTTCGCGCGGTTCCGCGCGGCCGGACTCCGGGCCGGCCGCAACTGCTGGTTTTGCTGATAGTCGAATTGTCGCGCCATGCGTGTTGCGAAATCGGCGCGGCTGGTTCGCGGCGGGCGCGGTGCCCGCCCCGCGAGACGGTGGATGGGAAGCGGGGCGGGGGATGGCGGCGCCGGTTTCAGCCGGCGCGGCCCCAGATCCGCAGGAACACCTTCTTGTAGCCGTTGGGCGGGTTGAACACGTCCTTCGCACCGCCGTCCTGGTTGACGTTCTCGGGGGTGAAGAGGTGCACCGGGTCGGGCTCGGCGACCGGCTTCTGCCCGGCGAAGGCGCGGTTCAGCTCGTCGACGCATTGCCAGCCCTCGAGCTCCAGCGGGGCGGCGACGGTCGCGGTCTGGAACTGTTTCGAGCGGATGCGCTGGAAGGCGGATTGCGAGCCGTCGCCGGCCGAGACGTTGTAGGGCGGGCCGTCGCCGCGATGGCCGGCGGCGGACAGGCCGGGGGCCATGTAGTCGTAATAGAGGTCGTTGATGGCGAGCGAATAGGTCCAGCTCTTGCCGTATTTGGCGAGCAGGGCGGCGGTGACCTGGGGCATGCGCGTCGCGGTGGAGGAGAGCGGCACGTTCTCGATGCCGAGCAGGTGGCAGCCCTTGCACGCGCGGATGATCGCCGCCATCCGGTTCGACTTGGCGAGCGCGATCGAGAATTCGCTGGTGGTGAAGATGACGACGCCGGCATGCCCGTCCGAGCGGGCGATGGCGTAGAGGGCGGCGGCGCGGGCGACCTCCAGCGGGTCCTGCGCCACGTTGTAGACGATGGCGGGCTTGGCGATCGGCCCCGGGTGCGGGCTGACATTCCAGCCGACCACCTTGATCCCGGCCTTGTCGGCCTGTTCGATGAAGGGGGCGGACTGCGTCGCATCCAGCCCGCCAAGGACGATGCCGGCGGGCTTCAGCGCGATCGCCTCGGACAGGGCGGCGTTCTGCCCGGCCGCCGTGCCCTTGCCGTCGAGCAGGCGGAAGCGCCAGCCGATCGCCTTCGCCGCCGCGCGCACCGCCTCGCCCACGCCGCGCGCCCCGCCATTCGACTGGTTCGACGAGACATAGACGATGAACTTGCCTTCCACCGCCTTCGGCCCGGTGGCCGGCCCGGTATAGGGCAGGGCGGGATTGGTCGCGGCGGCGACATATTGCCGCGCGGTCGCGAGCATCGAGGGCGCGGCCAGCGCCGGTGTCGCGAAGCCGGCGACGGAAAGCGCCGCCAGCAAGGTGGTTTTCCTTTTCATGAGTCCTCCCCGGTTGCGGCGGGCGCCGGCGGCGCCGCCTTGATGAGACCGCCGCGCCGCCGCTGGGCGAGACCGGCCAGGCCGATCGAGACCACGAGGGTGACGCCGTTGAACAGGCTGGAGACGAAGAACGCGCCGCCGAGCTGCTCGATCCCGGAAATGCCGACCGCGAGCAGCAGCTCGGCCACCACCGTGCCCCACACGTTCACCCGGCCGGGGCGGATCGTGGTCGAGCCGAGAAAGGCGCCGACCAGGGCGGGCAGCAGGTAGCTCAGCCCGAGGCTGGTCGCGCCGATCCGCAGCTGTGCCGCCAGCACCACCGAGGCGAAGGCGGTCAGCACGCCGGAGGCGACGAAGACGAGAATGACGTGGCGGCGCACCGCGATGCCGTTCAGCTCGGCGGCGCGGCGGTTGGCGCCGATCGCGTAGAGCACGCGGCCGAGCGGCATTCGCTCGGTCACCAGCCAGAGCAGCAGCGCCACCACCAGCACGTAGAGCGCGGGGAAGGGCACAAGGCCGAACAGGCGGCCGTCGTTGATGGCGGTGAAGGCGGCGGGCAGCGTGCCGACCACCTGCTCGCCGCCGGTATACCATTCGGCGAGGGCGTAGATGATGGTGCCGGTGCCGAGTGTGGCGATGAAACTGTCGATCTGCGCGATCTCGACCAGCATGCCGTTCATCAGCCCGAACAGCCCGCCGAGGACGAGCACCGCCAGGACCGCCAGCGGCCAGGGCCAGTGATACTGCACCTGCAGGCTGATCGCGATGATCGACCACAGCACGATGCCGTAGCCCACGGTCAGGTCGATCCGCCCGGCGATCATCGGCGGCAGGGCGGCGAGTGCGAGCAGGGCGACGACCGATTTCACCACGAAGATCGCCCGCATGTTGCCGGCCGTGGGGAAAGTGTCCGGCAGCAGCAGCGAGAACAGCACGATCAGTGCCACCGTGAGGATCGGCAGGCCATAGACGGTGAGCAGGCGGCGGCGGAGTTCGGCGCGCGGCAGGGCGGCGCGCTCGGCGCCGCTCGGCTCCAGCGCGTCGGACTTAAGCGATTCCATCGCGGATCTCCCCGGCTTCAGGTGGTGCCGCCGCGATGCCGGCGGAGGCGGCGGCGAGCAGGCGTTCCATGGTCAGCGCCGCCCCGGCGATCTCGGCGACCACCGCACCGCGGTCGAAGACCAGCGCGCGGTCGCACAATTCGGCGATCTCCTCGAAATCCGACGAGACGACGACGATCGCCGCCCCGGACGCGGCGGCGGCGGCGAAGAGGCGGTAGATGTCGGCCCTGGCACCGACATCGACGCCGGCGGTCGGGTCCTCGAACACCAGCAGGCGGGCGGACTGGTCGAGCCAGCGGCCGACCACGACCTTCTGCTGGTTGCCGCCGGAGAGCTGCTCGATCGGCAGGGCGGGATCGTTCGGCCGCAGGCCGACGGCGCGGCCGAGGGCCATGGCGCGGCGGGCAAGGCGGCCGGGCGGGACGATGGAAAGCGGCTTCATGCCGTGGGCATAGGCGTTGAGGAAGGCGTTCTCGGCGACCGAAAGGCGCGGCGCGGTGGATTCGCCCACCCGGTCGCCGGCGACGAAGCCGATGCCGAGCGCAATCGCCGCCTGCGGGGAGTCCGGCGCGGCATCGGCGCCGTCGAGCAGGAGGCGGCCGGCGGTGCGCGGGGCGAGGCCGAACAGGGCGCGGCCGAGCCGCTCCTGCCCGGCGCCGACGAGGCCGGCGAGGCCGAGGATTTCCCCGGCGCGGACCGAAAGGTTCACCGGCGGGCCGCCGGCGACCGAGAGGTCGCGACATTCCAGCCGGACCGCGCCGGGTGCGGCATCGGCGCGGCGATGGCGGGCGACGGCGCGGCCGACGATCATGCCGATCAGCGCCCCGGCATCGAGTGTCGCGACCGCGCCGGCCCCCGCCAGCCGCCCGTCGCGCAGCACCACCGCCTGGTCGGCCAGGGCAAACACCTCGTCCAGCCGGTGGGAGACGTAGAGCATCCCCACGCCCTTGGCGCGCAGCCGGCGCAGGGCCGTGAACAGCCGCTCGACCTCGGCGGCGGGCAGGCTCGCGGTGGGTTCGTCGAGCACCAGCATCTCGCCCTCGCCGGCCAGCGCCCTGGCGATGGCGACCAAGGCGCGCTCGGCGCGGGCGAGGTCGCGGATGCGGGTTTCGGGGTGGAGATCGACGCCGAGCTCCGCCAGCGCGGCGGCGGCGCGGCGGGCGGCGGCACGCCGGTCGATCAGGCCGAGGCGGCGGGGAAAGCCGAGGGCGAGGCCGAAATTCTCGGCGATCGTCATCCAGTCCACCAGGCCGAGATCCTGGTGGATGAAGCGGACCGGCAGGGCGCCGGGGGTGGCCGGCGCGCCGCGAAAGCCGATCTCGCCGCGATCCATCGGGTAGACGCCGGCGAGGATCTTGATCAGCGTGGATTTGCCCGCCCCGTTCTCGCCGAGCAGGGCGACGATCTCACCCTCGTTGACGGTGAGATCGACCGCATCCAGCGCCCGCGTGCCGCCGAAACTCTTGCAGATGCCGCGCATGGCGAGCAGCGGCGCGGTCATGGCGGGCTGCCCTCGTTGCGGGGAAAGGCGCGCATCAGCGCGGCGGTATCGGCCGCGCCGAGCCCCTCGGCGACGCGGGCGCGATGGGTGGCGAGAGCGGCCTCGAGCAGCGGCAGCGCGAGACCCGCCTCGGCGGCGAGGCCGGCGGCGCCGGCGAGATCCTTCACCATGTTGTCGAGCCGGCCGGTCGGGGTTTCGTCGCGGGCGGCGAATTTCGCGCCGAACTCGCGCAGGATGGCGGAGTCGGCGCGGCCGCCGGCAAGCGCCTCGGGCAGGCGGGCGGCATCGACCCCGGCGGCCTCGGCCAGCGCGATCGCCTCGGCCAATGCGGCGAAGCCGGCGCCGCAGAGCAGCTGGTTGACCAGCTTGGCCGCCTGGCCGGCGCCGGTGCCGCCCATCAGGGTGAAGCGGGCGGCGAGATGGTCCATCACCGCGCGGGCGGATTCGAAATCGGCGCTGGTGCCGCCGGCCATCACGGTGAGCCGCCCGGCCAGCGCGCCGGGGGCGCCGCCGGAGAGCGGGGCATCGAGCCAGCGCCCGCCGCAGGCGGCTCCGAAGCCGGCGGCGAGGGCGCGGGTCGCCACCGGGTCGATCGAGGACATGTCGATCACCAGCGTCTCCGGCCCGGCGGCGGCGGCGATGCCGCCGACGCCGAAGGTGACGGCGCGGATGCCGGCGGCGTCGTTCAGGCTGAGAATGACGAAGGGGCAGCCGCGCGCGGCCTCGGCCGGGGTGGCGGCGGGCAGGGCGCCCAGCGCGGCGAGGGCGGCGAGCTTGGGCGGGTTGCGGTCGTGCACGCGCAGGCTGAAGCCGGCGGCGAGCAGGCGGCGGGCGATCGCGCCGCCCATCACCCCCGCGCCGATCAGCCCGATCGCGGTCATACGACGCTCGTCAGCCCGCCATCGACGAAGATCATCTGGCCGTTGACGAAATCCGCCGCGGCGCTGGCGAGGAAGATCGCGGCGCCCTTCAGCTCGTCCGGCTCGCCCCAGCGGCCGGCGGGGGTGCGCGCGGCGAGCCAGGCGGAGAACTCGGCATCCTCGGTGAGGGCCGCGGTCAGCTCGGTGCGGAAATAGCCGGGGGCGATGGCGTTGACCTGGATGTTCCGCCCGCCCCATTCGGCGCAGAGGCCGCGGGTGAGCTGGCGGACCGCGCCCTTGCTCATCGTGTAGGGGGTGATCGAGGCGCGGCCGAGCTCGCTCTGCACCGAGGCGATGTTGATGATCTTGCCGCGGTTGCGGGCGAGCATCCGCCGGCCGACCGCCTGCGCAATGACGAAGGCGGCGCGCACGTTGAGCGCCATGATGCGGTCGAAGGCGTCGAGCGGGAAATCCGCCGCCAGGGCGCGGTGCTGCAGGCCGGCATTGTTGACCAGGATGTCGATCGGCCCGTCGGCCTCGATGCGCTCGATGGCGGCGGCGGTGGCGGCGGCGTCGGTGACGTCGAAACAGGCGGCGTGGGCGTCGAGCCCGAGGGCGCGCAATTCGGCGACGGCGGCCTCCAGCCGGCCGGCATCGCGCGCGTTCAGGATGACCGTCGCCCCGGCCTCGGCGAGCCCGGTGGCGATGGCGCGGCCGATGCCGCTGCGCCCGCCGGTGATCAGGGCCCTGCGGCCCGAAAGGTCGAACAGAGTCAGTCCCACGTATCCATCCCTCGACCGGTCCGCGCCGGTCATTTTTTTGATCCGCCGGCGGATGCCGGCATTTTTTGCTCCGCCGGCTGGCGCCGGATGGTTGCCGAAGTGCGGGAACCGGCGCATGTTAGCGGTAACACAGGATGGCGTAACACGAAGTCGGGCCACCGCTCAAGGAGGAAATCACCATGACAGCGATCGTGATCCACGCCGCGGGCGATCTCAGGATCGAGGACCGGCCGGCGCCGCCGCCCGGGCCGGACGAGGTGCGCGTACGGGTGCGGCGGGGCGGGATCTGCGGCTCCGACCTGCATTACATGCGCCATGGCGGGTTCGGCCCGGTGCGGCTGGCCGAGCCGATGGTGCTCGGCCACGAGGTGGCGGGCGAGGTGGAGGATGCTGGGGCGGAGACGGGCTTCGCGCCCGGCGAGGCGGTGGCGATCGACCCGTCGCTGCCCTGCGGCGCCTGCCGGTTCTGCGCCGCCGGGGCGACGCAGCATTGCACCGACATGCGGTTCTTCGGCAGCGCGATGCGCCGGCCGCATGTCCACGGCGCGTTCCGCTCCGCGATCACGGTGCCGGCGCGCCAGCTGGTGCGGCTGCCGGCGGGGCTGGCGGTCGAGCGCGCCGCCTTCGCCGAGCCGCTGGCGGTGGGGCTACACGCCGCGACACGGGCCGGGATCGGGCCGGGGATGCGGGTGATCATCGCCGGGATGGGGCCGATCGGCCTGCTCGCCCTGCTCGCCGCATGGCATCGCGGGGCCGCCGAGATCGTCGCCTGCGACGTGCTCGGCGCGCCGCTCGCCCTCGCGGCAAGGCTGGGGGCGACGGAGACGGTCGATCTCGGCCGGGAGCCGGACGGGTTGGCCCGCTTCGCCGGGGGCAAGGGCTGGTTCGATGCGGGGATCGAGGCGTCGGGGGCCGCTTCCTCGCTCGCCGGGCTGATCGGGGTGGTGCGGCCGCAGGGGCGGATCGCCCAGCTCGGCCTCGGCGGCGACATGAGCCTGCCGCTGATGGCGCTGGTGAGCAAGGAGATCGAGCTGGCCGGCGCCTTCCGCTTCGGCCCCGAATTCGCCGAGGCGGTGGCGCTGCTCGCCTCTGGCGCGATCGACCCCGACCCGTTGCTCAGCGCGGTGCTGCCGGCGGAGCGGGCGGCGGAGGCCTTCGCGCTCGCGGCGGACAAGGCGCGGGCGGTGAAGGTCCAGCTCGCCTTCTAGGCGGTTCCGCGATGGCCTCCCCGCCCGACCGCGCGCCGACGATGGACGATGTGGCCGCCGCCGCCGGCGTGTCGAAGATGACGGTCTCGCGGGCGCTGCGCGGCGCGCGCGTGGCGGCGGCGACGCGGGCGCGGATCATGGAGGCGGTGGCGCGGCTCGGCTATGTGCCGCACGCGGCGGCGGGCGCGCTGGCGAGCCGGCGGTCCGGCTTCGTCGCCGCCATCGTGCCCTCGATGGACAATTCGAATTTCGCCGAGACGATCGCCGGGCTGGAGGCGGCGCTGCGCCAGGCGGGGCTCGACCTGCTGCTGGGGACCACGCTCTACAGCAATGCGCGCGAGGAGGAGCTGCTGCATACGCTGATGCGGCACCGGCCGGAGGGGATCGTGCTCACCGGCGGGGTGCACAGCCGGCGGGTGGCCGCGTTGCTCGGCCGCTCGGCGCTGCCGGTGGTGGAGACCTGGGACCTGCCTTCATCCCCCATCGGCGGGGTGGTCGGGTTTTCCAACCGCGCGGCGGGGGCTCTGATGACGGCGCATCTCGCCGCGATCGGGCGGCGGCGGATCGCCTTTCTCGGCGGCGCCTCAAGGCGGGACCCGCGCGGCGAGGATCGCGGCCGGGGGTATGAGGAGGCGCTGGCGGCCGCCGGGCTCGGGCCGCCGCTGCTGTTCCGCCACGGCCAGCCGCCGCTGTCGATGCGGCACGGGGCGGAGGGCATGGCGCTGCTGCTGGAACGCTGGCCGGAGACCGACGCGGTGGTGTGCGCCAGCGACCTGATCGCCTTCGGCGCGATCGCCGAATGCCAGCGGCGGGGGATCGGCGTGCCGGAGCGGATCGCCATCGGCGGGTTCGGGGATTTCGAGGTGTCGCGCTGCGCGGTGCCGGCGATCAGCACGGTGGCGGTGGATGCGCGGGGCATCGGCGAGCGGGCCGGGGCGATGCTGGTGCGCGCGGTGGCGGCCCGCCGCCGCGGCGAGGCGGCAGCGCCGGAGCGGATCGAGGTCGGACTCCGGCTGGCGGCGCGGGGCAGCACCGTCGCGCCGCGCCGGGATTCATGACGCCGCGAGTTCGAGACGGCGGGCGGCGGCTTGCGGCGATTGCTGCGAGAAGCGGAAATGGGAGACGATGTTGGCCAGCGCCGTCGCCTCGCCGGCGAGGGTGGCGGTGGCGGCGTTCGCCTCCTCGGCCATGGCGGCGTTCTGCTGGATCGCCTTGTCGAGATGGCTGATCGCGGTGTTGATCGCGCCGATATCGTCGGACTGGGCGGTGACGGCGGCGGCGATGTCGGCGATGCGGAGGTTCATTTCGTCGACATTGCCGAAGATTCCCTGCAGCGTCTCGCCGGTGCGGCCGACGAGATCGACGCCGGCGGAGACCTGGCTGCGCGAGGCGAGGATGAGCGCGGTGATCTCCTTCGCCGCCTCGGACGAGCGCTGGGCGAGGGCGCGCACCTCGGAGGCGACCACGGCGAAGCCGCGCCCGGCCTCGCCGGCGCGGGCGGCCTCGACCCCGGCGTTGAGCGCGAGCAGGTTGGTCTGGAAAGCGACCTCCTCGATCATGTCGATGATCTGGGCGATCTGGCCGGAGGAGGTCTCGATCGCGTGCATCGCGGCGACGGCCTCGCTGACCAGGCGGCTCGATTCGCCGGCGACGCCGGCCGCCGCCGCGGCGCTGGCGCGGGCGCGTTTCGCATCGTCGGACGTGGTGCGCAGGTGCCGGTCGAGCTGGGCGAGGGCGGCGGCGGATTCCTCGAGGCTTGCCGCCTCGCTCTCGGTGCGGCGGGCGAGATCGTCGGCGGCGGCGCGGATCTCGCTCATCGAGGTGTCGATCACCGCGGAGGACTGGCGGAGCTGGAGCATCGTCGTCCGCAGGGCGCCGACGGCGCCGTTCAGGTCGCCGGCGATCGCATCGAAGGGCGCGGGCAGGCCGGCGGGCACCGCCACGTCGAGCTCGCCGGCGGCGAGGCCGGCCAGGGCCTGCTTGATCAGGTCGACGGCGCGGACGCGGTCGGTCACGTCGGTGGCGAAGATCATGATGCTGGCGAGCCGGCCTTCGGCATCGCGCATGCCGTTGTAGGATTCGGCGAGCCAGACGGCGCTGCCATCGTGGTGGCGGCGGCGGACCTCGGTGACGAAATGCTCGCCGGTGCGCAGACGGTCCCAGAACCGGCGATAGGCGTCGCCGCTGACGTCTTCCGGGGTGGCGAGGATGCGGTGATGCTGGCCGACCAGCTGCTCGCGCTGGTAGCCGACGGCGCGCAGGAAATTGTTGTTGACGTCGATGATCGTGCCGTCCGGCGCGCATTCGATCATGCCGCGGCCGCTGGCGATGGTGTGCAGGCCGCGCGCCTCGCGCATGGTGCGCAGCTCGTCCTCGGTGAGCGGGAGGATCAGCTCGACCGTGCCGCGCGCGGCACCGGCGGCGAGGGCGTGGGCGGCGACATGGACATAGACCGGCTCGCCGCCGGCAGTGACGAGTTTCTGGATGCCGCGCCAGCCGCCGCCGGCGGCGAGATGGCGCAGATAGCCGGCATCGGCGGCGCCGGCGATCAGCCCGGCGCGGGGCTGGCCGGCGAGCTGCGCCGGCGTGCGGCCGAGCAGGGCGCAGAACGCCTCGTTCGCCTCGGTCACGGTACCGTCGGCCCCGACCTGGACGATGCCGGCCATGGCGTTCAGCGACGCATTCACGCGTCGGCTGGCACCGTTGAACGGAAACTTCATCAAATGGCCTCCAAAGGAGATGGAACGTCACGTTATCGTTACAATCTCGCCTAGTATTGGGGCGGGTGGTTAAATCACGATTAACGGAATCCATAGTCTCACTGACGGATACGAAATCCATGAAATTTGGACGTTGATGTTTCGATTATTGGTCAAACGCGGTGTTTGCCGGGCTGGCGGCGGCGCCGTCTATTGATTTTTGCGCCGCCGGCTTCGAAGCTGGGGCGGAACGAATGCGGGGAGGGACGCGATGGACGGCGCGGCGGCGGGCGAGGGGGGACGGTTGCGAATCGGGATCGCGGCGTCGGCGGCGATGCGGAGCAGCGAGGTCTCGCCGCTGTTCGGCCTGTTGCGGGATTTCGCGCCGTTCCTGTCGTCGCCGGCGGTGGCGCTGCACGCGGTGGGGGCGACCTGCGACGCCATCCTCGCCTCCGGCCTGCTGGCGGGAAACCCGCCGGCGCGGCTGCGGCCGGCGCGCGAGGGCGGGGTGATCACCCTGACCTCGATGGTGGTGCCCGACGCCGAGGGGCGGGCGGCGCTGGATTTCGTGATCTACCTGATCGATCCGGTCGACCCGATCGGCGTGTTTCCCGAGATGCAGGCGCTGAAGCGGCAATGCGTGGTGCATGGGCGGCCGTTCCTGACCAACAGGGGCGCGGCCTCGGAATGGTGCGCGCTGGTCTGGAACGGCATGGCGGGGATCGACCGCACCGGGCTTGCGGCGCAGCTCGCCCGCTGGGTGCGGCCGGAGGCGACGGCGACGGAGACGATCGGGCTGATCGCCCACGATACGCAGAAGCCGGTCATGCTGGATTTCGCCCGGCGGCATCACGCGCTGCTCTCGCGCTTCGGCCGGCGGCTGGCGACGGGGACGACCGGCGGGCTCCTGAACGGCACGGTGCCGGCGCGGCTGCGGGCCGAGACGGCGACGCTGCTGCCGCTGCTGCCGCCGGCGGTGCCGGGATGGACCACCGCCTTCCAGTCCGGCCCGCGGGGCGGGGATGCGCAGATCGCCGAGGAGGTGCTGGAAGGGCGCTGCCGGCGGCTGATCTTTTTCGAGGACCCGCATGTGGCGCGGGAGCATGAGGCGGATATCCAGCTGCTGGAGCGGGCGACGCGCTTCGCGCCGGACGGGTGCCTCTGCATCAACGATACGGCGAGCGCCGAATTCTGGACGAGCGGCTTCGGCGCGCTCGTCCAGGGGTGAGGGAGGCGGTCAGCGCGACAGCGCGGCCTTCGGGTTCATCGTCGGGTCCGCCCGGCGCGGGCCGAGGCGGAGCACGCCGGTGAGGGCGAGGCTGGCGACGGCGAGGACGACATAGACGAGGAAGCCGCGCGCGTAGCCGGCGGCACCCATCGTGCCGACGAAATGGCCGAGCAGCGGCGGGACGGCGAAGCCGCCCAGCGCGCCGAGGCCGCCGACCCAGCCGGCGGCGCCGCCGACCGCGTGCGGCACGTAGTTCGGCACCAGGCGGAAGACGGCGGCGTTGGTCACGCCCATGCCGGCGCCGACCAGGAGTTCGCCGCTCACCGACAGGGCGAAGCTGCCGGACAGCGTCATGATCAGCGCGCCGGCGAGCAGGACGAGCAGGGCGAGGGCGGCCACCGCCTCGCCGCCGAAGCGGTCGGCCCAGGCGCCGCCGGGCACGCGGATCAGCGAGGAGAGCAGCGAGAAGCCCGCGGTCAGGATCACCGCCGTCCAGTGCGTGGTGCGGAAGAAGCTCTGCCAGTAGATCGGGAACCAGGCGGTGAGGGCGAGGAAGCCGCCGAAGGTGGTGAAGTAGAGGAGCACCAGCGCCCAGGTGCGCCATTCGGCGGCGGCCTCGCGCAGGGCGCGCAGGGCGCTGGCCTGCGGGAAGAGCTCCTGCCCGCAGGCGGCGGCCTCGGCGGCGGCCCCCTCGCGCGAGAGGCCTTCGTGGCGGAGCTGGAAGAAGGGGGCGTTGTGGCCGAGCACGAGATAGGCCGCGATGCCGGCGACGACGATGCCGAGGGAGACGAGATAGGCGCCCCAGAGGCCGATGAAGACGATCAGCAGCGGCAGGATCAGCGCGACCAGGCCGGGCGAGGTGTTGCCGAACCCGGCATAGGCGGCGAGCGCCCAGCCCTGGTTGCGCTTCGGGAACCAGTAGGAGACCTGGCCGATGCCGACCGAGAAGGTGGCGATGCCGCAGCCGCCGAGGGCGCCGAAGAGCAGGAGCAGCGGATAATGCTGCTGGCCGAGATGGGTGGGGTAGAGGGTCAGCAGCATGTAGTAGAGCCCGCCGATGCCGATGACCGAGAGCACCAGCAGGATCAGGAAGGGCAGCTTGCCGCCGGTGGTGTCGACCCAGGCGCCGAAGGGGATGCGCAGCAGCGAGCCGGTGAGCATCGGGATCGCGACCAGGAAGCCGACCTGCTCGGGCGAGAGATGCATCACCCGCACGAAGCTGTGCGCCGTCGGGCCGAACAGGGAGACGGCGCCGAAGCCGATGAAGAAGCCGATCGTGGCGCCGAACAGGGCGTGGTTCGGGCTGCCGCGCAGGGCGGGGCGGGGGGTGGCGCGCGGTTGAAGCGGGTCGCTCATGGCGCGGGTTCCTCTTCTGCTGAAACGTCGGTCAGGGTGGCGGCGTAGGCGCGTGCCGCATCGAGCCAGGCGCGCTGGCGCAGGTGGTCGCGGATGCGGTCGCGCACCGCCTCGAAGGGGAGGTCGCGGCCGTCCTCGCGGCGGTCGAGGCGGAGGAGGTGGTAGCCGTGGCGCGTCGGCACCGGGACGGGGCAGATCGTGCCGGGCGTCATCGCCGCCAGCATGCTGGCGATTTCCGGCGTGACGTCGCGCGCGGTGATCTGGCCGAGGCCGCCGCCATCCGCGCCGCTCGGGCAGGCGGAGTGCTCGCGGGCGAGGCGGGCGAAACTGTCCGGGCGCGCGGCGAGGAGGGATGCGAGGCGGGCGGCCTCGGCGCGGGCGGGGGCGCGGGCGTCCTCGGAGGACATGTCGGCGGCGATCAGGATATGCGCGGCCTCGAACAGGGGCGGGGTGCGGAAGCGGGCGCGGTGGCGCGCGAACTCGGCGCGGCAGTCGGCCTCCGACACGTCGGCGACGCGGATCCTGCGCTCGAGCAGGCGGCGGATCCGGCTTTCGTCCGCGGTTTCGCGCACCGGCGCGTCGTCCTCCGGTTCGGGGGCGAGGCCGGCGCGGTCGGCCTCGGCGAGGAGGGCGGCGCGCAGGCGCAGCGCGCGCTCGGCGCGGCGCCAGGCCTCCTCGCGCGTGGCGGCGGGGTGGTGCTGAAGCTCGGCGGCGATCGCCGCTTCGGAGAGGGCGGCGCTCATGGCCGGCGCTCCCGCACGAGGGCCGGCGCGGGGCGGCGGGTGCGCACGATCTGGTAGCCGCGGCGGCCGAGATACCAGACCGGCGCGCTCCAGACATGGACCATCCGGGTGAAGGGCGAGACCAGGAAGATGGTGAAGCCGAGCAGGATGTGCAGGCGGTAGACCAGCGGCGTGCCGACCAGCAGTTGCGCGACGTCGGGCTGGAAGGTGACGACGCCCTTGACGTAGCCGACCAGCTGCTCGAACAGCCCGCCGCTCATGTGCAGGGCGGAGACCGGCACGGTGAGCAGGCCGAGGGCGAGCTGGCACCAGAGCATCAGCACGATCGCGATGTCGCGCTTGCGGCTGGTGGCGCGGATGCGCGTGTCGGTCAGGCGGCGGTGGATGAGGATGGACAGGCCGATGATGGCGATGATTCCGGCCAGCCCGCCGACCGCCATCGCCAGCAATTCGTGCTGCGCCGGGCTGATCAGCCAGGAGACCGCCCAGTCCGGCATCAGGAAGCCGACGAAATGGCCGCCGACCACGGTGAGCACGCCGTAATGGAAGAGGTTGGAGCCGAGGCGCAGGCGCTTGCGGCGCAGCAGCTGCGAGGAGTCGCTCTTCCAGGTGTAGGCGCCGTGATCGAAGCGGATCAGGCTGCCGACCAGCAGCACGGCGAGGCAGACATAGGGGTAGACGCCGAACAGGGCGGTGTTGATCCAGCTGCTCATGGGAGGTCTCCGGCGCAGGCGGCGGGCGAGGGGGCGGCGGTGAAGCGGATCGGGGCGTCGGCCCAGGCGGCGTCGCGCGCGGCGGCGGGCTCGTCGTCCGGCGAGGCGGGGACGAGATCGGCCGTCGCCTCCGGCGCGCGATCGGCGGCCGCCTCGGGGGCGAGGGCGAGCAGGGCCGCGAGGGGGGCGGCGTAGTCGCTGCAGCGCTTTTCGAGGCGCTGCGCCAGCGAGGCGGCGATCGGGCGGATCTCGCCGAGCAGGGCCAGCGCCTCGTCGGTCGGGATGGCGTCGAGATATTCGAGGAAGAGGGGCAGGAAGTCGGGCAGTTCGCCCGGCGCCATCTCCAGCCCGCGCGCCTCGTATTGCGCGCGCAGGTCGACCATCGCCTGGCCGCGGTCGCGCGATTCGCCGTGGACGTGCTCGAAGAGGTAGAGCGAGAGCGAGCGCGTCTGGTCGAACAGGGCGACGTAGCGTTCCTGGGTGTCCAGCAGGTCGTCGGCGGCGATGCGCAGGGCGAGGCGGGCGAGACGCTCGGCGAGGTCGGGCGGCAGGGCATCCGCCGCGCGGCAGAGGTGGGCGATGTCGGGTGCGGCGTCGCGCAGCGCGTCGTCCGGATAGGTCAGCAGCAGGCTGAGCAGCTTGAAAATTCGCATGGCGGCCTCAGGCGTTTTCCGGCGCGATCGGCACCGGGCGATGGCTCGGCGAGCCGAACAGGCTGGGTTTCGCGGCGCCGCCGGAGCAGCCGTTGCCGAAGCTGAAGCCGCAGCCGCCGCGCAGGTCGAACGCGTTCTCGCCGGCTTCGCGATGCGTCGAGGGGATGACGAAGCGGTCTTCGTAGTTCGCGATCGCCATCAGCTGGTACATCGCCTCGATCTCGGCGGCGGTGAGGCCGACGCGGGCGGCGATGCTTTCGTCGATCACGCCGTCGACCGTCTTCGCGCGCATGTAGGCGCGCATGGCGAGCATGCGCTCCAGCGCCTGGGCGACCGGCGCCTCGTCGCCGGCGGTCAGCAGATTGGCAAGGTAGCGCAGCGGAATTCGCAGGCTGCGGATGTCGGGCATGCCGTCGCGCTCGGCGATCGCGCCGGCATTCGCCGCGGCGGTGATGGGCGAGAGCGGCGGGACGTACCAGACCATCGGCAGGGTGCGGTATTCGGGATGCAGGGGGAAGGCGATCTTCCATTCCATCGCCAGTTTCCACACCGGCGAGCGGCGGGCGGCGACGAGCCAGTTTTCCGGCACGCCGTCGGCGCGGGCCTGGCGGATCACCTCCGGGTCGTTCGGGTCGAGGAAGATCGAGAGCTGGCTTTCATAAAGGTCCTTCTCGTCGGGCGCGCTGGCGGCGGCCTCGATCCGGTCGGCGTCGTAGAGCACGACGCCGAGATTGCGGATGCGGCCGACGCAGGTTTCCGAGCAGACCGTGGGCTCGCCGGCCTCGATGCGCGGGTAGCAGAAGATGCACTTCTCGGATTTGCCGGACTTCCAGTTGTAGTAGATTTTCTTGTAGGGGCAGCCGGAGACGCACATGCGCCAGCCGCGGCACTTGTCCTGGTCGATCAGCACGATGCCGTCCTCGTCGCGCTTGTAGATCGCCCCCGAGGGACAGGCGGCGACGCAGGCCGGATTGAGGCAGTGCTCGCACAGGCGCGGCAGGTACATCATGAAGGTGTTCTCGAACTTGCCGTAGATTTCCTTCTGGATGCCTTCGAAGTTGTAGTCGGCGCTGCGCTTCTCGAACTCGCCGCCGAGGATCTCCTCCCAGTTCGGGCCGCGCACGATCTTCTCGATCGGCGCGCCGCTGATCAGCGAGCGGGGCTTCGCCGTGGGCGTCGCCTCCATTTCGGGGGCGGAATAGAGATGCTCGTAATCGAAGGTGAAGGGCTCGTAGTAGTCGTCGATCTCGGGCAGGTCGGGGTTGGCGAAGATGTTGGCCAGCACGCGCCATTTCGCGCCGATGCGCGGCTGGATCGTGCCGTCCGCCAGGCGGCGCCAGCCGCCGTTCCAGCGTTTCTGGTTTTCCCATTCGCGCGGGAAGCCGACGCCGGGCTTGGTTTCGACATTGTTGAACCAGGCGTATTCGACGCCCTCGCGCGAGGTCCAGACATTCTTGCAGGTGACGGAGCAGGTGTGGCAGCCGATGCACTTGTCGAGGTTGAGCACCATCGCCACCTGGGCGCGGATCTTCATTACACGGTCTCCTTCGCGGCGGCATCGAGCGGGCGGTCGAGCCAGTCGACATGGTCGAGGCGGCGGACGATGACGAACTCGTCGCGGTTGGAGCCGACGGTGCCGTAATAGTTGAACCCGTAGGCGAGCTGGCCGTAGCCGCCGATCATGTGCGTCGGCTTCGGCACCGTGCGGGTGACGGAATTGTGGATGCCGCCGCGCTGGCCGGTGAGCGGCGAGCCGGGGGTGTTCACCGTCTTGTCCTGCGCGTGGTACATCAGCGTCATGCCCTGCGGCACGCGCTGGGAGACCACGGCGCGGGCGACGAGCGCGCCGTTCGCGTTATAGGCCTCGATCCAGTCGTTGTCGGCGATGCCTGCGGCTTTCGCGTCGACCTCGCTGATCCAGACCACCGGGCCGCCGCGGTTGAGCGTCAGCATCAGCAGGTTGTCGGTATAGGTGCTGTGGATGCCCCATTTCTGGTGCGGGGTGATGAAGTTCAGCACGAGATCCTTGCCGTCGGCCGCGCGGGCCTTGATCATCGGCGCGATGCTGCGGGTGTCGATCGGCGGGCGCCAGACGCAGAGCGCCTCGCCGAAGGCGCGCATCCAGAGATGGTCCTGGTAGAGTTGCTGACGTCCCGTCAGGGTGCGCCAGGGGATCAGCTCGTGGACGTTGGTATAGCCGGCGTTGTAGCTGACGTGCTCGCTTTCGAGGCCGGACCAGATCGGCGAGGAGATGATCTTGCGCGGCTGGGCCTGGATGTCGCGGTAGCGGATCTTTTCGTCCTCGCGGGCGATGGCGAGATGGGCGTGTTCGCGCCCGGTGGTCGCGGCCAGCGCGTCCCACGCCTTGACGGCGACGGCGCCGTTGGTTTCCGGGGCGAGGGCCATGATGGTTTCGGCGGCGTCGATATCGGTTTCGATGCGCGGGCGGCCGGCGGCGGGGCCGTGCGCGACGGTGCCGTTCAGCTTGCCGAGGAATTCGATTTCCTCCTGCGTGTTCCAGCCGATTCCCTTGCCGCCGTTGCCGAGCCGGTCGAGCAGCGGGCCGAGCGCGCTGAAGGCGGCGCTGACATTCGGGTAGTCGCGCTCGACGACGCTGACCTGCGGGAGGTTGACGCCGGGGACCGGCTTCGTTCCCTCCTGCGTCCAGTCATCGACGCCGAGGGGCTGGGCGAGCTCGCCGGGCGAGTCGTGCATCAGCGGGGTCAGCACGACGTCGCGCTCGCGGCCGAGCACCTCGGGGGCGATGCGCGAGAAGGTCTCGGCGATGCCCTTGTAGATGTCCCAGTCGCTGCGGGCTTCCCAGGCCGGCTCGACCGCCGCGGAGAGCGGGTGGATGAAGGGGTGCATGTCCGAGGTGTTGAGGTCGTTCTTCTCGTACCAGGTGGCGGTGGGCAGCACGATGTCGGAATGCAGCGCGGTGGTGGACATGCGGAAATCCAGCGTCACCAGCAGGTCGAGTTTGCCCTCCGGCGCTTCGTCGTGCCAGGCGACGTCGCGCGGTTTCGCCCCGCCGCGGGCGCCGAGATCGGCGCCCTGCACGCCGTGCGACGTGCCGAGCAGGTGCCTGAGGAAATATTCGTGCCCCTTGCCCGAGGCGCCGAGCAGGTTGGAGCGCCAGACGAAGAGGTTGCGCGGCCAGTTGTCCGGATGGTCGGGGTCCTCGGCGGCGAAGTGCAGCTCGCCCTTCGCCAGACGGTCGGCGACATAGTCGGCGGGCGCGAGCCCGGCCTCGTCGGCGGCGGCGGCGAGGCGGAGCGGATTGGCCGAGAGCTGCGGCGCGCTGGGCAGCCAGCCGAGGCGTTCGGCGCGGAGATTGTAGTCGATCAGCGCGCCGGACCAGTCGCCCTTCGGCGCGGTGGGCGAGAGCAGGTCGGCGATGTCGAGCGTTTCGTAGCGCCACTGGTCGGTATGGGCGTAGAAGAACGAGGTGCCGTTCATCTGCCGCGGCGGGCGCGACCAGTCGAGCGCGAAGGCGAGCGGCAGCCAGCCGGTCTGCGGGCGGAGCTTTTCCTGGCCGACATAATGCGACCAGCCGCCGCCGGACTGGCCGATGCAGCCGCAGAGCACCAGGAGATTGATGATCGCCCGGTAGCTCATGTCCATGTGGTACCAGTGGTTCAGCCCGGCGCCGAGAATGACCATCGACTTGCCGTGGGTCTTCGCGGCGTTCTGCGCGAAGCCGCGCGCGACCTCGATGACATGGCCGCGCGGCACGCCGGTGATGCGCTCCTGCCAGGCGGGGGTGAAGGGGACGTCGTCGTCATAGCCGGCGGCGACGTTGGCGCCGCCGAAGCCGCGGTCGATGCCGTAATTGGCGGCGAGCAGGTCGAAGACGGTGGCGACGAGGATTTCGCCCTCCGCCCCCTCGATCCGGCGGACGGGCAGGCGGCGGAGCAGGATGTCGGGGTGGTCGGTGCCGGCGACATGGGCGTGGCCCTTGCCGCCGAAATAGGGGAAGGCGACATCCTCGAACCCGTCGGCGGCGGCGGCGACGGACAAGGCGAGGCGGACCTCGCTGCCGTCGGCGGCCTTTTCCTCGAGATTCCAGCGCCCCTGCTCGCCCCAGCGGAAGCCGAGCGAGCCGTGCGGGGCGACGAGGCGGCCGGTGGTCTCGTCGAAGGCCAGCGTCTTCCATTCGGGGTTGTTCGATTCGCCCAGCGCGCCGGCGAGATCGGAGGCGCGGAGCAGGCGCTCGGGGACCAGCGCGCCATCCTGCCGGACGAGGCGGACGAGGAAGGGCATGTCGGAATAGCGGCGGCAGTAGTCGGTGAAATAGGGGTCGGGATCGTCGATGTGGAATTCGCGCAGCACGACATGGCCGAGGGCGAGGCCGAGGGCGGCGTCGGTGCCCTGCTTGGGATGCAGCCAGAGATCGGCGAATTTCGAGGCCTCGCTGTAGTCGGGCGAGACGACGACGCTCTTGGTGCCGCGATAGCGGGACTCGGTGTAGAAATGCGCGTCCGGCGTGCGGGTCTGCGGCACGTTGGAGCCCCAGAGGATCAGGTAGCCGGCGTTGAACCAGTCCGCACTCTCCGGCACGTCGGTCTGCTCGCCCCAGGTCTGCGGCGAGGCGGGCGGCAGATCGCAATACCAGTCGTAGAAGCTGAGATTGACGCCGCCGATCAGCGAGAGATAGCGCGAGCCTGCGGCGTAGGAGACCATCGACATCGCCGGGATCGGCGAGAAGCCGAAGATGCGGTCCGGCCCGTGGCGGCGGATGGTGTAGGCGTTGGCGGCGGCGATGATCTCGTTCGCCTCGTCCCAGGGGACGCGGACGAAGCCGCCCTTGCCGCGCACCTTCTGGATGGCGCGCCGCTTTTCGGGGTCGTTCATGATCGCGGCCCAGGCGGCGACGGGCGTCATCATCCGCCGTGCGGCGCGCCAGTAGCGGATGAGGCGGCCGCGCACCATCGGGTGCTTCAGCCGGTTGCCGCTGTAGAGATACCACGAATAGCTGGCGCCGCGCTGGCAGCCGCGCGGCTCGTGGTTCGGCATGTCCGGCCGGGTGCGGGGATAGTCGGTCTGCTGGGTTTCCCAGGTGACGATGCCGCCCTTGACGTAGATTTTCCAGGAGCACGAGCCGGTGCAGTTCACGCCATGGGTGGAGCGGACGATGCGGTCGTGCTGCCAGCGGCCGCGATACGCCTCTTCCCAGCTCCGGTCTTCCCGCGTGGTGATGCCGTGACCGCCGGCGAAGGGCTCGGGCTTGCGGCGGAAGAAGGTCAGCCGGTCGAGGAAATGACTCATGTGCGGGATCCGTCCGTGATGCGATCTGACGGAAACGTTACCCGAAAGGGTCAATGGCGGATTTGATTTCGATCAAATAGATTGTTGATGGCATCCGAAACTCGGCGTAATCCGGCGAAACGATCTACCGGAGGTTGCCTGAAGATGTCCGCCACCATGCACATGACCGATGACGCGGGCACGCCGGAGCTCGTGGCGCTGCTGCGCGATTCGCGGCTGTTCCCGGGCCTCGACGAGGCGGCTTGCCGGCGACTCGCGGCCCCGGCGATGACGATGCTGGTCGCGCGGCGGACGCGGATTTTCGAGCAGGGCGAGATGCCGGGGGCGCAGGTGATCGTGAGCGGGGGCCGCGTGCACCTGACCGCCTCGGCCGGCGGGCGGGCGGAGATGCTGGTGGAGACGGTGCGGGCGCCGGACCTGCTGCTGCCGGCGGCGGTGCTGGAGGATTCGCCCTATCTGCTGCGCGCGGTGGCGGCGACGGAGTGCCGGCTGGTGCTGGTGCCGGCGGTGACGTTCCGCGCCGTGGCGGCGGCGGAGCCGGCGGTGGCGCAGGCGGTGATCGCCTGCCTCGCGCGGCAGTTCCGGCGGATGACGCGGCAGGTGAAGATGCTCAAGCTGCGGACGACGACGCAGCGACTCGCCGCCTGGCTGCTGGCGCTGCGGCCGGCGGACGGGGGCGGGACGATCGAGCTGCCCTACGACAAGGGGATGATCGCCGCCGAACTCGGGATGACGCGGGAGAGCCTGTCGCGGGCCTTCGCGGCGCTGAGCGGCGAGGTGTTGACGGTGGAGGGCGCGCGGGTGCGGGTGCGCGACTGGGCGGGGCTGGAGGCGGTCTGCCCGCGCGATCCGCTGATCGACGATTGAACGCGGCGCGGCGCCGAACGGGATAGGGGGATGGTGCCGCTCTCTCACGGCAGTCACCGAGTTGCCGACGACATTTTTCGGCGGCGGGCGCGGTCCCCGTGCATTTTGCACGGCCTGTAGCGTGCTGGTTACCAGCCAGCAGATGCACGCATCTAGGCGTTTTGATGCATAAGTGGAACATATCGGGCAAAAGTTAAGAAACCCTTTCCATTTTCCGTCTGGACCGAAATAATTCCCGAATCGCATCAATCCGGCGCCGGGCGGCGGCGGGACGGGCGCTCGACGCGGCGGCGCGGGGTTGATAAGCCCCGGGGCGCGAAGGAGGCGGCGAGTCGGACATGACGGTGGCGATCGAGATGGGGATGACGGCCGGCCAGGCGCCGGCGATGCTCGACCTTGAGGAACTTCTGGCGACGCGGCTGCTGGTCCAGGGCAATTCCGGGTCGGGCAAGTCCCATCTGCTGCGCCGGCTGCTGGAGCAGAGCGCCGCCTGGGTGCAGCAGACGATCATCGATCCGGAGGGGGATTTCGTCACCCTCGCGGAGCGGTTCGGGCATCTCGTGATCGATGCCGAGGCGCATGCCGAGGCGGCGCTGCAACTGGCCGGCGAGCGGGCGCGGGTGCATCGCGTCTCCACCGTGCTGAACCTCGAGGGACTCGACGCCGAGAACCAGATGCGCCGCGCCGCCGCCTTTCTCGGCGGGCTGTTCGAGGTGCCGCGCGACCACTGGTATCCGATGCTGGTGGTGGTGGACGAGGCGCAGCTTTTCGCCCCCGCCGTCGCCGGCGAGGTGTCGGACGAGGCGCGCAAGCTCTCGCTGGGGGCGATGACCAACCTGATGTGCCGCGGCCGCAAGCGCGGGCTCGCCGGCATCATCGCCACCCAGCGCCTGGCCAAGCTCGCCAAGAACGTCGCCGCCGAGGCCTCGAACTTCCTGATGGGGCGCACCTTCCTCGATATCGACATGGCGCGCGCCGCCGACCTGCTCGGCATGGAGCGGCGGCAGGCGGAGGCGTTCCGCGACCTGGAGCGGGGGCATTTCATCGCGCTCGGCCCGGCGCTGTCGCGCCGGCCGCTCTCCCTCCGGATCGGCCCGACCGAGACCGAGGCGCGGCACGTGACGCCGCGGCTGACGCCGTTGCCGGAGGCGGCGATCGCCGATGCGCAGACCGTGATCCTCGCCCCGCCGCCGCCCGAGGCATCGCGCCCGCCGCGCCGCGCCCCGGCGCCGCCGCCGCCCGACCTGCTGAGCCAGCTGATGGCGGCGCGGCCGGCGGTGGAGGACAGCCGGGCCGAGGTGCCGCCGCCGCAGAGCCCGGAGGAACAGGCGGCGCGGCAGGCGCGGCTGGAGCGCATCCTCGCCGAGATCCTCGCCGACCCGGAGGCGGGGTTCCGGCCGGTGGGCGTGCTGTATCAGGATTTCCTGGTGCGCTGCCGGATCGAGGCGCTCGGCGCGGCCGCACCCGACCTTGCCGCCTTCCGGCGGATGCTGACCCGGGCGCGGGCCGGGATTAGTGCGGCGATGGCCGAGGATGCGGCGTGGCAGGACGTGCTGGGCCGCGCCGCGATCCTGCCCGAGGACATGCAGGGGATTTTCCTGATGATCGCCCGCGCCGCGCGGGACGGGCTGCCCTGCCCGGGCGACCCGGCGATCGCGCGGGCCTACGGCACGCGCTCGCTCGGCCGGGCGCGGCGGCTGCTCGCCTATATGGAGGAGCAGGGGCTGATCGTCTGCCAGCTCGACGGGGCGGGGCGGCGCATCGTCACGCTTGTGGAACTCGCCTGGGCGACGGCGCCGGGGCTGACCGACGCCGAGGACAGGCTGCCCGTCTGATTTCGACCCGTCTGAGTCCGTCGCGTCCGATGCCGGGCCGGATTACGAGAAGCCGACCACCGCGTGCGGCACGTAGGGGGCTTCGAGCCGGGCGATCTCCTCGGCGCCGAGGGTGACGCCGATCGCCTCGATCGCGTCCTCCAGATGGGCGAGCTTGGTGGCGCCGACGATGGGCGCGGTGACGCCGGGGCGCGAGAGCACCCAGGCGAGGGCGACCTGGGCGCGCTTGAGGCCGCGTTCGGCGGCGATCGCGGCGACGGCCTCGACCACCTTGCGGTCGGCCGCCTCGGTGGCGGCGTAGAGGGTCTTGCCGAATTCGTCGGTCTCGGCGCGGGCGGTGGCGTCGTCCCAGTCGCGGGTGAGGCGGCCGCGGGCGAGCGGGCTCCACGGGATCACGCCGACGCCGGCGGCGCGGCAGAGCGGCAGCATCTCGCGCTCCTCCTCGCGATAGAGCAGGTTGAGGTAGTTCTGCATCGAGACGAAGCGCGTCCAGCCGTGGCGCTCGGCGGTGGCCAGCGCGGTGGCGAACTGCCAGGCGAACATCGAGGAGGCGCCGATATAGCGGGCCTTGCCCGCCTTCACCACGTCGTGCAGCGCCTCCAGCGTTTCCCCGATCGGCGTCGAATAGTCCCAGCGGTGGATCTGGTAGAGATCGACATGGTCGGTGCCGAGGCGGCGGAGGCTGTTGTCGATCTCGGTCATGATCGCCCGGCGGGACAGGCCGGCGCCGTTCGGGCCGGGGCGCATGCGGCCGTTGACCTTGGTCGCGATCACCACCTCGTCGCGCCGCGCGTAGTCGCGCAGGGCGCGGCCGACGATTTCCTCGCTGGTGCCGTCGGAATAGACGTTGGCGGTGTCGAAGAAGTTGATGCCGGCTTCGAGCGCGCGGCGGATGATCGGGCGGCTGCTCGCCTCGTCGAGCGTCCAGGCGTGGTTGCCGCGATCGGGCACGCCGAAGCTCATGCAGCCGAGGCAGATGCGCGAGACCTCGAGGCCGGTGGCGCCGAGTTTCGTGTATTCCATCAGGGACCTCCGAACGGTTCAGCCCGTGGCGGGCGAGGCGCGGAGGTTAGCCGGGGCGCGCGGCCCCGGCCAGAGCGGGGGCGATCACGCGAGGGCGAGCATCGAGAGCCATTGCGCGATCAGGGCCGGTTTCGGCTGGTCCTCGATCTCCACCGTCACGTCATGCGTCAGCAGGAGGCGCCGCTCGCCCTTCTCGGCGAGACCGGCGAGGGCGAAACGGCCGCGGATGCGCGACCCGGCGCGGACCGGGGCGAGGAAACGCAGGCTGTTCATCCCGTAATTCACCGACATCGCCACCCCCGCGAGGCGCGGCAGCGTGTCGTACGCCATGCGGCTGAGCAGCGAGAGGGTGAGGAAGCCGTGCGCGATGGTCCCGCCGAACGGGGTTTCGCGGGCGCGTTCGGGATCGACATGGATGAACTGGTCATCGTCCGTCACCTCGGCGAAGGCGTCGATCCGCGCCTGGCCGACCTCGATCCAGTCCGAACAGCCGACCTCGGTGCCGACCAGGGCGCGATAGTCGGCGAGGGTGAGCGGCGGGGCGCTCACAGAACCTCGAACAGGCCGGCAGCGCCCATGCCGCCGCCGACGCACATCGTCACCACCACATGGCGCGCGCCGCGGCGCTTGCCCTCGATCAGCGCGTGGCCGACCATGCGGGCGCCGGACATGCCATAGGGATGGCCGATCGAGATCGAGCCGCCATCGACGTTGAGCAGTTCGTCCGGCAGGCCGAGACGGTCGCGGCAATAGAGCACCTGCACGGCGAAGGCCTCGTTCAGCTCCCACAGGCCGATATCGCCGACGCCGAGGCCGAAGCGCGAGAGCAGCTTGGGCACCGCGAAGACCGGGCCGATGCCCATCTCGTCCGGCTCGGTGCCGGCGACGGCCATGCCGACATAGCGGCCGAGCGGCTGCAGGCCGCGCTTCTCGGCGAGCTTCGCCTCCATCACCACGCAGGCCGAGGCGCCGTCCGAGAGCTGGCTGGCATTGCCCGCGGTGATGCAGCCGCCCTCGCGCACCGGCTTGAGCCCGGCGAGGCCCTCGGCAGTGGTGTCGGGCCGGTTGCCCTCGTCGGCGGCGAGGGTGACGGTCTGCTGGCTGGTGGCGCCGGTGGCGCGGTCCGTCACCGTCTTGGTCGCGGTGACGGGGATGATCTCGGCATCGAACCGGCCGGCCTGCTGGGCGCTGGCGGTGCGAAGCTGCGATTGCAGGGCGTAGGCGTCCTGCGCCTCGCGCGAGACGTTGTAGCGCTTCGCCACCACCTCGGCGGTGTCGATCATCGGCATGTAGGTGTCGGCGTGCAGGGCGAGGAGTTCGGGATCGCGATCGACCCGCATCGCCTCGGTCTGCACCGTCGAGATCGATTCGACGCCGCCGGCCAGCACCACGTCCATCCGGTCGACGATGACCTGCTTCGCCGCGGTGGCGATGGTCATCAGCCCTGAGGAGCATTGCCGGTCCATCGTCATGCCCGGCACGGTGACGGGCAGGCCGGCGCGGAGGGCGGCGGTGCGGCCGATCGTGTGCTGCCCGCCCTGGGGCAGGGCGCTGCCGATCAGGCAGTCGTCGATCTCGGCGGGGTCGATCCCGGCGCGGCGCACCGCCTCGCGCAGCGCGTGGGCGGCGAGGGTGGGGGCCGGCGTGGCGTTGAAGGCGCCGCGATAGGCGCGGCCGATCGGGGTTCTGGCGGTCGAGACGATCACGGCGTCACGCATGTCTGTTCGCTCCTCTGGCGGAAAAAGGGATGGGGCGGCCTCAGGGTTCGGCCGTCTCCACCGGGTTGGCGGCGACGAGCCCGCCATCGACGGTGAGCACCTGGCCGACGACATAATCGCCGGCGCGGCTGGCAAGATAGATCGCGGCACCCGCCATGTCCTCGGCGCGGCCGATGCGGCGGGCGGGAATCGCGGCGGCGACCCTGTCGCCCCGGTCGCGGGCGGCGCGGTTCATCTCGGAGGGGAACGCGCCGGGGGCGATGGCGCTGGCGACGATGTTGTCGTGGATCAGCCGCGCCGCCATCCGCCGCATCAGGTGATGGATCGCCGCTTTCGAGGCCTGGTAGCTGTAGGTCTCCCAGGCGTTGACGCGCAGCCCGTCGATCGAGCCGACGCAGATCACCTTGGCCGGGCGGTCGGGCCGCGCCGCCGCCTTCAGCGCGCCGTGCAGCGCCTGGGTGAGGAAGAACGGCGCCTTCACGTTGACGTCGAACACCTTGTCCCAGCCATGTTCGGGGAAGCTGTCGAACGGCGCGCCCCAGGCGGCACCGGCGTTGTTCACCAGGATGTCGAGCGCCGGCTCGCGTTCGGCGATGGTCGCGGCCAGCGCGCGCGCGCCCTCGACGGTCGAGATATCGGCGGGCACGGCGATGCAGTCGGGGCCGAGTTCGGCGGCGGCCGCGTGGCACTGCTCCGCCTTGCGCGCCGAGATGTAGACCCGCGCGCCCTGGGCGAGGAAGCCCTCGGCGATCATCCGGCCGATGCCGCGCGAGCCGCCGGTGACGAGGGCGACGCGGCCCTGTAGCGAAAACAGCGATGCCGGATCGATCATGCCGGTCCTCCCTTATGGTTCCGGGCCGCGAAGCGGCGCTTCTCTCTGTTCAGCTAAGCCAGGCGGGCCCGGCTGGCAAGCCGGTTTTGGATGAGCGTACGGTTTTTCCGGGCGGATCGCCCCGGCGATCGCGGCGGCGAAATCCTCCCGCGCCAGCGCGAGCAGCGCCGTGTCCGCCCCGGTGGCGGCGGCGCGGATCAGCTTGCCGACGAAGACGGCCTGCACCGCGAGCGGGCCGGCGGGGTGCGGCGGTGCGGCGGCCATCGCCGCCAGCCGCCGGCGCCAGGCGCCGTGCTGGTCGCGCAGCGTGGCCGCGATGGCGGCGCGCAGCGCCACGCTCTCGCCGGGCGCCTGGGCGGCGCGGAGAAACACGGCGTAATGGCCGAGCGCCTCGCGCGCATGTTCCAGCACCTCGCGAAACCAGATCGCCGTGGTGAGATCGACGAGCCGCATCTCGTCGATCTCGGCGGGGTCGATCGCGCCGAAGCCCGCGCGGTAGCGCGCCTTCGCCCGGTCGAACAGCGCCACCTGCGCGGTGGCGAGCAGGGCGCCGATCGCCGGGAAGTAATAGGCCGGGCCGCTGCGGGCGAGGCCGGCGCGCTCGGCGATGGCGGCCCAGCTCACCGCCCCCGCGCCGGACTCGACGAGAATGTCGATCGTCGCCTGCACGATCCGCGCCCGGGTCTCGCGCTGGCGCGCAGTGGCGGGTCCGGCCGCGTCGTCCGGCGCGGGGGCGGGCGGGCCGAGTTGCGCGGGGTCGAGCCGGCCCTCGATAAGGTCGCGCGCCGCCTCCTGGTCGAGGCCGAGCGGGTGGAGCAGGAAGGTGAGGCCGATGGCGCGGTCGATCGTGGCGCGGGCGGCGCGGCGGTCGAGCCCGAAGCCGAGATTCTCGCCGATGGCGTGCCAGATGTCGTCGAGCCGGGCGTACCAGTCCTGCGCGAGGCGTCGCCCCTCGGCGCCGCGCCCGCCATGCAGGATGAGTTCGCACCAGGCGAGCGAGCGTGTCCGCTCGCGGCCGAGCGCGTTGAGCACGACGCGGGTGACGAGATCGTCGATCCGCGCAAGCCCGGTCGCCTCCCCGGCGCTGACACGGCGTTCGAGCCGGGCGAAGGCATCGAGATAGCCGCTCATCAGATGGCGGGAGGCGCTGGCGATGAGGTCGGTTTTGGAATCGAAATGATATGTCGTCGCCGCGAGACTCACGCCGGCCGCGGCGGCCACCGCCCGATGGGTCAGGCCGGCGACGCCACCTTCGGCAAGAACGCTGACGGCACCCTCGTGAATCCGGTGCCGCGTGCGCAGGCTGCGGTCCTGCACCATGCGCCGCCGCCGCGCGCGCTAGAGGGCGAACAGGGCGGCGGGGGCGTCGAGGCTGGTGGTCTCGAGCGTCGCGCACAGGGCGAGGCGGGCGATCCCAAGCGGCAGTTCATGCGCCATGAAATAACGGCATGTCAGTATCTTGCCCTCGTGAAAGAGCCTGTCCGGCGCTGGGGGATTGCCTTCCAGCGCGGTGGCCGCGACCAGCGCCTGCCACAGCCAGAGCCAGCCGATGACGACATGGCCGAACGCATCGAGAAACACCGTGGCATTGGCGAGGCGGCGCGGCAGGTCGGCGCAGGCGAGCAGGGCATCGGCGGTGACGCCGAGCTGGTCGAGTGCCGCCACGAGGCGGGCGGCCTCGTTCGCGAGGGCCGGCTGCCGGGCGGCGGTGGCGGCGGTCTCGCGCATCTGTGCGGCGAAGCGGCGCAGCGCATCGCCCTTGTCGCCGCCGAGCTTGCGGCCCACGAGGTCGATGCCCTGGATGCCGAACGTGCCTTCGTGAATGTGGTTCAGCCGGTTGTCGCGATAGAGCCGCTCCAGCGGATAGTCCCGCGTGTAGCCATAGCCGCCGAGAATCTGCATCGCCCATTTGTTGGCCTCGAGGCAATGCTCCGAGGGCCATGATTTCACCACCGGCGTGAGCAGCCCGAGCAGGGCGCCGAGCCAGGCTTTCTCATCCGCGTCCGTGGCGATTTCCTGGCGGTCGACGAGCTGCGCGGCATAGAGGCAGAGCGCCTGCGCGCCCTCCACCGCCGCCTTCTGGGCCAGCAGCATGCGGCGGATATCGGCGTGCTCGACGATCGGCACCGGCGGGGCGGACGGGTCCTTCTGCCCGGCCCTGCGGCCTTGCGTGCGGGTGCGGGCGTAGTCCGCCGAATGGCGATAGCCGGCGAGGGCGGACATGGTCGCGGCATGGCCGACGCCGATGCGCGCCTCGTTCATCATCTGGAACATGTATTCGAGGCCGCGATGCGGCGCGCCGATCAGATGGCCGATCGTCTCGCCGCTCTCGCCGAAATTGAGCAGGCAGTTGGTGGTGCCGCGCTGGCCCATCTTGTGGTTCAGCCCGGCGAGGGCGATGTTGTTGCTCTCGCCGACGGCGCCACTTTCATCGACGCGGCGCTTGGGCACGAGAAACAGCGAGATGCCGCGGGTGCCGGCCGGCGCGCCGGCGATGCGCGCCAGCACCATGTGGACGATGTTCTCCGATATTTCCTGATCCCCGCCCGAAATCCACATCTTGCTGCCGCGGAGCGAAAACGTGCCATCGGCGCGCGGGGTGGCGGTGGTGGTGATGTCGGCGAGGGACGATCCGGCCTGGGGTTCGGAAAGGCACATCGTGCCGAACCAGCGCCCCTCCAGCATCGGCGGCAGGAAGCGGCGGCGCAGCGGCTCGGCGCCGAAGGCGGCGAGCAGGTTGGCGGCGCCGACGGTGAGGAAGGCGTAATTGGCGACGGCGGTGTTCGCACAGGTGAAGATGCCGCTCGCCGCCGTGTGCAGCACCCGCGGCGCCTGCAGCCCGCCATGCTCCTGCGCGAAGGGCAGGGCGAAGAATCCCGCCTCGGCGCAGGCGCGCAGGGCGTGGCCGGTGCCTTCCGGCATCTCCACCCGTCCGCCGACGAAGCGCGGCTCGTTGGCGTCCACCTCGGCGGCGATGGGCAGGAAATGGTCCTCGGCGATCTGCTGCGCGGTGTCGAGCATCTGGGTGCAGGCGTCGCGGTCGAAGGCGGCGAAATGCGGATGGCGGAGCAGCTCCTCCATGCCGAGCAGGTCGAAGAGGATGAAGTCGAGGTCGCGGCGGTCGACGATCATGGACATGGCGGTGGCTCCCGGATGCGGGGCGCAGGATACCGGGGCGGGGCGGCGCTGTCGATCTGGAATTGAACGTTTGTACGGTTTTCGGACGGCGCGGCGGGGCGGCGGGCGGCGCTGTCTTGCCGCCGTCACAAATCATGGCGGGTTTGTCCTCCGATGCCCTTGCCGCGGGCGCGAACTCGGTCTAATAGGGCGCTCACGCACGGTGGGGCCATAGCTCAGTTGGGAGAGCGCCTGAATGGCATTCAGGAGGTCGTCGGTTCGATTCCGATTGGCTCCACCAGCGTTTTCCAGGACATGACCGACGTTTCGCGGATGCCGTGGCGGCATGGCCGGTCGCGCGGTTGCGTGCGGCCCTGATCGGCCGGCATCCGTGCAAGTCGCACCGGGGCCCCGGCTGACCCGATCGGGTCAGCTGCTCAATTCGCCTGGCACGGGAGCGAGGAAGGGCGGGCTGCGGCGGCTGAGGCGCACCGCCAGCCGGTCGACATGGCGCTCGAACAGGACCGCGACCGGCAGGGTGGCCGCGAGGCCGGCGATGAGCGCGGCCAGGCAGCCCGGCACGGCGCCGGACCGTGGCGCGATCAGGTTGAACACGCCGCACCCGATGGTCGCCATGACCGGGAAATGCACCAGGTAAAGGCTGAATGAGATGCGGCCGAGGAACTGCGGCAGGCGGCGTTCCAGCAGGTGCTGCGCGCGCGGCAGGTGCAGCACGCCGAGGAAGATCAGGATCGCGCCGACCTGGTTGGAGAAGTGAAACGGATCCGGCGGGTGCTGGTGGCGCAGCAGGCTGCGCAGCAGCAGGATCGGCGCCGGCGGGATCAGGCGGCAGAGCAGGATGCCGGCGGCCAAGGCGAGGATCGCGAGGCCCTGGCGCAGACGCCCGGGTGACGGCCGGCGCAGGCCGGCAAGCGCGTAGCCGAGGGCGAAGAGGAACCACTGGCTCGCCCCGAGCCAGAGGGCGAGGGCGGCGATGACGCAGGGCAGCAGCGCGCGCCGGCGCCGCTCGACATAGCTGAGGCCGAGGCAGAGCACCGATCCGGACAGTTCGACATTGAGTGTCCAGGTCGGCGGATCGAAGGCGTGCAGGAGATCCGGCATGGGGATGAGGTGGCGGAGGAACGGAAAGCCGTTCGCCCCGGCATAGCCGGTGAGGACGCTGTTCAGGATGGCGTCGCGAAGGACGGGACCGGGGGCGGGCGGGGTCGCGAGCAGGATGCCCAGCCAGTGCGTCGAGCCCGAGAGGGCGGCGGTATGGAGATGCGCCTGGTCGTCCAGCGACAGCAACGCGCCGGCGAACAGCACGGCCGCGGAAGCGGGCAGGCCGAGGCGCACAAGGCGGCGCCAGAGGCCGGAGGCGAAACCGTCGATCCGGGCGAAGGCCCGCCGCAGCACGTAACCGCTGAGCAGGAAGAAGATATACACGGCGCTGTAGCCGTTGATCAGGAACACGGCGGGAGAGCGGGCGATGGCGGCCTGCCAGCCATGGGAGGCCAGGAGGTCGGCGGGACCCAGGCCGGCCATCGCAAGGACCGGCAGAAACGCGCTCACGTAGTGCAGAAAGACGACCTGGAGGGCGGCAAGGCCGCGCAGACCGTCAAGGAAAGCCACCCGTTCGGATTTCAGTGTCCGCTCCATCGAATTTATCAATGAATCGGAGATTCCATTATTGAATTTTGTTGTCAATTTGAAAATAAATATATTAGAGAGAGTGCATAAATACTTCAAAACGTATTTATGACTTTAGAATAAAAGTATTTTTTTAAATTATTCTGTAATATTAGAATGGTGCATGGTTCGACCGCGTTGATGCCGGCAGGTTGCGGGAGTCGGATCTGCTCTGGATGTCCGATCCGGTGCGGCAGGATGGAGCGCGATCGCCGGCCGCCGGCATGATCCGTCCCGCACGGCATCCCGTCGCGGCATTGAAACGATAATCAAACGGCATTGGATTCATCGAGGCGCCGCCGGCATTTTTCAGGAGCCGCACGCGGCGCCACGGGTCGGCGGTTGCGGGAGACGGCGGGGACGATCCGCTTCGCGGATCCGACAAGGAGGACACCATGAAGACACTCATTCTGCTCGGCGCCCTTGCTCTGGCCGGGACGGGCACGGCATTCGCGCAACAGGGCAACGCGGGCACGCGCCTGACGCCGCAGCAGGCGACGACGATGAAGGCGGACCTGACCCAGGCGCAGGCGCTGGTCGCCAAGATCAACCGGAGTTACCACACCGACTTCGCCATCGCGCCGAAGATGGAGCACGAGGCGATGATGCACATGGCGCGCGCCGAGATGGAAATGGCGAAGGCGATCATGGACCTGCAGATCAACTTCAACCCGAGCCCGCTCGGCGGTTTTTCGGGCGGCAACTGACCGGCCGGCCCTGGCACAAGAAAGGCCGGAGCGCGATGCGCTCCGGCCGTGTTGCCGGCGTGAAGGGTCTTACTTCTTCGGCAGGGCGAAGATCGCCACCGCGTCGCCGTAGGGGTAGCTGAGCTGGAAGTTGCCGCCGGCGGCCACCGCGACGTATTCGCGGCCCTTGACCGAATAGGCGATCGGCGGCGCGTTCACGCCGGCGCCGAGGTTGAAGCGCCACAGGCGCTTGCCGGTCTTGGCGTCCATCGCGTCGAACCAGCCATTGCCCTCGCCGGTGAAGACTAGGTTGCCGGCCGTGGCCAGCACGCCGCCCATCATCGGCTGCGGCACCGTGTCGTTCCAGGCGATCTTGCCGGTATCGACGTCGATCGCGGTCAGCGTGCCGTCCTGGATGCCGTGATCGACATTCTTGAAGGTGCTGCCGAGGCGGATCTGGCCGGGGATGGCCGGGCTGCTCTTCTCGTTGGTGAAGGTCATGAGCTGGTTCATGCCCATCACGTAGACGTCGCGGGTGATCGGCGAGAAGGCCGGCGGCGACCAGTCATCGCCGCCATTCGCGCCCGGCAGCATCTGCACGCCCTTCGGCGTGGGCTGCGCGAACATGTTCTCCTGCTTGTCGAAGGGCTGCGACTTGCGGATCAGCTTGCCGGTCTCGCGGTTGACGATGTAGTACCAGGCGGTCTTGCCGGCCTCGCCGACGGCGGGGACCATCTTGCCGTGGTCCTTCACGTCGATCAGCATCGCGTTGCTGACGGCGTCGTAGTCCCACACGTCGTGCTTCACTTCCTGGTAGTACCAGACGAGCTTGCCGGTGTGGATGTTCAGCGCCACGATCGAGTCGGTGTAGCGGTTGTCGCCCTTGCGCGCCGCGCCGTTGAGGTCGGGGTTCGGGTTGCCGGTCGAGAAGATCACGAGGCCGCGCTTCGGATCGACGGTCGGCGTGGTCCAGACGGTGCCGCCGCCGGTCTTCCAGGAATCGCCTTCCCAGCCGGCCTTGCTGTCGGTGGTGTGGAAGCGCCAGATCTGCTTGCCGGTCTGCGCGTCATACGCGGCGATGAAGCCGCGGATCGGCCACTCGCCGCCGGCGCTGCCGATGATGACCATGTTCTTGTAGACGGTCGGCGCCATCGTCTCGGAATAGCCGTAGCGCGGATCGGCGACCTGGGTCATCCATTCCTGCTTGCCGGTCCTGGCGTTGACCGCGATCAGGTGGTCGTCCAGCGTCAGCATGTAGACCATGCCGTTCGACGCGGCGGCGCCGCGGTTCACCGGGCCGCAGCAGATCTGGATCTGGCCGTCGGTGTAGGTGTAGGTCCACAGCGTCTGGCCGGTGGTCGCGTTCATCGCGATCAGCGCCTGCTTGGAGTTCACCATCGGCGTGGTGAGATACATGATGCCGTTGACCACGATCGGCGTGGTCTCGAAGCTCGCGCTGTAGCCGGTCTGGGCGATGGCGACCGGGGCGAGGTCCTTCACGTTCGCGGCGTTGATCTGCTTGAGCGGCGAGAAGCGCGAGTTGTCGTAGTCACGGCCGGAGACCAGCCAGTTCGCGTCCGCCTTCGGCGCCGCTTCCAGCATCTTGGTGGTGACGCTGACATCGCCGGTGATGGTCTTGCCGACGACCGCGGTCTTGCCGCCGGTCTCCGAGCCTTCGGCCTGCACGGCGCCGGCCTGCGCCGTCTGCGCCAGCGCGAGGCCGAGCAGCGCCGCCGCCGGCAGGGCGGCGAGACGCAGTCGCCGCGCGAGGCGGGAATCGTCCGTTTTCGTTGTCATTCGTGAGTTTCCCCTGTGGTTTCAGCCAGATCCGGCCGCCCGGGGCGGCCGGCGGTTCCGCCCTGCTTCAGGACTTGCCGGGATAGGGCAGCATCTTGATGCAGGAGGCGGTTTCGGCGTCCAGCTTCGTGCTGCCGGACGGATAGCCGTTCTGCTGGAGGATGTGGGCGAAGATCGCGTCATACTCCGCGGATTTGAGGCTGCCGGGCGCCTGGTAGGGCATCTGCGACTTGATGAAGGCGAGCAGCTGCGCGCCCGTGATCTTGGTGAATTCGAGATAGGACTTGAACTTCGCGCCACCCAGCGCCGGGCCCGACCCGCCGGAGAGGTTGGTCATGTGGCAGGCGGCGCAGTTCGCGTCGTAGAGCGTCTGCCCGGTCGCCGCCTGGGCGGCGGTGAAGTCGCCGCTGGCGCAGCCCGCCTGGGCGAGGCCCGGCAGCGAGAGCATCGCCGCGGCGGCCGCGGCGAGCAGGGCCCTGTGTCCTTTGGTCATGAATGTTCCCCATGTTCGGTTCGCCCGCGACCGGGCGGTGTTCTCATATTCGTTACGCGGCAGGTATATGAACCCTTCCATCCTGTAAAGCTGCGGTAATCCCGGCGAGAGAGACTGTTCCGCTTCGCCACGCCCGCGCCCCGCGGCGTCTGGCCGTGCGGGCGGGAATCGTCGTAGCCTCGGCGCGAAACCGGGAATCGAGGAGAAGCGCCATGGCATCGGAACCGTCCTGTCTCATCATCGGCGCCTCGCGCGGGCTCGGTCTCGCCATGGCGGAGGAGTATCTCGGGCGCGGCTGGCGGGTGACGGCGACGGTGCGCGGCGCGGGGCCGACCGGCCTGCACGCGCTGGCGGCGCGGGCCGGCGGGCGGCTCGCGATCGAGCGCCTCGACATCAACGACGCGGACCAGCTCGCCGCCCTGCGGGCGCGGCTGGAGGGGCAGGTGTTCGACCAGCTGTTCGTGAACGCGGGAATCGCCAGCGATCCGGCGGCGCCGATCGGCGCGGTGAGCACCGAGACCTTCGTCGAGCTGATGGTGACCAACGCGCTCAGCCCGATGCGCGCGGTGGAGGCGCTGGGCGACCTGGTCGCGCCGGAGGGCGGGATCGGGCTGATGTCTTCCGGGCTCGGCAGCGTGGCCAACAACACGACCGGCATGTTCGAGGCCTACCGGGCGAGCAAGGCGGCGCTGAACACGCTGATGCGCAGCTATGCCGCGCGCCACAGGGACTCCGCGCGCAGCCTCGCCCTGGTGGCGCCCGGCTGGGTGCGGACCGACATGGGCGGGCCGCAGGCGACGCTGTCGATCGGCGAGAGCATTCCCCGCGTGGTCGACCAGCTGATCGCCCGGCGCGGCAGGCCGGGGCTGGCGTTCTTCGACTATACCGGCGCGGAGCTGCCGTGGTGAGGCGCTGAGGTGAGACGCTGACGCCGGTGTGGATACCTTTTCTCGGTATCTCGGCGTTCCGCAGACCGAACTATCTGCTGATGAAGCCCTTCAAGCGGCGTAGGGGTGCTGTCAGCCGCCACGACGTCGAGGCGTAGACCGATTCGAGTTCTTGTCGCACAGGATCCATGTTGAACAAAAACGATCTCAATGCGGAAATGTTATTGAGCCGCAGAACCACATCCTCGACGCATCCGTGCTTGACGAGATTGTCGTGCACAAAGACTTCAGATGACGGAAGAGGTGACCCCTGCGGGTCGGAAACCGAGAAAATGGACCATAATTGGGCCGCGAAGTTGAGAGGGTTGCAGCCCTGACACAGGAGCGTCCACGAATTGAACTCCATGAAGATGGGCGCCCGGCTCTGTTCAATGGTCCGCTTCGCTCCGAAAATGACCTGCGGCTCGTAACCTTCGACGTCCACCTTCAGCAGATCCACGGGGCGGCCTTGAGGGGTGGTCTGGAAGTAATCATCGAGCGTCACGAGTGGCACGGAAACGCTGCCGGCGCCGATCAGAGACCAGGGGCCATTGTCGCTGATCAGGACTTCACCAGTGCGGTCGCCGACCGCCGCGTTGACGAGCTTGCAATTCGTAAGGCCGTTGTCGGCGACATTGCGCACCAGAAGCTGAAAGTTCGACGGTACGGGCTCGAACGCGACGATGGTGATGTCGGGCCGCAGGAGAGCCGCCGCGACAACGGTGGCGCCGACATTCGCCCCAATATCCACATAGAGCGCATTCTCGGGAAGCGCCTTGATGAATCCCGACAGCGCATTCCCGGCCGTTTGCTGGCCGTCGAACGCGGACAGATATGCTGGATGAGCGCCCGACAGAGTGGCAGCCTTGTCGCCGACCAGAAAGCCAATCTGTTTGATGCTCATGGTTCATTCCTAAGACTTAATAATAAGAATGTGCCATACGTCTCTATTTTGTCCATACCGTCCAAAAGCAGGAGGATTCGTGCCGACCCCCCTCTTTGCGACGTCAATCGCGTTCATCTGGTGGGTTGCGGTGGAATGGGGCGGCTGGTCCTGCCGGGCCGGTCGTGGGGGGCGCGTCGCCCTCGGTTTTCAGGCATGATCCGGGCGGAAGGTGATGGGCGGCCTCATCGGCGCGGCATCCGGCATGCGTGCGGTGCCAGTGCGGCACGGTTGCGCCGGGGTGGCCCGCGATCAGTGCCGGAACCATGATGAGCCAGACGGTCAACCGCATTTCTCCGGCACGGACTCAAGGCTCGCGGCGGCATCGCGGAGGGATGCCGGCCGCCTGGGGGTGGGTGGTGTTCATCGTGGCTTCCTAACGGATTCGCGCGGCGGCGTGATGAAATTCCCGTGACCGATGGCCACGGTGCCGCGAGCCGTCCGTGGAGCCGTTGTTACTTCGGCGGTGCGGTGACGCGGCGGCGCGCCATATCGAGCCTGGCGTGGCCGGGCAGCGGATCAGATCGGGGTGATGCCGGGGATCGGGGAGAATGGCGCGCCGGCGCCCGGAAGCCGATCCCTGACATCCGGTCGCGAAGAGTCGAGGGGCAGGGCGCTCGTTCAGGTCAGAACGGGGACCGCCATGGTCACGATCGATACCGTGATCAGGATGCATAACGCGATCGAGATCCGTGATCGCTTGATGAAAATTCGCCGTCTCGCCGGTAATGCCGCCTGCACAGCCACCTCCCGTCTCATATCGTTAAAATATCAACCGATATTTGAATAAAAATTCAGTTAATAAGACAAAATTTTCTTGATTTCTGTACGGCGTCAATACGAGCATGAGGTGAGGAACCGAATGCGAGGCTGGAGCGCGTTCCGACCCTTCAGGATCGGATGCAGCGCTCCATCATATTGATCATCATGGCATCCTTGTCCGATCGGACGACGCCCGAGGTGGTTTCATACCCCATGAAAAACGCCAGAATGCGAATGCTGATCTTGTGTCTGGCTGGCACCGGGCTCATTGCGCTCGTGCTGTTTCTCGCGGCGGGTACCGTGAGGTATTGGCAAGCGTGGGTGTATCTCGCGGTGAACGGCATCGCCGCCGTTCCCTACGTGCGATACCTGCTCGACAACCCGAGGCTGCTGGAGGCCAGGATGAAAGCGGGTCCGACGGCGGAGCAGCGGTCCGTGCAAAAGGGCATTACGCTGCTCGGCTTCATCTCAATCGTCGTCGCATTCATCGTTCCGGGACTGGATGACCGCTTCGGATGGTCGAACGTGCCGCCTTGGCTCGTGGTGACGGGCGATCTTCTGATCGTCGCGGGCATGCTCATGGTGTACCGGGTCGTCAAGGAGAACCCGTTCGGCGCCGCGACTGTCGGGGTCGTCGAGGATCAGAGGGTTGTCTCGACCGGGCCCTACGGGGTCGTGCGGAATCCGATGTATGCGAGCGCGCTGGTCTACCTGATCGGCATGCCCCTGGCGCTCGGTTCCTATTGGACGCTCATTCCCTCGGCCATCACGGTTCTCGGCCTCGTCTGGCGCCTCCTCGATGAGGAGAATTTCCTTGCGCAAAACCTGCCGGGATACACGGAATACTGCACAAGGGTGCGCTGGCATCTGGTCCCCCTGATTTTCTGACGGGCCGTTGCGCCGTCTGCACGTTCGCCACGCGGGGCGGGGTGTTCGCCCGTCATGCGCACGGAAGCTTGATCGCGCCGGGGGGCAGCGCCGCCGCCGGACGATTGACAGGCCATGCCGCCGGGACGTTAGCTGTATTCCGGAATTGACATATATCTCTGGGAGGCTTCGTGATGACCCGGTTACCCCGCCCCCGTCTCGTCGGGGCTGCCCTTCTCGCCTTCGGCCTTGGCCTCGGCACGGCCGCCGCCGCGGGGCTTGCCCCGGCCACTTCGCCGGACCAGGCCGCGGCGGAGGGCTTGCACATCTTCAATCATGATCAGTTCGGCGGCGTGCGCACCTGCTCGTCGTGCCATGTCAATGGCGGCACCACGGCCGGCCACCTGCCGGGCGGCGCGAAGATCCCGAGCCTCGAGGGGGTTGCGGCGCAGTTCCCGAAATATAACGGCCATGCGCATCGTGTGGTGACGCTCGAGCAGCAGCTCGTCCACTGCATTCGCGGCGGCCTGCAAGGCAAGCCGCCCGGCGCTTCCAGCCCGCAGATGACCGACCTGATCGCCTATCTCACCAAACTCTCCAAGGGGGCGAAGATGGGGCAGCAGTTCAAATAGGCCGGATACCCGGCCCGCCCGCGCCGCCGCTTCGCAATCACGCCGGGGACCGGCGGTTCGTTCGCGGGACTGCCGGTCCCGGCCCGTCATTCCCATGGCAATCCATCGGCGCTATGAAGACTGCGCCAAGCGGGATTTCCATGCGGAGGGCCACCATGGCCAATGCCGAATACGCGCTGACGATGGCCAGATACAATGCCTGGCAAAACCGGAACCTTCTCCGCGCGACGGCCCAGCTGCCACCCGAAGGGCGGGCGCTCGACCGGGGCGCCTTCTTCGGATCGATCGAGGCGACGTTCTACCACCTGCTCTGGGCGGACCGCATGTGGATGAGCCGGTTCAAGGGCACGCGGCCGCCCGAGGGAGGGATTCCGGGCTCGACGAGGTTTGACGGGAGCTGGGACGAATTCTGCGGGCAACGCGCCGCGATGGACCGCGAGGTGCTGGACTGGGCAGGGCAGCTGGATGCCGCCTGGTTCGCCGAAGATCTCGTCTGGTTTTCGGGCGCGCTGGGACGCGAGATTTCGAGGCCGAAGACCGTGATCGTCATGCATCTCTTCAATCACCAGACACACCATCGCGGCCAGATCCATGCCATGCTCACGGCCGCAGGCGTCAGGCCAGACGATACCGACCTTGCGTTCATGCCGGAGCACCCCGAAATCCTGTAAGCATCGGCGGCGCTGATCCGGCACGCCGGGCCGGCGCTTGTCCCGATCCTCGCGAACCTGAAGTTTCATGAGGACGCATTCGGCTGCGGGCCTGCCGGCTTGGCGGGGCCGGGGTTTGCGGGCCCGCGATGGCGGGGTATTCTGTTAACGTGCTGTTATTTCTCGACGGCCGTGGCGCTTCAAGGACGCTGGCCGGACGCGCGGGAGGGAGGAAAACATGGACGGATCGGGCATCTCGGGCCGGCCCACGCAATCGGCGCGCGACCGGACGCGCTGGGTGAGCGGGGCGGGGCGGTATGTGGCGGATGTGCGGGCGGAGGGCGCGCTGGCGGCGGCCTTCCTGCGATCGCCGCACGCCCATGCGGCGATCGTCTCCCTCGATGCGGCGGCGGCGCGGGCGATGCCGGGCGTCGTCGCGGTGCTGACCGGCGAGGATTGCGCCGCCGCCGGCTTCGGCAATTTCCGCGCGCTGATGCGCTACGGTGCCGAGGGCGAGCGCCCGCTCGTCGCCCCGTTCCGCCCGGTGCTGGCGCAGGGGCGGGTGCGCTATGCCGGCGAGCCGGTCGCCTGCGTGGTCGGCGAAACCCTCGCCGCGGCGATGGACGCGGCGGAGGCGATCGCAGTGGAGTACGAGATGCTGCCGCCGGTGGTCGGGCTCGACGCCGCGCCGGACGCGCCGCCGATCCATCCCGAGGCGCTGGGCAATCTCACCTTCCTGCATGCGGCGGGCGACGCCGCATCGGTCGCCGCCGCCTTCGCCGCTTCGGCGCATGTGGCCGCGGTGCGGTTCGATCTGCCGCGCCTCGCCCCCTCCACGATGGAGCCCGGCGGCATCGTCGCGCGGTATGACGCGGCTTCGGGCGTCTATCACCTCGTCACCCCGCACCAGGGCATCAACGAGATCCGGCTCGATCTAGAGGCCGTGCTCGGCGTGCCGGCGGCGCGGATCATGATCGAGCTGCCCGATGTCGGCGGCGGGTTCGGCCTGCGCAGCCCGGCCTATCCCGAGCACGCCGCCCTCCTGCTCGCCGCCCGCGCCACCGGCCGGACGGTGCGCTACGTGCCGACGCGCGGCGAGGCCTTCCTCAACGACAATCACGGCCGCGGCACCAGGCTCGCCGGCCGCCTCGCGCTCGATGCCGATCTTCGCTTCACCGCGATCGAGATCGAGTATCACACCGATCTCGGCGCCTATGTCACCACCGTCGGCGCCTTCGTGAACGTCCATAACGCGCTGCAATCGGGCACCGGCGCCTACGCGATCCCGGCGGCCCATGCCCGCTTCGCGCAATATTTCACCAATGCGGGCCCGCTCGGCCCGTATCGTGGCGCCGGGCGGCCGGATATCGCGCTGCTGGTCGAGCGCCTGGTGGATGAGGCCGCCGCCGCGGCCGGCGCCGACCCGCTGGATCTGCGGGCGCGCAACGCGATCCCCGCCGCCGCCTTTCCCTGGCGCACCGCGCTGGGTGCCACCTATGACAGTGCCGACTATGCCGCGCTGATCGCCGCGGCGCGGGCGGAATCGGGGTGGGATGACATCGCGGCGCGACGGGAAGCGGCGGCCTCGCGCGGGGCGCTTTACGGGCGCGGCGCCGCGCTGTTCACCGAGGTTGCGGGTGGCGGGGCGGCGGCGCAGGACGAGGCGAAGGTGACGCTGTCCCTCGCCGGCGGCCGCGCCGTCGCCCGGATCGAGACGGTCACCGGCGGCAGCGGGCAGAGCCAGGCGGAGACCTATGCCTTCATCCTCGCTCGCGAAACCGGGCTGGACCCGGCGGATATCGAGCTGGTGGCAAGCCCGCCCGGCAGCACGCTGGCCGGCGCCGGCTCGATCGGCTCGCGCTCGACGGTGAGCGCCGGCAGCGCGGTGGCCGATGCCGGAGCCGCCCTGCGCGCGCGGCTGCTCGCCCTCGCCGGGCTGCGCGCCAATGAAGCACCGGAGGACCTCGCCATCGCCAGTGGCGCCATCCTCCGGCGCGACGGCTCCCCGGTGATGACCCTCGCCGAGGCGGTGGCGGCTTCTGGCGGCGAGATCGCCGTCACCGGGGTCAAACCCGTCGCCGCGACCTTTCCCTCCGGCTGCCATATCGCCGAGGTGGAGATCGACCGCGAGACCGGGCTGGTCCGGCTCACGCGCTACGTCGCCGCCGATGATTCCGGTGTGCTGGTCAATCCCGTCGTCGCCGAGGGGCAGATCCATGGCGGCATCGTCCAGGGCGTGGGCGGCGTGCTGGGCGAGGGGATGCGCTACGATGCCGCCGGCCAGCCGCTGACCGGCAGTTTCATGGACTACACGATGCCGCGGGCGGCCGACGTGCCCGGTTTCATCACCCTCGACCTGCCGACGCCCTCCCCCAACAATCCGCTCGGCGCCAAGGGGCTGGGCGAGGCGGGGACGACCGGCGCGCTGCCGGCGGTCGCCAATGCGGTGGCGGACGCGCTGCGCCAGATCGGCGCCGCCCTGCCGCCGCTGCCCTGCACCCCGCTGCGGGTCTGGGAGGCGATCCGCGCGGCGGAATTTTGACCCCGCTCAGATCGCCGCGGCGTGCCGCCCCGCCTGGCCGAGCCAGGCGTCGAAGGCGGCGGCGGCATGGCGCAGGAAGGGCCGCCCGGCCTCGGTGATGCTGATGCGGCTGCCCTCGCGGTGCAGGAATCCGTCGGCCTCCAGCGGGGCGAGAGACTCGCATTCGCGGGCGAAGCGGGCGGGATCGGCGCCGAACGCGGCGAGATCGACTTCGAGGTCGCACATCAGCCGCTCGATGATCGCCCCGCGCAGCCGGTCCTCGTCATCCAGCGCCAGCCCCTTGGCGGTGGCGAGCGCGCCGGCTTCGATGGCGGCGAGGTAGGGCTGGGTGCCGACGGCGTTCTGCGCGTAGCCCTGCGGCAGGAACGAGATCGCCGAGGCGCCGAGGCCGATCAGCAGGTCGGAGGGGTCGACGGTATAGCCCTGGAAGTTGCGCCGCAGCGCCCCGGTGCCGGCGGCGCGCGCCATCGCGTCCTCCGGCCTTGCGAAATGGTCGAGCCCGATCCGCCGGTAGCCGGCGGCGACCAGCAGTTCGGCGGCGCGCTGCTGCTGGGCGAAGCGCGCCGCGACATCCGGCAGGGCGCGCTCGGCGATCACCTGCTGGCGCTTGCGCGTCCACGGCACATGGGCATAGCCGTAGAGCGCGATGCGGTCCGGCCCGAGGGCGAGCACCTCGCCGATCGTCGCCTCCAGCGAGTCGATGGTCTGGAACGGCAGGCCGTAGACGAGGTCGAAATTCACCGAGGCGATGCCCGCCGCCCGCGCCGCATCGGCGGCGGCTTTGGTCTGGGCCACGCTCTGGTGCCGCCCGATCGCCGCCTGCACCGCGGGCGCGAAATCCTGCACCCCGAGGCTGACGCGGGTGACGGCGAGATCGCGCAGCAGCGCCGTGGCGTCGTCCGGCAGGGTGCGCGGGTCGATCTCGATGGCGATTTCGGTCGTGTCATCCAGCGCGAAATGGCGGGCGAGCGCCGCATGCACCCGGCGCAGGAGCGGTGCGGGCAGGGCGGTCGGCGTGCCGCCGCCCCAATGGATCTGCCCAGCCGGCAGGCGATGGCCGATCGCGGCGGCGACGCGGCCGATCTCGGTCTCCAGCGCCGCCGCGTAGCGTTCCAGCGCGCCGACGCTGTGCACCGCGCTGGTGGTGCAGCCGCAGAACCAGCACATGGTGCGGCAGAACGGCACATGCAGGTAGAGCGAGGCGCGGGCGCCGGGCGGAATGGCGGCAAGCCAGAGGGCATGGTCCTTCGCCCCGGTCGCGGCGGAGAAATGCGGCGCGGTCGGATAGCTGGTGTAGCGGGGCAGCGGGCGGTCGTAGCGCGCGAGAAGGGCCTGTTCCATGCCTTCTCTCTGGGCCGCCGGCGCCGCCGCGTCGTTGATCGAGATCAAGCGGCGCGGCGGCGCTTCCTCAGGCGGCGCCGGCCTCGGCGCGGGGGGCGGCGAAGCGGCGCTCCATCTCCCGGCGCGCGGCGATCGCGGTTTGCAGCGCCGATCCGGCGGCGGCGAAATCGACATCGTCCCACCCCACCACCTCGCCCTCGGCGATGCCGCGCCGCAGCCGCGCGTGATGGGCGAGCCCGATCGGCAGGGCGCCGGCGGCGAGGCTCGCCTGCGCCGGCAGCAGCTTGCCCCACACCGTGTAGCCGCCCTCGCCATCGAGCACCTCGCCGGCCGCGAGATCGCGCTTGGCGATGGCGACGACATCGCCGGCAAACCCGCGCGGCCGCCCGGTCGGCTCGCCGCGCAACGCGACCGAGAGCACCGAGACGTTCAGTTCGAGGCCGATCAGGTGATAGGGCTTGTACATCGCGGCGTAGCGGCCGGAGGCGTCGGTCTTCAGCCCATATTGCGCGAAGCAGGCGGCGGCGTAGTCGTTCGGCGCCTCGAACACGGCATAGACGCCCCAGCGCAGGTCGCGGAACACCGGCCGCCCGTCGCGCTCCAGCGAGGAGACCACCTCGACCATGCCGGCGCGCTCCAGCACCCCGCCCGCCGCCCGCGGGCGGAGCAGATGCGGCAGGTCGTCCACCCCGCAGGCCGGGAAATGCAGGCCGGACGAGGGCACGGCGAGGCCGGTCGCATTGGCGATCGCCGCCATCTCGATCGCGGATTTGGTGCCGTCGAGAAAGGAGTTGAACATTTGCGGGTTCATCCCGCCCTCGCGGGCCTGCTCCGCCGTCAGCCCGTAATGCTGCCACACCGTATCCGGGGTTACGCCATGATAGAGCGGCAGGTATTTCGTCCCCTTGCCGGCGGCGACCACGGAAAATCCGCAGGCCCGCGCCCAGTCCACCATCTCGGCGACGAGGGCGGGCTGGTCGCCATAGGCGAGCGAATAGGTCACCCCCGCCGCGTCCGCCTCGGCGGCGAGCAGCGGCCCGGCCAGCGCATCGGCCTCGACATTGACCATCACCACCGGCTTGCCGGCGGCGAAGGCGGCGCGGGCATGGGCGATGCCGGCGGGCGGGTTGCCGGTCGCCTCGATCACCACGTCGATGTCGTCGCGCCGCAATTCGGCGCCGGCATCGTCGGTGAAGCGCGTGGCGGCGATCAGCGCCTCGTCCCAGCCGACGGCGCGGCAGGCGGCGCGGGCGCCGTCCGGCCGCAGATCGGCGATGGCGGCGACCTCGATGCCCCTGGTGTGCGGCACCTGCGAGAGGAACATCGAGCCGAATTTCCCGGCGCCGATCAGCAGCACACGGACCGGCCGCCCGGCATCGGCCCGGGCGGCGAGGAGGTGGGAGAGGTTCATCGCCCTATTCCGCCGCCGCGCGGGGCTGGGATGCCGCCGCCAGCCGCGCCAGCGCGTCGTCCGCCACCGGCACGATCGGCGCGAAATCCCGGTGCGCGATGAACTCCGGCCGCGTCGGCGTGCGGATGTAATTGGAGACCGCGTTGAGCGTGAGATAGACGATGCGGCGCGGATAGGGCGTGATGTTCCCGGCCGAGCCATGCACGAGATTGCCGTGGAACATCAGCACGCCGCCCGGCTTGCCGGTGGGGGCGACGATCCCGCCCTCGGCGACCAGCCGGCTCACCGTCGCCTCGTCCAGCGTCCAGAGCGGGTAGGAGGTGGTCTCGACATCGTGGCTCGCCTCCAGGTCGCCGGCATTGTGGCTGCGCGGCACCAGCAGCAGCGGGCCGTTGATCGGCATCACCTCGTCGAGGAACACCGAGATGTTCATCGCCCGCGGCTCGGGCATCCCGTCATCGCGCTTCCAGGTGCCGTAATCCTGGTGCCACTGCCATACCTCGCCGGTGAAGGCGGCCTTCGCGTTGATCTTGTACTGGTGCATGTAGACCTGCTCGCCGAAGAGCTGCTCGACCGGCCCGATCAGGCGGGGATGCGCGCCGAGCGTGCCGAAGGCCTCGTTATAGGTATGCGCGGCGAAGGCGGTGCGCGGCGCGCCGGTCTTCTCGCGCCACACTTCCGGGCGATGCTCGCGGTAGATCGCCTCGGATTCCCGCTTGAGCAGCGCCACCTCCTCGGGGCTGAACAGCTCGGGCAGGAACAGCCAGCCCTCACGGTGGAAATCCTCGATCTGCTGCGGGGTGAGTTTCATGTCGTGTCCTCCTGTCTGGTCGAATGGCGTCAGGCCGCCCGCGCGAGTTCGGCGAGGCGGCGGGCGGTGGTCTCGCCGGCATTGCGCGCATGGTCGCGCGCCGCCGCCTCGGCCCCCGCCTCGTCGCCCGCGCGCACGCGGGCGAGGATTTCGGCGTGCTCGCGCCAGGCGCGGGCGCGGTAGTCTTCGGTCTCCAGCACCGCCGCCATGGCGCGGGCGAGGGCGGGGAAATGCGGGCCGGTCATCGTCTCGAACACCGGGTTGCCGGAGGCGCGGTAGAGCGCGCGGTGGAAGGCGAGATCCAGCCGCAGCAGCGCCGAGGCGCCGGCGGCGGCGCCGCCGGCGGCGGCAACGATGGCGTCGAGTTCGGCGAGCGCGGCCGCATCCCGGCGGGCGGCGGCGCGGCGGGCGGCGAGGCCGTCGAGAGCGGCGCGGACATCGTAGATCTGGGCGACGCGTTCGGGGTCGACCGGCGCGATCTCGAAGCCCTTGCGGCCGCTTTCGCGCAGCAGGCCCTGGCGGTGCAGCAGGTGGAGCGCGTGGCTGACCGGCTGGCGGGAGACGCCGAGACGGGCGGCCAGTTCGCCCTGGCGGATGCGCATGCCGGGCAGCAGGGCGCCATCGGCGATGGCCTCCACCACGCGTTCGTAGACCTTGTCGATCAGCGTTTCGCCGGTTTCGATCGGCTCCATGCGCGCTCCCACCGCATTCGGAATTCCGAAATTCTGCGGCAGGCGGGCGCCGGCGTCAAACCCGGCGCGGCGGGCTCAGCGCGGGCTGATCAGGGCGCGGCCGATGATCATCTGCTGGATCTGCGTCGTGCCCTCGTAGAGGCGGAGCAGGCGGACATCGCGATAGAAGCGCTCGACCTTGTATTCGGCCATGTAGCCGGCGCCGCCATGCACCTGCACGGCGCGGTCGGCGACACGGCCGACCATCTCGGTGCAGAACATCTTGGCGCAGGAGGCGCGCATCGGCAGGTCGGCGACCGGCGCGCCGGCGGCGCGGTCGTCATAGGCGCGGGCGATGTCGCGCACCAGCGCCCAGCCGGCGGACAGCTCGGCCTCGGAATCGGCGAGCATGGCCTGGACGAGCTGGAACTCGCCGATCGGCCGGCCGAACTGGCGGCGCTCGCGGGCATAGGCGATCGCCTCGTCCTGCAGGCGGCGGGCCATGCCGCAGGCGACGGCGGAGATGTGCAGGCGCCCGCGGTCGAGCACCTTCATCGCGGTGCGGAAGCCCTGGCCGGGCACGCCGCCGATGATGTTCGCCGCCGGCACGCGGGCGTTTTCCAGGATGACGTCGCAGGTCTTGGTGCCGCGCTGGCCCATCTTGCGGTCGGGGCGGCCGAGCTTCAGGCCGGGCGTGTCGGCCGGGACGATGAAGGCGGAGATGCCCGAAGCCCCCGGCCCGCCGGTGCGCGCCATCAGCGTGAAGCCGCCGGCGCGGGGGGCGTTGGTGATGTAGCGCTTGGCGCCGTTGAGGATGTAGTCCTCGCCGTCGCGCTCGGCGCGGGTGGTCAGCGAGGCGGCGTCCGACCCGGCATCGGGCTCGGTCAGGGCGAAGGACATGATCAGCTCGCCGCTGGCCACGCGCGGCAGGTATTCGGCCTTCTGCGCCGCGGTGCCGTCCATCAGGATGCCCTGCGAGCCGATGCCGACATTCGAGCCGATCACCGAGCGGAAGGCGAGGGAGGTCTGGCCGAGACGGTGGACCACCTCGCATTCCTGCGCCATCGACAGGCCGATGCCGCCATGCTCCTCGGGGATCGACAGGCCGAACAGGCCGAGCTCCTTCATCTCGGCGACGATCGGCGCCGGCACGTCGTCCTGCTCCTCGACCTCGTTCTCGGCGGGCACCAGGCGTTCGCGCACGAAGCGGTCGATGGTTGCGAGCAGGATGTCGAAGCTTTCCGAATCGAGCGCCATGGGGGTTCCTTCCGTTTACGGCAAGGATAGCCACCGGCGGGGCGGCGGGAAACCCCGCGGCGGCGGGTTCATGACAGGAATTTAAAGACCGCGCCGGCGGGCAGGTCACAGAAATGCCATTGCCGCGGATTTAGTTCGGGTCAGCGATCGAAAGGAGATCGAGGATGGAACGCAAGACGATCGGACTGCTTGGCGCGATGGCCGGCCTCGCCGCCGCATCGCCCCTCCATGCCGCGAGCGCGGAGGCGGCGCCATTGCCGGAGGCCGCATCCTACGCCGAACTGCTGGCGCCGGTGGCGGCGCCGGGCGTGATCCTGCGCGCGCATGACGCCCTGCTGGCGCGCGAGGGGACGCAGGCGCCGGCGGCGCGGCTGGAGCAGGTGGACCATCACCACCACCACCATCATCACAACGCGTATCGCCGGTTCTATTATCACCACCATCACCACCACCATCATCATCACCATCATCACGGGTATTACGGCTATTACGGGTGGTATTACCGGCCCGGCTGGTACTGAGGCCGCGACGGGCAACGACGGAGGATCGGGTGACGACGGTCAGGCTGCGCTTTTTCGAACCGGGACTGGCGCCGCGGCGCACCAAGCTCGAGGTGCCGGGCTGGGGTGGCGAACCCCAGCCGCGGCGCGACGGCGCGCACGAACAGCCCTGGCACTGCATGCCCTTCATCGAGGGCGCGCAATACGGGATCGAACTCTTCTATCCCTATGACAACGAACTCCGCGTCGGCCGCCGCGACGGGGTGGTCACGCTGGAGAGCGATTGGGGTCCGGACCCCTGCACCGGCATCAACTGGCCGCCCTTCCGCCCGTTCGGCGAGGGGTATTACACGCACCAGCTGCTGCTCGACATGGCGGTGGACGAGCCGATGGCGGTGCGGGTCGAGCCGCATCCGCGCTATTACACCTCCGGCGCGGACGACGTGCCGCTCGCCGTGCCGGCGCTGTTGCGGACCCAGTGGTGGCCGATGATCTCCTTCGTCGTCTTCAAGGCGCCGCCGGAGGGGGTGACGCATGTGTTCCGCCGCGGCGAACCGTTCATCCAGCTGACCGTGGTGCCGGCGGAGCCGGACCTCGACCTGCAGCCGATGGCGCCGGAGGAGGCGGAGGCGCGGGAACTGCGGTCGCGGCGCATTCACGCCAGCCGGGAGACGCTCGGCCAGGAGACGCGCTGGACGTCCTCGACCGACACGGTGTTCGACGGCACCTATCGCAACCTGCTGCGCGCCGCGCGCGGCAAGCCGGTCTGATCGCACCCGGCGGCGACTCGCCGCGCCGGCGCGCGGCGGGAGCGCCATGCGAACATCAAATGGGCCGTTAATTAATCGAGTAGTAATTATTTCGGGCAATCTTCCGGTTTTCCGAGACGGTCGTCTGGTCCGAGATATTCTTGTTCGCTCAATCCACCATCGTCCCCACGGTCGAAGTCCTGCAGGCGTTGCTGGATTCGATTCCGAACCCGGTCATCGTGATCGACCGGGAGCATCGGCTCGTGCTGGTCAATCAGGCGATGGCGGATTTCATGGGCCGGCCGCGGGAGGCGTTGCTGGGGCAGACCGGGGCGGGACTCCTGCCGCAGGCGCAGCTCGAGGTGTTCTGGCGGATCGACGATCAGGTCTTCGCCACCGGCCTGCCGAACGAGAACGAGGAGATCGTGACCGGGGCCGGCGGACGGCAGCGCATCGTCATCACCCGCAAGCGGCTGATCCATCTCGACACCGCCGAGGGCAGGGCGCCGTTCATCGTCGCCGTCATTTCCGATGTGACGCGCTTCCGCGAGGCGGAGGCGCGGGCCCACCACCTTGCCGCGCATGACCTGCTGACCGGACTGCCCAATCGCGGGCAGCTGACCCTGCGCCTCGCGCAGGCGCTGGCCGCCGCGCGCGGCAGCGGCGAGGTCGTTGGCCTGCTGCTGGTCGATCTCGACGGGTTCAAGCCGATCAACGACCAGTTCGGCCACCTCGTGGGCGACAACGTGCTGCGCATCGTCGCCCGGCGGCTGAGCGGCGTGATCCGCGCCGGGGATACGGTCGCGCGGCTGGGTGGCGACGAGTTCTGCGTGATCCAGCTCGGCATTCGCGACGCGGCGCAGGCGCTGCACCTGGCCGACCGCATCGTCGCCGCCATCGGCCACCCGTTCGCGACCGATCCGGAACCGATCGTCGTTTCCGCCTCGGTCGGGGTGGCGCTGTGCCCGTTCGACGGCGACGATCCGGAGACGTTACTCGACCGCGCCGACCGAGCGCTCTACGCTGTCAAGCATGCCGGGCGGGGGAGTTACCGCCGCTACGAGGCATCGATGCAGCGCCTTTCGGCCTCGCCGGTGATGCGCCCGGCCGGGCCGGACGGCGCCGCCGCCGCCGGAGGGGAGCCATGAGCCGCACCGTGCCCGACGATGTGACGACGCTCGGCGCGCTGGTCCTGGGGGGGCGCGGCGTGGTGCTCTGGGATCTCGATCCGGTGGCGGGCCTGATCCGGCATTACCACGGGCAGGCGCGGGAAGGGGTGGATTGCCCGCCGGCGGAGACGGTCGAGCAGGTCTGCGCGCGGGTCCATCCCGACGACCGGGCGCGGGTCGGCGCGGCGCTGCGCTGCGACGACGGGCAGGCGGCACCGGAGTTCGAGATCGGCTATCGCGCGCGGGATGCGGCCGGCGGCTGGATCCGGCAGGTCGCGCGCGGCCGGGTGGTGGTGCGCGACGCCGCGGGCCGGCCGCTGCGGGTGGTGGGCATCACCATCGATCTCGACCTGGTCCCCGACCTGCCCGCCACGCCTTGCGGGGGCGGCGATTCCGAGCGTCTCGCCGCGCTGGCGCTCGAACTTGCGCAGCGCACCGAGGAACTCGCCAGCGCGCATCGCCTCGCCCGCGTCGGCGCCTGGCGGTGGGACCTGGCACGGCGCCGGATCTGGCTCTCGGTGGAAACGACGTGGCTGCTCGGCCTTGAAGGCGGCGCCGCCGAGATCGATTACGACCAGATGCGCCGCGCCATCCACCCGGACGATTACGACGCCGCGATGGCGACCTTCCGGGAGGCCGCGCGGAGCGGGACGGCGGCGACGCTGGAATACCGGGTGATCCTGCCGGACGGGGCGGTGCATGACGTGCTGACCCATGCCGAGCCGGTGGTGGGGGCGGATGGAACCGTGTCGCAGCTGCGCGGCACCACCCAGGACATCACGCCCTATCGCCGGATCGAGGCGGCGCTGCGCGAGAGCGAGGACCATTACCGGCACATGGTCGAGCTGCACCCGCAGATTCCATGGACGGCCGGCCCCGACGGCGCGATTCTCGAGGTCGGCCCGCAATGGTTCGCGCTGACCGGCATGAGCCGGGACGAGACCATGCCGTTCGGCTGGGTTTCGGCGCTGCATCCGGACGACCGGGACCCGACGCTCGCCGCCTGGCGGCGGAACATCGAGTCCGGCGCGCCGATCGACGTCGAATACCGGCTCCGGCTGTCCGACGGCGCCTATGGCTGGATGCGCGCCCGCGCCGCCGCCCGGCGTGGCGAGGACGGGCGGATCCTGCGCTGGTACGGCACGCTGGAGGACATCACCGATCGCCATGCGGCGGAGGAGGCGCGGAAGGCGTCCGAGGCGCTGGCCCTGCGCGTGCTGGAGGCGAGCGGCGATGCCGTGATCGTTTTCGATGCCGCCGGGCGCGCGAGGTTCGCCAATGCGCGGGCCATGACCATGCTCGGCCTGCCGGACGATGCGGTGGGATGCAACGTCGCCAGCCTGTTCGCCGAAGCCCATTGCCGCGAGCTGCGCATGGCCGTTTCGCGGGCGATGCGGGACGGCGCCGGCGGGCATTTCGAGCTGTTCTGGCCGCCGACCGATCTCTGGCTGGAGGCGAGCCTGTTCGCCGATGGCGGCGACATTTCGCTGTTCCTGCGCGACATTTCGGAAAAGCGCCTCGCGCAGCAGCAGCTTCGCTACGCGGCGAGCTTCGACTTCATGACCGGCGCGGCGAATCGCGGCACCCTGTTTTCGCGGCTGTCCGCGCAGCTGGAGCGGCAGGACGCCGGCGACCTGACGGCGCTGCTGTGCCTCGATCTCGACTATTTCAAGGAGATCAACGACCAGCACGGGCATCCCGCGGGCGATGCTGTGCTGCGCCAGTTCGTCAGCCGGCTGCGGCTCTGCCTGCGTTCGCAGGACCTGCTCGCGCGCTGCGGCGGCGACGAGTTCGTGGTCATGCAGACCGGGGTGGGCGGGCCGGCCGACGCCATCGCGCTCGCCGAGCGCATTCTTGCGATCATGCGGGCGCCGTTCGATGTGGATGGCATCTCGCTGCCGAGCAGCGTGTCGGTCGGCATCGCCGTGTCGAGCCTGGGGATGACCGATGCCGATGCGCTCTACAACCAGGCGGATCGGGCGCTCTACGTCGCGAAGTCGAAGGCGCGCGGCTCCTATCGCCTGTTCCATCCGGACATGCAGCGGGCGGACGAGGCCGGGCGGCGGCTGCGCGCGGAGCTGTCCGGCGCGCTCACGCGGGGCGAGTTCGCGCTCGCCTTCCAGCCCATCGTGCAGCTGGCGAGCCAGCGCATCGTCGGCGTCGAGGCGCTGCTGCGCTGGCACCATCCCGAGCGCGGCCTGATTCTGCCGGCGGAGTTCATTCCGGTCGCGGAGGAAAGCGGCCAGATCGCCTCCCTCGGCGCGTGGGTTCTCGGCACCGCCTGCAAGGCCGCCCGCCACTGGCCGGAGGACGTGAAGATTTCCGTCAATGTTTCGCCGCGCCAGTTCGAGCTGGGCGATATCCGGCTGGTCGTCGGCGACGCGCTGGCCGCGGCCGGACTGCCCGCCTCGCGGCTCAAGCTCGAAGTGACCGAATCGGTCCTGCTGTCGCAGAACGCATCGAGCATTCACGTCCTGCAGGATCTCCGCGAGCAGGGCGTGATTCTCGTGCTCGACGATTTCGGAACGGGCTATTCGTCGCTGTCGTATCTCGACACGTTCAAGGTCGATATCGTCAAGGTCGACAAGTCCTTCATCTCGCGCATCCGCGCGCCGGGCGACCGGCAGCCGATCTTCGAGGCGATCATGGGCATGACGGCGGCGCTCAACCTGCCGGTGACGGCGGAAGGGGTCGAAACCAGGGTCCAGCTCGATTACGTGACGCGGCTCGGCTGCGAGTGGGCGCAGGGCTATTACTTCGCCCGCCCGGTGTCGGAATACGAATTGCGCCGGCGCCTGCAGGGATTCTCCCGCGCCTGAGCGGGATGCGTCGCCGCGCCGTGCCGCGCAAGCCATCGTCGATGTCCGGAAAGGCCCTGGTAGCGGCGGGCGGATTTGAACCACCGACCAAGGGATTATGATTCCCCTGCTCTACCGCTGAGCTACGCCGCCCCATGGGTGGCGCTCAGGTAGCGTCAGAGACGAGGCAAGTCAATCATGCCGGATTCATGGCCGCCCCGCCCGGTGATAGGGGTGCCCGGCGAGGATGCATTGCGCCCGGTAGAGCTGTTCGGCGAGCACCGCGCGGGCGAGGAGATGGGGCAGGGTCAGGTTGCCGAGCGACAGCACGGCGTCGGCGCGCTCGATGATCCGCCGCTCCAGCCCCTCGGCGCCGCCGATGACGAAGGCCAGCGGCCGGGAGGTTTCGCGCCATGACGCGAGCATGGCGGCGAAGGCCGCGCTGTCCGGCGCCTTGCCGCCGAGGTCGAGGGCGATGACCAGATCCTCGGCGGCGAGGCGGCGGAGAATGGCGTCCGCCTCGCGCCGCTTGATCTCGGCCGGGCTGCCGGTGCCGTCGGGCAGGGCGACGACCTCCGGCCGGGGCTGGAGCCGCGCGGCGTAGCGGGCGACGAGATCGGCCTCCGGCCCCTTGGAGTCGCGCCCGATCGCGATGATGCGCAACCGGGCGCCCGGAGCCGTCACACCGGCTCGTCCAGATCGGCACTCCACATCTTTTCGAGCGCGTAGAGCTCGCGCGCTTCCGGCTTGAAGAGATGGACGACGATGTCGCCGGCATCGACCAGCACCCAGTCCGACCCGCCGGCGCCCTCGACCTGCACGCGCTTGACGCCGATCGCGGCGAGCTTTTCGAGCAGGTGGGTCGCCATCGCGGCGATCTGCCGGTCGGCAAGGCCGGTGGCGACCACCATGCGGTCGGCGAAGCTGGCGCGGCTGGCGAGGTCGATCGTCACGATGTTCTCGGCCTTGTCGTCGGCGAGGCTCTCGGTGATGACCCGTTCCATCTCCGCGAGCCGTTCGGCCGCCTTGTCCGCGCTGCGGCGCTGGCGGGCGGCTTGCGGCGCGGGTCCGGCGATGGCGGCCTTCTTGCGCGGGGTTCCGGGGGCCTTGGGCGCGACTTCGGCGGGAAGCGGCGGCTTGCGCTTCGCGGCCGGCTTGCGCGGTGTGGCGGCGGGCGGGGTCGAGCGGGTCGGCGGGCGGGCTATGGCCGGTCTCCTTGAATGCCGCGCGGCGCGCGGGCCTTGCGGGCGCGCAGCGCGGTGGCTGATAACGGATTCTCGCGCGCGGGCAACCAGATCCACGCCGGCGGCGGGCTGCCGGCGAGGCTTGCCGCCCGGCGCGCGGCAATCCGCGCATGCCGTAGCACATGGGCGGCCCGCCCGGCCAGCGCGGCGCGCGTTTCGCCCGGGCGCGGCAGCACGGCGATCGGCACGGCGGCGGCGATGTCCCGCCAGCGGTGCCAGCGGGGGAGCTGGGCAAGGTTGTCCGCTCCCATGATCCAGACGAATCGCGCGCGGGGAAAGCGGCGGCGGAGCTGGGCCAGGGTGTCCGCCGTCCGGCGGGTGCCGAGCGCGGATTCGATCCCCGTCGCGACCAGGCGGCGTCCGTCGGCAAGGCGCGCCGCGGAGGCGAGGCGTTCGGCGAAGGGCGCCATGTCGGCGCGGCGCTTCAGCGGATTGCCGGGCGAGACCATGAGCCAGACCTGATCGAGCCGCAGGGCGCGGCGCGCCGCCTTCGCGACGTGGAGATGGCCTTCATGCGCGGGGTTGAAGCTGCCGCCGAGCAGGCCGATGCGGAGCGGCCTGCGGTCGCCGAAGCGGGGCAGCCGGTCTGTGCTCAGGGACGCACCTGGCCGGTGCCGACGACGTGATAGCGGAAGGTCGTCAGCTGCGCCGGGCCGATCGGGCCGCGGGCGTGGATTCGCCCGGTGGCGATGCCGATCTCGGCGCCGAAGCCGAATTCGCCGCCGTCGCAGAACTGGGTCGAGGCGTTCCACATCGCCACCGCGCTGTCGGTGCCGGCGAGGAAGCGGGCGGCGGCATCGGCGTTCTCGGTGACGATCGCCTCGGTATGCGACGAGCCGTGCCGGGCGATGTGGTCGAGCGCTGCATCGAGATCGTCGACGACGCTGACCGAGAGCATCGCGTCGAGCCATTCGGTGTCGAAATCCGCCGGGCCGGCGGCCGGCAGGCTCGGCACGATCGCCCGCGCGCGGTCGTCGGCACGGAAGCCGCAGCCAAGGGCGGCGAGGTCCTCGATGAGGCGCGGCAGCAGGGCGGGGGCGATCGCCGCGTCGATCAGCAGGGTTTCGGTGGCGCCGCAGATGCCGGTCCGGCGCATTTTCGCGTTGGCGAGCACGGTTCGGGCCATCTCGGCATCGGCCTCGGCGTGGATGTAGGTGTGGTTGAGCCCCTCGGCATGGGCGAGCACGGGCACCCTTGCCTCGCGCTGCACGCGCTCGACCAGCGACTTGCCGCCGCGCGGGATGATGAGGTCGATCTGTCCGGAGGCGCCCAGCATCGCGGCGACGAAGGCGCGGTCGATATTCGGGGCGATCTGCACGGTGCCGTCGGGAAATCCGGCCTGGCGCAGGCCCTTGGTCATCGCGAGATAGATCGCGGTGTTCGAATGATAGCTTTCGGAGCCGCCGCGCAGGATCACCGCGTTGCCCGACTTGATGCAGATCGCCGCGGCATCGGCGCCGACATTGGGGCGGCTTTCGTAGATCATGCCGATCACGCCGAGCGGCTGCGGCACGCGGCGGATGACGAGGCCGTTGGGGCGCGTCCATTCGGCGAGGCTGCCGGCGAGCGGATCGGGCAGGTCGGCGATGGCGTCGATTCCGGCGGCGATCGCCTCGATGCGCGCCTCGTTCAGCAGCAGCCGGTCGCGCATCGCCGGCGGGCCCTCGAAACTGTCGAGGTCGCGCGCATTGGCGGCGAGGATGTTCACGGCGTGAATGCGCAGCTCGGCGGCGGCGGCGCGCAGCGCGCCATCGCGCCGGGCCGCCGGCATCGCCGCGAGGCTGCGCATGGCGGCGCGCGCCCGGCCGGCGGCGGTGCGGAGGATGGCTTCGGCTGAGGGGGTCGCGGTATCCATGATGGGAGAATTGCGCGCCCGCGGCCGGCAAATCAACCGTCAAACCGTGGATCGCCCTTTCGGCCGCGCGCCGGACAAGCTATCCCGGTGCGGCCAGGAGACAGTGCGGGGGTTTTGCGTGCCGGATAGCGCCACCAGGGAAACCGTCGGAGCGGCCGTGCTGCGGCCGCTTCAGCAGGAGGATGCCGCCCGCTTCCACCAGCTCATCAACGACTGGGACATTTGCCGCCGGCTGCCGGAAGCGCCGTTTCCCTACCCGCTGGAGACCGCCGAGGCCTGGGTGGCCGCGGCGGTGGCCGACCGTGCCGCCGGGCGCGCCCACGAATTCGCGATTCTCGATGCGGATGGCAGCATGATCGGCAGCGCCGGGCTGCGCCTCGATGCCGCGCGGGGCAGCGCTGCGCTGGGATACTGGATCGGCCGCCGGTTCTGGCGCCGCGGCCATGCGGGGGCGGCCGTCGCCGAGCTGCTGCACTGGGGGTTCGCCGAGCTGCCGATCGCGACGATCGAGGCGACGGTGGCCGCCGACAACGCGGCGTCGATCGCGCTGCTCGAACGCGCCGGGTTCAGCGCGACGGGGCGCGGCCATGCGAAGTTCATCGGCCAGCCCGGCGCGAGCCTGCCGGTGATGCGTTACGCGATCACCCGGGAGGCGCTGGCGCTGCGCCACCTCGCCGCGCCCGAGCCGGTGGCCGCGCCCGCCGCCGCGAAGCCGCTGGTGCTCGTGGCCGCCTGCGCGCTGGTCGATATCGAGGGGCGGATCCTGCTCGCCCGCCGCCCGCCCGGCAAGAAGATGGCCGGGCTGTGGGAGTTTCCGGGCGGCAAGCTCGCACCCGGCGAAACCCCCGAACGGGCGCTGGTGCGGGAGATGGAGGAGGAACTCGGCATTTTGCTCCGCGAGGAGGATGTCGCCCCGTTCGCCTTCGCCTCGCACGCCTATGACCAGTTTCATCTGCTGATGCCGCTCTACCTCGCCCGCCGCTGGAGCGGCACGCCCGAGCCGCGCGAGGGCCAGGCGCTGGCTTGGGTGCCGCCGGACCGGCTCGACGAATATCCGATGCCGCCGGCCGACCGACCGCTGCTGCCGCTGCTGCGCGATTTTCTGTGATCCGGGAGACCGACATGCCCAGCAATCCCACCGCCGCCATCCTGATCATCGGCAACGAGATCCTCTCCGGCCGGACGCAGGACGTGAACACGAAATTCATCGCCGGCCGCCTGGCCGCGCTCGGCCACCGGCTGGAAGAGGTGCGGGTGGTGCCGGATGTCGCCGAGCGGATCATCCGCGCGGTCAATGAGCTGCGCGCCGCCTATGACAACGTGTTCACCACCGGCGGCATCGGGCCGACGCATGACGACATCACCAGCGAGTGCATCGCCGCCGCCTTCGGCGTGCCCTGGGAAAAGCACCAGGAAAGCTGGGACGCGCTGGAGCGGCATCTCGGCCGCGAGCAGTTCAACGAGGCGCGGCAGCGCATGGCGATGCTGCCGCGCGGCGCCGTGCCGATTCCCAACTCGGTCTCGATCGCGCCGGGGTTCTCCATCGGCAACGTGCATGTGATGGCCGGCGTGCCGCGGATCATGCAGGCGATGTTCGCGGGGCTGGAGACGGTGCTGGCGCGCGGCACGCCGATCGCGATGCGGGCGGTGCACGGGCTGCGGGTGAAGGAAGGCAGCATCGCCGCCGGGCTGTCGGCGATCCAGGCGCGGTATCCGCAGGTCGATGTCGGCAGCTATCCGTTCTACCGCGAGTCCGGCAGCGGGGTGGCCGTCGTCGTCAAGGGCACGGATGTCGAGGCGCTGGAGGCCGCGATCGGCGAGGCGGAGTCGCTGATCGCGGCGGAGGGCATCACGCCGGTCCGGGGCGAACCGCCGGTGTGATGCCCGGTGTGATCAGCGATCGTCGTCGCCGCCGAGCGGCAGGCTGAAGCCGAAGGACAGGCCTGCCGGGAAGGATGGCGCGTAGTAGGCCGGCGGCGGCGGCGCGTAATAGCGGGGCGGCGGCGGCGGCGCGTAATAGCGGGGCGGCGGCGGCGGCGCGTAATAGACCGGCGGGGGCGGCGCGTAATAGGCCGGCGGACCGGCGATGCCGATCGAAAAGCTCGGGCCGCCATCCCAGTCCGCGTGGGCGACGCCGGTCGCGGCGAAGGCGACACAGGCGGCCATCGCGCCGCCGACGATGATGCTGGTTCGCTTCATGTAGGCATCTCCTGATCGATGATCGCAATCTGGCAGGAGAATGCGGCGGAATTCGGCGATGGCGCTTTACCGCCGGATGAAATTGCGTTCATCCGGGAGGCTCAGCCCTGGCGCATGCCCACCGCCTCGATGAACAGCGCGACGATCAGCACCGCGAGCACGACGATCGAGATCGCCCAGCGCAGGGCGAGGTAGTTCCCCGGCACGATGTCGCGCCCGCGCCCGACCGTCTCGGCCACGATGGTGGCAAAGAAGCCGGCGATCAGGATCGCGATGGCGAGGCGCGGGGCCTGCGCCAGCGAGAGGACGAGCAGCGCCAGCCAGCCGACCAGCGCCGGCAGCACGCCGAACAGCAGGCGCTGGTTGTTCAGCCGCGCCTCGGGAACCACGCCGCCCGGCTCCAGCGCGAAGCCCCAGTGCACCGCGCCCAGAAAGGCGAGGATGCAGGCGCCGTAATCGATCATCACCGTGGTCGCGACCGGGGCGCGCGTCGGGTCGGTGACGATGACGGCGAGGCCGGCGAGGAAGGGGATCAGCCCGGCGATTCCGAGCAGGATGGCGATGGTGAAGGGAGCGCGGTTCATGCGCGCTTATGTCATGAAATCGAGCCCGATATCCAGCACCCGCGCGCTGTGGGTGAGCCACCCCGCCGAGATCAGGTCGACCCCGGTTTCGGCGATGGCGGGGGCGCTCTCCGGGGTGATCCGGCCGGAGGCCTCGGTGATCGCGCGGCCCTTCGCCATCGCGACGGCGCGGCGCAGCGTGGCGGGGTCCATGTTGTCGAGCAGGACGGCGTCCGCCCCGGCCTCCAGCGCCTCGGCGAGCTGGTCGAGCCGGTCGACCTCGCATTCGATCTTCACCAGATGGCCGACCGCGGCACGGGCGCGGCGCACCGCGAGGCCGACGCCGCCGGCGATGGCGATGTGGTTGTCCTTGATCAGCACCGCGTCGTCGAGCCCGAAGCGGTGATTGGCGCCGCCGCCGCAGCGCACGGCGTATTTCTGCAAGGCCCGTAGGCCGGGAATGGTCTTGCGCGTGCAGGTGATCCGCGCCCCGGTATGGGCGATCGCGGCAGCGATGCCGGCTGTGGCGGTAGCGACGCCCGAAAGCTGGCCGAGAAAGTTGAGCGCCGTCCGCTCGGCGGAGAGGATGGCGCGCGCCTTCCCCTCGATCCGCGCGATCACGTCGCCGGGCGCGACGGCGCTGCCATCCGGGATGAGGATGTCGAGCGCCAGCGATGGATCGAGCAGGTCGAAGGCGATGGCGGCGCAGCCGAGGCCGGCGATCGTCCCCGGCTCGCGGGCGACGAAGGCGACGGCGGCGCGGCTGTCGTCCGGGATCACCGCCTCGGCGGTGATGTCGCCGGCGCGGCCGAGATCCTCGAGCAGGGCGGCGCGGACCGCGGGTTCGATCATGATGCGGGGCAACGGGGTCATGCGGCGTGGGGCCTTTGCGCGAGGGCGGCGGCGCGGGCGAGGGCGGCCGCCTGGGTGAGATCGGAATGGCGCGGCTGCGCGGCGCGGGAGGGCGCGTCGGTCCGCGCATGGGCGCCGCGGCTTTCGGCGCGGTGGAGCGCCGCGACGCCGATCATCAGGCCGATCAGCGCGGCATCGTGCGCGGGCGCCAGCGGGGCGAGGCGCTCGATCAGGTGGGACAGGCCGGCGGCGTCGCGCAGCACGCCGAGATGGCGGCTGACGAGGTCGCGCACCAGCGCCGGCGGCGGGACGCGGCGCGGCGGGGCGGCGGGCGCGGTCGTCGCGGCCGCATCGGGTTCGCCGGCGAGCGCGGTTCCGGCATCGGTGCCGGTGACGAAGGCTTCGAGCAGCGAGTTGCTGGCCAGGCGGTTCGCGCCGTGCAGCCCGGTGCAGGCGGCCTCGCCGGCGGCGTAGAGCCCGTCCACGCTCGCGCGGCCCCGCGCGTCCACGGCGATTCCGCCCATGTGGTAATGCGCGACCGGGCGCACCGGGATCGGCTGGCGGGCGGGATCGATCCCGGCGGCGCGGCAGGCGGCGTCGATCGTCGGGAAGCGGGCGGCGAAGCCGGCGCCGAGACGCGTGGCGTCGAGCCTGACGCGATGGCCGGCGGCGAGATGGCGGACAATGGCGCGGGCGACTTCGTCGCGCGGGGCGAGTTCGTCGGTGAAGCGGTGGCCGGTCTCGTCGGTCAGGATGGCGCCCTCGCCGCGCACGGCCTCGGAGATCAGCGGCATCGGCGTGGCGCCGGAATCGAGGCCGGTCGGGTGGAACTGGACGAATTCGAGGTCGCGCAGCACGGCGCCGGCGCACGCGGCGAGGGCGAGGCCGGTGCCGTCGGCGCCCGGCGGGGTGCTAGTGTGCCGCCACAGCGCGCCGACGCCGCCGGTCGCGATCAGCACGGCGGCGGCGGGGAGATGGACGAGGCCGCCGGCGGTCTCGGCCCAGAGGCCGCGCACCCGGTTCTCCGCGACATCGAGCGCCACGGCGCGGGCGTGTTCGATGATCGTGACATGCGGTGCGGCGCGCACGGCGGCGGCGAGGGCGGTGGTCACGGCGTGGCCGGTGGCATCCTTCACATGGCTGATCCGCCGGCGCGCATGGGCGGCTTCGAGTCCGAGCCCGGCATCGAAGCGCACGCCGTGGGCGCGCAGGGCCTCGATCACGAGCGGCCCCCCGGTGATGATGCGGGAGACGGCGGCGGCGTCGCACAGCCCGTCGCCGGCGGCGAGCGTGTCGGCGATGTGCAGGGCGATGGAATCGTCGGCGCCGATGGCGGCGGCGATGCCGCCCTGGGCCCAGAGACTGGCGGCGCCGGCATCGAGCGTGCCGGCGGTGAGCAGCCGCACCGGGCGCGGCGCGGCGGCCAGGGCGGCGGCGAGGCCGGCGAGGCCGGCGCCGATGATGATCGGGGCGTTCATGGGATTGCGAGCATGCGCCATCAAGGTATCGCGAGCATGCGCCATCAAGGTATCGCGAGCATCCGCTCGACCGCCGCGCGGGCCGGGGCGGCGAGGGCGGGGGCGATCGTCACCGGTTCGGTCATGGTTTCCAGCGCGCGGCGAATGCCGGCCAGGGTGATGCGCTTCATGTGCGGGCAGAGATTGCAGGGCTTGACGAAGGTGGTTCCCGGGCTGGCGGCGGCGATGTTGTCGGCCATCGAGCATTCGGTGATCAGCGCGGCGCGGGCCGGGCGGTGGCGCGCGATGTAGTCGGCGAGGGCGGCGGTGGAGCCGGCGAAATCGGCGGCGGCGACCACCTCCTCCGGGCATTCCGGATGGGCGAGGACGGCGACCCCGTCATGTTGCCGGCGCACCTGCGCGATGTCGGCGGCGGTGAAGCGTTCATGCACCTCGCAGGCGCCATCCCAGGCGATGATGCGGATGGCGGTCTCGCGCGCGGTGTTGGCGGCGAGGAAGCGGTCCGGCAGCATGATCACCGCGTCGGTTCCTGCGGCGCGGGCGGCGTGCTCGACCACCTTGCGGGCATTGGCGGAGGTGCAGCAGTAATCCACCTCGGCCTTCACCGCGGCGGAGGTGTTGACATAGGCGATCACCGGCAGGCCCGGATGCCGGGCACGCAGGCTGCGGACATCGGCGGCGGTGATGCTTTCGGCGAGCGAGCAGCCGGCGCGGGAATCGGGGATCAGCACCGTCTTGTCCGGGTTCAGCAGCTTCGCGGTCTCGGCCATGAAATGCACGCCGGCGACGACGATCACCGAAGCGCGCGCCGACATCGCCTCGCGGGCGAGGGCGAGGCTGTCGCCCACGATGTCGGCGACGCCGTGATAGATGTCGGGCGTCTGGTAGTTGTGGGCGAGGATGATCGCGTCGCGCGCCTGCTTGAGGTCGCGGATCGCCGCGATGTCCTCCTGCATCAGCGCCCATTCGGCGGGCGGGACATGCGCCGCGAGCGGCGCGGGAATGGGGGCGGCGGCGAGGGTCATGGCCACATCCTTATGCTCGATATGAGCATATTATGAGCGGTTTTCCGGGCGAAAATCGACCGGTTCGACGCCTCTTATAGTGGATGTGAGTATAATGGGGTCAAGGTCTGGAGAGCGGCGGGCGGCTGCCGGTCATCGCCCGTTCGTCGCGGATGGCGCTGCGGAAGCGGAACAGCTTGGCCGGGCGGCCCGGGCCATTCGCGAAGTCTCCGGTTTCTTCCAGCAGGTTCTGGCTTTCGATGAGGCGCCGGAAATTCTGCTTGTGCAGGGGCTGGCCGCCGATGGCTTCAATGCAGCGTTGCAGATCGAGCAGGGAAAACCGCTCCGGCATCAACTCGAAAACGGCGGGCCGGGCGCGCAGCCGGGCGCGCAGCCGGCTGATCGCGGTGGCGAGGATGCGCCGGTGGTCGGCGGCGAGCGTGGCACCCGGGGCGAAGTCGCCATGCGCCGGCCGGCCGTCGCGCGCGGCCTCGCGCACCAGCCCGGCCTCGTAGAGGAGTTCGTAGCGGTCGAGCGCCAGATCCTCCTGCCAGGGCGCGCCGTCGAGCCCGAAGCAGCGGGCGATGCGCGCGCGCCGCGTCGGCTCCGTGCCCGCCCAGCTTCGCAGGCCGGGTTCGATCCGTGCCAGGGCGTCGTTCGCGGTGCGGCGGTCTTCCCAGGGAAAATAGCGGTACCAGTCCTGCCAGGAGACCTGGCCGCCGAGCCGCGCCCGCGTCTCGCTGCTCAGGGCGAGGTAGGAGATCGAGATGCTGCGCCCGGCGCGGCTGCGGCCGGCGTCGGCGAAGGTGTAGAGCTGCTCGACATGGCCGAGCGGATGCCCGGTCTGGCGTTCCACCCGGTCGCGCAGCCCGGCCTGCAGCGAGCGATGGGCCGATTCGAGCGGGCCGGCGGGCAGGGCGCTGCCATCGAGAAGGGTGAGGACGCGGGGGGTTGCGTCGGTGACGGCGACGACGACGGCGATCAGCTCGGCATGGATCGGGTCGGCGGCGCCGCTCACGGCTTCATCATCCGGAAGGCGAGGCGGGCGGCGAGGCCGCGGGGCGCGAAGCGGGTGCCGAAGGCCATCGCCGCGTTGCTCCGCCCGGCGACGACGCTGGAGCGCCCGGCGAGCAGCGCCGCGATGCCGATCCGCGCGACCTCGGCGCTGGTCATCGCGCTGCGCCTGGTGAAGGTGGAGCGGGTCTGGCCGGCGGCGTCGAAGAACTCGGTTTCGGTGACGCCGGGGCAGAGCACCGTGGTGCGCACGCCGCGCCCGGACAACTCGACATTCAGCGATTCGCCGAGCGAGAGGACATAGGATTTGGTCGCGGCATAGGCGGCGTAGAGCGGCACCGGCTGGAAGGCGGCGGTGGAGGCGACCATCATGATCCGGCCCCAGCCACGCGCGGCCATGGGGGTGGCGAACAGCCGGGTGAGATGGGTCAGGGCGGTGATGTTGACCGCGAGCATCGCCTCGGTTCGCGCCCATTCGGCTTCGGCGAAGGCGCCGAAGACGCCGAGCCCGGCATTGTTCACCAGAATGTCGATGGTCGGGAAACGCTTGGCCAGGGCGAGGCGGCCGGCCTCGTCGGCGAGGTCGACGGCGGCGGTTTCGGCGGTGACGCCGAACAGGCGGCATTCGGCGGCCAGCGAATCGAGCCGGTCCTGCCGCCGCGCGGTGAGCACGAGGTCGGCGCCGCGCTGGGCGAGCTGGCGGGCAAGATCGGCGCCGATGCCGCTGGAAGCCCCGGTGACGAGGGCGCGGCGGCCACGGAAAGCGTCGGTCATTGATCCGTCTCCTTTAATAGATCATGATGCCAGCGCAGGAAGGCCGGCGCAATTCGCCCGGCCCGCCGGAGCCGATGGCTTCGGCCGCGACCGGTGACGCCGGCGCGGAACAGGGCGGCTGATACCAAAAGAGAGGAAACCTCATGACATTTTCGATTCGCGTGGCGGGGCTGCTGGTGGCGGCCGGGATTGCGGGCGGTGCCGTGGCGCAGGCGCAGTCGCTCGATGTTCCGCTGGCGACGCGCGACATGACGCAGATGCTCACCGCGATCGGGCATTCCAGCTACGCGGACTTCGTCGCGCCGGCGACGACGGTGTTCAAGGCGCATGTCGATCCCAAGAAATTCCCCGTTCAGGCGGCCGAGATCAATGCGAAGATCCCGCTCGGGCAGCCCTTCTCGGTGAAATACCTGACCACGCAGCGCGTCGGCCCGACGGTGGGTTACATCTTCGAGGTGACGCTGCATGACGGCGACCAGGTCCTCACCGACCTTACCCTGAACAACGGCAAGGTCGCGAGCTTCCACCTGCTCTGAGGCGCATCGCACCCGGCGGTCAGGCGCCGCCGGGTCGCCAGAGCGTGTCGGCCCGGCCTTCGTCGTTCAGCAGGCGGGCGAGGATGAACATCACGTCCGACAGGCGGTTGAGGTAGGGGATCGGGATGTCCGAAACACCCGCCTCGGCGGCGAGGGCGACCAGTTCGCGCTCGGCGCGCCGCGCGGCGGTGCGGGCGAGATGCGCGCGCGCCGCGGCTTCGGTGCCGCCGGGCAGGATGAAACTGGTGAGCGGGGCGAGCCGCGCGTTCCAGTCGGCGGCGGCCGAGTCGAGCCGGGCGAGATAGGTTTCGGTCAGGCGTGACGGCCGGGCCGGGTCGGGCGGGGCGGCGAGTTCGGCGCCGATGTCGAACAGGTCGTTCTGGATGGCGGCGAGCACGCGATCGACCGCCGGCAGTCCGGCGCAGGCCACGCGCAGGAATCCGATCGCCGTGTTGGCCTCGTCCAGCGCGCCGAACACCGCGATGCGCCTGTGGCTCTTGGCGACGCGGGAGCCGTCGGCCAGCGAGGTTTCGCCGCGATCGCCGCCGCGGGTCACGATCGTGTCCAGTTTCACCATGTGGCGTGCCTCATTTCACCATGATCCCCTCGTGCTTGGCCTTGTTGTCCGGCTCGACGTGAATCGTGATGATCACGCCGGCCATTTCCCGCCGCAGGGCGGCTTCGATACGGTCGCATATGGCGTGGGATTCGGCGACCGTCATGCCCCCGGGGACGACGAGGTGGAATTCGAGGAAGCGCGACTGGCCGGCCTCGCGCATGCGCATGTCGTGCGCCTCGATCGCGCCGGCGGCGTGGATGGCGACCAGATGGCGGATGCGATCGACCATTTCGGGCGGCGGCGCGCGGTCGAGCAGGGCGCTGAGGGCGCGCAGCACGGTCCGCCCGCCCATGAAGGCGATCTGCGCGGCGACGGCGATGGCGATGAGCGGATCGAGCACCGGCAGGTTGGCCAGAATGGCGAGCGAGAGCCCGCCGATGATGCCGAGGGTGGTGATGGCGTCGGCGATCAGGTGGGCCTGGTCGGCGGCCAGCGCCGGGAACTTCCGCGTCGCGCCGGAACGGCCGAGCGCGAGCGCCCAGAGCGCGTTCACCACGCCGCCCGCCGCGTTCAGGCCGAGACCGAGTTCCGGTGCGACGGGCAGGCGGGGGGCAAGGATGGTGCTCGCGGCGCGCTCGAGGATCAGCACCGCGGCGAAGATGATCATCCCGCCCTCGGCGACCGCGCTGAGCAGCTCGGCCTTGGCATGGCCGTAGGGATGCTCGGAATCGGCGGGCTTGGCGGCGGCCTTGAGCGCGATCATGACCATGACGGCGGCGAAGACGTTCACCAGCGATTCCAGGGCGTCGGAATAGAGTGCCGCGGAATGGCTCACCCGCCAGGCGGCCGCCTTGAGGCCAAGCGAGACGAAGCCGACGACGACGCTGCCGGCGGCGAGGCGAAACGGGACGCGCATGGGTGTTCGGGCCGATCCTTCTGCCGGTGCTGGTGCCGGAAGCCCCGCTCTATCCACATGATCAGGCGGGCATCTCTCTCCGATCGGACAAGCCGGTCCGACCGGAAGATGCTCTAGCCCAACCCGGCGGCGGATGAAACCGCCGGCGCCGGTCAGGCCGAGCGGCGCGCCGGGACCGCGGCCAGCGTGGCTGCCGGCAGCCAGACGCGGCAGGTCGTGCCCTCGCCCTCGACACTGTCGATCAGCAGGCGGCCACGATGGCGCATCACGACATGCTTGACGATGGCAAGGCCGAGCCCGGTGCCGCCCACCGCGCGGGCGCGGCCCTTGTCCGCCCGGTAGAAGCGCTCGGTCAGGCGCGGCAGGTGCTCGCGGGCGATGCCCGGCCCGTCGTCGACGACCGATACGAGGACGCCGGGCTGGTTGAAATCGGCATCCGGCGTCGCGTGCGCCGTCATCACCACGGTTCCGCCGGCGGCGCCGTGCTTGAGCGCGCTGTATTTGACGGCATTGTCGATCAGGTTGCCGAAGACCAGGGTGAGCTGGCCGGAATCGCCGGGCAGGGCGGGCAGGTCGGCGGCGATGTCGAGCGTCAGGGTGGCGGACGCCTTTTCGAGAACCGGCTCCATGAAGCCGGCGACCTGGCGCAGCACCGGCCCGATCTCGATCTGTTCGGCGGGGGGCTGGTGCTCGGTCATCTCGATTCGCGACAGGCTGAGCAGGTCGGCGATGATCCGCTGCATCCGCTCCGCCTGTTCGGCCATGATGGCGAGGAAGCGCGGCAGGGCCTCGGCATCGCCCAGGGCGGGGCCGCGCAGGGTTTCGATGAAGCCGATCAGGCTGGTCAGCGGCGTGCGCAGCTCGTGGCTCGCATTGGCCACGAAATCGGCCCGCATCCGGTTCAGCTCGCGCTCGCGCGTGCGGTCGGCCAGCAGGATGTAGATCGGCGCGGCGCGGCCGGTATCGCCGCTACGTATGACGGTCGCGTCGAGGTCGCGCGGCACCGGTGTTGCGAGCGAGATGGTCGCGCGCACCGGCTGCTCGGCCAGCTCGACCTCCGCCAGCGCGGCGCGGAGCTGCGGATGGCGGAGCAGGGCGGATTCCTCGGCGCCATAGGCGCGGACCGCCGCGGGATTCCGCCAGACGATGCGCCGCGCGCCGGGCGGGCCGTCGAGCTGGAACAGCGCGTCGGGCAGGCGGTTGAGCAGCGAATGGCTGTAATTCGCATCGGCGGTGACGGCCTCGCGGGACTGGCGCTCGGCCGCGATCGTGTGGATGATGCGTTGGGCGAGATTGGTGAGCCCGGGCGTGATCAGCCGGAGTTCGGCGGGAGCCGAGGCGGCGAGCGCCTCGCTGAAGCGCCGCAGGTCGCGCGCGAGCACGACGCCGGCGGCGACCGACCAGACGGCGCAGCCGGCGAGCCAGCCGGCACCTTCCCAGGCGGGAATCGCGCCGGCCAGCATCAGCGCGACGAGTACCGCCGCGGGCGGGCCGCCGAGCCAGGCCGCGATCGTGGCGATCGGACGCCGCATGAGGGCCCCGTCAGGCGTTCGGCGGCGATGCCGGCGAGGGCAGCGTCTGCGGCGCCGGCGAGACGATCTTCGGTCCGCCGGGTTCGACGCGGAACACCGCGAGGCCGCGCTCCACATGTCCGTCCGGCAGCAGCCGCATCACGCCGTCGGTGCCGGCGAAGCCGGTCGGGTTGGTGAGGACCGCGGTGGTATAGCCGCCCTCATGCGCGGCCAGCACCGCGATCGCCGCGGCGTCGAACGCGACCTTGTCGATCGAGGGCGGCTTGCCGCCGCCATAGGTCGCCTCGAATTTCTGTTCGAAGGGAAGGCCGGCGGCGGGATCGGGCGCGGCATAGAGCGCGCCGCGCAGCGCATCGTGCGTGGCCATCGCCTTCGCCTTGCTGGCCCAGAGCGCCGGGCCGAGCAGCTGCACCTGCGGCGGGCCGGCCTCGTAATAGGGCAGGAAGGTCTGCAGTTCGGCCAGATCCTCGCCGGTCGCGCCGAGCAGGAGCGCATCGAAGGGGGGCGGCGGCACCGGCTCGGTGCGCAGCTTGTCGGCGAGGCGCCGGCCGGCCGCATTGTCCTGGTCGCGGGCGGCGCGGATCCGGGCCATCAGTCCGGCGCCGCGGCTGTCGAATTGCGAGATGCTGCGGGTCGTCGCGTTCAGGCTGGCAAAGGAGGCGGAGTAATAGCCGATGCGCGGCGGCGGCGTGCCGAGGCGCGCCGCGGTCTGGCGCAGGGCGGCGGCCATGAGCCGGCCGAACTGGCCTTCCGGCAGGATCGCGGCCGTGCGGGTGCGCCCGCTCTCGATCGCGTAGGACACGACCCGGCTGACCTGCTGGTCCGGCGAGATGCCCATCGGCCAGACGCCGGGTTGCGCGATGCTGTTGTCGTTGGTGAAGGCCAGGACATTGACGCCCGCGGCCTGGGCGATCGGCGCAACGGCCTGGGTCTCGCCCTTGGTGAGCGGGCCGAGGATGAGGCCGGCGCCATCATTGATCGCGGCATGCGCGGCGGCGGCGGCGCCCGAGGGCGTGCCGCCGGTATTCTCGATGTCGAGTCGCGGCGCGCCATGGGCGGAAAAGGCGAGCTTGACGGATTGCTCGATCGACCGGCCGATCCCGGCATAGGGCCCGCTGAGCGGCACCAGAAGCGCCACGGGGCCGTGCCGCTGGCCCAGATCGGGGCTGGTCATGCCCTGGGCCGTCCCCCCGACGTTCGAGACCGGGGGGGACGTCACGGTGCTGCATCCCGCCAGCGCCAGGGCCGCCAAGGTTGCCAATACCAGTGTCACAGGCGTTAATGTCCGGCGTGACATCCGAAACTCCTTCCTCATCATCCGACGCGCTCTCCCGCCGGCAACCCGATCTTGTGCTGGTTTCCACGCCAATCGGCAACCTCGGCGATCTGTCGCCGCGCGCGGTCGGGGCGCTGCGCGACGCCGACATGATATTGTGCGAGGATACAAGGGTTACAGCGCCCCTGCTGGCCCAGCACGGCATCGTCACGAAACTGCAGTCGTTCCACGATCATAACGAGGAATCGCGGACCGCGTCGCTGATCGCGATGATGCAGGACGGGCGGCGGCTGGCGCTGGTCAGCGATGCCGGCGCGCCGCTGATCGCCGATCCCGGATACCGTCTGGTGCGCGCCGCCATCGAGGCGGGGCTCGCGGTCAGCGCCGTGCCGGGGCCGAATGCCGCGCTCATGGCGCTGGCGCTGTCCGGCCTGCCGCCGCATCCCTTCCTGTTCAATGGCTTCCTGCCGCCGCGCGCGGCCGCTCGGCGCAGCGCGCTGCAGCGGGTGGTCGCCGCCGAGCATGCCGGGCTGTCGGCGACGCTGGTCTTCTACGAGGCGCCTCACCGGCTGGCCGCCTGCCTTGAGGACTGTCTGGCCGTGCTTGGCGACCGCCCCGCCGCCGTGGGGCGGGAGCTGACGAAGCGATTCGAGGAGGTGCGGCGCGGCGGGCTCGCGGCGCTCGCGGCGCATTACGCGGCCCATGAGGCGCGCGGCGAGATCACGCTGGTGATCGGGCCGGCGCCGCAGACGAGCGCTTCGGAGGAGGAGCTGGACGAGGCGCTCGGCGAGGCCCTCGCGCGGATGACGATCAGGGATGCCGCGGCCTTCGTGGCGCGGGAACTCGACCTGCCGCGCAAGCAGGTCTATGCGCGCGCGCTCAGCCTGAAGGCGGGCTCACCGTGAGCCGGAGCAGTTCCGGATGGAACAGGTAAGGTACCGCATACAGGATCGCGACACCCAGGTTCACGACGAGCAGCAGGGCGATCGCCTTCCACCAGTTGGTCTTGAGGCCGGTGCGCAGGATGAAGGCCTGCAGCCATAGCATGTAGGCCCCGATCATGCCGGCGGACATCGCGAGCGCGGCCGGCAGGCCGACGCCCATCGACACCAGCCCGTCATTGACCACCATGGCGGCCGGGATGAGCACGAAGATGATCCAGATCGACCAGTTGAGCGCCGTGCTGGTGGTCAGCCAGCGTTCCTGCCGGCCGAGCCGCCGCGCGGCGAACTCGACGATCACCGGCTGGAGCAGGACGCCGCAGAGGCGGGAGAGCATCAGCGACGCGGCATAGACCCAGTATCCGCGCAGGCCGAGCAGGGCGGCGCCGACCAGCGGAAACGCGATGAGGGGCGCGATCGATGCGGAAAACGCGGCCGGGGTGTTGCGGAATTCCCGGAACGCCTCGACCCGCCCGAGCGCCAGGCCGACCAGACCGCGCAGCGTGCCGAGGACCGAGGTGGCGAAACCGTCGTTGCCGTTCATCGGAACACGCGGTCCAGGATCCGGCCGTAGATTTCGGCCAGCGCGCGCAGCTCGCTCACCGGCACGGCCTCGTCCACCCGGTGCATCGAGGTGCCGACCAGGCCGAATTCGGCGACGGGGCAGTGCGCGGCGATGAAGCGGGCATCCGACGTGCCGCCGCCGGTGTCGAGCTTCGGCGTGATGCCGGTCACCGCCGCCACCGCCTCGCTGAACAGCGTGGTCACGGGGCCGGGTTCGGTCAGGAAGGCCTCGCCGCTGATGCCGATGTCGCAGGCGGCGCCGGGGGCGTGGCGGGCCACGGTATCGCGGATCCAGGCGGCGAGATCGGGGCCGGTGTGGCGGTCGTTGAAACGGATGTTCAGCCGGGCCGAGGCGCTCGCCGGGATCACGTTGCCGGCCTTGTTTCCGGTATCGACGCTGGTGATCTGCAGCGATGAGGGCTCGAACCACGCGGTTCCCTCGTCAAGCGTCGTGGCGCGCAGGGCTTCGAGTGCCGGAATCAGGCGATGGAGCGGGTTGTCGGCCAGATGGGGGTAGGCGACATGGCCTTGCACGCCGCGAACCGTCACATGCGCCGAAATCGAGCCGCGCCGGCCGATCTTGATCGTGTCGCCGAGCCGGGCGCGGCAGGTCGGCTCGCCGACCAGGCAGAATTCCGGCAGGGCACCGGAGGCGGCGAGATGGTCGAGAATGCGCCGGGTGCCGTCCACGGCATCGCCTTCCTCATCGCCGGTGATGAGGAGCGAGATCGTGCCTGCATGATTTGCCGGGCGGGCGGCGAGGGCGGCGACGAAGGCGGCGATGGCGCCCTTCATGTCGACCGCGCCGCGTCCGAACAGCAGGCCGTCCTCGATGACGGCCGCGAAGGGGTCGTGGCGCCACCCCTCGCCCGGCGGCACGACGTCGGTATGGCCGGCAAAGCCGAAATGCGGGCTGCCTGAGCCGCGGCGTGCGACGAGGTTGCTCACCTCGCCGAAGCGCAGCCATTCGATCGAGAAACCCAGGGCGTCCAGCGCCCTCGCGAGAACGGTCTGGGCGCCATCGTCCTCGGGGGTGACCGAGCGGCTGCGCAGCAGGTCCCGCGCGAGGGGAACGGGATCGGCCTCGGTCACGCCCGCAGCAACTCGTTGATCGCGGTCTTCGACCGTGTCTGGGCGTCGACCCGCTTGACGATCACGGCGCAGGCGAGGGACGGGCCCGGAGTTCCGTCCGGCAGCGGCTTGCCGGGCATGGTGCCCGGCACGACGACGGAATAGGCCGGCACGCGGCCATAGATCACTTCGCCGGTCGTCCGGTCGACGATTCGGGTGGAGGCGCCGAGGAACACGCCCATGGAGAGCACGGCGCCGCGCTCCACGATCACGCCTTCGGCAACTTCGGAGCGGGCGCCGATGAAGCAGTCGTCCTCGATGATCACGGGGTTGGCCTGCAGCGGCTCGAGCACGCCGCCGATTCCCACGCCGCCGCTGATGTGGCAGTTGCGGCCAACCTGCGCGCAGGAGCCCACCGTGGACCAGGTATCGATCATCGTGTCCTCGCCGACCCGGGCGCCGACATTGATGAAACAGGGCATCAGCACGGTATTGCGGCCGACATGCGCCGAATGGCGGACGACGGCGCCGGGCACCGCGCGGATGCCAGCGGCGGCGAAGCGCGCATCGTCCCAGTCGCCGAACTTCATCGGGACCTTGTCGAACACGGGCGCGCCGCCGGCGCCCGGCATGGTGCGGTTGGGCAGCAGGCGGAAGGACATGAGGATCGCCTGCTTGAGCCATTGATGGACGACCCAGCCGCCCGGGCCGGGCTCGGCAACCCTCAGTTCGCCCCGATCGAGACGGGCGAGCGCATCGCTGACGGCCTCCCGGTCGGATCCCTGATAGGCCGGACTGAGCTGGTCGCGGCGTTCCCAGGCGGCGGTGACGGCGGCGGCGAGTTGCGTGTGGTCCATCGGCAGGCGTTCCGTATCTTGTGTGGGCGCGACCATGCTGAGCAGGGTCGCGCCTGTCAATCCGGTGGTAATCCGTTGTTTACCTGATCCTGCGAAAACGCATCCATGACGAATCGGGCAGATTTTTCGACGGACTCGTATGCGAATGCCGGTTCGGCAGGCGGCGGAAATGCGGAGCGCTTCGACCGCCTGGTGCGCATGATCGAAAGCCTGGCCGGATTGCCGGATGCGGCGACCGCCGGCTCGGCCGCCTGCGCCCTGCTGGCAGCGGAATTCGCCGATTCGGGCGTCTGTATTGTCGCTCGTCCGGTCCCGCCGCTGACGGGAGCCGAGACCGTTCTGGCCGATTACCCCTACGGCATCGGCCTTGCCGACATGCCGGGGGGCGAATCGATCACCATTCCGGTCGATCTCGGCAACGTGACGGCCGGACGATCGGTCAGCGCCGCGCTCCTGGCATGGCGCAGCCCGGGAGACAGGCGGTTCACCGCAGCGGAAACGGAACTTCTGACCGCGATCGGCCCGCATCTGCGCACGCTCGTCGTGCGCCTGCTCGATGTCGCCGGTGGTGGCAAGCGTAATGCGCTCGACCCCGAAACGGGCTTGTGGCCGTTGCCGAGTTTTCTTGCGCAGGCCGATCGGCGGTTTGACCGGCTCGATATCGAGGAGCGGGTTGGCACCATGTTCGCCATTGGCTGGGTAAAGTCGGGCGGCGCGACGGGCTCCGAGGCGTCTTCGGCGGTCATTCGCGAATCGGCGGAAACGCTGCGTGACATGCTGCGGCCGAGCGACCTGATCGGCCGGATCGGGCCGACCCGGCTTGCCGCCTGGTGTGACGGCGTCGATCACCTGATTGCGGCCGAGCGTGGCGACCGGATCGTGGCAAGGCTTGATGCGATGCTGGCCGGCACCGGCCGTCATGCGGCCATCGGCATCGCGTCGCGCTGGGCGCGTTCGGGCGACGATCCAGCCACCGTGCTTGCCAATGCCCGCGCCGGACTTGAACAGGCACGGCTCACTTCGGCGGCGACAGGCCGGCCAGTGGTGCGGATTTGGCAATCCGAAATTTCCTAGTGTCCCAAATCTGAAATCCATCGGATTTCAAATTCAAAGTAGACGCTAGGAAAATCAATGATTTAGTAGCCTGCTTGTCCCTGAAATTCACCCACGAATTTCAGGGGCAGGACGCTGGAGCATCATCTCCGTCAGCGGGTGGTCGGCGGGGCGCTGGCTTTTTTCGATGTTCGAGCGAGATAGCGCGCGATGTTGGCGCGCTGTTTGGCGAAGGTCCGGGCAAATACATGGCCTCCCTTGCCTGTCGCGACGAAGAACAGCGCGTCGGTGTCGGCGGGGTGAAGCACGGCGCGGATCGCTGCGAGACCCGGCGCGCAGATCGGCCCCGGCGGCAGGCCGTGGTGGCGATAGGTATTGTAAGGACTCGCGGTCGATAAATCGTGGTCGTCGACGCGGTGGGTGAGGGCGGTCGACCGGCCATGGGTGACGGCGAAGATCACTGTCGGGTCGGCCTGGAGCATCATGCCCTTGCCCAGCCGGTTCTCGTAGACCCCGGCGATTTTTGGCAGTTCCGCGGGAAGCGGCGTCTCCAGTTGCACGATCGAGGCGAGAATGAGCGCCTGCCGCGGGGATTGCAGCGGCAGGCCCTGGGCGCGCGATGCCCAGGCTTTCGCCAGCGCGGTTCGCATCGCCGTCTGCATGCGGGCAATGATGGCGGCTCGCCTTGTGCCGTAGGTATAATCATAGGTCTGCGGCAGCACGCTGCCCTCGGGCGGCGGTGCCACGTGGCCGGTGGCGTCCGGCAGGGCGTTGATGATGTCGGCGATCTGCACCGAAGTCAGACCTTCGGGGATGGTTGCCTTGTGTTCCACTTCCGGCGCGAAGCGCAGCGTGCGCAGCACCGAACGCAGGCTGCCATGATCGATGAAACGGAATTCGCCGGAGCGGATCGGCCCTTGCCGGCTGGTGAGGAACGCCGCCACCTCGAAGATCAGGGGTGTGCGGATAACCTTCTTCCGCGCCAGCAGCCCGGCGACCTGCCTTGTGCTGCCGGGCGGGATGTAGATGTCGGCGGAGGCCGGGAGCGGGCCCGGGCCATCATAGGCCTGGTCGACGGCCATGCGGCCCAGCTGCAGCAGCACCAGAACGGTGAGCAGCAGGAGGATGAGGCGCCCGCTTCCCCGCATGCCCGCCGGGGCCAGGCTCAGCCTGGCTTGCGGAACAGGATCGAGGCGTTGGTGCCGCCGAAGCCGAAGCTGTTGGACAACACGATATCGATCTTGCGCTGCTGGGCGGTATGGGCGACGCGGTCGATCACGCTGGCGCGGCTCGGCTCGTCGAGATTGAGGGTTGGCGGGGCGATGCCGTCGCGCAGGGCGAGGATCGAGAAGATCGCCTCCACCGCGCCGGCGGCGCCGAGCAGGTGGCCGGTCGCCGATTTGGTCGAGGACATCGCCACGGTCTTCGCTGCGTCGCCGAACAGGTTTTCCACGGCTTCGAGTTCGAGGTCGTCGCCCATCGGGGTCGAGGTGCCGTGCGCGTTGATGTAGTCGACATCCGCCGGCGTGAGGCCGCCGGATTTCAACGCCGCTTTCATCGCACGGAAGGCGCCGTCGTGATGCGGTGCGGGGGCGGTGATGTGGTGCGCGTCGCCGGACATGCCGTAGCCCGCGATCTCGGCGTAGATTTTCGCGCCGCGCCTCTTGGCGTGCTCGTATTCCTCGAGGAACAGCACGCCAGCGCCTTCGCCCATGACGAACCCGTCGCGGTCCTTGTCCCACGGGCGGGAGGCGGCCTTCGGATTGTCGTTGAACGCGGTGGACAGGGCGCGTGAGGCGCAGAACCCGGCGATGCCGATTTCGCAGACGGCCCCTTCGGCGCCGCCGGCGAGCATAATGTCGGCATCGCCAAAGGCGATGAGCCGCGCGGCATCGCCGACAGCGTGAACGCCCGTGGCGCAGGCGGTGACCGCGGAATGGTTCGGTCCCTTGAGCCCGAACCGGATCGAGACGTGCCCCGACACGAGATTCACCAGGGCGGACGGAATGAAGAAGGGCGAAAGCCGGCGGGCCCGGCCCTCATGCACCATGACGGACGCTTCGTAGATGGTCTGCAGGCCGCCGATGCCGGAGCCGATCATCACGCCGGCGGCGCAACGCTCTTCTTCGGTCTCAGGTGTCCAGCCCGAATCCTCCATTGCCTCGACGGCCGCGGCCATGCCGAGATGGATGAAGCGGTCCATCTTCTTCTGTTCCTTGGGCGGAACCCACTCATTGAGGTCGAATCCGCCATCCGCCCGCGATCCCGCGGGCAGTTCGCCCGCGACCTTGCAGGGCAGCTCCGCCGGGTCGAACCCGGTTATCGGACCGATGCCCGATTCGCCGGCGACCAGACGCCGCCAGACATGCTCGACCCCGACCCCGAGCGGGCTCGCGATCCCCATGCCTGTCACCACGACCCGACGCATGTTCATGTCCCGTCCGCTACCCGACTTATTCGGCTTTCTTTTTCTCGATATAGTCGATGGCGTCCTTCACGGTGCCGATCTTTTCGGCGGCGTCCTCGGGGATTTCCACGCCGAAGGCTTCCTCGAAGGCCATCACCAGTTCGACGGTGTCGAGGCTGTCCGCGCCCAGATCGTCGATGAAGGAGGCTTCCGGGGTCACCTTGGCTTCGTCCACGCCGAGATGCTCGACGACGATCTTCTTAACTTTTTCGGCGACTTCACTCATCGAATTCGTGCTCCTGTAGCGATTATCGATCGTTGGGCGGTTTGAACCGGCGGCGTCGACCATCCCGCCACCGGTCGAATGGATAGCATGCGTTGATCATGCCGCACGAGGCTGGCGTCATGATCGCTGCGAAAGTCCGGCGCGCTTAGCATGGTTCGCCCGGTCGCGCCAACCGCGGCTCAGATCATGGCCATGCCGCCATTCACGTGCAGCACCGCGCCGGTGACCCAGGCGGCCGCGTCGGAGGCGAGATAGGCGACGGAGGCTGCGATATCCTCCGGCTTGCCGAGGCGGCCGAGCGGGATCTTGTCCGCAAGCGAGGCACGCTGCGCCTCGTTCAGGGCATCGGTCATCGCCGTCTCGACGAAGCCGGGGGCGACGAGATTGACCGTGATGTTGCGCGAGGCGACTTCCTGCGCCATCGCTTTGGTCATGCCGATCAGGCCGGCCTTGGCGGCGGCGTAGTTCACCTGGCCCGGGTTGCCGGTGCTGCCGACGATGCTGCCGATATTGATGATCCGCCCGCTGCGGCGGCGCATCATCCCCTTCATGACGGCACGGGAGAGGCGGAACGGCGCGGCAAGGTCGACGTCCATCACGCTGGCCCATGCCTCGTCCGACATGCGCAGCAGAAGGCCGTCGCGGGTCAGGCCGGCATTGTTCACCAGGATGTCGATGTGGCCGAGAGCCGATTCGGCCGCGGCGATCAGCGCATCGGCGGCCTTCGGGTCGGACAGGTCGGCCGGGCAGACATGGGCGCGTTCGCCGAGTTCGGCGGCGAGCGCCGTGAGGTTTGCCTCGCGGGTGCCGGAGAGGGCGACGGCCGCGCCGAGGCCGTGCAGCGTGCGCGCAATCGCGGCGCCGATGCCGCCGGAGGCGCCGGTGACCAGCGCCGTGCGGCCTTCGAGCGAAAAGAGTTCAGCCGACATGCTTCGCCAACTCCTCGAGTTCGGCAGGTGTGCCGCAGGACAATGCTTCGGCGTCCGGCGCGATGCGCCGCGCGAGGCCGGAAAGCACCTTGCCCGCGCCGAGTTCGATGAAGCGGGTAACGCCGAGCGCGGTCATGGTGGCCACCGATTCGCGCCAGCGCACGGGTGCCGTCACCTGCTCGACGAGCTTGGCCACGATGTCCGCCGGGTCGGTCGCCTTGGCCGCGGTCACGTTGGCGATCAGCGGCACGACCGGGGCATTGACCGCAACACCCGCGAGCGCCTCGCGCATCGCCTCGGCCGCGGGGGCCATCAGCGCGCAATGGAAGGGGGCGGAGACCGGCAGTTTCAGGGCGCGCTTGACGCCGCGGCCACGGGCGATCTCGATCGCCCGGTCAACGGCGGTGGCGGTGCCGGAAATCACGACCTGGCCGCCGCCGTTGTCGTTGGCGACGGAGACGACCTCGTGTCCGTCCGGACCTTCGGCGGCCTCGGTGCAGATCGATTCGGCGGCGTCGAGCTCGACGCCGAGCAGCGCGGCCATCGCCCCCAGGCCGGGCGGCACGGCCTTCTGCATCGCGTTGCCGCGGATCCTGAGCAGGCGGGCGGCATCGGCCAGGGCGAAGGTGCCGGCGGCGGCGAGCGCCGAATATTCGCCGAGCGAATGGCCGGCGACCACAGCCGCGCGGTCGGCAATGCGGATCCCGGCTTCCTTCTCGAGGCAGCGCAGCACCGCGATCGACATCGCCATCAGCGCCGGCTGGGCATTCTCGGTGAGGGTCAGTTCCTCGGCCGGTCCCTCGAACATCAGGCGGGAGAGTTTCTGCTTGAGAACCTCGTCCACTTCCTCGAACACCTCGCGCGCCGGCGCGAAGGCGGCCGCGAGGTCGCGCCCCATGCCCACGACCTGGCTGCCCTGTCCTGGAAAGATGAAGGCGTTTACCGCCATGCTCCGTTTCTCCTGTCGTGTCGGCGACGTGGCCGGCGGCGTTCCGCCCGTCCGGGCGGTCCCGTGTTTACATGCGCTGACGGAGGCGCGGGGTAGATGCAGCGCGCGCGCAAGTCAATCTTTCGTCAACCTCCCGGTATCCATTTGTTCAGAAATGCCGCTCGAACACCCGGATCACGTCGCCCGGCTCGATCAGGGCGGAGACCGGCGCGCGATATTCGCGGGGGGTGCCGCCGGTCACCCGGATCACGCCCACTTCCGATTCCGCCGCCCGATAGGTGAACCCGCCGGCAAGGGAGACGGCGGCCAGCACCGTCATGCCCGGTTCGAACGCATACTGGTCGGGCTTGTTCACCTCGCCGAGGATCGAGAACGGGCGATAGGCCTTCACCTCCACCGCCACGGCCGGATGGCGCAGGATGCCCTTCGCCACCAGCGCGCGCGCGATGGCGCGGCGCAGCGCCGCCGTGGTCCGGCCGGCGGCGCGCACCGGGCCGAGCAGCGGCAGGTCGATCATGCCGGAGGCGTCGACGAGGTAGGTTGCCGTGAGCTGCTTCTGGCCGAACACGACAACGCGCAGACGGTCGCCTGTGCCGAGCCGATAGCCTCCGGGCGGGGCGGGCGGCAGGGGCGGCAGGCCGCTCCAGGCCGCGCAGCCGGACAACAAAGCCGGTGCGGCGAGCGCGGACACGGCCGTGGCGAGCAGATGGCGACGTGTTTCGCGGCGGAATTTCGGCATCACATGCAACCCTCGCCAGAAAATAGGCAAAATATACAACTTAAAATTGACTTAATTTCGTGTCGCAGACAGAATGCACAGGCAAGGGTTGGCTTTGCAAACCGGGCGGGTTTCCGGTGAACAGGAATCGGTTCTGAAATGGACACCGCGGCAAAAGCGCGAGACCGGGTCAGGCAGATCGGGGGGGCAGCCGATCCGATCGATGCATTGCGCGCCGTTCGCCGCCATTGGCGCCTTGCCGTGCTGGTCGCGCTTGGCCTGCCATTGCTGTCGCTCGGCGCGCTTTCGCGCATGCGGCCGGTATACACGGCGACCGGAACGCTTCTCTACAATCCAGTCGATTTCAACCCGAAGTTGCTACGCGGCGTGGTCGAGACGCGGCAGGTGACCGATGCGCTGATGGCCAGCCAGGCCGCCATTCTGAAAAGCCCGGCCGTGGTGGCGCGAGTCATCGACGGGCTCGATCTGCGCGCGAGCCCGGAATTCGACCCCGCGCGGCAGCGTCCCTCCCTGTTGCGGCGCTGGCTCGGCAGCGCCGGCCCGCCGCTTCCGGTTGCGCCGGACGCGTTGCGCGACGCCGTCACCGCCCGGTTTCACATCGACGTCCCGGCCGGTTCCCAGTTGATCAACGTATCCTTCACCGCCCACGATCCGGCGCTGGCCGCACGGGCGGCGAACGCCGCCATGGCCGCCTATCTCGCCAGGGAACGCCGCGAAAGTCTCGCGGTGCTCGATCGTGCTCAGGCCTGGCTCGGCCAGCGGGCAAAGGCGACGGCGCATCGGCTCGAGGCTCTGGATGTCGCGATCGCGCGCGAACGGGCGCGCAGCGGCACGGTGCGCGGCGCGGGCGCGGCGCCGCTGACGAACGAGGAGGCGGGGCAGCTGACCGGCAGCCTTGCGGCCGCGCGGGCCGACCTTGCGGCCGCGCGGGCGCGTCTTGCGGCGTTGAATGGCGGCAGCGAGGCCGAAGCCGCGGCCGCCGTTGCGCCGGAGATCGCGCCGATGCGCGCGAGAGAGGCGGAACTGGCCGCGAAACTGCGCGCGCTCGGCAGCACCGAAGGGCCAAACTATCCCGATATCCGCGCGACGAAGCGCGCCCTCGCCGCATTGCGCGGCCAGATCGCGGCGGAGACGGGGCGGTTGATCACGGCAGACAGGATGCGCGCCGCCGCCGCGGCGGCGCGGGTGAAAAGTCTGAAAGCGGAACTCGCCGCCGTGCGCGACCGGGCGGCGGCGCAGTCGGTCCGGGCGGCGCCGCTGGCCCGCCTCGAGGAAGAGCGCACGGCCGAAAGCGACCTGCTGCGCGCGCAGACCGAGCAGATCGGCACGCTCGAGAGCCATAGCGCGCTGACCCGGCCCGATGCGCGGATCATCGCCGCGGCCACCCGCCCGCTGCAGCCGAGCGGCCCGCGCAGCGCGGCGATCCTCTCCGGCGCGGTCCTGCTCGGGCTCTGCCTTGGCGTGCTGGCCGCTCTGCTGGCGGATTCGCTGAACGGAAGTTTCCGTTCCGGCGGGCAGGTCCGCGAGGCGCTGGAATTGCCCTGCATGGCATTGCTGCCCGAGGTCGGGCGGCGTGAGCGTCGCGGCCTGTCCGTGCCCGACTATGCGCGCCGTTATCCGTTTTCCGCCTTTGCCGAGCAGATCCGCGCGCTGCGAACCGGCCTCTGGCTTGCTCCCGGCGCCCCGCGCAGCCTGGCCGTCACGGCGGCGCGGCCGGGCGAGGGCAAGACGACGCTGGCGGTCAGCCTCGCCCTGTCGGTTGCGGCGAGCGGGGCGCGGGTTCTCGTGATCGACTGCGACATCCGGCAGCCGAGTTTCGACATGATCTTCGGGCTCGGCGGTCTGCCCGGACTGACCGACCACCTCGCCGGGCGAGCGACCCTGGAGGCCGCGATTCATCGACCGGGGCTGGAGGAGGGGGGAAGCCTGCCAGACGTGATGCCCGCCGGGGCCGTGGCGACCGAGGCGCTGGCTCTCTTCATGTCCGACCGGCTGGGCCGGTTGATGGCGGAACTGCACGGGCGCTACGATCTCGTGGTTCTCGATCTGCCGCCGGTCTTCGCCCTGGCGGAGGCGCAGCTGCTCGCGCGCGCGGCGGCCGCCACGCTGCTGTGCATCCGCTGGGGCCAGACCCCGCGGCGCACCGTGGCCGCGGCGCTCGCGCTGCTGGACCAGGGCGGGTTGCGGCTCGCCGGCGCCGCGCTCACGCGGGTCGACGGTCCGCGCCACGCGAGATCGGGCTTCCCCGACTCGGAACTCTATCATCCGCGCTATGGCGGCTATTTCCGTCTCTGAGGTCGCCGTGCGCGCAAGGCGCCGCCCGGTGCCTGGCGCCGACGCCATGATGATTGGTGTCGCGGCGGCACTGATCCTGTGGCCCGCCCTCGTGAACGGATACCCGCTCATCTTTTCGGATACCGGGACCTACATCTCGCAGATGATGGAGCGGCATCTCGGCTGGGATCGGCCGCCGTTCTATAGCCTGCTCGTTCTCGCCGCCGGGCTTGGGCGATCGCTCTGGCCCGTGATCGCCGGGCAGGGGCTGCTTGCGGCGGCGCTGATCCGGGCGACGCACAGGCTGCTGGCCCCCGGGGCGGGATGGCCGGATAGCGCGCTGCTGCTGGTGATGCTGGCTGCCGGGTCTTCGCTGAGCTGGACCGCGGCGCAGGTGATGCCGGACATCTTCACGCCGTTGATGGTGCTGGCCTTCGCGATCCTGGTTCTTGCGCCGCAAGGGGCGGCAGGCCTCATCGTCCCGGCCATGGTGATCGGTCTGGCGATTCTCGTGCATCTGAGCAACATGCCGATCTATGCGGGACTCTGCCTTTGCGTGCTGCCGCTGCGCGCGTTGCGGCAGCGGGTCCGCTGGCGGCCTCTGCTGCTGCCGTTCCTGCTCGGCATCGCCGGGCTGACCGCCGTGAACGCGATTGCGCGCGGCCGCATTTCGCCCTCGCCCTATGGCGGGACATTTCTGCTCGCCCGCCTGATCGAGAACGGTCCCGCGCGGACGACACTCGCGCATGACTGTCCGAAGGCGGGTTGGGCACTTTGCGCCTATCGTGGCGATCTGCCGCGCACGGCCGATGGGTTCCTCTGGCGGGCGGATAGCCCGCTCTACCGCGCGGGAGGGCCGCGCCGGCTGATCGACCAGACCGATGCGATCGTGCGCCGGACCATCGTCGAGCATCCGGCCGCCGTCCTGGGCGCGGCGATACGGGATTTCGGCCTGCAACTCGTGATCTTTTCGCCGGGCAGTGGCCTGCGTCCCTGGTATGCGACGGCGTGGCAGACGATCCGCCGCGATCTGCCGCAGACGGCCTACGCGGCCTATCTCGCCAGCCGGCAGGCGCGCGGGCGGATGGCGGTGCCGCCCCTGCTTGCGGCATTCGTGCAGGCGCTCGCGGTCGGCGGGATGGGGCTGACCTGTGGCTTCGCGCTCTACGCGGCGGCGGCGCGGCGTCTCAGGCCCGAAGCGGCGTCACTCGGGCTGTTCTGCAGGATCGTCGTCCTGGCGCTCGCGGGTAATGCCGCGGTCACGGGCGCGCTATCGGGCCCGCATGCGCGGTACCAGAGTCGAATGGTGTGGCTGACGGTTCTGGCCGGATGGCTGGTGCTGCGCCAGATTCAGGCCGGATGCCGGTCGCGCCCGACCAGCAACACGACATAAAGTCGGAGGCGCCCGAAGCCGAGGCGGCGGCGCCAGTCGATCATGTGGGTCAGGCGGTGGCGCATGCCGAAATGCAGCTCGATCGCCCGAAGCTGCGCGTCGGAAAAACTCGCCGCGAGGTCGTGCGGCAGCGCATCGAGGAACCGGCCGAGCGGGGCCGAGCGTTCTGGTGCCGGCATGGCCGCATCACTCGGTCATCCGGTCGAGCACGGGAACGGAGCGCAACACCGCCCGCTTCAGCACCACCGGGCCGAGCAGGCCGGCGCTCATCAGCACCGCGGCGAAGGGGAGGAAATGCGTGCCGTTCCAGCCCGTGGCGAGCAGCAGCAGGCCTTTGGCGAGGCCGATGAAGATCGTGTTGAACAGGTAGATCATCAGGGAATACCGTCCGAGCGTTGCCAGTGTCCGGGCGGAGGATAGGCACGGAAATCTTACCAGGGCGTGAAGTGCGGGCATCGCCGTGAGGCCGAGCGTGACCAGGCGCAGATTGAACGGCAGCACGTTGCCGTCGAGCGCGACGAAGGCGAAGCCGGTCACGAAGGCAGCGATCAGCGGCCAGCGCCAGCGGTCGATCCAGCCGGTCCAGCGGTCGCCGAGGGCTCCTGCCGCGAGGCCGGCGCCGAAGAACAGCGCGTAGCGGCCTGTCTCGGCCAGGTAGAGATGCCAGGGCAGGGGGATGAACTGGAACGCGGCGAAGATGCAGATCACCGGCCAGAGGCGGCCGCGGCAGGCGGCGAGAAGCAGCGGCGTTGCCACACTGAGCAGGAAGAGCACCGCGAGGTACCACAGCGAGTAGGCCGGGCTGGCGAGCGGATGCCAGATCGTGTCCGCCAGTCCGCCGAGCAGGCCTTGCGGGGGGTTGTCAACATGGATGAAACGGGCGGCGGCGAGTTTTCCGGCGGTGATCGCGAATGCCATGACGGCGAAGGGGATCAGCAGGCGCCGCGCCCGCGCGCGGATCAGCCCCGGCCATCCCGCCGGCGGCGTTCCGGCATGGCCGGCCAGCCAGGTGACGAGCCCGCTGAGGTAGAAGAAGAACGGCATGTGGAAGCCATAGACCGCCCGGCGCAGCGCCGGATACCAGAGCACATGCGCCGGGTCTTGCCGGGCGACGATATGGCCGAAGACGACCAGCGAGATGGCGAGACCCTTGGCGCGGTCGATATCCGCCCGTCGGTTCACGGCAGGGCTGGATGCACGATGTGCCCCTCGCCCAGCGCGCCGCGCAGGAAACCGCGGGCGTAGGCGGCCTTGCAGCGCAGACCGATCTGGCCGGTGCTCGCCGGCGGCCAGAGGCCGAACGGGGCGAGCAGCAGCGCGTGCAGCGCGAGGCGCGCGGCCCGCGCGAGGCGTGGCTCGCCGAGGGCGCCCAGCATCACCGCCTCGGATACGCCGGACCAGTATTGCCGGCGGACCAGCCAGGCGGGGTTGAGGCGCGAGCGGTCGATCTCGTGATGCACCACGAGGTCCGGCGTGAAGCGCACCTTCAGCCCGCCCCGGCGGAGACGGCGGATGATGTAGGTTTCCTCGTTCGAGATCATCAGCCCGGCGCGCCGGCCGAGACAGGTGGGAAACCCGCCGAAACGGGCGAGAACATCGCGCCGGAAGGCGATGTTGGCGCCATAGGGATCGATGTCGGCGACCCCCGGCTCGCTCGGCCGCACCTGGTCGATGATGGTCAGCACGGCGCGCAGCGAGGGCGGCCACCAGCATGGCAACTGAGCCTGCCATTGCGGCAGGATCGGGCCGCCGGTCGCGGCCAGTTCCGGGTCCGCCGCGACGGTGCGCAGCAGCACGGCGCACCAGTCCCTGGCAGGGGTGGCGTCGTCATCGAGATAGGCGATCCACCTGCCCCGCGCGGCCGCGAGGGCGGCGTTGCGCGCCTCGCTCAGTCCGGGTGCGGGCAACCGGACATGCGTGGCGCCGTGGCGGGCGGCGGCGGCGCGGATCAGCTCTGCCTCGCGCGGTGCCGAACCGGAGTCGATGACGAGCGTCTCGACCCCCTCGGGCGCGGGTGAAAGCGCCGCGAGGCAGCGTTCGGTCTCGCGGCCGCGGTTATGGGTGCAGATCGCAACGCTGAGGCGTATCGGGTCTATGGCGGCGTCTTGCATGAGTGCCCCTGTTTTTTGCACGACACACAATTAAAGGTTGTGTATACCTGAGCGCAAATGACCGCTGATTGCAATTGATTTGATAGATTTTCCGGCCCTCCTGCGGTGCATTCTTTTTGCATTGCCCGCGCTTGTCGCGGCCGGGGGGGGCGCGCGGGGGGATTCGCTGGGCAGTTTCCTGCCGATGGCGATCCCGGGTTTCGGCGTCGCGCCGGGGGTTTCTGCGCGCTCCCGCCTGCATTCGGGCGATTTTCCGGTCCCCCTTGCGCCGCTCGCGAGCGCCGGACTTGAGGTGTTTCCCCGTCTCGCGGTCGATGCCGGGCTCGATACTGCGCCCGGCGCCGGCCAGGGGATCACGGCGATGGGCATGGTGCGGCCGGAAGTGCGGCTGGCCGACCCCGAACTGGGCCTTGCCGGATTCGCGAATGCCGAGCTGGACCGCTATGCCCGCGATCCCGCCGCCAATGCCAACCGGGTGACGGCGGCGCTCGGCCTCGCCCTGCCGTTCGGGCCGGACCGGATCACGCTCGGTGCCGCCCATGTCAGCACAGCGCAGACGGCGCTGGGACTCGCCGCCAATGGCGGGGCGGCGCCGCTCGACGTGACGACGGATGCCGGTCGGATCGGCCTGAGGCTCGGCTTCGGCGCCTTCGACGCCACGGCGCGGGTCCGGTTCGGACGCGACCGTGTGGCCGCCGGCGGCGCGGGGCCGGCCGGCTTCGGCAGCCGCGCCATCACGCGCGGGCAAGTCGCGCTGGAAACGGCGGATGGCGCGCCACTGCGGGAACTCCTCCTGCTGCGGGCCGGCGCGACCCGGTATGCAGGGGCGCTGCCTGGCAGCGGCTTTGCCGACAGTTCGAGCCTTGCCGTGCTGGCCGGCGGGGTGACCGGCGCGCGGGCGCTGTGGCGCCTGCGCGTGGTCGGCGGCGCCGAGTGGATCCGCTATGCGGAAGGGGGACCGGCGTCCGGCATTGCCGTGGTTGGCGACCTGGCGCTGCAATGGACGCCGGATCCGCTGATCGCCGTCGATCTCGATCTGTCGCGCCGAGCGGGAGCGGATGGCGGGTTCGGCGTGCCGGGCAGCATCCTGACGACCGAGCGGCTCGGCCTTGCCGAATCCTATGCGCGCGACCTGCTGTTCACCGTCGATGTCGCCGCGCGGCAGGGGCGGGTTTCCGGCCATGCGGCGACCGAGGCCGACGTGACGGCCGGCGCGCTGTGGCGGCTGTCCCGCGCCGTCTCGTTCAGGCCGTCGGCCAGTTTCGCCTTGCGGCACGACCTGCCCGGCTCGGCGCCGCACGAGGCGCGGCTGATGCTATCACTGGTCTGGACGCCATGAGGGGGCGGAGCTTCGCGCCGTTCGGCATTCGTTTCGATCGCCTCGGGCCGGAGGCGGCGCTCGGCTTCGTGCTGCGCTGGGACCGGCGCCGGCCGTTCGGCTATGTCGTGACGCCGAATGTCGATCATCTCGGTCGGTTGCGGCGGGGCGGAGACTTGCGAACGGCTTATGACGATGCCGCGCTGTGTCTGCTGGATTCGCGGGTTGCGGCGGGTCTCGCGCGGATCTGCGGCGTTGTGCCGCCGCCGGTGGTGACCGGGGCGGACCTGCTGGCGGCGGTGATGCCGGCGCTGGAGATGCGCGGCGCGAGGGTGGCGGTCGTCGGCCTCGATGCCGCGGCGATGGACGCCTTCGCCGCATGCTATCCGGGCGTCGATTTCACCCATGCCGAACCGGCCCGCGGGTTCGAGCATGACGAGGCGGCCCTCGGCGCGGTGGTGGACTTCATCGAGCGCGCGCGGGCGGATTGCACGATCCTCGCCGTGGGATCGCCGCGGCAGGAGGTGCTGGCGCAGGCGGTGCGGCGGCGCGGACGCGCCCTGGGCATCGGGCTGTGCGTCGGCGCGGCGCCGCTGTTTCTGTCCGGGGTGCTGCGCCGCGCGCCGGCGCCGTTGCGGGCGGCGGGGCTGGAATGGGCATGGCGCCTGATGCGCGAGCCGGCGCGCCTGGCACGGCGCTATCTGATCGACGGACCGCCGGTTCTGCTGGCGCTGGCGCGGGAGTTTCGCCGCCCCGCCTTGCCGGGGGCAGGCAGTTGCGCGATAGACAGGAGCATAATCAACGGGATGGAGGCGCAATGTTCAGGCAGACTGACGCATGACGGCGTTCCGCTCGTCGCTCGATCCGCGCAGCGCCGCGTTTCGGGCGAATCAGGAGGCGATGCGCAGCCTGGTCGAGGATCTGCGCGCCAGGGTGGATGACATCCGCGCCGGCGGCGGTGAAGCGGCGCGGGAGCGGCATGTCGCGCGGGGGAAGCTGCTGCCGCGTGACCGGATCCGCACGCTGATCGACCCGGCATCGCCCTTCCTCGAATTCTCCCAGCTCGCCGGGTACGGCATGTATGACGAGCCGGTGCCGGCCGGCGGCATCATCACCGGGATCGGCCGGGTGTCGGGGCGGGAATGCGTGATCGTCGCCAACGACGCCACGGTGAAGGGCGGCACCTATTTCCCGATCACGGTCAAGAAGCACCTGCGCGCCCAGGCGATCGCGGCGCAGAACCGGCTGCCCTGCCTCTATCTCGTCGATTCCGGCGGCGCCAACCTGCCCAACCAGGACGAGGTCTTCCCCGACCGCGAGCATTTCGGCCGCATCTTCTACAATCAGGCGCAGATGTCTGCGGCGGGGATTCCGCAGATCGCGGTGGTGATGGGCTCCTGCACGGCGGGCGGCGCCTATGTGCCGGCGATGGCCGATGAGAGCATCATCGTCCGCGAGCAGGGGACGATTTTTCTCGGCGGCCCGCCGCTGGTGAAGGCGGCGACCGGCGAGGTGGTCACCGCCGAGGCGCTGGGCGGGGCCGACGTGCATACGAGGGTCTCCGGTGTGGCCGATCATTTCGCAGAGTCGGACGCGCATGCCCTCGGCATTGCCCGGCGGATCGTCGGCGGGCTGAACACCCGCAAGCCGGCGCAGATGGACTTGCTCCCGCCACGCCCGCCGGTGGGGGCGCCGGATGCGATCTATGGCGCCGTGCCGGCCGATCCGCGCACGCCCTATGACGTGCGCGAGGTGATCCGGCTTATCGTCGATGCCGGCGAATTCGACGAGTTCAAGGCGCGCTACGGCACGACGCTGGTGACCGCCTTCGCCCGCATCTGGGGCTATCCGGTCGGCATCGTCGCGAATAACGGCGTGCTGTTCTCCGAATCGGCGCTCAAGGGCGCGCATTTCATCGAGCTCTGCGCGCAGCGGGGGATTCCGCTGGTGTTCCTGCAGAACATCACCGGCTTCATGGTCGGGCGGAAATACGAATCCGGCGGCATCGCCAGGGACGGCGCAAAGCTGGTGACGGCGGTGGCCACCGCGAACGTGCCGAAATTCACCGTGATCATCGGCGGCTCGTTCGGGGCCGGGAATTACGGCATGTGCGGCCGGGCCTACGATCCGCGCTTCCTGTGGATGTGGCCGAACGCGCGGATCTCGGTGATGGGCGGGACGCAGGCGGCGTCGGTGCTGGCGACGCTCCGGCGCGACAATATCGAGGCGCGGGGCGGCGCATGGTCGGCGGCGGAGGAGCAGGCGTTCCGGGCGCCGATCGAGGCGCAGTACGAGCATCAGGGGCATCCTTATTACGCCAGCGCCCGGCTGTGGGACGATGGGGTGATCGACCCGGCGGATACGCGGATGGTGCTGGCGCTCGGGCTCTCGGCGAGCCTGAACGCGCCGATCGAGCCGACGCGGTTCGGCCTGTTCAGGATGTGAGGCGATGAGCGAACCGGTTGAATTTTCCCTGGCCGAAGACGGCACCGCGACGATCTCGATGAACCGCCCCGCGCTGCACAACGCGTTCGACGAGGGGATGATCGCGGCGCTGACCGCCGCCTGCCTGCGGGCGGGCGAGGATCCGCGCGTCCGCCGCGTGGTGCTGGAGGGGCGGGGGAAGAGTTTTTCCGCGGGCGCCGATCTCAACTGGATGCGTCGCAGCGCGGCTTACACGGCCGAGCAGAACCACGCGGACGCGCTGGGGCTGGGCCGGCTGATGCGGACGCTGAACGACCTGCCGAAGCCGGTGATCGGGCTGGTGCAGGGGGCGGCCTTCGGCGGCGGCGCCGGGCTTGCGGCGTGCTGCGACATCGTGATCGCCGCGGAGGATGCGAAATTCTGCTTCTCCGAGGTCCGGCTCGGCCTGATCCCGGCGGTGATCAGCCCCTATGTCGTCGCCGCGATCGGGCCGCACCAGGCGCGGCGGTATTTTTGCTCCGCCGAGGTGATCCCCGCGCCGGAGGCGATGCGGATCGGACTCGCGCATATCGTGGCGCCGCGCGACGGGCTGGCGGCGGCGCGGGATGCGATGATCGCGACCCTCGCCCAGGGCGGGCCCGAGGCGCAGGCGGATGCGAAGGCGCTGGTCGGCGATGTCGCGGGCCGGGATATCGATGATGCGCTGGTGAACATGACGGCGCGGCGCATCGCCGATCGCCGCGCGAGCGCCGAGGCGCAGGAAGGCCTGGCCGCGTTTCTGGAGAAACGCGCGCCGTCCTGGCGGGCGGGGTGAGCGCGATGTTCGGATCGGTCCTGATCGCCAATCGCGGAGAGATCGCCTGCCGGGTGATCCGCACGGCGCGGCGGATGGGGCTGCGCAGCATCGCGGTGTTCTCGGATGCCGATGCGGGGGCGGCGCATGTCGCGATGGCGGATGCGGCGGTGCGGATCGGGCCGCCGGCGGCGGCGGAGAGCTATCTCGCGATCGACCGGATCATCGAGGCGGCGCGGCGCACCGGTGCCGAGGCGATCCATCCGGGTTACGGGTTTCTCAGCGAGAACGCCGATTTCGCGGAGGCCTGCGCCGCGGCGGGGCTCGTGTTCGTCGGGCCGCCGGCGGAAGCGATCCGGGCGATGGGCTCGAAATCGGCGGCGAAGGCGCTGATGGAACAGGCCGGCGTGCCGCTGGTGCCCGGCTATCACGGCGCGGACCAGGACCCGGCGGCGCTGGCGCGGGCGGCGGCGGAGATCGGCTATCCGGTGCTGATCAAGGCGTCCGCCGGTGGCGGCGGCAAGGGCATGCGCGTGGTGCGCGCGGCGGCCGATTTCGCGGCCGAGCTCGACCGGGCGAAGGGCGAGGCGCGCGCCGCCTTCGGCGATGACCGCGTGCTGGTCGAGAAATACCTGACGAAGCCGCGGCATATCGAGATCCAGGTCTTCGCCGACACCCACGGCAACGTGGTTTCGCTGCACGAGCGCGACTGCTCGATCCAGCGGCGGCACCAGAAGATCGTCGAGGAGGCGCCGGCGCCGCTGATCGACGAGGCGATGCGCGCGGCAATGGGCAAGACGGCCTGCGACGCCGCGCGGGCGATCGGCTATGTCGGCGCCGGAACGGTCGAGTTCATCGCCGAGGATGGCGCGTTCCACTTCATGGAAATGAACACGCGGCTGCAGGTCGAGCATCCGGTGACCGAGATGATCACCGGGATCGACCTCGTCGAATGGCAGTTCCGCGTGGCCGCGGGCGAGGCGCTGCCCCTGAAGCAGGAGGGGATCGGCCGGCGGGGCCACGCGGTGGAGGTGCGGCTCTATGCCGAGGACCCGGCCCGGGATTTCGCGCCCTCGACCGGCGCGCTGGCGCGGCTGCGCCTGCCGGCGGAGAGCCGCCATTTGCGGATCGAATCCGGCGTGCGCGCCGGCGACGAGGTGTCGGTGCATTACGATCCGATGATCGCCAAGCTCGTCACCTGGGACGAGGACCGGGACGGCGCGCTGCGGCACATGGCGCAAGCGCTGGCGGCCTGCGAGATCGACGGGGTGCAGACCAATCTCGACCTGCTGCGGCGGATCGTGACGCACCCGGATTTTTGCGCGGCCGCGCTCGATACCGGGTTCATCGCCCGGCACGAGGCGGCGCTGCTGCCGGCGCGGGGCGCGCCGCCGGTCGCGGTGCTGGCGGCGGCGGCGCATCGCTGGCTGGCCACGCTGCCGCAAAGCGGCGATCCTTCCGATCCGTGGTCGCCCTGGGCGACGCGCGCGGCCTGGCGGCTGAATGGCGAGCGTTTCCAGGATGTCGTGATCGAGGATGGCGAGGCCACGCACCATCTGCGCCTGCATCCGCGCGACGAGCGGCATTTCCGCCTCGACCACGCGGGGCGGGAGGTCTTCGTTTGCGTCGATGCGGCCGGCGAGGATGAAGTGTCGGTCGAGATCGACGGTATCGTCGCGCGGCTGGGCACGAGCGGCCAGGGGGGACGGATCGTCGTTTTTGCCGATGGCGCGCGCCACGTGCTGGCCGTCGCCGATCCGCACCGCGCGGCGGGCGAGGCGGACGGCGCGGCGGCGCGGGTCACCAGCGTGATGCCGGGCAAGGTCGTGGAACTCGCCGTCGCCGCGGGCAGCGCGGTGCGCGAGGGCGATCTGCTCGCGGTGATCGAGGCGATGAAGGTGCAGTTCCGCATCACCGCCCCGCGGGACGGGGTGATCGCCGCCCTCCATTGCGCGGTGGGCGACCTGATCGAGGACGGCGCCGAACTCATGGCGTTCGCCACGGATACGGACTGAAGGAAAGGACTCGAAATGCTGTGCATCATGGGAACGATCAGGCTGCCGGCCGACCGGATGGCGGCGGCGCGGGCGCCGATGGCGGCCATGATCGCGGCCACGCGGGACGAGGCGGGCTGCCTCGAATACGCCTTCGCCGAAGACGTGCTTGATCCCGGGCTGATTCGCGTCAGCGAGCGGTGGACCGATCAGCAGGCGCTCGACGCTCATGCCGCCTCGGCGCATATGCGGGCCTGGCGCGCGGCGCTGCGGGAGATCGGCGTGCTCGATCGCGACCTGACGCTCTACGACATCGGTCATCCCCGCCCGCTCTGATCGTGCCGCTTGCCATCCGTCGGGGATTGTGCGATTGCCCGCTCTTCCCTGCCGGGCGGATGGCATTTCGCCCGGCTATGCCCGTTTCCATGGGGGAAATAGGCGCTCACCGGCGCCGGGGCTGAAACCAACCACAGGGGGACATATGCCGCTATACGAATGCGTGCTGATCGCGCGCAGTGAAATCACGCAGCAGCAGGTCGACACCATCGCCGACGCGGTGACCGCCCAGGTCGAGAGCGAAAGCGGCGCGGTGAAGAAGCGCGAATACTGGGGCCTGCGCAATCTCGCCTACCGCATCAAGAAGAACCGCAAGGGACATTATGTCCTGCTCGGGCTCGATGCCGAACCGGCGACGATCAGCGAGATGGAGCGCCAGCTCGGCCTGAACGAGGACGTGTTGCGCTTCATGACCGTGCGCGTCGAGGACATCGACGAGGCGCCGTCCGCGCCGCTCGCGCGCCGCGGCGAGGACCGTGATCGCGATCGCGGGTTCCGCGGGCCGAAGCCCGCCGGCCGCTTCGATTCGGGCCGCCGGCGCGGCGCCGATGATCGCGAGGAATACCGGGCGCGCGACGAGTATCGTTCGGACCGCGACGAAGATCAGAACGAGGAGAACTGAGCCATGTCCGACAGCATCGAGACCGCGCCGGTCAATACCCCGGCCGCCCGTCGCACCGCGGTCGGCGCGCGCCGTCCGTTCTACCGCCGCCGCAAGGCCTGCCCGTTCTCCGGCCCGAACGCGCCGAAGATCGATTACAAGGACGTCCGGCTGCTGTCGCGCTTCCTCTCGGAGCGCGGCAAGATCGTGCCGAGCCGCATCACCGCCGTTTCGGCCAAGAAGCAGCGCGAACTCGCGCGCGCCATCAAGCGCGCCCGCTTCCTCGCCCTGCTCCCCTACGTGGTCGATTGAGGAGCTAGCATCATGGCACAAGTCGAACTGATCCTGCTCCAGCGCGTCGAGCATCTCGGGCAGATGGGCGAAGTGGTGAAGGTGAAGCCGGGCTATGCCCGCAACTTCCTGCTGCCCCAGGCCAAGGCCGTGCGCGCCACCAAGCAGAACCGCGAGCGCTTCGAGCGTGAGCGTGCCCATCTCGAGGCGCAGAACCTCAAGCGCCGCGAGGAGGCCGAGCGCGTCGCCGAGCGCGTCGCCGGCCTGACCGTGACGCTGATCCGCCAGGCCAGCGACGCCGGCTCGCTCTACGGCTCGGTGACGTCGCGCGACATCGCCGATGCCTGTGGCGAAGCGAGCCTCGGCATCACGCGCAGCCAGGTCCTGCTGGTCCACCCGATCAAGACGCTGGGCCTTGCGACGGTTCGCGTGGCGCTGCATCCCGAAGTGCTGATCGATGTCGTCGTCAACGTCGCCCGCTCGCCGGAAGAGGCGGAGAAGCAGGCGCGTGGCGAGGCCATCATGCGCGAGGAAAGCGAGTACGAACTGGAGACCGGCGAGGAAGTCGCCGAGGGGCCGGAACAGACCGCCTGACCGGCATCCCGGGCTTCCAGTGCTGATGAACGGCGTCGGTCCGCGGACCGGCGCCGTTTTTCCGTTCTTGCAGCTCTGGTAGCCATTCTGTCGTTTCCCTCTTTTCCGACGGGGCGTCAGTTACCAAATCCTTGCCGGGTTCTTCAGCCGGCGGAGATTGGTCATGCGGATATTACTGGACAACCTGTTGAAACGCCTGGTCGCCCACGGCGATCTGAGCGTGATCTGGCCGGATGGCGCGATCTCCCATTACGCAGGCCGCCCGGGGCGGGCGGCAACCCTCGCGATCCGCGATCCCGCCATCATCCGCCGGCTCGTCACCGATCCGGCCATGGCGCTCGGCGAAGGCTACATGGAGGGCGCGCTCGATCCCGTCGACGGCTCTATCTATGACGTTCTGCATGTCCTGCTCTCGAGCGTGCAGGAAAGCGAGGGACGCATTCCGGCGCTGCGACTGCGCAACGCGTTCGGGCGCGTGTTCCGCCCGCTGGCGCAGCTCAACAATGCCCGCCGCTCGAAGCGCAACGTTGCGCATCACTATGATTTGAACGGCCGGCTCTACGCGCTGTTCCTCGATCGCGACCGGCAATATTCCTGCGGCTATTTTCCGCGCGGCGACGAGACGATCGACGAGGCACAGGCGGCGAAGAAGCGGCATATCGCCTCCAAGCTGCTGCTCGACCGGCCGGACCTGGAAGTTCTCGACATCGGCTGCGGCTGGGGCGGCATGGCGCTGACCATGGCGCGCGACTATGGCGCGCGGGTGACCGGGATCACCCTTTCCGAGGAACAACTCGCGGAGGCACGCCGCCGCGCCGAGGCGGAGGGGCTCGCCGATCGCGTCAGTTTCGAACTGATGGACTACCGGGCGATGACCCGCGAATTCGACCGCATCGTGTCGGTCGGCATGTTCGAGCATGTCGGCGTGCCGAATTATCCGAGTTTCTTTGCCACGGTGCAGCGGTGCCTGAAGCCGGACGGGGTGGCCCTGCTGCACGCGATCGGCCGCTTCGATGGTCCTGACGTCACCAGCCCGTGGCTGGCAAAATACATTTTCCCCGGCGGGTATTCGCCCTCGCTGTCCGAGGTGTTCGCGCCGCTCGAACGGTCCGGCCTGCGCAGCACCGACATTGAGATCCTGCGGCTGCATTATGCGAAGACGCTCGCCCACTGGCGCAAGCGCTTCGCCGCCAACCGCGATGCCATCGCCTCGCTGTACGACGAGCGGTTCTGCCGGATGTTCGAGTTCTACCTTGCAGGTTCGCAGCTTGCCTTCGAGGTGCAGGACCACATGGTCTTCCAGATCCAGCTGGCCCGCCGGCAGGACGCGGCTCCGCTCACGCGTGACTACATGATCGACGCCGAGCGGGCGGCTCAGTCCCTGAGCCGCTCGATATCGGCGCCGCACGCGGCGAGCTTGCGCTCGACGGCCTCGTAACCCCGGTCGAGGTGATAGACGCGGTTGACGATCGTCTCGCCCTTCGCGGCGAGACCGGCGAGCACCAGCGAGAACGAGGCGCGCAGGTCGGTCGCCATGACCGGCGCGCCGGACAGCCCCGGCACGCCGCGCACGATCGCCGATGAACCGTGGACGTTGATGCGCGCGCCCATGCGGTTGAGCTCGGGCACATGCATGAAGCGGTTCTCGAAGATCGTCTCGGTGATCATCGAGGCGCCCTCGGCCACGGCCATCAGCGTCATGAACTGCGCCTGCATGTCGGTCACGAAGCCGGGGAAGGGCTCGGTCATCGCATCGGTGCCATGCAGCCCGTTGCGCCGGCTGACGGTGACGCCCTCGGCCACTTCCGTCACATCCACGCCCGCCTCGCCGAGCGTGGAGGCCAGCGCGCCGAGGTCGAACATCCGTGCGCCGCGGAGCAGAACGCCGCCGCCGGTGATGGCCGCGGCACAGGCATAGGTGCCCGCCTCGATCCGGTCCGGCAGGATGGTGTGCCGCGCGCCGTGCAGAGCCTTCACCCCGCGAATGGTGAGCCGGTCCGAGCCGATTCCGCTGATATCCGCGCCCATCTTGTTCAGGCAGTCGGCGAGATCGCCGATCTCCGGCTCGCGGGCGGCGTTGACCAGCACGGTCTCGCCCTCGGCGAGGGTGGCGGTGAGCAGCAGCTGCTCGGTGGCGCCGACCGACACGAAGGGAAAGGTGATGGTCGCGCCATGCAGCCCTTTGGGCGCGCGGGCGTTGATGTAGCCGCCATCGAGGGCGATCTCGGCACCCATCGCCTCCAGCCCCTTGAGGTGCAGGTCGACCGGGCGGGTGCCGATCGCGCAGCCGCCGGGCAGCGACACGCGGGCCTCACCGGTGCGCGCCAGCAGCGGGCCGAGAACCAGGATCGAGGCGCGCATCTTGCGCACGATGTCGTAGGGCGCCTCGGTATTCGTGATGGCGCCGCCGACCGATAGCTGCTTTGCTCCGGTTTCCTCGACGGCGATGCCGTGTTGCGCGAGCAGTTGCGCCATGGTCGCGACGTCGGCGAGGGCCGGAACGTTCTCGAGTTCCAGCCGCTCGTCGGTGAGCAGGCCGGCGACCATCACCTTGAGCGCCGAATTCTTGGCGCCCGAAATGTCGATGACGCCTTCCAGCGGCCGACCGCCGCGGATGCGGATTCTATCCATGAAGCCTCACAGTCTGGGAAGCGAAACGCCGCGCTGGCGCATGTATTTGCCGGCCTTGTCGGCATAGCTGGTTTCGGGCGGCGCAGAGCCCTGCAGGAAGAGGAACTGGCAGATCCCCTCGTTGGCGTAGATCTTGGCGGGCAGGGGGGTGGTGTTCGAGATCTCGATGGTCACCTGTCCCTCCCATTCGGGTTCGAGCGGGGTGACGTTCACGATGATGCCGCAGCGCGCATAGGTCGATTTCCCGAGACAGATGACCAGCACATCGCGCGGGATGCGGAAATATTCGACCGTGTGCGCGAGCGCGAAGGAGTTGGGGGGGATGATGCAGACGGGCCCCTTGCGGTCGACAAAGCTGTCGGATGAAAAATTTTTCGGATCGACAACAGCGGAATCGACATTGGTGAAGATCTTGAAGTCGTCGGCAACCCGGGCGTCATAGCCATAGGACGACAATCCGTAGGAGATCACCCCGTCGCGCTTCTGGGTTTCGACGAAGGGATCGATCATCCCGTTCGATACAGCCTGCTCGCGAATCCAGTGGTCCGGCATTACCGGCATGGGCTGTCTCCGTCAGCGGCTTCCGGCCTGACTGCGGGCTGAGCGGCGCGTTCACGAAGTTGCTGCTTGCGGCGCCAGAGATTGGCGCGCAGAGCTTCAGCCTCGCGCTGCCTTCGAGCTGCCGCGGCCGCCTCGGCGTCGCTGCGAGTATCTTTTGTGCTGCCGGTCATGGCAGGACAAAGCGGAATTGCAGGGATGCCGTCAAGTGCCGCGCTTGCGCCGGGCGGCTCCTTTGGATATACCGCCCGGCAACGCGGCGCTGTCATAGCTCAGGGGTAGAGCACCTCATTGGTAATGAGGAGGTCGAGGGTTCAATTCCCTCTGACAGCACCATAAAATCAAGCACTTAAGTGGTGATTTCCGGTTTCCGAATGTCACCTCGGGTATAACTGTGCTTCACATCTGCTGAAGAAATCTCCGGCAGCGTGAACGCCTCATTGCGTATCGCCCGCGCCCTTCATGTGCGCTGCCGGCTGTCGCATGCGGCGAGATTGCTCACCACGATTGATTATTTGATTATTCTGGCCAGCGTGCGCCGGACTGCCGCCTCTGCAACAGCGTGCGCATCTTCGATGCCCTTCTGCGAAAAGCGGTTCGATTTCTGAGGTATATATGGCGGACCCGGCGCGATTCGAACGCGCGACCTTTGCCTTCGGAGGGCAACGCTCTATCCAGCTGAGCTACGGGTCCGGCAACGCCCGCATAGCGCGGATTGGATCTGGGCTCAATGCCCTTCGGCCGTTGGCAGCGCAAGTGGAGGCCGTCCTCTTCGCTGGCGATAGGCATCGGGGGTCTTTGGCGGTATTGTGGCGATCGTTCACACAGCGCGTGAGGTGTTCATGTCCGACTCAGCGGGCGCGATAGATTTCGAGATGATTCAGGTTCGGGAGCGAACCGTCGCTTGTGACGGGGGAGGCGGCCCGTTGGGGCATCCGCGCGTCTATCTGAAGATTGAGGATCGCGAAGTCACCTGTCCTTATTGCTCCCGCCACTATGTCCTGACTGGAAATGCAACGCCGGGCGAGGGGCATTGACCAGGCGGCTGGTTCTTGTCGATGGCTCCGGGTTCATTTTCCGGGCCTTCCATGCCTTGCCGCCGATGACGCGGGACGATGGCACGCCCGTCAACGCGGTCTTCGGGTTCTGCAACATGCTGGCCCGGTTGCTCAAGGAGCATACAGGCACGCATCTCGCGGTGATTTTCGATGCCGGACGCACGACGTTCCGGAACGAGATCGATCCCCGGTACAAGGCGCACCGCCCTGAACCTCCCGAGGAACTGGTGCCGCAATTCGTCCTTGTGCGCGAGGCGACCCGCGCCTTTGCCGTACCGGCTATCGAGCTGGACGGGGTCGAGGCAGATGACCTGATCGCCAGCTACGCCGAGGAGATGAAGAAGGCCGGGGGCGAGGCCGTGATCATCTCATCCGACAAGGATCTGATGCAGTTGCTTGATGCCCATGTGTCGATGCTGGACCCGATCAAGTCCACGCCGATCGGGCCTGACGAGGTCGTCGCGAAGTATGGCGTCACCCCGGAGCAGATGGTCGATGCCCAGGCGCTGATGGGGGACTCGGTTGACAACGTTCCCGGTGTACCGGGAATCGGCCCCAAGGGAGCGGCTCAGTTGATCGCCGAGTTCGGCGATCTCGAATCCATTCTCGCGGCCGCCGCTTCGGGAACGATGAAGCCGTCGAAACGACGCGAATCACTGGTGGCGTATGCCGAAGAGGCGCGGATTTCCCGCCGGCTGGTCGAATTGCGACGGGACGTTCCCTTGCCGGTTCCGATCGACGAGCTGGCGATCGCACCGCTGCACGACGGTATGCTGAACGACTTCCTGGATGCTCAGGGCTTCAAAAGCATCAAGGCCCGACTCGGGCTTGATGGCGTGGCGAAGCGGAACGGCGAGCGTCTTGCCGAAGCCGCCGGTGCGGCCGATGCGCCGGCGCCGGCCGCACCCGCGGCTGATGCGCCGTTCGGCCCCTATGTCACGATCGACAGTGAGGCTGAACTCGACCGCTGGATTGCCGAGATCAGGCATGCCGGCCGTTTTGCGATCGACACCGAGACGACCGGTCTCAATCCTCGGCACGCGAAACTGGTCGGCATCTCGGTCGCGACCGCGCCCGGCCGGGCGGCCTATGTTCCGCTCGGGCACGAGGATGGCCCGCAATTGCCACGCCCGCTCGCGCTCGAGCGGCTGGCGCCGGTTCTGGCCGATCCGTCGATCCTGAAAATTTTCCACAACGCGAAATTCGATCTGCACGTTCTCGAGCGTGCCGGCCTCGCGGATGCGACGCCGGTGGATGACACGATGCTGATGTCCTACACGCTTGGCGCCGGCCGGCATGGGCATGGGATGGACGAGTTATCGGCGTTGCATCTCGATCATCGGCCCATTTCCTACGATGAGGTGACAGGAACCGGCCGTAGCCGGGTTTCCTTCGCGGCCGTGCCGATCGATCGTGCTACCGCCTATGCCGCTGAGGATGCCGATGTCACGCTGCGCCTCTGGCTGCTGCTGCGGCCACGGCTGCGTACGGAGGCGGCGCTCGCGCTCTATGAAACGATGGAGCGCCGCTTGCTATCCGTGCTGCTCGGCATGGAACGTGCCGGCATCATGGTCGATCGCGCCGATCTCGAGTCGATGTCCGCCGAGTTTGCCCGGCGGATGGACGATATCCAGCGGGAGATCGAGAAACTCGCCGGTCGCGCCTTCAATCCCGGCAGCCCGAAGCAGCTCGGGGAAATCCTGTTCGACGAGATGGGGCTGCCCGGCGGCAAAAGGACCAAGACGGGCGCCTGGGGAACCGACGCAACCGTCCTCGAGGAGCTGGCCGCATCCGGTCATGATCTGCCGGTCCGCGTGCTGGAATGGCGGCAGTTGCAGAAGCTGAAATCCACATACGCCGATGCCCTGGTCGGCGAGATCGATATCGCGGATCAGCGGGTCCACACCAGTTTCTCCCAGGCGATCACGACGACGGGACGGCTTTCGTCAAACGAGCCGAACCTGCAGAACATCCCGATCCGGACCAGCGAGGGCGCGCGGATACGCCGAGCCTTCATCGCCGCGCCCGGCAAGGCGCTGATTTCCGCCGACTATTCGCAGATCGAACTGCGGCTGCTGGCGCATGTTGCCGATATTCCGGCGCTGAAGGAGAGTTTTGCCAAAGGCGAGGACATCCATGCCCGCACGGCCGCCGAGGTGTTCGGCCTGCCGATGGAGGGGATGGATCCGATGGTCCGGCGCCGCGCGAAGGCCATCAATTTCGGCATCATCTACGGCATTTCCGCCTTTGGTCTAGCCCGCCAGCTCGGGATCGAGAATAGCGAGGCCAAGCGCTTCATTGATGCCTATTTCGCGCGCTATCCGGAAATCCGGCGCTACATGAACGAGACGGCGGAATTCGCGCGCACGCATGGCTATGTTCTCACGCCCTTCGGTAGGCGCTGCTATGTTCCTGGAATCACAGAGAAAAATCCGGCGCGGCGAGGTTACGCGGAACGCCAGGCGATCAATGCGCCGTTGCAGGGAGGGGCGGCCGACATCATCAAGCGTGCGATGGTGCGCCTTCCCGCGGCGATCCGAGATGCGGGACTGGATGCCGTGATGCTGTTGCAGGTGCATGACGAACTGGTCTTCGAGGCGCCAAAGGATCAGGCAGAGGCGACGGCGAAGCTCGCATGCGCGGTGATGCAGGGGGCGGCATCGCTTTCGGTGCCGCTGCTGGTGGAGACCGGGATCGGCGCGAACTGGTCGGACGCGCACTGAGCAAGATGCAGGCGACCTTACTCCGGCCGGTTGAACCGTTGCCTCGTGACGCCTTGATGCAGCCGCGCCAGGGCGTCTCCCAGCGGTCCATCGGGCAGTCCGGCCGGTGGCGCGCCGGCCTCGTGTCGTGGTCGAAGCGGTCGAGTTGTCGCGGGGATGATCATGTCGGTGAAGCGCAGCCGTTGGACGGGCGCGCCGCCGAGGGCAAGATTGATCTTCCCGATCAGGGTCGGGGCGAGATGCTGAAGCGCCAGCGCGTCTGGCCCCGCGCAGCCGATCGTCAGCGTACCTGCGGCGAATTTGACGGGGTGGCTGCAAGACGAAATTTCCGGTCCGGCGATATCGCCCCAGTCGGCGATCAGCGTGCCGAGCACCGAGCCACGCCGCCGAAGGGCCGGCCGCAGCACGGGGGCAAGCAGGGCTGCGATGCCGCGCGGCGCGTTGTGCCGCGGCGCTTCCGGTGCCGGCATCCTGGGTCTCGTCGGCGTTTTTCGTGAGTCGGTCCCTGCCATCCGCCGAAAATCTGCTCCGCTGGTATCATGTTCACCGGCGCATCCTGCCTTGGCGCGCCGGCCCGGGTACCCTGCCCGATCCCTATCATGTCTGGCTGAGCGAAATCATGCTGCAGCAGACAGTCGTAGCGACTGTCATACCTTATTTCCATCGCTTCATCGAGCGTTTCCCCACGATCAGCGACCTCGCGGTCGCGGTGGATGATGAGATTCTGGGCCTGTGGGCGGGGCTTGGCTATTACGCGCGGGCACGCAACCTGATCCGCTGCGCGAGGGCCGTCGCCGAGGCGGGCGGGTTTCCCGTCACGCTCGACGGGCTACGTGCGCTGCCCGGCATCGGCCCTTATACGGCTGCGGCGATCGGCGCGATCGCCTTCGATATTCCGGTGGTTCCGGTGGACGGCAATGTCGAGCGGGTTACCGCCAGGATGTTCGCGATCGAGGAGGCGTTGCCCGCGGCGAAGGACGCGATTGCGGTCGCCGCTGCCCGCCTTGGCGCGCAGGCGGCAGCGCAATCCAGCCCAGGTGACTTTGCGCAGGCATTGTTCGATCTCGGAGCCACCGTCTGCACGCCGCGCAGTCCATCATGCATGGTCTGCCCGTGGCGCGACGGATGCGCGGCACATGCCCGGGGGCTGTCCGCCGACCTGCCGCGCAAGGCGAAGCGCGCGGCGCGGCCCGTGCGGCGCGGCACCGTGTTCGTGATGCAGGATCGATCCGGCATGATTGGCCTGCGCCGGCGGCCACCACGCGGATTGCTCGGAGGGATGCTGGAGGTGCCGGGCACGGATTGGGAGGCGACAGCTCCGCCCCCGGTGCCGCCATGCGCCGCGCATTGGCTTGATGCCGGCACGATCATTCACGTTTTCACCCATTTCGAGTTGCGCCTCACCGTGAAGGCGGGCCGCGTCGCGGCGCTACCCGGCGGGATCGTCGCCGCGCCGCCCGATACGCCTCTGCCGACCGTGATGCGCAAGGCGCTGGAGGCCGGGCTTGCTGTTCTCGATGAGCGGTCGCCGAAATAAAAAGCTGCCCCGGACATGAAGTCCGGGGCGAGTTGACAGGACGGGTGCCGGCCCGATGCCGGCACCGCGGGGGAACTCGAAGGGATCAGCGATCCGGTGCGCTGACGGCCCAGCTGTGATGGTGCACCAGCCCGTCGTCGTGATCGTGGCCATGGTCGATAGCCGGCGTTTCGTCACGGAACTGTTCGGTTTCGGTGCTGCCGGCCATTGCCGTGGTCGAGGCCTGGCCTGCGGAGATCGCGACGGCAACGGCGTCGAAGTAGGAGGTGCCGACCTCCCGCTGATGGCGCGTCGCCGTGTAGCCGTCCTTCTCGGCGGCAAACTCCGCCTGCTGTAGCTCCGAATAGGCGCTCATGCCGCGGGCGGCGTAGCCCTTGGCGAGCTGGAACATCGAGTAGTTCAGTGAATGGAAGCCGGCCAGGGTGACGAACTGGAACTTGTAGCCCATGGCGCCGATCTCGCGCTGGAAGCTCTCGATCTTTTCCGGCGAAAGCTTCTTGCGCCAGTTGAAGCTCGGCGAGCAGTTGTAGGCCAGCATCTTGCCGGGGAACTGCTTATGGATGGCTTCGGCGAACTGCCGGGCCTCCTCGAGATTGGGTTCGGAGGTTTCCCACCAGAGCAGGTCGGCATATGGCGCGTAGGCGAGTGAGCGGGCGATCGCGTATTCCACGCCGATTCCCGGCTTGATCCGGTAGAAGCCCTCCGGCGTGCGTTCGCCGGTCAGGAACGGGCGGTCGCGCTCGTCGATGTCAGCGGTCAGAAGCTGGGCCGCGTGGCTGTCGGTGCGGCAGAGCAGCACGGTGGGGACGCCCTCGACGTCGGCGGCCAGACGGGCCGCGTTCAAGGTGCGGATATGCTGGGCGATGGGCACCAGCACCTTGCCGCCCAGATGGCCGCACTTCTTCTCGGAGGCGAGCTGGTCCTCGAAGTGAACGCCAGCCGCCCCGGCCTCGATCATGGCCTTCATCAATTCATAGGCGTTCAATGCACCGCCGAACCCGGCCTCTGCATCCGCAATGATCGGCGCCATCCAGTATTGCGACGAATCGCCTTCCATGCGGGCGATCTGGTCGGCGCGACGTAGCGCGCTGTTGATGCGGCGGACCACCATCGGCACCGAGTTCACCGGATAGAGCGACTGGTCGGGATACATTTCTCCCGACAGGTTCGCGTCGGCGGCGACCTGCCAGCCGGAGAGATAGATTGCCTTCAGCCCTGCCTTTACCTGCTGCATGGCCTGATTGCCGGTGAGCGCGCCGAGCGTGTTCACATAGGGTTCGGTCTTCAGCAGATGCCAGAGGCGATTGGCGCCCATCTCGGCGAGCGTGTGGCGTACCCTGAACGATCCCGCGAGCTTCTCGACATCGGCCGGCGTATAATCGCGCTTGATTCCGGCAAATCGGCCGGGGGCGACGGAGAGCCCACCCGGAATGCCTTCCGGGGAATGGGCCGGGTTGGGGAAATTTGACATGACACTCTCCTTTGCCGTGGCGGCGAATTCACAGACGCTCAAGTCGCGCTGATGAGTGAATTATTTACGCTGCAACCGCGAATGTCATTGCCAAAAATGGCATTAAATGATGAAATGCGTCGCTGAATTGACTGTAAAATTTTACAATATGTAAAATCTGAAAAATCCACCTGCTCGACGAGGCTGTTCGCATGTCCAAGCCGTTAATCGGTCGTATCGTTCGCCGCCTGCGTCAGGAACAGGGCCTGACGCAGCAGAAACTGGCGAGCCGGCTGGGCATCTCGACCTCGTATCTCAATCTGATCGAGCATGATCAGCGGGGCGTGACGGCTGCGCTGCTGATCAAGCTGACCGAGACGCTTAAGGTGGATCTTGCTGCGCTTTCCGGCTCCGACGAGCGGCAGGTGGAACAGGCGTTGCGGGAAGCGTTCGCCGACCCGCTGATCGGGACGGAGTCGGTGCCCGATTCCGAAGCGCAGATGATCGCCGCATCCGCCCCCGCGGCAGCCCAGGCGATGCTTGGTCTGTATCGCGCGTTCCAGGCGGTCAGGGAGGAGACCGGCGGGATCACGCTCCCGTCCGGCCGCAAGATCCTGTTGCCGAACGAGGAAGTGCGGGATGTCTTTCATGAGCATGCCAACCACTTTCCCGAGCTTGAGGAGGCCGCAGAGGCGCTCGGGGCGGAACTGCCGGCAGCGACGCTGGGGATGAATCACGCCTTGGCGGAGCGGCTGCGCCACAAGCATGGGCTTGTCGTTTCCGTGGCGCCCCTGCCGGGGGCACTGCGCGTGTTCGATCCCGCGCGGCGGCATCTTGTCCTGTCCGAGACCCTCCCGCGGGAGAGCCGCGGATTTCAGATGGCCTTCCAGCTTGGCCTGTTCGAGGCCCGTGATCTGATCGAACAGGTGGTCCGACGGGCGACCCTCACCACACGCGATGCGGGGGAGTTGCTGCGGATCGGACTGATTAATTATTTCGCCGGCGCCGTCCTGATGCCCTATGTGCCGTTCTTGGCTGCAGCCCAGGAATTGCGGCACGATGTTGAACATCTGGCGATGCGCTTCGGTGTCTCATTCGAGCAGGCCTGCCACCGCCTCTCCACGCTCCAGCGCCAGGGGGCGCGCGGCGTGCCGTTCTTTTTTCTGCGCGTTGACCCTGCGGGGAATGTCTCGAAGCGATTTTCCGCCGCAGGGTTTCCGTTCGCACGTTTTGGCGGCAACTGCCCGCGCTGGATCGTGCACTCGGCGTTTGCGACTCCCGGGACAGTCCGGGTGCAGGTGGCGCAACTGCCGGAGGGCGCAACATATCTATGTTTCGCGCGCACGATCATTGCCTCGCCCGCGCATTGGGGCGAACCGCCGGCCACGCGCGTTGTGGCGATGGGGTGCGACATCGGCCGTGCCGGCGAGGTCGTTTATGCTGACGGGCTCGATCTGGACCGCGCGGCGGTAGGGATTGGCCTGTCCTGCAGGCTTTGCGACCGGCCCGATTGCCGCTCCCGCGCCTTCCCGCCGCTGGCCCATCGCCTCGCGCTTGATGTTTCGACGACCAGTGCCAGCCCCTACCGGTTCAAGCCAGCAAGTGGAGGCGGTAGCCAATAGCGACCGGCCCGGTTTCCGTTTTGCCCGTGCCGCTGCCGGCACCATCCGTGACCAAACGCTCAGCGGAGAAAAAAAGGACCGCCGCCGCCCGGGAAGAGATACCGGCTTGCGAAAGTGGTTGCCTCTGCAGCAATCGGGACAGGCGGGAAATGTGCAAGGATTGAAAGGGTGCGCGGCGGAGGGAGGGTAAATTCCGCGCCTTTCGCGGCGGCAAGGGCTGCTGGCCGATTGCCATGACGCAAGGCGAGGCTGATCGTCACCATTGAATTGATGACGGTCTGCGATGGTGTGCCCGGCCTGATGCCGAGTACCGCCCGCACCGCGCGACGCGCCCGCAGCATCTGGAGCTTGGCAAGACTATTCATTGAGACCCAGCGGCCGCCGGTGGCAAATTGTCCAGCCATGGCGTCGAGCGAGGCGACGGCAAGCGCCATTTCGGCCGGTCGTCCCTGCATGGCTTTGGGGTGGGTGAATGACCAGCGCGCTTCGTTGGTTGCCGCGATCGCCGGATCTTCGCCGATGACCCGACCGTCGAAGGCATTTGCCGGGAGATAGCCGGTGGATGGAGGAGGCGTTTCGAGTGCGCAGCCGGAAAGGCCAAGACTGACCAGACCGATGAATAGACTGGAGCGGATCGCCTGGTGCATGGCATGTCTCCAATGCCGTGCCGATAAGATCAGGCCGGCTTGAGCCCGTTGCGGAAGCGCGCCGCAAGTTCGACGTAATGCGGTGCCGTCAGATCATATTGGGCACGTTCCTCATTCGTCATCACCCTGACCAGCCGGGCAGGTGATCCCATCCAGAGTTCGTTGCGGCCGATGCGCTTGCCTGGCGTCAGCAGGGAATGCGCAGCCAGCATTCCCCCTTCCTCGATGACCGCTCCGTCGAGCACGACGGCACCCATGGCGACGAACGCGCGATTCTCCAGCGTGCATGCATGAATGATTGCGGCGTGACCGATGGTGACATCGGCGCCAATGCGTGCCGCGAACCGTTCGCCGGCGTTCACGTGGATAACCGTGCCGTCCTGGACGTTGGTTCGTGGACCGATCTGGATCACGTTGTTATCAGCACGTAACGTGCAATTGAACCAGACATTGGCTCCCGCCGCGACTTGAACGGCGCCAATCAATACCGCGCCGGGTGCGACCCACGCATCCGGATCGATGTCCGGGCGGACGCCGTCCAGTTCGAACAGGGCAGGTGAGGTGTGGTGCATCCCGCGATCCTCCGTGTCAGCCGTCGGCCGGTGGCACCCAGGGAATTTGAGCGAACTCGATTCCTTCTTCGGCAAGCGCTTCCGATTCGGCCTCGGTGGCTTCGCCGTAAATGCCGCGCGAGGGGGCATCGCCATTATGGATGCGCCGCGCTTCGGCCGCGAATTCTTGGCCGACATAGTCGCAATGCGTCTCGACCTCGCGCCGCAGCCCCGCCAGCAATGCCCGCAATTCGTCGGGCATGCGTCCGGCGACCGCGGCGGTTCTCGGCTTCCTGGCCGGAGGTTGTTGGCGCGGCTCTTCCGGATTGCCCTTGCCGATTCGAGGGGCCATCAAAGCGCGTGCCACGTCCGTGCCACCGCAGCGCGGGCAATTGAGAAGGCGGCGCTTCACCTGGCGTTCGAAGCTTGCACTATTGGCAAACCAGCCATCGAATTCATGAGTGCAGGCGCAGCGGAGTTGATAATGGATCATGCTGCAAGGAGTGGATCAAGCCGGCCGGTCCGTTCGAGTTCGAGCAACTCGTCGCAGCCGCCGATCGATTGGCCGTCGATGAAGATCTGCGGTACGGTCGTGCTGCCACCAGATCTTTCAATGGCCTCGCGGCGGGCTGCGGAGCCTCGGGGCGCATCAATTTCTGTGAACGGCACGCCCTTCTCGCGCATGAGGCGAACGGCGCGGCTGCAGTACGGGCAGAAAGCCTGGGTGTAAATTTCGACTGTCGGCATATGATCTCTCCAGCCCTTCACATACGCGAGCCGAAATTTATCGCAAGACTGTTGCGTAATTGTTAAATGTCTTCGGCCTCCGCGACACGTGCAATGGCCAAAACATCAACGGCAGCGGCCCCTGCGGCGTAGAGCGTATCAGCGCAGGCGGATGCCGTGGCGCCGGTTGTCAGGACATCGTCGACGAGCAGGATTGTGCGCCCTGCAATATGCGCTTCGCGGCCCTCGCGGATGCCGATTGCCCCTTTAAGGGCCAATTCTCGCCCTGTCTGGTCCAGTTCTGAAAGAGGCCGGGTTGCCCTCAGGCGGACGAGGGCATCGATCATGACCTTCGTGCCGGAAATGCGCCCCAGCGCACGGGCGAGCAGCCCGGCCTGGTTATACCCGCGATGAGCGAGGCGCGAGCGGTGTAGCGGCACGGGCACCAGGAGATCCGCGCGCGCCAGTAACTCCTTGCCAGGGCGGAGCAGCAGCCGTGCGAGGCCGATAGCGAGTTCCGGCCGATCGGCATACTTGAAAGGCAGGATCAGCCGCTTGGCGGCGGCATTGTATTGCAGCGCGGCGCGGGCGCTGCGGAATGTGGGGGGCGCCCAGTCACAACTCGTGCAGAGCGGGGCAGGCTCGGCAAGCGGAAGGCCGCATTGGCCGCAAACCGGGTCAGTGATGAAACTGGTCTCGACGAAACACGAGACGCAGAGCAGCCCGTCGGCCGGCACCTCCTCGCTGCAGGCCAGGCACTGGGGCGGGAGCAGGAGATCAAGCGCAGCACGGGCCAGCGACTTCAGCATGACAGGGGCTTTTCGCCAGCCGGCAGACGCGGCACAAGCACGCCGATGAGCCAGATGGAGATCTTCGATCGCAGGGCAGTCGCCGCCCATCGGACCCGGGCAGCACCACGGCTGGCCAAGGTTCGGCCAGTGCTCGACGAGCTCGCGTTTCGCGTGCTCGACCGGCTTGACGATACCGGACGGCGATTCCGTCTCGCGCTCGACATCGGCGGGCGGGGTGCGGTTGCACCGCTGTTGAACGCCCGCGGTATCGAGGTCGTCACCTGCGATATATCCCCCGCTCTCGCGCACGGAACTGCCAGCGTTGCAGGAGACCCCGAATTTCTGCCGTTCGGTCCGGCGCGGTTCGATCTCATCGTCGCCCATATGTCGCTGCACTGGGTGAACGACTTGCCCGGGGCCCTCATCCAGTTGCGCCAGGCGCTGACGCCAGAAGGACTCTTCATCGGCAGCCTGCCGCTTCTCGGAACCTTGTCGGAACTGCGTTCCGCCCTCATCGAAGCGGAAGAGGTCCTGACCGGAGGAGCGGCGCCGCGTGTCTCGCCATTCCCCACGCTTGCGGACTGCGCCGGCCTGATGCAGCGCGCGGGATTTGCGCTGCCGATCGCCGAACGGGAGGAGGTCGACCTCGAATACGCGGAGCCGTTCGCCCTGCTGCGCGATCTTCGCGATGCGGGAGAGACCAACGCGCTTTCGGCCAGGTCGCGCCGGATTCCCCCGCGGGCTCTGTTTCCATTGGCGCTCGCCGCGATTGCCGGATCTGGGGGGCGCTTGCGTATCAACCTTCCCATCGCCGTTCTCAGTGGCTGGGGATCATAGCAGACCCAGCCGCTTGAGGCTGACCCACTTGCCATTACCGACGATCACGTGATCGTGCAGGACGATCGAAAGTGTTGATGCAGCCTGCTTGATCTCGCGCGTCATCGCCACGTCTTCCGGCGACGGGGTCGGGTCACCGCTGGGATGGTTATGGACCAGGATGATCGCGGTTGCATGGTGTTCGAGAGCGCGTCTGATCAACTCGCGCGGATATAGCGGGGTGTGGTTCACGGTTCCCACGGACTGGACCTCGTCGGCGATCAGCCGATTGCGCTGGTCGAGAAACAGCGCCCGCGCCTGCTCGACCCGTTCACGGGCCAGCACTGCCGTGAGGTATTCTATGAGCCTGTCCCAGTGGTTCAGCACGGGACGATAAGCGATTTCCGCCTTCGCGAGCCGGAGTGCAGCCGCCTGAACGATCTTCAAAGCGGCGGCGCCGGCCTCGCCCAGCCCTTCGACGCCCCGCAACTCGCCGATTGGCGCCGCAATGGCGCCCGCATAGGAGCCGAAACGCCGGACGAGCGCGCGTGCGATCGGCTTGGTGTCGCGCCGGGGAACGGCAAGAAACAACACCATCTCGAGGATTTCATGGTCGGCAAGCGCTTCAGGCCCAGCCTTGAGCAGGCGTGCACGCAAGCGCGCGCGATGCCCGGTTGCGCCATGGACATCGGAACCGTGCGGCTCACCGTCCGGCGATTGACCTTCCAGAAGAAGATCCGCCTGAATATTACTATCTTGGAGTGTGTTCCGGCCGCTCGTCACAGCCGGAGCTTGTCATAGCTGGCTGCGCTTGCAAAGTGCGCCGATCAGATCACTTCGCCGGCTGCCAGGGTAAAAACCTCGCAACCGGACTCCGTAATTCCGACCATGTGCTCGAATTGGGCCGACAGGCTGCGATCCCGCGTCACCGCTGTCCAGCCGTCGTCGAGCACCTTCACCTCCGGCCTTCCCGCGTTCACCATCGGTTCGATGGTGAAGAACATGCCTGGGCGTAGTTCGGGGCCATCTCCCTTGCGGCCGAAATGCAGCACGTTGGGCGCTTCGTGGAAGCGGCGGCCGATGCCATGGCCGCAGAAATCCCGCACGACGGAGAAACGCTGCGCCTCGACATAGGTCTGTATGGCGTGGCCGATATCACCGAAATGCGCACCCGGCCTAGCGGCGCGAATTCCTTCCAGCAGCGACTGATAGGTAACATCGATCAGTCGGCGAGCTTTCGTTGACGCTGTGCCCGCTATGTACATCCGGCTGGAGTCGCCGTGCCAGCCATCGAGAATTACCGTGATGTCAATGTTCAGAATGTCGCCATCCATCAGCACGCGATCGCCTGGAATGCCATGGCAGACAACGTGGTTGATCGAGATGCAGGTCGACTTCGGGAACCCACGATAATTGAGCGGCGCCGGAATTGCGCCGCGGGCGACGATATAGTCGTGGCAGATCCGGTCGATCTCTCCGGTCGAGATGCCTGGGCGGACATGCGCGCCGACCATGTCGAGCACCTCGGCCGCCAGTGCGCCCGCAGCTCGCATCGGCACGAAGTCTTCCGGCTTATGGATCGTAATCTGCCGCTGTTCGGCGCCGCCGTCCATCAGCCGCACTCCGCCAGTTTGACCGCTTCATGATTCATCTTCGCTACATGACCTCCGCGCGCCGGGATGGCAAGGTGGCCAGTCGCACTGCCAATGCAAGCCCGGCCAGCAACAGTAGCGCGATCACCGTCACCACGCCGCTCCAGCCCCACGAACTCCAGGCGAATCCGCCGAGCGAGCCCACAAGGCTCGACCCGAGATAATAGAGAAACAGGTAAAGTGCCGCAGCCTGTGCCCGCGCGCCGCGCGCGGCGGCCCCGACCCAGGCGCTTGCCGTCGTGTGGCTCGCGAAGAAGCCGAGCGTGACCAGCGCGATACCTGCGATGACAAGCCATAGAGTCCCCGAAAGGGTCAGAAGGGCGCCGGCAAGTTCCAAAGCGATCGCGATCGGCAGCATCCGCGCCCTTCCGATCCTGCCGGTGAGGTGGCCGCTCCAGGCCGAACTGCCGACGCCCACGAGATAGACCGCGAAAATCATGCCGACCGCAGCCTGCGACAGGCTGAATGGCGGGGCGAGCAGGCGGAACGTGATATAATTATAAATAGTCACGAAGCCGCCCATGATCAGGAAACCCTCGGCATAGAGCAGTCGCAATGCCGGATCGGCGAGGTGAGCGGCGTAGCTTCGCGCGAGATGCCTGATTGAAAGTGTCCGGCGGGTGAAGTTGCGCGATGCCGGCAGGCTGGAGGTGAAGATGATTCCGGAGGCGAGGCCGATCGCGCCAATGCCCGCAATCGCGATCCGCCACCCGGCAAGATCGGCCAGCACTCCCGTAATCAGTCGACCGCTCATGCCGCCGAAGCCGCTGCCGCCGACATAGAGGCCCATGGCGAGACTCATCGATTTGGGATCAATTTCCTCCGCGAGATAGGCCATGGCCACCGCGGGCAGGCCCGAAAGCACAAGGCCGATCAAAGCGCGGACCGCGAGAAAGGCGCCCCAATGCGGAATCGCCGCCGAAGCAATGGTCAGGAAGGCGGCGCCGATGACCGAGCCCGCCATCATGTTCTTGCGGCCCCATGCTTCCGAGACCGCGCTGGCCACGAGCAGGGAACCGGCGAGGGTGAAAGTGGTGAGCGACAGAGCGAGGCTTGCCGACACCGGGCGCACGCGGAAATCGCTCGCAAACACCGGCAGCAGCGGCTGCACGCAATACATCAGCGCAAAAGTCGCGAAGCCGGCAGCGAACATTGCAAGTGTCGTGCGGCGGAATTCCGCGGAGCCGCGCTTTATATGGAACGAGGTCGCGGTTGTCGGTGTCGGATCGTTCATCCACCCTCAATGAGGGCAGGGAGGTGAGGTTTTCCAGACACGCGTGCGCAGGGCTGCTTCCGCGCGCCGGTGGACCAACGCCTATTTCTGCACCCAGGGCAGACCATCATGCTTCCAGCCAGCCACATGGCCGCGATGGCCGCGCTGGTCGTGCGGGCCTTCGAATCCGTCCCTCACATTGTAGACATGGGGAAAGCCATGCTCCTGCGCGATCCGTGCCGCAGCCATGCTGCGGCCGCCGCTACGGCAGATGAAATAGACGTGGTGATCCGCGTTTAGGCCCGCGCGCTTCATCTCGTCGAGAAAATGCGGATTGTGCTGCATGCTGGGGAAGACCTGCAACTCGATCGGGATGACCTGCTTTCCGGCCTGGGAGAGGTCGGGTAGCCCGACAAAGGTCCACTCGGCGCTGGTCCGCACATCGCAGAGCATGGCCTCGGGGTTGCTCATCAGCGCCTCCCACACCTGTTTCGGAGCCACATCGTCAACCATATCATCCTCCGGTTCATCGCCTTCCTGGCATCGAAGCATTGTTGTCCGACGCCAGGTTCTGATGCAAGACGGTTACACGGGAGAAAGAACAGCGTGACAGTGCAATCAGCGACCTCGATCGCCGGCGGATTCATCGGTGCGATCGGCCATACACCCTTGATCCGCCTGCGTCGTGCATCCGAGGCGACTGGCTGTGAAATCCTTGGCAAGGCCGAATTCATGAATCCGGGCGGCTCTGTGAAGGATCGTGCGGCGCTCGCGATTATCGAGGATGCCGAGGCGCGGGGCCTGCTCACGCCGGGCCGGTCAGGCACCATCGTCGAGGGAACGGCGGGCAACACCGGGATTGGCCTCACGCTGGTGGCCAATGCGCGCGGCTATCGCAGCATTATTGTGATGCCCGAGACGCAGAGCCAGGAAAAGAAGGATTTTCTCCGCATGATCGGCGCCGATCTGCGCCTCGTGCCGGCAAAACCCTATCGCGATCCCGGCAACTACGTTCACGTTTCCCGTCGTATTGCCGAGGAATGCGGCGGCTACTGGGCGAACCAGTTCGACAACCTTGCCAACCGGGAGGGGCATCGCCGCACGACCGGGCCGGAGATATGGGCGCAGACGGGCGGCAGGATCGATGCCTTCACCTGCGCTTGCGGAACCGGCGGCACGCTCGCCGGCGTCGCCTTGGCGTTGAAGGAGCGCAATCCGGCCACCCGCATCGTGCTTGCCGACCCCGAAGGCAGCGCCTTGCATTCGTGGATCAAGACCGGTGAGATAACGTCTTCCGGATCATCGATTTCCGAGGGAATCGGCCAGGGACGGGTTACGGCCAATCTGGAAGGCGCGCCAATTGATGATGCGGTGCGCATTCCCGATACCGAAATGCTCGGGCAGGTCTACGACCTGATGATCCACGAGGGCCTCTCGGTCGGTGGTTCCGCGGGAATCAATGTCGCAGCGGCCATTCGCGTCGCACACGAAATGGGGCCGGGCCACACGATCGTGACGATCCTTTGCGATGGCGCGTCGCGTTACCAGTCGAAGCTGTTCAACCCGGAATTCCTGCGCGGCAAGGGGCTGCCGGTGCCGCCCTGGCTCGGGTAAGGGGGAATCAGACGCGACGGTAGGTCAGGACCAGAACATCCCGGAAGGCGGGGCGCGCGGGGTCGATCGGGACCACCGGCGTCACGCCATGAAACACGCGCCGGTCATCCACAAGTGCCGAATCGCGAGGGCGGGTCAGCGTGAAGCTGCCGAGATCGTTTCCGGCAAGATCGTGGATCGTCGTCGTGCCTTGCTTGATGTTCTCTCGCCGCACCATCAGCACGAAGACAAAATCGACTCCATCACGATGCATGCCTTCCGGCGTTGGCAGGCCGGCGCCATCCGACGGCGCTTCGATCCGGAACTGATGGGCCTCGATATGCCAGGCAACGCTGCCGATCCGTTCCTCGAAAAGCGAGCGGGTAAAGCCGAGCAGGGCCTGGAAGGTGAGGCCTGCCGCGACATCGTCACCGATCGGTTCGAACCAGCGCTCCACGCCACCGTTCAGAACGTTGTAATCACGCGTCTGATAGTGAGCCTGATGCGGCGCGCGACGTATCGTCTGATTTGATATCGCGCTGAACACGCCGAAGCGCCGACGCCGATAACGCCCTCCATCGGCCATGTATTCATCAAGCGGCATATTGTCCCAGCTCGCCGCGAAGCCGTCCCACGCCGCGGAGGCGACCGCTTCGGCGGGTAGCATGCAGTCGAACGCTTCACCGGAAAGGAAGGCAAATCCGTCTCCGGCGAGTTTAAGGCCAAGCTCGTTGCGGGCAGCGATGGGGTCCATGCGTCAGAAATAACACTTTCTCCGTCCGGGGAAACCGTGCGCCGTGTGAAACTCAGCCATTCTCCGGCGTGGTCTCGTGCGGCCGGCGTGCCTCACCTGAAGTGCCGGAGCCAAACGCGGCGCGGAATTCTTCCGGATCGATGGTCAGCCGCTGATAGGGGAAGGGTATCTCGATGCCCTCGGTGTCGAACCGGATTTTGAGGCGGCGGTTGAATTCGCGGCGTACCGCATGCTGCTGTCCGGCCGGGGTGCGCATGCGGCCCACGATATCGAGCGAGGAGGCACCGAACTGGTCGAGGCCCCAAAGTTCGATATCGCCGAGAATATTCGGCGCCCATTCCGGGTCCGCGCGCATTTTCGTGAACTCATCCCGGATCACGGCGAAGACGCGGTCGATATCCTCCTTGTAGGCAACGCCGACCGTGATCGGCGCAAATGAAAACTCCCGTGAGAAATTTGATACCGTGCTCACCGCGCTGAACGGGATCACGTTCAGCGAACCGTCGCCGGCGCGCAGCCGGATGGTGCGGATCGAGAGTTTCTCGACGCTGCCGGAAATTCCGGCGAGGGTTACCCAGTCTCCGACCTGCACGGCATCTTCCAGGAGCAGGAAAAGTCCGGTGATGATGTCCTGCACCAGCTTTTGCGAGCCGAAGCCGACGGCGAGCCCGAAGATCGACAGCCCGCCGAGCAGAAGCGTGATGTTGACGCCCACGGCGCCGAGCACCACCAGCGCGACCACAACCAGAATGGCTCCCATGAGGACCGATCGGAGCATCGGGAGAAGGGTGCGATAGCGGGCGGCGCGGCCGGGACGCCCCTGACGTATCAGACGCTCGGCGTGAGCTTCCAACGCGGCGTTTGCTGCCTCCCAGACGATGAGGGCGATGAGGATGGCTGCCGCAATGGTCACGACTGCCGAGGCGATCTGGCGCCCGAGCGTGGTTCCGGCGAACCAGGCAAACACGCTGACTCCCCAAAGCTGCAGCGTGACCAGAAGGCCGAGCGCGGCGATCACGCAGCCTGTCGAGAGTTTCAGGACCGGGAGATAGGTCCGCATCCGCGCGTGGAGGTCGGGATGCCGAGAACGTAGCGTGCCTCGCTCGTCGAACAGCGAATCGAGCCCCGACGCCAGGCTGGCCGCGACTCCGCGTCCGATAATGGCGACGAGGCCGAGGACCACGACGATCCGCAGCATGATGAAGAAGGCGTGCGGTACCCCGATCGCCCATGCGACCCATAGGGCGATCACGTAAAAGAGAGCGAGAATGTGCCAGGTATGCGCGAGTCCGACCCTGAGCGCGCCCGTGAAGCCGGCCGACGGCGTCTCCCCCCGGATGAAGGCCGCCACCGGCCGCCGCGCCTGCAGGATCATGACCGCAAGCATCAGATGCACCGCCAGCGAAACGATCTTGACCAGCACGCGGCTGGCTGCCGGATAGAGGCCGAACAGGCCGCCCGTCGCAATTGCCGCGTATCCGAAGGCGACTGTGCCAACAATGGCTCGCAGCCAGGTGGTGAGCCAGCGTGCCCGGTCATCGCCAAGGCCTGCCAGCCGAATTTCCGGCGCCCTTGGGTTGAGCAGGAGACGGGCGCATTCCATCGCGAACCGCGAAACGACATAGGCTTCCAGCGCGGCGCCGATCACAAGACGTGAGACCCTGTCATCCGCGATGCCGCCCGATACCAAAGCGACACCTGCCAGTGCGAAGGCAATGACCGGCACGAGTTCGAGGGCGAAATGGCCCAGGGCCCACGGGACGCGGCGCAACCAGCGTCGCAGCGGCTGGCGGCGGCGTGAGCGCTCGGTCTCTCCTGCCTCGGCAGCCGCAATTCCCTCGGCCCCGTCGGCCTCTTGCCCCGGTCCATCTGCGGCTCGCCGTCGCGCCGCGTTTCGCAACAGGCTCGTACGAGGTTGACGCAATGCCCTGCGGACCACCCATTCGGCGCAGAGAGCCGCCACCAGTACGACGGCCAGCCGCCAGGTCGCCTGCAATACCGTGTGCCGCAGCCACGCATCCGTCGCGACGAACTCAATCCAATGCCAGATCAGGGAAATGTCGGTCGCGTCGCTGAGGGCTCGCCCGATCCCCTGAAGCGTCTGTTCCGCCCATTCCTCGATCGTCTGCGCGATGCCGAGGCCAATACCTGGCGCGGCTTGTTGCGTCGTGGCCGCTGTCGCCCCTCCTTTCATGGCTTCGAGCGTGGCGATAAGGGTGGCGCGCTGCTTCGCGTCGCGCAGCGTCGCGATCGCAGTGTCGATCTGTGTGGCGGTGAGGGGCGGAGCGGCCTTTACGGCGGGCGATGTCGCGGCTGCGGTGGCCTTGGAGGCGGGCGCAGCCGCGCTCGCGGCCGGGATGGCTCCCAAGAGCAATGCCAGGATCGGCAGGGCGAGCGACAGGGCGCGGAACATCTCTCCTCTGAAAGGGGCATCGCGTTTCATGTCAACCGCCACCCCCTATCGACGGCCGGAGTCAGTCATTATATGGCAAGGTATGCGTGATATTCTTCTGATCCTCCTCGGCGTCGACATGGTTGCGGTGGTGGCCGTTCTGCTGGCCGGCGCCGTTGGCATGACGCAGGGCGCCGATCCGCGACGGCAGAACCGGTTGATGCGCTGGCGTGTGGGCCTTCAGGCGGTCGCGGTGGCGCTTGTGGTCATCCTGCTCGTGACCGCCTGACCGGCATGACGCAGCCCCGCGCCGTTCTGTTTGACGTGTTCGGCACGCTGGTGGACTGGCGTGGCAGCGTGATCGCCGGTCTGACGGCGTTTGGCTCGTCCCGCAGCCGTTCCGCCGACTGGGCCGAGGTTGCCGATGCCTGGCGCCGGACCTATCGGCCCTCGATGGACCGGGTGCGGCGCGGCCTGATACCCTGGACTCTTCTGGATGACCTGCATCGCGATGCGGTCGTCGAACTGGCCCGCCGGCACGGGTTCGGGCCGCTCAGCGATGCCGATTGCGATCACCTGGTGAAGCTGTGGCACCGCCTGGCACCTTGGCCGGACGTGGTTTCAGGCCTCGCGCGGCTTCGGCAGGCGGTCATCATCGGCCCGCTCTCGAACGGGCATCTTGCGTTGCAGGTTTCGCTCGCACGGCGCAATGGCTTCCCGTGGGACGTCACGTTCGGTTCGGATATTTTTCGGCACTACAAGCCGGATGCCGAGGTCTATCTCGGCGCATGCGACTATCTCGGTCTTGCCCCGCACGAGGTCATGCTCGCTGCGGCGCATAACGACGATCTTGCCGCCGCTGCGAGTTTCGGCCTGCGCACTGCCTTCATCAGCCGTCCGCTCGAATTCGGCGCCGCGACCGGAGACCGCGCCAATCCTTCCGGACCGTGGGATGTGGTCGTCGATTCGGTCGAGGCACTGGCCGCCGAATTCGGCGTCTGAGTCTCGATTAGCGCTCGTCGCGCAGGGCCCGGCGTAGCAGCCGGTTCATGCTGGCCTCGAGCGTGATGCGGCCGGCGAGCAGATCGGTTACCGCCTCTGTGACCGGCATTTCACAACCAGTTGCCCGGGCGCGGGCAAGAAGCGCCGGCGCTGTGGCGATACCCTCGATCACGCCAGCTTCCGTATCGGGTCTCTTGCCCTGGCCAAAGGCAAGGCCGGCGCGATAGTTCCGGCTCGCGCTGCCGGTCGCGGTCAGGATGAGATCGCCGAGCCCGGCAAGGCCGGAGATCGTCTCCGCCGCCCCGCCCAGCGCTTCGGTCAGGCGCGCGATTTCGGCAAGGCCGCGGGTGATCAGCGCCGCGCGCGCGTTCTCGCCGAGGCCGGCGCCGATCACCGCACCGGCGGCAATGGCGATCACGTTTTTCGCAGCCCCGCCCAGTGCGGCACCGATTGGATCCGCGCTGCCGTAAACGCGCAGGCGCGGTGTCGCGAGGTGTTGCACGAGGTCGCGCCGTGCCCCGTCATCGGTCATGGCCAGAACGGCGGCGGCCGGCAGGCCGATGGCGATCTCGTGGGCGAAATTGGGACCGGTGAGCACCGCGCATGGCCGCCGCGGCTCCATTTCCGCCGCGATTTCCGGTCCCAATGCGCCGCTTTCGCGTTCCACTCCCTTGGCACAGAGCACAAGCGTACCATTGCCTTGCGGCAGGCGACCGAGGGTCTCGCGCAGATGCTGGAACGGTACGGCAAGCAGCGTGACCGGCGCTTCGGGCGGACGCGCCGTCACGGCGAGGGAGTCAGGCAGGCGAAGCCCGGGCAGACGCGGCGTCGTGCGCGTGGTTGCCAGTGCCGCGGCTTTTGTAGAATCGCGGGCGACAAGCGCGACCCGCCGCCCCTGCGCCGCATAAAGAGAGGCGAGCGCGGTGCCCCAGGCCCCGGCGCCGATCACGGCGAATTCGGGATGTGCCGTCATACCCCATTCTCCCGGGCCAGCCGCGTGATTGCAACGCTGGCATCCGCCTCGCCCAGCACCGCACGAAGTGCTTCCAGCACCGGGGCCGCCGCGGCTTCGAAACCATAAGGCGGATTGATCACCAGCAGGCCGCATCCGTTGAGCCGCGCCGGGTCGAGTGCCGGGCGGAGCAGCATCTCGCAGACGATAATGTCGGGAATGCCTCTGGCCGTCATATCGGCAGCGAAATCGCGAACCGGCGTCCGGTGCTTCACAGGATACCAGGCGGCAAAAATCCCCGAGGGGAATTTCCGCCGCCCGGCATCCAGCGATGTCGCCAACGCGGCGAACTCGTCGGGCCGTTCGAACGGTGGGTCGATCAGCACAAGGGCGCGGCGCTCGGGCGGCGGCAACAGCGCGGTCACGGCCTCGTAGCCGTCGCGGGCATGAACCTGCACCATCGGATCGCCGCGGAACCGGCGCTTCAGTACCGCCGCATCTTCGGGGTGAAGTTCGCAGAGCGCAAGGCGGTCGCCCGGCCGAAGCAGCGCGCGCGCGATGGCCGGCGATCCAGGATAGGCAAGGCCAGGCGGGATCAGCCCGAGATAATCTGCAAGAGCGGTGGGTGCGACCGTGCGGAGCTTGCCGATACCGCCTTCCCATTCGCGGGTGCGGCCCGCTTCCGGGCCGGCGAGATCGTAGATGCCGATTCCCGCATGGGTATCGAGCACGAACAGCGGCTTCTCCTTGCGTGTCAACGCGCGCAGCAGCACAACCAGCAGCGCGTGCTTCATGCAATCGACGGCATTGCCGGCGTGGTAGGCGTGGCGATAATTCATCTTGGATCGGCAGATAATCGCCTGCGGCGGGACGCGCCAGAGCCCGGCATTTGACGGGCGGCTTTTCCGGCCTATCTCTGGGACGTAAGGAGTGATTGATGACGTTGATTCGGCCACTGGCCCCGCCCGACGATCTGGCCGGCGTAACAGTACGGCCTGAATGCGACAGCGACGCCGCCTTCGCCCTGCCGTCCTGGAATCTCACCGATCTCTACCGTGGCACCGAGGATCCCGCGATCGCGACCGATATCGCAAGGCTGGGCGCCGATGCGCGCGCCTTTGCCGCCGCTTTTCGCGGACGGGTTGCCGGGTTGGACGGCTCTGGGCTCGCCGAGGCGATTGCCCGATACGAGGCGATCGAACAGGGGCTTGGGCGTTTGCACGCCTTCGCCCAGCTGAATTTCAGCGCCGACGCGACCGTTCCGACTGCGGGGCAGTTCTACCAGTCGATATCCGAACGGGCGACGGAAATCGGAGCGGACGTCGTTTTCTTCACGCTGGAGATCAACCAGATTGACGACGCCGCCTTCGAGGCGGCGCTCGCCGATCCTGCGCTGGCGCGCTTTGCGCCGTGGCTGGGCGACCTGCGCGCCCTGCGCCCGCATCAGCTTTCCGATGAGATCGAGCGGCTCCTGCACGAAAAGGAGGTGACAGGCCATGCCGCCTGGTCCCGCCTGTTCGACGAGACCATCGCTGCGCTACGGGTCCCGGTTGCAGGCGAGGAACTGACGCTCTCCGCGGCTCTCAACCGGCTTTCCGACCCGGATCGCGCGCAGCGCGAGGCAGCCGGCCATGCGATCGGTACGACCCTGCAGCGCAATGCACGGCTGTTCACCCAGATTCTGAACACGATCGCGAAGGACAAGGCGATCGAAGATGGCTGGCGGCGCTACGCGTCGCCCGAAGCAGCGCGCCACCTCGCCAACCGGGTGGAGCCCGCCGTGGTCGAGGCGCTAGTCTCTGCGGTGACCGATGCGTATCCCCGGCTTGCCCACCGGTATTACACGTTGAAGGCCGGTTGGCTTGGTCTTGACCGTCTGCAACACTGGGACCGGAACGCGCCGCTGCCCGGCGAGTCCGACCGGCGGATCGGCTGGCCGGAGGCGAGGGAGCGGGTACTCGCCGCCTATGGTGCCTTCAGCCCGGAGATGCGCGTGATCGCTGCCCGGTTCTTCGATGGCGGCTGGATCGATGCCGTGCCGCGCCCGGGCAAGTCCGGCGGCGCCTTCGCCCATCCCGCCGTTCCGGACGTGCATCCCTACATCCTCCTGAACTACCACGGGCGCGCGCGCGATGTGATGACGCTGGCCCACGAGCTGGGGCACGGCGTGCATCAGGTTCTCGCCGCACGCCAAGGGTATCTGATGGCCGCAACGCCGCTGACCCTGGCGGAGACCGCCAGCGTGTTCGGCGAGATGCTCACTTTCCGTGCCCTGCTCGACGCCGAAAGCGACCCGCAGCGTCGCCGGCTGATGCTGGCTCAGAAGGTGGAGGACATGCTGAACACGGTGGTGCGGCAGATCGCCTTTCACCAGTTCGAGCAGCGCCTGCACGCGGCGCGGCGGCGGGGCGAGTTGTTGCTTGACGAGATCAGCGCCATCTGGATTGGCGTGCAGCGGGAAAGTCTGGGCCCGGCGTTCGAATTTTCCGACGACTACCGCATGTTCTGGGCCTATGTGCCGCATTTCGTGCATTCGCCATTCTACGTCTATGCCTATGCCTTCGGTGATTGCCTGGTGAATGCGCTCTACGGCGTATATCGCGACCAGGCGGCGCGTGGCGCAGGGGCGGATTTCGTTGCGCGCTACCTCGATATGCTCGCCGCCGGCGGCACGAGGCGGCATCGCGAATTGCTGGCTCCGTTTGGCCTCGATGCGTCCGATCCGGCGTTCTGGCGCAGGGGGCTCGATGTGATTGCCGGCTTTATCGACGAACTGGAAAACTGAGGAAAATCGGGGATACATGGGCAACGAAGCGGATACCGGCGGCACGCTGTTCGGCGAAATCAGGCGCTTTGCCCGCACCTCGGGCGCGGTTTCCGGCATTGCGGCGCGGGTGGCGGGCGAGCGGGTTTTCGGTATCCGCACCGACCGCGGCCGCCATGCCGAAGACCTGAAGACCATTCTCGGTGGCCTCAAGGGGCCGATGATGAAGATCGCCCAGATCCTCAGCACCGTGCCCGACGCCCTGCCCGAGGAATATGCCCGGGAACTGGCGCAGTTGCAGTCGAACGCGCCACCGATGGGCTGGGCCTTCGTCCGCCGCCGGATGGCTGCCGAACTCGGCCCTGACTGGGAAGGGAAATTCCGCACCTTCGGGCGTGAGGCCGCGGCTGCCGCCAGTCTGGGCCAGGTTCACAAGGCCGAACTGCCGGATGGCCGCATCGTCGCCTGCAAGCTGCAATATCCCGACATGCCGAGCACCGTGGAATCCGACCTCCGGCAACTCAAGCTCGCGATGGCCGTCTACAAGCGGATGGATAACGCGATCCACCAGGACGACATCTATGTCGAGCTCGCAACGCGGCTGCGCGAGGAACTCGATTATACGCGCGAGGCAGCGCAGGCCCGGCTCTATGCGATCATGCTCGAAGGGCAGCCCGATATCGTCATCCCCGAGCCGATCCCCGAATATTCCTCCCGTCGCCTGCTGACCATGACCTGGCTGGACGGCATCGGGATGCAGGCCTTTCTGGATACCGACCCCGATCAGGAAAGTCGCAATCGGGTGGCCCGCGCCCTGTTCCGGGCCTGGTATGTGCCGTTCTACCGATACGGCGTCATCCATGGCGATCCGCATCTCGGCAATTATCAGGTGAACAAGGCTGGTGGCATCAATCTGCTCGATTTCGGCGCCATTCGCGTGTTCGGCTCGCGCTTCGTCGCCGGTGTGATCGACCTTTTCCGCGCGATCCGTGACAATGACGATGCGCTCGCCCATCACGCCTATTCCTCATGGGGTTTTACCGATATCACCAAGGAAAAGCTCGACGTGCTGAACGAATGGGCCCGGTTCCTGTACGAGCCGCTGATGCAGGACCGGGTGCGGCCCATACAGGAGACCAACGACGTAACCTTCGGTCGCAGTGTTGCGGAGAAGGTTCATGAAGGGCTGAAGCGCACCGGCGGTGTTCGTCCGCCGCGCGAGTTCGTGCTGATGGACCGCTCCGCCATCGGGCTTGGCAGCGTGTTTCTCCGGTTGCGCGCGGAACTCAACTGGCACCAGCTTTTCCAGGAGACGGTCGCGGAATTCGATGCCGCCTCGCTCGATGCTCGTCAGGATGCCGCCTTGGCCAGTGCCGGCGTGCCGAAGCCGCTCTGACCATGGCGATTCTTCAGCGCGGGCTGCGCGGCGGGTTGCTGGCACGGGCCTACAGGAAAATCCTGCATTCGTGGTATCTCAATGATCTGGCGTTCGATATCCGCCTCGCCGCCAAGCGGGAGGCGGTGGACTACGTCATCGAGCATATGCAGGCAGCGATGATGCTGCGCGACCGGTTCGATTTGCTGCGTTTCGCCCTGTCGCGCGCGCCGGAACAGGGGCTCGTTCTTGAATTCGGGGTGGAGAAGGGGCTTTCGCTCAACTGCCTGGCGCGAGCGACCGCTCGCACGGTGCATGGATTCGACTCCTTCCAGGGTTTGCCGGAGGACTGGTCGGGCACCGCCTCGGCCCGCGGCGCGTTCGACCGGCATGGTGCCCTGCCAAAAGTGCCTGGAAATGTGCGTCTTCATGTCGGCTGGTTTGATGCAACCCTGCCCGCATTCCTCGCTGAAACCGCGGAGCCGGTCGCGCTGCTGCACATCGACTGCGACATCTATTCCTCGACGAGGACGGTGTTCGACATGCTGGGAGATCGAATCCGGCCCGGCACGGTCATCGTGTTCGACGAGTATTTCAACTACCCAGGCTGGCGGCAGCACGAATACAAGGCGTTCCAGGAATTCTGTGCCGAGAGGGGGCGCAGATACCGCTATCTCGGCTATGCCGGCGAGAAGGGGCACGTCGCGGTGATCATGGCCTGACCGTGGTCAGGCCGTATGGCGCCAGATGACGAGTCGCGCCGCGCCATGTGCCCGCTCGGCGAGCGGAGACACACCGTCCGGCGTTGGGTCTGCCTTGCCGAATTCCGCAGCGATCAGTGCTCCCGGCGCCAGCCATCCGGCGGTGGCGAATGCCGACACCGCCCGGCCCACGAGTCCCTTGCCGTAGGGCGGATCCAGCAGGACCAGATCGTGCGGCGTGCCGCGGGAAGGGGCGAGTGCATCTGCCGCGACGATGCGGCTGCGATCCTCCGCCCGGCAGGCGGCCACGTTCCGGCGAAGAACCGCCAGTGCCGCGCGGTCCTGTTCGATGAAGGTCGCTCCCGCCGCGCCGCGCGACAGCGCTTCCAACCCCAGTGCGCCGGAGCCAGCGAATGCGTCCAGCACCATGCGACCGCCAACAGCGCCCTCCGCCCAGGATGTGTGGAGGAGGATGTCGAACAACGCTTGCCGTACTCGTCCGGCGGTCGGCCGCGTGAGGGGGCCATCCGGCACGGCGAGGATCCGCCCTCGCCAGGCACCGGCGATAATTCGTGGCCCGGTCATCGGCCAACTTTCGGCAATTGTTCGCGGAGTACCTTGGGATTGACTTCCGCGACCGCCCCTCGCGGCAGGTTGCCGAGCTGGAACGGGCCATAGGCGATACGAATGAGTCGCGTTGTCTCAAGCCCGAGCGCGGCCATGACCTTTCGGATCTCGCGGTTCTTGCCCTCGTTAAGCCCGACTGCCAGCCAGGAATTCGATCCCTTCGTGGAATCGATTTCAGCCGAGATCGGACCATATCGAACACCGTCCACCACGATGCCGCCCTTCAGCGCCGCCAGGCGGGCGGGGTCGACCGTACCGTGCACCCGTACACGGTAGCGGCGCAGCCAGCCGGTTGTCGGCAGTTCCAGTTGCCGGGCGAGGGCGCCGTCATTGGTGAGCAGCAGCAGCCCCTCGCTGTTGAGATCGAGCCGGCCAACGCTGACAACACGGGGCAATTCGGGCGGCATCCGCTCGAAGATCGTGGGCCGGCCCTCGGGGTCGCGATGCGTGGTCAGCAGTCCAGCCCGCTTGTGGTAGCGCCAGAGCCGGGTACGCGATGGCTCACCGACCGGACTACCGTCGATAAGGATGATGTCGCCAGCGGCGACGAAGGTCGCCGGGTGCAGAACCTTCGTCCCGTTGAGAGCGACCCGTCCGGACTCGATCATGCGCTCGGCGTCCCGTCGGCTCGCCACGCCAGCCCGGGCCAGGTATTTCGCAATCCGCTCTCCGCGTTCGCCGCTTTCCGGGTTGGTCATCGCGCAGCCTCGACGAAGGCTTCGAGCAGGCGCCGGTCTCCCGGGTCGATCAGGAATTCCGGGTGCCACTGCACGCCAAGGCAGAACCGGTGCGCTGGTGATTCGATGCCCTCAATCACACCGTCAGGCGCCACCGCATTCACCACGAGGCGAGGTCCCGGGGCGCGTACGGCCTGGTGGTGTGCCGAATTGACCCGCATCGTGGCGGCGCCGACGATTGCGGCAAGGCGGGTGCCGGGCGTGAGGGTGATCTCGTGTCCCGGTTCATTGCGCGGGTTCGGCTGCTCATGGGGCAGCGCATCGGGCACCGTGTCCGGGATATGCTGGATGAGGGTACCGCCAAGCGCGACCGCCAGCAACTGCTCACCGCCGCAAATGCCGAGAATCGGCATGCCGCGCGCAAGCGCGCCGCCGATCAGCGCCGTCTCGGCCGCCGTCCTCCCCTCCTTCAACATGACGGTTTCGTGCCGTCCGACCTCACCGTAAAGCTTGGGGTCAACATCGAACGCGCCGCCGGTGACAACCAGGGCGTCGACGGCATCAAGCAGGTCGGTAGCCAGTTCCGCCCGGTGCGGTAGCGCGACAGGCACGCCGCCACAGTCGGCGATTGCATCCATATAATTGCAGCGGAGGGCATACCAGGGGAACTTCGAGTAGCTGCCGGGCTGCTCCGCATCCAGTGTCAGTCCGATCAGGGGCCGGTTTTTCATGGCGCGAGCTAGACCTCATCCGGCCGTCAAGGCAAGAGAGCAAGCGTGACCCCGATGCAGCAAGCCCTTGCGGAAGCCGAAGCCGCCGCGCGCCGTGGCGAGGTGCCGGTTGGCGCCGTTGTCGTCGATGCTGGCGGGTCCGTGCTTGCCGCGGCCGGCAACGAGGTTGAGGCTCGCGGCGATCCGACCGCGCATGCCGAAATTCTCGCGTTGCGCGCGGCGGCGCAGCGGAGGGGTGGGAAATTTCTGCAGGGCTGCCGGCTGTTTGTAACCCTTGAACCCTGTCCTCTCTGTGCGGCAGCAATTTCCTTGTTCCGCATCGACCGTCTGGTGTTCGGCGCCTACGATCCGAAATCGGGCGGAGTCGAGCACGGGCCTAGGGTTTTCTCTCATCCGACGTGCCACTATCGGCCCGAGGTGGTCGGCGGGGTGGATCAGACGGCGGCGGCAGAGCTGCTTAGGCACTTTTTTTCTCAAAAACGCGACTCGGCAAATTCTGCCGGGCGTTAACCGAACAGTTACCCATATAGGCGATTCTTGTCCTGCGACAAAAGGTCGCAATCGCAGGATGGATTCATGCAGTTCTCCACACGGCTGCGTTGGGACTCAAAATTGGGGTCCCTCGGCTGATGAAGCAGTTGATCGCGAACCTGCGGGCGCTCGGCCCGGTGAAGCTTGGCGCCATGGGCGCCGTGGCTGTTGCCGTGCTCGGGCTGATGGCGGCACTGGTGTTGACGGGGGGGCCATCCCCGTCCGCCACGCTCTATTCCGGCCTTGGTCTCAAGGACGCCAGCCACATTACCGAGACGCTGAAAGCGGCACATATTCGTTATGCGATCGGCAACGGCGGTCATAGCGTTCTCGTCACCCCTGCCCAACTCGACGAGGCGCGGCTGTTGCTGGCCCAGCACAATCTTCCAGCCGGCTCGTCCAACGGCTTCGCGATATTCGATCACAAGAATCCCCTATTAGGATCCAGTTTTCTCAACCGGATCGATGAGACGCGCGCACTCGATTCCGAGCTTGAGCGGACGATTAATCTTATCCACGGGGTCGAAGCGTCGCGCGTTCAGGTTGTGCTGCCGCGACGCGACGAATTCAGTTTGAATACTGCCCCGGCCCAGGCGAGCGTCATGTTGTCGCTCGCTGGCGTCGGCCCTCTCGACCACGAAAGCGTTGAGGCCATCCTCAACTTGGTCGCATCCGCAGTGCCGGGGCTCAAGCCGAACAACATTTCGATTGTCGACAATCGCGGCGATCTCCTTGCTCAGGCCGGTCGGACCGACAATTCTCTTCTCAGTTCACGTGATGCGGCGTTGAAGCAATCAACGGAGCGGCAACTGTCGGAAGCGGTGCGCTCCATGCTTGCTGCCGTGGTCGGTCCGAACCAGGTCAGGGTTGTTACGGCCGTTTCCATGGACTTCGACCGGAGCGAACAAACCTCGACAACCTATAACCCGAACGGACAGGTTGTACGTAGTCAGCAACAGACAAGGTCCAAAAGTTCACGCAGCAGCGGGACGAACAAGACCGTATCCGTATCAAACAATCTCCCAGGTGCGACGTCCAGCAAAGCAGGGCCGAAACGGCTCGATACTCAGAGCAAGTCCACTCAGACGACCAATTACGAGATCAGCCAGGACGTCAAGCACATTGTTCATGCGACGCCACAGATCACGCGTATCAGCGTCGCGGTGATGCTGGACGACGTGAAGACGACAAACCCGAAAGGCAAGGTCATCTGGACGCCGCGCTCCCCGGCGCAGGTCGCGCAAATTCGTAAGCTGGTTGAAACGGCCATCGGATATGACAAATCCCGCGGCGACGTCGTCGACGTTCAGTCACTCCAGTTTGCACCCAATGAACTACCGGTTAGCGCCAAGCGGTCTCTGATCGGACGCTTCCTGTCGAGTGGTCTGCTGATGCCGTTGCTACGCCTCCTCGTCACCGCAGCCATCGGGATTGCCGCGCTGCTTGTGGTCTTCCGGCCGATGGTTCGTCGTATCATTACGCCACCCGAAAATACGACCGCAGAACCTGCGCTCCTGGCCGAACAGAACGGGGCCATCGCCGGCCCGGCAACGACGGAGGAGACCAATCCTGTCAAAGTGATCGCTGATCTGATCGACCGTCATCCTGAAGCCAGCGTCGCGATCCTGCGCGACTGGCTAGGCCAAGAAGGCGCCCGATGAGCGATACGTCAGATCGCAATCTCAACGGGGCCTCGCGCGCGGCTGCCTTGCTCCTTGCTCTTGGTGAAGAGGCTGGCGGCAAACTGATGGCGATGCTCAACGATGACGAGTTGCGTGAGATTTCACGCGCCATGGTGGCGTTGCGCGCTGTTCCGTCAGAAACGGTTGAGGCGCTTTGCTTTGAATTCGCGGGGCGGATGGGAAAGGCCTCTGGCGTGTCCGGCTCTGCAGAGGTCGCGGAGAAATTGCTCCGAAAGATGATTCCTCCAGGCCGAGTCGAACAGATCCTCGAAGACATCCAAGGGCCAGCGGGAAAAAACATCTGGGATAAACTTGGCAAGGTCAACGAGTCGGTGCTCGCCGACTATCTCTGCCATGAACATCCTCAGACCGCAGCCATGGTGCTCTCCCGCGTCACTGCCGAGCACGCCGCCCGTGTCATCGCACTACTGCCCGAGCCTCTCTCGATCGATGTGATCGAGCGCATGCTGACGATTGAGAGTCTGCAACGAGAGGCCATAGATGACGTGGAACGCACGCTCAAGGTCGATTTCATGGTGAACCTGGCGTCGAGCGTGCAGCGAGATCCGCATGAGAAGCTGGCGGAGATCTTCAACTCTTTCGATCGAGCCGTCGAGAGTCGGATGTTTGCCGCGCTGGAGAGCCGCAACCAGGAGGCGGCGAGTCGGATCCGGTCACTGATGTTCACTTTCGAGGATCTCATCCGCCTTGCGCCGCGAGACATCCAGACAGTTCTGCGTTCGGTCGACAGCGATGTGATGCCGCTCGCGCTCAAGGGAGCATCGGATAAGATCCGCGACCTCTTCATGAGTAACATGACGGAGCGTGCCGCAAAGATGCTCCGCGAGGATATCGAGGCGCTGGGCCCGGTGCGTTTGCGCGATGTTGATGCCGCGCAGCTAGCGATCGTGACCACAGCAAAGGAACTCGCCGCTCAGGGCGAAATCGAGATTGGAACCGGAAAGGAAGACGACCTTGTCATCTGAAATCACGACGCCAACCGGAGAGCCGAATGGCAATGGCCAGGTGTTGTCGGACCTGCCGCTTGCGCCGGTTTCCCGCCGCACGGCGGGAGATGGGCCTGAGACCCAGCGCCCCAGCCGGGATCTTGAGGCTGTCTACGATGTGCCCGTGCTCGTCAGTGCCGTGCTGGGTCGCTCGACCATGCAGGTCAGCCAGTTGCTTAAGCTTGGTCGAGGCGCCGTCGTCGAACTCGATCGTAAAGCCGGAGACCCGATTGATATCTTTGTCAACAATCGCCTGATTGCACGTGGCGAAGTGGTGATGCTCGACGAAACGAAGCTCGGCATTACCATGACCGAAATCGTCAAATCTGACCGCAACGGTTGACCGACTATGCGGGTTCTCATCATCGGTTCACTGTCGGGAGAACTTGGTGTCGCAGCTCGTATTGCTGCGGCTCGGGGTGCAACGCTCGCACAGGCTGAGACCGTTGATGCGGCCCTGGAATGTCTACGTGCCGATGCGAGGACCGACCTCATCATTTGCGACGTCACGCACGATTTCGGTGCCCTGATGAGGCGACTGGCCGCGGAGCGCTTCACAACGGCTGTCGTTGCCGCGGGAGCCGAAAATGATGAGAAGGCCGCCGTTGACGCAATTCGTGCTGGCGCACGTGAATATCTCCCTTTGCCTCCGGATTCCGACCTCATCGCAGCCATTCTGTCGGCTGTTTCTACAGAGCAGAAGGGCGAGTTCATCGCGCGTGACCCCGCTATGCGGGCAGTACTGTCACAAGCTGACCAAGTAGCGCCATCCACTGCGTCAATCCTGATCACAGGAGAAAGCGGCACAGGGAAGGAGGTTCTTGCACGGTATATTCACGAGCGCTCAAGGCGCCGCAAAGGGCCATTCGTCGCTCTCAACTGCGCAGCAATACCAGACACACTGCTCGAGTCCGAGTTATTCGGACACGAGAAGGGGGCATTTTCCGGTGCAATCGCGCGCCGTACCGGGAAGTTTGAGGCTGCCGACCGAGGCACTCTATTGCTTGATGAAATCGGAGAGATGGACGCGCGCTTGCAGGCAAAGCTGCTGCGCACGCTTCAGGAGCGCACTGTGGATCGAATTGGCGGTGATCGGCCCGTGCCAGTTGATGTGCGCATCCTTGCTGCCACGAACGTTGATCTGCGGTCGGCCATTGCGGATGGCAGATTTCGGGAAGATCTGTTCTTTCGTCTGAATGTCATGACGTTGCGAATTCCGCCGTTGCGTCAGCGTCCTGGGGATATTGCGCCCCTCGCGCACCATTTCGTGGCTCATTATGCCAGGCTGAATGAAGTTGGCACCAAGCATCTTACAAGCCGAGCTGTTGAGCGTCTGCTTGCCTATTCCTGGCGTGGAAATGTTCGAGAACTCGAAAATACCATGCATAGGGCTGTGTTGTTGTCGTCAGGGCCGATGATCGACGTTGAGCATATCGGCATACCCACGGAAGCAGAGGAACCGTCATACCTGCTCTCGCCCCACGCACATGCTACTGCCGGCGACACGATTGGCTCGCTGGTTGGCCAACGTGTCGAAGACGTCGAGCAGGCACTGATTCTGGAGACGCTGAATCACTGTCTTGGCAACAGGACACATGCCGCCACGATCCTCGGAATTTCCATACGGGCACTGCGTAACAAGTTGCGTGAATATGCCGCTCGTGGTGCAGAAGTGCCGGCGCCACACAACGGTGTGGCCGCCTGATGGCTGCAACAGACCTCGCGGCCCTTCGCGGGCGACTGCAAGAATTCCGGATCGGTACCGATATCGGTCTGGCGATCGGCGTGGTGTGCATCATCACGATTCTGATCGTGCCGTTGCCACCATTTCTTCTGGATACAGGGCTTTCGCTCTCATTCACTGCCAGCATTCTGGTGTTGATGGTTTCGCTGTTCATACGGCGCCCGATCGATTTCACGAGTTTTCCGACGGTGCTGTTGCTCACCACGCTGTTGCGTCTCTCACTCGACATTGCCGCAACGCGTGAGATTCTATCTCATGGTAGCGAAGGGCCGGATGCGGCGGGCCACGTCATTGCGGCATTTGGCGGGTTTCTGATGGGTGGCGATCTGCTGATCGGGCTGATTGTGTTTGCGATCCTGATCGTGGTGAACTTTATCGTTATTACAAAAGGCTCCACACGAGTCGCCGAAGTTGCGGCGCGTTTTACCCTTGATGGTATTCCCGGCAAGCAGATGGCGATCGATGCCGAGTTGAATTCAGGTGCGATCAGTGAAGTCGTCGCGCGCCGTAAGCGTGCCGAGCTCGAGCAGGAGAGCGGGTTCTATGGTGCGATGGATGGTGCCGCGAAATTCGTCCGTGGCGACGCGATTGCAGCTCTTATCATAACATCAATCAACATTGTGGGCGGCTTTGCGATCGGCGTTGTCCAGCGCGGAATGTCAGTGCATGACGCCGCGTCGGCCTTTACCACTTTGTCGATCGGCGAGGGGCTCGTATCCCAGATACCGGCACTTCTGGTGTCTGTGGCTGCAGGCATCGTGGTAACCAAAGGGAGTGCAGAGGGCACTGCAGATGCGGCTCTGGTTGCGCAACTAAGCCGTTCGCATAAGCCCCTGGCGATTGCATCGGCAGGTGCGTTTGTGCTTGCCATCCTGCCTGGCTTGCCATTCATTCCGTTCGTGACGCTTTCCGGCCTGGCTGGATGGGGTTCCTACTATCGCTGGAGAAACCCACCTCGGCCGGAGCAAGAGGAGGCGGCGCCTGCCCCGGTTGAGTCGGCGGAGCCGCCGATCACCGAGGCGCTCAAGATCGACCAGATCCGACTTGAACTAGGCTATGCATTGCTGGTGCTTGCGGGTGGAGATACGCCGCGGCTCACAGAGCAGATCAAGGCGCTTCGCCGTGCGATCGCAGCTGAAATGGGCTTCATCCTTCCGCCCGTACGCATTCAGGACAATATGCAACTGGCTGCAACGACGTACTCCCTGCGCATCAAGGAGATCGAGGCTGCGTCTGGCGAGTTGCAGCCAACCCGCCTTTTGGCCATGAGCCCATCCGGAGCCTTGCCTGACGTGCCGGGAGATCCGACGACAGAGCCTGCATTCGGTATGCCGGCAGTCTGGATCGACCAGGCGGATCGCGAACAGGCGTTGGCGCGTGGCTGCACGGTGGTCGATCCCGCAAGTGTTCTCACAACCCACCTGACCGAGGTGGTCAAGGAAAACATGGCCGAACTTCTGTCTTTTGCCGAGACCCAGAAGCTACTCGATGATCTTCCGCGCGAACAGCAACGTCTGGTGACCGACCTGATCCCAACCCATTTTACGGTTGGAGGCGTTCAGCGCGTCCTGCAAGCGCTGCTCGCCGAGCGGGTGTCGATCCGCGATTTGCCGACGATCCTCGAAGGAATCCACGAGGCGTGTTCGATGCAGTTGCGGGCCGTTCCTGCCATTGCGGCCCACGTGAGGACTCGCCTCGCCCGACAATTGACCGACGCTCATACCGGCTCGCGGGGGTATGTTCCATTGGTCATCATCGGCCCTGAATGGGAAACGGAACTCAACGAGGCCCTCGTGGGCCCAGCCGAGGCACGACAACTGTCTCTGCCGTCAAATCGCCTTTCGGAACTTACTCGTCGTATCAATCAGGTCTTTGAATCCGCAAGTGTCGACGGAGAAGCTCCCGTACTGCTGACTAGCGCGCATTTGCGCGCCCATGTGCGGGCTATTCTTGAGCGGATCCGGCCATCCACTCCAGTGCTCGCGCAGACGGAAATTTTCCCGCGTGCCCGCATCAGAACCGTTGGAGCGATTTGAATGAAAGTCAAAGTGATCAGAGCGGCATCAATGCGCGAGGCATTCGCGGAGGCTCATCGCATCCTCGGTCCCGATGCGCTGATCCTCGATAGCCGCCGTCGAGGACGCGAGTTCGAGATTACGGTCGCACTGGACCCTGAGCTGCCGCCTGATCCGGCCAACCCCTGGCGCCAGGCGTTGTCTTTCCATGGCATTCCGGCGCACATCGCGTCTGCCTGGGCAGACCAGCCGCCCGACGCCGCCGTTGCTGGCAGCCTGTCGTTTGGGAAGCTTGATTTCGACCGACCGTTGGTCATTGCGGGACCGCCAGGCGCCGGCAAGACGATGACGACAGTTAAACTGGCGACACGATTTGTTCTTGCTGGTGTCCGTCCAACAGTAATTAACGCCGACCAGAACCGGGCCGGTGCATCAGCGCAGTTGGCCGCACTGTGTCGCATCCTGCGCGCCGAGTTCATCGACACGGCTTCGAAAAAGGGTGGAATGCGGCGTCGTCCGGCAAGCCGCCGTCCGACGCTGATCGATTTGCCTGGGATGGATCCGTTCGACAAATCTGAAATGGACAATTTGCGATCGATGGTTGAGGAAGTCTCTGGCGTTGCCGCGCTGGTAATGCCCGCGGGACTTGATGCGGCCGACAGCGTGGAAATTGCTTCTCGCTTTCATGAGGCGGGTGCGACGGCTCTGATTCCGACGCGCCTTGATGTGTCGCGCCGCCTTGGTGGCCTTGTTGCCGCGGCAGGCTCCGTGCCGCTCCAGCTAACCGAGGCCGGCACGTCTGGTCGCGTCAGCGATGCGCTCGAAACGGTCACGCCAGCCTTTCTGGTCCGGCGCCTGCTTGATGCCGGTCGTGTTCAGGAGCCGGTCGCCAATGCAGCCTGAGACCTCCCTCGTCGGCCGAGGGAGACCTCTGCATGTCAATGCGCGGGAACAGCGAGCCCGTGAGAAGTCGAATGCCCGGCAGCGGCCACGCGTGATCGCGATCGCGTCCGGAAAAGGTGGGGTCGGCAAGACGTGGCTGACGTTGTCGCTGGCTCAGGCCATGAGTGCGAGGCGCGCGCGCATCCTGGTATTGGATGCCGATTTCGGTCTCGCAAACGCCGATATTCAACTCGGCCATCTCGCTGCGACCGATATTGGCGCAATCCTGCGTAACGAGGCGTCCCTCGCAGAAAGCATCGTGCCGGTGGAGCGGGGCGGGTTCGACCTGTTGGCCGGGGAGGCCGGTTCAGGTGCGTTTTCCGGCCTCGATCCGGTCATCGTCGAGCGGCTTGTCTGCAGGTTGGTCGATTGTGATGCTAACTACGACGTCTTGTTGTGCGATCTTGGCACTGGCGTCGAGCCCGCGGCGCGCCATCTGGCGGCGTTGGCTGATACGCTTGTTCTGATTTCCACAGGCGATCCGACGAGCCTGACCGATGGCTACGCCGTCCTCAAGCTGCTCCAGCGTGACCGGAATGATCGCGGCGAGCCGGTCGATGCTAGGATTGTGATCAATCAGGTCGACACCGATCGCGCTGGCCGGCGCGCTCATGCGGCACTCGCCCGCGCGGCGCGAGGGTTCCTGCGCCTCGATCCGCCGCTGCTCGGCATCATCCAGCGCGACGAGAATGTCAGCGAGGCGATTCGCGGCCAGCGACTGTTTCTTTCGGAATTTCCGAAATCCTCTACAGCGGCAACCGTTCAATCGATTGCCCGTCGGTTGCTCGCGAAATAGGCTGGCCGGTACCCGTGGCGGCAATCTTAGGCTGGCGTCTTTCGCCGGCCCGGCCGAGTAGCCAGCGGGTGGTGCTCCTCCACCAGCTTTTGCAGCCGTTCCGCGAGAACGTGGGTGTAGATCTGGGTCGTCGAGATATCGGCGTGGCCGAGCAGGGTCTGCAGGCTGCGCAGATCAGCGCCGCGCGCCAGGAGGTGGGTCGCAAAGGCGTGGCGCAGGCTGTGGGGTGAGAGGCGGGCAGGGTGGATCCCCGCCATGACCGCGACCCTCTTGAGCTGCCGTGCGAAGGCTTGGCGCGTCATCGGAAATCCCATGCGGCGTCCCGGGAACAGGTGCCGGCTGGGGCGTTTCCGGTTCATTTCACGTAATCTGGCCGCAGCATCTCGAGCGGCGGCGGAGAGCGGCACGATGCGCTCCCGCCCCCCTTTACCCTTGATCAGCAAGGCAGAGGCATCGGTGGACAGAGCATTTGCGGGCAGCACGAGAAGCTCGGAAATTCGCATGCCGGTGGCGTAAAGTATTTCCAGTCCCGCCTCGGCGACCCGTCCGGCTTGACCGGGCATTGCCGCCGCGGCGGTGAGCAGTGCGTCGACCTCCGCCTCGCTGATCGTCTTTGGCAGTGTGCGCGCAAGTTTCGGTGACGAAGTCAGGGCCGTCGGATCATCGGCACGTTGCCCGTCACGCAGCAGGAAGCGCTGGAACTGCCTCAGGGATGACAGGCGGCGCGCCTGAGTGCGCGCGGAAAGTCCAGCCGTGGCGAGGCCGCCGAGATAGTCGGCCACGCTTGCCGCGTCGGCTTCGGCTGGTCCATGCCCACGAGAGGCGCAGAACGCCGCAAAGTCTGCGAGATCGGCTTGATACGCAAGAATAGTATTCCGCGCCGCGCCGCGCTCTGCGACCATTGATTCAAGGAAGGCCTCGATATGCCGCTCTAGTGCCATCGTGTTTTTGTGGTAAGCCGCAGCACAATGTTCGACAAGAGTTTTCATTCACCCGGCCTTCCTGTCGCCTTGCCGATGCGCAGCATCGTGCTGATCGGACTGATGGGGGCTGGCAAGTCGGCGGTCGGCCGCCGGCTCGCGGCCCAACTGGCCCTGCCGTTTCACGATTCCGATGCCGAGATTGAGGCGGCCGCGGGCAAGACGGTTGCGGATATTTTCGCTTCAGAAGGCGAAGCCGCCTTCCGGGCGCGCGAAAGGGCCATGATTGCCGAGCTTTTGGCCGGTCCGCCGATCGTTCTGGCGACCGGCGGCGGCGCCTTCATGGACCCCGAGACCCGCGCAGTGATTGGCGCGCGGGCCATTTCCGTCTGGCTGCGGGCGACGCTCGACGTGCTTCTGGCCCGGGTGCGCGGCCGCACCCATCGGCCACTGCTTAATCAGGGCGACCCTGCCGAAATCCTGTCCCGGCTTTCCGCGCTGCGTGCGCCGGTCTATGCCGAAGCGGACATCATCGTTGACAGTACCGAGGCCCCGCCTGACATGACCACCGAGACCGTTGCCGCTGCCATCGCTCGCCACGCGCCCGAGCGGACCATTCGGATCGAGCTTCCCGATGCCGGCTATGACGTGGTGATCGGCCGCGGATTGCTCGATGGCGCGGGTGCCCGTCTCGCCGCAGCCCTGCCGTCGCGTCGCGCCGTGGTGGTGACCGACGCGAACGTGGCGCAGACACATCTGCCGCGACTCGAACGCGCGCTTGACGATGCGGGCTTCATCCACGACCGGATCGTGGTTCCGCCGGGCGAAGGATCAAAAAGCCTCTCCCGTTTTGCCGCACTGGTTGAGGACATTCTTGCCCTGAAGCCGGAGCGGCAGACCGCGATCATCGCGCTTGGCGGCGGCGTCATCGGCGATCTGGCCGGGTTCGCTGCTTCCAGCGTGCTGCGCGGGCTGCCCTTCGCGCAGGTTCCGACCTCGCTGCTCGCGCAGGTTGATTCCAGCGTCGGTGGCAAGACCGGCGTCAATTCGCGCCACGGCAAGAACCTGATCGGCGCGTTTCATCAGCCGCGTCTTGTCGTCATCGACAGCGATACGTTGGCCACCCTGTCGCGGCGCCAGGCCGCCGCAGGCTATGCTGAAATCGTCAAGGCGGGGCTCATCGCCGATCCCGCGCTCTATGAATGGTGCGAAGCCCATGGCGCCGCGCTGCTTGGTGGCGACCAGGGCTTGCAGGAAGAGGCGATTGCCCGCGCTGTTGCCTTCAAGGCGCAGGTGGTGATGGCCGATCCGCGCGAGCAGGCCAAGCGGGATGGCCGCGCGCTGCTCAATCTCGGCCACACTTTCGCTCACGCCTTCGAGGCCGAGACCGGTTATGGCGAGGCGCTGCTGCACGGCGAGGCGGTGGCGATCGGCATGGTTTGCGCTTTCGACCTCTCGGCCCGTCTTGGTTATTGCGATGCGGGAATCGTTCCGCGCATTGCCGCGCATCTGGACGAGGTCGGCCTTCCGCACCGGATCGGCGGCTGGAACGCGGAAGCGCTGCTCGGCCACATGCAGAGCGATAAGAAGATGCGGGACGGCAGGCTAGCCTTCGTTTTGGCCCGTGGGATCGGCAGTGCGTTCACTAGCCGCGAGGTGCCGCAGGAAGCTGTTCGGGCAACGCTTGCGGCCTGTGGCGCGGGCTGACCGACGCCAATGTATACTCCGCCGGCTTTCGCCGAGGATGATCCCGCAATCATCGCGGCGATCATGCGCGCCTGCCGCTTGCCCGTTCTCGTCAGTGCCGGGGAGGCAGGGCTGGAGGCGACGCATCTGCCGCTGCTCCATTTTCCCGACCCGGCACCGCACGGTACGCTCGTCGGGCATCTCGCGCGCGCCAACCGCCAATGGCACGTGCTGCGCGATGGCGCGCCGGCCATGGCGATCTTCCAGGCGCATGATTTTTACGTCTCGCCCGGCTGGTATGCGACCAAGCGCGAGACTGGCCGCGTCGTTCCGACCTGGAATTACGAGGCTGTGCATCTGCAGGGCGCGGTCGAAATCATCGAGGATCCGATCCGGCTACGCGACATTGTCACTGCCTTGACCGACCGCGAAGAGGCGCCCCAGCCCAATCCATGGCATGTGGATGACGCACCAGAAGACTTCATTGCCGCCCAGCTCAAGGGCATTGTCGGTGTGGTGATGACGGTGCGTTCGGTCATCGCCAAGCGCAAGCTCAGCCAGAACCGCCCCCCGGCCGACCGCGCCGGCGTCATCGCCGCGCTCGCGGCGTCAGGCCGCGCCGAGGAAGCCGCCCTCATGCACGAACGGGAGGCTGCGGCGGATCGACCTGGCCCAGAACCCAGCCCTCGGTCGCGCGGATAACGGGTTCATTGCCGGGCAACCCGGCTTCTGTGCCATCCGGCGCGCCGTCGATCACCCGGATCAGCCCAAGCACGCCGAGCAGCGAGTCGAACGCGTCTTCTCCCTCTGGCCGAGCGCCAAAACCATCTTCGATCAATGCGACGAGATCCCGTGCGGGGGTGTGGCGGCAAGCCGCGAAATGCGCGCGGAGGGCCGGGGAAAGTGCCGAGCGGTCCTGCCGACGCCGCTTGCTGCCCACGAGTTTCAGTCCGGTCTGGACCATGGCTTCAGCCGGGTAGGTTTCGGCGATGGCGACGCAGCCGGGAGCCAGAAGATCTGGCAGCGTGCCGGCGAAGGGCCAGAGCCTCAGCGGAACGTTCCGGGTAAAGGCTGGCAGCAGGCAGTCCCGCCAACCGGATAACGCTGCCTTGCCGCACTGGTTGGCGCCCATCGTCCAGAATAGCGGCGCGCCCGCCGGCCGCCGCGCGGTCCGGCAATCGACCGCGCGGCGCAATGCGGCGGCGTCATTCAGGCCGAGAGCGGCAGCGAGGCGTGCCATCTGCCCGGCACCGACAATGCTCTTCAGCGGGTAGAACGGACGGGCCAGACTGACCTCATCGAGGGTCGCACAGGGGCGGAAGACACCATCTGCCGGATCGAGTCCGGCGAGCCAGACGGTGAAATCAGCGATGCCCGCAATCTTCGAATAGGCGCGGGGCAGGCCGAGCGGGAAATCCACGCCGAGAACCACGGCAGCACCGGCGGCGCGGTCGAGCAGCCGCGCGGCAAGGGTTGTGGCATCGCCTACTTTCTCGGGCATGCCGATCTTCCAGAGACCGTCATCTCGCCGGGCGACGCTCATCCAGCGCTTGTCCGCGTTGACGCTCCAGTCGGCGTGAGCCGCGACAACAGGGCTTAACAAACTGTACGATTGACGCAATGAGGCTGCCATTGCCACGCCATTTTCCTGTGATCAGAGAATTGGAACATCATTCGAGGTCAATTCATGGACGACCGTTATCGCCCATCCATCCAGTTCCTGCATTGGTTGATCGCCCTGACCGTCATAGGGCTCGTCATTGCCGGGCTGCTTCTGCATTACGACCTGATTCCAAGATCCGTTCACAAGCCGCTCGCCTTCCTGCACATGAGTTTCGGTCTCGCCATTCTGGCGCTGATGGTGGTCCGCCTTTTCATCCGGCGGCGCACCGGCGCGCCGGAGTTGCCCGAGGAAATCGGCCGGCCGTTCCGGATCGCTGCGCATACGACCCAGATTCTGTTCTACGCGCTCCTGCTGGCGATGCCGGTGTTCGGCATCCTTTTCGTCGAGGCACATGGTCGCACGGTGCCCTTCTTTGGCCTGTTCACCCTGCCTGCCTTCGTCGGCAAGAATCATGGCGTGCAGGAGGTTTTCGCATTCCTCCATTTCTGGGGCGGCATCGCGGTGATCCTGCTGCTGATCGCCCATGTTGGCGGCGCGGTAAGGCACGAGTTGCGCGGCGAGCGCATGATCCGGCGGATGCTGCCCGGCCGCCGTTCAACGTGATGGCATGGCGGGCGCGAGCCGGCCGCCGAGGCGCACCGGCTCGACTGCCAGCGCTCGCCCGTCGGAGGCGACGCGGATCAGCGCGCCGCACACCGTCGCCTCCCCTTCGGTCGGGTGCAGGCGCTCGCCGGGCATCTTGCGGATGAACCGGCCGATCGCCGCGTCCTTGGTCATGCCGATCACGCTGTCATAATCGCCGCACATGCCGACATCCGCCATGAAGCCGGTGCCCCCGGCCATGACATGGTGATCCGCGGTCGGGATATGGGTGTGGGTGCCGAGCACGGCCGTCACCGCGCCGTCGAACCGGTGGGCAAAAGCCATCTTTTCGCTCGTCGCCTCGCCGTGAAAATCGACGAGGATTGCCGCATGGGTCACGCCGAGCCGTGCCCGCGACAGAACGCCTTCCAACGCGCGGAACGGACAGTCCATCGGGTCCATGAACAGCCGTCCCATGACCTGGGCGATAAGCACCCGCCGGCCGTCCGGCAGAGTGATGTCGACGATGCCATCCCCCGGCGTGCCGGGGGGAAAGTTGAGCGGCCTGATGACCCGCTTCTGCTGCGCGATATAGGGGATGATCTCCTTGCGGTCCCAGGCATGGTTGCCGAGTGTGATGGCATCCGCTCCGGCGGCGAACAGAGCATCGGCCATGTCCGGCGCGAGGCCGAATCCGTGCGAGGCGTTCTCACCGTTGACCACCGCCACATCGATGCCGAGCTCGTGCCTGAGGCGGGGCAGGGTGGATATTACCGCTTCCCGTCCGGACCGGCCCACTACGTCACCCAGATAGAGGAGTTTCATCGCTGTCGTCTGCATGGCGACATGCGGTATTCGCTCCGCGCCGGTTGGGCAAGTCGGCTTGGGCGGCCGGCTTCTGTTCCGGCACATGACTTTGCCGGGAAATGACGATAGCCTGCCGCCATGGAAACGCAGAGCACGATCGACGCCGCCCGCGCCATTTTCGGCGACCGGCTCAGCCTGAACGCCAATATCCGCGAAACCCATGCCCATGGCGAGGCCAATGCAGCCACCAGCCTCCCGGATGCCGTGGTCTTTCCCGAATCGACCGAAGAAGTATCGCGGTTATTGCGACTTTGCCACGCGACGGACGTACCGGTGACGCCGTTCGGCGCCGGCACTTCGCTCGAGGGCCATGTGACGCCGGTGCGCGGCGGCATCAGCCTCGACCTCACGCGGATGAACCGCGTACTCGAGGTGAACGACGCCGATCTCGACGGACGGGTCGAGGCCGGGGTGACCAGGCGGCAGCTGAATACCTATTTGCGCGACCATGGCCTGTTTTTCCCGGTCGACCCTGGGGCGGATGCAACGATCGGCGGGATGTGCGCGACACGTGCCTCCGGCACGACCACGGTGCGCTACGGCACGATCCGCGACAATGTGCTCGGCCTTCGCGCCGTGCTGGCCGATGGCACGGTGATCGACACGGGCGGGCGGGTCCGCAAATCGTCCACCGGCTACGACCTCACTCGTTTGCTCATCGGCTCGGAGGGCACGCTCGGCATTATCACCGAGGTGCAACTGAAGCTGTATGGCATTCCAGAGGCGATCGGCGCTGCGGTGTGCGGCTTTGCTGACGAGCATGCGGCAGTCGCGGCGGTGATCGAGATCATGCAGACTGGCATCCCTGTCGCCCGCATCGAATTCGCCGACACGGCGCAGATGGCAGCCTCGATTGCCTATTCGAAGCTTGATCACCTGACTGCCGGCCCGACGCTGATGTTCGAGTTCCACGGCAGCGCGCAAGGCGTTGCCGAGCAGGGAGCGATGGCCGAGGAGATCGCGAGGGCGCATGGCGGCAGCGGCTTCGCCTTCGCGACCGAGACCGAGGCGCGCAACCGCCTCTGGCGGGCCCGGCACGATGCCTACTGGGCCGCCCGCGCGGCGTATCCCGGCATGGGCGCGTTTGCTACCGACACGATCGTGCCGATCTCGCGGCTTGCGGAGGCGGTCTCGCTGGCACGCGAGGCGGTCACCCGTTCCGGCCTTGAAGCCTGCATCGTCGGCCATGTCGGCGACGGCAATTTTCACGTGTTGATCCTCTACCCCGAAGGAGAGGAAGGGCGGGCAAAGGCATGGGAACTCGACCGCGAGATTGTCGCCCAGGCACTTGCGCTCGGTGGGGCAGCGAGCGGCGAGCATGGGGTCGGGCTCGGCAAGAGGGAGTTTCTGCCCCGCGAGCATGGGGCCGCAGCACTCGGCGTCATGCGCGCGATCAAGCAAGCCCTTGATCCGCGCGGTATTCTTAATCCGGGAAAGATGTTTCTCGACTGAAAGACGGCCTGGCCAAACGGGCCCGGCCGTCTTTCACGCGCCACTCAGTTGGCGTTGGCAGGTGAAGCCGGCGCCGCTGCGGCTCCAGCGGGCGACGAACCGCTGGCGGCCGCGACGGGTTGGGCGGCGATGCCAATATCGGTGACGCCCGCCTTCCGTGCGGCATCCATCACCGTGACGAAATGCTGGAAGGCAACCTTCTTCGACGCGGCGATGGTCACCTCGGTCTTGGCCGGATCGCCATCGCCCCGGAACAGGGCGGTGAGTTGAGCCGGAGTCAGCACCTGCGTCTTCACCTTGATGCTGCCGTCGTCGAGAATGTTGACGGTGAATTTCGGGTGCTTGAGGTGCTGGGTCTGTGTCGAGTTCGGCAGCTGCATCGGGATTCCGGCATCGGGGATCATCTGCAGCGTGACGATGATGAAGAATACCAGCAGGAAGAGCATCACGTCGATCATCGGAATGATCTCGACGCGCGCCTTCCGGGCCTCGAAATAGCGCATGTTCATTGCGTCAGGCCGCCACCACTGCGCGGACCGCGAGTTCGCCGCCGACATGGGGCACGACTGGCGCGCCGTCGGTACGATTCAGCACCATGGTGCGGATCGTCTCAAGCTGGTGAATGATCAGCCGGACCTGGTTCTGCAGCATGTTGAAGGTCGCGAGGCCGATCATGGCGATAAAGATGCCGCACGCCGTTGCAACCAGTGCATCGGCGACGCCGCCGGTCACCTCTGCCGGCGCGTGGCCTGGCGTGGCGAGGATCGAGAAGGCGTGGAACATCCCGATGATCGTGCCGAACAGGCCGAGCAGCGGGGCGAGGGTGACGATCGTATCCAGCACCCACATCCGGCGGTCGAGCCGGGGCGCAACCAGCATGATCGCCTCATCCATGCGGCTGTTCATGCCGGCGTGGTCGGCGTCATTCATATGATTCAGGGCGGTGTCGAGCAGCAGCCCTTCGGGCATGCGGCCGGCAAAATCGCGAAGCGCTGCAAGATCCTGCTCGTTCACCCGGCCCATGGCCGCCATCCGCCTGACGATCGAACCGCCCCGCAGGATCGCCCGGCGGAGATACCACATCCGGTCGATGATCACCGCTACTGCGATGACGAAAAGACCAGCGAGCACATAAAGCACACCGTCCGAATAATTTGCGAGATGAATGATGTAGCCAAAGGTCATGCCCAATCTCCGAGGTTACGCCCAAGACAGGACCCGGCCAGTTCCGGCTCAGGAGCCGTACTGGTCGGATCGGCTTGCCCGACAAACGACGCACATGGCGGTTCCGCCGCGCGGATGCCACACTGCCGCTCAGCCTTTAACCGAGCTGGCTGCTGCGTAGTGTGAAGCCTACGTGACAGTCATCGGTCCGCGCCTTGATGGCGCGCCCTTGTGCCGGCCCATGCACGGCACGACATCTGGCGTTCCGAAAGCAGGGAGCACTTCCGATGGACTACCGTCAGCTCGGCCGATCCGGCCTGAAGATTTCAACGCTGACGCTCGGCACCATGACGATGGGCGGGCGCGGCGTGTTCGAGAAGGTTGGCAATGTCGGGCGTGCCGAGGCGCGTCGGCAGATCGACATGTGCGTCGATGCCGGCGTGAACCTTCTTGATACGGCCGACATCTATTCCACGGGCGGTTCCGAGGAGATCATCGGCGAGGCTCTGGGCGGTCAGCGGCCTCAGGGACTGCTGATCGCGACCAAGGTAAGGTTTCCGATGGGGAAGGGGCCGAACGACCGCGGTCTGTCGCGCCATCACATCATCACCGCCTGCGAGGCCAGCCTGAAGCGGTTGCGCACTGACGTGATCGACCTGTACCAGGTGCACGAATGGGACGGGATCACACCGCTCGACGAGACGATGCAGGCGCTCGACACACTGATTCGTGACGGCAAGGTGCGCTACATCGGCTGCTCCAACTACTCGGCATGGCATGTGATGAAGGCGCTGGCCATCGCCGAGTCGGCGCATCGCGAACGCTTCGTGTGCCAGCAGATCCATTACACGCTGGAGGCGCGGGAGGCAGAGAACGAGCTGATCCCGCTCGCCATCGATCAGGGGCTCGGCGTGCTCGTCTGGAGTCCGCTCGCCGGCGGCCTGCTCTCCGGCAAGCACCGTCGCAACCAGGAAACGCCGGCAGGTACCCGCCAGCTCGCCGGTTGGAGTGAGCCGCCGATCCATGACGAGAGCCGCCTCTGGAACATCGTCGAGGCTCTCATTGAAGTGGCAGGCGCGCACGGCGTTTCTGCGGCGCAGGTCGCCCTTGCCTGGCTGCTCGGTCGGCCCGCGGTCACCTCGCTGGTGATCGGCGCGCGCAACGAGCAACAATTGGCGGACAATCTCCGCGCCGCAACGCTCGTGCTGACCAAGGAGGAGCGATCGATGCTCGATGCGGTCAGCCAGCGTCCGTTGCAATATCCCTACTGGCATCAGGCGCAGACCGCGAGGGATCGTCTCGGCCCGGCCGATCTCGCCTTGCTGGGACCGCATCTCTGAGCGACGTGTGAGCCGCCCGCCAGCCGTAGAAACCTCAATTCCTGCCCGGCTCGACCGGCTGGCCTGGGGGCGGTTTCACTGGCTGGTGGTTGTGGCCCTTGGCGTCGCCTGGATACTCGACGGGCTGGAAGTCACGCTGGTGGGCTCGCTATCCGGCGCAATCGCGAAATCGCCGGACATGCAATTGTCCAGCGCCGCTGTCGGTGGCCTGGGCAGCTCTTATGTCGCCGGTGCGGTGCTCGGTGCCCTGCTGTTTGGCTGGTTGACGGACCGGTTGGGGCGCAAGCGTCTCTTCACGGTGACACTGATCGTCTATCTCGCCGGCACGATCGCTTCCGGCCTTGCCTGGAACTATACCGCGCTGCTTGCCTTCCGCTTCGTGACCGGGATGGGCATCGGCGGCGAATACGCGGCGATCAACGCCACCATCCAGGAACTGGTGCCGGCCCGGTTTCGCGGCTTCACCGATCTCGTGATCAATGGCAGTTACTGGATTGGCGCGGCGTTGGGGGCCGCGGGCGCGCTCGCTGCGCTCGACCCGCAACTGGTGCCACCGGCCTATGGCTGGCGTCTTGCCTTCATTCTCGGAGGCTTCCTGGCTGCGACCGCACTGGCCCTGCGACGCCATATTCCTGAAAGTCCGCGCTGGCTGATGACCCATGGACGCCCCTCGGAGGCGGAACAGATCGTCGCTGGCATCGAGTTCCGGTGCGGCCCGGTCATGCCGACGGAGTCCCTGCCGACCATCCGCCTGCGTACCGATGTCAGCAGCTGGTTCGGCATCGGGCTGCAAGCCCTGCTCGGGCGCTATCGTCGACGCGCCGTGCTCGGCGTGTGCCTGATGACTGCGCAGGCTTTCTGCTACAACGCGATCTTTTTCACATATGCCATTGTTCTTACGAAATTCTATGGCGTGCCGGGTGATCGGGTGGGGATGTTCATCCTGCCCTTCGCACTGGGTAATTTCGCGGGACTGCTGATACTCGGCCGCCTCTTCGATACGGTCGGTCGCCGCACGATGATCACCGCGACCTATGCCACCGCCGGGCTGCTGATGATCGCCACCGGGCTGCTTTTCGTTGGTGCCGATCTTTCCGCGACGGGGCAGACCGCGGCCTGGACGATGATCTTCTTCTTTGCCTCGACCGCAGCAAGTTCGGCCTATCTGACCGTGAGCGAATGCTTCCCGCTGGAAATCCGGGCGGTCGCCATCGCGCTGTTCTACGCGTTTGGCACCGCTCTGGGCGGAATTGCAGGTCCTCTCCTGTTCGGGATGCTGATAGGCAGTGGCGAGCGGATCAACCTGTTCTACGGGGATCTTCTGGGCGGCCTCCTGATGCTGGGGGCCGCCGCAGTGGAGGCGGCGATCGGCGTCGAGGCAGCGCGCCGCCCGCTCGAGTCGGTGGCGCGTCCGCTGTCGGAAGTCGATTAACTCAAGCCTGGGCGGGTGCGATCGGGCGCGGACGACCTTCGCTGTCGATCGCGACAAAGGTGAACACCGCCTTCGTCACCCGCCGCTCGCTCGCCGAATCGCGCGCCCGGCGCCAGGCCTCGACATTCACCTGGATCGAAGTCCGGCCCACCTTCAGAAGCTCGGCATAGACACTGACCTCGTCGCCAATCTTGACCGGACGGATGAAACTCATCGCATCCACCGCCACGGTCGCGATTCGCCCATGGGCGATCCGGCCCGCCAGATTCGACCCGCCAAGGTCCATCTGCGACATCAGCCAGCCGCCGAAAATGTCGCCATTCGCATTGGCGTCGGCCGGCATGGCGATAGCGCGCATCATTGGCGGCGTCGCTGGTGGCGACTCCGGATCGTCCGCCACGGCCATCAGATGTTCTTGTCCAGCCAGGCCTTGAGCACGCTCTTCGGCGCGGCGCCGACATGCTGCGCCGCCGGCTTGCCGTCCTTGAACAGGATCAGTGTCGGGATGCCGCGGACGCCGTACTGCGTCGGTGTCATCGGGTTTTCGTCGATATTCACCTTGGCGATCGTGACGCGCCCGGCATATTCGCTGCCGAGTTCCTCGAGCGAGGGGCCGATAATCTTGCAGGGGCCACACCATTCCGCCCAGAAATCGACCAGCACCGGCTCCTTCGAGTCGAGAACTGAAGTTGAAAACTCCGCGTCAGATACGGCTTTCGTTGCTGCACCCATGATCCTGCTCCTTAAACGAGATGTTGATGGGGAGAATGGCGTCTCGCCCGGCGACGATCAAGCGGATGGCTGGTCCGGCTTGGGCGCATGTCGCGCGAGCCTTGCCGCGGGCACCGGCATGACATGGCCCCGCGCGGTCCAGACCAGCACCGCGTCGATCCGGCGGCCTGGATAGATCTCGGCAAGCACGGCGGCATAGGCAGCAAGCTGCGCCGCATAGGCTTCGGGAATTCCGGCCGGATCTGCTGGCGGCTGGCGATCGGTCTTGTAGTCGGCAATGAGCACCCGGTCGGGTAAAACCGCGAGCCGGTCGATCAATCCGCCGATCTCAACACCGCCGACGATGCCGGCGATCGGTGCCTCCGCGCGTGAGGCGGGGCCGAACAGTGCTGTCAGGTCCGGGTGATCGAGCACGTCAAAGACCGCGTCGATCACATCCGTCTGCTCCACATCGCCAAGCCGGTGACCGGGTTGCGCCAGATAACGGCGCGCGGCCTCCCGCCGGTCGCCTGGCGGGAGATCCGGCAGGTGCTGCAGCAGCGCGTGGATCAGCCGCCCGCGCGCCATGGCGGCTTCCCGGCCCGTGCCACGGCCAGCGAGCGGCGAGGCGGCGGCCAGACCGGTGCTTTCCCCCTCGGCACTCCTGCTGGGTACCAGCCGGTCGATGCGCTGTTTTGGTTCGGGCGGCGGTGCTGCGCGCCAGCCGGTTTCCGGACCGATCCATCCGGGCAGCGGCGCCGCAGTCGCCGTGCTGATTGCCGCAAGCCGGTCCGGCGGTGCGGATTGCGGTGCGGCATAATACAGAATCGTGCCGTCGAGCGGCGGTTCGGCCTCGATTTCGGCAACTCCATCGAGCCGTTCGAAACCGGCGCGCACGCTTTCATACCAGCAGGTCTCGGGGAGGCGGGATTTCGTCGCAGCACCGCAAACGATCAGATGGTCTTCCGCCCGGGTCAGCGCAACATAGAGAAGCCGATTGTATTCCTCGAAGCCGCGGTCGGATGCACTGGCGAGAGCCTGGCGCACGGCGGCGCTGCGCATGTCGGCTCGCGGGCAAAAAATGGGAACCTCGCCGCCGCCTTGCGGTGCGTCGATCCAGTAAAGCAGGTCGCGCGCTTCCTTCCCCCGCTGACCGGTGGTGTCGGGCAGGATCACCAGCGGCGCCTGCAATCCCTTCGCGCCATGCACGGTCATCAGCCGCACGGAATCGCCCGCGGCTTCCGCCTCCCGTTTCACCTCGGCTGCGGCGGCGTCGAGCGCGGCGAGGAAACCCTGCAGGCTCGGCGCTTCGTGCGTGCCATAGTCGAGGGCGGTGGCGAGCAACTCATCGAGAGGTTCCGCCGCCTCGGGACCAAGCCGGGCGAGCAGCCGCGCCCGCCCGCCCATCGGCCCCAGCACCTCGGCAAAGAAGCGGTAGGGGGTGACGAAATCCGCCCGCGCCTGCGCTTCGGCAATCAGGTCGCGAGCCGCCGCAAAGGCCACGTGTTCGTCGGCGCGGGTGAATAACGCGTCGCGCAGCGTGCCTTTGCGGTCGAGGGCGAGATTCATCAATTCCTCGTCGGAAAGCCCGCCGAGGGGACTGGCCAGCACGGTGGCGAGTTCGACGTCGTCTTCCGGCAGCAGCACCGCGCGGGCGAGGGCGATCAGGTCGGCCACGGCGCGGGTTTCGGTCAGCACCATGCGGTCGAGCCCCGCGACCTTGACCCCCGCCTCCTTCAGCGCGCGGGTGAGCGCGACGCCGAATTCGTTCCGCTGCCTGACCAGGATCAGGATATCGCCGGGAGCGAGCGTCCGGCCGCGAGACTCGAGACGCATCGTGCCTACATTTGCGGCAATCCAGCCCGCGACCGACCTGGCCAGTCGTCGCCTGGCCGAGGCCTGTTCGGCGTAGGTCTCGGCCGGTGCCCAGGCAGCGAGTTCGGGGTTGGGATCCGCCGGCACCAGCGGCCAGAGCGTGACCGAGCCGGCTTGTCCGGCGCGGCTCGCGCCATGCGCCAGCACCTCGTCCGGCATGACCACACCGCTGCGTGCCGGCCCGCGTTCGAATACCTTGTCCACCAGAGAGAGAATGGGCGCCGTGGAGCGGAATGATGTCGCAAGGCTGCCTTCGTGCCAGCGCGCGCCGGCGGCCGAGACGCGCGCTCCGATCCCCGCCCGCCAGGCGTCGAAACTCGCGAGATCGGCGCCCTGAAAGGAATAGATCGACTGCTTCCGGTCACCCACCGCGAAGACGGTGCGTGCGGTGCCGTCCCGCGCACCGGTGCCGGCGAAGAATTCCGCGACGATCGCGTCGATCACTTCCCATTGCGCCGGTGCGATGTCCTGCACCTCGTCAAGCAGAATGTGGTCGATTCCGCCGTCGAGCTTGTAGAGCACCCAGGCGGCACCGGGGTCGACAAGCAGTTGCGCGGCGCGGGCGATCAGGTCTGCATAGTCGAACCGCGCACTACCCTGCTTCGCGCTCTGCTCGGCGGCTTGGATCGGCAACACGAGCTGGGCGAGCGCCGCCGAAAGATCGGCAAGACGGCGCGCCGCGAGCCGGTCTTTCGCGCGCAACAATCGCCCCTGTTCCGCCTCGATCGTGGCCTTGAGTGTGGGCTCCTCGGCGTCGAGCCCCTTGCTCACCAGCGAAGACATCGCGCGTGGGTCGCCCTTGCCGGTGAAGAAGCCGCTGATCCAGATATCCTGGCAGGCGAGGCGCGCCTCTGTTTCGAGATTCAGCCAGCTGAGCAGTTCGCCCGCCTTTTCACACGCCTTCGTCGAGCTCCGATCCTTGATGATGGAAAGAGCGCCACGGATCTCGCGATCGTCGAATTCGACGATCGCGCGGCGGATCGTTTCCTCGTCGTCATCCGGAGCATCGAGGGCCGCTGCCTGCATCGCCGCGATGATGCCGGCATCTGGGTGGCGGCTCACGAGTCGGGCAAGGCGGGCCTGCGCATCGGTCAGCATCCGGTCGGTCAGTCCGGCGAAATCGGTTTCCGAAATCTGCCCCGCGAGCAGACGCAGCGCGGCTTCGGCGGCGCGGCTGTCATCGCCGAGCACGGCCTCGCGCGCGCCGCGGCGGCGGACTGCGGCTTCGGCCTCATCGGCGACGGCGAAATGTGGCGAGATCTGCGCTTCCAGTGGAAAGCGGCGCAGCAGCGACTGGCAGAAGGCGTGAACCGTGTCGATCCGCAGGCCGCCCGGCAGGTCGAGCACCTGGCCGAACAGCATCCTTGCTCGATGCCTCGTCCCGGTATCCGCCGGCATGTCCAGCGCCGCGAGATCGGCATCGAGAGTTTCGTCCGTGGCGATCGCCCAGTCACCGAGCCGCCGGCGGAGGCGGATCGCCATCTCGGCGGCGGCGGCGCGGGTGAAGGTGAGGCAGAGAATGCGGCCCGGCGTGGCGCCGGAGAGCATCAGCCGCAGCAGCCGGTCGGTCAGCAGTTTGGTCTTGCCCGAGCCGGCCGAAGCGCCGACGAAGGCCGAGATGGAAGGGTCGGAGGCCGCGCGTTGCGCCGCCTCGGCTGCTGCGATCGCGCCGCTCATGCGTCCTCCTGCCATTCGGCGCGCCGGGAAATGCCGGCGAAGGGCTGGTCATAGGGTTTGCGGCCCGGATGCGGCGCGTCGAGAAACGGTGTCGCCGGGTCAGCATAATAGGCGAGCAGGGCAGGGATCTGCGTCCGCGCCGCGTCGATCACCGCCCGGAGTGGCCCGGCATTGCCGCCGAACAGCGCGCGCGTTTCACCTTCCGTGGCGCCGCCCGACAGTTTCCAGTAGGCGAGTTCCGTTACTTTGCCGGTGAAGCCGGGAAAGCCACCGGCCTCCGCGATGACCGCCTCGATCGGCAATTGTGGCGCGCTACCTGCCTCCACCGCCTTGTCAGCGGGCGGGCTGCCGGTCTTGTAATCGATGATCGCGAGGGTCTCGCCCCGGCGTTCGATCCGGTCGGCACGCCCCTTCACCGTGAAATGGCCGAACCGCCATTCGCCGGGTAGTTCCACCTTGATGTCATCCGCCTTGCCCAGGTCGGCAAGCCTGCCGCGCTCGATCTCGACGATCCATTCGGCGATCCGTTCGAGCCGCACGAGCCAGAACGCCTCCAGCGCACGGCGCAGGCGCTTGCCGCGCAGTTCCGAGGTAAATGCGTGGGCGAGTCGTGCCGCCGCATCCGGCGCGGACGCCCAGTCCGGCGTGCGGGTCACCGCTTTCAGCGCATCATGGGTGATAGTGCCGAACAGTGCCGCATCGGTTTCCGCCTGCAGCGGGTTGAGCGTGTGCAGATCCAAGACCTCGCCGGCATAGATCGCATAGGGGTCGCTCAGCAGCGTCGTGACTTTCGAGATCGAATAGGAGATGGGCCTTGCACGGGCCGGCGGGCGCGGTTCCGGCCGGGGCCGGGCAATCCGCAGTGTCGGCTGGTCGAGCCTGGTCGACCAGTGGCTGGCGGGATGTTGCTTCAGTGCGCTGCCGGCCCCGCGCAACGCAAGGTCGATCCGCGCCAGAAAGCGCGAAGGTACCGCCGGCGCGCGGCCCCGCCGGCGCGGCGCCGACAGGATCACCTCGTCGCATGAGGCGATCAGGATGCCGAGATCGTGCGCGGCCTCGCCGATCCGCTCGGCATCGTCCGGCAACCGCGCGGCGCGCCGCATTGGGCGCGAAAGCCAGGGGCCTGGCTCTGGTTCGGCCGGAAACACGCCCTCGACCAGCCCGCCGAGAACGAGCGTGTCGACCCGTTGCAATCGCGCCTCCATCATGCCCCAGATCGCGACGCGCGGATTGGCGTCGCGCGCTCTGGGGCGGCGCAGCCGGGCGTTGCCGAGCACCGCGTCGAGCAACGGCACGAGTTCCGTCGCCTCGATATCCGGCAGGGCATCGAGCGCTGCGATCTGAACGGCGAGATGTTCGGACAGCGCCGCCCCGGCCTCGCCGGTCCAGAGTTCGTCGGCGATCGCCTCCGCTGCCTCCACCAACCCGGCGAGAAGGCCGGCCGGCGACGTCTTCGCCGGGCCGAGCGACAGCGGGCGAAGGCTGACCTGCAGGTCGGCGAGAAAGGTCGAAAGCGCCTCGTCCGGTTTGGTTGAGTGATCGGCGGCATGGCGCATGGCCGAAAAGCCGGGGCCGGGCAGGGCGGCGCGGAGCAGCAGGTCTAGCCGACGGGCGAGGGCGCGGCATCGTCCCGCCGGCAGGCCGGCATTGACCAGGGGGTGTTTCAGCAGCGCCAGAAGCGGCACGGCATCGTAGTCGCTCGCGGCGGCGGCGGCGAGCAGGCGCAGCAGCACCGCGGGCGGTGTGTCCGCAAGCCGCTCCCCTGCGCTGTCGTCGGCGCGAATACCGAGCCGTTCGAGTTCGGCGGCGACACGCTGGGCCAGGCCGCGATCCGGCGTAACCAGCGCGGCGTGACGCCCTGGCGTTTCGAGCGCGTGGCGCAGGGTCAGCGCGATGGCACGCGCCTCGTCCTGCTCGTCCGCTGCATCGAGTCGCCAGAGTCCGTCGGCCGATGCGGCGGCAATATCCGCCGCCGGCGCCGTGGGCAAAAAGGCGCGGCGCAGGAGTGCAACCCGTGTCTCGCGGCCGGTTGCACCGCCTTCTCGCAGAGGTGCAACCTCTTCGCGTCGCACGCCGATCGCTTCGGCAAGGCGGTTCAGTCCGGCCTGGGGGTGGGTCGGCGTGTGATCGAGCATCGACCAGGCATTATCGGGCAGATCGGGATCGAACCCCGGCAGCACCACGCAACCGTGCGGCAGGCCCGCGACGACTCTCGCGAGGCGCCCGAGGGCCGGGGGGGCCGCGGCAAGCCCGGCGAGCCAGACCGGATGCGCCGGCGGCGTGAGGCGCCAGCGTTCGGCTTGCGCGTCGATCAGCATGCGCTGGCGGACCGCCGGATCGACAGCACCGCGTTCGGCGAGAATGGCAGGCCATGTCCTTGTCACGATCGAGAGGAAATCCAGCGTGCGCTGCCAGTGTTCCGCAAGGTCCGGCGCCACGATTCCGGGCAGCGTCTCCGCAAGGTCGATCTCAGCCTGGGCGGCGGTGTCGAGCAGCAAGGCGAGATCGTCCGCGAGCAGGAGCGCGGCGGCGAGGGTGGTCGGCGCGCCGTCGCGCCCGCCCATGCCGAGGATGAGCCTGGCGAGGATCGCCCGGCGTTCCTCGGCCGTGATCGCCGGCGGCAGGTCGAGCCCGGCGAGGATGCCGAGTGCCGCTTCATCCGCCGCCCCGATGGCGGCGATGCGGGGCATGATCAGTGGTCCGCCCTTGGCGTCGAGAAAGGCGGCGGCGGCGGCGCGGGCGGCGCGGCGGGTGGGCAGGAACAGCACGCCATCGGCCGGATCGCGCCCGTCACGCGTCGCCTCATCGAGCCACGCGCGGGCGAGTTCGGGCAGGAACGGACGGTCGGCGCTGATGAAACGCACATGGGGCGTCATCGCATGAGCCTTTCGAGCAGCGCATCCGGCCCGGACGCGGTAGCCGTGCGGGTATTGCCCTCGCCCCAGCCCAGCGCGAGCGTGATCGCCTCGCGCGGGGCGAGCGGGCCGAGCCGGTCTGGCCACTCGATGAGGGCAATGCCGGCCAAGGCGGCATCCAGCCCGAGTTCGGCGACGTCGTCCGGTCCGGTGAGACGCCAGAGGTCGAAATGCGTCACCGGCGGGTCAAGTTCGTAGGTCTGTACCAGGGTGAAACTCGGGCTCGGCACATCGAGCGAGGCATCGCCCGCGCGGGCGCGGATGAAGGCGCGGGCAAAGGTCGATTTTCCCGCGCCCAGATTTCCCGAGAGCAGAAGCGCATCGCCCGCCCGTGCCCGCGCGGCCATCGCCTGCGCGAGAGCGACGGTCTCAGCCTCGCTGCCTAGCGTCATCTTCCGAATCGCCATGGCGCGATCCTGCCCGATCAGATCGTCTTTGCAAGTTGACCCGCGCGCGGTTTCGGCTAGGCATGGGGCATGGCAGAGACGATCACCACCGATGTGGCCATTATCGGCGCGGGCCCAGCCGGCCTATTCGCCGTTTTCGAGTGCGGGATGCTGAAGCTCGGCACCGTGCTGATCGACGCGTTGGGCGAGGTGGGCGGCCAGTGTGCGGCGCTCTATCCGGAAAAGCCGATCTACGACATTCCCGCCCTGCCGGCGATCGAGGCGGCAGGGTTGATCGAGAATCTGGAGCGGCAGATCGCGCCCTTCGCCGCGCCGCGCCTGCTCGGCCGGCTCGTGACGGCGATTTCCGGCAGTTCGGGCGATTTCACGATCGGCACCGACCTGGGCGACATCGTCCGCGCGAAGGCCATCATCATCGCAGCCGGTGCGGGGGCATTCGGCCCGAACCGTCCGCCGCTGGAGGGACTCGCCGCCTACGAGGCGAGTGGTGCGGTGCAGTATTACGTGAAGCGGCGCGAGGCGTTGCGCGGCAAGCGGGTGGTGATCGCCGGCGGTGGCGACTCGGCGGTGGACTGGGCGCTGGCGCTGTGCGGGATTGCATCGAGCATCGCCGTGGTCCACCGGCGGCCGAAATTTCGTGCCGCGCCCGAAAGCGCCGCGCAATTGGCCGAAGCGGCGGCGCGGGGCGACATCGACCTCGTCATTCCCTATCAGTTGCATGCGCTGCATGGCGCCGATGGTGCGCTGCGCACGGTCGAGGTCGCCGATCTCGACGGCGCAACCAGGCATCTCGAGGCCGATGTGCTGTTGCCGTTCTTCGGTCTCGCCACCGATCTCGGGCCGGTTGCGACCTGGGGGCTTGAGCTTTCGCTTCATCACGTTCTTGTGACCCCCTCGACCTGCGAGACCAGCACGCGCGGCATTTTCGCGATTGGCGACGTTGCGCAGTATCCGGGCAAACTCAAGCTGATCCTGCAGGGCTTCTCAGAAGCGGCGATGGCGGCTCACGCAATCCATCCGATCGTGCATCCGGACGAGGCGCTGCATTTCGAGTATTCGACATCGAAAGGTGTGCCGGGCACTGCCTGAGGCCAACCAGTTCACGTCAAAGCGTCCTGACAAACCGCGACCTGCTTCCCGATCCCGGGCATTGGGAGGATTCGCCGATGCGTATCCGCGCTGGACTGGGGCACTGTTGACAACCGGGGAGTCGGAGACCGCTGCCGGCGACCTGCGCCTCGATGATATCGCGGGTGACGTCCGGCAATAGACCGCAAGCGCCTGTCGCCCCCATCCCAGGATTTTGTCCCGTTGCCTGCGCGGTCGGGGAATATATCAGGAAGTTCATTATAAATCAGATAATTGTCCGCAGCACTTCGATGGCAAAATCAAATGGGTGCGTGCGCCCGACCTAGCCCAAGTTCCTTCACCCGGGAAGGCGCTCGCGGTTCACCGGGTTGCGGCTTGCGTGCGATCTCCGAAACGGGGCAGGTCTTGCGGCCTCGGCGGAAGGCAACCCTGCCGTGGTGCTCGGCCGTCCTGACCCCGCTCTGCAAGACGCTGGCAGCAATCGCAGCAAAGGCGGCAGGGGGCGGTCGGTAGAAAGCTGGACGGCCCCTCCGACCGGCTGTTCTCCGTCCAGTTCCCTGTCTGAGCCGTCCGGGAGCTATGAAAAGTCCGGCTTGCGCTTCTCGATGAAGGCCGCCATGCCTTCGCGCTGGTGGGGTGTGCCGAACAGCGGAAGGAAGCTCGCCCGCTCGTATCTCACACCCTCGGCCAGCATGGTCTCGAAGGCGGCGTTGATGCTGCGTTTGGCCTGGAGGAGGGCGACGGGAGACATGCCGGCGATGCGCCTGGCTAGCTTCATCGTCTCCGGCATCAGGTCCGCGGCCGGCACCACGCGGGCGACGAGGTTGGCGCGTTCGGCTTCTTCGGCATCCATCATCCGGCCGGTCAGGATCATCTCCATCGCCTTGGATTTCCCGATGGCGCGGGTCAGGCGCTGGGTGCCGCCGGCACCGGGGATCACGCCGATGGCGATTTCCGGCTGGCCGAACTTCGCCGTGTCGGCCGCGATGATGATGTCGCACATCATCGCCAACTCGCATCCGCCGCCGAGCGCATAGCCCGATACCGCCGCGATCACCGGCTTGAGCGTCGTGGTAACGACTTCCCATGATTTTCCGATGAAATCGTCGAGGCCGGTTTCGGGCCAGCTACGGTTCTGCATTTCCTTGATGTCGGCGCCGGCGGCGAACGCTCTGTCCGATCCGGTGAGCACGATGCAGCGGATTGACTTGTCGGAATCGAAGCCGCGCAAGGCGTCGGCGAGTTCGCTCATCAACTGGTCGCACAGCGCGTTCAGCGACTCCGGGCGGTTCAGCCGGATGACGGCCACGGCGCCGTCGGTTTCGGTCACAATCATCTCGTAGGGCATGGAATCCTCCGCTCTGCTGGCGTCAGGATGGCTGATTTGACCCCGGATGCAAGCCGCAAGGTCGGTCCGGGTGCGCATCAGCCATTGACGCGACCACGGCGCGTTCGTCAGGTATAGGGGGGAGAGACAGACCGAGGCCCAAATTGCCCTTGACCGCCGTTCGCGAATTGCCGCTCGATCAGCTTCTGCTTGGCGATGCCGTCGAGATGATGCGCATGCTGCCGGATGCGTCGATCGACTGCGTCTTCGCCGATCCGCCCTACAACCTGCAACTCCGTGGCGAATTGCGCCGGCCGGATGACAGTGTGGTCGACGGTGTTGACGACGACTGGGACAAGTTCACCGATTTCGCGGCCTATGACGAATTCTCGCGCGCCTGGCTCTCTGAGGCGCGGCGGCTGATGCACAAGGACGCGACGATCTGGGTGATCGGCTCCTATCACAACATTTTCCGCCTCGGCGCGATCATGCAGGATCTCGGGTTCTGGATTCTCAACGACGTGATCTGGCGCAAGACCAACCCGATGCCGAATTTCCGCGGCCGGCGCTTCACGAATGCGCACGAAACGCTGATCTGGGCGGCGCGGGAGCCGAAATCGCGTTACCGGTTCAACTATCAGGCGATGAAATCGCTCAACGACGATACCCAGATGCGCAGCGACTGGACGATTCCGCTCTGCACCGGCGGCGAGCGGCTGCGCAACCAGCACGGCCTCAAGCTGCACCCGACCCAGAAGCCGGAGGCCCTGCTGCACCGCGTGATCCTGGCCGCGACCAACCCGGACGACGTGGTGCTGGACCCGTTTTCTGGTACCGCGACGACGGCGACGGTGGCCAAGCGGCTCAACCGGCATTTCATCGGCATCGAGCGTCATCCCGCCTACGTCGAGGCCGGCTGGGCGCGGCTGCGGGAAATGCGGGCGGCGCCGGCGCATCTGACCAGGCCGATGCCGAGCCGCAGAGAGGCGCCGCGTATCGCCTTCGGCGTGCTGGTCGAGCGCGGCTTGGTCCCGCCAGGCACATTGCTGCATGACAGGCTGCGGCGGGTGAGCGCCACGGTCGCGGCGGATGCCAGCATCATCGCCGGCGCGCATCGCGGCTCGATCCATCAGGTCGGTGCCGCGGTTCAGAACGCCGCAAGCTGCAATGGCTGGACGTTCTGGCATATCGAGCGCGAGGGGAGGCTTGTCGCACTTGATCATGTGCGCGAAACGTTGCGTCCATGACCTCCACCCTTGCCTCGATGACCGGCTTTGCCCGCCACGCGGGCAGCCACGACAATGCCAGTTTCGTCTGGGAAATCCGCAGCGTGAACGGTCGCGGGCTCGATCTTCGGTTGCGCCTGCCCGCGGGGCTGGATGGGCTCGAGCCGGCGCTGCGCGAGGTGGCCGGCAAGCGGTTGAAGCGCGGTAATGTGTCCGCCACGCTGACGTTGAAGCGCGAGTCCCAGGCGGCGATGATGGTGGACGAGGCGGCGCTGGAAGGGCTCCTGCGCCATGCGCTTGCATTGTCGGAGCGGATTCCGGGTGCGATGGTGCCGCGCGCCGAGGCGCTGTTGGCCTTGCCTGGCGTCATCCGTCCCGCTCCCGCCGAGGATGTCGCGGAAGATGCGGAGGCCGCCCGGCAAGAGGCTCTTGCCGCCACTCTGGCCGCCGGCTTCGATGTTGCCATCGAAGCGCTCGATCGTGCGCGGCGTGACGAGGGCGGTCGGCTTGCCGTAATCGCCGCGGATCTGCTCGGCGCGATCCGCCGCCTGGTCGCCGCGGCGCGTGCTCATGCACCGGAACAGGCGGCTCAGCACCGCGCCCGGCTGCAGGGCGCGCTGGCTGATCTGCTCGGCGATTCCGACCCGGTGCCGCAGGAGCGGCTGGCCCAGGAAATCGCGCTGCTCGCCACGAAATCTGACGTGCGCGAGGAACTTGACCGGCTGGATGCGCATGTCGAGGCGGCGCATGCGTTACTCGCCGAGTCGGCGCCGGTCGGCCGCCGGCTCGATTTCCTGATGCAGGAATTCAACCGCGAGGCGAACACGCTGTGCAGCAAGTCGGCGTCGCTGCAACTGACCGCCATCGGGCTCGACCTCAAGGCAACGATCGAGCAGCTGCGCGAACAGGTTCAGAACATTGAATAGGCGCGGCCTCTGCCTCGTGCTTGCAGCGCCTTCTGGCGCCGGCAAGACGTCGCTCTCTCGGGCGTTGCTTGCCGGTGATTCACGGCTGTCGCTGTCGATCAGCGCCACCACCCGCGCGCCGCGCGATGGCGAGCAGGAGGGGGTGCATTATTTCTTCCGCACCCCGGAACAGTTTGCGGGCATGGTCGCGGCAGGCGAATTCCTTGAGTATGCGACGGTGTTCGGCCGGTCCTACGGCACGCCGCGCGCGCATGTCGGGGAGATGCTGGCGGCGGGCCGGGACATCCTGTTCGATATCGACTGGCAGGGCTTTCGCCAGCTCAGGGCCGCGCTGCCGCGCGATGTGGTTGGCGTATTCATCCGCACGAGCAGCCTTGAGGAACTTCATCGCCGCCTTGTGGCGCGTGGCGATGATCCCGCCGCGATCGCGATGCGGATGGAGGAGGCCGAGGACGAACTCGCGCATCAGGGCGAATTCGATTTCATCATCGAAAACAACGATTTCGATACGGCTCTTGGCGATCTTTCGGCGATCCTGCGGGCGGCGCGGCTGATGGCGTCTCGTATGGCATGAATGCTTGCCTGTCAGAGGCAAGTGCGCCTAAAGAGCGATGACGTTTTTCATAAAAACGAACATCACTTTATGCGGAGAGATGTCGTGGCCGAGGAAAATTCAGAGCGCAAGCCGCGCTCAACGCCTTGGCGGCTCCTATTGCTTGTGCCTTTCGTGGCAACGCTCTGGGTGCCGTTCTTCAATCATGCCAAGCCCGCCGTGCTAGGCTTTCCCTTTTTCTATTGGTACCAGCTCGCCTGGGTGGTGATCTCGTCGGTCATCATCTGGATCGTCTGGCGCGCCGAAAGCTAAGGAACGTCGCCATGCTCATAGCCGGTATCGTCTTCGCCGTCCTCGTGGTCGGCGTTCTCATCCTGGGGTTCTTCGCTGCACGCTGGCGCGGCGGTGACCTCGACCAGCTTCACGAATGGGGGCTTGGCGGCCGCCAGTTCGGCACGCTGATTTCCTGGTTCCTGATCGGCGGCGATCTTTATACGGCCTATACGTTCATTGCCGTGCCCGCGCTGATGTTCGGCGCAGGCGCCATCGCCTTCTTCGCGGTGCCATACACCATCGTCGCCTATCCGATCCTGTATGTTGTGTTTCCGAAAATGTGGCGGGTTGCCGCCAAATACGGTTTCGTCACCGGGCCAGAGTTTGTCAGAGGCCGCTATGGCAACCGCTGGCTTGCGCTTGCGGTGGGTATCACTGGCATCATCGCGACCATGCCCTATATCGCGTTGCAGCTTGTCGGCATGCAGGTGGTCATCGGCGCGTTCAACCTCGGTACCGGGTTCGGCAGTCATCTCCCGCTGATCCTGGCCTTCCTCGTGCTCGCCGCCTTCACCTACACGTCGGGCCTTCGCGCGCCGGCGATGATCGCTGTGGTCAAGGACACGCTGATCTACCTCACCATCATCGTGGCGATCTTCGCGATCCCGGCCTCGCTGGGCGGGTTCGGACATATTTTCGCGAAGATCGCCTCCACCAAGCTGCTGCTGCCGAAGCCAGGCCCGCATACCACCGGGCTTTATTCTGGCTATGCGACGCTGGCACTCGGCTCGGCGATGGCGCTGTTCCTGTATCCCCACGCGTTGACCGGCATCCTGTCGTCGCGCTCGAGCGAGACGGTGCGAAAAAACGCGGTGATCCTGCCGGCCTATTCGCTGATGCTCGGCCTGATCACCCTGCTCGGCGCCATGGCGGTGGCAGCCGGCGTTTCCGCGCTGCCCCAGTTCGCCGCGGGCTTCAAAGCCTATGGGCCGAGTTTCGCCGTGCCGGCGCTGCTGATCCATACCTTGCCGGGCTGGTTTGTCGGCATTGCCTTTGCCGCCATCGCGATCGGCGCCCTGGTGCCTGCCGCGATCATGGCGATTGCCTCGGCGAACATCTTCACGCGCGACATCTGGAAGGAATTCGTCTCCCCCGGCGTATCGGCGGCGGCGGAATCGCAGATCGCCAAGCTGTTCTCGATCGTGATGATTATCGGAGCGCTGCTGTTCATCTTCGGCCTGCCGCTGAAGTACGCGATCCAGTTGCAGCTGCTTGGCGGCATGTGGATGATCCAGATCTTTCCGGCCATCGTATTCAGCCTGTTCACCCGGTTCTACAACGGATGGGCGTTGCTGGTCGGCTGGGCGGTGGGCATCGGCCTTGCGACGCATTTCGCGTTGCTGAACCATCTCAAGGGCGCGATCTATCCGTTCCACATCGGTGGGATGACCTATCCGTGCTACATTGCGCTGGCCACCTTCGTCGTGAACGTGATCGTGGCCACCGCGCTATCGCCGGTGTTCCACGCCATCAAGTCGGACCGCACGCGCGACGTGACCACCAGCGCCGACTACGCCTGAGGGATGGTGCGTCTTTCGCGCCAGTGTCGATGAGCGGTTCCACGTCCCGCAGGCGCGGGGCCGCTTTCGGCTTCATCATGGCCACGATCCTGCTGGACATGCTGGCCATGGCGATCGTGCTGCCGGTCCTGCCCGCGCTCATCACCGGGCTGGTCGGCGGGGGCGCCGGGCTGAGCGCGCATGTGTTCGGCGCCTTCGGTGCCGCCTGGGCGGCGATGCAGTTCATTGCCTCGCCGATGCTTGGCGCGCTGTCCGACCGGTTCGGCCGGCGGCCGGTGATCCTGCTCTCCTGCCTCGGCCAGGCGGTGGATTTCACCGTGATGGCGCTGGCTCCATCGGTCGGCTGGCTGCTCGCCGGGCGGATTCTCTCCGGCGCTTCCTCGGCCAACATCGCCGCCGCGAATGCATATATTTCCGATGTCACGCCGCCCGAGCGGCGGGCGGCGGCGTTCGGCGTCTCGGGCGTTGCCGCGGCGATCGGCTTTGTGCTCGGACCGGCGTTGGGCGGTCTGCTCGGCGCGGTTTCGCTGCGCCTGCCGTTCTGGTTCGCCGCAGGTCTTTCCCTCGCCAACTTCCTCTACGGTCTGGTGGCGCTGCCGGAATCGCTCGCGCCGCGCCGCCGCCGGCGGATCGGCTGGCGGGGCCTCAACCCGCTGGATGCGCTGCGCTTCTATCGCCGGCCGGGCGTGGCCGCGCCCGCGACGATCTATGCGCTCGGCACGCTCGCGCTGCAGGCGGTGCCTTCGGTCATGGTGCTTTACGTGCAGGAGCGGTTCGGCTGGCGCCCACAGCTGATCGGCGCCACCCTCGCCGCCGCCGGGGTCGGGTTTGCCGTGGTCGGCGGCGTTGTGGTCGGGCCGATGGTGCGCCGGCTTGGCGAGCCGAGAACGCTTATCCTTGGCCTGATCGGCGGCGCCGCGGGGTTTGTGCTGTTCGGTCTCGCGCCCGATTCGCGGATTTTCTGGATCGGCGTACCGGTTCTCTCGGCCTGGGGGCTGGCGATGCCTGCGGTGCAGGGGATCATGGCGCACCGGATTGGCGGGCGCGAGCAGGGGCGGCTGCAGGGGTTGCTCGCCAGCCTGAACGGGCTGACCGCGCTGGTCGGCCCGTTGCTGTTCACCACGATCTACGCGGCGACGCTGGGGCCTGACGGCACGGCGGACGTGCCGCGCTCGGGCACCGCCCTCGTCGTCGCCGGCCTGCTGCTGCTCGCCTCGCTGATTCCGCTGCGCTGGGCGGTGCGGTATCAGGCCGGCAGGCCGAACCCGTAGGCGTCCATCCGCAGGATGGCGTGCTCGGTCGAGTTGTGCAGCCGCCGTGCCGCGCTGCCCTCTCCGACGCCGATCGCGGTGAAGAGCGGCAGCAGATGCTCTTCGGTCGGGTGTTCGTCGCGCGCATGCGGCGCGCGGGCGCGATAGTCGAGCAGGGCGGCGATGTCGTTGTCGGCAATGGCCGCGTCCATCCAGGCGCTGAACGCCGTCACATCCTCCGCCTCCGGCGCGTCGACCGGCTGGCCGCGGAAGCGCCGCAGGTCGTGAGTGAAACTGCCGGAACCGACGATCAGCACATCGTCACGCCGCAGCGGCGCCAGCGCCCGGCCGATGTCGAAGGCGTGGCGCGGGCCGAGCCGGGTCTGTACCGAGAGCTGGAGTACAGGGATGTCGGCCGCGGGCCAGGCCAGTAGCAGCGGCACCCAGGCGCCATGGTCGAGGCCGCGCGCGGGGTCGAGCCCGGTGGGAAAACCGGCCTCGCCGAGCAGCCCGGCAATGCGCTGCGCCAGCGCCGCATCGCCCGGCGCGGGATAGGAAAGTTCGTAGAGCGCGCGGGGGAAGCCGAAGAAATCGTGGATGGTCTCGTTGCGGACCACCGCATTGACCATCGGCTCTGCCGTCTCCCAATGCGCGGAGACGACGAGAATGGCGCGCGGTCTGGGCAGGGTGGCGGAAAGTCCGGCGAGGAACATCCTCGCCGGGGTTTCTGTGAGAGCCAGCATCGGCGAGCCGTGGCTGACGAAGAGCGAGGGTTGCATCACGCGGTCCTCCGGCCGAACGGTGTGGGGACGAGGGCATAAGGACCATCGCCGATCAGGGCGAGCACCACGAGGGCGATGGCCCAGAACGCGGGATATTCCCATCCGCCGCCCTTCGCCGTGAAATAGAACCCGTTATGGATATGCACCAGCGCGATGGCGCCGATCAGGTCCGGCACGATCAGTAGCGCGGCGAGCCGCGCCCATATCCCGAGCACCAGCGCGATGCCGGCCGCCAGTTCCCACAGCATGACGAACAGGCCGAACCAGCCCGGCAGACCGAGGCTGGCGAAGAAATGTTCCGTCCCGGCAGGTGTGAAGATGGCGTATTTCAGCCAGTCATGGGCGAAGAACAGGAAACCCAGAGTCAGCCGGAGCAGCAGGGCGCCGTAGCCGGCGGTTCGGGTGTCGATTGTCGAGTCCATGTGCGTAATCTCCTTCACCCCCCAGATAACCATGCGAGAATGGTTGGTTAATATCCAATTCTTTGGTTATCGTCATGCGGATTCGCATAGGAGTGACGATGGATTGGGACGATCTGCGCAGCTTTCTCGCCATAGCCCGCGAGGGCACGCTGTCGGCGGCGGCGCGGCGGCTGGGCGTACGGCAATCGACGATGGGACGGCGGCTCGCGGCGCTGGAGGCGCGGGCCGGTGTGCGGCTGCTGGAACGCACGCCGCGCGGCTTCCGGCTGACCGCCGCCGGTGAGGCGGCGCGCGCCGAGGTGGAGCGGATGGAGACGGCGGCGCTGGCGGCCGAGCGGGCGGTGAGCGGGCGGGATGTGCGGCTGGAAGGCACCGTGCGCCTGACGACGGTGAGCGATTTTGCGCCCTCCGTGCTGATGCCTGCCTTGGCCGATCTTGCCGACCGCTATCCGGGCATCGTGGTGGAACTGATCGCCGATGACCGTACCCTCTCGCTCGCTGCGCGCGAGGCTGATCTCGCCCTCCGTCTCGCGCGGCCGCGTGGGCAGTCGTTGCGGGGGCGGCGAATCGGCACGGTATCGTTCGGCCTATATGCGAGCGAAACCTATCTTGCCGCGCGCAGCGTGCCGGCCTGGCCGGGCAGCCAGGGCGAGGGCCATCGGCTCATCCTGTCGCGCGACGAGACCGGCGCCTATCCGGAGCTCGACGCGCTGGCGGCGATGGCGCCGAAGGCGGCTGTCGCCCTCAGGACCGACAGCCGGGTAAGCCAGCTCGCCGCCGCCCGCGCCGGGCTGGGCATCGCTGTGCTCGGGCACCACGTCGCCGCCGGCGCGGGGTTGACGCGGATCGATTCACCGCCGCTGCCGGAGCGGGAAATCTGGCTGGTGCAGCACGAGGATACGCGCGACGTGCCGCGCATCCGCGCCGTTGCCGATGCGCTGGCGGCCAGGATGCGCGCGGCGGAGCCTGTCTTTGCCGGGCTGGATCAGGCGCCCGCCAGTCCTGAGCCCACGAGTTTTGCCGGATCGCAGAGCCGGTCGAACGTCGCGGGGTCGACGCCGCCATAGCCGGTTGCCGCTTCGCGCAGCGTCAGGCCGTGTTCCGCCGCGTGATGAGCGATCGCGGCGGCGCGATCATAGCCGATTTCCGGGCTCAGCGCGGTGACCAGCATGAGCGAGCGGCCGAGCTGTTCGTCGATCCGCGCGCGGTTCAGCGCGGTCCCCTCCACCGAAAACCGGCGGAAGGCGGTGCAGGCTTCCGTCATGGTCCGGCAGGTGCGGAGCACGTTGTTGATGATCAGCGGCCGCATCGCGTTCAGCTCGAAATTGCCCTGGCTGCCGGCGAAGGCAACCGCCGCGTCATCGCCGATCGTCTGGATGCAGACCATCACCAGCGCCTCGCACTGGGTCGGGTTCACCTTGCCGGGCATGATTGAGGAGCCTGGCTCGTTCTCGGGGAGCAGGAGTTCGCCGATGCCGCAGCGGGGGCCGGAGGCGAGCCAGCGCATGTCGTTGGCGATTTTCATCAGTGCTACGGCGAGGCCGCGCAGGGCGGCCATCGTCGCGACCATCGCATCGAGCGAGGCTTGCGCGGCGAACTTGTTCGGGGCGGTAACGAATGGCTTGCCGGTGATCGCGGCGATTCGTGCGGCGATCGCCCGGCCGAAGCCGGCGGGGGCGGCGAGGCCGGTGCCGACCGCGGTGCCGCCGGCGGCGAGTTCGAGCAGCCCGCCGCGCGATGCCCCGACCCGCGCCAGCGCATCGCTAAGCTGGTGCGCATAGCCCGACCATTCCTGGCCCACGGTGAGCGGCACCGCGTCCTGCAGATGGGTCCGGCCGGTCTTGGGGATGTCCATCCACGCGAAGGCCTTCGCCTCGATGGCGCCGGCGAGCGCGTCGATGGCGGGAATGAGATCCTCGTCTAGCGCCGCGAGGGTCGCGACATGCATCGCCGCGGGAAAGGTATCATTGGAGGATTGCGAGCGGTTGACGTCGTCATTCGGATGGATCGGCGCTCGAGCGCCGGGTTCGGCGCCGAGCAGCTGGTTCGCCCGCGCGGCCAGCACCTCGTTGAGGTTCATGTTGGACTGCGTGCCCGAGCCGGTCTGGTAGACATGCAGCGGGAAATGATCGTCGAGTGCGCCCGCCATCGCCTCTTCGGCGGCGCGGACGATCGCCGCCACCTTCCAGCCGGGCAGCGCGCCAAGCTCGGCATTCGCCTCGGCCGCCGCCTTCTTGACCAGCGCATAGGCGCGGTAGAGCGCCGTCGGCATCCGTTCGCCGATGGCGAAATGGCGCAGGCTGCGTTGGGTCTGGGCCCCCCAGTAGCGATCCGCCGGCACCTCGATCGCGCCCATCGAATCATGCTCGGTGCGGGTGCCGGTCGCATCGATGCCGACCGGCACGTCACGCAGTCTTTCTGCTCCGGTGCTCATCGAGAGCAGATGGCGTGCCGCCCCCGCCGGTTAAAGCGGCTCGATTGCGGCGAAGCGGATCAGACGGCCCTATTCTTCCTCGATATCCTCGAGGCTGAACTGCTGGGCTTCCTCGTCGTAGGAATAGATCTCGGCATAGCGGCCCCAGGAGATCGCGGTGCGCAGCGTTTCCTCGGCGCGTTCGGGCGACATGTGATCTTCCAGTTCGTCGCGGAAGCGGACGGCGGAGGCGCGATGGTTCCAGCGTTCGTCGATCACCTGGCGGATCGCGGCGACCAGCTTCACGTTGGCGAGGGCGGCGGCGGCGAAGATCTTCTTGCGCTCCTCGGTATCGGCATTCACGAAGGTCCGGCCCTGCTCGGTCAGGCGGATATCGCCATCCTCAAGTTCGGCGAAGCGCAGCAGTTGCAGGGTTTCGCCGAGTGGCAACAATTCGTCGGCCTCGTATTGCAGCACGGAGGCGAGGGCCGGCAGGTCGGCGCGGCCGTCATATGGCGGGGCGGCGAGCGTTTCCATCAGGCCGGACATCAGGTTGGTGCCGATCGGGTGGAGCGGCGTGGCAAAGCCGGTCGCCGGGTGGGCGGCCTCGGCCTTCAGGTCCGCCGGCGACTTGCGCCGCGTCATCACCGCGTAGATGTCGTCCACCATCTTGCGGAAGGCCGGATCGAGCCGGTTGCGCGGGTGTGGAAAGGGAACGCGCAATTCGTGCGCGACCCGCCCGGGATCGGACGAGAAGACGAGGATGCGGTCGCACATCAATACCGCTTCCTCGATATTGTGAGTTACGATGAGGATCGACTTGACCGGAAGCTTGCCCTCCGACCAGAGGTCGATCAGGTCGGTGCGCAGGGTTTCGGCGGTCAGCACGTCCAGCGCCGAGAACGGCTCGTCCATCAGCAGCAGGTCGGGATGGGTGACCAGCGCGCGGGCGAGGCCGACGCGCTGGCGCATGCCGCCCGAGAGTTCCTTGGGGTAGGCGCCGTCATAACCGCCGAGGCCGATCAGGTCGATCGCCTCCTCGGCGCGCTCCTCGCGCTCGCGCCGGGCGACACCCTGCGCCTCCAGCCCGAGCTCGACATTTTCCTGCACCGTGAGCCACGGAAACAGAGCAAAACTCTGGAACACCATGGCGACGCCGCGCACCGGGCCGCGCACCGGCGCACCCTTCCACGACACATCGCCGCGGGTCGGGCGCAGCAGGCCGGCGATGATCCGCAGCAGCGTCGACTTGCCCGAGCCGGAGCGGCCGAGCAGGCCGACGATCTCGCCCTCGCGCAGCGTCACGTTGACGTCGTCGAGCACGACCAGTTCGCTGTTGGCTTCCTTCGGATAGGATTGCCGGCAGTTGCGGACATCGAGCAGGATGCCGGGCGCGGTTTGCTGGTCCATCTCTCCTCCTTATCCGAAATTGGTGCGCCGGCTGGCATAGGCGTAGAGGGGGCGCCAGACCAGCCGGTTGAAGCCGAGCACGAAAGCCGCCATCACGGCCACGCCGAGCACGATGCGGCTGGTGTTCCCGGCCATGGTCGCCTGCGCGATATAGGCGCCGAGCCCACGCGCGACCAGCGTGGTATGGCCCCATGAGGCGACCTCGGCAACGATCGAGGCATTCCATGCCGCGCCGGTCGCGGTGAGTGCGCCGGTAACGAAATAGGGCAGGATGCCGGGGATGATGAGCCGGCGCCACCAGAGAAGCCCGCTCAGGCGGAAATTCGAAGCCGCTTCCTTCAGGTCGCCTGGCAGCGCGGCGGCACCCGCGACGACGTTGAACAGGACGTACCACTGTGTGCCGAGGATCATCAGCGGTGTCAGCCAGATGTTTGGCGCGAGGCGGAAATGCACGATTCCGGCAACCACCACGGGGAAGACGAGGTTGGCGGGGAAGGCGGCGAGGAACTGCGCGGCTGGCTGAACCAGTCGCGTTGCCCACGGCCTGAACCCGACCCAGACGCCGACGGGCACCCAGATCACGCAGGAGATCACCAAAGCCGCGATGACGCGGGCAAGGGTGTAGAAGGCGAGCACGACGCACTGGGCAAGATCGCTCCAGTACATCGTGCGCGCGCAGAACTCGACCACTTGTGCGGCAGCGGCGCCGGCCGCGATGATCACGACCGCATAAAAGGCGGCGTCGCCGATCCGTCCGGTGGCGCGGTCGAGGCCGGCGGACCCGAACTTCCGGTCGGCCCTGCCGAGGCGCAGGCGGACGACGTGGGCAAACTGGTCGCTCAGCCAGTCCCCTGCGGCGCGGAGAAGAAAGGTCCGGCGCAGCAGGCGGAGGACCCAGGGTTCCGTCTCGCCGGCGGAGGGCACGGTTTCGAACCGGAATTTGCCCGACCAGGCAACAAGAGGGCGGAACAGCAACTGGTCGTAGAGCAGGATTACCACCAGCATGGCCAGCAGCGCATAGACGATGGCAGCGAAATCGCGGTGCTGCAGCGCGACCGCAACGTAGGAGCCGATCCCCGGCAAGGTGAAGGTGGTGTGACCGACCGTGATCGCCTCAGACGCGACCACGAAGAACCAGCCGCCGGACATCGATAGCATGGTGTTCCACACGAGGCCCGGCACGGCGAACGGCACGTCGAGTCGCCAGAAGCGTTGCCAGGGTGTCAGGCCGAAACTGCGGCAGGCCTCGACCAGATCCGCCGGTTCGGTGGTCAGCGACTGATAGAAGCTGAAGGCCATGTTCCAGGCCTGGCTGGTGAAGATGACGAACACCACCGCGAGTTCCGCGCCGAGTTCCTGTCCCGGGAAAAGATGCAGGAAAAACAGCACGGTGAAGGAAATGAAGCCGAGAATCGGGATCGATTGCAGGATGTCGAGGATCGGGATGATGATGATTGCGGCGCGCCGGCTCTTCGCGGCCAGTGTCGCGACCGTGAAGGTGAAGCCGAGCGAGACGAGCAGGGCAGCGAACATGCGCAACGTCGTGCGCAATGCGTAGCCGGGCAGCCACGCCGGATTCAGGTGAATATGGCCCGATTTCATCCGCGCGAGGGGCGCCATCGTGCCCTGCGCGACGTGCGCCACCCCGATCAGCAGGGCGAAGACGAGTGCCATCGCCGCGACGTCCCACGTATTGGGCAGCCGGCGGCCATGAACAAGGGCGGGCGGGACTGGTCTGGTCATGAGCCGATCCGCGTTGAAATCATTGCCGATTGTCGAACTGAAGCCGGGCGCTGCACCCCGCGGACCCTGCCTTAGCCCGGCTTTTCGCCGCTGTCACCCACCATCGGGCGGCGGGATGGTTCAATTCCGGTTCGAACTGGGCTATGCAGCGAGACCCGGGTGCTGAGGCAGCCCGGTCAGGCTGACTGGAAGGATCGCATGAAGCTCAAGGCGGATCGGGCAACGCTGCTGAAGGCGCTGGCCCATGTTCAGAACGTTGTCGAAAAACGCAACACGATTCCCATCCTGGCCAATGTGCTGTTGTCGGTGAAGGAAGGCCGGCTGACCATCGCCGCGACCGATCTGGAGATCGCGCTGATCGAGGAGGTCGCCGCGACGACGATGAGGGACGGCTCTGTCACCGCGCCGGCGGCGACCCTTTACGAGATCGTGCGCCGCCAGCCGGACAACGCCGAGATCGAGCTCGACCATCCGGGCGGTGACGCGCCGCTCGCGCTGCGGGCAGGACGCTACGCCACCAAGCTCGTGGTGCTGCCGACCGACGAATTCCCCAAGCTCGATGCCGGCAAGCTGACGCATCGCTTCGCCGTGCCGGCGCAGGCGCTGCGCGGGCTGATCGACCGCACGCGCTTCGCGATCTCGACCGAGGAAACCCGCTACTATCTCAACGGCATCTATCTTCATGCCGCCGAGTCGGAGGGAGTGCCGGTGCTTCGCGCCGTGGCGACGGACGGGCATCGTCTCGCCCGCGTCGAGGAGCCGCTGCCCGAGGGCGCCGCGGGGATGCCCGGCGTCATCGTGCCGCGCAAGACGGTGAACGAGATCCGCAAGCTGCTCGACGAGGTCTCCGGCGATGTCTCGATCGCGCTCTCGGAAACCCGCATCCAGTTCGAGCTGGACACCATGCGGATGACCAGCAAGCTGATCGACGGCACCTATCCCGATTATTCGAAGGTGATCCCTACGGGCAACGACAAGATACTGCGCGTCGAGACCGCCGATTTCTCCGCCGCAGTGGCGCGCGTCTCGGCGATCACCTCCGAGCGAAACAAGCCGGTCAAACTCTCCGTCGGCCGCGACCTCCTGGTGCTTTCGGCGACCAGCCCCGACCAGGGCACGGCAACCGAGGAACTCGACGCCGAGCAGGTGGAATACCGTGCCACCCCGCTCGAAATCGGCTTCCAGGCCCGCTACCTCAACGACGTGACGGAACAGATCAAGGGCAAGGTGGAGTTCTGCTTCGCCGACGGCGCGGCGCCGACCCTGGTGCGCGCCGCCGGCGACGAGAGCGCGATTTTCGTTCTCATGCCGATGCGGGTCTGACCCCGCGGTGCCGCGCCGGGGCCTCCGGGCGCGGCGCCGGAGGCTTCACCCCTGCATGGAGCCGTTCTCGCGCAGGCGGGCGTGCCAGGACAGCGCCTGTTCGATCAGATGCGGCGTCTGCCCGCCACGGCTGCGTGCGGCCTCGTTGAAATAGTCGCGCAGCGCGTCGCGGTAGAGCGGGTGCGCGCAGTTGTCGATGACCAGCGCCGCCCGCTCGCGCGGGGCAAGGCCTCGCAGGTCGGCCAGCCCCCGTTCGGTGACGATCACGTCCACGTCGTGCTCGGTATGATCGACATGCGAGACCATCGGCACGATGCTGGAGATCTTGCCGCCCTTGGCCAGCGACTTGGTGACGAACACTGAGAGATGGCCGTTCCGCGCGAAATCGCCGGAGCCGCCGATGCCGTTCATCATGTGCGTGCCGCCGACATGGGTGGAGTTCACGTTGCCGTAGATATCTGCCTCCAGCGCCGTGTTGATGCCGATGATGCCGAGGCGGCGGACGATTTCGGGATGGTTGCTGATTTCCTGCGGGCGCAGCACCAGCCGGTCGCGGTAGCGGCCGATATCGCCGAGCACCCGTTCGTAGAGCGGCTTCGACAGCGTCATCGACGAGCCGGAGGCGAAGACAAGGCGGCCGCTGTCGAGCAACGAGATCGTGCTGTCCTGCAACACCTCGGAATACATGGTGAGGTTGCTGAACCGGCTTTCGGTGAAGCCGTGCAGCACCGCGTTGGCGATGCTGCCGATGCCGGCCTGCAACGGCATCAGCGAGGGCGAGAGCCGGGCCTCGCGCACCTCGTGGTCGAGGAATTCCAGCAGGTGCCCGGCGATCGCGGCGGTGTCCTCGTCGGGCGGCTCGATGCGCGAGGGGCTGTCGGCCTTGCTGGTGATGACGATGCCGATGATCTTCTGCGGGTCGATCGGCACATAGGGCAGGCCGATCCGGTCGCTCGGCCGCATCACCCCGAGCGGCTCGCGATAGGGGCGGCGCGAGGGGAAATAGATGTCGTGCAGGCCTTCGAGTTCCTGCGGCATCGTCATGTTGATCTCGACGATCACCTTCTCCGCCAGCACGGCGAAGCTCGCGGCGTTGCCGACCGAGGTGGTGGGCACGATGCCGCCCTTCTCGTTGATCGCCGTCGCCTCGACCACGGCGATGTCGACCGGGCGAAGCTGGCGTGCGCGCAGCTGTTCCACCGTTTCGGACAGATGCTGGTCGATGAACATCACCTCGCCGTCATTGATGCGGCGGCGCAGGGCCGGGTCGGCCTGGAAGGGCATGCGGCGGGCGATCACGTTGGCCTCGGACAGCGTCTTGTCGATATCGTTGCCGAGCGAGGCGCCGGTCATCAGCGTGATCCGCAGTGGATCGCGCCGGGCGCGCTCGGCGAGAGCCACCGGTACCTCCTTGGCGTCTCCGGCGCGGGTGAAACCGCTCATGCCGATCACCATCCCGTCCCTGATCGACAGCGCGGCCTCCTCGGCCGACATCACCTTGCCCCAGAGCGTCTCCAGCCTGATCCGGTCACGATACATTCCGCTTCAACTCCCCGCGTTGCCACGCCTCTTGAGCAAGCGCTTTGCCGATCGTTTCGGAACGTTTCATTGAGGCAGATCAAGGATCGGGTCGTACGAGCCGGCCTGGGGACATGGCTGCGTTGCGGACAAGGCCGTCGGCCGGCAAACCTACCCGATCGAGTGATTTCCGCCCGCGTAACCTGCTCCTAGAATCGTCTCGTCAAGACCATTCGGAGTGTAGCGATGTCCAGCAGCGAAGACCTCCTCGTCGTGATTGCCGATGGCGCGCAGGCGCGCTTCGTGCGGTTCCGTCCCCCAGGCAAGCTCAAGACCGAGCGCACATTCGAATCGGTGGCGGCGCATCTGCGTTCCTCCGAACTGCGCAGCGATGGGCCGGGCGCATCGTTCCACACCGGCTCGACGGCGCATCACGCGGTTGAGCCGCGGCATGACCCGCACGAGTCGGAAAAGATCGCCTTCGCCCGAACCGTGGCGTCGGAACTCAATGCGCTGCCCGAAGGCAGCTTCGGCGGTTTGATCCTTGCTGCGCCTGCGCGGCTGATACCGACGCTGCGCGACGCGCTGGCGCCCTTGCCGGCGCGCAACCTGATCGGCACCGTCGAGCACGACCTCGTCAAGGTGCCGGATGAGGAACTCTGGCCGCATCTGGAAGCGGTACTGCCGGCCGGAATTCATCCCGCGCGATTGTGATCGCCCGCTCAGAGGTCGATGGCCGCGCCGTCGCGGAGCACGAGATTGGCGGCCTCGCTGAAGCCGCTGGCCTCGTGCAGCACAAGGCCCGGTAGCAGCACGGTCGGCCCGCGCCCGCCGCGAATTGCCCGGAGAATGAACAGCTTCGCCGGCCTCCCGGCACGTGGCCAGAGCGGCAGGATCCGCAATGATCCGCAGCCCGCCGCGCGCGCCGCCTCGAGCGCGGTATCGAGCGATGCCGCGGGGAGGATCAGCGACAGGCTGCCGCGCGGACGCAGCAATCGCGTCAGAGACGCGGTCCAGGCCGGCAGCAGATCGCCGGGCGCCTCGTAGGCGAGGCGGCGGCCGGGATCGGGCGAGGGGGTGTCGGCGACCGGGCGCCAGGGCGGGTTGGCGAAGGCATGGTCGAATGGGCCGGTGAGCGGTGGGCCGGTGATGTCGGCGGCAATGATCGTGGTGCCCTCGAAGCCGTTCGTCCGCAGGTTGTCGCGCGCGAGGGCAGCCAGTTCCGGATCCCGCTCGATGCCGACCCCGCGGAGTTCGGGCACGCGATAGCTGAGGCAGAGAAGACCGGCGCCGGCACCGGTTCCCGCCTCGATCACCCGTTCGCCCGGCCGTGCCGGCACGACGGCGGCGAGCAGCACGGGCTCGATTCCGGTCCGATGCCCGGTCGTGGCCTGGGTGTAGCGGATGCGACCGGCAAGCAAGGTGCCTTCGGTAAGCCTCATGCCTCGCCGGCCTCGCGCAGAATGCGGCGAGCCTGCGCCGCCTCGTCCGTCGCAACCGCGATCCGGCGGGGAAACGCCCCGATATTGCCCTCGATCGCGGCGATATTCTGATCCAGCAGCACCGGGGCGAGTCCGGCATCGCGGAGGAGCGCCATCAGGAAACTGAGGCGGATCGTATCCGTCGACGCAACGATCGTTTCCATGCGGTCTCCTTCCCCGCGGGCCGCCTTGACCCTCTGTCCCCCGCGCCGATATGCTGTCCTGATCCAGATGGAAACACAAGGTTGATACCGGCTGTGGATGGGCTGCTGACCTCGGGACAGGATGCCGGAACGGCGCGCACGCGTCCGGAGGAAGATGCCTTGCATCGCCTCGCGGTGGTCCTTCAGGACGATCTGACGGAAACGAACCGCACCATCCTCGCGCGCATGGCGAGCGATGTGGAGCTGATCCCGCAACTTGCTGCGCATCTGATCGCCGCGGGTGGCAAGCGGTTGCGGCCGCTTCTCACCCTCGCCGCGGCGCGTCTCTGCGGCTATCGCGGCGAGCGGCATATCCACCTCGCCGCCTGTGTCGAATTCATCCACACAGCCACGCTGCTGCATGACGATGTGGTGGATGAAAGCGGCCTCCGCCGCGGGCTCGCGAGCGCGAACGCCGTGTTTGGCAACAAGGCTTCGGTGCTGGTGGGGGATTTCCTGTTTGCCCGTGCCTTCGAGCTGATGGTCGAGGACGGCTCGCTGGACGTGCTGCGAATTCTCTGCAACGCCTCGGCTACCATCGCCGAGGGCGAGGTGCTCCAGCTTACGACCCAGAATGATCTCAGCACGGACATTCCGCGCTATTTCAAGGTGATCGAGGGCAAGACCGCGGCGCTGTTCGCGGCGGCGTGCGAGGTGGGCGGTGTTGTTGCCGACCGTGACTCTGCGGTGTGCGGCGCGCTTGCCTGCTACGGCGCGGCGCTCGGCATGGCGTTCCAGCTCGTCGATGACGCACTCGATTATGCGGCCGACCAGAACGAACTGGGCAAGACCGTCGGCGACGATTTCCGCGAGGGCAAGCTGACCTATCCGGTCCTGGTGGCCTATGCGGCGGGCGATGGTCCTGAGCGCGCGTTCTGGCGCCGTACCATCGAGGACGGCGAGCAGACCGAAACCGATCTCGCCACAGCTCTCGATCTGATCCGCAGGCATGACGCCATCGGCCAGACCATCCGCGAGGCCGACGCATTCGCGCGCAAGGCGAAGGACGCACTGGCCACGCTGCCGGACGATCCGCTGCGCGCCCTGATGATGGAGGCGGCGGATTATGCCGTCTCCCGCCATCGCTGAACCCGCTACCCGGAGAGACGCCACATGACCACGCCGCATCTGCGCGGACTCTGTGCCGAATGGGGCCGGATGAGCCGGGCGGAGCGTGACCGCGCCTATGACAATTCGGCGGCCGTTCCCGAAAGCCCGGCGCTGAACGAGGCACGGATCGCCGCCTCGCGTGAATTCCGCGCCCGCCATGCCGCCGGGCTCGATCTGCGGTACGGCCCGCGTGAGCGCAATCTCTGGGACATCTACGCCGCGGAAGATCCCAACGCCCCCTGCCTCGTGTTCATCCACGGTGGCTACTGGCAGCGAAACCGGCGCGAGGATTTCGCCTGCCTGGCCGAGGGGGTGCGCGCCCATGGCTGGTCCTGTGCCCTGCCAGGCTATACCCTGGCACCCGAGATCACGCTGGCGGACATTGTCGCCGAAATCCACCAGGCGCTGGATTGGCTGGCGGGACATGGCGCCGCGCACGGCGTCGCTGGCCCGGTCGTGCTGTCGGGTTGGTCTGCCGGCGGGCATCTCGCGGCGATGGGGCTGCGCCATCCGCGGGTGACGGCGGGGTTTGCCATTTCCGGCGTGTTCGAACTCGGGCCGCTGCGCGACACCTACCTCAACGAGAAGCTGCGCCTGACCGACGAGGAAGCCGCGACGCTGTCGCCCCTGCGCCTGCCGGTCGTGAACAAGCCCCTCGCGATCGCCTACGGCACGCGTGAACTGGCGGCGCTGGTTACCGACAGCCGCGATCTGCACGCCCTGCGTGCCGCCAGTCATGCGCCGGGGCCGCTCCTGCCTGTGGCCGGCGCCGACCATTTCACCATCCTCGATCAGCTGCGTCGGCCGGATGGGGAACTGACGAGAGCCACGCTCGGCCTGTTGCCTCAGAGATAGGGCAGGAGCAAGCGCGCGGCCGCGTCGCGTAGCGGCGCGAATGGCCCTGTCTCGAGCCCCTGCCGTAACGGTGCCGCCGCCGCCATTTTCGAGTCGATCAACGCGTCGATCCTGGCGCAGACGACCGGATCGTAGCATTCGAGATCGAACTCAAAATTGAGCCGCAGGCTCCGCGTGTCCCAGTTCGAGCTGCCGATCAGGCACCAGGCGCCGTCCACCGTCACCAGCTTGGCGTGGTTGAATGGCGCTGCGCCGAGCCGCACATGCGGGCGGATGGCGCGGAAGAAGCGCAGATGCGCGCGCATCGCCCAGTCCATCAACCGGTGATCGCTCCGCTCCGGGATCACGATCTGCAACTCGACCCCGCGGAGCGCGGCCTGGGCAAGGGCGAACTCCAGCTGCGGATCAGGCAGGAAATAGGGGGTGACGATCCTGATCCGCCGTTCCGCAAGGGTGATCGCAGCACCGAGAATCGTCTCGAGGTTGAACAGGTCGCCATCCGGTCCGGAGCGGATGCCCCGCGCCGGCGTCACGCCGGCCTCGCCGATCTGCGGCCACCAGGCCGGACCTTCGAGCGTCTCGCCGGTTGTGAACAGCCAGTCTTGGGCGAAGCTGGCCATCAGTTGCCGTGTGGCCGGCCCTTCCACGCGAAGGTGAACATCGTCCACCCGGTCGGACGGATCGTCGGGGGCGAGATTCTCGGCGCCGATGTTCAGCCCGCCGGTGAAGCCGGCGCCGCCGTCGATCACCAGCAGCTTCTTGTGGTTGCGCAGGTTCAGCAGCGGCATCCGCCATGGCGCCCAGCTGTGCAGGAACTTCGCGCAGGGCACACCGGCTCGTCGCAGCGCGCGAAAGGCGGGCGCGCGCAGATAGCCGCCGCCAACGCCATCGATCAGCACACGAACCTCGACCCCCCGCTCATGCGCCGCGGCAAGGGCGGCGACGAAGGTCCGGCCGACGCGGTCATCGCGGAAAATGTAGGATGCGAGTGCGATGCTGTGTCGTGCCGCGCGGATTGCCTCCAGCATCGCCGGATAGGCCTTGGATCCGCCGTGGTGGATGGCAACGGCGTTGCCCGATTGCAGGGGAACGCCGGTGACCCGCTGGCCGACCCGGGCGAGCGCCTGTATGGCGGGTTGCGCGTCGGGCGGTGTCGCTTCGCCGAAACTGACATCGAGCGAGTCGGTGCGGACGGAGAGGCGGCTCGCGCGCCGGTTGATCCGGTTGATGCCGAAGGCAAGGTAAAGCGGGCCGCCAATCACTGCCGACAGCCAGGCGATCGCGATCCAGCCGAGGGCCGCCCGTACATCCGCCTTGCGCAGCAGCGCGTGCCGCGTCACCGCCAAGGCGACTCCGCAATGAATCAGCAGGAGCAGGAAAATCAGCGGCCGCATCCGCGCCGTTCGTCATTGGCTGCCATGCCGCCATGCATACACAAGATGGGCGGGGAGGCTACCATATCATTCGCATTGTCCTGCCGTCAGCCGGCCTGACGGCGTGCTCTAAGGGAGGTTTGCCGATGCGCCTGATCAGCTGGAACCTGCTCCGCCGCGTGGGCGCCGAGGCCCGCGAGGTCGCGGCGCTGATCGAGGATTACCGGCCCGACCTGATGCTGATGCAGGAAGCGACCGAGTCGATTGCCCAGGTCACCGATCTTTGCGGCGGATGGTTCTATCGCGCGCCGATGCAGGGGCGGATCTACGGGCTTGCCGTCTGGAGTCCCGCACCGCTGGCTGAGCCCGGCACGGTGCGGTTGCCGGCTTCGGTCATGCCCGGAAGGGTGCCGCCGCGCCTCGCCCTGCTGGTGGAGGCGCAGGGAATCACCTTCGCCAACGTCCATCTCTCGCACGGGCAGATGCTCAACCGCCTGCAGCTTCGCCATATCGCCCGGCAGATCGACGGCCCGGCGGTGATCGTTGGCGACTACAATGCGGTGGGCCCGATCCGGCTCAGGGGATATCGAGATGTCGGCCCGAGGCAGACCACCTGCCGCGCCGGCGAGATGGTGCCGTTCCGGCTCGACCGTTGCATGGTGCGCGACCTGCACGCGCATGAGGCCCGGGTGCTCGGCCGCGGCAGTTCCGATCATCACCCGATCGTGGTGACACTCGCCGCCGCCGCCGCCGAAGGCTGATCCGGCGCGGGCAGGAAGGGCAGGGCAGCAGGCCGGATCACCCGTGCGGCGATGAGCTGCAGATCGGCGGCAGCGAGCGTTTCCCGCCGCAGCAGATCATCTGCCACCTCGTCGAGCAGGGCACGATTCTGCCGCAGGATGAGACGCGCCGCCTCGAACGCTGTATCGAGAATATCCCGCACCGCGGCGTCGATCGCATCCGCCGTCTGCTCGCCGTAGCGGCGTGGCCTGAGATCGGTGGCCGAGGCACCGCCGAGCCAGGCGCTGCCTGAGTCCGTTTCATAGGCCACGAGGCCGAGTTCCGGCACCATGCCATAGCGCAGCACCATGCTGCGGGCGATCTCGGTGGCCTTCACGAAGTCATCCGCCGCCCCGGTCGAAACCTCGTCGAATACCAGGGATTCGGCGGCGCGGCCCGCCAGCAGCACCGTCATCCGCTGGAACAGTTCCCGCCGGTCCATCAGGTAACGGTCCTCCAGCGGGCGCTGGATGGTGTAGCCGAGGGCGGCGATCCCGCGCGGGATGATCGAGATCTTCTGCACAGGATCGGCGCCCGGCAGCGCCATGGCGACAAGCGCATGGCCGGTTTCGTGATGGGCGACGATGTCCCGCTCGTGCGGGTTGAGCAGCCGGTTGCGCTTCTCCAGCCCGGCGACGATGCGCTCGATCGCCTGGTTGAAATCCTCCAGCGTCACGGCATCGGCCCGGCGCCGGGTGGCGAGCAGCGCGGCCTCGTTCACCAGATTGGCGAGATCCGCGCCGGTGAAGCCCGGCGTCAGCGCCGCGACCTGCTCGATCGAGACATCCGGAGCGAGGGTGATGCGCTTCGCATGGATGGTCAGGATGGCAATGCGTCCCTTGCGGTCCGGCCGGTCGACCAGCACCTGGCGGTCGAACCGACCTGCACGCAGCAGCGCCGCGTCGAGAATTTCGGGGCGGTTGGTCGCGGCAAGGAGAACGACGCCGGTGCTGCTGTCGAACCCGTCGAGTTCGGTCAGCAACTGGTTCAGCGTCTGCTCTTTCTCGTCGTGCCCGCCGCCGGTGAAAATGCCGCCACGCGCGCGGCCGAGCGCATCGAGTTCGTCGATGAAGACGATCGCCGGCGCCTGCCGTCGCGCCTGCTCGAACAGGTCGCGCACGCGGGCCGCGCCGACGCCGACGAACATCTCGACGAATTCCGATCCCGAAATCGAGAAGAAGGTCACGCCGGCCTCGCCGGCGACGGCGCGCGCGAGCAGCGTCTTGCCTGTTCCTGGCGGGCCAACCAGCAGGATCCCCTTGGGAACGCGCGCGCCGAGGCGGCCGTATTCCTTCGGATTCCGGAGGAAATCGACCACTTCCTGTAGCTCGGCCTTCGCCTCGTCGACGCCGGCAACGTCGGCAAAGGTCACCTTGATATCCTTCTCGACATAGATTTTCGCCCGGCTTTTGCCGATCGACATCATGCCGCCGACACCGGACTCCCCGGACATGCGGCGGATCAGGAACAGCCAGATGAACGCGAAGAGGAAGATCGGCAGCACCCAGCCAAGCGCGCGCTCGAGCAGGGTGGGCCCCGGCGTCGCCGCGAAGCTGATCCCGGTCTTTTCGAGTGTCGCGGCTAGCGCCGGTTCGACCCTGTTGGTCTCGAATGTCGCCGGTGTTTTCGCTGGCGGCTTGGTGAAGCGGCCGGTGATCCTATCCTGGTCGATCCGGAGGTCGGCAACACCCCCCGACTTCGCAAGGGTGAGGAATTCGCTGTAAGGAATCACCTTCACGTCTGGCGGACGGGTGAGGAGGTTCTGGATCAGCAGCACACCGATCACGGCGGCGATGAGAAACCAGAAATTGATCTTGTGCTCGCGCTTGATGTCCATATCCGTCCGACCCGGAAATTGTCCCGCCAGTTTAGCAGCGATCTCCGGTCCCGCCTTGAGCGGGATCAAATGACGGTTTCGTTGAATTATTATCAATAAAGAACGAAATTTCATGCGGAGCTGCCGCCGGTCAGACGTGAATTGACAAGGCGTCGGACCGGTTCGACAGTTCAACGACACGGCAGACGAAGGGGAACACGTCATGCTCGAGTCCGCGGCCAGGTTTGGGATGATCGTTGCGGCGCCGGGCGCCAGATCGATGCCGGTGAAGGCGGCGTCCGCTTCTGGCTATGGAGCGGGATTATCGGGAGTTCGGTCATGAGCCCGGCGAACGACGCGACGGGGCGGGGCCAAGGATCGGTGACCGTGCGCCACGGACCAGGCCGCGATGCGCTGCTCGATGGGATCGCCGGCGCAATTCGGCGCAGCCTGCAAGGCCCCCTCGCGGACGCGGCCTGCGGTTTTCTCGATCATTACGCAGCGGGCATCGCCACAGCCGATCTCGCAGCCCGGCCCGCGGAGGACGTCGCGGCGGCGGCACTCTCGCTCTGGTCCTTCGCGCAGGAGCGGCGGCCGGGTGAAAGCCTGCTGCGCGTGTTCAATCCGCGCGGCGGCGGCGCAGGCTGGGGCAACGCCAATGCCGTGCTGGAACTGATCAACGACGACCGCCCATTTCTTGTGGAATCCGCTCTTGCGGTGCTGCAAAGCCTGGAACAGCCTGTTCATGCCCTGGTCCATCCGGTGCTCACGGTCGAGCGCGACGCGGACGGCGCGCTGCGCGGGATCGGCGCGGGCCGGCCAGAGTCGATGATCCAGATCGCCTTCGGCCCCGAAACCGATCCGACCCGGCTCGATGCGATCGCCCAGGACATTCGCCGCGCGATGCAGGATGCCACCGCCGCCGTCGCCGATGCGGAGGCAATGCACCAGCGCCTGCACGAGCGTTTCGCCGCTCTTGCCGAGGGGCCGGAGCGCGACTTGCTCGGCTGGATCGCCAATGACAATTTCATCCTGCTTGGGCTGCAGGAGATCGGACTCGGGCGCGATTACGCGCTCGTGCCGGATGGCGCGGGACTCGGCGTGCTGCGCGCGGATGACGTCGCCCTGTTCGACATCCTGCGCGATGCCGCTGCCTGGCGCGCGGTGGCCGAGGAGGCGCTCGCGCGGTTCGACCGCGTGGCGGTGGCCAAGGCCGATATCAGCAGCCGCGTGCAGCGCGCCCAACTTTATGACGTCGTCGTGGTGAAGACCTGCGATGCGAGCGGCCACCCGGTTGGCCTCACCCTGTTCGCCGGCCTGTTCGCCCCGGACTCCTACAACCGCAACCCTCGCAGCATCCCCATGCTGCGCGAAAAGGTTGAGCGGATCATGCAGGACTCCGGCGTCGATCCCTCGGGGCATGACGGCCGCGCGCTGCGGCACATTCTCGATACCTGGCCGCGGGACGACCTTTTCCAGGGCCTGCCCGATGAAATCCTCGCCGCAGCGATGCGGGTGATGGGGCTGCAGGTGCGGCCGGAACTGGCGCTGTTCCTGCGTCGGGATCCGTTCGGGCGGCACATCTCCGCCATCGTGTTCGTCCCGCGCGATCGGTTCGATACCGCGCTGCGCCACGCGCTCTCCGGCATGATCAACCGTGCCGCCGGCGGCGAACTGGTCGGTTACGCGACCGCGATGGGTGACGGGCCGCTGGCACGGGTGAATTTCATCATCGCCGCTGACCCCAAGCGGGCCCGGGCACTGGATGTCGCGGCGCTCGAGGCCGCAATGAAAGAGGCCGCGCGCAGTTTCCGAGAAAGACTGGCCGACGCGCTGACCGGCGAACAGGGCGATGTGACGGCGGCGGCGACCCTTGCCGAATGGGGCGATGCTTTCCCGCCGGAATATGCGGCATCCACCCCGGCCCATATCGCCGTGCGCGACATCGAGGCTGCCGCCGCGGCGCGCGCCGCCGGCCGGTTCCGCCTCGCCCTTGTGCGGCCGTTCGGCATGGCGGACGACCGCGTGGTGCTCAAGCTGTTCCGCGCCGGCGAGGCCGTGCCGCTCTCGGACATCGTGCCGCTGATCGAAAGCCTTGGCCTGCGGGTGATCGAGGAGGTGCCTTACCGGCTCGCTGCCCGCGGCGGCGCGGTCATGCTTCAGCGCCTCACGCTGGAGACCGCGGATCGCGAGGCCTTCGACCTGACCGGACGGGCCAGCGCGGTGCTGGAGGCAATCGAGGCCGAATCGGACCACCGGGCCGAGGTCGATGGATTCAACCGCCTGATCCTGCGCGCCGGGCTCGACTGGCGCGAAGTATGGCTGATGCGCGCCATGTTCAAATGGTGCCGCCAGGTGCGCGCGCCGTTCAGCCAGAATGCGGTGGAGGCGGCGCTTGCCGCCAATCCGGCGGCGACCCGGCTGCTGGTCGAACTGTTCCACATCCGCTTCGATCCTGACCGGAATCGCGATCCGGAGGCCGAGGCGGCGCTGGATGCGCGCTGGCGCGACCTGCTCGATGCCGTTGCCAGCCCCGAGGAAGATCGCATCCTCCGCCGCTACCGCCGGCTGCTGGACGCGGTGCTGCGCACCAATTTCCACGATGCCGCAACGCCGGTGATCGCCCTCAAGATCGACAGCGCGCGCGCCGGCGACATGCCGCTGCCGCGGCCGATGTTCGAGATCTTCGTGCATGGCGCTCGGATGGAGGGCTGCCATCTGCGCGGCGGCATGATCGCGCGCGGCGGCATCCGCTGGTCGGACCGGCGGGATGATTTCCGCACGGAAATTCTGAGCCTGATGAAGGCACAAATGGTCAAGAACGTCGTCATCGTGCCGGTCGGGGCGAAGGGCGGGTTCGTGCTCAAGCGCCCGCCGACGCCGACCGGCGATGCGAATGCCGATCGCGAGGCGTTCATGGCCGAGGGCATCGCCTGCTACCGGCTGCTCATCAATGCGATGCTCGATGTGACGGACAATCTGGCGGGCGGCACGGTGGTCGCCCCGCCGCGCATCGTCCGGCGCGATGGCGACGACCCCTATCTCGTCGTCGCCGCCGACAAGGGCACCGCGACCTTCAGCGACATCGCCAACGAGATCGCCGTCTCGCGCGGCTTCTGGCTGGGCGATGCCTTCGCCTCCGGCGGCTCGGTCGGCTACGACCACAAGGCGATGGGCATCACCGCGCGCGGTGCCTGGGTGAACATCGCGCGGCATTTTGACGAATTGGGTCACGACATTCAGCGCGAGGACTTCACCTGTGCCGGCGTCGGTGACATGTCGGGCGACGTCTTCGGCAACGGCCTGCTGGTCAGCCGTCACACGAAGCTGCTGGCCGCATTCGATCATCGCCATATCTTCCTCGATCCCGATCCTGATCCGGCGAAGAGCTACGAGGAACGCCGACGGCTGTTCGGGCTGAAGCGCTCGTCATGGGCGGATTACGACCCCGCGCTGATCAGCGAGGGCGGCGGCGTGTTCCCGCGCAACGCGAAAACGGTGACGCTGAGTGCCGCGGCGGCCTCTATGCTCGGCCTCGAGGCCGGCGCGCACGAGCCCGAGCTTGTTCTGCGCGCCATCCTGACCATGCGGGTCGATCTGCTCTATTTCGGCGGGATCGGCACCTATGTGAAGGCGGGAACGGAAAGCCAGGCCGATGCCGGCGACCGCGCGAACGATGCCATTCGCGTCGATGGCCGACACATCCGCGCCCGGGTCGTCGGCGAGGGCGCCAATCTCGGCGTCACCCAGGCGGGACGGATCGAGGCAGCGCAGGCCGGCGTGCGGCTCAATACCGATGCCCTCGACAATTCCGCTGGTGTTTCGACCTCCGACCACGAGGTGAACATCAAGATCCTGCTGGCGAGCGTGATGGAGGCCGGCAAGCTCACGGCGCACCAGCGCGTCGACCTGCTGGGCTCGATGACGGACGAGGTGGCGGCGCTCGTGCTGCGCGACAATCACCAGCAGTCGCAGGCGATCTCGCTCGATGCGCTCGGCGGTGCTGCCGATCTCCCGGCGCAGAACGCGCTGATGAGCCAGCTGGAAGCAGCCGGCGTGCTCGACCGCGCAGTGGCCGGCCTGCCGGACGCGGCGGCGATGGCCGCGCGCGCGGCTTCTGGCCAAGCCCTGACCCGGCCCGAGCTCTGCACCCTGATGGCACACGCCAAGCTGCATGTCGGCGCGATGATCGATGCTTCGCCGCTGGTCGACGAACCGGCGCTCGGGCACCTGCTGGCCGATTACTTTCCGCACACGCTGCGCGAGCGGTTCCGGGCGGAAATCGACGGCCACCGGTTGCGGCGTGCGCTGATCGGCACGGCGGTGACCAACGAACTGATCAACCGGATGGGGGCCGCGGCTTTCGGGCGGATCGCGCTCGAATCCGGGCAGGAACCGCCGGCGATAGCCTGCGCGGCGCTGATCGCCTCCGCCGCGTTCGACCTGCCGTCCCGCTACCGTGAGATCGAGGCGCTGGGCATGGCGGTGCCGGCGGCGCAGCGCCTCGGGATGCTTTTCGCTCTGCGCCGCCTGCAGGAAGCCGCCGCGCGCACCCTGCTGGCCGGCCCGCCTCTGGGGCCGATCGGCGACGAGGTCGAGGCTCTGCGCTTCGGCCTCGCGGATCTGGCCGCCTCGGCCTGTGCCCGGCTTGAGGAGTCCGAGGACGTGCAAGCCCTGACCGCGCATGGCGTTCCGCTGCCGCTCGCGACCTTCACGGTGGCGCTGCCGGAGCTGATGGTGGCGCCGATCGTGGTGCGGCTCGCGGCCCGGCACGACCGGGCGATCGAAATGGTCCGCGCGGTCTGGACGGATGCCGGCGAGGTGTTCGCGCTGAACCCGTTGCGTGCGGCCCTTGGCGCCGTTCCGACCGCGGGCGGCTGGACGACGCGGGCCGTCGCCGCGCTGGCGGACGAGCTGAACGAAATCCAGGGCGCCCTGGTGGAAGCGGCGCTCGACGGCGGCGGCGATCCGGCGGCGCTGCGTTTCGCGTTGGGTCGCCCGGCCGAGAGCGCCATCGCGCTCGCGCATGATGTGGCGCTGATGCCCGATCTCGCCGCCCTGATCGTCGCCGTGCGGGGGCTCCGCCGGCTGCGCGGCTGAAGCCGGACGGCGCCGCTCAGGTAGCGGCGCCGTCCGGCTTCTCGATCAGATGGTTGGCGAATCGCGCGCGTAATTCGGTCTTGAGCAGCTTGCCCGTCGCGCCGTGCGGCAACTCGTCGACGAAGATCACGTCGTCCGGCACTGCCCAGCGCGCGACCTTGCCCTCATAGACCGAGAGCAGTTCCTCGCGAGTGGCGCTCGCGCCTGGCTTCAACGCGACGATCACCACCGGCCGCTCATCCCATTTCGGGTGTTTCGCCGCGATCGCCGCCGCCTCGGCCACCGCCGGATGGCTGACCGCGATGTTCTCGATGTCGATCGAGCTGATCCACTCGCCGCCCGACTTGATCAGGTCCTTGCTTCGATCGGTGAGGATCACGAACCCGTCGGGATCGATCATCCCGACATCGCCGGTGGGAAACCAGCCGTCCTCGGTCGTGCCTTTCGGCATCCGGTAATAGCCGGTGGTCACCCAGTGGCCGCGCAGCTCGATGTCGCCGGCGGTCTCGCCGTCCCACGGCACTTCCTCGGCGCCGCGCCGCGCCCGCAGGTCGATCCCGAACAGCACCCGCCCCTGGCTCAGCCGCTGCCGCCGCGCGGTCGCGGCATCGACGCCGGGCACCGGGGTCGCCACCGTGGCGATCGGGCTGCTCTCGGTCATGCCCCAGGCGTGGACGATGGTGACGCCGAGTTCGTCATACGCGTCGAACAGCGCTTCCGGACAGGCCGATCCGCCAACGATCATACGCTCGAGTGTGCTGAACCGCCCCCCGGTCTTGCGGATATGGGCGAGCACGCCGAGCCAGACCGTCGGCACGCCGGAGGCGCAGGTGACGTGTTCGGCCTCGATGAGTTCGTAAAGGCTCTGCCCGTCGAGGAACCGCCCCGGCATGACCAGCGAGGTGCCGGCGGCGGCGGCGGCGTAGGGCAGGGACCAGGCGTTGACATGGAACATCGGCACCACCGGCATCAGCCGGTCGGCCGCCTTGAGGCCGATCGCATCCGCCGCGTTCACCGCCATCGCCTTCAGCACGGTGGAGCGATGGGTGTAGAGCACGCCCTTCGGCCGTCCCGTCGTGCCCGAGGTGTAGCAGAGGCCGCTGGCGGTCCGCTCGTCGAACCGGGGCCAGTCGTATTCGTCGGTCTCGGCGTCGATCAGGCTTTCGTAATCGGTGATCGCAACGCCGGCGGGCAGGGCGATGCCGGGCAGGTCCGCCGCGTCGCAGAGAAACACCACCTGGCGGAGCAGGCCCGGCGGCAGCTTGCCGGCGACCTGCTCCACCAGGGATGCGAAATCCGCCTCGGCGAACAGCACGCCATCCTCGGCGTGTTCGAGGATATAGGCGATGTCGTCGGGCGCCAGGCGCGGATTGACGGTGTTGACCACGGCGCCCGAGCCGGAAATCGCGAAATAGAGCTCGACATGGCGGTGGTTGTTCCAGGCGAGAGTGGCGACGCGATCCCCCGGCCGCACACCGAGCCGGCCAAGCGCGCGAGCGAGCTGGCGGGCCCGCCGCGCCGTATCCACCCAGGTCTGGCGATGAATGCCGCCGGCGAGGCGGGAGACGATTTCCGCCCGCGGACGATGCCGGGCGGCGTGGACCAGAAAGTCCGAGATCATCAGGTCGTGGTGCTGCATCAGGCCCAGCATGGACGGCTCCCATTCTTTGGATTCTTTGTGCGCGAAACATGCTTCAAACCACCGGCGCGCGCAATCGCCGGACGATGCGGCCGGTCAGAACCGCTCGACCCAGGGCCTGAGTTCGATCTCCCAGGTCCAGGCGCTGCGTGGCTGGTGCAGGACATGAAGATAGGTCTCGGCGATGGCCTCCGGGTCGAGCAGGCTGTCCGGCGCATCCGCCGGCACCGGGCGGCTGGCGGAGCGGATGCCGCCATCGATGACGAAATGTGCGACATGGATGCCCTTCGGCGCGAGTTCCCGTGCCATGCTCTGGGCAAGGCCACGCAGGGCGAACTTGCCCATCGCGAAGGCGGCCGACTCCGCATAGCCCTTCACGCTGGCCGAGGCGCCGGTGAACAGGATGGCGCCGTTTCCGGCGTCCAGCATCCGCCGCGCCGCGTGCTGGCCGACGAGAAAGCCGCCGAAGGCCGAAACCGCGAGGGCGCGCGCAACCGCCTCGGGATCGAGTGAGGCGACCGGGCCGCGCACCCGGCCGGAGGCGTTGTAGACCACCACATCCGGCGTGCCGCCGCCGGCTTCCACCTGCTCGAATAGCCCTGCGACCGCCGCCGCGTCGGCGGCATCGCAGGCGAAGGATTTCGCCCCGATATCGGCACAGAGCGGCGCGAGCTTGTCGGGATTGCGCGCGGCGAGCGCGACGCTCATCCCCTGTGCGGCGAAGCGGCGGGCGAGGGCGGCGCTCAGCCCGCTGCCGGCGCCGACGATCAGGGCGCGGCGATAACGCGGCCCGGACTGATCTGTCATTCCATCTGACCTTTCGTTGTCATACGACACAGGCGGTGGTGGCGCCGTCCATCGTGATGTTGACGCCCGTCACATAGCTGGCGCGGGGCGAGGCGAGAAACAGCACCGTATTGGCGATTTCCTCCGGCGTTGCCATCCGGCCGAGGGGAATCCGGGCAATGCCGCGGGCGCGCGCCTCGTCGATGCTGATGCCGGCGAGCCGCGCATCCGAGGCGAGGCCCTCGGCGACGCGCCCGGTCTCTGTCAGTCCCGGATTGAGGCCGACCACGCGCACCCCCTGTTTCGCATAGGCGGTCGCGAGCCCGGCGGTTGCCAGCATCAGCGCCGCGTTCGCCGCCCCGCCGGCCAGATGCACGGGCGAGGCAATCTTGCCGCCATTGCCGATCACGTTGACGATCACCCCGCCGCCGCGCGCGGCCATGCGCTTCACCAGCGGATCGATCACGTTGATATAGCTGAAATATTTGGCGTCCATCGCAGCCCGCCAATGTGCCGGCGTCAGTTCGTCGGGCGGGGTGCGCCGTGCCGCGCCGGCGCTGTTGACGAGAATGTCGATCGGGCCGAGTTCGGCTTCCGCCGCCTTAATCATCGCGTCCGCTGACGCGGCGTCAGTCAGGTCGGCAGATAGCGCGGCGCGCAGGCGCAGCGTCGCTTTGGCGGCTTCGAGATTGGCCTGCTGCCGCGAGCAGATGGCGACCTCCGCGCCCTCGGCTATGAATGCAGCGGCGCAGGCGAAGCCGATGCCCTTCGAGCCGCCAGTGACGAGAACGCGCTTTCCCGCGAGCGACAGATCCATTGTTTTCTCCTTCGGTGAACTGTTTCGTCATGGTACGAATGCACGCGCGGGATGTGGGCGCACGAGGCGGAGAACGCAATTGCGCCCGCGCGGCAAACACTGCATCATCGCTTGCGCAATCCGGCATATATGCGGGTGAGCACGTTCCGTTGGTGATGGAGGTGGAAGTGGCCAGGGCCAATCACTGGATTTCGAATTCAATCGTGGCGCGGCGGGGCGTCGGCTGGGCCCGCAAGCCGCGTGTCCACAAGCTGACAGAGGAAATGCAGGGCCAGTATCACTACACGATCGGCCCCTATTCCGAACCCGTGCTGACAGTCGAACCGGGCGATCGCATCGTGGTCGAGACGCGCGATGCCTTCGAGGGCGCGATCCGCACCGAGCGGGACAAGCCGAGCCGCCGCCTGCGCATGCCCTTCGTCAATCCGCAGAACGGGCCGATCATGATCGAGGGCGCGGAACCGGGCGACGCGATCGCCGTGCATATCGAGCGGATGCGCCCGCGCGGCGAGGATCCGCACGGCACCTGCTGCATGATTCCGCAATTCGGTGCGCTCACCGGCACCGCGCTCACCGCGACGCTGAATCCGCCGCTGCCCGAAATCACCCGCAAGGTGCCGGTCAACGAGAAGGAGGTGCGCTGGAGCGCGCGCGTCGTGCTGCCCTATGCGCCGCATATCGGCACGCTCTCCACCTCGCCGGAAATCGACAGCATCAACTCGCTGACGCCGGGATCGCATGGCGGCAACATGGACCTGCCGGACATGGGGCCGGGCAGTATCACCTACCTGCCGGTCCGCTCGCCGGGCGCGCGGCTGTTCATCGGCGATGCCCATGCCTGCCAGGGCGATGGCGAGGTGTGCGGCACGGCGGTTGAATATGCCTCGGAAACCACCATCCGCGTCGACCTGATCAAGAACTGGGCGCTCGAATGGCCGCGGCTGGAGCGCGAGGATTTCATCATGGCGATCGGCTCCGCGCGGCCGCTGGAGGATGCGACGCGCATCGCCTATCGCGACCTCATCCTCTGGCTCGAGGCGGAATATGGATTCGGGCGGTGGGACGCCTACATGATGCTGAGCCAGTGCGGCCGGGTGCGTCTCGGCAATTTCGTCGACCCGAACTATACGGTCGGCGCCGGCATTCTGAAGAAATATATTGACGGGGAGACAGGCTGACATGGATCTCGGACTGAAGGGCAAACGCGCCGTCATTACCGGCGGCACCAAGGGGATCGGCCGTTCCGTGGCCGAGCTGCTGGCGCAGGAAGGCGCCGATGTCGCGATCTGCGCGCGCAGCGCGCAGGAGGTCGAAAGCGCGGTGGCGGAGCTGCGCCGCGCGGGCGTGCGCGCCACCGGCCGCGCGGTGGACGTTTCGGATCATGCTGCGCTGGCGACCTGGATCGCCGATGTCGGTGTGGAGTTCGGCGGGATCGACATCGTCGTCGCCAATGTCTCGGCGCTGTCGATCGGGCAGGACGAGGCCTCCTGGCGGGCGGAATTCGAGACCGACATGATGGGCACGGTCACCGCGGTGAACGCGGCGATGCCGTTCCTCGAAAAATCCGGCGCGGCATCGATCGTGGTGATTTCCTCGGTGTCGGGCCGCGAGGTGGATTTCGCCGCCGGCCCCTATGGCGTGTTCAAGGCGGCGCTGATCCATTACGCCAAGGGGCTGTCGTTCCAACTCGCGGGCAAGGGCATCCGCGTCAACGCGCTCTCGCCGGGCAATACCTATTTCCCCGGCGGCGTGTGGGAAAAGATCGAGCATGGCAATCCGGCGCTATTCAAGGAGGCTCTCGCCCTCAACCCGACCGGCCGCATGGGCCGGCCAGACGAGGTGGCGCGCGGCGTGGTGTTCCTCGCCAGCCCCGCGGCGAGCTTCGTCACCGGCACCAACCTGGTGGTCGACGGCGCGCTGACCCGTGGCGTGCAGTTCTGATCGCGCGCCGTCAATAACCAAAAGAAAACCCGCCCGGATCATCTCCGGGCGGGTTTGTCATTTCAGCAATGAGCCAGGTTCAGTCGTAATAGCCAGGCGCGTGCTTGAAGCTCGGCCAGGCGATCGGGTCGTGACCGGTGACCACCGTCGCACCGGTCTTCTCCGCGAGCGTGCGCAGTTTCTGCACCGAGCGCACCGTATCGACCGTGCTGGCGAGGAAGCCCGGCAGCGCCTTTTCATCCCAGTGATCGGTCGTATAGGCCGCATCCACCGTCAGCAGCATCGGTCCGGTCTTCGGCAGCGTGACCAGGAACGACTGATGCCCGGGCGCATGGCCGGGGGTGAAGACGGTGCGGATCACGCCATCGCCGTAGAGATCGTAGAAATCATCGGCGGTGCCGTTGAGGAACTGCCATTTCAGGCCGGGCTTGTCGAAATCCTTGCGGATGTAGCCGCCGGCGGCGAACCAGTCCGGCGTATAGGCATATTCGTATTCCGCCCGCTGCACGAGATGGGTCGCGTTCGGGAAGCGGCCGATCGCCCCGGTATGGTCGAGATGCAGATGCGATTGCAGCACGTAGCGCACGCTCGCCGGATCGATGCCGAGCTTCTGCAGCTGCGGCAGGCACGCCTCCTCGCGCGTCATCACCGGCAGATAGACATCGCAGACCGCCCCCCAATGCGCCCGCATGTCCTCGGCGACCTCTGCGGCATTGCCGCCATCGATCACGATGTTGCCCTTCGGATGGGTGATGAGAAACCACGGCACCGGGATCTCGTAGGGATCGTTGCCCTGGTTCATCTTGATCGAGGCGGTCACGGTCTTCAGTGTGCCGCAGCTGAACATGTAGAGCCTTATGTCTGACATTTTCCTTGCCCTCGTGTTATTGGCGTTTCACCAGTTGCGCATCGACTGGCGCAGTATCGTCTCCAGGATGCCGGCATCCACCGGCTTGGGCGATCCGGCGAGCAGGCGCTGCTGCTTCAGCGCGCCGTCGATGATCGCGGGAATATCCGCCTCGGTGTAGCCGAGTTCGGCGATGCCCGAGGGCGCGCCCACCGCCTTCATCAGGTCGATCAGTGCCGCGGGCAGCGAGTCCGGACCGGGGTTCTCGATATCGTGGCCGCGCAACAGGCTGGCGGCGCGGATATGCTTCTCGGGCGCCGCATCATAGGTGTAGCGGAACGCCGCCGGCGAGGTGACGATCACCGAGAAGCCGTGCGGCACGAAGGCGTGGTTCCGCGAATAGCCTGGCGCGTGATAGACGTGCTTGAGCCCCGCGATCGGATAGGCGCAGGCATGGGGAATGTGCACGCCGGCTGTGCCGAAGCCGATGCCGGCCATGGTGGCGCCGAGCATCATCGTCCCGCGCGCCTCGTAATCCTCGCCATCGGCCACGGCGCGGGCGAGATATTTCCCGCCGAACTCGATCGCCTGGAGCGACCAGATATCGGCCACCGGGTTGGAGCCCTGATAGGGCGGGCGATCGTCCGGCGAGGCCGGCTTCGGCCGCTGGTTGAACGGTTTCGAGATATAGCTCTCGACCGCGTGGCAAATCACGTCGAGCCCGGCCGAGGCGGTGACGCCGGCTGGTGTCGTCCGCGCGAGGGCAGGGTCGACCATCGCGAGGGTCGGCCGCATGTAGCGGTGCGAGATCCCGCTCTTGACCTTGAGTTCGGGGATGTCGAGCACGGCGACGGTGGTCGCCTCCGACCCGGAGCCGGAAGTAGTGGGCAGCGCGATCAGCGGCCGCAGCGGTCCGGGCGGCTTCCTGCCGCCGCCGATCGGCGGGTTGACATAGTCGATCACCGCCCCGCCATGGGTGCTGATCAGGTTGGCGACTTTCGCGGTGTCGATCGTCGAGCCGCCGCCGAGGGCGATGAACCCGTCGCAGGGATGCGCCTCCGCGAAGGCGGCGGCGCGGGCGAAACTGTCGATCGTCGGCTCGACATGGATGTCCTCGAACCGGTCGAAGGTTATGCCGGAGGCGGCGAGGATCCCCTCGATTCGCTCGATCAGGCCGAACTGGTGCAGCATCGGGTCGGCGACGAGGATGACATGGCGGAGGCCAAGGCGCTTCGCCTCCCAGCCGAGTTCGTCAGCCGCGCCGATGCCGTATTTCAACTGGGTGGCTTCGAGCGTGAAGACGCTTTCGAAGCCCTGGTCTGCCGTCTGGCTCATGATTTCCTCCATCCTCGGCCGTGAGCGGGCCAATGCGGGAGGGACTATGCCCCGTCCAGCGCGGTGCGCAATCGTCCGCCCGCCTCCGCGAGGCGCGCGCGCGCCTCGGTCGTGCCGATTCGCAACATGAGCATGACGATGGCGGTCTTTACTTCGTAACAGCTTGTTTCAAGGGCATCTTTCGCATCGGCCTCGGGCGCGCCGGCAATCGCGCGGACAATGCGGATGGCGCGGGCGCGCAGCTTCGCGTTGGTGGCGCGGAGATCGACCATATAGGGGCCGAATGTCTTGCCGAGGCGCATCATCACCGTGGTGGAGAGCGCGTTGAGGGCCAGTTTCTGGCTGGTGCCGGCCGAAAGCCGGGTCGAGCCGGCGAGCACTTCGGCACCCGTCGCGATCACCACCGCGATGTCGGCCGAAGTGGCGAGCGGACCATCGGCATTGACGATAGCCCCGGTCAGCAGGCCGCGCGCGGCGGCGGCGCGCAGCGCGCCGAGGGTGAACGGCGTCCGCCCGGAGGCGGCGATGCCGACGAGAACATCCGCCGGGCCCGCCTTGTGGTCATCGAGCAGGGCGGCGGCGGCGGCGGCATCGTCTTCTGCGCCCTCGACCGCGCCGGTCACCGCCGCTGCACCGCCGGCGATCAGGGGAATGATCACCCCGTCCGGCAGCGAGAAGGTTGGCCCGCATTCCACCGCATCGAGCACCGCGAGGCGGCCTGAGGTTCCGGCGCCGGCATAGAACAGCCGCCCGCCGGCTTCGAGCCGCACCGCCACGTCCTCCGCCAGGCGGGCGAGCGCTGGGATCGCTCGCTTCACCGCCGCCGCCGCTCCCTGTTCCTGATCCAGCAACGCGCCCATGATCGTGGCGCTATCCGCCCGGTCGAGGTCGTCGAGATCGCGGCGGATCGTCTCCGTCGCCGGCATGGCGGGGGCGTGGCGCGCCGGCGCGGGCAGGGGATGCAGCGCCGTGCCGTCGACCCAGGCATTGCGGACATTGAAGGCATCGTCGAACCAGACGAGATCGGCCAGGCACCCGGCGGCAAGCCGCCCCCGATCGGCAAGTCCGAGCGCTGCGGCGGGGGCTTCGGTCGCCGCGCGTAGCGCGGAAGCGGGCGCGATGCCGGCGCCGATCAGGCGGCGTAGCCCTTCATCGAGCGTGATCGTCGCGCCGGTGAGCGATCCGTCCGGCCGCCGCGCGGCGCCGTCCCGCGCCTGCGCTGAATCGCCGCCGAAGCGTGCCGTGCTGCCCTCGGGCAGGCCGGCGAGGCTGACCGAATCGGTTACGGCCACCGCGCGCGCGCCGGCGGCGGCGAAGCCGAAGCGCAGCGCCAGCGCATCCGCATGCACGCCATCGGCGATGAAACACGCATGCACCCGCGCATCCGCGAGGGCGACGCCGATCAGCCCCGGATCGCGATGATGAAACGGCCGCATCGCGGTGAACACATGCGTCACCAGGCGGGCGCCGGCCTCGATCGCGGCCTGCGCTTCTGTCGCATCGGCGTCGCTGTGGCCCAGCGCCACCATCACCCCCGCATCCGTCAGCCGCCGCACCGCCGCAAGCCCGCCCGGCCGCTCCGGCGCGAGGGTGACGAGCTTCAGGGTGGCGGCAAGATCGGGGTCGGCCAGAAGTTCGTCCAGCGCCGCGCTGGTCGGATCGCGCAGCCAGTCCGCGCGATGGGCGCCGCGCCGGTTGGGTGCGAGGAACGGGCCTTCGAGATGCAGCCCCGGCATCCGCGCGACCGGTTCGCCCGCCATCGCCGCCAGCGCCGCGCGCAGGCGCCGCGCCGCGCCATGCAGGGAGGCGAACGGCGCGGTGATGACGGTCGGCGCGAAACTGGTGACACCGCGCGCGCCGAGGGACCGGCAGAGATGGCGGAAGCCATCGGTATCCGCCTCGGCGCAATCGATGCCGAAGGCACCGTTGTTGTGCAGGTCGATCAGGCCGGGGGCGAGGATGCCGCCCTGAAGCCGCAGGTCCGGGTTCGCCGGATCGTAGTCCAGCACCGCGGCGATCCGCCCGTTCTCGATGGCCACCGCGCCGGGGCCGGTGATCGCCCCGTCGCGGAACAGGCGGTCGGCCGCGATCAGCATCGGCTCAGCGGACGAGCATCGGCCCCAGCGGACGGCCGGCGAACACGTGCACGTGCAGGTGCGGCACTTCCTGGTGGCTGTCCGGCCCCATATTGGCGAGCAGCCGGTAGCCGGTCTCCTCCGCGCCGATCTGCCGCGCCACCTCGCCGACCGCGCGCACGAAGCCGGTGATCTCGGCATCGCTGGCGGTGGAAGAGAAATCGGCGAAGGAGACGTATTTCCCCTTCGGAATCACCAGCACATGCTGCGGCGCCTGCGGGTTGATGTCGTGAAAGGCGAGGGCGAATTCGTCCTCATACACCTTGCGGCAGGGGATTTCGCCGCGCAGGATCCTGGCGAAGACGTTCTGGTCGTCATAGGGCGGCTTGCCGCTCACACCTGGCTTCATGGAATTTTCCTCGTTTCCGCGATCGACAGCAGCATCGGGCGGGACGCCTTTTCGGTGATCCCGGAAATGCCTTCCCGGCGCTGGAGTTCCAGCCACACATCTTCCGGCCGTACCCCGGCCGCGACCCACATGACCAGCAGGTGGTAAAGCACGTCGGCGCTTTCAGCGATCAGCGCCGTCCGGTTGCCGGCGACTGCCTCGATCAGGCATTCGACCGATTCCTCGCCGAATTTCTGGGCGACCTTGTTGACCCCGCGCGAGAGCAGGCGGGCCGAGTGACTGACAAGCGGATCGGCGGCTTTCCGTGCGAGGATGGTCGACCATAGCCGGTCGAGCACCTGAGCGTTCGGCGCCGCAGGGTTCAGCAGCGGGACGGGCGGATGGCTCGCGGCGCCCACTCCCTTCGGCTTCGCCTTGACCTTGGGTTTGGCGGAAGCGACCTTTTTCGGCTTGGCGTCGGCAGCGGCGGATTTCACGGGTTTCTTGGGCATGGCGATCTCTAGTGGGAGGCAACCGGGCGAACCGGCAGGCCGGCGGCGGCGAGGGCGGCCTTCACCTCGGCAATGGTGAACTGGCCGAAATGGAACACGCTGGCGGCAAGCAGCCCCGTCGCGCCCGCCTCGGCGCCTTCGACGAAATGCGCGAGCGTGCCGACCCCGCCCGAGGCGATCACGGGAATGTTCACCCGCGCGGTCACGGCGCGCAGCAGGTCGAGGTCGAAGCCGAGGCCGGTGCCGTCGCGGTCCATCGAGGTCAGCAGGATCTCGCCGGCGCCGCGCGCGGCCATCTCGGCGCACCAGCCCACCGCGTCGATCCCGGTGCCGCGCCGTCCGCCATGGGTGAACACTTCCCAACCCTCGCCGCCGCGCCGCGCATCGACCGCGACGACCACGCACTGGCTGCCGAATTTCCGTGCCGCCTCGTTGATGAAATCCGGGCGGGAAATGGCTGCCGAATTGATGCTGCACTTGTCGGCTCCGGCCAGCAGCAGGCGGCGCATGTCATCCGTGCTGCGGATGCCGCCGCCGACGGTCAGCGGCAGGAACACTCTGGCTGCGGTGCGGCCGACCACGTCGATGATCGTGTCGCGATTCTCATGGCTCGCGGTGATGTCGAGAAAGGTGAGTTCGTCGGCGCCCGCGCGGTCATAGACCACGGCCTGCTCCACCGGGTCGCCGGCATCGCGCAGCGAGACGAAGTTCACCCCCTTGACCACGCGCCCGTCCTTCACGTCGAGGCAGGGAATGACGCGCAGCTTCAGCATGCGGCGGCCTCCGCCAGCGCGGCCTGCGGGTCGATCCGGCCATCGTAGAGGGCGCGGCCGATGATCGTGCCGGCCAGATTGGGCGTCCGGGCGGCGGCGGCGCGCAGGTTGCGGATGTCCTCGATGCCGGCCACGCCGCCCGAGGCGATCACCGGGATGGCGATGGCGGCGGCGAGGGCTTCGGTGGCGTCGAGATTGAGGCCCTGAAGCATGCCGTCGCGCGCGATATCGGTGTGGATGATGGCGGCGATGCCGGCATCCTGCAGGCGCATCGCCATCTCGGTCGCCGGCAGTGACGATGTTTCGGCCCATCCCTCGGTGGCGACCATGCCATCCCGCGCGTCGATGCCGACGATGATCCGCCCCGGAAAGGCGGCCGCCGCCTCGCGTACCAGGGCAGGGTTCTTCACCGCGGCGCTGCCGAGAATGACGCGCGAGATGCCAAGCTCGATCCAGGCGGCGATGCCCGCCATGTCACGGATGCCACCGCCGAGCTGCACCGGCATCGCCACCGCGGTGAGTATCGCGCGCACCGCCTCGCCGTTCACCGGCCGCCCGGCAAAAGCACCGTTCAGGTCAACCACGTGCAGTGCTGTGAATCCGGCGGCCTCGAAGGTGCGGGCCTGGGCGGCCGGATCCTCGGCATAGACCGTCGCCTGGTCCATCTCGCCGCGGCGCAGACGCACGCAGGCGCCATCCTTGAGGTCGATCGCCGGGTAGAGGGTCAGCGCCATGTCAGGAAGCCTGCAACAACTTGTAGTAGAAATGCCCTGCGATCGTCTGCCCGTCGGTGCGGGCATAGGCCGGGTGCGTACCCCAGCGCACGAAACCAGCACGCTCGTAGAGGGCGATCGCGGCGTCCTGGGTCGCGCGGACATCGAGGTTGAGCACCTGATAGCCGAGGGCGCGGGCGCGGTCTTCGACCCGCTCGACGATGAGGCGAGCCAAGCCGTGGCCGCGTGCGTAGGGGGCGACGAAATTATGCGCGAGCGTCGCGCCGAAGGCCTGCGCCTCGTTGTTGCGTGGCGGGCGGACAAGCTGGGCGGCGCCGTAGATCACCCCGTCCATCCGGCCGACGAACAGTTCGCGTTCCGGCACCATCACGACGCCGCGGAAATACTGCTCCAGCGCCGCGCGCCCTGGTGGGCGGAGCCAGCCGAAGCCGCCGCCATCGATGATCGCCGCATCGGCGGCCTCGCACAGCGTCTGCATGTCGTCATCGGCGATCGCGGTCAGGCGATCGACCTGCATGCTCGACGGGGGAGGAAGGTCGCAGAGGTCCGGTTGGGTCATCATGGCATCCAGCGCAGGAAATTCGCCAGAATGGTCAGGCCGACCTCCTGGCTTTTCTCAACGTGGAATTGTGTACCCGCCCGGTTGCCGGTTGCAACCATTGCCACGATCTCTTCACCATATGATGTGGTCGCGATCACCGGTCCGCGATCATCCGTGCGCAGGGCGTAGGAATGCACGAAATACGCATGGTCGCCCGGCGTGAGCCCGTCGAGCAGCGGGTGCGCGCCGGGGGTGAAGGCGAGTTCGTTCCAGCCCATGTGCGGCAGGCGCAGGCCGTCTGCGCGGATCGGCGCGATGTCGCCGCGAATCCACCCGAATCCGGGGGTGATTTCGTGTTCGAGACCGCGTTCGGCCATCAGCTGCATGCCGACGCAGATGCCAAGAAACGGCGCCCCGGCCTCGACCCGCCGATGCATCGCGGCGGCAAGGCCCGGGCGCGCGGCGAGCCCGTGCGCGCAGTCGGCGAATGCGCCCTGGCCGGGCAGCACGATCCGGTCGGCACCGGCAACGATATCCGGGTCGTCGGTAATCGAGACGGTGGCATCGAGCCCGAGACGGGAGGCGGCGAGTTCAAGCCCGCGCGCCGCCGAGGCGAGATTGCCGCTGCCGTAATCGATGACCGCAATCCTCACAGCACCCCCTTGGTCGAGGGGATCGCCCCCGCGGCCCGCGGATCGGGCTCGACGGCCATGCGCAGCGCCCGTGCCGCCGCCTTGAACGCGGCCTCGGCCACGTGATGCGCGTTGTGGCCGGCGCGGCGGGTCAGATGCAGGGCGAAGCCGCCATTGGCGGTCAGCGCCTGGAAGAATTCCTGAACCAGCTGGGTGTCCATGTCGCCGAGCATCGGCCGCTCGAACGGCACGTCGAACACCAGGAACCCCCGCCCGGAAAGGTCGATCGCGGCCTCGCACAGTGCCTCGTCCATCGGGGTCGCGGCGAAGCCGAAGCGGGTGATGCCGCGCTTGTCGCCCAGCGCCTCGCGAATCGCCTGGCCAAGCACGATGCCGACATCCTCCACCGTGTGGTGGGCGTCGATATGCAGGTCGCCCTCGGCGCGGACGATCAGGTCGAGCATGGCGTGCCGGCCGAGCGCGGTCAGCATGTGGTCGAAGAACCCGATTCCGGTGGCGATGTCGGTGTTGCCGGTGCCATCGAGGTCGAGCATCAGTTCGATCGATGTTTCGGATGTAGTGCGCGTGATGCTTGCAGTGCGGCTCATGCGCGCTGGCCTAGCCCAATTTCGCCGGCCCGCCAATCAGCCGGCCGGCGAAACTTCGCTCAGTGGTTGATCTGCTCGAGCGCGAGTCCCCTGGTCGAGGGACCGAGCGCGATCATCGCGATGCCCACCAGCATGGCGACGGCGATGAACACGGCCACTCCCGGCACGCCGTACCGGGCCAGCAGCACGCCGATCGCGAGCCCGGCGAAGGCCGCTGCCAGCCGGCTCCACGAATATACGAAGCCGACCGCGCGGGCGCGGATCCGGGTCGGATACAGCTCCGGCTGGTAGCCGTGATAGGCGAAGGACATCACGTTCGAGGCCAGCGTGAACAGCACGCCAAGGGCGATCAGCACCGGCGGCGCCGAACTCTGCGCGAACAGGCCGATCACGACCGTCATGACGACGAGCGCGCCGATGATCTGCGTCTTGCGCTCGATCCGGTCGGCGAAGAGCGTGCCGAGCAGCGGGCCGAACGGATTGGCGATGGCGATGATGAAGGCGTATTCGAGACTGTGGGTGACGGTGATGCCGCGATGGATCAGCAGCGTCGGCACCCAGGCGGCGAAGCCGTAGAAGCCGATCACCTGCGCCATGTTGAAGATGGACAGGATGATCGTCCGCCGCAGGTATTCGGCGCCGAAGATTTCCATGATCGATCCGGCGCCTTCCTCTTCCGGGGCCGCCGGCTGCAATGGCGGCAGGGCCGCGCCGGTCTCCGCCGCCACCCGCCGCTCGATGTCGGCGACGATCGCCTCCGCCTCCGCCATCCTGCCGTGGCGGGCCAGCCAGCGCGGGCTCTCCGGAATGCCGCGCTGCAGGGCAAACACCACGACGGCGCCGACCGAGCCGATCAGGATCAGCACCCGCCAGTAGTCCAGCCCGAACGGCTTGCTGCCCTTCATGGCATAGGCCAGGAACGCGATCAGCGGCACCACGAGGAAGGTGATGAACTGGTTCACCGCGAAGGCCTTGCCGCGCTCGCCGCGTGGGATGATCTCGGATATGAACGTATCGATGGTGACGAGTTCGACTCCGATGCCGATGCCGGCGATGAAGCGCCAGATATCGAGCGCGAGGCCGCTGGTCTGGAACGCCATGATCGCGGTGCAGACCATGTACCACAGCAGCGAGCCGGTGAAGACGGCGCGGCGGCCGAACCGGTCGGCGACCTGGCCGAAGATCAGCGCGCCGACCCAGAGCCCGGCGAAGGTGGCAAAGACGAAGGTGCCGAAGCCGGCGACCTTCAGCACGCTCAGCCCGGCGAGGAAGCCGAGCGATTCGGGCTTGAACAGCCCGTCGCCCACCATTCCCGGAGCGACATAGCCGGTGAAAAAGAGATCATAGAATTCGAATATGCCGCCGAGCGAGATCAGGACAATGATGGTCCAGACCGTGCGGGACGGCGGCAGGCGGTCGAGGCGGGCGGCGATTGTCGCCGCAGTCTGGTCCGGCATGCGATCCTCACTGACATGTTTTTTATCAGTAAGCCCGTCTCCTGAGACCTTGGCAAGTCGGGGGCCGGCCTCGCCCGTCTAATCCTTCATTTCCCGGCGATCCTGGTCGCGGACCAGCCAGTAGACGATTCCGAGCGACAGGAACGCGACCGAAAGTGCGAGGAGTTGCAACGCGTTCTCATGCGCGAGATCCATGATGATCAGCTTGCGGACGATCGCGAGCATCCCGATCAGGATGACCACCCGCACGCGCACCGGCCCCTCGTCGCGCTCGCTCGTCACGAGGATCGATCGCTTGAATTCCAGCGCGATGACGACGGTGAAGATCCCGCCGAACACCGACTGGAACACCGCCGCGTTGGTCGGATCGAAGGTTGTGGCCAGGATGTCGTGTGCGATGTTCACCACGAGATGCGCGAGTGCCGCCGTCACCACGATCGCCATCAGCAGCGTCACGGCCTGGACGACGACGAATTCGAAATATTGGTACGCCCTGCTGCCGAACCGGCGGTCCATCCCCTGGTCTCCCCGTGCCTGCCGCGGCAATGATAGCGGCTTCCGCCGTCCGTTGCATGCACGAAAGGGACACGGACCCGGGCCCCTTCAACCTTTGGCGCCTTGCCCGGCCATCCGCGCGGTGCCATCTGGAGTGCATGATGAACACCAATGATCCGGTCGGCTGGCATGGCACGACCATTCTCTGTGTGCGGCGCGACGAGCAGGTCGCCATGGCCGGCGACGGCCAGGTCTCCCTCGGCAACACCGTGGTGAAGGGCAACGCGCGCAAGGTGCGCCGAATCGGCAATGGCAATGTCGTGGCCGGGTTCGCCGGCGCCACCGCTGATGCCTTCACCCTGCTCGAACGGCTGGAGGCGAAGCTGGAGCGCTTCCCGAACCAGCTCGAGCGCGCCTGCGTCGAACTCGCCAAGGACTGGCGGACCGACCGCTATCTCCGCAGGCTCGAGGCGATGATGGCGGTGGCCGACCGCACCCATGCCTACACCCTCACCGGCAATGGCGACGTGCTGGAACCCGAGGACGGCATCATCGCCATCGGCTCCGGCGGCAACTACGCCCTTGCCGCGGCGCGCGCGCTGATCTCGGTGGACGGCATGACCGCCGAGGACATCGCCCGCCGGGCGATGAAGATCGCCGGCGACATCTGCGTCTACACCAACCATCACGTGACGGTGGAAATCCTGTGATCGACAGCCCGACCTACACGCCCCGCGAAATCGTCTCCGAGCTCGACCGCTTCATCGTCGGCCAGCAGGACGCGAAGCGCGCCGTCGCCATCGCGCTGCGCAACCGATGGCGCCGCCAGCAGCTCCCCGAGGGGCTGCGCGAGGAGGTGGTGCCGAAGAACATCCTGATGATCGGGCCGACCGGCTGCGGCAAGACCGAGATCGCCCGCCGCCTCGCCAAGCTCGCCCAGGCGCCGTTCATCAAGGTCGAGGCGACGAAATTCACCGAGGTGGGCTATGTTGGCCGCGATGTGGAAAGCATCGTGCGCGACCTCGTCGAGGTGTCCATCACGATGCTGCGCGACATGAGCCGCAAGGGCGTGCAGGCCCGCGCCGAACTCGCCGCCGAGGATCGGCTGCTGACCGCGCTGGTGGGCGAGGGGGCCTCGTCGGAGACGCGCAACCGCTTCCGCCGGATGCTGCGCGACGGCGAGATGGAAGAAAAGGAAATCGACGTCGACGTGAGCGAGGCGCCGCCCAACGTGATCGGCCAGATGGACATGCCGGGCATGCCGCCGGGCGGCGCGATCAATCTCGGCGACATGATGAAGTCGATGTTCGGCCGCCAGCATGGCCGCAAGCGGATGACCGTCGCCGCCGCCCGCGCCGCGCTGGAGCGCGAGGAGGCCGACCGCCTGCTCGACAACGAGCAGCTGACCGCCGATGCCCGCCTGCACGCCGAGACGCACGGCATCGTCTTTCTCGACGAGATCGACAAGATCTGCGCGCGCACCGAAAGCGGCTTCCGCGGTGGCGACGTCTCGCGCGAGGGCGTGCAGCGCGACCTGCTGCCGCTGATCGAGGGCACGACGGTCTCGACCAAATACGGTCCGGTGAAGACCGATCACATTCTCTTCATCGCCTCGGGCGCGTTCCACGTCGCCAAGCCGTCGGACCTGCTGCCGGAACTGCAGGGGCGGCTGCCGATCCGCGTCGAGCTCGCCTCGCTCTCGCGCGAGGATTTCCGCCGCATCCTGACCGAGCCGGAACATTCCCTGCTCAAGCAGTATGTCGCGCTGATGAAGACCGAGAATGTCGACCTGCACTTCACCGACGACGCGGTCGATGCCGTGGCGGCGCTGGCGGCCGACATCAACGACCGGGTCGAGAATATCGGCGCGCGTCGGCTGGCCACGGTGCTGGAGCGGCTGCTCGAGGAGATCAGCTTCGCCGCGACCGACCGCGCCGGCGAGACCGTGACGGTCGACGCCGCCCTGGTCAACGACAAGGTCGCCCCGCTCGCCGCGCGCGGCGATCTCGGCCGCTTCATCCTGTAACGGCGCGGGTCTCCGGCGACGCCAGGGGGATCAATCCCCCAGCGTGCGCCGCCGGGACTCGAACTCGGCAGCGTCGATCTCGCCGCGCGCGAAGCGCTCCTTGAGGATATCGAGCGCCGTCCGCTGCGGCGGATGCGTCGGCCCGTGGGTGAACGTGCCGGCGGAGCGCAGCAGCGCCACCGCCACCATGACGATCACGGCGAGAACGAGGATCATGAAGAAAGGTCCGAGAAACATCGTCGTCCACCCATCATCCCACCACATCATGCCCGGTCCGTAGCCGAACCCGCCAGGTCCCGCCCCGCCCTGCGCGAAGGCGAGGCCCGGCAGGGCGGCGAGCGCGGCCGGTGCCGCAATCCGTTTCAGCCTGTTCATGATCGAGCCTCCTTCATCCACGAGGTCACGGGAGAAGAATGCGACTGTCTGCCCTTCTCCGCATTGATCCATATGGATATGCCCCGGCGTTCCGCGTAGCGCTGGTTTGCGCCAGCCGGAACGGGGCGGAGGATCAGCCGGCGCCGCGCGGGTCGATCGGCATGATCGGCGCATCGTCCCGCGCGATCGCGGCGCCGGCGGCGAGCAGCACATCCTCGCGGAAGGGGGCGGCGACGAGTTGCACGCCCAGCGGCGCACGGCCGGCGAACCCGGTCGCGACATTGAGGCCCGGCAGCCCGACCAGCGGCAGCGCGATCTGCGTCGCCTGCGCATCCCACACGCGGCGGAAGGAGTCCGGCCCGGCGAGGTCGAGCCCGTCGCGGAAGGGCAGCTCGCCGGAGGTCGGCATCATCAGCACGGGGAAGCGGGCGAGCAGCTGGCGCCAGGCGCGGGCGATGGTGGCGCGGCGCTTCAGCGCCTGCGCAACCACGTCGCCCGGCCAGGATTTCGCCAGCTCGCGGAAGGAGTCGATCACCGTCATCGCGCCGGGATCGCCCTCCTGCGCGACGGTCGAGGCCAGCGCGTCGAAACCATCGCCGAGCCAGAGCTGGATCTGCACCTCGACCGCCTCGCGCATGTGCGGCAGGTCGTCGATCGTCTCGACCGCCCAGCCCGCCGTCTCGAGCGCCCGGCCCGCCGCGATCAGCGCCGCCTCGACCTCGGGGACCACCTTCATCCCGCCGGGGCGCAGGCAGAGTGCCGCCCGCCGCGGCAAATCCGGCCCGTCGAGCGGCGCCGGGCACCACCACGGGTCGCGTGGGCCCTCCGGGCTCGGGTCGGGTTGGGCCATCGCCGCGAGGGCGAGGCGCAGATCCGCCATGCTGCGCCCGATCGGGCCGGAGACGGCGGTGATCTGCGCGCCGATGCCGCGCTCGGGCCCCGAGGCGTTGAACGCCGCGACACGGCCGATGCTCGGCCGCAACCCGTGCAGGCCACAGGCATAGGCCGGGTAGCGGATCGAGCCGGCAATGTCGGTGCCGTGGGCGAAGGCGCCGATCCCGCTCGCAACCGCCGCCGCCGCCCCGCCGGACGAGCCGCCGGGCGTCAGCGCCGGATCGTGCGGATTTCGTGTGTCACCGTGCAACTGGTTGGTCGTGAACCAGCGCATCGAGAAGGCGGGGGTATTGGTGCGGCCGATGATGACCGCCCCCGCGCGTTCCAGGTTGTCGACCACCGGACTGTTGCTCTGGGCAACGAGATCCATCTGCAGGCGGATTCCGTTGGTGGTGGCGAATCCCTTCTGGTCGATATTCACCTTCACCGTGACGGGAACGCCGGCGAGCGGGCCCGGATCATCGCCGCGGGCGAGTGCCGCGTCGATCCGCCCGGCGGCGGCCAGCGCCCGTTCCGGGCGATGGTCGATCACGGCGTTGATCGCCGGGTTCACCTCGTCCAGCCGGGCGAGCGCGGCGGCGGCCGCCTCGCGCGCCGAAACCTCGCGTCGGCGGATGCGCGCGGCGAGGTCGGATGCGGTGAGTTGCCAGAGTTCGGTCATTATCGCTCCTGTCGTCTCCGCCGGTTCAGCCCGGCTCCAATCCGCACCATTGCGCGACGAACAGCGCGATCGCCTTCGTCACCCGCCGCACCGAGGCGAGGTCCACCGCCTCGTCGATCCCGTGAATCCCACGCGAGACCGGGCCGTAGCACAGCGCCGGAATCCGGTCGTAAAGCGCATGCACCCGCGCATCGAGATAGGCGCCGGTCATCATCGTGCCGAGCGGCGCGCCGGTCGCCGCCGCATGGGCGTCGGCCAGCGCCGCCTCCGCCGCCGATCCCGGCTCCAGCACGTAGCCCTCGGCGAAGAAGCCGTTGAAGCTGACGTGCGGCGGGTTGGCTGCGAGCATCGGGTCCGTCGCGGCGAAGGCGGCGATCCGCGCCTCGATCTCGCGCGCGGCATCGCCCGCCCGCGTGCCCGGATAGAGCGAGATCCGGCAGGAAAGCCGGCATCGGCTCGGCACCGAGGAGGCCCAGTCCCCACCCTCGATCCGGCCGAGATTGAGATTGATCGGGTGCGGCTCGGCGGCGAAATGCGGATGCCCGCCCTTGCGCGCGTTCCACTCCGCCTCCAGCCCGCGCAGATCAGCGATGATGCGATACGCGGCATCGATCGCGTTCGCGCCCTCCGCCATGGCGCGGACATGCGCCGGCGCGCCGCGCACCTCGATCTCGAACCAGAGCACGCCGACATTGGCGCGCACCAGGCGTTCGTCCTGCGGTTCGGGAATCAGCGCGGCATCGGCCCGATAGCCGCGCAGATGCGTCATCAGCGCGCCGTTGCCGGTCGATTCCTCCTCGACCACCGATTCGACATGCACGGTTCCGGCCGGCTGGAACCCGGCGCGGCGCAGCGCGTCGAGCGCGAAGATGTTGGCGGCGTGGCCGGCCTTCATGTCGGCCGCGCCCCGCCCGTGCATCCACCCCTCCGCGATCACCGGCTCGAAGGGCGGATGCCGCCACATCTCCGCCGGGCCCGTCGGCACGACGTCGACATGCGCCTGCAGGATCAGCGAGCGGCCGGTGTCGCGCCGCGGACGATGGGTGCCGATCACGATCGGCGCGTCGGAATGCTCGGCCGAAATCCGGCCCGCGCCCGCATGCCGCCCCAGCGCGTCGCGGTCCATGGTGAAGCGGTCCATCGCGTAGAAGCGGTCTCGCAGCGCGCGATGGACGAAATCCTGGATCGGCGCCTCGGCGCCGCGGGTGGAGGGAAAGCGCACCAGCGCCTGGGTGAAGGCGACCTGCTCGTCGAACCCGGCATCCACGGCGTCCATCAGCCTTGCCGCCAGATCCGGATCCAGTGTCATCGCCGCCCCCGTTTTTCTGGCGGCGATTTGAGAAGCCGGGGCGGCGGCTGTCAAGAAAGGGCGGGCAGGATCAGAACAGGCCGGCCCCGGACAGCCCGCCATAGACGCCAAGCCCCGCGGTGACCGCCGACATCGCGATGGCAAGCCCGGCATACCAGCCCCGCAGCCGCACCTGCGGCGGCAGCGCCTTGAGGCCGAGCATCACCAGGAAGCCGAGCACCAGCGGCAGCAGCAGCGCGTTCATCACCTCGACGGCGATGTTCAGGATCACGAGGTTCGGCACTACGCCGACCAGCACTGCGCCGAGGATCAGGCAGGCGGCATAGACGCCGTAGAACCACCTTGCGCGCAGCGGGTGATCCTCCAGCGAGCGGCGATACCCTGCCACCTCGCCAAGTCCCCAGGCCAGCGCGAGCGAGGCGACGATGGCCGCCACCAGCCCGGCGCCGAGCACGCCGGCGCCGAACACCAGCTTGCCCATCGCGACGCCGAGATAGGGGGTGAGGGCCGCGGTGATGTCGCCCACCGTGTCGAGGCTGGCATTGGGGTTGTGCCGGCCGATCGTCGCGGCGGTCGAGATCAGCACCGCCGCCATGACGAGCTGGGTGACCACCGCGCCGATCGCGGTATCCCAGCGCGCATACTTGAAATCCGCCGGCGTCAGCCGCTTATCCGCCACCGCCGATTGCTGGTAGAAGATCATCCACGGCATGATCACGGCGCCGATATTGGCGGCGACGAGGTAGAGATAACCTGGATTGCCCAGCGCCGGCTGGAAGGTCTGCGCGGCGATCTGGTCGACATCCGGCCGCGAGACGAAGGCGATGACGAAGAACACCAGCTCGAACAGGCCCAAGGCGATCGCCACCCGCTCGACCCGGCGATAGGAGCCGGTGAACGCGACCACGAGCAGGAACACGACGGCGAGCGTCAGCGTCACCGCGCGGGGGATGCCATAAAGCTCGCCCACGCCGGCCACACCGGAGAATTCCGAGAGCAGCGCGCCGACGGTGGCAACCGCGAGGCCCCCGGCCGAAAGCCAGGCCCAGCCCTTGCCGAACGTGTCGCGGATCAGTTCGCCATGGCCCTTGCCGGTGAAGATGCCGAGCCGGACGGTGAGTTCCTGAACCACAAAGAGAATGGGAATCAGGATGAACTGCAGCAGCAGCAGCCGATAGCCCCAAGCTACGCCGGATTGCGACGCCGTGATGATGCTGCCCACCTCGGTATCCGCGAGCATGACGACGATGCCAGGGCCGAGCACGGCGAGGAAGGGCAGGCGCGAACGACGGGAACGCGGTGACACGGCGGTTTGCGACAAGAGCGGTCTCCGGGTTAATTGAGAATGAGAATTATTCTCAACTGATGGTCATGGTGAATACAGGACCTCACAGGTCCTGTCAACGCGCCGGTTGACTTCCGCTTGCCCGGAGAGGAAATCCGCGGCCATGATCCAGATCAAGCTGCACAACACGAAAACACGCCGGCGCGAGCCCTTCGCCCCCGCCGACCCCGCGCATGTGAAGCTCTATGTCTGCGGTCCCACGGTCTATGACCGCGCGCATCTCGGCAATGCGCGCACGGTGGTGGTGTTCGACACGCTGGTCCGCCTGCTGCGCCACCTGTTCCCGCGCGTCACCTATGTGCGGAACATCACCGACATCGATGACAAGATCAACGCCCGCGCCGCCGAAACCGGCGAGACGATCGGCGAGATCACCGCGCGGACGACAAGCTGGTTCCACGAGGACATGGCCGCCCTGTACTGCGCCCCGCCCGATATCGAGCCGCGCGCCACCGGGCATATCGGCGACATCATCGCCCTCATCGAGCGCCTGATCGCCCGCGGCCACGCCTATGCCGCCGAGGGCCATGTCCTGTTCGCCGTCGCGACCGATGCGGAATACGGCAAGTTTTCCGGCCGCTCGCCCGAGGAACTGCTGGCCGGCGCGCGGGTGGACGTCGCCACCTACAAGCGCGATCCGGGCGATTTCGTGCTCTGGAAACCCTCGCCGCCCGACCTGCCGGGCTGGGACAGCCCCTGGGGCCGCGGCCGGCCGGGCTGGCACATCGAATGCTCGGCGATGATCCACGCCACCCTCGGCGAGACGATCGACATCCATGGCGGCGGCGCCGACCTGATCTTCCCGCATCATGAGAACGAGATCGCCCAGTCCTGCTGCGCCTTTCCCGGCTCGGAGTTCGCCCGCGTCTGGGTGCATGCCGGCATGTTGCAGGTGGACGGGCAGAAAATGTCGAAATCCCTCGGCAATTTCCGCACTGTGCAGGACGTGCTGGGCGAGGCGCCGGGCGAGGCGGTGCGCTTCCTGCTGCTCAAGACGCATTATCGCGGCGTGCTTGACTTCTCCACCGCCGCGCTGGCCGAAGCGAAGCGGGAGCTCGACCGGTTCTACCGCGCATTGGAAAAGCATGCCGACCCCGCGCCCGCCGCCACACCGCCCGCCGCCTTCATCGAGGCCCTGGCGGATGACCTGAACACCCCCGGCGCGATTGCCGAACTCCACGCGCTGGCCGATGCGGCGATGCAGGGCGATGCCGCCAGCGCCGCCGGCCTGCGCGCCGCCGGCATGCTGATCGGCATTTTCAATCACACTGCCGACCAGTGGTTCCGCGGTGAGGCGACCGACGATGCGCGGATCGACGCGCTGATCGCCGAGCGTCTGGCCGCGCGGAGGAACAAGGATTTCGCCCGCGCCGACGCGATCCGCGCCGAACTCGCCGCCGCCGGCATCCTGCTCGAGGACGGTCCCGGCGGTACCACCTGGCGGCGCGCATGACCGGGCGCGATGAAGGCGCTGATCTCGCGCCGATCGACCCGTCCCCCGTCATCATCCTGGTCCGCCCGCAGCTTGCCGAGAATATCGGCTCGGTCGCGCGGGCAATGGGCAATGGCGGGCTGTTCCATCTCCGCCTCGTCGCTCCGCGCGACGGCTGGCCGCAGGACCGGGCGATGCGCACCGCCTCCGGCGCCTACCGCATCCTCGAAGCCGCGACGGTGCATGACACGGTGGCCGACGCGGTGGGCGACCTGCACCGCGTCTTCGCCACCTGTCCGCGCCCGCGCCACATCGTCAAGCCGCTGCTCACCGCCCGCGGTGCCGCCGCCGAACTGCGCGAGATCGGCGCTCGCGGCCTGAAATGCGGCATCCTGTTCGGCCCCGAGCGCGCCGGCCTCGACAATGACGACATCGCCTGCGCCGACAGCCTGATCCGCTACCCGCTCAACCCGCGCTTCATGTCCCTCAACCTCGCCCAGGCGGTGATGGTGATGGCCTATGAATGGTGGATCGCCGGCGAGGCCGCGCCGGTCCGCACGCTGCAGACCCACAAGACCCATGTCGCGACCAAGGGCGAGCTGGAAAACTTCCTCACCCACCTGATCGCCGAATGCGACGAGGCCGGTTTCCTGCGCAACGAGCAGAAACGGCCCGGCATGGTGCGCAACATCCGCCACTTCTTCCAGCGCGGCGAGGTGACGGAACAGGAATTGCGCACGCTGCATGGCATCGTCACCGAACTTGCGCGCGGCCGCCGTGGCGCGCGTTGAGTTGGCGTCCCGATTCTGTCATCATAAGGGCGCCATATCGAAGCGGCGATCAGCGGAGTGGACAGCGTGATGGACCAGGTCGAAAGCGCAGCGCCGAACGCGTTCCTGAGGGATGTGCGCGCCATCTCGGCGCGGATGCACGGCGCGCTGCTCGATGAGGAGTCGGAGGGCGCCGATCCCGCGCTCGTTCTCCTGCAAAGCGCGCTCACGGCCGAAATCCTCTGCGTCTGGCGCTACACCATGATGTCGGTCTCGCTCGCCGGGCTGAAACAGCCGCGCATCGGCGCCGAGTTCCAGGAACAGGCGAATGACGAGCGCCGCCACATGGTCGCCATCGCGCAGCGCATCCGCGAACTCGGCGGCACGCCGGATTTCTCCCCGCACGGGCTCGAAACCCGCTTCGGCGAATTCGGCACCAGGGCGGATCTCGCCGGCCTCGTCGAACAGAACCTCGCCGCCGAGCGCGAGGTGATCGGCCTCTACCGCCGGATGATCGACCATTTCGAGCCGCACGACCCGGTCACCGCGCTGATGCTCACCAACATCCTCGAAGAGGAAAGCGAGCACGCGACCGATATGCAGGACCTGCTTTCGATCGAGACCGGCGGCCACGGCTGAAACGCCTGCCGCGCCGTCGCCGAACCGCTACCCCAGCAGGCCGATCAGCCCGTGCAACAGCGCGGCCGGCGTCGGCGGGCAGCCCGGAATCGTGAGCGTGACCGGCAGGACCGACGCCGTGCCCCCGAGGCAATGCGGGCTCGCCGCGAACACCCCGCCATCGCGCCCGCAATCGCCCACGGCAACGACGAATTTCGGCGCCGGCATCGCCTCGTAGGCCAGCCGCGTCGCGGCACTCATGTTCCGCGTCATCGGGCCGGTCACCAGCAGCACATCAGCATGGCGGGGCGAGGCGACCAGTTTCAGCCCGAACCGCTCCAGATCGTAAAGCACGTTGCCGAGGGCGATGATTTCGAGCTCGCAGCCATTGCACGATCCCGCATCCACCGCGCGGATCGCCAGCGACCGGCCGAGCCGCCGCAACGCCGCCCGGTCGAGTTCCGCGACCAGCGCGGCGGTTTCGGCGTCGCGCGGCGGAGCCGGTTCGGTCATCGTGCCGCGATGGAGGCTCTCGAAGAGGGTTCTGCGCATTAAAGGTCGCACCCCGAATAGGCGGCGTTGAAGCTCTTGTTGCAGAGTGGGAAGTCGGCGACGATGTTGCCCTCGATCGACGCTTCCAGCGCCGGCCAGAAAAACCACGACGGATCGCGCAGGAACGCATCCGCCACCACCGCGCCGCGCAGCCGCACCGCGGCGAAGACATCGCCCCTGAACCCTTCCACCAGCGCGCAGCCGAACGCCTCGCCACCGCTCTCCGGCCGTGAGGCGCGAATGTCGCCCTCCGGCAGATCGCCGAGCAACTCGCCGATCAGCGCGACGCTGGCGCGGATCTCGGCGATCCGGATCCGCACCCGCGCATCGACATCGCCGGCCGCAAGCGCGGGCACGTCGGGCGCATGGCGGTCATAGGGCGGGTAGGGCGCATCGCGCCGGGCGTCGAAATCCTGCCCCGCGGCGCGGCCGACATAGCCGCCGCAGCCGAGGCGGCGGGCAAGGTCGGGGGCGAGTCTTCCGGCGGCGACCACCCGGTCCTGCAACGAGGCGGTCTTGCCATAGAGTTCGACCAGTCGCTCGAACCGCCCGCGCCAGGACGGCAATTCGGCAAGCAGGGAAGCGGCGGAAGCCGGCGCCAGATCGGCGGCAACCCCGCCGGGGACGATCCGGTCCATCATCAGCCGGTGGCCGAAGCAGGCCTCGGCCTGGCGCAGGATCGTCTCGCGCAGCGCGCCGGCATGGGCGTTGATCAGCGGGAACCCGGCATCGTTGCAAATCGCGCCGAAATCGCCGGCATGATTGGCGAGGCGTTCGAGCTCGGCCATCACCCCGCGCAGCACTGACGCCCGCTTCGGCACGACAACCCCGAGTGCCGCCTCGACCGCGCGGGCAAAGGCCCACGCATAGGCCACGGTCGAATCGCCCGAAACCCGCCCGGCGAGACGCAACGCCGCATCCGGTGTCGCTCCCCGCATCAGCCCGAGCGTGCCCTTGTGCGTGTAGCCGAGCCGCGCCTCCAGCCGTACGATCGTCTCGCCGTTCACCGTGAAGCGGAAATGGCCCGGCTCGATCGTCCCGGCATGGATCGGCCCCACCGGTATCCGGTGCAGCCCTTCGCCCTCGGCGGGCAGGAAGGCGAAGTCCCGCTCATGGTCGAGCCAGGGGCGCGGATCGGGCAATCCCTCGGCGCGGAGCCCGCTCGCATCCTGCAAGGCCCGCTCCATCAGGATCGCCCCCGGATGATGCCGCCCGATCGACGGATAGGAACCGTCCTCCGCGCGCAGGGCGATCACCGCGAGATCGCTCCCGTTGGGCCGCCGTGTCGCCAGATGAACGCGCGCCCCCGCATCATCCCGCGCCGCCCAGAGCGCGACCAGCACGCGCTCCCCCGAAGCGAGTGCAGCACCTGTCGCGTGCCATCCGGCGGCGTCGACCATCGGCGGCGCGTCAGCCGAGCAGGGCGGCGGCATGGGCGAACCAGTCATACAGAAATCCCGGCAGCGCGATGCCGACGGCAAGCACGAGGCCGAGATGCAGCAGCAGCGGGGTCGCCGCGGCGGAACTCGGCGCGTTGCCCGGGCTCGGCGCGCCGAAACACAGCCCGGTCATCCGCAGCAGCAGCGCGCCGAAGGCAAGCAGGATGCCGAGACCGAGCAGCACCGCGAGCAGCGGGGCGCGGGCGAAGGTCGAGGTGATCAGCAGGAATTCCGAGGTGAAGATGCCGAAGGGCGGCAGGCCCGCGATCGCCGCGATGCCCGCCACGAGCGTCCAGCCGAGAAAGGGATGGCTCGCCGTCAGCCCGCTGATCTCGGCGATCTTCTGCGTCCCCTTGGCCTGCGCCACATGCCCGACCGCGAAAAAAATCGCCGACTTGGTCAGGCTGTGCATCGCCATCTGCAACAGCCCGGCGAGATTGCCGATCGGCCCGCCAATGCCGAAGGCGAAGGTGATGATGCCCATGTGCTCGATCGAGGAATAGGCGAACAGGCGTTTGATGTCGCGCCGCCGGTAGAGCATGATCGCGGCGAAGAACAGCGTGGCGAGGCCGAAACCCTCCATCAGCGTCCCGGCGGCGATGCTGGCATGGCTCGCCGCGAGCAGGATCTTGAAGCGCAGCAGCGCATAGAGCGCCACATTCAGCAGCAGGCCGGACAGCACGGCCGAAATCGGCGTCGGCCCCTCGGCATGGGCGTCCGGCAGCCAGGCATGCATCGGCACCAGCCCGGCCTTGGTGCCATAGCCGATCAGCAGGAACACGAACCCGACATCGAGCAGGGCCGGGTCGAGTGCGGCGGCATGGCGGAGCAGGCCGGTCCATTGCATCGCCTTCATCCCGCCGCCGAGCGCCGGCTGGGCTGCGAGATAGACCAGGATCGTGCCGAACAGCGCCAGCGCGATGCCGACGCTGCCGAGGATGAGATATTTCCACGACGCCTCGATCGCCGCCGGGGTGCGGTAGATCCCCACCATCATCACCGTCGACAGCGTGGCGAGTTCGACGCCGAACCACATCAGGCCGAGATTGTTGCTGACCAGCGCGAGATTCATGCCGAGCATCATCGCCTGGTACATCGCGTGGTAGAGCCGCAGGTGATGCGGCGCGAGGCGGCCGGTGCCGATCTCGTGGCCGATATAGCTCGCGCTGAACAGGCTGGTGGTGAACCCGACCAGCCCGTTCAGCAGCAGGAAGGCGATGTTCAGCCCATCCACGAGAAACAGCCCGTCCGGCGCCGGCCGGTGGAACAGCAGCACGGCGGCGGCGGCCACCGTCGCGCAACTCGCCAGCGCGTTCAGCCGCGCCGCCAGCCGCCACGACGGCACGAAGGCGAGCAGCAGCATGGCACCGGCCGGAATGGCGAGGGTGGCGATCACCGCGGCGAAGGCCGCGCCCGTCATCGCAGCTCTCCGCGGAACGCGTCCAGTGCGGCGCTGTCCACCGTGTCGAACCGCTCGCGGATGCGGAAGAGAAACACGCCGATCACGATGAAGGCGATCAGGATCGAGAAGGCGACGCTGATCTCCACCACCAGCGGCATGCCCTGCGCCCCCGCGGCGGCGAGGATCAGCCCGTTCTCCAGCATCATGAATCCCGCGATCTGGCTCACCGCGTTGCGCCGCGTCACCATCATCAGCATGCCGATCAGGATGACCGACAGCGCGAGAGCCAGATCCTCCCGCGCCAGCGCGTTGGCCTGGGCGGCGGTGCGCAGCATCACCAGCAGCGACAGCGCGACGAGCCCGATCCCGGCCAGCATCGTCAGGCTGATCCCGCCCACCGTCTCGACCTCGCGATGGATGTCGAGCCGCTCGATGATGCGGTGCAGCGCGAGCGGGATCGCCACCGCCTTGAACCCGATCGCGATCGCCGCGGTGATGTAGAGTTCCGGCGCCCGCTGCAGCCAGGCCTGCCAGCCGACCGCCACACCGAGCAGGGCGGCGTGCAGCGCCAGCACATTGACCAGCGCCGGCAGCCGGTCCTGATACAGCATCATCAGGCTGACCAGCACCAGCGCGCCGGCGAGCACATGGGCAAGGCCGAAGGCGGTTGCGCCGGGCGTAAAGGGGGCGAGCATCAGGGTCATAGCGAGGCCGACATGAACAACAGCAGCGTGCCGAGCAGGCCGAGCATCAGTGCTGCGCCGACGAAATTCGGAATCCGGAAGACCCGCATCTTGGCGATCGTCGTCTCGAACCCGGCCAGCGCCACCGCGCCGGCGCCGAGCTTGCCGGCATAGCTCAGAAGCCCGAGCGCAAGGGAAGCGGGCCCGGCCCCCGGCGGCGCGATGCCGAACGGCGCGAAGATGCAGGCGATCAGCGACATGTAGAGCAGCAGCCGCATCGCCCCGGCCAGCTCGATCAGTGCCAGGTGCCGGCCGGAATATTCCAGCACCATCGCCTCGTGCACCATGGTCAGTTCGAGATGCGTCGCCGGATTGTCGACCGGGAAGCGCCCGGTCTCGGTCAGCCCCACCATCACCAGCGCGACCAGGCCGAGCGCGAGCGACAGCCTGAGCCCCTCGGCGCCGGAATGCATGAAGGTGGCGATCGCCGAAAGCTGGCTGGTGCCGGCGACAAGCGCGACGGTGAAGACGATCATCAGCATCGCCGGCTCGGCGAGCGAGGCGAGCATCGCCTCCCGGCTCGCGCCGATACCGCCGAAGGCGGTGCCGGAATCAAGCGCCGCCAGCATCTGGAAGAAGCGGGCGCTGCCGAGCAGGGCTGCGATCACGATCAGGTCGCCCGACCAGGAGAATTGCAGATTGGTCGCGAATTCCGGCACCAGCGCCGCAGCGACCCAGGTGGCGGCGAAGATCACGTAAGGGGAGACACGGAACAGCCACGATGATGCCTCGGGCACCACCGCCTCCTTCGCCACCAGCCGGGCGAGATCGCGATAAACTTGCAGCAGCGGCGGCCCGGCGCGGCGCTGCAACCGCGCCTTGACCTTGCGCACGAAGCCGGTGAGCAGTGGCGCCGCCGCCAGCGCGATCGCCATTTCGAGCGCCTGCAGGGCAAGATGCACGATCAGGCCCATAACGCCACCGTCGCGAGCAGGATCAGCAGCGTCACGAACACCATCGCGAGATAGCGCCGTATGGTCAGGAACTGCAGCCGGTTGGCGCGGTCGGCGGCGCGGTTGACCAGTGCGGCGAGCGCCAGCGCGCCGCCATCCCATGCCGGATCGGTGATACGGCTGGCGAAGCGCGCCGGCGCGGCCATCCCCGGCGGTGGCATCGCCACCTCGTCGCGGGCGCGGAACAGCGATGTGGCGAACACGCGGCGGATCGGCTGGCTGAATCCCGCGGGCGAATATTGCGTCCCCGCCGGCAGCGCCGCCCTGCCCTCGGTGAGAAAGCCGCATCCCCAGGGCACCGCCCGGCGCAGAGCGCGCGAGCCGAAGCGGTGCAGCCCCAGCGCCGCGAGGCTGCCGGTCAGCGCGATGAACAGCGCGATCAGCAGCGGATCGTAGGAGCTCTGCCGCGCCGGCACCGGCAGCAGGGTGAGCGCGCTCCAGCCCGGCCGTCCCGGCAGCGATATCCCGACCAGTTCCCTTGCCACCGGCGCAAGATGGCCGAGCACCAGCGCCGGCATCAGCCCGAACACGAGGCAGAGTGAAGCGAGCCCGATCATCGCGGCGCGCGAGATACCGTCGGCCTCATGCGCGCTTGCAGCGGCCGCGCTGCGCGGCCGGCCGAGATAGGCCATGCCGTAGAGCCGGACGAGGCAGGCGCTGGCAAAGGCCGCGGCCAGCGCCAGCAGCGCGCCCGCCGCCGGCACCGCGAGCTTGAGCCCGAATTGCGGCAGCGACGGGCTGAGCAGCACCGCCTGCAACAGCAGCCATTCCGAGGCGAACCCGTTCAGCGGCGGTAGCGCCGCGATCGCCATCGCCGCGACCAGCATCGGCACCGCGCTGATCTGCATCCGGTGGATCAGCCCGCCAAGTTCCGAAAGCCGCCGGGTGCCGGCGCCGTGCTGGATCGCGCCGGCGCCGAAGAACAGCGTGCTCTTGAACAGCATGTGGTTGAAGGCGTGGAACAGCGCGGCGGTGAGCGCGAGGCTCGCGGCCAGCGCCAGGCCGTCGGCCCGGAAGGCGAGGGCGAGGCCGAGCCCGGCGAAGATCAGTCCGATATTCTCGATCGTGCTGTAGGCGAGCACGGTCTTCACATCGTCTTCCAGCAGCGCCTGCAGCACGCCGAGCACGGCGGAAACGGCGCCTGCCGCCAGCACCACGAGCCCCCACCACCAGGCGGCCGGGCCGGCGAGATCGAAGGCGATGCGGATGAAGGCGTAGACCGCCACCTTCGTCATCACCCCGCTCATCAGCGCCGAGACATGGCTCGGTGCGGCGGGATGCGCGCGCGGCAGCCAGACATGCAGCGGCATCAGCCCCGCCTTGGAGCCGGCGCCGAGCAGCGCCAGCAGCATCGCGACCGCCCCTGTCCATTGCGCCCGGTGCGCCGCCGCGATGGAGGCGAATCCGTATGCCCCGTGCGGTCCCGCGAGCAGGCCGAAGGCGAGCAGCAGCATCAGCGTGCCCGCGCTCGCCATCAACAGATAGACGAACCCCGCCAGCCTCGTCTCCGCCCGCGTATGGTCCGCCATCACCAGCGCCCAGGAGGCGAGCGACATCAGCTCCCAGAACAGCAGGAACCCGTAGGCGTCGGCGGCGATCACCACGAGGTTCATCGCCGCGAGGAACACCGGGTAGAAGGGCAGCACCCGCCAGGGCTCCGCCTCGTGTCGCCCGTAGCCGAGCGCATACAGGCTGGCGGCCGCACCGCCGAGATCGACCAGCACGAGGAACGCGGCCGACAGCGGATCGACGGCGAACCGCATGCCGATTCCCGGCAGGCCGAGCGGCAGGGTGATGCCCGGCGCCCCGCCGCCAAGCGATGCGAAGGCCACGCCAAGCGCGATCAGGGACACGGCGAGCGACCCGCCATAGACCACGATGCGCCCGGCATCGCGGCGGGAAAGTGCTGCGCCGGCCGCGCCGAGCGCGAGCCAGGCCAGGGCGCAGAGCAGCAGTGCCGCCGTCACGTCCCGCTCTTGAGGCGCACGCCGCGCCCGCCGCTGGCATCCGAAACATCGCCCGGCCGGATCACCACGATCCCCGCCCGGTCCAGCGCGTCCAGCAGCTTCATCAGCGAATCGACATTGCCGCGGATCACCCCCTCGCTCGCCTCCATCCGCTGGATGGTCGGCAGCGACAGGCCGGACAATTCCGCCAGATCCCGCTGGTCGATGCCGAGCAGGGCGCGCGCCGCCTTCAACTGGCCGGAAGAAATCATGTCTGAAACATCATCTCCTGCGTTTCAGGCATCATAAATAATCGACAGGCCATGCCGATTCGCATTTTGCTCGGAGCAGGAATGCGCCCGGCACGCAGCCGTGCGTGCCGGGCGGCGGGGTCAGGGCCGGGTCAGGAAACGATCCGGTCCGGGTCGCGCAGCACCACGTAGATCGCCGGGATCACCAGCACCGTCAGCAGGGTGGACGAGGCAAGGCCGAACAGCAGCGAGATCGCCAGGCCCTGGAAGATCGGGTCGAGCAGGATCGTCGATGCGCCGATCATCGCCGCGAGCGCGGTCAGCAGGATCGGCCGGAAGCGGATGGCGCCGGCCTCCAGCAGCACCTCGCGCAGCGTCAGCCCCGGCCGCGCGCCGTGGCGGATGAAGTCCACCAGCAGGATCGAGTTCCGCACGATGATGCCGGCCAGCGCGATGAAGCCGATCATCGAGGTGGCGGTGAACTGCGCGTGCAGCAGCCAGTGCCCGGGCATGATGCCGATCAGCGTCAGCGGCACCGGGGTGAGCACCAGCAGCGGCACCTTGAAGCTGCGGAACTGCGCGACCACCAGCACGTAGATGCCGAGCAGCGCGACGAGGAACGCCGCCCCCATGTCGCGGAACGTGACATAGGTGATCTCCCACTCGCCGTCCCAGAGCAGGGTCGGGTGCGCCTCGCTCGCCGGCTGGCCGCGGAAGCTGATTGTCGGTTTCGGCAGCTTGCCCCAGTCATGCTGGTTGATCAGCTTGTCCACCGCGAACATCGCATAGATCGGCGCCTCGAACTTCCCGTCCAGCTCGGCGGTGACCATGTCGGCGAAATGCCCGTCGCGCCGGTAGAGCACGCGCGATCCCTCCGTGCGCGTCACGTGCACCACCTGCCCGAGTTCGACGACCGACTTGTCCGCCGGCACCGCATTGGCCGGCACCGGCGTGTCCGCCAGTTGCTGGCTCCAGTCGAGCGCGTGGTTGGGCAGGCCGATCGCGATCTCGATCGGCAGCCGGTTCTCGCCGCGATAGGAATAGCCGACCTTCATGCCGCCGAAGAGGTCCTGGATCGTGTCATAGACATCGGCCTGCCGCACGCCGAAATATTCCAGCCGGTCCTGGTCGATCGCGATATCCAGCTGCTTCTGCCGATGCCCCCAGGAATCGTCGATATCGACGATATAGGGCACCTTCCTGAACAGCTTCTTCACCTCCCGCGCCACGGCAAGGCGCGTCGCCTCGTTCGGGCCGTAGATCTCGGCGAGCAGGGTGGCGAGCACCGGAGGACCCGGCGGCGCCTCGACCACTTTCAGCACCGCCCCATGCGGCAGGGGCAGACGTTTCAGCAGGCGCCGGCGCAGCTCGCCCGCGATCTGGTGGCTCTGCTGCGAGCGGTCGCCCTTCGGCGTCAGCATCACATGCAGGTCGCCCTGCCAGGGCTGGTCGCGCAGGTAGTAATGCCGCACCAGCCCGTTGAAGTCGAAGGGCTGCGGCGTGCCGGCATACACCTGCAGGGCCCGCACCTCGGGCATCGTCTCGGCGATCCGCGCCGCGGCGAACAGCGTCTGCTCGGTCTGCTGCACGGTGCTGCCGGCGGGCAGGTCGAGCAGCACGTTCAGGCTCGACTTGTTGTCGAACGGCAGCAGCTTCACCGTCACCGCCTCGGTGTAAAACATCGCGCAGGCGGCGATCGTGGCGATGCCGACCAGGGCGAGAAACAACCCGGCCCGGCGCCGCGTGCGCAGGATCGGTGCGGCAACGGCGCGGTAGAGCCGCCCGAGCCGGTCCGGATGCGCCGCCGCAGCACCCGCCTCATGGGCGAGGGCAGGGGTCGTCAGTTCGAGGAACTCGATTTCTCCCGCCCTGTCTTCCTCGGCGAACCGGTCCCGCCCGGCCAGCTTGTACATCAGCCACGGGGCGATGATCATCGCGACGAAGAACGAGAACGCCATCGCCGCCGAGGCGTTCACCGGGATCGGCGCCATGTATGGCCCCATCAGCCCGGAGACGAACAGCATCGGCAGCAGCGCGGCGATCACCGTCAGCGTCGCGACGACGGTCGGGTTGCCCACCTCCGCGACCGCCTCGATCGCCGCCCGCCGGCGCGAGCGCGTGCCCGGCATCGCCCAGTGCCTTGCGATGTTCTCCACCACCACGATCGCATCGTCCACCAGGATGCCGATGGCGAAGATCAGCGCGAACAGGCTCACCCGGTTGATCGAGTAGCCCATCAGTTCCGAGGCGAACACGGTGGCCAGGATGGTCGTCGGAATCACCACCAGCGTCACCACCGCCTCGCGCCAGCCCACCGCGAAGGCGATCAGCACGACGATCGAAATCGTCGCCAGCCCGAGATGGAACAGCAGCTCGTTCGCCTTCTCGTTGGCGGTGCGCCCGTAATCCCGCGTCACCTGCACCGAGATGTCGGAGGGGATGAGCGACCCCTCGAGGCTCTTCACCCGCTTCAGCGCGTCATCGGCCACCACCACGGCGTTGCTGCCCGCGCGCTTGGCCAGCGCCACCGTCACGGCGGGCGCCGTGTGCCAGGCCTTGCCCTCATGGGTGATGGCGAAGACATGGCTCTGCAGCGGCGCCGGCCCGACGACGACATGCGCGACATCCCGCAGATAGACCGGCCGCCCGTCCCGCGTGGTGATCAGCAGCAGGCCGATATCCGGCACGCCGAACAGCGTCTGCCCCGCCGCCACGTCGCGCAGCTCGCCATGGTCGAACACGCGCCCGGCGATGAAGCTGCGGTTGGCATCGGCCACCCGTGAAGCGAGCTGCTGCAGCGTCACGCCGTAGAGCATCAGCTTGTCGGGTTCGGGTTCGACGCGGATCTGCATCGGGTCCGACCCGGCGATGTAGCTGAGCCCGACATTCGGCACCTTGATCAGCTGATCCTGCAGCTTGGTCGCGATCTGCGACAGCGCGCCCTGGGTCCAGTGGGTCGCCGCCCCCGGCTTCGGCGCGAGGGTGAGGGTGAGGATCGCGACATCGTCGATCCCGCGTCCGACCACCAGCGGCGGCGGAATGCCGATCGGGATGCGGTTCATGTTGGCGCGGATCTTGTCGTTCACCCGCACCACGGCGGCGTCCTCGTTGGTCCCCACCCTGAAGCGGGCGGTGACCAGAACCTGGTCGTCGCGGGTCTCGCTGTAGATATGCTTGACGCCCGGAATCGCCTTCAGGATCGTCTCGAGCGGCTTGGTCACGAGTTCCGCGGCATCCGCCGCCTTGAGCCCGTTCGCCTGCACCATCACGTCTACCATCGGGACATGGATCTGCGGGTCCTCGTCGCGCGGAATGGTGGTGATGGCGACCAGCCCGGCCGCCAGCGCCGCGAGCAGGAACAGCGGCGTCAGCGGCGAGCGGATGAAGGCGCGGGCGAGCCGCCCGGAAATGCCGAGCCTCACGGCCGCACCAGCACGTCACCCGGCACCAGGCCGGCGAGGATCTGCAACCCGTCCGGCATCGCGCGGGTCGGCAGCGGCAGCCCCCGCTGCACCGGCGCGTCGATCACGCTGCCATCCTTCTGCCGCAGCCTCACGTAATCCTGGCCGAAGCGGGTGAAGACGAAGCCTGACGGCACCACGATCGTCCGCCGCTCGCCGGCCGGGACGAAAACGCGCACGCGCTCGCCCACGAAGTAGCTGCCGATCCCCTTCACCTCGGCATCGGCGCGCACCTCGCCGGCGACGATCTGCGGATAGACCAGGGTGATGCGGCCGAACCGCGCGCCGGTAAGGCCGAATTCGCCGCCATCCAGCCGCACCATGTCGCCGGCCTTCAGATGCAGCGCGTGCCGCTCGGGGATCCGCAGGCGGAGAATGAAGTTCTGCTCGGCGACCGTGGCGATCGTGTCCCCCGGCAGCACCACCGTGCCGTCGGTCACCGGCACGGTCAGCACCCGCCCGGCGATCGGCGCCAGCACCGCGCCCTCGTCCTGCTGCTGGGCGGCCACGGCGCGCTGCGCGATCCGCGCGCGGAGCGTGCTGGCGGCAACGTCCACCGCCGTCCGCGCCTGGTCGAGCTGCTGGCGCGATACCGCGCCGCTATGCGCCAGCGCCTCGGTGCGCCGCAGATCGGTCTGCGCCTGGACGAGGCTGGCCCGCAGCCCCGTGATCTCGGCATCCAGCGCCTTGATCTGCAATTCGAGCTTCTGGTCATGCACGGTGGCGATGACCTGGCCCGCCGTCACGCTGTCGCCGTCATGCACCGAAAGGGCGGTGACGGTGCCGCCGATCCGCGTGCGCGCCGGCACCACGTTGCGGCTTTCGACGGTGGCGAACACGGCCTTCTGGTCCGGCACCATGCGGGCGGCGACGGTAAAGGTCGAGACGGGTGTTGTGGCGCCCGCCGCCATCCCCGACAGGAGCAGGAGCGGCAGCAGCAGCGAGAGGAGGAATGGCTTGCGGGGCATGCTGTCGTTCCTTGTCGGGGACGGTGCGGCGGGCGGGAGGTCAGCGGCGGTCGACCACCTGGCCGGTGGCGGAATCGAGCGAGACATACGGCATCCCCGCCGCCTTCCACGCCATCATGCCGCCGGCGAGATGAGCGTTCACCGCGATGCCGGCCTCGCGGCACTTCGCCGCCGCCATCGCCGAGCGCTTGCCCGAGCCGCACTGGAAGACGATCGGCTTGCCCGGGTCCTGCGGCAGCATCGCCGGATCGAAGGTGGAGAGCGGGAACAGCATCGCGCCGTGAATGCGCTCCACCGCGAATTCCTGCGGCTCGCGCACATCGACCAGCAGGATGCGTCCGGCGCGCAGGTCGTCATGCACGGTGGCGGGGTCGAGGTCGCGCAGCTTGGAAGGTGTCGTCATGTCGAAATCTCCGTTGTCGATGAAGGATCGGGCACCGCGCAGGTGACGCCCTCCGGGCTACAATAGATTCCGGCAAGGGCCGAAATCACCGTGCGGGCCGGCGCGCTGGCGATCGAATACCGGATGCTCTGCCCTTCGCGCCGGGCGGTCACCAGCCCGTCCTTGCGCAGCAGCGCGAGGTGCTGGGAGACCGCGCTGTCGCGGATCTGCAGGAACGCGACCAACTCGCCCACCGACCGCTCGCCGTCGAGCAGCTGGCAGAGGATGAGCAGGCGGTGCCGGTTGGCCAGCGACTTCAGCAGATCGCTGGCCTCGTCGGCCGCCAGGTTCATCGCGTCGATATCCAGTTTCATACTTGCGTATATACGAATATATGCATATATTGTCAAACGTGGCGGCGCCGGATCGACCGGCTGCACCGCGCTTTCGCAGTTTTCTCCCGGCTGCCGGCGCGGGCGTTGATCCAGGTCAAGCCGGCGTCGCCGCAAACCAATTAACATCCCTCCGGGCGCGGCGGAGCGCCGCCTTCGCCGGAGCGCTCGGAAAGGCAGGAAAGCATGGCAGAGATTGTGGTCCTTGGGGCGGGGCTTGGCGGCACGCTCGCCGCGTTCGAAACCGCGGGACAGATCCGGCCGGAAGACAGGATCACGCTGATCGGCGAGCGGAACACGTTCCAGTTCACCCCGTCCAACCCCTGGGTCGCCGTCGGCTGGCGCGAGCGCGCCGACATCGAGGTCTCGCTCGACAAGGTGACGCGCCGCAAGAACATCATCTTCCGCACCGAGGGCGCCGCCCGCGTGCATCCGGCCGAAAACCGCGTCGAGCTCAATGGCGGCGAGAGCATTCCCTACGATTATCTCATCATCGCCACCGGCCCCGAACTCGCCTTCGACGAGATTCCCGGCTGCGGCCCCGGGCAGAACACCGTCTCGATCTGCCAGACCGACCACGCCGCCGCCGCTTTCGAGGCGTTCGAGCGCTTCTGCGCCAATCCGGGGCCGGTCGTCGTCGGCGCGGTGCAGGGCGCGTCCTGCTTCGGCCCGGCCTACGAATTCGCCTTCATCCTCGATCGCGAACTGCGCAAGCGACGCCTGCGCAGCAAGGTGCCGATGACCTTCGTCACCTCCGAACCCTATATCGGCCATCTCGGGCTCGATGGCGTGGGCGACACCAAGTCGCTGATGGAGAGCGAGCTGCGCCACCGCCACATCAAATGGATCACCAACGCGAAGATCGCCGCGGTGGATGCCGAAAAGGTGGTGGCCGAGGAAGTCGGCGCGGACGGCCAGACGATCGCAACCCACGAGCTGCCCAGCCGCTTCACCATGTTCCTGCCCGCCTTTCGCGGCGTGCCGGCGCTGCGCGGCATCGAGGGGCTGGTCAATCCGCGCGGCTTCGTGCTGATCGACGAGCACCAGCGCAACCAGACCTATCCGAACGTCTTCAGCGTCGGCGTCTGCGTCGCGATCCCGCCGGTGGGCAAGACGCCGGTGCCGGTCGGCGTGCCGAAGACAGGTTTCATGATCGAATCGATGGTCACCGCCACCGCCCACAATATCGGCGCGCTGCTGCGCGGCGAGGCGCCGCACGCGCGGGCGACGTGGAACGCCGTCTGCCTTGCCGATTTCGGCGATGGCGGCGTGGCCTTCGTCGCCCAGCCGCAGATCCCGCCGCGCGACGTCAACTGGGCCTCGACCGGCGCCTGGGTGCATCTCGCGAAAGTCGCCTTCGAGAAGTATTTCCTCCGCAAGATCCGCGCCGGCGAGAGCGAGCCCTTCTACGAGCGGTTCCTGATGAAGCAGCTCAACATCACGAAGATTCACCACAACGACCGCAAGCCGGCGAAAGGCGCGGGCCATGGCTGACGCAACCCATCTCGTCTGTCCGCATTGCGGCGCGGTGAACCGCATCCCGCCGGCGCGCCCGGCGCAGGCCGCGCAATGCGGCGCCTGCCACCGCAAGCTGTTCGACGGCCATCCCGTCGAGGTCGACCAGGCCGGCTTCGAGCGCCACGCCGAGCGGGACGGGATTCCCCTCCTGCTCGATGTCTGGGCGCCCTGGTGCGGACCGTGCCGGATGATGGCGCCGCAATTCGAGCAGGCGGCCACCATCCTCGAACCGGAGGTCCGGCTGCTCAAGCTCAATGCCGACGAGGCGCCGGAGATCTCCGCCCGCCTCGGCGTGCGCGGCATCCCGGCGCTGTTCCTGCTCAGGGGCGGTCGGGTCATCGGCCAGAGCGCCGGGGCCATGAGCGCTCAGGCGATCGTCGATTTCGCGCGCCGCCACCTCGCGGCGGCGGCGTGATGTTCAGAGCATCATCCGATCAGATGGAGTTATCTGATCGGATAAAGATGCTCAGGTTATCAATATGATGGAGCACGACATCCGATCCAGCAGGATCGGAAAGTGCTCCAGGGCAAGGGACATGCTGTCATGAATGTGGACAAGACCGTTCTCAGCTTCGCGGGTTTCATGGTGCTGCTCAGTCTCGCGCTGGGCTGGCTGGTGAGCCCGTGGTTCTACGTCCTCACCGCGCTGGTGGGGCTCAACCTGTTCCAGGCCGGTATCACCGGCTTCTGCCCCGCCGCCATGCTGCTGCGGCGGCTTGGCATGAAGCCGGGCTGCGCCTTCCGCTGAGCCGTCCCCGGCCGCTCAGCGATAGCGGCCGTGGCGTTGCAGCACCTCGATCTGGTATCCATCCGGATCGGCAACGAAAAAGAACCGCGCGAGCAGGGTGCCATCGCGCCTGAACTCGACGATCTTGCGCGGCGCCCAGCCCGCCGCCTCGAAGCGCGCGTGCTCGGCGTCGAGATCGTCGACGCAGAAGGCGATATGGCCATAGCCATCGCCGAGCGCATAGGGTTCGGTGCGGCCCTTGTTGATCGTCAGTTCGAGTTCGAAATCATTTTCCGCATTGCTCATGTAGACCAGCGTGAACGTGTCGAAATCGAGCCGATCTGCGATCTCCAGGCCGAAAGCCTGCGCGTAGAACGCGATCGAGCGCGCCTCGTCGAGCACGCGGATCATGCTGTGGATCGCTTTGGCCATGCGTCGTCTCTCCTTTTCTCCGATGCGGGTTATACGGGCGTCCCGCCCGCAGCCCAACCCGTCCATCCCGCGGCTTCCGCGGCGGCCCGGCTTTGACCTGAAGCAGAACAGAACCCGCGCACGGTCGTTCCGTTTCTGAGCAGCGAGCGCCAGGCGCGATCACCGGTCCGGCACGAAATCCTTCGGTTCCGGTTGTCCTTGCCGCGCTGGCACCGCGTTTGCACGGGTTGTGCCTGAACCGGGTCATGAACCCGAAGCCGGCGCCACCAAGGCGGCGGCAGGGAGGAACGATGTGCAATCTTCTGCAAGGCCGCGACCCTGCGGATTTCGCCCAGACCAGCCGCTCGGTCCGGCTCTCCGGCCGGTCGACCAGCGTGCGGCTCGAACGCGTCTTCTGGGACGCGCTGGGCGAGATCGCCACGGCGGAAGGCGTCTCCGTCCCGCGCCTGATCGCCCTGCTCCACGATGAGGCGGAGGACTGGTTCGGCGATATCGACAATCTCGCCTCGCTGCTGCGCGCCGCGTGCATTCTCTATCGCCGGCGGAGCCCCTGAAACGCCGTCAGGACGGCGCCGTCTCGCTGCCGATCCGGTTCTCCGCGATCCAGCGCGCGGCGAGCACAAGCGTGCCCATCGTGAATTCCCGCCCGTGCCGCGCCACCATCTCTTCCGAAAGCTGGGCAACGCGCTGGAAGAACTCGTCCTTGCTCCGTTCCTCGTCGGTCATCTGCACCTGCATGTCCGTCTCCCTTTCTCCGCCTGTGGTCATTTGAACATCCGGTCCGGAAACGCCGTGATGCTCACCATCCCGTCCGCCCCGATGGCGGCGAGGTGGTGCCCGTCAGCCGACCAGCCGAGTGCCGTCACTGCGCTGCCGCCGGGGCGCACGAGCAGTTCGTCCCGCCCGCCGATCTGGACGAGCAGGATCTGGCCGTTGGCGTAACCCGCCGCGACGAGCGGCCGCGCCGGATGGGCCGCAACGCTCTCCACCGCCACCAGCCCCGCCCGGCCGCTGACCAGCGCGCCGGTCATGTCGCCATCGAGCGGCGGCGTCGCCATCGACCAGGCGGCGACGCGAAACGCCCCGGATGCCACGAACGCCGCGGCCGGCCCGCTCCAGGCGGCATCGCGCGTCGCCATCGGAAACCCGGTGACGGTGCCGCTGCGTCCGCCCTCGCAATCGATCATCAGGAACCCGCCCTCGGCCAGCGTGCAGGCGAGCCAGGCCTCGTCCTCCCGCCAGGCGAGCGACAGCGGGCGCGACAGCAGGCCAAACACCATTGGCGCCCGGCCGCTGCCGTCGATCGCCACGATGCTCAGGCTCTCGCTCCGCGCAATGGCGAGATGCCGTCCGGAGGGCGAGAGGCGGATGCCGACGATCTCGCCTTCGCCATCGTCGGCCAGCTCGTCGGATAGCGCACCCACGCCCTGGCACAGCTGCACGGCGTCGCTGCCCGCGACCGCGGTGATCGCCACCGCAGCCGCATGATCAAGCGCGATCACCGGGCCGTCGATCCGCGCCCGCGTGCCGCGCAACGCGCCGTCCGCCCCCAGCACGACGATCTCGCCGTCCCGTGTGCCGGCCAGAAAGCCGCCGCCATCGCCGGCCGCGATCGGCGGCGCGCCGTCATGCAGGGAAGGCGAGATGGCAAGCGGTGCGGGTGGTCGCGCGCGCGGGCGGATCGTCGCCTGCCCGACATCGCCGCTGATCCGGATCCGCGTCTCCGGCGGTTCGGGATCCTCGATCGCCGCCACCGCCACCGTGCCGTCGGCGCAGGCAAAGGCGACGGCCGTGCCATCGCCGCCGAAGCACAGCGCGCCGGCCGGCGCTCCGCAGTGCCAGACGCGTCCGAGCAGATCGAAAAGGGTGAGCGTTCGCGGGCCTGCCTGGTTCATCGCACCTTTCCTCCGTTCAGTCGTCCGTCATCGCCGCCAGCAACCGGTCGATCTCGGACATCTCCGCCTCCACCGTCTCGATCCGCATCTCGCACGCGGCCTGCGCATCGCGCAGCGCGGCGGCTTCATCGGTGGCGGCGCGCAACTGCTCCGGCGCCGGCGGCGCATCGCCATCGTCCTCGGCCTCCAGCCGCTGGATGTCGATCTCGATGGCGGCAAGGTTCTGCAACACGCGCAATGCCTCGGCATTCAGCCCGCACATCACGCCGACGAGTTCGAGGCGGCGGCCCAACAGCCGCCGCCGTTCGGCCATCGCGCCGCTCATGGCCTGGCCTCCGGCGGCGCGGGCGCCTCGAAATCGGCGAGCTGCCGCGGCAGGTCGGGAAGCTGGGCGCGGAACCGGGTTTCCGCCATCTCGATATGGCTCCTGAGCTGGTCCCAGATATCGATCCGCAGCAGCGACGACGCATCGCCGATCAGCCGCTCGATCTCGCCGATCCCGAACTGCCGTGAAAGTGCCACGCCGGAAAACACGAATTCCCGCAGCAGGGCGGCATGCCGCTCGATGAACAGCCGGATCATCGGGTGCGTCTCCTGCGTCACTCCGGCCGCGGCGAGGGCATCGGTGATGAATGTCTCGAAATGCCGCTGCATCCTATGCTGGCTCTCGCCGAGAAATGTCATGGTGAACACCAGATCGCGCGACATCAGCCGCATGAGCTGATCGACCGCGTCGTCCTCGTTCCACGTGGATGCAGCCGGATTTCGGGTTCGCCGCTTCTTTTCGGACACCTTCGTCTCCTCGGCCCGATCGGCCGGCAGAGCCGCGCCGATCTTCTGGGGCCAAGACTTAGCTTCCGGTCCGCGGCAAAGTCAATTTGATAACTCATAGAAAAAGACGAAGATGTTCGGAATGACAACAGTATTACAGCTGTCATTTACAGGTGTAAGATTTCTTTACAGCCCATGTGTCCGGCGCAGTGCCGCCCTGTGCCCTAAACGGCCCTGGCGCCGGCTTTGCGCGGCCCGCCCCGCTTGGCACACGACTTGCAGAACATCGGGCAGAAGAAACCCATCGCGCCAGGCGCGGTGCCACAAGAACGAAGGAACGGAGGAAACATGGCTGGCGGCCGACGCGCTTTCGTCGTTGCCAGACCGGATCGTTCGCAGACCTTTGCCGTGATCCACTGGGCGGGCTCGATCCCGCCGACAACTCGAACGGCGGCGTGTGTGGCCGCTTTCCGCCGGGGTCAGGGGACCCGGGCGCAAACAAGGTGGAGGTTTGAAGACATGACGTCCTTGACGCTCAACAAGATTACCTCGCAGCGCGGCATATCCGTCGGCGAGGCGACCAGGAAGATTTCCGACCTCGGGTGGAACCCGACCTATGTCCAGGAAGCGATGACCTTCCCGACGGACTACAAGATCACCAAGGCACCGCGCGATCCGATGAAGCAGGTGCTGCGCTCCTACTTCCCGATGCAGGAAGAGAAGGACAACCGCGTCTACGGCGCGCTCGATGCGGCGCTGCGCGGCGACATGTTCCGCAATGTCGAGCCGCGCTGGGTCGAATGGATGAAGCTGTTCCTGGCGATCATCCCCTTCCCGGAAATCTCGGCGGCGCGCTCGATGGCGATGGTCGCGCGCCTCGCGCCGGGCGAGGATCTGCGCACCGGGTTCACCATGCAGATGGTCGACGAGTTCCGCCACTCGACCATCCAGATGAACCTCAAGAAATGGTACATGGAGAACTACATCGACCCGGCGGGCTTCGACATCACCGAGGAAGCCTTCGGCAAATGCTACGCGACCACAATCGGCCGCCAGTTCGGCGAGGGGTTCATCACCGGCGACACGATGACCGCCGCTTGCATGTATCTCACCGTCGTCGCTGAAACCGCGTTCACCAACACGCTGTTCGTCGCCATGCCTTCCGAGGCCGCCCGCAACGGCGACTACGCGCTGCCGACCGTCTTCCTCTCGGTGCAGTCCGACGAGAGCCGGCATATCGGCAACGGCCACTCGATGCTGATGGCCGCCCTCAAGGAGCCGGACAACCATCTCCTGCTCGAACGCGACCTGCGCTACGCCTTCTGGCAGAACCACGCGATCGTCGATGCCGCGATCGGCACCTTCATCGAATACGGCACCACCAATCGCGACAAGTCGAAGGAATCCTATGCGGAGATGTGGCACCGCTGGATCTTCGAGGATTACTACCGTACCTACATGCTGCCGCTGGAAAAATACGGCATCAAGGTGCATCACGACGACGTCCAGGCCGCCTGGAAGCGCCTGACCGAGAAGCTTTACGTCCACCACGTCGCCCAGTTCTTCGCCGTTGGCTGGCCGGTGAACTTCTGGCGCATCGAGGCCCAGCGCGAGGCCGACTTCGAGTGGTTCGAGCAGAAATATCCGGGCTGGTACGCGAAGTTCGGCGATTTCTGGAAGTGGTACGACAAGCTCAGCCATCGTGGCGAGACGGTCATCACCTTCAACCAGGATGTCGGCTACGTCTATCCGCATCGCTGCTGGAGCTGCCTCGTCCCCTGCCTGATCCGCGAGGACATGGTGGTCGACGAAATCGACGGCAAGCTGCACACCTTCGCCCACGAGCTCGATCGCTGGACCGCCGTCGAGGCCTTCGCCGACGAATATCAGGGCCGCCCGACCCCCGCGATGGGCCGCTTCAGCGGCAAGCGCGAGTGGGAGACGGTCTATCACGGCTGGGATCTCGCGGACGCGATCAAGGATCTCAACTTCGTCCGCTCCGACGGCAAGACCCTGGTGCCCCAGCCGCATCTGCGCTTTGAGGACAGCGAACTGTGGACGCTCGATGACGTGCGCGGCCACACCCTGCTCTCGCCGCTCACCTTGCTGCGGGAGATGAGCCCGGAGGATCGCGCGAAGCATATCGCCGAATATCGCGCGGGCTTCACGATCACGCCGTTCAACTGATCCGGCGCACTTCGCGGGAGCCGTTCGCCCCGGCTCCCGCTTCCTTCTCAACGCGACATCTCCGGCAACCCAGCCGGAGCGTGATGGACTTTCGGGAGATCGGCCAGATGGGTGGTACGCATACGGTCAGGCTCGAACCGGTCGGGGTCGAGTTCGAGGTCGAGGATGGCGAGACGGTGCTCAACGCCGCGTTTCGCCAGGGCATCGCCCTGCCGCATGGCTGCAAGGAGGGCCAGTGTTCGGCCTGCAAGTGCATCCTGACGGATGGCGAGGTCGACATGCTCAGGTACTCGACCTTCGCGCTCAACGACACGGAGCGGGAGAGCGGCCATATCCTGCTCTGCCGCGCGATCGCCTATTCCGACATGGAGGTCGAGCTTCTCAACTATGACGAGGAGGTTCTGTCGCGGTCGATCGCGGTGCGGACCTTCAGCGGCCGGATCAGCGAGATTTCGCGGCTGACGCACGACATTCGCGGAATCACGATCGACCTCGACTCCCCGATCAAGTTCTGGGCCGGACAATATGTCGACATTACCGTCACCACGGAAAAAGGGGAGACGATTACGCGCTCGTTTTCCATGGCAAATACGCCGGACCAAACCAAAAGCCTCTCCTTCATCATCAAGAAATATCCCGAAGGAAAATTCTCCGGAGAACTCGACAGCGGCGGAATCAGGATCGGCGCCGATGTCTCCCTCACCGGGCCCTACGGCACCTGCTTCCGACGGGAAGGACGAACCGGACCGCTGATCCTGGTCGGCGCCGGCTCCGGCATGTCGCCGATCTGGTCGATCCTGAACGACCATTTCGCCAGCGGCGAAAGCCGGCCGGTCTACTTCTTCTACGGCGCGCGCACGCGGGAGGATCTGTTCCATCTGGACCGCATCGCGCAGCTTGCGGACCGCCACCCGGAGCTGGAATTCATCCCCGTTCTCTCGCACGCGAGCGGCGATGCCGGCTGGGAGGGCGAACGCGGCTTCGTGCATGAATGTGTCGACGCCAGGCTGAAGGCGCTCGGCATCGACGGCGAGGGCGACGTCTATGCCTGCGGACCACCCCCCATGATCGATGCGCTGCAGCCGGTGCTGTTCATGAACGGCTTCGAAAACGAGCGCGTCTTCTTTGACAGGTTCACCACATCCTCGAGCGTTCCCGTACCCGCCGGTCACTGATCGCGCGCCGCACGGGCCAACCGAAACCCAGGGAGAGAAACAATGCCAGCCTTGTCGAGTTCAGTCGGATCGGGTGCCGCGGGAGCGGCGATCTTCGCGGATTCCGACAGCCGCCGCTACCGCTACTTCGAGCCGCGCGGCAAGCGCGCCACCCATTACGAAGACGTCACGGTCGATGTCCAGCCCGATCCCGAGCGCTACCTGATCCAGAACTGGATCATCTCCTTCGCGAACGGCAAGGGTGCTTATGTGAAGGACGCCACGGCGCTGAAAAGCAGCAACTGGCATGCCTTCCGCGCGCCGGACCAGGAATGGGAGCGCACGCATTACCAGCGCCAGTCCCGCATCGAGACCATGGTGCAGAGCGTGATCGCCAATGCCCGCCGCGCCGGCGCGCCGGCGAATTTCGACAAGGCCTGGCAGCGCATCCTGCAAACCCATCTCGGCGCCTGGAAACATGCCGAATTCGGGCTCGGCACCTCGCTGATGCAGGCGCAGCGCTATGGCTACACGCAGATGATCAACAACGCGACGCTGACCAACTCGTCCTACAAGATGCGCCTCGCGCAGGACATCACGCTCTACCTCGCCGAAATCGGCATGGACATTCCCGGCTGGAACGACGAGCTCGGCAAGGTCGCCTGGCTCGAAGACCCGATCTGGCAGGGCACGCGCGAGGCGGTCGAGACGATCATGGGGTCGAGCGACTATCTCGAACAGTATTTCGCGATCAACATCGTCTTCGAGCCGCTGGTGGGCGAGCTGTTCCGCTCCGGCTTCCTGATGCAGGTCGCCGCCGCCAACAACGATTTCGTCACCCCGCCGGTGATCTCCGCCGCCGAGGCCGATTACGAACGCAACCTCGCGAACACGATCGACCTCATCTACCTCCTCGCCAACGACGAGACACATGGCGGCGAGAACCGGGCGATTCTCCATGGCTGGCTCGAAAAACACCGCGCCCTCGCCGACAAGGCGGCCCTCGGCCTGCAACCGATCTGGTCGATGCCCCATTCCAAACCCGTCTCGTTCCAGGATGTCAGGGCGCAGTCGCAGGAGCGCATCGGCAAGATCCTCGGCGAACTCGGCCTCGCCTGACGCCCCGCACAGGAGATAACATCATGTCAACAGCAGCACGCGACGCGACCCATTCGACCATCTTCAAGCAGATGAAGGACATCACCTTCGAGCAGACGATCTCGGATCAGTGCGGTGTCACCATGAACGATTCGGTCGAGGCCCGCGCCATCGCCGAATTCATGAGCGACAAGCCCGGCGTCACCGTCACCTACCAGCCGGCGCTGATCCGTATCGACGGTCACGGCAAGCTGATCTTCAAGATGGACGAGATCGGCGATTATCTCGGCCGCGAGATGACGGCGGAAATCTTCGAGGTGAATACCTCGACCCATTACGGTCGCATGGTCCGCGTCGATGACAACACCGTGATCCTGTTCGGCAACATGGACGACGTCTTCGAATACATCTGAACCGCGGCACTCCGGCGCGCCCGCGCGGCAAGCGCGTGGCGCGCCGCCCAGCAAGCAATCAACACGTGGAGGAAACCATGTTCGTAACGCCTGAGGGTAAGGAAATCTTCATCGTCGACGGCCACACCCATTTCTGGGACGGCAGCCCGGCGAACCAGAGCAACATTCACGGCAAGCAGTTCATCGAATGCTTCTTCGCCTATCACAACGCGCTCAGCCCCGCCGACAAATTGTGGCCGAAGGAGAAGTTCGAGAAATACAGCGCCGATGATCTCTATCGCGACCTCTTCATCGACGGCCCCGACGATGTCGCGATCGTGCAGTCGACCTACCTCAAGGATTTCTACAAGACAGGTTTCAACACGATCGAACGCAATGCGGGCGTCGCCGCCCGCTACCCCGAGCGCTTCATTGTCAATGGCGCGTTCGACCCGCGGGACGGCGAGAAGGCGCTCGAATACATCCATTACATGAAAGAAACATACAATATCCAGGGCGTGAAACTCTACACCGCCGAATGGAACGGAGCCTCCCGCGGCTGGCGTCTGAACGATCCCGAGGCATACAAATGCTTCGAGCTTTGCGAGAAGCTCGGCATCAGGAACATGCACGTCCACAAGGGCCCGACCATCATCCCGCTGAGCAAGGACGCTTTCGACGTTCACGACGTCGATTATGCGGCGACCGACTTCCCCAATCTCAACTGGGTGGTCGAGCATTGCGGCCAGCCGCGCATCGACGACTTCTGCTGGATCGCGGTGCAGGAGGCCAATGTCTATGGCGGCCTCGCGGTCGTCCTGCCCTTCATCCATTCCCGGCCGCGCTACTTCGCCGAAATCATGGGCGAGCTGCTGTTCTGGCTCGGCGAGGACCGCATCCTGTTCGGCTCCGACTACGCGATCTGGACGCCGCGCTGGCTGGTCGAGAAATTCTGGAACTTCGAGCTGCCTGAAGATGTGAAGCAGGAGCGCGGCATCGACCTCACCCCGGCGATCAAGGAAAAGATCCTCGGCCTCAACGCCGCGAAGCTCTACGGCATCGACATCGCGGCGAAGAAGGCGGCGCTTGCGGCCTCGCCGCTCGCGGTCGCCGCCGAATAGGCCGGTCCACGCAGCACGCCGGCCATCGGCCGAAGGGAGACAAAATGGCTAAGCTGCTTCTGCATAATTCCGAAGCCCGGCGTGCGCTGGCCCGCGGTGTGGGCCGGCTCGCGGCGGCCGTCGAGCCCACGCTCGGGCCTAAAGGCATGAACGCGATGATCGACCGGCCGATCGGCACGCCGATGGTCACGCGCGATGGCGTCAGCATCGCGGTGGAGATCGAGCTGCCGAACCGGTTCGAGAACATGGGCGCGCAGGTCGTCCGCGAGGTCTCGATGCAGACCAACGAACTCGCGGGCGACGGCACCACCACCGCGATCGTGCTCGCCAACGCGCTCGTCCAGGCCGGCGTCGAGGCCAGCGAGCGCGGCGCCCGCGCGGTCGATCTCATTCGCGGGATCGATCTCGCGGTCGAGCGCGTGGCATCGTCCCTCAAGGAAGCGGCCCGGCCGGCTTCCGGCAACGGCATGCTCGCCGCGGTGGCCAACATCGCCGCAACCGAGCCGCATCTCGGCGCGCTGGTCGCCGAGGCCTTCGCGCGCGTCGGCGCCGAGGGCGTGATCACTACCGACTTCAGCGTGACCACCGCAACGACGCTCGAGGTCGTCGAAGGCATGTCCTTCGATCGCGGCTATATCTCGCATCACATGGTGACCGATCAGGAGAAGATGGAAGCCGTGCTCGAACGGCCGCTGATCCTGATGACGGATCTCAAGATCCGCGATCCCCATGCGCTCGATGCGGCGCGCGCGCTCGCCGCCGACGCCCACCGCCCGCTTCTCGTGATCGCCGAGGAGGTGGCGCCGGAGGTCGTCGTCAGCCTGCTCGGGCGCGACGGGCCGGGCCGCTACCTCGTCGTGCATCCGCCCGAATATGGCAACTGGCGCAAGGCGATGATGGAGGATATCGCCATCATCACCGGCGGCCGCGTCATCGCCCGCGATCTTGGCGGCCGGGTCGAGGACGTCACGGCGGCCGATCTCGGCGCCGCCGAGCGGGTGCGCACCAGTGCGACGCACACCGCGATCATCGGCGGCGCCGGCGATCCGGCGGCGATCGCCGCGCGCCGGGCGCAGGTGCAGCGGATGCACGATATCGCCCCGCCCAATATCGAGCAGGACAAGCTGCGCGAGCGCCTCGCGAAGCTTTCCGGCGGTACCGCCATACTTTATGCCGGCGGAGCGACGCCGGTCGAGCAGAAGCGCACCATCCAGCTGATCGAGGATTCGCTCGCCGCCGTGCGCGCCGCGAGCGAGGAGGGGGTGGTTGCCGGCGGCGGCACCGCACTGGCGCAGATCGGCCCGGTGCTCGACGAGGTTCTGGCCGGCGTCGGCGGCGATGTCGCGGAAGGGGTGAAGCTCGTCCGCTCCATCCTCACCCGCCCGCTCTGGCGCATCGTGACCAATGCCGGCGGCGACCCCGACCACGTGGTCGCTCAGGTCTCGGCGGTGAATGGCGGTTTCGGCTACAATGCCGCCATCGGCACGTTCCAGAACATGTACGATGCCGGCATCATCGATCCCGTCCGCGTCACCTGCACGGCGCTGCGCAACGCCGCCTCGGTCGCCAAGCTGATCCTGACCACGGAAACGCTGGTGGGCGATCTGGGTGAGGACGAGGAAGACCCGACCGCGTCTCCCGCCCGCGGCGGCGGCGCCGAGCGTCTCGGCCGCGCATGATCTCCGGCGTCAAGGGCGGCTGGATTCCGGCCGCCCTTGCCGTTCAGACGAAGCCGCGCCTGATTCCGAACTGGTCGAGCTTCCGGTAGAGCGTCGGCCGCGAGATTCCGAGCTTCTGCGCGGCGCGGCTCAGGTTCCCCTTTTCCGCGAGCAGCACGTCGCGGATCGCCTGGCACTCGGCTTCCTCGATGCTGTGCGGCCGCGGCGCTGTTGCGGGCAAAAGGGCGGCCTCCTCCGGCCGGGCGTGGAATTCCGCCGGCAGGTCCTCCGGGCCCACGCGCGTGCCGCGCCAGAGGATGTGGAGTTTTTCAACGAGATTGCGCAATTCGCGCACATTGCCCGGCCAGCGATAGGCGCGCAGGATATCGAGCGCCTCCGCGGCGAACGTCAGCGGGGCCGTGCCGAGGCGTGCTGCGAACCGGGAATTGAAATGCTCGATCAGCAGCAGCACATCGTCGCCGCGCTCGCGCAGCGGCGGGACGTGAATGGTCACCGCGCTGATCCGGTAGAACAGGTCGCGCCGGAAGCGTCCCTGTTCGACCTCCTGTCGCAGGTCGCGGTTCGTCGAGGCGATCAGTCGCACATCCACCGGCCTGGCCCGGCTGTCGCCGAGGCGCCGGACAACCCGTTCCTCCAGCACCCTGAGCAGGAAGGGCTGGATCTCGGGTGGCATTTCGCCGATCTCGTCGAGGCAGAGCGCGCCGCCATTCGCGAGTTCGAACACGCCCGGCTTGCCGTCCCGGCTCGCGCCGGTAAAGGCGCCTGGCACATGGCCGAAGAGTTCGCTGCCGAACAGCTCGCGTGTGATCGCGCCGCAGTTCAGTGTCACGAACGGGCTGTCAGAGCGATGGCGGGTGCCGCCGTGGATCAGCCGGGTGAAGAGTTCCTTGCCGACGCCGGTTTCCCCCTCGATCAGCACGGAGGTGACGTCCGCCGTCGCCGCCACCCGGCTGGCGATCTCGATCGCACGCCGCAGCGCCGGGCTTTCGCCGATGATGCAGTTGGCCTGGCTGTCGCTGGCATCCGCATCGGCGCGCCGCGCCGCGGGGGATGGCCGGGCCTCGCGCGTCGGAAACACCAGCGCCGCACCGCGCATGCCATTATCCGCCTGCAGCGGGCTGAAATGGCAGTTCTGCAGCGCGAGCATCGCGTCATTGTCCAGTTCGGCGCCGTTGCCGCTTTCAAGGAAGCGCACCAGGCGCCGCTCCGCCGCCGGCGTCGGCGGGTTGGTGCGGAACGCGCGCAGCGTGCTTTCGGCGACGTTGTGGCAATAGATCGGCCGCCCCCGATGATCGACGATCAGCAATCCGTCGCTGCGCCGATATTCGGGCGCGGATGAGATGAATGCCTCCAGCAGCCGCGCGCGCTCCTCGTTGCGCTGCTCGGCGAGCGCCTTCTCGATTTCCTGCGCCGCCGCGGCGACGAGGCCGATATTGTGCGGCCGGAAGATGTCCGGATGGCCGGACAGGTCGACGACGCCGATGATGCTGTTGTCGAACGGTTCGCGGATCGGCGCGCCGGCGCAGGTCCAGCTCTTGATGCCGGCGCAGAAATGTTCGGCCGCATGCACGAAGACCGGCGCGCCCGCCCACAGCGCCGTTCCGATTCCGTTGGTGCCGACGACATCCTCGGTCCATTTGCCGCCGATCGAGAGGTTGATGTCCATGCCGTCATGCAGCGTCCGCCGGTCGCCGATCGCATCGATCAGCACGCCGTTGCGGTCGGCGAGGACGAGCATCGCGCCGGTGCCGTCGAGCAGCCGGCCGATCGTGCCGAAGCTGCGCCGAGCCGCCGCGAGGAGGTCCCGGTTCTGTTCGATCAGCGCATCGATGCCGTGGTTCAGGGGAGCTTCCCGCTGCCGCGCATCGATGCCGCAGGAGGCGCAACGCGACCATGAATCGCCGATCAGCGGCCGCACCGGAAAGCGGCGCTGCCCGTCCCCGTCCTCGCCGGAGAGCAGGCACTCCCACGCCTTCATCGTGGTGTGCTCGTCGTAGGGGGTGCTGAACTCCTCCGTGCGCGGCCCGCGTGCCGCCGCATCGCCGCCTTTCAGGTCGTCCGGCGGGCGGGTCGCGCGGCGCGGCGCGGAGATCGCGTCAGCCAATGCCCAGCCGAACGCCGATTTCGGCGGCCAGTTCGTCCTCGCCATAGGACGGGGAAAGCCGCGTGCCGTCCAGCGTGCCGAGCGGCGCCGCGATCTCGGGCGCCACGGGCGCGATGAATCCATTGGCATCGGTGGCCAGCACGAAAATCTCCTCGCCGCCACGCCGCTGCAGGGTTCCCAGGTGATGCAGCTGGTAGCCGGTGTTCCCGTCGACGAGGCAGACACGCCCATTCACGCTGATCCGCACGGATGGGGCGGCCGCCGTGGTGTCGGGGCGCGAGGCAGCGCCCGTGCTGATGATCAGGCCGCTGGCCTCGGGGGCCGGCTTCGGCGCCTTGCGCGCCGAGTAGCCGCCGGCGGTGATGTGGTCGGCGATGCGCGTGATCGTCCCCTGGTTGCGCCGGAGAATCTCCCGCATCCGGACGTCTTCAGGGCGCGGGCCCTGGGCTTTGGTGACGATGGTGACCATGGTTCCTCCCACAAGAATCCTCAGGCCGCTGTGTCGCCGTTCATTTTTCCTGCGGATCAGCCGCTATCTCGTCCGACGACTGCTTCAGGTACGATGGATGTTTGATGAATTGGTGGTATCCGGATGCCCCGCTTCGGCAATTCAGGTAACGGTTTGAAATGACCAAGGAAATATCATCGTCTTTCGGAAAGATGCGGAAATTTCAAAGTGTTTCCGCACGCGCCGCGATGTTCCGATTCGGCGCAGCTCTTGCGGCGCCGCAAAAGGAAGCGCACGTACGGGCTCAGCCATGATCGAGACAGCCGACAATCCGCCCGGCCGCAGGCCGCCATCGCGGGAGCCGCTTTCACATGATGCCGCGGAAAGACGGCGCCGGCGATGAGGGCAGCCGCATCCGTGCCGTTCTGGCTGGAGAGCGAGGCGGGGTTGCTCGTTGCCCTGAAGGTTCAGCCTGGCGCGCGCCGGGCGCGGCTCGGCCCGGTCGTCCCGGCCGCGGCGGCACCGGGCTGGCCGCCGGCGCGTCTCCGCCTGGCCGTGGTTGTGCCGCCGGAAGACGGCCGTGCCAATGACGCGGTTCTGAAGGCGCTGGCCGCGTGGCTTGGCATCGGCGCCGCGCGCCTCGCATTGCGCGCCGGCGGTCAGGCGCGCGACAAGCTGGTGCTCGTGGCGGGCGGCAGCGCCGATGAATTCGCCGGTCCGCTGGCGGCGGTGAGCGGCGCCGGCGAGGCGCCGCCCGGCGTCACGACAACAGGCGCAAGGTGAAGCGGTAGCGCACGCTCTCGCCGCGGGAGGCCCGGATCGCGCCGAGGACCAGCATGATCACGTCGGCGACCCCGACGATGATCGCGAGCGGAATGCCGACGACCGAGAGAATCAGCGTCGCGGTCAGGAGATAGGCGATCAGCATCAGGCCGAGCACGGTGATCTGGAAATTGAGCAGTTCGACGATCTGCTTTCTGGTCGTGGTGCCGTCCTTCGCGACGAAATAGCCGACGAGCGGCGAGAATACGCCGAAGAAAAGGCTGGCCAGGGTGAAGATCACGACGAAGTTGCGATCGTTGGTGGCGGCAAGATCGCTGGCGATGGCATTCTGGTCTGACATGTTGGAACTCCGGTCTGGAATGGCGGCAAGCCTGAATTCAGAGCGAGGGCTTCGCCGCCGGCTGCTGGTTCGCGTGGGAGACGGTCTTCGCCTGCTGGCTTGCCGCGGCCGCGCGCTCGCGCGCGATGTCGCTGTAGATGCTGCCGGCATCGAGCATCAGTTCCGACAGGAACTGGACATGCCCGCCGAAGCTGTTGTTGGCCGACATGGTGATCTGCAGCACCTGCGGGCAGTCCTTCGACCCGTTGTAGAGCTGGGACGGCACCGCGTTGAACGCGCCGGAGATGCAGCCGCTCTGCAGCGTGTAGATATTGTCGGCCAGCTTGTGGGCCGGGTTCGCCCCGGTCCAGTCGACCGCGCCGATCGTGAAGCCGTCCGGCGTGCCGTATTGCGACAGCATGGCCGCGAACAGGTCATGCACGCCCGGCGCCTTGCCGAGATCCTTCGCGTCGGACGGGAACGTCGCCTCGCGGTTGACCGCGACAACCTTGTTGCCGCTTGCCGGCGAGGTGTACTGGATGAAGATCGTCTGGGAGATGTCATCCGCGAAATTCCGCGGGTCGGAATGGCTGGTCACCGTCATGTCGGCAACGAAGGTCTTGCCGCCCGGCATGCGGTACTGCCCCTGCTGGATGGCGGCGTTGGGGAACATGTCCTTGTGGGCGCCGATCAGCTGCCGCACATCGGCGGGTGTCATGCCGAACTTGATGCCCATGATGTCGATGGCCGGCTTCGCCGCGGGCGTGGCGGCGGAGGCTGGCGCGCAGCCGCCGGCGAGCGCTGCCGCCGCGAGGGCGGCAGCAGCGAGATGTTTCATCTGCATGTCGATTGTTCCGTGTGCGTTAAGGGAGAATGCCGGCCGGATGGACGATATATTCCCAGTGACCGTCATGCTTCCTGAAGTCGAAGGGCTTGGTGGCGGTGCTGCCGTCCGGCGCGGCCATCTTGATCTGGCACCTGAAGATGCCCTGCTCCGCGGACTTGCAGGAAACCGCCTTGAACTTGATCTTGTCGATCCCGGCAATCGCCGAATGGGCGACGTCGGTGGCCATGCTCCGGGCCATGGCGTTGCTGCCGGCGGCGGCCATTTCCTTTTGCAGCGCGGCGTTGATCTGATCCTTGATCGCCTGCTTCGCCTCTTTCGGACTGGGGCCGGTCCGGCCGCACCCGGCCAGCGCGAGCAGCGGGATCATCGTCAGGGCAGTCTTTTGAATGATTCTCACGGGAAAATTCTTCTTCTTGAAAAGCGTGACTGATCGGAAGGATCGCCGCGGCCGGGCATCACGATACTGAAAACACGACATGCCCGTCGCGGCAGATGGAAATCAAAATTGACAAATAATTATCACATTAAATTCCTCGACTTTTAGAAAAGCATTTCATTACGATTCTTCGATGAACCGGGTCTCCCACAAAATGTCCTGCCTGTAAACAGTTCGTGATCGAAACCGGCGGGGCCGGGTTCAGCCGGCGCCGAGATATTCGATCGCCGCGTCCACGCCGCCGCGCGCGTGCGGCACGCGGGCGAGGCGCAGCGCCATCTCGACCACGCCGAGCGTGCCGAGCAGCATCGCCTCGTTGAGATCGCCCATATGGCCGATGCGGAACACCTTGCCGCCGAGCGGATCGAGCCCGGCGCCGAGCGAGACGTTGAACCGGTCATAGGCGATCCGGCGCACCGCCTCGCCATCGTGCCCCTCGGGCATGCGGATCGCCGTCACCGAATCCGACCGCCTAGCCGGATCGGCGCAATAGAAGGCCACGCCCTGGTTCCCGCTCCAGACCGAAACCGCCCGCCGCGTCGCTTCCGCGAGGCGGTGATGCCGGCGCCACACCGCCTCGATCCCCTCCGTCTCGATCAGCCGCACGGATTCCAGCAGGCCGTAGAACGGCGCGATCGGCACGGTGCCGGTGAAGCTGCGGTGCCGGCGCGCCATCATCCTGGTCCAGTCGAAATAGAACCGCGTCAGCCGCGCCTGGGCGTGGGCGGCGAGCGCCTTTTCGCTCACCGCGGTGAAGGCGAGGCCGGCGGGCAGCATCAGCCCCTTCTGGCTGCCGCCCACCACGGCGTCGATCCCCCAGTCGGCCATGCGGAATTCGATCGAGCCGAAGGAGGAGATCGTGTCCGCGAGCAGCAGCGCCGGGTGGCCGGCGGCGTCGAGTGCGGCGCGGATCTCGGGCAGCGGCACGGCAACACCGGTCGAGGTCTCGTTATGGACGATGCAGACCGCCTTGATCTCGTGCGCCGTGTCGGCGGCAAGACGCTCCGCGATCGCGCCGATATCGGGGCCGCGCCGCCAGTCGGCCTCCGGCATTTCGACCTCGAGGCCGAGCGCGCGCGCCATCGCGCCCCAGACGCGGGAGAAATACCCGGCCTCCGGCATCAGGATGCGGTCGCCCGGCGAGAACAGGTTCTGCAGCGTCGCCTCCCAGGCGCCGTGGCCGCTGGAGGTGTAGATGAACACCTCGCCGGTGGTGAACAGCAGCCGCTTCAGCCCCGCCACCGCGCGGTCATAGACCTCGATGAAATCGGCGCTCATGAAATCGGTCGTCGGCCGGTCCATCGCCCGCAGCACGGAGTCGGGAATGTTGGTCGGGCCGGGATTGGCGAAGAACAGGCGGCCTGGCTTGCGGGCGGCGGGGGACTCGGGGGTCATCGGCCTCATTTCCTTCCGGGGTGACGATACCGAAACCTACCCCGGAGTGCCGGCGTTTGCCCACCCGCGCGGTTGCATCGCCGCCTCGTGCGCGAGCAGCCAGCGCTTGCGCTCCAGCCCGCCGGCATAGCCGGTCAGCGATCCGTCGGCGCCGGTGACGCGGTGGCACGGCACGACGATGGCGACCGGGTTGGCGCCGTTGGCCAGCCCCACGGCGCGGACGGCGCGCGGCCGGCCAATCCGCGCGGCGAGGGCGCCATAGCTCAGCGTCTCCCCCGCCGGAATGCCCCGCAACGCCGCCCAGACCGCGCGCTGGAACGCGGTGCCGCCGGTCCGCACCGCGATGCCGCCCAGCGCGTCCGCCCGCCCCGCGAAATAGGCGAGAAGCGCCTCGCGCAGCGCGGCGGGGGCCGGCCGCGCCGCGAGCGTGAAGCCCGTCCCCTCGGCGCCGTAATGGCGCCGCAGCAGGCGGCGCATCCGCGCCTCGTGGTCCGGCCAGTCGAGCGCGCGCAGCGCGCCCGCCGCATCGGTGATGACCAGCATCGTCCCGATCGGGCAGTCGATCCGGTCGAGGAACAGCGGTTCAGGCGCCATCGTCGTCTCCTTCGGCCAGGGCGGCGGATGCCGCCCGCGGATGGTGCGCGGCATCCGCCGCCCACAGATGCTGCGCGGCATAGGCGCGCCAGGGCCGCCAGGCTTCCGCCCGCGCGGCGAGGTCGGCCGGGTTCGGCCGCGTGCCGGTCAGCCGCGCCGCCACCCGCAGCAGGGCGGCGTCGGACGCCGGGAACGCATCCGGCTCGCGGGCGGCGCGCAGCGCGATGTAATGCGCGGTCCATTCCCCGATCCCGGGCAGCGCCACGAGCCGGCCCACCGTCTCGTCGAGCGAGCGCCCGGCCCGGAACAGGCCGGGGTCGCGCAGCGCGGCGGCGGCCAGCGTCTCGATCGTGCGGGCGCGGGCGCGCGGCATGCCGAGCGCGACGGCATCGAGCTGCAGCAGTGCGGCGGGTTCGGGAAAGACGCGCGCGAGCCCGGCCGGCCCGCCGCCGTCCAGGGGCGCGCCATGGGCGGCGACCAGCCGTCCCGCCAGCCGCGCCGCCGCCCGCACGCTCACCTGCTGGCCGAGCACGGCGCGCACCGCGAGTTCGAACCCGTCCCAGCCGCCCGGCACGCGCAGCCCCGGCCGGGCCGCGGCCAGCGGCGCGAGCAGCCGGTCGGCGGCGAGGTGGCGGCCGATGGCGAGCGGGTCCGCGCCGAGATCGAAGACCCGGCGGATGCGGCCGACCAGCGTCGCCAGCGCCGTCACGGCGGGAAACCGGATCGTCGCCCGCAGCCCGCAGGCCTGCGCGTCATGCGCGATGCTGACCGTCCCCCGCGCGCCGCCGAGAGCGACGCTGCGGTGGTATCGCCCGGCATCGTCCATCCGTTCGACCTGGTCGATCGTCCGCGCGGCGAGGAAATCCGCCATCGCCGCCCAGTCATAGGGCGGCGCGTAGGGCAGGGTGAGGGTGATGCCCGACGGTTCTGCCGCCGCTACCTGTCCCGCGCGGCGCAGCGCGCCCGGCGCGCTGCCATAGAGCGCGCGGAAGGTCGCGTTGAAGCGGCGCACGCTGCCGAAGCCGGCGGCGAGCGCCACGTCGGCCAGCGGCATCGCGGTTTCGGTGAGCAGTTGCCGGGCGAACAGCACCCGCCTTGTCTGCGCCACGGCGACCGGCGAGGCGCCGAGATGCTGGCGGAACAGCCGCCGCAACTGCCGCTCGCCGAGGCCGAGCCGGAAGGCCAGCGTGTCGACCGCCGCGCCGTCGAGCCCGCCCTCGGCGATCAGCGCGAGGGCGCGGCTGACGGTGTTCGACGTGCCCCGCCAGGCGGCGAGATCGGGCGAGGATTCCGGCCGGCAGCGCAGGCAGGAGCGGAACCCGGCGGCCTCGGCGGCGGCGGCGGAGCCGAAGAAGCAGACATTCTCGCGCCGCGGCGTGCGCGCCGGGCAGACCGGCCGGCAATAGATTCCGGTGGTGCGCACGCCGGTGAAGAAGCGCCCGTCGAACCGGGCGTCGCGCGTGGCGAGGGCGCGGTAGCAGGCATCGGGGTCGAGTTCCATGAACGCATCATGGCACGGCGGGACGCCGGATGCTCGCCGTTTTCGGACATGATGGCCCGGCGGACCGCCGTTTCCGGACGCCCCGGCAAGGACGCCCGGCCGGCCGCCTCAGTGCGACAGATGCGCGCTGTAGAAGTATTTGGCGTAGGTTGGGTTCGACGCCTCGGCCGTCGTGACCGTGATATTGGCGAGCCGCTTCGAGGCGGGCACCTGCGCGCTCTTTCCGGTCAGGATGTCATAGGCGTATTTCACGCCGAGGCGGCCTTCCTCGGCCGGGCGCTGGACGATCAGGGTGCTGATCACCCCCTGCTTGAGCAGCTTCACCTCGCCCGGCTCGGCGTCGTAGCCGACGACATCCACCTTGCCCTTCTTGCCGGCGGCGACCACCGCCTTGCCGACGCCCTCGCCGGAGAACACGTTGGTGGCGAAGATGCCCTTGAGGTGAGGATACTTGAGCAGCAGCAGCTGGGCTTCGGTGAAGGCCTTGGTCGGGCTGTCGTCATCGTATTCGATGGCGACGACCTTCATGCCCTTGTAGTGCTTCATCTGCGCGAGGAAGCCCTTCTGGCGCGCATCGGTCGTCGAGATGCCGGGCTTGACGTTGATCACCGCGACATCGCCCTTCCCGTGCGCGAAGCCGGCGATCGCCCGCGCCGCCGAGGCGCCGCCCTGGACGTTGTTCGAGGTGATCCGGCTTTTCAGGATCGCGGTATCGCTGATCGTGGTGTCGACCGAGATCACCGGAATGCCGGCGGCGATGAACTGCCTGATCGGGTTGATCAGCGCCTTCTCGTTGGTCGGCGCCACGAGCAGGGCGGCCGGGTGCTTGGCGAGCAGCGCCTGCAGCGCCGGGATCTGCGTCTCCGGCGAGAAGCTGCTGCCGCCCTGCCAGATCAGGTGCAGGCCGAGCTTCTTCGCTTCCGCCGCCGCCCCATGCTGCATCGTGATGTAGAACGGATCGGTGGCGATGCCCGGCACCAGCGCGATCGTCTTGCCCCCCGCCCGGGCCGCGCCGCCGGCCAGCGCGAGGCCGCCGGCGATGCCGAGCGCCAGCGTGGCGCCGCGGCGGGAAATCCGTTGTCTGCGTGTTGTGGCCATGATGTCCTCCCCTTTGCCGCCGGGTTCGCGGCGGCCGTTTCCGGTCAGATCGACTCCAGCAGCCTGTCGCGAAGCTGGTCCATGGCGACGGCCAGGATCAGGATCGCGCCGACGGCCACCTGCTGCCAGAACGGCTGCACGCCGATCAGGATCAGCCCGGTGACCATGACCGTGATCACGAAGCCGCCGACCACGGTTCCAAGGATGGTGCCGCGACCGCCGAACAGGCTGGCGCCGCCGATGACGACGGCGGTGATCGCGTCGAGTTCGTCGTTCGCGCCGGCCTGGACCGAGGCCGAGGCGAAGCGCGCCATCACCATCAGCCCGGCGACGGCGGCGAGAAATCCGGCCAGCGTGTAGATCCTCACCAGATGCCGCCGCACGTCGATGCCCGCGCGCCCGGCACCCAGCGGGTTCGAGCCCACCGCGTAGGTCCGCAGCCCGAAGCGGGTCTGCGCCAGCACCACGGCGCAGATGATGCAGAACACCGCGGCGACCAGCACGGTGACCGGCATCCACCCGCCGATCGCGAAGGAGCCGGCGGTGCCGACGATGTCCGGAATCGTGCCGACATTGCGCCCGCCATTGAGCAGGTAGATCCCGCCGGTGCAGATCGACAGCATGCCGAGCGTGACGACGAAGGGGGTGAGCCGCAGCCGGGTGATCAGCGTGCCGTTCACCCAGCCGACCAGCGCGCCGCTCGCCAGCGCCGCGGCGATGCCGGCGGCGATGGTCACGCCATTCGCCGCATGGGCGTGGATCAGCGCGCGCATGACCAGGCCGCCGACCATGCCGGAGAGGCCGAGAATGGCGCCGACCGAGAGATCGATGCCGCCGGTGATGATCACGAAGGTCTCGCCAAGCCCGAGCAGCAGGTATTCGACCGCGAATTGCGAGGTGGCGAGCCAGCTCGCGCGGCTGAAGAAATCCGGACTCGCGATGCCGAACACGGCGATGAGCGCGAGCAGGATGAACAGCGTCCAGATCTCGCCGTGCCGGGAGAGGAATTCGAGCAGCGCGCGCGAGCCGCCCCGCGCACCCGGCGCCACGACCGCCGCCTCCGCGCCGCGCGGCGGGTTCGACGGGCCGCTCACGGCGCGCTCCCCGCCGCATCCGCGCTCGCCAGGCCGGCGCCGGTGATGCAGGCGATCGTGTCCTCGATCGTCATCGACCGCGCGTCCCGGTCGGCCACCTTGCGGCCGCGGAACAGCACCACGATCCGGTCGCACAGCGCATGGACCTGCGGCATGTTGTGGCTGACCAGGATGACGGGAATGCCCTGGTCGCGCACGGCGGCGATGAGTTCGCCGACCTTGGCCTGCTGCTCGACGCCGAGGGCCGCGGTGGGTTCGTCCAGCAGCAGCAGGCGCGACCCCCAGATCAGCCCGCGCGCGACCGCGACGGCCTGGCGCTGGCCGCCGGACAGCGCGCGGCAGGGCGTGCGGACCGAGCCGATGCGGATGCCGGTGCGCCGCAATCCGCCGAGCGCGGTCTCCCGCATCGCCGCCTTGTCGAGAAAGCCGAGGCGCCCGAGCAGGCCGGGCCGCAGCCTTTCGCGGCCGAGAAAGACATTGGCCCAGATGTCGAGATCGAGGGCGAGGGCGAGATCCTGATACACCGCCTCGATCCCGGCGAGGCGGGCATCGAGCGCCGAGCCGAACTGCACCTCGCGCCCATCGACGGCGAGCCGCCCGGCGGAGGGACGGATCGCGCCGGCGATGATGTTGACGAGGGTGGACTTGCCGGCGCCGTTATCGCCCACGAGGCCGACGACTTCGCCCGGATGGATGTCGAGGCTGACATCGGTGAGGGCGCGGATATGACCGTAGGACTTGCCGATGCCCGACACCCGCAGCACCGGCGCTTCCGGGTTCGCGGCCGGCGCCGGCGGATGCGGATCGGGCGTGACCGGCAGTTCGGTTGGCATGGAGTGCGTCCCAAACGTTTCCCTGCCGTGACACTAGACTGGCTTGGGAGCATGTCAATCGACCGCGATCCGCACGATGTCGCGACAGCGTCGCGCCTGCGTCCGTTATTCATTCTATCATGCAGTGAGTTGGCGCGGCTTGCCGGCATCGCCGGTGTGCCACGGCCATGCCGGCAATGCGGAATTGCCCCGAACGATGGACCGGCCGATCTTCTCACGCCCGCGCCGACGCCCCGGCGGGCCATGCCGCCGGGGCGCGTGCGATCGGCCGCTGGCGGTCAGACCGCGAGGCGGAGACGCCCGACGCGCGGGCGCGCGAGGGTTTCGTATATCTCGAGATAGTTCTCCGCCATCCGCCGCGCGGTGAAGCGGGCCTCGAACGTCGCGCGGATGCGGGACGGGGAGAGCTGGTGCACCCGGTCGAGCGCGGCGACCGCCTCCGCCTCGCTCTCGACGATGAAGCCGGTGACGCCATCCTCGACGATCTCGGGCACCGAGCCGTGCCGCCAGGCGATCACCGGCGTGCCGCAGGCCATGGCCTCGATCATCACCAGGCCGAAGGGTTCCGGCCAGTCGATCGGCATCAGCAGCGCGCGGGCACCGGAGAGAAATTCGGATTTTTCTCCCTCGCCGATTTCGCCGATCAGGCAGGCATCGGGGCCCAGCATCGGCTTGATCCCGGTTTCGAAATATTCCTCGTCGACACGGTCTACTTTCGCGGCGAGGCGCAGATCCATGCCGGCGGCGCGGGCGATTCGGATCGCGCGGTCGGGCCGCTTTTCGGGGCAGATGCGGCCGAGAAAGGCGACATAGTCGCGCGAACGCTCGCGCGGCGTCAGCAGGTCCTTCGGCAGGCCGTGCTGGACCGTGGCGACGAAATTCGCTTCCGGCAGCGGCTGGCGCTGGGAGTCGGAAATCGAGATCAGGTTCATCACCGGCAGCTCGTCGTGGACGGGGCCGAGTTCGGGCAGGTCGAGCCGGCCGTGCAGCGTGGTGACGAAGGGGGTGCGCTGACGCGCGAACAGCGAGGCCGGCCAGTAATCGTTATGGAAGTGCAACACGTCGAACTCGTGGGCTCGCCGGTAGACCCGTTCCATCAGCATGAAATGCGGCGCGAGCGTATCGCGGATGCCGGGGTCGAGCCGCAGCGCGCGCGGCCACACGGCGTCGAGTTCGGCGGCGGTTACCGAATCCCCGCTCGCGAACAGCGTGACGTCGTGACCCATCGCGACGAGTTCTTCCGTCAGGAAGGAGACGACACGTTCGGTGCCGCCATAGAATTTCGGCGGAACCGCTTCAGTCAGAGGTGCAATCTGGGCGATTTTCATGAGTGCCTGACTCCTCGCTGCTGGATTGTTTTTACGAGCGTTAGCAGGACGCCCCGATGTGGCAGTCATCGGGCGGTATTTGCCCAAATGCTGCCGCATTCGATGCCAAGGTAGGGACTGCCGGGGGCGCCGCCGGCTGGCGCTATTGCCGAAATGCCACATGAAGACAGGAAATTTGGCGGCGCCCCTCGATAAAGACCCGCACCGATGGAGCCCGAGACCATGCCGGATCACAAAAAGGCGATTGCAGAAGCGGAAGGAATCGAAAGCGCACCCCGCCGATCGCCGGCGCCGGAGGCATCGGCGCCGCTTGCCATTCCGCTCTCCGCACCGCCGGCATCGCGTCCGCAGCGCTTTCTGCTGCGGGCGATCCTGCGGCACGCGCCGGGACATGCGACGATCGTGCTTTCCGTCGTCGCCGCGGTCGCCTGTTCTGTGCTGTCGCAATATGCCGTGAAGAACCTGGTCGATGTGCTGACCGCCAATCAGCGCGGCGCGGTCTGGGGGGCTTTCATGCTCCTCGCCGGGCTGATCGCCGCGGACAATCTCGCATGGCGGATCGGCGGGTTCGTCGCGGCGCGCAGTTTCGTGGCGGTGACCGGGGAATTGCGGCGCGCGCTGTTCAACCACACGCTTGGCCATTCGCCCGGCTTCTTCGCCGACCGCCGGCCCGGCATGCTGGCCGGCCGCATCAGCGTGACCGGCAATGCGGTCTTCCGGCTCGAGAACCTGATGGTGTGGAACGTGCTGCCGCCGGCGCTGGCGGTCGTTCTCGCGATCGTGATGATCACCAGCGTCGATCCGGCGATGGGGCTGGCGCTGCTGGGCATCGCGCTGGCGCTGGGGGCGGTGCTGGCCTGGCTGGCGGCGAAGGGGCGGCGGCTGCATCGCGACTATGCCGAGGCCGCGGCCTCGGTGGATGGCGAGCTGGTCGATGTGATCAACAACGTCGCCGTCGTCCGCGCCTTCGGCGCGATGTTCCGCGAGCGGCAGCGCTTCGCCGAGGATGTCGGGCGCGAGATGCGCGCGCGCCGGGCGAGCCTGAACTACCTTGAAGGGCTGCGGAGCTTCCACGCGGTCACCACGGCGCTGCTGACGGCCGGCATGCTCGCCTGGATCATCGACCGCTGGCTCGACCATGCGGCGAGTCCCGGCGACGTCGTGCTGGTGACGACGCTCGGCTTCACCGTCCTGCACGGCACGCGCGATCTCGCGATCGCGCTGGTCGAGATGGTGCAGGACTGGGCGCGGCTGCACGAGGCGCTGGCCTCGCTGCTGATCCCGCACGACATGATGGACGCGGCGGACGCGCGGGCCCTGCCGCAGGCGCGCGGGGCGGTGAGCTTCGCCGATCTCGATTTCGCCTATCCGGACGGGCGGGCGGTGCTGAAGGAGGTGAATCTGACCGTGGCGCCCGGCGAGAAGGTCGGCCTGGTCGGCCGGTCGGGCTCGGGCAAGACGACGCTGCTCGCCCTGCTGCAACGGCAATACGATCCGGCGCGCGGGCGGGTGACGATCGATGGCACCGACATCGCCGCGCTCAGCCGCCAGGGCCTCGCGGAAATCCTGTCGGTCGTCTCGCAGGACGTGCAGCTGTTCCATCGCTCGGTGCGGGAGAATATCCGCTATGGCCGGCCCGATGCCGGCGATGCCGAGGTGGAGGCGGCGGCGCGGGCGGCCAACGCGCATGACTTCATCATGACCCTGCCGCAGGGGTATGACACGCTGGTCGGCGAGCGGGGGATGAAGCTGTCGGGCGGGCAGCGGCAGCGCCTCGCGATCGCGCGGGCGGTGCTGCGCGACGCGCCGGTGCTGCTGCTCGACGAGGCGACGTCGGCGCTCGATTCCGAAAGCGAGGCGGCGGTGCAGGAGGCGATCGACCGGCTGGCGCGCAACCGGACGGTGATCGCGGTGGCGCACCGGCTGGCGACGCTGCGCGATTTCGACCGCATCGTGGTGATGGCGGAGGGGCGGATCGTCGACGAGGGATCGCCGGCGGCGCTGGCGTCGCGCCCCGGCCCCTATCGCGAGCTGTTGCGCCGGCAGGATACCGCCCGGCTCGGCCGGGCGGCCTGAGCCGGGTCAGCCGTATCTTGTTTTGACAACGTAACGAAAATGGCGCGGTGAGGCGGCGCGGGTCAGGCGCCGTTTCGGCGGCGCCGGCTTGCGGGGGGAGAAGGCGCGCATCGCGCGGCGGGCGGCGGGCCCGCGGCCGAAGCCGGTGGCGCGGCGCACGGTGGCCGCAGGGCGGCGGGATCGGGCGCGGTATCGGCTGCCGGATCGGGAGCTGGATCGGGGATTTTGGGGCGGCGCAGCGCCGGCGGCCGGGATGGATGCGGCGAGGGCGGCGATCTCGGGATCGGCGAGCAGGTCGCGAAGCTGGCCGGCGGCGGCGGCGGCGCCGGGGATGAGGGTGCCGAGCCAGCCGAGGCGGCGCGGCAGCGGGCGCGGGCGCGCCGGGGCCGGTTGGCGGGCGGTTGCGGGATGGCGGGGGCGCGGGGGGCGCTGCGGGCCGTCCAGCGCCGCGGCGAGACGGTCGGCGAGGCGGCGCAGGCGCGTCCAGATCAGGACCACCAAGGGGCCGGCGATGCCGCGCCGGTGACCCTCGGCGGCCACGCGGTCGCACAGCGCCGCGATGATCGCGGCGAAGCGGCTGGCGGGACTGGCGAGGGGGACGGCGCTGGCCATGCCCGAAAGGACCACGGCGGAAGGGGGGTGGGCAAGGGCGATGTGACGCCGGTCATTGCCGGTTGTCGGATTTGCCGGCAAGACGGCGGTGAAAGCATCGTTGCCGCCTCGCGATGACCGGGGCGGCGCGCCGGCGTCCTGTCCCTGAAATTCGCGGTGGATCTCGGATCCGGGACGCCGGACAACAAATCCTGGGAGGCGGCGGCGTGATTCACATCATTTATCAGGCGGACCACAAGAAGCGGGCGGAGGCGTTGCAGGCGGCCAATCCGGGATCGTTGATCAGCGAGGTCGGCGATACGCCGTTCGGACGCGGCAGCGTCGACACGCTGGTCTATTGGGGGCATGGCGACGCCTACAAGTTCTGCACGATGGAGGCGGACGCGTTTCTCGCGAACATCAGGGCGTGGCAGAAGATGAACCCCAATATCCGCACGGTCGAGGTGATCACCTGCAACGCCCGGCACGGGTTCGAGGGGGCGGAGATCCGGGCCTCGTTCACCGACCAGATGAAGAAGCAATGGCGGAAGAAGTTTTCCGGCATGATCATGAAGGCGCTGCCGATGGGCGTGAGCAAGGGGCAGGTGAACAGCTGGTCCATCCTGAAATACCAGGACACGACGAAGACCTGGTATTACGTGACGGCGCCGGGGGCGAAGGACACCCAACACATGTGGCCGGGCTGCCATGAGATCGAGGCGGCGGTGGGGAACGGGCTGCACGAGAAGGCGCAGGCAGCGAGCGCGAACACCCGGCGGGTGTGGACGGTGATGTCCGGCACGATCTACACGCTTCGCAGCAGCCTCGTGGTGATCAATCGCTGACGCGGCCGCGGGTGGCCGGGCCGGAGTCGGATGGAGCAGAAATATGGCGAAGGGATACTGGATCGCGAGCGTCGATGTGCGCGACGCCGAGGCCTATGCGGCCTATGTGCGGGAGAACGCGGTGGCGTTCGCGAAATACGGCGCGCGGTTCCTGGTGCGCGGCGGGGCGGCGGAGGCGGTCGAGGGCGGGATGCGGTCGCGGATCGTGGTGCTGGAATTCCCCGACCACGCGGCGGCGCTGGCCTGCTATCACTCGCCCGAATACGCGAGGGCGAAGGCGCTGCGCGAGGGGGCGTCGGTCGCCGATGTGGTGGTGGTCGAGGGGTATGACGGGGCGCAGCCCGGCGCGGCCTGAGCGCGGGCGGATGCGCGCCCTGCTTGCCGCGCTGGCGCTGGCCTGGCTGCCGCTGGCGGCGGCGCGGGCGCGGGTGGTGCGGCTGGACACGGCGCTCGGGCCGGAGCGCGTGCTGGTGCTGCGCCCGGCGCATCCGCGCGCGACGCTGGTGATGCTGCCGGGCGGGACCGGGCGGGTCGGGCTGACGCGGACGGGGCGGTTCCGGCATGGCGCGAATTTCCTCGTCCGCACGAGGCGGGACTGGGTGCGGCGGGGCTTCGCGGTGGTGATTCCGGACGCGCCGGGCGGGCGCGACCTGCGCGGCCACCGGCATGGGCCGGGCTTTGCCGCGGTCGTCGGCGGGCTGGTGCGGCTCGCGCGGCGGCGGATCGGGGCGCCGGTGATCCTGTTCGGCACCAGCCAGGGGACGATCGGCGCGGTGAACGGGGCGGCGCACGCGGCGGCGGGGAGCGTCGCCGGGGTGGTGCTCACGGAGACGGTGTCGGTGCCGGGAAGGCTGAGCCGGATGACGGTGTTCGACGCCGATCCCGCCGCGGTGCGGGCGCCGGTGCTGATCATCGCCAACCGGGACGACCGCTGCCCGGTCGCGCCGCCCGGACAGGCGCCGGCGGTCGCGCGGGCGCTGGGCGGCGCATCGTCGGTGACGGTGCGGATGGTCGCGGGCGGGGCGGCGGGAGACCGGCCTTGCGGCTCGCTCGGCCCGCACGGGTATTTCGGGATCGAGGGGCGGGTCGAGACGGCGATCGCCGGGTGGATCGGGACGCTGGGCCTCGAAAAAGAAAAAGGCGGCGCCTGAGCACCGCCAAGTCAGGGAGGAAACGTCCTGGGATTTTTCTAGCACGGACGCGGGACGCGCGGATTGTTTTTGTTGCAGTGCAGCATTGCCGCGGCAGGCGTCCGGCGTGGTTCGGGGGGCGCTCAGAGCTCGCGGGCGAGGGCGGCGCGGGCGGCGGCGGCGGCGTTGATGCAGTCCGGGCTGGCCGCGAGATCGCCGGGATTGGCGGCGCAGGCGGCGATGGCGGCCTGGCGGGCGGCGGCGTGGCGGGCGAACCAGGGGACGTCGTGCGTCGCCGCCGCATGGGCCGCCGGGGCGGCGAGGGCGAGGAGGAGCGAAAACAGGATCTTGCGCGTCATGGTCTTGGTCCTTGCGTGGTGGTCTGCCCCCGATGTGCGCCCGCGCGCGCCGGCGCGGTAGGCACGGGGGCGGCAAAAGACCCTTGCCGGGACGGCACGGATGCGCGCATCCGGCGGGCTGGGATCAGGAAGATTCGGGGGCGATGCGGCGGGCGCGCAGGCGGCGGATGCGGCGGGCATCGGCGTCGAGGATCAGGAACTCGATGCCGGCGGGGTGGGAGATGATCTCGCCGCGGGTGGGCACGCGGCCGGCGAGGGTGAAGACGAGGCCGCCCACCGTGTCGAGATCGGCTTCCTTTTCCTCCTCGGTCAGGAAGTCGCCGAACCGGGTGGTGAAGTCCTCGACCGGGAGGCGGGCGTTGAGATCGACCGCGCCGTCGTCACGGTCGATCATCAGCGGGCCCTCGATCTCGTCGTGCTCGTCGTCGATGTCGCCGACGATGGTCTCGACGAGGTCCTCGATGGTGACGAGGCCGTCGACGCCGCCATATTCGTCGATGACGAGGGCGAGATGGGTGCGGCGCTGGCGCATCTGCAGCAGCAGGTCGAGGACGGGGATCTGCGGGGCGACCATCAGCGGGCGGCGGAGGATGGCGCGCAGCGAGAACGCCTCGGGGCGGCCGGTGTAGCCGACCACGTCCTTGATGTGGACCATGCCGAGAATGTCGTCGAGATGCTCGCCGAAGACGGGCATGCGGGAATGGCCCTCGCGGCGGATCTGGTCGATCGCCTGGTCCAGCGTGACGTCGGCGCGCATGGCGACGATGTCGGCGCGGGGGATCATCACGTCGTCGGCGGTGATGCCGCGCAGGCGGAGGACGTTGGCGATCAGCGCGCGTTCCTGGCGGTCGAGCCCGGTGCCGCCCTCCTCGCCGCCGGCTTCCGCGGCGGCTTCCTCCATCAGCTCGCCGATCTGCTGGCGCAGGTCGGGCTGCTCGCGCATCTTGCTGAGCAGGCGGGAGAACCAGCTGCCGCTCACGACGCGTATTTCCACGGGTTGGGGACGCCGAGGCGGTGCAGCAGGCGGGCTTCGAGGCGCTCCATGCGGCGGGCCTCGCCGGCTTCGTGGTGGTCCTCGCCGGCGAGGTGGAGGGCGCCGTGGACGACGAGATGGGCGAGGTGGTGCGCCGGGCGGCGGCGGGCGGCGCGGGCCTCGCGCAGGACGACGCCGAGGGCGAGGATGATCTCCGGCGGCATCTCGTAGGTGAGGACGTTGGTGGGCTTGTTGCGGCCGCGGTCGCGCGCGTTCAGCGCCTTCACCGTGCGGTTGTCGGCCAGGATGACCGGGCAGGCGGCGCCGGCGGCATCGAGCGCGCGGGCGACCACGCGCTCGGCGTCCGGCACGAAGCGGCGCCAGCGGGGCTCGGCGATGTGGATCAGCCCCCGCAGCGCGGCGCCGCGGGGGAGGCTACTTGGAGGCTCGCTCACAGGTCCCGCGCGCGCTCGCGCTGCGCCTCCGAGCGGTGGTCGTAGGCCTCGACGATGCGGGCGACCAGCGGGTGGCGCACCACGTCGCCGGCATTGAAGCGGGTGACGCCGATGCCGGAGACGCCTTCCAGAGTCTCCAGCGCGTCGGCCAGGCCCGAGCGGCTGTGGGGCGGCAGGTCGATCTGCGAGAGGTCGCCGGTGATGACCATGCGGGTGCCCTCGCCCATGCGGGTGAGGAACATCTTCATCTGCGCCGGGGTGGTGTTCTGCGCCTCGTCGAGGATGACGAAGGCATGCGCGAGGGTGCGGCCGCGCATGAAGGCGAGCGGGGCGATCTCGATCTCGCCGGCGGCCATGCGGCGGGCCATGACCTCGCCGGGCATCATGTCCTGCAGCGCGTCGTAGAGCGGGCGGAGATAGGGGTCGACCTTCTCCTTCATGTCGCCGGGCAGGAAGCCGAGGCGCTCGCCGGCCTCGACCGCGGGGCGGGAGAGGACGATGCGGTCGACCCGTCCGGAGGTGAGCATGGCGACGGCCTGGGCGACGGCGAGATAGGTCTTGCCGGTGCCGGCGGGGCCGATGGCGAAGACCATCTCGTGGCGGGAAAGCTCCTCGATATAGGCGGCCTGGCCGGGGCTGCGCGGGCCGACCACGCCCTTGCGGGTGCGGATCGCCGGCAGGTCGGACAGCGGCAGGCGGGGCTCGGCGGCGGGATCGACCAGGCGGGCGGCGGCATCGACCTCGGCGCCGGAGATCTGCTCGCCGCGGGCGAGACGGTCGTAGAGCGCCGAAAGCGCGGTTTCGGCGGCGGCGACCTGGTCGGGCTCGCCCGAGATCGACACCCGGTTGCCGCGGCAGGCGAGCCGGACATGCAGGCGCTTTTCGAGGCGGGCGAGGTTGCGGTCGTGATCGCCGAGCAGGATGGAGAGCAACCCGTTGTCGTTGAAGGTGAGGGTGCGGGACAGCCGGGGGGGCTGGGATGTGACGATCTGGCTCAAGCGGCGATCTGCTCCTGTGTGAGACTGGCCATGAGAGAATTGGGGTTGGACTGCACGATTTTCACCGTCCGCAGGGTGCCGGGCGGTATGTCGGCATTGTCGACGACGACGGGCTGCAGGTAGGGCGAGCGGCCGGCGGACTGGCCGGGATGGCGGCCGGGGCCGGTGAAGAGGACCTCGAAGCTGCGGCCGACCTGGGCGCGGTTGAAGGCGTGCTGCTGGTCGCGCAGCACGGCCTGGAGCTCCTGCAGGCGGGCATCCTTCACCGCCTCGTCGATCTGGTCGGCGGCGTCGGCGGCGGGGGTGCCGGGGCGGCGGGAGTATTTGAAGCTGTAGGCCAGGGCGAAGCCGGTCTCGCGGACGAGCCGCATGGTCGCGGCGAAATCGGCGTCGGTCTCGCCGGGGAAGCCGACGATGAAATCGGACGAGAGCGCGATGTCGGGCCGGGCCGCGCGCAGCTCGCCGGCGATGCGGCGGAACAGGTCGGCGCCGTGGCGCCGGTTCATGCGGGCGAGGATCGCATCCGAGCCGGACTGCACGGGCAGGTGCAGGAAGGGCATGAGCTTCGGATTGTCGCGATGGGCGGCGATCAGCGCGGCATCCATGTCGCGCGGGTGGGAGGTAGTGTAGCGCAGCCGGGCGAGGCCGTCGATGTCGGCGAGTTCGGCGAGCAGGCGGGCGAGGTTCCAGGTGGCGCCGTCCGGCGCCTCGCCGTGCCAGGCGTTGACGTTCTGGCCGAGCAGGGCGATCTCGCGCGCCCCGCCGGCGACGAGGCGGCGGGCCTCGGCGAGGATGGCGGCGGCCGGGCGGCTGGCCTCGGCGCCGCGCGTGTAGGGGACGACGCAGAAGGTGCAGAACTTGTCGCAGCCTTCCTGGATGGCGAGGAAGGCGATCGGGCCCTGGCTGGCCTGGTCCTCGGGCAGGAGGTCGAATTTCTGCGCGGCGGGGAAGTCGGTGTCGATCACGGCGCGGCGCTTCGCCTCGATCTCGGCGATCAGCTCGGGCAGGCGGTGATAGGCCTGCGAGCCGACCACGAGATCGACATGCGGGGCGCGGGCGAGGATTTCCGCGCCCTCGGCCTGGGCGACGCAGCCGGCGACGGCGATCATCATCGCGCCGCCGCGGGACTCCTTGAGCGCGCGCAGGCGGCCGAGCTCGGAGAACAGTTTTTCCGAGGCGCGCTCGCGGATGTGGCAGGTGTTGAGGATCACCATGTCCGCATCCTGGGTGGCGACCTGCCGGTAGCCGAGCGGGCGCAGGACGTCCGCCATGCGTCCACTGTCGTAGACGTTCATCTGGCAGCCCCAGGTGGTGATGTGCAGCGTGCGGCGTGAGGCGGTCTCGGTCATTCCAGTTCATCCGGGCAAGGGTTTGCCCTGTGGATGTGCCGGGACGCCGGACGGGTCAAGCGCGGAAGAATGAGATTGCTCCCGATTCCATGATCGTAACTATCGCAGATCGTGGGGCGGCGCTGTCAAGCGGATTCCGGTTATGCTTTCGTGAAGGGGCCGGGATAGCGGCCCTGGCGGATCGCGGCGGCGCGGGCGGCGATCTGGCGTTCGAGGGTCGCGGTCAGCGCCTTGCGGCCGCCGTCGAGCTCGATCGGGTCGTCGAGCACGATGGTGGCGCGCCAGTCGTGCCGGCCGAGCTCGGCGTAGTGCGAGGCGATGTCCATGTCGCCGTACCAGGCGATGCGGGGGCGGTTGCGGCGGCAGACGGGCAGCGAATCCATCCGGTCGTAGACGATGGTGACGGGCTGGATCAGCGGCGGCGGGTCGGTCTCGGCGAGGGCGAGGAAGCTGGAGCGGAAGGGCAGCACCCGCGCGCCGTCCGACGTGGTGCCCTCGGGGAAGAGGATCAGGCTGTCGCCGGCGGCGAGGCGCTCGGCGAGCTCGGCGCGCTCGCGGCCGGCGCCGGTGCGCGCGCGGCTGACGAAGATGGTGCGCCCGGCGCGGGCGACGGCGCTGATGCCGGGCCAGCGCCCGACATCCGCCTTGGCGATGAAGCAGCCCGGCAGCACCGCGCCGAGGGCGACGATGTCGAGCCAGGAGGTGTGGTTGGAGACGAACAGCACGGGCCGCTCGTCGGTCGCGGCGGGGGTGCCGATGACCTGGAGTTCGAGGCCGAGGATGCGGGCCACGCCGCCCCAGTAGCGCAGCGGCAGCGCCCGCTTGGCGCGGCCGGGCCGGCGGATCAGCACGAGCTGGACCGGCAGCAGCGCCATCGTCCAGGCCAGCACGGCGGCGAGGCGGGCGTACATCCGCGCGCCGGAGAGTTTTTTCGTCATGGCGCGCCGGGTCATGGCGCGTCGCCGCGCAGCATCATGCGCAGGTCGGCGAGGATGGGGGCGGGGTCGGCGCCGAGTTCGTCGCGCAGCAGGTCGGCCCAGTCGCCGATATCCTCGACCTTCGTGGGGTTGTCGCGCAGCAGCTCGCGCTTGATGAACGGGTAGCCGGAGAGCAGCAGGTGGCGCCAGAGATCCGAGGTCGGGTTGAGCGGGCGGCGGCGGGCGATCGCGTCGCGCAGGCGCAGGATGTGCAGCCAGCGGGTGAGGTCGTGCGGGTCGGCGCGGCCGCCGGGCTCGATGTCGAGATAGGGCGCGAGCTGGTCGCGGGTGATCTGCCGGGTCAGCGCCTCGTAGGGCCAGAGGGCGGCGACGCGCAGGCCGGCGCGGATCATCGCCTGGGTCAGGCCGACCTCGTATTTGCCGATCACGTAGGGTTTCGACGGCGCGGGGATCACGCCGGACCAGAAGCGGCGGAAGGCGGGGCTGCGGATGGCGCGCGGGCCGAAGGCGACGAAATAGGATTGCAGGTGGTAGCGGCGCTGCCAGCTCTCGGTGAGGCCCCAGACATCGGCTTCGTCGTAGTCGAGCCGGAGCAGCATCGAATCGATCGGGCGGACCGGGCCGAAAATGCTGTCGTTGGCGATGATGATCTCCTCGGTGCCGGATTGCGGGAGATCGAGCGTCTCGATCGCGTCGCGCCAGCCGCCGAAATCGTAGCCGATGTTGCGGCGGACGAGAATGCCGGCGCAGAGGGCGAGCAGGCGGGCCTCGGCGCCGGGGTCGAGCGCGCCGGCATTGGTGACGAAGACGACCGAGCGGCCGGAGGCGGCGAGCTGGGCGATGTAGTCGAACAGCGCCTCGCGCACGCGGCCGCCGCGGTCCCAGTGCAGGAAGAGGACGACGCGGGGGCCGAGGACGATGCCGCCATCCGGCTTGCGGGCGATGACCTGGTGCGGGTTGCGCAGCCGGCCGAGCCCGGCGGCGACGGTCATGGCGGCGAGGGTCCAGGCGTGGCGGAGGGCGCGCCAGGCGGCGCGGAGCAGCTGGGCGGTGTTCATGGGGCGGGCGGGGCCAGTTCGGTCCTGAGACTGTCGGGAGCGCCCTCATAGCGCGCGAGCATCGCCCGGCCCAGGGCCGTGGCCTCGGCGGCGCGGCCGGTGCGGTGGAGGGCGATGATCTCGCCGCGCAGGGCTTCCCAGAACAGCGCCGGGGCGGCGTCGCCCTCGGCGAGGTCGGCGGCGAAGCCGCGGCGGACGGCGGCGAAGGCGCGTTCGGCGCGGTGCGGGCGGGCGGGTTCCTGCAATTCGAGCAGGCCGAGGGCGAAGCCGGCGCCGCGCAGCGCCGGGCTCGCCGCCGGAGCGAAACCGTCGAAGGCGGGCTCGACGCGGCGGCGCAGCCGGTCCGCCGCCGCGAAATCGCCTTCATGGACGGCGCTGACGAAGCGGCCGACGGCGAGGCCGGCGAGCCGGCCGGGATCGGCGCCCTCGGCATCCAGCCGGTCGAGCAGGTCGGCGAGGGCGGCGGTGTCGCCGGCGGCGGCGGCGCAGCCGGCCCGTGCCGCGAGCAGCTCGATCCGCGCCGCCGGGGCGAGGGCGGCTTCGTCGACCGGGGCGAGCAGGCGGGCGGCCTCGTCCGGCCGGCCGAGATGCAGCAGGCGGAGCGCGGCCTGGACCAGCGCGTCGCCGCGCGCGGCGGTGTCGAGATGCGGCAGGCCGTCGAGCAGGGCGGGCAGGATCGCGGGGTCGCCGGCGACGAGGGCGAGGGCGATCAGGGCGATCGCGGCGTCGCGCCCGTCGGCATCGCCGGCGGCGGCCCAGTCGGCGATCGGGGCGGATTCGGCGAGGGCGATGGCCTCGTCGTAGCGGGCGCGGTTGACCAGGGTGACGAAGGCGCCGAGCGTGATCTGCCGGCGGCGCTCGGGCGCGAGCGGCACCGCGGCGATGCGGGCGGGGGCGCGGGCGGGATCGCCGGTGACGAGGTCGAGGATGGCGAGCGCGGTCAGCGCGTCGGCCGCGGCGGGATCGTTCCCGCCGCCGCTCGCGGCCAGCGCCTCGATCCCGGCGGCCTCGGCATAGGTCGCGGCATCGGCGTAGCGGCCGGCGTTCACGAGGCGGCAGAACCCGTCGATCAGCATGTCCCGCTGCGCCGCCGGACCGAGGGCGAGGCCGGCGATGCGGGCGGGAACGTCCGCCGGGTCGCCGGTCGCGAGGTCGAGCAGGGCGAGGGCGAGGCGGGTGTCGCGGCCGATCGCGTCGTCGCGGGCGACGGCGTGGCTGACGATGTTCTCGGCATCGGCCATCGCCACCGCCTCGTCGTGGCGGCCGGCGGCGACGAGGCGGGTGAAGGCGGTGAGCACCGCCTCGACCCGGCGCCGCGCGTCGATCCGCAGCGGGCGGAGCAGGAGCGGGATCTCGGCCGGGTCGGCATGGCGGGCGATGGCGCCGGCGAGGGCGTTCGAGGCGTCGGTGCCGAGCGCGTCGGTGCGGCCGGCGCAGAGCGGGGCGGCGCGGTGCAGCAGCGGGACGAGGGCGGCTTCCTCGCCGTCGTTCGACAGGCGGACGACGGCGCCGAGCAGGAGGGGCGCGCCGGGGCTGGAGGGGGCGTCGGCGCCGAGGCGCTCGGCGAGGGCGATGGCGCGGCGCGGGTCGCCGCCCGGGCCGAGGGCGAGCTGGCCGAGCACGATCAGCGCGTCCCGCCGCGTGACGTGCGGCAGGTCGGGGCCGGGTTCGGCGAGGCCTTCCGCCTGCATCAGCGCGCGGGCGCGCTCCGGCGCGCCGGCATTCACCAGCTCGATCACGCCGCGCCAGAGCACGTCGCGCCGTTCGGCCTCCGGCGCGGCGCGGCTGGCGAGGGCGGCGAAGCGGAGCGGGGTTTCGGGGGCGGCGACGCGGGCGGCCTCGAGCGCGGCCTCGGCGGCGGCGCGGAAGGCGAGCTGGGTGGCCAGCGCGTCGTTCAGGGTGAGGCGGGCGAGGGCCGCGTGCAGGGCGGCGGCGGCATTGCCGGCGAGGGCGAAGACGGCGCCGGCGCGCGGCCGCGTGGCGGGATCGGCGCGCAGGCGGCTGGCCTCGGCGTGCAGGATCATGCCGAGATTGAGCGGCATCACCTCGTTCAGCCGGGCGAGGGGCAGGCTCATCCAGTCCGCCGGGATCGCCTCCAGCGCGTCGGGCTCGAAGCCGTAGCGGGCGCGGATGGCCGGCCAGAGGTGGGAGCGGGCGGCGGCGGCGGCCGGCCAGTCGAGATCGACCGCCGCCTCGAACAGGGCGCGGGCGGCGAAGCCGAGGCCGGGATCGGAGACCGGATCGAGGGCGCGGGCGCGATCGGCCAGCCAGGCGCGGAAGCGCGGGCGCTGGGCGGCATCGTCCTCGGCCAGCCCGCCGCGGGTGGCGCCGGCATAGGCGACCAGGGTGAAGCCCTCGCGGCCGACGCGGACATTGGCGAAGCCGGCGGATTCGAGCAGGCGGCGCAGGCTCGCCTCGGTCTGGAAGACCATGTGGATGCCGGGGGCGAGGAGCTGGGCGAGGTCGGTTTCCGGGGTGGCGCGGTCGATCGCCGCGCCGTCCGGCGTGGTGAGCAGGAGGATGCCGTCCGGCGCCAGGCGGGCGCGCAGCTCGGCGAGCAGGGCGGCGGGGCGCTGGACGTGCTCGATCACCTCGGTCGCGGCGATGACGTCCCATGGCGCGGCATCGGGCAGGGCGTCGGGGAAATAGCCGTCGACGATGTCGAGGCCGAGATCGGCGGCGCCGACGCGGGCCATCGGCGAGGGGTCGATGCCGAGGCAGGTCCAGCCCATCGCGTGGCGGGCGAAATCGAGGCCGAACCCGTAGCCGCAGCCGATTTCGAGGCAGCGCGTGCCGGGCTTGCGGGCGATGCGGCCGAGCAGGCGGGTGATGGCGACGAGGCCGGCGCCGTGCTGGATGTGGAACTGGTGCCAGCCCCAGTCCATCACGTCGGGGTCGCCATAGTTGGGGACGCGCAGCGGCGGGTAGAAGCGGGCGGTGCAGGCGGGGCAGGCGAGCACCGGCTTGCGGTCGCCGCGGGGCAGCTTGGGCGCGGTCCAGGCGACGTCGAGCAGGCGGGGCTTGGGGCCCTCGGCGCCGCAGTTCGGGCAGACGAGATCCTGCGGCGCCGCCGGCGCGTCCGGCCAGTGGACGCGGATCGCCGGGGCGGTGGCGGGCTGGGGGGGGCTGGTCGTCATCTCCGGCAGATGGGCGCGCGCCGGTTACGCGAACAGGGCCGGGACGCGGGCGCGGAGGGCGGCGTCCAGCTCCGCGCGGCGGGCCCAGAGGGCGCGGTACCAGTCGGTCCGGGCGCGGACCTGGTAGGCGAGCATCCGGTTCGCGGCGACCTCGGCGCGGGCGGAATCGGCGAGGCGGCGGGCGGCCTCGGGATAGGCGAGCAGGCGGAGGAGCTGCATGCGCAGATGGTCGGGCGAGGTGAAGATCAGGCCGGTCTCGCCGTCGCGCAGCGAGTCGCCGTAGACCACCGGGCTCGCCAGGGGGACGACGCGGGCGGCGCCGGCCTCGATGTATTTCAGGTCGGACTTGCCGCGGTTGAAGGGCGTGTCGGCCAGCGGCATGAAGCTGATCTCGCAGCCGGCGAGGCGGCTGCGATAGGTCGCGTAGTCGGAGATCGGCACGAATTCCTTGTTCGGCGTCTCCAGCGCGTCGAAGAAGGCGCGGTCGTGCATGACGAGCAGGTGCAGGCGCGGGCCGACGGCGCGCAGCACCTCGTTGAGCACGGGCATGAAGGGCGCCCAGTCCTCCTCGCGGTTGAGGGCGCCGAAGAACAGGGTCAGGCGGTCGGGGTTGGCGAAGTTGGCCGGCGGGTCGAGCGCGCGGATCGCGTTGGGGAAGACCGCGACCTCGGGATTCCAGGCGGCGAGGGTGGCGGCGAGCGGCTCGGTGCTGGTCTGGATCGCGTGGACGCCGGTGAAGGAGAGCAGCTCGGCGACATCGATGCCGCGGGCGGCGAGGAAATCGGGGTGGTCGTCGAACTCGGTGACGACGAGGAAGCCGCGGTCGATCAGCGCGCGCAGGCGGGCGCGGCCGGAGTCGCCGACCAGCAGCGGGCGGTGCAGCACGGCGATGTGCGGCGCGCCCTCAATCATCGGGGCGATCTCGGCTTCCTGGCGGACGACGCTGAAGACGGTGGGGTCGCTCGCCAGCGCCGCCGCCGGCTCGATGACGCGGACATCGGAGACGCCGCCCTGCGGCGGCAGCATGGTGGAGGCGACGACCAGGCGCTCGCGCGGGGCGAGGCTGGCGCGCCAGACGAACTGCACGGGGGTGGCGCGGCCGAGATATTCCGCCGGATCGACGCCGATCGCGGCGAGGCCGGGGCGCATCGCCTCGACGAAGCGGGCGGCGGCGGCGGCATCGCTCGGGCGGGAGCGGACGTCGCACGGGGTGAGGCCGGCGCGTTCGAGCAGGGCGCGCATGGTGCGCGGGGTGAAGAAGCGCAGATGCGTGCGGTCGAGCAGGCCGCGCTCGTCATAGTCGAACCGGCCGGCGAACAGCCGGTAGGCGATGCTCCAGTGCTCGACATTGGGGAAGCAGACGACCACCGCGCCGCCGGGGTTGAGGTGGCGGACATGGCGGGCGAGCACGGCCCAGGGATCGGCCAGGTGTTCCAGCACGTCGCCATAGACCAGGACGTCGACGCCGCCGGAGAGGTCGAAGGGCAGGTCCTCGGCCTGGATGTCGCAGCGGGCGACCTCGGTCAGGCGGGTGCGGGCGATGGCGAGCGCCGCCTCGTCGGTATCGATGCCGAGCACGCGGGCGGCGGGGTTGAGGCGGAGATAGGCGGCGCCGAGCGCGCCGCCGCTGCAGCCGATGTCGATCACCGTCCGCGCGTCCAGCGGAATGGCGGCGAGCAGCTCGGGATTGGCGAAGTCGGGGTAGGCGCCGGCCATGGCGAGTTCGGGCGGCGCGTCGCCGGCCGTGGCGCCGGCGGTCAATTCATCCATCGGAAAACTCCCTGTCCTGCTCAAAATCCTGCTCAAATTCAGGGTTCGCGGCCAATTGCGAAACGCTGCCGCGACCCACGCCATGATACACGAAACCGGCGGCGCGAATCGCCGCCGGGTCGAAAATGTTGCGCAGGTCGACGATCAGCCGGCCCTGCATCCGCGCCGCGAGCCAGGCCGGGGCCAGGGCGCGGAACTCGTTCCATTCGGTGACGGCGACCAGCACCGCCGCCCCCTCGATCGCCGCCTCGGCGGTTTCGGCGTAGCGCACCGCGGCGGGCAGCAGGGGCTTCGCCGCCGCCATCGCCGCCGGATCATAGGCGATGATGTCGGCGCCGTCATCCGCGAGCGCCTCGATCAGCGGGATCGCCGGGGAATCGCGCATGTCGTCGGTCTCGGGCTTGAAGGCGAGGCCGAGCACGGCGACGCGCATGCCGCGCACCGAGCCGCCGGCGGCATCGAGCACGCGGCGGCCGAGCCCGGCCTTGCGCGCGTCGTTCACCGCGACCACCGCCTCGGTCAGGCGGGAGGGGGCGCGGGCGTCCTGGGCGATGCGGGCGAGGGCGAGCGTGTCCTTGGGGAAGCAGGAGCCGCCGAAGCCGGGGCCGGGGTGGAGGAATTTGGCGCCGATCCGCCGGTCGAGCCCCATGCCGCGGGCGACGCCGTGCACGTCCGCCCCCACCGCCTCGCAGAGATCGGCCATCTCGTTGATGAAGGTGACCTTCATCGCGAGGAAGGCGTTGGCGGCGTATTTGATGAGTTCGGCGGTCTCGAGCCCGGTGATCAGGATCGGCGTCTCGATCAGGTTGAGCGGGCGGTAGAGGGCGCGCAGCACCTCGCGGGCGCGCTCGGTCTCGGCGCCGACGACGACGCGGTCCGGCCGCATGAAGTCGCCGATCGCGCTGCCCTCGCGCAGGAATTCCGGATTCGAGGCGACGTCGATCGCAAGTTCGGGGCGGCGGGCGGCGGCGAGGGCGGCGAGGCGGCGGCCGGTGCCGACCGGGACGGTGGATTTGGTGACCAGCACCGTCGGGTGGTCGAGTGCCGCCAGCACCTGCTCGGCGGCGGCGAAGACATAGGACAGGTCGGCATGGCCGCCGCCGCGCCGCGAGGGCGTGCCGACGGCGATGAACACCGCCTCGGCCCCGGCGATCGCCTCCTCGATCCGCCCGGTGAAGCCGAGACGGCCGGCGGCGCGGTTGCGCTCGACCAGCGGATCGAGCCCCGGCTCGTAGATCGGGATCTCGCCGCGGCGCAGGCGGTCGAGCCGCGCGGGGTCGGTTTCCGCGACCATCACGCTGACGCCGAATTCGGCGAAGCACGCCGCCGACACCAGGCCGACATAGCCGCCGCCGATGATCGCGATCTTCAACACGTTCAGCTCCTCTAACTCGCCTCGGGGATGTTCTGGCAATCATGCGGGCGCGAGGCAATAGGCGCCCGCGCGGGGATCAGGGCGGCGGCGCGTCGCGCTCCCAGTAGGGCGGGGCGCCGAGATGGGCGGCGAAGCCGTCGATGAAGGCGCGGACCTTGGGCGGGACCACGCGCTTGGGCGGGTAGACCGCCCAGATGAAGCGCTCGCCGGGCCAGAACATCGCCTGGTGGTCGGGCAGCAGGCGGACCAGCTCGCCGGCGCGCAGCGCGGCGCCGGCGACCCAGAAGGGCAGCAGCGCCGCGCCGAGCCCGGCGCGGGCGGCGGCGAGCAGGGCCTCGCTGTCGTTCAGGCGGAGGCGGCCGGTAAGGGGCATGTCGTGCCGGTGTCCGCCCGGATCGGTCAGCAGCCAGCGGTCGTGCGGCTGCAGCGCGAAAAGGAGGTGCGGCAGGCGGGCGAGATCGTCCGGCGTGGCGACCGGGCCGTGCCGGGCGAGCAGGGCGGGGGCGGCGCAGAGGACCCGGCGGTGCGGCGCGAGCTTGCGGGCGATCAGCCGGCTTTCCTCCAGCGCGCCGATGCGGATGGCGAGATCGGTGCCGGAATCGATGATGTCGACCACCGAATCGCTCAGGGTGAGGTCGATGCGGATGTCCGGCCAGGCGGCGGCGAAGCCGGGCAGGAAGGGCATGACGTGCAGCCGGCCGAAGGCGGAGGGGACGTTGAGGCGCAGCAGGCCCTGCGGCCGGGCGTTGAGATCGGCGGCGACGGCGCGGGCCTCGTCGAGCTCGGCGAGCACGCGGCGGGCGCGTTCGAGGAAGGCGAAGCCGACCTCGGTGAGATGCAGCTTGCGGGTCGAGCGGTTGAACAGCGCGGCGCCGAGCTCGGCCTCGAGGGCGGCGATGGCGCGCGAGACCGAGGAGGGCGGCAGCCGGGCCTCGCGCGCGGCGCCGGAGAAGCTGCCGAGCTCGGCGGCGCGGACGAAGGCGCGGAGGCGGGCGAGTTCATCCATCGGGCGGGCTTGTGCTGGTGGAACAAAAATGAATTGCGATTTCTGCTTCTACAGCACGGGCGGCGGCGGGCGCAAATGGAATCGGGCGATGAGGAGTGAGGGACATGCGCCGGATTTCGGGATTTCGGACCAGGGGATTCGCGCCGGCGGCGCGGCTTGCGGCGGGATTCGCGGTCGTGCTCGTCTGCCTCGCGGCGGGCGGCGCGGTGGCGCCGCTGCTGCCGGTGCGGCTGCCGGGGGCGCTGGTGGGCATGGTGATGCTGGCAGCACTGCTCGCCGCGCATCGCGGCCGGGTGGCTGTGGCGGCGGGCGAGGCGGGGGCGCTGCTGCTGCGGCGCTACGCGCTGTTCTTCGTGCCGGCGGGCGTGGGGGTGATGACCGGCGCCGGCGCGCTGCGGGCGGACTGGCCGGCGGTGGTGGCGGCGCTGCTCGTCTCCTCGCTGCTGGCGCTGGCGGTGACGGGGCTGACGATGCGGCTGCTGCTCGGGTCGCGGGCTTCGGCGCCGCGGGCGGCGTTGCCGGCGGCGGGCGGCCATGAGTGAGATGTGGAGCGGCGCGCTGCCGGGAATCGGGTTCGCCGCCGGCACGGTGCTGGCCTTCGAGGCGGCGCTGCGGCTGGCGCGGCTTGTGCGGCATCCGGCGCTGAACCCCACTCTCGTGGCGATTCTCCTGGTGATGGCGGGGCTGGTGGCGGGGCACGTGCCCTATGCGGCCTATGCGCGCGGGGCGGCGCCGGTTTCCTGGCTGCTCGGGCCGGCGACGGTGGCGCTGGGCGTGCCGCTGGCGCGCAATCTCGGCGCGATCGCGCGGGACAGCCTGGCGGTTCTGGTCTCGCTCGCCGCCGGCGCGCTGACCGCGGCGATCGCCGGGCCGCTGGTGCTGGCGGCGTGCGGCGGCAGCGGCGCGCTGGGGCTGGCGATGGCGCCGAAGGCGGCGACGACGCCGATCGCGATGGCGGTGGCGCGGGAGATCGGCGCCGCGCCCGCGCTCGCCGCGGTGTTCGCGATCGCCGGGGGGGTGATCGTGGCGATCGCGGCGCGGCCGCTGCTGGGCTGGCTCGGGATCGAGGATCATCGGGCCTTCGGCCTCGCGGCCGGGGTGGCGGGCAGCGGGATCGGCGCCGCGGAAGCGGTGGCGCGCGATGCGGAGGCGGGCGCCTACGCGGCGCTCGGCGTCGGGCTGACGGCGGTGGCGACCGCGCTGGTCGTGCCGGCGCTGGCGGCGCTCGGGGTGGTCTGACCGGCGCGGAGGGCATCGCGGGGCGGACCGGACCCCGCGGCCAGCGCCGCGGCCCGGGGCGGCGGTGGGCCGCGCCGGGCTTGCCGGTGGCGATCTGCGGGTTCGGGCCGGGCGGCGATGCCGTCCCGGACGATCAGCGTCACGCGGGCCGGGCCGGCCTTCCGCCTGAACGCAATCCCCGCAGCCCGCCGCGGATTGCCGGCGCCGAGCGGGCGCCCAGGAATCCGACGATCGCGGTGCCGAGCAGGAGAAGGGAAGACGGCTCGGGCACGTTGACCGGGGTGGGACCGGGACCGGGGCCGGGGCTCGGCACGCCGCCGGTATGGCCGTTCACGGGCGGCGGGTTGGGGGCCCCGGGGACGGGCGGCAGTCCGGTATCCACCGCGGGTATGAAGGACGGCATGGGTTGGGAGAGAATGTCCGGATTCGGGATCTGATCGGTCACGCCCTGAGGGGCGATATACGGACTCGGGTTGCTCACGCCGCCGACCGGTGTCATCGGCATGGCGACCGGACCCGGGGCACCGGCGATGACGGGCGGCGCCCCGACCGGATGCGGCGGGCGCGGATCCGCGTGACCGGCCAGCGTGAATGCCGCTCCCAGGACGCAGGCGGTGCCGACGACCGCATGAGGGAGTGCCAGCCATGCGGCCCGCGAACCGTGCCAGGGCACCCATCTGCATTGGAGGCGATTCCAAATTTTCATACACGAAATTCCAAAATGCCGTAAAAAAACTATAAAAACTGCCCAAATATCGCTTATCGCGATTCTTGCTGTTTGGCAATATTTCATTAAGAATTTGATCCGCGGCTCCAGCGCCACGGTCAGGCGCGTCGAAGCCCGCCGATCCGGTTGATCAAAAAATCTCTCGCAATCAGAAAGTTATGGGCTGGATCGCAGGTAGGCCACGGCGTGTCCGGCGTTGGAGGGGCGGGGCGCGGCGCCATGAGGGCCGGAGGCGTTGGCCTCGGGCCCCGCGGGGCGGATCAGCTCGCGCCGCGATCCTTCAGCAGGTCGCGGATTTCGGTGAGGAGAAGTTCGGTCGGCGTTGGCGCCGGGGGGGCGGAAGGGGCCGGTTCCGGCGCCTTGTGCAGCTTGCTGATCAGGCGGACCATCCAGAAGATCGCGAAGCCGACGATCAGGAAGTTGAACAGCGTGTTGACGAAGGCGCCGTAGTTCAGCGTGACGGCGCCGGCCTTCTTCGCCGCGGCGAGGGTGGGTTCGGCCGCGCCCTTCAGCGTGATGAAATGGTTCGAGAAATCGACCCCGCCGGTCAGCAGGCCGATGACCGGGTTGATGATGTCGGCGACGAAACTCTTGACGATATTGGAAAACGCGGCGCCGATGACCACGGCGACGGCCAGATCGACCACGTTGCCGCGCATCAGGAAGGCCTTGAAGTCATCGACCCAGGCGGGCCGTTTTGGCTTGAACGACTCTGACATCGAATGCTCCCGTCGTGAAAAACGCCCGTTTTGGGGCGAGTGGCCTGGCATGACCGTTGGCCGGTCACGCTGGCGTGCGCGGAGGCTAGCCGGGTTTGCGCGCCGGGGCCAGCCCGATTGCGAGCCGGCGCGCCGCCCAGCGCCCGGCTTCGGCGACGACGGGATCGTCATCGGCGGCGAGGCGCGCGGCGGCGGGGGCGAGTGCGGGATCGGCCGAATTGCCGATGGCGATGGCGACGTTGCGGGCGAGGCGGGCGCGGCCGATGCGCTTGATCGGGCTGCCGGCGAAGAGGGCGCGGAAGCCAGCATCGTCGAGGGCGGCGAGATCGGCGAGGCGGGGGGCGAGGAGGTCGTCGCGCGCGGCGAGTTTCTGCTCGCGCCCGGCGACGGCGAACTTGTTCCAGGGACAGGCGGCGAGACAGTCGTCGCAGCCATAGATGCGGTTGCCGATGGCGGGGCGGAATTCTTCCGGGATCGGGCCCTTGTGCTCGATGGTGAGGTAGGAAATGCAGCGCCTGGCATCGAGCCGGTAGGGGGCGGGGAAGGCATCGGTCGGGCAGGCGGCCTGGCAGGCGGTGCAGGTGCCGCAGCGGTCGGGGTGCGGCGGATCGGGCGGCAGGGCCAGCGTCGTCATGATCTCGCCGAGCAGGAGCCACGAGCCGTGGCGGCGGGAGACGAGGTTGGTGTGCTTGCCCTGCCAGCCGAGCCCGGCGGCGGCGGCCAGCGGCTTTTCCATCACCGGCGCGGTGTCGACGAAGACCTTCACTCCTTCGCCGCGCGCGGCGATGAACTGGGCGAGGTGCTTCAGCCGGCCCTTGATGATGTCGTGATAGTCGCGGTTGCGGGCATAGACGGAGATGTTGCCGCGATCGGCGCGGGAGAGGGTCGCGAGCGGGTCGCCATCGGGGGCGTAGGACAGGCCGAGGGAGATGACGCTGACCGCCTCCGGCCAGAGCGAAGCGGGGTCGGCCCGCTGGGCGGCGCGATCCTCCATCCAGCCCATCGTGCCGTGATGGCCGGCGGCGAGATGGGCGCGGAGATTGTCGCGGACGCTCTCGGGCAGGCGGGCGCGGGCGATGCCGATCGCATCGAAGCCGAGAGCGGCGGCGCGGGCGGCGATGGCGGCGCGGAGATCCGCCTCAGCCACGGCCGCGATAGGGCGGCACGCCCTGGTCGGGCAGGTAGGCGCCCTCGGGCGGGGCGCCGGTCTGCCAGAACACGTCGATCGGGATGCCGCCGCGCGGATACCAGTAGGCGCCGATGCGCAGCCAGCGCGGGGCGAGCAGGTCGACCAGGCGCTCGGCGATCATCAGCGTGCAGGCCTCGTGAAAGGCGCCGTGGTTGCGGAAGCTGCCGAGATAGAGCTTGAGCGACTTGCTCTCCACGATCCACGAATCGGGGATGTAGTCGATCACGACATGGGCGAAATCGGGCTGGCCGGTGATCGGGCAGAGCGAGGTGAATTCGGGGCAGGTGAAGCGCACCACGTAGTTCTTCCCCCGGGACGGGGCGGCGACGCGTTCGAGCACCGCGGCCTCGGGCGAGTCCGGCATGCGGCTCTCGCGGCCGAGCTGTTGCAGCGCGTCATAGCGTGTGTCGGTCATCGCCCTGGCTCCATGCGTCGCGGGTGGCGGCGGCGTAGGCGGCGAAGCGTCCGGCCTCGATCGCCTCGCGCGCGCCGCGCATCACCGTCTGGTAATAGCTTAGATTGTGGGTGGTCAGCAGCATCGGGCCGAGCATTTCGTCGCAGCGGAAGAGATGGTGCAGGTAGGCGCGGCTGTGGCGCGCGCAGGCGAGGCAGGGACAGGCCGGGTCGAGCGGGCGGTCCTCGGCGGCGAAGCGGGCGTTGCGCAGGTTGAGGATGCCGCGCGAGGTGAAGGCGCGGCCGGTGCGGCCGGCGCGGGTGGGCATCACGCAGTCGAACATGTCGACGCCGCGGGCGATGCTGCCGAGCAGGTCGTCCGGCGTGCCGACGCCCATGAGGTAACGCGGGCGGTCGGTGGGCAGCAGGGGGGTGGTGACGTCCAGCGTGTCGAACATCGCCTGCTGGCCCTCGCCGACCGCGAGGCCGCCGATCGCGTAGCCCTCGAAGCCGAGGCCGGTGAGGGCGGCGGCGGATTCGGCGCGGAGATCGGCGAAGACGCTGCCCTGGACGATGCCGAACTGGCCATAGCCGGGGCGCGGTTCGAAGGCCGCGCGGGAGCGTTCCGCCCAGCGCATCGACAGGCGCATCGAGGCGGCGGCCTGCTCGTGCGTGGCGGGGAAGGGCGTGCACTCGTCGAAGGCCATGGTGATGGTCGCGTCGAGCGCGTTCTGGATCGCGGTCGAGGATTCGGGGGTGAGGTGGTGGGCGGAGCCGTCGAGATGCGAGCGGAAGGTGACGCCGACCTCGTCGATCTTGCGGAGCTTGGCCAGCGACATGACCTGGAAGCCGCCGGAATCGGTGAGGATGATGCCGGGCCAGTCCATCATCCGGTGCAGCCCGCCAAGGGCGCGGACGCGCTCGGCGCCGGGGCGGAGCATCAGGTGATAGGTGTTGCCGAGGACGATCTCGGTGCCGGTGGCGCGAACGGCGTCCGCCGTCATCGCCTTCACCGTGCCGGCGGTGCCGACCGCCATGAAGGCGGGGGTTTCGGCGGTGCCGTGGGCGGTGACCAGGCGGCCGCGGCGGGCGGCGCCGTCCTGCCCGAGATTGTGGAAGGCGAAGCCGGTCATGCGCGCTCCAGCAGCGAGGCGTCGCCGTAGGAATAGAACCGGTAGCCCCGTGCTATGGCGTGGGCATAGGCGGCGCGCATGCGCTCCACCCCGGCGAAGGCGGCGACCAGCATCAGCAGGGTGGATTTCGGCAGGTGGAAATTGGTCATCAGCCGGTCGACCAGCTTGAAGCGGTAGCCGGGGGTGATGAAGAGCTCGGTCTCGCCGTGCCAGGGGGCGAGCGTGCCGTCATCGCCGGCCGCGGTCTCCAGCACGCGCAGGCTGGTGGTGCCGACGGCGACGATGCGCCCGCCCCGCGCGCGGGTGGCGTTGACCAGGGCGGCGGTCTCCGGGCCGATCAGGCCGCGCTCGGCGTGGAGCTTGTGGCGTTCGAGCTGGTCCTCGCGCACCGGCAGGAAGGTGCCGGCGCCGACATGCAGCGTGACGGTGGCGAGGCCGACGCCGCGCGCGGCGAGGGCGGCGAGGACGGTTTCGGTGAAATGCAGCCCGGCGGTGGGGGCGGCGACGGCGCCCTCCTCGGCGGCGAACATGGTCTGGTAGTCCTGCCGGTCCTGTTCGGAGATGCCGGCGGGGCGGGGGATGTAGGGCGGCAGGGCGAGGCTCGCCGCGCGGTCGAGCATGGCGCGGAAGGTCTCGGCGTCGCAGTCGAAGCGCAGGGTCGCCGAGCCGTCGGGCGCGCGGTCGATCACCTCGGCGGCGATGCCGCCGGCGCCGTCGATCGCGATGGTCTCGCCGGGGCGGGCGCGGCGGGCGTTGCGCAGCAGGACGCGCCAGGTGCCGTCGGCCAGCGGGCGGTCGAGGGTGATGCCGATCCGCGCGTCGCCGCGCCGCCCGGTGAGCTGGGCGGGGATGACGCGGGTGTCGTTGACCACCAGCAGGTCGCCGGGGGCGAGCAGGGCGGGCAGGTCGAGGATGGTGCGGTCGTCGAGCCCGTCGCCGCGGACATGCAGCAGGCGCGCGGCGTGGCGCGGCCGCGCCGGTTCGGCCGCGATGCGCTCGGGCGGCAGGTGATAGTCGAAATCAGCGAGGTTCATTCTTCGAGGTAGCTCGAAATCTCGACCAGGTTGCCGTCCGGATCGCGGCAGTAGACCGAGCGCATGGCGCCGAGCGCGCCGATTTTCGGCGCCGGTCCCTCGACGATATCCACCCCCTGGGCCTGGAGGTGGTTCACCACGAAGTCGGTGCCGAGGGCGGTGACGAAGCAGATGTCGAGCGCGCTGGGGGCGGGTTTCGCCGCCTGCGGGCCGGACTCGCGCCCGGCCTGGTGCAGGTTCAGCTTCTGCGCGCCGAAGCGCAGGGCGATCCGGCGCTCGGCGCCGAATTCCTCGCGCTCCATGCCGAGGACGCGCTCGTACCAGTCGGCGGTCCTGTCGACGTCGGAGCAGGTCAGCACGACATGGTCGATCCGGTCGACGGTGAACTTCATGGCCGGCTCAGGCGAGGTCGGCGAAGAAGTCGTTGCCCTTGTCGTCGACCACGATGAAGGCGGGGAAGTTCTCGACCTCGATGCGCCAGACCGCTTCCATGCCGAGTTCGGGGTATTCCAGCACCTCGACCTTGCGGATGTTGTCGCGGGCGAGCACCGCGGCGGGGCCGCCGATGGAACCGAGATAAAAGCCGCCATGCGCCTTGCAGGCGTCGCGCACCGCACGCGAGCGGTTGCCCTTGGCCAGCATCACCAGCGAGCCGCCGGCGGCCTGGAACTCTTCGACATAGCTGTCCATCCGCCCGGCGGTGGTGGGGCCGAAGCTGCCGGTGGCCATGCCCTCGGGCGTTTTCGCGGGGCCGGCGTAATAGACCGGATGGTTCTTGATGTAGTCGGGCAGGCCCTCGCCGCGGTCGAGCCGTTCCTTCAGCTTGGCGTGGGCGATGTCGCGCGCCACGACGATCGGGCCGGTGAGGGCGACGCGGGTCTTGACCGGGTGTTTCGAAAGCTCGGCGAGGATGTCCGCCATCGGGCGGTTGAGATCGATCTGCACCACGTCGCCGCCGAGATGGGTGTCGGTGACCTCGGGGAGGTATTTCGCCGGATCGGTTTCGAGCTGTTCGAGGAAGACGCCTTCCCTGGTGATCTTCGCGCGGATCTGCCGGTCCGCCGAGCAGGAGACGCCGATGCCGACGGGCAGCGAGGCGCCGTGGCGGGGCAGACGAACCACCCGGACGTCGTGGCAGAAATACTTGCCGCCGAACTGCGCGCCGATGCCGAGCCGGCGGGTCATTTCCAGGATCTGCCGCTCAAGCTCGAGATCGCGGAAGGCGTGGCCGGTGGGCGAGCCCTGGGTGGGCAGCGAGTCGAGCCAGCGGGTGGAGGCGAGCTTGACCGTCTTCATCGTGGTCTCGGCCGAGGTGCCGCCGATGACGATGGCGAGGTGATAGGGCGGGCAGGCGGCCGTTCCGAGGGTTTTTACTTTGGTTTCAATGAATTCGAGAAGTTTCTTCGGATTCAGGATCGCCCGCGTTTCCTGATACAGGAAGCTCTTATTGGCGGAGCCGCCGCCCTTGGCGACGAACATCAGCTCGAATTCCTCGGCATGGGCCTCGCCGGGGGCGGCCATGATGTCGCACTGGACCGGCAGGTTGGTGCCGGTGTTCCGCTCCTCGTACATCGAGAGCGGCGCCATCTGCGAGTAGCGCAGGTTGGTCTCGGTGTAGGTGCGGTAGACGCCGTGGGAGAAGGCCTCCTCCTCGTCGCCCTCGACCCAGACGCGCTGGCCCTTCTTGCCGAAGACGATGGCGGTGCCGGTGTCCTGGCACATCGGCAGGATGCCGCCGGCGGCGATGTTGGCGTTCTTGAGGAATTCCATCGCCACGTAGCGGTCGTTCTCCGAGGCCTCGGGATCGTCGAGGATCGCGCGGAGCTGGCGCAGATGGCCGGGGCGCAGCAGGTGGGAGACGTCGTGGAACGCCTGGAAGGCGAGGGCGGAGAGGGTTTCCGGGGCGATCCGCAGGATGGTCCTGCCCGCCGCCTCGATGGTGGAGACGCCGCCGAGATCGAGCCTGCGCCAGGGCGTGTCGTCATGGCCCAGGGGGAACATGGTGCTGAAGGCGAAATCGGGCGTCTTCTTGGTGATCGCGTTCATGGCGGCTCTCCGGGCTCAGTCTTTGGCGGGCGGGCGGCGGCGGAAGGCGTCGAGGCTGACGACCTCGGCGGGGCCCTGCTCCGGTGGCGGCGGCGCGGGTTCGGGCGCGGCCGCGGGCGCTTCTTCCGGCGCTTCGGGGACGCGGGCGGCGAATTGCAGGCCGAAGCGCACCGCCGGGTCGGCGAAGGCGGTGATGGCGTCGAGCGGGATGTCGAGCGTCGCCGGCACGCCGCCGAAGGAGAGGCGGACCGAGAAGCGCTGCGCCTCGGCATCCACCGACAGGTCGCGGTACTGGTGCTGCAGGACGATGGTCATCTCGTCCGGATACTGGGCGCGCAGCCGGTCGGGCATGATCACGCCGGGATGGGCGGTGGCGAAGGTGATGTAGAAGTGATGCTCGCCCGGCATGCCCTCGCGCGACGCATGGTCGAGCGCGCGCAGCACCACGAGGCGGAGCGCGTCCTCGGTCCATTCGTCGTAGGGCAGGAGGCTTTCGGGGATCGGCGTGTCGTCGTCTTCGGCCATGTCGTCGAATTCACCTTGCAGTCGTCATGCGTGCGGGCCGGCAGCGGCGCCGGCGGCTTGTCAGCGGGACTGTCGCTCGTAATGGCGGTAATATTTTTCGGTCACAAGATCCGTCTGCACGACGACGGCTATGTCCGTCGTGTTGAACTGCCAGTCGATCACCGCGCCGTCGCCGACGAAGCCGCCGAGGCGGAGATAGCCCTTGATCAGCGGCGGCAGCTCGGCGAGGACCTGGCGGGCGTCGTATTCGTCGGCGCCGAGGCGGCACATCTCGACATAGCGCGCCTCCAGCGCGCGCGGGCGGATGTGCGCCGGGGCGAGGTGGTGGGCGTGCAGGTAGGAGAGCGCCGGCGCCAGATCGTCGAGATCGGTGCCGTGCAGGCTGGCGCAGCCGAACATCAGCTCGATCCCGTGCTGGAACACATAGGCGGCGATGCCGCGCCAGAGCAGCTGCATGACGGCGCGGGAGCGGTGCGCCTGGTCGACGCAGGAGCGGCCGAGCTCGAGCAGGCGGCTGGAGAAGCGTTCGAGCGGCGCGATGTCGTATTCGTCGGCCGAATAGAAATGGCTGCCTTGGGGCAGGGCGTCCTGCCGGATCAGCCGGTAGGTGCCGACGACGCCGCGGGCATCGTCGGCGATGTCGTGATCGATCACGAGGAGATGATCGGCGATCGCATCGAAGGCGTCCTGGTCGCGGCCGGAGGCGAGGGTCGCGGCGTCGGGATGGGCGCCGAGCTCGTCGTAGAAGATGCGGAAGCGAAGGGCCTGGGCGGCGTCGAGCTCGGCCGCGGTCGCGGCGAGGCGGACGCCGAGATTGCCGACCCGGATTTCCGGAAAGGCCAGCAGGCTGTCCATCGGGCGTTCGGCCGTCATGGTCCGGCCGCCTCGCCGGCGGGCTCCGGCGCGCGCGCGGCGGTGCCGAGGCGGCGGCCGAACAGCTCGATCTTGAGGGAAACGAGTTCGAACCCGTGGCGGGCGGCCACCTTGCGCATGAGAAGTTCGGTCTCCGGCTCGTCGAATTCGATCACCTGGCCGCTGTCCTGGTCGACCAGGTGAAAATGGTCGTGCTCGCCCGACATCTCGTAGCGCGCGCGGCGGCTGCCGAGGCTGCGGCGCTCGAGGATGCCGTGCTGCTCGAACAGGCGCACCGTGCGGTAGACGGTGGCAAGCGAGATCCGCGGGTCGAGGCGGTGGGCGAGGCGGTGCAGTTCGTCGACATCGGGGTGGCCGTTCACCTCGGACAGCACGCGCGCAATGACGCGCCGCGGGCCGGTCATCCTGAGCCCGTTTGCCACGCACAGACGCTCGATGCGGGTCTCCATCCGCTGCCTTGTGGACCATCTCGGCGGCGCGGTCCACCCCAATCCGCGCCCGAGGGCGGGGGCGCTAGGACAGGCGGCGGCGCGGGGTGTAGAAATTGCAGAAGCCGGCCGGCGCCACCGTGCCGCGCACGCGCCGGCAGGCGGCGCCGGCGGCGCGGAAATTGGCGCAGGTCGCGCAGCGCGCGCCATTGCGGAAGGGATGCGGGACATAGCCGGCGGCATCCCGCGTGGCCTTCGGATGGGGGGCGCGCAGAACCCGGGCGGCGGCCAGGGCGAGGGCGCCGCAGAATGTTTCGAGCCAGTAGCGGCGGGGCCGGGGCGGAATCGTCGTCTCCCTGCGGATTGCGCGTCATGTTATCATTTCTGGGTCGGTCATGCACGCAAAAGTTGTGTTCCGATGGCGGCGGCGCCGCGCCGGGCGCGGCGGCTGCATCCAGATTGTCTCGGCGGCGGTAATGCCATAAGCAATGTTCGATGGCGCAGGATACGGAACGGTGACGTCGTCGCCCGGTGGGGCGGTTGCGGCGGATGAGGAGCTTGGCCGGTTGGTCGAGGCCTGCCAGGCGCAGGACGCGGCCGCGCTGCGCGAGCTTTACCGGCGCATGTCGCCGATGCTGATGGGGGTGGCGCTGCGGCTGCTGCGCGACCGGCCGCAGGCCGAGGAGGTCTTGCAGGAGGCGTTCCTGCAGGTGTGGCGGAACGCGGCCAGGTTCGACCGGGCGCGCGGATCGGCGAAGGCCTGGATGATCGGGATCGTGCGCTACCGCGCCCTCGACCGGATCGACAGCGAGCGGCGGCAGCCGGCGAATGGCGGTGAGATTCCCGATATCGCGGCGGAGATGCCGGTGGCGGTGGAGGACGGGCGGGCGCTGGCCGCCTGCCTCGGCGAACTGCCGGAACACTGGCGGCGCGCGGTCGTGCTGTCGTTTGTCGACGGGTATTCGCACAGCGAGATCGCCGAACGCACGGACACGCCGCTCGGCACGGTGAAGAGCTGGATTTCCCGGGCCCTCGGCGCGCTGAAAAGGTGTCTTGAGCGATGAGCGGGTCGATGGCGGACGACGGGCCGGACCGGGCGGGGCTTTACGTGCTGGGCCTGCTGCGCGGCGCGGAGCGGCGGGAGTTCGAGGCCGCGTGCGCGCGCGATCCGGCGCTGGCCGCCGAGGTGGCGGCGTGGGAGGAGCGGCTGCTGCCGCTGGCGCTCGCGGTGCCGCCGGTGGCGCCGGGGCCGGCGGTGTGGGCGGCGATCGAGCGCGCGACGAGCCCGCGCGCGGCCGCGCCGGCGCGGCGCAACCGGCTGCGGGAGATCTGGGACAATCTGTTCGTCTGGCGGGGCATCGCCCTGGCCGGCGCGGTGGCGGCGGCGCTGCTGCTCGTGCTGCCGCGCGGGGCGCCGGGGCCGGCGATGGTCGCGGTGCTGTCGGCGAAGTCGGGCCCGGTGTTCACCGTGGCGATGAAGACGAACGGCGCGCTGAACATCGCGCCGGTGGGGCATGCGGCGCCGCCGGAGGGCAAGGTCTGGCAGCTCTGGGCGGTCGGCCAGGGCGAGGCGCCGGTGCCGATCGGCTTCGTGCAGGCGGGGGCGACAAGGCTGCCGGCGAACGACGTGCCGGCGCGGCTGCGCCGGGCGCACACGCTGATCGCGGTGACGGTGGAGCCGCCCGGCGGCTCGCCCACCGGCAAGCCGGACATGCCGATCGTCTTCGCCGGGCCGCTGCTGCCGGTGGCGCCGACAGCCTCCTGATATCCGGCCGGATCAGAGATCGAGGCTGGTCTGCGCCGGCGGCGCGCGGTCGGCTTCGGGACGGACGCCGAGCGTGCCGTCGCCGAAATGCAGCACGAGGTGGCGTTTCGATCCGGCGTCGCGCCGCGTGGTGACGGGATCGCCGGACGGGGTCGCCACCATCACGAAGCCGCGCGCCAGTGTCGCGTGATAGGACAGGGCTTCGAGGCGGGCGGCGAGCGCGCCGAGGCGGAGCCGGTTCTCCCGCAGCAGGCCGGGGGCCGGGGCGGCGAGGCGCTGGCCGAGCAGGGCGAGGCTGTGGCGGCGGGCGGCGATGATCTCGCGCGGATGCACGAGGCGGGCGGCGACTTCCCGCGCCTGGGCGCGCTTCGCGGCGACGAGGCGGGGCAGGGCGAGGGCGAGGCGCTCGCCGCGATCATCCAGCCGCTGGCGGGCGGTGCCGATCATCGAGGGCAGGTCGGGCAGGGCGGCGGCGGCGCGGTCGAGCCGCAGGCGGACCGACTGGGTGACGCGGGTGAGCGCGCCGGTCAGCCGCGCGCCGCTCTGGGCGAGATCGGCGGCCAGCGCCATGCGGTCGGGCACGGCGAGTTCGGCGGCGGCGGTGGGGGTGGGGGCGCGGCGGTCGGAGGCGAAGTCGATCAGCGTCGTGTCGGTCTCGTGGCCGACGGCGGAGATCAGCGGGATGGGGCAGGACGCGGCGGCGCGGACCACCTCCTCGTCGTTGAAGGCCATCAGGTCCTCGAGCGAGCCGCCGCCGCGGGCGACGATCAGCACGTCCGGCCGCGGCACCTCGCCCGCTTCCGGCAGCGCGCCGAAGCCGCGGATGGCGGCGGCGATCTGGGCCGCGGCGGCCTCGCCCTGGACGGCGACCGGCCAGAGGATGATGCGGCGGGGGAAACGGCGGGCGATGGTGGTGCGGATGTCCTGGATCACGGCACCCTGGGGCGAGCTGACGACGCCGACGATGCGCGGCAGCAATGGCAGGGCGCGCTTGCGGGCGGCGTCGAACAGGCCTTCCTCGGTGAGGCGCAGGCGCAGCTTCTCGATGCGGGCGAGCAGCGCGCCCTCGCCGGCATAGTCCAGCCGCTCGATGATGAGCTGGTATTCCGAGCGCTCGGGATAGGTGGTGATGCGGCCGGTGGCGATGACCTCGACGCCGTTCTCCGGCTTCAGCCCGAGTCGCGCGGCGTTGCCGCGCCAGATGATCGCCCGGATCTTCGCCCCCTCGTCCTTCAGCGCCATGTAGGTGTGGCCGGAGGCGTAGGTCTTCATCTCGGTGATCTCGCCGCGCACGCGCACGCGGCCGAAGGCGGTCTCGACCGTGCGTTTGACCGCGCCGGCGAGTTCGGAAACGGTGAGTTCGGGCAGGTTGCCGGTGGCGGTGTCCGTGGTTTCGCTCATGGCGGCGGACTATGCTAAGCGCGCGCCGGTTGCACAAGCGCAAGGGGGTCGATCATGCGGGTTCTGGTTGTCGGCGGCGGCGGGCGCGAGCATGCGCTGGCGTGGAAGCTCGCGCAGAGCCCGGTGCTGGAGACGCTCTTCGTCGCGCCGGGGAATCCGGGCATGGAATCGCTGGCGAAATGCGTCGGGATCGGCGCCGAGGAGATCGACGCGCTCGTGGAGTTCGCGCGGGCGGAGCGGATCGACCTCGTGGTGCCGGGGCCGGAGGCGCCGCTGGCGCTCGGCCTCGCGGACCGGCTGGCGGCGGCGGGAATCGCCTGTTTCGGCCCGACCGAGGCGGCGGCGCGGCTCGAATCCTCGAAGCGGTTCACCAAGGAGATCTGCGACGAGGCGGGGATTCCGACGGCCGGCTGGGCCAGCTTCACCGATGCCGGCGCGGCGCGCGCCTATCTCGACGAGCATCCGGCGCCGATCGTGATCAAGGCGGACGGGCTGGCGGCGGGCAAGGGCGTGGTCGTCGCCGCGACCGATGAGGAGGCGCGCGAGGCCGTGGCGGCGATGCTGGAGGGCGGGCTGCACGGCGCCTCGGGTGCGGAGATCGTGATCGAGGAATGCCTGATCGGCACCGAGATCTCGCTGTTCGCGATCTGCGACGGCGAGGCCGCGGTGTTCTGCGGCACCGCCTCGGACCACAAGCGGGTGGGCGATGGCGATACCGGGCCGAATACCGGCGGGATGGGCGCGATCGCGCCGCCGCCGGCGGCCTCGGGGGCGGTGATCGGGGCGGCGATGGAGCGGATCGTCCGCCCGGCGCTGCGGACGATGGCGCGGCGCGGGACGCCGTTCCGCGGCTTCCTGTTCGCCGGGCTGATGCTCACCGCCTCCGGCCCCCGGCTGATCGAGTTCAACGTGCGGTTCGGCGATCCGGAATGCGAGACGCTGCTGCCGCTGCTGAGGACCGACCTGTTGCCGGTGCTCGCCGATGCGGCGCGGGGGCGGCTCGATCCGGAAACCCGGCTCGACTGGCGGGACGGCGCGGCGGCGACGGTGGTGATGGCGGCGAAGGGCTATCCGGGCGCCTATGAGAGGGGCCATCCGATCGACCTCGCCGGGGTGGCCGGGCTGCCGGAGACGACGGTGTTCCAGGCCGGCACGGCGCGGCGCGACGGCGCGCTGGTGAGTGCCGGCGGGCGGGTGCTGGCGGTGACGGCGACGGGCGATGACCTGCGCGAGGCGATCGACCGCGCCTATGTCGCGGTGCGGCGGATCGGCTTTCCCGGCGGGTTCTGCCGCCGGGATATCGGCGCCAAGGCGGTGTAGTGCCCTGCCCCTGAAATTCGTGGGTGAATTTCAGGGACAGGCGGGCCACCAAACTATTGTTTTTTTATCAATACGATAGAGCACTACATCCGATCCGGAAGGATCGGAAAGTGCTCTGACCGCCTCAGGCGGCGCGGCGCTCGCCGCGCACCGCCGCGGCCAGGGCGGCGACATCGTCCAGCACCGCCTCGACGATGGCGGGCGGGGCCTTGCCGTCGGCATCGAGGCCGGCGGCGAGCTTGTCGATCAGCGCCGAGGCGACCACGGCGGCATCGGCGAACCGCGCCACCGTTGCGGCCTGGGCGGGGGTGCGGACGCCGAAGCCGACGGCGATCGGCATGTCCGTCGCCTTGCGGACGCGGGGGATGTCGCGCGCGAGATCCTCGGCGGAGGCGGTGCGGGTGCCGGTGATGCCGGTGATCGAGACGTAATAGACGAAGCCGGAGGAGTCGTTGAGCACGACGGGCAGGCGCTCGTCCGTCGTGGTGGGGGCGACGAGGCGGATGAGGTCGATGCGGTGCTGGCGCAGATGCGGCAGCAGCAGGTCGGCCTCCTCGGTCGGCAGGTCGACGACGATGACGCCATCGACGCCGGCGGCGGCGGCATCGGCGGTGAAGCGCTCGACGCCGTAGGAGAGGATGGGGTTGAGATAGCCCATCAGGATCAGCGGCACGGTGTCGTTGACAGCGCGGAAGTCGCGCACCAGGCCGAGCGTGCCGGCGAGGGTCGCACCGGCGCGCAGCGCCCGGCGGCCGGCCTGCTGGATGGTCGGGCCGTCCGCCATCGGGTCGGTAAAGGGCATGCCGATCTCGATCAGGTCGGCGCCGCGGGCGGCCATGCCGGCGAGCAGGGTGGCGGAGGTTTCGCGATCGGGGTCGAACGCCTCGACGAAGGGGATCAGGCCCGCCCGGCCCTCATCGCGGAGGCGGGCGAAGGTGGCGGCGATGCGGCTCAAATCTGTTCTCCGAGATGGCGGGCGACGGTGAAGATGTCCTTGTCGCCGCGGCCGCAGAGATTCATCAGGATGATGCTCTCCTTGTCCATGCCGGGGGCGATCTTCGCGACATGGGCGAGGGCGTGCGAGGGCTCGAGGGCGGGGATGATGCCCTCGGTGCGGCAGCAGAGCTGGAAGGCGGCGAGGGCCTCGTCGTCGGTCGCGGACACGTATTCCACGCGGCCGATATCGTGCAGGTAGGAATGCTCGGGGCCGATGCCCGGATAGTCGAGCCCGGCGGAGATCGAGTGGGCCTCGAGGATCTGGCCGTCATCGTCCTGCAGCAGGTAGGTGCGGTTGCCGTGCAGCACGCCGGGGCGGCCGCGCGAGAGGGAGGCGGCGTGCTCGCCCGAATCGAGGCCGCGCCCGGCGGCCTCGACGCCGATCAGCTTCACCTGCTCGTCGAGGAAGGCGTGGAACAGGCCGATGGCGTTGGAGCCGCCGCCGATCGCCGCGATCGCGACATCCGGCAGGCGGCCCTCGGCCTCCATCATCTGGGCGCGGGCCTCGACCCCGATGACCGACTGGAAGTCCCGCACCATGGCGGGATAGGGGTGCGGGCCGGCGGCGGTGCCGATGATGTAGAAGGTGTCGCGCACATTCGCGACCCAGTCGCGCAGCGCCTCGTTCATCGCGTCCTTCAGCGTCGACGCGCCGGAGGTCACGGGGCGGACCTCGGCGCCGAGCAGCTTCATGCGGAAGACGTTGGGCTGCTGCCGCTCGACATCGGTGGCGCCCATGTAGACGATGCAGGGCAGGCCGAAGAGGGCGGCCACCGTCGCGGTGGCGACGCCGTGCTGGCCGGCGCCGGTCTCGGCGATGATGCGCGTCTTGCCCATGCGCTTGGCGAGCAGGATCTGGCCGATGCAGTTGTTGATCTTGTGCGCGCCGGTGTGGTTCAGCTCGTCGCGCTTGAAATAGACCTTGGCGCCGCCGAGCTCTTTCGTCAGCCGCTCGGCGAACCAGAGCGGGCTGGGGCGGCCGACATAATGTTGCAGGTAATACTGGAATTCCCGCATGAAATCGGGATCGTCCTTCGCCGCCTCGTAGGCCGCCTCGAGCTCGAGGATCAGCGGCATCAGGGTTTCGGCGACGAACCTGCCGCCGAACTCGCCGAAGCGGCCGCGGTCGTCGGGCAGGGTGCGCAGGGAATTGGGTATCGGCTTGTTCATTCTGGCTCTCCGTTCCGCACGGATAGCCGATATGGCAGGCGGATGAAACCGGATCAGGTCTCCAATTCGGTATCCCAGTAGAGAAAGTCGCGCCAGCTTTCGTGCAGGTAGTTGGGCGGGAAGGCGCGGCCGCGGTCCTGCAGCTCCCAGCTGTTCGGCCGGCGCGGCGTTTCATAGGGGAACATGTGGCATTCGCGCGGGAGTTTCGAGCCCTTGCGCAGGTTGCACGCGCCGCAGGCGGTGACGACGTTCTCCCAGGTGGTGCGGCCGCCGCGGGCGCGCGGGATGACGTGGTCGAAGGTCAGTTCCGGGGCGGGCAGGCGGCTGTGGCAGTACTGGCAGGTGAAGCCGTCGCGGAGGAAGACGTTGAAGCGGGTGAAGGCGGGCTGGCGCAGGCCGGGGACGAAATCCTTCAGCGCGATGACCGAGGGCAGGCGCATCGCCGAGGAGACGGAATGCACCTCGTGCTCGTATTCCGACAGGACGGAAACGCGGTCGAGGAAGACGGCCTTGACGGCGTCCTGCCAGGACCAGAGCGACAACGGAAAATAGGAGAGCGGACGGAAATCCGCGTTCAACACGAGGGCGGGAAAGTTCTGCCCGCCGTCAGGCATTACTGAACCGCTCCCAGAAGGGCGACCAGATCACCGGGCCGGCCTCGGACTGGAAACGCCCTGCAATGTTCTGCACCGATTCCATGAGTGAAATATGGCGCCAACGACCCGGGGCCGCAAGGCGGGTTTCGCAATGTCAACAGCTTGTCACGCGGGCGAGGCCGGGGCGGCGAAGGCGCGCTGGAGCGTGAGGGCGCCGAGGGACAGCCCGGAATCGTCGATTCCGTGGGCGAGTTTCGGGACAAGGAGGCTCTCGACCGGCACGCCGGCGGCGCGCAGGGCGGCCTCGGCATCGCGCGAGCGGGAGGGCGGCACGATCTCGTCGGCCTCGCCATGGACGAGCAGGACCGGCGGGCGGCCGGCGAGTTCGGCGGGCAGCGACTCGGGGGCGAGCAGCGCGCCGGAATAGGCGAGAATCGCCCGCGGCGGCACCGCCCGGCGCAGGCCGGTGAACAGCACGGTCATCGCCCCCTGGCTGAAGCCCATCAGCGCATAGGCATCGGCCGGCAGGCCGAGGCGGGCGAGTTCGGCGTCGATGAACGGGTCGAGCGCCGCGCGGGCCCGGCGCACGCCGCCGCCGAGCGCGTGCGGGTCGAGCGTGCCGATCGGGAACCACTGGCGGCCGAAGGGGGCGAGGTCGAACGGGTCGGGCGCGTGCGGGGCGACGAAGGCGGCATCGGGGATCGCGCGGGCCCAGTAGGGCGCGAGGTCGATCAGGTCGTTGCCATCGGCGCCGACGCCGTGGCACAGCACCACGAGTTGCCGCGCCTTGCCGCCGTTCGCCGGGCCCCAGCGCGGTCCGTCCAGTTCAGCCATGAAGTCCTGCTCCTTGCATTTGCGGGGGAGCGTATCATCGTGGAGGCCGATGTCCATCGTCACCCGTTTCGCGCCGAGCCCGACCGGCTACCTGCATCTCGGCCACGCGGCCTCGGCCATGGCCGGGCACGACCTGGCGCGCGGGGCGGGCGGGCGGTTCCTGCTGCGGCTCGAGGATATCGATGCCGGGCGCTGCCGGCCCGGATTCGCCGAGGCGATCCTGGAGGACCTGGCCTGGCTCGGCCTGGCCTGGGATGGCGCGGTGCGGGTGCAGTCGGCGCATTTCGACGAGTACCGGGCGGCGCTGGCGCGGCTGGAGGCGATGGGATTGCTCTACCGGTGCTTCTGCACGCGGGCGGCGATTGCCGCGGCCCTCGGCGCGCCGCACGGGGCCGAGGCGGCCTATCCCGGCACCTGCCGCGGGCTCGATCCGGCGCTGGCGGACGCGCGGGCGGCGCAAGGCGAGCCCTATGCGCTGCGGCTGCGGATGGACCGGGCCGCGGCGATGGCCGGGCGGCTGCGCTATCACGAGGCGGCGGAAGGCTGGGTGGAGGCCGATCCGCGGCCGCATGGCGATGTGGTGCTGGCGCGCAAGGACGTGCCGGCGAGCTATCATCTCTGCGTCTGCCATGACGATGCGGCGCAGGAGGTGACGCATGTGACGCGGGGCGAGGACCTGCGGGCGACGACGGATGTTCACGTGCTGCTGCAGGCGCTGCTTGGCTGGCCGCATCCGGCCTATGCCCATCATCCGCTGATCCGCGACGCGGCGGGGCGGCGGCTGGCCAAGCGCGACCGGGCGGCGACGCTGCGCGATCTGCGGGACGCCGGGGCCACGCCCGCGCAAATCCGCGAGATGGTCTCTTGCCGGATCGGCGATCTCGCCTCACTCTGACAGGATGATGCGTTTCGCGATTTTGGTTCCGACCGCCGGCGCGGCCCTCGCGCTCGGCCTGCTGCTGTCCTCGTCCCCGGCCCATGCCGTGCCGGCGCCGCCCGCGGTCGCGCAGGTGGCGCGCGCGGCGCTGCCCGCCGTGGTGGATATCGAGAGCATCGATCCCTCCAAGGGAAAGGGCGACAAGTCCGGCGAGATGCCGCCGCCCGACCAGGGGGCGGCGGCGCCTTCGAAATCGGAGCCGGCGGACACGAGCACGCTGATCGTGCCGCCGAAGGCCGAGCAGGCGCTCGGCACCGGGTTCTTCATCAGCCCGACCGGCTATATCGTCACCAATCATCACGTCATCGCCGGGGCGAGCGAGATCAAGGTGACGATGCATGACGGCTCGATCTTCACCGCGAAGCTGGTCGGCTCGGACAAGAAGGCCGATCTCGCGGTGCTGAAGATCGACGCGCATCATCCGGTGCCCTTCCTGCATTTCGGCGACAGCTCGCAGCTGGTGCTCGGCGACTGGGTGGTGGCGATCGGCAATCCGTTCGGCCTCGGCTTCAGCGTGTCGGCGGGGGTGGTGAGCGCGCTGCACCGCGACATCGGCTCGGGACCGTATGACGATTTCATCCAGACCGACGCCGCCATCAACCGCGGCAATTCGGGCGGGCCGCTGCTGGACGCGAAGGGGGAGGTCATCGGCGTCGATTCGGCGATCTACTCGCCTTCGGGCGGGTCGGTCGGGATCGGGTTCGCGATTCCGTCGAGCATGGTGCGGCCGGTGGCGGCGGCGATCATCGCCGATGGCGCGATGAAGCGCGGCTGGGCGGGGCTGCGGATCGAGCATGTGTCGGAGGACATGAAGGCGGCCTGGCATCTGGCCTCGACCGATGGGGTGGTGGTCGGCGGCGTGGTCGCGGACGGGCCTTCCGCCGGCAAGCTCGGCCCGGGCGACGTGGTGACGGCGGTGAACGGCCGGAAGGTGGCCACGGTGCATGATTTCAAGGTCGCGCTGGCGGAGATCCCGGTCGGGCACGAGGCGCGGATGACCTATGAACGCGGCGGCAGGACGGAGGAGGCGGCGATCACGATCGAGCCGGCGCCGGCCGCCAAGGGAAAGACCGGCAAGCCGGCGGCGAAGCCGGCGCTGGTTCCGACGGAAATTCCGGCGCTCGGCATCGGTGTGGCCGCGCATCCGGGCGGGGCGGGCGTGATCGTGATCACGGTCGCCAAGGATGGCCCGGCGGCGCGGGCCGGGCTGCTCCCGGATACGCTGATCGAGGCCGTCGGGCCGCATTTCGTCACGACCGCGGCGGCCTTGCAGGACGGCGTGAAGGCGAGCCGGAACGTCGTGCCGCTGCTGGTGGGCGGGCCGGCGGGAACGAGCTGGATCGTCGTGCCGCTGGGCGACGGGGCCGGCTGAAAGCGTGCCCCGGCCGGGCGGCGTGCCCGGCCGGGGACGGCGGCTTGCGACCAGACGATTGAACGGCCTTCCGGCGCGCCGGGCCGTCAGTTCGCGCGGGGGGTGAGGCCGGCGGCCTCGATGCCGGCGATGGCGCAGGCCTCGTCATTGTCCGAGGTGTCGCCGGAAATGCCGACCGCGCCGAGCACGGCGCCGTCGGCGGTGACCAGCACGCCGCCCGGCACCGGCACCATGCGCCCGCCGGTCGCCGCGGCAAGGGCGGTGACGAAACCGGCGCCGCCGGCGTTCCAGCGGTCGAACAGCATGCGCGAGCCGGCGCCGACGCCGAGGCCGCCCCAGGCCTTGCCGGTGGCGATCTCGACGCGGGCGATGCCCGAGCCGTCCTCGCGGGCGAGGGCGATCATGTGGCCGCCGGCATCGAGCACGACGACGGTGAGCGGCGCGAGGCCGAGTTCGCGGCCCCTGGCGCGGGCGCCCTCGATGATGCGGTTGGCGGCTTCGAGCGTGAGACGGGACATCGACATACTCCGTTGGACTGGGTGATGGCGGATGTTTCGCGGCCCCGCGCCGCGAAGTCCAGACCGGGCGGCAGGAAAAACCCGCGGCCGGAGGATGGCCTCCGGCCGCGGGCCGTTCGGGTCTGGCCGGGAGGAAGGGCTATTTCGAGCCCGGCAGCTTCACGAAGCTCGGGAATTTCGGCTTCGCGTTGGCGAGATCCGCCGGCCAGATGACTTTCTGCGTGCCGTCCTGCCACTGGACGTCGATCCACCGGACGTGGCCCTTGCCATAGACGATGCCGTTGGCGAAGCGCGCCTTCGGCCCGTTGAACTGCATCGGCCCCTCGGTGCCGACGCGGTCGGTCTTGGCCAGGGCGGCGACCAGCGGCCCCGCCTTGGTCGATTTCGCCCGTTCGATCGCGGCGGCGAGGGCGTACATCGCGTCATACGTGGTGAAGCCGGTATAGGCCGGCGAGGTGTGGAATTTCGCCTGGTAGGCCTTCATGAACGGCTGCGTCTTCGGCGTGATCGCCACCCCGGCGGCGGCCGGCGCGATGGTGATGACCCCCTGGGTTGCCCCGTTGGTCGCTTTCCAGAAGGTGGTCGAGGTTGCCTGCGAGCTGATGCCCATCAGCGGGATCGGCACGTTCTGCTCGGCCCACTGGGTGGTCGGCTTCACGCCGACATGGGCCCAGCCGGTGATGATCACGTCCGGGTGCATCGCCTCGATCTGCTGGTAGATCGGGGTGAAGTCCGAGGTGTTGGGCGCGAAGCGGATATCCTTCAGCACCTTGAGCCCGGCTTTCGGCAGGCATTTGTTGAAGCCGGCGTCGAGCGGCAGGGTCCAGGCGGCGTCCTCGCTCATGACGACCGCGGTCTTCATGTGGAGCTTGCCGACGAGGACGGATTTCGCCGCATCGCAGATGTTCTGCGCGAGTTCGCCGGAATTCAGGTTGGGCTCGAAGATGTATTTGTGCTGGGCGTAGTTGGCGTGCACGAATTCCGTGAGCTTGTTCGACGCGGCGCCGGTGATGAGGAAGGGCTCGTGCATGCGCGCCGCCCAGGGTTCGAGCGCCAGGCCCACCTCGCTGGTGAAGTCGCCGACGATGGCGACCGCGTGGTCCTCCCTGACCATGCGCTGGAACGAGCGGATCGCGTCCGTCGTGGAATTGTGGTTGTCCTCGATGACGAGCTTGATCGGCCGCCCGTTCACGCCGCCCTTGGCGTTGATTTCCTCGGCGGCGAGGGTGGCGCCATCGGCGATGGAACGGCCGGGAATCGATCCGAGCCAGGCGGTGATGCCGACCACGATGGGCTTCGGCTTGGCGTGGGCCAGCAACGGGAGTGCCGTCAGCGCGGCGACGGCAAGGATGCCCACGGAGTTGCGCCGCACCCGGCGCACGGTTGCAGAACTCATGTTTCTCTCCCCATTATGGTGGCCGGTGCGGTGACCGGCACGGGGAGACTGGGCCGAAGGTGACCCTTTGACAACCCTTGGCGAGGATCGGACCCGCCGGGCGCGTTCAGCAAACCGAGAGCACGGCGGGGGCGAGGGCCGGCAGCTTGCCGGCGGGATGCGTCGGGTTGCGGAAGCGCAGCGCATCGGCACCGTCCACGGCGCAGAGTTCGATCCGCGAGGTGCAGGTGACGGCGACGACCGGCCTCGCCTCGGGGAAGGTGAGGAACTGCCTTGCCTCGCCCTCCAGCGCGAGCTGCTCGCGCAGGAGGCGCCATTCCAGCCGGTCGGTATCCTCGATGAACATCGCGAGGATGCCGGGGCGGGTGCCGGTCAGCCGCGACGGCGCGAGGGCGGCGAGGCGGTTGCGCATGGCCACCGCCACCTCGTTCTCGCTGCCGGCGCGGGCGGCGAGGACGAAGACGCCCTGGCCGTCGCCGGTGACGGCGAGATTGGCCTCGGGGCCGAATTCGTGGCGCAGGCGGTTCATCAGCCCGTTCTCGCTGGCCTGGGCGGCGGCGAGCATCAGCGGGTCGAGCCGGAGGACGGCGGCCTCGTCGTGATCCGAACGCCTGGCCGAGGCGAGCATGAAGTTGATCCGCCGGTGCAGTTCGGCGAGGGCCTCGGTGCCGTCGGTCCCCGCCTCGCGCAGGCCGCGGGGGAGGGTCATTTTCAGCAGGTAGCGGCCGGGATGCGCGGAGAGCCAGGTCTGCAGGTCGGGGTCGATCCGGTCCATCAGCCGCATCCAGGCGGCGCGATGCACGAGGCGGCCGGCCTCGGCGGAGAGCGTGTCGCAGGCGATTTCCACCGCCGCGCCCTCGCGCGTGGCCAGCAGGTCGAAGCTCGCGCCGTCCTCGAGCCCGGCGAAGGCGACCTCGAACCCCATCGCGCGGTGGCGCTCGGCGGTATCGTGCAGGTGAAGCAGCGGGATCAGCGTGCCGTCATCCTCCAGCGCCGCGGCGAGCGCGGCCTCGAAGCGGACGCGCCCGGCATCGTCGAGCCCGGCGGCGAGGGGTTCGAGCGCCGCGACACGGGCGGCGAGAACATGGTCCACCGGCGCGAGGGGCAGGTCGCGCGCGACTTTCTCCGCGGCGAATTCGGCGGCGTGGCGCAGGGCGACTAGCCGGCCGTAACGGGGGCTCGACGCCGCCTCGTCATGCAGGCGCTCGATGCGCGCCGCCCAGGATTTTCGGCCGGCACGCTCGATCAGGGCGTTGACCTGGGTCCGGATGCCGGCGGGCGCGCGTGAATTGTTCATGGACAAATCGTCTACCTCACGTCACGCCCGGCCGCTATCACTTTTTTGCCAGCGGCAGGCGCCCGGCGCCGGTTTCGCCGCACTGGGCGCGGTGCAGCAGCAGCTGGTCGGCCAGAACGCAGGCCATCATCGCCTCGCCGACCGGCACCGCGCGGATGCCGACGCAGGGATCGTGCCGGCCCTTGGTCTGGATATCGACCTCGTCGCCATCGGAATCGACGCTGTGGACCGGGGTGAGAATCGAGCTGGTCGGCTTCACCGCGAAGCGGACGATGACGGGCTGGCCGGTCGAGATGCCGCCGAGCACGCCGCCGGCATGGTTGGCGAGGAAGCGCACCGTGCCGTCCTCGTTCATCCGCATCTCGTCGGCGTTCTCCTCGCCGCGCAGGGCGGCGGCGGCGAAACCGTCGCCGATCTCGACACCCTTGACCGCGTTGATGCTCATCATCGCCGCGGCGAGATCGGCGTCCAGCTTGGCGTAGACCGGCGCGCCGAGGCCGGGGGAGATGCCCTCGGCGACGACTTCCACCACGGCGCCGAGCGAGGAGCCGGCCTTGCGCACGGCGTCGAGCTCCTCGGCCCAGGCCTTCGCGGCCTCGGGGTCGGGGCAGAAGAAGGCGTTGCGGTCCACCTCGTCCCAGTCGAAGCGGGCGCGGTCGATCGCGTGCCGGCCCATCTGCACCAGCGCGCCGCGGATGCGCACGCGCTCGCCGAGGATCTTGCGGGCGATCGCGCCGGCGGCGACGCGCGTCGCCGTCTCCCGCGCCGAGGAGCGGCCGCCGCCGCGCGGATCGCGGACGCCGTATTTCCAGTGATAGGCGATGTCGGCATGGCCGGGGCGGAAACGGTCGGCGATGTTGGCGTAGTCCTGCGAGCGCTGGTCGGTGTTCTCGATCTGCAGGGCGACCGGCGTGCCGGTGGTGACACCGCCATGGACGCCGGAGAGGATGCGGACGATGTCCGGCTCGCGGCGCTGGGTGGTGAAGCGGGACTGGCCGGGCCGCCGGCGGTCGAGGAAGGGCTGGATGTCCGCTTCCGAGAGCGGGATGCGCGGCGGCACGCCGTCGACGACGCAGCCGATCGCGGGGCCGTGGCTTTCGCCCCAGGTGGTGACGCGGAAGAGATGGCCGAAACTGTTGTACGACATGCCGGCTTATAGGCGCCGGCGGCGGCTCTCGGCTAGTGTTCTCCGGCCGCGCGGGGCGGCCGGAGACGGGGCCGTCAGAGGCCGAGGCCGAGTTGCGGGCGCAGCGCGGCGAGGAGCGCTTCGGCCAGCGCGTCGGGGTCCGCCGTTGTGGTGCGCAGGTGGAATTCGGGCGCTTCCGGCGGTTCGTAGGGGCTGTCGATGCCGGTGAAGTTGCGGATCTCGCCGGCATCGGCCTTGCGGTAGAGGCCTTTCGGGTCGCGCTGGCGGCAGACCTCGATCGGCGTGTCGACGAAGACCTCGTGGAACAGGCCGGGCTCAACGAGTTCGCGCGCCATGTTGCGCTCGGCGCGGAAGGGCGAGATGAAGCTGACCAGCACGATCATGCCGGCATCGGCGAAGAGCTTCGCCACCTCGGCGACGCGGCGGATGTTCTCCACCCGGTCGGTATCGGTGAAGCCGAGGTCGCGGTTGAGGCCGTGGCGGACATTGTCGCCATCGAGCAGGTAGGTGTGCGCGCCGAGCAGGTGCAGCTTCGTCTCCAGCGCGTTGGCGATGGTCGACTTGCCGGAGCCGGACAGGCCGGTGAACCAGAGGATGGCCGGGCGGTGGCCGTTCAGCGCCTCGCGGGCGGCGCGGTCGATGGTCAGCGCCTGGCGGTGGATGTTGCTCGCGCGGCGCAGCGGATGGCGGATCATGCCGGCGGCGACGGTGGCGTTGGTCATCCGGTCGATCAGGATGAAGGCGCCGGTGCGCGGGTTCAGCGTGTAGGGGTCGAAGGCGACCGGGGTGGCGAGGGCGACATTGACCGAGCCGACCTCGTTCAGCGTGAGCGAATCGGCGGCGAGTTCGTCGAAATTGTTGACGTTGACCTTGTGCTTGATGCGCGAGACGACGCCGGAGACCGTCGCGGTGCCGAGCTTGACGATATAGGGCCGGCCGGCGAAGAGCGGCGCCTCGGCCATCCAGACGAGGTCGGCGGCGAACTGGTCGGCGACGTCCGGCCGGGCGCCGGGACTGGCGAGCACGTCGCCGCGGGAGAGATCGACCTCGTCGGCGAGGGTGAGGGTGACGGCATCGCCGGCGCGGGCGGCGGGGCGGTCGCCATCGGCGGTGACGATGCGGGCGATGCGGGTGAGCTGGCCGGAGGCGGCGACCACCACCTCGTCGCCCGGCTTCACCTCGCCGCCGGCGAGCGTGCCGGCATAGCCGCGGAAATCGGCGTCCGGCCGGTTGACCCATTGCACGGGGAAGCGGAACGGCCCGGCGCCGGTGCCGCCGGGCTCGATGGTCTCCAGATGCTCGAGCAGGGTGGGGCCGTCATGCCAGGGCATGCGCGCGCTGCGATGGACGACGTTGTCGCCATGGCGGGCGGAGAGCGGGATCGGGGTGATCGTCTCGAAATGGAACCGCGCGGCGAGGGCGCGGAATTCCTCGGCGATGGCGTCGAAGCGCGCCTGGTCGAAGCCGATCAGGTCGATCTTGTTGACCGCGAGGACGACGTGGCGGATGCCGAGCAGGTCGGCGATGAAGGCGTGCCGGCGGGTCTGGGTCAGCAGGCCCTGGCTCGCGTCGACGAGCAGGATGGCGAGCTGCGCGGTGGAGGCGCCGGTGGCCATGTTGCGGGTATACTGTTCGTGGCCGGGCGTGTCGGCGATGATGAACTTGCGCCGCCTCGTCGCCATGAAACGGTAGGCGACGTCGATCGTGATGCCCTGCTCGCGCTCGGCCTCCAGCCCGTCGACGAGGAGGGCGTAGTCGATATTGGCGCCGTCGGTGCCGTATTTGCGCGAATCGCGTTCGAGGGCGGCGCGCTGGTCGTCGGGGATGTTGTCGGTGTCGAACAGCAGCCGGCCGATCAGGGTGGACTTGCCGTCATCGACCGAGCCGCAGGTCAGCAGGCGCAGCAGCGAGCGGGAGGCGGTCATGCTCATCTCGTTCATCAGAAATATCCCTCGCGCTTCTTCTTTTCCATCGCCGCCGCATCGTCGTGGTCGATCAGCCTTCCCTGGCGCTCGGAGACGCGGGATTCGCGCATTTCGGCGAGCACCGCCTCGAGCGTTTCGGCATCGGACTCGATCGCGGCGGTGAGCGGGTAGCAGCCGAGCGTGCGGAAGCGGACCTTGCGCAGCTGCGGCACCTCGCCGGGGCGGAGGGGGAGGCGGTCGTCATCGACCATCAGGAGCTGGCCGCCGCGCTCGACCACCGGGCGCTCCTTCGCGAAATACAGCGGCACGACGGGGATGTTCTCGCGGGCGATGTAGTTCCAGATATCCGCCTCGGTCCAGTTGGAGAGCGGGAAGACGCGCATGGTCTGGCCGGGAGCGAGGCGGGTGTTGAACAGGTTCCAGATTTCCGGCCGCTGCGCCTTCGGGTCCCACCCGTGGCCGGCGGTGCGGACCGAGAAGATGCGCTCCTTGGCGCGGGATTTTTCCTCGTCGCGCCGGGCGCCGCCGAAGGCCGCGTCGAACTGCAGCTCGTCGAGCCCGGCCTTCAGCGTTTCGGTCTTCATCACCTGCGTGTAGGTCGAGGCGCCGTAGTCGAACGGGTTGACGCCGCGGGCGGCGGCCTCGGCGTTGTGGCGGACGATGAGGCGGAGGCCGAGGCGCCGCACCGTTTCGTCGCGGAAACGGATCATCTCGCGGAATTTCCAGCCGGTATCGACATGCATCAGCGGGAAGGGCGGCTTCGCCGGGTAGAACGCCTTCATCGCCAGATGCAGCATCACCGAGCTGTCCTTGCCGATCGAATAGAGCATCACCGGGTTGCGGAACCCCGAAGCGGTTTCGCGGATGATCTCGATGCTTTCCGCCTCGAGCGCCGCGAGATCGGCATCGAGCGCGCCGGTTGCAATGTCGGTCATGGTCATGACGGCCCCGTTTCCGTAAGGAATATCCTTTCGAAAACAGAAACGCCTCCGGCCCGCAAGAGCCGGAGGCGAATTGAGCAGAAACCGGTTCCCGGCCGGGCCGCGGAGAGTATGCTGTGCCCCGCTTGCCCGGCCGGGCGGAAAAACGGTTCGCCCTTACTTGCCGGCCTTTTCCTTGGGCAGCGGCACCGCGACGAACAGGGCCTGGTTGCCGCGCATCACCCGCAGCGCGATCGCCTTCGCCTTCGCGGCTTCGGCCTTGCGGATCGCGGCGACCGCCTGGTCGGGGTTGTTCACCGTCATGCTGCCGACGCCGACGATGACGTCACCCGAGCGCAGCCCGGCCTCGTCGGCCGGGGAGTTCGGCGCGACATGGGCGATCAGCGCGCCCGAGACATTGTCCGGCAGGTTGAGCTGCTGACGGGCGGCATCGCTCAGCGGGGCGAGGGAGAGGCCGAGTTCCGGCTTGTGCATGGCCGGGCCGCTCTGGCTGCCGCCCGGCGCGAACGCCGCCTCGGCATTGGCCGGCATCTTCTCGACGCGCAGGTTCAGCTCGTGCGACGCGCCGCCGCGCAGATAGGTGATGCTGGCCTTGCCGTCCGGCTTGATGCCGGAGATGGCGAGGGCGAGTTCGCGCGGGTCGCGCACCATCTTGCCATCGACCTTGGTGATGATGTCGCCGGGCTTCAGGCCGGCCTTGGCCGCCGGCCCGTTCGGCATGGTCTCGGCGATCAGCGCGCCGTCGGCGCGGCCGTCATGCACGGGAACGCCCATGGCCTGGGCCATTTCCGGCGTGATCGTCTGCACCTGCACGCCGATGAAGCCGCGGGTGACGTGGCCGGACTTGATCAGCTCGTCGGCGATCCGCCTGACCATGTCGGAGGGGATCGAGAAGCCGATCCCGACCGAGCCGCCGGACGGCGTGAGGATCGCGGTGTTCACGCCGATGACCTCGCCGCGCTGGTTGAGCAGCGGGCCGCCGGAATTGCCCTCGTTGATCGGCGCGTCGATCTGGATGAAGCTGTCGTACTGGCCGTCGCCGATGTCGCGGCCGAGGGCGGAGACGACGCCGGTCGTCACCGTTTCGGCGAGGCCGAACGGGTTGCCGATCGCGATCACCCACTGGCCGGGCACGACCTTCGCCGAGTCGCCGAGCTGCAGGTAGGGGAAGGGCTTGTCGCGCTTGACCTTGAGCACCGCGAGATCGGTGCTCGGGTCGGTGCCGACGATCTTGGCCGGCAGCTTCGATCCGTCGGACAGCGTGACGAAGACCGACTTCGCGTTCTTCACCACGTGATTGTTGGTCACGATGTAGCCGTCGGACGAGATGAAGAAGCCCGAGCCCTTGGCTTCCACGGCCTGGGGCTGCTGCGGCTGCGGAAAGGGGAAGGGGAAGGCGAAGGGCATGCCGGGCGGCATGCCGTTCTGCGCCTGCGTGTTGTCGGCCTGCTGGACCTTGAGATGCACGGTCACCGAGACGACCGCGGGGCTGACGTCCTTGACCAGGGGGGCGAAGCTCGGGATCGGCTTGAAGTCCTTCTGGACTTTCGACGTGGCGTCGAACGCCTTGTCGTTGGCGAAGGCGCTGTCGAGCGAAATCGCGGCAAGCGTGCCGCCGGCCAGCATGACGGCGGTGAGGGCAGCGAGCTGCCCGGGCCGGCGGCGGGCGAGGAACAGTTTCATTCAGTCTATCCTTCTTGTTCGGCCGGCGGCGCCGGCGGGAGATGGGCCGCCCCGCGAGGGGGCGCGAGATGCGCCGCCGGGAGCGTCGCAGCAGGCAGGGCGCCGATCCGATACAGTATCCATTCCGCAGGCGGGACAGTTCCCGAAATGGATCGATCGCCCGTATGCGGATATAGCGCGGTTCCTAAACAGCACTATCCCGGCCCCATGAAACTCGTTTCATTCTCGAACATCGACAAGGACGAGTTCCGTTTCTTCCGTGCCGGCCTCGATCACGATCGCGCGTTCCCCGCTCACCGCGACACCGTCGCGCGCGGCGGCGGCCCGCCCGTTGACGGTGACCGCGCCGGTGGCGGGGACGAGATAGGCCGCGCGGCCCGGCGCGATCTCGTGGGTCACGCGTTCGCCGGGCGCAAGACGCGCGGTGAGCACGGCGGCGTCCGCATGCAGGGGGAGCGCGCCGGCCTCGGCATCGCCGGCCCGGCCGCCGGCCAGCACGAGCAGGCCCGAGCCGGCCGCGCGCGGAAAGGCGCGCGTGGCCCAGCCGGGTTCGACGCCGCGGCGGTCCGGCATGATCCAGATCTGGAACAGGCGGGTGGGTTCGTCCTCGAGATTGTATTCGGCGTGGACGATGCCGGTGCCCGCATGCATCACCTGCACGTCGCCGGCGCGGGTGACGCCGCGATTGCCGAGATTGTCCTGATGGGTGATGGCGCCCTGGCGGATGAAGGTGACGATTTCCATGTCGCGATGCGGATGCGGGTCGAAGCCCGTCTGCGGCGCGACCTCGTCGTCGTTCCAGACGCGCAGCGCGCCCCAGCCCATGCGGGCGGGATCGCGATAGCTGCCGAAGCTGAAGTGGTGATGCGCGTTCAGCCATTCGTTGCGGAAACGGCCGATCGAGTCGAAGGGGCGGATGTCGATCATCGTCTTTCTCCTGCACGACCCACCGCGGTGAGGCGTGATATTATTCGATATCGAACGATATAGGCCGTCTCGACCGGCGTTCAATCCCCGGCCGCCGCCAGGCCGAGCCGGCGCAGCAGCGCATCGAGCGCCGCGAGATCCTTGCCGTCGAGCCCGCCCATCGCGGCGGCGATGTCGCCGGCGTGGCGGGGGAACAACTCCTCGATGAAGCGCCGGCCGTCGGCGGTGAGGACGACCCGGACGCTGCGGCGGTCTTCCGGGCACTGGACGCGCTCGACAAGGCCGCGGCGGGCCAGCTTGTCGATCACGTCGGTCAGGTTGCCGGGGCTGGTGAGGAGCTTGCGGGTGAGGTCGCGCTGGGTGAGGGGGCCGAGATGCAGCAGCGCCTCGAGCACGCCGAGCTGGACATGGGTCAGGCCGGCGGCGGCCAGCCGCGCCTGCGTGCGGGCGAGAACGGCGTGGCTGGCCCGCATCAGCTTCACATAGGCCCGGACCGCCGCTTCCGTGGCCTCGTCCTCGACGCCGAACATCCGCGCGCCTGTCTACCGGTTCATCAGCACCGCCAGCCGCGCGTGCTCGAGGACATGCCGCGTCACGCCGCCGAGGATGAGCTGGCGGAGGCGGGAATGCGAATAGGCCCCCATGGCGAGCAGGTCGGCGCCGAATTCGGTGACGGCGGCGAGCAGGCCGGCGCCGGCGCTGCGGTCGATGGCGCGGAACTCGGTGATGTCCGCGGCGATGCCGTGCAGTTCGAGATAGCTGGCGAGCTGGTCGGCGGCGGGACCCTGGCGCTGATAGTCGTTCGAGTGGAAGATGCGGACCTGCTGCGCGCCGGAGAGCCAGGGCAGCACGGAGGCGACGGCCGAGGCGCTTTCCGCGGTGCCGTTCCAGGCGATCGCGATCCGGGAGCCGATCATCTCGGCCGGCTCGACCGGGGCGATCAGCGCCGGGCGGCCGGAATCGAACAGCACGGCGTGCAGCGCGTCGGCGGAGGCGACTTCCTCGGCCGATTTCGGATGCGGGACGACGATGAGATCGGACAGGCGCGCCTCGCTGGCGATGAGTTCCTCCTCGCGGCCGACGATCGAGCTGAACCAGGCACTGGCCTGGCCGACGGCGCCGCTGGCGTCGCGCACCGGCGCGCCGACGGCGATGCCGTGGGCCGCGGTTTCGGCGTCGAACAGCGCCGACAGCGCCCTTGCCTCGGTGTTGCCCTCCTTCTCGGTGGTCGCCATCATCTCCTCGATCATGGCGCCGGAGAGCCCTTCGCCCGCGAGAGGGGCCACATCGCGCGTGTCGGTGCGGACGTGAAGGGCGTGGACATGGGCCCGCCAGCGCGCCCCGAGCATCAGCGCCGTGCCGAGCGCGGCACGGGCGGAAGCGACGCCCGCGAGGGGCAGCAGGATCTTGCGGATCGCCATGTTCAGTTCCTCCAGACCGCTACGATGCACACCCCGGCGCCGGCGATCAATACATCGTCGACAGCACGGAGCGCAGACGCTTGAGTTCCTCGAGCGCGCGGCCGGTTCCCTTGGCGACGCATTGCAGGGCCTCGTCGGCGACGACGACCGGCAGGCCGGTGGCATCGCGCAGCACGTCGTCGAGGCCGCGGAGCAGCGCGCCGCCGCCGGTCAGCACGATTCCCTTGTCGACAATGTCGCCGGCGAGTTCGGGCGGCGTGTTCTCGAGGGCGACCTTCACCGTCTCGACGATCTGGCCGACCGGCTCGGCGAGGCTCTCGGCGATCTGCGCGCGGGTGACCCTGACCTCGCGCGGGACGCCGTTGATGAGATCGCGGCCCTTCACCTCGTGCCAGTCATTGTCGGTCAGCGGGTCGGCCCAGGCGGCGCCGATGTCGAGCTTGATCTTCTCGGCCGAGGATTCGCCGATCAGCAGGTTGTGGCCGCGGCGGAGGTAGGAAATGATCGCCTCGTCCATCTTGTCGCCGCCGACGCGGACCGAGCGGGCATAGACGATGCCGCCGAGCGAGATCACCGCGACCTCGGTGGTGCCGCCGCCAATGTCGACCACCATCGAGCCCGAGGGCTCGGTGACCGGCAGGCCGGCGCCGATCGCCGCGGCCATCGGCTCCTCGATCAGCAGCACCTTGCGCGCGCCGGCGCTCTCGGCACTTTCCTGGATGGCGCGGCGCTCGACCGCCGTGGAGCCGGAGGGGACGCAGACGATGATCAGCGGCGAGGCGAAGCCGCGCCGGTTGTGCACCTTGCGGATGAAGTGCTTGATCATCTCCTCCGCCACCTCGAAATCGGCGATCACGCCGTCGCGCAGCGGGCGGATGGCGGAGATGTTGCCCGGCGTGCGGCCGAGCATGTGCTTGGCCTCCTCGCCGACCGCAAGCACCTGCTTGCGCCCCTTCACCTCGGCGATCGCGACCACAGAGGGTTCATCAAGAACGATGCCGCGCCCCTTCACGTAGACGAGCGTGTTGGCGGTGCCCAAGTCGATGGCCATGTCGGCGGACATGAGCCCGAGAAGCCTGGAGAGCATGAAATCCTTTCCGCGCGGCCAGGCCGGGTTCGGGTGTGATCCCGGGCACTGGTTCCCAGTCAAGCAATGGTTCAACAACGTGGTCTGGTAACGCACCCTTCCGGGAGTGTCGATGCAGGGGCCGGATTACAGGCTGTAAACGCGGTTCACAAGGCTGCGGAGCGGCGATGCCACGAAGTCGCCCGATTGTCGCCGTTACAATGCCGACATGCGGGGGCCATGCAGTCGCAACGCGAAACCCTATATCGCTTGAAACAAAACAAGGAGATCCCGAAATGACTGTGAGATCGAAACAGGTGCTAATCGTTCCCGTGCTGCTCTCGGTGGTGGCGCTGGGGCTGGCGGGTTGCGGCTATACGCCCGGCCAGCGGGCTCTCTCCGGCGGCGCGATCGGCGCGGGCACCGGTGCGATCCTGGGGGCTGCGACGGGCGGCTCGGCGGCGACGGGCGCGCTGATCGGCGGCGCCGTGGGCGCGATCGGCGGCGCGGTGACCAATCCGAACCAGGTCAATCTCGGCCGCGCGCCCTGAGACCCGCGTGACCGCGGCATGAAAAAGGGGGCCCGAGGCCCCCTTTTTTGCATGTGCCGGTCAGATCAGCCGACGATCTCGACGCCGGCGAAGAAGAAGGCGATTTCCTGCGCCGCGGTGTCCGCCGCGTCGGAGCCGTGGACGGAGTTCGCCTCGATGTCCTCGGCGAATTCGGCGCGGATGGTGCCGGCCTCGGCCTTCCTGGGGTCGGTCGCGCCCATGATCGCGCGGTTGCGGGCCACGGCGTCGTCGCCTTCCAGAACCTGGACGACGACCGGACCCGAGGTCATGAAGCTGACCAGCCCGGCGAAGAACGGACGCTCCTTGTGGACGCCATAGAACGCCTCGGCCTGGTCCTTGGTCAGGCGGATGCGCTTCTGGGCGACGATGCGCAGACCCGCTTCCTCGAACTTCGCATTGATGCGGCCGGTGAGGTTGCGGCGCGTGGCGTCGGGCTTGATGATCGAGAGGGTGCGTTCGGTTGCCATGGGGAGCCTCGTGTCTGGAGTTGAGCCGTCGCGCGCGCCCTTACAGGGCCGGGCCGGGGTGGGCAAGTCCCGGCTTGTGCGATAGCAAGCGGCCATGAGCCTGTTGCGGATCGAAGACCTGTCCTTTTCCATCGCCGGCCGCGCCCTGCTGGAAGGGGCGGGGCTGGTCGTCGATCCCGGCCGCAAGATCGGCCTGATCGGGCGCAACGGCGCTGGAAAATCCACACTTCTGAAGCTGATCGCCGGCACCCATGCGCCGGATGGCGGCAGCATCCGCCTGGCCAGCCGCGCGCGGCTCGGCACGGTGGCGCAGGAGGCGCCGGCCGGTTCGGTCACGCCCGCCGCCGTGGTGCTCGCCGCCGATACCGAGCGCGGCGCGCTGCTCGCCGAGGCGGCCAGCGCCGAACCCGAGCGGCTGGCGGCGATCCATGAGCGGCTGATCGCGATCGATGCTGAATCGGCGCCCGCGCGGGCCGGGGCGATTCTCGCCGGGCTCGGGTTCGACGAGGCGGCGCAGAACCGGCCGATGTCGAGCTTTTCGGGCGGGTGGCGGATGCGCGTCGCGCTTGCCGCCGCGCTGTTCGCCGCCCCCGACCTGCTGCTGCTCGACGAGCCGACCAACCATCTCGATCTCGAGGCGACGCTGTGGCTGGAAACCTGGCTCGCCCGCTTCCCCGGCGCGGTGCTGATGGTCTCGCACGACCGCGACCTGCTCGACCGCGCGGTGGACTCCATCGCCCATCTCGACCGCGGCAGGATCTCGCTGACGCCGGGCGGCTTTGCCGAATTCGTCCGCATCCGCACCGAGCGGGCCGAGCAGCAGAACCGCGAGGCGGCGCGGATCGCCGCCCAGCGCGCCCACATGCAGGCCTTCGTCGACCGCTTCCGCGCCCAGGCGACCAAGGCGCGGCAGGCGCAGTCCCGCCTCAAGGCGCTGGCGCGGATGCCAGTGATCGACACGATCGTCGAGGACGCGCCGACGCGGTTCAGTTTCCCGGAACCGCGGCCGCTCTCGCCGCCGCTGCTCGCCCTCGACCGCGCGACGCTGGGCTATGACGGCAAGCCGGTGCTGCGCGAGGTGTCGCTGCGGATCGACATGGAGGACCGGATCGCCCTGCTCGGCGCCAATGGCAACGGCAAGTCGACCCTGGCCAAGGCGCTGGCCGGGCGGCTGGAGCCGATGGCGGGGACGTCGTTCCGCACGAGGGGCATCACCGTCGGCTATTTCGCGCAGCACCAGGAGGACGATCTCGACCTCGCGGACACGCCGCTCGGCCATCTCGCCCGCGCGTTGCCGAAGGCGACGGTGACGGAGCTGCGCGCCCAGGCCGCGCGGTTCGGCCTCGACGCCGACCGGGTGGAGACGGTGGTCGGCCAGCTTTCCGGCGGCGAGAAGGCGCGGCTGCTGCTCGCCCTCGCCACGCGCGACGCGCCGCAGGTGCTGATCCTCGACGAGCCGACCAACCATCTCGACATCGATGCCCGCGAGGCGCTGGTGCGCGCGATCACCGATTTCGCCGGCGCGGTGGTGCTGGTGACCCATGACACGCATCTGCTCGACCTCGTGGCCGACCGGCTGCTGCTCGTCGCGGACGGGCGGGTTGCGGCCTATGACGACGATCTCGACTCCTATCGCCGGCTGATCACCCAGAAGCCGTCCGGCACCGCCGAGCGCAAGGCGGCGCCGGCGGCGAAGGACGACCGGCGGGCCCGCGCCGTCGCCCGCGAGGCGACCGCGCCGCTGCGCAAGGCCGCGCGCGACGCCGAGGCGGCGATCGGCCGGCTCGAGGCGGAGAAGCGGACGCTGATGGCGAAGCTGGCCGATGCCGGTTTCTATGCGCGGGCGAAGCCGGAGGAGATTTCGGCGATCAATATCCGCCTCGCCGCCATCGCCGGCGAGATCGAGGTCAAGGAGGCGGCCTGGCTGGAGGCCGAGGCGGCGCTGGAGGCGGCGGCGGGCTGACCGCCGCGGCTCATTCCGCGGCGAGGGCGGCCGGCGCGGGCGGATAGCGGCGCAGGATGTAGAGCATCACCGCCATCGCCGGCAGCGCCGAGATCACGGTGAATTCGTAGAAGGGCAGCCAGCCCATCGCATGGGCGAGGACGCCGGAGAAGCCGCCGATCGTGCGCAGGGCGAGGGCTGCGACCGAGGAGAGCAGGGCGTATTGCGTCGCGGTGTAGGCCTTGGTGCAGAGGCCGGAGAGATAGGTGATGAAGGCGGCATCGGCGATGCCTTCGGCGAAGCTCTCGGCGACGCTGGTCGCCAGCAGGATGTGCGGCAGATGCGGGTAGAGGCCGAGCAGCGGGTACAGAATCAGCGTGAGGGTCTGGAAGGCGCCGGCGGTGAGCAGGGCGCGGCCGACGCCGAGCCGGGCCACGGCGACGCCGCCGAGCGCCGTGCCGGCGAGGACGGCCACCAGCGAGGGCGGGCCGTTGGCGATGGCGATGGTCGCGCGGTCGAAGCCGAGATGGGTGTAATACGGCGCGAGCATCACCCCGGCCAGCGCCTCGCCGAGGCGGAACAGGATGACGAAGGCGAGGATGATCCAGGCGCCCTCGCGGCTGAGGAAATCGGCGAGCGGGGCGATGACCGCCTCGCGGAAGCGGGCGCCGATCGAGACCGGCCCGCGCGCCGGCGGCGGGGCGGGTTCGGCGCAGGCCAGCGTTGCGGCGGCGCCGACGAGCTGGAGCGGCACCATCGCGAGGATCGCGACATGCCAGCCGGTGACGGTGGACAGGGCGATGACGCCGGAGCCGGAGATCAGCATCGCCGCGCGGTAGCCCCAGACATAGCCGGCGGTGGCGGCGCCCTGCAGGTGCTGGGGGAAGAACTCGATCCGCCAGGTGTCGATCATGATGTCCTGGCTGGCCGAGAGGAAGGCGACGAGGCCGCCGGCCAGCAGGGTGGCGGCCAGGGCGTGCGCCGGGCGGGTGAGGGCGAGGGCGAGGACGGCGGCGGCGAGGCAGAGCTGGATCGGCAGCAGCCAGCCGCGCCTGCGGCCGAGCGCGCGGAAGGGGCGCGGCGGGCGGAACTGGTCGAGCGCCGGCGCCCAGAGGAACTTGAGCGAATAGGCGATGCCGAGATTGGCGGTGAAGCCGATCGCCTCCAGCGGCAGGTTGGCGCGGGCGAGCCAGAGCCGCAGCGTGAAGCCGGACAGGGCGAGCGGCAGGCCGGAGGAAAAGCCGAGCAGGCCGATCAGGGCGATGGCGCGAATCCGGTTCATGACGCCAATTGCCAGCGCTGCACCGGCTGCCGTCAAGCCGGGGGCGGGAATTCGTGACAACGGTTTAATCGTGCGGTGACGCGGGCATGGTTGCCCCGCGCCGTGCCGGACCCAAAGTTGCACCCCGGGACCGCTGTCGCGCGCCTGCGCGGCGGCGCGGTGCCGCAGGGGCGGCATTTCGAGGAAGGAGACCATCATGAAGACCGTTCTGCTGACTGGTTTTGCGCTGGCCCTGACGGGGGGCATGGCGCTCGCGCAGGCGCCGGCCCCGACCCGCATGGGCGGATCCGTGCCCTATGACGCCTCGGCCGGGACCTATCTCGGCATCGCCGGGCAGGCGGTCGCGGCGCATCAGGCGACGCGGGCGCGGGTCGCGCTCGGCCGGGCGGAGACGGACCTGCTGACCAACTCCTATGTGCAGGGCAGCGTGAACGGAGCGATCCGCACACCGGCGATCGATGCGGTGCGGCGGGCCCGCAGCGCCGTCGAGAGCGGCGACTACGAGCAGGCGCGCATGCTGATCCATCGGGCGATGACGATGATCGACCACCCGGCCGGCGCCGGCATGCCGATGCCCGCGCCGGGCGGCGGTTCGGCGATGCCCGCGCCGGGCGGCGGTTCGGCGATGCCGGCGCCGGGCGGCAGCGGAATGCCCGCGCATGGCGGCGAGCCGATGATGCCGGCGCCGGCACCCTCGGCACGATAGGCGCCGGGGCCGCGCTGGCCGGGCAGGGGGACGGCTTCGGCCGTCCCTTTTTCATCTCTTCATATCCCGTCTGCGTCACGAAGCTCGCTTTTGCACTGCAAAACGTGTAGAGGAGCCGCGTTGAACCCCGAAAGACCCGAATCATGACCGAGACCAAGCTGCGCAACGTGGCGATCATCGCCCATGTCGACCATGGCAAGACCACGCTCGTGGACAATCTTCTCAAGCAGTCCGGCTCGTTCGGCGCGCATCAGCAGGTGGCCGAGCGCGCGCTCGACCGCAACGACCTCGAGCGCGAGCGCGGCATCACCATCCTCGCCAAGTGCACCGCCGTGCAGTGGGGCGACGTGCGGATCAATATCGTCGACACGCCGGGCCATGCCGATTTCGGCGGCGAGGTCGAGCGCATCCTGAACATGGTGGACGGCGTGGTCGTCCTCGTCGATGCCGCCGAGGGCGTGCTGCCGCAGACCAAGTTCGTCGTCGGCAAGGCGCTGGCGCGCGGGCTGAAGCCGATCGTCGTCGTCAACAAGATCGACCGCCCGGATGCCCGCGCCGACGAGGTGCACAACGAGGTGTTCGACCTGTTCGCCGCCCTCGGCGCCAATGACGAGCAGCTCGATTTCCCGATGCTCTATGCCTCCGGCCGCCAGGGCTGGGCGACGCCGACGCTGGACGGGCCGCGCGAGAACCTCTCGCCGCTGTTCGACCTGATCGTGAGCCATGTGCCCGAGCCCGGCCTCGACGCCGACGCGCCGTTCGCCATGGTCGCGACCATCCTGGAGAGCGACAACTTCCTCGGCCGCGTGCTGACCGGCCGCGTCGAGCAGGGGCGGGCGACCGTGAACATGCCGGTGCGCGTCATCAGCTTCGACGGGCGCGCGGTGGAGACCGGGCGGCTGACCAAGCTGCTCGCCTTCCGCGGCCTGGAGCGCGTGCCGGTGGACGAGGTTTCGGCCGGGGACATCATCGCGGTGGCCGGCCTCAAGGAGGCGACCGTGCCGGATACGATCGGTGCCATGGAGATCGGCGCCGCGCTGCCGGCGATCCCGATCGACCCGCCGACGCTGTCGATGACCTTCCGCATCAATGACGGCCCGCTCGCGGGGCGCGAGGGCAAGAAGGTGACGTCGCGGCAGATCCGCGACCGGCTGTTCCGCGAGGCGGAGGGCAATGTCGCGATCCGCGTGACCGACTCCACCGAGACCGAGGCGTTCGAGGTGGCCGGGCGCGGCGAGTTGCAGCTCGGCGTGCTGATCGAGACGATGCGCCGCGAGGGCTTCGAGCTGACGATCGGCCGGCCGCGCGTGCTGACCCGTGACAACCCGGAGACGGGCGCGCGCGAGGAGCCGATGGAAGAGGTGCTGATCGACGTGGACGAGCCGTATTCCGGCGTCGTCGTCGAGAAGATGAGCCGGCGCAAGGGCGAGTTGCAGGATATCCGCCCCTCGGGCGGCGACAAGCAGCGGCTGACCTTCCACATCCCGAGCCGCGGGCTGATCGGCTATCACGGCGAGTTCCTGACGGATACGCGCGGCTCCGGCGTGATGAACCGGCATTTCATCGGTTACGGCCCGTGGAAGGGGACGATCGAGGGGCGGCGCAACGGCGCGCTGATCGCCAATGCCGATGGCGAGAGCGTGCAATACGCGCTGTTCTACCTGCAGGAACGCGGCACGCTGTTCATCGGCGGCGGCGAGAAGGTTTACGAGGGCATGATCATCGGCGAGCACAGCCGGGAGAACGACCTCGACGTGAACCCGATCAAGGAGAAGAAGCTCACCAATATCCGCGCCGCGGGCAAGGACGACGCGCTGCTGCTGACGCCGCCGCGCCGGATGAGCCTGGAGCAGGCGATCGCCTATATCGAGGATGACGAGCTGGTGGAGGTGACGCCGGGCGCGGTGCGGCTGCGCAAGCGGCATCTCGATCCGCACGCGCGCAAGAAGGCCGAGCGGGCGTCCGACGCCGCCTGATCCGGCGGCGGTAGCCCTCAGAACGGGGTGAGGCCGGCCGGCGCGACAACGCCGGCCGGTTTTTTTTCAGTCCCAGTCCGGCGCGAAGGCCGGATCGACGAAGCGCTGGTTTTTCGGCAGGGCGGCGAGGGCGGTGCGGTCCTCGTCATCGAGGGTGATGGCGAGGGCGGCGAGGTTGGCGCGCTGGGTTTCCTCGCGCGCGGCCTTGGGGATTGCCGCGACACCGTCCTGGTCGAGCAGGTATTTGAGGGCGACCTGCGCCGGCGTCGCGCCATGTTTCGCGGCCACCTCCGCGAGCGCCGGATGGTCGCCGAGCCGGCCCTGGGCGAGCGGGCAATAGGCGGTGACGGTGATGCCGTGGGCCCGCGCATAGTCGAGCACCGCGTCCTGCCCGAGCAGGACGTGATATTCCACCTGGTTGCAGGCGATCTCGGCGCCGATCGCCTCCACCGCCTGGCGCATCAGCGCGACGGTGAAGTTCGACACGCCGATATGCCGCACCAGGCCTTCATGTTTGAGATGCGCCATGGTGGCGAGGACCGCGGCGAGATTCATCGAGGGCGAGGGCCAGTGGATCAGGAAGAGGTTCACATGGTCGGTGCGCAGCTTGGCGAGGCTGGCCTCGATGGCGCGGCGCACGCCGTCCGGCGTGAGGTTTTCGTACCAGACCTTGGTGGTGAGGAAGATCTCGTCGCGCGGGATGCCGCTTTCGGCGAGGGCGGCGCCGACGGCCTCCTCGTTGCCGTACATCTCGGCGGTGTCGATATGGCGATAACCGAGCGCTAGCGCGCGGGTGACGGCGGCGGTGCAGTCGCGCCCGCTCATCCGCCAGGTGCCGAGACCGAGCTTGGGCATGGCGAGCGCGCCGCCGGTGATGGGCATGCTGGTCATGTCAGTCCTTTCGCGAGAAATCGATCAGGGCAAGAAAGCCGGACTCCGTGCCGAAGGCGAGATGGGCGCCGTTCGGACTCCAGCCGAGGGCGGAGACCGCGCCGCGCCCGGCGGCGGCGACGGGCAGGATGCGTTCGCGCGCGATGTCGGCCACGACGACCGAGCCGTCGGCGAAGCCGGCGGCGACGACCTCGTGCTGCGGATGGCAGGCGACGCGGCGGACCACCGTTTCGCCGGCGGCGAGTTCGAGCGGCGCCTTGCCCATCGGCCCGCCGCCGAAGAACGGCCAGATCACGATGGCCTCGGCGCCGGCGGTGGCGAGCCACTTGCCCGAGCGGGTGAAGTCGAGCGATTCGGGCTTTGTCGGGTAGCCGCTCATCCGCATGTGCTGGCCGTCGGGCAGTTTCCAGCCATGCAGCTCGTTTTCCTGCATGGTGGTGACCATCGCCTCGATATCGGGATGCAGGGCGATGGCGAGATGGCTGCCCTTCCATTCGAAGACCTGCGGCTTCGCGTTCTCAGAGCGCACGAACCAGAGCGAGGCGCCGTTGTAATGCGCGGCGGCGAGGCGGCGGTGCTTCGGATCGAGCGCCATGCCGGCGACGGTCGAGGGATGCGCGAGGGTGCGGAGTGTGGCGCCGGCGGCATCGAGCAGGTGGATCGTCTTGCCGACCGCGGCCGCCCGCAGCGGCGCCTTGCGGTCCGGCACGGTGAGGACGTGCTCGACCCATTTCATGCCGAAGCTGGCGAGTTCGGTGCTTTCGCCCGTTGCGGAATCGAGGCGTTTCAGCGCGCCGTCATCGCCGCCGGAGCAGAAGCCGCTTTGGTCGATATCCGGCGCGAGGGCGAGCACCGCGCCGTCGTGGCAGGCGTGTTCAACGAAGTCGCCGCCGGCGAGGCCGCGCAGCACGATCCGCCCGTCACCGAGTCCGGCGGCGAGGGTGCCGCCGGCGCGGTCGAAGGCGAGGGCGGTGACGAACTCGGCGCAATCGTGAGAGACGCCGCGCACACGGAGCATCTCGTCCGCGTCGGTGACCATGCCGCTCATTCGGCGATGCAGCTTTCGAAGCCGCGGCGCAGCATCGGCCGGTTGAGATCGCGGCCGATGAAGACGATGCGGCTTTCGCGTTCCTCGCCATCCTTCCACGGGCGGATGAAATCGCCATCCGCCATCATGTGCACGGCCTGGAAGGCGAAGCGGCGATCCTCGCCGGCGAAGGCGAGGATGCCCTTGGTGCGCAGGATGTCCTGGCCCTGGGTGGCGAGGATGCCGCCGATCCAGGCGTTGAACAGCTCGGGGTCGAGCGGCTTCTTCACCGAGAGGCTGATGCTGCTCATATGCTCGTCATGGGTGTGGGAATCCTCCTCGAGGAAATCCGGCACGGATTGCAGCACGCGGTCGAGGCTGAAGGCGTTGATGCCGAGCAGGCGGTCGGCCGGCACGTCGGCGCGGGTCGTGTGGTGGATCTGGGCGAAGCGGTTGATCGTGCGGATTCGCGCCTCGACATCGGCGAGTTCCTCCGGGGTGACGAGGTCGAGCTTGTTGAGCACGATGACGTCGGCGAAGGCGATCTGGTCCTCGGCTTCCGGCGCGTCGGCGAGGCGGGCGGGCAGGTTCTTCGCGTCGACCACCGTGACGATCGCGTCGAGCCTCGTCTTCGCCTTCACGTCCTCGTCGACGAAGAAGGTCTGCGCGACGGGGGCGGGGTTGGCGAGGCCGGTGGTCTCGACGATGATGCCGTCGAAGCGGTTGCGGCGCTTCATCAGCCCGCCGATGATGCGGATCAGGTCGCCGCGCACGGTGCAGCAGATGCAGCCGTTGTTCATCTCGAAGACTTCCTCGTCGGTATCGACGACGAGGTCGTTGTCGACGCCGCGCTCGCCGAACTCGTTGATCACGACGGCGTATTTGCGGCCGTGATCCTCGGTGAGGATGCGGTTGAGCAGGGTGGTCTTGCCGGCACCGAGAAAGCCGGTGAGGACGGTGACGGGAACGAGATCGCTCATGCGGGAGATCCTGTCGTGGTGGGGCGTATCGTTGCTTCGGGATATAGGCAGGCGGGCTCGGGCGGACCAGAGCGCGGCAGGGCGAGGCCGAGGCCGAGCATGACGAAGAGCCAGCCCGCCATCGGCAGCACGGCGAAATTGTCGGTCGAGGCGAGCGGCCAGGCATAGGTCAGCACGCCGATGAAGGCGCCGAGCGCCATCGGCCGGCGCATGATTCCGCGGCCGAGTGCCAGCAGCCAGGCCGCGTTCATCGCGGCGAACAGCACGAGGCCGATCAGCCCGCCATCGAGGGCGGCCTGGAGATAGAAATTGTGCGGATGGATGTTGCAGGCGCCGCGCTTCAGGCTGGTCGGGCCGATGCCGAGCGCGGGGAGGCCGCGATCGAACCGCGGCTCGGGGCAGAAATCGCGGAAGCCGTTGAAGCCGTAGCCGCGCAAGGGGGCGTGCTCGATCATCACCGTTGCCCGCGTGTAGAGCTCGCCATAGGGGCTTTTCGCGAAATGGCTGACCTGGCGGCCCGTCTCCAGCACCAGCTTGTCGAAACTGGGCGGCGAGACCAGTTTCAGCGCCGGGATCGCGAGCACGATCAGCACGCCGAGGCCGATCGCCGGCAGGCGGATCGGCCGGAAGGCGAGGGCGGTGACGGCGAGGCCCAGCAGCGCCAGCGCGAAGGGCATGCGCTGGCCGATCACCAGCGTTGTCGCGAAGCCGAGCCCGCCGACGGCGGCGGCCGCGAGTTTCGGCGCGGTGCCCCGCCGCGCGATCAGCGCCGCGATGACGGGCAGGGCGGTGAGAAACAGCAGGTGGCTGAACGGCGGGCCGGCGCGCGGCGCCCAGAACGGGCCGGTGAGCGCGCCGTCGCCCCAGCGGTGGTCGCCGAAGATGTTCACGCCGAAAATCTCCTGCTGCCAGCTTTGCAGCAGGATCCAGGCTTCGCAGGCGGCAAGGGCGAGCCAGAACCGGGTGCGCGCGGCCGGTGTATCGAGCACCCAGTGGCCGAGGGCGGCGGCGAGCACCAGCAGGCGGATCAGCACCAGCGCCTGGGTGAAGGATTTCCAGCCGCCCGGCCCGAGGCCGAGGGCGGGGATCGGCGTCGAGCAGATCATCACCGCGATCCACCAGAGGCAGCCGAACACGAACCAGGGCTGCCGCGCCCAGCGCCAGTCGCCGGTGCGGGCGGCATGGACGAGGAACAGGATATCGACCGCGCCCATCGCCAATTCGGCGCCGGCGCGGGCGTAAAGCAGGCCAAACGGCAGGATCAGGGCGGCGATGAGGGCGGCGCGTTGCATGGTCATGCCCCGCTCATACCGGCGTTTCGGCGTCGCGCAACCGCTGCAGGCGGGCGGCGATGACGGGCGTGTCGAACAATTGCGCGCGGGCGCGGCCGGCGGCGGCGAGGCGGTCGCGGGCCGCGTCGTCGCCCGCCAGACGCAGGAAGGCGGCTTCCAGCGCGGCGGCGTCGCCGGGCGGCACCAGCAGCCCGGCCTCGCCCACCACTTCCGGCAGGCCGCCCGCCCGTGTCGCGACCAGGGTGGCGCCGGCCGCCATCGCCTCCAGCGCGGTCAGGCCGAAGGGTTCGGGCCAGCGGCTCGGCACCGCGACGATCGCGGCGCCGGCCATCGCCGCCAGAACCTCGTCGTGCGGCCGGTAGCCGTCCCAGGCGATGCCGGCGGCGCCGGCGCGGGCCCGCATCTCGCGCACGAACGGGGTTTCCGGACTGTCCGGCCCGAAGCGGTCGCCGCCGATGATGCGGGCGGACCAGCCGGGCAGGCGCGGCAGGGCAGCGGCGCTGGCGGCGATGAAATCGGCGATGCCCTTGCCCTCGACGATGCGGCCGGCGAACAGGATTTCGCGCCGCCGCGCATCGGGAGGTGCCGGCAGTTCGGCGAGGGTGAGCGGGTTGTGCAGCGTGACGAGGCGGGCGGTGTCGGCAAGGCCGGTCGCGTAGCGGGCGCGCAGATGATCGGAGACGCAGACCACGGCGTGCAGGCGGCGCAGCGTGCCCGCCCGCGCCGCCGGGCTGGTGAGGCCGCGCATCGTCGTCGGTTCGTTGTGCAGGAACAGCATCACCCGGCTACCGGGCAGCAGGCGCGCGGCAAGCCGGGCGAGGCGCGGCTGCTGGTGGATGTCGATGCTCGCCGGGCGGAGCCGCCGCAGCCGGCGCAGCACGCCGGCATTGTAGGCGAGCGGCGCGCGGAAGCGGACCGGATCGCAGGCAATGCCGGGAAAGCCCGGCTCCGCGCAGGCGGCGCCGATGACCGAGGCACCGGTGGCGGCCGCGAGCCGCCGGACGACCAGGGCGATCGCGCCGGCCCGGCCGGGGGCAAAGGCTTCGCTGGCGGGCAGCACCATCGCGATGCCGCCGGCCGCATCCGGCTGGTTCAAGCCGATCGGACTTTCACGTAATCGCCGGGGGCATCGGCGAGGGCGGGGAGGGCGCCGTCGCCGGGTGTGCGGGCGGGAACCTCGCCGCGGCCCTGTGCGGCGATCCAGCGCTGCCAGTCCGGCCACCAGGAGCCGGCCACCTCGGTCGCGCCGGCGAACCAGTCCTCGGCGTTCGCCGGCAGGGTGGCGTTGACGAAATGGTTGTATTTGCCGCTGCCCGGCGGGTTGATCACGCCGGCGATATGGCCGGAGGCGGCGAGCACGAAGCGCTTCGGCCCGGCCATCAGCTGCGTCGCGCGGTAGGTGCTGGCCCAGGGGGCGATGTGGTCCTCGCGGCAGGAGAGGAAGTAGACCGGCACCTTGATCCGCCGGAGATCGACCGGCGTGCCGTCGAGGGTGATGGCGTTCGCCTGGCTCAGCAGGTTCCTCTGGTACATGTTGCGAAGATAGAACGAGTGCATCGCCGCCGGCATGCGGGTGGAATCGGAATTCCAGTAGAGCAGGTCGAAGGGGAAGGTCTCGTTGCCGAGCAGGTAGTTGTTGACCACGAAGCTCCAGATCAGGTCGTTCGAGCGGAGCATGTTGAAGGTGGTGGCCATCGCCGAGCCTTCGAGATAGCCGCGCCGGTTCATCCGGTCTTCCAGCGCGGCGAGCTGTTCCTCGTCGATGAAGACGCCGAGTTCGCCGACATCGGCGAAATCCGTCAGCGTGACGAGGAAGGTCGCGGACTTGATCCGGCTGTCGCGCCGGCGGGCCATCACCGCGAGGGTGGCGGCGAGCAGCGTGCCGCCGAGGCAGTAGCCGATCGCGTTCACCTGGCGCTCGCCGGTGGCCTGCTCGATCGCGTCGAGGGCGGCGAACACGCCGAGTTTCATGTAGTCGGCGAAATCCTTCTCGGCGAGGCGCTCGTCCGGGTTCACCCAGCTCGCGACGAAGACGGTGTGCCCCTGCTCGACGGCCCAGCGGATGAAGCTGTTCTTGGGGCGCAGGTCGAGGATGTAGAACTTGTTGATCCAGGGCGGGAAGATGACCAGCGGGGTCTTGTGCGCCGTCGTGGTCGCCGGGGCGTACTGGATCAGCTCCATCAGCTCGTTGCGGTAGACGACCTTGCCCGGCGTGACCGCGATGTTGCCGCCGACGCTGAAGGCCTCGGCGTCGGTCATGCGGATGTGCAGCTGGCCGCGCCCGGCCTCGAGATCGCGCAGCAGGTTCGACAGGCCGCGCAGCAGGTTTTCGCCGCCGGTCTCGGCGGTCTTGCGCAGGACCTGGGGGTTGGTCAGGGCGAAGTTCGACGGGCTCATCGCGTCGACGAACTGGCGCGCGTAGAAATCGACCTTCTGCGCCGTCTTCGGATCGAGCCCGTCGACGCGGCGGACCACATCCTGCACGAAGCGGGCCGAGAGCAGGTAGCTCTGGCGGATGAAGTCGAAGATCTCGTTTTCCTTCCATTCCTCGTGCTGGAAGCGCTTGTCGCGCGGGTCCGGCGGCACCACCGGCTGGGTCTCGATTCCCATGATGCGGCGGGTCGAGTGCTGCCAGAGCGTGACGTAATCCTGCCAGAAGCCGATCTGCGCCTCGATCAGCGACGCGGGATTGGCCATCAGCCGGGCCATCATCTCCATGAACGCGCTGCCGATGTTGAGCGGATCGATCGCGACATCGGCCTCGTGCTGGCGTTGCAGCCATTCGGCCACGATGCGCTGCGATCGGGCCGCGATATCGGCCATGGTGCGGGAAAAAGCGGCGGGATCGGGAAGGTTTGGGGCTTCCGTCCGCGGATTTTGCTGTTCGGCCATCGACGCTCCTTCCGGCTCCGGGATGCAGGCGCTAAGGTTGGTGGCGCAAGCGAGGAGCCGAAGTGACCTATAGCCAGATTCCGCCCACCCCTGAAACCCCGAGTCGAATCGTCGCCGTAATGGCCGCGCTCGCGGTGATCGCGCTGTCGGGCTGCGCGGCCTACAGCCCGGCGGCGCTGCTGCACCGCTACGAGGGCGGGGTGATCAGCTCGGGGCCGCCGCCCGCGCCGGGGCTCGATTCGCCCTGGCCGAACCTGGCTTCGGTGCCGCCGCGGCCGACATCGATTTCCCCCGCCGATCAGGCGGCGCTGCGCGGGCGGCTGGAGGCGGCGAATCGCGGCCAGAACCTCATGGCTGGCCATGAGCCGCCAGCCCCCGCCGCGGCGCCGCCGCCGCCTTCCGTGCCGCCGCTGCGTCTCGGCTTCCGGCCGCGCGAAGCCGTGCTGTCGCCGGCGCAGATCGCGCTGCTGGGCGCGTTCGCGGCGCGCCGCGCCGGGCGCCCCATTGCCGCAATCGGGTTCGCGCCAGGGCGTGATCCGGCCGGCTTGCGGCTCGCCCTTCTGCGCGCGACGGCGATCGCCAACGCGCTCGAGGTCGCCGGCGTGCCGGCGGCAGACATTCGCCTCGAAGCGCTCGCCAGCGGTCGCGGCGGTGCGGCACAGATGTTATACCCCCGCCACAAACCCACCACACCGGACGCTCAGGACCGATCATGACCGAGGAATTTCACCGCATCCGCCGCCTTCCACCCTATGTCTTCGCGGAGGTGAACCAGGCGAAGGCGGCCGCGCGCAACCGGCGCGAGGACATCATCGACCTCGGCATGGGCAATCCCGACAGCGCGACGCCGCCGCATATCGTGGCCAAGCTGGTCGAGACCGTGGCCGACCCGCGCAGCCACCGCTATTCCACCAGCAAGGGCATTCCCGGCCTGCGGCGCGCGCTTGCCGCGTATTACGACCGCCGCTTCGGCGTGAAGCTGAACCCGGAGACCGAGGTGATCGCCACACTCGGCTCGAAGGAGGGGCTGGCCAACCTCGCCAACGCGATCACCTCGCCGGGCGACACGATCCTGGTGCCCAACCCGTCCTACCCGATCCACCAGTTCGGCTTCATCATCGCCGGGGCCTCGGTGCGCTCGGTGCCGGCCACGCCGGATGACGAGATGCTGCGCGCGCTCGACCGTGCGGTGCGGCACTCGGTGCCGAAGCCGACCGCGCTGATCGTGAATTTTCCTTCAAATCCAACGGCATATCTGGCGACCCTGGATTTCTACAAGGAAATCGTCGCGTTCGCCCGCAAGCACGAGATCTTCATCCTGTCCGATCTCGCCTATGCCGAGATCTATTTCGAGGGCGAGCCGCCGCCCTCGGTGCTGCAGGTCGAGGGGGCGAAGGACATCACGGTGGAATTCACCTCGATGTCGAAGACCTATTCGATGCCGGGCTGGCGCATGGGCTTCGCCGCCGGCAATCCGCGGCTGGTCGCGGCGCTCGCGCGCATGAAGTCCTATCTCGACTACGGCGCCTTCACGCCGATCCAGGTCGCGGCGACGGCGGCGCTGAACGGGCCGCAGGACTGCGTCGAGCAGATGCGCACGCTCTACCGCGAACGGCGCGACGTGCTGATCAAGGGACTCGCGCAGGCAGGCTGGGACGTGCCGAGCCCGGCGGGGTCGATGTTCGCCTGGGCGCCGATTCCGGAGCGCTTCGCGCATCTCGGCTCGGTCGATTTCGCGAAGCTGCTGCTGGAGCGCGCCAAGGTCGCGGTCGCGCCGGGGATCGGCTTCGGCGAGTATGGCGATGGCCATGTCCGCATCGCGCTCGTCGAAAATACCCATCGGCTCCGGCAGGCGGTGCGGAACATCCGCGCCTTCATGGCACCGGGCAATGCGCCCAACCAGCAGGAGAGCGTCTCGGCATGAATGGTGAACTGTCGGTCGGGATCGCCGGGCTGGGGACGGTCGGCGCCGGGGTCGTGCGGCTGTTGCAGGAGAATGCGGCGATCATCGCCGCGCGGGCCGGTCGGCCGGTGCGCGTGGTGGCGGTGTCCGCGCGGGACCGGACGCGGGATCGCGGGGTGTCGCTCGAGGGTATCCGCTGGGTCGAGGACCCGCTGGTGCTCGCCACCGATCCGGCCGTGGATGTCGTCGTCGAGCTGATCGGCGGTGCTTCAGGTGCCGCGCGGGACCTGGTCGAGGCGGCCCTGGCCGCGGGCAAGCCGGTGGTGACGGCGAACAAGGCGCTGATCGCGCAGGCGGGCGGCGACCTCGCGGGGTTGATCCGCGGCGGGCCGGGCATCCGCTTCGAGGCGGCGGTGGCGGGCGGCATTCCCGTCATCAAGGCGCTGCGCGAGGGGCTCGGCGCCAACCGGATCGCCAGCGTGTCCGGCATCTTCAACGGCACCTGCAACTACATGCTCACGCGGATGCGCGACGAGAAGATGGAGTTCGCCGACGTGCTCGCCGAGGCCCAGGCGCTCGGCTATGCCGAGGCCGACCCCTCGGCCGATATCGACGGGGTGGATACCGCCCACAAGCTGGCGATCCTCGCGGCCATCGCCTTCGGCCGCCAGGTGGATTTCGGGGCGGTGCATGTCGAGGGCATCCGCCGGATCAGCGCGGTGGATATCGCCTTCGCCGACGAGCTCGGCTACCGGATCAAGCTGCTCGGCATCGCCCGCGCGAGCGAGGCCGGAATCGAGACCCGCGTGCATCCGGCGATGGTGCCGGAGAACTCGGCGCTGGCGAAGGTGGATGGCGTGAACAACGCGGTCGTGATCAGCGGCGAGCCGGTGGGCGATATCGTGATCCAGGGGCGCGGCGCCGGGGCGGGGCCGACCGCCTCGGCCGTGGTGGCCGACCTGATCGACCTTGCCCGCGGCCGGCAGACGCCCATGCTCGGCATGGCGCCCGATGCGCTGCGCAGCGAGGCCTCGGTGCCGATGGCGGCGCATCGCGGGGCCTATTGCCTGCGGCTGATGGTGCTGGATCAGCCCGGCGTGATCGCCGATGTCACCGCGGTGCTGCGCGATCACGGCATCTCGCTGGAAACGATGCTCCAGCGCGGCCGCAGCCCGGGCGATGTGGTGCCGGTGGTGATCATCACCCATGAGACTGACGAGGCCGCGATGGCGGCGGCGCTGGTGCAGATCGCCGCACTGCCGGCGGTGCAGGAGCCGCCGGCGCTCATCCGCATCGAACAGGCCTGATCGACGCTCGACCCGCAGGAGACCGCGAAGATGGACAACGCCAAGACCCCGGCCCAGTCGGACCGTAACCTCGCCCTCGAACTCGTGCGCGTCACGGAAGCCGCCGCGCTCGCGGCCTCGGCCTGGATCGGCCGGGGCGACAAGAACAGCGCGGATGGGGCCGCGGTCGGCGCGATGCGCCAGGCGTTCAACGCGGTCGCGATCGACGGTGTCGTCGTGATCGGCGAGGGCGAGATGGACGAGGCGCCGATGCTCTATATCGGCGAACGCGTCGGCGCCGGCGGACCGGAGATGGACATCGCCGTCGATCCGCTCGAGGGCACGACCATCGCCGCCAAGGGCGCGCCGAACGCGATCGCGGTGATCGCGCTGGCGGAGCGCGGCAACTTCCTGCACGCGCCGGATATCTACATGGACAAGATCGCGGTTGGTCCCGATCTGCCCGAGGGGGTGGTGGCGCTGGATGCGCCGGTTGAGGAAAATCTCCGCAACCTCGCCCGCGCCAAGCGGTGCGACATTTCCGACCTGATGGTCTGCACGCTGGAGCGCGAGCGCCATGCCGAGCTGATCGCGCGGTGCCGCGAGGCCGGCGCGCGGATCACCCTGATCGGGGATGGCGACGTTTCGGGCGTGATCGCGGTGGCGCAACCCGAGGCCGGGATCGACATCTACATGGGCTCGGGCGGCGCGCCGGAGGGCGTTCTCGCCGCGGCCGCGCTGCGCTGCACCGGCGGGCAGATGCAGGGACGGCTGCTGTTCGAGGACAGCTCGCAGATCGACCGGGCGAAGGGCATGGGCATCGCCGATCCGTCGCGGCTCTACCAGGTTCACGAAATGGCGGCGGGCAACGTGATGTTCGCGGCGACCGGCGTGACCACCGGCCCGATGCTGCGCGGCGTGCGGCGGTATGCGACCGGCGCGGTGACCCACTCGATCGTGATGCGGTCGAAATCCGGCACCGTCCGCTATATCGAGGCGCATCACAACTTCCAGACCAAGCCGTGGACGCCGGCCTGAACGGGGCGGCGCCGGCTTTCGGGGTCGAACGCAGCCTGACCGGCCGGCGCTGGCTCTGGCGCCCGGCCGCGGACCGCACGGCGCAGGCCATCGCCCAGCGCTGCGGCGTGCCGGAGGTGATCGGCCGGCTGCTCGCCGGGCGCGGCGTGATGCCGGATCATGCCGCGGATTTCCTCGAGCCGACGCTGCGCGCCTATCTGCCCGATCCCTCGGCGCTGACCGACATGGATGCCGCGGCGGCGCGGATCGCCGATTCAGTGCAGCGCGGCGCGACCATCGCGATCTTTGGCGATTACGACGTCGACGGCGCCTGTTCGGGCGCGCTCATGGCGCTGGGCCTTGGGGAACTTGGCGCGACGACCATCAATTACGTGCCGGATCGGCTCCGCGAGGGCTACGGGCCGAACGCGCCGGCGCTGCGGGCGCTTGCCGGGCAGGGGGCGGAACTGATCGTCTGCGTCGATTGCGGAACGGCGGCGCATGAGGCGCTCGCGGCGCTCGACGGCCGGGCGGATGCCATCGTTCTCGACCATCACAAGAGCGAGGGGGCTCCGCCCGCCATCGTGGCGACGGTGAACCCGAACCGCGCTGACGATGCGTCGGGCCTCGGCAACGTTTGCGCGGCGACGATCAGCTTCCTCACCCTCGTCGCCGTGCAGCGCGAACTTCGCCGGCGGGGCTTCTTCGCGACGCGGCGCGAGATCGACCTGCTGTCGATGCTCGACCTCGTCGCGCTCGCGACGGTCTGCGACGTGATGCCGCTCACCGGCCTTAACCGCGCGCTGGTGACCCAGGGGCTGAAGGTGATGGCGCGGCGGGAACGGCCGGGAATCGCGGCATTGCTCGACGTCGCGCAGGTGAGGGAGGCGCCGGGCACGATGACCTGCGGCTTCGCGATCGGCCCGCGGATCAACGCCGCCGGCCGCATCGCCGAGGCGGATCTCGGGCTGCGCACGCTGCTCGCCGCCGAGCCGGCGACGGCGATGGTGCTGGCGCGCCGCCTCGACGAGATCAACCGCGAGCGCCAGGCGGTGGAGGCCGGGCTGCTGGACGAGGCGATGACCGACGCCGAGGCCCAGTTCGCCGCCGGCGCGCCGGTCGCGCTGGTTGCCGGCGAGCAATGGCATCCGGGCGTGGTCGGCATTGTCGCCGGCCGGATCAAGGAAACCTTCAACCGTCCGGCCCTGGTCGCGGGAATCGCGGAGGGCAGGGCGGTGGGCTCTGGCCGCTCGGTGCCGGGGGTCGATCTCGGCAGCGCGATCATCGCCGCGCGCGAGGCGGGGCTGCTGATCAAGGGCGGCGGCCACGCCATGGCCGCGGGTTTCACGGTGGAAGCCGGGCGGATCGAGGCGCTGCGCGGCTTCCTCGCAGAGCGGTTGGCGGTGGCCGCGACGCTGCCGGACGCGGCCGATCTGCCGATCGAGGGCATGGCGGCGGTCGGCGGGATCGACGAGGCGCTCGCCGCGGCGATCGGCCGCGTCGGGCCGTTCGGCGCCGGCAACGAGGAGCCGGTGTTCGTGGTGCCGCGGGCGCGGGTCCTGCGGGCGGACCGCATCGGCCGGAACGAGGCGACGATCCGCGCCTTCGTCGAGGGCGAGGCCGGTGGCCGGCTGAAGACGATCCTGTTCCGCGCCGGAGACGGCGACCTTGCGGCCGCGCTGGCCCGTCCGGGCGGCGCACCGCTCAATCTTGCAGGTCACATCCGCGCGGAACAATGGAATGGCAGAACCTCGGTCAGCCTGATCCTGATCGACGCCGCTCCCGCTTGACCTGCCCCCACCACTCGGCTACCCACGCTTTCAGAAAGTCCCGTTCGTCTAGAGGCCTAGGACGTCGCCCTCTCACGGCGATAACAGGGGTTCGAATCCCCTACGGGACGCCACTTGCGATGGATCTGGGCACCGTCAATCGCACTGGGTTCATGATCCCGCCCGACGGCTGTCGCCAGGGCTGAACGCGGACCGTCGATGCTCACGGTGCCGATCTTCACCATCGTTTTGCTGACGAACATCCGCAGATGGGCTTTCCGGAACGCCGGATCGTCGTTGTGCATCGCCTGTCTCATGACTGACCGCCCCCCAGCGCCAGACACTGCGCCGCCGCCAAGGCCGGAGGTGAAATTGCACCAACTTTCAACCCGGACCACTCAGTGGGGGCCGGTCATGTCTTCGAAAGCGAACTGAATCACAACCCGATAAAATCGCTCAACTATCTTTTCCGGTCCGGCTCTCGGGAACTGGAGACCCATGGTCGCTGGACCGGTGTGGCTGAGATCATCCCGGCGGGTGTGCTCGATGGTGCCACGGTCCTGGTTGCGTGAGTGGTGTCGCCGCCTATCCGATCACGGAGGACGACGAGCATTGCGATATCGATAACAGATAGTTAGTTCAAGTGAATTAGTGAATAACTAACGACACCCTCTCCTCCGAGAGGCGCGCCTATTATCGATATGCGTATTGATCATAAGGGGATTTTGATGGCTGATAGGAAGACGATCTGCCTGAACATGATCGTGAAAAACGAGATGGCCAATCTCGCGCGTTGTCTTGGCGCTGTTGCACCGTGGATTTCGGCTTGGGTTATCGGCGATACCGGCTCGACTGATGGGACGCAGGATTTTATCCGTTCGTTCTTTGCCGAGCGCGGCATTCCTGGTGAGTTGCATAGTTTTCCGTTTGAGAATTTCGCGCAGGCTCGCAACGAGGCGCTGGCACATGCTTATGCGACACCCATCGAGTACGATTATCTATTGCTGAATGATGCCGATATGGAACTCGTCGTCGACGACCCCGACTTCCAGCAAAAACTCCAAGCACCATGTTACGATTTGCTGCAGCATGCGGGCATCAGCTATTGGAATGCCCGACTTGTTCGCCGGAATGCCGGAGCGCTGTATCATGGTGTCACGCATGAGTATCTCGCCGTCGATGGCGATCACCAGCGGCTTGATGGCGTGTGGTTCAAAGACCATGCAAGCGGCGCCAACCGCGTCGACAAATTTGAACGCGATATCCGGCTGCTGACCGAGGCGTTGGCCGATGATCCTGAGAACGCCCGTTATGTGTTCTATCTCGCCCAGAGCTACCGAGATGCCGGACGGTTGACTGAGGCCGTCGAGACCTACGCCAAGCGGGCAACGATGGGCGGTGGGGATGAGGAAGCGTGGTATGCGCGGTTGCAGGAGGCCCGTTGTCTTCTCCGTCTCGGTGACGACGGCGGATTCGTGCGCCAATCGCTGGCCGCCTTCAGCCAACGCCCACACCGTGCAGAACCGCTGTACGATCTCGCGCGTTACCACCGGGAGCGCAGCCGAAACGAAGCGGCGGCGCTGTTTGCAGAACAAGGGATTGCGCTAGGATATCCTGACGGCGACACGCTGTTTATCGAGGATTACATTTTCGATTGGGGGCTGCGCGAGGAACTGTCGATTGCGGCCAATTATTCGCCCGATCCAGCGCGTAAGGCGCGCGGTGCTGCGGCGTGCAACTGGCTTGCACAAAGCGCCGACGTTCCTGAACATGTGCGTTCCCTAGCCCAATACAATCTGCAATTTTATCCAAAGGCAGCGGACGAGGTGACAGCGGACGGATCGCAGCGCGCCGCGACCATAGGCGACGGAAATAAAATCGACATACATCGTGACGTGGGTAGATCGCGGCTTTTGCCCGCAGATTTAGCCGACGCCGTGCGGCAATTTCATCCTGTGACCTCAGCTGCTGATTCGAAAAAGTCTACATGGGTCCCGCAGACGCCAATGGCTGGGACTGAGTTGATGGTTGGTGGCCTGAAGCAACGGATGGCTCAGGAACTCGATCGCATCAACCTTCAAATCAACCACCCCGGCAGCGAAAAGGACTCCAGGCCGCGCGTGGTCTGGATACATCATGACGTCAACCAGGAATGGGTTCAATGGTGTTCAGACAAGGCGACTGTCGATTTGGTCGACTGTTTTGTTTTTGTCTCCCACTGGCAGCGTGAACAATATCTCAAGACATTCGGGCTACCGCCGGAACGTTGTGTGGTGCTGCGCAATGCGACTGACGTCAACGCATCGCCGCGGCGATGGGAAGCAGGTCCTGTTTGGCGTTGTGCTTATGCTAGCACGCCGTTCCGCGGTCTTTCCGTACTTCTCGACGCCTGGGAACACATCAACCCAGTCAATGCCGAACTGCACGTCTGGTCGTCCATGAAACTTTATCTTGGCGACGACGGCCCTTACAGCCATCTCTACGAACGAGCGCAAGCGTTATCAGGTGTGTTTTATCATGGTATCGTCCCTAATGCCGAACTACGCATGGCGCTTCGGGACATGCATTTTCTCACCTACCCCAGCACATTCGCGGAGACCTCATGCCTTGCGGTGATTGAAGCGATGGCTGCGGGCTGCCGGGTGATTTGCCCGTCGCTCGGCGCACTGCCAGAAACCACAAGCGGATTTGCGCACGTCTATCCTTGGACGGTTGACGCCAACGCACATGCAGCGACCTTTGCCGCAAAATTGCGCGAGGAATTTGATAATCCGTGGAACGGTCAGCCAGAGCGATCGCTCGCCCAGCAGGCTCATTTTGCCGAAGAGTACGATTGGTCACGCCGTGTATGCGAGTGGCGGCAATTGATTGAAAAATTGTGCAATTAATCAAACGAGACGACAACCTATTTGATAATTTTCTTGTGTTGTTAAGGTTATAAATGATGATGGAAATCTCAATCCTAACGGGCTTTTTGATATAGGAAGGGGCGAATGCTGGAAGGATCAGCAGACGATCATCAACACACGATCAATGGCCCCTTATGTCAGCAATATGTGGCGCAAGTGAGCAAGTCCGGAGTCCTGCCACAAAAGTGGCGCCGCCCATCCGAAGGATGTTCCGGCCAGCGACAGCAATACCCAGGCCGCTCGCTCGCCGTGCCGCAGGCTCGCTGTGGCGGTCCAGCTGGCGACCGCAGCCAGGCTGCAGGCAACGACGACGATTGGTGCGTCGAGGTGCCAGAAATATGTCGCCAGGGCGCCTGAAATCGGCGGCAGCAATAAGGCCGCAAGGGCCGTGGCCGGTTGGGTTTGCTCCCGCCGGTTGAGCCCGAGGCGCCAGATGATCAGCCAGCTTCTTGGCGCGATAGTTGCGCACATCAGCGCCAGCGCGACAAACGCTGCCGTGAACTGGCCGCCAAAAGAGGCCAACCAGGCGCTGTGAAGGACTTCCTGTGGAGCCGCCCCGTGCAGGATCGCGTTCCATACAGCGATCGCTTCGGCAGGCGGGCGCCCGAACATTGCACCGCTTAATATCATCGACGATACGACAATGAAGCCTGGCAGAAGTGCAATGGTGAATAGCGCGACCGCGGCGGAAATGCTGTTCATTTCGCGAAAGGCGAGGGGCAGCACGATTAATGTGGGCGCTACCCAGTAGATCGCATTTGGCCAGAGGACGAACATCGCGGCGACGCCAACTCCGAGCAGTATAAGTGCCCGCGTATCGGCGATCGCTTCGACGCGATCGATCGCCAGAATCAGGAGTCCCACCACGATCGTGTAAAAGATCATTGGTGCTCCGCTGGTCGCGATGATGACGATCACCGGGTTCGCGCTGGTGACAAGAATACCCGATGCCGCCAAACCTGGTGACCAACCGCGTTGTATGAGATCACGCGCCAGAAGCCCCTGCGCCAGAGCGGTGGCCGTTATTGTGATGACGACCATCGAGGATGGGCCGCATCCCGGTATCAGGTGCAGAAGATTGATCATCACAAACATCGGCCATTGCCCGGACAGCAACATCTGCGAATTGGCGTGATTCCAGGACTCGCGCAGGGCGGGCTCGATCGCGCCGGCCAGCAGGAGCTTGTGAGCGGCCGCGGCGAACAACAAGAACGACGCCCCGCCGACGACCAGCGCCACTCGCCACGCACGCGTGACCAGGGGGCCGGAAGCGCGGACCTGGATGTGGTTTGCGCCGCTACTCACTGTGCCTCACTTCCCGTGGCCGAACCCGCCTTGAGGCTGGCAATGGTTTCCTGGGTGCGCGAGGACGTTCCGTGGGTTGTCTTTTCCCAATAATGAGGGTTGGTGATGAGTTGCAGGAGTGCCTTGTAGGCCGCCACGGAGTGCAATACCCAATAGGCAGGGGCAAGCAGTCCCCATGGAACCAACCCGTACCAGCGACGCTTCGCGACAGCGACGATATTGAAATACACGTACATCGCGTTGCCCACCATCAGATCGAACAGCGCAAGCACCAGAACGGGCCCCGGGAAGAAGCCGGCCACGGCCGATCGCCCAACGATGACCGAGACGAGAAACATGATCCAGAGCAACGGATTGATCAGCGCGGTCATCGGGGGGAAGCCGATGAACATATGGAAGCCGAGAAATCCGACCGGCCCCAGCCGCCGGTAAAGCTCGACCGGCCGGCGCATATGCACGAGCCATGTCTGCATATAGCCCTTGATCCATCGGCTACGCTGGTTGATCCAGCTGTGCAGGACGCCGTTTGCTTCCTCGAATGTTGTGGAATTCACCACGGCCACCCGATAGCCAGCCTGCGTGAGGCGGATGCCAAGATCGGCATCCTCGGTGACGTTGTAGGGATCCCATGCGCCGAGTTCGTGCAGCACCTCGGTTCGGAAGTGGTTCGACGTTCCGCCGAGGGGGATAGGTATGTTCAGCCGGTACAGGCCGGGCAGCAGATAGTCAAACCATTGACTATACTCGAGTGTGAACATCCGGGTCAGGAAATTGTCATCACGGTTGAAATAGTTGAGCCGTGCCTGAACGCAGGCGACCTCCGGGCCGGAGGCATTGAACAGCGCGACAACCTTGCGCAGCTGGTCGGGTTCAGGGCTGTCCTCGGCGTCGAAAATCACGGTGTATTCGCCGCGCGCGAAGCGAAGCGCATAGTTGCACGCCTTTGGCTTGGTTTTCGGCTGGCTGTCCGGAACCCGGATGATCTCGAAAAGATCCTCAGCACCGAGGGCCTTTGCTGCCTCGATCGTCTCGGTGTCGCCGGCTTCGAGCACCAGTTTCACATCGAGCTTCGCCCGCGGATAATCGAGGCGTCGGATCGAATCGACCAGGATCGGCAATACTTCAGCCTCGCGATACATCGGAACAAGAACGGTGAAGACCGGGAGATCCCCGTCCTTGAGTGCGGCGAGTTCGCTCGCATTGACGGATATATCGGTCCGCCTCCCGCTTCCGACGATCGTGAGGACACCGCGGAACGCGAACAGGGACGCATACAGTGCGGAAACCGTCGCCATGATGCCGAGCAGCGTCAGGCGGGGGGCCAGGCCCAGGGCGAGCAGGAGCGCAAGACCAATCCCCACCGCGACGGTCTTCTGGCCCGCCGAAAGCGTGACTTTTGCCGAGAGTTCCGGATTCCGGTTGAACAGCGCCTCGCGCGCCGCTTCGCTCAATTCTGGATCAAATATCCGTTGAACGGCCCAGATCAAATCGAATTTCGACGTGATCACGAACTCGACGTGACAGCCCGGCATGCGTTCGCGCATGAGGGCGCGGATCGCAGGATCCTCGGGATTCAGGGTTGCGATCACCACAACGCCGTCCGGCTGGCGCCGCCAGGGAATAAACAGGTGACGCAGGTAAAGGTCATGCTCGGCTTCGGCAAGCAGCGTGTGATCGCACGGACTGGCCCGGAGATCGACAAGCGGCAAACCCGATGCGGCGGATAGTTCTCTTGCCCATCGCAAGCTGGTGACGCGATACATCGCGCTCAACACGTCTGGCAGACTGACGCGCCAGGCATAGGCGGTATGGATCGCCTCGTCCCGTTGCAAGGGGGTGACGCTGCCCGCTTGCACCAGGCGGTCGAGTGCTGCCAGATCGCGAGCGGAAGGCGGCCGCCATGGTGGCCGGCCCGAAGCGGGCATGCGTCAGAACCTCAGCCAAACGGCAAGAAAGCCAGCATTGCCGAGAGCGACGTTTCGCCCACCGGCGTCATGCCATAGGCCTGCCTGCACAGCGACATGATGAGTAAGGTCATGCACCACGGAAAACGCGACGCGGTAGAGATTGTAATCCGATCCGCCGGGCGCGGCCGTGCCGACGCTGATCGTGTTGAAGCCTTGCGCGAGCAATAGCCAGCCTCGCCGAGGGCGAATACCGATCGTCCCGTCGGCACGGATCTGATCGGCCCAGCCATCGACTTCCATCCGATAGCCCGCTTCGAGATCGGTATAGCCGGACCAGCCACCGGGCAGGCGAAAGGCGTGGCCAAACAGCACGCGGCCTTCATATTCGGCGCCTGGCTGGGCAAGAACGGGGGAGGCCGGACTTTGCACGCCGGGGATGCCCAGTTGCCCCTGTACCGAGATCACGTTCCATGCGTCGCGCCACACCGCATAGCGTGCCCAGAGGTTGAATTGCACGAAGCCGGTGGCCCCACGGGTGCCCGGCAGGTTCGACTGTATCACTTCCTGAGCCCTGGGTTGGAAACCCAGAGTCAATCGTGGAGTGAGCCCATATTCGATGTAGGGAGACAACTCATATTGCACATAGCGGCCTCGCCCGGCCGGCTGGCCGAACTGGCCATAGCCCTGGGTCGCCGCGTGATAGTCGCTGAACGTCTCGATCGCGAGCCAGTGCCCGACGGGCTCGGGCCAGGCACCGGCCCTGGCGGCTGATGTTGTTGCGGCGGTGCCGGCGATGACAAGCGCCGCCAGCCGCCATGCCGGCATTATTCTCCTCATCGACGGTGTCTCCGCCGCGCGAGAATCACGACGAGAGCGACAGCGATGAGCAACCAGATGACCGCAAAGAGCTCCCGACGCCAGGCCGCGACGATGCCCGCCACGCTGGCGACGGCAGAACCGTGGAAGTCCGCCCGGTATGCGGCCGTCTCGAAGGTCGCTGGCGGTCCCGATCCATCATAGAAGGCGATGTTACCATCGCCGGGCAACACAGCCTGAGCCAGGCTGGATCGTGGGCCGGGAGTCAACCACAGTCCCGGAACGCCTGTCTTGGTCGCGACCAGCTGGAGAACGGTCAATTTACGAATATGCGGCAGCTCTATCGCTGCCGACCGGCCGGGAAGCGAAAGCTTTCGGGCGGCGTGCGGCGCCCGAGGTTGCGGCAGCGGCGCCTGTGCCACCACATCACCGGGCTTGTCCGCGATCAGCAGGAACGGACGGGTCGGTGGTCCGTTCGCGGCGATGACATTGATGGCGATCGGATTGACCTCATGGTTGCCCAGCAACTGCGCGACGAGCGGCAGGGTCGGGCCGAGTGCCGCCGCCGGCAGGTCGGTCAGCACGGGAACCGAGCCGCCGCCCGCAGGGGAAAACCCGTTAAACCTTGTCGGCCGGCGCGGGCCATTCCCCAGAACCAGTTCGGTATTGTTCATGAGGGTGAAGTCCACCCCTGCAGGCTGCGAGCACACTTCGGTGTGGCCAAGCCGGCTCAGTTGCAAGGTGACGGGCGCCCCTGCCGACAGAAGTCGCTGGGGCAGATCGATCCGCACATGGTCAAGCCTCACGGCGCCCCGAAAGGCTCGGCTCCAGACGACGTTGCCGCCCACCAGCAAGGTAACGGCCTCGGCGTCGCCTGGTGGAAGGGCGGCGCCTCTCCCCTCCAGAATTACGGCAGTGACGTGCCTGTTGACCGGCAGGGACGCCGGAACGAGAGGAATTGGCAAGGTTCTGGTGCCGGATACCGTCACCGTTTTCGAGGCGATGCCAAGCGCTCCGAGTGTGACAGCATCGGCCCCCTGACGTTTGGTGGCGGCGCTCGCCAGCGTCGCCGTGACGCCTGCCGAGCGAATGCCGGCGGTCAGTTGATCGGCCACCACGAGACCGCGCGCCGCGGCGGGCGAGCCGACGACGATCTGGGATTGACCATCGGTGCCGGTCTCGACGTTTGCCACGTCGTGTTTCGGGTCATTGGATGGGTCGATCCGGATCGATGCGTCGGGCTGATCGGAGACGAACGGCGTGATTCCGCGCTCGACAAGCGCGGTGGACAGAATGAGCGCACTATCGATGTCGGCGAGGCTCGGCTGTGACGGCAGCGCGATCGTCACTGGTGTCGAAAGTCCGCGCCAAGCGGTTCCGACGCCTGCCTTGCCGCCGGATGGCGTGAAGCCGGTATTTGCGGCGATGCGGATCCATGTGCTTGCCGGAGAGCGGCCGCCGCAGTGACCGCGCCGGACCGGCGGCAGTGTCTCGATAAAGGTCAGGCGCAGAAAGGAGGATTGCCCTGTCACAAGCGAGGCCGGAATCGTGATGCGGATGGGCGAACCGGCGTCGCTGGCGGGAACGGTATCCACCGGCGTGCCATTGGCCTCGACGGTCAGCGCCGCACCGGCACCAAGTGTACTCGCAGCCATGAAACGCAGGGTCAGGTCGCCCCCGATGGCCCCCTGAGTGACCGGCATGAACACGCTGGCATGGAGGTGGTCACTCCTCAGGGTAATGCCCTGGGGAAATCCGAGATCCCGTATTGTGTTGGCATCTGCGATACCACAAACCAGATTGGGCATGAGGCCAACCATGGCCAGTATGGCACCGTAGAGGCATTTGGGCCGGAAGGAGCGGGGAGGCTGGGTTGGAGATTGTGTGCAGTTGACGCGTTCGTCGCGTAATCTCAAACTGATCACAGATTATTCCCACAAGACGATATTTTAAGACCAAAACATTAGCTGTCTAATTTAATATCTTTTTTATCAAAATGAGTAAAGCCTGATCGAGAATGTTGACTCGAAATTTGAACGTTTCTGGCTTCAATCATGATTTCGCAGCTATCCGCCGGCCTCGTCGCGCTGAACCGCGGCGTACGCGCTCACCCATCTTGAAGCTAAAGGGGTTCGGTGGCCGATCCACAACGCTGATGTTTGCGGCTTCGCGACGGTCCGAGACCAAAGAAACCGTTCGGAACATCTCGCCAGTGCGCCGGAACGGCTGCGCTGACAACCTCGATCTGGAACGCCTCCGATCCCATCGCATGTAGCGCCTTGTCTATTTGATAGTCGCGGCATCTTTGGCCGAATGACATGATAGTCAGCGTGCAGCATGAAAATATCAGATTCCGGTAATACATTGTTAAGGAGACCCGGATAGAAGTTTTATTTAATAAAATAGATCAATCAATAAAAATGGGAATTGTTTCGTGGTTATTGGGAAGCTACGTCAAATCTCTGACAAAAGCAGGATGTTTGATGCCATTGGAAACTCCTTCGGCATCATCGGTTTCAAACCCGACGGCACGATCATCGACGCCAACGACAGTTTTCTCCGTTTGATGGGCTACGGCGCCGCCGACATCATCGGGCGCCATCATCGTATTTTTGTAACCGTAACCGAGCGCGACAGCGCCGCCTACGGCGAGTTCTGGCAGCGCCTGCGCGGCGGCGCCTTCTGCTCCGGCGAGTTCCGCCGCATCGCCAAGTCCGGCCACGATGTCTGGCTCCGCGCCTCCTACGTCCCCGTCCGCAACCGCGCCGGCAAGGTCGCGAAGGTGGTCAAGGTCGCCCTCGACATCACCGCCGAGAAACGGGCCGCCGCCGAAAACGAAAGCATCCTCAACGCCATCGAGCGCTCCCAGGCCGTCATCAAGTTCGCGCTCGACGGCACCATCCTCGAAGCCAACGACAACTTCCTTCGCGTGATGGGTTACGCGCGCGACGAGATCGTGGGCCGCAAGCACAGCATGTTCGCTACACCAGCATACGCCGCCAGCCGCGAATACCAGGCCTTCTGGGAGCGCCTGCGCCAGGGCGAATTCATCGCTGGTGATTTCGAGCGCGTGGGCAAGGGCGGCCGCCACGTCTGGCTCCAGGCCACCTACAACCCGGTCTACGACGCCGAGGGCAAGGTGACGAAGGTCGTCAAGTTCGCGGTCGACCTCACCGAACGCATGGCCGAGGTCGGCCTCGTCGGCGACGCCCTCGAACGCGTCTCCGAAGGTGATCTCACCGCCTCCGTCGACCGCCAGCTGATCCCCTCGCTCGACAAGCTCCGCATCGACTTCAACACCGCCGCCAGCCGCCTCGCCGAAAGCGTCAACGGCGTCCGCCAGAGCACCGACGAAATCAATCTCGGCGTCGCCGAAATCGCCGAAGCCGCCGAGGATCTCGCCCGCCGCACCGAACAGCAGGCCTCCACCCTGGAGGAAACCTCATCCGTGCTCGACAGCGTCACCACCGGCATCCGCCGCACCGCCGACAACGCCTCCAAGGCCGCCAGCGCCGTCGACGCCACCAACAACGCCGCCCGCAAGTCCCACGCCATCGTCGGCGAGGCCGTGGTCGCCATGAACCGCATCGAAACATCCGCCCGCGAAATCGACCAGATCATCGGCCTGATCGATGAAATGGCCTTCCAGACCAACCTCCTCGCCCTCAACGCCGGGGTCGAGGCCGCCCGCGCCGGCGATGCCGGGCGCGGCTTCGCCGTCGTCGCCTCCGAGGTCCGCGCCCTCGCGCACCGCTCCGCCGATGCCGCCAAATCCATCAAGCTGCTCATCGCCCGCTCCTCCGAACAGGTCGGCAACGGCGTCCGCCTCGTCGGCGAAACCGGCACCGCGCTCGATACCATCCTCGGCCACGTCACCGACCTGCACGGCCTCGTCGGCGAAATCGCCACCGCCGCCGCCGAACAGGCCGGCAGCCTCGCCGAAATCAACGCCGCCACCGGCCAGATGAACCAGGCCGTCCAGCAGAACGCCGCCATGGTCGAGCAGACCTCCGCCGCCACCCACTCCCTGCGCGAGGAAATCAGCCGCCTCGCCGGCCGCGTCTCCGGCTTCCGCACCGCCCACGCCGCACCCGCCTACGCGGCACCCGCCCACGCGGCACCTGCCCACGCGGCACCGACAGCATCCGCCCCCATCGCCCCGGCCCGCACCCCGCCGCGCCGCGCGCGCCGCGTCGCCGAACCCGCCTGACCCGACAGGCCCGATCCCGCCCGGCCGGGGCCGGGCGGGGCCCCCCACTGGATGAGAGAAATTGCTCTTTACTTTAGTGACTTACAGTAAGCCGCGCGGGGTTTGCCGGAGGCCATTCGGGTTAAGCCAAGCGGCGATCTTCATCTGGTCGAGTGTGGCGAAATATCGTTGTTCGGCTTCGGCGGGCGGGATATTGCCGATCGGCTCGAGAAGGCGTCTGTGGTTGAGCCAGTCGACCCATTCGAGGGTTGCGAACTCGACGGCCTCCAACGATTTCCACGGCCCGCGACGACGGATGACCTCGGTCTTGTAGAGGCCGTTGATGCTCTCGGCGAGAGCGTTGTCCTAGCTATCGCCGACACTGCCGACGGACGGTTCGATGCCGGCCTCCATCAGGCGCTCGGTGTATTTGATCGAGACATACTGGCTGCCCCGGTCGCTATGATGGACGAGGCCGCCGCTACGTACCGGACGTCAGTCGTGAAGAGGCTGTTCCAGGGCATCGAGGACGAAACCGGCATGCGCCGTGCGGCTTACCCGCCAGCCGACGATACGCCGGGCGAATGTATCGATGACGAACGCCACATACACAAAGCCCTGCCAGGTCGCGACATAGGTGAAGTCGGAGACCCAGAGCATGTTTGGCGCCGGCGCCTGAAACTGGCGGTTGACGCGGTCCTGTGGGCAGGGTGTCGCCCTGTCGCTGATCGTTGTCCTGACCGGCTTGCCGCGGATTACGCCCTGCAGGCCGATGATCCGCATCAACCGCTCCACCGTGCAGCGGGCAACAACGCGTCCTTCCCGCCGCAACTGCCGCCAGACTTTGCGCGCACCGTAGACCTCGAAATTCTCCGCGAACACGCGCCGGATATCCGCCTCAAGCGCCTCATCCCGCCGGGCACGTTCTGACCGCCTCTCGCGGTTGGCCCGCTTCGCTACATGCTCGTAGTAGGTCGATGGGGCGATCGGCAGCACCCCGCAGATCGGCTCGACCCCATAGGCCTCGCGATGATCATCGATGAACGCGATCATGGCTTGAACCGGCGGTCGAGCTCCGCCTGGGCAAAATATGCCGACGCCTTGCGCAGGATCTCATTCGCCTGGCGGAGTTCGCGGTTCTCGCGTTCCTGCGCCTTCAGCTTCGCAGATACTTCCGACGGAACACCAGGCGCACGGCCGCTGTCGCGATCCGCCTTCTGCACCCATTCACGCAGCGTATGCGGCGAGCAGCCAAACTTCGCCGCTATCGACACCATCGCCCCCTCCGCAGCATTCCACATGCCAAGGCAGGCGGAACCTTGGCTGCCTCGCCCAGCGCGACGGATGTTCACCTTCGGCTCCAGCACCATCCGCACCGCACGCTCGCGGACTTCGGCAGAAAATTTGTTCGTCGTCGGACTCGTCATCGCTCCATCCCATTTGGGAGTTGGAGCCTTCGGCAAACCCGGGGCGGTTCAGGTTGGTTGCCCGAATTCAAGCCAAGGCCGCGCCACTTGTCGTGCGTACCGCTTGTGCGCCTGTCCTGGCGCTGGAAGCTCGGCATCATAAAACCTCGGCACCCATCGCCTCGGCTGAATGGACGCTTGGTATCCGTCAGCAGGGATCGTCCGCCGAATTGTCAAGCATTCGGCCAGAGGACCATGGGGCGTTTGCGAAGTGATGCCAGAGGAAGTCGATTACGGCGGTGACACGCGCTGGTCGTAAGCCGCTTGGTGGCGTGACGATATTCAAGGCGATGGGTGGCATCGACCAATCGGCCATCGCCACTTCGAGCCGGCCCGCGGCGATGTCCTCAGCCGCCATGAACTCCGGCTGCACCGCGAGCCCTCGTCCTGCCACCAGCATTGGCCTCAGCGCATCGGCGTTATTGACCCTCAGGGGGCCACCCGGAACAACATCGACCTCCTCGCCCGTCGCATGGCGGAAGTGCCATCGACTAGATGAGGGCAGATAGGCATAGCCAAGGCAGACATGTCTTGCGAGGTCGCCTGGATGTTCTGGCCGACCTTGCCTTTCGAAATATTCCGGTGCGCCAACCAATAGACGGCGGACACGACAAACGCGACGGGTCCGCAGGGCTGAATCTGGAAGAGCCGCAATTCTGATCGCGATGTCGAACCCGCCACCAACCAGATCGACGACTTCATCGGCCAAATGTAGGTCGACCGAAAGTTCCGGATACGTTTCGAACAGTTCCGGGAGGAGCGGCGCCACGTGCGCAATCCCGAATGACATTGGCGCGGTCAGTCGGACCAGGCCACTAGGTGCAGTGGCTTGGTCCATCGCCTCCGTCTCCAGGGCCTCGCCTTCTGTCAGGATCCGGCCGGCGCTCCTGGCCGCGCGACGGCCGGCTTCGGTCAAGGAAAGGCGACGGGAGGTCCTGTTCAACAGCGCGGTGCCGATCCGTGCCTCGAGGCGGGAGATCGCCTTCGACACTGTCGGCTTCGAAATTCCCAGCTCACTAGCCGCTCGGGTGAAGGACCTGGTCTCAGCGACTTTGGCGAACAGCGCCCAGGCTTCTAGGTCGGGTAAACGACGCATGGCAATATCCAGAAATTATGAGTTTCGATTATTTCTCTTTTTTATCTCTTCTGCCAGGCAGATATTCGCCGCGTCAATACATCAACAACCGGCTCGCCCAACCGGCGGCCCAATCGTGGAGATCATCCATGGCTACTTTCGGTGCTGACAGAATTAAGAACGAGACCATCCTCGCCGCCCGGCTCCTCCTCGTCACGCTGTTTCTTGTCTTCGGGTGGAGCAAACTCACAAATTATGGTGGGACCGTCGCCTATATGGCGCAAACTGGGGTCCCCCTCCCGTCGCTTGCGGCACTTGTTGCGATTGCGGTGGAGTGCTTTGTGTCGAGCGCCATCGTGATCGGCCTCTTTACTCGGCCTCTCGCGCTGTTGATGGGAGTATACACCCTCGCCACCGGTTTCCTCGCCCATCATTACTGGACGATGACCGGTGCGGCACATTTCGAAAACGAGATTAATTTCTACAAGAACGTCAGCATCTTGGGAGGATTTCTGTTGCTCTACATCGTTGGAGCCGGCAGGTATTCGCTCGATGCAAAATTCGGCCTTGAAGTGAAGTGAGAGCCGGTCCGGCAATATCTTCGCCGAGCGATTTCAGTCCCGGCCATCGTGTATCTGTCCGTCTTCGCAAACGAACTGAATCACAATCCACTGAAATCGCTTAGCTACCTTTTGCGGTCTGGCTCCAAGCTGACCAATTCCAACGAAGCTGGAGAAGAGTGCCATGAAGTCGTCGATCACTAGGCCGTGTGGACGGAATCCCTGATATGAGGATTTGACCGATTCCCGAGCCGGGAATTGTTCGGATCACTGCGTGACCGGCAACGGAGGGTCGGGCATGCTGACGGGAATGACGGAACAGGATTGGTCTGTGGTGCTGAAGGTTTTTGACGCGGCCCAATCGAGCCGTGGCGAGCCGGGGCATGACGACCGGAAATTTCTGGAAGCGGTGCACTATTTCACTGTCCATAGCATCACGTGGCGGGCCCTGCCTGCGGAATTTGGCAAATGGAACAGCGTATGGAAGCGGTTCTGGCGGCTGAGCCGCTCCGGGGTGTTCGAGGCGTTCTTTCAGCTTCTCGCCGAATACAGCCAGACCGCGCATCTGGTGCAGTTTTTCGACAGCACAACGGCGCGCGCCCACGTCTCCGCCGCCGGGGCAAAAGGGGGCAGCAGGGCCTGGCCCTTGGCCGCTCGCGTGGCGGCTTCCCGACCAAAATTCACCTCAAGACCGATCTCGACGGCCACCCGCCCGACTTCCACCTGACCGGCGGCGAAGCCAGCGATACCACCGAGTTCGAGACCTCGCTCGATATCGGACCCGACATCCGTCCGCGTATCGCGGTGACCGACAAGAGATACGACAGCCGCGCCAACCGAGTGGCAGCTCGCGCGCGCGGCATCACCCCGGTCATCCCGCGTCGCGAAAATTCCAAGGAAAGAGGCCAATTCTTCCCGAAGCGGTTGTACCGCCGACGCGCACGCATCGAGCAGACGATCGGCAAACTCAAACGCTTCAAACGCATCGCCATGCGCTGCGATAAGACCGCAACCAGCTACGCCGCCTTCATCAGCTTCGCTTGCGCACTGATATTGGTTAAACCCGTCCACGCGACCTAACGAGCCCATCGGTGTTACAAAGCCGATGTGTTCCGACTCCGAACGTATTTTTCAAAGCTCGCGATGTCGAGCGGGGAAGGCCAGACGGTCACCGATCCGGACGGAACATGGACTTTCGGGGCCGATGGAACGATCACAGGCCGAAATCATGAATGGCGATTGCGAGGCATCAATTGACGAATTCTCTTACGCTCGCACGCAACATTGATATTGCCCGGCATGAGCTGGAAGCAAGCGGGCGCGTCAGCCTGCCTAGGAGGCGTGCGATCTGGCGCGCGATGTATCCCGATATCGAAACCAAACAAGGGCGCGATGTTGGCCATCGCCGACTTGTTCTGCTGGATATTCTCGCGGTCCAGCGCGTAATGCCGCTTTGGCGCGCGGTCTTTCCGACTGATAACTCGCCAGCTTCGATGCTGCGAATTGCTCTTGATACCGCCTTCGATCGTACGGATCCGGTACTGGCTGAAAAAACCCGCGATTCGCTTTATGTCGATATCGTCGAGAACCGGAGCTATGCGAAAGGTCAGGAGACGGCAATGTTTGTCGGCCATGCGGCTGCCAACACCATCACTACCGCCGTCTTCCAGGGGGTTCCGGATGCAGATGCCGAAATCGATGACGATGATCTCGATCCGGAAGGTTTCGAGCCGAGCATGCTTGCAGCCGCGGCGGAGGCCGGCGGATTACCCTGGTCCGAAGCCACCGACCGGAAAATAGAACGCGCCTTCTGGGACTGGTATCTAGGGAGTGCCATCACAAGAGCCTGTGAAATGACGGGAAACGAGGTTTAGCCTACCTTCCCAAATTAGAGTCGATGTCACTGATTATCGAACGACGGCTCGTAGAAAACCGCTCATAATTGGCCGCCTGGGCGCGCAGTTGCCTGCGCACCAGCGAGGAACCGCGGCCGGCCTGCGCGCCGGCCCGGGCCTCGTCGCGCGCATCCCGCGCTGCGGAGAGCATCACCTCGGGGTAGGGGCCGATGCTGAGCAGCTTCTCCTTGCCGCCGATCTTGTAGCGGAAGCGCGAGAGCTTTCCTCCGGCGGGCGTGACCAGCAGGAACAAGCCATTGGAATCGAACATCTTGTACGGCTTGTCTCGGACCTGCGCCTTGCGGACGGCGATGTCGGTGAGCATACCCCTGCCTCCTGTCCCATACCCCACATCCGACCCCGAAGTGCCCCGGGATTGGGGGGTATCTCGTGAGACGGATTAGGACACCGTCGCGGAGGAAAGTGAAGAGATTTCAGGTGGTTGAGGCTGATTGAGATCGCGTGAAACGCGAAACTGGCGGAGGGAGTGGGATTCGAACCCACGGTACGTTTTCACGCACACACGCTTTCCAAGCGTGCGCCTTCGACCGCTCGGCCATCCCTCCGGCGCCGGGGCTTCATAGCCAACAACCGCGCCGGGCTCAAGCGGGGGGCAGCGTTATTCCTCGGCGGTGTCGAGGCCGAGCAGGGCAGGGGCTTGGGTGGGGTCGAGCTCGTCGATGTCGCGCAGCTTGCGGCCGACGGCGCGGATGCGGACCTGGGTGCTGTCGATCCCCTTCGAGAGCTGTTCGGCGCGCTTCGCCAGCGCCTCGATGCTCTCGCCGAGCTTGCCCCATTCGAGCTTCACCGCCGAGAGGATGCGGCCGATTTCGCCGGCGCGGCGCTCGAGCTGGACGGTGAAATGGCCAACCCGGATCGTGTGCAGCAAGGCGGGCAGCAAGCTCGGGCTCTGGATCAGCACCCGGTGCTCGCGCTGCACCTGCTCGACCAGGCCTGGAATCCGGGCGACCTCGGCGAACAGGCCTTCGCTCGGCAGATACAGGATCGCGATATCCGTGGTGCGCGGGGGGCGGATGTATTTCTGGGCGATCTTCTTCGCCTCGTCGCGGATGCGGGTGCTCAGCGCCCGCAGCGCCTGGGTTTCGCCGTCGCGGTCGCCCGCCTCGGCGGCGAGCAGCAGGCGGTCGTAATCCTCGGTCGGGAATTTCGCGTCGATCGGCAGCCAGACGGGCTGATCCCCCTCGCGCACCGGCATGCGCAGCGCGAATTCCACCGCCTCGGCGCCGTTCGGATCGGCGCGGAAATTGGCTTCGAACGTGCCGGGCGGCAGCGTGTCGTCCAGCGTCTGGCGGATCTGCGCCTCGCCCCAGCCGCCGCGCGATTTCACGTTGGCGAACAGCCGCTTGAGATCGCCCACCTGGGTGGCGACCGACTGCACCTGGCCGATCGCCTGCTGCACCTGGGCGAACTGCTCGGCCACGCGCTGGAAGCTCTCGCCGATTTTCTGCTCCAGCGCCGATTGCAGCTTCTCGTCCACCGCGGCGCGCATCGCGTCGAGCTTGGCCTCGTTGCCGGTGCGAATTTCATCGAGCTTCTGCTCGACGCGGCCGCGCAGCGCCTCCTGCCCCTCGCGCAGGGCCAGCGAGACGCCGGCGAGATCGCGGTTCATGCGATCGGCGAGCAGGGTCTGGCTCTCGGTCAGCCGGGCAATCGCGGCCATGGTCTCGCTGAGCCCCTGGGCGCGGCCGGCCTGTGCCGCCGATTCCGCCTCGGCCAGCTTGCCAGTGAGCAAGATGGACAGTTCGCTCATCGCGCCGTGCAGGCGCGCGAGCTGCTCGCCCTGCGCCCGCGCCCCGTCCTGCACGCGGTCGAACGCCTCGCGCAGCCCGGCGCGGGACTGTTCGGCGATCTCGCCGCGCAGGGCGGCGATCTGGCGGGATTGCAGGACCGCGAGGACGACGAGGATCGCGGCGCCAAGGGCGGCGATGGTGGCGGCGATGGCGGCGGCGAGCACTGGGCTCAGGCGTCCATCTTCAGCGCCGCGAGGAAGGCGGTCTGCGGGATTTCGACCTTGCCGAACTGGCGCATCCGCTTCTTGCCCTCCTTCTGCTTCTCCAGCAGCTTGCGCTTGCGGCTGATGTCGCCGCCATAGCACTTGGCGGTGACGTCCTTCGACAGCGCGCCGAGGGTTTCGCGGGCGATCACCCGGCCGCCGATCGCCGCCTGGATGGCGATCTTGAAGAGCTGCCGGGGGATCAGGTCCTTCAGCTTGGCGCAGATCGCGCGGCCGCGGGTGTCGGCGACGGAGCGATGGGCGATGAAGGCCAGCGCGTCCACCGGCTCCTGGTTGACCAGGATGGAGATCTTCACGAGGTCGCCCTCGACATAGTCGTCCATCTGGTAGTCGAAGCTGGCATAGCCGCGGCTGACCGATTTCAGCCGGTCATAGAAGTCGAACACCACCTCGTTGAGCGGCAGCCGGTAGACCGCCATGGCGCGGTTGCCGACATAGGTGAGGTCGACCTGCTGGCCGCGGCGCTCGTTGCAGAGGGTGAGGACGGCGCCGAGATAGTCGTCCGGCACCATGATGGTCGCGCGGATCCAGGGCTCCTCGATATGGTCGATGACCGAGCCGTCCGGCATGTCCGCCGGGTTGTGCAGCTCCATCATCTCGCCGCTGGTCTTGTAGAGCCGGTAGACCACCGAGGGCGCGGTCGCGATCAGGTCGAGATCGAATTCGCGCGACAGACGCTCCTGGATGATCTCGAGATGCAGCAGACCGAGAAAGCCGCAGCGGAAGCCGAAGCCGAGCGCCGCCGAGGTCTCGGCCTCGTAATGGAAGCTCGCATCATTGAGCCGCAGCTTGGCGAGGCTGTCGCGCAGCTTCTCGAAATCGTCGGCATCGACCGGGTAGAGCCCGCACCAGACCACCGGGATCGACGGCTTGAAGCCGGGCAGGGGTTCGGTGGCGGGGGCGCGGTCGTCGGTGATCGTGTCGCCCACGTTGCAGTCGGCCACCGTCTTGATGGCGGCGGTGATGTAGCCGATCTCGCCGGGGCCGAGATCGGCCTGCGGGGTGAGCTTGGGCGAGAAGGTGCCGACCTGGTCGATGGTGTGGACCGCGCCGGTCGACATCATGCGGACGCGCTGGCCCTTGCGCAGCCGCCCGTCGCGCACGCGCACGAGAATGATCACGCCGAGATAGGAGTCATACCAGCTGTCGACCAGCATGGCCTTGAGCGGCGCCGTCTCGTCGCCCTTCGGCGGCGGCAGGCGGGTGACGAGCGCTTCCAGCACCGCCTCGATGTTGAGGCCGGTCTTGGCGGAGATTTCCACCGCGTCCGACGCATCGAGCCCGATCACGTCCTCGATCTGCTGCTTCACCCGCTCGGGTTCGGCGGCCGGCAGGTCGATCTTGTTGAGCACGGGGACGATCTCGTGATTGGCGTCGATCGCCTGGTACACATTCGCCAGCGTCTGCGCCTCCACGCCCTGCGAGGCGTCGACCACCAGCAGCGAGCCCTCGCAGGCGGCGAGCGAGCGGCTCACCTCATAGGCGAAGTCGACATGGCCGGGCGTGTCCATCAGGTTCAGGACGTAGGTCTTGCCGTCCTTCGCCTTGTAGTTGAGGCGCACGGTCTGCGCCTTGATGGTGATCCCGCGCTCCTTCTCGATGTCCATGTTGTCGAGCACCTGCTCGGTCATCTCGCGGGCGGAGAGCGCGCCGGTGGTCTGGATCAGCCGGTCGGCCAGGGTCGACTTGCCGTGGTCGATATGGGCGATGATCGAGAAGTTGCGGATCAGTTCGGTGGGGGTCGAGGTCATGCGCGCTGTTTAATCGAGATCGGGGCGAATGTCAGCTTCATTGCGCGGAAGGCGGCCCCGCTTCGATATGTCGGGTCCATCGTACCATTGAAAAGAACGATCGGTTGCGCCAAACCTGCCTTCAGTCACAGAACGGTGACAAGCCGAGACGGGACGTGACATCGGCGGCGGGCTTTCCCATCTCTCGACAGGATCGGCAAACAGCCGATAAGCCTGCTCCGGCACCGGACCGTCGTCCATCACGACCTGCGTTGAGGAGATCCGCATGAACCCCCTGAAACAACTCGCTGAAGCCGGGCAGGCGCCCTGGCTCGACTTCGTCCAGCGCGGCCTGATCGAGGGGGGAGAACTCGCCACCATGGTCGCGCGCGACGGGCTCAAGGGGGTCACCTCCAATCCGGCGATCTTCGAGAAGGCGATCGCCCATGCGCCGGAATACGGGGAGGCGTTCCAGCGCTTCGTCCGCGAGCGCGACTGCGCGCCAATGGAGATCTACGAACACCTGGCCATCGCCGACATCCAGGCCGCGGCGGACGCGCTGGCGCCGGTCCATCGCGAAACCGGCGGTCGCGACGGCTTCATCAGCCTCGAGGTCTCGCCCTACCTCGCGAACGACACCCAGGGCACGATCGACGAGGCGCGCCGCCTGTGGGCTGCGGTCGACCGCCCGAACCTGATGATCAAGGTGCCGGCGACCTCGGCCGGAATCCCCGCGATCCACACCCTGATCGGCGAGGGGCTGTCGATCAACGTCACCCTGCTGTTCGCGGTGCCCCGCTACGAGGCGGTGGCGCAGGCTTATATCGCCGGCCTTGAGGATTATGCGGCAAAGGGCGGCGACGTGTCGAAGGTGGCGAGCGTCGCGAGCTTCTTCGTCAGCCGGATCGACACCGTGATCGACCGTGAATTGCAGGCGAGGATCGATGCCGGCGGCCCGGCCGGCATCCTGCAGCCGCTGCTCGGCCAGGCCGCGATCGCGAATGCCAAGCTCGCCTACGAGAGCTTCCGCAGGATTTTCGCGGGCAAGGCGTGGGAGGCGCTGGTCGCGAAGGGCGCGCAGGTGCAGCGCCTTCTCTGGGCCTCGACCGGCGTCAAGAATCCCGACTATCCGGACACGCTCTACGTCGAACGGCTGATCGGCCGCGACACGGTGAACACGATGCCGCCGGCCACGATGGACGCGTTCCGCGACCACGGCTCGGTCGTGCATGACGCCGTCGAACAGGATATCGAGGGCGCCTATGCCGTGCTGCATGCGATCGAGGAGCAGGGCATTTCGCTCGCGACCGTCACCCATGACCTGGTCGAGGATGGCGTGCGCCAGTTCGCCGAGGCGTTCGACAAGCTGCTCGGTGCGGTCGCCGAAAAGCGCGAGGCGCTGGTCACGGTGAACGCCGCGCGCATCGAGGCGCCCGAGGATATCGCCCACGCGGTGAACGAGGCCGCCGCAGGCTGGCGGGCGGATGGCGTGGTCCGGCGGCTCTGGGCCGGCGACGCCGCGGTCTGGACCGGCGCCGACGAAGCCGACTGGCTCGGCTGGCTCGACATCGTCGGGCAAGAGCACGCGCATGTCGGCACGCTGGTCCGCTTCGCCAACGCGATCCGCGAGGGCGGCTTCACCCATGTCGCCCTGCTCGGCATGGGCGGATCGAGCCTCGGGCCTGAAGTTCTCGCCACCAGTTTCGGCCGCCAGGCCGGCTGGCCGCACTTCCACATGCTCGACAGCACCGATCCCGCCCAGATCCGCGCGCTGGAGCGGAAGCTCGATCTGGCGAAGACGATGTTCATCGTCTCGTCGAAGTCCGGCAGCACGCTGGAGCCGAACATCATGCTCGCGCATTTCCGCGCCCGCATGATCGAGACCGCGGGCGAGGCGGCGTGGTCGCGGCACTTCACCGCGGTGACCGATCCGGGCTCCTCGCTCGAACAGGTCGCGAAGCACGAGCGTTTCGCGCATCTCTTCCATGGCGTGAAGTCGATCGGCGGGCGCTATTCCGTGCTGTCGAAGTTTGGCCTGGTGCCGGCGGCGGCGATGGGGATCGACGTGTCGGACTTCCTGGTCCGGACCTCCCACATGGTCGCCTCCTGCGCCGCGAGCGTGCCGGCGGATCGCAATCCCGGCGTGCGGCTCGGCCTCCTCCTCGGCACCGCGGCGACGCGGTTCGGCCGCGACAAGGTGACCATCGTGACCTCGCCGCGCATTGCCGGTCTCGGCGCCTGGCTCGAACAGCTCATCGCGGAATCGACCGGCAAGCAGGGGCGCGGACTCATCCCCGTGGATGGCGAGGCGCTCGGCGAGCCCGCCGCCTATGGCAAGGACCGCGTCTTCGCGCAGCTCGTGCTCAAGGGCGATGAGGACAAGGCTCAGGATGCGAAGCTCGCAGCACTCGCGAAAGCGGGGCATCCGGTGGTGCGGATCGTGCTCGATGACGTCGCCCAGATCGGTCAGGAATTCTTCCGCTGGGAGATGGCGACCGCGGTCGCCGGCGCCATCATCGGCATCAACCCGTTCGACCAGCCCGACGTCGAGGCGAGCAAGATCAAGACCCGCGCGTTGACCGATGCCTATGAGAAGGGCGCGCCCGTCGCCGCCCCCGATCCGGTGTTCCGCGAGAACGGCATCGCCGTCTACGCCGACCCGGCGAACGCCGAGGCGCTCGGCCGTCACAACACTTTGTCGGCCTGGCTGAAGCACCATTTCCAGCGCGCCCACGCGGGCGACTATATCGGCCTGCTCGCCTATATCGAACACACGCGGGCGCACGAGGCGAAGCTGGAGGCGATTCGCCTGCGGTTGCGCGATGCCCGCAAGGTCGCGACCTGTGTCGGCTTCGGCCCGCGCTTCCTGCACTCCACCGGGCAGGCCTACAAGGGTGGGCCGAACAGCGGCGTCTTCCTGCAGATCACTGCCGATGACGCGGCGGATTTCGCCGTGCCCGGCCACCGCTACAGTTTCGGCCAGGTGAAGGGGGCGCAGGCGGAGGGAGATCTCGGCGTTCTCGTCGAACGCGAACGCCGGGCCATCCGCGTTCACCTTGCCGAGGTGGACGCGGGGCTCGCCGAACTGGAGAAGGCCATCGACCACGCCTTCGCTTGAATCTTGCGGGCGCGCAGCTCCGCGCCCGACCGGAGACCATTGACGAGCGTCATGCCCGGCGGCCCCGCGTCGTGGGACCGTCAGCGGCATGGCGCGGCAACAGGAACGGAGACAGAGCCATGAAGATTGGTGTGATCGGCCTTGGCCGGATGGGCGCCAACATTGTCCGCCGGCTGATGCGAGACGGCCACGACTGTGTGGTTTTCGACAAATCGGCAGAATCCGTCGAAAAGCTCGAGAAGGAAGGGGCGACCGGCGTGCGCGATCTCGCAGGCCTCGTGAAGGCTCTGGAGCCACCGCGTTCGGTCTGGGTGATGCTTCCGGCCGGGCAGGTGACGAGCGAGACCGTCGACGCGCTCGGCGACCTTCTCGGGCAGGATGACGTGGTCATCGATGGCGGCAACAGCTTCTATCGCGACGATATCGCCCATGCCGCGCGGTTGAAACGCAAGGGCATCCATTTCGTCGATGTCGGTACCTCGGGCGGAGTCTGGGGGCTCGAACGCGGCTACTGCATGATGATCGGGGGCGACGACGCCATCGTCTGGCGGCTCGACCCCGTGTTTCGAACCCTGGCGCCGGGGCGTGGGGAAATCGAACCGACGCCGGGGCGCGAGGGACGGGACGAGCGTGCCGAGCTTGGCTACATCCATGCCGGCCCGAACGGCGCCGGGCATTTCGTGAAGATGGTGCACAACGGCATCGAATACGGGTTGATGCAGGCCTATGCGGAAGGCTTCGCGATCCTGCGCAACCGCTGCGCCGATGCGTTGCCCGAAGCCGAACGCTACGACCTCGATGTCGCCGACATTGCCGAGGTGTGGCGGCGCGGCAGCGTGATCTCGTCCTGGCTGCTCGACCTGACCGCCGCGGCACTGGCGCGCGACGGGGCGCTTTCCGACTACAGCGGCTATGTCGAGGATTCCGGCGAGGGACGCTGGACGATCAACGCCGCGATCGAGGAGGCGGTTCCGGCCGATGTGCTCACCGCCGCACTCTATGCGCGGTTCCGCTCCCGGCTCGATCATACGTTCGGCGAGAAGATCCTGTCTGCCATGCGACAGGGCTTCGGCGGTCATGTCGAGCAGGGACCGGCTGCTGCCAAGCAGGGAGGTGGCGCATGAACCCGCTGGCAAAACACCCGCTCCGGTCAGAGGCCGGATCCTCCGGCGCCGCCTCGGCCTCCCCCGCGGGCCCCTGCAGCGTCGTGATTTTCGGTGCCGCGGGGGATCTGACCAAGCGGCTGCTGGTGCCGGCGCTCTACAATCTTGCGAATACCGGCCTGGTGCCCGAGAAGTTCGGCCTGCTTGGCGCCGATATCGCCGACCTCGACGCAAAGCACTGGACCGGCTCGCTGCGCGAGATGCTGGAGAGCTTCGTCGGCGATCCGGAAGCCGAAGACCAGATCAAGCAAGTTGACGACGCCGCATGGGATCGCCTGAGGGCGCATGCCGATTACGTCCAGGGTGATTTCACCAGGGACGAATTCTACGAAACCCTGAAGTCCCGCCTCGAAGCGATCGAAAATTCGCAAGGCACGGGCGGCAACCGGCTGTTCTACCTTGCGGTGGCCGACCGGTTCTTCGCACCGATCGTCGAGCATCTGGGCAAGGCCGGCCTCGTGACCGAGGATGAGTCGGGCGGGGGGACGTGGCGGCGGATCATCATCGAAAAGCCGTTCGGCCACGACCTTGCATCGGCTCAGGACCTGAACCGACGGCTTCTGAGCGTGGTCGACGAGCGGCAGATCTACCGGATCGACCATTTTCTTGGCAAGGAAACCGTTCAGAACATCATGGCGTTGCGGTTCGGCAACGGAATCTTCGATCCGCTCTGGAATCGCGATCGAATCGACCATGTGCAGATCACCGTCGCCGAGACGGTCGGCGTCGAGGGACGGGCGAAATTCTACGAGCAGGCCGGCGCGTTGCGCGACATGGTGCCGAACCACGTCTTCCAGCTCGTCGCCATGGTGGCGATGGAACCGCCGGTTGGTGTGCGGGCCGAGGCGATCCGCGACAAGAAGCTGGAACTCTTCTCCGCCATCCGCACCTTGCGTCCGGAGGATGCCGTGCGTGGCCAGTATGGCGCGGGCGAGGTGTCCGGCCAGTCAGCGCGCGGCTATCGCGAGGAGCCAGGTGTTGCTGCGGACTCGAATACCGAAACATATGTCGCGTTGCGGCTTGCCATCGACAACTGGCGCTGGGCCGGCGTGCCGTTCTACATTCGCACCGGCAAGCATCTTTCCGAGCGGATGACCGAAATCGCCATCCGCTTCCGCAAGCAGCCGCTGGCGCCGTTCCAGGGCGCATCGCTCGATGGCCTGCCGCCGAACTGGCTGGTTCTGCGCATCCAGCCCGATGAAGGCATCGCCATCGAGTTCGAGGTGAAGCAACCCGGCCAGACCATGCGGCTGGCGCCCGCCCGGATGCAGTTCAGATATCGTGACCGTTTCGAACCGGAACCGAACGTCGGCTACGAAACCCTTCTGTATGATTGCATGATCGGCGATCAGACCCTATTCCAGCGGGCAGACATGGTCGAGGAGACGTGGCGTGTGGTCGGCCGTGTTCTGGACGCCTGGGGCAGAGACCGAGCCGCCGATTTCCCGAACTACCGCAGCGGCAGCGCGGGACCGGATGCGGCGGACAAGCTGCTTGCGGATGATGAGCCGACGCGGCGCTGGCGACCGGTCGCGCTCGATCCGGCGGAGAGCGGGCAATGAGCCGCGCGGTCGATCTCGTGATTGCCGATGTCGATGGCACCCTGGTCACCAATGACAAGCGCCTGACGGCGGCGACGAAGCTGGCGGTCGATGCGCTTCGCGAGGCGGGCATCCGCTTCGCGATCACCAGCGGGCGGCCGCCGCGCGGCATGCGGATGCTGAGCGAACCGCTCGCCATCGACACGCCGCTGGCCGGGTTCAACGGCGGCGTGATGATGGCCCCCGATTTCAGCCGCGTCGTCGCCTCGCACGACCTGCAGGACGACGTGATCGGCAAGGCCATCGATCTGCTCGATGACCATGGCCTCGATGCCTGGGTCTACACGCATGATCGCTGGCTGGTCCGCGATGCCGCGGCGCCGCATGTCGATCGCGAACAGCGTACCGTCGCGTTCGAGCCGGAGACCGTCGAGCGCTACGATGTATCGTCTCTTCATGGCGTCGTGAAGATCGTCGGGGTGACCGATGACGCCGAGCGTATGAAATCCTGCCTTGCCGCCGCGCACAAGGCGTTCGGTGACGGCGTGACGGCGGACTGCTCGCAGCCCTATTATCTCGATATCACCAGCGCACATGCGAACAAGGGCGCGGTGGTGGATGCGATGTCGAGCGAGCTCGGCATCCCGCACGAGCGTATCGCGACCATCGGCGACATGCCGAACGATGTTGCCATGTTTGCCCGTAGCGGCCTTTCCATCGCGATGGGCAATGCCGATGACAGTGTCAAGCGGAAGGCGGATCATGCCACACGCGGCAATGAGGAAGATGGCTTTGCCGAAGCGATGATGCGCTTCGTGCTCGAGGGGAGACGCTGATGAAACCTGTGCGTGGCGAACTCGTCGTCGTGCCCGATGCGAAAGCCTTCGCCGAATACGGAGCGCGCCTCTTTGCGGAAGAGGCCGCCGCCGCGCGCGGCCGGTTCGTGGCCGGCCTCGCCGGCGGATCGACGCCGCGCGCATTGTACGAACGGCTGGCTGCTGCGCCCTGGCGCGACAGCATCGACTGGACACGCATCGATCTCGTTCTCGGCGATGAGCGGTTCGTCGCGCCGGATGACGACAAGAGCAATGTCCGGATGATCCGCGACGCCCTGACCGCGCATCTGCCGGCGGCGCCCCGCCTGCATCAGGTGCCGTTCGACGGGATGACGGTCGATCAGGCCGCCGCGGCATATCAGCAGGATCTGGCCGAGGTCCATGGCGCAGCGACTCTCGATCCTTCGAGGCCATTCTTTGATCTTTGCCTGCTTGGCATGGGCGATGACGGTCATACCGCGTCACTTCTGCCCGGTCAGGACGATCTGCTCGGTGAACGGCAACGCTGGGTGATTCCGGTGACCAAGGGACGCCCGGAAGCACGCGTCACGCTGACCTACCCGATCCTCGAAAGCGCGCGGGTCGTGGTGTTTCTCGTCTCCGGCGCGGGCAAGCGCGACATGCTCGATCGCGTCCTGAGCGGTTCGGATCGTGACGTGCCCGCCGCCCGCCTCAGGCCGGTCGGACGCCTGATCTGGCTCGCGGATCGCGATGCCGCCGGACGATGGGCGGACTGAAGGGGGCACATCGCATGGGAACCGATTTCGAAAATGGCAAGCGTGCGGCCGCGCGGCTGGCCGTCGGTCTCGTCGAATCCGGAATGCGCGTGGGCCTCGGCACGGGGTCGACCGCCGCCCATTTCATCGATCAGCTCGGCGCGCGCGTCCGCGCCGAAGGGCTCGACATCGAATGCGTCGCGACATCCGATCTCACGGCAGCCAGGGCGGAGTTCCTCGGCCTGCGCCTCGTGCCGCTCGATGGTTCCCTCGACCTTGCGGTTGACGGAGCCGATGAGGTGGAGTTCGGAACGCTCCGCCTGATCAAGGGGCTGGGTGGTGCCCTGCTGCGGGAAAAGCTGGTGGCGCAATCGGCACGGCGCTTTGTCGTCATCGCCGACCGGAGCAAGCTGGTGACACGGCTCGGCGCGCATTCGAAACTGCCAGTCGAGATCGTCCGCCATGGCGCGGACCGCACCTGTGCCAGGCTCGCCGAACTGGATCTTGCGCCCGTTCTGCGCGCGAATGCCGGCAGTCCCTTCGTTTCGGATGGCGGCCACTTCATTGCCGATTGCACCATGCCGAAAGGCATCGTGCCCGAAGCCGTCGAGTCTGCCCTCCGCTCGATTGCCGGCGTTGTCGGCACCGGCCTCTTCCTGTCGGGTTCCGCCTGCGCGATCATTGGCTATCCCGATGGCTCGACCCGCCAGTTCGATGGCGACGCGGTCTCCGCGGCCGGCCTCGCACCCGCCGCGGCCACGCTGCGTTGCCTCGGCCTGCCGAAGCCGGACATTCCGCCACTGATCGCCGTGATGGGTGTTTCCGCATCCGGCAAATCCACGATCGGGCTTTTGCTGGCGGAACTTCTGGGCGTGCCGTTCTGCGATGGCGACGATCTGCATCCGGAGTCGAACCGTGAGAAAATGCACTCCGGCCGCCCGCTCGACGATGAAGACAGGATGCCCTGGCTGCATCGCATCGCCATGCGCCTTGCGGAATGGCGGACGAGACGATGCGGCGGCGTCATTGTCAGCTCGCTTCTGACGCGGCGTTATCGCGATCTGGTGCGCGGCGGTGCGGGCCCGTTCACGCTGGTGCATCTCGATGGATCGCGCGATCTGCTGGCCGCGCGCATCGCCGCACGGCGCGGTCACTTCATGCCGGCATCCCTGCTCGACAGCCAGCTCGCCGCGCTCGAGCCGCCGCAGGCCGGAGAGGATGCGATTGTCGTCTCGATCGATGAGTCTCCCGTCGGCATCGTGCGGAGCATCATGCGGTCGCTGCAGGCTGGCCAGGTTTCAGCAAACTAGCGAGGGGAGGGCGCGATGAGCCTGAGAATCGAGGATTACGCAATCATCGGAGACCGGCAGACAGCGGCCCTTGTCGGCAAGGACGGCTCGATCGATTTTCTTTGTCTGCCACGGTTCGATTCCGATCCGTGCTTCGCGTCGCTGCTTGGAACGCGCGAGAACGGGCGGTGGCTGATCGCACCGGCTGAATCGCCCCTGCGGGTGGAGCGGCGTTACCGCCCCGAGACCCTTGTGCTTGAAACCGACTTTCATACCGATGACGGCGTGGTGCGGGTGACCGACTGCATGGTCCCCCACCCGCATGACACCACGCGGCTGGTCCGCATGGTGAGCGGCCTGTCCGGACGAGTGGAGATGCGGCTGGACATCGTGTTCAGATTCGGCTTCGGCCGCGTCGTACCCTGGGTGCAGCGGCTGCCCGGCCATGAAGGTTTCGTGGCGGTCGCCGGACCCGACATGGTCGTGGTCTGGGGCGACGTGCCGATGACCGGCCGCAATCAGCACACGGAAGCGCAATTCACAATCGAGGCGGGTGAGGAGTTCCTGTTCGGCCTCGAATGGTTGCCCTCGCACAAGCGGGTGCCACATCGTTTCGATATGAAAATGGGAATTGAGCAGGCATCGGAGCGCTGGCGCAGCTGGGCGCAGCGCGCGCCGGTCCGTGGGCGCTGGGCCGAAATCGTGCGGCGGTCGCTCATCACGCTCAAGGCGCTGACACATTGGGAAACCGGCGGAATCATAGCGGCGGCGACGTCTTCGCTGCCCGAGCAACTCGGCGGCGAGCGCAACTGGGATTACCGGTTCTGCTGGCTGCGCGACGCAAGTTTCACACTCCAGGCGCTGATGAATGCGGGGCACCGGGACGAGGCACATGCGTGGTCGCGCTGGCTCGATCGTGCGATCGCCGGTGGTGCCGAGGACATCCAGATCATGTATGGCGTGGCCGGAGAGCGCCTTCTGACCGAACGCGAGATCGACTGGTTGCCAGGCTATGAAGGTTCAAAGCCGGTCCGTGCCGGCAATGCGGCCGCGGGCCAGCGTCAGCTCGACGTCTTCGGTGAACTGATGAATGCTCTCTATCAGGCACATGTCGGCGGGGTGCGGCGGGATGAGAACAGCTGGAACATCCGCCTCGTCCTGCTTGAAACCCTGGAGAAGATCTGGGCCGAGCCCGACGAGGGTATCTGGGAAGTGCGTGGCGGCCGCCAGCAATTCGTCCACTCCAAGGTGATGGCCTGGGTCGCGTTCGACCGGGCGATCCGCTCCGTCGAGGATTACGGCTACGACGGTCCGGTCGAACACTGGCGCGCGATCCGCCAGCAGATTCACGATCAGGTCTGCCAGAACGGCTTCGACGCGGAGATGAACAGCTTCGTTCAGGCCTATGGCTCGAAGGCGCTGGATGCGAGCCTGCTGCTGCTGCCGATCGTCGGCTTTCTACCGCCCGACGATCCGCGCATCATTGGCACCGTCGCCGCGATCGAACGGTATCTTCTGCAAGATGGATTCGTGCGCCGTTATGACACCGAAACAGGAAAGGATGGATTGACCGGCAATGAAGGTGTCTTTCTCGCGTGCAGTTTCTGGCTGGTCGACAATTACGTGATGATGGGCCGGCGCGCGGATGCCGAAGCCCTGTTCGAAAAGCTGGTGGCGTTGCGCAACGACGTGGGATTGTTCGCCGAGGAGTACGACACGGTCAACCGGCGACAGATCGGCAATTTCCCCCAGGCATTCACGCATGTTGCGCTCGTGAACGCAGCGCTCCGCCTGAGCGAGGAGGGGCAGGACGCCGGATAGCGCGCCCGCCCCCCGGGCGCGTGCTCAACTCTCGGTCATCGCCTCGATAATCGCCGAGCCCATGCCTGCGGTCGTCCCCTGACCTCCCAGATCGGGGGTCAGCGCGCGGCGCTCCTCGATCATGTTTGCCACGGCCTGCTCGATCAGGCGCGCCGCGGCGGTTGCCGCGGGTTCGGCATGGCGGCGGCCGAGCCAGTCGAGCAGCATCTGGCCTGACATGATCATTGCATAGGGATTGGCGATCCCGCGCCCTGCGATGTCAGGTGCGGAACCGTGTGTCGCCTGCGCCATCGCATGGCGCGGCCCGGCGCACAGTCCTGCCGCCATCCCGAGACCGCCGACCAGGCCGGCGGCCTCGTCGGTCAGGATGTCGCCGAACATGTTTGTGGTCACGACGACGTCGTAGCGCTGCGGGGTCATCACCAGGCGCATCGCAAACGTGTCGACGATTGCCTCGTCATAGGTCACATCGGGATATTCCGCCGCCAGCCTTCGACATTCCTCGGCGAACATGCCGCAACCGAGCTTGAACACGGTGTCCTTGTGCACCGCGGTCAGATGCCGGCGGCGCGCCCGTGCCAGTTCGAATGCCGCCCGCGCGACTTTCGATGACCCGTTCCGGGTGATGACCCGCACGGAGATCGTCACGTCCGGCGTTGGCCGAAACTCGCCCGAGCCGGCGACGACGTTGCGGTCCGGCTGGAAGCCCTCGTTATTTTCCCTGACGATGACGAGATCGACGCCCTGATGCAGGCAGGGCAGCGCGGCATGGGACTTCACCGGCCTGATATTCGCGAACAGGTCGAAATGCTTGCGCAGCAGCGGATGCGGGTTGATCGCCTCAGGTATCTTCGGATAGGCCATGTGCCCGATCGGGCCAAGCAGCCACCCATCCAGGGCGTCGAGCCGCTCGATGGTTCCGTCCGGCAGGGTAGAACCCAGGCTGTCAAGCGCCGCCCGGCCGATCGGGATATCCTGCCACTCGATCGCGAGCCCGGTCCGGGCTGCGGCGGCCTGCATGACCCTGACAGCCTCCGGCACGATTTCATGCCCGATATCGTCGCCGTTGAGTATGCCAATCTTCATTATCTCGATTGCCTTCTTTGCAGTTTCGGGTTCAGGGAGAGAGGATTTCCAGGCTCTGCCCGTTCGTCCGCGGGCCGAACAGGCCGACCGAAAGGATGATCGCCAGCATGCCGAGGCCGATCATCACGAACACCCCGGCCGGGCCGAATCCCGCCAGCAGGTCGGCGACCCAGTAGCCGATGAAGATCGAACTCACGCGGCTCCAGGCGAAGGTAAAGCCCACGGCTCGCGCGCGGATGCGGGTTGGAAACAGCTCCGCCGCATAGGGATGGAAAATCGCGATCATCCAGTTGTTTCCGAGCGCGATCAGCGCGCCGCTGATGATCACCAGCGCCACCGTATGCGCGTGGACAAATGCGATGCCGCTCACGCCGATCAGCACCGCCGTGCCGACGAGCTGCCACTTGCGCTCGATCCGTTCCGCGAAGATCGTTCCGCAGATCGCGCCGACCGGCGCGAGCAGGACGATCATCGTCGTGTAGTAGAGCGAGTGGATGATCGTGAATCCCTGTTTGACCAGCAGCATCGGAACGAAGGCGGTAAACCCGAACACCGCGATGGTCTGCGCGAACTGGAAGATCGAGATCATCAGCGTGCGCGGCAGGTAGAAGGAGGAAAACATTTCGCTCCAGTGTCCGCTCGCGGCCGTCGCGTCGGGCACATCCGCGACGGGATCGGGCAGCTTCCTGCCGGTTTCCGCCTCGATCCTCGCCTCGATCGCCGCGACGACGCGGTCCGCCTCGTCGTAGCGGCCATGCACTTCGAGCCAGCGCGGCGATTCCGGAAGCCCGCGCTGAACGAACATGACCACCACGCCGCTGAGGGCGCCGATCGCCACCACCCAGCGCCAGCCGGCGATGCCGAACGGTGCCGCGGGAACCAGCATGGCCGCGAGGAAGGCCGCCACCGGTATCGCGGTGAGCACGAAGATGAACGACGCCGCCATGTAGCGCCCGCGCGCCGCGCGGGGCGTGAGCTCGGTCAGAAAGCTGTCATTGTTGATGAGCTGCATCCCGACCGCGAGGCCGGCGACGAAGCGCGCGGCATCAATCGCCGCGGGGTTCGACAGGAAGGCGATGGTCAGCTGCGCAAGCGAATAGACGGCCATGGAATAGACGAAGATCGCCCGCCGGCCGAACCGGTCGGAGATGAAGCCGAACCCGGCCGTGCTCAGCAGCATGCCAATGAAGAAGCTGGCGAGGAAGCTCGCGAACAGGCGCGGATCGAACATGCTGCCGGGCTTCGCGACGAAAATGCCCGCGCGCACGAGGCCGAGCGAGATGAAGCCAGGCATGAAGAGTTCATAGAACTCGAACCAGCCACCGGCCGCGATACGCCCGACCAGCCCGACCAGATGCCGCGATGGCGGCAGGCGGTCGATGCGCGCCAGCACGGTATGTCGCGCTGCCGTCCTGTCCAGAACCTGTTCCATGATCGTTTCCTCCTGTTCAAGCCTTGTTGTTCTTTTGCGCGGGCGCGAGAGGCGAAATCCCTAGCGGGTTGCCGCCTCGGCAATGAGCGAGACGTCATCGAGCGCTTCGAGGCGCCAGCAGAGATCGATGAGCCGCCTGATCGCGTCGTCATCGAGGTGTGGTGCGGCAAGTCCGGTGAACTTGCGTTCAAGGTCGCGGTCGGACATCGGCCGCGCCAGGCTGCCGATCGCGTGGTCGATCCGGATCTCGGTCGTGGTGCCGTCGGTGCGGGTCAGCACCACCTGCGCCGCATCGGCCGGCATGGCGGTGTCGACCGTCGCGTTCACCCGGCCGCGCAGGGCCACGATGGCCGGATCGTTGACGGCGCGGTCGCTGAACTGCTCCTCGCCGCCATCGCCTTCGGTCAGCGCCACCGCGGCGGCATGATAGATGCTGAACTTGCCCTCGAGCCCGCTTTGCGGCGCGGTCTTGCCGGTCAGTTCCAGCACCAGCGGATGGACGCGCAGCGCGACCGAGCGGACGCTTCCCGCGTCCACGCCGTGCTCCTCGCGAAGCTGGATGCAGGCATCGATCACCGGATGCATCACGATGCCGCAGGCGAACGGCTTGTAGGTGTTGGCCAGGATCTCGAACCGTGACCCCAGCCCTTCGGTGATCTCGCGCGCGTCGTGCCGGGTGCTGAGGACGTTCATCCAGCCCCGCTTCGCCTCCAGCGCCTGCGGCGAACTCGTATAGCCCTTCGCGGCGAGCAGGGCCGCCGTCATGCCGTTCTGCGCCGCGCGGCCGGGATGGAAACTCTTGGTCATGCTGCCGAACATCTCGCGCAACCCGACCGGCTGGCTCGCCGCGATGCCGAGCGCCCAGGCCATCCGCTCGCCGTCGAGCCCGAGGATCCGCCCGATCGCGACGGCCGCGCCGAAGGCGCCGACCGAGCCGGTGATATGCCAGCCGACATCGTAGTGCTCGGGATAGACGGCATTGCCGATCCGGCACTCCGCCTCGATGCCGACGACCAGCGCATTGACGAAATCGCGCCCCGAAATCGGCTGCACGCCCGCATAGGCCAGCAACGCGCTCGCGACCGGCCCGGCGGGATGGATCACGGTGCGCAGATGGGTGTCGTCGAAATCGAAGACATGCGAGCTGATCCCGTTGATCAGGCTGGCGTTCAGCGGATCGAGGCGCTCGGCGCGGCCGGCAACGACCGAGCGGCCCGGCCCGGCGAACGGCGAAAGCGCCGCGATCGCGGCATCGACGGCCTCGTGGCGGCAGCCGCCGATCGCGCAACCGAGCCAGTTGAGGAAGGTGCGGGCGGCTTCCTTGCGCACCGGCGCTGGCAGCGTCTCCGGCGATGCGGCGGCGGCGTATTCCGCCAGGATGCGGGTGACGGGGACCACCTTGCCGGCTGGTGGGGCGTGGTCGGGCATGCAGATCCTCCTTGGTGGTTTAATCGTAGTATTGTCGACAATCGACAATATGGCAACCTCTTGGCGAAACCCCGTCGGCACGGCAATAACGGACCCATGAACGCGCCCCTCAACCACCTGCGGATCCTCCAGACCCGGTCGGTCGCCGACCTGGTGCGGGAAGAAATCATCGGCCTGATCAAGCGCGGTGACCTCGTGGCCGGCGACAAGCTGAGCGAACAGAGCTTCGCCCAGCATTTCAACGTCAGCCGCGCGCCGATCCGCGAGGCATTCCGCGCGCTCGAGGAAGCCGGCCTTGTCAGGCTGGAGAAGAACCGCGGCGTGTTCGTCCGCGAGATCCGCGAGCCCGAGGCGCACGAACTCTACGAACTGCGCGCGACGCTCGATGAAATGGCCGGCCGCCAGCTCGCCCCGCGCGTCACCGGCGAGATCCTCTCCGAACTCGACGGCTGGCTCGCCCGCCTCGCCGATGCCGCGCGGGCCGGCGACATGGCCGCCTATTTCCCGTTGAACATCGGCTTTCACGACCGCCTGGTCGAGCTGACCGGCAATGCGACCCTGATCGAATTCTATCGCAAGCTGATCGACCGGATGCACCTGCTCCGCCGGCGCAATTTCGACGAGGGACAGGGCAGCGCCGGCTCGCAGGAGGAGCACCGCGCGATCGTCGCCGCCCTCGCGACGCGCCATCCCGACCGTGTGGCGGCGGCGATGCGCGCGCATGTCGAGAACGGCTATCGCCGGCTGACCGGCCAGGCGCTGGTCCCGGGTCCGGCATCCGCCGCGCCGGCGGCGTCGGGCTGATCCGGTGGCGCTCCGGGCAATCCGCGCCGTGTTCATGCGCGGCGGCACCTCGAAGGCGCTGATCTTCCGCGCCGGCGATCTCCCCGCCGATCGGGCGGACTGGGCGCCGATCTTCCTCGCCGCGATGGGCTCGCCGGACCCGGCGATGCGCCAGCTCGACGGCATGGGCGGCGGCGTGTCCTCGCTGTCGAAATGCTGCGTCGTCGGCCCGCCGAGCCGGCCGGATGCGGATGTCGACTACACGTTCGCGCAGGTCGCGATCGACCGGCCGGAGGTCGATTACGCCAGTAATTGCGGCAACATGTCCTCGGCGATCGGCCCCTTCGCGGTGGATGAGGGGCTGGTCGCCCCGCCTGCGGGGAACGAGGCGGTGGTGCGCATCCACAACACCAATACCGGCAAGATCATCGTCGCCCGGTTCCCGATGGAAGATGGCCGCGCCGCGGTGACGGGTGACCTCGCGATCGACGGCGTCGCCGGCACCGGGGCACCGATCCGCCTCGATTTCACCGATCCCGGCGGGGCCGGCACCGGGCGCCTGCTGCCGACCGGCAACCTGACGGACCGGCTCGACGTACCCGGCCTCGGGCCGCTGCGCGTCACCCTGATCGACGCCGCCAATCCCTGCGTGCTGGTCGCCGCCGCCGATCTCGGGATGACCGCGACCGAAACGCCGGCGGCGATGGAGCGCGACACCGCGCTGATCGCCGGGATCGAGGCGCTGCGGCGCGCGGCTTCGGTGCGGATGGGCCTGGCCGCCGATCTCGAGGCGGCGGCGCGGATCATCAGCGTGCCGAAAGTGGGCATTCTCGCGCCGCCGGCGGATGCGCCCGTCCTGTCAGGGGCGGTGCAGACGGCCGCGAGCGTCGACATTCTGGCGCGCATGATGTCGTCCGGCCAGCCGCATCGCGCGGTGCCGCTGACCGGCGCGCTCTGCCTCGCCGTGGCCTGCCGGCTGCCCGGCACCGTGGCGCATGACCTGGTCCGGCCGGGCGAGGCGACCGATCCGGTGCGGGTCGGCCATCCTTCCGGCGCGATCCTCGTCGCCGCCGGCGTGTCCTCAGGGCCGGACGGACCCCGCGTCTCGCACGCCACCGTGTTCCGGACCGCGCGGCGGCTGTTCCAGGGCGAGGTGCTCCATGTCGGCCCCCGCGTATAGGGGTTACGCTACCGGCTTGTCGGGGAAGGCGAGTTCGTGGCGCGAGCGCCAGTCCGGTGTCACGTAGTTCACGATCAGCGAGCGCCGCACCCCGCTGATCGGCCGCTGGCGGAACCCGTGCCAGGTGTTTTCGCCGGGGATGAAGATCAGCCCCGCGTTGCGACGGGCCGGGGCCGAGCCGACATATTCGTCGGGCGAGGCGAAGATGTCGGTGCCCCAGTCCTCGCCGGCCGGCGGATCGGCCAGATAGACCAGCATGGTGAAGAACTTGGCGCCGATATCGGTATGCGGTTCGAGCCAGAATCCATCGCGGTCCTGGCAGTATTCGATCCTCAGCAGGCTGCCGCCGAGATCGACGCCGCACATCGCCTCGATCGCCGCGATCGTGTCCGGCGCCTGCCACGCGGCCGCGAGCGTCCCGCAGACCGGATGCCGCGCCTGTTCCTCCGGCGCGAAGAAGCGGCGAGTGGAATTGTGCGTCTCGCGCCGTCCCGCCGTCTCGCCGATCTCGGGCGGCGGAAAGGGCAGGGCGAGGATGGCGCTCACGGCCTCGCCGGGCAGCACCTCGGCGAGCAGCCAGTGCCGGTAGGGTTCGGTGCGGGCATCGGCCCCCGCCAGCGCGCGGCGGATCGAGGCGGCGGCGTCAGACATGGCTCAGCACCCGCTTTGCCTGGGCCGAGAGCCGGTGACGCATCAGTTCACGCTGTGCGGTCAGGCTCGATGTCATCCAGTTGATCATCACGTAGCGGCGCACGCCGACGAAGGGTTCGTGGCCGTGGAACGACCGGTCCGAGCGGCGGAACATCACCAGCGTGCCGAGCAGCGGCGGCACCTCGGCCAGCATGTCGTCAAGATTGTCCGGCCCGCGCAGCAGCCGCAGCCGGCCGCCTTCGGCTTCCCATGCCTCGTTGAAATAGAGCAGGGCGGTGATCAGCTTGGCCTCGCTGTCGGTATGGATGCGGCCGTCGCGCTCGCGGGCGCGGCCGCGCAGGGTGATCATGGTCGGCCGCCCGGTGAGATCGACGCCGAACTTCTCCGAAACGGCGGCGGTGATCTCCCTGCCCGTGAGCTCGTCGATCAGCGCCCGGAACAACGGCCCCGGATCGGTCGCCTCGAGCGGCAGAAGTCCCGGAACCTCGATTCGGGGAAAGTCCTGCAGCACGGCCCGCGCCTGCTCCCGGGCAATGAAATGCGGTGTCACCAGATACTGGAAGGGGGCTTCGGTGAGCGGTGTCGCCCGGAAGGCATCGAGATCGAGAATCGCCATGAAATCGTCATCCGCCAGATTTGACGTCCGGTTAGCCGGGCCCTCGGGCGGGTTCATTGACATGAATCAACACATGCCGGCGGCGGCCATCGCGCCAGGTGCCATCGTGAGTTGTGTCATTCATGCAGTCTGAAACCGAAAGGTGACAAACGACCGCAAACATTGTGTCAAATTTTCAATCCTTGGTTGATGAAAACCGTCGTGAAGTAACCGTTGATACATAAAGTTCCGACAAATAATGCGATAGTGAAATTTTTTTGCTAATTGTCGCTAAAATTGAAACTAATTTCCGCCGGTCATGGTAAGCACACCTGCAGGGCGTGGCAGTTCAAATGTCATCGCCCGCCATCCGAACGCCCGGAAACAGGTGCGGGTCAGGATGAATTTGAACACGCGCGAGGAGTTTCTTTTAATGTCCATGTCCATTCGCAAGACGTTATCTTCGGCTCTGTTCTGCACGGTCTGCCTGGGTTCCGTGCTGGCGCTGGCCGGCTGCGGGTCCAGCGCGACCTCGCCTGCGGCGGGCGCCGTCACTGGGGCTGCCGGCAGCTCCACCGCGAGCGCGGGCGGCGGCTCGACCGGCGGCTCCGGCCTCGGCTCGGGCGGCGGTTCGACCGCGAGTTCCGGCGGCTCGGCGACCGGCGCCATCGCCACCACCAGTTCGGTATCGGGCGACGCGACGGGCGGTCTCGTCACCACGCTCGGCAATACGGTGTCGACGGTCGGCACCCAGTTGTCCTCGACCGGCTCGACCACGGGTGGCCCGCTCGGCGCGATCGTGGACGGTCTCGGCGGCACGGTGACCCAGACGGGCGACCTGCTGAGCGGCACCGGCTCGACCCTGACCACCAGCGGCCTCACCGGCCTGCCCGTCGTCGGGCCGACGGTCACCGGCGTCGCCGACGCGGTCGATCCCGTCACCAACGCCCTCGCCGATGTCACGGTCCTGAACACATCGACCGGTTCATCGACCGTGACACCGCTGCTCAGCGCCAATGTGCTGAGCACGTCGCCGCAGCCCAATGCCCCGGTTCAGGTCGGCGTGCTGTCGAACGGGCAGGTGGTTCAGCTCAAGGTGGGCTCGCTCAACACGGCGACGCTGCCGGTGGCCTCGACGCTGCTGGCGACGGCGAACCAGAGCCTGGGCGGCGCCGTCGGCGGCGGGGTGGACACGCTGGCCAATGGCGCCGGCAACGTGCCTGTGCTGGGCGGGGCGGTGAACGGCGCGCTGGTGACGGCGAGCAACGCGATCGGCGGCACGAGCACGCCGGGCGGCACGTCGCTTGGCCAGACGCTGACGAACCTGACGGGTTCGGTATCGGGCGCGCTCGGCACCGGTGCGGCGACGCTGACCGGCGCCACCGGCACGGCGGTCGGCTCGCTGCCCTCGACCTCGCCGCTGGGCGGCTTGACCGGCTCCGGCCTTGGCACGGTGACCGGCGTGGTCGGCCAGGTGATCAACACGGCGACCAGCGCCCTGCCGGTCGGCGGCTCGACCACCGGCGCCACCGGCGCGCTCGCGCCGATCACCGGCACGCTCGCCACGGCCACCAGCACCCTGCCCACGGGCGGTTCGACGACCGGCACGACCACCCTGTTGGCACCGGTGACCGGCGCGGTAACGGCGGTGACGGGCACGCTCTCCAGCGCCACGGGAACCACGGGCAGCACGAGCCCGCTTGCGCCCGTGACCGGCCTTCTGCCCGGTTTGACAAGCAAGCTGTAAGACCGCGTGAAGGGCGGCGCCGTCAGTGTCGCCGCCCCGTCTGGCTTCGTCATGCCGGCGCCATTCCTGAAGCCCGGCTTCTAGATCTCTCCGCGCCGGCGCATCCCTCTGCCGAGCGCGGCTGGTGGCGGCGATTCGCAGGTGATCCTCCGCGTCGTCGGCAGCGTGCTGGCCCGCAAATGTGCCGCGACCGGCACTGGCCCCGCAGCGCTCGGGGCAGTCCTCATAAATTGATCAAAATCCCAAAAACAGGATTAATTCGCCTAAACTATCCAAAAAATAACTTGCATCAGGGCAAAACTATCGTTTACGTCAACGTGCTCTCCAAAACATAAACAGGAGCGTCCAGCCCATGCAAGCCACAGCAAGATCGCTTTCGATCACCGCCATCGCCGTCGTCTTCACCGCCCTGATGACATTGGGCGGGTGGCATTATTTCATTGCCGCGGCGATCATCACCGCCGTCTTCGTCGGTCTCGACCTCGTCGGCGGCATGGAACTTTCGGACCCCGTCTATCGCAACCCGACGCAGATGAACCTCCAGCTCTATCTCGTCCTGCCGCTGATGGTGGTCTACCTCGTCTTCTACGCCTGGTTCCTTGGCGGCTATCTCGGCATCCGCGGCGACACGCTGGGGCTCGGCCACGCCTATGCGGCGCTGACCGGCGTCGATCTGCTCGCCGCCCGCGCGCATGTCACCCTGATCGAGCTCGTCGTCGGCGCCTATGCGCTCGGCACGATCTGGGCGGGATTCGGCACCGTGGTCGGCCACGAACTCACGCACCGCACATGGAGCCGGCCGGCCATGCTGGTCGGCCGCTGGCTGCTGGCGCTCACCTCGGATGCGAGCTTCTCGATCGAGCATGTCTACGGACACCACGCCAATCTCGGCACGCCGAAGGACCCGGCCACCGCCTATCGCGGCGAATCCGTCTATCACTTCATCGTCCGCTCCACCCTCGGGCAAATCGCCGGCGCCTGGCACATCGAGGCGGCGCGGCTGAAGCGCCTCGGCCGCCCGGTCTGGAGCCCGCGCAACCGCATGTTCACCGGCTGGCTGATGACCCTCGCCTATGCCGGCCTCTTCCTCCTCTTCGCCGGCTGGGTCGGCGTCGCCGTCTTCTTCGCGACATCACTGTTCGGCAAAAGCTATCTCGAGGCGGTCAACTACATCGAGCATTACGGCATCGTCCGCGTGCCGGGCGCGCCGATCGAACCGCGGCATTCGTGGAACTGCAACCATCGCGTCTCGTCCTGGCTGCTGTTCAACCTCACCCGCCACTCGCATCACCACGCCATGGGCGACAAGCCCTATTGGGAACTCCGCTCCTATCCGGACGCGCCGATGATGCCGTTCGGCTACCTGACGATGATCTATCTCGCGCTGGTGCCCTCGGTGTTCCGGCGCATCGTCCACCCGCTGGTGCTCGACTGGGACCGCCGCTACGCGATCCCCGCCGAATTCCCGCTGATCGAGGCGGCGAATGCCCGCAGCGGCGTGCCCGAGTTTGCCGCCTCGCGCGCGCATCTCGCCACCCTGGCCGCGGCGGAGTAACCGATGGGGCTGCTCGACCGTCTCTTCGGCGGCAGGCAGGGCGCGGCGAGCGTCCGCGTCCTGCCCGCGGATCTCAGCTTCGACGTGCCGCCGAAGCAGACCATCCTGCAGGCCGCGCTCGACCAGGGCATCGCCTATCCGCACAGCTGCCGTGTGGGCTCCTGCGGCACCTGCAAGACCAGGCTGGTCGAGGGCGAGGTGCGCGAACTCACCGACAAATCCTACCTCCTGACCGACGAGGAGATGCGCGCCGGCGTCATCCTCGCCTGCCAGTCGGTGCCGAAGGGCCCGGTCGTTCTCGAGAACGACCGGCTTTCCCTCGGCGGCCCCCGGCATGACGTGATCGCCGCCCGCGCCAGCATCGCAGCACTCGACCGCATGACGCCGGACATCATGCGCCTGTCCGTGACGCTCGATGCCCCGCTCGCCTACACCGCCGGCCAGTATGCCGAGCTGGCACGGCCCGGCGACGAGGCGCGGCAGTTCTCCTTCATCGACCCGCCCTCCGGCCCGGCGGCGACCACCGCCCGCTTCTTCATCCGCCACGTCCCCGGCGGCGCCGTCACCTCCTGGCTGTTCGAGGCGGCACGCCCCGGCGACACGCTCGACCTGCGCGGCCCGTTCGGCGATTTCTGGCTCCGCCCCGGCACCGCCCCCATCGTCGCCATCGCCGGCGGATCGGGGCTCGGTCCGGTCAAGGCGGTGCTCGAACAGGCGCGGGCCGACCGCGTGCCGCGCGACGCGATCCTGATTTTCGGCGTCCGCACCAGGGCCGATCTCTACGCGCTCGACGAGATTTCGCTTCTCACCCGCAGCTGGATTTCCCGTTTCACCTTCGTGCCGGTCCTCTCGGCCGAGCCGGCGGGCTCTGACTGGTCTGGCGCGCGGGGTTTCGTGCACGAGCATCTCGCCGCGCTCGGCGTGGCACTCGCCGGCCATCAGGCCTATCTCTGCGGTCCGCCCGTGATGATCGACGCCGCACTGCCGGTGCTGCGCGCGGCGGGCATCGCGGCGGCCGACATTCACTACGACGCCTTCACCGACCGCTCGACCGGCGCGATCGCCGCCGCCTGAGCGACGGCGGCCCGGAAAGGGAGATTGACGACATGGACTTGATCACTGCCCTCTGGTGGCTCGCCGGCATCGCCGGCGCCGGCGCCCTCATTGCCGCGCGCCGCCCCGCGCGGCTGTTTCTTGCCGGCCTCCTGGCCTGGCTGGTCATCGCCTGGCTGACCGGCGCCGCCGGCTGGATCGCGAGCGTCATCCTGCTGGTCGTCATCGGCGCGCCGGCGGCCCTGCTGTCGGCGACCGGCACCCGCGAGCGCCTGCTCAGCCGCCGCCTGCTGCCCGTCTTCCGCCGCATCATGCCGAAGATGAGCGAGACCGAGCGCAGCGCCATCGAGGCCGGCTCCGTCTGGTGGGACGCCGAACTCTTCGCCGGCCGCCCCGACTGGTCGAAGCTGCTCGCCACCCCGAAGCCGGTGCTCAGCCCCGAGGAGCAATCCTTCCTCGATAACGAGACCGAGCGCCTCTGCGACCTCGCCAATGACTGGGACAGCACCCAGATCTGGCAGGACATGCCGCCCGCCGCCTGGGACTATGCCAAGGAAGCCGGCTTCCTCGGCATGATCATCCCCCGATCGTATGGCGGCAAGGGCTTCTCGGCACTCGCGCATTCCGCGGTGGTCACCAAGCTCGCCACCCGCTGCTCGGCCGCGGCGGTCTCGGTCATGGTGCCGAACTCCCTCGGCCCGGCCGAACTCCTGCTCCATTACGGCACCGAGGAGCAGAAGAACCACTATCTCCCGCGCCTCGCCCGCGGCGAGGACGTGCCCTGCTTCGCCCTCACCAACCCCTATGCCGGCTCCGACGCCGCCTCGATCACCGACACGGGCATCGTCGTCCGCCGCATGTGGGAAGGCCGCGAGACCCTCGGCTTCCTGGTCTCCTGCGACAAGCGCTACATCACCCTCGCCCCGGTCGCGACCGTGGTCGGCCTCGCCTTCCGCGTCCGCGATCCCGAAGGCCTGCTCGGCGACAATCCCGAGCCCGGCATCACCTGCGCGCTGATCCCGCGCGAGCATCCCGGCCTCGAGATCGGCCGTCGCCACTGGCCGCTCAACGCCGTCTTCCAGAACGGCCCGATCCGCGCGCAGGACATGTTCGTCCCGGTCGACATGGTCATCGGCGGCCAGGCCCAGGTCGGCAGGGGCTGGCGCATGCTGATGGAATGCCTCGCCGCCGGCCGCGCCATCTCGCTGCCCTCCTCGGCCACCGGCGCGGCCAAGATCGCCACCAACGGCACCAGCGCCTATGCCGCCATCCGCCGCCAGTTCAACATGCCGGTCGGCCGGTTCGAGGCGATCGAGGAGCCGATGGGCCGCATGGGCGGCCACCTCTACGCCATGGACGCCACCCGCAAGCTCTCCGCCGTCGCCATCGATATCGGCGAGAAGCCCTCGGTCATCTCCGCCATCGCCAAATACCACATGACCGAACGCGGCCGCATGGTGGTGGCCGATGCGATGGACATCGCCGGCGGCAAGGCCATCTGCATGGGCCCCGGCAACTTCCTCGCCCGCGCCTGGCAGCAGATCCCGATCGCGATCACGGTCGAGGGCGCGAACATCATGACCCGCAGCCTGATCATCTTCGGCCAGGGCGCGATCCGCTGCCATCCCTACATCCTCAGGCTGATGCACGCCGGCGCCGAGAGCGACGGCCGCAAGGCGCTGCGCGACTTCGACCGCGCCTTCTTCGGCTACATGGGCTTCGTCGCCAGCAACGCGCTGCGCGCCGGCCTCGCCGGTCTTGGCGTCCGCCGCCGCGCGCCGAAAGGTGCGGCGCCCGAACTCGCCCGCTACTACCGCGCGGCCGACCGTCTCTCCGTCGTCCTCGCCCTGTCGTCGGACATCGCGATGGCGACCCTCGGCGGCGCGCTCAAGCGCAAGGAAAGCGTCACCGCCCGCCTCGGCGACGTGCTGAGCCAGCTCTACATCCTCTCCGCCGTGCTCAAGCGCTACCAGGATGACGGCCGCCCCGGCGCCGACCTGCCGCTGGTCCACTGGGCCGCGCAGGACGCCCTGCACCGCGCCCACACCGCCCTGCGCGAGCTCTACGCGAACTACCCGATCCGCCCTGTCGGAATTGCGCTCCGCCTGCTGTGCTTCCCCTTCGGCGTGCCGGCCGCGGCACCCTCCGACCGCCTGCATGCCGAGATCTCCGCGCTCCTGCGCGAGATGGGGCCGACCCGCGCGCGTCTTTTCGAAGGTGCGTGGCAGCCGCGCCCGGACATCGAGCCGCTGCTCGGCGCCCTCGAACCCGCCGCGATGGCCTATCCGCGCATCGAGGCGATCGAGCGCCGCCTGAAGGACTCGATCCGCGCCGGCACCATCGGCCGCCTGCCGCAGGCCCTGCCGCTGCTCGTCGACTGGGCCGGCGAGGCGCGGCAGAAGGGCCTGATCGACGCGGAGGAGGCCGCGCTGATCCGCACCTTCGCCGACAATGCGGCGAAGGTCATCGCGGTCGATGATTTCCCGCAGGATTTCGGCATGGCGGAAGCCCTGCAGACCCGCGCCGCCTACTGGGCCGAGCGCGATGGCGGCGAGGCGCCCGGCATCGCCCGGATCGGGAGGGGCGGCGCGAAGGTGCGGTCGTCGCGCGCACCGACGGCGGCCGAATGATGGCTGACCGCTACCTCGCCTTCGCCAACCGGCCGGTCGGCCGCTTCCTCACCGGCCGGCTGGGGCTGCCGCAGCCCCGTCCGCTGTTGCGCCACGCCGAGGGGCAGCCCGCGGTGATCGGCCCGGTCCTCGCCGGCGCCGCCCCCGGCGGCCGTCTCGCCGAGGCCGTGGTCGCGACCCTCGCGGGCACGCCGGCCGCGATGCTGTTCGAGGGCGATGCCGCCGACTGGCCGGGTCTCGCCGCCCGCCACGGCGTCATGGCGGCGCGCTTCCTGCCGGGGCAGAGCGGGCGCGCCGGTTCGGCGGTGTTCGATGCGACCGGCATCGCCGATCCGGCCGGGCTCGACGCGCTCTACACCTTCTTCCACCACTGCGTCCGCGAGATCGCGCCGGACGGCCGCATCGTCGTCCTCGGCGCGCCGCCGGAAACCTGCGCCGACGCCGATGCAAGGGTCGCCCAGCGCGCCCTCGAAGGCTTCACCCGCTCGCTCGGCAAGGAGGCGCGGCGCAACATCGCGGTGCAGCTCGTCCGCGTCGCCGCCGATGCCGATGCCGCCGCGCTCGACAGCACGCTCCGCTTCTTCCTCTCCCGCCGCAGCGCCTATGTCTCGGGACAGGTCGTCCACGTCGCGGCGCCGGTCGTGGACCTGCCCGAAGCCGCGCCGCGCGCCCATCGGGGCCGCCGCGTTCTCGTCACCGGCGCCGCCCGCGGCATCGGTGCCGCCATCGCCGAAGCCTTCGCCCGCGAAGGGGCGAAGGTCGTCGCCCTCGACGTGCCCCAGGCCGGGGCCGACTTGCTTTCCCTCGCCCAGCGCCTCGGCGGCAGCCGCCTCGCCCTCGACATCACCGATCCCGCTTCGGATGCCGCGATCCTCGAGGACGCCGCGACCCATGGCGGCTACGACGTCGTCGTCCATAATGCCGGCATCACCCGCGACCGCACCATCGCCCGCATGAGCCGCGCCGAATGGGACCAGGTCATGCAGGTCAACCTGCTGGCCCCGCTGCGCATCACCGAAGCCCTGCTCGGCGCCGGCGCGCTCGGGCCCAACGGCCGCATCGTCGGCGTCTCCTCGATCGCCGGGATCGCCGGCAATCTCGGCCAGACCAACTATGCCGCGACCAAGGCCGGCGTGATCGGCATGGTCGATGCGCTCGCCCCGCGCCTTGCCGCGCGCGGGGCCACGATCAACGCCGTCGCCCCCGGCTTCATCGAGACCCGGATGACCGCCGCCATCCCCTTCGCCATCCGCGAGGCCGGACGGCGGATGAACGCGATGGGGGCAGGGCGGCCTGCCGGAAGATGTCGCCGAGACCATCCTCTGGCTCGCCGAGCCGCGCAGCGCCGGGGTCAACGGCAACATCGTCCGCGTCTGCGGCCAGAGCCTGCTGGGCGCCTGAGATGGAGGCCGTCCCGATCCCGGCCGGCAACATCGCGCCCGCGCCGGACCCCGATCCCTGGCGCGCCGCGCCGCAGGAAACGCTGAAGGCCGTGCCCGCCGCCGGCGCCATCCGCCGCCGGGCCCTTGCCACGCTGCTCCGCCGCGGCGCCGCCGGCGCGCCCGATCCCGTGGTGCTCCGCCGCCGCGCCGTGATCGACGCCCGCCGCGCCCATGCCTACGCGGCGCTCTGCGGCTTCGGCGAGCGCTGCGGCATCCCGCCGACCTTTCCGCACCTCCTCGGCTTCCCGCTGCACATGGCGCTGCTGCTGCGCCCCGGTTTTCCCTTCCCGGTCATCGGCCTCGTGCATCTGGAAAACACCATCCGCCAGCACGTCCGCCTCGAGTCCGCAGACGCGCTGGAGATCGAGGCCCGCTTCGCCGGCTGGCTCGCCCACGACAAGGGGCAGGCCCTCGCGATCGACACCCGCGCGCTCCGTGCCGGCAGCCTCGTCTGGGAGAGCCGCAGCGTCTATCTCCGCCTCGGCGCGCGCGACATCCGGGGCCGCCCGCACCAGCCGGTGGCGACGCCGGATGCCCCGCTCTCCACGATGCTGCGGCTCGACCTACCGGCCTCCCTCGGCCGGCGCTACGCCACGGTCTCGGGCGATGCCAACCCGATCCACACCTCGGCGGCGGTGGCGCGGCTGTTCGGCTTTCCCCGGCCGATCGCCCACGGCATGTGGAGCAAGGCCCGCGCCATCGCCGCCCTGCTGCCAAATGCCCCGGTCGAGACCCTCACCGCCGCGATCGCCTTCAAAACTCCCGCCTTCCTGCCCGGCGGCGCCTGCCTGATGGCCGGCCCGCCCGGCGGCACCCGCCTGATCGAACTGCGCGACCGGCGCGAGACGAAGCCGCATCTGCGCGGCACGCTCGCCTTCCGCGCCGCCGCCTGATGGAGACATCAATGCTCACCGCCCCCTCGCTCCGCCGCGTCGCGATCATCGGCGGCACGCGCATTCCCTTCGCCCGCGCCAACACCGCCTATGCCGAGGCCTCCAACCAGGACATGCTGACCGCCGCCCTGCAGGGCCTGGTCGACCGCTACCGCCTCGGCGGCGAACGGCTCGGCGAGGTCGTCGCCGGCGCCGTGCTCAAGCACAGCCGCGACTTCAACCTCACCCGCGAGGCGGTGCTCTCCACCACGCTCGGCCACGACACCCCGGCCTATGACATCCAGCAGGCCTGCGGCACCGGGCTCGAAGCGGCCCTGCTGGTCGCCAGCAAGATCGCCCTCGGCCAGATCGACGCCGGCATCGCCGGCGGGGTCGACACCACGTCCGACGCGCCGATCGCGCTCAACGAAAAGCTGCGCAAGCTGCTGCTCAAGGCCAATCGCGGCCGCACCACCGCCGAGAAGGTGAAAACCCTCGCCGGCATCCGCCCGTCCATGCTGCTCCGCCCGGCGCTGCCGCGCAACGCGGAGCCGCGCACCGGCCTGTCGATGGGCGAGCATTGCGAGCAGATGGCGAAACGCTGGCGCATCCCCCGCGCCGCCCAGGACGAGCTCACCGTCGCCAGTCATCGCAACCTCGCCGCCGCCTACGGACGCGGCTTCTTCAACGACCTCATCGTGCCGTTTCGCGGCCTGACGAAGGACGGCAATCTCCGCCCCGACATCGACCCGGCGAAGCTCGCGGCGATGCCGCCGGTGTTCGACCGCAAGGGCGGCACCATGACCGCCGCCAACTCCACCCCGCTGACCGATGGCGCGGCCGTCGTCCTGCTCGCCTCCGAGGAATGGGCGCAGGCGCGCAACCTTCCGGTTCTCGCCTATCTGCGCACCGGCGAGGCGGCGGCGGTCGATTTCGTCGATGGCGAGGAAGGCCTGCTGATGGCGCCGGCCTATGCCGTGCCGCGGATGCTCGGCAAGCTCGGCATCACCTTGCAGGATTTCGATTTCTACGAAATCCACGAGGCCTTCGCCGCCCAGGTGCTCTCGACCCTGGCCGCCTGGGAAAGCCCCGACTACGCGCGCGACCGCCTCGGGCTCGACGCCCCGCCCGGCGCCATCGACCGCGCGCGGCTCAACGTCAACGGCAGCTCGCTCGCCACCGGCCACCCCTTCGCCGCGACCGGCGGGCGGATTCTGGCGACGCTGGCGAAGATGCTGGCCGAAAAGGGGGCCGGACGCGGCCTGATCTCGATCTGTGCCGCGGGCGGGCAGGGTGTCGTCGCGGTGGTAGAGCGCTGAGGGAAAGTGATATGACCGATACAATGCAGGACAGTGTCGAAACCGACGGAATCTGGTTCGCCTCCTACCGCGAAGGGGTGCCGCACGACATTGGCGACGAGCTCGCGCGCACGCCGTCGCTCAACCACATGCTCGAAACCTGGGCGCGCACCTATGCCACGCGCGAGGCCTTCGTCAGCATCGGCACGCCGATGACCTACGCCGAAACCCACGCCCGCGCCCGCGCCTTCGCCGGCTTCCTGCAGGCGCGCGGAATCGCGAAGGGCGACCGCGTCGCGATCATGATGCCGAATTCCCTGCAATACCCGATCGCGGTGTTCGGCACGCTGCTCGCCGGTGGCACGGTGGTCAACGTCAACCCGCTCTACACGGCGCGGGAACTGAACCACCAGCTGCGCGACAGCGGCGCGAAACTCCTCGTCGTGTTCGAGAACTTCGCCCGCACCGCCGAACAGGGCCTCGCCGGCACGGCGGTCGAGACGGTGGTGCTCACCGGCATCGGCGACCTGCTCGGCGGCCTCAAGGGCCCGGCGCTGAACTTCGTCCTCCGCCACGTCCAGAAGGCGGTGCCGAAGCATGGGCTGCGCGCGCGGCGCTTCCGTGCCGCCCTGGCGGAGGGCCGCCGCGCCGGCCTGCGCCCGGTCGAGCTCGGCCACGAGGACATCGCCTTCCTGCAATACACGGGCGGGACCACCGGCGTCGCCAAGGGGGCGATGCTCACCCATCGCAACATCATCGCCAACGTGCTGCAGGCCTTCGCCTGGAATGGCGACCAGTTCCACGGCGAGGGCGTGAACAATCTCACGCTGCTGCCGCTCTATCACATCTTCTCACTCACCGTTAACCTGTTCATGTTCATGGCGCTGGGCGGGCGCAACGTGCTGATCGCCAATCCGCGCGACACCAAGCGGGTGATGGGCATCATCCGCAACGAGAAGTTCGAGGGCATGGCCGGCATCAACACGTTGTTCAACAGCTTTCTCGACAACGAGGATTTCCGCCGGCTCGACTTCTCGAAGCTGCGCCTCGTCATCGCCGGCGGTGCGGCGACGCAGGCCGAGGTCGCGAAGCGCTGGCAGGAGGTCACCGGCCGGCCGATCAGCGAGGGCTACGGGCTGACGGAGTGTTCGCCGATCGTCTGCACCAACCCGATCGATCTCGACCATCCCGAACGCATGAGCTTCAACGGCACCGTCGGCCTGCCGCTGCCCTCGACCGAGGTCCGGCTGCGCCGCACCGACGGCGCCTGGGCCGGCATCGGCGAGGCGGGCGAGGTCTGCGTGCGCGGCCCGCAGGTGATGCGCGGCTACTGGCAGCGCCCGGACGAGACCGCCCGGGTGCTCGATGCCGAGGGCTGGCTCGCCACCGGCGATATCGGCATCATGGACGAGCGCGGCTTCCTCCGCCTGGTCGACCGCGCGAAGGACATGATCCTGGTCTCCGGTTTCAACGTCTATCCCTCCGAGATCGAGGAAGTCGTGATGATGCATCCCGACGTAATCGAGGTCGCCGCCTTCGGCGTGCCGGACGCGGCCTCCGGCGAGCGCGTCAAGATCGTGGTCGTCCCGCGGTCCGACACCCTGACCGAGGCCGAGCTGCTCGCGCATTGCCGGCGCAACCTCACCGGCTACAAGATGCCCAAGATCGTCGAGTTCCGCCACGAGGAGCTGCCCAAGACGCCGGTCGGCAAGATCCTCCGCCGCGAATTGCGGGCCCAGCACGATGCCTGACGGCGCGCGTCCGCCGGGCGACGCGGCCGGGCAGGGGCCCGATCGCGGCACCCTGCTGCACCGCGTCGGCGTCACCCCCGGGCGGATGCGCTGGGGCATGAACCTCTACCCGCCCTACCTGTTCTCCGGCATCCGCATCGATTCCATCTCGGCGGACTGGCGCCACTGCCGTGCCCGCATCGTGCTGCGCTGGTACAACCGCAACGCCGTCGGCACGATCTTCGGCGGCACCCTCTTCGCCGTGACCGACGGCCCCTGGGCGCTGATGCTGATGCGCCTCCTCGGCCCCGACTACTATGTGTGGGACCGCGCCGCCGACATCGAATATGTCAGCCCCGGCCGCGGCACCGTCTTCACCGAGTTCGCGATCCCGCCGGAACGCGAGGCCGAAATACGAACCGCCGCCGCCGGTGGCGAAAAGGTCGAGCCCTGGTTCGGCAACGAGATCCGCGACGCCGCCGGCACCCTCGTCGCCCGCGCCCGCCGCCAGCTCTACGTGCGGCTGAAGCCCCGGGCGCGCCCGCTCTCCTGAGCGCGCCCGGCCCGCTCAGGCCAGCCGCAGCACCGATTTCACCATCATCCGCACCCGCTTCGTATAGGGCGGGAACAGCATCGGCGTCGCCGAGGCCACATCCCTCAGCACCGCCCGCTCGTGGCTGAAGGCGCGGAAGCCGTAGAACCCGTGCGCGTTGCCGATCCCCGAATTGTTCACCCCGCCGAAGGGCAGGTTGCCGTGCAGGAAGTGCAGCATCGTCGTGTTGATGCCCACCCCGCCCGACGAGGTCTCGCCGATCACCCGGTCGGTGAAGCGCCGGTCGCGCGCGAAGAGATAGAGCGCCAGCGGCTTCGGCGCCGCGTTGATCGCCTCGATCGGCTCGGCGGCATCGCGGAAGCGGATCACCGGCAGCACCGGGCCGAAGATCTCCTCCTGCATCACCGCCGACTCCCGCGGCGCGCCGGAAACGAAGGCCGGCGCGATCAGCCGCCGTGCCCGGTCCGCCGCCCCGCCCTCGACAGTCGCGCCCCGGCCGCGCGCATCGTCGAGCAGGCGCATGATGCGGTCGAAATGCCGCTCGTTGACGATCCGCCCGTAATCCGCCCCCGGCGCCGCGCCATACATCCGCGCCGTCTCCGCCCGCACCCGGCGCACCAGCTCGTCATGCACCGCCTCATGGGCATAGAGATGGTCTGGCGCGATGCAGGTCTGCCCGCAATTGGTGAACTTGCCCCAGGCGATCGCCTTCGCCGCCTTCGCGAGATCCGCTCCCGCATCGACGATGACGGGCGACTTGCCGCCAAGCTCCAGCGTCACCGAGCTCAGGTGCCGCGCCGCCGCCGTCATCACCACCTTGCCGATCGCCGGGCTGCCGGTGAAGAAGATGTGGTCGAACGGCAGGTCGAGCAGCGCGGTGGCGATCGCGGCGTCGCCCTCCCGCACCGCCACCTCGTCCGGCGCGAAGATCTCCGCGAGCATGGCGGCAAGCGCCGCCGAGGTCGCCGGCGCCATTTCCGAGGGTTTCAGGATCGCGGTATTCCCCGCCGCGATCGCCGAGGCCAGCGGCCCGAGCGCCAGGTTCACCGGATAGTTCCACGGCGAGATGATCAGGCACACGCCGCGCGGCTCGTGGCGAATTCGTGCCCGCGTGCCGAAGGTGGTCAGCGTCGGCGCCGCGCGCTGCGGCTTCATCCACGATTTCAGATGCCGCCGCGCGTGGCGGATTTCCGAGAGCACCGGCAGGATCTCCGACAGGTCGGCCTCCGCCTCGGGCTTGCCGAGATCTTCCTGCAGCGCGGCGTAAAGCCGGGGCCGCCAGGCCTGCACCGCCGCCTCCAGCGCCCGCATCTTCGCGATCCGCGCCTCCGCGCCCGAACTGCGGAGCGCGATCGCCCGCGCCTGCTGGCGGGCGAACAGCGTATCCAGCCCCGCGACACCATCCGGCATCATCGTCTCGATCATGTCCATTCCCACTCTCCTTGCTTCGGTCGCTTCAGACCATTGCCGCCGCCGGCTCGTTGCGCTCGGCGCGGATGAACCCCGCCGCCTTCTCGCCGATCACCATGCAGGGCGCGTTGGTATTGCCGCCGATCAGGCGCGGCATGATCGAGGCATCGGCGACCCGCAGCCCGTCGATCCCCCGCACGCGCAACCGGTCGTCGACCACGGCCATCTCGTCCTGGCCCATCCGGCAGGTGCCCACCGGATGATAGATGGTTTCCGCCGAGGCGCGAATGAAATCGACCAGCGCCGCGTCGTCCTGGCGCGCCGGCCCCGGATCGATCTCCCGCCCGCCGCTGAGGGCGGCGATCGCCGGGCTCGCCATGATCCGCCGGCCGAGCTTCAGCCCCGCGAGCAGCTCGCCGAGGTCGTCGGCATGGCTGAGATAGGCGGGATCGATCACCGGCTCGGCGTACGGGTCGGCGGAGCGCAGCGTGATGCTGCCGCGGCTCTTCGGCCGCAACTGGCAGCAATGCAGCGTCATCCCGTGGCCCCAGACCGGCTTGCGCCCGTGGTCGCGCAGGATCGTCGGCAGGAAGTGGAACTGGATTTCCGGCCGCCGCGATTCCGGCGTCAGCCGCGCGAACCCGCCCGCCTCCGCCGCGTTGGACTGGAACATCCCGGTCCCCTTGCGGCGATACTCGAAGAACGCCGCAACCGCGCGCGGCAGCGTGTTGCCCGCCACCCCCACCGAATTGCCGCTCCGGTCGGGCACGATCACCGACACGTCGAGATGGTCCTGCAGGTTGGCGCCGACGCCCGGAAGCTCATGCGCGAGTTCCACCCCGGCCCGCGCCAGCGCCGCCCGCGGCCCGATGCCCGAGAGCATGAGCAGTTGCGGCGAGTTGATCGCCCCGCCGCACAGGATCACCTCCCGCCGCGCCCCGATCCGCCGCATCGCCCCGCCGATCCGCACCTCGACGCCCACAGCCCGCGTCCCTTCGAGCAGCACCCGCGCGACATGCGCGCCGGTCTCGATCCGCAGGTTCGCCCGCTGGCGTATCCCGTCGAGGAACGCGCGGGAGGCGGAAAACCGCTTTCCATCCCTCTGCGTCACCTGATACGGGCCAACGCCCTCCTGCACCGCGCCGTTGAAATCCGCATTCGCCGGCAGCCCGGCCTCGACGCCGGCGCGGACGAACGCCGCCCCCAGCGGATTCGGATTGCCGAGATCGGCGACATTGAGTTCCCCCGCATCGCCGTGGAACGCATCCGCCCCGCGCTCGTTGCGCTCCATCGCCCGGAAGAGGGGAAACACGTCGTCCCACCCCCAGCCCGGCGCGCCGAGATCCCGCCACTCGTCGTAATCCTCGGGATGGCCGCGCATGTAGATCATCGCATTGATCGACGACGATCCGCCCAGCGTCTTGCCGCGTGGCCAGTAGAGCCGCCGGCCGTTCAGTTCCGCCTGCGGCGCGGTGTAGTAATACCAGTTATAGGTCCTGAACCGCAGCAGGCCGACAATGCCGAGCGGCGTGTCGATCATGCGCGACTTGTCCGGCTTCCCGGCTTCCAGCAGGCAGACGCGGACCTGCGGATCGGCACTCAGCCGGTTGGCGATCACCGCACCGGCCGAGCCGGCGCCTACCACCACGTAATCGAAACTCTCGCTGCTCACGCCTTGATGTCTCCTCCGTTGATTGCGCCCGCCGCCGGCGGCGGGAGCCGTTGCGGCCGGCGGCGGGGCGGGATGTTTGCCATCCTCTGTGCGGGCACGAAACGTGCGGGTGGTTCAGAAGCTCATGACCACGCCGGTCGAGAACACGTTGGCGCTCAGCGAATATGTGCCGTCCAGCGTGCCTGAATAGGTCGTCTGCGTCGTCCCGTTCGGTTGCAGGCCGACGCGGGTCTGGCTGATCGATCCGTTCTGGACGAAGATGTGCTGGTAGCCGGCCATCAGCGTCGCGTTCGGCAGCAGCCTGAAGCTCATGCCGGCGCTGAGCGAGGTGCGGTTCGCATCCGGCAGCAGATCCTGGCGGTATTTCGAAGTGACCGGGCTCTCGTCGTATCCGGCGCCGCCCATCAGCGTCAGCCGCTTCGTCGCCCGGTAATCGAAGCCGACGCCGACCGTCCAGCTGTTGCGGTAGTCGAACGGCGTATAGATCGCGCCATGGGTGAAATTCGCGGTCGACGGGTCGCTGATGATCAGCGACTGCTGCTGCGCCCAGTTGGTCCATTGGGCGCTGGCCATCACCGCGAGCCGCGGCGTCAGCCGCTGATAGACCCCGAAGGAGATCTGCTGCGGGAAGGTCCATTTGTCGGACGCGCTCGAGGCTGCGGGCGGCAGGCCGCCGAGCGAGGTCAGCAGCGAGTCCACCGCCGGCGGCACGATCGAGGGCAGCTGGATGCCGATCCGCTCGACGCCCTTCACGCTCTGGCTGATCCGCGAGCGGTAGTCGAGGCCGATCCGCGTGCCCGGCGCCGGGCGGTACATCACGCCGGCATTGTAGCCGAAGGCGTAGCTCTTGCCCGAGAACTGGCCGGCGGCGGGTTGCAGCACGCCGAGATTCTGGTCCAGGGCCAGGATGTTCTGGAAATAGTTGATCTCCGGACCGAAGCCGATCGAGAGGGTCCTGGTGATCGGAATCGCCAGCGACAGCCCGACCTGGATGGTGGTCAGCAGCGCCTCGGTGCCCTGATACTGGCCGACGAACCCGGGCCGATACTTGATCCGCCCGCCGATCGGCGTGGTGACCGAGAAGCCGAGCTTCATCCCGTGCGGCAGGCTGATGACGCCGAAACTCCCCGGCACCAGCGTGGATTCGACGAAGCCGGACGACGTGCCCTGGCCGAAATAGGGTTCATCGGTCCCGCTGAATTTCGATCTTATGTCGTAATAGTTGAAGGCGCCCTCGAACTGGTTGCCTTTCAGCATCACGAGTCCGGCAGGGTTGTAGAAGGCTGTCGAGGGCGTGGCGCTGACCGTCGCGCCGGCATAGGAGCGGGCGACCATTCCGGTGCTCTGATCGGCCAGGCCGAGCCCGGCCGCCTGCGCCAGACCGGGCACGGCGAGCGCAACGAGCAACGCGATCTGCGAGGAATTACGACAAATTAGAATTTTTCTTTCTTTCATTGACGATCTCCCAAAAAAGATATTTCCGTTTCATACCGTCAATTGACGTAATGGGCAACAACGAATCGTATGCTTGCCAGAACCGGCCGACCCATCGTCGTGCCAAGACATGCAAGGGCGGCAGAAAGTCACGCAACCGGTGCCCGAAAGTAAAACCGAAGAATTCCGCGTCGAACGGGCAGCAAAGGAAGGCGCAACTCGCCTCCCGCAAGATGAATGTTTCGAAACGGTTCGTAACATGACAGCGCCTCCCGCAGCCCTCCGGCGTCAGGCCTTACCGGAGCGGCGGCTGGCTGTGCCGGCATCTGTCATGCGCCGGCAGATGCGCGGGCCGATCATGCTCGGCCACGCGCCGTGTTACGGAAACAGCGGTCCCTTGCGGCCTGCTCGCGCAAGGCCGGACGGGACTTCCGCGGGCCGGCTCAGTTCGCCGGCTTGGGCGGCTTGCCGGTCAGCGAGATGTCGTTCGTGACGGTGATCACCTTGCCGACCATCAGCTTCAATCCGTCGAGTCCCCAGTTATAGCGGTCGAGTTTGCCGACCGAGTCGAATCCCACCAACTTGCCGTTAGCCATCCGCTCGGTGAGTTTCATGGCGAACGGATGGGTCTGCCCGTGCATGGTCAGCTTGCCGTCGAGTTCCGTGCCGTTCTTCGCGCAGTCGCCGATATAGCTCGTCTGCGGATACTGTTTCGGATCGAGGAATGCCTTCGACATGACCTGTCCCCGCACGATCGCGTTGGGCAGCGCGAGGCTGCTGGTCACGAACGTGACGTCGATGTGGCAGGTCTTCGCGGCGGGATCGAAGGTGAGCGTGCCGGAAAGCTGGCGATAGGTGCCGGTGATCGTGAACAGCACCGCGGTCGAGTGCGTCTGCGACAACATGTTGCCCGGCGTGAGTTGCAAGAGTTCGTTCCCCGCACGCGCCGTCCCGGCAGCTGCCATCATCCCGCCCAACGCGAGGGCAGCGCAAGCCGCGATCCGCTTCATGATTGTTTCCTCCATATATAACGATATGTGGCAAAACATGCCATATACGTAAAGGACAAACAACTCTTTTTAGATGGAATCCACATAAATTGAACAAATGTTAATAATCGTCATAACAATTCTCCGGAAAATACAATCGCTGACTGCACGTTATGCGGGTGCGCTAAAACCCTCGGTTGTCTTTTTGTTATGAAATGGCTGGTCGTGTCCAGGGGCAGTTCGGAGGTCCACGTGCGGCCGCCGTTACGGAGGGCGGCTTGTGATGCGCCGGCTGACGGCATGCCCACGATGACAGCCTAACCTGCTGAAATATAACGATATCAATTCGATATTTTTCACTTGGTCTGGAATTTTATTTCTTTTTTGGAAAAAGTTATGAAAATTGAAACCAATCCGCGCAGATCGTGGTATACTGTTTCATAAGGTGACAAAGTAGTTGTCGCCTGTGACATTCCGACTCCCCTGAGACGCGGGCTAACGGAATGGATTTTGAAAACGCGCGAGGAGTTTTTTTAACAATGAGCAAGTCTATACGGAAGGCGACGTCCAGGGCGCTGATGTGCACGGTCGGGCTCGGCTCCGCGCTGGCGCTGGCCGGCTGCGGTTCGAACGGCGGGTCGATGGCCAGCACGGGCGGCACCAGCGGCACCGGAGCCGGCGTTGTCAGCACGGCCAGCACGACCGCCGGAGCCGCCGCGGGCGCGCCGGTGAGCACGGCCGGCAACACGGTGGCCTCTGCGGGCACCCAGTTGTCGTCGCTCGGCACCAAGACCGGCGGCCCGGTCGGTTCGATCGTGAACGGTCTCGGTGGCACGGTGACCCAGACGGGCGACCTGCTGAGCAGCAACGGTTCGACCCTGAGCACCAGCGGCCTCACCGGCCTGCCCGTCGTCGGGCCGACGGTCGCCGGCGTCGCCGACGCGGTCGATCCCGTCAGCAACGCCCTCGCCAATGTCAGTGTGTTGAACACCTCGACGGGTTCGCCCAGCGTGACGCCGCTGATCAGCGCCAACGTGCTGAGCACGACGCCGCAGGCGAATTCCCCGGTGCAGGTCGGCGTGCTGTCGAACGGGCAGGTGGTTCAGCTCAAGGCGGGCTCGCTCAACACGGCGACGCTGCCGGTGGCCTCGACGCTGCTGGCGACGGCGAACCAGAGCCTGGGCGGCGCCGCCGGCGGCGGGGTGGACACGCTGGCCAACGGCGCCGGCAACGTGCCCGTGCTGGGCGGGGCGGTGAAGGGCGCGCTGGTGACGGCGAGCAACGCGATCGGCGGCACGAGCACGCCGGGCGGCACGTCGCTTGGCCAGACGCTGACGAACCTGACGGGTTCGGCATCGGGTGCGCTCGGCACTGGCGCGGCGACGCTGACCGGCGCCACCGGCACGGCGATCGGCTCGCTGCCCTCGACCTCGCCGCTGGGCGGCGTGACCGGCACCGGCCTTGGCACGGTGACCGGCGTGGTCGGCCAGGTGATCAACACGGCGACCGGCGCCCTGCCCACCGGCGGCTCGACCACCAGCGCCACCGGCGCGCTCGCGCCGCTCACCGGCACGCTCTCCACGGTGACCGGCGCGCTGCCCACCGGCGGCTCGACCGGCGGGGCCGCGACCGAACTGGCGCCGACCGCCAGCACGCTGACGAGCGCGCTGACCGGCGCGCTGGGGAGCGCCGGCGGCGGCTCAAGCCCGCTGGCGCCCGTCACAGGCGTCCTCTCGACAGCGACAAGCCAGCTCTAAGTCTGGAAGAGGGCGGCGGCGCAAGCTGCCGCCCTTGCTGTCTCTGCATGTGATCTGGGATCGGGCGGCTTGCGGACGGGACTGTGAGAACAAAAATGACGGGTACTTTCGGGGCGCGACGCGGGACCCGCGGCGCGGTGGGCCTTGGCGTGCCGGCGATACTGCTGCTGGCCGGCCTGGCACCGGCGGCGCGGGCGCAGCTGGCGCCGCATATCATCAACCAGAACGAGCTCGGGCAGAGCGTGCGGCTGCCCAACCTGGCGAAGGAGCAGGTGCCGAAGCAGAAGCCGCCGACACCTTCGGTGTCGGGCATCTCGCCGTTCGTGCTGCGCGGGGTGCGGGTCGAGGGCGCCACGACGCTGCCGCCCGCCGCGGTGGCGGCGACCTGGCGGGGGATGGTCGGGCATCGCGTCGGCAGCGCGCAGCTTTCGGCGATCCTGATCGCGATCGGGCGGCTGTGCCAGCATCAGGGGCTGGCGCTCTATTCGGTGTCGCTGCCGCAGCAGAACTTCGCCGGCGGCCAGGTGGTCGTGCGGGTGATCGAGGGGCATGTCGGCGCGGTCACGATCGAGGGCAACACGAAGGGCGCGAGCCTCGGGCTGCTGAAGCATTACGCGGCGCGGATCGTCGCGGACCAGCCGCTGCACCGGGCGACGCTGGAGCGAAACCTGCTGCTGATGCAGTCGATTCCCGGCCTCAAGGTGGGCAGCGAGCTGCGGCCGATGCCGGGGCAGCCCGGGGTCGTGCGGCTGCTGCTGGGGATTCATCGCCGGACGGTGGAGGCGGGGGTCGACGTGAACAATGCCGGCGACCGCCAGCTCGACATCGTGCAGGGCACGGCGAACGTGACGGTGAACGGGCTGTTCCGCCAGGGCGAGCGCGACCAGCTGGTGTTCGGCGCGCCGGCGAGGATCCGCCGCTACCAGTATTACGGGATCGTGCATCAGGAGCCGATCGGGACCAACGGGACGACCGTGACCGTCACGATGGGCGAGCTGATCACCCATCCGGTCGGGGCGATCAATTCGGGGACGGCGCAGATCGCGAGCGTGCGGCTGTCCGACCCGCTGATCTATACGCAGACCCGGCAGCTCGATGCCTCGGTGGAGGCGGACTACCTGAACAGCAACGAGGCGCTGCTCGGGCAGACGGCGGTCTCGGAGCGGACGCGGACGCTGCGGGAAGGGCTGATCTTCGCGCGGGCGGGGGACTGGAACGGGATCGACAGCGGGTCGTTCACGGTGAGCGAGGGGATCAACGCGCTGGGGGCGCGGCGCGGCAGCCTCGCCTATGGCGGGCCGGGCTTCACCAAGTTCGACGTGAGCCTGGTGCGGCTGCAGGCGCTGCCGAAATCGTTCTTCCTCACCGTGCGGGCCAACGCCCAGTACGCGCTGAACCATCTGCCGGGGAGCGAGCAGTTCCTGTTCGGCGGCAGCGAGTTCGGCCGGGCCTATCCGGCGGCGGTGATGGCGGGCGATAGCGGTATCGAGATGTCCGCCGAGCTGAGCCACAAGCTGCCCTTGCTCCAGCACGTCGCGCCGAAGCTGATCTCGGGGCTGGCGGCGTTCGGCTATGCCGACTGGGGCCGGATCTGGAACCGGCAGACGATCTACCAGTATCCGGTGGATACCGGCGCATCGGCCGGCGGGGGCGTGCGGATGCTGCTGCTGCGCCATTTCGAGCTGACGCTCGGCGCCGGCAACGAGCTGGTGAAGCCGCGCGAGGCGGCGAAGCTGGAGCGCTGGCGCTTCCTCTTCGCCGTCTCGGGCCGGTTCTGACCCCACGGCCCCGTCGCTAGGGCGGGGCCGGGATCGCGATCAGAGCATCATCTGATCGGATGGAGTGCTCAGTGCTGGGCTTCGAGCCGGTGGATCCGGTTCAGCTGATGCTGGAAGACCGCCCGGCCGCCGGACTGCGCGGATGAGGCCGAGGCGGAGGTCAGTTGCGCCTGGCCGGACGGGCCGGCGACGTCCGCGCGGGCGGCGAGCGGCGCCAGGGCGGCCAGCATGGTCAGGGCGGTGACGGCGATTGCAAAAGTACGCATCGGAAAACTCCTTGTTCATGTCGCGGGGATCGATCCCCGCCTTGGCTCCGGAGGTGGCGATGCGGCGGCGGCGGCGGAACGTGCCGGTTCAGGCTAAGTCTCATGCCGTTTACGCATGGAACGGGGCGCGGGTCAGTGCCCGTCGTGGTCGTCGTCATGGTCGCCATCGTGGTCGCCGGCGCGATCTCCATCGTGATCGTCGTCGTCGAACCGGTCGTCATCGTCGGCATGCTCGTCGTCCGGGGCATAGTCCGGGTATTGATAGATGGGGCCGTAGGCTGGACCGTAGCCGGCGCCGTAACCGTAGGGCGCGCCGTAGCCGAAGGATGGCGGGGCATAATAGGCGGAGCCGCCATACGGCGCGCCGGCGGTCGTGGTGCAGCCGGCCAGGCCGAGGACGGCGATGCCGAGCGCGGCCAGGATGAGCGCGGGAGCGAAAGGCGCGATCCTGTCCATGTCCGGCAGATTGGTCCGGCGGGGGCGGAGTCCAGAGCCGCCACATCAATCCTGCTTGAGCGGACGCGCGGGGCCGGGTTGCGGAATTATATTGTGCTGTGAACGTAACGATTTGGGCGTGCCGGGATGCGGCTGCTCAGGCGCGAAAAACGGCGGCGCGGGGCGGACGGAAGGGACGGCGGCGTGGAGGTCGCGGGCGCGGAACCGGCGCGGCTTCGGGCGGGTCTGGCTGTGGCCGAACCGCGGCCGGGCGGGGTGGGCGCAAAGGCGGCGCCGGGCGGGGCAGTCGCAGCGAAGGCGGCGGGCGGAGGCCGAGCAGGTGGCAGAGCGGGCGCAGCGCGCGGCCGGTGGCGGGGCGGGCTTCGAGCAGCGCCGCCATGTCCGGTTCGGCGAGGAGATGGGCGAGTTGCGCCGTGACGCCGGCGAGTTCGGGCAGGGCGCGGCGCAGCCAGAACCGGCCGCGCGGCAGGGGGCGCGGTGTCGCGGGGCGTTTGGTGTCGGGCGCCGGGCGGCGCGGAGCGAAATTGCGGCAGCGCGGCGGCGCCGGGGGGCGGAGCAAAAGAATGGAGAAGCGGGCGGCGAGGCGGCGCAGCCGGGTCCAGACCAGCACGATCAGCGCGCCGGTCATGCCGCGCGCCAGGCCCTTCGCCGCCAGCACGTCGCACAGCGCGGCGACGATCGCCTCGAGGCGGGCGGCCAGGGCAGCGCCGTCGGGGTGTGGTGCTGCGGCGTCCATGCCAGCAGAGCACCACGAAGGGCGGGGGGTGGGCAAGACGAAGCCGGGCGCGGCCGGCGATTGCCGGGCGCGGCCGGCGATTCAGCCGTCGCTGCCGGCTTCGGCCAGTTCGTCGAACCAGAGCAGGGTGAGTTCCTGGACGATGCGGCCGCGGATTTCCTCGTGCGAGGAAAACTCGCCGGCGAAATGGCGCTCGACCAGCGGGCCGACGCGGGCGGCGGCCTCGGGGCGGGCGCCGAGATAGGCGGCGATTCTCGCCTCGGCATCCACCGGGCCGAGGGCGCGGCGCTCGGACTGGGTCTGCTGCGCGCGCATGCACCAGCCGAGATAGGCGGCGAGGGCGCCGAGCGCGGTTTTCGGCGCGGTGACCTCCACCTTGTAGCGGAACCCGCGATGCCATTCGACGAGCCGGTCCAGCGGCATCGGCCGGGCGATGCCGTAGCCCTGGCCGTAATCGGCGCCGAGAATGGCGGCGGCCTCGACCATGCCGGCATTGGCGAGGCCCTCGACGGTCAGCTTCATGTCGAAGGAATGGGCGAGGCGGGTGAGGTAGAGGATGAATTCGAGCGCCCGTTCGGGGCGGTAGAGCGCGCTCTGCACCAGGGCCTGGTCGATCTTCACGTCGTCGAAGCCGAAGCGGTCGAGGCGGAGGAGGGAGCTGTGGCCGGAGCCGAGATCGTCCTCGGCGATGCGGATGCCGGCGTCGCGGATGCGGCGGAGGAAATCGTGCTGCACGGTTTCGTCCACCCCGAAATCGTGGCCCTCGAGGATTTCGAGCTGGATCTGGTGGGGCAGCAGGCCGTGCGCGCGCATCCTGGCGAACAGGATGTCGATGAAGCGGGGATCGCCCATGCCCTCGGCGGGGAAGTTCAGGGCGATGGTGACATCGGTGCCGAGGGCGGCGACCTCGCGGCAGGCCTTCGCTCCCTCGTCGAGCCCGATCGCGAAGAGGCGGAAGAGATCCTCCGAGCCGAAGGCGGGCATGAAATGCTTCGGCTCGACGATGGCGTCGTCCTCGCCGATCAGCCGGGCGAGGCCTTCGAGCTTGCGCAGGGCGCCGTCGTCGAGGTCGATGATCGGCTGGAAATGGAAGGTGACGCGGCCGGAATCGAGCAGGCGGCGGTAGCGCTGGCGCTCGTGCAGGGGGATGACCGGGGCGCGGCTGAAGCGCTGCACCGCGTGGCTCAGCATCTGCTGCAGATGGAGGAGGAAATTGTAGATGCGCGGGGCGGAGAAGAAGCGCGGCACCCCGGCATAGAGGCTGAGCAGGGCGATGGTGCGGTCGGCCTCGTTCAGGATCGGCACCGCGGCGCTGGAGCGAAAGCCGAGCTGGCGGCCCAGCTCGTGCCAGGGACGGTTTTCCGCCTCGATCGACCAGGCATCCGAGCAGATGATGCGGCTCTCGCGCCAGGCGCGGCCGCCGGGGCCGCGGCCGGCCTCGAGATCGGGGTCGATGCTGATCCGCGGCACCTCGCCGGACTCCATCGCCTGGTGGTAGCGCGGGCCGGCGGCGCCGGCGGAGGCCTCGATCTGTAGTTCGCCCTCATGGTCGACCCGGGCGAAGAAGGCGGAGACCGTGCCGGTGAAGCCGCCCAGCAGTTCGAGCACGCCGGTGACGAGGTCGTTGAAGTTGGTCGATTCGAGGGCGAGGGTTTCGCATTGCGCGAGGGAGGCGGCGATTTCGGCCTCCAGCTCCTCGTAGCCGGCGAACTGCTCGCGCAGGTCGGCGAAGATGCGGTGGCAGACGATCGCGGCGGCGGCCTCGCGCGCCTCGCTTTCGGGGACGGTGGCGCGGATCGCCTGCTGGAGATTGGATTGCAGGTGGCTGTAGAGCTGGATCAGCCAGCGCGGGCGGATGCCGAGCTGGCCGTGCAGGCGGCCGAGCCGGCGGGCGGTGGCGCGGTGATCGGCGTCGGTCAAACGGTCCGAGAGGATGAAACCGACGTAATTCCGCAGTTTATTTTGCAGGCCGACAAATTCCGTGTCGCTGAGATGGCGCAGGGTTTCGGCCATGTCCGGTTCGTCGGCGAGGAATTTATAGAAATCATCGGCCATATGGGCGGACAATGCTTCCGCGATCGGCCGGATGACCGCCAGATTTTGTTGTGCCGCATAATCATAGGCGAAAGCGGATCGATTTTGACTGGACACCATGACTGAAACATTAGCGTAACTAAATGAGAATGTCTCCACATTTCTGAGACACAATCCGCCGGTATGGACGCGGTAGGGTGGGAGTGGTTCAGTCTGGGGGGATGAGCACGAATGTGATGAGATGGATCGGGACGACGGCGCTGCTGGGCCTGGTGGCCGGGGCGCTGTCGGGATGTGGGCTGGTGGCGGCGCCGTGCCGGGTGACGTCGGCGGGGCTGAAGATCGTCCCGCTGGTCGGGCCGGTGGCGGCGGCGCCGACCGATACCTGCGCCAACGTGATCGACCCGACGCCGACGCGGAGCTGAGTTTCTGCTCCGTTCCGCCTGACACATTCCGCGGCCCGTGAGGGCGCCGGGAGTGCCGGCCGCCGCGCCCGGTGCGGACGCGGCGGAGGAGGAGCGAAAAATCAGGCGGAGGCTTTGGCCTCGCGCCGGCGGTCGTGCAGGATGAACTCGGTGTAGCCGTTCGGCTGGGTGCGGCCCTTGAAGACGAGGTCGCACGCCGCCTGGAAGGCGACGCCGTCGAAGCCCGGGGCCATGTTGCGGTAGGCCGGGTCGCCGGCGTTCTGGCCATCGACCACCGCGGCCATGCGCTTCATCGTCTCCATCACCTGCGCCTCGGAGACGATGCCGTGGTGCAGCCAGTTGGCGATGTGCTGGGCGGAGATGCGCAGGGTGGCGCGGTCTTCCATCAGCGCGACGTTGTGGATGTCCGGCACCTTGGAGCAGCCGATGCCCTGGTCGATCCAGCGGACGACGTAGCCGAGGATGCCCTGGGCGTTGTTGTCGAGCTCCTGCTGGATGTCCTCCGGCCGCCAGTTCGGGCGGTCGGCCAGCGGGATGGTCAGCAGGTCGGCAAGGGAGCCCATCGGGCGGGCGGCGAGCTCGGCCTGGCGGGCGGCGACATCGACCATGTGGTAGTGCAGGGCGTGCAGCGTGGCCGCGGTGGGCGAGGGCACCCAGGCGGTGTTGGCGCCGGCGCGGGGGTGGCCGACCTTCTGTTCGAGCATCGCCGCCATCGCGTCGGGCGCGGCCCACATGCCCTTGCCGATCTGGGCGTGGCCGGGCAGGCCGCAGACGATGCCGATATCGACGTTGCGGTCCTCATAGGCCTTGATCCAGGGCGTGTTCCTGATCTCGTTCTTGCGGATCATCGGGCCGGCCTCGATCGAGGTGTGGATCTCGTCGCCGGTGCGGTCGAGGAAGCCGGTGTTGATGAAGAAGATGCGGCTGGCGGCGGCGGCGATGCAGGCCTTGAGATTGGCCGAGGTGCGGCGCTCCTCGTCCATGATGCCCATCTTCAGCGTGTCCGGGGCGAGGCCGAGCAGGGATTCGGTCGCGGCGAAGAGGCCGTTGGCGTAGGCGACCTCGTCGGCGCCGTGCATCTTCGGCTTGACGATGTAGACCGAGCCGGCGCGGGAGTTGCGCAGGCCGGCGGTGCGGCGGATGTCGTGCAGGCCGCAGAGGGAGGTGACCACGAGGTCGAGGATCGTCTCGGGGATCGGCTTGCCGGCGGCGTCGAGCACGGTGTCGGTATAGATGTGGTGGCCGACATTGCGGACCAGCATCAGCACGCGGCCGGGGAGGGTGAGGGTCGAGCCGTCCGGCGCGGTGTAGGCGCGGTCGGGGTTGAGGGCGCGGGTGAAGGTCTTGCCGCCCTTCTCGACCTGTTCGCTGAGCGTGCCGGCCATCAGGCCGAGCCAGTTGCGGTAGACCAGCACCTTGTCCTCGGCATCGACGGCGGCGACGCTGTCCTCGGCGTCCATGATCGTGCTGATCGCGGATTCGACGATGAGGTCGGCGACGCCGGCCTTGTCGGTGCGGCCGATCGGGCTGGTCGGGTCGATCGCGATCTCGACATGCAGGTTGTGGTGGCGGAGCAGGACGGCGGTGGGGGCGGCGGGCTCGCCGCGATAGCCGGCGAACTGGGCGGCGTGCTTCAGGCCGGTCTCGCCGCTTTCGAGCACGGCGGCGAGATGGCCGTTATGCACGCGCCAGGCGCGGACATCGGCGTGGCTGCCGGTGGCGAGCGGGAAATGATCGTCGAGGAAGGCGCGGCCGCGGGCGACGACGGCGGCGCCGCGTTGCGGGTTGTAGGCCTTGCCGCGCTCGAGGCCGCCGGACTCCGGAATCGCGTCGGTGCCGTAGAGCGCGTCGTAGAGGCTGCCCCAGCGGGCATTGGCGGCGTTCAGCGCGTAGCGGGCGTTCATCACCGGCACGACGAGCTGCGGGCCGGCGATGGCGGCGATTTCGGGATCGACGCGCTCGGAGGTGACCTTCACGTCGCCGGGCTCGGGCCTGAGGTAGCCGATCTCGCGCAGGAAGGCCTCGTAGGCGGCGGGGTCGACCGGCTGGCCGCGGCGGGAGCGGTGCCAGTCGTCGATCGCGGCCTGGAGACGGTCGCGCTCGGCGAGGAGCTCGGCGTTGCGGGGGGCGTGACGGGCGATGAGGCCGGCGAAACCCTGCCAGAAGGCGCCGGACTCGACCCCGGTGCCGGGCAGCGCCTCGGTCTCGATGAACTGGTGAAGCTCGGCGGCGACGCGCAGGCCCGCCGCGTCCACATAGGTCTGGCTCATGGGTTCGTCTCCTTGGTCTGCGCGGGTTTTGGCCAAAGCGGCTCTCCTTGTCGAGAGGGCGGCGAGGCCCGCTGCGCCGGCCGGGGCAGACTTGTGACGGGCGGGGTTGATATCGACCGCCCCGTCCGTAATTAAGTTGATCGATCAGGGCCGGCCGGCGGCCGCACGAGCGACGGAGTCTTCGCGACAGATGAGCGCCTTCAATACCGAGACCGTCACGCAGGTCCATCACTGGACGGACCGGCTGTTCAGCTTCACCGTGACGCGCGACCCGGCGTTCCGCTTCGTCGCCGGGCAGTTCACCATGATCGGGCTCGAGGTCGAGGGCAAGAAGCTGCTGCGCGCCTATTCGATGGCCAGCGCCAGCTATGACGACCATCTGGAATTCTTCAGCATCAAGGTGCCGGACGGGCCGCTGACCTCGCGGTTGCAGCACGTGAAGCCGGGCGACCCGGTGCTGGTGGGGCGCAAGCCGACCGGCACGCTGCTCGCCGACAACATGCACCCCGGCGAGCGGCTCTACCTGCTCGGCACCGGGACCGGGCTGGCGCCGTTCATGAGCATCATCCGCGAGCCGGATATCTACGAGCGGTTCCGCCAGGTGGTGCTGATCCATGGCTGCCGGCATGTCAGCGACCTCGCCTATGAGGAATACATCACCAAGATCCTGCCGGCGGACGAGTTCATCGGCGCGCAGGTCTCCAAGCAGCTGCTGTATTACCCGACGGTGACGCGCGAGCCGTTCCGGCATAACGGGCGGATCACCCAGATTCTCGAAACCGGCAATTTCGGGCCGGGGATCGACCTGCCGCCGCTCGGGCCGAAGGACGACCGGGTGATGCTGTGCGGCAGCCCCGCCTTCCTCGACGACATGACGACGCTGCTGGAAGTGCGCGGCTTCACCGAGGGCAGCTCGTCGCGGCCGGGCGAATACGTGATCGAGAAGGCCTTCGTCGAGAAATAGCGCGCCGCTTTGCGGTGCCGTGAATCCGCCTCCATCTGCCTTGACCGCGATGGGTTCCGCGCTACGTGCAGGGCACCTATTCAGAAGGAGGAATATCCGATGCCCGAACGCAAGACCATCAGCCGTGCCGCGCTGACCCTGGGCTCCGCCGTCGCCATCGCCGGGCTCGCCGCGGCGCTGCCGGCGCAGGCCGCCACCAGCGGCAGCGGCATGTGCTCCGGCGCGAAGGCCACGAAATCGTCGAAATCCGGCATGTCGAACGGGTCGGGCATGTCGAGCGGATCGGGCATGTCGAACGGATCCGACATGTCCAAGGGGTCGGGCATGTCGAAGGGGTCGGGTATGTCCAAGGGATCGGACATGTCGAAATCCGGGAAGTGCTCGTCGAAATAGATGGATGACGCGCGGCTGCTGGCGGCGGCCGGGCTGGTCGCCGCGCTGCGCGAGGCCGAGGCGGGGGGCGGCAACCTGATCGCCGCCCTCGTCGGCGACGATCCCTTCGTCGCCTTCCGGCACTACCCGGAGGAGGATGCGTGGGACGAGGCGAGCCGGGCGCAGTTCTATTTCCACGCCCATGATTCCGGCACGCGCGCGGCGGAGGCCGGGCATATCCATTGCTTCCACCGGCCGGGCGGGCGGCATTCGGCGGCGGCGCCGCATCACCTCGTCGCCATCGTGCTCGATGCCACCGGGCGGCCGGCGGGGCTGTTCACCACCAATCGCTGGGTGACGGAGGAGGTTTTTCTCCCGGCGCCGGCGGCGCGGGCGGTGGCGGCGCGCTATGCGCCCTCCGGCGGGGACGTCGCCAGCCGGGTGGTGGCCGGGGTGTTCGGCCTGTATCGCGGCGAGATCATGCAGCTGCTGACGGAGCGGGACGCGGCGCTGGCGGAACGGCGGCGGCTGCGGCCGGACGCCGATCCGCTGGAGGACCGGGAGCTGGAGATCCTTTCGCACCGCGCCATCGACCTGGAGGCGACGCTGTCGGACCTGCGGCGCGGGTTGCCGGAATAGGGCTGCCCGAACAGGGGGCGGCGGAAGCCGGCGTCAGGCGGATTTGGCGAGACGGTCGAACTGTTGCAGCCGCGCGAGCAGGGCGGGCATCTCCGCCAGCCTGATCATGTTCGGCCCGTCGGAGGGTGCGTGGTCGGGGTCGGGATGGCACTCGATGAAGACCGCGGCGCAGCCGACCGCGAGCGCCGCGCGGGCGAGGATCGGGGCGAATTCGCGCTGGCCGCCCGAGGCGGTGCCCTGGCCGCCGGGCTGCTGGACCGAATGGGTCGCGTCGAACACCACCGGGTAGCCGGTCTGCGCCATGATCGGCAAGGCGCGCAGGTCGGAGACCAGGGTGTTGTAGCCGAAGGAGGCGCCGCGCTCGGTGAGCAGGATGCGCTCGTTGCCGGTGCTGGCGATCTTGGCGGCGACGTTGCGCATGTCCCACGGCGCCAGGAACTGGCCCTTCTTGACGTTGATCGCCCGCCCGGTATGGCCGGCGGCGAGCAGCAGGTCGGTCTGGCGGCAGAGGAAGGCGGGGATCTGCAGCACGTCCACCGCCTCGGCGGCGGGGGCGCACTGGGCGGCGTCGTGCACGTCGGTCAGCACGGGGATGCCGAATTTCGCCCGGATATCGGCGAGGATCTGCAACCCCTGCGCCATGCCGACGCCGCGGCCGGCGGTGAGCGAGGTGCGGTTGGCCTTGTCGTAGCTCGACTTGAAGATCAGGCCGATGCCGAGTTCGCGCGTCATCGCCGCGAGCGCGCCGGCGACCTCGCCCGCATGCTCCGCGCTCTCGATCTGGCAGGGGCCGGCGATGAGGGTGAAGGGCAGGTCGTTGCCGACGCGCAGCTCGCCGATCTCGACCGTCTTCATGATCATACCAGCCTCATCTGCTTGACCGCCGCCTCGATGAAGCCGGCGAAGAGCGGGTGCGGGTCGAAGGGTTTGGATTTCAGCTCGGGGTGGTACTGCACGCCGATGAACCAGGGATGGTCGGGGTATTCGACGATTTCCGGCAGCAGCCCGTCCGGCGAGAGGCCGGAGAAGCGCAGGCCGGCGGATTCCAGCCGCTCGCGGTAGTGGATGTTGACCTCGTAGCGGTGGCGGTGGCGTTCCTCGATCGTCGCGGCGTCGCCATAGACGGCGCGGACCAGGCTGCCCTCGACCAGGGTGGCGGCATAGGCGCCGAGGCGCATGGTGCCGCCGAGATCGCCCTCGGCGGCGCGGCGCTCGATCTCGTTGCCGCGGGCCCATTCGGTGAGCAGGCCGACCACCGGCACCTCGCAGGGGCCGAACTCGGTGGAGGAGGCGCCGGGCAGGCCGGCGAGGTTCCGCGCCGCCTCGATCACCGCCATCTGCATGCCGAAGCAGATGCCGAGGAAGGGGACGTGGCGCTCGCGGGCGAAGCGCACCGCCTCGATCTTGCCGCCGGTGCCGCGCTCGCCGAAGCCGCCGGGGACGAGGATGCCGTGCACCCCGTCGAGCCGGGCGACGGCGCCGGGCTGTTCGAAGATCTCGGAATCGACCCAGTCGAGCCGGACCCGCACCCGGTTGGCGATGCCGCCATGGGTCAGCGCCTCGCCGAGCGACTTATAGGAGTCGAGCAGGTTGGTGTATTTGCCGACGACGGCGATGGTGACCTCGCCCTCGGGGTTGCGCACCGTCTCGACGATGCGGCGCCAGCGGCCGAGATCGGGCTCGGCATCGTGCGGCAGGCCGAAATGGCGGAGCACCTCGCGGTCGAGCCCGGCCTCGTGATAGGAGATCGGCACCTCGTAGATCGTGCCGACATCGAGGGCGGGGACCACCGCCTCGGGGCGGACATTGCAGAACAGCGCGATCTTGCGGCGCTCGCCCTCGGGGATCGGCCGGTCGCAGCGGCAGATCAGCATGTGCGGCTGGATGCCGACATTCAGCAGTTCCTTGACGGAATGCTGGGTCGGCTTGGTCTTCAGCTCGCCGGCGCTCGGGATGTAGGGCACCAGGGTGAGGTGGACGAACATCGCATCGTGCGGGCCGAGCTCGTTGCCGAGCTGGCGGATGGCCTCGAGGAAGGGCAGGCTCTCGATGTCGCCCACCGTGCCGCCGATCTCGACGAGGACGAAATCGAGCCCGGCGGTCTCGCGCAGGATGGCCTGCTTGATGGCGTCGGTGATGTGGGGGATGACCTGCACGGTGGCGCCGAGATAGTCGCCGCGGCGCTCGCGGGCGATGACCTCGGAATAGATGCGCCCGGTGGTCGCGTTGTCCGACTTGGTGGCGTGCACGCCGGTGAAGCGCTCGTAATGGCCGAGATCGAGATCGGTCTCGGCGCCGTCGTCGGTGACGAAGACCTCGCCGTGCTGGTACGGGCTCATCGTGCCCGGATCGACGTTGAGATAGGGGTCGAGCTTGCGCAGGCGGACCGAATAGCCGCGCGCCTGCAGCAGCGCGCCGAGGGAGGCGGAGGCGATACCCTTGCCGAGCGAGGAAACCACGCCGCCGGTGATGAACACATACCGGGTCATGGGCTTCCGCCATAGCAGAGGGCGGCGCGGTGCAAAACCCCGCGCCGGGCAGATGAGGGCGCGCGCATTACTGCCTTGTCGGCGCCGGGGCGCTCTGCGCGGGTTTCGACGGGGCCGGCACCGGCGAGGCGGGCTTCGGCGTCGCCGTATTCGGCGCGGCGGAATTCGGTGCGGCGGGGGCCGGCGCGGCGGGCGGGGTGGTCGCGGGCGTCGATTCGCCGGGGATGGGCGGCAGCGGGGCGAGCGGCGAGGCCGGGGCCGCCTTCTTCGCGGGGCTTGCCGGCGGCGGCGCGTTCAGGATCGATTCGGCCGAGCCGCCGCCGCCATGCCGGTAGAGCAGGGCGAGGACGAGCGAGAGCACCATGAACAGCGTCGCCAGCACCGCGGTGACGCGGGTGAGCAGGTTGGCGGTGCCGCGCCCGGTCATGAAGCTGCCCATGCCCTGGCTGGTGCCGAGGCCGAGGCCGCCGCCCTCGCTGCGCTGGATCAGCACGACGCCGATCAGGGCAATGGTGATGAACGCCTGGAGGACGAGCAGAACGGTGATCATGGGAGCGTGGCGGCCTTTCGGAGTGACGCGCGGGTTCTAGAGCATCAGCCCGCCGGATGGAACCATCCGGCGGGGCGGGGATGCCCGATTGTCGGGTCGACGGCGTCCTCTAGTCCCGCGCCGCGGCGGAGGCAATCGCCAGGAAGTCCTCTGCCTTGAGGCTGGCGCCGCCGACCAGGGCGCCGCCGACCTCGGGCAGGGCGAGCAGGGACGCCGCGTTGGAGGGCTTGACCGAGCCGCCGTAGAGGATCGGCATCGTCGCGCCGGCGGCGCCGAGCTGGCGGCGCAGGGCGGCGCGGATCGAGGCGTGCATCGCCGCGACGTCCTCCTCGGTGGGGGTGCGGCCGGTGCCGATCGCCCAGACCGGCTCGTAGGCGATGATGCCGGGGGCGACGACGCCGGGGACGGTCTGGCCGGCCAGCTCCTCCGGCAGGCTGCCGGCGAGCTGGGCGCGGACCACGGTTTCGGCCTCGCCGGAATCGCGCTCGGCCTCGGTTTCGCCGACGCAGATGATCGGGACCAGGCCGGCGGCGATCGCGGTGCGCGCCTTCTCGCGCACGGTCGCGGAGGATTCGGCGTGATCGGCGCGGCGCTCGGAATGGCCGAGGATGACATGGGTGGCGCCGAGCTCGGCCAGCAGGTCGGCCGAGAGGTCGCCGGTATGCGCGCCGGAGCGCTTCACCGCGCAGTCCTGCGCGCCGAGGGCGACCGGGGCGCCGTCGAGGGCGGCGCGCAGCGGGGCGATCAGCGGCGCCGGCGGGCAGACCAGCAGCTCCGCGCCCGGGGAGGCGGGACGCAGGGCGGCGGCATAGGCGGCAATGCCGGCGAGGGTGCCGTTCATCTTCCAGTTTCCGGCGATCAGCTGGGGCATGCGCTTGTCCTCCTGACGTGGCGCGACCGAGGTAGACGAGGCGGGGCCGGGTGGCAATCGGGCGCGCCCGTGGTAAGACGCGGCTTTCCCGCTGGATGAGGGTTCTGCCGCATGCTTTCGATGATCCGCCAACTGCTCGACAACTGGATCGTGCGCGCGTTTTTCGTCGTGCTGATCGGCGTGTTCGTGTTCTGGGGCGTCTCCAGCGTGGTGATGGGCATCGGCGCGTCCGACGCGATCGCGACGGTGGGCGGGCAGCCGATCAAGATCGAGGCGGTGAATGCCGCCTACCAGCGCACGCTGAACGCCTATGCGACGCAGAACAGCGGCCGCGAGCCGAGCAAGGGCGAGCGCCGGCTGTTCGCCGACCAGGCGCTGGGCACCGCGATCGACCGCGCGGCGATGGAGCTGGAGGCGCGGCGGATGGGGGTGGTGGCACCGCCCGCGGCGATCCGCCAGCAGGTCTTCGCGATTCCGGCGTTCCACGGGCCGGACGGCAAGTTCGACAAGGCGACGTTCAACGCCGTGCTCGCCAACCACAACCTGACGCCGGCGGCGTTCATGGCCGAGATCGCCAGCGGGCTGAAGACGTCGCAGATCATCGATGCGGTGACCGCCGGGGTGAGCGCGCCGGCGCCGCTGGTGGACCAGATCTTCGCCTATGCCGCGCAGGAGCGGACGGTGCAGTTCGCGCAGCTGCCCTTCGCCGCCGCCAACCCGCCGCCGGCGCCGGCCGAGACCGTGCTGCGGCGCTACTGGCGGGATCATCCGGGGCGGTTCTCGACGCCGGCGCTGCGCGATGCGGACGTCGTCGTGCTCTCGCCGGCGCTGATCGCCAGGGGCGAGGCGGTGTCGCAGGCGGAGATCGCGGCGCAGTATCAGCAGGAGAAGGCGAAATTCGCGCAGACGCCGACGCGGACCGTCGAGATCATCACCGCGGAGGATGCGAAGAGCGCCGCGGCGCTGGCCAATGCGTGGAAGGGCGGGGCCGACTGGGCGGCGATGCAGAAGGCGGCCGCCGCGGCGACGGCCACCGCCATCGTCATGACCGACGCGAAGCCCTCCGACCTGCCCTCGGCCACGCTGGCCAAGGCGGCGTTCGCGGCGACGCCGGGCGAGGTTTCCGCGCCGGTGAAGGGGGCGCTCGGCACCTATGTGTTCAAGGTGACGAAGGCCGTCGCCGGCGGCGACAAGCCGCTCTCGGCGGTGGCGGACCAGATCCGCGCCGAGATCCAGCTGCGCAAGGCGCGCAACGTGGTGGACAACACGCTGAGCCACCTGCAGGACGCGCTGGCGGGCAGCACGGCGCTCGGCAAGCTGCCGGCGAGCCTGCATCTCGCCAAGGCGCGGGTGAGCGTGGACCGCGAGGGCATGACGGTGGACGGCAAGCCGGCGGGGATTCCCGGGCCGGCGGCGCTGCGGCAGGCGATCGTCAAGGCGATTTTCGCCACCGCGCCGGGCAACACCCCGCAGGCGGTGAGCGGGCCGGGCGACAGCTATTACGCCATCGCGGTGCACCGGATCATCAAGCCGGCGCTCAAGCCCTATGACAAGGTGAAGGCCGACGTGCTGGCCGACTGGACCGGCGCGCAGGTGGAGCGGCAGGAGGAGGTGGCGGCGGCGAAGCTGCTGACCGCGGTGAAGGGTGGCAAGACCCTGGCGGCGGCGGCCTCGGCGGCGGGGCTGACGGTGACGACCTCGGCGCCGATGACGCGCGCGAAGCCAGCCAAGGGCGTGCCGCCGCAGCTCGCCCAGGTGGCGTTCAGCCTCAAGAAGGGCGCGCCCACCATGGTGCAGACGCAGGAGGGCTTCGTCGTCGGCGTGGTGAGCGACATCGCCGAGCCGAAGCCGGGCAGCGACAAGGCGTTCCACCAGCGGGTGGCCGATTCGCTCGGCCAGTCGATGCAGGAAGACGTGCTGCAGACCTATGCCGCGGCGCTGCGCCAGCGCGACCATGTGAAGATCAACACGAAGCTGCTGAACCAGATCAGCAATTGAGGCCAGCGAGATGACACCCGAGACCGACCAGCACGCCCGTTTCCGCGCCGCCTACGATGCCGGGCGGGGCGCGCTGGCCTGGCGACTGCTCGCCGCCGACCTGATCACGCCGGTCGCCGCCTTCCTCAAGCTCGCGCACGGCACGGCGCATTCCTTCCTGCTCGAGAGCGTCGAGGGCGGGGCGGCGCGCGGGCGCTATTCGGTGATCGGCTTCGCGCCGGACCTGATCTGGCGGTGCGACCGCGGCCAGGTGAGCGTGAACCGCGACCCGGCGGCGGACGCGGAAGGCTACGCGGCCGATCCGCGCCCGGCCTTCGAGAGCCTGCGCGACCTGATCGCGGCGACGCGGCTCGACCTGCCGGACCACCTGCCGCCGATGACCGGCGGGCTGGTCGGCTATCTCGGCTATGACATGGTGCGGCTGATGGAGGAGCTGCCGGCGGTGAAGCCGGACGTGCTCGGGATTCCCGACGCCGTGCTGATGCGGCCGGGGGTGTTCGCGATTTTCGATTCGGTGCGCGACGAGATCACGCTGGCCGCACCGGTCTGGCCGCGCGCGGGGGTTTCGGCGGCGGAGGCCTGGAGCCTCGCGACCGGGCGGATCGAGGCGGCGATGGCGGCGCTCGACCGGCCGACGCCGGCGCTGCCGGGCCATGCCGCGCCGGCCGGGCCGGCGACCTCGAACATGAGCGAGGACGAGTTCCGCGCGATGGTGCTGCGGGGCAAGGACTACATCGCTGCCGGCGACGTGTTCCAGGTGGTGGCGAGCCAGCGCTTCGAGCAGGAATTCACGCTCCCGCCCTTCGCGCTGTATCGCTCGCTGCGGCGGATCAACCCGGCGCCGTTCCTGTTCTTCCTCGATTTCGGCGCCTATCAGGCGGTCGGCTCCAGCCCGGAGATCCTGGTGCGGCTGCGCGACGGCACGGTGACGATCCGCCCGCTGGCCGGCACGCGCCGGCGCGGGGCGACGCGCGCCGAGGACGAGGCGCTGGAGACCGAGCTGCTGGAGGACCCGAAGGAGCGCGCCGAGCACCTGATGCTGCTCGACCTCGCGCGCAACGATGTCGGCCGCGTCGCCGAGATCGGCTCGGTCAACGTGACCGAGAGCTTCGTGATCGAGCGGTTCTCGCACGTGATGCACATCTCCTCGAATGTCGAGGGCCGCATCCGGCCGGAGGCGGACGCGCTGGACGCGCTGATCGCCGGCTTCCCGGCGGGCACGCTCTCGGGCGCGCCGAAGGTGCGGGCGATGGAGATCATCGAGGAGTTCGAGCCCAGCCGGCGCGGGCTCTATGGCGGGTGCATCGGCTATTTCGCCGCCAACGGCACGATGGATACCTGCATCGCGCTGCGCACCGCGCTGATCAGGGACGGGCGGCTCTATGTCCAGGCCGGGGTCGGCATCGTCGCCGATTCCGACCCCGATGCCGAGCTCGCCGAGAGCCACGCCAAGGCGCGCGCGCTGTTCCGCGCCGCCGAGGATGCCGGCCAGTACGTCACCCCCAACGAGGCGCCGGCCCGATGATCCTGCTGATCGACAACTACGACAGTTTCACCTTCAACCTCGTCCAGTTCTTCGGCGATCTCGGGGCGGAATGCGCGGTGCACCGCAACGACCGGATCAGCGTGGAGGAGGCGCTGGCGATGCGGCCGGAGGCGATCGTGCTCTCGCCCGGGCCGTGCACGCCGAACGAGGCGGGGATCTGCCTCGACCTCATCGCGGCGGCGGCCGGCAAGGTGCCGATTCTCGGCGTCTGCCTCGGGCACCAGGCGATCGGCCAGGCCTTCGGCGGGCGGGTGGTGCGCGCGCCGGTGCCGATGCATGGCAAGATCTCGCCGATCCGGCACCAGGGCTCGGACGTGTTCGAGACGCTGCCCGACCCGTTCGAGGCGACGCGCTATCACTCGCTGATCGTGGAGCGCGAGGGGCTGCCGGAGACGCTGATCCCCACCGCCTTCACCGAGGACGGGCTGATCATGGGGCTGCGGCACCGCGACCTGCCGATCTTCGGCGTGCAGTTCCACCCCGAGAGCATCGCCACCGCGCACGGGCACACGCTGCTGCGCAACTTCCTCGGCATCGCCCGCGGGCGGAACCAGGGGCCGGGCGAGATCCTCGCCGATCTCAAGCCGGTGCTCGACCGGCTGGGGCGGGGCGAGACGATGTCCGAGGAGCTGGCCGAGGCGGCGTTCGGCGCGGTGATCGACGGCAAGGCGAATGACGCGCAGATCGCCGGGATGCTGATGGCGATGCGGGTGCGGCGCGAGACGGTGGCGGAGCTGACCGGCGCGGTGCGGGCGATGCGCGCGCGGATGCGGCCGATCGCGGCGCCGCCGGGGGCGATCGATGTCTGCGGCACCGGCGGCGACGGCGTGGGAACGCTCAACATCTCGACCGCGGTGACCTTCGTGCTCGCCGGCGCCGGCGTGCCGGTGGCCAAGCACGGCAACCGCGCGCTCTCCTCGCGCGCCGGGGCGGCGGATGTGCTGGCCGCGCTCGGCGTACCGGTGGAGCCGCCCTTCGAGAGCCTGGCGGCGATCCTGCGCGAGGCGGGCTGCGTGTTCCTCTACGCGCCGCGCCACCATGCCGGGCTGCGCCACGCCGCCGCGGCGCGGATCGCGCTCGGCACCCGCACGATCTTCAACCTGCTCGGGCCGCTCGCCAACCCGGCCTCGGTGAAGCGGCAGCTGGTGGGCGTGTTCGACCCCGCCTGGGCGCGGCCGATGGCGGAGACGCTGGCCGGGCTCGGCACCGAGCGGGCGATGGTGGTGCATGGCCAGGGGCTGGACGAGCTGACCATCGCCGGGGAGAGCCATGTCGTCTCGCTCGAGGGCGGCCGGATCGTCGAGATGACGGTGAGCCCGGAGGATGCCGGGCTCGCCCGCGCGCCGCTGGAGGCGATCATCGGCGGCGATGCCGCGCACAACGCCGCGGCGCTGCGCGACCTGCTCGCCGGCGCGCCCGGCGCCTATCGCGACGCCGTGCTGCTGAACGCGGCGGCGGCGCTGATGGTGGCGGGACGGGCGGAAACCCTGCGCGAGGGCGCGGCGCTGGCGGCCCGCTCGATCGATGACGGTGCCGCGGCGGCGGCGCTGGAGCGGCTACGCCGCGCCGGCGCCGGGCCGCAAGCGGCGACAACCCGGGAAATGGCCTGATCCAATGAACGACAAGATCGAACACGACGTGCTGAAGACGATCTGCGCCGACAAGCTGGCCGAGGTGGAGGCGGCGAAGGCGGAGACCGGGCTGGAGGAGATGCGCGCACGGGCGAAGGACACGCCGCCGCCGCGCGGCTTCGCCCGCGCGCTGATGGACGCCGCCGCCTCCGGGCGGACCGGGCTGATCGCCGAGATCAAGAAGGCGTCGCCCTCGGCCGGGCTGATCCGCGCCGATTTCAACCCGGCGACGATCGCCCGCGCCTATCAGGAGGGCGGGGCGGTGTGCCTTTCGGTGCTGACCGACCGGAAATATTTCCAGGGCCAGCCCGCGCACCTGCAGGCGGCGCGCGAGGCGGTGGACCTGCCGGTGCTGCGCAAGGATTTCATCCTCGACGAGTGGCAGATCTACGAAAGCCGCGCGATGGGGGCGGACTGCATCCTGCTGATCATGGCGGCGCTGGGCGACGAGCAGGCGCGGGCCTTCGAGGAGCTGGCGAGCGCGCTCGACATGAGCGTGCTGGTCGAGGTGCATGACGAGGCGGAACTCGACCGCGCGCTCGGGCTGCAGGCCCGGCTGATCGGCATCAACAACCGCAATCTCAAGACGATGCAGACCGATATCGCGGTCTCCGAACGGCTGGCCGGGCAGATTCCGCCGGAGCGCTTCGTGGTCGCGGAAAGCGGCATCCGCGACTATGACGACATCAAGCGGCTGAAGGCGGTGGGGGTGCAGGGCATCCTGGTCGGCGAGAGCCTGATGCGGCAGGACGACATCGTCGCCGCGACGCGCCGGCTGCTCGGGCTCGGGGCATGAGCCGCCTCACCCATATCGACGAGCGGGGGGCGGCGCGGATGGTCGACGTCTCCGGCAAGGCGGAGACGGCGCGGGAGGCGACCGCCGCCTGCCACGTGACGATGCGGGCGGAGACGCTGGCGCTGGTGACCGAAGGCACGGCGAAGAAGGGCGACGTGCTGGCGACGGCGCGGATCGCCGGGATCATGGCGGCGAAGCGGACCTCGGAGCTGATCCCGCTCTGCCATCCGCTGGCGATCGCCGGGGTGACGCTGGAGCTGGAGCCGGACGCGGCGCTGCCGGGCATCCGCATCGCGGCGACGGTGAAGACCACCGGGCCGACCGGGGTGGAGATGGAGGCGCTGACCGCTGCCTCGGTCGCGGCGCTGACGGTGTACGACATGCTGAAGGCGGCGGAGCGGGAGATGCGGATCGAGGGGTTGCGGGTGATCCGCAAGTCCGGCGGGAAATCGGGCGATTTCAGGCAGGAGTGAGCGATGATCAGCGTCGGCGAGGCACGGGAGCGGATTCTGGCGCTGCTGGCGCCGACGGGCGCCGAGATCGTGCCGCTGGCGGCGGCTGCGGGGCGGGTGCTGGCCGAGCCGGTGGTCGCACGGCTGACCCAGCCGCCGCACGATGTTTCGGCGATGGACGGGTTCGCGCTGCGCGCCGCCGATGGCGTGGCGGGGATGCGGCTGCGGGTGATCGGCGCGGCGCCGGCGGGGCACCCGTTCGCGGGCACGGTGGGGCCGGGCGAGGCGGTGCGGCTGTTCACCGGCAGCGTGGTGCCGGCGGGGGCGGACGCCATCGTCATCCAGGAGGATACCGAGCATGACGACGCCTCGGTGACGCTGCGCGAGGCGGCGCGGCCGGGGCGGCATATCCGCCGGGCGGGGCAGGATTTCGCCGCGGGCGAGACGCTGCTGGCGGCGGGGCGGGTGCTGGGCGCGCGCGATATCGGGCTGGCGGCGGCGGCGAACCATCCCTGGCTCGCGGTGCGGCGGCGGCCGGTGGTCGCGGTGCTGGCGACCGGCGACGAGATCGCCATGCCGGGCGAGCCGATTCCGCCGGGCGGGATCGTCAGTTCCAATTCGCACGCGCTGGCGGCCTATATCCGCGCGGCGGGCGGCGAGGCGGTGATCCTGCCGGTGGCGCCGGACGACCGCGCCGCGATTGGCGCGGCGGCGGCGGCGGCGGCGCGGGCCGACCTGCTGGTGACGACCGGGGGGGCGAGCGTCGGCGCGCATGACCTGGTGCAGGCGGGCTTGGCCGAGCGGGGGCTCGACGTCGATTTCTGGAAGATCGCGATGCGGCCGGGCAAGCCGCTGATGGCGGGGATGCTGGGCGGCGTGCCGGTGCTGGGACTGCCGGGGAATCCGGTGTCGGCGCTGGTCTGCGCGGTGCTGTTCCTTGGCCCCGCGATCGCGCGGCTGACCGGGCGGCCGGACGAGGCGCCGCCGACCGAGCCCGCGCGCTGCACCGTGGCGCTGGCGGCGAACGACCACCGGGCCGATCATCTGCGGGCGACGCTGGCGCGTGATGAGGCGGGCGGCTGGAGCGTGACGCCGTTCCCGGTGCAGGATTCGGCGATGCTGAGCCGGCTGGCGCAGGCCGATGCGCTGCTGCTGCGCGCGCCGGATGCGCCGGCCGAGCCGGAAGGGGCGATGGTGCGGGTGATCAGGCTCGACTCATGCGGGATGTGAGCGCCTAATCGGCTGGATCAGGAATTTCCCATAGGCAACTGATTTTTCGGAAAACCGGCCGGACCAGAAGTCCGGCCGAGGACGTTCGGTCAGCCGGCGAGGCCGGCGAGCAGCGCGAACACGATCACGAACTGGACGAGGTTGACCCAGACCGAGAGCCGGTGGCCGCGCTGGAAATCCACCTGGTTGCCGGCGTCGCGCACGGCGTTGAGGTGCGGCATCCATTCGAGCCAGAGCCAGAGGGTGATGCCGGTGACGATCACCGCCAGCAGCGCGTACCACGGATTGCCGCGGATCAGCAGGCCGATGGCGGCGAGCGCCGAGGTGACCGTGATGAACAGGTAGTAGCGCGGGAAGGCGGCCCGGATGAACGGGCCGGCCACGTCCGGCGGCAGTTTCGAGAAGACCAGCGGGGTCATCACCGCGCCGAAGAACAGCATGCCGCCGAACAGGGCGGCGAGCGCCATGACCGCGAGGAAGCTGCCCATCGTCGCCTCCTCAGTAGCGGTAGTCGTCGTGCTTGAAGGGGCCGGCGGTCTCGACGCCGATATACTCCGCCTGCGCCTTGCTCAGCTTCGTGAGCTTCGCGCCGACCTTCTCGAGGTGGAGGGCGGCGACCTTCTCGTCGAGATGCTTGGGCAGGACGTAGACCTTCCGCTCGTAGCGGCCGGCAGGGGCGTTCCACAGCTCGATCTGGGCGAGGACCTGGTTGGTGAAGCTCGCCGACATGACGAAGGAGGGATGGCCGGTGGCGTTGCCGAGATTGACCAGGCGGCCCTCGGAGAGGACGATCAGGCGTTTGCCGTCGGGGAAGACGACCTCGTCGACCTGCGGCTTCACGTTCTCCCACTTGTAGTTGCGCAGGCTCTCGATCTGGATCTCGGAGTCGAAGTGGCCGATGTTGCAGACGATGGCGCGGTGCTTCATCGCCCGCATGTGGTCGGCGGTGATGACGTCGATATTGCCGGTGGCGGTGACGAAGATGTCGCCCTTCGGGGCGGCGTCGTCCATGGTCACGACCTCGTAGCCTTCCATCGCCGCCTGGAGGGCGCAGATCGGGTCGATCTCGGTGACCATCACGCGGCAGCCGGCGTTGCGCAGGCTGGCGGCCGAGCCCTTGCCGACATCGCCGAAGCCGGCGACGACGGCGACCTTGCCGGCCATCATCACGTCGGTGCCGCGGCGGATGCCGTCGACCAGGCTTTCGCGGCAGCCGTAGAGATTGTCGAATTTCGACTTGGTGACGCTGTCGTTCACGTTGATGGCGGGGCAGAGCAGCGAGCCGTCGCGCGCCATCTCGCGCAGGCGGTGCACGCCGGTGGTGGTCTCCTCGGAAATGCCGCGGATGTCGGCCAGCATCTCGGGGTATTTGTCGTGCATCAGCTTGGTGAGGTCGCCGCCGTCATCGAGGATCATGTTCGGCGTCCAGCCGTCCGGGCCGCGCACCGTCTGCTCGATGCACCACCAGAACTCCTCCTCGTTCATGCCCTTCCAGGCGAAGACCGGCACGCCGGCCGCGGCGACGCCGGCGGCGGCGTGGTCCTGGGTCGAGAAGATGTTGCAGGAGGACCAGCGGACGGTGGCGCCAAGCTCGATCAGGGTCTCGATCAGCACCGCGGTCTGGATCGTCATGTGCAGGCAGCCGGCGATGCGGGCGCCCTTGAGCGGCTTCGAGGCGCCGAATTCGCTGCGCAGCGCCATCAGGCCCGGCATCTCGGTTTCGGCCATCGAGATTTCCTTGCGGCCCCAGTCGGCAAGGGCGATGTCGCGGACCTTGTAATCCGTGGGCTGGCTGGCGTCGGGCATCGGGGGGTCTCCGTCTGAATTCCGGTCGGGATATAGGGGGTGGGCGGTTGTTTGCAAAAGGTTTCGGCGGCGCCTTCTAGACGGCGGCGCCGAGGATGCGCGCGCCGATCGCGATCAGCAGCGTGCCGACGGTGCGCTCGATCCACAGCCCGGCGCGGCGATAGGCGCGCTGGACGCGGGCGCGGGAGAACAGCAGGGTGACCAGGCAATACCAGGTGACTTCCTGCAACCCGACGATCGCGATCGCCGCGGCGCTGAGCCAGAGCGGGGTGTGGGCGGGCAGCAGGGCGACGAAGATGCTGGTGAAGAAGATCACGATCTTCGGGTTGCCGAGATTGAGCGCGGCACCGGTGGCGACGGCGCGCAGGAAGCCGGGGCTGCCGGATGGGGCGGCGAGGTCGAGTTCCGGGGGCGGGGCGCGCCAGGCGCTGATGCCGATCCAGACCAGATAGAGGCCGCCGGCGATCTGGATCGCCTCGTAGAGCGGGGCGAAGCGGGCCATGACGAGGGCGACGCCGAAGCAGGCGGCGGCGGCCCAGGTGGTGGCGGCGATGGCGACGCCGAGGCTGAGGCCGAAGCCCGCCGCCCTGCCGCGCCCCGCCGCCGCCCGGCTGACCAGCAGGAAGGCCGGGCCGGGGCTGATCATGCCGATGAAGTTGGCGAGCGCCAGTTCGGCCAGCGGCAGCGCGTAGGGCGACATGGTCAGGTGTTCATGGCCTCGAAGAAGTCGTTGTTGGTCTTGCTGTATTTGAGCTTGTCGAGCAGGAAGTCCATGGCCTCGCCGGGGCCCATCGGGTTGAGGATGCGGCGCAGCACCCACATCTTCGACAGGGTCGCGCGCTCGACCAGCAGCTCCTCCTTGCGGGTGCCGGACTTGGTGATGTCGATCGCCGGGAAGGTGCGCTTGTCGGAGAGCTTGCGGTCGAGGATGAGCTCGGAGTTGCCGGTGCCCTTGAACTCCTCGAAGATCACCTCGTCCATGCGGCTGCCGGTGTCGATCAGCGCGGTGGCGATGATGGTCAGCGAGCCGCCTTCCTCGATGTTGCGCGCCGCGCCGAAGAAGCGCTTCGGCTTCTGCAAGGCGTTGGCGTCGACGCCGCCGGTGAGCACCTTGCCCGAGGAGGGGACGACCGCGTTGTAGGCGCGGGCGAGGCGGGTGATCGAGTCGAGCAGGATCACCACGTCGCGCTTGTGCTCGACGAGGCGCTTGGCCTTTTCCAGCACCATCTCGGTGACCTGGACGTGGCGGGTGGCCGGCTCGTCGAAGGTGGAGGCGACGACCTCGCCCTTCACGGTGCGGGCCATGTCGGTCACTTCCTCGGGGCGCTCGTCGATCAGCAGGACGATGAGGAAGGCCTCGGGGTGGTTGGCCGAGATCGAGGTGGCGATGCTCTGCAGCATCACCGTCTTGCCGGTGCGCGGCGGGGCGACGATGAGGGCGCGCTGGCCCTTGCCGATCGGGGCGATGAGATCCATCACCCGGGCCGTGTAGTCCTTCTGCTGGCCCTTGGGCGGCGGCGGCGCGTCCTCGATCTCCATCTGCAGGCGCTGGTTGGGATAGAGCGGGGTGAGGTTGTCGAAATTGATGCGGTGGCGCACCGCGTCCGGCGCCTCGAAATTGATCGTGTCGACCTTCTGCAGCGAGAAATAGCGCTCGCCTTCCTTGGGCGCGCGGATCTCGCCGGCGACGGTGTCGCCGGTGCGCAGGCCGAAGCGGCGGATCTGCGCGGGGGAGACGTAGATGTCGTCCGGGCCGGGGAGGTAGTTGCTCTGCGGGCTGCGCAGGAAGCCGAACCCGTCGGGCAGGGTTTCCAGCGTGCCGTCGCCATGGATCGCCTGGTCGTTCTCGGCATAGGCCTTGAGAATGGCGAACATCATGTCCTGCTTGCGCAGCGACGACGCGTTTTCGACCTGCAGCTCCTCGGCGAGGCTGAGCAGGTCGGTGGGGGATTTGGCCTTGAGTTCGGCGAGCTTCATGGAGAATCCGGGACAGGATGAGCCCGTTCGGAAAAAGGGACGGGCGGGTGCGGAGAATTGTGGAGGGGCCCGTTGCGGGCCGGAAGCGGCGGGCGTGTCTGTCCCGCTCGACGATCAGATGGCGCAACTGGGGCGCGAGGTCAAGATTGCTCGATGGAACAAGGTGGGCGGGCGCGCGGGTTTACAAGCGGGGTTTCGGGTGCAAATCGGGGGGCAGGATCGGCAGAGTCGGGATTTGGACTGATGGCATCGCAATCGGTGGCGGGTATCGGCGGCAGGACGGCGGCGGGCGAGGCGCGGGCGGCGAGCCCGGAAAGCCGGCGGATGGTCGCGATCTGGCTGTTCGTCAGCTTCGCGCTGATCGTCGAGATGTTCGGGATCGGCGCCTATGTGCAGAACATGAACGCCGGCCTGTCGATCATGGCGTGGCAGCCGGTCTCGGGCGTGATCCCGCCGCTGACCCATGCGGCGTGGGAGCGGATGTTCGCGCTCTACAAGACGATTCCGCAATACAAGGAGCTCAATCGCGGCATGGACCTCGCCGGGTTCAAGGCGATCTTCTGGCCGGAATGGATCCACCGGATGTGGGGGCGGCTGCTCGGCTTCGACTTCGGCGTGCCGCTGGTCTGGTTCCTCTGGACCGGGCGGATCGAGCGGCGGCTGCGGCCCTGGCTGGTGACGCTGTTCGTCCTGGGCGGGGTGCAGGGGCTGATCGGCTGGTGGATGGTCGCCTCCGGCTTCCAGCCGGGGCTGACCGAGGTGTCGGTGTTCCGGCTCTCGGTGCATTACTGTTTCGCCACCCTGCTCGCCATCGCCGTGTTCGCCACCGCGCTGACCGTGCTGAAGCCGGCCGAGACGCGGCTGCCGCCGGAGGAGGCCGCGCGCTATGCGGGGGCGCGGCGGATGGCGATGGGCTCGATCGTGCTGATCTCGATCGCCATCGTGGCGGGGACGTTCCTCTCGGGCACGCATGCCTACACGATCGACAACACCTTCCCGCTGATGCAGGGGCGCTGGGTGCCGCCGGATTACGCGGCGCTGCACCCGTTCTGGAAGAATTTCTTCCTCAACAAGGCGGCGACGCAGTTCGACCACCGGCTGCTCGGCACGGTGGCGGCGGTGGGCGTGCTGGCGGCGGTGGTGGCGGCGATCCGCGCCGACCTGCCGGCGCGGGCGCGCGATGCGTTCCTGGTGATGGGCGCGCTGCTGATCGTGCAGTATATTCTCGGCGTGACCACGCTCGTCTCCAAGATTCTCGATATCGGCATCGTGCACCAGCTCAACGCGGTGCTGCTGCTGGCCGCCGCGGTGTGGGCCTGGTTCGAGCTGCGCGGGCGGCCGGCATGAGCGGTGCGGCGGCGCGGGGGGACCGGCTGGTCGGCACCTGGCTGCTCGTCATCTGCTTCATGATCTTCGGCATGGTGGTGGGCGGCGGCCATGCGCGGACGATCGGCGCGGGGTTCGTGATCCAGACCTGGCAGCCCTTCACCGGCATCGTCCCCCCGCTGACCCATGCCGCCTGGGAGCGCGCCTTCGGCCTCTACAAGGCGACGGCGCAGTATCAGGCGATGCAGCCGAAGATGACGCTGGCGCAGTTCCAGTCGCTCTACCTGCCGATGTTCCTCGACCGCGACTGGGGGCGGCTGATGGCGGTGGTGTTCCTGGTGCCGCTGGCGGTCTTCCGGCTGCGGGGGCGGATTTCGAACCGGCTGACCGCCTGGCTGCTGTTCCTGTTCGGGCTCGGCGCCGGCGAGGCGACGATGGGCTGGTACATGACCTACGAGGGCATGACGAGCCGCATCCTCCAGCCCTCGCCGCTGTATCTCGGGCCGCATTTCGTGCTGGCGATGCTGATCTTCACCGCCATGCTGTGGACGGCGCTGACGCTGCGCAACCCCGAGCCGGCGATTCTGCCGGGTCTTGCCCGGCTGCGCGGGCTGCTGAGCGTCTCGATCGGGCTGATCATCGCCACGATCGGGCTCGGCGCGCTGGTGGCGGCGAGCGGGGCGCTCAAGGTGTACAACACGTTTCCGCTGATGGACGGGCACGCGCTGCCGCCGCACGCGCTGGCGATGCACCCGCTCTGGCTCAATTTCCTCGCCAACAAGGCGACGGTGCAGTTCGAGCACCGGGTGGCGGCGACGGTGACGGCGATCGTCGTCGTGATCGCCGCGGCGATGGGGCTGCGCGCGCCGGTGGGGGCGAAGGCGCGCGACCTGTTCCTGCTCTTGGCCGGGCTGGTTTCGCTCCAATATATCCTGGGCATGAGCACGCTGGTCTCGGGCATGGCCGAACTCGGCTATGTGCACGAGCTGAACGCCGTGCTGCTGCTCGCCGCCTGCATCGCCTGCCGCCACGCGCTGCGCGGTGCGACGGCGGCGGTGCCGCTTCCCGTCTATGAGATGAAGGCCGCTGAATGATGTCCGACACGATGCAAGACATGCTCGCCACCGCCGACCGGCTGTTCCACGGCAATGACGGGCTCGACGTGATCGAGGCGCGGCGGGCCATCGCCCCCGTGCTGGAGGCCGCCGACGATGGCGAGCTGTTCCTGGAATATCGCGAATCGGAGGTGGTGAGCCTGGATGACGGGCGGATCCGCAACGCGAATTTCGACAGCCGGCGCGGCTTCGGCCTGCGCGCGGTGACCGGCGAGGCGGCGGTCTATGCCCATGCCGGGGAGATTTCCGACGCGGCCCTGGCGCGCGCGGTGGAGACGCTGCGGGCGGCGCGGCAGGGCGATGCCGGCACGGTGGCGGTCGCCCCCGCGGCGGCGACGCGCAGGCTCTATACCGGGCATAATCCGCTGGCGGAGATGCCCTTCGCGGCGCGGGCGGCGCTGCTCGGCGAGATCGACGCCTATGCCCGCGCCGCCGACAAGCGCGTGGTGCAGGTGATGGCGAGCCTGGCCGGCGAGTGGCAGGTGGTCGAGATCGTGCGGGCGGATGGGGTGCGCGTGGCCGATGTGCGGCCGCTGGTGGTGCTGCACGTTTCCGTGGTGATGGAGCAGGACGGGCGGCGCGAATCGGGCGGCCACGGCGCCGGCGGGCGCGCGACCTATGACGGGGTGACGGCGCCGGCCTTCTGGCGGGCGGCGGTGGACGAATCGATCCGCAAGGCGGCGCTGAACCTCGACAGCGTGCCGGCGCCGGCGGGCGAGATGCCGGTGGTGCTGGGCGCGGGCTGGCCGGGCATTCTGCTCCACGAGGCGATCGGCCATGGGCTGGAGGGCGATTTCAACCGCAAGAAGACCTCGGCCTTCGCCGGGCTGATGGGCAAGCGCGTCGGCTCGAAGGGGGTCACCGTGGTCGATGACGGCACGATCCCCGACCGGCGCGGCTCGCTCAGCGTGGATGACGAGGGGACGCCGAGCGGGCGCACCGTGCTGATCGAGGACGGCATCCTGACCGGCTACATGCAGGACCGGCAGAACGCGCGGCTGATGGGCATGGCGCCGACGGGCAACGGGCGGCGGCAGTCCTACGCGCATCTGCCGATGCCGCGGATGACCAACACCATCATGCTGGAGGGCGAGGCGAGCCGGGAGGACATGATCCGCTCGGTCAAGCGCGGCATCTATGCGGCGAATTTCGGCGGCGGGCAGGTGGACATCACCTCGGGCAAGTTCGTGTTCACCGCCTCGGAGGCCTACATGATCGAGGACGGGCGGGTCGGCGCGCCGGTGAAGGGGGCGACGCTGATCGGCAACGGGCCGGACGCGCTGACCCGGGTGGAGATGATCGGCAACGACCTCGAACTCGACCCCGGCATCGGCACCTGCGGCAAGAACGGGCAGGGCGTGCCGGTGGGCGTGGGGCAGCCGAGCATCCTGATCGGCGGGCTGACCGTGGGCGGCACCGCCTCCTGAAACGGCAACCGCCGGCCCGGGGGACCGGACCGGCGGCTTCTGGCGTGGCGCGTTGCGCGGATCAGCGCGGCGCGAGCGCTGCGACGCCCGGCAGGGTCTTGCCTTCCATCCATTCGAGAAAGGCGCCGCCGGCCGAGGAGACGTAGGTCAGGCGATCGGTGACGCCGGCGAGGCGGAGCGCCGCCACCGTGTCGCCGCCGCCGGCGACCGAGATCAGCCCGCCGGCCGTGGCTTCCGCCACCGCGATGGCGAGGCGCATGGTCGAGGTGTCGAAGGGCGGGGTCTCGAAGGCGCCGAGCGGGCCGTTCCAGATCAGCGTCTTCAGTTCCTTCACCGCCGCGATGATCGTCTCGGTGGTGGCGGGGCCGACATCGAGCGCCATCGCGTTCGCCGGCACCGCGTTCGCCGGCACGGTTTCGGTGGGCGGGTTCGGCGCGAAGGTTTCGCTGACCACGAAATCCGACGGCAGCAGGATGCGGCAGCCATGCGTCGCCGCCGATTCGACGATGGCGCGGGCGGTGTCGTGCAGGGCGGGTTCCTGCAGCGACTTGCCGAGTTCCGCACCCTGGGCGGCAAGGAAGGTGTTCGCCATCGCGCCGCCGATCACCAGCAGGTCGACCTTGGTGATCAGGTTGGTCAGCAGGTCGAGCTTGGTGGAGACTTTCGAGCCGCCGACGATGGCGCCGACCGGCCGCTTCGGGTGGCTGAGCGCGGCTTCGAGGGCGGCGAGTTCCGCCTGCATCAGCCGGCCGGCATAGGCGGGCAGCAGATGGGCGAGACCCTCGGTGGTGGCGTGGGCGCGGTGGGCGGCGGAGAAGGCGTCGTTGACGAAGATGTCGCCATTGGCGGCGATCGCCTTCGCCAGGGCAGGGTCGTTGCTCTCCTCGCCGGGATGGAAGCGGGTGTTCTCCAGCACGAGGATGTCGCCCTCCGCCATCGCGGCGACGGCGGCCTCGGCCTCGGGGCCGATGCAGTCAGCGGCGAAGGCGGTGGGCCGGCGCAGCACCGCGCCGAGCGCGGCGGCGACCGGGCGGAGCGACATGTCCGGCACGACCTTGCCCTTCGGCCGGTCGAAATGCGAGAGCACGATCACCTTCGCCCCCTTGCCGGCGAGTTCGACGATGGTCGGCGAGAGGCGCTCGATGCGGGTGAGGTCGGTGATCCGGCCGTCGCGCAGCGGGACGTTGAGGTCGGCGCGCACGAGGACGCGCTTTCCCCTGACATCGACCCCGTCGAGCGGGCGCCAGTCCGCCATCAGAGCGACCCGAACAGGGCGGCGGTGTCGCTCATCCGGTTCGAGAAGCCCCATTCATTGTCGTACCAGCCCATGACGCGGGTGAGCGCGTTGTCGATCACCGCGGTCTGCGGCGCGTCGAAGCTGCAGGAATAGGCGACGTGGTTGAAGTCGGCGCTGACCAGGGCCTCGGTCGAATAGTCGAGGATGCCCTTGAGCTTGCCCTCGGAAGCCGCCTTCATCGCCGCGTTGATCTCGTCCTTGCTGGCCTGCTTCTTCAGGTTCACGTCGAGCGAGACGAGCGAGACGTTCGGGGTGGGCACGCGGATCGCCGTGCCGTCGAGCTTGCCCTTCAGCTCGGGCAGGACGAGGCCGACGGCGCGGGCCGCACCCGTGGTGGTCGGGATCATCGAGAGGGCGGCGGCGCGGGCGCGGTGACGGTCCTTGTGCAGGGTGTCCACCGTCTTCTGGTCGCCGGTGTAGGAGTGGATGGTGACCATGTAGCCGCGCTCGATCCCGAAGGCCTCGTGCAGCACCATCGCCATCGGCGCGAGGCAGTTGGTGGTGCAGGAGGCGTTGGAGATGATCGTCATGTCCTTGGTCAGCGTGTGGTGGTTCACGCCGTAGACGATGGTGGCGTCCACCCCGTCGGCCGGGGCGGAGACCAGGACCTTGCGGGCGCCGGCCTCGATCAGCTTCGCCGCGGCGTCGCGCTTGGTGAACAGGCCGGTGCATTCCATCGCCACGTCGACGCCCTGCATCGGCACCTTCGCCGGGTCGCGCTCGGCGGAGACGCGGATCGGCGCGTAGGTGCGGCCGGCATTGGTGATGACGATGCTGTCGCCCTTCACCTCGACCGTGCCGGGGAAGCGGCCATGCACCGAGTCGTAGCGGAGCAGGTGGGCGTTGTCCTCGACGCTTCCGAGGTCGTTGATCAGGACGCATTCGACGTCGGAACGCCCGCTCTCGATCATCGCGCGCAGCACGAGGCGCCCGATGCGGCCGAATCCGTTGATCGCGACTTTGACGGTCATGTGAAGAAGTCTCCCTCGAAAACGTTCAGGTGAGCCGGAAGCGGTGGCGGTGTTGGCGGCGGGATTACAGCTTCGCCTTCACCGCCGCAACGACCGCCTCGGCGGTGATGCCGAAATGCTGGAACAGCTTCTGGTAGGGCGCGCTGGCGCCGAAGCCGTGCATGCCGATGAAGGTGCCGTCCGGCCCGAGCAGGCGTTCCCAGCCGAAGCCGACCGCGGCCTCGACGCCGACGCGCGGAGCCTCGCCCAGCACCTCGGTGCGGTAGCCGGGGTCCTGGCGTTCGAGCAGTTCGAAGCTCGGCACCGAGGCGACGGCGACGGTGATTCCCTCCGCCGCCAGCATCTCGCGCGCCTTGAGCGCGAGGGCGACTTCCGAGCCGGTGGCGAGGATGGTGGCGCGGCGCGGCCCCGCGGCCGGGGCGACGACATAGCCGCCGCGGGCGGAGAGGTTTTCAGCACCGTGGTCGCGCGGCAGGGTCGGCATCGCCTGGCGGCTGAGCACGAGCAGGACCGGGCCGTCCTTGTGCTTCAGCGCGATGTCCCAGCATTCGGCGGTCTCCATCGCGTCGCCGGGGCGCAGCACGAGGACGTTGGGCATGGCGCGGAACGAGGCGAGGTGCTCGACCGGCTGGTGGGTCGGCCCGTCCTCGCCGAGGCCGATCGAATCGTGGGTGAGCACGAAGATCGAGCGGATGCGCATCAGCGCGGCGAGGCGGATGGCGGGGCGGCAATAGTCGGAGAAGATGAAGAACGTGCCGCCATAGGGGATCAGCCCGCCATGCAGGGCGAGGCCGTTCAGCGTCGTGCCCATGCCGTGCTCGCGCACGCCGAAATGGATGTAGCGGCCGGCGTGGTCCTTCGCCGTGAATACGCCCATCGACTTCACGAAGGTGTTGTTCGAGGGGGTGAGGTCGGCCGAGCCGCCGACCATTTCGGGGACCACGGGCACCACGGCGTCGAGCGCCATCTGGCTGGCCTGGCGGGTGGCGACGTTGGGCTTCTCGGCGGCGATCTTCTCGCGCAGGGCGGCCATCGCGGCGGTGTAGTCGGCCGGCAGGTCGCCGGCGAGGGCGGCATCGAAGGCGGCGCGCTGGTTGCTCGCGGCGTGGCGCTTCGTCCAGGCGCGGTGGGCGCCGGCGCTGCGCGATCCGGCCGCGCGCCAGGGGGCGAGGATGTCGTCCGGCACGGTGAAGGGCGGCGCGGTCCAGCCGAGCAGGGCCTTGGCGGCGGCGGCCTCGTCGGCGCCGAGGGGCGAGCCGTGGGTGGCCGGGGTGCCGGCCTTTTTCGGCGCGCCGAAGCCGATGATGGTGCGGCAGGCGATCAGCGTCGGCTTGCGGCTGCGCAGGGCGAAGCGGATGGCGGATTCGATCTGCTCGGGGTCGTGCCCGTCGATCCGGCGGGTGGCCCAGCCATAGCCGGCGAAGCGCTTCAGCACGTCGTCGGTCATCGCGATGTCGGTGCCGCCGTCGATCGAGATCGAGTTGTCGTCGTAGAAGACGGTGAGCTTGTCGAGGCCGAGATGGCCGGCGATGGCGCAGGCCTCGTGGGACACGCCCTCCATCATGTCGCCATCCGAGGCGATGACCCAGGTGCGGTGATCGACCAGGCCCTTGCCGAAGCGGGCGGCGAGCATGCGCTCGGCGAGGGCGAAGCCGGTCGCCGTCGAGATGCCCTGGCCGAGCGGGCCGGTGGTCATTTCGATGGCGGGATGCTCGATCCGCTCGGGATGGCCGGCGGCGCGGGCGCCGAGCTGGCGGAACTGGCGCAGATCGTCGATCGACATGCCCTCGTAGCCGGTGAGGTGCAGCAGCGCGTAGAGCAGCATCGAGCCGTGGCCGGCGGAGAGGATGAAGCGGTCGCGGTCGGGCCAGTGGGGATCGGCCGCGTCGAACTTCATGAACTTCGTCCACAGCACCGTCGCGACATCGGCCATGCCCATCGGCATGCCGGGATGGCCGGACTTCGCGGCCTCGACGCCGTCGATCGCGAGCGCGCGGACGGCGTTGGCAAGCCGGCGGGTCTCGGTCATCGGGCGGGCGAGGACCGCCTTCTGGCGCTCCAGCGCAATCTCGTTGCCGGCGGTGTCGCTACTGGCCATGTCATCCCTCCTGTTCGGGTCCCGGTCTTAAGACCCGCGCCCGGCATCGGCAAGTCAGCTTTGATTCATGCCCGTTAAGCATAATTAAGCCCGAAGGGACGCGCGCCATGTTCGGGAAGTTTGAAGCCGGGGCACGATGTTCAACCGCGGGACGGGCCGGCGCGCTCACGATGGCGCGAGAGCGGCGGGGCGTTCGGCGGATCGCGGCGCGGCCCCGGCTGGCCTTGCGGCTCCGGCGCCTATATGGGGGCGGGACGACAAGTGGATGCGGAGACAGAGATGGACGACGACCTCGCCCGGACCGGATTTTTTCACCGCCTGCTCTATGTGGCGACGCCGTTCTTTCGCTCGGAACAGCGGCTGGCGGCCTGGGGGCTGCTGGCCGTCAACGTCATCACCGTGCTGGTGATCGTGGCGATGAACTATGCGCTGACGGTCTGGAACGGCTCGTTCTTCGACGCGATGCAGCGCTACGACGTGGCGGAGATCTGGCGGCTGTTCGGCATCTTTCTCGGGCTGGCGGCGATGGTCGTGGTGATCAACACCGCGAGCCAGTATTTCGCGCAGATCTTCCAGATCCGCTGGCGGCGCTGGATGACCGGGCACATGGTCGATGGCTGGATGGACCGCGAGGCGCATTACCGGATGCAGCTCGACGACCGCGGCATCGACAATCCCGACCAGCGCATCTCCGACGACATCGACTTCTTCACCGGGCAGACGGTGAACCTGCCGCTGAGCGCGCTGCAATCGGTGGTGACGATCGTCTCGTTCTCGGTGATGCTGTGGCTGCTGAGCCGCAACCTGCGGCTGTTCGGCCTGTATATCCCCGGCCTGCTGCTGTGGATGAACCTGATCTACGCGATCGGCGGGACCTGGCTGATCCTGCTCATCGGCAAGCCGCTGTTCTGGCTGAACAACATCCAGCAGCGGGCGCAGGGCAATTTCCGCTTCGAGCTGATCCGGGTGCGGGACAATTCCGAGGCGATCGCCACCGCGCATAGCGGCGATGCGGAGGCGACGCGGCTGAAGCGGACCTTCGCGCCGGTGGTCGAGATCTTCTACCGCCGGGTCTACCGGACGGTGTTCGTCAATACCTTCAACTTCTCGTTCAACACGCTGGGCGGGCTGCTCGCCTTCGGCCTGGTGATCCCGTCCTATCTCGCCAAGCGGATCCTGATCGGCACCGTGTCGCAGACCAACAACGCGTTCGGCCAGACGCAGCAGGCCTTCGCGTTCATCCTCAACAATTTCAGCTCGATCGGGCAGGGCTATCTGTCGATCACCGAATGGCGCGCGGTGGTCGACCGTCTCTACACGCTGGAGGTGAGCCTGCGGCGGCATCACGCGGCGGCGACGGCGCCGCGCATCGCCTATGCGCGCGGGGACGAGGCGGGGCTCGCGATCGAGGGGCTGACGCTGACGCTGCCGGACGGGCGGAAGCTACTGGAAGGGCTGGACATCGCGATCGGGCCGGGCGAGCGGGTGCTGATCAGCGGGCCGACCGGATCGGGCAAGAGCACGCTGGTGCGCGCGATCGCGGGGATCTGGCCGTTCGGCGAGGGGCGGGTGACGATGCCCGCCGGCCGGGTGCTGTTCGTGCCGCAGCGGCCCTATCTGCCGAACGGAAAGCTGATCGAGAGCATCGCCTTCCCCTATGGCGAGGCGCTGGAACCGGCGCGCGTCGCGGCGATGCTGGAGCGGGTCGGGCTCGGGCATCTCGCCGGGCGGCTGGAGGCCGAGCAGGCCTGGGACCGCGAACTGTCGCTCGGCGAACAGCAGCGGATCGGCTTCGCGCGCTGCGTGCTGCTGCGGCCGGAGGTGGTGATCCTGGACGAGGCGACCTCGTCGCTCGACGAGGATTACGAGGCGCGGATGTATCGCACGCTGCTCGACGAGCTGCCGGGGGTGACGCTGGTCAGCGTCGGGCACCGCTCCACCATCATCCGCTACCACGCGCGGCGGCTGCGGCTGACCGGGGATGGCGGCTGGCGGGTGGAGGCGCTGGCGGCGGAGACGCCGGCGGCCTGACCCGCGGCGGGATCAGCCGAGCACGAACCAGAGGCGGAAGAGCAGGTTTTCCAGCACCGTCTGCCGCGTCAGGCCGGGGCAGCGCATGGCGCTGAGGCGCGGCGCGAAGCCGCCCTCGAGCCCGGCGGAGATCCGCGCCAGATCGGCGCGGGCGGCGGCGGTGAGCAGGTCGCCATGCGCTTCGAGCTGGCGGACATGGCGGCGCATCATCGTCATGAAGATGTCGGGGCCGCGGCGGATCGCGCCGAGGGCGCGCGCCACGGTCGTGCGCGGCGAGCCGATCAGGTTGTCCTTGTGCTGGCGGTAGAGGACGACGGGCTCGGGGTCGATGGTGATGGCGCCGCCGCAGGCGCTGACGACGATGTAGCTCCACCAGTCATGCACGGTGCCGGAGGGGCCGGGGATGCGGTTGACCATGTCGGCGGCGGCGCGGTTCATCACCGCCGTGTTGCCGTGGACCACGTTCTGCGTGAGGCAGGCGGGAAAGCCGGGCTTGCGGGCGGGCAGGGCGGAGAGCTTGCGGCCCTGCAGCGCGGCATCGACCAGGTATTGCCGGGCGGTGTAGAGGCGTGCGCCCGCACCCGGGCCGCGCAGCGCCGCGCGGGCGCGGGCGAGTTTTTCCGGCAGCCAGACATCGTCCTGGTCGGCGAAGGCGATGAGTTCGGCGTCCCCCGCCTCGGCGAGCAGGGCGAGGAAGCTCTGGCCGGCGCCGAGATGGAAGCCGGAATGCGCCACCTCGACGCAGCGGCCGGCGCCGAGGCCTGCGGCGAAGCTGGCCATGATCTCGCGCGTGGAGTCGGAGGATCCGTCATCGCGCCAGAGGAGGCGCCAGTCCTGGTCGGTCTGCGCTGCGAAGCTTGCGAGCTGTTCGGGGAGGAAGCGCGTTCCGTTGAAGGTGGAGAGGAGGATGGTGATCACGGTGTTTCGTCCTGCGCGAGGATTGCGGGGACGATGCGGGCGGTGGCGTCTTTCCAGTGTGGGAGGGCGAGGGCGAAGGTTTGGCTGAGTTTTGTGGTGTCGAGGCGGGAGTCGGCGGGTCGGCGGGCTGGGGTGGGCCAGTCTGCGGTGGCGATGGGGATGATGTCGGGGTGTGGTGTGCCGTGGCGAGCGGCGAGGGCGAGGATTTCGGTGGCGAAGCCGTGCCATGAGGTGTCGCCGGCGCTGGTGGCGTGGAAGATGCCGGCGAAGCCGGGCTGCCAGCCTTCGGCGAGGATGCGAGCGGCGATGGCGAGGATGGCGTCGGCGAGGTCTTCGGCGGCGGTGGGGGTGCCGCGCTGGTCGGCGACGACGCGCAGCGCCGGCAGGCGGCGGGCGGCGGCGATCATGGTGCGGGCGAAGTTCTTGCCGGTGGCGGAGAAGACCCAGGCGGTGCGGAGGATGATGGCGTCGGCGCCGGCGGCGAGGATGGCTTCCTCGCCGGCGGCCTTGCTGTGGCCGTAGACGCCGAGCGGGGCGATCGGGTCGGTTTCGGTGTAGGGCGCGCCCTTGGTGCCGTCGAAGACATAGTCGGTCGAGACGTGGATGAGGGGGATGCCGCGGGCGCGGCAGAGGGTGGCGAGGGTTGCGGGGCCGTCGCGGTTGGCGCGGAAGGCGGCGTCGGCGCTGGTCTCGGCGGCGTCGACGGCGGTCCAGGCGGCGGCGTTGACGACGAGGGCGGGATCGGCGGCGGCGAGGGCCCTGGCGATCGTTTCCGGGGCGTCGAAGTCGAAGCCGGGGCGGCCGATGGCGCGGGCGGGGAGCCCGGCGGCGGGCGCGCGGGCGGCGAGGGCGTGGCCGAGCTGGCCGCTCGCCCCGGTGATCAGGATCGGGCGGGGCGGCATGTCAGAGCCTGAACCAGGGTTCGGCCTCGGCCAGGCGGGGCAGGAGATTGTCCTTGTCGGAGAGGAGGGCGGTGCCGGCGGGGACGGGCCAGGGCAGGGCGAGATCGGGATCGTTCCAGATGACGCCGCGTTCGGAGGCTTTGTCGTAGGGGGCGGTGACCTTGTAGACGACCTCGGTATCGGGCTCGGTGGTGCAGAAGCCGTGCAGGAAGCCGGGCGGGATCCAGAGCTGGCGCCCGTTGGCGGCGGAGAGCTCGGCGGCGGCGTGGCGGCCGAAGCTGGGCGAGCCGTGGCGGATGTCGACGGCGGCGTCCCAGATCGCGCCGCGGATGCAGCGGACGAGCTTGCCCTGGGCGAAGGGGGCGAGCTGGCAGTGCAGGCCGCGGATGGTTCCGGGGCGGGTGGAGGAGGAGTGGTTGTCCTGCACGAAGGTTTCGGTGAAGCCGAGGGCGGCGAGCCTTGCCTGGTTCCAGGTTTCGCTGAACCAGCCGCGGGAATCGGCGAAGCGGGGCGGGGTGATGAGCATGACGCCGGGCAGGTCGAGCGGCTCGATCATGCGGCCTCTCCGTCGGCGAGTTCGCGCAGGACGCGGCCGAGCTCGGTCTTGCCGAGGCGGGCGGCGTGGCGGCGCAGGGTGTCGGCGTCGATGAAGCCCATGCGGAAGGCGACTTCCTCGGGGCAGCCGACGAGCTGCCCCTGGCGGGCCTGGATGGTCTGCACGAAGGTTGCGGCCTGGAGCAGGGAGTCGGGGGTTCCGGCGTCGAGCCAGGCGGTGCCGCGGCCGAGGCGCTCGACGGCGAGGGAGCCGTCGTCGAGATAGAGGCGGTTGAGATCGGTGATCTCGAGCTCGCCGCGGGCGGAGGGTCGGATGCGGCGGGCGAATTCGGTGACCCGGCGGTCGTAGAAATAGAGGCCGGTGACCGCCCAGCTGGAGGCGGGGGCGGCGGGTTTCTCGACGATGTCGATGGCGCGGCCGGCGCTGTCGAAGGTGACGACGCCGTAGCGCTCGGGATCGCGCACCTGGTAGGCGAAGACGGTGGCGCCGGCCTCCCGGCCGGCGGCCTGGCGCAGCGCGAGCGAGAGATGATCGGCGTGGATGAGGTTGTCGCCGAGGGCGAGGGCGCAGGCCTCGCCGGCGAGCCAGTCCGCGCCGATCAGGAAGGCCTGGGCGAGACCGTCGGGCGAGGGCTGGGCGGCATAGCCGATGCGGATGCCGTATTGGCCGCCGTCGCCGAGCAGGCGGCGGAACTGGGGCAGGTCCTGCGGGGTGGAGATCAGCAGCAGGTCGCGGATGCCGGCGAGCAGCAGGGTCGACAGCGGATAGTAGACCATCGGCTTGTCGTAGACGGGGAGGAGCTGCTTCGAGGCGGCGAGGGTGGAGGGGTGCAGGCGGGTGCCGGAGCCGCCGGCGAGGATGATGCCCTTGCGGATCATGCGGCGGTACCGAGGCGCTGGCCGGCATAGCGGCGGGCGCGGATGGCGCGCCACCAGGGCTCGTTGGCGAGATACCAGTCGACGGTGCGGGCGAGTCCGGCCTCGAAATCGTGGGCGGCGCGCCAGGCGAGGGCGGCCTCGCTGCGGGCGGGGTCGATCTCGTAGCGGAAATCGTGGCCGGGGCGGTCGGCGACGAAGGTGATCAGCCGCTCGCGCGGGCCGGCGGGATCGGGGCGGCGGGCATCGAGCAGGCGGCAGATGGCGCGGACGACGTCGAGATTGGAGCGGGGCTGGCGGGCGCCGATGGCGTAGGTCTCGCCGGGCGTGCCGGTGAGGGCGATGGCGAGGAGCGCCTCGGCGTGATCCTCGACGAAGAGCCAGTCGCGCAGGTTGGAGCCGTCGCCATAGACGGGCAGGGGGCGGCCCTCGAGGGCGTTGATGAGCACCAGCGGGATGAGTTTCTCGGGGAACTGCCAGGGGCCGTAATTGTTGGTGGTGTTGGAGACGATGGCGGGCAGGCCGTAGGTGTGCCGCCAGGCGCGGACGAGATGGTCCGAGGCGGCCTTGCTGGCGGCGTAGGGGCTGCGGGGGTCGTAGGGGGTGGTTTCGGTGAAGGGGGGATCGCCTTGTTCGAGGGCGCCGAACACCTCGTCGGTGGAGATGTGGTGGAAGCGGAAGCGGCGGCGGGCGGGCTCGTCCAGGGTGGCGAACCAGGCGCGGGCGGCCTCGAGCAGGACGAAGGTGCCGGTGATGTTGGTGTCGATGAAATCGCGCGGCCCGTCGATCGAGCGGTCGACATGGGATTCGGCGGCGAGATGCATGACGATGTCGGGCCGGTGCGCCTCGAAGACGGCGCGCATCGCCGCGGCATCGGCGATGTCGGCGCGGATCAGGCGATGGCGCGGATGCCCCAGCGCAGCGCCCAGCGCGTCCTCCGAGGCGGCGTAGGTCATCTTGTCGACGGTGACGACCTCGTGCGGCGTGCTCGCCACAAGCCGACGGACAACCGCAGAACCAATGAAGCCGCAGCCCCCGGTGATCAGAAATCGCATTGCTTGCCTTGTAAATTTTTTGTCCAAAAAGCGAACTCACGAACAATAAACGCTACCATGATTGGCGTTGACAATAAACACAGCCGGATATGGCGTTGCGGCCAACGGGCCCGAGAGCCTGGTCGTAAAAGATAGTTGAGTGATTTCAGAAGATTATAATTCTGCCGGCTTGCAACAACAGACGGGGTCGCGGTGATCTGGACTGAAATCGCTTGGATTTTTCGCATGAAGGAGGGCCGGGATGGAAGGAATCACAAGCCGGAAGAGATTATCGACAAACTTCGTGAGCCTGAAATTGCGTTGGCGGAAGGCGGGACGGTTGTGGATGCGTGCCGTCGGATCGGTATCACCGAGCCGAGCTACGACCGCTGGCGCAAGGAGTATGGCGGGCTGAAGATGGGCCAGGCACGTCGGACTCGTCATGCCGACATCCTATTTGGAAGTTGGAGCCTCCTGTCTTTTGGAATCCGCCATGAAGGATGAGGCAGGCGGCATCCCGCGAGCCTCTGGGACCATCAACGAAGCCCGCTTGCCGGGTCGCGCGGGAACTGACCCGTCTGATCGGGTGCCGCGGCCGGCCCGGCATGACCGTTTCCGGCCACGGCACCGAGTTCGCCTCGGACGCCACCCTCGTCTGGTCGAAGGATCACGGGGTGGAATGGCACTAGATCGGGCCCGGCAAGCCGATGCAGAACGGCCATGTCGAATCCTTCAGCGGCCGCATGCGCGACGAGCTTTTGAACGAGAGCCTGTTCTTCGGCCTCGATCATGCCCGCGCCGCCATCGCTGATTGGGTGGCGGATTTCAATGCCGCGAGGCCGCACTTCTCGCTCGGCTACCAGACCCCGGCGGACTATGCCGAGGGCCTCACCGCAATCGGTACCGAACGGTGTAACAGAAGCGGCCGAGACTCCAATCGCACACGGATGAAAGTTCGGGGGCAGGTCAGAGACATTCTTTTCAGGCCATTCGCGCGCCCCCTTGCCGCAGGGGCGCGGCGGCGCATACTCTGGACCGAGAGCTCATACAGGTGATCGATCCATGCCCGACACGCACGCCCAACGCATCGCGCCCACGCTCACCGAATGGCGCCGATACCTGCATCAGCACCCCGAACTCTCGCTGCGCGAGGAAAAGACCGCCGCCTTCGTCTGCGAGAGGCTGAAGGAACTCGGCATCCCCTTCGAGTCGGGCATTGGCGGGCATGGGGTCGTCGCCACCCTGCGGCGCGGCGGCAATCGCAGCGTCGGCCTGCGCGCGGATATGGACGCGCTGCCGATCACCGAGGCGACGGGGCTGCCTTACGCCTCGAAAACGCCGGGCGTGATGCATGCCTGCGGGCATGATGGCCACACCACCTCGCTCCTCGGCGCGGCGATGTTGCTGCGAGACGATCCGGACTGGTCGGGTACGGTGCATTTCGTCTTCCAGCCGGCCGAGGAGGGCTTCGGCGGCGCCCTGGCGATGATGGAAGACGGGCTCTTCCGCCGCTTCCCGATGGAGCGCATCTTCGGCTACCACAACTGGCCGGGGGTCGAGGCCGGCGCGATCATGATCCATGACGGGCCGATGATGGCCCAGGGCGAGCGCATCGGCATCACCATCCACGGCCATGCCGGCCACGCCGCGATGCCGAACCTAACCGCAGACCCGGTGGTTTGCGCCGCGCAGATCATCGTCGCGCTGCAATCGGTGGTCTCGCGCAACATCAACCCGCTCGATGCCGCGGTGATTTCGATCTGCGTGCTGCGCGGTGCCGAGGCCGACAACCAGATTCCGGACACGGTGACGCTGCGCGGCACGGTCCGCGCCCTGCTGCCGGAGGTATTCGACCATGTCACCGGCCGCATTCGCGAGATCGTCGCCCATACGGCCTCCGCGATGGGCTGCCGCGGCGAGGTGATATTCGAGCGCCGCCTCGCCGCGACGATCAACCACAAGGACGAGGCCGCACTCGGCCGCCGCGTGGCGCGGGACCTTGGCATGCCCGTGCTGACCGATCTGCCGCCAACCATGGCAAGCGAGGATTTCGGGTGGTATCTGCGGGAAATTCCTGGCGCCTATGCCTGGATCGGCAACGGGCCGGCCACCGAGGGAGCCTTCCTGCACAACCAGAACTACAATTTCAACGACGAGATCCTGCCCATCGCTGCCGGCTATCTCGCATCGACGGCGAAGGCCGCCCTGGCGGGCTGACGCGTGCCTGCGCCGGACGATTTCCGCTCGCACACGTCCGCTCCGCTTCCGGCTGGAACCCGCCGCGACATCGCCCGCCGGTTGGCCGGCGGTCCGACCGGCCCAGACGACCCGGCTTCGGGATCGCCGGCCGGCGACGCGGCGGCATCGGTGCGCGCGGCGGTGGCCGGGCGGATCGGGCTCGTGTGTGTCGCCTGGCCTGGTTTCGCGCATCCACTCTGGCTGCGCGCCGGGAGTGGCGATGCCGAAGCGGCCATCACCGCGCTGCGGGATGGCGTGGCAGGACTCGATCTGCCGTTCCTGCCGCACCGGATCATGGTGATTGGCGATGGATATCTTGCCGTCGCCCTCGCCGCGGCGTTTCCGGCCGCCGCCGTTGCCAGCATCGAACCGGTGCCCGGGCGCGCCCGGCTGCACGCGCTGAATACGCTGCCCTGGCGGCGGATCTCCGCCATCCATAACCCGGTCGGCATTGCCGGCGCCCGCCTCGCCGTGATGACCGATCCGGCAACCGGCGCCGAGCGGCTGGTGCCCGATCCACGGGGCGGTATCGTCACGCTCGGCTTCGAGCCTGTGTTGCGGCATCTCGGCTGGGGCGAGGCCGATCTGCTGATCGTCGATCCCGCAGCCTGCCCCGATCTCGCCAATCCGGCGATCGATGGCGTGCTGGCCGCCTTCCGCCGCGTGATGATCCATACGGGCGGAACAACGATTCCGTCCGATCTGATCGCCCGGTTCCCGCCGCCCGCCTGGCGGGCCGGCACCGTGCCGAGCCATGCCGTGTTCGACCGTGCTGCCTTCGGCCCGCAACCGGCGTCGCGTCGGCAACCGGTTTTCGACATCGCTGGCGATCCGCTGGCCTGCACGCTGCCCGGGCGCGGCTGGAGGCCGGTGGGCGAGACGGGTTTTTGCCTCGCTCCTGCCGGCGAAGCCCCGGTCCGGCTCACGCTGCGCTGCTTCGCCGCCGGTCCCGCAGCCTTCGAGGCGCAGCTGCGCCTGCTGCCCGCGCCGGGCCCGGCGCTGCGTCTGGCGATCGGCTTCGCGGCGGCCGGCAGCGGGCGGGAGATCCATCGTGCCGCCCACGAGATCCGGCCCGGTGAAACCCGGCACTGGCGCTTCGACCTGCCGGTCTATTTCGGCGAGGTCGACATCTCGTTCGAGGTCGCGGCGCGCGATGGAACCGGGGAAGGCGGCTGGCTCGAAATTCGCGACCCGGCTTTTCTCTGAGCAGGGCTGCGCATGGAATGGAGCGAACCCGCGATCGTCCTCAGCGTTGCCGCGTTCGGCGAGAGCGATCTGCGGACCATCGTCCTGGCCGAGACGCATGGCGCCTGGCACGGGCTGGCGCGCGGCGGGGCGGGGCGGCGCGGGGCGCCGATCTGGCAGGAAGGCAATCTGATCAACGCCCGCTGGGTCGCGCGCCTGCCGGAACAGCTCGGCAGCATCAGCGGGGAGCTGGTGCATCCCGCCGCCGCGATCGCGATGGCGGACCCGCTGGCGCTGGCGGTGCTGCGCGCGGCCTGTGCCGTCGCGGCGGGTGCGCTGCCGGAGCGCGAGGCGCATCGCGGCGCGTTCATCCGGCTTGCGCGGCTACTGGGCGGCATCGGCATCGCCGGCACTGCGCTGCCGGCGCTGGTGCGCTTCGAACTCGAATTGCTGCGCGAGCTCGGCTACGGGCTCGATCTGTCGTCCTGCGCGCTGTCCGGGGCGGCCGAGGATCTCGCCTTCGTTTCGCCGCGCACCGGCCGCGCGGTGGCGCGCGGCGCAGCCGGCGATTGGGTGCCGCGGCTGCTGAAGCTGCCGGCCTTCCTGCTCGACGAGGATGCCGCGGACGATAAGGCCGACCTTGCTGCCTGCCGCGACGGGCTGGCGCTGACCGGCCATTTCCTCGCCCGCGATGCGTTCGGCGCGCGCCATGCCCCGCTTCCCACGGCCCGGCTCGACCTCTATGACCGGCTGACCCGCAGACTGAACGGAGACGACGATGCCCGATGATCTCCTGGGCAATGTTCAGGACACGAAACTCGCCACCGCCCTTTCCGAGCGGTACCTTGCCTATGCGCTGTCGACCATCATGGCGCGGTCGCTGCCGGATGTGCGCGACGGGCTGAAGCCGGTCCATCGCCGGCTGATCTTCGCGATGCGCCAGCTCCGGCTCGATCCGGGCTCGGGCTTCAAGAAATGCGCCCGCGTGGTGGGCGACGTGATGGGCAAGTTCCACCCGCATGGCGACATGTCGATCTACGAGGCGCTGGTTCGCCTCGCGCAGGATTTCGCCTCGCGCTACCCGCTGATCGAGGGCCAGGGCAATTTCGGCAATATCGATGGCGATAACGCCGCGGCGATGCGCTACACCGAAAGCCGGCTGACCGAGGTTGCCGCCGCGTTGCTGGAGGGGATCGACGAGGACGCCGTCGATTTCCGCCCGACCTATGACAACGAGGATACCGAGCCCGTCGTCCTGCCCGGCGCGTTTCCCAACCTGCTGGCCAATGGCGCGGCCGGCATCGCGGTCGGCATGGCGACGTCGATCCCGCCGCACAACGCGGCCGAGCTGTGCGCCGCCGCGATCCACCTGATCCGCCATCCCGAGGCCGACACCGCGGCCCTGCTCGATTTCGTGCAGGGGCCGGATTTCCCGACCGGCGGCGAGCTGGTGGAGGACCGCGCGACCCTGCTCTCCGCCTACGAGACCGGCCGCGGCTCGCTGCGCGTGCGGGCGCGCTGGAGCCGCAGCGATCTCAAGGGCGGGGCGTGGCAGATCGTGGTCACCGAAATTCCCTATCAGGTGCAGAAATCCCGGCTGATCGAGCAGGTCGCGCAGCTGATGGCGGAGCGCAAGCTGCCCTTGCTGGGCGATATCCGCGACGAAAGCACCGAGCGCGTGCGCATCGTGCTCGAGCCGAAATCGCGCACCGTCGATCCGGACATGCTGATGGCGAGCCTGTTTCGCGCCACCGCCTTCGAGCAGCGTTTCAGCATGAACATGAACGTGCTGGACGCCGACCGCACGCCGCGGGTGATGGGACTGCGGGAGATGCTGCGCGCCTGGCTCGATCACCGGCACGAGGTGCTGGAGCGGCGCTCGCGCCACCGCCTCGCCGCGATCGCCCGCCGGCTGGAAATCCTCGAAGGCTATCTCGCGGTCTTTCTCAATCTCGACGAGGTGATCCGCATCATCCGCACCGAGGACGAGCCGAAACCCGCGCTCATCGCCGCCTTCACCCTGACCGACACCCAGGCCGAGGCGATCCTCAACATGCGGCTGCGCAGCCTGCGCAAGCTCGAGGAGATGGAAATCCGCAAGGAGCACAAGGCGCTGACCGCCGAGCGTAAGGCGCTGGATGCGATGCTGGCCGACCCGGCCAAGCGCTGGGCGCGGATCGAGACCGAAATCGAGGCGACGGCGAAGACATTCGGCGGCGGTCCGGGCGCGCGGCGCACCACGATCAGCGGTGCTGTGCCGGTGACCGAGGTGGCGGTCGAGGCGCTGGTGGAGCGCGAACCGCTCACCGTGATCCTGTCGGAAAAAGGGTGGATCCGCGCGCTCAAGGGCCATGCCGTGGCCGAGGCCGAGCTGAAGTTCAAGGAAGGCGACCGGCTGAAGGCGCTGTTGCGCTGCTCCAGCCTCGACCGCGTGACGGTTTTCGCGACCAATGGACGCGTCTACAGCCTGCGCGCCGCCGACCTGCCGCGCGGGCGCGGCGATGGCCAGGCGATCCGGCTGATGGTCGATCTCGGCAACGAGGACGAGGTGGCGGCGCTTTTCATCGCCGATCCCGAGGCGCGCTATCTCGTTGCCGGCACTGACGGACGGGGCTTCATCATCGCCGGTGCCGAGCTTGGCGCGGAAAAACGCACCGGCAAGCAGATCCTCACCGTCCGGCCGGGGCAGGAGGCAATGCTGTGCCGGAAGGTCGCGGGGGACCACCTCGCGGTGATCGGGCAGAACCGCAAGCTGCTGGTCTTCCCGCTCGAGCAGGTGCCGGAGATGGCGCGCGGTGCCGGCGTGATCCTGCAGAAATACAAGGATGGCGGGCTGGCCGACGCCAAGGCCTTTACCCTTGCGTCCGGGCTGAGCTGGCGGCTGGGCGACAAGCAGCGGACGGAAACGCGGCTCGCCGAATGGCTCGGCGCGCGCGGCCAGGCCGGAAGGCTGCCGCCGACGGGCTTCCCGCGGTCGGGCACGTTCGGCCCGCCGGACGATGACGCCGGCTGATGCGCCCTCCCGGCTGACCGATCGTGCAGGGTTGCCGCTGACGGGCGGCAGCCTCGCGCTGAACTTCCGCGCCGTCTCCCTGCTCGAGGGAATTCGTGCCGCGATTGCGGTCGCCGGCACGCTCGCGGCGGGCGCCCTGCTGGACCAGCCGCAACTCGCCCTCGCGGCGCTCGGCGCGCTGCTCGCCTGCTTTACCGATCCAGGCGGCGCGCTGCCGGCCCGCCTGCCGCCGATGCTGATCTTCGGCGTGGCCGGCGCGATCTGCCTCGGAGGTTTCGGGCTGCTGGACGGCGCCAGCCCGTTGCTTGCCATTCCCGTCGCGGGGCTTGCCATCTTCTGCTGCAGCCTTGCCCGCATCTACGGGCAGGGCGGATTGCTGACCGGCAACCTGCTTGCCGTCACGATCGTGCTGGCGCTCGACATGCCGACCGGCTCGCCGGTCGCCGCATTGCATGCGGCCTTCGGCTTCTGGGCCGGCGCCGCGGAAGCCGCGATCCTGACCCTTGCGCTCTGGCGCATCCGTCCGTTCGGCCCGGCGCGCGCGGCCTTGGCGGATGCGGCGCTCGCGCTGGCCGAGCTCGCCCGCGATCTTGCCGAACGCGAGGCCGATGCCGGCGGCGAGACCGGGTTCGATTTGCACGCCCGCGGCCATCGCCGGGCCGTGCGCGAAGCGATCGAGCGCGCCCGCGCCGTCACCCAGGCCACCCTGCGCCGGCGCGGCGTGGCAAGCCAGCGGGCGAACGCGCTCGTTCTTCGCCTGGCCACTTTTGACCAGCTGTTCGGCGCGCTGATCGCGCTGGGTGAGGAAATGGCCGCGCGCGGCGCCGACGATCCCGCCGCTCGCCGCGCCCTCGCCGGCATCGGCGACCTGCTGGGAGCGATGGCGCCCGAACTCGAAGCCGGCCGCACGCTGGATACGGCGCCGCTCCGTGCCGGGCTGGAGGCTCTGCGCGGCACGGTCTCCTCGGCGAAGGGCGATCCCGCGCTGCGCCGTCCGCTGGCCGCCGCGCTCGACCGCCTTTCGGTGCTCATCACCGTCTCGAATGCGCCGGGCGTCACGGCCGCCGACGAGATCGTGCCGCCCGACCTGATGGCCACGATCCTTGGCCCGTTGCGGTCCAATCTCAGCCTGGCCTCGGTGCCGCTGCGCCACGCCCTGCGCTCCATGCTGGTCGCAATCCCGGCGCTCGCCTTCGTCGCCTGGCTCGGCAACCCGTTCGGCCATTGGCTCGCCATCACCGTGATCCTTGTGCTGCAGCCGCATTTCTCGGCCACATGGATCCGCGCGATCGAACGCGTCGGCGGTACCGCGGCGGGCGGGCTGGTTGCCGCCGCCATCGGCCTGCTGGTTCACACCAGGCTGGAACTCGCGGTGGCGATGGTGCCGCTCACGCTGTTCGCCTTCGCCGTGCGCGGGGTGAACTACAGCGCCTGGGTCGTTCTGCTCACGCCGATGATCGTGCTGCTGATCGAGCAGATCGATCCGGGGGCGAATCAGTGGGTCGTCGCCGCCTCGCGCGTCGGTTTCACGCTGGCCGGCGGCATCCTCGCGGTTGCCGCCAATCTCGTGCTCTGGCCGAGTTTCGAGGGTAACCGGCTTGGCGCGGCGCGGCGCGACGCCATTGCCGCGCACCGCACCTATCTCGTCGCGACCTTCGCGCATCTGACCGCCGACGCGCCGCCGCCTGAGGCCGCGCGCCGGCAGGCGGGGCTGGCCAGCAACAATCTCGAAGCCTCGATTGCGCGGGTGATGATGGAGCCGCATCGCGACGACGACCCGCTGCTGCGCGCCGCGATCGTCACCGATGCCGCCTTGCGCCGCACGGCCGGCAGGCTGGCGGCACTCGCCCTCGAGCCCCGCCCGGAGGCAGCGGCCCGGGTCGGCTGCCGGGCCTGGGCCGAGGCGCTCGCCGCCTGGTTCGATCCCGACCTGCCGGACCCGCCGCCCTTGCCGCCGCCGGTGGGCCTGCCCGCGATCGATGACGGGCTTGCGCGGCTGGCCCGGCAGGCGGAACTTGTCCGTGAACCCGTGACTTCGGAGACCATCGCATGAGCGATCAAGGCCCAACCCGCCGCAATGGTGGCGTGGTGCGCATTATCGAGGCGCTGCTGTTTGGCGGGCGCTGGCTGCTGGCGCCGCTCTATCTCGCGATGCTGGTGCTGCTGGCGCTGATCGTCGCCCGTTTCATCGTCGAGCTCATCCATGCGGCACCCGGACTGATCGCGATGAGCGAGACGCAGGTGATCATGGCGACGCTGTCGCTGATCGACCTCTCGCTCACCGCCAACCTGATCGTGCTCGTGATTCTCTCGGGCTACGAGAATTTCGTCGCCCGCATCACCCTGGCGGAGGGCGACCGCCGGCCGGAATGGATGGGCAGCATCGATTTCGGCGCCCTCAAGCTGAAAATGCTGGGGTCGATCACGGTCATCGCCGCGGTCCATGTCACCCGCGTCTTCCTCGAGGTGCGCACCGAATCAGACCGCGTCGTGCTGTTCCAGTCCGGGCTGATGCTCGCGCTGGTGCTCACCGGCGTGCTTCTCGCGCTGACCGACCGGCTCGCCGGTCACGACTGAAGCAGCGCCGCGAGGAAGCGGCGGAACCGGTCGGGCTCGACCCTGTAGGCCTGCGGCGCGGTCTCGTGGATGCCTTCGCTCAGCAGGCCGATCCGCTGGCCGCGCAGTGCGGCGATCGCCGACTGGTCGAGCGCGTGGCAGCGGATCACCCCGGTCACGCAGTCCGGCCCGGCGAAGATCGCGTTGTGCAGGCCCGAGCCCATTGGCCCCACGATCGCCCGCGCGCCGGCGAACAGCCCGACCTGTTCGGCGAAGGGCAGGGTTTCCGGCCGCAGCACGGCGAAGCCGAATTCGTCGCGGGCGATGGCGGCGATCTCGCTCTCGTTGACGTAGCGGCGTTGCGGCGCATCGGGATTGGCGAAATCGCCGCGGGCGACGAAGATCCGTGGCACGGGTGCTGCTGGCGGGCGGGTTGTGCGGGCGATGAAATCGTCGATCAGCGATCCGGTCAGCGGATGATACCCGCCGCGCCGGCCGAGCAGCGGGAGGATGATGGCGCGGTCGAGATCGAGTTGCTCGTGCGCCGAGTCGAACCAGATGGCCTGTTCGGGATCGATCCCGAGATGATCGTGCAGGATCGCGATGAACCAGTCCGGCATCTGGCGGTCGAGTACCGGGAGGGCGCCAGACAGCAGCGGCGAAAACCGGGCGGCGAGCAGCAGCTTCGGCAGCATCTCGATCAGCAGGTGGCCATAGACCCGAACGCCCCAGCCGTGAAAGACGAAGGCCGGCCGCGCCTCGCGCCGCGGCGGCAGGGTGGCGAAGCGCGCCGGCATCGCCCCGTCATCCTCATGCACGATGCGGCGGACATAGACGGGCATGACGCTCTCTTCATCGAGCAGCGCGCCGCCATGCCATACCAGCCCCGGCCCGGCGAGGCGCGCCCGCATCGGCCCGAGCAGGGCGAGATCGAAGGCCTCGCGCGGCGCCTCGGCGTGGAGCCGGATCCATTCCGGCGCAATGAATTCCGGATCCGCCGGGTGTGGCATGGGAAGCGGCGCCGGCATCGCGGCGGCGGCGAGGCGGATCCGCGGGATCGCGCCGCCCGCCGCGCGCAGCAGGCCGGACGGTTCAGCGCTCGTAATGGTCCGCCACCAGCCGGTCGAGCAGGCGGACGCCGAAGCCGGTCGCCCCCTTCGGGCCGACGGCGCCGTCCTTGGTCGCCCAGGCCATGCCGGCGATGTCCAGATGCGCCCAGGGCACCTTGTTGACGAAGCGCTGGAGGAACTGCGCCGCGGTGATCGAGCCGCCGGCGCGGCCGCCGCCGATATTCTTCATGTCGGCGATGTCGCAGTTGATCAGCTTGTCATAGGCCTCGCCCATCGGCATGCGCCATACGCCCTCGCCGGTGATCTTCGCCGCCTCGGCGAGTTGCCCGGCCAGCGTGTCGTCGTTCGAGAACAGGCCGGCGTTCTCGTGGCCGAGCGCCACGATGATGGCCCCGGTCAGCGTCGCGAGGTCGATCATGAAGCGCGGCTGGAACCGCTCCTGCGCGTAGGCCAGCACGTCGGCCAGCACCAGCCGGCCCTCGGCGTCGGTGTTGAGCACCTCGATCGTCTGGCCGGAATAGGAGGTCACGACATCGCCCGGCCGCTGCGCGCTGCCGGAGGGCATGTTCTCGACCAGGCCGACCAGCCCGACCGCGTCGACCCGCGCCTTGCGCCCGGCGAGTGCCGCCATCAGGCCGATCACCGTGCCGGCGCCGGCCATGTCCCATTTCATGTCCTCCATCCCGGCGGCGGGCTTGAGCGAGATGCCGCCGGTATCGAAGGTCACGCCCTTGCCGATGAAGACCAGCGGATCGTGCGGGACGGCGCGCTCCTTGCGCGCGGGTTTCGCCGCCTGCTTCGCCTGTGCCTTGCGGCCGCGCGCCGGCGCCTCGGGCTCGGAGGCGCCGAGCCATTGCATGACCACCACGCGCGGCTCGTTCACGCTGCCGCGGGCGACGCCCAGCAGCGCGCCGAAGCCAAGTTTCTCAAGGTCGCGCTGGTCCATCACCTCGACCTTTACGCCGAGCGATTTCAGCGTCTTCGCGCGGTCGGCCATCTCGGCCGGGGTGAGGATGTTGGCGGGCTCGGAAACGAGATCGCGGGTCAGCTCCACGCCGGCGGCAAGGGCGGCGAGCGGGGCGAAGGCGGTGCGCGTCGCCGCCGTATCGGACGCCAGCACGGCGAGATTCGCGAGTTTCGGCTTCTGCTCCTCCTTCTGGCGGGTGCGGTAGCGGTCGAACCGGTAGCTGCGCAGCCGCGCGCCGAGGGCGGCATGGGCGAGCAGGGCAGGGTCGAGCGCATCGGCGGCGAGCGAGGCGGACGGCTCCTTCAGCAGTGCCGCGGCGGCGGTCGCCCCGGCGCTCTCAGCGCGGTGGGGGGTGACGTCGTCGGCGGCGCCGAGGCCGACCAGCACCACGCGGTCGAGACCGGCGCCGGGCGCGATCAGGGTTGCGGTCTGCCCGCGCTTGCCGGTGAAGCGCGCCGCCGCCATCGCGCGGGTGAGCCCACCTTCGAGGGCGGCGTCCAATGCTGCTGCAACACCGTCGAGCGCCGCGCCCTCGGCCAGCAGCAGGGCGAGCGCACCGCTTTCGGGCAGCGCGGGCTTTGCAAATCCGATATCGATCATGCCGTCTTGTCCCGTTTTCCGTTTCGTTTAGCGACGCAATCCAGCATGCTCGCCAATTTGGTGTTTTCCAAGCCCCGGGATATCAGGCGGGCATGAACGACAATCAACTGCTCGAACTCGCAGCCTCGCTGGCCGAGGCCGCGGGGCGCGAAATCCTTGCCGTCCGTGCCGGCGGCTTCACCGTTGACCGCAAGGCCGACGAAACCCCGGTGACGATCGCCGACACGCGCGCCGAACGGGTGATCGTCGAGGGGTTGCGCCGTGCCGTCCCCGAGATCCCGGTGGTTGCCGAGGAAGAAGTCGCCGCTGGCCGGCAGACCGATCCCGGCCGCCGCTTCTGGCTGGTCGATCCGCTCGACGGCACGCGGGAATTCGCCGAGGGGCGCGACGAGTTCGCGGTCTGCATCGGCCTTGTGGTCGATGGCCGGCCGCATCTCGGCGCGGTCGGCGCGCCGGCGCAGGGTGCCGTCTATGGCGGGATCGTGGGGAAGGGGGCCTGGCGGCAGAACGGTGCCGGCCGCCACCCGATTGCCGCCCGCACCCCGCCGGCGGAGGGGATCACCGTCTATGCATCTCGCCATTACGCGGACGATCCGCAACTCGCCGCCTATCTCGCCCGCTACAAGGTAGCGAAGCTGACGAATATCGGCTCGGCGCTGAAATTCTGCCGCCTCGCCGAGGGCGCGGCCGATTTCTACCCCCGCCTCGGCCGGACCATGGAGTGGGACACCGCGGCGCCGCAGGCGGTGCTGGAGGCGGCGGGTGGCCGCGTCGTCACCATGGCGGACGAAACCCCCCTCCGTTACGGCAAGAAGGGGTTCGAGAACCCCCACTTCCTCTGCTTCGGCCGCGCCGCCGGCTGAAGGCCTGGCTCAGGGCGCCGGCCAGAGCCAGGCCGCGCCCCGCACGCCCGAGGAATCGCCGTGCTTGTTGCGGACCACCGGCGTGTCGAACGTGTCGCTGATGATGTAGGGTTTCATCAGCCCCGGCAGGTCGGTGTAGAGATGGTCGAGATTCGACAGTCCGCCGCCCAGCACGATCACGTCCGGATCGAGGATGTTGACGATCATGGCGAGGCCGCGCGCCAGCCGGTCCGCATGGATGGCGAGGGCGCGGATGGCGCGTTCCTCGCCGGCGGCGGCGCGTGCCGGCACCGAGCCCGCATCCCGGGCGCCCGGCCCGTCCGCCTCTGCGGCCAGCGCCGGGCCGGCGATGTAAGTCTCGAGGCAGCCCGGCTTGCCGCACCAGCAGCGCCGCAACGGCATTTCCTCCATGCGTGGCCAGGGCAGCGGGGTATGGCCCCATTCGCCGGCGATGTGATGCCGCCCTTCCAGCACCTTGCCGTCGATCACGATGCCGCCGCCGCAGCCGGTGCCGATGATCACGCCGAAGACGCAATGCGCGCCCGCGCCCGCGCCGTCCGCCGCCTCGCTCATCGCGAAACAGTTCGCGTCGTTCGAGACGCGGACGGGCCGGCCGAGCTTCGCCTCGAGGTCCTTGTCGAACGGGTTGCCGTTCAGCCGCTCGGAATTGGCGTTCTTCACGAGGCCGGTGGCCGGGCTGATCGTCCCTGGAATGCCGATGCCGATGCCATGCGCCGGGCCGAGCCTGGCCTCGGCATCCTGAACGAGGCCGGCGATCGTGTCGATCGTCCGACCGTAATCCTGCGGTGTCGGAACCCGCACGCGATGCGCCAGCGAGCCGTCGGGCATCAGCGCCGCGATCTCGATTTTGGTCCCGCCCAGGTCGATGCCGATGCGATAGGTCATGATCTGTCCCGTCCGTTACGTCCGGCGCCTCTATCACGCCATTGGGCCTATTGCTCAAGAGGCGGCGAGGCGTCACCATGTTCCCATGGCGGACAGACAGCTCGACGCGCGCTATCTGAAAGGGCCGATGCCGGTGCTGCGGGCGGCCCGCGAACTGCGCTCCCTTGCCCCTGGCACGCGGCTGCGCGTGCTCGCGACAGATCCCCGCGCTGTCGTCGATTTTCGCGATTTCTGTCGCGATGCCGGCCACGCGCTGATCTCGTGGAGCGAGGTAAAGGGCGTCTTCAGCTTCACCATCCGCGCCGGCGGCGCGAAACAGGAGGCCGCCGCGAAGGAAGCGGCCCGGCACGACGCCGCCAGATAAGCAAACCAACAGGGAGACTCCGAGACAGATGCCCGTTGCCCTGATCACCCATCCCGCCTGCTTCGACCACGATACCGGCCCGCACCACCCCGAGCGCCCGGCGCGGCTGCGGGCCGTGCTGGGCGCGCTGGAAACGCCCGAATTCCAGCATCTGCTGCGCGAGGTGGCGCCGGAGGCGCCTGAATCCGCGCTGCGCGCGGTGCATCACGACGCTTATGTCGATTCGATCCTGGCGATGGCGCCGGCGGAAGGCGAACCGGTGCATCTCGATGCCGACACGCTGATGAGCCATGGCAGCCTCGCCGCGGCGCTGCGCTCGGCCGGCGGCGCCATGCGCGCGGTCGACGCGGTGATGGAGGGCTGGGCCCGCGCCGCCTTCGTTGCCACGCGGCCGCCGGGGCATCACGCCGAGCCGAATCGTGCCATGGGCTTCTGCCTGTTCGCCAATGCCGCGATCGCCGCGCATCATGCCCGCGCCCATGGTCTGAAGCGCGTTGCCGTGGTCGATTTCGATGTCCATCACGGCAACGGCACCCAGGCGATGTTCGAGACGGATGCCGACCTGTTCTATGCCTCCTCGCACCAGTATCCGTGCTATCCGGGCACCGGCCGCCCTTCCGAGCGCGGGGTTGCCGGCAATATCGTCAACGCCGCGCTGCCGCCCGGCTCGGGCTCGGCCGAGTTCCGCACCGCTTGGCAGGACACGCTGATCCCCGCACTCGAGCGGTTCGCGCCGGAACTGCTCATCATCTCCGCCGGGTTCGATGCCCACCGGTTCGATCCGCTCGCCGAACTCAATGTCGAAACCGCCGATTTCGCCTGGCTGACCGAGGCGCTTGTGCGCGTCGCCGACCGGCATTGCGGCGGCAAGGTGGTTTCCCTGCTCGAGGGCGGCTACGATCTCGAGGCGCTCGCCGCTGGCACCGCCGCCCATGTCCGCGCCTTGATGCGGCATTGATCCGGCGCTATCGCGGGGAAAACTTGGGAGTTTCGATCATGGCCGCAGCCAAGCCGGACGCCGGCGCCCCGGAGTCGGGACCGGACATCGACAAGTTGTCCTTCGAGGATGCCCTGGCCGAGCTGGAGCGCATCGTGCGCGGGCTCGAAACCGGGCAGCAGAAGCTCGAGGACGCCATCGCCGCGTATGAGCGCGGCAGCCGTCTGAAGCAGCATTGCGAGGCGCGGCTGGCCGAGGCGGAGAGCCGCGTGCAGTCGATCGTCGCCCGCGCCGACGGCTCCCTTGCCCTGAAGGACGACCAATGACCGCCACCGAGTCCGACGCCGCTCTCGCCGCTGCCCTCAGGGACGCGGCTGCCCTGATCGAGACCGAACTCGACGTGCTGCTGCCCCTGCCCGAGGGTGAGGAGCGCCCGCTGGTCGAGGCGATGCGCTACGCCGTGCTCGGCGGCGGCAAGCGGATGCGCGGCTTCCTCGTGATCGAGACGGCACGGCTGTTTTCGGTCAACATCACCTGCGCCGTGCGCGTTGCCGCCGCGGTCGAGATGCTGCACGCCTATTCGCTGGTGCATGACGACCTGCCGGCGATGGATGATGACGATCTGCGCCGCGGCAAGCCGTCCTGCCACAAGGCCTTCGACGAGGCGACCGCGATCCTGGCCGGCGATGCGCTGCAAACCCGCGCCTTCGAGGTGCTGGCCGAGCCGGACACCCATTCCGATCCCGAGGTGCGCTGCGAACTGGTGCTGGCCCTCGCGGCCGCCTCCGGCGCGCGCGGCATGGTCGGCGGCCAGATGATCGACATCGTCTCGGAAGGCCGGCAGCTCGAACCGCCGGTGATCACCCGCCTGCAGGCGCTCAAGACCGGGCGGCTGATCCAGTTCAGCGCCGAGGCCGGTGCCATTCTCGGTCGCGCGCCGGGGCCGCAGCGGCACCATATCGCCGGCTACGGGCGGGATCTCGGCGCCGCCTTCCAGATTGCCGACGACATTCTCGACGAGGAGGGCTCGGATGCCAGCCTCGGCAAGACCGCCGGCAAGGACGCTGCCCAGGGCAAGGCGACGATGGTCGCGGTGATGGGGATCGAGCGCGCGCGCACCCATGCGGCGCATCTCGCGAGCCAGGCCGCCGCCTATCTCGACAGTTTCGGCGCGAAGGCGGATCTGCTTCGCGCGCTGGCCGCCTTCACGGTCAACCGCCGGAACTGACCGGCGGACGATGCGGATCGTCATCGCCAGCCGGATCCTGAACGAGGAGGACATCGTCGAGGCCTTCGTGCGGCACAACGCGAGCTTCGCGGCGCACATGCTCTTCCTCGACAATGGCAGCACCGACCGCACGCTCGCGATCCTGCGGGCGCTGCGCGACGAGGGGCTTCCATTGTCGGTGTTCCAGGCCCGCGCCGTCGGGTTCGACGAGGCGCGGGTGAATTCATGGCTCTACGAGACCGCCGACGGGCTCCACCACCCGGATTGGGTGGCGTTTCTCGATGTCGATGAATTCATCGTCGCGGGCGAGGGCGGGCTGGGCGGCGCGCTTGCCGCGACGGTGGCGGGCGCGGCGACGGTGCCGCTCGTGCATTATTTCGACACCGTGGACGACGATCCGGCCGAACCGGTCGTCCCAAGGCGGATGCGCTGGCGCGCGCGGCAGACCCCGCCGGTGCCCAAGGTCATCGTGCGCGGCGGCTTCGGCGCGCGCTGTGCCGTGGCACCCGGCAATCATGGTGCGTCGGTCGATGGCGTCGCGCTGCCGCAAATCGGCCTGCCCGGCGCCGCACTCGCGCATTATCCCCGCCGCTCCGGCTGGCACGACCTGCAGAAATGCGGGATCGGCTGGCTCAAGGTGCTGGCGGCCGGCGCGGCTGCGCTGCAAAACCGCTATTCGGAACACTATCAAGTGCCGTTCGAGCGTTTGCGTGATGCTCCCGCGAGCCTGATCGGCGACCCGGCCTATCTCGCCCAGCCCGTGGACCCGGCGCGGATGGTGTTCGACCCGATCGACTATCGCGGTGGCGAGCTGCGCCATACGGTGCCGTCCCACCCGGCGATGCGCGCGCTCGCGGCGGCGTTGCACCATGCCGAGGCGCTGGCCCGTGCCCATGGCCGCCTGCTTGACGAGTCGGCCGAGGCGCGCGGCCTGGTCGCACGATGGAACGCGGAGCGCGAATTCCTGTTCTGACCGGAGCCGCGGCGACCGGCATGGAGGGCGGCATGGACCATGAGGCGAGGGGTGGAGCGGGGCGCCGGCGCATGGATCGCGATCGCCTTGCCGCGTTCAGCGACGGGGTGCTCGCCATCATCATCACGGTGATGGTGCTCGAGCTGAAGACGCCGTCCGGCCCCGAGCTTGCCGCGCTGTCCGCCAGCTTGCCGACGCTCGCCGGCTACGTGCTGAGCTTTCTCTATGTCGCCATCTACTGGAACAACCACCATCATCTCTTCCAGCTGGTCGAGCGGGTGAATGGCACGATTCTCTGGGCCAACATCCACCTGCTGTTCTGGCTGTCGCTGATCCCCTTCGCCACGGGCTGGCTCGGTGAGTACCCCCGCGCCTCGGGCCCGGCGGCGCTCTACGGCTTCGTCCTATTGATGCCGGCGATTGCCTGGAAGATCGCGCAGGCGGCGATCATCCACGCGCAGGGTCCAGACTCCCCTCTGGCGACGGTGCTTGGTCGCGACATCAAGGGGAAGATTTCACCGCCGCTCTATCTCGCCGGCCTGGTCCTCGCCTTCGTCTCGCCCTGGATCGCCGATGGACTTTATGCTCTGGTCGCCTTGTTGTGGTGCGTGCCGGACCGTCGGATCGAAGCGTTGTTCGACGGGCGCTGAGCGCCGCTCAGCCGGCCCGCGCCCGCTCGCGCAGCACGTATTTCTGGATCTTGCCGGTCGAGGTCTTCGGCAACTCGCTGAACACGATGCGCTTCGGCGCCTTGAAATGGGCCATGTTCTGCCGGCAGAAGGCGATGATCTCCTCGGCCGTGGCCGTCATGTCCGGCCGCAGCACGACGAAGGCACACGGCACTTCGCCCCATTTCTCGTCCGGCGCGGCCACGACCGCCGCTTCCATGACCGCCGGATGGCGATAGAGCACGGTCTCGATCTCGATCGTCGAGATGTTTTCCCCGCCGGAAATGATGATGTCCTTCGAGCGGTCCTTGAGCTCGATGTAGCCGTCGGGGTGCATCACGCCGAGATCGCCGGTCGCGAACCAGCCGCCGGCGAAGGATTTTTCCGTCGCGGCCGCATCCTTCAGGTAGCCCATCATCACGATGTTGCCGCGCAGGAACACCTCGCCCATCGTCGTCCCGTCCGCCGGCACCGGCGCGCGGGTGGCCGGATCGGCGACCATCGCCCCTTCCTCGACCGCATAGGTCACGCCCTGTCTTGCCCGCAGCGCCGCGCGCTCCGCCGCCGGGCGGCCGTTCCAGTCCTCCTGCCAGGCGCAATAGGTCACCGGGCCGTAGGTTTCGGTCAGCCCGTAGACATGGGTGAGATCGACACCGAGCCCTTCCATCGCCTCGATCACGGCGGCAGGCGGCGGCGCGCCGGCGGTCATCATCGCGACGCCGCGCCCGGCATAGACGGCACGCTGCGGTTCCGGCGCGTTGATCATCATGTTCATGATCACCGGTGCGCCGCAGAGATGTGTCACCCCATGCCGCTCCACGGCGGCGGCGATACTCGCCGCATCGATCCGCCGCAGGCAGACATGCGTTCCGGCCAGCGCGGTGATGGTCCAGGGGAAGCACCAGCCGTTGCAGTGGAACATCGGCAGCGTCCAGAGATAGACCGGATGCTGGCGCATGTTCCAGGTGATCGCGTTGCCGAGCCCGTTCAGATAGGCGCCGCGATGATGATAGACGACGCCCTTGGGCTTGCCCGTGGTGCCCGAGGTGTAGTTGAGCGCGATGGCCGACCATTCGTCATCGGGGAAGCGCCAGTCGAAATCCGCCGTGCCGGTGGCGAGGAAATCCTCGTAGTCCATTGCTCCCAACCGGGCGCCGCCTGGGCCCTCGGGATCGTCGATATCGATCACCGGAGGCGCATTGTCGCTGAGCTCGGCCAGGGCCGCGGCGATCACCGGGGCGAATTCGGTGTCGCTCAGCAGGAGTTTCGCCTCGCCGTGGCGCAGGATGTAGGCGATGGTCGGCGCATCCAGCCGGGTGTTCAGCGTGTTCAGCACCGCGCCTGCCATGGCGACGCCGAAATGCGCCTCGACCATTGCCGGTATGTTGGGCGCCATGACGGCGACGACGTCGCCCGGTCCGATTCCCCGTGCCGCCAGTGCCGCGCCTAGCCTCTTGCAGCGCTCGAAGGTTTCCGCCCAGGTGCGCCGGATCGAGCCGTGAACAACCGCCGTTCGCTCCGGCCAGACTTTCGCTGTCCGCGCGAGGAAGGAGAGTGGCGACAGCGCCTGGTAGTTCGCTTCCGTCTTCTCGAGGCCGGTGATGAAATCGGTCATGGTCGTGTCCTCGGCGTGGTCTGGCGTTTCGTTGCGGACAGGATACCAGCCGCCCCACGCGACCGCCATCCCGGCGGCGCGCGACGATGTGAACGAACGCGCCGCCTTCCGCGCTGGACTTCCGCGCGCCGCGCACCAAGATCCGCACCACGCGGCAATGACGCCCGCCGAAGCTGAATTCCGAGTTCGAGGAGTCGCGTTGATGAACCGCAAGATCCTGCCCCTTGCAGCTGCCGTGGTCGCATTGCCGGCCGTGGCGCTTGCCGCCTCGCCCACCGCCGTGCCGGCGGAAATCGTTGTTGTTCCGGTTGCGATGGCGCCGGTGCCGTTCATGGCCGCGCCGGCGATCCCGGTGGCCCTGATTCGCCAGATGAACGAGATGCAGCGCGCGATGCAGGTTCAGATGGCGGCCCTTGAGCAGCTGGCCGCCGCCCCGCTCGCCCCGACCCTGGCGATGGCCGGCCCTGCCGCCCTGCAGGGCGGCACCACCCGCATCACCATGGTCAGTTCCGGCGGTCCCAGCGGCGTGTGCAGCGAGCAGATGGAGATCATGCCCGGAAACAACGGCCGGATGCACGTCTTCGTCCGCCGCAGCGCCGGATGCACGCCTCAGGCGGCGGCCCTTCCGGGTCCCCATGAAGGGCCGAAAGCCCTTCATCCCTCGGCCCACGCGCATCTGCCGCCGAATGCCCTGCCGCCGCCCTCGAAGGTCATCGAGGCGGATTACGCCGTCCCCGGCCGGGCGCGCGCCGAAGGCTGAACCTTCAAGGTAGGATGAACCTTCAAGGTCCGGCGCTGCGCGGGCTGCCCTGCGCCGCCGGCCTTGCCGGATTGCCGGGAGCCGGATAGTAGGGATCGCCAAGGTCCGCAAACCGGCAAGGACGCACCATGGCTCCCAGCAATGAGACTTTTCTCCCGCGAGGCTCCGACCGCATCACGGAGGCTTATGCCTTCGACGATGTGCTCCTCGTTCCCGGCTATTCCTCGGTGCTCCCCGCCGCGGTCAACACCCGCACGCGGCTGACCCGCTCCATCTCGCTCAACATTCCCGTCATCTCCGCCGCGATGGACACCGTGACGGAGGCGCCGATGGCGATCGCCATGGCGCAGCAGGGCGGCATCGGCGTGGTGCACAAGAACCTCTCGATCGAGGATCAGGCGGACCAGGTGCGCCAGGTCAAGAAATTCGAGAGCGGCATGGTGGTCAACCCGCTCACCATCCACCCCGAGCAGACCCTGGCCGAGGCGCAGGCGCTGATGGCCCAGCATCGGATTTCCGGCGTTCCCGTGGTCGAGCGCGACACCAACCGCCTTGTCGGCATCCTTACCCATCGTGACGTCCGCTTCGCGACCGACCCGGCCGCCCGCGTGTATGAGCTGATGACGCGGGAAAACCTCGTCACCGCGCCGGCCAATGTCGCGCCCGAGGTCGCGCGGTCGCTGCTCCACAAGCACCGGATCGAGAAGCTGCTGGTGGTGGACGAAGACTATCGCTGCGTCGGCCTGATCACCGTGAAGGACATGGACAAGGCCGAGGCGCATCCCCTCGCCAACAAGGACGAACTCGGGCGCCTGCGCGTTGCCGCGGCGACCGGCGTCGGCGAGGACGGGGCGCGCCGCGCCGAGGCGCTGATCGCCGCGGGGGTGGATGTCGTGGTGGTGGATACCGCGCATGGCCATTCAGAGGGCGTGCTGCGCGCCGTCGCGCGCATCAAGGAGCGTTCGAACGCGGTGCAGATCGTTGCCGGCAACGTCGCGACGCCCGAGGCCGCCGCGGCGCTGATCAAGGCGGGTGCTGACGCGGTGAAGATCGGCATCGGCCCGGGCAGCATCTGCACCACCCGCGTGGTTGCCGGCGTCGGCGTGCCGCAGTTCTCGGCCGTGATGGAGACCGCCGCCGCCTGTCACGAAGCCGACGTGCCGGCGATCGCCGATGGCGGGATCCGCACCTCGGGCGACGTGGTCAAGGCGCTCGCCGCCGGGGCGGACTGCGTGATGATCGGCTCGCTCCTCGCCGGCACCGACGAGGCGCCCGGCGAGGTGTTTCTCTACCAGGGCCGGTCCTACAAGTCCTATCGCGGCATGGGCAGCCTGGGTGCGATGGCCCGCGGCTCGGCCGACCGCTATTTCCAGCAGGACATCAAGGACTCGCTGAAACTTGTGCCTGAGGGGATCGAGGGGCGCGTTGGCTACAAGGGCCCGATGGCCGGGGTGGTGCACCAGCTGGTCGGCGGGCTGCGCGCCGGCATGGGCTATACCGGTTGCGCCACCATCGCCGACCTGCAGACAAGGGCGCAATTTCGCCGCATCACCGGCGCCGGCCTCCGCGAGAGCCACGTTCATGACGTGGCGATCACCCGCGAGGCGCCGAATTACCGGCAGGACTGAGCCTTGACCCCCGCGGGCCGGCTGCAGGCGGCGATCGAGCTGCTCGGCACGATCGAGGCCGATCGCCGGCCGGCCGATGCCATCGCCAACGACTTCCTTCGCACGCGCCGCTTCATCGGCGGCGGTGACCGGCGCGAGATCGGCGAGATCGTCTGGTCGGTGCTGCGTGCCCGCCGCCGGCTCGGCTGGTGGCTGGAGCGTGTCGGCGCCGAGGCGACGCCGCGCCTGCTCATCGCCTCCCTGCGCGTGCTCACCGGCATGCCGGCGCCGCGCGTCGCCGGGCTGTTCGGCGTGATGCGGTTCGCCCCGCCGCCGCTCGACGCCGCCGAGCGGCGCGCGCTCGACCGGCTCGACACCCATACGCTCGACCATCCGTCGATGCCCGAGGCGGTGCGGCTGGAAATGCCCGATTTCGTGCTGCCTTTGCTGCGCGAGCGCTTTGGCGACAAGCTCGAGTCGGAATGCGCGGCGCTGATGCAGCCCGCGCCGCTCGATCTGCGGGTCAACCTGCTCAAGGCCACGCGCGAGGAGGCGCTCGCCGCCCTGGCCGCCGCCGGGCTGAAGGCCGAGCCAACGCGGCTCAGCCCCTGGGGCCTGCGCCTTCCTGGCCGTCAGAACGTCACTGTTGCGGCACCGTTTCGCGACGGGCTCGTGGAAATCCAGGACGAGGGCAGCCAGCTCGTCGCCCTGCTCGCCGGGGCGCAGCCGGGCATGCGCGTCGCCGATTACTGCGCTGGCGCTGGCGGCAAGACGCTGGCTCTGGCGATGACGATGGCCAACAAGGGCCACATCATTGCCTGCGACGTGTCCGCGCCGCGGCTCGATGGGGCGATCCGCCGGCTGCGCCGCGCCGGTGTGCACAATGCCGAGCGACACCTGCTCGAATCCGGCGACAAATGGGTGAAGCGGCAGGAGAAGAAATTCGACCGCGTGCTGGTCGACGCCCCCTGCACCGGCGCCGGCACCTGGCGCCGCAACCCCGATGCACGGCTGAAGCTGACCGAGACAGATCTCGCCGAACTCACCGCCAAGCAGGCGGCGATCCTGGATGCCGCGCAACGCCTGGTCAAACCCGGCGGCCGGCTGGTTTATGCCACCTGCTCGGTGCTGCGCCCGGAAAACGAGGCGCAGATCGAGAGTTTTCTCGCGCGGCATTCCGATTTCGCGATCGTCCCCGTCGCCGATGGCCTGCCGGCCTATCTGCATGGGGACATGCTGCGCCTGTCCCCCGCGCGCGACGGCACCGACGGGTTCTTCGCCTGCCGGATGGAGCGGCGCGGATGATCGCCATCCGCCGCGCCCGCACCGCGGATGCGCCGGGCATCGGCGCCGTCCATGTCGCGAGCTGGCGCAGCGCCTATGCGGGCGTGTTACCGGAGCCGGTGCTCACCGGTCTCTCGGCGCCGGATCAGGCCGGCTATTACGACCGGGTGATCCGCAGCGGTGCGGTGGTGCATGTTGCGGTCGCTTCCGGCACCGATCTTTCCTCCGCCGTGGGCCGCGGCGAGGTCGTCGGCTTCGTCACCGGCCGCCGCCGCCGCCGCGCTCTCGCCGATGCCGAGATCGAAACGCTCTACGTCCTCGATGATTATCGCGAGCGCGGGCTCGGACGCGAGCTCCTCTCGGCTGCGATGGCCCATCTCGCCGGACGTGGCTGCGCCTCCGCGGTCCTCTGGGTGCTGGCGGACAATCCCGCCCGCTGGTTCTATGAGCGCATGGGCGGGCGCCGCGTTGCCGAAGGCAGCGTCGAGGTCGGCGGCGTCGACGTGCCGCAGATCGCCTATCGCTGGGACGGCATCGAGCGTTTCATCTGACGTCAGGTCTTCGCTCGCGGATGCGCCGCCTGCCAGACCGCCATCAACCGGTCGGCATCCACCGCTGTATAGCGCTGCGTGGTGGAGAGGCTGGCGTGGCCGAGCAGTTCCTGGATCGCCCTGAGGTCGGCGCCATTGGCCAGCAGATGTGTCGCGAAGGAATGCCGGAGCGCGTGCGGCGTGGCGTGTTCGGGAAGGCCGTTGAGCCGGCGGAAATCCCGCAGCCGCCGCTGGACCACGCCGGGATTGAGCCGCGCCCCGCGCGCACCGAGAAAGAGCGGCGCGTCCGGCGTGGGGGCGGGGTGGTGCCGCAGCCAGGAAGCGATCTCCCGTCGCAGCACCGGCAGCAGCGGCACGATCCGTTGCCGCCCGCCCTTGCCGCGCACCGAAAGCGGCGCGCCCTCCGGCGGCAGATCGCCGATATTGAGCCCGAGCGCCTCGTGTATCCGCAGCCCGGCGCCGTAGAGCAGCGCCATCAGCGCGGTGTCGCGCGCCGCGAGCGCCGGGCTCGCCGCATCGTCGCCCAGGCTGTCCACCACGGCGGCGGCGTCCGGCGCGGTCAGCGCGCGGGGGAGGGGGCGGCGCGATTTTGGCGTGCGCAGCAGCCCCGGCGCCTCGTTGATCATGCCGTGACGCTGCCGCAGCCAGCGGAAAAAGCTGCGTACCGCGGAAAGTTTCTTCGCCCGTGTTGCGTTGCCGACGCCATCGCTCGCCGCCTTCGCCAGCCAGGCCCGGAAATCGGCGAGACTCAGCGCCGCGAGATCGGCGCCGGTTGGCTCGGCGCCGATATGCCGGGTGACGAAGCCGAGAAATTCCGCGAGATCGGCACCATAGGTCGATACCGTCAGCGCCGCGGCCCGCCGCTCCCCGACGAGAAAGTCGAGAAATTCGACCCGCAGCGCCTGGGCGTCAGCCGCCGGGCCGCTTGGTCGCGAGCCCGACATTGACGATCCCGGATTTGCGCACGGTGTCCATCACCTGCATCAACCGCTGGTAGCGGATATCCTTGTCCCCGGCGATGACGACATCGACCTTCCTTTTCGCGGCCACGACCTGGCCGAGATAGGTCTGCAGCCCCGCCAGCGTGACCACCTGATTCTTCACGTGCAGTTTGCCGGCGGCGTCGATCATCACCACCACCTGGGCCGGTTTCATCTCCTTCGCCGTCTGCGCGCCCGGCAGCTTCAGCGCGACGCCGGAATCGGGGATCATCTTGAGCACGATCATCACGAAGAACACGAGCAGGAACATCATGATGTCGATCATCGGCACGATTTCGAGCCGGGGGCGTTCGCGCTCCAGATGATCGCGTCTGCGGCGCATCGCTCAGACCCTGGCCATGCTGGCAGCGCGCCGCTTGGGCGGATCCTCCACCGCGTCGTCGCCGGCCAGCCCGCGCCCGTGCAGACGGTTGATCAGCACCACCTTGATGAGTTCGAGCTGCAGGACGATCCGGCGGCTGAGATTGTTGAAATAATTGACCAGATAGACGGCGATGATCGCGATCAGCAGGCCCGCGCCGGTCGAGACCAGCGCATCGGCGATCCCGCCTGTCACCTTCGCCGGCCCTCCGTTGCTCGACAGCACGTCGAAGGCCTGGATCATGCCGATGATCGTGCCGAACAGCCCGAGCAACGGCGCGATCGTCACCGCGGTATCGAGAATCCACAGGCCCCGGGTGATCCGCGGCATGGCGTCCATGATCTCTTCCTCGAGGTGATTGTCGAGTTCGTCGGCGTTTTCCCCGCGCGAGGCCAGCGCGGTTGCGATCAGGTGGCCCTGCAGCGTGGCGCCGTTCGTCTCGGCGAGCTGGCGCAGCCCGGCCGGATTGCCATAACCCACGGCGCGCAGCGCGGCATGGATGCGCCGCCCGGCGCCGAGCGTGCGCTTGAGCAGCCAGAACCGTTCGAGCCCGACGACGAGTGTCACCAGCAGCAGAACCGGCATCACCGCCAGCAGACCACCCGTCATCATGACGAGGCGGACGATTTCATTCATGAGCTAAGCTCCTCGGTGTGTTCGGGCCCGCGCCAGCGCGCGGACGCGCCGGCAGCGATCAGTTCCTTCGTATAGTCGGATTTCGCACCGGCAAGTAAATCCCCCGCGACCCCGGCCTCGATGACGTGGCCTTCCCGCAGCACGAGCAGGCGGTCGGCCATGTGGAACACCGTCGCGATATCGTGGCTGATCAGGATGTAGGAGAGCCCCTCATCACTTGCGAGGTCTTTCAGCAGGTTGAGCAGCAGCGCCTGGGTCGACACATCGAGGCTCGACGTCGGTTCATCAAGCACGATGACATCCGGCGCCGCCACCAGCGCGCGGGCGATCGCCACGCGCTGGGCCTCGCCGCCCGAGACCTGGCCGGGCAACAGGTCGAACAGGCGCGCGCCGAGCCCGACCCGGTCGAGCAACGCCGCGGCCTGCGCGCGTCTCTCGTGCTTGCGGACGCCAGCGAGGCGCAGCGGCTCGGCCACGATGTCGCCGATCCGCATACGCGGGTTCATCGACTCGCGCGGATCCTGGAATACCGCCTGGATGCGCCGCCTTGCCGCGGCAAGCGCCTTGCCGCGCATCCTCTCGAGGTCGGCACCGCCGAGCCGTACCGTGCCTTCGTGCGCCAGCATCTGCAGCACCGCGCGGCCGAGGCTCGACTTGCCCGATCCGCTCTCGCCAACCACGCCGAGGCATTCGCCCCGCCGCAGCGTAAAGGAAACCGGGGCGAGGGCGAGAAGTGGCGGTGGACGCCGGAAAGCGAAGTCCGATCGGCGGCGGTCATATTCGACGCGCAGTTCCGAAACCTCCAGAACCGGCTCGCCTGCCGCCTCCACCTGTGGGGCAACGCGCGTCGTGTTCCGTTCCGGCACCGGCGACGGCTCGCGGCCGCGACGGCAGGCGAAGGCGGTCCCGCCCAGCGTATCCGTCGCGGGAAACCCTGCCTCGCAGGCGGCCTCGCGCAGGACGCAGCGCGGAGCGAACCGGCAACCCGGCGGAAATGCCGCTGGATCGGGCAGGGTGCCAGGAATGGTGACCAGCCGCGCCTGCTCAGGCCCCGGTACCGCACCGAGCAGGGCGCGTGTGTAGGGGTGGCGCGGCGTCGCGAACAGGTCGGCGGCGCGGCCCCATTCCACCGCCCGCCCGGCATAGAGCACGGTCACCCGCGCTGCATGCGCCTCGACGATCGAGAGGTCGTGCGTGATGAACAGCACGCCCATGCCCCGTTCCCGGCACAGTCGCGTGATCAGCGCTAGGATCTGCCGTGCGACCAGCGCATCAAGCCCGGTGGTCGGCTCGTCGGCGATCAGGAGCCTCGGACCACAGGCCAGCGCCATCGCGATCATCACCCGCTGCCGCATCCCGCCCGAGAACTGGTGCGGGAAATCGTCCAGCCGCTCGGCGCCGCGCGGAATCCCGACCTCGTCGAAGAGCGCCCGCGCCTGCGCCCGCGCGGCATCCGGCCCGGCGCCGGTATGAAGGCGGTAGACTTCCTCGACCTGCCTGCCCACCCGCATCGCCGGGTTGAGGGCGGCGAGCGGATTCTGGAACACCATCCCGATCTCGCCGCCGCGCACCCGTCGCATTTTTTCCCGCGGAAGTGTCAGTAGATCGGTGCCGGCCAGCAGGACCCGGCCGGTAGCTTCCGCCCGGCGCGGCAGCAGGCCGATCATGCCGAGTGCGGCGATCGTCTTGCCCGAGCCGCTCTCGCCGACCAGCGCGGTCATTTCGCCCGCCGCGACCGAGAGGCTCAGTCCCTCCAGCAGCGCGAGGCGGGTGCCGTCGCGCCGGCGCAGCGTGACCGAAAGCCGGTCGAGGTCCAGCACGGGGCTCACCGCGCGGTGTCCTGCCGCGCGAGCAGCCCCTGGCCGATCAGGTTGGCGGCGAGGATCGAGAGAAGGATCATCAGTCCCGGCGGCAGGATCATCCACCATGGATCGAGCGCGATCAGGTTCAGTCCGGATTCCAGCAGTCCGCCCCAGCTTGCCATCGGCGGCTGCACGCCGAGACCGAGAAAGCTGAGGCCCGAGAGCGCGAGGATCTGGTCGCCCACCAGAAACGTGCCGTTCACGGCGAGGATCGGCGCGATCACCCGCAGGATGTGCACCCGCGCGATGTAGGCGGAACCGCCGCCGAACTGCCGGGCCGCAAGGATAAAATCGCGCCCGCGCTGCGCGATCGCCTCGTTGCGCACGAGCCGCGCGAGCCCCGGCCATGCCGTGAGGCCCAGCAGCAGGATCAGCGTGAAGGTGCCCGGCGTGAACAGGGCGGCGAAGAAGATCAGGATCACGAGGCCCGGCAGCGCCAGCACGGCGTCGAGCAGGCGCATCAGAGTGGCATCCAGCCAGCGCGGACCGAGGGCGGCCGCCAGCCCGTAGGCGATGCCGAGGAGAAACCCGAGCATCGACGCCGGCAGTGCGACGATCAGCGTCGCCCGCCCGCCCGCGATCAGCCGCGCCAGCAGGTCGCGGCCGATCTGGTCGGTGCCGAGCGGGAATGCGCGCGTCGGCGCCATCAGCGTGTGGTGGCCGTGGATCGCATAGGGGCTGGCGTGCCAGGCGAGGCCGCCAAACAGGCTGAAGCCGCAGATCGCGAGCGCGAGCGCCGCGCCGCCCGCGAGTGTCCCACGGGCACCGACCCATGCGGCCAGCCGCGCCGAAACCGGGCGGGGCAGGGCGCCAGTCGTCGCGCTCATTCGAAGCGCTCCCGCGGATCGAGCCAGCCATTGACCAGGTCGGCGAGCAGGTTGCCGATCACCGTCAGCACGCCGATCAGCAACACGATCGCGGAAATCACCGGATAATCCTGCGACAATGCCGATCGCCACAGCAGGAAGCCGAGCCCCGGATAGTCGAACACGGTCTCGACCAGCACCGAGCCCGCGAAGATGTAGGGAAAGGACAGGCCGAGAATCGTTACCAGCGGCCGCAGCGCGTTGCGCAAGACGTGCCGGCGCAGCACGGCGCCAAACCCGAGCCCCTTGGCCAGCGCCGTGCGCACGTAGTCCTTGCCGAGTTCCTCATGCACCGCCGCGCCGAAATAGCGCGACAGCCCGGCGGTTCCCAGCAGCCCGACGGTGACCACCGGCAGGATCAGATGTCGGGCGTAATCGGCCACTCCCGGTGCGGCGTGCCGGATATCGGCAATGCCGCCTGCCGGAAGCCAGCGCCATTTCACCGCGACATAGAGGATCAGGATCGTGCCGGCGAAGAACACCGGCATGGCGTAGAGGACGAGCTGCGCCGCACCGATCAGCCGCGCCGGCCACTGGCCCCAGAAGGCCCCCTGCACCAACCCGATGGCGATCGAAAGCAGCACCGAAAGGGTGATGGCGCCGAGATAGAGGGCGAGGGTGTTCGCCGCGTATGCCGCGATCAGGCCGGCCACCGGCCGGTTCAGCAGATAGGAATAGCCGAGCCGCCCTTCGAGAAGATGCGCCCACCAGACCAGATACTGCCTCCACAACGGCGCCGAGAGGCCGAGCCGGACATTGAGCTGGCGCACCGCCTCCGGCGTCGCCTTCTGGCCGAGGATGGAATAGGCCGGGCCGCCGGGCGTCGCATGCACCATGAAGAACACGATCGTCACCAGCAGCACGAGCGTCAGCGCCGAAGCGGCGAGGCGCGAAAGGATCACCCGCCTCACCGGCGCCCACCACACGCGCCCGGCGCCCAGTGCAGGTATTGCGGTGACCACGCGCCGGTCGGGCTGAGGAACTTCCGCACGCCCTCGAGCCCGTTGCGCACCAGCACCACGCTGCCAGGCTCGGGCAGGAAAATTTCCGGCTGCTGTGCCGCCGCATAATCCTGATAGGCGTAGAGTGGTTCCAGGCCCGGCTTCGTCTGCACATCCTTCAGCAGCGCGTCCATCCGCGCGTCGCTGTAGCCGGACTGGTTGAACGCGCCATCGCTTGCAAGCTGGGCGGAATCGTCGGGGTAGACGCCGAGCGCCCAGCCGAACTGCATCGCCTCCCATTGAAGCGGCTTGTAGCTGAGCACCAGCATCTGGCTGAACGTGACCTCGCGGATCGTCATCGCGATGCCGACGGCGCGCAGATCCGCCTGGATCAGCTCGGCGCCGAGCTGGCCGGTCACGTTGCCGGAGGGAATCACGTCGGTGAAGGCAAGACGCTTGCCGTCCTTCATCCTGATGCCGTCCGGTCCCGGTTTCCAGCCCGCGGCGGCGAGCAGGGCCTTCGCCTTTGCCGTGTCATAACCCACGGGATATTTCCCGGCCTTCGCCGCGGGCGAGAGAAAGGTCGGCGGGTCCACCGGCACCGGCCCGTGTTGCGGCTTCGTTGTCCCGTGCAGGAGCAGGCGGATGATTCGCTTCTGGTCGATTGCGTCGGCAATCGCCTGGCGCACCCGCACATCGCGGAAGAAGGCGACTTTCGGGTTGCGATAGCTCAGTTCCATGTAGTCGAAGCCGAAATTTGGCGGCAGTCGCAGCTCCCGCGCGTCGGGCAGCTTCCGCTGCGCCCGCCACAGCGAGAAGGGCAGGTTGCCGGCATCGAGCGTGCCGGTGCGCAACCCCTCGAAAACCGCGCCGTCCGAATTCAGGAAGACCATGATGAACCGACGGATGTCCGGCTTGTGGCCCTGATAGGTCGGGTTGGGCACGAAACTGATGTAGCGGCCCATGACGTAGCGGCCGATCCGGAAGGGGCCGTCCACCACCCGGAAGAACGAGGGCGTCGATTGCAGCCGCCACATCTGGTTGACGGAATAGCGGGTCCAGGCATGGGCGGGAAACGGGGTCAGCTGGCTGAGGCCGGTCAGTTCGAACCAGGTCGGGTTCACGCTCCGCTTCAGCACCACCCGGAAGCGGTGCGGCCCGAGCACGTTGAGCGACTTCACCAGCCCCGGCATGCCGCCCTGGCCGTAGCCGGTATAGGTTTTCCCGAGCTTGCGGATCAGGTCGAAGGTGAATTTCACGTCCTCCGCCGTCACCGGTACGCCGTCCGACCAGGTGCGAGGCTTCATCGTCACGGTGAAGGTGGTCTTGTCATCGGAGACCTCGATCGCCGATGCGATGCTGCGCGACCAGGTGATGGTGTGGTTGCGGCTGATCCAGAGCAACCCGTCATAGAGCAGGCCGGCGGCTTCGGCATCGTAGGCGGAGCCGATCAGGAACGGGTTGAGTGAATCGACGCTCGCCGGCGGCGTGCCGAGCCCGAGACCCGGCGGCACCACCACCGTGTCGCAGCGTCCCGCGCTGAAGCTCGGCCCTGCCGCGACCATGGCCAGAATCACCGCCGCCAGCAGGCGCGATCGCATCAGGACTGAACCGCGCCGCATCGGCTCAGCCGGTCTGGATTGTCACTCCCCGACCCTGATCTCGATCGGCACCGCGAAGGTCTTGTCCTCCGTGCCGGGGAAGGGCGGGAAGCGGTGGTGCCGGACGGCATCCAGCGCCGCGCGGTCGATCAGCGGGTTGCCGCTGCTGCGGTAGACCTGCGCCGAAAGCAGCTTTCCGTTCGGCGCCAGGGTGAACTCGATGAAGGCCGTGCCATTCACGCCGAGCATGCGCATTGTCTGCGTCACATGCACTTCGCGCTGCAGCGGCCCGCGAAGTCCGGCGGCATATTGCGCGAAATCGAAGGCCGGTTGCGGCGGTGGCCTCTTTGCCCTGGGTGGCGGCGGCGCCGGATGCGGCACCGGGCGATGGACCGGCTGCGGCTTGGGCCGCGGGTGCGGTGGCGGTGGCGGATGGTGCACCACGTTCGGCAGCGGCTTGGGCGGCGGCATGGGTGAGGGTGCGGGCGGCGGTGGCAGCGGTTTCGGCTGCGGCGGCGGCGGAACCGGCGGGGGAGGCACGGGTAGCGGCGGTGGCGGCGGCTGCACCGGCTGCGGTGGCAAGGGCAGGGGGGGCGCGAGCCGGACCAGATGCACGGTGGTGGCGGGCGCCAGCGGCGTGCGGTAGCGCGGCAGATGGCGCGCGGCGTAGAACGCCGCGGCGGCGATCAGCCCGACAATCACCAGCCCCGCCGCCGTCGCCCGCGGCAGGCCCAGCTCGTCCGGCTGCCAGGGCGGAATGGCGCCGTTCGCGGTCGCCCCCTCCGTCCTCATGCGTGGCTCCGGCGCTGATCGGTCTCGTCCGTCACGTCCTTGTCTTCAGGGGCGGGCCCTCGGCTGTCAAGGCGCCGCGCCGGCCTCGATCCGGCGGCCGAGCCGCCCGGCGAGATCGCAGATGAACTGCCAGGCCACCCGCCCCGACCGGGCACCGCGCGTCACCGACCATTCCACGGCCTCCGCATGGAGGGTTTCGGCGTCGACATCGAGGGCGAACGCTTTCGCATAGCCCTCGATCATGGCGAAGAAGGTCTGCTGATCACAATTGTGAAACCCGAGCCAGATGCCGAAGCGATCCGACAGCGATACTTTTTCCTCCGTCGCCTCCGAGGCGTGGATCGCGGTGCTGCGTTCGTTCTCGATCATGTCACGCGGCATCAGGTGCCGCCGGTTCGAGGTCGCGTAGAACAGCACGTTATCCGGCCGGCCCTTGATGCCGCCATCGAGCACCGATTTGAGTGCCTTGTAGTCGGCATCCTCGCGCTCGAAGCTGAGATCGTCGCACAGGATCAGGCACTGGCGGGGCTGGCCGCGCAGGATGTCGAGCAGCGCCGGCAGGGTGGCGATGTCCTCGCGATGGATCTCGATCAGCGCGAGGCTGCCGGGAAACGCCCGGTTCGCCGCCGCATGCGCCGCTTTCACCAGCGAGGACTTGCCCATCCCGCGCGCGCCCCAGAGCATGGCGTTGTTGGCCGGCAGGCCGCGGGCGAAGCGCAGCGTGTTCTCGGTCAGGATGTCCTTCTGCCGCTCCACGCCCTGCAGCAGCCCGATCGGCACGCGCGAGACCTGATCCACCGGCTCCAGCGCCGCGCGCTCGGGATGCCAGACATAGGCATCGTGCGCGCTCACCTCGGCCGGCGGCGGCGGCGGCGGGGCGAGGCGGTCGAGCGCATCGGCGATGCGGGCGAGCAGGTCGTGTGTCGGCTGGTCCATGACGTCTCCTCAGGCAGGCGCGTCCCGCGCGGCTTGACGGGGCGGGCGTGCAAACTATGGTCCCGCCCGACCAAGGACAAGCTTCACCACATCAGATCAGGGTATCCCGCATGTTCATCGCCACCGCCTACGCCGCTGCCTCGTCATCACCTTCCGGTGCAATGGCGGCGGTGATCAATTTCGCACCGCTGGTGCTGATCGTCATCGTCTTCTACTTCATCCTGATCCGCCCGCAGCAGCAGCAGGCCAAGACGCAGAAGGCACGCCTCGCCGCCATCCGCCGCGGCGACAAGGTGGTGACCGGCGGCGGCATTGTCGGCCAGGTGGCCAAGGCTCTGGATGGCGCCGAGGAAATCGAGGTCGATATCGCCCCCAACGTCCGCATCACCGTGCTGCGCAGCACCATCAGCAGCGTGCTGACCGACTCGAAGCCGGCCGAGACCAAGCCGGCCGAGCCGAAAAAGAAGTAGGCGCCGCAAACGGCAACGGCCCCGGAGCGAAACTCCGGGGCCGCGAATATCGTCAGGCTTTGCCCGGCCTCAGCCCAGCAGGTGCGCGGCGTGGGCGTAGTTGGCCAGATTGTCGAGCCAGTTCTGGATATAGTCCGGCCGGCGGTTGCGGAAATCGAGATAGTAGGAGTGTTCCCACACATCGAGGCCGAGCAGCGGCTTGCCCTCGCCGGTGGCGACCGGGTTGGAGCCGTTCGGCGTCTTGGTGACGGCGAGCTTGCCGCCCGGGGTGAGGATCAGCCAGGCCCAGCCAGAGCCGAACTGGGTGGTGCCGGCGGTCTTGAACGCGTCCTTGAACTGCGCGACGCCGCCGAAATCCTCAGCGAGCTTCGCCTCCAGCCGGCCCGGCAGCTTGCCGCCGTCGGTCGGCGACATGCACTGCCAGAACAGATTGTGGTTCCAGTGCTGCCCGGCATTGTTGAACACCGGCGCGAGATCGGCCTTGTTGTAGGTGAAGGCGACGATCTCCTCGAGGCTCTTGCCCTGCAGGTCGGCGTTCTTCTCGACGAAACCGTTCAGCGCCGTCACATAGGCCTGATGGTGCTTGCCGTGGTGCAGTTCGAGCGTTTCCTGGCACATGCCATGCGCGGCAAGGGCTGCGTGCGCATAGGGCAACGCGGGGAGTTCAAAGGCCATGGGGCATCTCCGATCCGGTTTGGGCTTCTGTTTCGGCGCCGGCACGGTGCGTGCCGACCGCTCGTCCGGTAGCTATGGTCCGGCCCTGCCAGCGTCAAGCATCGAAAGAGTTCCGCAATGAACGAACCCGATCTCGCGGCCCAGGTCCGCCGCGCCGATCCCGACCGCTTCCTCGGCGCGATCTTCGCCCCGCCGCAATCGCGACGCTGGCTGTTCGTGCTCTACGCCTTCAATCATGAACTGGCCCGGGCGCGCGAAGTCGCGAGCCAGCCGCCGCTCGCGCTGATTCGCCTGCAATGGTGGCGCGAGGTCGTTGAAGGCGCCGATCGCGCCCATCCGCTCGCCGTGGAACTCCGTGCCGGGCTGGCCCAAGGCATCTTTTCCGATGCCGCCCTCACGGCGCTGATCGACGCGCGCGAGGCCGAAGCCGAACCGATTCCCGACCGCGCCGCCTTTCTCGACTACGCGCGCGGCACGGCGGGGGGGCTGGCGCGGATTGCCGGCACGGTGCTCGGCGTGACCGAGTCCGCCGAACTCGCGGCGCTGGAGGATCTCGGCACCGGCTATGGCATTGCCGGCATTCTCCGCGCCGCCCCCGCGCTTGAAGCCGCCGGCCGCGACCTGCTGCCGCAGGATGGCACCGACCCTGCGGCCTTGCGCGACGAGGCGGCCCGCCTGCTGCGCCGCCGCGCGCCGCGTGCCGGTTTGGCCGCCGCCCTGCCGGCGGTGCTCGCCCGGCGCGACCTGCGCCGCCCGACCGGTCCGGCGCCGCGCGGCCTCGCGGACCGGATTGCCGTTGTCATCGCCGGGCTGACCGGCCGCTGTTGAGCCGCACCCCTCGCCCCCGCGCGGCGCAGGTGATATGACGCCGCCATGACTGACACGACCGACCAGACCGAAGGGCCAAGCGGCCAGGTGCCCGTGACGATCGAGCAGGAGATGCGCCGCTCCTATCTCGATTACGCCATGTCCGTGATCGTCTCGCGCGCCCTGCCGGATGCGCGGGACGGGCTGAAGCCGGTGCATCGCCGAATCCTCTACGCGATGCAGGAGGCCGGCAACACGCCGGACAAGCCCTATCGCAAATCCGCCCGCATGGTCGGCGACGTGATGGGCAAATACCACCCGCACGGCGACGCCGCGATCTACGATGCCGCGGTCCGCATGGCCCAGGGCTTCTCGATGCGGGTGCCGCTGATCGACGGCCAGGGCAATTTCGGTTCGGTCGACGGCGATCCGCCGGCGGCGATGCGCTACACCGAGGCCCGCCTCGCCGATGCCGCGATGGCCCTGCTCGCCGACATCGACAAGGATACGGTCGATTTCCAGCCGACCTATGACGAGAGCGACAGCGAGCCCCGCGTCCTGCCCGCCGCGTTCCCCAACCTGCTGGTCAATGGCGGCAACGGCATCGCCGTGGGCATGGCGACCAACATTCCGCCGCACAATCCCGCCGAGATCATCGACGCGACGCTGCATCTCATCGCGCAGCCGGAGGCAACGCTTGATGACCTGATGCGAATCGTCCCCGGCCCGGATTTCCCGACCGGCGGCATCATTCTCGGCCGCTCCGGCATCCGCAGCGCCTTCGAGACCGGCCGCGGCGGAATCGTCGTGCGCGCGCGCACCAGCATCGAGGAAATCCGCAAGGACCGCATGGCGATCATCGTCAGCGAGCTGCCTTATCAGGTGAACAAGGCGACGCTGCTCGAACGCATCGCCGAACTCGTGCGGGCCAAGGAAATCGAGGGCATTGCCGACCTGCGCGACGAGAGCGACCGCGAGGGCATGCGCATGGTGATCGAGCTGAAGCGCGACGCCACGCCAGAGGTCGTGCTCAACCATCTCTACCGCTTCACCCAGATGCAGACCGGCTTCGGCATCAACATGCTCGCCCTCGATGGCGGCCGGCCGCGCCAGCTCGGCCTGCGCGATGCGCTGGACTGCTTCATCGCCTTCCGCGAGGACGTGATCCTGCGCCGCTCGCGCTTCGAGCTGAACAAGGCGCGCGACCGGGCGCATCTGCTGGTCGGGCTCGGCATCGCGGTGGCGAATATCGACGAGGTGATCGCCCTTATCCGCGCGGCGCCGGACGCGGCCTCCGCCCGGATCGCCCTGATGGCGCGGGACTGGCCGGCCGGCGATGTCCGCCCGCTGCTGGAACTGATCGACGATCACGGCAACCAGATCTCGGCGGATGGCACCGTGCGCCTGACCGAAGCGCAGGCCCGCGGTATCCTCGAACTGCGCCTGCAGCGCCTCACCGGGCTCGAACGCGAGAAGATCCAGTCCGAACTCGCCGAGGTCGGCCGCCGCATCGGCGAATTGCTCGAAATCATCGCCTCCCGCCCGCGCCGGCTTGAGGTGATGCGCGACGAACTGCTCGCCGTGCGCGCCCGCATCGCCGCCCCGCGCCTGACCAGCATCGAGGACAGCGTCGCCGACCAGGACGATGAAAGCCTGATCGAGCCAGGCCAGATGGTCGTCACGATGACGCGCGACGGCTTCATCAAGCGCACGCCGCTCGAAGCCTTCCGCGCCCAGAACCGCGGCGGTCGCGGCCGCGCCGCCGCCTCGATGCGCGGCGACGACGTGATCACCCGCAGCTTCAACGCCCATACCCACCAGTTCGTGCTGTTCTTCAGCCAGGGCGGCAAGGCGTTCCGCGAGAAGGTCTGGCGCCTGCCCGAATCGGCGCCGGCGGCGAAGGGCAGGGCGATCGTCAACATCCTGCCCGAGCTGAATGGCGATGCCGTCACCGCCGTGCTGCCGTTGCCGCAGGACGAAAGCCTGTGGAACGACCTGCACCTCGTCTTCGCCACCGCCTCGGGCAATGTGCGGCGCAACCGCCTCGCCGATTTCCGCAATGTCCGTTCCACCGGCCTGATCGCGATGAAGCTCGACGACGGTGACCGTCTGATCGGCGTCGCCACCTGCCGCGAGGGCGACGACGTATTCCTTGCCACGCGTCAGGCCCGCTGCATCCGCTTCCAGATCACCGATGACACGCTGCGCGTCTTCGCGGGCCGCGACTCCAGCGGCGTGCGCGGCATCCGCCTCGGCGCCGGCGACGAGGTGATCTCGCTCTCCGTGCTCCGCCATGTCGAGGCGAGCGTGGATGAACGCGCAGCCTATCTCAAATACGCCGCCGCCCAGCGCCGCGCCGGCGGCGAGGAGGGCGAGCTGGATGCTGTCGAGTCCGACGAGGCGGCGGCTGACATCCAGCTGACCCCCGAGCGGATCGCGGCCCTGCAATCGGCCGAGGAAATGATCCTCACCGTCACCACCGGCGGGTTCGGAAAACTCTCCTCGGCCTATGAATACCGCGTCACCGGCCGCGGCGGGCAGGGCATCGCCAATATCGCGCTCGCGGCGCGCAACGGCCGCGCGGTGGCCGCCAGCTTCCCCGTCCGGCCGGGGGACGACATCATGCTCGTCACCGACCAGGGCAAGCTGATCCGCGCCCCGGTGGACCAGGTGCGCATCACCGGCCGCCAGGCGATGGGCGTGACGCTTGTGCGGGTGGAAAAGGACGAACAGGTGACCAGCGTCTTCCCCGTCCTCGACGACAGCGGAGACGAAGCGGGGGAGGAACAGGATGGCTGATGGCGGTCTGATCGGTCTGTATCCGGGAACTTTCGATCCGATCACCAACGGGCATCTCGACATTATCGGCCGCGCCGCCCAGCTCTGCTCGAAGCTGGTCATCGGCGTGGCCCGCAATGCCGGCAAGGGGCCGCTGTTTCCCACCGCCGAGCGCGTCGAGATGGTCCGCGCCGAGATCGCGCCGATCGCCGAACGCACGGGCACCGAAATCGATGTGCAGGCGTTCGATTCGCTGCTGATCGCCTTTGCCCAGCAGGTCAGCGCACAAGTGATCGTGCGCGGGTTGCGCGCCGTCTCCGACTTCGATTACGAGTTCCAGATGGCCGGGATGAATGCACGACTCGACCAGCGGATCGAGACGATCTTCCTGATGGCAAGCGAGCGGCACCAGTTCATCTCGTCGCGTTTCGTCAAGGAGATCGCCCAGCTGGGCGGCGACATCTCGAGCTTCGTTCCGAAACTGACGTTGGAGAGGACCCTTCGCCGGGTTGGCAGACCATGATCATCAGACGCCGCACGCTTCTCGCCGCCGCCGCTTCCACCCCCCTTGCCGGAGTTTTCATGTCCGAATCCGCTTCCGCCGCCAGCACGTCGAACACCATTCACATGACGCTGCCCTTCGGCGTCGTCACGATCGAGCTGCGCCCCGACCTCGCGCCGAAAACCTGCGAGCAGATCCGCACGCTGACCGCGCGCGGCTTCTACAACGGCTGCGAATTCTTCCGCGTGATCGCCGGCTTCATGGCGCAGACCGGCGACCCCACCAACACCGGCACCGGCGGCAGCAACCTGCCCAACGTGCCCGCCGAGTTCACCGACAAGGCAAAGTTCCTCACCGGTTCGGTGGGCATGGCCCGCACCAGCGACCCGAACAGCGGGAACAGCCAGTTCTTCATCTGCTTCGCTCCCGCCGCCTGGCTTGACGGCCAGTACACCCTGTTCGGCCAGGTGACGGCGGGCATGGACTATGTGGACGAGATCAAGAAGGGCCAGGGCCAAAGCGGCCGGGTCACTGACCCGACCAAGATCATCAAGATGGAACTCGCCGCGTAATACCGGCAATCCGTCTCAGCCTCTTGACGAACCCCGCCGGAATTGGTCTTTCCGGCGGGCACATTGGTGAGAGCCCGTAGCTCAGTTGGTAGAGCACGAGACTTTTAATCTTGGGGTCCAGGGTTCGAATCCCTGCGGGCTCACCAATAAATCAAAGACTTAACCGACTATTAGATCGCAATTCGGACCTAATTCATAATTTGCGGACTCAATGCGGACTCACCAGAGATAAATCCACACTGTTTTCACGCATCCGTGATGGCTTAATAAAGCTGCCGGATTCGGAAGGGGTGGGTGCCGGGAGGTGGGGAGTAGAGCGGGAACGCTCAGAAGCCCCGGTTCACCCCCTCGCGAGAATTTTGAGATTTTTTCAGACTGCTTAAGTGGGTTGCTTGTGCAGGCTGGGCAGCGCCTTTGCCCTCGTTTTTGCCGTCCCACCTGTGCCCGGCGCGGCCACAGCCGTGGAGCGGGAAAGAGAGCACATTCGGGGGTTTGGTCTTAGCGCCAAACGAAATCGCCCGGGCGGATGACTGGGACCGGGCGACTTAGATGTCTTGATGCGACAACGTCAGAGCTTGTCGGCAACCTTGTCGAACACTGCGGTCGCGCCTTCGGCGAAGCCTTTCACGAAGGCATCGCTGACGTCGTTTCCGGCGTTTTCCTCCCAGAACGCCTTCCAATCGTTGGAATCCATTTCGTCCTGCGGGTCGATCAGTCTTTGGAGAGTGCCGATGTCTATGTCCAAGCCCTCATGTACGGCATCGGAAATCCGGAGCAGGTCTTCATATTGAGCGGTGCCCCTTGCCCAACTAGCTCCGCAGTCCTTGCCGTCCTTCGTATTGGTCGAATTAAAGCGCTCTTTGCTCAGTCGCAGGCGCTCGATAACGTTGTCCATGTTTTCAGGTTCCTTAAAAATAGAGTGAGTGGCGATAGCTTGTCGGATGGCGTCTTGTGCGACGTTGGACCAATTTATCCGGTCCACATCATCCATCCGGGATTTCAATTCATCAGGCACGTATATTGTAATGCGAGGCATATGCATACTCCAACAAGACTATATGCACATATAGAAAATATATGGCGCATGTCAATACCTCGTTTCAAATATGCATACATTCAGCCAACTAAGCCACTTTGCACCGTGCAGGGTGCCCGAGCGAAGGGTAGGCTGCCAATCGACTATTGTAGTTGGTTCAAACTTCCCTGCTTTGCCTTGGCGTAGGCTTCGCAGGCGTCCTCGGTTCTGAAAAAAGTATATACCGTTTCCATCCCGTTCGACTCTGGCTCCGCAACTGTCACTCCGACGGGCATTCCGTGTGATCGTTCAAATATGTTCACTGCGTCGTCCAAGCCATTCAAACGATCAAACCGAATCAGCTTTGCCGGATCGCGCGGAACTGATGGGATACATTCGTCATCGTTTGTAAGTGCAAACCAACGTTTGGCATGATCTGATTTTTTGTCTGATTTATGCGGTTTAGGAAATGATATGGATATTGGCATCACGTATAAACGGGATTTTTTTCCCGTGAATTTAGAAAATTTTGGAATATTCGCCTTACTCAGAGCAGCACGATCAATAAGCGGATTTCCACTACTCCGATATATTTTTTCTGATTTTACAGTTCCATTTGGAGCAACAGTGAATTGGACAAAAGCAGTACCAGACATCGAACTTTGCGGACTTACGTTAGTTTGGTCCAGTGAATTTCCGTTTGCTTTCGCGTTTGCTATGATCGGTGTTGCCACTGTTATAATCGCCACTATCGATAGCCTGAGATATCTCATGACGCCCCCATCATTCATTAGCGTTTCACCCGGAAATGAAACTCGAAGTAAGTGAAATTATAACTAATTATCACCGTAATGAAGTATTGTATTATTTTAATCGTGCCTATCCGGTTAATCCAGACCCCAGCTACATGTAGTGGACGATTTTCGTCGCGACTGACAAAATGGGGCTGATTTTGTGGTGTATGGGTTAACAGGATAGGCATGTTTTATTGCAATCAGGGATTGAACCGGAATGTAAAGGTATGCACTGTGCCGAGCATATAGGGCGGCAGCGGTAGTTTGGCGCATTTGTAGTTCTTCGCGGCTGACACCGCGCGCTGTGCGAAGGCGGCGAAGACAGGATCACCCAGCTTGCCCTGGTCGGCTGGTGCCACTTCGGCCTCGCGCACCACACCCGAAGCGTCAGTCGTTACCTGCAACAGCACGCTGAAATCCTGCACACCGGGCGCGCCGGCATCGATGCCCCAGCAGGGGCGCACGGCATTCGCGATTGCATTGAGTTCTGCCGCAGAGAGGTCCAGCTTAGTGGAATTTGAGTTGCGTATTTCCTTCACAGCCGCTCTGAGGGCTGCCAGGCCGTGCAACTTAGTGGAATTTGAGTTACCTACTGCCTTTGAGGCGTTATCTTTTGAAATTGGCAATGCAGGTATTTTCGCTTTCATATTTAACGGAAAAACCAAATTGGAAAATACATCATCATCGTAAATGACATACCGCTTGCCATTTTTAGAAAATGTTTCAAATTCTAAATTCATATTTAGGCTGGAAATTTTGTAATCGCCGCCAATTCTATAGCCAGACATTTTTGTCTCGCATAAATAATTGCCGGTTGTTGTTTTGTGCGCCCATATTGTAGAAAATATAGAAATAAAATGCTTGCCGTAAATATTTTTAAATGCCATGTTTTTTATAACTATTTTTGAATAGCATGGTGGCGTATTTATTGTCCCATCAGACACTGCCAAATCATTGAGCTTCTTCCAATTAGATGTTGGCATTTTTATTTCTGGAAATGGATAATAGAAAGTCTTCGCCGATGCGCTGTTTATCATGAAAAACACAAGAGCATATGAAAAAATGCACAATCCGATATTTGCCGTCTTCATTCTAACCTCCCGGTTTATTGATATGAGAAATCAATTAATAAATTGCCGCTCCCTACCTGCCGCAAAAAATGCTCAACGATTTTTGTAAATAATAAACTAAGCTTTTTCAAAAACACTGAATATATATTTCGTGCAATCTAGGATTGCGGCCAATCACGGTCTTTACCGTCGATTCCTAGTTGCCGAGCAAGTTTGAACAACGCAGTTCGGTTTTTCATCTCGAACGCCAGTTTCAGCACCCGATCCTGAATCTTTGCAGAGAACCTTGCGCGGCCAATTTTGAACGAATCAGCGAGAGCCGCATCGTCCCGCAATCTATAATAAAACGTCCTGCGCGATATCCCAAAATGCTCCGCGATCTCGCCCCCGGAAAAGCCCGCCTGAGCCAGTCGGCGGATGCCGGTATAGGAGAGGGGCGGATTGCCTCTAGGGGCTGCTACGGGCTTCCTAGCGGCTCTTGCGGGCACGTCTGCCGGGCGAAGCCGGTCAGGCAGTTTGCGGAGAATTTGCGTGATTTCAGGATCGTCATTCATCCCAAGTCTCGCACAAAATGCCGCGCTCGTGAAAACGCTCTGCCCATGCCGATGCATGGTTGGTATCGCACACGAGGATCACACGCGGATCACCGCCTAGTCGGCGCTCGATGGCACGGCGCAAGGCGGCAAGATATTGCCCCGGTTGAGCGATCACGGCGGCGGACCAAAAATTGGTTGCCGACAGCCAGTCATAAGGCTGATCCGATAGTGTGGCGTCTATCACACCGATCCCGCACCTCAGTTCCGATCCAGGCCATCCCACGTCATGATCGGGTTGCAGGGTCAGGATCGGCATGGTTGATGCCGATACCAGCGGCGGCGGGGTCCAGAGTTCGATTCTAGGTGTCAGGCTTAGCGTGTGCCTGATCTGCACAAGGGCCTCAATGCGCGCCCGCTCGGCAATCGGGCGGCTTTCGTAATCGGTCCATTCGGACGCCGCGAACCCTCCCGGAAAAGTCATTGAGGCCGGGGGCCATGATCCGTCATAACCCCACGGCTTCATAAAATCCGAGTTCGTCGGCGGGCCACCCTGGGCACGACGGAACGGTGAAAATGGTTTTGGCAGGGGGGGATCGTTAAAATCATTCATATTCAGAAATCCTAATGTAAAATTGAAAACAGACAGGCGGACGGACAGGACCGGACAGACAACCCCCTTACAGGGGGGTTGTCCTGTCTGTCCGGCAGCGTGTCCGGGCTTTGTCCGGTGCTTGTCCGGCTGTAACCCGCAGGAAACCGCCATTTTTTGCATTTTTGAAAATGGCTTTGTCCGGCTTTATCCGTCGTTTTGTCCGCGTAACGGACAGAGCGTTTTGTCCGGTAATATTTCAGAATGTTACAGGATTTCGTGTTCATTGGACGGTTCCCAAACTCTCGTGCCAGTTGGGGGCAATACCCCCTGCCGTTCCCGAGAGGCGGGCTAAGCCGTCCGCGACAACCACCGCCCCGGCCTCAGTCAGTTCTTTAACCGCCCGGCGAAATGCCTTGCGCTTGCCGTCGAGACTGGCAGAGCCGGGATAGCGCTTAACGAAAGCCCCACACCATTGTTCCTCGGCCATCCCCCCGTGCAAGAGACTGTCGAGCGCGATCTGGGCTGCGGGCTTGAGCGCCTTTTGCGGACCCGGCGCTTCGGCTGGAATTGCGGCCGCGCCCGTCACGATTGTTCCATCTGGCCCAAGTCCGATAGGGACTGATTTCAATTTATAGTAAACCGGCGGCGGATCGGCACGGTTCCGCATTTTGACAACCTTGATCGAGCCGACGCCGCTCTCGTCACGCCGAGCGATCATTTCACAATCGACCGCCCCGAGAAACGCGGTGCTGCCTCGGGCGCGGTCCGCTCCATGTGGCAGGTGGTGGAGCATCAGCACTGCCGCGCCGGTCTTGGCCCGGATTTCGTCAATGGCTCGAACAATCAAAGCTGTGTCCGAGGCCGAGTTTTCATCTGCACCCGCGCTTGCCCGAGCCTGCGTGTCAATCACGATCAGCCGGAGAGGCGAGCCGAAATCCGTATCGGTGATGGCATCGAGCAAGGGGCGCCATTCTGGCTCGACCGCCAGCGAAACGGAATCTGCCATCATAAATAGCGGAATTTCAGTCTGTTTCAGCCCGAGTTCGGTGCAGGTTGCCTCGACACGAGTTTGCAAGTTCGCTGCACCCTCAAGTTCGATCACGAGGACTGCACCCTGCTCGACCGCGTGACCACGCCACGGCAGCCCGCCGGCAATGTGAGCGGCCCAATCCACGGCAAGCGTCGTTTTGCCGCAGCCAGGAGAGCCATTAAGCCGCAGAAACTCGCCAAGGCCGAACCATCCCGAAATTAGTTCCCGCTGCCTGATAGAGTGATCGAGCAAGGCAATGCGGCTGATCTCGAACCGCTTGCGCGTCACCGGCGGCGGGGAAATAGGGGCTGCCTCCGCGCTGAACGCCTCTTGCGCCCGCCCCAGCCCCGCCGCCCCAACATACGCGCCGATGTCATCAGGGCGTGCACCGTGTTCGCCGCAGTATCGGAGAACTTCAGCCTCACCGATCCGGCGTGGGTTTTGAGAATCCCATTTTTCCGCCAATTCCTCCGGCGAAGTGACCCCATCGGTCCATTGCGCGGTGACGTGCTCGGCAGCCTCGAACCCAAGATCAGGGCGCTCCACAAACGCGCCTTTCACTGCCCGAAGCGTCGAACTCCATTCCGGCTCTCGCATCGAATGAGGGCCGGTTTGCATGAGCAGGGAATGCAGCGATTCAGGATCGAAAGCGGTCAATTCGGCAGCGGTTTTAGCCACCGGCGCGGCGAGAGATTGGATTTCGTTTGAAGTGATCCCTCCTGCCTCGAAATCGACCTGCTGGTCTAGGAAACCGCCTTCCACGAAATCCCAATGTTTGGGCTTTTTTGATACGAAACCGAAAAAATAAGACTGCGATAAAGTCCATGATTCATTTGCCAAAACCTTACCGCCGAGGGCTTGATCCAGCCGGTCCACAAGCCCCTTGTGGCGATCACGCGGCTGCATGTCCGCCAGCGGACAAACTACCCGCCAGCGAGGCGAATCAGGCGTGTGCCGTGCTGTTGCGTAAATGAGTGCCCCGATCCCCGCTGCGGCGAGGTGATCTCGCGCATCTTCGATGGACAATTTTCCGGCATCGTAATCGGCAACGATTGCCGAAATTCCTGAAACATTCCCGTCATGTCGCAAACTGCCCCTGCCGGTTTTCGAATCACCGAACCGGCACCCGGAAATTAACGGCAGGTCATGTTTGGATTCTGCCTCGGTGCCACAAAGTCGTTCAACTAATTGCGCCATCGACATCGTCACTTGTTCAGCAGTTGTGCCGGTGACGCTATGGAAAAATGTCAGGGCAATTGGAGTTTTGGACTTGACATTGTCCGTATTATTTGCTATTAAATTCATGATCATGCCTTTTAATTTAATTTGACTGACGCCCCTGCCCGAAGCGCATTCGAGCAGGGGTTTTTCTTTTAGTGTCGTTCTTCGCGGGCAGCGAGCCACTGATCGAGATCGGTTTTTGGGTATCCCAGTCGCCGCGTCGAAATCCTGACCCGTCGAGGTCCGCGCCCATCCTCGATCAACCGTTCAAGAGTTCGTTTTGAAAATCCAACGTATTGACAGACTTCGCGAGTAGTTAATAAATTGCGTTCAATCATGAAATCATCCTTTTTGTAATTGACGCCATAGTGCGTCTTGTAATTTTACTAAATTTTTCTAAACGCACCTATAGGTAAGCTGAAAATAGTTCTGTATTGATAAAACAAATTTTGTGACTTCAGCTTTCATCCCGAAATTCCAAAACAGGATTTCGGGATGAAACATGCCGAAACATCATTTCAAAATGAGCCTCCGCAGGTTGGAAATCGCCCAGAAATGTCAATACGTCGAGATATCACTTTTTCGTGATATTCAGGCGCGAAGCGCGATCACGTTGCCAGCCGTCGTGCCCCCTGCCGCTGCGCTAATCACGTGCGATGCCCATGCGTCGAGCGCGCGCTCACGTTCCGGCAGGAACTCGGCGCGCTGATAGACTGCCGCGACGCCTTGAATGGAGCCGCTCATATGGTTCAGCAGCTTGTCAGCTACGTGGGGGGGAAAGCCTGCCCCTGCCAGCCAAGTCACGCCAGCGCGGCGGAAATCGTGAAACCGCCAATCGGCAATGCCCCTGCCCAAATCGGCCTCAATCGCGCGATCAATGGCCAACTTGAAGCCGCTAAAACCGGAAATCGGGCGTTCGCCCGTTGTGGTAAATAGGAAATCCGAGTTTTCAAATCGGGGCAGGGCGCTCAGGATTCCCCGCGCCGGTTCGCTCAGGTGAACGACATGCGACTTGCCATTTTTGGCGCGATCAGCCGGTAGGCTCCATGTTAAGCCATCGGCAGCGATCTCGGTCCAGCGCATCGAGGCGACTTCATCGCGCCGTCCCAGCGTCAACATGAGCATCCTGGTGAACTGCCCGGCAGGGTAATCGAGCAGCGCCGCCGCCCGCCATATCGCGCCGATCTCGGCATCCGTAAGCACGCGGTCGCGGGATTTTTCTCGTGCGGGGCGCTCCAATCCTGCAAAGGGGTTCATTGCCAACCGCTGCCGCTTGCACGCCCATCCGAAGCAGGCGCGGGCATAGGCGAGCAGGCGATTGCCCGCTACAGGCCCGGCGGCGGCTTTTACTCGGTCCAGTGCGGCAACCGCCTGTCGCACCGTCATGGCGGATGCAGGGACCGTCAGAAGATGCGCGAGATGCGTCCTGAGAGCGGCGGCGGCGACCTTTAAATAACTTGCCCGACGGCTTTCCTGCCGATCCGCAACCCAAGCTGCGATCAGTGCTTCGACCGTGAAGGCGGCTTCGCTTTGCGCCTGCCGGGCCGCTTCATCCTTCGCCCGTCGTTCGGCAATCGGATCACCGCCACTTGCCACTTGCCCCAGAATTGCCCTGGCCGCGTTGCGGGCGTCAGCCAACGAGATAACGCCATGCTTTCCTAGCGAAACGCGCCTGACGCCTGTAGCGCCTCGGTACTGTGCCAGATAGGTCTTTGAGCCGGTGCTGGTCACGCGAACACCAAACCCCGGCAATTCCTCATCGAAAAAGAGAGCGTCTTTCCGTCCTTCGGGGCAGGTCAGGGCGGCAATTCGGTTCATCGTGAAGCGCATAAAATTCCAATCCTTCCGACCACAAGATTTTTGTTTGCGGACTCACTGCGGACTCACCGGCGGTTCGGCTCGTGACGCTTATTGTCGTACAAAATCTTATGCTTGTCAATTTATGCGGCTTTTATCAATGGGATATTTGAGTCCTGAAATCTTAAGTCGCTTGATGACATGAGATGTCACGAGACTTTTAATCTTGGGGTCCAGGGTTCGAATCCCTGCGGGCTCACCAGTAAGGCAATCACTTGGTCGCTAAAGAAGTCCCCTGCGCGGAAATTCGGGCAATATCCCCCGAACGGCCATAGCGCTGGGCAGATCTGATGGTCGATCCGCGCGATCTTCTCCTCGATGGCTCCGGTGGCTGCGTCGATCTTCGGGTGCCGCGGCTTCGCTGCCAGAAGATCCCGATCACTGGACAAGTGGAGCGTCAGCCAACGCAAGCCGTCGTAATGGCTGTGGAAGAACCGCCCCTCCTGGTGGCTGTGCGCGGGATCCCCGGGTCGCCGAGCAACAAACCGACGAACGGCGCCGCGATGGCCTCTGGGTCGGAACTGTTGCGATGATGCCGACGGCGCCTCGCGCTTCAGTTCCAGCGACTATAGCGAGGACTTGGCGGCCAGCGGTGCGCAGCCTGCCCGCCGCGCCCTGAACTCGCTGGCGCGAATTGCGCGCACCGGATCGTGTCGCAGCTTCCGATCATCGATCACGTCATCGCAGCCAGGCGCATTGCGGGCGCCGCGCTGGGGTAACAGGACCACAGATCGTTCTTGATGTGATTCGTGGGGCGCTAGAGCACTTTCCGATCCTTTTGGATCGGATGTAGTGCTCTATCATGCTGATAAATCGAGCATTTTTATCCGATCAGATGACTCCATCTGATCGGATGATGCTCTAGTCGGTGAAGCGGGCGGCGATGCGTTCGGTCAATCTGATCGCCCGATCGCCTGCTCCCGGCGGCTGCACGTCGGCATCCTGGGAGAGCGCTCCGCCGGCGAACCCGATCGCGACTGAAGAGCTGCAAACGGTTCTCCTCTCGAATTTCTCCGCGACGACGCTCTGTCCGCATCGGGCGCACTGCGCTGTCTCGTATAATTGCTTTGCCGCAGATCAACTTTCGCCGATTCAGAACCTCTGGGCGCACGCCTGCGTGAGAAATGCAGGTTAGTGAGTTTTGCCTTTGGCACATTCCGATCCTTCCTGTTCGGATGATGATCTGGCCGCAGCGCAACTGCTTAACGGCCCGTTGCGTTAATGATAACGGAACGTCATTCTTTCGATGCATGTCCATACGAATTTGATCGGCAATATGTATATAAAAATATCTAACAAAATCTATACTATTATCAATATCTGTATGCATAAAAATCGTGAAGCGCGACGGCGCCTAAAATCGTATCATTAGTATTATTTTTTAACGTTGACCTCCATCGATACATCCGTGATAGTTAATTTCGAGTTAGTGATTCGGTCTGCTCATTCCATTTTCGAGTTTTTCATTTTTAATGAGACAAAATGCTATGTTGTTTGAGAGTTCTTAACAATGAAGCAAGCTAACAATTTAGAGATATGTCATCTATTGTTAGAATTGAGATCTTCTCAGGCTGCTTCTGGCTACATCTATCAGAATGATTGTCATTTTGACCGTTCCGTATCCGCGGTGCTCGGGCCCTGGGGTGGCTGCGCGCAGCGTTCCTTGATCGCGCGACGGTTCGCGCGGAGGTCAATTCCATCTTCACCCGCAAGATCTTGCGCCGGCCTGCTCCGGCGCGTGGCTGGGAGCAGGCGCATGCAGCTTTACAATTCGAATTAAAGGCCGGTCGAGTCAGGCTGGTCGTTGTCAATTTAGGCATGCATTTCCTTTAATTTAGTCAGGATAGAAAGATGTCAAGTTCGATTACTGTAAGTCCCGCGACGGGAAACTACGGCGATGTTGTTTTGAGCGGAAATTATCAAGATTGTAACACGCCTCTTGTGGCCGTACTGGTTACGTCGAACGGCACTTATACTCAAATCGGTCTCATTTATGACTTCAATGATAGCACAAATGATGATGACACGTCGAATAATGGTGGTGGAGATCCATTTACTTTAACTGTTTCTCTGCCTACCGGAACATATTCCGTATATTCGAATAGTTCTGGAAAAGATATCAGTGACGTTCCGATAAGCTCGGGCAGTCAAGGCACGATCGTTTTTATTAATCCGTCTTCTCCTGACCAAGTCACAAGCTTGGTGACGTCTCTGTCTATTTCATCCGTAGGATCGCTGGGTCCGACGGGCGCTACGGGTGCCGCCGGCGCAACTGGAGCCACGGGTGCCACCGGCGCGACGGGTGCCACGGGCGCGACGGGTGCCACCGGCGCGATGGGTGCCACCGGCGCAACGGGTGCGACAGGCGCCACGGGCGCAACGGGTGCCACCGGCGCGATGGGTGCCACCGGCGCAACGGGCGCGATGGGTGCCACGGGTGCGACGGGTGCCACAGGCGCCACGGGCGCGACGGGCGCCACCGGCGCGACGGGTGCCACGGGCGCCACCGGCGCAACTGGAGCCACGGGCGCCACGGGCGCGATGGGTGCCACGGGTGCGACGGGTGCCACAGGCGCCACGGGCGCGACGGGTGCCACCGGCGCGACGGGTGCCACGGGCGCCACCGGCGCGACGGGTGCCACGGGCGCGACGGGTGCCACCGGCGCAACGGGCGCAACCGGAGCCACCGGCGTGACGGGTGCCACCGGCGCAACGGGTGCCACCGGCGCGACGGGCGCGATGGGTGCCACGGGCGCAACGGGCGCGATGGGTGCCACCGGCGCAACGGGCGCGATGGGTGCCACGGGTGCGACGGGTGCCACAGGCGCCACGGGCGCGACGGGCGCCACCGGCGCGACGGGTGCCACGGGCGCCACCGGCGCAACTGGAGCCACGGGCGCCACGGGCGCGATGGGCGCCACGGGCGCGATGGGTGCCACGGGTGCGACGGGTGCCACAGGCGCCACGGGCGCGACGGGTGCCACCGGCGCGACGGGTGCCACGGGCGCCACCGGCGCGACGGGTGCCACGGGCGCGACGGGTGCCACCGGCGCAACGGGCGCAACCGGAGCCACCGGCGTGACGGGTGCCACGGGCGCGATGGGTGCGACGGGTGCCACGGGCGCAACGGGTGCCACCGGCGCAACGGGCGCGATGGGTGCCACGGGTGCGACGGGTGCCACGGGTGCGACGGGTGCCACCGGCGCGATGGGTGCCACAGGCGCCACGGGCGCGACGGGTGCCACGGGCGCCACCGGCGCGATGGGTGCCACCGGCGCAACGGGCGCGATGGGTGCCACGGGTGCGACGGGTGCCACCGGAGCCACGGGCGCAACCGGAGCCACCGGAGCCACCGGCGCGACGGGTGCCACAGGCGCCACGGGCGCGACGGGTGCCACGGGCGCAACGGGTGCGATGGGTGCCACGGGCGCGACGGGTGCGACGGGTGCCACCGGCGCAACGGGTGCCACCGGCGCAACGGGCGCGATGGGTGCGACCGGAGCCACGGGCGCAACGGGCGCGACGGGTGCCACGGGCGCGACGGGTGCCACGGGCGCAACGGGTGCGACGGGTGCCACCGGCGCAACGGGTGCGACGGGTGCCACCGGCGCAACGGGTGCCACCGGCGCCACGGGCGCAACCGGAGCCACCGGCGTGACGGGTGCCACGGGCGCGATGGGTGCCACCGGAGCCACGGGCGCAACCGGAGCCACCGGAGCCACCGGCGCGACGGGTGCCACCGGAGCCACGGGCGCAACCGGAGCCACCGGAGCCACCGGCGCGACGGGTGCCACGGGCGCCACCGGCGCGATGGGTGCCACGGGCGCGACGGGTGCCACCGGCGCAACGGGTGCCACGGGCGCAACCGGAGCCACCGGCGCGACGGGTGCGACGGGTGCCACGGGCGCGATGGGTGCCACCGGCGCGACGGGTGCGACGGGTGCCACGGGCGCGATGGGTGCCACCGGCGCGACGGGTGCCACGGGCGCCACCGGCGCGATGGGTGCCACGGGCGCGACGGGTGCCACCGGCGCAACGGGTGCCACGGGCGCAACCGGAGCCACCGGCGCGACGGGTGCCACGGGTGCGACGGGTGGAAATCCCTGCTTCGCAGAGGGGACGCGGATTGCGACTGTGCGGGGTGACGTGCCGGTAGAGGAGTTGGTCGCAGGCGATGTGGTCGTGCTGCACGACGGCGGAACGGCGCCGGTGGTGTGGCTCGGCTATCGCACGATCGACCTCGACCGCCACGCCAGACCCGAGGCGGTGCAGCCGATCGTGATCGACGCCGGCGCCATTGCCGACGGCATCCCGGTCCGCGACCTGATCGTCTCGCCGGATCACGCTTTCTACCTCGACGGCGTGCTCATCCCGGCAAAGGCGCTGGTTAACGGCGCGACGATCCGGCAGCTCCGGCGCAGCCAGGTCACCTACTTCCATGTCGAGCTGCCGCAGCATGCGGTACTTCTGGCGGAAGGCATGGCCGCGGAGAGCTACCTCGAGACCGGCAACCGCCCGGCCTTCGAGAATGGCGGTGACGCGATCATCCTGCATCCGGACTTCGCGCAGGCCCTGCGCGAGACCGGAAGCTGCGCGCCCTTCGCCGAGGAAGGCGCGATCGTGGAACGGGTCCGGGCACGCATCTTGGCCCGGGCCGGGATCGAGACCACGGACGATGCGGATCTCAAGATCCGGTATCGGGCCGATGGCGCGGCGGTGATCACCTCGCGCACGGCGATCCCGGGCTACCTGACCCCGGATCCGCGTGACCGCCGCGTGCTCGGTGTCAAGATCGGCGCGATGATGCTTGGCGACGAGCCGATCGCGCTCGATCACCCGGCATTGACCGAGGGCTGGCATGACGTCGAGGCCGACGGCCGCTGGACTGGCGGTGCGGCGGTGGTGCCGGCCAGCCTGATCAACGGCCGCACGCTCACGATCACCGTGGTCGGCACGCTCGCCTACCCGGCCCACGGCGCAAACCGCAGCGTCGAAGCCGGCTGATGCCTGGGCAGCCCGGCGCCTGAGACCGGGCATCGACCGATACGCCGCCGAGGCGACCTGCCCCTTCTCCGGAAGGGAGGGTCGCCGAGGCGGCTTTTCGTTTCCTTATCGTCTGCATCAGGAGCGCCAGGTCGGGTACTCGGGGCCGGCCGGTTCCTGAACCGGGTGAACAAAGGCGGATGCTCGTGATCCGGCCTCGAAATCCGGTGGATTCCGAGGCTGTTGAACGTTTTTGGAAAGCAATGAACGCGAGAGTATGGCGGAGGCCGGAGAGTGCGGCACTGTATCGGTCTTGAGCCGCCCTGTGTCTGGCGGCGACTGAAATCGGACGCTTACCTTCGGTCGATCGTCGGTGCCGGCAGCGAGAATGGCATTCAGGGTGGCAAGGAACTTTCCGGCGGTGGCAATGATTGCGGCCTTACGGATTGTCCCGCTGCCTGGACGGCCGTCGCCGATCGATCATGGCCCCGAGCGCCCTCCGCTGTTGCGCGAGACGGGAGCCGGGCTGGCAAGCGCGTCGATCGACCTGACCACTCTCAGGCAACTGCGCAATGAGAGTGAGGGCAACGCCTGGTGCGGCGTGAAGCCGTCGGTCTATGGCAACCAACCCTGCGTCCGCGGCGATGAGTCTGGTCCGCTTGATCGCCTCAGGGGCGCCATTTTCCACAGCCCCGCGAGACCGCGGCATTGATGCTCATACCGCGCTGGCGACGAGGTTGATCAACCACTGCACCTCATCGGAAAGGTGCCCGCGCGGATGCCAGAGGAGGTAGTATTCGACGGCAGGAAAATCGATCGGCGACGGCACGACCGCCAATGGCAGATGCCGTGCATGGAATTCGGCAAAGCGGCGCGTCGTGGTGAATATGAGATCGGTCTTGAGCAGCAGTGGCGGAGCAAGGCTGAAATAGGGAACGAGAATCTGCACGTTCCGTTTCAGCCGCGCGCGCGTGAGATGCGATTCGATCGGACCGCGCTGGGTCGGAGAATAGGGCGTGGGCGCGAGGTGCGCGGCGGTCAGATAATCCGCCTCGCTAATCGTCCCTCCGGCACGAAAGCGCTGCGCGAGCGGGTGATCGGCGGCGAGGAGGCAGACGACCTCGTCGGAAAACAGCGTGCGGCGCTGAAGCCTTTTCGGCGGCTCGGGCCAGTTGCCGAGCACCAGGTCGAACGTGCCACTGGCGAGCGATTCCTCGTAGTCGGCGTCCGATGTCAGCGGATGGAGTTCGAGCCGGGCATGCGGGGCCGCCGCGCGGAACCGCTCGACGAGGCTCGGGACGAAGAGGATGTTCAGATAGTCGGGCGAGCCGATGCGGAAGCTGCGGATCGAGTGTTTGGGGTCGAAGGCGTCCCTCGCGATCGCGATCCGGCTGATTTCGTGGAGAGCGTTCGTCACCGGCTCAAGCAGGGCAAGGCCCCGCTCCGTCGGCACCATGCCGGACTTGGCGCGCACGAGGAGGGGATCTCCGGTGATGTCGCGCAGGCGGCGCAACGCGGCGCTGATCGCGGGTTGCGACTGGTTGAGCCTGACCGCCGTGCGGGTCACGCTGCCCTCGACGAGCAGCGTGTGCAGCACTCGCAGCAGATAGATGTCGACCGTGTCGCGATAGCCCGTCAAATGTTCCGCCGCCTCCGCTTCATCCGCCCAGCACCTCCAGCCCCGTGTGATGGGCGTGGAAATGTTCGGCGACGTCGATCCGTCGCGCCACCCAGACGTTCTCGTGCGCCGCGACATGATCGAGGAAGCGCGCCAGCGCCGCAAGCCGCCCGGGACGGCCCGCAAGGCGGCAATGCAGGCCCACGCTCATCATCGCCGGCCTGCCGCTTTCGCCCTCGCGGTAGAGCACGTCGAACGTGTCTCGCAGATAGGAGAGAAAATCGTCGCCGCTGGCAAAGCCGGACGTCGTCGAGAAGCGCATGTCGTTGGCGTCGAGCGTGTAGGGAATGACGAGATGCCGGCCGGCCGGGCCCCGCACCCAGTAGGGCAGGTCGTCGGCATAGCTGTCCGACGAATAGCGGAAGCAGTCCTGTTCCATGGTCAGTGCCCGCGTGTTCATCGAACACCGGCCGAGATAGAATCCTTGCGGCGCCTCGCCGGTCACCTCGCGATGCAGGCGGATCGCCGCCGCCAGATGAGCGGCCTCGACGTCGCGCGGGACCGAGCGGTAGTCGATCCATTTCAGGCCATGGCAGGCGATTTCCCAACCGGCCTCCCGCATCGCGGCGGCCTGTTCGCGGCCGCGGTCGAGCGCCGTGGCGACGCCGAATACCGTTGTCCTGATCCGCCGTTCGGCAAACAGCCGCCACAGGCGCCAGAAGCCCGCCCGTGCGCCGTATTCGTAGATCGACTCCATGTTCCAGTGCCGTTCGCCGGGCCAGGGCGCCGCGCCGGGAATTTCCGAGAGAAACGCTTCCGACGCGGCATCCCCGTGCAGGATGTTGTTCTCGCCGCCTTCTTCGTAGTTGACCACGAATTGCACGCAGATCAACGCGCCGCCCGGCCAGCGCGGGTCGGGACGGTCGCGGCCGTAGCCCTTCATGTCGCGGGGATAGCCTGTCATCGGACGCGGCTCCGGTGATGTGTCGATGGTGCGGCGGTCAGCGTAACAGGCGGGCGAGGGCTCTGGCGACCACTTCGGTGGCCTTGAAGAGATCGTCGAGCTTCAGCCGCTCGTCGGCGCGGTGGGCGTTCGCCTCCTCGATCGTGTGCGGCCCGGCGCCGAACAGCACGATGGGCACGCCGGCGGCGGCATAATGCCGGGCGTCGGTGTAGAGCGGCACGCCCCTGGTTGTGATCGTCTCGCCCATGATGCGGGAGGCTTCCTCGCACAAGGCGGCGGAAAGCACCTCGGCGCCGGGCAACGGCGTGAGCGGCTCGGCCAGCAGGATGCGCCGGATCGTCGCCCGCGCGCCGGGAACGGTGGCCACCGCCGCGCCGATCAGCCGGCGCAGGCCGTCCTCCACGTCCTGCGGGTTTTCCTCAGGGATCATCCGCCGGTCGAGCCGGAAGGTCACGCGATCGGGCACCACGTTGGTGTTGATCCCGCCGCTGATCAGCCCCACCGTAAGCTGCGGGCTACCGATGCCGGCGATCCGCGACACCGTTGCGGACAGCGTCCCGCGCGTCGCATAGAGCGCGGAGAGCGCCGCGTTCGCCGCCTGCAAGGCGTCGACGCCGGTGAACGGCATCGCCGCGTGGGCGGAGCGCCCGTCGACCTGGACTTCCAGATGCAGGCAGCCGTTGTGGGCGTTGACGACGGCATAGGAAAATCCTGCGGCGATCGCGAGGTCGGGCTGCGAGATCTTCTCGCGCAGCAGGATGCCAGGGCCGATGGCGCCGCCGGCCTCCTCGTCATAGGTCAGGTGCAGTTCGACCGCGCCATCGAGTTCCAGCCCGCTCTCGCGCAGGGCGAGCAGGGCGAAGGCGTAGGTCGCGAAATCGGATTTCGAAACCGCGACGCCGCGGCCATACATCCAGCCATCGACGATTTCGGCGCCATAGGGATCGCGCGTCCAGCCCTCGCCGGGCGGCACCACGTCCCCATGCGCGTTGAGCGCGATCACCTTGCCGCCCGGGCCGAAACGGTGGCGGACCACCAGGTTCACGGCACTGATCATGCCGTTGGCGCGGACTTCCGCCTCGGGCACCACATGGCGTTCGACCGTGAAGCCCAGCCCTTCCAGCAATTCTGCCGTCCGCGCCGCATGGGCGGCGCAATCGCCGGGCGGGTTGTCCGACGGCAGCCTGACCAGGTCGGCCAGAAACTTTGTCTCCGCCTCCCGCGCGCCGGAAAGGTAGCGGGAAATCGCATCGGGAACGGGCATCGTCTCGGTATCGGCCATGGTCAGTCCTTTATCGTTTGGGCATGGGAGGCGAACGGGGCGGGGTCGAAGTGGCGCAGCGTATCCGCGAGGATGCAGGCCGCAAGCCCCGCATCCTCTTCGGCGATCGCTTCGGCCGGGTTGTGGCTGATGCCGCCACGGCAGCGCAGGAACAGCATGCCGATGGGGCAGAGCGACGCGATGGCCAGTCCGTCATGCCCAGCGCCGCTCGGCAGGTGGCGGACGCGAACGCCGGCGCGGGTGACGGCGGCATCGAGCAGCGCCATCAGCGCTGGAGCGCAGGGCGCCGCTTCTTCCTCGAAATTCTTCCGGCTGGACAGGGTGACGCCGCGCCGCGCGGCAATCTCCCGCCAGTGCATGAACAGGCGCGCGACGGCATCCCGCCGCACCGCGTCGGACGGGCTGCGGATGTCGAGGCTGAACCGTGCTGCCGAGGGGATGACGTTCACCGCGCCCGGCAGCGCCGTCATCTGGCCGACGGTCGCGACGAGATCGGACGTCTCGCGCGCGATCCGCTCGACCGCGAGCACCATTTCCGCGCCCGCGGCCAGCGCGTCGTGGCGCAGCGCCATCGGCACGGTGCCGGCATGGCCGGCCACGCCCGTCACCTCGATCACGTGCCGTTCGGCGCCGGCGATCGCGGTGACGATGCCGACTGGCAGACCCTCGGCCTCCAGTACCGGCCCTTGCTCGATATGCAGCTCGAGATAGGCCAGAACGTCGCGCTCGTGCCGCGCCGCCGCGGCGATCCGGTCCGGTGAACCGCCAAACGCTTCGAGTGCCGCGCGCATGGTGATCCCCTCGGCGTCGGTTGCCGCGAGGGTCGCCGGATCGAGCGTGCCGGCGAAGGCGCGCGCGCCGGTCAGGGCGGCGGGAAAGCGCACGCCTTCCTCGTCGCCCAGCGCGAGGATTTCGATGGCGAAGGGGAGGGGCGTGTCATTCAGCCGCGCGACGGCCTCGATCGCGGCGACGATACCGAGCGGGCCATCATATTTCCCGGCATTGCGCACCGTATCGACATGGGAGCCCAGCAACAGCGCCGGCAGGCCGGGTGCCGTGCCCTCGCGCCGGCCGATCAGGTTGCCGACCTCGTCCTGCCTGACCGCGAGTCCTGCCTCGCGCATCCAGGCGCCGAGCGTCGCGAGAGCGTCGCGATGCGCGTCGGTCAGATAGAGGCGGGACAGGGCGTCCGCCTCGCTCGAATGCCGGGCCAGGGCGTCCAGCCGCGCCATGATCCGGGCTCCGGCCTCGCCGCGCCAGGCGGGAAGTCTGGCGGCCGCGCTTGTCAAGCTGTCCATATCCCTCACTCTCCGGCCTCTTGTGCGGTGACCAGTATCACCCGGATGTCGTTCACGTTCGTCAGGGTCGGGCCGGTCACCACCTGAGCGCCGATCCTCTCGAACAGCGTGTGTGCGTCATGGGCCGCCAGGATCGCGCCCGGGTCAAGACCGGCGGCACGGCTGGCCGCCAGCGTCCTTGGCCCGATGACCGCGCCCGCGACCGGCTCGGTCCCGTCGATCCCGTCGGAATCGGCGGCCAGCGCATGGATCCCCGGCTGTGCGTCGAGTTCCAGCGCGAGCGCGAGGAGGAATTCCACGTTGCGGCCGCCGCGCGCTCCGCGCGGCGTGTCGGGCCCGATCGTCACCGTCGTCTCCCCGCCCGAGATCAGCGCGCAGGGCGCGGCGGCGGGCACGCCATGACGCGCGGCCTGCCTGGCGATGCCGGCCATGACGCGCGCGACCTCGCGTGCCTCGCCCTCGATCGAATCGCCGAGAATGACCGGCGTGACGCCGTGATGCCGGGCAACGTCCGCGGCGGCCTCGAGGGCGAGCCGAGGTGTCGCGATCAGATGCGCCGATTGGCCGGCGAGGCGGGGATCGTCCGGCCGGACACCGCCCTCGTCGCGGGCGAGATGGAGGCGGACAGCATCCGGCAGGTCCACCCGGTATCGCGCCAGGATCTCGCGCGCCATCGCCGCGGTCGTCGAATCCGGCAGCGTCGGCCCGCTCGCCACGATGGCGGGATCGTCGCCGGGTACATCGGAGATCACGAGCGTGACCAGCCGCGCCGGATGGGCGGCGAGGGCGAGGCGGCCGCCCTTCACGGCGGAGAGATGCCGGCGCACGCAGTTCATTTCCGCAATCGTCGCCCCGGAGGCGAGCAGGGCGCGGGTGATCGCCTGTTTGTCCGCCAGCGTCAGTCCGGCGGCGGGCCGGGTGAGCAGCGCGGAGCCGCCGCCCGACATCAGCGTCAGAACCAGGTCGTCGGGGCCGGCCGAGGCGGCCAGCCCGAGCATTCGTTCCGTGGCCGCGAGCCCGGCCTCGTCGGGCACCGGGTGCGCCGCTTCCACCACCTCGATCCGGGCGCAGGGCACCGCGTGGCCGTAGCGCGTGATGACGAGACCTTCGAGCGGAGCGGTCCATACCGCCTCCACCGCCGCCGCCATCGACGCCGCCGCCTTGCCGGCGCCGACGACGATGGTCCGGCCCGGCGGCGCCGGCGGCAGCCATGGGGGCAACACCCGAGCCGGGCGCGCCGCATCGATCGCCGCATCGAGCATCCCGCGCAGCAATCCGGTTGCCCCGACCGGATCGGACCGGAGCGTGGCCGATGCCGCGTCCATCAGCTCAACTCATGCGCGGCCAGACGTTCAAGGGCACGCACCAGGGCGGAATGGTCCCAGTCGCGACCACTGGCCGCGATGCATGCGTTGAACAGAGACTGGCATGACGCCGTGTTGGGCAGGCTGACGCCCAGCTGGCGCGCGCCGGACAGCGCGAGTTCGAGGTCCTTCTGGTGCAGGCCAATGCGGAAGCCGGGTTCGAAGGCCCGGTCGATCATGCGCTGGCCGTGCACCTCGAGCACGCGCGAGGAGGCGAAGCCGCCCATCAGGGCCTCGCGCACGCGCGCCGGATCGGCGCCGGCCTTCGCGGCGAAGACCAGCGCCTCGGCAACCGCCTCGATGGTGAGCGCGACGATGATCTGGTTGGCGACCTTCGCGGTCTGGCCGGCGCCGCAGGGGCCGACATGGGTGATGGTCCTGCCCATCAGCCGCAACAACGGCTCCGCGCGGGCGAAGCCATCATCGGTGCCGCCGGCCATGATGGTCAGGCTGGCCGATTTCGCGCCGACCTCGCCGCCGGAGACCGGCGCATCGACAAATGCGCAGCCCGCCGCCTCGATCCTTTGTGCGAACTCCCTCGTCGCGAGCGGAGAGATGGAGCTCATGTCGATCACCATCCGGCCGGCGGCGAGTCCGTCGGCGACACCGTCGGTGCCGAACAGGACCGCCTCGACATCGGGCGTGTCGGGCAGCATGAGGATGATGGCGTCCGCCTGGCGGGCAACATCGGCGGGGGATGCGCACGCGGTGGCTCCGGCGTCCAGAAGGCGAGGGGGCACGCCGCTGCGCGAATGGGCGAACAGCACATGCCCGGCCGCCGCGATGTGCCCGGCCATCGGCAGGCCCATGATTCCAAGCCCGATGAATCCGACCCTCATGCCGCGATCTCCGGTCCCGCGGTGGGGCGCGCCAGCGTGTCGCGCCAGCCGAGCCCGGCGCTCGTGCCGGCTGCCGGCCGGTACTCGCAGCCGATCCAGCCCTGGTAGCCGGCGTCATCCAGCATGGCGAAGATGCGACCATACCCGATTTCACCTGTGCCCGGCTCGCCGCGACCGGGATTGTCGGCAACCTGCACATGCGCGATGCGGTCGCGGAAGCGGCGGAACGTGGCGATGAGCTCGCCGGCGGAGCGTTGCTGGTGATAGATGTCGTACTGGATGAAAATGTTGTCCGACCCGGTCTCCTCGATCAGCGTCGCGGCGTCCTCGACGCGCTGCAACCAGAAGCCGGGAATGTCGTGGCCGTTGACCGGCTCGATCAGGAGGCGGATGCGAGCCTTGCCGAGTTCGCGCGCCGCGCGACCCAGGTTCGCGACGAGTGTCCGCCGTATCCGCGCGGGATCGACGCCCGCCGGCGGAATGCCGACGAGGCAGTTGACCTGAGGGCAACCGAGCGCCGTAGCATAATCGATCGCCTGCGCGACGCCGGCGTGGAATTCGTCGGCACGGTCGGGATCGCAGGCGATGCCGCGCTCGCCGGCGTCCCAGTTTCCGGCCGGAAGATTGTGCAGGACCTGGACGAGCCCGTTCCGCTTCAGCCGCGCGGCGATCTCGCCGGCCGGGAATGCGTAGGGGAAGAGGAACTCGACACCGCCGAACCCGTCCGCCGCCGCCGCGTCGAACCGGTCGAGAAACGCATGTTCCCCGTAGAGCATGGAAAGATTGGCACAGAATTTCGGCATGACGGGTCAGTTCCTCCTGTCAGTCCAGAAACGCGAGCGCGGTTGGCGCATCGTCCTTGTGTTCGGCAAGTTCGTCATGTTCCTGAATCGAATCGATTTCAGGGCCCATGGCGATATTCGTCACCCGTTCGAGCACGATCTCGACGACCACGGGCACGCGATGCGCCTTCATCATCGCCGCGGCGCGGATCAGGGCGGGCGCGATACCGTCGGGTTCGGTCACCCGCAGCGCCTTGCAGCCGAGACCTTCCGCGACGGCGACATGATCGACGCCGCTGGCCGCCGCCCGGCCCTGTTCCGGCGCGTTGATGTTCTCGAAGGCGAGATCGACGCAGTAATCCATCCCGAAGGCGCGCTGTGCCTGGCGGATCAGCCCGAGATACGCATTGTTCACGACGACGTGCAGGTAGGGAATGCTGAACTGCGCGCCGACCGCGAGTTCCTCGATGAGGAACTGGAAGTCATAGTCGCCGGAAAGCGCGACCACGGGCCGGTCCGGCTCCGCCACCGCGGCGCCGAGCGCCGCCGGGATGGTCCAGCCGAGCGGACCGGCCTGGCCGCAATTGATCCAGTTGCGCGCGCGGAAGACGTGCAGGAACTGCGCCGCCGCGATCTGCGACAGCCCGATCGTGCTGACATAGCGGGTTTCGCGCCCGAACGCCTTGTTCATTTCCTCGTAGACGCGCTGTGGCTTTATGGGTGCGGCATCGAAATGGGTTCGCCGCAGCATCGTGCGCTTGCGGGCGCGGCAGGCTTCTGACCACCCGCGCCTGTCGGGCAGCCGTCCTGCCGCGCGCCGCTCCGCCGCCAGGGAAAGGAACAGATCGAGAGCCGCGCCGGCATCCGACACGATGCCATAATCCGGCTCGAACACGCGGCCGATCTGCGTCGGCTCGATGTCGACGTGAACGAAGCGCCGCCCCCTGGTGTATGTCTCGATCGAGCCGGTGTGCCGGTTGGCCCAGCGATTGCCGATGCCGAGCACGAAATCGGATTCGAGGAAGGTCGCGTTGCCGTAGCGGTGGCTGGTCTGGAGCCCGACCATGCCGGCCATCAGCGGATGATCATCCGGGATCGCGCCCCAGCCCATCAGCGTCGGAATCACCGGCACCCCGGTCAGTTCCGCGAACGCGACGAGCCGGTCGGCGGCATCGGCGTTGATGACTCCGCCACCGGCCACGATCAGCGGGCGTTCCGCGCTCTCCAGCATGTCGAGCGCGCGCTCGATCTGCGCCGCCGTCGCCGCGGGCCGGTAGACGGGCAGCGGCGCGTAGGTTTCCTCGTCGAATTCGATCTCGGCCATCTGCACGTCGATCGGCAGGTCGATCAGGACCGGCCCCGGCCGGCCGGAGCGCATGACGTGGAACGCCTGCTGAAACACCCGCGGCACCAGGGCCGGCTCGCGCACCGTGACGGCCCATTTGGTCACGGGCTTCGCGATGCTCTCGATATCCACGGCCTGGAAATCCTCCTTGTGGAGGCGGGCGCGCGGCGCCTGGCCGGTGATGCAGAGAATCGGGATCGAATCCGCCAGGGCGGAATAGAGCCCGGTGATCATGTCGGTGCCCGCGGGGCCGGACGTGCCGACGCAGACGCCGATATTGCCCGGCTTCGCGCGGGTGAATCCCTCCGCCATGTGGCTGGCGCCCTCGACGTGCCGCGCCAGGACATGCCGTATCGCGTTCGATCCGCGCATCGCCGCGTAGAGCGGATTGATCGCCGCCCCCGGCACGCCGAACAGGGTGGTCGCGCCCTCCCGTTCCAATACGCGGATCGCGGCCTCGGCCGCCCGCATCCTGCTCATCCTGTGTTCCCCCTTGGGCCGTCGTGCCGGGCCCATTCGATCCGTTCCGTTCCATGCCGGACCGGCGCGACTGCGGCCGACCGCCTGATCGAAACTTGCCGAAGGGAGGCAATACGTCCAATATATTGTTCAGAATGATTGATATTTATTTCATATGGATCGAACCGGCATGGAACTGCGGCATCTGCGCTATTTTGTCGCCGTCGCCGAGACGCTGAGTTTCACGGAAGCGGCCCGCCGGCTCGCGATATCGCAGCCGCCGCTCAGCCAGCAGATCCGTGATCTCGAACTGGAAATCGGCACGACGCTGATCGCCCGGTCGAGCCGGAACGTGTCGCTCACCCCCGCCGGCGCGGCCTTCCTGACCCGGGCGCGGCAGATCCTGGCGGAAGCCGTCCGCGCGCGCGACGAGGCGCGGGTCATCGGCGCGGGCCGGTCGGGCACGCTGGATATCGGCATGACCGGCGCGGTCCTGCTCGGCGGGCTCGGCGGCCTGGTGGCCGCGTTCCAGATATTCGCGCCGGGCGTGCAGGTGCGCCTGCACGAGATGCCACCCGGCGAGCAGGAGGCGGCGCTCGGCGCCGGGCGGCTCGATCTCTGCTTCCTGCGCACACCCGGCGCGGACCCGGCTCTCCGTGTCGAGCCGGCCTGGCACGAAGGCGTCAGCGCGGTGCTTCCCCGCGATCATCCCCTGGCTGTCCGGCGCCGCCTCGCCCTGGCTGACCTGCGCGACGAGCCCTTCGTGTTCTTCCGCCGCGCGGATTCGCGCTTCGCCGATCATCTCTGGACATGCTGCATAGAGGCCGGCTTCGCCCCGCGCATCGTGCAGGAGGTGGTCGAGGCTCATGCCGTGATGGCGCTGGTTGCGGACGGGTTCGGCATCGCGCTGCTGCCCGACTCCGCCCGCCGCCTCGCGCCGTCCGGTCTCGGCTTCCGCCCGCTCGCCGGCAATCCGGCGCGGGCCGATGTCAGCCTCGTCTACCCGCGGGAGCATTCCGCCGTGGTCGGCGAGTTTATCGGCTTCGCCCGGACCCGGCTCGGGCGCGGCGCGGGCAGCGGCGGACCGGGATCATAAGCGCGCGCTTATATGTGTCATTTAAACTGCGACCCGCCCGTGCGATGGATTAGTCTGTTTCGTCGGAGTTGAAACGGGACGGGCCGCAAGGACCATGACACAACAGAAAATTCGCTTTCATTTCCGTGGCGGGATCGTCGCGGTCGGCGACCTGCCGATCACGACCACGGTTCTCGACTGGCTGCGGGAGAGCGCGGGGCAATGCGGCACCAAGGAAGGCTGCGCCGAGGGTGATTGCGGGGCCTGCACGGTCATCGTCGCCGAACTGGCGGAGGCCGCGCCGCCTGCCGGCGCCGTCCGCGTCGGCGGGCTCGATCTGCGGCCGGTCAATGCGTGCATCCGTTTCCTGCCGACGCTGCATGGCAAGGCGCTGCTGACGGTGGAGGATCTGCGTCCTCTGGCCGGCGGCGCGCTGCATCCGGTGCAGCAGGCGCTGGTCGACTGCCACGCCTCTCAATGCGGCTTCTGCACGCCGGGTTTCGCGATGTCGCTCCTCGCGCTGTATCTCGATCATCAGGGAGCCACGCCGCCGAACCGGCAGGCCATCGCCGACCGGCTGGCCGGCAACCTCTGCCGCTGCACCGGCTATCGGCCGATCCTCGATGCCGCCGAGCGGATGTTCACGCTTCCTCCGGTCGCGTTCGACGCGGCGCCGGTGGAAGCCTCCCTGCGCAGGATCGCGGCGGAAACGCCGCCGGCGTTCAGTTACGAGGCGGCCGATCCCGCCCTCGCGGCGGACGGCGTCCCCCGGTTAAACCGCTTTCACGCGCCGCGCACCGCCGAACGCCTGGCCGCGCTCTGCGCTGAAAAACCCGCGGCGCGCATCCTGGGCGGCGCCACCGATATCGGCCTGTGGGTGAACAAGCAGTTCCGCGACGTGGGCGATCTGATTTCGGTCAACGACGTCGCCGAACTGCGCGCGATCGAGGCGACGCCGGAGGGGCTGACCATCGGCGCCGCCGTACCGCTCGAGGATGCCTGGAACGCGCTCGCCGCCCTGGTGCCGGAATGTCGTGAAATGGCGCTGCGCTTTGCCGGGCCGCCGGTGCGCCACGCCGGCACGATGGGCGGCAACGTCGCCAATGGTTCGCCGATCGGCGATGCGCCGCCGGTGCTCATGGCGCTTGGCGCGACACTGGTCCTGCAACAAGGCGGGACGATCCGGCGTCTGCCGATCGACGCATTCTATCTCGATTACATGAAAACCGCCCGCGCACCTGGCGAGTTCCTGCGCGCGATCGAGATTCCCCGTCCCGATCCGGCGACGCGGTTCCGCGCCTACAAGATCTCGAAGCGCCATGACTGCGACATCTCGACCCTCAGCCTCGGCGCGGCGGTCACGCTGCGGGACGGCGCCGTGCGGGACGTCCGCCTCGCATTCGGCGGCATGGCCGCGACCGTGCGCCGCGCCGCGGCGGCGGAAGCCGCGCTGCGCGGCCAGCCCTGGAACGAGGCGACGATCGCGGCGGCGATGAACGCCCTCGGGGCCGATTTCACGCCCCTGACCGATTTGCGGGCGAGTGCCGGCTACCGGATGCGCGTGGCGCGCAACCTGCTGCGGCGGCTCCATCTCGAACTGACGGCGTCCGCGGCTGGACCGGCGCTGCGCACGCGCGCCGTCCCGTCCGGCATGATGGCAGGTGCCGCATGAACGAGCAGAGCCGTCCTGGGTCAGCCACATCCCGTGCCACGAAGCCCGGCGTTGCCGGTTTCGCGGCGGGTGTCACGGTTGCCTGGTCGGAAGCGGACGAGGCGGCGCTGGCCGCCGGCAGCCGCGTCGGTGTGGGTGTCCCGCACGAATCAGCGCATCTGCACGTTTCCGGCGCCGCGGCGTATGTCGACGATGTGCCGGAACGGGCGGGAACCCTGCACGCCGCGCTCGGCCTCTCTCCGGTCGCGGCGGGAACGCTGCTCGGCATCGACACGGCGCTTCTGCGCGCGCAGCCCGGCGTCGTCGATGTCATCATCGCGTCCGACATTCCCGGCGCGAACGAATGCGGCCCCGTCGTGCATGACGATCCGATCCTCGCCGAGGGCGCCGTGCGCTATCTTGGCCAGCCGGTCTTCATCGTCGTCGCCACCACGCGCGATCTCGCGCGCCGGGCCGCGGCGAAGGCGCGCGACGCCGTGCGGGTCGAGCCGGCGGAGCCGGTCCTCGATCCCCGTGCCGCCCATGAGGCGGGCCGCCACCTGCGCGCGCCGATGGAACTCGTCCGCGAGTCGGAGCCGGGCGCCTGCCGCCGGGCCATCGCGGCGGCGCCGCACCGGCTCGCCGGGCGGTTCAGCCTCGGCGGCCAGGAGCAATTCTATCTCGAAGGCCAGATCACCTATGCGATCCCGACCGAGAATGACGGGATGCACGTGCTGTGCTCGACGCAGCACCCGAGCGAGATGCAGCATCTCGTCGCCCATGCGCTCGGCTGGCGCAGCCATCAGGTGCTGGTCGAATGCCGGCGCATGGGCGGCGGGTTCGGCGGCAAGGAATCGCAGTCGGGGCTGTTCGCCTGCGCGGCCTCGATCGCCGCTTCACGGCTCGGCCGGCCGGTGAAGCTGCGCCTCGACCGCGACGATGATTTCCTGATCACCGGCCGCCGCCACGGATTCGAATACGATTATGAGGTCGGCTTCGACGACAACGGCCGGATCGCGGGTCTCGTGATCACCATGATCGCCAATGCCGGCCACTCGACCGACCTGTCGATGGCCGTGCTCACCCGCGCGCTCTGCCATGCGGACAATGCCTATTTCCTGCCCGAAATCGCGCTGACCGGCCATCTCGCCCGGACCGACACGCAGAGCAACACCGCCTTCCGCGGCTTCGGCGGCCCGCAGGGCGCGCTGGTCACCGAGATCATCCTCGACTCGATCGCCCGCCGCCTCGGCCGCGACGCGCTCGAGATCCGGTGCGCGAATTTCTACGGTCGCGGCGCGCGCGACGTCACGCCATACGGACAGACGGTCGAAGACAACGTGATTGCCGAGATCGTGGAACAGCTCGTCCGGAGCGGCGCCTATCACGAGCGCCGCGCCGCGGTCGCGGCCTTCAACGCGACCAGTCCGGTGCTGAAGAAGGGGCTTGCGCTGACGCCGGTGAAATTCGGCATTTCCTTCAACGTGCCGCATCTGAACCAGGCCGGCGCGCTGGTGCATGTCTATGCCGACGGCAGCGCGCTGGTGAATCACGGCGGCACCGAGATGGGGCAGGGGCTCAACACCAAGGTCGCGCAGGTCGTCGCGGATGCGCTGGGGATCGGCTTCGACCAGGTGCGCTGCACGGCGACGGACACGTCGAAGGTCGCGAACACCTCCGCCACCGCCGCCTCCACCGGGGCGGATCTGAACGGCATGGCGGCGCTCGACGCGGCGCTCGCGATCCGCGGGCGGCTCGCCGCGTTCGCCGCGGAGCGTTTTGAAACCGGAATCGAAAGCATCTGCTTTTCAAATGGTCTCGTGCGGATCGGCGGCACATCGATCAGCTTCGCCGATCTCGTCCGCATGGCCTACGAAGCGCGCGTGCAACTCTGGAGCGACGGCTTCTACGCCACGCCGAAGATCAACTGGTCGCCACAGACGATGCGTGGCCGGCCGTTCTACTATTTCGCGTACGGTGCCGCGGTATCCGAGGTCGTGATCGACACGCTGAGCGGCGAATTCACGGCACTGCGCACCGACATTCTGCACGATGCCGGGCGGTCGCTGAACCCCGCCATCGATATCGGCCAGATCGAGGGCGGCTTCGTGCAGAGCATGGGCTGGCTGACATCGGAAGAACTGGTCTGGCATCCGAAGACCGGCATGCTGCTGACCCATGCGCCAAGCACCTACAAGATCCCCACCGCGAACGACGTGCCGGCGGTGCTGAACACGACCCTGTTCGACAGCCCCAACCGGGAACCGAGCATCCACCGTTCGAAGGCGGTCGGCGAACCGCCGATGCTGCTGGCCTTCTCGGTGCTGCTCGCGATCCGCGACGCGATCTCGGCCGCCGGCGGCCACCGCGTCGATCCGCCGCTGCGCGCACCGGCGACGCCGGAGGCGATCCTCGACGCGCTCGATGTCGTCCGCGCCGGCGGTGACGCACCGTGAGTGCGGTTGTACAACCTCCACGCGGCGTGATCGTCGAGCTGCGGCGCGTTCGTGGCTCGGCGCCCCGCGAGCAGGGCACGCGCATGATGGTGACGGCGCACGCGACCGACGGCACGATCGGTGGCGGCGCCCTGGAACACGCGGCGATCGCGCGCGCCCGCGCGCTGCTCGGCGAATGGATCGCCCATCCCGATCTTGCCCGCGAAATGCACGAGCTTCACGCGCTCGGCCCGCAGCTTGGCCAGTGCTGCGGAGGCTCCGTCACCCTCGCCTATGCGCCGTCGGACTCGGGAAAGCTCGAAGCCCCGCCGCCCATGTTTCATCTGCAACTGCACGGGGCCGGTCATGTCGGCCGTGCCGTGGTCGCGGTTCTCGCGACTCTCGGCTGCACGATCGACTGGATCGACTCCCGCACGGACGCATTTCCCGCCAGCCTCCCCGGCGGCAAGGCACAACTCGCCTGCCGCAGGCTGGCCGATCCGGTCGCCGCCATCGCGGATGCGCCGCCGGGTGCCGCGTTCCTGATCATGACCCATGCCCACCCGCTCGACGCGGCACTGTGCGCCGCGGTCATGCGGCGCGGCGATTTCGGCTATCTCGGCCTGATCGGTTCGGAAACCAAGCGCGCGCGCTTCACCCGCCAGTGGCGCCGGCAGGACATCCCGCCCGCGGCGATCGCGCGCCTGTGCTGCCCGATCGGGATTCCCGCGATCCAGGGCAAGCAGCCGGAACTCATCGCTCTCGCCGTCGCCGCGGAACTGGCATCGCGGTTTCCGGCGCGGAACATGCGCCAGATTCCGCGCATCCCGATTGATCTCGACGCTGAGTGCAGCGCCTGTCGTGCCTCGGCGCGCTGCACCGGATCATAAGCGGGGAATTATATCGACAATTTCGGATCGCGGGCGCGGCAGCGGGCTGCCACCATCGCCCGCGCATGAGAGGAAACGGACCGGATCGATGACTGACCTGACCACGCATGTTCTCGACACTGCCCACGGCATTCCGGCGGCCGGTGTGCGTATCCGCCTGTTCGCTGCCGGAGCGGCCGGAGGGCCCCTGGCCGAAGCCGAGACGGATGCTAACGGCCGCGCGAAGATTGTGCCCGCGAACGGCGTGGCCTTCGATTCCGGCAGCTATGACCTCGTGTTTTCCGTCGGCGCCTATTTCGGCGCGAAGGGCGCGGCCGAGCCGGCACCGCGCTTTCTGGACGATGTCGTGATCCGCTTCGGTCTCCGCGCCGGGGCCGCGCACCTTCATGTCCCGCTGCTGATCTCGCCGTTCGGCTACACGACCTATCGGGGACAATGACGACAATGACGGCCTATATGGCGCAATGGGCGATGGCCCTGCTGATCTGGCTCCACGTGATCGCGGCGATCGCCTGGATCGGCGAATCCTTCTACTTCGTCATGCTCGACAATGGGCTGAAGTCACCGGCCGAGGCCGAGGCCCGCGAACGCGGCGTGTTCGGCGAGATGTGGTCGGTCCATGGCGGCGGGTTCTACCACGCGCAGAAATATCTCGTCTCGCCCGCGCGCATGCCCGAAGACCTGCACTGGTCGAAGTGGAAATCCTACACGACCTGGCTGTCCGGCTTCGCGCTGTTCACGGTGATGTATCTGCTCCAGCCGGGCATCTATCTGCTCGATCCCTCGGTGGCGCGGATCGCGCCGGGCCTCGGCGTGGCGGCGGCGCTCGGCTTCCTGCTCGTCGGCTGGGTTGTCTATGATGTCCTGTGCCGCGCCTTCGGCGACCGGGATCTGCGGCTCGGCGTCGCCATCGCGGTCTATGTCGGCGCCGCCGCCTTCATCTCGACGCATCTGTTCGCGCCCCAGGCCGCGTTCCTGATCATCGGCGCCATGCTTGGCACGATCATGACGGCGAATGTCTTCTTCTGGATCATCCCGGGCCAGAGGAAGATGGTCGCGGCGCTCGCCCGCGGCGAAACGCCCGACCCGCTGCCCGGCAAGCGCGGCAAGCAGCGTTCGGTGCACAACACCTATTTCACGCTGCCGGTCGTCTTCGCCATGCTCAGCAGCCATTTCGGCATGCTGTTCAGCCATCCGGCCAGCTGGATCTATCTCTGGCTGGTCATGGTGGCGGGCGCGCTCATTCGCCAGTTCTTCGTGCTCTGGCACAAGGGGCAGCGCAATTTCGCCCTGCCGGTCGCCGGCGCGGTGCTGATCGTCCTGGTGATCGTCGCCGTGGCGCCGGGCGCGATGTCGACCGGCGCGTCGGCCGAAGCCGCGGGAGTGCAGGGCAATGTAACCGTCGCCCGGATCGAGCCGATCATCCATGAGCGTTGCGCGGCCTGTCATTCCGCCCATCCGACGCTGATGGCCAGCGCCCCGAACGGCATCATGTTCGACACGGCGGCCGAGATCCGCTCCAGGGCGTCGCTGATCGAACAGCAGGCGGTGAGCGCGAAGTCGATGCCGCCCGGCAACGTCACGCACATCACCAGGCGGGAGCGAGAGGAAATCGCCGCCTGGGTGAGGGGAGGTGCCAAATGAGCGCCGACGGCCCCGACATCGCCACCCTGAACGCCATGGCGCGGGAGGATTTCGTCGCAGCACTCGGCGATATCTACGAGCATGCCGCGTGGGTCGCCGAGGCGGCCGCGCCGCTGCGCCCCTTCGGCGACCGTGATGCCTTGGCCGCCGCGATGGCCCGCATCGTCCGCGATGCCGATCCCGCGCTGCAGACGGCACTCCTGCGAGCCCATCCCGAGCTCGGCCATCGTGGCCCGCTGGCCCCGGAGTCGGCGGACGAGCAGCGGGCGCAGGGCATCGACCGGCTCGCCGCCGGCGAGGCGGCGCGCCTCGCCGCGCTGAACGCCGCCTATCGGGAACGCTTCGGCTTTCCCTTCATCATCGCCGTGCGCGGCCAGCGCGACATGGCGGCGATCATGACGGCGCTGGAACGGCGCCTCGCCGGCACGCCCGATGACGAGCGCCGGATCGCGCTGGCGGAGGTGTGCAGGATCGCCGGCTTCCGCCTCGCCCGTCGCGTCGCCGCGCCGGCCGACTCCGCGACCGCCTTTTCAGAGTAATAGAAACCGGACCCAAACCGGAACCCACAGGAGGACGTCATGACAAACCAGGCCCAGAAAGCGGGCGATACGAAATCGGGCTTCTCGGTCGAATCCAAGGGCATCGCCCAGGTCACTCCGGAGGAAGCCTATGGCAAGCCCTCGCATCTCTTCGGACTCTGGATGGCGGTGAACGTCGAATTCGCCACCATCACCACCGGGGCGATCGCAACCGGCGTATTCGGCCTCTCGGTGCCCGACGCGGTCGTGGCGATCGTCGGCGCCAACATTCTGGGTTGCCTGCTGCTCGGCCTCTTCTCGACCTATGGCGTCGATTACGGCCTGCCGATGATGATCCTGTGCGAACGCTGGTTCGGGCGGTTCGGCAACCGGGTCCTTTCGTTCCTCAACTTTCTCAACGGCTTTTCATGGTTCGCGATCAACACCGTGATCGGCGCCTATTTCGTCCATCGCGTGCTCGGCGCCAGCCTGGTCGTCGGCATCGTCGGCCTCACGATCATCCAGGTGCTGATCGCGATCGTCGGGCATGACTTCATCATCAAGGCGGAAAAGGTCTTCTTCTGGTTCCTTGGCGCCGTCTTCGCGATCCTGACGGCGCTGACCCTCGCCCATATCCCGCATCTGCCGGTCGCCGATCCGAAGAAGCTCGCGGAAGTGGGAGGTCGTTCCGGCGCGATCCTGCTCACCGTCTCGATCATGCTCTCCTGGCTGGGCGGCTGGATCCTGTATTCGGGCGACTATTCGCGCTACATGTGCTACCGGCACAACCGCGAGGCGATCAAGCGCGGCGTCTTCTGGAACGCCTTCCTCGGCTGCTTCATCTCGTCGACCTGGCTCGAGGTGGTCGGAGCGGTCATCGGCGGCACCGTCGCGCTGAACAGCCCGGCCGACCTGTTCTCGTCCTGGCTGCCCGGCTGGTTCCGCGTTCCGCTGATCGTCGCCATCGTCATCGGCACGATCAGCCCGAACGTGCTGAACATATATTCCGCCAGCCTCTCCGCCCTGGCTTCGGGAATCCGCATGAAGCAATGGCAGGCGGCCCTGCTGACGGGCGGCGTCGGACTGATCATCTCGCTGCTCGCCTACCAGCATTTCTACAAGAACTACGAACTCCTGCTCTTCTTCCTCGGCTACGTGATCTTCCCGCGCTTCCCGGTGATGGCGATCGGCCATCTCCGCCCGCGCGTCTCGCGCTTCGCGTCGATCGACGTGACGACGGTCGGCTTCCTCTCCTGGCTCGCCGGTGTCGTCTGCAGCGTGCCGTTCTGGAACCAGTATCCGGTCTTCGTCGGCGCCTTCGCGGCCGTTCATCCGGAATTCGGCGACATTTCCTTCTTCATCGGCGCGTTCGTCGCCGCGATCGTCTATCTCCTCGCCACCATCCCGCGCACGGCGCCGATCCCGGCGGGTGCTGTGCCCAGCGCGTAAGGACGCCGCATGATGATCCCGCCCAGCCCCGGCCGTCTCGCCATCCGCGCTCAGTTGCTCGGCTACGACGGCAATCCCTTCGTGTCGGATCCCGCGGACTGCGTGCGGCATGAGAGCGACGGGCTGATCCTCGTCGCGGACGGGCGGATCTCCCATGTCGGTCCCTACGTCGCCGATCTCGTGCCCGAGGGCGTCGAACTGCATGAGTATCGCGATGCGCTGCTGATGCCGGGCTTCATCGACGCCCATGTCCATTACGCGCAGACGCCGATGATCGGCGCCTATGGCAAGCAGCTGCTCGACTGGCTGGAGACCTATGTCTTTCCCGTCGAGCAGCGCTATGCCGATCCCGATTTTGCCCGCGCCATGGCCCGGCTCTTCTTCGCGCAGGAACTTGCCGCCGGCGTGACCACCACGCTGTCCTACTGCACGGTTCATCCCGGCTCGGTCGACGCCTATTTCGAGGAAGCGGCAAGGCTCGGCCTGCGCGCCGGCGCCGGCAAGGTCCTGATGGACCGCAACGCGCCCGAGCCGCTGCGCGACACCGCACAGCGCGGGTACGACGACTCCAGGCGCCTGATCGACCGCTGGCATGGCCGCGGCCGGCTGTTCTACGCCGTCACCCCGCGTTTCGCGCCGACCAGCACGCCGGCCCAGCTTGAGGCGGCCGGCGCGCTGTTCGCCGAGACCGACGGCGTGTGCATGCAGACCCACCTCTCCGAAAACCTCGCGGAGCTTGATTGGGTGCGCGCCCTGTTCCCCGATGCCCTGGACTACCTCGATGTCTATGATCGCGCGGGGCTGGTGGGTCCGCGCAGCCTGTTCGGCCATGCCATCCATCTTTCACCCCGCGAATGGGACCGTCTCGCCGGGGCGGGCGCCGCCGTCGTTCACTGCCCCACCTCGAACCTGTTCCTCGGCTCCGGCCTGTTCGACCTGCGCCGGGCGCTGATCGCCGGCAATCCGGTCCGCACCGCGCTGGGGTCGGATATCGGCGCCGGAACCAGCTTCTCGCCGCTCGCGACGCTGAACGAGGCGTACAAGGTCGCGGCCCTGCGGGGCGAGGCGCTCTCCGCCCACCGGGCCTTCTACCTCGCGACCCTCGGCTCGGCGCGAGCCCTGTACATGGACGACAGGATCGGTCGCCTCGCGCCGGGGTACGAAGCCGATTTCGCGGTGCTCGACCTCGCCGCCACGCCCCTCCTGCGCGAGCGTCTGCGTTTCGCCGACACGCTGGAGGAGGCGCTGTTCGTGCTGATGACGCTGGGCGGTGCGGGATGCGTTCGGGCAACCTACGCGGCGGGCCGCCTCGTGCACGACCGCACCCGGCCCGATGCGTCAGCTCAGGCGGGCGAGGGCTGTTGCGACACCGTCGCCGTAGGCCGGATCGGCGCGGCGGCAATTGGCGACGTGCCGCTCCTGGATGTGCCGCGAGGCATCGCCGAGCGCGCGGGCGGTGTTGTCGAATAGAGCCTGCCGTTGCGTCGGCGTCATCAGGCGGAACAGGTTGCCCGGCTGCTCCCAGTGATCGTCGTCGGCGCGATGATCGTGATGTGCTGCGTCCCCCTCCAACGGGACATGCGGTTCGGCATGAGCCGGCTGATCGTCCCAGATGCGGCCGGTATTGGGATGATAGCTGACGATGCCGCCAAGATTGCCGTCGGTACGCATCGCGCCATCGCGGTGATAACTGCGGAACGGGCAGCGCGGCGCATTGACCGGAATCTGGTTGAAGTTGACCCCGAGCCGGTAGCGCTGCGCGTCGCCATACGAGAACAGGCGCGCCTGCAGCATGCGGTCGGGTGAAAACGAGATACCGGGCACGATGTTGGCGGGCGAGAAGGCGGCCTGTTCAACCTCGGCGAAGTAATTGTCGGGCGCGCGGTCGAGTTCCAGCACTCCCACCTCGATCAGCGGGTATTCGGCATTTGGCCAGACCTTGGTCAGATCGAACGGATTGTGGCGATGAACCTTCGCTTGCGCCTCGGTCATGACCTGGATCATCAGCGTCCAGCGCGGGAGGTTTCCGGCCTCGATCGCGGCAAGCAGGTCGCGGCCGTGGCTTTCCCGGTCGCGCGCGACGACCGCCTCCGCCTCGGCATCGGTGAGATTGGCGATGCCCTGCTGGCTGCGGAAATGGAATTTCACCCAGACACGCTCATTCGCGGCGTTGATCATCGAGAAGGTATGGCTGCCGAATCCGTGCATGTGGCGGAAGCTTTTCGGAATGCCGCGCTCCGACATCACGATGGTCACCTGGTGGAGCGCCTCCGGCAGAAGGGTCCAGAAGTCCCAATTGTTGTCGGCGCTGCGCAGTCCGGTGCGCGGGTCGCGCTTGATCGCGTGGTTGAGATCGGGAAACCGTAACGGATCGCGAAAGAAGAACACCGGCGTGTTGTTGCCGACGATGTCCCAATTGCCTTCTTCGGTGTAGAACTTCACCGAGAAGCCGCGGATGTCGCGTTCCGCATCCGCCGCGCCGCGCTCACCGGCGACCGACGAGAATCTGACAAAGATATCGGTCCTCTTGCCGATATCGGAAAAGATCTTCGCCTTGGTATAACGTGTGATATCCTGCGTGACGGTGAAGCTCCCGTAGGCGCCCCATCCTTTCGCGTGCATCCGCCGCTCGGGAATCACCTCGCGATCGAAATGGGCAAGTTTCTCGATCAGCCAGATATCCTGCAGCAGCACAGGGCCGCGCGGGCCTGCCGTCATCACGTTGGTATTCTCCGCGACCGGCGCGCCGGTCGCGTTGGTGAAGGGGGTGTCGGTCATGGCAAACTCCTCGGGAGGCCTTCAGGGGCGGTGTTCTTGGGTCAGGCTTTCCATGCGGAACCGCGGATCACCGAGCAGAAATTGCCGCGGTGGAAATGCGCATCCTTGTCGGCGAGTACATCGGCCTTGACGTTGCCGAAGGTGGTGTCGGGCTTGTGGCGGATACCGTTGTAGAATGCGTCGATGATGTCTTCCTTGAAATGCTCAGTGCGGGGATAGGCACGCACCACGGCTTCGCGCTCGGCATCGGCATAGTCGTCATAGGCGAGACCGAGCACGTCCATCTCCACGCCGGCGGTGACCAGGGCCACCAGCGGATGCATGTGCCGGGGAATGCCGGGCGTGGTGTGCAGCGCGATCGCGGTCCAGACCGTATAGACGTCGGCCTCGGCAATGCCGCGGCTCAGCAGGAACGCTTTCGCGACATTGGCGCCGTCCACCTCGAAGCGCTCGTGATGGGAACTGTGGCTCGGCATCAGCCCCATGTCGTGGAACATCGCGCCGGCATAGAGCAGTTCGGCATCATATTTCAGCCCCCGCCGGGTCCCGGCAAGCGCGGCCCAGTAATAAACCCGTGTGGAATGATTGAAGAGAAGAGGCGTCTCCGTATCGCGCACCAGCTCCGTTATCGCATTGGCCAGGGGCGTATCGGGGATACCGATCCCGTTTACTGTGGTTTTCATCGTGATTTCCTTGACTTGACGGCAAGGAGATCATAACCGAGGCGCTGGATGTCCTCTATCGACGTAACACGTCGAATTCAGACAAAATCCGTGCGGAAAGGTCGTGGCGATGAATGATCGTGGGATAAGGACGATCCTGGTGCTGGCGATGCCGGGCGTGCAGTTGCTCGACGTCTCCGGACCGCTCGACGTCTTCGCGGAGGCAAGCGCCCAGGCCGGGCGGACAGCGTATCGGCTGGAGATCGCCGGGATCGCGCCGGGCCCCATCGTCAGTTCGTCGGGCGCGCGCCTGATGCCGGACCGCATCGTCGGCGACGGCATGACTGGCGGCAAGATCGACACGCTGCTGGTCGCGGGCTGTCCCAAAATGCCCGATACGGCGCCGCCGCAGCCGGTGCTGGACTGGCTGCGGCGGGAAGCGCGGCGGGCACGGCGCTACGGGTCGGTCTGCAGCGGCGCCTTTCTGCTTGCCCAGGCCGGCCTGCTCGACGGCAAGCGGGCAACCACGCATTGGGCGGTGGCGGCGCGGCTCGCGGCGGCGTTCCCCGCAGTCACGCTGGAGACCGACGCGATCCATGTGCGCGACGGCAAGCTGCGCACCGCCGCCGGCGTCACCGCCGGGCTCGATCTCGCCCTCGCTCTGGTCGAGGAGGATCTCGGCCGCGAGATCGCCAAGCGGGTCGCCGCGCAACTGGTGATGTTCTTCAAGCGGCCGGGCGGGCAGTTGCAGTTCAGCCGCAGCGGGGAATCGCTGCCCTCCGGTCGCGCCATGTTGCAGGAGGTGCAGCGATATGTCGCGGCAAATCCCGCCGCCGATCTCGATGTCGGCAGTCTTGCCGCCCGTACCGGCCTCAGCGCCCGGCACTTCGCCAGGCTGTTCCGCAGTGAAACCGGAATGACCCCCGCCAGCTGGGTGGAATCCGCGCGCGTGACGGCGGCCCGGGAGATGCTCGAAAGTGGCGCGGCCGCGCCGAAGCAGGTCGCGGCGCGGTGCGGGTTCGCCAATGTCGATACGCTGCGCCGGTCCTTCCAGCGTCATGTGGGGGTAACGCCGGCGGCCTACCGCCGGCACTTTGGCGGAAGGGCGTAACGCGCGGCGCCGGCATTTGGCAAACGCAACCGGCTGTGAGACATTTTTGCGATGAGGCGACGATCGGCATCTACCCGCGAGGGGCGGCAAGACCTCCTGCCCGTGCAGCGCCAGGCGCTGATTCTCGACCATGTCCGCCAGCACGGCGCGGCATCGATCCATGATCTGGCGGCGGCGATCGGCTCCTCGGTCTCGACGATCCGGCGCGATCTCGACCGGCTGGAGAAGCGGCGGGCCCTGGCGCGCGCGCATGGCGGCGCGGCCCTGCCGGCCGAACCCGCCGCGACGTTCGAACCCGCCCCGGAACTCGCAGAACAACTCGCGCGCGCGGAAAAGCGCCTGATCGGTGCCGCCGCCGCGGACATGCTCGCACCGGGCGAGAGCGTCATCTTCGACAGCGGCAGCACCGTGCGGTGGGCGGCCCAGGCCGCCATGGCGCGGGCGATCCCGCTCACCGCGGTCACCAACGATCTCGGCATTGCCCAGGTTCTCGCGCAATCCGAGACGATCAGGGTCATCGTCTCCGGCGGCACGGTTCGCCACGGCTCGCTCAGCCTGACCGGCGATCCGGGACGCGACTTCCTGGCCGGGCTCCATGCCGATACGCTGCTGCTCGGCACGCACACGATCAGCGGCACGGCGATCACCGACACCTCGGTGGAGATCGCGGCGATGAAGCGGGCGATGATCCGCGCGGCGCGACGGGTCATTCTCCTCGCGGACTCGACGAAGTTCCGCCTGCCGGCCTTCTGCACGATCTGCGATCTCGACGAGATCGACGCGCTGGTGACCGATGACGGCGTTGATCCGGGCGATCTCGATGCGGCGCGCGCGCGGGGCGTGACGGTCTCGCTCGTCTCGGCGCCGCGCGAAACGCCCCGATGACGACCTCGGTCCGCCTTGTTGCCGATGATCTGACCGGCGCGCTCGATGCGGCCGTCCAGTTCACGGGGCGAAATCCGGGCCTTCCGGTGCTTCTTCGCGCGCGAAACGGCGCGCCTGTGGCGGAGACCGCGGCGATCAGCACCGCCTCGCGTGATCTCGATGCCGATGCCGCCGGGCGGCTCATGGCCGCCGCCGCGCCGTTCCTGGCCCGCGCCGGACTCCGGTTCCTGAAGATCGACAGCCTGCTGCGCGGGCACTGGCCGCGCGATCTCGCGATCCTGCTCGGCGCCTGTCCCGATCACGTATGCATCCTTGCGCCGGCTTTCCCCGCGCAGCGCCGGATCACGCGGAATGGCCGGCAATATGCGCCAGGCGCGGATGGCATCCTGGCTGCCTTGCCGCGGAGTCCCGGCGAGGAACTGGCATTGGCGGGCTGCCGCGCGCGGCACATTCCGGCCGGCGCCCTGCGCGCCGCAGACCTCGCGGCGGCGCCCGGCACGGTGCTGATCTGCGACGCGCTCGTGCAGGAAGATCTGGACCGGCTCGTGGTCGTCGCGCGCGACCACGGCGCCCCCATCCTCTGGTGCGGCAGTGCCGGCCTTGCCCGCGCCCTGGCAGGCGAGGGGCCCTGCCGGATCGTGCCCGAGCCGGGACCGCAGCTGATCCTCATCGGATCGGATCATCCGGTCACGCACGCGCAGATCGCCGCGGTGCCACCCTCCGCCGCGGCGCGGGTTGCCCTGGGAACGGACGGCGAGCGGGCCGCGTCCCTTGTCGCGCAGAGTCTCGCGCGCACGAGTTGCATCGTCACCGCCGATCTCCCGCGCGGCCTCGCGCCCGCCGAGGCCGCGCCGATGATCGCCGCGCGCCTGGCCGCGACGCTGCCCCGCCTGCCGCGGCCATCCGGTCTCGTCGTGATCGGCGGCGAGACGCTTGCTTCCGTCTGCAACGTCATCGGCGCCGAAGCCCTGTGCCTTGCCGGCGAGATCTTGCCCGGCGTGCCGGTATCCCGGATCGGCGGCGGCCTCTGGGATGGCGTCCGGCTGATTTCGCGCTCCGGGGCCTTCGGCGCACCCGATTTTCTCGCCCGCCTGCTCGATGATCGCCTTGTCCCGTCATGACCGTCCGATGCCGCATCTTCAATGATGCAGGATGAACCGAGGCGTTTCAAAATCAATCATAAAACATGATCGTTATTGACACAGAGGCGGCCGCGGCTCATGTTCGCGCCGTCACGAGACCGGAGGTGCATTGGTGGCCATTCCGCGTATTGCCGTCACGATGGGGGATCCGGCCGGTGTCGGCCCGGAAATCATCGCGAAGGCTGCCCTGCGCCTGAAGGACCGGATCGAGGCCGGCGAGCTCGCGCTGGTGGTGACGGGGTCCGGCCACCGCCTCGCCGCCGCTTGCGCCGGGTTGGGCATTGCCCAGCCTTTCGCTGCCGTTTCCGCCGATACCCCGCGCGAGGCGCTGCCGCCTTGTGCGCTGGTCGAGGTCGGGCCCGACGCCTCTGCCATCGAGCCGGGCAAGGTTTCGGCCGTCGCGGGCGAAAGCGCCTATCAGGCGATCGCCGCCGGCGTGCGCATGGCGATGGGCGGCCTGGTCGATGCGATCTGCACGGCGCCGATCAACAAGGAGGCGCTCAATCTCGCCGGCCATCATTACAGCGGCCATACCGAGCTGCTTGCCGATCTCACCGCCGCGCGGAATTCGGTGATGATGCTGGCCCATGGCAACATGCGCGTGAGCCATGTCTGCACCCATGTCGCGCTGCGCGACGTGCCGAAGCGCCTCACGCCCGAGCGGCTGCGTCAGGTGGTGGAACTGACAGCGGACGCGCTGAACCGGCTGGGCATCGCCCGCCCGCGGATCGGCATCGCCGCGCTCAATCCGCATGCCGGCGAGAACGGCCTGTTCGGCCGCGAGGATATCGACATCACCGCCCCCACCGTCGAGGATCTGCGTCGCGCCGGCCACGACGTGACCGGTCCGGTTCCGGGCGACACGATCTTCGTGAAACTGCGGGCCGGCCAGTTCGACGCGGTCGTCGCGATGTATCACGATCAGGGCCATATTCCGGTGAAGCTGCTGGGCTTTTCGGTCGATCCCACGACCGGCGAATGGCAGGCGCTCAGCGGCGTCAACGTCACGCTCGGCCTGCCGATCATCCGCACGTCGGTCGACCACGGCACGGCGTTCGACATTGCCGGCAAGGGCATCGCCAGCGAGCAGAGCCTGCTGGAAGCCATCGACTACGCGGTGCAACTCGCGCAAGGATCGGACCGGACCGCGCCCTCACCGTAACGCAACGACCCGCCACGGCGCGCCGGTCAGGGCGTGCCGATCGATGACAAACGGCCGGACGCGGGCTCTGCCCGGGCGGTCACAAAGGGAGGATAATATTGATGCGCAATACCATCGTTTCCGCAGTGGTCGCGGCGGCTATACTGGCCGCGACGGGCACCGCCGCCGCCGATAACCTTGTGGCGCCGAAGAGCCTCGCCGCCTGCTTCGTCCCGCAGACGGCATCGACGCCGATGGTCAAGCTGAAGGCGAAGCACGGCCCCTACAAGATCGCCTTCAGCAACTCGTATTACGGCAACAACTGGCGCACCGAGATGCTGAACATCGCCCGCGCCTACGTGAAGCAGCCGGCGGTCGCGAAATACATCTCGAAGTTCGAGATCCAGAATGCCGGCAACAACGTCGCCCAGCAGGTCGCGCAGATCCGCCAGATGATCCTGGGCGGCTACAACGCCATCGTCATCGACGCCGCCTCGCCCTCCGGCCTCAACAGCGTCATCAACGAGGCGGTCAATCACGGCATCGTCGTCGTCGCCTTCGACAATACGGTGACGACCGACAAGGCGATCAACATCAACGAGGACCAGGCGGCGATGGGCCGCATGTGGGCGCAGTTCCTCACGAAGGAAACCGGCGGCAAGGGCAAGATCCTGATGGTCCGCGGCCTCGCCGGCACGACGGTCGATAACGACCAGGGCGACGGCGCCATGGCCGTGTTCAAGAAATCTGCGGGGCTCACGGTCAAGCAGGTCTATGGCAACTGGGATGTCGGGGTGAACCAGAAGGTCACCGCCGATGCGCTCTCGACCAGCCACGATGTCGCCGGCGTCTGGGGCACCGAAGGGGCCACCGGCGCGCTGCAGGCCTTCCTGCAGGTGAAGGCGAAGCTGGTGCCGATGACCAGCGAGTCGGATAACGGCTTCATGAAGCTCGCGGTCGAGCATCACGTCCCGGCGCTGGTCATCGGCCAGTCGCCGGCGCTGGCGGCCGCGGCCATCCGCGCGGCGATCGCCGCCCTCGACGGGCAGAGCCTGCCGCGCACCGCGAACATCCCGCTCAACCCGGTGACGACGAAGCAGATGAAGGCCGGCGTCAACTACTTCCCGAAACTGCCGAACAGCTTCGTCACCGATATCGACATCCCGCAATGCGGCGTGAAGATCCCGGTCGGCGCCGTGGTCCACGGCAGCTGAGCAAGGCGGAACGAGGGCGAGGCCGGTGCCGATTGCGGCTGACGGAGCCAGGCGCGCGGGCGGCGCGGGTGCTGCTGCCGCGCCGACGCTGGCGGCAACCGGCCTGTCCAAGCGCTTCGGCGGCGTCGTCGCGCTGCGGCGGGCCGATCTCGCGCTCTACCCGGGCGAGGTTCACGCCCTGCTCGGCGCCAACGGCGCCGGCAAGAGCACGCTGGTCAAGCTGCTCGCCGGCATCGAGCAGCCGGATGACGGCACCATCGAGGTCGGCGGCGCCGCCATGCGCTTCGCCAGCCCGCACGTCGCCCTCGCCGCCGGCATCGCCACCGTGCACCAGGAACTCTCGCTCTTCCCGAGCCTGAGCGTTGCCGAGAACATCCTCATCGGCCAGGAACCGCTGCGCGGCGGGCACTGGATCGATGCCGCGGCAATGCGCGAGCGGGCGCGCGTCCTGCTGGCAATGCTGGGCGCGACGGATATCGACCCCGACGCGACCGTCGGCGATCTTCCGCTCGCCCAGGCGCAACTCGTCGAAATCGCGAAGGCGCTGTCGACCGATCCGCGCGTCCTGATCCTCGACGAGCCGACCTCCGCCCTCTCCATCGCCGAGGTCGAACACCTGATAACGGTCATCGAACGGCTGCGGGACCGTGGCACGGCGATCGTGCTGATCTCGCACCGGCTCGGCGAAATCGAACGCCTGGCCGATCGCGTGTCCATCCTGCGCAGCGGCGAGAAGGTCGGCGAGTTTCCGCCCGGCGATTTCAGCCGCGACAGGGCGCTGGCCCTGATGCTGGGCGAGGCCTGGCAGGAGCGCCAGACTGCCCGGCCAGCGGAAGCCTTTGCCGGTCGGGCGGACGACACGATCCTTCATGTCAGCGGCCTCACCCTGGCGCCGCATTTCGCCGATATCGGCTTCGACCTCCGCCGCGGCGAGGTGCTCGGCCTCGCCGGCCTCGAAGGGCAGGGGCAGAAGGAATTCCTGTTCGCCCTGTTCGGCCTGTTCCGCCGCGGGCTGGAGGGCGTTATCGAGATCGGCGGCCGGCGACTGCTGCCGCGCCGGCCCCGCGACGCCATCGCGGCGGGCATCGCCCTGATCCCCGACGACCGCAAGACGCTCGGCGGCTTCCTCGGCCTCAGCATCGCGGAAAACATCGCCATCACCGTGCTGGGTTCCCTGCGGCGGCGCCTCCTGATCAGCCGCCGCGCCGAGGCGGACCTGGTCGACGACCATATCCGTCGTCTCGGCATCAAATGCGCCAGCCGCGCGGTGCCGCTCGGCAGCCTGAGCGGCGGGAACCAGCAGAAGGTTGTGGTCGCCAAATGGCTGGCCCGACGCGAACCCGTCTATGTCTTCTGCGACCCGACGCGCGGTGTCGATGCCGGGGCGCGCGGCGAACTCTTCGGCGTAATCCGCGAACTCGCCGCCCAGGGCACCGCCGTGCTGTTCTATTCCACCGACATTTCGGAGTTTTCGCTGCTGTGCAACCGCGTTCTGGTCTTCCGCGAGGGCCGCGTCGCCGGGTCGCTCGAAGGAGCCTCCATCACGGAACAGAACATCCTCGACCTGTCCTTCCACGAGGCCGCGCATGAAGCCGCCTGAAACCGCGCGCCCCGCCGCCCCCCGCCGGCGCGGACGGATCGAGAAGCATCTGGGGCCGGTGTCCTGCGCCATCGGCCTTGCCGTGGTGATCGGCCTCTATGCGCTCCGCCAGCCGCTGATCCTCTCGCCCTTTGGCCTCGCCAGCCTCGCCAACGTCTCGGTGCCGCTTGCCCTTGCCGCGATCGGCCAGACCATCGTGCTGCTCGGCGCGGGCCTCGATCTGTCGATCGGCGCCGAGATCACCCTGGTCAACTGCTTCGCGGCGACGACGATGCAGGGCAGCCCGCTCGGCATCGGCGGCATCGTCGTGCTGTCGCTGCTGATCGGCCTCGGGCTCGGCGCGGTGAACGGCCTGATCATCGCCTACGGGCGCGTGGAACCGCTGATCGCCACCTTCTGCACCTCGTTCATCTATGGCGGCGCGGCGCTGATCATCCTGCCGCGCCCCGGCGGCACCATCCCCGCCGGCTTCGCCAACGCGCTGACCGGAAACTGGGGCATTTTGCCGTTCTCGCTGGTGTTGCTGGCCGCCGCCGTGCTGCTGGCCTGGATTCCCGTCTTCCGCTCCCGCCTCGGCCGGTTCATCGTCGCGGTCGGCGATGACGCCGAAAGCGCGCGCGTCTCCGGCCTGCCGGTGCGCCGCGTCGAAATGACCAGCTACGTGCTGGCCGGACTGTTCGCCGCGATCGCCGCCCTGTTCCTCGCCGCCGAGACCACATCCGGCGATCCCACGATCGGCAGCATCTACACGCTCAACTCGCTCGCCGCCGCGGTGCTCGGCGGCGTCGCGCTGACCGGCGGGCGCGGCACGGCCATCGGGCCGATCCTCGGCAGTTTCCTGCTCTCTATCATCCTCAACGCCCTCGGCGTCTTCAACGTCTCCGCCTTCTGGCAGGATTGCATCGAAGGATTGATCCTCATGGTGGTTCTCGGCCTCGGCGGGCTGCGCCTGCTGCGCGGCGGCAACTGGCTCACGGTGCTGCGCCAGTGACGGCGCCCGGCAAGACGGCGCGCATCGGGACAGGCCCGGCGCCGTTCGCCGCCCGCCTCGGGCCGGCGGCGCGGCGCATGCTGCTGTCCTACCTGATCCTCCTTCTCGTTTATGGCTGCGCCGTCGCGGTGAATCCCGAATTCCTCGGCTGGGGCACCATGCGGCTGCAACTCGTGCAGGCGACGTTCATCGGCCTGATCGCGATCGGCGAGACCTTCGCCATCCTGATCGGCCAGATCGACCTTTCGGTGCCGTGGACCATCACCCTCTCGGCCATCCTGAGCACCAATCTCGCGGCGGTGTACGGCCATCAGTGGATCGCCTTCGCCATCGTCATCGCGGTCGGCGTCGCGGTGGGGCTGCTGAACACGCTCGGCGTGTTCGTGCTGCGGGTGCATTCGCTGATCTGGACGCTCAGCGTCAACCTGCTGCTCCAGGGCATTGCCCTCGTCTACACGAACGCCGTCGCGCCGACGACCCATATCCCCGGCGCCGCCCGCACGCTCGCGCTCGGCAATGTGGGGTTCATGCCGGCGGCGTTCCTCGTCTGGATCGTCTGCGGCGCGACTTCCATCCTGGCCCTGCGGGCGATGCCGTTCGGCCGCTCGATCTATGCGATCGGCAACAGCCCGGCGGCGGCCCTGCTCTCCGGCGTGCCGATCGGACGGGTGACGGCACTGATCTTCGTCATCAGCGCGACATGCGCCGCCTTCGTCGGGCTGCTGCTGAGCGGATATTCGTCGCAGGCCTATCTCGGCATGGGCAACGACTATCTGCTCCCGCCGATCGCCGCCGTCGTCATCGGCGGCACCCGGCTGTCAGGCGGCGAGGGGGGCTATGCCGGCAGCATCGCCGGCGCGCTGACCGTCGTCCTGCTGCAGGCGATCCTGGTGACGCTGAACATTTCCGAAGGCGCGCGCCAGCTCGTCTTCGGCGCCATCCTGCTGGCGCTGGCATTGCTGTTCCTCAAGCGGCGGTCATAGTTGCCGCCGCCGCACTCCCATCGCGAGGCAGGGCGGGATTGAAGATCTAATGCCGGCAACCCAGCAGCGCCCGCGTCTTCGGGTGAACCGGCTGCTCGAACAGGACCGCAGGCGGCCCATCCTCGACGATGCGCCCGCGATCCATCACGATGATCCGATCCGCGACATTTCGCGCAAAGCCCATTTCATGCGTCACGATCATCATCGTCATGCCGTCCTGCGCCAGATCGCGCATCACCGCGAGCACTTCGCCCACCATCTCGGGGTCGAGCGCCGAGGTCGGCTCATCGAAGAGCATCACCGCCGGCTGCATCGCGAGCGCACGGGCGATCGCGACCCGCTGCTGTTGTCCGCCCGAGAGGGAGGACGGCATCGCCCTGGCCTTGTGCGAGAGGCCGACGCGTGCCAGCAGCGCTTCCGCTCGCGATACCGCTTCCGCTCGCGGCCTGCCGCGAACTTTCATGGGCGCAAGGATGATGTTGTCGATGACATCGAGATTTGCGAACAGGTTGAAGCGCTGGAACACCATGCCGACATCCCGTCGCTGCCGGGCGATGTTGACCTCGAGATCCTCCGCCAGTTTTCCGTTCTGCTCGCGGTAGCCGATCAGGCCGCCATTGACCACGATGCGCCCGCCCTCGATTTTCTCGAGATGGTTGATGCACCGCAGCAGCGTGGTCTTGCCCGAACCCGAGGAACCGATCAGGACCACGGTCTCGCCGCGGCGGACGCCGAAACTGACACGGTCGAGAACTTTCGTGTTGCCGAAACGCTTTTCCACGTCCTCGGCTTCGATCAGGAGCGGCTGCATCAGGCGGTTTCCGTCATCGGCTGGCTGATGGCGTCGATGGCGCTGTCGTCGGGCTGCCTGTCCATCCGGCGCTCGACCTGCGCCATCACGGCACCCCATATCGTGGTCAACGCGAGAAAATAGAGGGCAAGCACCGAGTAGAGTTCGAAGGTGCGGAACGTGGCCGAATTGATCGTCTCGGTGACCAGCAGCATTTCCGAAACGCCGATCACGCTCACCAGCGTCGAGTTCTTCAGCATGATGTTGAATTGATTGCCGATCGGCAACAAAACCACACGCAGCGCCTGGGGCAGCACGACATATCGAAGGATCTGCCAGGGAACCATGCCGAGCGATTTCGCCGCCTCGGTCTGGCCGCGATCGACGGCATCGATGCCGGCCCTGAATATTTCGGCCATGTACGCCCCTTCGTTCAGGCCCAGCGCGAGGATGCCGGCCTGCACATTGCCCGCGAGGGTGAGTCCGCCGAGATGGATGTCATGGAACCGGAGAATGCCGGCGGCCGCGAGTCCGGTATAGATGAAGACGATCTGCACCAGCAGAGGCGTGCCGCGCATCAGGAAGATATAGGCCCGCGCCGGCCAACGCAGGACGCCCATCTTCGACCGTCTTGCGAGCGCTGCGGGCAGACCGATCGCGAGCCCGATCGCCTGCCCCCCGACGCTGATCATGATCGTCAGCCAGAGCCCCTCAAGGAAGGCGCCGTTCGGCTCCAGCAGCTGATGCCAGAAATAAGGCCAGTCGAAATGCACCTCGATGCTCCGCGCTCAACCGGGCTTCAGCATGTCGATGCCGAGATTCCACTTCCGGAAGATGGCGGCATAACTGCCGTTCTTCATCATGTCGGCGAGTGCCGAACTGACCGCCTTGTGCAGCGCCGCTTCGTTCTTGCGGATGCCGATGCCGGTGGCGATCTTGTAATAGGGCGGGCCGCCCAGCGCGAATTGTCCCGGCGCCTTGTGGATGTAATACCGCGCGGTTTCGTAGGCGACACCGTAGGCGGCAACCTGGCCGAATTGAAGCTGCTGCAAGGCCTGCGTGTTTTCCGGAAACATCACGATATCGATCGGCTTCTTCCGCGCGCCTGCAAGTTCCTTGTTCGCTGCCTTCAGCAGCACCGTGGCCGTGGTGCCTGTGACCGTCGCAACCTTCTTGCCCGACAGACTTTCAAGCGAGGGAACGGCTCCCTTGCCTCGCTTCACGAGAACGGCCTCGTGCGAAATCATGTAGGGAATTTCGTCGATCACCTTGAGCCGTCCCGGCTTGATGAACAGCTGCGACATGATGATATCGCAGTGCGAGGCGAGCAGGGCAGGGATCAGCCCCGCAAAAGGCATGTTGATCCATTCGGGCTTCACGCCGAGATGGCTCGCGATGGCATCGCCAAGATCGATGTCCAGGCCAACCGGCCTGGTCTCTGCATTCATGAATTCCATGGGCGGCAGATTGACGGCGCTGCAGATGCGCAGGGTGCCCGATTTCTCGATACTCGCGGGCAGGCCCGGGGCCGCGGCATGCGCCGTCGTCAATCCCGCCAGCCCGGCTCCCGCCAATACCCCCAGGGCCGAAAACAGCGCTTTCATTCGAGTCATGATCGGTCTCCATTCGAAGCGGTTGATCTGGTGACAGGGCTGTCAGCACCGGCCCGGATGGATGAAAATTAGGCCGCTGAATGCGGCGCAACAAGACAAAAATATCAAAAAATATGCGTTTATAGAGCTATATGATCAAACAATAGCCAAATAACGAATAAACTCTATGCATGCGAATTGAATATGAGCAACGCGAAGCCGGCTCACTTTTGCGGTGCGAAACGTGCCGCCGTGCCGTGCATCAAGCGAAGGCGCTGCCGGCAACACGCTCTGGCCCCTGCCATGACGCGGGTCCATTCTCATCGCGATGGTTGCATGGGGGCGCATCGTCCCCGTTGCCGGCGCCGGCGTGATCGATCCGCCGGCCGTCCCCCTATGCTGCGACCAGTTGCCGCAGGCTTCTGCGGGAGGGGTTTTCGACGTAGCGGTGAACGAGCGCGGTTGAAATGCCCAGGATTGCAATATAACCGCACACCGCCGCCGCACATTCGAGCGCTGTCCCGTGCGCGACATAGGCCAGGAGAAAGCGCGCGCCTTTTTCCACGGGCGCCTGCATCAGATAAAGCGAGTAGCTCGCGGCCCCAACAAGGACGAACGGCTTCGAGGAAGCGAGGCGTCCAATGGCATTTGCCCTCGAACTCGCGGCAAGGATGACAAAGGGAAAGACCAGCACCGGCATGAAGTCGGCAAGGCGGCTCTGGAGCACGAACATCGCTTCCGTGGCGACGATCATCAAGAGTATTGGCACGGTCCAGCGGATACGGCGCACCGGCACCACGTCGACGATGCGGCGCAGCAGGCACCCTTCCGTGAACTCGGCCGCCGCCCGCAGCAGTACCGGCCCTCCAAGGGTCACATTCATCGTGTGGCCAAATATCGTCGAATAACATGCCGCCAATGCCAACGGCAGCGCGACCGCTGCCGACATCACCAGACCATTGTTCAACTTCCGGAGGCCAAATGCGAGGAACGGGAAAAGGATATAGCAGAACATCTCCGCACTAACCGACCATGCCGGATAATTCCAATTGAGATGGTCGGTTAGTCCCCAACTTTGCAACATGAACAGATCGACCAGAAACTGGCCTGGTTCATAATTCCTCGGATTGAATGAGGGATCGCCCAGCGCAGGCCCCAGGACGACAATCACGACAAACAGCAGCATCGTGAAAAGATAGACCGGATAGAGGCGGGCGAGGCGAAGCCCGATGAATCGCCGGAATGCCGGCACCGTCGGCTGATGGAAATCGGCCGCATGGACATGCCAGATCACGAACCCGCTCAGTGTGAAAAACAGATCGACGCCGAGATAGCCGAGTCGGATCACCCGCAGCGAACCCGCCGGATAGAGGTATGCGAACGCGCCGAAACTGTAATGAAATCCAACAACCCATAGCGCCGCAAGGGCGCGCAATCCCGTCAGTCCTTCCATCCGATCCGACTTTGCCGGCCGTGTTCGGATGTCGGCATATCCGTCGGGAATTTCAGCCAGACCCGGCATCGGGACGGATACATCCGTCTGGCCGGAAAACAGCGCCGGCCGGGTCATCAGGCCCCCCTCGCGCACTGGCCCCGAACGGTGGCGAGCGCTTCGCGTCCAGCATCCCGCGACGAGTGGCGGGCGAGGGGCAATCCTGATCCTGGCTCAACCGGGACCTGCGCCGCCCAGGCCTCACCACGCCACGTCAGAACAAGGCGAGGCGCCAGGCGAAAAGCCCGCAACATTCCAGTTGCGGTGAGAAGCCGAAATGAAAGAATGATTCTATTCCAATATAAACGCACATCTGCTCCAATGTATTTATGACGATTTGGATTTAAAAGTGAGAAATAATGTTTCAAGTGTAAATAAATACATGTTGTTATATGCATTTTTAATATTCACGCCCGACGCGGCTCGTGACGATGAATTTTCTGTTGCCCACATGGCGTCGATGGTGTCGCCACGCACGCTCCGGCCGATCCGGTCAATCCGGAACCGCGACACCGCCCGGCCGGCCTCCCGCATGTCGTGCCCCGGTCCGCTGGCCGCAACATATCGCAACAACTGTTACGAAACAGATACGTTAAATATGGGAAATCCGAAATCCGGCGCCCTTCACACGCACCATCTGCCCGAGCAAATTTCGCGTTGACCTTCCCACGATGGAAGGCCCCATATCGCTCCCGCCACCGAACGCCGATCCCAGCCAGGAATATCGCCAATGTCCTCCCGCCTGACACGTCGCCTTCTTCTTGCCGCCGCCGGTTCCGCCGGTGCCGTTCCATGGGTTTCCGCGCAGGCCGGTCAGGCCCCTGCCGCGGCCGCGGGCGGGCATCGCCTGCTGGCTGGCACCCGCACCCTCGAGGTGAACGGCCGCGCGGCCCGGGTCTTCCGTCTCACCGCTGATAGCGGGCAAGCCGGGCTGTTCCTCGCACCGGGAGAGCGCTTCCGCGTCGATCTGACCAACACGCTCGACGAGCACACGATCATCCACTGGCACGGCCAGCTGCCGCCCTGGACCCAGGATGGCTTCCCCTGGCCGCAGACGCCGCCGCTGGCGCCAGGCGCGACCCGAAGCTACGACTACGCGCCGATCCCCGGCACCTACTGGATGCATTCGCATGACGGCCTGCAGGAGCAGAGCCTGATGACGGCGCCGCTGATCGTCCGCACCGCCGCCGAGATGCGCGAGGACCGGCAGGACATCGTGCTGATGCTGCACGATTTCAGCTTCAGGACGCCGGACGACCTTCTGGCCGGCCTGACGGGGGCGAAGCCTTCCGCCGTCCACGATATGGTCCGCCATGCCGAGAATGTCGCGGCGCCGGCCATGAACATGCATGGCATGGCCTCCGGCGGCATGGCGTCGATGTCCTCGGGCGACATGGGGCAGGGGCACTCCATGGGCGGCATGACCATGGATGTGAACGATATCGACTACGACGCCTTCCTCGCCAACGACCGCACGCTCGCCGATCCCGAGGTGGTGCGCGTCGGGCGCAGCGGGCGCGTGCACCTGCGCATCATCAACGGCTCGTCCTCCAGCCAGTTCTGGATCGATCTCGGGACCCTCAAAGGCAGGATCGTCGCCGTCGACGGTCATCCGGTTCACCCGGTCGCCGGCGCCCGCTTTCCGCTCGCCATCGCCCAGCGGATGGACATCCTCGTCGACCTGCCGCCCTCCGGCGCCTTTCCCATCCTCGCGCGTCTCGAAGCCTCGCGTCGCCGCACGGGCATCGTCCTGGCAACGCCGGGTGCGCGCATCCCCACGATCGCCGAAACGGGGCACGACAGGACGCCGCCGCTCGACAATGCGCTGGAAATGCGTCTCGCCGCGGCCCAGCCGCTGAGGCCGCGCAAGCCCGACCTCGTGCACCGCATCGACCTGTCCGGATCGATGAAACCCTATCGCTGGGCGCTGAACGGCGACTACTGGCCGCATGTCACGCCGCTCATGCTCGAAGCCGGGCAGCGCGTGGAAATCGAGCTGGTCAATCGCTCTTCCATGGCGCATCCTATGCATCTTCACGGGCATGCCTTCCAGGTCATCGGCATCAACGGCAAGACGGTGAACGGCGCGGTCCGGGATACGGTTCTGGTCACCCCCCGGCACGGCCGCGTGCGGATCGCCTTCGATGCGGACAATCCCGGCCGCTGGGCCTTCCACTGCCATAACCTCTACCACATGGCGACCGGCATGATGACCGAGTTCCGCTATCGCGGGATCGCGGTCTGACGCAGGGGCCAGGCCGGAACTTCAGGACCGCGCCGCGGGGAGATGATGCCGCGAACAGTCCGTCGCGCACAGCGCGGCATCGGTCTCGATCTGCAGGGTGAGGTGGCCGATCCCGAAATTCAGCCGTATCGCCTCCGCGAGGCGGCCGGTGAAATCATCCCCGGGGTGGCCGCCGGGCGTCACGACATGCAGGGTCATGGCGCTGTCCGTGGTGCTTGTCGGCCACACATGCAGATCATGCACCGCCGATACTTCCGGCCAGTCCAGGACGAAATCGCGCAGCGCGGCGATATCGATGCCGTCCGGCACGCGGTCCATGGCAAGGGCGACCGAATCCCTGAGCAGCCCCCAGGTGCCGGCCAGGATGACGCCGGCGATGGCGAGGCTCGCCAGCGGATCGATGCGCTCCCATCCGGTCAGCAGGATCACGGCGCCGGCCACGACGACGCCGAGCGAGACGAGCGCGTCATAGGCCATGTGCTGGAACGCGGCGCGGATATTGATGTCGGACCCGCGCCCCGCGGCGAACAGCCAGGCGGTGACGCCGTTGACGACGATGCCGATCGCCGCGACGATCATGATCGTCACCGTGCCGACCGGAGCGGGTTCGAACAGCCGCCGGATGGCCTCGACGGCGATGGCGCCGATGGAGATGAGCAGGATCGTCGCATTCATCAGCGCGGCGAGAATGGTGCCGCGCCCGAGGCCATAGGTATAGCGCCGGGAAGGGGACCGTTTCGCCAGAACCGCCGCCACCCAGGCCACGAGCAGGCCCAGCACGTCGCCGAGATTGTGGCCGGCATCGGCGACCAGCGCCATCGAATGCGCCGCGATGCCGGCGATCACCTCGCCGACGACGAACGCGGAATTCAGGATCGCCCCGATCGCGAATGCCGCCCCGAAATCCGCTGGCGCATGGCTGTGCCCGGGGCCGTGGGAATGGCCGTGATGGTCATGGCCGGCATGGGCGTCATGAGCATGATGATCGTGCGGCATGGAAAACTCCTCCGAACCGGCCGGATGCCGGGTCAGCAACAGCAGGTGCCGGTCCAGGCTTCGCGGCCTTCCCTGACCAGGAACCAGACAACACCCAGAGAGGTCGCGGCGTCCACCCACCAGGCGCCGGTGACCGCCTGAACCGCCAGGCCGATCACGACGACCAGCGAGAGATAGAAGCAGGTTATGCTCTCCATCGCATCGGCCCGCATCGCGCGGCTGCCGAGCGCATCGGCGACGGCGATCTTGCGCCGCGCGAGCAGATACATCACCGGCATCGCCGCGAGCGTCACCGCGAGGCCGGGCCAGGAGAACGAAGCGCCGGCCCGCGCCGCCAGCCTGAACGCCGCCATGATGACGACAGAGGCGGCAAGGGCGAACAGCAGCCCGCCGGCGAGCCGGCCCGCGAGGCGTTCCGCCTGCTCGCCGAACGCCTCGCCGCGGCGCAGCTCCACGTTCAGGCGCCAGATCAGCACCAGCGCGGAGGCGATCTCGATCACGCTGTCGATCCCGAAGGCGCCCAGCGCCACGCTGCGCGCCCGGAGCCCCGCCACGATGGCCACCGTCGCCTCGATCGCCATCCAGCCAAGCGTTGCATATTCCAGCCGGAAGGCGCGCCCGATCAGCGCCGCCCTCTCCGCGCGCAGCGCCGGCGCCGGGCTCGTGCCGGCTGTCGGGCCGGCCGCGGCGCAGCAATGGTCCTGAAGCGTTGGCTCGATGGTGGCAGGGGCATCGTCCATGATCACAAAAGCCTCGACAACGGGGATCGCCGCGCCAATCTCGACCCTGTAGCCGCTACAGGGTCAAGGAGGTGCGATTTGCTCGGAATCGGCGAACTCTCCCGCAAGACAGGCGTCAGGATCGAGACCATCCGCTACTACGAGCGGATCGGCCTGCTGGCGCCGCCGGCCCGCACGGCGGGAAACTACCGCCGCTATCGCGAGACCGATGCCGGGCGTCTCCGCTTCATCCGGGGCGCGCGCGCCCTCGGCTTCCCGATCGACCGTATCGGCACGCTGCTCGCTCTGGCGGATCAGCGCGACCGCTCATGCGAGGATGTCGACGCGATCGCCCGCGACCATCTCGACGAGATCGATCGCAAGATCGCCGATCTCACCGCCCTGCGCCGCGAACTGGCATCGATGGTCGATGCCTGCTCCTCGCGCAGCATCGCCCGCTGCCGCATTCTCGGAGCCCTGGCGTCCGATCGGTGAGCCGGCGCGCCGCGCCCTCGCGTCCGTCCCGTCACGCCGATCGCGCATGGACCTCGACGGTCAGGTGCGAAAGCGATCTGAAGCGGGCGAGCTTCCGCTGGTAGTCGGCAGCGCCCAGCCCGCTCGCCGTCCGCACCGACAGGATGGCGCCCAGATGCCCCGGGCCGAGCCGCCAGAGATGCAGGTCCGCCAGTTCGTCGCCATCCGCCTCGATCGTCTCGCGCAGCCGCTGCGCGAGGCGGCGGTCGGGGGTCATGTCCAGCAGGATCGCGCCGGTGTCGCGGATCAGGCCGAACGCCCAGCTCGCGATGACCAGCGCGCCGACAATGCCGACCGCCGGGTCCATCCATCGCCAGCCGAAGGCGCGCGCCAGCAGAAGGCCGACGATCACCAGGATCGACACCGCCGCATCGGTGGCGACGTGGATCACCGCCGCGCGCATGTTGTTGTCGCGCCCGGTGGTTTCATGGGCGTGCTCGTGCTCGACGAAGTTCACGGCGCCGCTGGCATCGCCGATGGCAACGACCGCGGTGAATTCATGCGGCTCGGGAATTTCCTCGTGCGATTCCAGGTAGCCGTCGGCCGCCGTCATCGTGAAGGCCTGGCGCCGGCCGCCGGCGCGGATCGTCTCGATCGTCACCGCCGCCGCCGTCGGCAGATCGCCATCCTCCGCCGCCAGGCGGAACCGCGGCGGCACGCCATCCTCGAAAATGCCGAGGCGCATGGCGGCACCGCCGATCGTCACGAGGTGCGTCTCGTCGTCATGGTGGTGGTCATCCCCGGCGTGTCCGTGATGATGCCCGTGCCCGTGCCCGTGCCCGTGCCCGTGCCCGTGTCCGTGCCCGTGGGCATGGCCGTGGCTGTGGCCATGGTCATGCCCGCCGGCGAGAATGAGCGCGCTGACCACATTGACGACGAGCCCGAGTCCGGCGATCGGCAGGGCCTCGGCAAAATCGATCGGCACCGGCGCGAAGAACCGCCTGATCGCCTCGTAGCCGATCAGCAGGGCGATCATCGCCAGGACGATGGCGCTGGTGAACCCCGCCAGATCGCCGAACTTTCCCGTACCGAAGCTGAAGCGCGGATCGCCCGCGTGCTTGCGGGCGTAGCGATAGGCGAGGGCGGCGAGCAGCAGGGCGCCGGCATGCGTGCTCATGTGCAGGCCATCCGCCACCAGCGCGATCGACCCGTACAGCGATCCGCCGACGATCTCCAGGATCATCATCGCCGTGCAGATCCAGATCACCCACCAGGTGCGGCGTTCGCTGCGCTCATGGTCGGCGCGCAGGAAAATATGGTCGTGCCCTGCGAAGGTCGTTTGATCAGACATGTCTTGCCTCACTTCAGATAGGCGCGGATCACGGCCAGGAGCTGCTCGGTCGCGTCGTTGTCCTGCGCGTCGGGATGGGTGTCCGCGTCCACGAGGTGCGAACGGACGTGATCCTCGACGACCTCCGCCATCAGCCCCGCGATCGCCCCGCGGACCCCGGCGATCTGCTGCATGACGGTCTCGCAGCCGGCCTCCGCCTCGAGCGCCCGCTCGATGGCCTCGACCTGGCCCCGGATCCGGCGGACGCGCGCCAGCAGCTTCCGCTTTTCACGAACGGTATGGGTCATCCGGCATCTCTAGCATACTCCCCCTCCCTATGACAGGGGGCGCAGCGCCGCCGGACGGCCCCGGCGCGCGACCGCCCTTGACATGGGTCAACGCGGGAACCGCCGGCCGATGCTATCCACCATGACCAGTATCGGCATCCGCGCGGATGCCGTTCCGGACACCCTCGAGCGGCGGATCCTGCACTGTGGAGCACGATGTTTCGCGACGGTCGTTCATATGCGGTTCGGCGCTGGCCGCCGCCGCCGCGGGCGTGCCCGGTCCCGCCGCGGCGGCACCGCCCGCCGCGGATGCCGGGCGGGTGCTCGGCCCCGGCGCAATCCCCGTCACCCTCACGGTCAACGGCACCGGCCACATCCTCGCCATCCCGCCGCAGACGACCCTCGCCGATGCGCTCCGCACGATGCTCGGCCTGACCGGCACCAAGGTCGCATGCGATCGCGGCGCCTGTTCCGCCTGCACCGTCTGGCTCGACGGCAAGCCGATCGTCTCCTGCATGTTCCTCGCCATCGATGCCGCGGGGCATCGGGTCACGACGATCGAGGGGCTGGCGCGCGGCGACGACCTCCATCCGGTTCAGGCCGCGTTCATCGCGCACGACGCCCTGCAATGCGGCTTCTGCACGCCCGGCATGGTCATGAGCTGCGCCGCCCTGCTCGACTCCGTGCCGGCACCGACCGACGCCGAGGTGAGGGCGGCCATCAGCGGCCATCTCTGCCGCTGCGGCACCTATCCGCACGTCATCGCGGCGACGCTCGACGCCGCGCGTGTACGGAAATCCTGAGCATGGCGCATGATCCGTCACGCCGCACCGAGCGCTTCCCCCACGGCATCGCCGGGGCCGGCCTCGGGTCGATCGAGCGGTCGGTGCCGGCGGACGAGCCGCCGCCGCTGCCGCCGAACGCCGAACTCGCGGTCATCGGCCGTTCGGTTCCCCGGCTGAACGGGCGCGACAAGGTCACGGGCGCCACGCGCTACACGGTCGACATCGCGCCGCGCGGCATGCTGCATGCCCGCCTGCTGCGCGCGCCCCTCGCGCATGCCCGCATCCGCGCGATCGACGCCGGCGCGGCCCGCGCGCTCGATGGCGTCCGCGCGGTCGTCATCCTGGCGCAGCCCGGCGATCCCCTGTCGGGCATGGTCCGCTATGCCGGCCAGCCGGTCGCCGCACTCGCCGCCGACTCGCCGGCCATCGCCCGCGCGGCGCTCGATCTCGTCCGTGTCGACTACGAAGCGCTCCCCTTCGTCGTCGACATGGAAGACGCCCGCGCCAGCGAAGCGCCGCCGGTCTATGCCCCCGGCACCGCGCCGGCCGGCCATCCCTCCGGCTTCCCGGCCCCCGCCGGTCTCGCCCGACACGGCAACGTCCGCGCCGCCGTGATCGACCGGCGGGGCGACGTCGCCGCCGGCCTCGCCGCGGCCGATGTGGTGGTGGAGGGCACCTATCGCACCCAGGTGCAGACCCATTGCTGCATGGAGCCCCACGCCATCGTCGCGGACTGGACGGAGGACGGGCTCACCGTCCACATGTCCACCCAGTTCACCGCCGGCATCCGCCACGAACTCGCCGCCGCGTTTCAGCTCCCGCTCAGCCGCGTGCGCGTCGTGGTCGACGGCATGGGCGGCGGCTTCGGCTCGAAATCGACCCTCGGCACCTATGGGCGCGCCGCCGTCGCCCTCTCCCGCGCGGCCGGCGCGCCCGTCCGCCTGGTGCTGACCCGCGCCGAGGAGCAGGTCGATTCCGGCAACCGCCCCGGCACGTTCCAGCACCTGCGCATCGGCGCCCGGCGCGATGGCACGCTGACCGCGATCGAACTGACCAGCCATGGCACGGCGGGCGTGGCGCTCGGCGCCGGCGTCGGCGACTTTGCCGGCGCGGTCTACCGGTGTCCGAACCTGCTGACATCGCATCGCGACGTCTTCACCAATGCCGGACCCGGCTGCGCCATGCGCGCGCCGGGAAACGTGCCGGGCGCCTTCGCCTTCGAACAGGCGATCGACGAGCTCGCCGAACGCCTCGCGCTCGATCCCGTTGCCCTGCGCGACAGGATCGATCCCAGCCCGGTCCGCCGCGAGGAACGGCGGATCGGCGCCGCGCGCTTCGGCTGGGCCGCCCGCCATCCGCCGGGTTCGGATCGGGGGCCGGTCAAGCGCGGCATCGGCATGGCGCAGTCCCACTGGGGCGCGCATGTGCAGATCAACGCGGCCTGCGAGGTCCGTGTCCTGCGCGACGGCTCGGTGGAGGTGATGTCGAGCGTGCAGGATATCGGCACCGGCATCACCACGGTGCTCGCCCAGACGGTGGCGGAAGTCCTCGGCCTGCGCGCGGAGGATATCACGGTCCGCATCGGCGATACCATCTTTCCGTCGGGGCCGCCGTCCTATGGCAGCCGCACGACGGCGTCGATCACGCCGCCCGCCCGCACCGCCGCCTGGCGCGTGCTCCGCCGCCTGCTGGCCGAAGCCGCCCAGCGCCTGGGCGTCGCGCCGGATGCCCTGATCGCCCGCGCCGGGCGGATCATCGTCCGCGACGATCCTGCCCGGGGCCTGGCCTTCGGCGAGGTCACGGCGCGGCTGCGCACGGATTCCATCAGCGAAGTCGCCTCCCGCGCCGACGATTACGCCGGCTTCGGGCAACGCTACGGCGACGCGGCGACGGCCCGGCAGGATCTCGGCGGCGTGCAGTTCGCCGCCGTCGCGGTCGATACCGAAACCGGCATCATCCGGGTCGAGCGCGTGCTCGCCGTCCAGGATTGCGGCCGCCCGATGAACCCGCGTCAGATCGAAAGCCAGGTTCATGGCGGCATCCTGATGGGCCTGTCCTACGCGCTGTTCGAGGACCGCATCATGGACCGTCACACCGGCCGCATGGTCAACCCCGATCTCGAGCAATACAAGATCGCCGGACCGTACGAGACCCCCGCGATCGACGTCGTCCTCCTCGAAAACTACGAAGCCAACAGCGCAACCGATGCCTACGGCATCGCCGAGCCGGCGAACATCGCCACCGCGCCGGCGATCGCCAACGCCGTCCGCAACGCCATCGGCATCCGCATGCGGCGCCTGCCGATGACCCCGGCCGCGGTGCTGGCGGCGCTCGGCGGCTCTCCGTCCCGGAACCTGCCCCCATGAAGCCGTTCGCCACGCTCCGCGCCCCGACGATCGCCGCCGCCGCCGCCTCGGCCTCCACGACGATGGCGGAAGCGATGACCCGCGCCGGCCCGGCGAACGGCGTCGCGCTCCTGCGCGCCGGCGGGATCGACGTGCTCGACCTGCTCAAGGAAGATCTGGTGGCGCCCGCCATGCTGGTGAGCGTCATCGACATTCCCGGCCTCGACGCGATCCGCGAGGATGCCGACGGGCTTCACATCGGCGCGGCGGCCACGCTCGCCGCCATCGCCGCGCATCCGCTCGTCCGCGAGCGCTATCCCGCGCTGGCCTCGGCCGTCGGCCACTCGGCCAGCCCGCAGATCCGCAACGTGGCAACGCTCGGCGGCAATCTGCTCCAGCGGCCCCGCTGCTGGTATTTCCGCTCCGCCGCCTATCGCTGCCTGCGCAAGGGCGGCGGCCACTGTTTCGCGCTCAATGGCGAGAACCAGTATCACGCGATCTTCGACAACCATCCCTGCGCGATCGTGCATCCCTCCACCGCGGCGACGGTCCTTGTCGCGCTCGGCGCCTTCGTCGACCTCGCCGATGCGCACGGAACCTCCCGCCGCGTCAGGCTCGAGAATTTCCTCGTCGGGCCGGCCATCGACCTGCAACGCGAGAACGATCTCCAGCCGCATGAAATCCTGACCGCGATCGTCCTGCCCACCCCGCCGTCCGGCGCCCGCATGGCGCATCTGCGCCAGGGCGAGCGCGATTCGATGGACTGGCCGCTCGCCGATGTCGCCGTGCTGATCGAGATGGATTCCGGCCGAACCTGCACCCGTGCCGCCATCATCCTCGGCGCGGCGGCCCCGGTGCCGCATCGGGCGCGCGCCGCGGAAGCCGCGCTGCGCGGACGGGTCATCGACGATGATGCCGCCCGCGAGGCCGCGCGCGCCGCCCTCGACGGCGCGACGCCGCTCGCGAAGAACGTCTACAAGCTGAAACTGTTCGAGACCCTCATCCGCCGCGCGATCCTGACCGCGGTCGCATAGCCGCGCCCGGCGCTTGACGATCATCCCCCGCCGCTGCAATCGCCATCCTGCAACCGCATCGTGACGGAGACGACGGGATGGCCGACGACGAACGACATATCCGCGCGGGGCTGATCGGCTACGGCTATGCCGGCCGCACGTTTCACGCCCCGCTCATCAGGGCCACGGCCGGCTATTCGCTCGTCGCGGTCGCCTCAAGCGATGCGGCGAAAGTGCAGGCCGACCTGCCCGGCATCGCGGTCGAGCAGGCCCCCGCCGCGCTCCTCCGGCGCGACGATATCGACCTCGTCGTCATCGCCACGCCGAACGACTCGCATCGCCCGCTCGCCGAAATGGCCCTCGCCGCCGGCAAGCATGTCGTCGTCGACAAGCCTTTTGCCCTCTCGCACGCCGATGCGCAGGCCGTGGTCGCAGCGGCCGAAGCGGCGCATCGCCATGTCGCGGTCTTCCAGAACCGCCGTTGGGACAGCGATTTCCTCGCCATCCGCCAGGCGATCGAAACCGGCCGCATCGGCGCGGTCCGCCACTTCGAATCCCATGTCGACCGATTCCGCCCCCAGGTCCGCCCACGCTGGCGCGAGGCGGCGGGCCCCGGCGCCGGGCTCTGGCTCGATCTCGGTCCGCATCTCGTCGACCAGGCGCTCTGCCTGTTCGGATCTCCGTCGCGGGTCATCGCGAGTTTCGCCGCCCAGCGGCAGGGCGCCACGGTCGAGGACTGGGCGCATGTCGTCCTCGAATATCCCGCCCTGCGCGTGATCCTGCACGCCGGCATGCTGGCGGCCGGCGGATCGCATCGCTTCACCGTCCACGGCGAGACGGGAACCCTGGTCAAGCGCGCGGCCGATCGGCAGGAAGACCAGCTTCGCGCCGGCATGATCCCCGGCGCGCCCGGCTGGGGCGAGGATCCCGACGATTTGCTCCTCCTCGACGGCGCCAGCCCCCCGCTTTCCTTGCCCGCGCCGGCCGGCGACCACCGGGCATTCTACGCGGCGCTGCGCGAGGCGCTGCTCGGCCGCGCGCCGAATCCCGTGCGGCCTGACGAGGCGCTCGCGGTCATGGCGGTTCTCGACGCCGCCGCCCGCGCCGCATCGACCGGCAACGCCGCCGTTCCCGTTTCAGGCGCATAGCGGATCATCGGCTTCCGGCGCCCATGCCGGCGCGTTGATTTCCCTCAATGCCGCACGCCGCCGGGCATGGGATCGATAGGTCTCACAGCGCGATCGGGCTTCGGACATGTCGAGCAGCGAGCGGAAGCCGCCCTGTCCCGCCTCCCTCGGGACCGACGGTGGACGGACCATCCCCTTCGGGCGCGCCCGGCGATGACGGCCGCCGAAATCTGGCTCGCCTTCTTCGCCTGCCTCGCGCTGGTCGGCGCTGCCGGGCCGGTGCTGTCGCGCAACGGCGATATCATCGCGGTGAAGACGGGCCTGACCGGCGGCTGGATCGGCCTGATCCTCGTCGCCGCCATCACCTCGCTGCCCGAACTCGCGACCGGCCTCAGCGCCGTGACCATCGCCAACGCGCCGGACACCGCGGTGGGCGATGTCTTCGGCAGTTGCGTCTTCAACCTCGCGATCCTGATCGTGCTCGACTTCATGCAACGCGGCGAGAGCGTCTACCGCCGGGTGCGCCAGGGGCACATCCTCTCCGCCGGCTTCGGCGTCGTGCTGATCGGCTTCGTCGGCATGAACATCGCCCTGCACGGCCAGGGCATGGCCTTCGCCGCATTCGGGGTCGGCGGCTACACGCCGATCATCTTCCTGCTTTACGCGCTCGGCGCCCGCGCCGTCTTCTTCTACGAGCGCGACCACCGCGAGGACGCCGCCGAAGACGCGGCCGACCGCTATGCCGGAACCACGCTCGGCACGGCGGTCCGCAGCTATGCGCTCGCTTCGGCGGTCGTCGTCGTCACCGGCACGGCGCTGCCATTCGTCGCCGTGGCGCTGGCCGCGGCGATGGGCTGGCAACAGACCTTCGTCGGCACGCTGCTGGTCGCCGCCGTCACCTCGCTGCCGGAACTGGTGGTCAGCGTCGTCGCCGTCCGCATCGGCGCCGTGGACATGGCGATGGCGAACCTGCTCGGCAGCAACATGTTCAACATCCTCATCCTCGGCATCGACGACCTGTTCTACCGGCAGGGCCCGATCCTCTACCGGGTCTCGCCGGTGCATGTCGTGTCGGCGCTGTCCGCCGTCATCATGTCGGGCCTGCTGATCGCCGGCATATTGTATCGCCCGCAGCGGCGCATCTTCCAAACCGTCGGCTGGATCAGCTTCGGCCTGTTCACGATGTATCTGCTGAATTCCTATGTGATCTTCCTCCATGGCACGCACTGACGAACACGGCGCCGGGCCCGAAACCGCTGATGCCGTGCGCTGGCACGCGCTCGGCCCCGACGCCGTGCTGGCCCGTCTCGGCAGCGACGCGGCGCAGGGCCTCACCGGCGAGGAGGCGAGGGCGCGCGCCACCCGCTTCGGTCCGAACGAAATCCGCGAGGGCCGGCAGCGCGGCCGCCTCGCCATGCTGGCCGCCCAGTTCGCCGATGTCATGATCCTGCTGCTGATCGGCGCCGCCATTCTCTCCGGCGTCATCGGCGAACTCGCCGACACGCTGGTGATCCTGGCGATCGTCGTGCTCAACGCGGCCATCGGCTTCGCGCAGGAGGCGCGTGCGGCGCGGGCGGTCGCCGCCCTGCGCCGCCTCGCGGCCCCCACGGCGGTCGCCCTGCGCGACGGTCACCCCGACCACCTCCCGGCCGACCGTCTGGTGCCCGGCGATATCGTGCTCATCGAGGCCGGCAACGCCATCCCCGCCGATCTCCGGCTGCTGGAAGCCGCCGGCCTGCAACTCGGCGAGGCCTCGCTCACCGGGGAATCCGTGCCGGTGGTCAAACATGTCGCGGCGGCGCCGGCCGACCAGCCGCTCGCCGAACGTCACGGCATGGCCTACAAGGGCACGGTCGTCCTCAACGGGCGCGGCCGCGGCGTCGTCGTCGCGACCGGCATGGCAACCGAACTCGGCCGCATCGCCGCCATGCTCGAAACCGCCGCCGCCCCGCGCACGCCGTTGCAGCAGCGGCTCACCGTCTTCGGCCGGCAGATCGCCATCGCGGCAATCCTGATCTGCGCGCTGATCTTCGGCATCGGCCTGCTCCGCGGCGAGGCGCCGCTGCTGATGCTGCTCACCGCGCTCAGCCTCGCCGTCGCCGCCATCCCCGAGGCGCTGCCCGCCGTCGTCACCGTCCTGCTCGCGCTCGGCGCCTCCCGCATGGCCCGGGCGCAGGCGCTGATCCGCCGGCTTCCGGCGGTGGAAACCCTCGGCTCGGTCACCACGATCTGCTCGGACAAGACCGGCACGCTCACCCTCAACGACATGCGCCTGACCGAGGTCTGGGCCGGCGGCCAGCGCCAGGCCGTCGCGGCGCTCGACGAGCACGCGCCGCTGCTCCGCGCCCTGCTTCTCTGCAACGATATCGCCGTGGACGAAACCGCCCACGCCATCGGCGATCCGACCGAAATCGCCCTCTGGCGCGCCGCCGCCGATGCCGGGCTCGACCGCGGGCGCGAGGCGGCGCTCACCCCGCGCGTGGCCGAACTGCCCTTCGATTCCGCCCGCCGGCGGATGACGACCGTGCATCGCGACGGCAACCGCTTCGTCGTCTACACGAAAGGCGCGCCGGAAGCCGTCCTCCCGCTCTGCGCCACGATGACGACGGGGCAGGGGGTCACCGCGCTCGATCCCGAACCGATCGCGCAGGCGGCCGCGCGCATGGCCGAAGACGGGCTGCGGGTGCTCGCCATCGCCCAGGGCGCCCGCAATGCCATGCCATCCGGCGATGCGCTGGCCGAACTCGAACAGGACCTGACGTTTCTCGGCCTCGTCGGGCTGATCGACCCGCCGCGGCCGGAAGCCCGCGTGGCCGTCGAAACCTGCCGGGCCGCGGGAATCCGCCCCGTCATGATCACCGGCGATCACCCGGTCACCGCGCGCGCGATCGCCCGCGCCCTCGGCATCATCGGCGATGGCGGCGATGTCGTCACCGGCCGCGAGCTCCAGTCGCTCGACGATCCGGCCCTGGCCCGGCGCGTGCGCGAGGCGAGCGTGTTCGCCCGCGTCGATCCCTCCGAAAAGATCCGCATCGTCACGGCGTTGCAGGCGAACGGCGAGATCGTCGCCATGACCGGCGATGGCGTGAACGACGCGCCGGCGCTGGCCCATGCCGATATCGGCGTCGCGATGGGTCGCGGCGGGACCGATGTCGCCCGCGAGGCCGCGAGCCTCGTCCTGCTCGACGACAATTTCGCGACCATCGTCGCGGCGGTGCGCGAAGGCCGCCGCATCTACGACAATGTCCGCAAGTTCGTCCGCTTCGTGGTCGCCTGCAACTCGGCCGAAATCTGGGCGATCTTCCTCGCCCCGTTCTTCGGCCTGCCGGTCCCCCTGGTGCCGATCCAGATCCTCTGGATCAACCTCGTCACCGACGGCCTGCCCGGCCTTGCCCTTGCGGCCGAACCCGGCGAGCCCGACATCATGAGCCGCCCGCCGCGCCCGCCGCGCGAGGGCCTGTTCGATAACGGCATGTTATGGGACGTGTTCTGGTCCGGCCTCGTCATGGCCGCGATCACGCTGTTCACGGAAGCGGGAGCGCTCCGCCTCGGCGATACCCACTGGCAGACGATGGTCTTCACCGTGCTCACCTTCGTGCAGATGTGGCAGATCATGGCGATCCGTTCGTCGCGCGCGTCGCTGTTCACCCAGGGGCTGCTCTCGAACAGGCCGCTGCTCGGCGCGATCGGCCTCACATTCGCGCTTCAAATGGCGGTGATCTACACGCCCGGCCTCAACGGCGCGTTCAACGCCGCGCCTCTGACCGCCGCCGAACTCGCGGTCTGCGTCCTCGCATCGAGCCTGATCTTCATCCTGCTGGAGCTCGTCAAATGGGTCCGGCGCCTCCGCGCGCGGCGCCGTCAGGCGGCATGAACATCGCCGCAAGCCGCGTCAACGCCCATCCATTCAGGACCATGGGGGTCGGAAATCGTTGCCAGTACGACTCGCTTGACAGGCGCGGTCACAATAGTGTCAGATTGTGAGGAAAGGTTTTGTCGTCTTGCGGCTCGAGCCGCACTCGCTGGTTCGAGAAACGCCTGCCGGGATGGACACGGACCATGGCGGATAACGCCCATTACTGGGTATTGCTGGTCTACACCTTTGTCGTGATCGCTCTGGTCGCGGGTATGATCGGCGTGTCCCATTTCCTCGGCCAGCGGCACCTGAAACGGGCCACCATCGAACCGTTCGAATCCGGCATCGTCACCGTCGGCTACGCCCGCTTCCGGCTTCCCGTGCAATTCTATCTCATCGCGATGTTCTTCGTGATCTTCGATCTCGAGGCCGCATATCTCTACGCCTGGGCCACCGCCGTCCATGCCGCCGGATGGACCGGCTATTTGGTGATCGCGGTCTTCATCCTCGCCCTGCTCGCCGCGCTCGCCTATCTGTGGCGCGCCGGCGCGCTCGAATGGGGGCCAAAGCCCCGCGCGCTTGCGATAGTGCGGAGGCGCTGACGCCATGCGCTTCACATTCGGCAAAGGCGCGACGGGACAACAGCTCTCCACGACCGCGCCTCTTCTCCGCGGCCTCGGCACAGCCGGCCAGCCGGCCGCCCCATCCCCCGGCGGCGGCACCTTCACCGATGCGGTTCGCCGCAACGTGGCCCTCGGCCGGCTGGAAGACATGGTGGCCTGGGGCCGCAAATATTCGATCTGGCCGTTCAATTTCGGCCTCTCCTGCTGCTATGTCGAAATGGCGACGGCCTTCACCAGCAAGTTCGACATCGCCCGTTTCGGCTCGGAAGTGCTGCGCGCCACCCCGCGCGAGGCCGACCTGATCGTCATCTCCGGTACCGTGTTCGTGAAGATGGCGCCCGTCATCAAGTATCTCTACGACCAGATGCTGGAGCCGCGCTGGGTGATCTCGATGGGCGCCTGCGCCAATTCCGGCGGGATGTACGACATCTATGCCGTCGTCCAGGGTGCCGACAGTTTCCTGCCCGTCGATGTCTATGTCCCCGGCTGTCCGCCCCGGCCGGACGCGCTGCTCGAAGGGCTGATGCTGCTGCAGAACTCGATCGGTTCCGAGCGCCGGCCGCTCAGCTGGCTGGTCGGTCCCAACGGCGCCGAGAAGATCGAGCGGCCCAGCTTCCGCGATCTCAAACACCAGGAGAGGCAAGCGGCCGGCAGCCTCCCCACGCCGGACAGCGTTTAGGGAGGGCGGGATGCTGACGGAATTCAACAGCATCCCCGCCACAGAGGCCGAACAGGGTATCGTGTCCGACCTGGTCCGCACGCTCGGGCCGATCTCCTTCACCCTGCAGCAGACCGCCGACCGGATCCCGACCATCTGGATCGATCGCGACATCGTGCACGCCGTGCTCCGGCACCTGCGCGACGGCGCCACAAGGCGCTTCCAGATGCTCTACGACCTCACCGCGATCGACGAGCGCCAGCGCGTCCACCGCGATGGCCTGCCGAAATCCGATTTCACCCTCGTCTATCACCTCGTCTCCTTCGAGCGGAACGACGATGTCCGCGTCAAGGTCCCGCTCGCCGAGGGCGCGCTCGAGGTGCAGAGCATCGCGGATATCTGGCCCAACGCCAACTGGTACGAACGCGAGGTCTGGGACATGTTCGGCATCGGCTTCGCCGGCCACCCGACCCTGTTCCGCATCCTCACGCCGCCGACCTGGACCGGCCATCCGCTGCGCAAGGACTACATCGCCCGCGCCACCGAAATGGGCCCCTACATCCTCACCGAGGAGAAGGAACGCGCCGAACAGGAGGCGCTGCGCTTCAACCCCGAGGCCTGGGGCATGAAGCGGCACAGCGAGAACTCCGACTTCATGTTCCTCAATCTCGGCCCCAACCACCCGAGCGTCCACGGCGTGTTCCGCATCATCCTCCAGCTCGAGGGCGAGGAAATCGTCGACGCCGTGCCCGAGATCGGCTTTCATCACCGCGGCGCCGAGAAGATGGCCGAGCGCCAGTCCTGGCACACCTACATCCCCTATACCGACCGCATCGACTATCTCGGCGGCGTGATGAACAACTTCCCCTACGTGATGGCGGTCGAGCGCCTCGCGGGGATCGAGGTGCCGTCACGCGCGCAGATGATCCGCATCATGCTCGCCGAGCTGTTCCGCATCGCCAGCCATCTCGTGTTCTACGGCACCATGTCGCAGGATGTCGGCCAGCTTTCGCCGGTCTTCTACATGTTCTCCGACCGCGAGCGGGTGTTCCAGATCATCGAGGCGATCTGCGGCTTCCGCATGCACCCCGCCTGGTTCCGCATCGGCGGCGTGGCGGCGGACCTGCCCCAGGGCTGGGACCGGATGATCCGCGACTATCTCGGCTACCAGTCGAAGCGGCTCGACGAGTACGACAAGCTCGTCATGCGCAACCGCCTCTTCAAGGCCCGCACGATCGGCGTCGGCGCCTACACGCTGGAGGAAGCGCTGGACTGGGGCGTGACCGGCCCCGGCCTGCGCGCCTGCGGCCTCGGCTGGGACTATCGCCGCCAGCGCCCCTATTCCGGATACGACCAGCTCGAGTTCGACATTCCGATCTGCCACAACGGCGACTGTTACGACCGCGTGGTGGTCCATATCGAGGAAATCCGCCAGAGCCTGCGCATCATCCGCCAGTGCCTCGATAACATGCCGCCCGGCCCCTACAAGTCCGACCACCGGCTGACGACGCCGCCGCTCAAGGAGCGGACGATGCAGGACATCGAAACCCTCATCACCCATTTCCTCAATGTCAGCTGGGGCCCCGTGCTTCCGCCCGGCGAGGCGATGGTCAGCATCGAGGCGACCAAGGGCATCAACGGCTATTACCTCGTCGCCGACGGCGACACCGTCTCCTACCGCACCCGCATCCGCACCCCGTCCTTTCCCCATCTGCAGATGATCCCGCTGATCAGCCGCGGCGCCTATGTCGCCGACCTGATCGCGATCATCGGCAGCATCGATTTCGTGATGGCCGATGTCGACCGCTGAACCCGATCCGGCCGCCGCGCCGCTCGATGCCGCCCTGCGCGAGACGATCGCGACCTTTCTGCGCGAGTCCGAAACCCCGCGCGCCGCCGGCATCGATGCGCTGAAGGCGGTGCAGAAGCGCCACGGCCATGTCTCGGACGACCATCTCGCCGAAGTGGCCGCCCTGCTCGGCATGACACCCGCCGAGCTCGACGGTGTCGCCACCTTCTACAACCTGATCTTCCGCCGCCCGGTGGGCCGCCACGTCATCCTGCTGTGCGACAGCGTGGCCTGCTGGGTGATGGGCGCCACCGCCGCGCGCAACCTGCTGCGCCAGCGCCTCGGCATCGAGCCGGGGGAAACCACGCCGGACGGCCGCTTCACCCTCCTGCCGATCGTCTGCCTCGGCTGCTGCGACCGCGCCCCGGCCATGATGATCGGCGACGACCTGCACGGCAACCTCACCCCCGAGCGGATCGACGCGATCCTGGAGCAGTACAGGTGATGGCGATGGCGGACCGACCCCTCACTTCATACATCCAGCCCGGCCGCCAGCCGCTCGACATCGCCGGCTACGAGCGCGCCGGCGGCTACGCGGCGATGCGCAAGGCCTTCGGCATGTCGCCGGAAAGCGTCGTCGAGGAGGTCAAGCGCGCGAAGGTGCGCGGCCGCGGCGGCGCCGGCTTTCCCGCCGGCCGCAAATGGGAAGGCGCGCCCCGCGGCGCGGACGCGCCGCGCCACCGCTACCTCGTGATCAACGCCGACGAGATGGAACCCGGCAGCTTCAAGGACCGCCTCCTGCTCGAAGCCGCGCCGCATCTGATGATCGAGGGGATCATCATCGGCGCCTTCGCGGTCCAGGCCGAAACCGCCTACATCTTCGTCCGCGGCGAATACGTGCTGGCGATGGAGCGGCTCTCCCGCGCCGTGGCCGAGGCCGAGGCGCGCGGCTATCTCGGCGCCGACATCCTGGGCTCCGGCTTCTCGCTCACCATCCACGTCCACGGCAGCGGCGGGCGCTACATCTGCGGCGAGGCCAGCGCCCTGTTCTCCGCGCTGGAGGGCAAGCGCGCCGTGCCGCGCACCCGTCCGCCGCGCTCGACGACCAGCGGCCTGTGGGGCAAGCCCACCGTCGTCAACAACGTCGAAACGCTGTGCTGCGTGCCGTCCATCATCGAGCGCGGCGCGGACTGGTTTCTCGGCCTGAGCCGCAGCGCGACCGAAGGCGGCACCAAGCTCTACGGCGTCAGCGGCCGGGTCAACCGCCCCGGTCTGTGGGAACTGCCGGTGGGCACGCCGCTCAACGAAATCATCGAGGAGCATGCCGGCGGCATGCGCGAGGGCTACGAGGCGCGCGCGGTGCTGCCCGGCGGCGCGTCGACCGCGTTCATCATGCGCGAGAATTTCGACGTCCCGATGGATTTCGACTCCGTCGGCAAGATCGGCAGCTGGCTCGGCACCGCCAACATCCTGGTGCTGGACCAGAAGCGCTGCCCGGTCGGCCTGCTGCGCAACATCGAGCATTTCTTCGCCCAGGAATCCTGCGGCTGGTGCACCCCCTGCCGCGACGGCCTGCCCTGGGTCGAGCGCATCCTCACGGCGCTGGAAGCCGGCGAGGGCGAGCCGGATGACATCGAGCTGCTCGCCCATCACGTCGACTTCCTCGGTCCCGGCCGCACCTTCTGCGATCTCGCCCCCGGTGCCATGGCGCCGCTGCGCAGCGGCCTGAAATTCTTCCGTGAGGAATTCGAACGTCATGTCAGCGAGCGGCATTGCCCCTGGCACGACACGGCGGAGGGCTGGGCATGACGACCTTCGAGGTGGACGGCAAGACCCTGACCGCGAAGCCCGACGAAAACCTGCTCCAGGCCTGCCTCGGCGCCGGGCTCGACCTGCCGTATTTCTGCTGGCACCCGGCGCTCGATTCGGTCGGCGCCTGCCGGCAATGCGCCGTCAAGCAATATGACGGGCCGGAGGACCAGACCGGCCGCATGGTCATGGCCTGCATGACCCCGGTGCCCGAAGGCGCGCGCTTCTCGATCGCCGATCCCGAGGTCGTCGCCTTCCGCGCCAGCGTGATCGAGTGGCTGATGGTCAACCACCCGCATGACTGTCCGGTCTGCGAGGAGGGCGGCGAATGCCACCTCCAGGACATGACGGTGATGACCGGCCACACCTACCGCCGCTACCGCTTCACCAAGCGCACCCATCGGAACCAGGATCTCGGGCCGTTCATCAAGCACGAGATGAACCGCTGCATCGCCTGTTACCGCTGTTCGCGCTTCTATCGCGACTATGCCGGCGGCCGCGACTTCGACGTCTTCGCCGCCCACGATCACGTCTATTTCGGCCGCCACGCCGATGGCACGCTGGAGAACGAGTTCAGCGGCAACCTCATCGAGATCTGCCCGACCGGCGTCTTCACCGACAAGACGTTTTCCGCGCATTACGTCCGCAAATGGGACATGCGCGGCGCGCCCTCGGTCTGCGCCCATTGCGGCCTCGGCTGCAACACCATCGCCAACGCCCGCGCCGACCGGCTGCGCCGCATCGTCAATCGCTACAACGGCGCGGTCAACACCTATTTCCTCTGCGACCGCGGCCGCTTCGGCTATGGCTTCGTCAACGCGCCGGACCGCTTGCGCGCCCCGCTCCGGCGCAGCGACAATGGAAACCAGGCGACGATCGACCGCGACGACGCGATCGCCCGTCTCGCCGCCCTGCTGCGCGCGGGCGATGCCGTCATCGGCATCGGCTCGCCGCGCGCCTCGCTGGAATCGAACTACGTCCTGCGCCAGCTCGTCGGCGAACAGAATTTCTACCCCGGCGTCAGTGCGGCCGAGGCGCGCCTGCTCCGCCTCGTCGCCGACATTCTCGGCTCCGGCGCCGTGCATGTCCCCTCGCTGCGCGAGATGGAGACGGCGGATGCGGCGCTGGTTCTCGGCTCGGACCTGCCCAACGCCGCCCCGCGCGCGGCGCTGTCGATCCGTCAGGCGGCGCGCGGCGCCGGCATCGCGCGCGCGGTGGCGGCGAAAATCCCCGCCTGGCAGGATACCGGCGTCCGCAATCACGCCGGCGACACCCGCAGCCCCGTGTTCATCGCCACCCCCGCCTCCACGCGGCTCGACGACATCGCGCAGCGCGCCCTCCGCGCCGCGCCGGCGGACATCGCCCGCCTCGGCTTCGCGGTGGCCGCCCGCATCGACCCCGCCGCGCCGGACGTTCCCGGCCTGTCCGAAGACCTCGCCACGGCGGCACGCGAGATCGCCGACGCGCTGCTCGCCGCGCCGAACCCGCTCGTCGTCTCCGGCGTCGAGAGCGGCGAGGAGAGCATCGTCCGCGCCGCCGCCAACATCGCCGCCGCCTTGCGCGCCCGCGGCAAGACGCCGGCGCTGCTGCTGAACGTTCCCGAATGCAACAGCCTCGGCCTCGCGCTGATGACGGCGGGGGAGGCCAGTGTCGAAACCGCGCTGGCGCGGCAGGCGCCCGTCGTCATCGTGCTCGAGAACGACCTCCACCGCCGCACGCCCGCGGCGGTGATCGAGGCCACGCTGGCCGCCTCGCGCCTCGTGGTGCTCGACCATTCCCAAAGCCCCACCACGCGCCGGGCCGATCTCGTCCTGCCCGCCGCCAGCTTCGCCGAGGCCGAAGGAACCCTGGTCAGCGCCGAGGGGCGGGCGCAGCGCTTCTACCCGCCGATCATCGCGGAGGACGGTCTCGCCGAATCCTGGCGCTGGCTTGTTGCCGCGGCCCGCGCCGCCGGGCTCCCGTCCTGCGAGAGCCTGACCACGACCGACGCCATCGCCGCCGCCCTGGCCGCCTCGCTGCCGCGCTTCGCCGCGCTGCCCGGTGTCGCGCCGCCGGCGGCGTTCCGCGTCGTCGGCTCCCGCATCGCCAGCCAAACCCGCCGTTATTCCGGCCGCACCGCGATCGATGCCGGGCGCAACGTGCACGAACCGAAACCGCCCGTCCCGGCGGACTCGCCCTTCAGCGCGACGATGGAAGGCCATCACGGCGCCATGCCGCCGGCCCTGCGCCCGGTCTTCTGGGCGCCGGGCTGGAACTCGGTGCAGTCGCTCAACCGCTTCCAGGCGGAAATCGACGGCCCGCTCAAGGGCGGCGATCCCGGCGTGCGCCTGTTCGAATCCCGGCCGGACGCCGCGCGGCCCTATGACGCATCGATCCCCGCCGCGTTTTCCCCGCGGCCGGACGAATGGCTCGCGATCCTGCTGCCCCGCGTCTTCAATGACGATGAACAGGCCGGCCGCGCCCCGCCCATCCGGGAACGCGCGGCCCCGCCCGCCCTCGTCCTCAACGCCGAGGACGCCGCCTCGCTCGGCGTCGCCGCCGGCCAGAACCTGGCCTGCGAGATCGGCGATGCGCGGGAGGACCTCGCGGTCGAGATCGATCCCGCCCTGCCGCGCGGCGTCGCCGGGCTCGCCGGCTTCGCGCAGAGGCCGCACGCCATCCCCGCATGGCTGCGGCTGCGCCCGGCGGAGCCGCCCGTGTCATGACCCACGGCAACGAGATCGTCATCGGCCTGCTGAACGTCGTGATCGGCCTCGCGGTGCTGATGGCGGCCGCCGCGCTGCTGACCTGGATCGAACGCCGCCTGCTCGGGTTCTGGCAGGACCGTTACGGCCCCAACCGCGCCGGCCCCTTCGGCGTGCTCCAGGTCGTCGCCGACGGCATCAAGCTGCTCTTCAAGCAGGACTGGATTCCCCCCTTCGCCGACCCGGTCATCTTCGTCCTCGCCCCGGCCATCTCGATGGTCACGGTGATGCTCGCCATCGCGGTCGTCCCGGCGACGCCGATGATCGGCATCATCGGCAATCTCAATGTCGGCCTGCTGTTCTTCCTCGCCATGAGCGGGCTCGGCGTCTACTCGGTGGTGCTCGCCGGCTGGTCGTCGAACAACAAGTTCTCGCTCCTCGGCGGCATGCGCGCCGCCGCCCAGATGGTCAGCTACGAGGTCTTCATGGGGCTGTCGCTGGTGGGCGTGGTGATGCTCGCCGGCTCCTTCAACCTCACCGATGTCGTGCACAGCCAGCGGCATCTCTGGTACGTGGTGCCGCAATTCATCGGCTTCGTCGTCTTCTTCCTCGGCGGCATCGCGGAAACCCACCGCCTCCCGTTCGACCTGCCCGAAGGCGAGAACGAACTCGGCGCCGGGTTCCACACCGAATATTCCGGCATGAAGTTCGGCATGTTCTTCGTCGGCGAATATATCGGCATCATCGTCGTCTCGGCGATGACGACGGTGCTGTTCCTCGGCGGCTGGTATGGCCCGCTGCTGCCGCCCTTCCTCTGGTTCGCGATCAAGACCGGGTTTTTCGTCGCCTTCTTCATCCTGCTGCGCGCCGCCCTGCCGCGCCCGCGCTACGACCAGTTCATGGCGTTCGGCTGGAAGATCCTGCTGCCGCTCACCTTGCTGAACATTCTCGTCACCGGCGCGCTCATGCTCGCCGGGCCGGCCATATGAAGGGGAGGGGATCATGCTGAGTTCGCTGGTCACGCTCTGGTACACGTTCCTCCACCTGTTCCAGCGCAACGTGACGGTATCCTATCCCGACGAGATGCCCTATCTCGCGCCGCGCTATCGCGGCCGGATCGTGCTCACCCGTGACCCGGACGGCGAGGAACGCTGCGTCTCCTGCTATCTCTGCGCGGTCGCCTGCCCGGTCGACTGCATCAGCCTGCAGAAGACCGAAGCCGAGGGAAGGTGGTATCCCGAATTCTTCCGCATCAATTTCTCCCGCTGCATCTTCTGCGGCTTCTGCGAGGAAGCCTGCCCGACCTACGCGATCCAGCTCACCCCGGATTTCGAGATGAGCGAATACGACCGGCAGAACCTCGTCTACGAGAAGGAACACCTGCTGATCAGCGGCACCGGCAAGTATCCCGACTACAATTTCTACCGCGTCTCCGGCCTCTCGATCCCGGGCAAGGACAAGGGCGAGGCCGCGCGCGAGCGCAAGCCGATCGACACGCGCAGCCTGCTGCCATGAACGCGGACGGGAAGGGGAGGCATAGCGGAACATGAACGCCACCTTCGTCATCTCCGCGATCATCGCGGTCGTCGCGACGGCGATGATGATCACCCGCCCCTCCGCCGTGCACGGGCTGCTCTATCTCACGGTCTCGCTGCTCGCCGTCGCCCTCGTGTTCTTCGTGCTCGGCGCGCCCTTCGCCGCGGCGCTGGAGGTCATCATCTACGCCGGCGCCATCATGGTCCTGTTCGTCTTCGTGATCATGATGCTGAACATCGGCGAGGCGGCGGCCCGGCTCGAAAGCAGCTGGCTGCATCCCGCCACCTGGGTCGGCCCGTCCATCCTGGCCCTGCTGCTGGCCATCGAGCTCGGCGCCGTCGCCGTCTCCGGCGGCCTGCGGCACCCCGCCACGTCGGTGATCAGCGCCCATGCGGTCGGTGTGGCGCTGGTCGGCCCCTACATGCTCGCGGTCGAGCTCGCCTCGTTCCTCCTGCTCGCCGGCCTGGTCGCGGCGTTCCATCTCGGCCGCTCGATCATGGGAACGGACTAGCGGGATGGCGACGGTTCCGCTCGGCCAGGGCCTGCTGCTCGCCGCGATCCTCTTCGCGCTGGGCCTCGTCGGCGTGCTGGTCCGCCGCAACCTGCTGTTCATGCTGATGTCGCTCGAGGTGATGCTGAACGCGGCCGGCGTCGCCTTCATTGTCGCCGGCGCCCGCTGGGCCTCGCCGGACGGGCAGATCATGTTCATCCTCGTCCTCACGCTCGCCGCGGCGGAAGTCTCGGTCGGCCTGGCACTCATCCTGCTGATGCACCGGCGGATCCCCACGCTCGATGCCGATGCCGGCGACGGTCTGAGGGGGTAGAAAGATGCAGCATTTCCTCTGGCTCGTCCCCGCGCTGCCGCTCCTCGGCTCGATCGTCCTGATGCTCGGCACCGGGCGCCTGTCGCACCGCGCCGAGGCGCTGATCGGCGTGCTCTCGGTCGGCCTCGCCGCCGTCGTCGCCTTCGCCATCGCCGGCGCCTTCCTGCTCGATCCGCCGGCCGGCGCCGCCTACCAGCAGTCCCTGTGGCGCTGGTTCGCGGTCGGGCATTTCTCCTTCGGCATCGCCCTGCGGGTCGATCCGCTCTCGCTGCTGATGATGCTCGTCACCAGCGGCGTCGGCTTCCTCATCCATCTCTTCTCGACCGAGTTCATGGAGGGCGAGGAGGGCTACGGCCGGTTCTTCGCCTATCTCAACCTCTTCGTCGCCGCCATGCTGCTGCTGGTGATGGCCGACAATTTCCTCGTCCTCTACGCCGGCTGGGAAGGGGTCGGGCTCTGCTCCTACCTGCTGATCGGCTTCTGGTGGCGCGACCCCGCCAACGGCCTCGCCGCGCGCAAGGCCTTCATCGTCACCCGCGTCGGCGACACCGCCTTCCTGATCGGCCTGCTGCTGATCGCGAGCCGCCTCGGCACGCTGAACATCGCCGGGGCGATGGACGCCGCGTCCCGCACCTGGCATCCCGGCTCGCCGGCCGCGACGCTGATCGCCTTCCTCCTGCTCGGCGGCGCCGTCGGCAAGTCCGCGCAGTTGCCGCTGCAGACCTGGCTGCCCGACGCGATGGCCGGCCCCACCCCGGTCAGCGCGCTCATCCACGCCGCGACGATGGTCACCGCCGGCGTCTACCTCATCGCCCGCACCCATGTGCTGTTCCTGCTCGCGCCGGCGGCGGAAATCACCGTCGGCATCGTCGGCGCGGCGACCCTGCTGCTCGCCGGCTTCAGCGCCCTCGCGCAGAACGACATCAAGCGCATCCTCGCCTATTCGACGATGAGCCAGATCGGCTACATGTTCCTCGCCCTGGGCGTCGGCGCCTGGCGCGCGGCGATGTTCCACTTCATGACGCACGCCTTCTTCAAGGCGCTGCTGTTCCTCTCGGCCGGCGCCGTCACCATGCGCCTGCATCACGAGCAGGACATCTACCGGATGGGCGGCCTCGCCCGCCGCCTGCCCGCCGCCTTCTGGAGCTTCCTGATCGGCAGCGCCGCCCTTGCCGCCCTGCCGCTGATCACCTCGGGGTTCTACAGCAAGGAAGCGATCCTCTCGGGCGCCTGGGCCGACGGCAATGGCGGCCGCGTGCTCTGGCTCGCCGGCGTCATCGGCGCCTTCGTCACCGGAATCTACATCTTCCGCGCCGTCTTCATCGCCTTTTTCGGCGAGGAGCACACCCATGTCAGCGGCTCCTACGGCTGGCGCGTCATCGTGCCGCTGGTGGTGCTCTCGGTGCTGTCGCTGGTCGGCGGCTTCATCGAACTGCCGCCGGCCTTCGGCCACGTCACGCTGCTCTCCAGGCTCCTCGCCCCGGTGCTGCCCCCGACCAGGGAGGTGACCGACATGACCCCGCTGCTGCTCGCCAGCGCCGCGTCCATCCTCGGCATCGCGCTGGCCGCCGTGCTCTACTGGCGCCCGTCGCGCCCGCCGGCCGAAACGCCGCTCTGGCGCTTCTGGCACGCCGCCGCCGGGTTCGACGCGCTCTATGACCGCCTGCTGGTCCGCCCCGTGATCTGGGCCGCCCGGGTCGACCGCGACGATTTCATCGACAGTTTCTACGACGGCATCGCCTGGGCCACGCAGGCGATCCACCGGGCGATCCGGCGCACCCAGACCGGCCGGGTCCGCCTCTATGCCGCGAGCCTCGCCATCGGCTCGGTCGGCCTGATCGCGATCGCGGTGCTGCGATGATCCTGTTCTGGCTCCTCATCTTCCCGGCGGTCGGCGGCGTGCTGGCCTGGATCGCCGGCACCCGCAACCCGGATGCCCCGCGCTGGGTGTCGATCGCGGTGCTCACGCTCGAACTTCTCATGGCGCTCCCCCTGATCGGCGCCGCCGCCGCACCCGGCCATGGCGCGTGGATCGCGCAGTTCGACCACTCGTGGATTCCGCAGCTCGGCATCTCCTTCGAACTCGATCTCGACGGGCTGAGCCTGGTCCTGATCCTGCTGACGATCGTGCTCAGCCTCATCTGCGTCGTGATCTCCTGGACCGAGATCACCGACCGTTCCGGCCTGTTCCACGCCAACCTGCTCTGGACCACCACCGGCGTCATCGGCGTCTTCCTCGCGCTCGACCTGTTCCTGTTCTTCTTCTTCTGGGAACTGATGCTGGTGCCGATGTATTTCATGATCGCGCTATGGGGCCACGAGAACCGCTCCTACGCGGCGATCAAGTTCTTCCTCTTCACCCAGGGCAGCGGCCTGCTCATGCTGGTGTCGATCCTCGTGCTCGTCTTCATCCACCAGCGCGCGACCGGCGATCTCACCTTCGACTATTTCGCCCTGCTCGGCACGAAAATGAGCCCGACCACCGGCTTCCTGCTGATGCTCGGCTTCTTCATCGCCTTCGCCGTGAAGCTGCCGGCGGTGCCGTTCCACACCTGGCTGCCGGACGCCCACACCGAAGCCCCGACCGCGGGTTCCGTGCTGCTCGCCGGCATCCTGCTGAAGACCGGCGCCTACGGCCTGATCCGCTTCGTGGTGCCGCTGTTTCCCGCGGCGGCGCACGCCTTCGCGCCGGTGGCGATGGCGCTCGCGGTCGCCGGCATCCTCTACGGCGCGCTGCTCGCCTTCGGCCAGAACGACCTCAAGCGCCTGGTCGCCTACAGCAGCATCAGCCACATGGGCTTCGTCCTGCTCGGCGTCTTCGCCTGGAGCACGCTCGCCCTGCAGGGCGTGGTCGCGCAGATGGTGGCGCACGGCATCAGCACCGGCGCCCTCTTCGTCCTGGTCGGCGCCCTGCAGGAACGCATCCACACCCGCGACATGCGGCGCATGGGCGGGCTCTGGGGGCAGGTGCCGCGCCTGTCCGCCTGCGGCATGTTCTTCGCCATCGCCTCGCTCGGCCTTCCCGGCCTCGGCAATTTCATCGGTGAATTCCTCATCCTGCTCGGCAGCTTCCAGGCCAGTGTGGTCTTCACCGTCATCGCCACGTTCGGGCTGGTCGCCGCCGCCGCCTATTCGCTGCTGCTGGTCCAGCGCGCCTTCCACGGCGCGGCGCAGGAACCGGCACCCCATCGCGCGATCGCCGATCTCTCGGCGCCGCATCTCGCCGTCATGGCGGTGCTGGTGGTCGCCATCGTCGGGCTCGGCCTCTATCCGCAGCCCGTCTTCGACGAGGTGGCGCCGGGCCTCTCCGCAGTGCAGCACAGCGCCGCGGTCTCGGCGGCGCTGCCCGAGCACCTCGCGGAGCGCGCGCCATGACCGCCCCGGCCTTCACCGCCAAGGCCTTCGCCGCCTTCGCGCCCTTCACCCTGCTCGGCGCGGTGACGATCCTGGTCATGCTGCTGATCGCCGTCCGCCGCGATCACCGCCTCGTCGCCCTGTCGACCATCGCCGGCCTGCTGCTCTGCTGCATCGCCCTGCCGCTCGCCGCTCCCGCATCCCCCGTCGCCGTGACGAAGCTGTTCGTGATCGACGGCGCCGCCCTGTTCTATGCGGGCCTCGTGCTCGTCTCCGCCCTGGTCGTCGCCGCGCTCTCCTGGGTCTATCTCGACCGGGTGGGCGAGGGGCCGCGCGAGGAATACTATCTCCTCCTGCTCACCGCGACGCTGGGCGCCGCCATCCTGCCGGCGAGCGTGCATTTCGCCTCGTTCTTCCTCGGCATCGAAACGCTCGGCATCTCGCTGCTCGGGCTGATCGCCTATGCCGGCCCGCGCGGCAGCGCGGCCGAGGCGGGCACGAAATATCTCATCCTCAGCGGCGCCGCCTCCGCCTTCCTGCTGTTCGGCATGGCGCTGATCTATGCCGCCTTCGGCTCGATGTCCTTCGCCCGCATCGGCGCGCTCGCCCATCAAGCCGGCCCGGCCGATCTCTACCGCCTCGCCGGCATCGCGCTCATTCTCTCCGGCGTCGCCTTCAAGCTCTCGCTGGTCCCGTTCCACATGTGGACGCCCGACGTGTACGAGGGCGCGCCCGCGCCGGTCACCGCCTTCATCGCCGTCGTCTCGAAAATCGCGGTCTTCGCCGTGATCCTGCGCTTCTTCGCCCTCGCCGGCGCTCATGCGGATGCCTCGCTCCGCGCCGGCATCGCCGCGGTCGCGATCCTGTCCATGCTCGCCGGCAACCTGCTCGCCCTGCTGCAGACCAACGTGAAGCGCCTGCTCGCCTATTCGTCCATCGCCCATCTGGGCTACCTGCTCGTCGCCTTCCTCGCAGCCCCGGCGCTTGGCGTCGATGCCGCGGCCTATTACCTGGCCGCCTACGCGGTCACCAGCCTCGGCGCCTTCGGCATCGTCGCGCTGCTCAGCGCGCCGGGCGCGGGGCGCGATGCCGACCGGATCGAGGATTACCGCGGCCTGTTCCGCACCCGCCCGTTCCTCGCCGCGAGCCTCGCGCTGATGCTGCTCTCGCTCGCGGGCATGCCGCCGACGATGGGCTTCATCGCCAAGTTCTACCTCGTCGTCGCCGGCGTCGGCACCGCCCTGTTCTGGCCGGTCGCCGCACTCCTGCTCGGCAGCGTGATCGGCCTCTACTACTATCTGCGCATCCTCGTCGCGATGGCGCTGCCCGCCCCCGGCGATGAGGAGGCGCGACATCCGAACGCCGTGCCCCCGCTCGGCAACGCGGTGATCGGCGCGCTGCTCGTCCTGCTGGTGGTGCTCGGCGCCTATCCGGCGCCCGCCCTCGCGCTGATCCGCATGACCATCGGCCACGGCTGACCGCCGCCACCGCCGGCCGTCATGGCCATGCGCCCTACCGCTGTGCATCCTGCATGGCTGGTCACCTCGCCGCCGCCTCAAAATGCTGGCATCGGGACGGCGGAAGAGTCATACTCCCGATAACGTTTGAGTGATGGCCCGCGCATGGCGCGCCATAGTCGGATGCACCGCCTGCACGGGCCGGCGCACCAGCCCGGAAAGCGGTTTCCAGCATCCGCCTGTGCCGGATCTCCATGCAGGCGGGCGTTTCGGTCCTGTCCTTCACGGAACGCGGAGAAAAGTCATGACAACGATACGCCAGGTGCTCGACCAGAAGGGCTGGGGCGCCATCGTGCTCAGCGCGAATCATTTCATCCCGCAGGCCGCGCGGTTTCTCACCGCCAAGCGCATCGGCGCCGCCCCGGTGGTCGACGATCGCGGCGCGCTGGTCGGCATGCTCTCCGAGCGCGACATCATGCGCTTCGTCGGCGAATTCGACGGCGACATCAAGGACCGCACGGCGGCCGACCTGATGACGACGCTGGTCGCCTCCTGCACGCCCGAGGCGACGATCCTCGACGCGATGCTGCTGATGACGACGCATCGCTGCCGCCATCTCCCCGTCTTCGAGGACGGCGTGCTGGCCGGCGTCGTCAGCATCGGCGATCTGGTGAAGGCCCGGCTGGAGGAAGCCGAGTTCGAGGTCGATTCGCTGCGCGCCTACATCGTCTCCTGACGCATCCCGCGCGTGGGCCTCACCGGCTCGCCGTCAACCCCCGCGCGAGCAGCCCCTGCATGCCGACCTCATTGACGGGCTGGCCGAAATAGAAGCCCTGCACGCAGGCCGCGCCGAGCCGGCGCACATGGTTGAGCTGCACCTGGGTTTCGACGCCCTCCACCGTGATCGGCATCCTGATGGCCGTGGCCATGCCGACGATCGCGTTCAGGATCGGCGTCTCGTCCGTCTCCGCGCGGATCCGGCGGAGGAAGGACTGGTCGATCTTCATGGCGTCGAACCGGAACGCATCGAGCTGGGCGAGGGACGAATAGGCCCGAAGTAACGGAACGCTCCGCGGTGTAGCATAAGCGGACAAAGTGGGAACATCAGGCTGCGTGGGTGGTCGTGTCGTGGATTGGCCGGAGCGGCCGCAATCCGGCATGGTTTTCCGACGATTTCTGTTTGGCGCTCCAGATGTAGTCGCCGGTCAGGTTCACATGCTCCCAGCCGATCGGCGAGAGATGCCTGAGGAGGGTTCCGGGCACATCCTCGACCTGGCGTAGGGCCTGTATGGCTTGCGCGAGATAGCGTGTGTTCCAGAGGATGATAGCGGTGACCAGGAGGTTCAGGCCAGATGCTCGATGTGTCTGGTTCTCGAAGGTCCGGTCACGGATTTCGCCGAGCCGGTGAATGAAGACGGCGCGGGCCAGGCTGTTGCGGGCCTCGCCCTTGTTGAGTTCATGACTGCTTTCACGGCGCAGGCCCGGATCTTCCAGCCAGTCGAGGGTGAACAGCGTCCGCTCGAGACGGCCGAGTTCGCGCAGTGCCGCGGCGACGGCGTTCTGTCGTGGGTAGGCGGCGAGTTGCCGCAGGATCACCGACGCGGACACCGTGCCGGTGCGGATCGAGGTGGCGATCTTCAGGAGATCGGGCCAATGGGTGCGGATGAGATCGACGTTGATGCGGCCGGCGATCATCGGCGCGAGCGTCGGATAGGCTGCCGGTCTGGCAAAACTGTAGAGACGCCGGTCTTTCAGATCGGGAATTCTCGGCGCAAACACGTATCCAAGTAGGGCGCACAGGGCAAAGACATGATCCGACACCCCGCCGCCATCGGTATGGTGCCGGTGCTGACGTGGCGGCGCATCGCCGTGATGATCGAGCAGGCCGTCGAGGACATGCAGGGCTTCGCTGGCGGTTGCGGCGATCACCCTGGTATGGAACGGCGCGTAGCGATCGGAGAGATGGGTGTAGAATTTCAGACCCGGTTCGGGGCCATAGTGCGCATTGATCCGGCTCGCATCACGGCCAGAACCGCCGGCGCGGAAGAACTGCCCGTCCGAGGATGAGGCGGTTCCCGACCCGAAGAGAGCGGCGAGCGGCTCGCGGCTCTGGTGTTCGACCAGGCGGCGCAGCGCCAGGGCGTAGGTCTCGTCGCGGATGTGCCAGTCAGCGGTCCAGGCGAGCTGGCCCAGACTGGCGATGCTGCAAGCTTCGGCCATCCGGGTCAGGCCGAGATTGAGGCCATCGGCCAGCAGCCCCGCCATCAGAACCCGGGGGTCAGCGGCGGCTTCGCCGGTGCGCAGATGGGTGAAGCAATCCGGGAAGCCGGTCCAGCCGGCCACTTCCGTCAGCAGGTCAGTGATCCGGATGCGGGGCAGCGCGGCATAGAGCTTTGCTGCCAGCGCTTCGGCCTCGGGCGGAGTCGATTTTTCGATCGGTGTGATTCTCAGCACGCCCTTCTCGATCGTCACATCGGGAAGCAGCCCGCCCCGGGCACGGATGTCGATCTCGGCCAGCCGCGCATCCAGCCAGGTCCGCCTGGTCGCGATGAAGCGCTCGAAGTCGGTCTCGACAGCGACCGGAATGCTGGACTCTTTTTGCAGGACCTGAAATGTTTCCCTGGAGATCAGCCGCTCCTCGAAGGCCCGATATTGCCGGCTGCCGGCAACCCAGACATCGCCGGCAGCAAGGCGCTGACGCAATTCCGCCAGGACGCAGAGTTCGTAATAACGCCGGTCGATGCCGTGTGCCGTGAGGACATGACGCGCCCAGCGCGGCCGGACAAAGGCGGTCGGCGCTGACTTGGGCAGCGTCGAGGCTCCCGCGCTGTTCATGGCGCGCAGCATGGCGATCGCGCGCATCAACGACGCCGCGGCGGGAACACCCTGAAACTCGAAAGTGGCCAGAAACGCCGGCGCCCAGCGCCGAATGCCGGCATAATGTTCGCTCAGCACCTCGTAGGGATCGAAATCTTCCGAACGAACCAGAGTTTCCGCTTCCATAACGGTCGAGCAGAACCGGTCCCAGGGTATCACCTTGTCAATCGCCGCGAAGGGATCGCCCTGGCCGGCGCGCGCGGCCATCAGGGCGGCGCCGATCCTCGCATAAAGCCGGACCTTCTCGTTGATCGCCCGGCCTTCGGCCTGGAACGCCCGGGCATGTCGGCCTTCCGCCTTGCGGAACATCGCGCCGATCAGCCGTTCGAACAGAGTGATCGCCTGATCCGTCAGGCGGGCCGACAGATCGAGATCGATCGCGGTGAGCACGGCATGCCGGCGCCGGCGCTCGTAGCCAGCAACATGCTGCACCGTGGTCCGGCCGGCCTCGCGAACGAGCTGGGCGAGCCGGGATTGATTGATCCGGCGACCGCGCGCCGGATCAATGCCGATTGCCCGGATGTGCTCCAACCGCTCGATCACCCCGAGCATGGATGCCGGCTTTGCCGATTCCGGGATCTGGCGCAGCCAGGCCAGCCAGCTCTGGCTGGTGTCCAGACGCCGCTCCGTCAACGCATCCAGCCGACGCCGCTGATCGGCGGACAGACCCTCGGTCAGCAGACGCTCGATTTCCCGGCGCGCGCGGTATCGAACCTCGATGCAGAGCCGCTCGAGCTGCGCCGGGCGAGGTAGAAGAACCCCGCGACCGCGGCACTCTTCCAGCACCAAAGCCGCCAGATCGACCAGCCGGTCGGTTTCCAGTGCATGCGCCAGCAGCCAGTCGGCAAGGTCTGCCGCCACGCGCGGCCCCCATGGCCGCAACCCGAGGCGATCCTGCAAAGCCGCTGAATGCCGGCGTCGATTTTGATCCACCCTCAGATAAGCACCGAGGGAATCCGGCAAGACGTCGATCTGTGTGGCGACGAACGAGACCAGGGCAGGATCGGGTATCTCGCCGGCATGGAGCGGCCGGCCGGGATACCGCAGGTAACAGAGCATGAGAGCCAGACCGAGACGATGGTGATCGCCCCGACCGCGCCGGATCATTGCAAGATCAGTAACAGACAGCGTGTAGTGACGAATTATGCCGCGTCGATCAGTCGGCGGGTCGAACAGCTGTGCGATCTGTTCCCCGGTCAATATCCGTCGATGACCCACTGGTCCCTCCCTCCTGCCTGTTGAGGATAGGAGACCAGCCGATCCGTGCCAGAGAGTCGACCAGCGTACTCCGCGAAATGCCGAAAGTGCGGCAGACCGACGCTTTCGTGGCACCAGCGTCCAGCGCCGCGATCACCGCCGCCAGCTTCTCGGCATCGATCGCCACCGGTCGGCCACCACGCCTGCCGCGCCGACGGGCGGCCGCCAGACCTGCCTGCACACGCTCCTGGATCAGCGAACGCTCGAACTGCGCCAGAGCGCCAAAAACATGAAACAGGAATTCCCCCTGCGGCGTCGTGGTGTCCATCTGCTCGGTCAGCGACCGGAAGCCAACGCCACGAGCCCTGAGGCTGTTCACCGTCTCCAGAAGATGCGGCAGCGACCGGCCGAGCCGGTCCAGCTTCCAGACCACAAGGCAATCGCCGGATTTCAGATAGGCCAGTGCCGCAGCGAGACCCGGCCGATCGCGCCGGCTGCCCCCGGCACGATCCTCGAACAGATGCCGCTCATCGACCCCGGCACCGAGCAGGGCATCGCGTTGCAGGTCGAGCACCTGTCGGTCATTGTCGGTCGAGACGCGCATGTAGCCGATCAGCATGTACGGAAATCCCCTTCGAGACGGTTTCCGTATACCATACCATTCCGACGGTGTTTTCCGTACATGATTCGGCAGGAAATCCGGGATTTTTCGGCGGGTCTCGGACCACCGACGGAAAACATGTGTTTTCCGTCATCGCGCGATCCCGGCCTCAGAACCGCGCTCTCCGCTCAAACCCACAGAAAACCTCGATCCCAACCAGTCAACGTTCCCACTTTGTCCGCTTATGCTACAGCCTAGGGCGTTTCGTTACTTCAGGCCGAATAGCCGGTGCCGAAATCGTCGAGCACGAGCCGCACGCCCAGCTCCCGCAGCCGGTGCAGCGTCGCCAGGTAATGGCGGTTGCGCGAGACGAGAACGGTTTCGGTGATCTCGAGATGAAGCCGGCGCGGGGCGAGCCCGGTCGCCTCCAGCACATCGCGCACCAGCGCCGGCAGATCGGCCAGTTCGATCTGCCGCGGCGAGACATTGACGGAAAGGCCGACGGCTTCCGGCCACCGGCACGCGGCGGCGCAGGCCTGCCGCAGCACCCAGGCGCCGATCGGCGCGATCAGGCCGGACTCCTCGGCGAGCGGGATGAACTCCGCCGGCGGAATGCGGCCCTGCTCCGGATGGTTCCAGCGCAGCAGCGTTTCCGCGGCGGCGATCGTGCCATCCGCGGTGCGGACGATCGGCTGGAACGCCAGTTCGAGCTCGCTGCGCCCGAGCGCGTCCGCGAGGTCGCGCTTGAGCTGCCGCTTGCGCAGGCTCTCCTGTTCCATCGCCGGCGTGAACACCCGGAAACTCCCCGGCGCCTCCGTCCGCGTCTCGTACAGCGCGAGATCGGCATGCCGGCACAGCCGCGCCGCGTCCCGATCCGCGAGCGAGGCGATCGCGAGGCCGATCGACAGGCTGATCCGCAGCGACAGGTCGCCCAGCTCGAACCGCTCCTCCATCGCGCCGACGATCCGCCGCGCCAGCGTCGTCGCATCCCCCGGCCGGCGCATGCCGTTCAGCAGGATCATGAATTCGTCGCCGCCGGTCCGCGCCAGGATGTCCCGCGGCCGCAGGCACGATTTCAGCCGGCGGGCGACGGTCTTCAGCACCTCGTCGCCCACGCCGTGGCCGAATGAATCGTTGATCTCGGTGAAGTAGTTCACGTCGGCGCAGATCAGCGCCATCGCGCGGCCCCTGGCCTGCGCGGTCAGCGCCGCCTCGAGCCGGGTGAAGAATCCCCTTCGGTTGAACTCCCCGGTGAGCGAGTCGGTTTCCGCCGCCTCGATCAGCCGGTCCTGCGTCAGCTTCCGCTCGGTGACATCGCGGACGAACAGCGAGATGTCATCCTCGCCCGGATAGAGATCGGCCTCCAGCCAGCGCCCGGTCGGCGCCCATGACAGTTCGAGCCGCACCGGCGCGCCGGTCGCGGCCGCGCGCTCCGCGCCGGCCGCCAGCCGGTGGCCCGCGGTGCCGGGGAACAGGTCGGCGAGCCGGTTGCCGACGATCTCCTGCCCGGCGCCTGCGAACCGCGCCGCCCGCGCGTTGGCGAACCGGGCGCGGCCGCCACGATCGAACACGATCACCGCATCCCGCGTCGCCTCCAGCACGCGAAAGGCCAGCGCCTCCGACGACCGCAGCGCGGCCTGCATCCGCCGGTACGCCGTCACGTCCTGGGTCACGCCCCTGAGCCGCCTCGCCCTGCCGCCCGCCTCGCCGATCGGCTCCGCGTACGACACGACGTCCAGCGTCCGTCCGTCGAACGCGGTGAGCCGGTGCTGCACGCTCACCGGCTGCCCCGCCTTCAGCCCGGCGACAAACCGCCGCAGCATCAGCCGGCGATCGGCCGGCGGAAACAGCGCCCGCAACTCGTCGAGCGTCACCGGCCGGTTCCGCGCCTCGCCGCCGGCGAGCTGCCAGGTCTCGGGCGAGAAGCGGATCTCGCCGGCCGCAAGGTCCCATTGCCAGCTGCCGATCTGCGCGAGCCGGTGGGCGGCGGCCTGTTCGCGCGTGCGCTCGGCGAGCTGCTCGGCGCGAAAACGCGCCTCGGCCTTCTCCCGCGCCAGCTCCTCGGCAAGGGTGCGCAGCGTGGTGATGTCGGTCGTCGTGCCGACCATGCGCACCGGGCGGCCCGCGATGTCGCGCTCAACCACCATGCCCCGGCTGAGAACCCATTTGTACGATCCATCGGCGCAGCGCAGCCGATGCTCGACCTCATAGCGCGCGGTCCTCCGGTCGAAATGGTCCTGCATCGTCTGCCGGACATAGTCGAGGTCATCCGGGTGGACGCGGGCATAGGCCGCCTCGATATGCGAGCGGGCCGGCATCTCGGCATAGCCCAGGATCCGCCACCAGCCCCGCGAATACCGGATCTCCCCGGTCACGACGTCGCGATCCCAGATCCCCGTTCCGCTCTCCTCCACCGCGAGATTGACGATGTCGGTGAAATCGTCGGGCCTGTTGCCGGCGAGCGTCATCCCGGCGGGAGTCCGGCCCGGCCAGCCTTGGCCCCGATGCCGGGCCGGCGGGATCTCATGGTCGATCCATTGTTATCTGACCTGACCCGGCCGGGCATCGGCGCGCCGCCCAAGGTGGCCGGCAGCGACCGCCGCATCCGGCCGCGCCGACTTCATGGCGGCGCGATCCGGTCGTCTGTATTGAACAGACTCACATCCCAACGAACAAAAAAGCATAAACAAGCCTATTCATGTGCCGGCATTCCGGGAGCTGTTGATCCGAACTGTTCCACCATGGCGGATTCGTCTTGTTTTTGCGGCACAATAGTCGAATTGCCTAAATTTTGTCATTTTTTTTAATAAAAAGCAATTGCCGAAGCCGCAACAGAAAATCAAACGCGCCTCGCCACGCCGGTTTCCGAAAAATCATGGTCCAGACTGTAGCCTTTTCAAACCGGGTCCGCATCGGCGCGCAAGGTGCCGGTTGCGGAAGGCGGCATCGCCACCGCGCGACGATACGCCGATGCCGCAAGCGCGCCAACCGGGGCTTTCCCGGCATCCATTCCAATGTCGCGCCTTAATCGAAAATTAACAGGCGCATGTTACATCTTTCCGCATCGGGAAAATCCACGAGGCGCGGTTGCACTGGCGAATGACCTGCATCGGACCAACGCAAGCCGCGGCGCGGACCTGCCATGCCGCAGGGTGCCGCCAGCCTCGCCCGGGCGCACTTCCCGCGCCGATTCGCAAAAGCCGATTGTTCCGGAGGTAGAGTGACAGCAGACAACGCCGCCTTGGTGGCATGGACGGCGCGCGTAGCGCAGGCAACACGGAAGCTGCTGCCGAAAGGCGGCGACCTTGCCTGGCTCCTGCGCCAAAGCATGCATACGCATTTCCAGCGCCTCGCGGTGCTGCCGGTGTTCGGCCTGTCGCGCGGGCCGGTCCGCGTGCTCGATGTCGGCGCCGGCACCGGCGCCCTGTGCCTCGACCTTGCCTGGATGTGCGGTCCCGAGGCCCGGATCACCGCCGTCGACAACGACGCCCACGGCCTCTCGCTGCTGCGGGACCTCGCCGCCGCGCTGCACCTCGCGGTCGATGCCCGGCTGGCCGACGCCTATGCGCTGCCGGTCGAGTCCGCCAGCCAGGACCTCACGCTGAGCCGCTTCCTGTTCCAGCACCTCGAACGGCCGGAGGCCGCGCTCGCCGAAATGGTCCGCACCACCGCCCCCGGCGGCCGCGTCGCGGTCATGGAGGTCGATGACGGCGCCTGGTTCTCCTACCCCGACGAACCTCCGGCCCTGGAGCGGCTGAACGGCGCGGTCCGGCAGTTGCAGGCTTCGGTCGGCGCCGGGCGGCAGGTCGGGCGGCGTCTCTACCGGATGTTCCGCGAAGCCGGGCTCGCGGACGTGCAGGTGCTGGCCGTCCCGCGCGTGCGCCTCGGCCTCACCTATGGTCGCGATTCCGAGCTCGAAACGCACCAGAAGGAGTTCTACCTGAACCAGCGCGACCGTCTGATCGGCGCCGGGCTGATGACCGCGGCCGAATTCGACGAGGCGATGCAGGCGCTCGATGCCAGCTTCGCCGCCGACGATTTCGGCTTCGCCTGCGAATTCGTGGCGATCGGGCGGGTGCCCTGACCCGGCGCGCCGGGCCGGCCCGCGTCCTCAGCCGCCGCCCGGCGTGATTCCGGCGGACCGGATCCGGTCCGAGGCCGAGAGCAGCGCCTCGGCCAGCGCCGCCGCCGGATGCCGTCCCTCCGGGCCGATCACCACGAACTCGGTGAGTCCCAGGGGCGGCAGCCCAGCATCCGGCGGCACCGGCGCGAGGCCCGGCGGAATCAGCCGGGCCGCGTGCGCGGCGAACCCGAGCCCGGCCAGCGCCGCCGCCCGCAACCCGCTCAGGCTGCCCGAACTGCACGCGATCCGCCACGGCAGATGCGCCCGGTCCATCGCCTCCAGCGCCCGCTCCCGCGTCACACTCGGCGGCGGGTAGAGCACCAGCGGCACCGGCTGCCCCGCAACCGGCCGCTTCCCCGGCCGCGCGATCCACACCAGCTCCTCCGCCCATGCCACCCGCCCGCGCCGGTCGCCCGCCCGCCGCTTCGCGAAGATCAGGTCGAGTTCGCCGGCGTCGAAACCTGCATAGAGCGTCTGGCTCAGCCCCACCGTCAGTTCGAGATCCACCTCCGGATGCCGCCCGGCGAAATCGGCCAGCACCTCCGGCAAGGCGCTGAACACGAAATCCTCCGACGCGCCGATCCGGATCCGCCCGCGCAGCGCGCTCGCCGCGAAATAGGCGTCGATCCGCGCCTCCGCCTCCAGCAGCCGGCGCGCGAAATCCAGCAGCGCGTCGCCATCCGGCGTGGGCGAGACGCGGTGCGTATCCCGCGCGATCAGCCGCCGCCCCGCCAGCGCCTCCAGCCGCGCCACGTGCTGGCTCACGGTCGACTGCCGCAGGCCGAGATGCCGCGCCGCGCGGGTGAAGCTGCGCGCCTCGACCACCGCGATGAAACTCCGCAGCAGCACCGGCTCGAATCGCGGGCGCGCCGGCGCCTGGCCAGCATGATTATCATAAATCATGATTGCCGATATCACGTTCATCACGATTGTCCATGACCGGCATCCTGCTACATCGGCGTCATGTCCATACGCGCCACGCTGTCCCGCCTCGGGATCGACCCCTACCTGTTCTTCCTCCTCGGCACCGTGGCGCTCGCCGCGCTGCTGCCCGCGCGCGGCCTCGCCGCCGTCGTGGTCGGGCACGCGGTTCACTGGGTCGTCGCCCTGCTGTTCTTCGTCTACGGCGCCAAACTCTCCACCGCCGAGGTCCTGCGCGGCCTGCTGCACTGGCGGCTCCAGGGCGCGGTGTTCGCCTGCACCTTCATCCTGTTTCCCGCCCTCGGCCTCGCCGCGGTCACCCTGCTCGGCTCCGCCCTGCCGCCGGCGCTGGCCACCGGCATCATCTTCGTTGCCATCCTGCCCTCCACGGTGCAGTCATCCATCGCCTTCACCTCGATCTCCCGCGGCAACGTGCCCGCCTCGCTGTGCAGCGCGTCGGTCTCGAACCTCGCCGGCATGGTGATCACGCCGCTCCTGGTCATGCTGCTGCTGCACGCGAAGGGCGGGTTCAGCGCCGGCGCGCTGGAAGACATCGCGCTCCAGCTCCTCGCCCCCTTCGCGGCCGGCCAGCTGCTCCGCCCCATCCTCGGCCCCGTCCTGCAACGCCACCGCCTGATCACCACCATCGTCGATCGCGGCTCGATCCTCGTCGTGGTCTACGCCGCCTTCAGCGCCGGCATGGTCGGCGGCATCTGGTCGCGCGTCTCGCCGGAAAGCCTGGTCCTGGTCATGCTGGTCGATGCGGCGCTGCTCGCGCTGGTGCTCACCGTCACCAGCCTCGCCGGCGCCCTCGGCTTCTCGCGCGAGGACCGGATCACCCTCATCTTCTGCGGTTCCAAGAAATCGCTGGCGAGCGGCATCCCGATGGCGAACATCCTCTTCCCGGCGCAGACCGTCGGGCTGATCGTGCTGCCGCTGATGCTGTTCCACCAGTTCCAGCTCTTCGTCTGCACGCTGATCGCCCAGCGCTTCGCCCGCCAGCCGGCGGCGGCTCCCGCCATCGCCGCCCCCGAACGCCGCCTCGCGGCCTGACGCCGGGGTCCGCCTACCGCCCCGGCTTGAGCAGCCGCGCGAGCTCGCCGGGCAGAAGCCCCGCGAGCCCGAGTTCGGCGCAGCTCTCCCGCCAGCGCGCGAGATAGGTGCCGAGCGGCAGGTGGCTCCGCTCCGGCCAGCGGTTCAGCGCGCCGATATCGGCCACCGCCGTCTCGTCCGCCTCCAGCAGTTCCAGCACCGCGGGCACGGCGGGCCGGGCGGCGATCACGGTCCCATGCGTCGCGAGGAAGCCCGCCTGCGCCGCATACCAGCCGCCGAGCCCGGCATCGGCGCCCTGCGCCCGCGCCTCCGCCAGATCCTGTTCGAGCAGGTTCCGCCGATACGCGCGGATCGGCGCGGCATAGGCATTGTTGTGCGGAAACGGCGGCGCCACCGCCCAGTCCTCCGCCAGCCGACCGAGGCCGCGCAGCGAGAACGCCTCCACCACCGCCTCCTCCAGCCACTGGCACGGGTTGCGCGGCGCATCGCCCCCCATCCAGCTATTGGCCATCACATGGCCGAGCTCATGGCCGAACTGGTAGGAGAGATTGATCCAGTCCCGCGCGCCGACATCGACGGCGACGATCGCGGTGCCCGGCGCATCGGTATGCAGCCAGACATGCGGCGGGCCCGAGGCAACGTCCTGCACCCGCAGCGCCGCCGGCTGCCGGTCGGAGACAAGCCTGATCCCGTCGAGGCACGCGGCGCGCATCCGCCCGAGCACCGCGAGCACATCGCCGGGCGCCGAGCCGCGCCACGATCCCGCGAGCGAGAGCGGCGCGGTGAGAAGGCTCGCCCCGGTCGGCGTCGCGGCGTCTGCCGTCATGCTCGCTCCCATCATCAACGGTGCCGAGGCCGCGAGCCACAGCACCCTTCTGCGCGCCAGGCGGCAGATAGCGCGATGCGGCACGGGCGTTCGCTCCCCATCCGCGGGCAGGGCAGTGGCGTCGGCATCGGTCATGCAAGAGAAACTAACACCAGCGCCGGCCCGGCGAAAGCGGAATCGTTTCGCCGCCGCCACGCCGCGCACCCCCGCGCGCCATCGATCGAAAAAGCCCAATGCCGATATCGATCTTTTCTATCGCTCACGGAAACTTGCTGTCACATAAACTTGCTCTGAACCCCTTGTGAGATTCCGGAAACAGGGTGGTCACTCCAGTCCGCTGCCCTTATTTCAACGGCGATCATGACGGAGGATCGCATTGTCGTTGTGTGATGAGGCGCGTCTGAAGGAACGGCGGTTCCGCCCGTGGCGCCCTTTGGCGCCGCTAACGCCATTGCTGCTCACCGGCTGTTCCGGCGGGCCGTTCCGCGTGTTCGACCCGAAGGGGCCGGTCGCCCGCGCGTCGCTGAATTTCACCATCATCGACGTTGTCGTGATGGCCTTCATCATCGTGCCGACGGCGTGCTTCATCCTCTGGTGCATCTGGCGCTACCGCCGCTCCCGCGCCGCCGCCTACAGCCCCGGCTTCAGCCACTCCCTGAAACTCGAAGCCGTCATGTGGGGAATCCCGATCGTCGTCGTCGCCGGCCTCGCCTATGCCTCCTACAACGGCACCTTCGCGGTCGATCCCTACGGCCCGCATGTCCTGCGCATGCCGGCGAGGGCAGGGCGCTCGCACCCGCTGAAGATCGACGTCGTCGCAACCGACTGGCAGTGGCTCTTCATCTATCCGAAGCAGCATGTCGCCAGCGTCGACCGGCTCGTCGTGCCCGCCGGCCGCAATGTCGAGTTCCGCCTGACCTCGACCAGCGTCGTCAACGACTTCTTCATCCCCCAGCTCACCGACATGATCGACGTGATGCCCGGCATGCGCACCAAGGATGCGATGCGCGCCAACGGCCAGGGGCGCTACGAGGGCTTCGCCGCCAATTTCAGCGGCGCCGGCTTCTCCTGGATGCGCTTTGCCACCGATGTCGTCGGCAAGCGGGGATTTGCGAAATTCGTGCGCCACGCGGCAGCCGCCCCGGCCGCGCTGACCTACGCCACCTTCGAGCGTTTCGCGCGGCCGACGATCAATCTCGACCAGCGGCCGCGCTATTTCAGCGCCCCGGCGCCGCACCTGTTCCGCCGCATCGTCGAGGCGTCGCGCAACGGCAAGACCTACCCGGTTCCGCCCCGCCTCACCGAAGCGATGGCGCGGGACCTGCGCGCCGGGGCCAGCTATTTCTCTCATCCGGCCGCGTCGCGCGGAACATCCGGCTGACGCCGGCAGCGGAAAGGAAGACTGCGTGCTCGTTCATCTTCAAGGTCCATGGTCGCCGCTGCTCGGGCGCCTGACTCTGAGTGCCATCCCCTACACGAGCCCGATCGTCGACGGCGCCTTCGTCTTCGCCGCCGGCGCGGCCGTCATCGTCATCGCCGCCATCACCCTCTCCGGCCGCTGGGGCTATCTCTTCCGCGAATGGCTGACGACGCTCGATCACAAGAAGATCGGCGTGATGTATGTCATCGTCGGCCTCGTGATGATGTTCCGCGGCTTCATCGACGGGCTGATGATCCGCACCCAGCAGATGATGGCGGACGGTCCGCATTCGCCCGGCCACCTGCAGGCCCTGCACGGCTACCTCCCGCCCTTCCATTTCGACCAGATCTACAGCTCGCACGGCGTGATCATGATCCTGCTCGCCGTCACCCCGCTGCTCACCGGCCTGTCGAACATCATCGTCCCGCTGCAGATCGGCGCGCGCGACATGGCGTTTCCCTACCTCAACGCCGTCGGCCTCTGGCTCACCGCCGTCGCCGCGGCGCTGGTGATGCTCTCGCTCTTCGTCGGCGACTTCTCGCATGACGGCTGGATCGGCCTGATCCCGCTCACCGAACTGCCCTACAGTCCCGGCGTCGGCGTCGATTACTGGATGTGGGCGATCCAGATCGGCAGCGTCGGCACCACGCTCAACGCGATCAACATGATCGCGACGATCGTGAAACTCCGCGCTCCGGGCATGACCTGGTCGCGGTTGCCCTTCGTGGTCTGGACCTCGCTGACGACCAACATCATCGCGCTGACGGCCTTTCCCATCCTCGGCGTCGCCCTGGCGATGCTCGGCGCCGACCGCTATCTCGGCACCCACTTCTTCACCGCCGGGCTCGGCGGCAATCTGATGCTCTACACCAACCTGTTCTGGATCTGGGGGCATCCGGAAGTCTATTTCGTCGTCCTGCCGGCCTTCGGCTTCATCTCCGAAATCATCCCCACCTTCGCCGAAAAGCCGCTCTTCGGCTACGCGACGATGGTCATCGCCACCTTCGCCATCGGCGGCATTTCCTGGGGCGTCTGGCTGCACCATTTCTTCACCATGGGCGCCGGGCCGGGGATCAACATCTTCTTCAGCACCGCCACCATGCTCGTCGGCATCCCGACCGGCGTGAAGGTGTTCAACTGGGCGCTGACGCTCTGGCGCGGCCGCCTGCGCTTCGAGCCGCCGATGCTCTGGGCGCTGGGTGCCTTGTTCCTGCTCCTGGTCGGCGGCCTCACCGGCATGATGCTGGCCATCCCCGCCATCAACTACACGGTGCATAACAGCGTGTTTGTGGTGGCGCATTTCCACTGCATGATGCTGCTGATCGCCTACGCGATCTTCGGCGCCATCATCTTCTGGTTTCCCAAGCTCTTCGGCTTCCATCTCGACGCCCCCTCGGCGCGCGCGAATTTCTGGTCCTTCTCGGTGGGCACCGTGCTGGTCTTCGGCGCCATGTTCGCCCTCGGCCTGATGGGCATGACCCGCCGGCTCGACTATCTCTCCAACCCCGGCTACGAGCCGCTGCTGATCGTCGAGGAAATCGGCATCTTCTTCTACTGCGTCTCGGTCTACTACTTCGCGAAGATGATCTGGGTGAGCATCCGCGACCGCGCGCGCAACCGCGCCGGCGCCGATTGCTGGACCACCGGCCGCACGCTCGAATGGCTCACCCGCACCCCGGTGCCCTTCTACAACTACGCCGTCATTCCCGTCGTGAACGAGCGCGACGAGCTGGCCTGGCGGCGCGAGCGCGGGGTCGAGTCCGTGCAGCCCGACATCACGGCGGACATCCATTTGCCGAAGAACACGGTGGCGCCGCTGCTGATCGGCGCGCTGTCCATGGGCTTCGGCTTCGGCATGGTCTGGCGGATCTGGTGGCTCGCCGGCCTCTCCCTGCTCGGGATCATCGCGGTCGTCATCGCCCGCTCCTTCGTGCGGCAGACCGAGTTCGTGCTCACCGCCGAGGAGTTGCGCCGGCACGAGGCCGGGCAGCACCTGTCCGACATTTCGGCCGACCATATCAGCCCGCCGGTCGCCGAGCTGGAGCTGTTCTCATGAGCGAAACGGATCTCACCCTCTGGGTGCGCGGCGAGCCCCCCGCGCACGATGCGATCGGCACGCAGACCTACGGTTTCTGGCTCTACATGATGAGCGACGCGCTGATCTTCGCCGCCCTCTTCGCCTCCTACGGCGTGCTCGATCACGCCTGGAACGCCGCCGGCGGCCCCACCGCGCGCGCCATCGTCCACCCGGTCGAGGCCTTCTGGCAGACCATCCTGCTGTTCGGCGCCGTCCTGTCCGGCAGCCTCGCCATGGCCGGCATGAAGCGCCGCAGCCGGCCGGCGGCCGCCGGCTTCCTGCTGGTCGCGGCCCTGCTCGGCACCGGCTTCGTCGCCCTCGAACTGCGCGACCTGGTCACGCTGGTCATGGCCGGCGACACGCCCGAACGCAGCGCCTTCCTCTCGATGTTCTTCCTCCTCGTGGCCACCCACGGGCTGCACGTCATCTTCGGCCTGCTGTGGATGGGGGTGATGATCGTGCAGGTCCTCGCCTTCGGCTTCACCGCCCCGGTCGTCACGCGCCTGCTCAACATGCAGATGTTCTGGCAGTTCCAGGCGGCGATCTGGGTCTGCGTCTTCGTCTTCGTCTATCTCCAGGGAGCGATGTGATGTCCGCCCGCCACGCCGATCCGCTCGACCATCCCGAAATCGCCCTCGTCAGCGCGCCGGCCGCCGTGGCCGGCACGCTGCTGGCCCTGCTGGCGATGGCGGTCGCCCTGCTGCTCACGCTGATCCACGCCGGCACGCCGGCGATGCGGATGGCGGGCGCCGGCTGCCTCGCCGTCGTCGCCCTCGTCTCCCAGGCGCTGTTCCTCTTCCGCCTCGGCCTCGGCGAGACGCAGATCTGGAAGACGGTCGCCCTCGTCCTCGTCCTGCCGCTCTTCGTCGTCACCATCGGCCTGACCGACATCATGTTCCATTCCCTCCAGGCCCGCACCATGCTGGAGATCCCGCTGCACGGCGGCCTCGGCCCCTGAACGCCCGCGCGCGTTGACACACCGGGCGTGCGCGCGCGTTTACACCGCCTCCGTCCTCGCGCATCATCCCCTCATGCAGACGCAGCGCGACTGGGCCGCCCTGCTCGCGGCCGCGCAGGCGGGCGACCGCCGCAGCTACGAGGCGCTCCTGCGGGCCGCGCTGCCCTGGCTGCGCGCCCAGGCGCGGCGCGCTTTCCCCGCCGCCGGCGCCGCCGAATGCGAGGACATCGTGCAGGACACGCTGCTGGCCCTGCACCGGAACCTCCATCTGTTCGATCCCGCGCGCCCGGCCGAGCCCTTCCTGCGCGGCATCCTCCGCCTGCGCGGCGCCGACCGGCTGCGCGCCCGGGCCCGCAACCGCGGGCGCGAGACCCCGCTCGACGACCTGCCCGTAACCTCGCCTTCGCTCGCGACGAACGACATGCAGGAGAGGGCGCTCGATGCCGGGCGCCTCGCCGCGGCGATCGACGCCCTGCCGCGGCGCGACCGGGACGTGTTGACGATGCTCAAGCTGCGCGAAATGACCCTGGCCGAGGCCGCCGCCGCCACGGGCATGACCATCGGCGCGCTGAAGGTCGCCACCCACCGCGCCATCCGCCGGCTGCGCCAGGCGCTGAAGGTGACCGATGCAGACTGAGGACCTGATCACCGCCCTGGCCGGCGATCTCCGGCCGGTCCGCCGGCTGCCGTCCCCCGCCGGCCTGCTGGCGCGCTGGCTCGCCGTCACCCTGCCGGCGCTGGCGCTGATCACCCTGATCATGGGCCCCCGGCCGGATCTCGGCGCGATCCTCGCCGGCCCCGGCTTCCTCGCCGCCGAGGCGCTCGGCGCGCTCACCGCGCTGCTCGCCGCCCATGCCGCGTTCTGCGCCGGCCGGCCGGACCAGCCGGGCTGGAAACCGGCCCTGCCGGCGCTCGCCCTGCTGCTCTGGCTCGGCGAGCTGGGCCGGCAATGCGCCGTGCTCGGCCTGCGCGGCGCGGATGGCGCCCTGCGCCTGCATCTCGACCTCGTCTGCGTGCCCGCCATCGCGATCGCCAGCCTCGTGCCCGCCGCCGCGATGGTCGCCCTGCTGCGCGAGGGCGCCGCCTTCCGGCGCGGCCCGGCCGGCCTGTGCGGCGCGCTTGCGGCCTGCGCCGCCGCCGAGGTCGCGCTGCGGCTGTTCCACTGCTCGGTCAATCTGGTCACGCTGCTCGCCTGGCAGATGGGCAGCATGCTGGCGCTCGCCCTGATCGGCGGCCTGGTCTCCAGCCGCCTGCTGCGGGCGCTGTCCGCCCCCGCGCGCCGGCCGCGCGCGGCTTTATAACAATGCGCCGGCCGCGCGCGGCCTTGTAACAATGCGCCGCTCGCGCGCCGTTCTGTAAAAATTTTTCACCGCACCTGCTCACTAGGTGCATAGTTTCACATGTTTACGTGAAAACTTCACAAAACCTTCTGACGCGCCGACCCCCGAGGTGTATCTGAATCGCATCACGCGTTTCCGGATAACAACGAGGGTTCGAATGACGTATCAGCAGACGATTGGCACGATGAGCGAAACGATCGCCGCGAAGGGCGCCGCCTGGGAGGGCATCTCGCCCGAGGCCGTGGCCCGCATGCGGCTGCAGAACCGGTTCCAGACCGGGCTCGACATCGCCCGCCACACCGCGAAGGTCATGCGCCAGGACATGGCCGCCTTCGATGCCGATCCCTCGCGCTACACCCAGTCGCTCGGCTGCTGGCACGGCTTCATCGCCCAGCAGAAGATGATCGCGATCAAGAAGCATTTCGGCACCACCAAGGGCCGCTACATCTACCTCTCCGGCTGGATGGTCGCGGCGATGCGCTCCGAGTTCGGCCCGCTGCCCGACCAGTCGATGCATGAAAAGACCTCGGTGCCGGCGCTGATCGAGGAGATCTACACCTTCCTCCGCCAGGCCGACGCCCGCGAGCTCGGCCTGCTCTTCCGCGAGCTCGACGCCGCCCGCGAGGCCGGCGACCTCGCGAAGCAGAAGGAGGTGCAGACCCGGATCGACAATTTCGAAACCCATGTCGTGCCGATCATCGCCGATATCGACGCCGGCTTCGGCAATGCCGAGGCGACCTACCTGCTGGCCAAGAAGATGATCGAGGCCGGCGCCTGCGCGCTGCAGATCGAGAACCAGGTGTCCGACGAGAAGCAGTGCGGCCACCAGGACGGCAAGGTGACCGTCCCGCACGAGGATTTCGTCCAGAAGATCCGCGCCCTGCGCTACGCCTTCATGGAGCTCGGCGTCGAGGACGGCGTGATCGTCGCCCGCACCGACTCGCTCGGCGCCGGCCTGACCAAGCAGATCGCCTATTCGAAGGAGCCGGGCGACATCGGCGACCAGTACAATTCCTTCCTCGACTGCGACGAGGTCGATCCCGCGCAGATCGGCAACGGCGACGTGCTGATCACCCGCAACGGCAAGCTGCTGCGCCCGAAGCGCCTGCCCTCCAACCTCTACCAGTTCCGTCCCGGCACCGGGGCCGACCGCTGCGTGCTCGACTGCATCAACGCCCTGAACAACGGCGCCGACCTGATCTGGATCGAGACCGAGAAGCCCCATATCGAGCAGATCGCCTCGATGGTCGATCGCGTGCGCGAGGTCATCCCGAACGCCAAGCTCGCCTACAACAACTCGCCCTCCTTCAACTGGACGCTGAACTTCCGCCAGCAGGTCTTCGATGCCTGGAAGGAGCAGGGCAGGGACGTCTCGGCCTTCGACCGCGCCCGGCTGATGAGCGCCGACTACGACGCGTCCGACCTCGCGGCCGAGGCCGATGAGCGCATCCGCACCTTCCAGCGCGACGCCGCGCGGCGGGCGAACATCTTCCACCACCTCATCACCCTGCCGACCTACCACACCGCGGCGCTGTCGACCGACAATCTCGCGAAGGAGTATTTCGGCGAGCAGGGCATGCTCGGCTATGTCGCCGGCGTGCAGCGCAAGGAAATCCGCCAGGCCATCGCCTGCGTGAAGCACCAGAACATGGCCGGCTCCGACATCGGCGACGATCACAAGGAGTATTTCGCCGGCGATGCCGCGCTGAAGGCCGGCGGCGCCCACAACACGATGAACCAGTTCGCGGCCTGATCCGCGGCGGCCCGGCACGCTCCGGGCCGCCATGCCGGCGCGGCGGGCTCAGCCCCGCCCGCCGGGCTCGTCCTCCCGCATGACCAGCGCCGCCGCGCGCTGCGCCAGCGGAGAGAACGCCGCCCGCCCCGCCGGGGTCAGATAGGGCTCGAACAGCGCCATCACCTGCCCGAACCCCCATTGCATCTGCTGCTCCGTCAGCCCGGCGGACGCGGTGCTGGTGCGCAGGTAATCCATCCAGTAGCTCGACACGATCCAGACATTGGTGACGAAGCTGCGGATCCGCCCGGCCGGAATCGCGAGGAACCCGTGCTCCGTGGCCAGCGCCATCACCCGCGCCACCGCCGCACTCGCCCGCGCCTGCACCTCCATGAACCGCCCCTTCAGCCCCGGCAGCCGGTGCTGCAGGTTGAACGCGTCGCGATAGAAGCACCGATAGCGCCACATCAGCGCGAACCAGCCGAGCTGGTACTCGGCATACGATTCCGCCGCCGCCGCGTCGCCCAGCGCCGCCTCCGCGACCGCGAGCTCCTCCTCCTGGAACCGCTCGAACAGGGTGGCGATCAGCAGCTCCTTCTTGCGGAAATGATAATGCAGGTTGCCCTCGCGCATCCCGCAGGCCGCCGCGATCTCGGCGACGGTCACGCCGAAGCCGCGCTCGTTGAACAGCCCGAGCGTCGCCTCCAGCACGCGCTGCCGCGTCGCTCCGGCCCGTCCGCCTGTCCCCGCCATGATCTTTTCGCCCCGACTCTTCGCTTGACCAAACTAGGGTATTCACCCTAATACTTTTCCCAATTAGGGCAAACACCCTAGCGCCGCGCCCGAATCCCGCATCGGCGGGCCGGCCACCGGAACGGAGGAACAACCATGCTCGACGCCGCCTCTCCCCGCGCCGAGGCGCAGGCCGCGGTCACCCGGGTCGACGTGCTGATCGTCGGCACCGGCTTTGCCGGCCTCGCCATGGCGATCCGCCTGCAGGAGGCCGGCTTCGGCAATCTCCTGCTGATCGAGAAGGCCGCCGAGGTCGGCGGCACCTGGCGCGAGAACACCTATCCCGGCGCCGCGTGCGACATTCCCTCGCATCTCTACTCGCTGTCCTTCGCGCCGAAATCCGACTGGTCGCGCCTCTTTCCCCGCCAGCCCGAGCTCTACGCCTATCTGCGCGACGTGGCCGACCGCTTCTCCCTCCGCCCGCTGATCCGCTTCGGCACGGCGCTGATCGAGGCCCGGTGGGACGAGGCGCGCGGCCTCTGGGTCGCCGCCACCACCACCGGCACGATCGAGGCGCGCGTCCTCGTCGGCGGCATGGGCCCGCTGCACTGGCCCTCCATCCCCGACCTGCCGGGCATCGAGGCCTTCGCCGGCCCGCGCTTCCACTCCGCCACCTGGCGGCACGATCTCGATCTCGCCGGCAAGCGCGTCGCGGTGATCGGCACCGGCGCCTCCGCCATCCAGTTCATCCCCGAAATCGCCAAGGTGGCGTCGCATGTCACCGTCTTCCAGCGCACCCCGCCCTGGGTGCTGCCCCGGCACGATCGCCCGGTGCCCGAGCTCTGGCAGCGCCGCTTCGCCCGCCATCCGTGGATGCGCCGCCTGTTCCGCCAGTCGCTGTTCTGGGTGCATGAGGCCCGGGTGCTCGGCTTCCTCGGCAACCGGCGGGCCCAGCGCGCCGGCGAGGCGCTCGGCCGGCGGAACATCGCCCGCGCGATCAAGGACCCCGTCCTCGCCGCGAGCGTCACGCCGGACTACCGCCAGGGCTGCAAGCGCACCCTGCTGTCGGATGACTACTACCCCGCCCTGGCCCGTCCGAATGTCAGCCTGACCACCGCCGCCGTGGCCGAGGTGCGCGCCCGCTCCATCGTCGATGCCGGGGGCGTCGAGCACGAGGCCGACGTCATCATCTACGGCACCGGCTTCGAGGTCACCACCGCCTTCCGCCATCTCCGCCTGGTCGGCCGCGGCGGGATCGAGCTGAACCGCTTCTGGGCGGATACCGGCATGGAGGCGTTCAAGGGCATCACCGTCCCCAACTTCCCGAACTTCCTGCTCCTGCTCGGGCCGAACACCGGGCTCGGCCACAACTCGGTCGTCATCATGATCGAGGCGCAGGTGCGCTACGCGGTCGATCTCCTGCGCCGGATGCGCGCCGCCGGCATCAGGGCGGCGGCGCCGAAGCCCGAGGCGCTGGCCCGCTACCAGAAGGAGCTGGACCGGAAAATGGCGAAAACGGTCTGGACCACCGGCGGCTGCCGCAGCTGGTATCTCGATGCCGACGGCCGCAACACCACGCTCTGGCCCGGCACCGTCGTCGGCTACCGCCGCGCGACCGCCGCGGCCGACCTCGCCGACTACCAAACGAGCCGTTAGGCAACTGCACGTGAGAACACGCCGATGAAACTGAACCTCGACGGCGCCGTCGCCGTCATCACGGGCGCCGCCAGCGGCATGGGCGCCGAGCTCGCCGTGCGGATGGCGGCGAAAGGCAGTCGCCTCGCCCTGGTCGATCGCGACGCGGCCGGGCTCGACGGCGTCAGCCGCCGCATCGCCGCCCTGCATCGCGCGCCGCTCACCACCCATGTCGCCGACCTTGCCGACCGCGCCGCCATCGCCGCGCTGCCCGATGCAGTGCTCGCCGCCCACGGCAAGGTCACGGTGCTGGTCAGCAATGCCGGCGTCGCCCTGGCCGGCCCGTTCGACGATTACGGTCCGGACGATTTCGAGTGGCTGATGGACATCAACTTCTGGGCCGGCATCCGCCTGACCACCGCCTTCCTGCCGCATCTCAAGCGCGCGCCGGCGGCGCAGATCGCCTATACCTCGTCGGTCTTCGGCATCGTCGGCGTGCCCGGCAACGTCGCCTATTGCGCCAGCAAGTTCGCGATCCGCGGCTTCGCCGAGGCGGTGCGCCAGGAACTCGCCGGCACCAGCGTCGGCATCACCGTCATCCATCCGGGCGGGGTGAACACCGCCATCGCCCGCAGCGCCCGCGTCGCCCGCGGCACCGATGCCGCCGCGGCGGCGGAGGGCCTCGTGCAGTTCGAGAAACTCCTCCGCACCCCGGCCGACAAGGCCGCCGCCGCGATCCTCGATGGCATCGAGCGCCGCCGCAACCGCGTGCTGATCGGCGCCGACGCCCGCGTGCTGGACTGGATCCAGCGCCTCCTCCCGGTCGGCCACGCGAAACTCGTCGCCCGCCAGGCCAGCGGGATGCCCTCGTCCCTCGCCGCCCAACTCACCCGCGCCCGGCCCTGAAGGGAAACGCCATGCCGAGCCTCGCCTCCCACATCGTCAACCCGCTCATCCGCGCGGTCGTCAAGTCGCAGCTCTCCGCCGACGTCTCCGGCCGCACCGAGGCGGCCATCGCCCGCCGCGTCCGCCGCGCCCTCGGCACCCCGGTCCTGCCGCCGCCCGGCGGTCGCTACGTGAAGGGCGAGTGCGGCGGCATCCCCGGATTGTGGACCGAGCCGAAGGCGCCGCCCGCCGCCACCGTGCTCTACATCCATGGCGGCGGCTTCATCGCCTGCTCGCCGGCCACGCACAAACCCTTCACCCTCGCCTTCGCGAAGCGCGGCTTCCGCGTCTTCGCGCCGGACTACCGCCTCGCGCCGGAACACCGCTTTCCCGCGGCGCTCGACGATGCGCTCGCCGCCTATCGCGGCCTGCTCGATGCGGGGGGCGATCCGGCCTCGCTCGTCATCGCCGGCGATTCCGCGGGCGGCGGCCTCGCCCTGTCCACCCTGGTCGCGGCGAAGCGCGACGGCCTGCCGATGCCCGCCTGCGCCGTGCTGTTCTCGCCCTGGACCGATCTTGCCTGCGCCGGCGACAGCATGCGGACCAACCTGCGCGCCGACCCGATGCTCTGCGCCACCACCATGCCCGCCGCCGCCGCGCTCTATCTCGGCGCCGCCGACGAGCGCGATCCGCTCGCCTCGCCGCTGCACGCCGACCTCGCCGGCCTGCCGCCGCTCTGCATCCACGCCAGCGCGATCGAGGTGCTGCGCGACGACAGCACCCGCCTCGCCACCAGGGCGCGCGAGGCCGGCGTCGAGGTCAGCATCCGGCTGTGGGACAACATGCCCCATGTCTGGCCGATCTTTCAGCTCCTGCTGCCCGAGGCGCGGCGGACGATGGACGAGGTCGCCGAATACCTCACCGCCCGCATCGCCCAAACGCGCCGTTAGTTGCCGCCGGGCGGCGCGGGCTCAGAATTCCTCCGTCAGCTCGACATAGAGCTGGTTGCGGCGGAAGTTGAAGATGCTGTCGCTGGAAATCCGCTGCGTGTAGCGGTAGTCGACGCCGAGAAACACCCGGCTCACCAGCCGGTAGCGCAACCCGACCGACATGTCCGCCTCGTTGTCCCACCGGGTCGACTGCGCGAAGTCGCTCCGCGCGAAGGCGGCGCGGGCGATGCCGGTCAGATCGTCGGTGATCGCGTGCTCGATGCGCCCGCCGACCAGCGTGTAGATATAGGCCGGGCTGCCCGGCAGCGTCGTCTCCTCGATCGAACGGTCGATGAAGAGCGTGAGGGCGGTATCCTCCCCGGCCTGCCAGCGCAGATCCGCGCTGCCCGCCGGCGTGGTGATCGTCTTGAACCGCGAATCCGCATAATCCCTGTGCATCACGCCAACGAACGCGTCGCCCGAAAGGCTCGGCAGCAGCCGGAACAGCGCGCCCACCCCGGCGCGGAACCCGTCCGAATTGCGGAAATACTGGAAGTCGTCCGGCACCGTGTCGTAGCGCCGCAGGTCGCCGAGCAGTTCGGCATAGGGCCGGAACCCCGGCCGCGCGTCGTCGCGCGCGAGGATGCCGAAGGTGTAGCGGTTGCGGTCGCGGTCCTGATTATTGATCTCGCCGTGCAGGCCCTCGACATTGCCGAAGGTGAGCCGCTCGACCGCCGCCCCCGTGCGGATGCTGAACGTGCCGACGCGGCGGATCACGCCGGCATAGGCGTTCATCTCGGTATACGGCGTCGGCGTCAGCCCCTCCACCGCGTCGGGCGATGAGCGGTCCTCGTGCTCGTGCAGCACGATGCCGCCGAGCACCACCCGCGTCTTGGCATTGACGTCGATCCGCCCCTCGACCTGCGCATGCCAGTCCGCGGTGTTCTCGTTGCCATGCGTCCAGTAGCCGGTCAGGTCGGCGCCGACCTCCGCATACAGCGCGTTGCGCTTCCAGTTCGACTGGATGGCGATCACCGGCGAGATCGTGCCGACCGCATCGGCAACCCGCCCCGTCCGCGTCGCGTAGATATTGTCGTCGTAGAACGTCCCGGCCTGGATGCTGGGATAAATCGTGTAGTCGCCAACCTTGTAGCCCGCCGGCCCGATTTCCGGCGGCTGGCGGCGCAGGTTCGCCGGCCCCATCGCCGGCAGCGGCGGCATGATGCGGATGTCGGTCGCGGCATAGCCGCTCAGCTCCCGGTCCACCGCGCGGCGGACCGCATCGCGCACCGGCGCCGGCGCGGCACTAACAATGCGCGCCTCGATCTCCCGATAGACCGGCAGGTTGGCGCCGACGAAATCCGGCACCGGCGAAGCCGCGGCGCGGGCGAGTGCGGCGGCCGCCCCCGGCGTCGCCACCAGCGACGGGTTCGCGGCGAGCACCCTTGCCAGATCGTCCAGCAGCGCCCGCGGCCCGCTTTCCGCGGCGGTGTCGAACTGCCGCGAAATCGCCGCCGGCACCGCCTCCGCCCGCGCCGCGCAGGGCAGCGCCAGCGCCGCGAAGGCTGCGAGCGCCAGCCGCCGGGCCTCCACCGCCGGCCGCGCGCGCCTCCGAAGTCCCCGTGATCTCGCCGCACGAAAATGAAAACCGGACATGCTGTTCACCCTGCTGGGCCGCCTCATGGTCAGGACCGTAGTCGCTTCGCCGGCCACTCCGACCTGACAAAACGGATTACACCGAAAGACGCAGCGGGGACTTGATCTGGATCAGCGCACGCATGCCGGATTGCGAATATTTGTGCCGTCAGCGGACGCTTCCTCATCGTGAGGCGGCGGAACAGTCAAGGCGCCCGAACATGCGTGCACGGCCCCGAAGCGGGTGGCGTATCATTGCCGGACTTCTTCTCGCCGCGCCGTTAGCGGCACCCGGCCTCGCCGCGGCGCAGACCACGACCCCGCATCGCGGCGCGCCCTCCGGCGATGTCTATCCCCGCGCCGCCGCCTGGTGCTCGAATTTCCGCCTCGGCGCGCTCTCCGCGAAAACCCGGATGGACGCCGCCAACCTCCAGCGCCTGCGCGCCGCGCAGGAGGAACTCGCCCCCGGCTTCACCGCCGGCGGCGCGCGCACCGGTCTCGATCTTCTCGCCGGCTATCAGGAGCAGCTCGAACGGCGCCATCCCGATATCGGCCTGGCGTCGACCTATCTCGCGATGGTCAGCACCGTGCCGGTCACCACCGACGCGCTCCGCCGCGTCAACGCGCTGCTCTGCGTCAGCACGACGCGCGCGACCGCCGCACAGATCGCCGCCACCGCCGAGGCCGCGCGCCTCGACCTCGCGCGCTAGCCGGATGACGCCAATGGAGCCGGACATGATCAAGCGCCCCCCGAACACAAACGATACGTTTGATACGGTCACGCGACGCCGGATCGTCCTCGGCGCGGCCGGCCTGTTCGCCGCCGCCGTCGCCTTTCCTGTCCCGCTCCTCGCCCAGCAGCACGGCGGCGGCGCGAGCGGCGGCAACGGCCAGGGCGGCAATGGCCAGGGCGGCGCCGGTCATGGCGGCGGCGAAGAGGGCGGCTCCGGTTACGGCGGCGGCGCCGGTCATGGCGGCGGCGAGGGCGGCGAGGGGGGCGGCGGCGGTGAATCCGGCGGCGGCAACGGCCAGGGCCGCACGCCGGCGCAGCGCGCCCTGCGGCACCGCCAGCGCACCGGGCGCACCCTCGGCGGCGGCGAGTCCACCGGCGGCCACGGCGGCGGCGGCGATCACGGCGGCGGCAATCACGGCGGCGGTGACACCGGCGGCGGCGATACCGGCACCGACACCGGCGGCGGGACCGACACCGGTTCCGGCACCGGCGGCACCACGCCCGACGGCGGCCTCACCGCGCCGCCCGACGGATCGACCTCCGGCCCCATCGGGGGGGCCACGGGTGGCGAGCATTTCGTCCATCCCGGGCCGGGCTACTGGGGCGCCGACGGCAAGGTGCTGCGGCGCCGGTGACGACATGTCCACGTTCATCAAGGGAACTGCAACAATGACGAAGATGAAGACAGCGCGCGGCTCCTTGCGCACGATCCTGCTCGCCGGCGCGGCCGTCGCGCTCGCGTTCGCCACGCCGCAGACCCCGCGCGGCATCGGCGCCCTCATGCCGGTCGCCCACGCGCAGAGCGACAGCGGGCACGCCGGCAGCCAGGGCGGCGGCGGCCATGCCGGGCAGGGCGGTGCGGCGAGCGGCACCCATGGCACCGAGAGCAGCCACGGCACCCGCAGCACCCATGCGCCCGGCACCTCGGGTCAGGACATGGGGCAGGGCGGCAGCGTCGGCACGCGCGGCCATTACGGCCAGGGCGGATCGACCGGCACCGAAACCGGCGAGGAAGGCACCAGCTCCGACCGTCAGGGTCCGCGCTTCGGCGGCGGCGAGAATTCGCGCCAGCCCGAGGCCGGCACGCGCGGCGGCCGCCCGGCCTGGGCGAAGGAGGGCATCCCCGCGGTCGAGCTCGGCCGCCTCAGCGTCGCCCGCGCGCCGGCCCAGGTGCTCGACCACGCCTTCAGCGAGGTGATCAGCAACTGGACGACCACGACCGCCAGCACCATCATCACCCTGACCGACGGCACGCAGATCACCGTCGCCCAGCTCTACTCGATGTCGGCGGCCGATTTCGCCAACATCGTCGCGACCGACTATGCGGCCGTCACCCGCATCGACTCCCCGCTCGAGAATCTCTCCCTGCTCAAGAACCTGCTCTCCTCCGGCTCGACCGCGCTCACCGGCGTCACCCCGTCGAGCACCGACGATCTCGCGGCGATCTTCCTTGGCTCCGCCTCCGACAAGACGATCGCGATCAGCACCGATACGGTGATCGCGGTCAACACCATCCTCAACCTGCCGCCGCTGACCGACCAGCAGGTGGCCGACATCGCGGCCAAGGCCGAGCTGGTGCGCGACGCGATCCTGACCGGCCACGGCGAATAGCGCGCGGCACCGTCACCCCATCGCGCGGACGCGGGTGATCGCCCCGGCGGTCACCCCGTCTCAGCGCGCATACGGATCGGCGAGGGCGGGCAGCAGCCGGCCCGCGCATTCGCCGAACCCGATCGTGTAGCCATCGCCCGTCGCCGCCCCGCGCAGCGTCACCCTGTCGCCATCGAGGAGGAAGCGGCGCGCCGTCCCGTCATCCAGCGCGACCGGCTCGCGCCCGCCCCAGCTCAGCTCCAGCATCGAGCCGCGGCTGTCCTTCGTCGCGCCGGAAATCGTGCCCGAGCCGAGCAGGTCGCCGGTCCGCATCGGCGCGCCCGCCGTGGTGTGGTGCGCCAGCAGCTGTGCCGCGGAATAATACATCTCGCGATAATTCGTCCGGCTGATCACGCTCTCGGCACCACCCTCCGGCGCAAGCCCGACCTCCAGCGCGATATCGTAGAGCATCGGCCCGTCCTCATGCAGATAGGGCAGCAGCTCGGCCTCGCGCGGCGGCGTCGAAACCCGGAACGGCTCCAGCGCGTCCTTCATCACGATCCAGGGCGAGATCGTCGTCGCCGTCGCCTTCGCCTGGAACGGCCCCAGCGGCTGGGCTTCCCAGGCCTGGATGTCGCGGGCCGACCAGTCGTTCAGCAGCACGTAGCCGAAGATCATCGCGTCCGCCTCGGCCACCGTCACCGGCCGCCCCGCCGCCGAGGGCAGGCCGACCACGGCGCCGAGTTCAAGCTCGAAATCGAACCGGCGCGACGGCGCGAAGGCCGGCCGCTCGAACCCGGCCCCCTTCAGCTGCCCCCACGGCCGATGGAACTCCGTGCCCGACACCACCACCGACGACGCCCGGCCGTTATACCCGACCGGCATGTGCAGCCAGTTCGGCGGCAGCGCGTTCTCCGGCCCGCGGAACAGCGCGCCCACGTTGAAGGCGTGATTCCGCCCGGCATAGAAATCCGTATATTCCGCCACGCGAAACGGCAGATGCAGCGTCGCGTCCCGCTGCGCCACCAGGTGCGGCGCCACCGCGTCGCGCAGGGGCGATCCCGCCGCCAGCAATCCGGCGAGCCGCCCCCGCAGCGCCCGCCAGGTCCGCGGCCCCGCCGCCATCGCCGCGTTCCACGCCGGCTCGGCGAACAGCGGCGCCCCCGCGAGATCGAGCACCCCCTCGCGCTCAAGCGCCGCGACATCGAGGATCGCATCGCCGATCGCCACCCCGCAGCGCGGCCCCGTGCCCGCGGTCGAGAACACGCCGCAGGGCAGGTTGTTGAGCGGAAACGCCGCCCCCGGCGCATTGGCGCTCTCCACCCAGGAGACGACCAGCGTCATCGGCCGTCTCTCCGGCAAGCCGTCACGCCGCCGCTCCCGGCGTGAAGCCCAATTTTTTCTCCCGTCCCGTCCGCCATTCGATGCAATCCTCCTGCGGCGGCGCCCCGTGCCGCGCGGTTGACTTTCGTTTCACTTGCACTGCACCCTTTCCGCCGGCCCGGCGCAAGACCGGGCGCCCGATAAACACCGGGAGGAACCATGACCGCCACCGACAATACCGCGGGGCTCCTGCTCGCGCGGCTCGACCGGATCCCGAACTGGACCCTGCCCAGGCTCTACGCGCTGGTGATCGGCATCGGGTTTCTCTTCACCTTCTACGATATCTTCGACATCAACGTCTCCTTCATCCAGACCTGCATGGCGCTGGTGCCGGGCTGCACGCCGGCGAAATCGGGCGCCTATATCGGCCTGCCGGTGCTGCTCAATCTCGCCGGCTACGTGGTCGGCACGCTGGTCCTCAGCCCGCTGGCCGACCGGATGGGGCGGCGCGACCTGCTGCTGGTGACGATGATCCTCACCGGCATCGGCTCGGCGCTCACCGCCATCGTGCAGTCCTACGGCACCTTCGTCGCCGCGCGCGCCTTCACCGGCGTCGGCATCGGCGCCGACCTCGCCATCGTCAACACCTATATCGGCGAACTCGCCCCGGCCGGCGGCCGCGCCCGCTACACCTCGATGATCTTCATCTTCTCCGCCCTCGGCGCGGTGGCCGGCATCTGGCTCGGCCTCTGGCTGACCACGCCGCCCACGCCGCTGCCGCTCGGCCTGCCCTTCGCCCTCGCCGGCAAGGGTTTTCCGGATGGCTGGCGCGTGATGTATCTCATCGGCGCGGCCCTCGCGCTGGTCGGCGTGCTGCTGCGCTTCCAGCTGCCGGAATCGCCGCGCTGGCTCATCGCCCAGGGCCGCCTCGAGGAGGCCGGCCAGGTCGTCGCCGACATGGAGGCCCGCGCCCACGCGATCTTCCCGCTGCCGCCGCTGCCCGAGCGCCTGCCGCCCGCACCAAGGCGCGAGGAGGCGATGCCCTTCAGCGCGATCTTCCGCAACGCCACCTACCGCAACCGCACGCTGCTGCTGACCGTGATGTGGTTCCTCGCCTACATCACGGTCTATTCCTTCGCCGCCGGCTTCACCACGCTGCTCGCCGCCCTGCATTACCCGCCGCCCGAGGCCGGGCTGATCACCGCGATGGGCACGTTCGGCTTCGTGCTCTGCGCCATCGTCGCCTATGTCTGGGGCGAGCGGATGGAGCGCCGGCGCTGGACGCCGCTGGCGGCCCTCATCACCCTCGGCGGCGGCGTGCTCATCGCGCTGGGCGGGCAGACGCTGTGGCTCTCGGTGATCGGCGCGATGATCGTCTTCTTCGGCTTCAACGTCTGGGTGCCGATCGCCTATGCCTGGTCGGTCGAGAACTACCCGACCCGCGCGCGCACCACCGGCTTCGCCCTGGTCGACGGCATCGGCCATCTCGGCGGCGGCGTCGGCATGATCGCGATCGCCCCGCTCATCCCGCGGCTCGGCGTCATGGCGGCGTTCCTGCTGATCGGCGGCTTCCTCGCGCTGGCGGCGCTGGTCGCCCAGTTCGGCATCAGCACCCGCGCCCGCCGGCTCGACGACATCTCGCCCTGACCTCGCGCCCCGAAATCCCGCCCCGAAATCCGGCGCGGACCAGCGGCGGAAGCCGGATCGCGCGACCGGCCCGCCCGCCGCGCCGCGCCGGCTTCCGCCACCGAATCCGCTTGCCGCCGCCGCCGATCCGTGATCCCATCGCCCGATGAACGACACCCCGCCCACCATCATGCACGATCTCGGCGGCGCGCCGCGCTTCATGTGCGAACCGGTCGACGTCTCGCCCCACGCGCTCACCGATTTCGACCGCGAGGTCGACGCCATCCGCCAGATCCTCGGCCAGAAGAAGGTCATGTCGGTCGACGAGCTGCGCCGCGGCATCGAGAGCCTGCCCGAGGCGCAGTATTTCGGCCTCGGCTACTACGAGCGCTGGCTCCGCTCGATCTGCGCGATCCTGCTGGAAAAGCGGGTGATCGCCGAAGCCGAGCTCGATGCCGCGCTTGAAGCCGCGGCGCGGGACGCAGGATGCTGAGCGCCGGCACCCCGGTCCGCGTCCGGCTCGACTGGCCGGAGACGCGCGGGCGCTGCCACATCCGCACGCCGCATTACGTGCGCGGCCGCCCCGGCGAAATCGTCCGCCATCTCGGCGACTTTCCCAATCCGGAGGATCTCGCCTTCGCCCGCCCGGCGAAGCCGGTCGCACTCTATCACGTCCGCTTCCGCCAGGCCGATCTCTGGCCCGCCGCCGATCCCTGGCCGCATCCGGCCGGCGACGAGATCCTGATCGAGCTCTACGAACACTGGCTGGAGGCCGCATGACCTGGCGCGAGGCGGACAGCGCGACGCTGCTTGCCGGCCTGCGGTCGCTGCTCGCCGCGAAATCCATCGCCTCGGCGGATGAAATCGCCGAGCGCATCCGCATCACCGATGGCGGCGGCCCGGCCCAGGGCGCGCGCATGGTCGCCAAGGCCTGGACCGACCCGGACTACAAGGCGCTGATGCTGGCGGACGGCGCCCGCGCCGCCGAGCTGCTCGACATCCCGATGCGCGGCCTGCCGCCGCTCGGCGTGGTCGAGAACACGCCGGGCATCCACCACCTCGTCGTCTGCACCCTGTGCAGCTGCTACCCCCGCGCGGTGCTCGGCTACCCGCCCTTCTGGTTCAAGTCCGCCGCCTACCGCGCCCGCGCGGTGCGCGACCCGCGCGGGCTGATCGCCGAATGGGGCACCGAACTGCCGGCGGCCACCGCCATCCGCGTCGTCGACAGCACGGCCGATTACCGCTGGATGGTGCTGCCGATGCGCCCCGCCGGCACCGAGGGCTGGTCCGAGGCCGAGCTCGCCGCCATCGTCCGCGAGGGCGACATGATCGGCGTCACCCGCCCCCGCGCCTGACCGTCGCCCGGCCCCGGCTCACCGCGCCTGCATCGCCGGGTGCCGCGGCGGCTCGGCCGGCGCCGGCATCGGCATCGGTGAGGTAATCTCCACCTGCGAGACCGGCACCGCCAGCTCCGCCCCGTGCTGCCGCACGATCCGCCCCAGCTCGATCAGCAGCCGCTCCTGGATCGCGAGCGATTCCTTCCACACCACGGTGCGGGTGAAGCACCAGATCATGATCTGCAGCGCGTGGTTGCCGTACTGGTCGAAATACACCATCGCGCCGAGCGACTGGTCGATGTCCGGATGGTTGTCGACATGCGCGCGGCACGCCTCGGTGATCGCCGCCAGCCGGTCGAAATCGGCGTAGCGGATCGAGATCGTGGTGTTGATCTGCCGCGCCTGCATCCGCGGCGGCGTCTGCACGACCGACGAATTGAAGATCTGGTTCGGCACGTAATAGGGCCGGGTGTCGAAGCCGCGCAGCGTGGTGGTCCGCCAGCCGATATGCTCGACCGTGCCGAACACGTTCTGCGCCGGCAGCACGATCCACTCGCCCACCTTGAACGGCCGGTCGAGATAGACCACCAGCGCGCCGAACAGGTTGGCGGTCACACCCTGCGCGGCGAAGCCGACCGCGATGCCGGCCACCCCGCCGAAGGCCAGCAGGCTGGCGATCGAGAAGTTCAGCACCCGCAGGATCATCAGCCCGATCACCGCGACCACGAGGATGCGCGTGATCTTGCCGATGGCGTCCACCAGCATCGGGTCCGGGTTCTCGCCCCGCTTCGACCAGACATGCGCCGGATAGGCGCTCTCGCTGACCGCGACGACGCGCAGCGCCGCCCAGGCGATCGTCAGCAGCATGAACACCTTGAGCACGGCGGGCAGGATGCCGAGCAGCCCGACCAGGTGCAGCGGCGTCGCCACGGCGAGTGCCGCGAAATACGCCGCGAGCGCCCAGACCGCGATCACCACCGGCAGCAGCAGGTGCCCGAGAATGGCGGCGCGGAAGGTGCGGCCGTGCCGGTCCGACCAGCGCACGAGAATCCCGAGCGCCGCCCGCGCCACCGCCGTTCCGGCGATGCCGATCAGCAGCGCGGTCGCGACACCGATGATGGTCGACAGATGCGCCGCCCAGAACGATGCCGTTCCTGCCACAACCTTTTGCATGCGTCCTTGTTCCTCCGCTGTTGCGCCCGGCGGGGCGGGCTCCGGGAGCAGCCATGCGCGCCGCGCGGCGGCGGGCGGAAGCCAAGGCGCGTCCCGGGGCCGGGATGGATGTCGATGCCGCCTCGGGCGGCGCGGATGCGGGTTAGGTGGGGGCGGGGTCCGCCGCTGTAAACCCGCGCGGGGCGGGGCAGGCGGGTCTTGCCCACCCCCGCCCGTTCATGTTCTTGTTCCGTTCATGACGATCGCCGCCCGCTTCGCCGCCATCATCGAGGGGCTCTGCCGCGCCGTCGCCGCGCGCGGCGCGAAGGGCGCGTTCGGCCCGGCGTCGCAGCCGCTCGTCATCCTGCTCTGGTCCCGCCTGCGCCGCATGGCCGCGCGTTTCGCCATCCTCGCCGAGGGCGCGCCGAAGCCGCGTCCCCGCGCCCGCCGCGCCGGCCCGCGCAAGCGTGTCCGCGGCCCCGACCTGCCGCGCCGCCGCGCCTGGCTGCTCGCCCCGGTGCCCGAGGCCACCGCCGCCGCGTCCCAGCTCCGCGCTTTGCTCGACGATCCGCAGGCCCGCGCCCTGATCGCCGCCGATCCGCGCTTCGCCCGCCTGCTCCGCCCGCTCTGCCGCTCCCTGTTCCGCCGCCCGCCGGCGATCCCGGCGCCGCCCGCGCCGGCGCGCCCGGCCGCGCCCCGCCATCGAGCGGTGCCGGCCACCGCCGCGCCGCACGCCGCCGCCGCGCCGCCGGCGACGCCGCCGCTGTTCCACCCGCCGCCCGCGATCGCGTGATCCGCCACCGCGCCGCACCGCCGCCGCGCCCGCCCCGGGCAGCGGCCGCCCGCGCGCGTCCGCTATCCGCCGCCCAGCAGCCAGACCGCGAGATAGGTGGCGAGAAACCCTGCCGCCGGGCCGATCGCCCAGCCGCGCAGGATGCCGGCGATGGTCCGCGCCTGGATCGTCTGCCGCCCCCGCGCCAGCCCGGCGCCGGCCATCGCGCCGATCAGCGCCTGGTTCATCGAGGTGAAATCGCCGAACCCGACCGCCGCGAGCACCACGCAAGCCTGCGCCAGCTGCGCCGCCGTCGCCATCGTCCGGTCCATCCGCACCACGTCGAAGGCGACGCGTTCGAGCAGCGGCCGCCCCCAGGTCAGCACGCCGAGCGCGAGCCCCAGCCCGCCGAGCCCGCCGGCCAGCAGCGGGCCGGTCAGATGCACGGCGAGAAACACCGCCGTCGCGTTCGAAACGTCGTTCGCCCCCATCGCCAGCGAGGCCGCGGCGCCGACCGCCACCAGCCCCCGCGCCACCAGTTTCAGCCCGCCGCCCTCGCGCAGCGCCGGCACCAGGTCGAGCCCCCGCGTCAGCGCGTAGCCGAGCCCGCAGGCGATCGCCGGTGCGGCGACCCACAGCGCCGCGAGGCCCAAGACGGCATGCCAGTCCACCGCCAGCCCCAGCCGCGCGGCGGCGCCGATCAGGCAGAACACCAGGATCTGGATGGTCGAGGTCGGAATCCGCAGCTGCGTGAAGATCGTGGTCAGCAGGAAGGCGACGCCGATCACCGCGGTCGCCGCCCCGGCGCCGAGCCCGCCGCCGACGATCCCGTGGCCGACATGGACCAGCACGCGATGGCTGAACAGCAGCGCGCCGATGAACGTCATCGCCGCCATCAGCGCCAGCGCCGGCCGCAGCCTGATGCTGCCGGTGGCATAGGGCATCCCCATGCAGGCGCCGGTATAATGCGCCCCCATGCTCCAGGCGAAGGCGAACGCGACGAGGGGGAGAAGGATCATCACGCCGGAGCTACAGCCGGTCGGTCGCCACACTCGCCAGCGCCTGCCGCCGCTCGCTGTAGCGGTCGACCAGGTACTCCGCGCGGTCGCGCAGCAGCCAGGTGAAGCGGACCAGCTCCTCCATCACGTCCACCAGCCGGTCGTAATAGGACGAGGGCAGCATCCGCCCCGCCTCGTCGAACTGCTCGTAGGCCTTGGCGACACTCGACTGGTTGGGGATGGTGAACATCCGCATCCACCGCCCGAGCAGGCGCAGCGTGTTCACCGCGTTGAAACTCTGCGACCCGCCGGAGACCTGCATCACCGCCAGCACCCGTCCCTGGGTCGGCCGCATCGCGCCGATCTCCAGCGGAATCCAGTCGATCTGGTTCTTCATCACCCCGGTGATCGCGCCGTGCATCTCCGGGCTGCACCAGACCTGCGCCTCCGACCAGAGCGACAGCTCGCGCAGCTCCCGCACCTTGGGGTGCTCCGGCGGCACGCTCTGCGCCACCGGCAGCCCGCGCGGATCGAAGATGCGCGCCTCCGCCCCCATCAGCTCCAGCAGCCGCGCCGCCTCCTCGGTGAGGAACCGCGAATAGGAACGTTCGCGCAGCGAGCCGTAGAGCAGCAGCACCCGCGGCCGGTGCGTCGCCCGCGCGGCGGGCTCCAGCCGCGCGGGGTCGGGGGCGGCGAGCAGCCCGCGCTCGAGCGCCGGAAACGTCTCCGCCGCGCCCGTGGCCGCGCCGGCCGGATCGTGATCGATCGTCGAACCCATTCCCGCTCTCCCTCCGGATGCGCGGGGTTATCCAACGCGGCGTCGCGGCCGGTCAAGCGGCCCGGCCGTCACGCCGTCCGCCGGCTGGCCCCGGCGCCGGCGGCGAGCAGCACGGCGATGATCACGCCGCCCTGCATCACGTCCTGCACCCCGCCGGCAAGGCCGGCGATCTGCATCGTCGTCACGATCAGCACCAGCAGCACCGAGCCGAGCAGCGTGCCCAGCGGCGTCGCGCTGCCTCCGAAGATCAGCGTGCCGCCGACGACGACGGCGCCGACCGATTCCAGCAGGTATGGCTTGCCCATGCCGAGAAAGGCGCCGCCGGCATGGGCCGAGAGCAGCGCGCCGTCGAGCCCGGCGAGCACGCCGCTGATCATGAACGCCGCGGTGGTGATCCGCCCCACCCGCGCCCCGGCCAGATCCGCGGCGACCGCGTTCTGGCCGACCGCCATCAGGCTGCGCCCGTAGCCGGTGCGATGAATGACGGCCGACGCCGCCCCGGCGAGCAGCACGGCCGCCACCAGGATCAGCGGCACGCCGAGCACCCGCCCCGCCGCGACGAGGTGCAGCGCCGGGCTGACGCCGAAGGTGGTGAAGCCGCGATTGGTGATCAGCACCGCGGTATCGAGCACGTAGCCGACCGCGAGCGTCGCGATGATCGCCGGGATGCGCACCCGCAGGATCAGGAACGCATTCACCGCGCCGACCGCGAGCCCGACCAGCACGACGGCGGGCAGCGCCAGCGCGAGCCCGGCATCGGTGCCGCCGGAGAGGATCATGGTGACGAAGGCCGAGAGCGTGATCACGCTCGGCACCGACAGGTCGATATTGCCCCCGCCGGTCGCGACCGCGAACATCTGCCCGAGCGCCACCACGGCGAGGAACGAGGCCGAGCTCGCCACCCCCGAGAGGTTCTGCAGGCTGAACCGGCTCGTCGCGAGGTCGAGCGCGGCCCAGAGCACCAGCACGCCGATCGCCGCGAAGCTCCAGCGGTTGCGCCGCAGCCAGGGGAGCACCGTCATGCCCGCCTCCATCGCAATATCTCGCGCGCCGCGAGGATCGCGATCAGCATCCCCCCCTGCACGGCGGCGTTGTAGTCGGTCGAGACGCCGAGGAACCCGAGCAGGCTGCCGATCAGCGACAGGCTCAGCGCGCCGCAGACCGCGCCGAGCGCCGTGATCTCGCCGCCGAGCAGCGAACAGCCGCCGATCACCGCCGCGGCGATGCTGAGCAATGTGTACGATCCGCCGGCATTGATGTCGGACGAGGTGTTGATCGCCGTCATCGACAGCCCGGCCAGCACCGCGAACCCGCCAGCGATCGCGTAGCGCAGCATGGCGATCCGCGCCGCCGGCCAGCCGCTCTGCGCCATCGCGCGCGGATTGGCGCCGAAGCCGCGCAGCACCACGCCGATCCGCGACGCATTCAGCGCCAGCCCGCCGAGCAGGGCGGCGACGATGAACACCACCGACGACGACACGCCCGCCGGGCTCCACGCCGACGCCGCGGCGAGCCAGCCCGGCGCGCTGCCGCCCGGCGTCGGCTGCAGCGCGTAGCCGATCCCCGCCCAGATGAACGAGGCGCCGAGCGTGACGACGATCGCCGGCATCGTGCGCACCTGGATCAGCCAGCCGAGCAGCGCGTAGGCGCCGAGCAGCAGCAGCAGCGCCAGCGCGCCGGCCCAGGGTGCCCGCACCAGGATCGTGGCACTCAGCACGTTGGCGAGGCCGGCGCAGGCGCCGACGCCGAGATCGATCTCGCTGCCGCCGATCACGACCATCTGCGCCAGGGTGACCAGCACCAGCGGCACCGCCGCGCCCGATAGCAGGCCGATCCCGAACAGCGAGGCCACGCTGCGGTTCAGCGCGACGATGATCCCGAAGATCGCGGCCAGGATCAGCACCGGCGCGGCGGCGCTCCAGTCGCGCCGGAACCGCCGCTCGCCGCCGGCGGCCCGGCCGTCGCCGCCGATCTGCTCGGCGAAGGCGGTGGAGACGATCTCATCCTCCGAGATCCCGTCGCCCGCGAGCACCCGGCGGATCGCGCCGTCATGCAGCACGCAGACCCGGTCGCATTCGAGGAACTCGATCGTCTCGGAACTGTGCCAGACGATCAGCTTGCCCTGCGCCGCCGCATCGCGGATCAGGCGGTAGAACTCCCGCTTCACCGCGACGTCGACGCCGCGGGTCGGATCGTCGAGCAGGATGATGTCGGCTTCGGCCATCAGGGCGCGCGCCATCAGCACCTTCTGCTGGTTGCCGCCGGAGAGGTCGAGGATCGGCGCGGTGGCGCGGTCGGCCGGCAGGCGCACCGCCTCGAGCCAGCGCGCCGCCTCGGCGCGTTCGCCGGCCGGGCGCAGCCAGGCGGTGGCGGGGCCGGCGGCGATGCGCGCGATCGTCGCGTTGGCGATCGCGCTCCAGAGCGGAAACACGCCCTCGCCGCGCCGGTCGCCGGAGACGAACGCCGCCTTCGCGCCGCAGGTGATGCCGGCGATGCGGCGGCCGCGCGCGGCCCGGCGGATCGCGTGCAGCAGCTCCGGCTGCCCGCCGCCCTCGAGCCCGGCCAGCCCGACGATCTCGCCGGCGTGCAGGGTGAGGCCGGCGGTGCCGAACGGCGCGCCGATCGTGATCAGCGCCGCCGCACTGGCAGAGGGGGCCGGCGGCCGCGCGGCGGACAGCGCCGCGGCGGCCTCGCCCGCCATCGCCTCGATCATCTGCGGCACGCCGATCGCGGCTGTTGCCGCATCGCGCACCAGCCGCCCGTTGCGCATGACGAGAACCCGCCGCGTCACCGCCGCGATCTCGTGCAGCTTGTGGCTGATGAAGATCACCGCGACCCCGCGCGCCGCAAGCCGGCCGATGAAGCGCTGCAGGTCGTCGCTGCGGCGGGAGTCGAGGGAAGAGGTCGGCTCGTCGAGGATCAGCACCCCGAGGTCGGGGCTCGCCGCCGCCCGCGCGATCTCGACCATTTGGCGCTGGGCGATCGGCAGCGTGCCGGCCCGCGCCCGCGGATCGATGCCGCTCGCCGGGAAGATGGCGTCGATATGCGCGCGCGCGAGGCGCTCGCAGGCGCGCCGCCAGGCCGGGCCGGACCCGCCGCTTCCCGGCTGCTCGACGAAGAAGTTCTCGGCCACGGTCAGGCTGCCGCAGAGCGAGAGTTCCTGGTGCACGATGCGGATGCCCGCCGCCCGCGCGCCGTGCGGCGTATAGCGCGCGAGCTCGATCCGCCGCCCGGCGATCGCGAGCTCGCCCGCATCGGGCTCGGTGACGCCGGCGAGAATTCGCATCAGCGTGCTCTTGCCCGCGCCGTTGGCGCCGATCAGCCCGACGACCTCGCCGGCGGCGATGCGGAACGAGACGTCCTCGTTCGCGAGGGTCGGCCCGTAGCGCTTGGTGATGCCGGCGAGGGCAAGCGCCTCGCCGGCGGCTCCGGACACATCCCGCCCGGGCGGGGACGCGGCGACGCCCACGGTCATGCGGCGCGCCCCGGCCTAGGGCTTCTGGCTGAGCAGATGCGTCTTCACCCAGTCCCGCGAATAGCTCGGGCTGACGATCGTGCCGGGTTTCAGGTCGGCATACTGCGCGAGGTTCTTCTGCGTCACCGTCGCGACCGGCATGGTCATGAATTTCGGCGCCTTCGCACCGCCGGCGATGTCGAGCGAGAGCCAGAACGCGGCGCCGCCGATGCCCGGCGTCGTGTTCATCGAGATCGTCTGGTAGCCGGTCTTCTTCGCCTGTTCGGCCCACCAGTGGATGAAATTGGCGCTGCCGCCGCCGGCGATGATCGGCGGGTGGGTGGCGTAGCTGCCGCCATACTGCTCGAACGCCTGGGCGATGCCGTAATCGTCGCCGCCGCCCTGGTCGAGCACGGCGTCGACATGCGGCAGGCTCGGCAGCACGTTGCTCACCGCCGCCTGCGCGACCGGGCCGGTCGCCTGGCCATAGACCGTCGCCACGACCTTGATCCCCGGATGCTGCTTCAGCACGCCCATCTGCGCCGTGTACATGTCATGGTCCGGCGCCGAGCCCTTCACGCCGCGGACGACGATGACATTGCCCTTGCCGTGCAGCTTGCGGACGATCCAGCGCGCCTGCGCGGCCTGGTAGCGCTTGAAGTCGAAGTCGAGCTTGTAGGCGCAGGGCGCGCTGACGATGGAATCGAAGGCGACGACCTTGATCCCGGCGGCGCAGGCCTTGGCGATGATGCCGTTCAGCGCGGTGTCGGATGCGGCGTCGATCGCGATGACGTTGACATGGCGCAGGATCAGGTCGCTCACCTGCGACATCTGCTCGTTCACCGTGCCGTTGCCGTTGACGATGATGAACTTCGAGATCTCGCCCTTCTTCCGCGCCTCGGTCGCGGCGGCGCGGAAGGCCTCGACCATCTGGTGGCGCCAGGTATTGCCGTAATAAGCGTTGGACAGCGCGATGACCGGCCCCTTCGCCTGCGCCGCCGGCGCGGCGGCGAGGGTTGCCGCGGCGGCGAGGCCGAGCAGCGCGTATTTCAGTCCCGCAGGTTTCTGCATCGTTTTCATGGACGTCCTCCTTCCTAAGGGCCGGCGGTTCCGCCGCCGGCGCTGCACGCTTGCGGTGCTATGGGTGGCAGATGGCGCGGACCGACCGCTTGACCTCCTCGGGCGAGAAGACGGTTTCGAGCCAGTTGTCGCGGAAGATCACCGGCCGCGCCTCGTCGATCGCCTTCAGCGCGCCGTCGGAAAACTTCCCTTCGGGGAAGATGCCGAAGGCGATGGCGAGTTCGATGGTGAGATGGCCGAGGATGAAGTCCTCGGCGGCCTGGCGCGGCACGCCGCGGCGCACGGCCTCGTCGGTCGCCTCGCGCAGGGCGAGGCTGAGCGTGGCGCCGACGGTTTCCGACAGCGCCGGCTCGAGGATCGCGATATGCTCGACGGTGCAGCGATGCGAGCGCATCACCGGCTTGTAGATCGTCCGCGCGATGGCCTCGCCGAGCGCGTAATGCTCTTCCGGCCCCTGCATCAGCGCGCAGACGATGTGCTGCCTGGCGTGGACGCCGCCGAAGAAGTCGCGCTTCGCCGCGGGATCGGTCTCGTCGTTGAAGATCGGCGGGTGGCAGGGATGGGTGACGAAATAGCTGATGTCGGCGCGCTCCGGCAGTTCGCCGGCATGGGGGGCGGCGGCGTCGAGCATGATGACGATCGTGCCGGGGCGGAGGGTTGCGACGATCTCGTGCGCGATCCGGCCGATCAGCCGGTCGGGCACCGCCATCAGCACCACGTCGGCGCGGGCCAGCGCCTCGTCGCGCGTCACGCAATCGACGCCGACGGCCTCGCGCAGCCGGGCGCGCCCGTCCGCGGAGATCTCGACGTGATCGACGTCGTAGGCGGAGCCTTTCAGGTTGGCGGCGAGCCGGACCCCCATCTTGCCGCCGGCGCCGAGCAGGGCGATTCTCGTCATGCGTCTTGTCTCCTGATCTCGCCCGTCGCGGCATGACCGCCGCGCAGGACCGTTTGAAAGAAGTCGGGGCCGCCCATCTGGCCGCCCTTGAGCACGATTTCCGCGAGGCCGCCGGCCCGCGCGCTGCCGTGCAGGCGGCAGAGCGGCGCGCCCGGCGCGAGCGGGGCGAGGGCGGTCAGCGCGCCGATGCCCAGCGCCTGCGCCGCGTGGCCCGACGTATCGCCGCCCGCGATCACGCCGCGGGTGAGGCCCGATTGCGCGGCGAGGCGGCCGAGCAACCGGCCGAGCCCGGCGCCGATCCGGGCATGGATGGTTTCGGCGGGTTCGCCCGCCGCCGCGATGGCCGCACGGGTGCGGATGATGGCCGGATCGTCCGGCCCCTCGGCGGTGTGCAGCACGACGCTGCGCCCCTCGCGCAGGGCGGCGAGGCCGTCCCGCTCGGCGCGGTCGAGTTCCCGCGCCCAGAGGGCGGGGTCGGCGGCGGCGGCGGCATCGACCGCGAAGGTAGTGAAGCCGTCGCGCCGCGCCTGCGCGATCTGCGCGGCGGTGACCGGCGCGCAGGAGGCGGAGACGACGGCGATGCGCTTGACCGGCGGGGCGGATGCGGGCTCGGCCTCCGGCGCCAGCAGGCCGATCCGCCGCCAGTGCGCGACGAGGGCGTATTCGACGCCCTGCGAGCCGATCGCGAAGAGGCGCTCGCCCCGATGCTCCCAGATCAGCCGGCCGGCTTCCGCGATCGTGGCCTCGTCGATGGCATCGAGCGAGACGATCCGCTCGCCGGCGTCGAGGCAGGCGGCCAGCGCCGCGTCGGCTCGTCCGCCTTGCAGGGCGACGAGGTCGACCAGCCCCATCGGCGCCGCGATCTGGCGGGCGAGGTGACGGCGGAGATCGGCCTCGTCCATCGGGGTGACGGGATGGCGGGACATGGTCGGGTGCCGGTCGAGCCGGTGGACCGCGCCGCCGGCGACGGCGAAGAGATTGCCGAAGGCCTGGTAGCGGCCGAGCGCGGGGGCGGCGACGAGCAGCGGGTGCCAGGCGCCGCCGAGGCGCGGGACGCCGAGTTCGATCGCCCGGCCGATCGAGCCGATTTGCGGCGCGGAGTCGAAGGTCGAGCAGACCTTGTAATGGGTGACCGGCGCGCCGATGCGGGCGAGGGTGTCGAAGATGCCGGGAAGGTTCGCGTCCATCCAGGCCGGCGTCTGCGAGCGGGCGATGCCGGCGATGCCGACGGCGCGGCAATCGGCGAAGCGGGCGAGGGCGGCCTCGTCGGGCGGTTCGAGGAACAGCACGGTGGGCACGCCGGCGAAGCCGAGCACCTCCATCACCGCCGACGAACCGGTATAATCGTCGCCGTAGAAGCCGATCAGCCTGTCGCCGCGCGGGGTCAGGACGCGCCCTCCAGCGCCCGGGCCAGCGCCGGGTGCGTCTTCGCGTGCTCGTCGGCGGGAATGCCGGCCATCGCCGCGTCCCACGCCGCGCGCAGGGCCGCCACGCCTTCGGCCGGCCCGCCGGGATGTCCCATGATGCCGCCGCCGGCGGCGTAGATCAGGTCGGCCGAGCCGAGCGCCGCGTAGGTGTCGCCCGCCTGGCGGACCGACTGGCCGGAGGAGAAGACCGGCATGACGACGTTCGGCGCCGCGTCGGACATCGGGGTGAGACAGGCGCGCGCGGAGGCGATGACGCTGTCGTCATCCTCGGAGAACTTGTTGCGCAGGCCGTTCACATGCATGTGGTCGGCGCCGGCGAGGCGCCAGATCTTCTGCCAGGCGACATAGGACCAGCCCAGCAGCGGGTGCCGCGACAGCGCGCCCCAGCCGTTGCGATGCGCGTGGACCGGCAGCGCGGCGTGGCGCGACAGCGCGAGGAAGCCGCTGACGCCCACGGAATTGAGGCTCGCCATCACGCAGGTGCCGCCGAGCTCGCGCACGAGGTCGTGCCGGCGGCGCATCTCGTCGACCTCGCCGGTCAGGTTGAAGGCGAACATCACCTTCTTTCCGGTTCGCTCGGCATGATCGTTGACGACGCGCATCACCGCGCGGGCGCGGGCCTCGAACGGGCAGGCGGGGCCGTCGGCCTGCAACTCGTCGTCCTTGATGAAGTCGATGCCGGCCTCGCAGAGGGTGGCGACCAGCGCCGCGGTCTGCCCGGCATCGAAGCCGACGCTGGGCTTGACGATGGTGCCGATCAGCGGCCGCCCCTCGACGCCGGCAAGCCGCCGCGTGCCGGGGATGCCGAAGCGCACGCCGGGATTGGCGGCGGCGAAGCTCGCGGGCAGCCGCAGGTCGAGCAGGCGCAGGCCGGAGAACTGGCGCAGTTCGAAGAGATTGCCGGCGACGGTCGCGACGAGATTGGGCAGCGACGGGCCGAGATTGTCCACCGGCCAGGAAAGGGTGACGGCGGCGCGGCGGATGACCGGCGGCGACGCGCCGCGCGGGGTTCCGGCGCCGGGCAGGGAGGGCGAGCCGACCGTTTCCAGGACATCGAGCCGCTCGACCCGTGCCGCGGCGCGCGCCTTGAGTTCGGGGGTTTCGCCGGGCACCGGCACGAAGGTGCCGCTCGACTGCTCGCCGGCCATCGCCGCGGCGGCGTGGCCGGGGTCGAACGCGGTCTCGATCAGGTAATCGGCTTCGATGCGTTCCGCGCCACTCACTGGACATCCTTCCCTTCGCGCCGCTTGCCGGACACAACTGGTATGATGAGTAGTTCAGTCAGCGGGGTCGCGCAAGGGGATCAGGCGAGGGAAGGCTGCTCGGTCTCGGGGGTGGCGGCCTCGTTCATCAGGGCCGAATAGAGGGCGTTCGCCCGGCTGAGATGCTCGGTCATCGCGACGGCCGCGGCATCGGCGTCGCCGGCGGCGATGGCGCGGTAGATCCTGTCATGCTCGGCGAGCGTCAGGCGTTCCGCGCCGCGGGCCGAGACCAGGTCGCGCTTGAAGCGCATCATCCACGAGGCGAGGCCCTGGCAGACCGCGGTGATCAGGGAGTTGCCGGTCATCTCGGCGATGCGGCGGTGGAATTCCATGTCGGCGGCGATGAAGCGCGGCGCGTCGCCGCGCGAATCGTGGCAGGCGGCGAGCGCCTCGCGCAGCGCCGCGAGGCCTTCGCGGGTGGCGCGCATCGTCGCCACCCGCGCGAGCCCGACCTCGAACAGCAGGCGCGCCTCCTTCAACTCATCGAGACCGCGCGGGCTGTTGGCGAGGAGTTGCAGCATCGCGCCGGAAATCTGCTCGATGATCGTCTCCGCCGAGGGCTGGATCACCCGCGCCCGCTCGCCGTGGGAAATCCGGATCAGCCCCATCTGCTGCAGGCTCTGCATCGCCTCGCGGATCGCGGGGCGGCCGACGCCGAGCATCTGCATCAGTTCGCGCTCCGCCGGTAGTTGCGAGCCGGGCGGGAACTGCCGCGCCTCGATCGCGGCGATCAGCCGGTCGAGCACCTCGTGCGACAGTTTCCGCCGTTCCACCGGCCTTGGTTCGAGCCTTTTCATGATCCAGCCATTCCACCTGCTTCCGGGCGCCGCGCGCCGAGTGACGATGCCCTTCGAGATGGGCCCCGTTCATCATCCGTCCATATCCCCGTCGTCCCGAAGGCGCAGCGGGGTCGGCGGACGGAATGCAGCCAGGCCCCTCTTGATGGTATGATGACTATGTGACATCTTCCCGGCACCGTAAATGCCATTCATAACGGCAGCGGACGGAGGAACGTTTCGTGACATCAGACCGAATTCCGCCTCGCGACGCCGCGACGGGCCCATGAGCAGGTCGATTGCCGCCGGCCTGCGGTATCCAAGGCTCGTGGGTTTCCTCGGCTTCTGCGTGGTCTTCGCCGCCCTCTGGGCCGGCGGGCTGGTCGCCACCGTCCGGCCGATCGGCGGGTCCGCCGCCGGCGACAGCCATCCCTCCGCCGGGCTGGCCTTCAAGCCGGACGCCTATGTCGCGCGGATCTGGGGAACGCGCGTGGTGCCGGACGCGCGGCGCGAAAGCGCCAATCTCGCCACCGTGCTCGCCGCGCTGGCGAAGGACAAGGGCGCGGCCCTGGCGCGGTACGGCCACAAGGTCGCCAGCACCTACAACATTCTGGTGCGCTTCACCGGCACGGTGGGCAGGGTGGATACCTCGTCGCCGATCGGGACGATGCGGGTGACCGTGGCGGGAGCGAGCCCGGTGGCCGTGAAGGTCGCGACCGGGCCGGTGATTCTTGGCACCACGCTGCGCGACGCGCTGAAGTTCATCAGCTTCGGCGAGTTCCTCAACCAGATCCAGTACGGCGACGTCGCCGACGCGCTCAACAGCCGCGTGGTGAAGACGGTCGTCGCGCCGCTCGACCTCGCGAAGCTGAAGGGGCGGAGCGTGACCGTCTACGGCGCCTGGACCTATGACGACGGCGATCCGTCCGACATCACGGTGACGCCGGTGATCATCGAGGCCGGAAAGGCGGGCGGATGAGCGCGCCGGTCTTCCAGGCCGAGAGCGTGACCAAGGCGTTTCCCGGCACGCTGGCGCTGGATCGCGTCGATTTCGCGGCCCATGCCGGTGCCGTGAACATCCTGGTCGGCGAGAACGGCGCCGGAAAGTCGACGCTGATGAAGATCATCGCCGGCGCCGAGCGGCCGACCGGCGGCCGCCTGCTGCTCGACGGCGAGCCGGTCAGCTTCGCCACGCCCTCGGAAGCGACGGCGAAAGGCATCGGCATCATCTACCAGGAACTCGATCTCTGCCCGAATCTTTCGGTGGCGGAGAACATCTTCCTCGGCCATGAGGCCGGCAAGGGCGCGCTGGTCGACCGCAAGCGGCAGATCGAGGTGGCGCGGCAGATCCTGCGCCGCCTCGATCACGACATCGACCCGAACCGCCTGGTCGGCGACCTGAGCGTGAGCCTGCAGCAGATCGTCGCCATCGCCAAGGCGCTGCGCCACGAGGTGCGGGTGCTGATCATGGACGAGCCGACCTCGGCGCTGTCCGCCGGCGAGGTGCGCACGCTGTTCAAGCTGATCCGCGACCTCAAGGCGCAGGGCGTCGCGATCATCTACATCTCGCACCGGATGGAGGAGCTTCTCGAGATCGGCGACTACATCACGGTGCTTCGCGACGGCCGGGTCGCCGCGCATGCGCCGATGCAGGGCATCGACATGGGCTGGATCCTGCACCGGATGCTCGGCGACACCACGCTCGACGTGCCGCATCACGGCAATGTTGCGACCGGGGCGCCGATCCTCGCGGTGGCCGGGCTGCGCTGCCCGCGCACGGAGAACGGCGTGTCGGTCGAGGGCGTGTCGCTCGAGGTGAGGCGCGGCGAGATCGTCGGCCTGTTCGGGCTGATGGGCGCGGGGCGGACGGAACTGCTCGAATGCCTGATGGGGCTGCACCCGGAATCGACCGGCGAGGTCGCGCTCGCCGGCGAGACGCTCGATCCGCGCCTCGGCCTCGACCAGCGGATCGCCCGCGGCATGATGCTGATCCCGGAGGACCGGCAGGCCGCGGGCATCGTGCAGACGATGACGCTGGGCGAGAACATCACCCTCGCCAATCTCGGGCAGTACGAAAACTTCGGCTGGCTGCAACGGAATTTCGGCGCGTCCGACATTGCCGCGACGATCCGCAACCTCGCGATCAAGGCGTTCTCGCCCACGCAGATGATCACCACGCTCTCCGGCGGCAACCAGCAGAAGGCGATCGTCGGCAAGGCGCTGCTGATCCGCCCGCAGCTGCTGCTGATGGACGAGCCCGGCCGTGGCATCGACGTGAAGGCGAAGGCGGAGATCTTCACCATCATGAACCGTCTCGCCGCCGAGGGCATCGGCATTCTCTTCGTCTCGTCCGAGGTGAAGGAGATCGTCGCCCTCGCGGACCGGACGATCGTGATGTCCGAAGGGCGCATCACGGCGGAATTCGCGCGCGGCGCCTATGACGAACAGGACCTCATGCGCGCCGCCGCCCGCGCGCGGGAGGCCGCATGAGCGGACAATCGGAACAGGTCGAGAGAATGAGCGAGACAGTCGAAACCTCTGCACCCGCCTCGGCCCCGGCGCTCGCGGCCCTGCTGCTGCGCTTCCGCGCCTTCGTCGCGCTGATCGTGATCATGGCGCTGTTCGCCTTTCTCTCGCCGGCGTTTCTCACCTGGTCGAACATCATCACCGTGCTGGTGCAGTCCTCGATCAACGGCCTGCTCGCGATCGGCATGACATTCGTCATCGTCTCCGGCGGGATCGACCTTTCGGTGGGCTCCATCGCCGGGCTTTGCGGCATGATCGTCGGCGCGCTGATCGATGTCGGGCTGCCGGTACCGTTCCTGGGCGTGGTGATCTACCCGCATGCCTGGGCGGCGGTCGCCATCGCGCTGGCCGCCGGCGCGCTGATCGGCGCGATCAACGGCTTCGTCATCACCAGGATGAAGGTCGCCCCCTTCATCGCGACACTCGGCATGCTCTACATCGCGCGCGGCATCGCCCTGCTCAGCAACAACGGTTCGACCTTTCCCTTCCTCGACGGGCACAAGGCGCTCGGCAACCGGGGCTTTCCCTGGCTCGGCAACGGGCTGCTGCTGCACATCCCGGTGCCGATCTGGCTGCTGGTGATCGCGAGCGTGGTGGCCACGGGCATCGCCGAGCGCACGAAGTTCGGCCGCCATGTCTACGCGATCGGCGGCAACGAGCGCGCGGCCGCGCTCTCCGGCGTGCGGGTGCTCGCGGTGCGCGCGCGGGTCTATGTGATTTCCGGCGTGCTGGCGGCGCTGGCGGGCATCGTCATCGCCGCGCAGCTCGACTCCGCGGGGGCGGCGGCCGGCACCGGCTACGAGCTGAACGCCATCGCCGCGGCGGTGCTCGGCGGCACGTCGCTGATGGGCGGCAAGGGAACGATCGGCGGCAGCGTGATCGGCGCGCTGGTGATCGCCGTGCTGGTCGACGGGCTGATCCTGCTCGGCGTGTCGGATTTCTGGCAGATGATCATTACGGGTTTCGTGATCGTGCTGGCGGTGGCGATCGATCAGGTGCAATTCCGCGGCGTGCGCATGCCCTGGGGCCGGCGCCGCGGCAAGGAGGTAACGCCCTGAACAGCGTTCAGGAAGTTGCGAACAATCAACGAGTTCAACAGCAAGCGGAGGAACTGACCATGAAACTGAAGACACTGCTCGGCCCGGCCTGCCTCGGCGCCGTGCTTGCCGCATCGGCGGCGCTGCCGGCCCATGCCGCGACCCAGCCGGCGATCCATTCGCAGAAGGGCAGCAACGGCAAGACGATCGCCATCTTCGTCCCCTCGCTCAGCAATCCGTTCTTCGTGGCGGAGGAAAAATTCGCCGCCGAGGAAGCGACGAAGCTCGGCTACGGCACGATGGTCGCGAGCCATAACGGCAATGCCTATACCCAGCTCAACCTGATCAAAACCGCGATCGCGCGCCACGTCGCCGCGATCATTCTCGACAATGCGGGCGCGGATTCGTCGATCTCGGCGGTGAAGCTCGCGACCAAGGCGGGCGTTCCGGTCTTCCTGATCGACCGCGAGATCAACGCCAAGGGCATCGCCAAGGCGCAGATCGTCTCCAACAACTTCCAGGGCGCGCAGCTGGAGGGGACGGAGTTCGCGAAGCTGATGGGCTACAAGGGCACCTATGTCGAGCTGACCGGCCTGCCGTCGGACACCAACGCCAAGGTCCGCTCGCAGGGTGTCGCCAGCGTGCTCAAGCATTTCTCCGGCATGAAGATGGTCGCCGTGCAGACCGCCGACTGGTCGCAGTCGAAGGGCTTCCAGGTGACGCAGACGCTGCTCGAGGCGCATCCGCACATCAAGGGCCTGATCGCCGACAACGACACGATGGCGATGGGTGCTGAAGCGGCGCTGCTCGCGGCCCACAAGCCGAACGTGATCGTCACCGGCTTCGATGGCAGTCCGGACGTGATCAATTCGATTCGCAAGGGCCAGATCAAGGCCGACGTGCTGCAGCCGATCGCGACCTTCTCGCGCGAGGCGGTGATCGAGGCGGACAAATACATCCGCACCGGCAAGACCGGCAAGCCTGAGAAGCAGGAGCTGAACTGCACGCTGATCACCAAGGCGAATGTCGGCGACTACACCAACTGGGCGATGAAATCGAAATCCTGAGCTGGCGGCTCGGCAACCACCCGGCGGCCCTTCGCGGGGCCGCCGGCAAAAATCGATCTGAACACCGACGGAACGGGGCGGCGAATGCTCAACGGGGCGCTGATCGGCTGCGGCTTCTTCGCGCAGAACCAGCTTCGGGCCTGGGCGGAGGCCGGCGATGCCGGCATCGTCGCCCTGTGCGACCGGGATGCGGCGCGGCTTGCGGCAACCGCGGCGCGCTTCGGCATCGCCCGCACCTATGACGACGCGGCGGAGATGCTCGCCCGCGAGCGGCCCGACTTCGTCGACATCGCGACCACGGTGGCCTCCCACGTGCCGCTGGTGACGCTGGCGGCGCGCGCCGGCGTGCCGGTGATCTGCCAGAAGCCGTTCACCGAAACGCTTGCCGAGGCGGCGGAGCTGGTCGAGACTTGCCGGCGGGCGGGCGTGAAGCTGATGGTGCACGAGAATTTCCGCTGGCAGGCGCCGATCCGCGCGGTGCGCCGCGTGCTCGATGAAGGCGAGATCGGCCAGCCGTTCTGGGCGCGCATCGCCTTCCGCTCGGCCTATGACGTGTATGCCGGACAGCCCTATCTGGCCGAGGGATCGCGCTTCATCATCCAGGATCTCGGCATACACCTGCTCGATGTCGCGCGGTTTCTGTTTGGCGAGGTGACGACCCTGGCGGCGCGGACCCAGCGGGTGAATCCCCGCATCGCCGGCGAGGACGTGGCGACGATGATGCTCGGCCACGCGGCGGGGGTGACGACGGTCGTCGATTGCAGCTACGCCAGCGCGCAGGAGCGCGAGCTGTTTCCGCAGAGCCTGATCGAGATCGACGGGGCGCGCGGCACGCTCCGGCTCGGCGCCGATTACGAACTCGTCGTGCACGCCGATGGCGCGACGCGGCGCGAGACCGTCGCCCCCGACGAGGCGCGCTGGGGACCGGCGCCCTGGCACGGCATTCAGCACAGCGTGTTCGACATCCAGGAGCATTTCATCGCGTGCCTGCGCGGCGGGCGCGAACCGGAAACCTCGGGGGCGGACAATCTCCGCACCCTCGCGCTGGTCGAGGCGGCCTATCTGTCGGCGCAGCGCGGCGGCGCGCCGGTCGATCCCGCCGCGCTCGTGGCGGCGGCGCGGGACGAGGCCGGGGGCTGACCCGAAAGGGGAGGAGACTGGCTCGGGCGCGGTCGCCGGCTGCCGCGGAGGTTGTCAGCCGGTGGCGAGCGGCGCCTCTCCCATGCGGCTCAACGCGGCGAATACCGAACGAACCGGCCCGGACCAGTCGCCGAGATGCTCCTGGCGATGAAGGGTGATCGAGTCGTACCATGGCGTATCGGTCCGGCCGAGCAGCCAGCGCCAGTCGCACGAAGCCGAAAGCAGAACGTGACACGGCTTGCCCATCGCGCCGGCCAGATGGGCGATCGACGTGTCGACGGTCACGAGGCCGTCGAGATGGTGAAGGATGCCGGCGGTGGCGCCGAAGTCGGTGATCCGGGATGCCAGGCTGTCGATCTCGTAGTCCGCGCATCGCGCGCCAAGCTGCAGCGCGACGAAGCGCACTCCGGGGAGATCGAACAGGCTGGAGAGTGCGCCGGGCGGCAACGAGCGTCGCCGGTCGTTGTTGTGGCCGGGGTTGCCGGCCCAGACCAGTCCGAAGACCCGTTCGCCACGGCGCGGCGCGAGATCGGCGAAGCGCGCGATTTCGGCCTCCGGCGCCGCGAGATAGCCGCCGGACGCCGGGATCGCGGACGGCGTGAGGCGAAGGACATGAGGCAGGCTCATCTGGTCGATCGCGCAGTCGACATCGGCGGGCGCCGGATCATCGAGCCGGCAAAGGCCGATGCCGAGATGCGCGAACAGCGGGAACAGCGGCGCATGGCAGGCGAGGGTGACGCGGCGCGCCTGCGCGGCCAGCGCGGGCAGGAAGCGCGCGAACATGATCGTATCGCCCAGGCCCTGTTCCGCGCGGACGAGCAGGTGGCGGCCGGCCAGCGATTCGCCGCGCCAGACGGGTGCGGGCAGGCGGTCGAAATGCGGGCCATAGATCGGATGACGCTTGCGCCATTCATACGCCTCGAACCCGGTCGCGAAATCGCCGGACAGCAGGGCGGCGACGCCGCGGTTCCATTGCGCCACGGCGAAATCGGGATCGAGCGCGATGGCCCGGTCGCACAATGCGATGGCTTCCGCCGTATCGCCACGGATGGTGCGCAGCACGGCCAGGCTGGCCAGCGCCTCCCGCAGGTCGGGATTGATTTCGAGTGCCGCGCGCAGGTCGGCCTCGCCCTCATCGATCCGATCTAGCCCGATCAGCGCGTTGCCGCGGTTGAGCAAGGCCCCCGCATGGCCGGGCTGCGCGGCGAGCACCAGATTGAAGAGGTCGATGGCGGGGCCCGGCTTGCCGAGCGCCGAGAGTGCTGAGCCAAGGGTGAACCGTGCGTGGTCGCAGCCCGGATCCAGCGCCAGGGCCAGGGCCGCGCAGCGCGCCGCCTCGGCGTTGGCGCCGGCCGCCAGATGGGCCGCGGCCAGTCCGGCCTGCGCCGGCGCGAAGCCCGGCCGCAGCCTTACCGCCTCGGCATAGGCTGTGACCGCGCCCGCCGCATCGCCGCGGTCGATCCGCACCGCGCCGGCGACCATCCATCCCTCCGCCAGGTTCGGCATGGCGGCGCAGGCGGCAGAGGCGTCGCGTTCCGCGGCATCGAGCGCGCCGAGCGACCAGAGCGCCAGCGCCCGGTTGGCGAGCGCCGCGGGAAAGCCGGGCAGGACCTCGAGCACGCCGGTGAAGCATGCCGCCGCTTCGGCGTAATTGCCGCTCCCATGGGCCGCGAGCCCTCCGGCGAAAAGCTGTTCGGGCGAGGCGGAGGACGCGAGCACATTCTGATCCATGCCCGCAGCTTAAAGAGATGAGCTTAACGAAACCTTACGGGCGCCGCCCGCCGGCGCGGTTCAGCGGTCGGCGACCGCGGTGCCGTAATCCTGCAGCTGCGGCGCGTGTCCTTCGGCCAAGGCGGTGAGGCTCGCCGGCACGTCGCCGATCTGCTCGGCATAGATCCAGCTGTCGGCCAGCACCTGCTGGACGAAGCGGCGGGTGGCCGCGTTCGGGATCGATTCGATGAAGATCAGCGGATCGCCGCCGTCCTTGATCGTGTCGACCCATTTCGACGCGGCGACCGGACCGGCATTGTAGCTGGCCAGAATGTCGAGCAGGTTGCGCTTCACGTCGGGCTGGGCCGCCAGGTAGCGCAGATAGGACTGGCCGAGCGCGAGGTTGGCCGCCGGATCGTCCAGCCGGTCGGCGATGCCGTAGCGGTGCGCCATCGCGAGCGCGGTCGCCGGCATCAGCTGCATCAACCCGCGCGCGCCGACCACGGAAACGGCGCGCGGGTTGAAGCCGGATTCGGTGCGGGCGAGCGCATAGACCAGCGCGGGATCGACGCTGAATCCGCCGGCCGGATGCAGGGCGGGCAGGGGCAGCTTCACCCCGGCAATTTCGTTGCCCGGCAGGACGCGGGTGAGCGCCACCGCGACATCGATCAGCCCGGCGCGGGCGGCGACGCGCAGTGCCGCGCGGCCGAGATTGGGATCGGACTTGATCTGCGGCCACAGGCTGCGCAGGGCGAGCGCCGCATCGCTGTCGCGGCCGACCTGCAGCAGCGCGAAGGCGAGGGCGCCTTCCGGCTGCGCCGCGACCGCCTCGACATCGGCTTCGGACAGGCTGGCGGCAAGGCTGCTGCCGCCGAGATCCCGGCCGAGCAGCCGTCCGGCGAGCATGCCGTAGAACGTGCCCGAATTGTTCGCCGCCTTGCCGAGCCAGGCGAGATAGGCGTCGGCCTGCCCAAGGCGGAGTGCCGCGCGCGCGGCCCAGAAGGCGCCGGCGGCGTGCCGGTCGGGCCCGCAATCGGGCGATTCGGCGGCGTGCTCGAAGAAGGGCAGCGCCTCGGACATCCGGCCCAGCCGCCAGGCGGCGAGGCCGGCGACGAAATCCGGGTCCCACACCCGGTTGCCGCCTTCCTTGGCCGCGGCGGCGGCGATCGAAAGGGCCTGTTCGTAATCGCCGCGGTCGAAGACCTGACGGGCGACGATCGCGCGCAGCGCCGCGCCTTGGGCGAAGGAGATATGATTGTCGTTCCGGATCAGGCCGATGGCGCGGCCGCTCTCGCCGCTGCCGCTCAGGCGCTGCACATATCCGGCAAGGCGCATCGGCACCCGGACTCCTCCGGCCGGCGGCGTCGCCGCGCCGGTGGGGACGATTTCGGGCTCCGGCAGGTAGTCGACCGTTGCGGGCGGCATGTGGCCCCCGCGCGGCAACCGCTTGGCCAGCAGCGCGCGGATGCGGTTCGTGCCGGGCTGGCCGCCATAGGCCTTGAGCCAGGCCTCGAGTTCATGCGGCGTCGAATGGTGATAGGGGCCGAGATAGAGCTGCGCCTGCACCTGGCCCATCAGCATGTCGTTGTCGAGCCGGTGGATCAGCGCCGCCGCCTCGGCCACGCGCCCCGCGGCCTGATCGGCGAAGATCCGGCGATACAGCGTCACGTCGCTCGGCGCGAGCGGGCGGGCGAGCACCACCTCGGCGCCGTTCGCCGGCGTCGAGCGCGGGATCGCATACGCTACGGATTCCGGGCGCGATGCAGCGCCCTGCTTGTCGGTCGAAGGCCCCCTGAGTCCGGCCGGCGCCGCATGTGCGATCGCGGGCATACCGACGGACAACGCCGCCGTGACGATGCACGCCCGGGCGACGCTTAGGCGGGAGAGCTTTTTAACGGCCCCTCGCATGACCGTTCGGCTACACGCCAAATTCCCGGCTGGGCAAGCTCTCCAAGAGGGCAAAATTCTAAAAAAATATACAAAACAAGGAAAACCGCAGGACTTGCGGCCGAATAATTTTCAACTTTTCGTGATGTCTTGTGAATTTCGCATGTCAGCATCGCGCAAGATGCGGGATTCGACACATTCGCGCCGCAATTCCAGAAGGTCCGCCCAGGCGAGGCGCTTCGCGGCGGGCTGCCGCAGCAGGTAGGCGGGATGGTAGGTCGGCAGGGCGCGCAGCGTCTGGTCGAGCCCCTCGATGGTCACCTCCCGCCACTTGCCGCGCAGCCGGGTGATGCCGTCCTTGCCGCCGATCAGCGCGCGCACCGCGACGGCGCCGAGCAGCACCAGCCGTTCCGGCCGCACCAGGGCGATGTGGCGGTGCAGAAACGGCAGGCATTGCGCGATTTCGGTATCCGACGGCGTGCGGTTCCCCGGCGGCCGCCAGGGCACGACGTTGACGATGCGCACGGTGCCGCGGTCGAGGCCGATGCTGCCGAGCATCTTGTCGAGCAACTGGCCGGCGGGGCCGACGAAGGGCCGGCCGATGCGGTCTTCCTCGCCGCCCGGCGCCTCGCCGATGATCATGATCCGCGCATCCTCGGCGCCGTCCGCGAAGACGAGCTGCGTCGCCGTGCGCTTGAGCGCGCACTGGTCGAAAGCATCGAGGGCGGCGCGCAATTCGGCGAGCGAGGCGGCGCCGGGCGCGGACGGGGCGGTGGGAAGCCGCACGACGGTGCCCGGCGCGGCTGGTGCGGGCGAGGCCGGGCGGTGTTGCGGCGATGCCGCCGCGCGGTCGGGCGGCGTTTCCAGCAGCGCCTCGTCCGCGCCCCATTCGGCCTGCAGCGCCAGGGCGGCGAGCAGGGCGGCGCGGCTGTCTCCCGTCATCTCTCCGCCTTGAGCGTTCATGGTCCGATTTGCGCCCGGGGCCGGGTTTTGCGCAATGCCGCGAGCTTCCCTATACGTTAATCGAAGCGCAGGAGGAATCGCATGTCAGACACAGTGCCGCCCCGGGAATCCATGGAATTCGACGTCGTCGTGGTCGGCGCCGGCCCGGCCGGCCTGTCGGCGGCGATCAGGCTGAAACAGATCAACGCCGAGCTTTCGGTCTGCGTCGTCGAAAAAGGCGGCGAGGTCGGCGCGCATATTCTCTCCGGCTGCGTGCTGGAACCGCGCGCGATGACCGAATTGCTGCCCGACGCCGATATCGGCGCGATCGAGTTCTCGGCGAAGGCGGGCGAGGACCGTTTCCTGTTCCTCACCGAAACCGGCAGCCACCGCATGCCGACGCCGCCGCAGATGAACAATCACGGCAATTTCGTCGTCAGCCTCGGCAATGTGGTCCGCTTCCTGGGCGCGAAGGCGGAGGAGCTCGGCGTCGAGATCTATCCCGGCTTCGCCGCGGCGGAGCTGCTGGTCGAGGAGGGCCGCGTCGCCGGCATCGCCACCGGCGACATGGGGATCGGCAAGGACGGCCAGCCCACCGCGCAATACCAGCGCGGGATGGAACTGCGCGCGACATATACGGTGTTCGCCGAGGGCTGCCGCGGCTCGCTCGGCAAGCAGCTGATGTCCCGCTTCGGCCTGCGCGACGGGGTCGATCCGCAGACCTACGGCATCGGCATCAAGGAACTCTGGGAGGTGCCGGCGGAGCACCACAATCCCGGCATGGTCATGCACACGATCGGCTGGCCGCTCGATACCAAAACCTATGGCGGCTCGTTCCTCTACCATCTGGGCGGCAACCTGATGGCCTACGGGTTCGTCATCGGACTCGACTACGAGAACCCCTATCTCTCGCCCTTCGAGGAGATGCAGCGCTTCAAGACCCACAAGGCGATCCGTCCCTATTTCGAGGGCGCGAAGCGCATCTCCTACGGCGCGCGGGCGCTGAACGAGGGCGGGTTCCAGTCGATCCCCCGGCTCGCCTTTCCCGGCGGCGTGCTGGTCGGCTGCGAGGCGGGATTCCTCAACGTGCCCAAGATCAAGGGCACCCACACCGCGATGAAATCCGGCATGCTCGCCGCCGAGGCGATCGCCGAGGCGCTGTCCGGCAGCCGCCCCGCGACACTCGACGCCTTCCCCGAGAAGGTGCGCGCCTCCTGGCTCTGGCCCGAGCTTCAGGCGGTGCGCAACATCCGCCCCGGCTTCGCGAAATTCGGCATGTGGGGCGGGCTGATCAACGCCGCGTTCGAAACCTACGTCACCCGCGGCAAGTCGCCCTGGACGCTGCGCAACCACGCCGACAACACCGCGCTGAAGCCCGCCCGCGACGCAACCCCCATCGCCTATCCGAAGCCCGATGGCGCGCTCACCTTCGACCGGCTGAGTTCGGTCTTCATCTCCAACACCAATCACGAGGAAAACCAGCCGGCGCATCTCACGCTGCTCGACCCGGCGAAGGCGATTTCGGTGAACTGGGCCGAATACCGCAGCCCGGAGACGCGCTACTGCCCGGCCGGCGTCTACGAGATCGTCGGCGCCGAGGCGGGCGATCCGAAGCTGCAGATCAACGCGCAGAACTGCGTGCACTGCAAGACCTGCGACATCAAGGACCCGACGCAGAACATCAACTGGGTGGTGCCCGAGGGCGCCGGCGGCCCGGCCTATCCGGGCGGGATGTGAGCATGGAGGCGGCGTGCTCCATCCGCGCCGCCGGCGAGGCCGACCTTGCCGCCGTGGCGCGGATCACCGCGGCGGCCTACGGGCCGTATGTCGCCGAATTCGGCGCGCCGCCCGTGCCGATGACCGACGATCACGCCGCCAGGATCGCCCGCGGCGAAACCTTCCTCGCCGAGATCGCGCATGATCCGGTCGGCCTCGTCAGCCTCGAACTGCACGATGACCATGCGCTGGTGTTCAGCGTCGCGGTCGATCCGCCGTCGCAGGGCAGGGGCCTTGCCGGCGCGCTGCTACGCTTTGCCGAGACCCGCGCGCGCGGCGCGGGGCGGCGCGAACTCCGGCTCTATACCAACGCCCGCATGACGCGGAACATCGCCATCTACCTGGCGCACGGGTTTCGCGAGACCGGCCGCCGCCCGCACCCGCACCGCGCCGGCTGGACGCTGGTGGACATGGCCAAGACCCTCGATCGTCCCTGACCGGCCCGACCCGTGCCGCCGATTTGCAAAATCCCGCCATTGGCCCGATAGGCAGACGCCATGAACGGAGCAGACCTGCGGATCGGCATTGCCGGCATCACCGGCCGGATGGGCAAGCTGCTGGCCGAGGCCGTGCCGCTGGCCGGCGCCACGCTGGCCGGCGGCATCGGCCGCGACGGTGACCTCGCCGCCCTCGCGCGCGAAAGCGATGTGGTGATCGACTTCACCGTGGCCGCCACGGTCAGCCGCCATGCCGGCATCCTCGCCGCAGCCGGCACGCCCTGGGTGCTCGGCACCACCGGATTCGATCCGGCCGCCGAGGCCGACATCGCCGATGCGGCCGCGCGGATTCCGGTTTTTCAGGCGGCGAATTTCGCGCCGGGCGTGAACCTGGTGATCGCGCTGGCCGAGCGCCTCGGCGCCACGCTCGCCGCCGAGACCCACGACGCCGAAATCCTCGAGATGCACCACCGCCAGAAGATCGACGCGCCCTCCGGCACCGCGCTGGCGATCGGTGCTGCGGTGGCGCGGGGCAGGGGCGTCGACCTTGCGGCGGTGAAGGACTCCGGGCGCGATGGCCATACCGGCAAGCGCGAGACCGGCGCCATCGGCTTTGCCGCCCTGCGCGGCGGGCAGATCGTCGGCAGCCACAGCGCGATCTTCACCAGCGCCGTCGAGCAGATCACGCTCACCCACCACGCGCTCGACCGGCGGATTTTCGCCGAAGGGGCGGTCCGCGCCGCGCTGTGGCTGGCCGGCCGCGCGCCCGGGCGCTACGGCATGCGCGACCTGCTCGGCCTGTAGCCGCGCCGCCCCTTGTCTTGACCCCCGGGCGCGATTGCGCCATGCCCCGGCACGCTCCGGCATTCGGCCGGCGCCGCCGCCCGGCCCGGGCACGACGTCTTCGCGACAAGAGGAGAAATCCATGCGCGACAAAGGTGACTACCTGTTCACCTCGGAATCGGTCTCCGAGGGCCACCCCGACAAGGTTGCCGACCGGATTTCGGACACGGTGCTCGACGCCTTCCTGGCGGCGGATCCCTATGCGCGCGTCGCCTGCGAAACGCTGGTGACGACCAACCGCATCGTGCTCGCCGGCGAAACCCGCGGCCCCTCGACCATCACCCGCGAATATCTCGCCCATCTCGCCCGCCTCGCCGTGCATGACATCGGCTACGAGCAGGAAGGCTTCTCCTGGCGCGACGCGAAGATCGACGTGCTGCTGCACGAGCAGTCGGTCGATATCGCCGTCGGCGTCGACGCCGCCGGCAACAAGGACGAGGGCGCGGGCGACCAGGGCATCATGTTCGGCTATGCCTGCTCCGAGACCGACGCGCTGATGCCGGCGCCGATCTATTACGCCCACCTGATCCTCCGCCGCATGACCGAGCTGCGCAAGATCGGCGATGCCCGCGCCGCCGGCCTGCTGCCGGACGCCAAGAGCCAGGTCACCCTGCGCTATGCCGATGGCAAGCCGGTCGGCACCACCTCGATCGTGGTCTCGACCCAGCACGAGGACGGGATGAGCCAGGACGAGATCAAGGCGATGCTCCGCCCGCTCGTCACCGAGCTGCTGCCCGATGGCTGGATGTGCCCGGACGATCAGTTTTACGTGAACCCGACGGGCAAGTTCGTCATCGGCGGGCCGGACGGCGATTGCGGCCTGACCGGGCGCAAGATCATCGTCGACACCTATGGCGGCGCGGCCCCGCATGGCGGCGGCGCCTTCTCCGGCAAGGACCCGACCAAGGTCGACCGTTCCGCCGCCTACATGTGCCGCTACCTCGCGAAGAACGTGGTCGCCGCCGGCCTCGCCACCCGCTGCACCATCCAGGTCAGCTACGCGATCGGCGTGTCGCACCCGCTTTCGGTCTATGTCGACATGCACGGCACCGAGCGGGACGTCGATCACGCCAGGCTCGAAACCGTGCTGCGCGAACTGGTGAACCTCACCCCGCGCGGCATCCGCGAGCATCTGCACCTCAACCGGCCGATCTACGTGCCGACCTCCGCCTACGGCCATTTCGGCCGCGAGCCGGACGACCGGCTGGGCACCTTCACCTGGGAGAAGACCGACCTCGCGCCGGCGCTGAAGGCCGCGTTTGGCCGCTGAGGAGACGGTTGAGGAGACGGCGGGCGGCAAGGCGCTGAAGCCGCCGCCCGACCGGCTCTATGGCCGCGCCCGCGGCCACGCGCTGCGGGCGCGCCAGGAGGAGCTGATCGAGACGTTGCTGCCGCGCCTGCGCTGGCCGGAGCGGAACTTCGCCATCGCGCCGAAGGAACTCTGGCTCGAGGTCGGCGCCGGCGGGTTTGAGCATGCCGAGGCGATCGCCGCGGCCAATCCCGAAATCGGCCTTGTCGCCTGCGAGGTGTTCGTCAACTGCATCGCCTCGCTGCTCTCGCGCCTCGCCCCCGAGGGTGTCGAGCCGACAATCCCGCCCAACCTGCGCGTGCACGACGACGACGCCCGCGCCCTGCTGCGCACCCTGCCGGCGGGATCGGTCTCGCGCCTGTTCCTGATGTTCCCCGATCCCTGGCCGAAGGCGCGCCACGCGAAGCGGCGGTTCGTCCATCCGGCGATCCTCGCCGAGGTCGCCCGCGTGCTCCGGCCGGGCGGGCTGTGGCGGATCGCCAGCGACGACCCGACCTATCAACAATGGGTTGAGGAAGTATTTTCTAACGCAGAGGCATTTTCTTTGTTAAGTAAATCCGGAATTCGCCCCCCGGACTGGCCGCCGACCCGATATGAAGCCAAGGCCATCAAGGCAGGGCGCCAGCCGCACTACTGGACATTTGTTGTAAAATAGCCTGTCAATTCGACGTTTTACGACCTCCGGGCTGTTGACAGATCAGGTATGCAGGATAAAACCGGAATGTGACGTGCGGTTGCCACGATATAACCGGGGTCAGCACACCGTAAGATCCTCGTGTTAGTAGAATGCGGACCGCGCCTGATCGCTGGGCCGAATGCGTCGTGTGAAGCGGCCACAAGTACGGAAGGGGAAATGATCCAAATGGATTTCGAGAACTCTGCATCGTTCAAGCGTCGCGGGCTGCTGAAGGCTGGCGCCGCCGCCGGCGTGTCCAGCCTTGTCCTCCCGCAAGTCAGCTGGGGCGCCAGCGAAACGCCGGTCAAGATCGGCATGATCGACCCGCGCACCGGCGTCTACGCGCCTGCGGGTCACAACGAGATCATCGGCGCCACCATGGCGGTCGACGAGATCAACAAGAAGGGCGGCATTCTCGGCCGGCCCGTCCAGCTTCTCGTCGAGGACGACAACAGCCTGCCCGGGCCTGCCGTCAGCAAGGCGCAGAAGCTCGTCGCCGAGGACAAGGTGAACTTCCTGATGGGCACGGTGAATTCGGCCGCGTCCGAATCGCTCAGCCAGTTCGCCCTTCAGCACGAGATGCTGTTCGTCGACACCGGCGGCCACGCGGATGACGTGACCGGCAGCAAGTGCCACTGGACCACGTTCCGCACCTGCTCGACCACCTGGATGCTCACCGCCGGCGACTTCGAGACGCTCTTCAAGAAGTTCGGCAAGAAGTGGTTCTTCATCGTGCCCGACTATGCCTTCGGTCACGCCCTCTACAAGGACTACATGATCCAGCTGAAGAAGGCGGGCGGCCAGGCCGCGGGCCACGCGCTCGCGCCGCTGGGCACCACCGACTTCTCCTCCTACCTGATCCGCGCCCGCGCCGCGAAGCCGGACGTGCTGATCTGCCTGCAGGCGGGCGACGACCTCGTGAACCTGCTGAAGCAGGCCGTGCAGTTCGGCCTCGACAAGCAGATGGCGATCGCCGGCGCGCTGCAGGAAATGGAAGTGCTCCAGGCGCTGCCGAAGGCCGCTCTCCTCGGCTGGTGGACCTTCGAGTGGTACTGGAACCAGCCCGGCGTTCCGCATGTCGCCGATTTCGTGACGGCGGTGAAGAAGCGCACCGGCGGCAAGGTGCCGACGGCGCGAACCTGGTTCGGCTATGCCACCGCCCACGCCATCGCGATGGCCGCGAACAATGCCAAGTCGCTCGACTCGCTGAAGGTGGTTAAGGCCCTCGAGGGCATGGAACTGCCGCCGGATGTGGCACTGCAGCCGGGCAAGGTTTACTACCGCGCCGGGGACCATCAGATGATGGCGAACATGTTCCCCGGCTACGTCCCCAAGGACGCGAGCTACCCGAACCTGTTCAAGGTGGCCGAAGTGGTGCCGAGCGAGAAGATCGCCCTGTCGCCGGAGGCCGCTGGCTGCAAGATGACGTACCCGAGCTGAAGCCCCGCCCGCGTGGCGGACTGGACCGGTCCACGGCGAAAGCCGTGGGCCCGTTCGCCGCATCCGCCGCGCGACCTCGTCTCCAGCCGCGCCCGCGGGCGCCAGATATGAAGTAAGATCCGTGGAAACTCTGCTTGTCTACAGCGCCTTCAACGGGTTGGTGGTCGGCATCTTCTATGCGCTCATGGCGCTGGGACTGTCGCTGATCCTCGGCCTGAACGGCGTCATCAATTTCGCCCATGGCACCTTCATGGCGCTCGGCGGCTATCTCGCCTTCACCCTCGAACCCTATATCGGCTTCTGGGGCGGGCTGATCGTTGCTCCGCTGCTGGCGGTGGTGGTCGGCGTCGTGACCGAACGGGTGCTGATCCGCCCGCTCTACGGGCGCGATCCGCTGTTCTCGCTGCTGCTGACCTTCGGCCTCGCGATGATCATGCAGGACATGATCCGCACCATCTGGGGCTCGATCGGGCAGCCCTTTGCCCTGCCGAACTACCTCAACTCGCCGCTCAGCTCCTCGATGTTCTTTCTCACCGGCTTCCGCATCGTGGTCATCCTGATCACCGTGCTGGTCACCGGCGCGCTGTTCGCGGTGCTGCGGTTCAGCCGCATCGGCATCCGCATCCGCGCCGGCAATGCCGATCTCGAAACCATCTCCTCTCTCGGGGTGAACATCTTCTTCCTGCGCGCGGCGAATTTCGGCATCGGCATCTTCCTTGCCGGCGTGGCCGGCATCCTCGCCGCCGGCCAGCTCGGCCTGTCGCCGACGATCGGTGATTCGCTGATCATGCCCGCCTTCGTCGCCATCATCGTCGGTGGCGTCGGCAGCCTGATGGGCAGCGTGCTCGGCGGGCTCATCATCGGCATGGCCTCCGGCCTCACCGCGGCCTTCTATCCGGTCGCGCAGGAAGTCGTCATCTACGTCATCATGGCGGTGGTCCTGGTCATCCGCCCCCGCGGCCTGCTCGGCCAGGAAGGTCTGTTCGAATGAGCACTGCACTCGACACCAAGCCGGCCACGCGGCCCGCGCCCTCGATCGGCGGACGCGAGATCTCCGCGGCGATCATCTGGCTCGCCCTGCTGTTCGTGCCGATCTGGCTGCCGGCCGTCGGCGGCTTCACCGATCTCGCCTCGCGCGTGCTGGTCTACGCGATGGCCGCGACCGGGCTGAACCTGCTGCTCGGCTACACCGGCGGCCTGTCCTTCGGCCATGCGGCCTATTTCGGCCTCGGCGCCTACGGCACCGGCCTGTTCATCATCCATGTCATTCCCTCGATGCCGCTCGCCCTCATCGCCGGCACGCTGCTCGGCGGCATCGGCGGCATCCTGGTCGGCCCGATGGTGATGAAGCGCAAGGGCATCTACTTCTCGATGATCACCATCGCCTTCGGCCAGATGTTCTACTTCCTCGCGGTGCGCTGGAACACCGTCACCGGCGGCGAGGACGGGCTGACCGGCTTCTCCCGCGTGCCGCTGCATCTCGGCGGCGAAACCATCAATCTCGGCCCGGCGCGCTTCTATTATGTCGTGCTGGCGCTTTTCGCGGTGGTCATGCTCGTCGTCTGGCAGATCCTCCGCTCGCCGATGGGCCATGCCTTCGTCGCCACCCGCGAGAACACCACCCGCCTGCGCTTCCTCGGCGTCGCGGTGGACAAGCAGGTCTGGGTCGCCTTCGCCATCTCGGCCTTCATCACCGCACTCGCCGGCAGCCTGAACGCGATGCTGACCGCCTTCGCCTCGCCGGACGACCTGCAATGGCAGCTCTCCGGCTCCTTCGTCGTCATCTGCGTGCTCGGCGGGATGCGCAGCTTCTGGGGACCGTTCCTCGGCGCCGTGATCTACATCGTCGCGCAGGACTACCTCTCCAGCGTGACCCAGAACTGGATGACCTATATCGGCCTGATCTTCGTCCTGTCGGTGCTGTTCTTCCCGCAGGGCCTGCTCGGCTTCATCAAGGGGAGGGCGCGGTCGTGAGCCTTCTGAAACTCGAACATGTCGGCCGCCGCTTCGGCGCGCTGCAGGCGCTGAAGGACATCTCGCTCGCGGTCGAGCCGGGCGAGCTGCGCGCCGTCATCGGCCCGAACGGCGCGGGCAAGACCACGCTGTTCAACCTGATCAGCGGCTTCTTCCCGCCCACCGAGGGGCAGATCATCTTCGACGGCCAGCCGATCACCGCGGTCAGCCCGAACGAGCTGGTCCGCCGCGGCATCATCCGCACCTTCCAGATCACCCAGGTCTTCCTCTCGCTCTCGGTCTACGAGAATGTCCGCGTCGCGGTGGAAACGGCGATGGGCCTGCAGCTCCGCCCCTGGATCTCGCGGGCGACGCGCGCGAAGGTCGATGAAAAGGTGGACGAACTGCTCCAGGTCACCCGCATCGCCGACAAGGCGGACCGCATCGTCGGCGAGATGTCGCATGGCGACCAGCGCGTGGTGGAAATCGGCATCGCCCTGTCGCGCCATCCGCGCCTGCTCCTGCTCGACGAGCCGACCGCCGGCATGGGGGATGAGGAAACCCACCACATGACCGACCTGATCCGCCGGCTCAACAAGGACCAGGGCATCACCATGCTGTTCGTCGAGCACGACATGGCGATCGTGTTCGGCATCGCCGACCGCATCACCGTGCTCGACAACGGCACCTTCCTCGCCGAGGGCACCGCGGCGGAAATCTCCGCCAACCCGCGCGTCCAGAGCGCCTATCTCGGAACCGCCATCGAGGAGACCGCAGCATGAGTGCCGTTCTCGAAGCCGAGGGCCTGCAGACCTATTACGGCAAGAGCCATATCCTGCACGGCGTCTCGCTGAAGGTGAACCAGGGCGAGCTGATCGCCCTGCTCGGCCGCAACGGCGCCGGCAAGACCACCACCATGCGCAGCGTCATGGGCCTCACCCCGCCCCGCGATGGCAACATCAAGCTCTTTGGCAAGGATGTGACCAGGGCGGCTTCCCATCGCATCGCCAATGCCGGCGTCGGCTATGTTCCCGAGGGCCGCAAGATCTTCGGGCACATGACGGTGCACGAGAACCTGCTCGTTCCCCCCGAGACCAAGGGGCCGTGGACGATCGAGACGATCTACAAGCTCTTCCCGCGCCTTGAGGAACGCAAGACGAGCAAGGGCGGCCGGCTCTCCGGCGGCGAGCAGGAAATGCTGGCCATCGCCCGCGCGCTGCTGCTCAACCCGAAATTCCTCATCCTCGACGAACCCTCGCAGGGGCTCGCGCCGGTCATCGTGCAGGAAGTCATGCGCACGATCGGGCGGATGAAGGGGGAGGGGATGTCGATCCTGCTGGTCGAGCAGAACGCGCATCTGGCCCTGCAACTCGCCGACCGCGCCTATGTGCTCTCCGACGGCGAGGTCGTCTATGACGGCTCCGCCGCCGAACTCGGTGCGGATACGGAACGGATGGAACACCTCGCCGGCGTCAGCCACGCCGGCTGACGTTGTGGCGATTGGCGTCAGCCACACGGGCTGACGTTGTGTCGATTAGCGTCAGCCACACGGGCTGACATTGTGTCGATTGGCGTCAGCCACACGGGCTGACATTGTGTCGATTGGCGTCAGCCACACGGGCTGACGCTGTGGCGATTGGCGGCTGCGCGCCGTTCATCTAAGCATGGCAGGTCAGTCATGAGGCCTGCCATGTCATCGATCGCCGCCCCTCCCACCGCCACGACCGCGACCGACCGCGAGGCCGCGAAGGTCATGGCGGCGGGCATCGCCAGCATGGTCCTCACCGTCGGCCTCGCCCGCTTCCTCTACACGCCGCTGCTGCCGGTGATGCAGGAGCAGGCGCATCTCTCCGTCACCGGCGGCGGCTGGCTCGCCACCATCAACTACGCCGGCTACATGACGGGCACGCTGCTGATCGCCGCGATCGGCGACTTGCGCACCCGTTTCCTGTTCTACCGCGCCCTGCTGGTCATCGCCGTCATCACCACGGCGGCGATGGGCCTGACCACCAGCCTCGTCGCCTGGGCGGTGCTGCGCTTCTTCGCCGGAATGACGGCGGTGGGCGCGCTGCTGCTCGGCACCGGGCTGATGCTCGCCTGGCTGCGCCATCACGGCAGGCGGCTCGAACTCGGCGTGCCCTTCGGCGGCCTCGGCCTCGGCATCGTCGTCTCCGGCCTGCTGCCGATGGCGATGGCCTTCCGGCTCGACTGGTCCGGCGAGTGGATCGCCTCCGGCCTGTTCGGCATCGTCTTCCTGATCCCCGCCTGGATCTGGATGCCGATGCCCCCGCAAGCCGACGCCGCCGGCCCCGCCGCCCTGGCGGACACGCCGCCGGTCGCCCGCTGGATGGCGCTGTTCGTCGCCGCCTATTTCTGCGCCGGCGTCGGCTATGTCGTCAGCGCCACCTTCATCGTCGCCCTGGTGGCGCATCTGCCGGCGCTGCGCGGCATGGGGAACCTGGTCTGGGTCGTGGTCGGCCTCGGCGCGATCCCGACCGCTCCGCTCTGGGACCGCGTCGCCCGCCGCACCGGCGACATCAGGGCGCTGCTCGCCGCCTTCGCCCTGCTCACGCTCAGCATCGCAATCGGCGCGACCACGCGCGGCGTCGCCCTCTCGCTGGTCGGTGCCGCCCTCTACGGATGTTCGTTCAACGGCATCACCAGCATGACGCTGACGATCATCGGCCGGCTCTACCCGCGCAACCCCTCGAAGGCGATGGCGCGGATGACGATCAGCTTCGGCGCCGCGCAGATCATCGCGCCCGCCGTCTCGGGCTATATCGCCGCGCTCACCGGCAGCTACGACGGCGCGCTGTGGATGGCCGCCGCGGTGATGGTCACCGGCATGGCCTGCCTGCTGCTGCTCCCGCGCCGGCGCACCCAGGCGGCAGCCGAAGCCGCCGCCTGATCCATACGATCCTTAGAGCACTTTCCGATCCTTTCGGATCGGATGTAGTGCTCTACCACATTGATAAACAGAGCATCTTTATCCGATCAGATGATTCCATCTGATCGGATGATGCTCTAGTGTCCTGCCCCTGAAATTCGTGGGTGAATTTCAGGGACAAGCAGGCCACTAAACTATTGTTTTTTCCAGTGTCCACTTTGAATCTGAAATCCGATGGATTTCAGATTCGGGACACTAGCGCCCGCGCTGCACCTGCGTCACGTCGCGCACCGCGCCGTTGGCCGCACTCGTGGTCAGCGCCGCATAGGCCTGCAGCGCGGCGGAGACCACGCGCTCGCGCGCGGCCGGTTTCCACGCCGCCTTGCCCTTCGCCTCCATCGCCGCGCGCCGCGCTTCCAGCGTCGCCTCGTCGAGCTTCACGTCGAGCTTGCGGTTCGGGATGTCGATGGCGATGATGTCGCCCTCCTCGACCAGCCCGATCGCCCCGCCCTGCGCCGCTTCCGGCGAGATATGCCCGATCGACAGCCCCGCCGTGCCGCCGGAGAACCGCCCGTCGGTGATCAGCGCGCAGGATTTGCCGAGGCCCTTCGATTTCAGGTACGAGGTCGGATACAGCATCTCCTGCATCCCCGGCCCGCCTTTCGGCCCCTCGTAGCGGATCAGCACCACGTCGCCCGCCTTCACCCTGTCGCCGAGAATGCCGGCGACCGCGTCCTCCTGGCTCTCGAAGATCCGCGCCGGCCCCTCGAAGACGAGGATCGACGCATCGACGCCGGCCGTTTTCACGATCGCGCCGTCGAGCGCGATGTTGCCATACAGCACCGCGAGCCCGCCATCCTTGCTGAACGCGTGCTCGGCGTCGCGGATGACGCCCTTCTCGCGGTCGAGATCGAGGCTTTCGTAGCGCCGGCTCTGGCTGAACGCCTCCGTCGTCCGCACCCCGCCGGGGGCGGCGCTGTAGAGCGTCTTCGCCGTCTCGCCGCCGCGCATCACGTCCCAGCGGTCGATCGCCTCGCCGATCGTCTTCTCGTGCACCGTGGCGCAGTCGCGATGGATCAGCCCGGCGCGGTCGAGCGCGCCGAGAATGCCCATGATGCCGCCGGCGCGGTGCACGTCCTCCATGTGGACATTGCTGACCGAGGGCGAGACCTTGCAGAGATTGGGCACCCGGCGCGACAGCCGGTCGATGTCCGCCATGGTGAAGTCGAGTTCCGCCTCGCGTGCCGCGGCCAGCAGGTGCAGCACCGTGTTGGTCGACCCGCCCATCGCGATATCGAGCGACATCGCGTTCTCGAACGCCTTGAACCCGCCGATCCGGCGCGGCAGCACGCCCTCGTCGTCCTGCTCGTAATAGCGCCGGGCGAGATCGACGATCTGCCACCCCGCCTCGACGAACAGCCGCTTGCGGTCGGCATGGGTGGCGAGCAGCGAGCCGTTGCCCGGCAGGGCGAGGCCGAGCGCCTCGGTCAGGCAGTTCATCGAATTGGCGGTGAACATGCCCGAGCACGAGCCGCAGGTGGGGCAGGCGGAGCGTTCCATCACCGCGGCCTGCTCGTCGGTCTTGGTCGGGTCGGCGGCGACGACCATGGCGGTGATCAGGTCGGCGGCCCTGGTCTCGCCATCGGCGATGTATTTGCCCGCCTCCATCGGCCCGCCCGAGACGAAGATGGTCGGGATGTTCAGCCGCATCGCCGCCATCAGCATGCCCGGCGTGATCTTGTCGCAGTTGGAAATGCAGACCAGCGCGTCGGCGCAATGGGCGTTGACCATGTATTCCACCGCATCGGCGATCAGCTCGCGCGAGGGCAGCGAATACAGCATGCCGCCATGACCCATGGCGATGCCGTCATCGACGGCGATGGTGTTGAATTCCTTCGCCACCCCGCCGGCCGCCTCGATCTCGCGGGCGACGAGCTGGCCGAGATCCTTCAGGTGCACATGGCCCGGCACGAACTGGGTGAAGGAATTGGCGATGGCGATGATCGGCTTGCCGAAATCCGCATCGCCCATGCCGGTCGCGCGCCACAGCGCGCGGGCGCCCGCCATGTTGCGGCCGTGGGTGGAGGTGCGGGAACGGTATTGGGGCATGGTGTCTCGTTTCCAGTCTGGCAATTTTGCCAGTTACTATAGGGTCAGGACCGGTGCCGCGCTACCCTGCGCCGGTGAGGGCGAACACCCGCAGCGCCGAGGCGAGCGGGCGGTCCGGGTCGCGCGCGGCGTCGACCTCGCCGACCAGCGTGCCCAGCGCCACGCCGCGCCGCGCCGCCGCCGCCTCCAGCGCCGTCCAGAATTCCGGCTCCAGCGCCACGCTGGTGCGGTGCCCGGAGAGCGACAGGCTGCGCTTCTCGAGGTTCATTCCCGCCGCGGCAGCACGTAGAGCAGGGCCGGCAGGAACACGAAGGTGGCGATCAGCACGGCCAGCAGGCTGAGCAGCAGCAGCGCGCCGAGGCTCGCCGTGCCGCGGTCCTGCGAGGCGGCGAGCGAGCCGAAGGCGGTGCCGGTGGTCAGCGCCGAGAACAGCACGGCCCGCGCCGTGGCCGAGCCCAGCAGGTGCTTCATCCCGTCGCGCCAGTTCATCACGAAATACACGTTGAACGAGACGCCGACGCCGAGCAGCAGCGGCAGCGCGATGATGTTCGCATAGTTCAGCTGCAGCCCGGCGAGATGGGCGAACAGCGCGGTGAGAACGGCGGACAGCGCCAGGGTGAGCACCACCAGCGCCGAATCCCGCGCCGAGCGGAGAAACAGCATCAGGATCAGCCCGATCGCGGCGGCGGCCAGGGCGGCGGCCTCGCGGAAGGCGCCGAGGATGGTCTGCGCCGTCGCCACCGTGGTCGCCGCCGGCCCGGCCGCGACCGGCACCACCGTCTCCACCGCCCGCACGAAGCGCCACAACCCCGCCGAGCTTTGCGCCGCCGCGGTCGGAATCACCTGCACCCGCACCTCGCCGCCCGGCAGGAACCAGTCCCGCTTCACCGACTGCGGCAGGTTCGCCGCCGTGATCTCCTGCGCCGAGAGCGCCTGGTTCAGCCGCGTCAGCGCATCCGGCAGATAACGGGTGAGGGCGGCGTTCATCGCCATCACCCGCGCGTCGGGAGCGGATTTCAGCTGCTCCAGCGCGGCGCCGATGCCGAGCAGCGGGGAGTCCTTCGGCAGCTTGCCCGCGACCGCGGCGATCTCCGCCGCCGCCTTCGCCGCCGCCGCGCGCAGGCGCTGCGGCGTCACCGCGGGCGGCGTGCCGGCCGCGAGGCTCGGCGCCAGGATGCCCTGCGTCTGCCGGATCATGCCGAGCTTGGCCGCCTGGTGCTGCGGCACGAAGGTCGCGCCGGAAATCACCTGCGAGACCTCGGGGAGCTTGCCAAGCCGCGCCGAAAGCTGCCGCGCATCCTCGACATTCTTCGCCAGGACATTGATGTAGAAAGGATTCGTGACCGATTTGTCGAGCAGCGAATGCAGCGTCCGCATCGCCTCCGTATTCGGGTTCTGGGTGTCGAGCGGGTTGGCGTCGAACTGCAGCGTGGCGGCGGCGAGAATGCCGGCGATCGCCACCGCGGCGAAAATGCCGAGCACCGGGCGGCCGTGCCGCTGCAGCGCGCTGTCGCCCCAGTCGCCGAGCGGAAAGCCGATCCGCTCCGCCTCGCCGCGCGGCCGCGTATAGGCGAGCAGGGCGGGCAGGAAGGTGATCGTGCAGATGAAGGCGATCACCATGCCGATCCCGGCGATCAGCCCCAGTTCGGCGACGCCCACGAAGCTGGTCGGCACGAAGGCGAGAAAGCCGCAGGCCGTCGCCCCGGCGGCGAGCGCGATCTGCACCCCCGCCTCGTCGGCGGCGCCGATCAGCGCCAGCGCGGGGTCGTCCACCCGGCGGCGCACGTCGCGCAGCCGCACGCAGAACTGGATCGCGAAATCGACCGCGAGGCCGACGAACAGGATCGCGAAGGCCACCGAGATCAGGTTCAGCGTGCCGATGGCGAGGGCGGCGAAGCTGATCGTCAGCGCAAGTCCCGCGAGCAGCGTGGCGAGGATCGGCACGATCATCCGCCACGACCGCACCGCGAGCAGCAGCCAGAGCGTGATCAGCGCGGTGCTGATGAGCAGCCCGGCCACCATCCCCTGGGTCAGGCTGGCGAACTGCTCGTCCGAAAGCGGGATCTGCCCGGTATAGCTCACCTTCGCCGACCCGTCCTTCACCTCCGGCAGCCCGGCGATGATCCGCCGCAGCGCCGCCGTCGCCACCCCGCCCGGCTCCAGCGCGCCGTGATCGAGAACCGGATGGATCAGCACGAAGCGCACATTGCCCTGCTCCGCGGCCACCCCCGGCATCAGCAGCGACTGCCACGAGAGCGGCGCGGGATGCCCGGCCGCCGCGGCCGCCAGCGCCTTGCGGAAGGTGTCGAGCTGGGCGCGGTAGGGGGCGAGGTTGGCCTGCCCCGCGCCGACGCCCACCGCCATCAGGTCGAGCGCCTTGAACAGCCCGGCGGCGGAGGGATCGGCCGAGAGCTGGCCGAGAAAGGGCTGGGCGGTGACGATCGAGTTCAGCAATGTGGCGAGCTGCGTCTCGGGCAGCAGCAGCAGGCCGTCGCGGTCGTAGAAACTGCCGGTTCCGGGGCGCGAGGCATCGTGGAAATGGGTCTTGTCCTCCGCCACCTTCGCGGCCAGCGCCTTCGCCGTCGCGTCCGCCGTCTCCGGCACATCGGCGCGCACCACCGCGACGATGAGGTTCTGGAACTGCGGGAACGCCCGGTCGAACTTCATCTGCTCCTGCCGCCAGGGCAGGCTGGCGGCGAAGAGGTGATCGGTATTGGTGTCGATCCCGAGATGGGACGACGTATAGGCGAGCCCCAGCACGATCGCGGCCAGATAGGCCGCGATCACCGCCCGCGCGTGGCGGCGGCTCAGGGCGACCGCGGTCATGATCAGTCTTCGCATCGAACGGTTCCGGTCCGTGGTCGCATACCGTGCCCTGGTGTCCCGCGCTGAGATCCGGAGTGAATTTCAGCGCCGATCAGGTCACGAATATGTTGATTTTACGAGTGTCCACTTGAGTCTGAAACCCGGCGGACTTCAGTGTCGGGACACTAGGCCCTGCGCCATGGCGCGGCAAGACAATGGCCCCGCGCCGGGCGGCGTCAGCCGCGCACCAGCGCGTCCGGCACGGCGAGCCCCGCCTCGCGCAGCGCCGCCGCCGCGCCGGGGTGGAAGGGCACCGGCGAACTGCGGTCGATCCAGCCCGCGTCCAGCCGCGCCGGCCCGCTGCCGGGCAGGGTGCGCAGCAGGGCGGCGCGATGGATCAGCGCCGCCCGCGTCACCGCATGGGCCAGCCCTTCCGGCAGGCTCGCCGCACCGATGGCGATCGCCTCGGAGCCGATCGTCGCCACCGCGGCGGACAGATGCGGCAGCGCGTCGCGGCCGATCACCGTCGGCCCGATGCCGGGCAGCGCCCGCCGCGCCGCCGCGATCTCGCCCCGCTCGAAGCCGATCAGGTTGTAGCCGCCGCTCGCCGCCGCGGCGCGGACCGCCGGCAGCGGCGTGACGCCGAAAAAGGCGCAGGCGTCGATCCGGCCCTTTTGCAGCAGTTCGATCTGCTCGTGATAAAGCCCGTCGATCGCCAGCTGCGGCCGCACCCCGGCGGCGGTGAGCGCCGCCGCCGCCAGCACCGCCCCGGCACCGCCGGCCGGGCCGACGCCGATCCGCTTGCCGTCCAGATCGCGCAGCCGGCGCAACCCGCTCCGCGCCGGCGCGAAAATCTGCAAGCTCGCGCCAAAGACCGGAAACAGGGCGCGGAATCCCTGGAGCTTCACGCCGCTGGTCCAGGCGCCCTGGCCCATCCAGGCCTGTTCGGCGACGGCCAGCACCGCGAGGCCCAGCTGTGCCGCGTGCTGCTCCACCAGCAGGATGTTGGCGGCGCTGCCGCCGGATGCGCGGTAGGACACGGAAATCCGCGCGGCCTTCTGCGCCAGCTGTCCCCAGGCCTGGCCATAGACCGAGAACCCGCCGCCCGGCTGGCCGGTCCCCATCGTGATGGCCACCGGCATCACCGGCAGGCTCGCCGCCCGCGCCGCCAGAGGCGCCCCGGCCATCGCCCCCAACACCGCGCGCCGTCCCCGCGCCATTGCCATTCTCCTCGTCATGTCCCGCGTTGTTCCGCCCGATTTGGGCGAATTCAGGGCGCAGCCTCCTGCCATGCCCGATCCGTCGCACCGGACACGACGTGATCACGAAACCGGTACGTTCGCTTAAAATACGAAACCACCGGCAAGGCAAATTCAGGTCAGGTTGCGGATCCGCTCCAGCCCGGCCAGCAGGGCCGCGCGAATGCCCGGCTCCAGCGCCGAGTGCCCGGCATCCGGCACCACCGTCAGCCGCGCGGCGGGCCAGGCGTCGGCGAGGTCGAAGGCGGAATTCGGCGGGCAGATCATGTCGTATCGCCCCTGCACGATCTCGCCCGGCACCCCGGCCAGCCGTCCCATCCCGGCCAGCAGCCCGTCCGGCGGCAGGAACAGGTTGTTCAGGAAGTAATACGCCTCGATCCGCGCGAGCCCGAGCGAGGTGCGGTCCTGCGCGAAGGCGCTCACCGTCTCGTAGCTCGGCAGCAGCGTCGAGCACGATCCCTCATAGACCGACCAGGCCTGCGCCGCCGGCAGGTGAATGGCCGGATCGGGGTCGCAGAGCCGGCGGAAATAGCTCCCCAGCAGATCGCCCCGCTCCGCCTCGGGCAGGAAGTTCACCAGCGCCGCGTGCGCATCGGGGAAGAAGCGGGCGATTCCTTCGAGGAACCATTCCACCTCGCTCGGCCGGCCGAGGAAGATGCCGCGCAGCACCATGCCCATCACCCGCTCGGGATGCGCCTGGGCATAGGCCAGCGCGAGGGTCGATCCCCAGGAACCGCCGAACAGCAGGAACTGCCTGATGCCGAGATGCTCGCGCAGCGCCTCGATATCCTCGATCAGCGCCGGCGTCGTGTTGCGCGCGAGGCTGCCCAGCGGCGTCGAGCGCCCGGCGCCGCGCTGGTCGAAGATCACCACGCGCCAGAATGCCGGGTCGAAGAAGCGCCGGTGCACCGCGCCCGCGCCGGCGCCCGGCCCACCATGCAGGAACAGCACCGGCCGCCCGCGCGGGTTGCCCACCTGCTCCCAGTAGATCACATGCCCGTCGCCGACCGGCAGATACCCCGTCTGATACGGGCCGACCTCGGGGAACAGGTCACCCCGCGGCATCGGCCGCCCCTTCGAGGCAGGCCTCGATCACCCGCGCCACCTGTGCGTCGTCGAGATCGGGATGCAGCGGCAGCGCCATGATCCGCGTCGCCACATCCTCCGAAACCGGCAGCGCCGCCCCGTCATGCGAGGCGCGATAGGCCGGCTGGTGATGCAGCGGCTTCGGATAATACACCGCACTCGGAACACCGCGGGCGCGCAGCCGCGCCTGCATCGCCTCGCGCGCCGCGCCATCGCGCAGCAGCACCGCATAGATCGCCCAGGCGCTCGAACTCTCCGGCACGCGGACGGGGGTGGCGAACACCGATGCCAGCGCCTCGTCATACCGCCGGGCGATCGTCTCCCGCCGCGCCAGCTCCGCCTCGAACACGTCGAGCTTGGCGAGCAGCACCGCCGCCTGCAGCGTATCCAGCCGCCCGTTCATGCCGATCCGCTGCACGTCGTAGCGCGTCGTCCCCTCGCCATGGGTACGCAGCGAGCGATACAGCGCCGCGCGTTCGTCGCTCTCGGTGAACAGCGCGCCGCCATCGCCATAGGCGCCGAGCGGCTTCGAGGGGAAGAAACTCGTCGCCGTCGCATCCGCGGCGCGGCCGAGCCGCTCCCCGCCGAGGGCGGCGCCGAAGGCCTGCGCGCAGTCATCCAGCGTGAACAGCCCGTGCCGGGCGGCGATGTCGCGCAGCGCCGGCCAGGGCGCGGGCTGCCCGAACAGATCGACCCCGACCACCGCCCGCGGCCGCAGCAATCCGGCCGCGTTCACCGCGCCGATCCGCGCCTCCAGATGCGCGGGGTCGATCTGGAACGTCGCCGGATCGATATCGACGAAAACCGGCGTCGCGCCGAGCAGCAGCGGCACCTCTGCGGTCGCGGTATAGGTGAAGGCCGGCAGGAACACGGCATCGCCCGGCCCGATCCCCTCCGCCATCATCGCGATCTGCAGCGCGTCGGTGCCCGAACTCACGCTGACGCAATGCGCCGCCCCGCAGAACGCGGCGAGCCGCTGCTCCAGCTCGGTGACTTCGGGGCCGAGGATGAACTGGCCATGCGCCAGCACGGCGTCGATCCGCGCCCGCAGGCCGGGGCCGAGCCGCGCCTGCTGCGCCTTGAGATCGAGAAACGGAATCGGGGGAAGATCGGTGTCCATCGGCGTTCTCTAGCCGGTCGGGCCCGCCGCGGCGAGGGGTTGCGCGCCGAACTCCGGCACCAGCCTTGCCAGCGCCGCGAGCGCGGCCGCCGCCTCGCCGCGCTGGATCAGGGCGGCCAGCTCGTCGAAGGCCCGGCCGACCAGGGCGGCGTCGGCCACCCGCGGGGCGGCCATCAGCAGGCCGGGAAACCCGGTCTCGATCGGCCGTTCGGCGCCGTGGAACAGCTCCTCGAACAGCTTTTCTCCCGGCCTGAGCCCGGTGAAGCGGATCGGGATGTCGAGATCGGGCCTGAGCCCGGCGAGGCGGATCATCTGCCGCGCGAGATCGACGATCTTCACCGGCTCGCCCATGTCGAGCACGAAGATCCCGCCTTGTGCGACCGGCAGCGCCGCGTCCGAGCGGCCGACCACGGCGGCCTGCAGCACGAGCGAGACCGCCTCGCGCACCGTCATGAAATAACGCCGCATGTCGGGATGCGTCACCGTCAGCGGCCCGCCGCGGGCGAGCTGGCGGCGGAACAGCGGCACCACCGAGCCGGTCGAGCCCAGCACGTTGCCGAACCGCACGGTGACGATGCGCATCCCCGCCTGCCGCCGCGCCGCGACGTCGAGCCCCTGGGCATACATCTCCGCCAGCCGCTTCGACGCGCCCATCACCGAGGACGGGTTCACCGCCTTGTCGGTCGAGATCAGCACCATCAGCCCGGCGCCGGCGGCGCGGGCGGCATCGGCCACGTTGCGGGTGCCGAGCGCGTTGGTGGCGATGCCCTCCAGCGGATTGGCCTCGACGATCGGCACATGCTTCAGCGCCGCCGCGTGGAACACGAGGTCCGGCCGCCATTCGGCGCAGAGCGCCTCGATCCGCGCGCGGTCGCGGACATCGGCGATCACCGCCGCGCGCGCCAGGCCCGGCACCTGCTCCGAGAGTTCGAGATCGATCCGCCACAGCGCGAACTCGCTCGAATCGAGCAGGATCAGCCGCGCCGGTCCGAACCCCGCGACCTGGCGGGCCAGTTCCGAGCCGATCGACCCGCCGGCGCCGGTCACCAGCACGCAGCGTCCCTGGATCATCCGCGCCATGCCCTCGCGGTCGAGCGCGACCTGCGGGCGGTTGAGCAGGTCTTCGATGGCGATCGGCCGCAGCGCGGTCTCCGGCTCGCCCGGCGTGGTGGGCGAGAGCGTGGTCGGCCGCGGCGCGCGGGCGGCGCGGATGCCCCGGCGCTCGGCTTCGTCCATGATCTCGCGCAGCGCCGGGCCGACGAGCTCGCGGCTCGCCACCACCAGCACGGCCGGCATCTGCCCGGCCTCGGCCAGCCGGTCGAGCGCCGCCGCCAGCCCGCTCACCTCGCCGAGGATCGGCACGTTATGGATGCGCCGGCCGGTCTCCCGCGCCGAGCCCGCCAGCACGCCGATCACCCGGTAGCGCTGGTGGCTCTCGCGCGACAGGGCGGCGAGGAACAGTTCCGCGCCCTCGCCATCGCCGAGCAGCAGCGCGGTCTCGGCATCGTCCGACAGCACCTCGCGGCGGCTGCGCGCCATCCGGTAGAGCACGCGCGGCGCCAGCAGCGCGAGGCCGAGCGTGATCATCAGCAGCGGCGGAAAACTCGCCGAGGGAAGCCTGGCGCCGACGCCGACGAGCAGCAGCACGAGCAGCAGCGCGGCGAACACCGCACTCGCCCCCACCGCGATCGCGTCGGGCAGGGCGGTGAAGCGCCAGTGCTGCCGGGCGAGGCCGAACGGCACGCCGACCAGCCAGATCGCCGCCGACCCGGCCAGCGGCAGGACCGCCGGCGAGGGCATCGGATGCGCCGGATCGGCGAGCCAGCAGGCGCCGATCACCGCCAGCGCGGCCAGCAGACCGTCGAGGGCGAAATTGACCGCGATGCGGATCTGGCTGCGCTGCAACGTCATGGTGCTCCGTCTGTAGCGGAATTGGCCGCCGCCGTCATAGGGTGCACCGCAGCAACGAATTGGGTTGCACCTTTTCTCACAAAAGGTGTAACCCGCTCTGCATCGCAGGTGCAACCGCAACAGGAGGAACGGCGATGGCTGTCAGCACGATGGGGGTCAAGCTCGACGATCAGGTCCGCGCCCGGCTCCGCGCCCTGGCCGAGCGCGAGGGACGGACGACGCATCACCTCGCCAAGCAGCTCATTCTCGCCGGGCTGGAGCGGCTCGAACGCGGCGAGGCGCTCGACGCCGCCGTCACCGCCGAGGACGATGCGCCCGCTGCCGTGCCCTTCCTCGAATTCGTCCAGGACGTGCAGCCGCAGACGGTGCTGCGCGCCGCGATCACCGCCGCCTACCGGATCCCGGAAACCGACGCCGTCGCCGGGCTGATCGAGGGCGCGACCCTGCCCGCCGCCGCCGCGAAACAGGCGCGGGCGACCGCGACCAATCTCGTCACCGCGCTGCGCGCCCGCCGCAATGCCGGCCTGGTCGAGACGCTGCTGCAGGAATACGCGCTGTCGAGCCACGAGGGCATCGCGCTGATGTGCCTCGCCGAGGCGCTGCTCCGCATCCCCGACGCCGCCACGCGCGACGCGCTGATCCGCGACAAGATCGGCGCCGGCGACTGGCAGAGCCATCTCGGCGGCAACAAGTCGGTCTTCATCAACGCCGCCACCTGGGGGCTGCTGCTCACCGGCAGGCTGAACGCCACCGCGAGCGAGGCCGGCCTGTCCTCGGCGCTGACCCGGCTGCTCGCCCGCGGCGGCGAGCCGGTGGTCCGCCGCGGCGTGAACATCGCGATGCGGCTGATGGGCGAGCAGTTCGTCATGGGCCGGACCATCGGCGAGGCGTTGGCCAATGCCCGCAAGCGCGAGGCGAAGGGCTTCGCCTATTCCTACGACATGCTGGGCGAGGCGGCACTCACCGCCGCCGATGCCGCGCGCTACTACCGCGACTACGAACAGGCGATCCACGCGATCGGCGCCGCCGCGGGCGGCAAGGGGATCTATCGCGGCCCCGGCATTTCGGTGAAGCTCTCGGCGCTGCATCCGCGTTACTGCCGCGCCCAGCGCGCGCGGGTGATGGAGGAGCTGGCGCCGCGGCTCAAGGCGCTGGCCCTGCTCGCCCGCCGCTACGATATCGGCATCAATATCGACGCCGAGGAAGCCGACCGGCTCGACCTCTCGCTCGACCTGCTGGAAGGCCTCTGCTTCGAGCCGGGCCTCGCCGGCTGGAACGGCATCGGCTTCGTGGTGCAGGCCTACCAGAAGCGCGCGCGATCGGTGATCGAGTTCCTGATCGACCTCGCCCGCCGCAGCCGCCACCGGCTGATGGTCCGGCTGGTCAAGGGCGCGTATTGGGACAGCGAGATCAAGCGCGCCCAGCTCGACGGGCTGGAAGGTTTCCCGGTCTTCACCCGCAAGATCCACACCGACCTGTCCTATCTCGCCTGCGCGCGGGCGATGCTGGCGGCGCGCACCGAGATCTTCCCGCAATTCGCGACGCATAACGCGCTGACGCTGGCGAGCATCCACGCCCTGGCCGGACCCGCCTTCGAGGTGGGGGACTACGAGTTCCAGTGCCTGCACGGCATGGGCGAGCCGCTCTACGAGGAAGTCGTCGGCCCGCAGAAGCTCGACCGGCCCTGCCGGATCTACGCGCCGGTCGGCACCCATGAGACGCTGCTCGCCTATCTCGTCCGCCGGTTGCTGGAGAACGGCGCCAACACCTCCTTCGTCAACCGCCTCGCCGATCGCCGCGTGCCGGTCGAAGCCCTGATCGAGGACCCGGTCGCCGCCGCGAGAAAGATCGAGCCGCTCGGCGCGCCGCATCCGAAGATCGCGCTGCCGGGCGCGATTCTGGGCACGCGGCGCAATTCCGCCGGATTTGATCTCACCAGCGAGCAGCGCCTCGCCTCGCTCGGCTCGGCCCTGCTGGCAAGCCTCGAACAGGACTGGCGCGCCGCCCCGCCGGATGCCGATCCGGCCGCGCCGGGGCGGACCGTGGTCAACCCGGCGAATATCGCCGACCGCGTCGGCACCGTCATCGAGCCGGATGCGGGCGCGGTCGGCGCCGCGCTCGCCCGCGCCGCCGCCATGGCGCCGATCTGGCAGGCGACGCCTGCCGCCGAGCGCGCCGCGATCCTGCTTCGCGCCGCCGACCTGCTCGAACACCGGATGACGGCGCTGGTCGGGCTGATCGTGCGCGAGGCCGGCAAGTCGCTCCCGGCGGCGATCGGCGAGGTGCGCGAGGCGGTCGATTTCATGCGCTATTACGCGGGCCAGCTGCAGGATGGGTTCGACAACGAGACGCATCGCCCGCTCGGCGTGGTGGCGGCGATCAGCCCGTGGAATTTCCCGCTCGCCATCTTCACCGGCCAGGTGGTCGCCGCACTCGCCGCCGGCAATGTGGTGCTCGCCAAGCCGGCGGAGGAAACCCCGCTGATCGCCGCTCAGGGCGTGCGGATAATGCACGAGGCCGGCGTGCCGGCGGATGCGTTGCAGCTGCTGCCGGGCGATGGGCGGACGGGTGCCGCGCTGGTGGGGGATGCCAGGGTCGGCGGCGTGGTGTTCACCGGTTCGACCGCCGTCGCCCGGCTGATCCAGGCCACGCTCGCCCGGCGCCTCGATGCCGATGGGATGCCGGTGCCGCTGATCGCCGAGACCGGCGGGCAGAACGCGATGCTGGTCGATTCCTCGGCGCTGCTGGAACAGGCGGTGGGCGATATCGTGACCTCGGCCTTCGATTCCGCGGGGCAGCGCTGCTCGGCCCTGCGCATCCTGCTGGTGCAGGACGACATTGCGGATCCGCTGCTCGCCATGCTGCGCGGGGCGATGGAGGAACTCGCCGTGGGGGCGACCGACCGGTTGTCGAGCGATGTGGGCCCGGTGATCACGCGGGAGGCGCGGGACAATATCCGCGCCCATGTCGAGACGATGGAAGGGCGGGGGCATAAGGTATTCTCGGTGGCGCTGCCGCCGGAGACCGAGGGCGGGTGGTTCGTGGCGCCGACGATGATCGAGATCGACCATCCCTCGGCACTGGAGCGCGAGGTGTTCGGGCCGGTGCTGCACGTGGTGCGTTACCGGCGCGAGGAGCGGAATGCGATGGTCGCCGCGGTGAACGCGCTGGGCTATGCGCTCACCTTCGGCGTGCACAGCCGGATCGACGAGACGATCGCGCAGGCGGTGGGCAAGGCCGAGGCCGGCAACATCTACGTCAACCGCAACATCGTCGGCGCCGTGGTCGGCGTGCAGCCCTTCGGCGGGCATGGGCTGTCGGGCACCGGGCCGAAGGCGGGCGGGCCGTTCTACCTGCGCCGGCTGCTGGCACGGCGGCCGATGCCGCATGGCGAGGGCGAGCCGGCGCCGGCGTTCACGAAGCTGGTCGGCTGGATGCGCGAGCAGGGGATCGAGACCGCGCCGGCGCTCCGCTATGCGGCGGCTTCGGCGTTCCGCGACGCCGAGCTGCCGGGGCCGGTGGGCGAGCAGAATACCCTGCGGCTGAAGCCGAAGGGGCTTGTGCTCTGCCGGGCCGCGAGCCCCGAGGGCATGTGGCGCCAGGTCGCCGCCTGCCTTGCCACCGGCAATGCGCCGCTGGTGCTCTGCGACGGCGCCGAGGCGGAGATCGCCCGGATGCCGGCGGAGATCCGCCCGGCGATCGCGCCCGCCGATGCGGTGGCGCGGGCGGAATTCAGCGCCGTGCTGTTCGAGGGCCATCGCGACGCGCTGATCGCGCTGCAGATGGCGCTGGCGGAGCGGGACGGGCCGATCGTGCCGGTCCACGCCCTGCCGGCGGAGGACCATTCCGAGTGGGATTATCCGCTCGAATTCCTCCTCGAGGAGCAGTCGATCAGCGTCAACACCGCGGCGGCCGGGGGTAATGCCAGCCTGATGTCGATCGGCTGATTTTTTGCTCCGCGGCCATTTAGGGCTTAATCAAAGCCCGTACGGCCGCCAGCGCTTCATCAGCTTTGCTCGCATCAGGACCGCCGGCTTGGGCCATGTCCGGCCGACCGCCGCCGCCCTTGCCTCCGACTACGCCCGAAGCTGCTTGGACCAGCGTAACGGCGTTATTCGCAGACGTGAGGTCAGGTGAAACGGCGACGACGATACTCGCCTTTGATTCGGCGGTGGAGACCAGGGCGGCGATGCCCGAGCCCATCGATTTCAGGATGGAATCCGCCAGCGATTTCAGGTCGCGCGGCGAGACCTCGCCGAGATTGCGGGCGGCAAACTTGATGCCGGCCACCTCCTCGATCTCGGCCGCGGCGCCGCCGGTGGCGAGCTTGCGCTGCAGCTCGGCGACCTGCCGCTCGAAACGCTTTTTCTCCTCCAGCAGGGCGGCGATGCGGGCGGGGAGTTCGGCGGGCGCGACCTTGAGCGCGGCGGCGGCCTCTTCCAGCAGATCGGTCTCGGCCTCGGTGGCGGCGAGGGCGGCTTCGCCGGTCACCGCCTCGATCCGGCGGATGCCGGCGGCGACGCCTGATTCGGCGAGGATGCGGAAGGCGCCGATATCGCCGGTGCGGGCGACATGGGTGCCGCCGCACAGCTCGATCGAATAGGCCGACCTGCCGGCATCGCCGGCGCCCATCGAGACGACGCGCACCTCATCGCCGTATTTCTCGCCGAACAGCGCCATCGCGCCGCGCTTGACCGCCTCGTCCGGTGTCATGAGCCTGGTTTCGACCGCGGCGTTCTCGCGGATGCGGGCGTTGACCTCGCGCTCGACGGCGCGGAGTTCCGCTCCCGTCACCGGGCGGGGCTGGGAGATGTCGAAGCGCAGGCGGTCCGGCGCGTTCAGGCTGCCCTTCTGCGTCACGTGCGGGCCGAGGGCGCGGCGCAGCGCCTCGTGCAGCAGGTGGGTCGCCGAATGGTGGGCGCGGATGGCGCCGCGGCGGGCGTGATCGACCTCGGCATGGACGGAGTTGCCGGGGGCGATCTCGCCTTCCTCGATCGTGCCGTAATGGACGAAGAGATCGCCGGCCTTTTTCTGGGTGTCGGTGACGCGGATGGTGACGCCGGGGGCGGTGAGCGTGCCGGTATCGCCGACCTGGCCGCCGCTTTCGGCGTAGAAGGGCGTCTGGTTGAGGATGAGGGCGACCTCCTGCCCGGCCTCGGCGCGGCCGGCGGGCGCGCCGTTCACCACCACGGCGAGGATGCTGGCATCGCTCTCCTCGGTCGAGTAGCCGAGGAACTCGGTGCCGCCGAGACGGTCGCGCAGGTCGAGCCAGACGGTTTCGGTCGCGGCATCGCCGGAGCCGGCCCAGGCGGCGCGGGCGCGGGCTTTTTGCTCGGCCATCGACGCGGTGAAGCCCTCATGGTCGAGGCCGCGATGCTGCTCGCGCAGCGCGTCTTCCGTCAGGTCGAGCGGGAAGCCGTAGGTGTCGTAGAGCTTGAAGGCGACCGCGCCCGGGAGTTTCTCGCCCGAGCCGAGTTTCTGCACCTCATCCTCAAGGAGCGAGAGGCCGCGTTCGAGCATGACCGCGAATTTCTGCTCTTCCAGTTTCAGCGTCTCGACGATCAGGGCCTCGGCGCGGGGGAGTTCGGGGAAGGCGACGCCCATCTGCCGGGTGAGGGCGGGGACCAGGCGGTAGATGAAGGGCTCGCGCATGCCGAGCCGGTGGGCGTGGCGCATGGCGCGGCGCATGATCCGGCGCAGCACGTAGCCGCGGCCCTCGTTCGAGGGCAGCACGCCATCGGCGATCAGGAAGGAGGTGGCGCGGAGATGATCCGCGATGACGCGGTGGCTGACCTTGTGCGCGCCGTCGGGATCGGTGTGGGAGACCTCGGCCGAGGCGAGGATGAGGGCGCGCAGCGTGTCGGTATCGTAGTTGTCGTGCTTGCCCTGGAGGATGGCGGCGAAGCGCTCCAGGCCCATGCCGGTGTCGATCGAGGGGCGGGGCAGCGGGTTGCGCACGCCGGCCGGCTCCTCGAGGAACTGCATGAAGACGAGGTTCCAGATCTCGATGAAGCGGTCGCCATCCTCGTCCGGGCTGCCGGGCGGGCCGCCGGGAATGGACGGGCCGTGATCGTAGAAGATTTCCGAGCAGGGGCCGCAGGGGCCGGTATCGCCCATGCGCCAGAAATTGTCGTCGGTCGCGATCCTGATGATTTTCTCATCCGGCAATCCGGCGATCCGTTTCCAGAGCGAGGCGGCCTCGTCGTCCTCGTGGTAGACGGTGACGAGGAGTTTTTCCTTCGGCAGGCCGAAGTCGCGGGTCAGCAGGGTCCAGGCGTTCTCGATCGCGACGTCCTTGAAATAGTCGCCGAAGGAGAAGTTGCCGAGCATCTCGAAGAAGGTGTGGTGCCGGGCGGTGTAGCCGACATTGTCGAGATCGTTGTGCTTGCCGCCGGCGCGGACGCATTTCTGCGAGGAGGCGGCGCGGACATAGGGCCGGTGCTCGTGGCCGGTGAAGACGTTCTTGAACGGCACCATGCCGGCATTGACGAACATCAGCGTCGGGTCGTTGCGCGGTACCAGGGGTGCGGAGGGCACCACCTCGTGGCCGTTGCGGGCGAAGAAGTCGAGGAAGGTGGCGCGGATGTCGTTGCTGGAGGTCATGAAAAGGCCCGTGATCCCTGAAACGTGTTGTGCGCAGAGCCATACCGCAGGGTTGCGGCAATGTCATCCGAGCGGCGGGCAGGGGCAGGCATCCGCGCATCGGGCGATGGCGGGCGGGGGGGCGCGGCGGGGTCAGGCACGGGCGGGCGGGGCGCGGGCGAGCCAGAGCGGGGTGGCGCGTTCGAGGCGGTTGGGCGGGTCGTTTGCCGGGGCCAACGGGGGCCGAACGCGGGGGCGGCGCGGGGGGCGCGGTTTCGGCGCGGGCGGGGCGCGGCGCAGGCAGGGCGGCGGGCGCAGGCCGAGGGTGCGGCAGAGCGGGCGGAGGATGCGGCCGAAGCGCGGGTCGGTCCCGATCAGGGCGATGGTCGCCGGATCCTCCAGCAGGGCGCGGAGGCGACCGGCGATGCCGGCGGCCTCGGGGATGGGAGCAAGAACCCAGCCGCGGCGGCGGGGCAGGTCGGGCGCGCGGGGGCGGGCGGGACGGGATTTCGGCGCGCGCGGCCGGGGCGGCGGCGCACCGGCGGCGAGGATGGCGAAGCGGGCGGCGGCGCGGCGCAGGCGGGTCCAGAGGAGGAGCAAAAGGGCGCGCGTGTCAGGCGCCAGATTTCGCGCCGCCCCGCGCACGGCGACGGCCTGGCAGAAACCGTCGATGATGGCGCGGAAGCGGGCGGCGAGGTCCATGAACGGAACAGGAACACGGACGGGCGGGGGTGGGCAAGGATTTTTGCGGCGGTGGGGGTGACCCAAGCCAGACGCACGCCCTGACTTCAACAGAGCTCAATAGCCGTCATTGCTGACCGTCGCGCATTTCTGTCGCAAGAGATCGTATCAAGCGACAAAAATATGCGACATGAGAACGTCATATACCTGCAAAGAAGGACGATTGTCGTATAATTTACAAGTTATGCGGCAGCCAGTAACCGTATATGGGGGGGGGGAGAAGTCGTCGAGATCGGCCATAGCTTAGCGGGTACCAAGTGTCATATTTTGATCAGCACAAATCACCCGTCTTTGGCGCGGGCTGACTAAAAGGATGCCATAGATTGACAGTTGAATTCGGCCAATATCCCAGCTAACATAGTGTTTTGAATAAGGGGCCATACAAAATGTTTATTGTCGGGGAAACTGGAAAAGTGGGTGGCAAGCCGACCTTCGGCAACATGACCCAGGATCAAGCTGTAGCCTGGCTGATCGCTAAGGATGGCCGCGGCAACAACATCAGGAACAACATGAAAACCTGCGTATCGGGCGTGATGTCAGACATGGGCGGACCGGGCGGAGGCAACGTCCGGTACTCCTTTGACGGTCAACCGATGCGTCATGTCTCAATGGGCGCAGGGGCTGGCTCGGGAGTGACATTATTCTACATCGCACGACCTGGTAACGTCGCGAAGATCATCGGCATTGGGTACCACATCGGCGCCCAGACCTATGAACTTCAATGGAAGGACAGTAGTTGGAACACTGTCGGCAAAGCGAATAAGATTTCGCTGGACTGAAGTTCATTGGGTTTTGGCGTAGCAGAATGATCGGACGGAGAGGTGGCGGCGTTTTGGGCGGAACAGTGTGGTGATTTTGTCGTGGGTAGCGAGGAATTTCTGGGCATGACCCAGAGATTTGCGACGTCGCCAATTTTGATCGGCATGATGAAGGAAGAATTGAGTTAGATTGCGGCAACGATGGCCGATGGCCGATGGCCGAGAGGCGGGCGATTGTCGTGGAAAGTCTGGAGCCGGGTGCTGTTGGAGCGGTGTCATGGTCCTGTTAACAGCAACCGTAACTCTTTGTTTTTTCACGATGAGCACCGCGCCGTGGCGTAGGCCCGCTGCTAGAGGATGTCTTGTATTTGTCGCGCAACTTAGGATTTGTGCGACACTCCAAGCTTTGGCTATGGGTCTGCCTTACCAGCCAGCTCGTTCCTAAGCAGACAGGCAGCTATCCCCCGATCTTGCTCGGGCGGTCTGCTTCCGCAATGTCGGCTTCCCCGGGCGTGGCCAACAAAGCGGAGTGCCCCGGATGGGCGCACAGCCGCCGCGCAGTCGGTCCGTTCTGTACGGCGGCTTTCCTCGCCCCCCCCCCCCATAGCCGTCATACCGATGGGGTCAATCGAAGAAGAGACGGCGGCGCTGGGGCGCCGCCGGGGCAGGAGCAAATCAGTCGGCGGCTTCGGTTTCGGTTTCGTCGGTGATCATGGCGGCTTCGACGAGGTTGGCCTGGGCGCGGATGCGTTGTTCGATGGAGGCGGCGACGTCGGGGTTGTCGCGGAGGAACTGTTTCGCGTTCTCGCGGCCCTGGCCGATGCGCTGGCTGTCGCAGGAGAACCAGGCGCCGGATTTCTCGACGATGCCGGCCTTTACCCCGAGATCGAGCAGTTCGCCGACCTTGGAGATGCCCTCGCCGTACATGATGTCGAACTCGACCTGGCGGAAGGGCGGGGCGAGCTTGTTCTTGACCACCTTCACGCGGGTCTGGTTGCCGGTGACTTCCTCGCGGTCCTTGATCGAGCCGATGCGGCGGATGTCCATGCGGATGGAGGCGTAGAATTTCAGCGCGTTGCCGCCGGTGGTGGTTTCGGGGTTGCCGAACATGACGCCGATCTTGAGGCGGATCTGGTTGAGGAAGATCACCAGGGTTTTCGAGCGCGAGATCGAGCCGGTGAGCTTGCGCAGCGCCTGGCTCATCAGGCGGGCGTGCAGGCCGACATGGCTGTCGCCCATCTCGCCCTCGAGCTCGGCGCGGGGGACGAGGGCGGCGACGGAGTCGACCACGAGGACGTCGATCGCGCCGGAGCGGACCAGGGTGTCGGCGATTTCGAGCGCCTGTTCGCCGGTGTCGGGCTGGGAGATCAGCAGGTTGTCGACATCGACGCCGAGCTTGCGGGCGTAGATCGGGTCGAGCGCGTGCTCGGCGTCGACGAAGGCGCAGGTGCCGCCGCGCTTCTGCGCCTCGGCCACGGCGTGCAGGGCGAGGGTGGTCTTGCCCGAGGATTCGGGGCCGTAGATCTCGATCACGCGGCCGCGGGGCAGGCCGCCGATGCCGAGGGCGAGGTCGAGCCCGAGCGAGCCGGTGGAAATGACGTCGATCGCCTCGGATTCGCTGCGCGAGCCCATGCGCATGATCGAGCCCTTGCCGAAGGCGCGCTCGATCTGGGCCAGGGCGGCGTCGAGTGCCTTGTTCTTTTCCATCGGTAACTCCTGAAGCGTGTTGGGCGGGCCGGCGTGATGCAACCGGAGCGCGAAATTAGTCTAGCGGGCGCCGGGTTGCCCGTCGAGGATGAGTTTTGCATGAAGAGAACATATCGGCAACACGTTTGGTAAGAATTTATTAACCATTTGTTCTCGTCATGTTCTCGTCTGGTCGGTGGTGAAGCGCCAGACGGTGCTGGAGCGGAAGGCCTCGCCGGGGTCGAGCCTGGTGGAGGGAAAGGCGGGGCGGTTCGGCGAATCGGGGAAATGCTGGGTTTCGAGGGCGATTCCGTCGCCGGGGCCGTAGGGCGGCAGGTCGAGCTTGCCGGCGGCGTAGACCTGCACGGCGGGCTCGGTGGTCTCGACGGCGAGGACGCGGCCGGAGGCGGGGTCGCGCAGGAGGGCGGCGGGGCCGATGACGCCCTCGGGCTTGTCGAGCACGAAGCAGTGGTCGAGGCCGGCGCGGGCGGGGCCGATTCGCTGCTGGCAGGTGAGGTCGAGCCAGGTGCCGGCGACGGGGGCGATGGCGCCGGTCGGGATGTTCGCCGCATCGGGCGGGAGGTAGCGCGCGGCGGCGACGGCGATTTCGTGGTCGAGCGCCGTGCCGCCGCCGGCGAGGTTGAAATAGGCGTGGTTGGTCAGGTTGAGCACCGTGGCGCGGCCGGCGACGCGGGCGGCATAGTCGAGGCGGAGCGTGTTGTCCGGCGTCAGCGTGTAGGTGACGTAGACGGTGAGGTCGCCGGGGAAGCCGTTCTCGCCGTCCGGACTGTGCAGGCGGAGGGTGAGGGCGCTGCCGGTGGCGGCGACGATGTCCCACACGCGGTGGCTGAAATTGGGCGCGGGGCCGTCGGCCGGGCCGCCATGCAGGGTGTTGGCGCCCTCGTTGGCCGGCAGGGTGTGGCGGACGCCGTCGAGGGTGAAGGCGGCGCCGGCGATGCGGTTGGCGTAGCGGCCGACGAGCGCGCCGAAATAGGGGCTTTTCGTCTCGTAGTCGGCGAGGGTGGGGCAGCTCAGCACAACATTGGCGAGGCGGCCGCGGCGGTCGGGGGCGAGGAGTTCGTCGACGATGCCGCCATAGTCGAGCAGGCTGACCGACATGCCGGCCGCGTTCGCGAGGGTGATCCGCCGCACCTTCGCGCCGGCGCGCGTGGTGCCGTAGGGGGCGATGACGGGTTCGGGCATGGGCGGTCGGTCCTTCAGGCGTTTGGGCAGGCGTCCGGGATGACGGCGGCGCGGGCGAGGAGATCGGCGTCGCCGCCGGTGGCGCCGGCGGCGCCGAAGGCCAGCGCGGGGTGGACGATGCGCGCGGCGATGAAGCGCTCGGCGACGGCGGCGGGGGCGTGGCGGAGCAGCAGCGCGGCCGAGAGGGCGAGGGCGAGATGCTCGACGAGGCGGCGGGCGACGGGCTCGGCCGATTCGGGGCGTTCGAGCATCGCCTCGACGCCGGCGATCAGCGCATCGAGCGCGGTGTCCGCGCCGCGGGCGGGGGCGAGTTCGGCGGCGAGGGCGGCGGCGGCCTCGGGCGTGCGGGTCAGCGCGCGCAGCACGTCGAGGCAGATGACGTTGCCCGCCCCTTCCCAGACGCCGTTCAGCGGGGCCTCGCGGTAGAGCCGGGCGATCGGGTGTTCCTCGACGAAGCCGTTGCCGCCGTGGCATTCCAGCGCCTCGGCGAGCAGGGCGGGGGCGCGCTTGCAGGTCCAGTATTTCGCGACCGGGACGATGATCCGGGCGAGGGCGGCTTCGGCCGGGTTATGGGCGGCGGCATCGGTCGCGGCGGCGGCGCGCAGGGCGAGCCAGAGCGCCGCCTCGGCCTCCAGCGCCATGTCGGCGAGGACGGCGCGCATCAGCGGCTGGTCGATCAGGGCGCGCTGGAAGGCGCGGCGATGGGCGGCGTGGTGCAGGGCGAGGGAGGTGGCCTGGCGCATCAGCGCGGCGGCGCCGAGCGCGCATTCGAGGCGGGTGAGATGCGCCATCTCGATGATGGTGGCGATGCCGCGGCCCTCGGCGCCGACCATGACCGCCTCCAGCCCGTCGAACTCGACCTCGGAGGAGGCGTTGGAGCGGTTGCCGAGCTTGTCCTTCAGGCGCTGTATGCGCACCGCGTTGCGGCTGCCGTCGTCGCGCCAGCCCTGGGCGAGGAAGCAGGAGATCGTCTCGCCGGTGCGGGCGAGGGTGAGGAAGAGGTCGCTGGTGGGGACCGAGAAGAACCATTTGTGGCCGGTCAGGCGCCACGAATCGCCCGCGTGGGTCGCGGTGGTGCGGGTCTGGCGCAGATCCGAGCCGCCCTGTTTCTCGGTCATTGCCATCGCCACGCCGAGGGCGGATTTCTCGGCCGGCGGCAGCGGGCGCGGGTCGTAGCCGGGCGCGAGAATCCGGTCGCGGAAGCGGGCGAGCAGGTCGGGCGCGTGGGCGAGGGCGGCGGTGGCGGCGAAGGTCATCGCCGCGGGGCAGCAGACGCCGGGCTCGCCCTGGCCCCAGAGATAGGCCACGGCGGCGCGGGCGACATGGGCGCCGGGGCGGGGTTCGGTCCAGGCCAGGCTGTGGAAGCGGTCGGCGCGGATCATGCCCATCAGGCGGTGCCAGGCGGGGTGGAAGGCGACCTCGTCGATGCGGTGGCCGAAGCGGTCGAAGGCGGCGAGTTCGGGCGGGTTGCGATTCGCCTCCCGCGCCAGGGCGCGCAGTTCGGGCGAGCCGATCCGGGCGCCGACCGCGGCGAGATGGGGGGCGGCCCAGCCGGCGCCGAAGGCGGAAACCGCCTCGAGAAGGGCGGCATCGCCGGTGAAGGCGTCGTGCGCCGGCGGTTCGCCGGCCTGGTTGAAAACCTCGTGCGTGACGGGCATGGCGGCAGCATAGCCGCGCGGGCGCGGCTTGTCTCGCCCGGCATTGTCCCACCCGGCTCTATTGATGGCGGCGCGCGCTGCGCTTATACCCTGTGGCGTTGCGGGTGTAGCTCAATGGTAGAGTTCCAGCCTTCCAAGCTGGCTGTGCGGGTTCGATTCCCGTCACCCGCTCCATCGATTTTGCAGGGTTTTTCTGGCCGATCGTCGCCGGCCAGCTTGCCGCCACGCCCCGCTCTGCGGGCGGCAATTCCTGTCGCTACCAATTGCAGGTTGCCGTGAAATTGAATGCATTCAGGGAGGTGTTGTCGCCTCTGCGGCTGATATAGACGAGCCGGCCTTTCCAGCCGTGCTGGGTGCGGAGGGTCAGTCCGAGCCCGGTGTCGAGGGTTGCGCTTGGCGCCGCTTGGGCGCTCACCGGCATGGTCTCGGTGCCGAGAGTCTCGGTGGAAGCGAGCAGGCGGTTGCCGAGATAGGACGTGCCGCCGACCTCGATCCAGGGCTCAAGATCGAGCCCGAAGGTCCTGATCTGGTACCCGGCTCTGGCGCCCGCGCCGATCGCACCGAGATCGTTGCCTTGCCGACCATAGGCAAGATCGAGCAAGCCGGCGCCATGTTCAGCGAAACCTTCCTGGGACACGTGCAGATAGCGTGCGGCAACGAAAGGCCTGATGAAGCCGCGGTCAATATGATCGGTGTAACTGGCGTTGACGCCGGAACCCAGAAACCATCCATGGCCGGTTCCCGTTGCAACCAGACCGCTCGGCACGAGGCTGCGGCGGGAATTCACGCCGAGATGGCCGAGGCCCAGCGTCAACGCGATCCGCCATGGACCGTGCCGATAGATCCCGTAGTCGGAGAGGCTGATCTGGCGGTTTGAGATCTGCTGGTAGGCGGTGTTGCTGCTGCTGGCGGTGCCGGCGACAGCGACGCCGAGAAGGAAGCCGGGCCGGATCCGGGCTCCATAGCCGATGATGGCGCCCCCGTCGGTGATATTCCCGTCATTGGCCTGGCCGAAGCTGCCCAATCCGTGAAGCCAGAAGCCTTTCCGCGAGGCGAGGACCGCATCCGTCGTGTCCAGGATGTCCTGATTGATGATGTAGGCATTGCCGGCGACGCCGCTGCCCGAGGAAAAGGCGAGAGGGCCGACGTTCAGGCTGAGATAGACATTGTCGGCGGTGTACTGGACCTGCGGCAAGAGATAGCTGGCGAGCGCGGAATTGTAGGCGACGGTTGAGAATTGTCCCGAGACACCGCCGCCGGAATGGACGATGTCGTAGCGCGAGCCGGGGCGGTAGATGCCGGAATCGGCATTGACGGCGAGGCCGCCGGCGAGCTGGACGGAGCCCGTCACGGCGAGCTGGCTGTAGCTGATGCCGGGCGCCTGATCGTTGGGGGTGATCTCGATCGAGAGCGTGCTGGCAGGGTTCTGAGCGTAGTTGCCCGTGACGGTCATGACGCCGATGGTGCCGCCAGGGGCGACAATGCCGCCATTGTTCGCGACATCGCCGGCGATGGTGCCGTGACCGCGCAGAATGGCGCTGGCATCGACGGTGACCATGGCGTGCAGAACGGTGCTGCCATGGATGCTGTCTCCGACCTCGAAAAGACCATTCGCGACAGAGACAACCGGCGCGCTGCCGGTTCCCGTGTTGGTCTGGCTCGTGGCGTTGTCGATCACCGTGCCTCTGGTGGTGAGGGTTCCGGCGAGGTTGAGCGTTCCGGTCAAGGTCAGGGCATTGGCGGTGGTCGGGTCGAGAGAGGTTCCGGCCGGGCCGGCAAGGCTGCCACCGGTGTTGGCGACATCGATCAGGCGCGCCGTGCCGAACGGCGACATGGCACCGAGCGTGCCGCCGCTACTCAGCAAGAGATTGCCGCCTGCTGCGCCGAGGGCCGAGTCATTCGACACCAGCAGGGTACCGCCCGTGATGCTGGTATTGCCGGCGTAGGTGCTGGTTCCGGCGAGGGTGGTCGTGCCGCCGGCAAGTTGAAGCCCGCCGGTGCCTGCGATGGTGCCGGCGAAGGTGCCGCTCCCGTTGCTGATGATCAGGTTGTTGGCGCCGAGGGCGACGGTGCCGGCGCCGGAGCCGGTCAGGGCGGCAATGGTTTCATTGCCCGATGCGCCGGCGATATCGAACGTGCCGTTATCGATGAGGCTGGAAGAGCTGGCGATGGAGCTGGCACCGGCCAGGGCCAGCGTGCCCGCCGTGATGGTGGTATTGCCGGCGTAGGTGCTGGTTCCGGCGAGGGTTGTCGTGCCGCCGGCAAGTTGAAGCCCGCCGGCGCCTGCGATGGTTCCGGCGAAGGTGCCGCTCCCGTTGCCGATGATCAGGTTGTTGGCGCCGAGGGTGACGGCGCCGGCGCCGGAGCCGGTCAGGGCGGCAATGGTCTCATTGCCCGATGCGCCGGAGATATCGAACCTGCCGTCATCGATGAGGCTGGAAGAGCTGGCGATGGAGCTGGCGCCGGCGAGGGCCAGAGTGCCCGCCGTGATGCTGGTATTGCCGGCGTAGGTGCTGGTTCCGGCGAGGGTGGTCGTGCCGCCGGCAAGTTGAAGCCCGCCGGTGCCTGCGATGGTGCCGGCGAAGGTGCCGCTCCCGTTGCTGATGATCAGGTTGTTGGCGCCGAGGGCGACGGTGCCGGCGCCGGAGCCGGTCAGGGCGGCAATGGTTTCATTGCCCGATGCGCCGGAGATGTCGAACGTGCCGTCATCGATGAGGCTGGAAGAGCTGGCGATGGAGCTGGCGCCGGCGAGGGCCAGCGTGCCCGCCGTGATGGTGGTATTGCCGGCGTAGGTGCTGGTTCCGGCGAGGGTTGTCGTGCCGCCGGCAAGTTGAAGCCCGCCGGCGCCTGCGATGGTTCCGGCGAAGGTGCCGCTGCCGTTGCTGATGATCAGGTTGTTGGCGCCGAGGGTGACGGCGCCGGCGCCGGAGCCGGTCAGGGCGGCAATGGTTTCATTGCCCGATGCGCCGGAGATATCGAACCTGCCGTTATCGATGAGGCTGGAAGAGCTGGCGATGGAGCTGGCGCCGGCGAGGGCCAGCGTGCCCGCCGTGATGCTGGTATTGCCGGCATAGGTGCTGGTTCCGGCGAGGGTTTCGGTGCCGCCTGTCAGGACAAGGCCTCCCCTTCCGGAGATGTTCCCGGAGAAAATGCCGCTTGCACTGGTCAGGGTCAGGGTCTGGTTGCCGAGGTATACGGTGCCGGTCCCGGTGAGACCGGCAACGGATGCACCATGGCTGGTGGCCGAAATATCGAAGGCGCCATTGTCAACGACGCCGGATGAATCGGCAATTGCGCCACCAGGGCCAAGGTTCAGGGTGGTTGCGTTGCCGATCGTTGTCGTGCCCGAATATGTGTTGGCTCCAGCAAGAGTCAGCTGGCCGAGGCCATAGACCATGAGGTTTCCGGTTCCGGAGACCGGCTGCGATATGCTCGTGTCGAAGGTATTCGTGTCGATGGATCCGCCACCGGCCGCGAGCACGATGGCGTTTCCGCTCGCAAGATCGAAAGTGTTGGAAAACTGAAGAGTTCCGCCGTTGAAGGTGAGGCTGCTGCCCGCCGCGCCCAGGCTGCCTGCCGCCGAGATGGATAACGTGCCCGCATCGATTGTCCACGGTGTTACCGCAGAGGTGGAGCCCGTCAGGGCCCAGGTGCCGTTGCCGGTCTTCCGATAGGCGGAAAAGCCGAGATATTGAGATCCGATCGTCGACGTATCGAAGCTGTCGTTCACCGTGCCGCCCAGGATAAGGGCGTTGGTTCCGGCTGTGGCGCTCACATTGCCGATGATATTGGAACCCGTGCGGATCTCCAGAGAATTCGTGCCGCCCGTGAACTGAATGGCTTCGGCGCGCGTGCTGCCGTTCCCGGACAGACCACCTGAAATCGTTCCGCTATTGATGATGGAGAGGTTTGTTCCGGTGATTGCGGCGCCACCATTGCCAAATGAACCATTCCCGCCCGTGCTGGCGCCGCCGATCCCGCCATTGCCACCGGAAATACTGCCGGAGTTGATTAGACTACCCCCATTGGTGAGGGCGGCTCCCAGTCCGCCATCTCCCCCCGAGCCGCCGCCGCCATTATCGGTGGTGCCGCCGAAACCGCCTGTGCCGCCGGCAAGCTGCCCGGCATTGTCGAAGCTGCCGTCGCCCGTGAGAAGCAGCAGGGCTGTTCAATGCTGATTTCTGAGTTGGGGTGAGTCCGATGCGCAACATCTGGGAGAGAATTGATTTTTCGGGGAGCGCGGGGATTCCCGACCGGCGGGATTTGGGATTCTTGGGAAGGCAACCGATTCGGAGGTTGTCATGGCCGCGTTCAGCTCGTTGCTCGATATACTGGCAGAGGTTCCCGATCCGCGGCGCGCGGAAGGCAAGCTCTACAAGCTGCCGCATGTCCTGCTGTTCTCGATCCTGGCGATCATCAGCGGCAGCAACTCGTATCGCGGCATCGTCACCTTCATCGACGTCCATCGCCGCCGGTTGAACCGCAGCTTCGGCCTGAAATGGCGCCGGGCGCCCTCGCACACGGCGATCCGCTACATCCTCCAGGGGCTCGATCCAGGCGCGGTGGAGGCCGCGTTCCGACGCCACGCGGCACTGCTGCAGGCAGCCAGGACCAAGCCCGGCACGGCCAGCATTGCGCTCGACGGCAAGACCCTACGCGGCAGTTTCGACAGGTTCCATGACCGCACCGCGGCTCATGTGCTCAGCGCCTTCGCCACCGACACCAAGCTGGTGCTCGCTCATGTCGAGATCGGCGAGAAATCCAGCGAGATCCCCGCCGCCCAGACGCTGCTCGCCGAACTGGGCATCGCCAAGGACACACTCGTCACCCTGGATGCCCTGCACTGCCAAAAAAAGCCTTCAACGTCGCCCAGGCGGGCAACATCAGCCTCATCGTCCAGGTCAAGGACAATCAACCGACGCTGAGGCAGGCGATCCACCATATCGCCACATCGAGCGCCCCATACGACGTCTTCCGGACCCGCGACCGCGGCCGCAATCGTGACGAAACCCGCACCGTCTCCGTCTTCGATCCCGCCTGCGCGCTCGCCGGCACCGACTGGCATCCCCATGTCACCGCCATCATTCATGTCGAACGCGCAATCGCCACCCGCAATCCCGAAACCGGCCTGCTCAAGCTGACACACGACACCGCCTTCTACGTCGCCAACACATCGCTCACCGCCGCCATCGCCGCCAAGGCCATCCGCGCACATTGGGGCATCGAAAATTCCTCCCACTATGTCCGAGACGTTACCTTCGCCGAGGATCGATCCCGGATCCGAACCAACCCTGGCGTCATCGCCCGATTGCGCAGCTTCGCCTTCAACATCCTGATGAACAGCAAAGCCACCGCCAGCACCCTCAGCCAAGACCGCTACCGCGCAGCTCTCGCCGGACTCAAACACCTCCTCACACTCATTACTATCCCAAAGCATTGAACAGCCCTGTGAGAAGCAGCCCCACGCCACCGGACCCGCCACCGCCGCCACCACCACCCGAGTTGCCGCTGGCATCGCCGCTGCCGCCATGACCGCCGGCCCCTCCGGTGATCGTGCCGGTCGTCGAGTTGCTGGAGCTTCCGCTTCCGGTCACAACGAGGCCTGACCCACCGCCGCCGCCGCCGCCGCCACCTCCGCCTTCGAGAAGATTGAGCGTGCCGGTTCCGTCGGTTCCGGCATTGCCCGCCCCGCCGGCAACGGCGCCGGCGTTGTCGATCTGCGTGGCATTGCTGCCAACGGAACCGCCGCTACCGCCCGTGCCGCCGGGAGAAGTGCTGAGAATGGACAGCAGAAGGTTGCCGTTTCCGCCATTTCCACCGGCGCCGCCGATGCCATCGGACAAATTGACGCCGCCGCCCCCGCCGCCTCCGGCGCCCGTGCCCAGACCGTTAGTGACCACGCCGACGGCGCTTTGACTTCCTTGCACTCCAGCGGCTTGACCGGATGTCGGAGTTGTCGCGCCGCCGGTACCACCCGCGCCGGCGGGCGCGAGACCGAGGGTTGCTGCGAGGCCGGAATTGATTCCTCCCCCTCCGTTTCCACCGTTTGCCCAAACATATCCTGGTGCAAGGGTTAGAAGTGAAACGGATATTATAAAAAACGCGCGGAGGGCGATTTGGACAAATGATATTGTTGCAGCAGAATCTCGCAATGGACCAGAAGCGCGGACCGTATACTTAATCATGCTTATTCTCATTTTTCTGGACGAATTATATTAAATCAACATAATGAATTAATAATTATTTAATTTAATTTGATAAAATATTTCGAATTGTATCAAATTATTCTTGATCTGAACAATTTCAGACGGGGCGGGCCATAATCACCGGCGCGTTCGTGCGTATTCGCTCAAGTAAATCGTGGATTTCCGGAGTCATTCATGATTGATGGCGATCGCTGCGATTTTAGAAGCTGGCGATGCGGACTGCACGAAATCTCTGCCCGTCATGAGCGTGGCGCTCGCCCGCGCGCCGGAAGGCCGCCGGCATGTCTTTTGCCTCGCGCAGAGCTGCCGGGATGCCGGGCGGATGGACGAGGAGGCGTAGTCTGCGCGACTCCGGGAGGCGCGCTGCTGCCGGCGGCGCGGGGACGACGGGGCGTTCCTGCGGAGCGCGTTGGCCGCTTGCGGTCAGCGCCCGCATCGGGCCGAGCCGCTCCATCACGTGGCCCGATACCATCGCGAACGCGGGCTGAACGCGGCCGCCGCGATGGTTGCCGGGGAAGGTCTGGCGCTGGATTGTCCCGCTGACGACAAGCGGTTCATCGACGGCTTCGTTTATCGGTGGGGGCTTCGCGAGGAGTTGTCGAGCGCCGGGAACCATGGCCGCGATCCGGCGCGGCGGGTTCGGGCGGATGCTAGAAAATCAATGATTTAGCGGCCTGCTTGTTCCTGAAATTCACCCGCGAATTTCAGGGGCGGGACACTGGCCCCGGCTCCTTGCCGAAGCGGCATGCCTCGTGCGGGGGACGGGCATGGATGCTGCCGAAATGGCCGTGCGGGCCACGCGCGCGGTCTTCGGACGGGGTGGCGCTCTTGACAGCGGGGCCGGGTCGTTGTGGAAGGCGGATGGACGCGCACGGTGTGCGGGCAGTCCGAGCCCGCAGGGGTGTAGCTCAATTGGCTAGAGCGCCGGTCTCCAAAACCGGAGGCTGGGGGTTCGAGACCCTCCACCCCTGCCAGCCGGAACCCGAGGGCCGGCGCCGGCAGCGATTCTTGTTTTTCGTGGAGCACTCAGACATTGGCGTTCAACCCGGCGAAGTTCTTGCGCGACGTGCGCAGCGAAGCGTCCAAGACCACCTGGCCTTCGCGCAAGGAGACACTGGTGACCACCGGTGTGGTGCTGGCGATGGTCGTGGTGACCATCGTCTTCTTCCTGGTGGTGGACCAGGTGATCGGGTTCGGCATGCGGCTGCTGTTCGGCGTCGGGAATTGAGGCAGGGTCATGGCAAAACGCTGGTACGTGCTGCATGTGTATTCCGGGTTCGAGAAGAAGATCGCGACCCAGATCATGGAAACCGCGGCCCAGAAGGGGCTGGCGGACCAGATCGAGCAGGTGATGGTCCCGGCCGAGGAGGTCGTGGAGATACGCCGCGCCCAGAAGGTCAACGCCGAGCGCAAGTTCTTCCCCGGCTACGTGCTGGTGAAGATGGAAATGACCGACGACGCCTGGCACCTCGTGCGCGACATTCCGAAGGTCACCGGATTCCTCGGCACCAAGCTCAAGCCGACGCCGATTTCCGAGGCCGAGGCGCAGCGCATGCTGCAGCAGGTGCAGGAAGGCACCGAGCATCGCCGCCCCGCCGTGGTCTTCGAGATCGGCGAGCAGGTGCGCGTGGCCGACGGGCCGTTCACCAGCTTCAACGGCGTGATCGAGGATATCGACGAGGACAAGGGCCGGGTGAAGGTCTCGGTCTCGATCTTCGGGCGGTCGACGCCGGTCGAACTCGAATACGGGCAGGTCGAGAAACTCTGAACCTTTCTCCTCCGTCCTGCCGGTGACGGGGCATCACCCGGCCGGGTGATGCCGATCGCTGAACGGGTGGACGGAGCCGGGAGACGGGCATGGACGGTGCGACAGAGACGATCAGGGTTCCGGCGAACGGGCTCGAATTTGTCGTGGATTCAGCGGGTTCGGGGAAGAAGCTCGCGCTTTGCCTGCACGGGTTCCCGGAATCGCGCTTCTCCTGGCGGTTCCAGCTGCCGCTGCTGGCGAGCCTTGGCTACACCGCCTGGGCGCCGGATCTGCGCGGCTACGGGCACTCCTCGCGGCCGGAGGGGGTGGAGAATTATCGCATCTCGCATCTGCTGCGCGACGTCGCCGGGCTGATCGACGCGGCGAAGGCGCGCGGGATCGACGAGGGGGTGGTGCTGCTCGCGCATGACTGGGGCGGGGCGCTGGGCTGGCTGTTCGTGCTGAACGGGGTGCGGCCGGTCGAGCGGTTCATCGTGATGAACATGCCGCATCCGTACCTGTTCGCGCGCGGGCTCAGGACCTGGAAGCAGCTGCGGCGCTCCTGGTACATCTTCGGTTTCCAGATCCCCCGCTGGCCGGAGCGGGTGCTGGCGGCGAACCGGGCCGCCTGGATCGCGCGGGCGTTTCGCGGCGCCGCGATCGACAAGAGCCGGTTTCCCGACGAGGTGCTGGAGGTCTACCGGCAGAACGCGCTGATCCCCGGCGCGCTGACCGCGATGATCAACTGGTACCGGGCGAATTTCCGCAACCCGTTCCGCGGGCTCGCGCCGGCGAAGCGGCTCGCGGTGCCGACGCTGATGATCTGGGGCGAGCGGGATGTCGCGCTCGGCCGGGAGCTGACCGAGGGGACCGGGGCGCTGGTGGACGACCTGACGCTGCGTTACCTGCCGGACGTGTCGCACTGGGTGCAGCAGGAGGCGCCCGAATCGGTGAACGCGATGATCCGGGCCTGGCTCACCGGCGCGCCGGTGCCGGAGCATCCGGCGGGGTGAGCGCGGCTCAGCGTTCGAGCAGGACGCCCTTGCTGGTGCCCTCGACCGCGACCTCGCCCGATTCGAGCAGGGTGAGGGTGCCGGCGCAGATGGCGATGGTGCCGAGGCCGGGCTTGTAGTCCAGCTCGGTGACCTCCCAGCGGATGCGGGCGTGCGCGCCCATCGGCACCGCGCGGCGGAAGCGGAAGCTGAACTCCATGCCGACGGTCGGGCCGAGACGGGCGAAATGCGCGGCGGTGAGGCCCATCATCCGCGCCGTGGTCTCGGTGCCGCTGACGATCAGCCCGCCATAGCGCGAGGCTTTCGCCTTCGCCTCGTCGTGATGCATCGGGTTGGTGTCGCCCACCAGCAGGGCAAAAGCCCGGGACGCACTTTCATGAAAAACGTGATCGGTCTCGAAACTGTGGCCGAGCTTCACCAATTCCGCCATGTTTTGGCCTTCCTCGCGTGTTCTTGTCCGCCGCGTCGCACCGTGGCAGTGAAGTTGGACGTCACACCTGCCACAAGGTCCGGAAGGCGTCCATTCGATACCGCGCATCCCGCGCCCTATGATAGTCCGGGAGGTTGTTTTGCCGATCAAACCATTGAAAAAAGCCGTTCTTCCCGTTGCCGGCCTGGGGACGAGATTCCTCCCGGCCACCAAGGCGATTCCCAAGGAGATGTTGCCCGTCGTCGACAAGCCGCTGATCCAGTACGCGATCGACGAGGCGCGGGCGGCCGGGATCGAGCAGTTCTGCATGGTCACCGGGCGCGGCAAGACGGCGCTGATCGACCATTTCGACATCGCCTTCGAGCTGGAGGCGACGCTGGCCGAGCGCGGCAAGCAGGACGCGCTCGACATGCTGCACGAGGAGGTGATGGAGCCGGGCTCGATCGTGACGGTGCGCCAGCAGGTGCCGCTCGGGCTTGGCCACGCGATCTGGTGCGCGCGGGCCTTCATCGGCGACGATCCGTTCGCCATCCTGCTGCCGGACGACCTGGTGCTGAGCCAGACCCCCTGCCTCGGCCAGCTCGCCGACGCCTACCGGGCGACCGGGGGCAATGTCGTCGCCGTCGAGGAGGTGCCGATGGAGCAGGTGCACCGCTACGGCGTGCTCAAGACCGGGGCGACGGAGCGGAATCTGGTCGAGGTGAAGGGGCTGGTCGAGAAGCCGAAACGCGAGGAGGCGCCGTCGAATCTCTCGATCATCGGGCGCTACGTGCTGCTGCCGGAGGTGATCGGCCATCTGGCGCGGATGGAGCGCGGCGCCGGCAACGAGGTGCAGCTGACCGACGCGATGGCGAAGATGATCGGGGCGGCGCCGTTCCACGGGCTGAAATTCGAGGGGCGGCGGTTCGACTGCGGCGACAAGGCGGGCTATCTGGAAGCGCAGATTGCCTTCGGTCTGGTGCGTCCGGACCTGGGGCCGTCGATCCGTCACTTCCTGAAGGCTTATTCCGATGCATGACAAGACCGGTTTCTCGCATCAATTCCCCGCCAGCACGCTGCGCGAATACGATATTCGCGGCATCGTCGGCGAAACGCTGCACGAGACGGACGCCTTCGCGATCGGGCGAACCTTCGGCTCGATGGTCGCGCGCAAGGGCGGCAGCCGGGTGATCGTGGGCCGCGACGGGCGGCTCTCCTCGCCGGCGATGGCGCGGGCGGTGATCGCGGGACTGGTCGCCAGCGGCATGCAGGTGACCGATATCGGCTGCGGGCCGACGCCGATGCTGTATTACGCGGCGACCGTCGCCGAGGCCGATGGCGCGGTGATGGTGACCGGCAGTCACAACCCCTCGAACTACAACGGCTTCAAGATGATGCTCGGGCGCAAGCCGTTCTTCGGCGCGCAGATCCAGGAGCTCGGGCGGCTGGCGACGGCGGGGAATGTGGAGCCGGAAGGCGAGGGTTCGGTCGAGGAAAAGGATGTCAGCGACGCCTATCTGGCCCGGCTGCTGGAGGACTGGGAAGGCGGCGACCGGATGCTCAACGTGGTGTGGGATACCGGCAATGGCGCCGCCGGCGAGATCGTCGCGCGGCTGGTGCAGGCGCTGCCGGGGCGGCACATGGTGCTGAACGCCGAGATCGACGGGCGGTTCCCGGCGCATCATCCGGACCCGACGGTGCCGAAGAACCTCGAGCAGCTGGTGGCCGCGGTGAAGAAGCAGGGGGCGGATATCGGCATCGCCTTCGACGGCGACGCCGACCGGATCGGCATCGTCGACGATACCGGCGAGATCCTGTTCGGCGACCAGTTCCTCGTGCTGCTGGCGCGCGACGTGCTGGCGGCGCATCCGGGGGCGATGATCATCGCCGATGTGAAGGCGAGCCAGGTGCTGTTCGACCAGATCGCCGCCGCGGGCGGCACGCCGCTGATGTGGAAGACCGGGCATTCGCTGATCAAGTCGAAGATGGCGGAGACCGGCGCGCCGCTGGCGGGCGAGATGTCCGGCCACATTTTCTTCGCCGACAAGTGGTACGGGTTCGACGACGCGATCTATGCCGCGATCCGCGTGCTGAACGCGGTGAACCGGAGCGGCGAGAGCGTTTCCGCCTTCCGCAAGAGCCTGCCGCAGGTGATCAACACGCCGGAGCTGCGCTTCGACTGCGCGGAGGACCGGAAATTCGAGGTGGTGGCCGAGGTGGCCGAGCGGCTGCGGGCGGATGGCGCCACCGTGTCGGAGACCGACGGGGTGCGGGTGACGACCGAGGACGGGTGGTGGCTGCTGCGGGCCTCGAACACCCAGGCCGTGCTGGTGGCGCGGGCGGAGGCGGGGTCGGCCGAGGGGCTGGCGCGGCTGAAGCAGATCCTCGCCTCGCAGCTCGCGGCCTCGGGCCTCGCGCCGGATTTCTCCGGGGCGAACTCAGGGCATTAAGTCACTGAATTTCAAAGATTGATGATCCGCCCCCGGCCGGAACCGGGGGCGGTTTCCGTTCAGCGCGCGGGCAGCAGGCCGACGAGGCGCTCGGCTTCGGCGACGATCGGCTCGGCGATGGCCGCCGCACGGGCGGCGCCGGCCTGGAGCATGCGGTCGATCTCGGCGGGATCGGCGGCGAGGCGTTTGGTCTCGGCGCCGATCGGGGTGAGTTTCTGCACCGCGAGCTCGGTCAGCCGTTCCTTGAACGGGCCGAATCCGCTGCCGGCGTGCTGGCGCAGCACCTCCTCGGCGGTGATGCCGGCGAGGGCGGCGTAGATGCCGACGAGGTTGCGGGCCTCGGGGCGGGAATCGAGCTGCGCCGGGCGCTCGGGCAGCGGTTCCGGGTCGGTCCTCGCGCGGCGGATCTTCTGGGCGATGGCGTCGGCATCGTCGGTGAGGTTGATGCGGCTCTGGTCCGAGGTGTCGGATTTCGACATTTTCCTGGTGCCGTCGCGCAGGCTCATGATGCGCGCGCTGCCGCCGATGATGCGCGGCGTGATGGCGGGGAAGAATTCCACCCCGTAATCGTGGTTGAATTTCTGCGCGATGTCGTTGGCGAGTTCGAGATGCTGGCTCTGGTCCTCGCCGACGGGCACCTCGGTCGCGTGATAGGCGAGGATGTCGGCGGCCATCAGGTTGGGATAGACGAACAGGCCGGTGGAGACGGCCTCGCGGTCCTTGCCGGCCTTGTCCTTGAACTGGGTCATGCGGTTCAGCCAGCCGAAGCGGGCGACGCAGTTGAAGATCCAGGCGAGGCGCGCATGGGCGTGCACCGCCGACTGGTGGAACAGGATGCTGCGGGCGGGGTCGATGCCGCAGGCGACGAGCAGGGCGGCGTTCACCCGCGTCTGCTGGCGCAGCGCCTCGGGCTCGACCCAGACGGTGAGCGCGTGCAGGTCGACCAGGCAGTAGATGCCCTCGTTGCCCTCCTGCAGCGCGACCCAGTTCTGGATCGCGCCGAGATAATTGCCGAGATGCGCGATTCCGGTGGGCTGGATGCCCGAAAATATGCGTGCCATGGCCGCTGTATCAGCGCGCTTCGGCGGCCCGGTCAAGCGCCGTTCAGGCGGGTTTGGGGCGGCGCAGGAGCAGGCGCAGCTCGGTCGGGCGGATGGCGCCGAGAAGGATGCCGGCGAGCGCGAAGACGGCGAGGCCGGCGGCGATCAGCAGGGCGAGGCTGGCGACGGGGGCGAGATGCATCAGCGCGGTGCGGCGCAGGGCGAGCAGGGCGAGGGCCATCAGCCCGCTCGCCAGCGCGATGGCGAGGATGCGGCGGGCGAGCGCGCGGTCCGGCGCGAAATCGGCGCGGCGGCGGAGCAGGAGGGCGAGGGCGAGGGCGTTGAACCAGGCGGCGAGGCTGGTCGAGAGCGCGATGCCGACCTGTTGCAGCGGGTGCATCAGGGCGAGGTTGAGGGCGAGGTTGATCGCGACCGCGGCGAGCCCGGTCTTGACCGGGGTGGAGGTGTCGCCGCGGGCGAAGAAGCCGGGGGCGAACAGCTTCACCAGCACGAAGGCGGGCAGGCCGAAGGCATAGACGGCGAGGGCGGCGGCGCTGCGGGCGGCGTCGGCGTCGGAAAAGGCGCCGTGGGCGAAGAGGGTGCGCATCACCGGCAGGCCGATCGCGGCGAGGGCGGCGGCGGCGGGCAGGGTGAGCAGCAGCGAGACGGCGATGGCGCGGTTGAGCGATTCGCGGGCGGCATCGGTCTCGTTGCGGCGGAACTGGCGCGAGAGACTCGGCAGCAGCACGGTGCCGACCGCGGTGCCGATGACGCCGAGGGGGAGCTGGTTCACCCGGTCGGCGTAGTACAGCACCGAGACGGTGCCGGTGGGCAGCAGCGAGGCGATGATGGTGTCGACCGTGAGGTTGAGCTGGGTGACGCCGGCGCCGATCAGCCCGGGGCCGAGGCGGCGCAGCACGGTGCGCGCGCCCGGCGTGAGGCGCGGGACGCGCAGGCGCAGCGGCGAGCCGGCGCGGGCGAGCGCCCAGGCGAGCAGGACGAACTGCACGATCCCCGACAGGGCGACGCCGTAGGCCAGCGCCTCGGGCACGCGCTGGCCGGCGGCGTGCAGGATGAGCAGCGTCGCGATGATGCAGACATTGAACAGGATGGGGGCCGCGGAGGCGGCGGCGAAATGGCCGCGCGCGTTCAGCACGCCGGAGAACAGGGCGCAGAGGCAGATCAGCCAGAGATAGGGGAAGGTGATGCGCGAGAGCCGGACCGCGAGGGCGAATTTCGCCGGATCGGCGCGGAAGCCGGGGGCCAGGACGTCGAGCACCAGGGGCATGAACAGCAGGCCGAGAATGGTGAGGGCCATGAGGAACACCGCCATGATCGCGGTGACCTCCTCGGCGAGGCGGCGGGCCGGGGCCTCGCCCTCCTGCGCGAGGGCGCCGGCATAGGCGGGGATGAAGGCGGCGCTGAACGCGCCCTCGCCGAACAGGCGGCGGAACAGGTTGGGCAGGCGCAGCGCCACGAAGAACGCGTCCGCCGCCGGGCCGGCGCCGAGCAGGGCGGCGATCAGGATGTCGCGCGCGAAGCCGAGCACCCGGCTGCCCATCGTCCAGGCGCCCACGGTCAGCGCATTGCGCAGCATTCTCGCTCCTCGGCGGTTGGCGCCCGGCCGGATCGGCCGGAACGAGCGCAGAGCATTAGCGGGTGGCGGGCACGGTTGCCAGCCTTGGGCGGGCGGGGAGGATGAAGCCGTCGGTGGGATAGATCGTGCGGCCGGGCTCGTGATCGGGCGCGTACCAGACGCGCACCGAGGTCCAGTCGTTCGCGGGCGAGACGTCCAGCACCGGGGTGGCGCGCTGGAGGCGGCCGGGCAGCCAGTTGGCCTGGGTGACGAGGATCTCGCGCGGGCCGAGCACGCGGGTGACGACGGCGACATGGCCCGCGGTCATCGCGCCGTGGCGGCGGAAGACCAGCACGGCGCCGGGGACGGGATGGTGCGCGCGGGGGTAGAGCCCATCGGCCTCGTCCCACCAGCGCCAGGCGTCGCCGGTGAGCTCGATGCCGGAGACGGCGCGGGCATAGGGCACGCAGGTGAGCGTGGTCGGGGTGCCGTATCCGGCGAAGCGCGAGGTGGCGCAGGCGGCGAGCAGCAGCGGCGCCGCGAGGGCGGGCAGGGCGAGTCGCATGGGCAGAGAATACCTGCTAGTCAGCCGGCATGGACACGATTTATCGCGGCGACCTGTCGACCCCGGCGGGGCGGCGCAATGCCTGGATCGACGCGCTGTTCGTCGACCATGCCGTGCTGCGGCTGGGCTGGACCAATTTCGCTCCGGTGAAGCCGGGCGCGCTGTATCGATCGAACCATCCGGTGCCGTTCCAGCTGGCGAAATTCCGCCGGCTGGTCGGGATCAACACGCTGATCAACCTGCGCGGCGAGTGCCGCAACGGCTCGGACGCGCTCTCGCGCGAGGCGGCGCGGCGGCTCGGGCTCGATTTCTACGACATGGCGCTGGAATCGCGCGGCGCGCCGCATCGCGACCGCATCCTGCGGCTGGCCGAGATCATCCGCACGATGCGGCGGCCGGCGCTGGTGCACTGCAAGTCCGGCGCCGACCGGGCGGGGATCGCGAGTGCGTTGTTCGTGCTGATCGAGGGCGGCAGCGTGGCGGAGGCGCGGCGGCAGCTCAGCCTGCGCTTTGGCCATATACGGCAGTCGAACACCGGGATCCTGGACGCCTTCCTCGACATGTACGAGGAGGAGGGCGGCGGGATGGCGTTTCTGGACTGGGTGCGCGACGCCTATCGCGAGCAGGCGCTGCGCGAGCGCTACGCGCGCGAGACGCGCAACCGGCCAGGCCGGCGGATCGCGCGGTTCGTCAACGACCGGCTGCTCGCCCGGGAGTGACCGGGCGGCGGCGCGGGCAGGGGCGGGCGGTCAGGCCTCCGGCGGGGCGGCGCTGATCGGGATTTCGCGGGCTTCGGTCGGCGGCTGTTCGCCGAGACCGGGGGCGGCTTCGACGAGTTCGGCCTCGTCCTGCGCCTCGGCGGGCTGGGCATCGCCGCGGCGGGAATGGCCGTTGCCGTGCGGCGCCTGGGCGGCCTGGTTCATCGCGGAAATGATGCGGAAATAATGCTCGGCGTGCTGGAAATAGCTCTCGGCGAGGACCCGGTCGCCGGCGCCGGAGGCATCGCGGCCAAGCTGCTGGTACTTGTCATAGAGCTGCTGGGCGGTGCCGCGGACCCGCTGTTCGGGGCCGTTGCTGTCGAAGACGTGGTTGCGGTTGAGGGGGGTGCCGCCGCTCTGGTAGTTGCGGAATCCGCCGCCGCCGCCACGATTGTTGCGCCCGCGCATACGTTTGATGTTCATCGAGTTGCGTAATCCTGTTTCAGTGCGACCATGCGCGTACCGGACCGTCGGTTCCCTGGTCGAAGCCGGGCAGCGTCTCTCATGGCTTGGTCGTTCAAACGATTTTCGATACGGCTTTTGTGGAACCGGGACCGCGTCGCAGAACGAAGCGATCTGACACAAGCCGCTCCGGCCGCATGAGGCCGGGCACCGAATACAAGGGATATCTAGTCTGATTCGGCCGAATCGACAAATGGTTTTTCACGAATATTTTTCCCGCGCTGCCATGATCACGGCGCGGGGGATGCCGGCGAGGTCGGGTTCGGCGGTGGCGTCCAGCCCGTGCGCGGCGGCGAGGGCGGCCAGCGGCGCGGCCTGGCCGATGCCGGCCTCGAGGATGGCGAGGCCGCCGGGGGCGAGCAGGCGGGGCAGATCGGCGACGATGCGGCGATAGGCGTCGAACCCGTCGGCGCCGCCATCGAGCGCGGAGGCGGGCTCGTGGGCGGCGACTTCCGCCATCAGGCCGGGGATGTCGGCGCTCGGGATATAGGGCGGGTTGGCGAGGATGAGGTCGAAACGGGCGGCGAGGGCGTCGGCCCAGTCGCCGCAGCAGAAGGCGGCGCGGGCGGCGAGGCCGGTGCGGGCGGCGTTGGCGCGGGCGAGGGCGCAGGCGGCGGGCACGCGGTCGATCCCGATGCCGAAGGCGTCGGGGTATTCGGCGAGGGCGGCGAGGAGCAGGGCGCCGGTGCCGGTGCCGAGATCGAGGATCGTGCGGATCTTGCGCCGGTCGGGGCGGTGGCGCAGCGCGGCCTCGATCAGGGTTTCGGTGTCAGGCCGGGGGATGAGGGTGGCGGGCGAGACGGCGAGGTCGAGGCTCCAGAAGCCCTTCGCGCCGGTGATGTAGGCCAGCGGCTCGCGGGCGGCGCGGCGGCGGGCGAGGGCGAAGGCGGGTTCGGGGTCGACCTCGTCGAGCGCCCAGAGTGCGGCGAGATCGACGCCGAGCGCGTGGGCGAGGATGAGGCGGGCCTCGCGGGTCGGGTTCTCGACGCCGCCCGCGGCGAGGATGCGGCCGAGTTCGCGCAGGGCCTCGGTGGTCGGGATCATGCGCCGGCGGCGGCGAGGCGGGCGGCCTGGTCTTCCTCGGTCAGCGCGTCGATGATCTCGTCGAACTCGCCGAGCATGACGCGGTCGATCTTGTGCAGGGTGAGGTTGATCCGGTGGTCGGTGACCCTGCCTTGCGGGAAATTGTAGGTGCGGATGCGCTCGGAACGGTCGCCGGTGCCGACCTGGGACTTGCGGTCGGCGGCGCGGCCGGCGGCGGCGGCGGCGCGGGTCTGCTCGTAGAGCCGGGCGCGCAGGATCTTCATCGCCTTGGCGCGGTTCTTGTGCTGGCTGCGCTCCTCCTGCATGGCGACGACGATGCCGGTGGGCAGATGGGTGATGCGGACGGCGCTCTCGGTCTTGTTGACGTGCTGGCCGCCGGCGCCGGAGGCGCGGAAGACGTCGATCCGGAGATCGGCCTCGTTGACCTCGACATCGACGTCCTCCGCCTCGGGCAGGACGGCGACGGTGACGGTGGAGGTGTGGATGCGGCCCTGGGTTTCGGTGGCGGGGACGCGCTGGACGCGGTGGACGCCGCTTTCGAACTTGAGGCGGGCGAAGACGGCGCGGCCGGTGATTTCGGCGATGCCCTCGCGCAGGCCGCCGAGCTCGGTCTCGGTATAGTCGAGGATCTCGAAGCGCCAGCCGCGCAGGTCGGCGTAGCGGCGATAGGCGGCGAAGAGCTCGGCGGCGAACAGCGCGGCCTCGTCGCCGCCGGCGGCGGGGCGGATTTCGAGGATGGCGGGGCGTTCGTCGGCGGCGTCGCGCGGCAGGAGGGCGAGGCGGATCTCGTGTTCGAGCCGCGGCAGGGTCTCGCGCAGGGAATCGAGCTCGGCATCGGCCAGTTCGCGCAGCTCGGGATCGGCGCGGGCGGCCTCGGCCTCGTCGCGGGCGCGCTCGGCGGCGCGGAGCAGGAGGATCTGCTGCTCGACCGGCTCGATCTCGGCCAGCTCCCGCGAGGCGGCGACGAAGCGCTCGCCATCGACCCCGGCGGCGAGCATCGCGCGCAGCTCCTCGGCGCGGAGGACGATACGGTCGAGTTTCTGCTCCAGGGTCATCGCGTCAGCGGGTCATCCGAGGGCGGCGAGAAGCTCGGCGCGGGGGAGTTCGCGCTGGGCGCCGTCGTCGAGGGTCTTGAGCGTGACGGCGCCGCGGGCGAGTTCGTCCGCGCCGATCAGCACGGCGGCGCGGGCGTTGATGCGGTTGGCGCGTTCGAGACGCTTCTTCAGGTTGCCGCGATAGGCGGCCTCGGCGGCGATGCCGGCGCGGCGGAGGGTGGCGAGGATCTCGATCGCGGCGGTCTGCTCGGCCTCGCCCATCGGGATGACGGCGACGGGGCGCGGCGTGGCGGGGGTTGCGGCCAGCAGCATGGCGAGGCGCTCGATGCCCGCCGCCCAGCCGACGCCGGGGGTGGGCGGGCCGCCCATCTGCTCGACCAGCTGGTCGTAGCGGCCGCCGCCGAGCACGGTGCCCTGCGCGCCGAGGGCGGTGGAGACGAATTCGAAGGCGGTGTGGTTGTAGTAGTCGAAGCCGCGGACGATGCGCGGGTTCTCGACGAAGGCGATGCCGAAGGCGGAAAGCGCGGCCTTCAGACCGTCGTAGAACGCGGCGGAGGCGGGGTTCAGGTGGTCGTAGATCCGCGGGGCCTCGGCGAGGAGGCGGATGTCGTTCGCATCCTTGGTGTCGAGGATGCGCAGCGGGTTCTTGACCAGGCGGACCTTGCTCTCGTCGGAAAGCTCGGATTCGTAGCGGGAGAGATAGTCGACCAGGGCGGTGCGGTAGGCGTCGCGGCTGTCGCGGTCGCCCAGCGTGTTGATGTGCAGGGTGATGCTGGCGCCGACGCCGAGCTCGTCGAGGATCTGCTGGCCGCAGGCGATCGCCTCGGCGTCGGCCAGCGGTTCGGCGGCGCCGATGATCTCGAGGCCGATCTGGTGGAACTGGCGGTAGCGGCCCTTCTGCGGGCGCTCGTAGCGGAACATCGGGCCCTGGTAGAAGATTTTCTGCGGCAGGGTCTGGGTGAGGCCGTTGGAGACCAGGGCGCGGCAGACGCCGGCGGTGCCCTCGGGGCGGAGCGTGACGGATTCGCCGGAGCGGTCCTCGAAGGTGTACATCTCCTTGGTCACCACGTCCGAGGTTTCGCCGAGATTGCGGGCGAAGACGGAGGTGAGCTCGAAGACCGGCGTGGCCCATTCGGCGGCGCCGTAGAGGCCGGCGACGCGGCGGGCGGTCTCGACCACGTGGTGATGCCGGCGCGCGTCCTCGCCGATGATGTCCTGGGTGCCGCGCACGGGTTGGGGCTTGGTCAAGGCGGAGATCCTTCAGACAGCGGAGATTGCCGGTGGTTTGCCGGAAATCGCCGCCGCTGAACAGTCCGCGGCGCGCGGGCGGGCTATTCCGCCGCCTGCTTCGCCGCCGCCTTTTCCTCGCGCAGGCGGGCGGCGCGCTGTTCGACCAGCTCGACGACATGGTCGATCATCGCCGCCCCCTCGATCGTGTGGTCGGTCTTGCCGGCGGCGTAGACCATGTGGCGGCCGTTGCCGCCGCCGGTGACGCCGAGATCGGTCATCAGCGCCTCGCCCGGCCCGTTGACCACGCAGCCGATGATGGAGAGGGTGATCGGCTCCTCGATATGGGCGAGGCGGTCTTCGAGCTGGGCCACCGTGTCGATCACGTTGAAGCCCTGGCGGGCGCAGGAGGGGCAGGAGATGACACGCACGCCGCGATGGCGGATGCCGAGCGACTTCAGGATGTCCCAGCCGACGGCGACCTCTTCCTCCGGCTCGGCGGAGAGGGAGACGCGCATCGTGTCGCCGATGCCGGCCCAAAGCAGCGAGCCCAGGCCGATCGAGGATTTGACCGTGCCGGTGCGCCGCCCGCCGGCCTCGGTGATGCCGATGTGGAGCGGGTGGTCGCAGACCTCGGCGAGCTGCTGGTAGGCGGCGACGGCCATGAACACGTCGGACGCCTTCACGCTGATCTTGAATTCGTGGAAGTCGTGATCCTGCAGGATCTTCGCGTGTTCGAGGGCGGATTCGACCAGGGCGTCGGGGTTCGGCTCGCCGTATTTCTCGAGCAGGTGCTTCTCCAGCGAGCCGGCGTTGACGCCGATGCGGATGGAGCAGCCGTGGTCGCGGGCGGCGGCGACGACCTCGCGCACGCGCTCGGCGCTGCCGATATTGCCGGGGTTGATGCGCAGGCAGGCGGCGCCGGCCTTCGCCGCCTCGATCGCGCGGCGGTAGTGGAAATGGATGTCGGCGACGATGGGGACGTTCACCTGGCGCACGATGTCGGCGAGGGCGGCGGTGGCCGCCTCGTCCGGGCAGGAGACGCGGACGATGTCGACCCCGGCGCGCTCGGCGCGGTGGATCTGCGCCACCGTGGCGGCGACATCGTCGGTCGGCGTGTTGGTCATGGTCTGCACGGTGATCGGCGCGTCGCCGCCGACCTTGACCGGGCCGACGCTGATCTGCCGCGACTTGCGGCGGACGATCTGCTGGTATTCGCGGTAATTCATCGGGCTCGCTTCCGTGGAGGGGTTACTGCGCGGTGGAGGCGCCGGAGGGGGCGGTGGCGCTGCCGGAGGCCGGCGGCGTCAGTGGTATATTGTGGAGAACCACGCCCGGCTTTCCGAGGGGGGAGCCGGCGGCGCCGTTGCGGACCAGCTCTGTGCCGCCCGCATTGCCGGTGGTCAGGGTCAGGCCCGGCTCGTTCGGCACCGGCCAGGACTGGCCGGCCTTCAGCACGCGGCTGAACAGGATGGTGCCGTGCGGGCCGCGGACCTGGACCCAGCTATCGGCGCTGGCGCTGATGACCAGCGGGTTGGCGCCGGCGATCGCGGTGGCGGCGGTCGCCGTGCCGGCGCCCGTGCCGGAGGCCGAGGTGGCCGGCGCCGGGATCGCCGATCCGGGCGTGGCGCCGCCGGAGGCCGATGACGCGCCGGACGATGACGTGGCCGAAGATGCCGAGGCGGACGATGACATGGCGGTTGTCGACCCGCCCGATCCGCCGCTGGCGGTGCCGGACGCGGCGCCGCCGGCGGCCTGGGAGGCCGGCGCGTTGGCGGAGGACGCGGTCTGGTCCGGCGTGGCGGCCGCAGGCGCGGACTGGCCGGCGGCGGACGTGCCGGACGCGGATGCGCCGGACGTGGTCTCGCCCGATGCGGACTGGCCCGACGCGGTCTGGTCCGACGCGGTCTGGCTTGATGTGGACGGGCCCGATGTGGAGGGGCCGGACGCGGATGCGGCCGGGGCGGCGGTACCGTTCGCGGCGAGCTGGTCGGGCGTGGCGCCGCTGCTCGCGGGCGGTGCCGCGGGCGCGGCAGCGGCCTTGGGCGCGGGCGGGGATTTGGGGACGGCGAGCGGCGCGAGCTTGGCCGGCACCGCGGGGACCATCCGCGCCATTTTCAGCTCGTGCTCGGAATGGCGGTACCAGAGGAAATAGCCGGCGATGCCGATGACCGCGACGACGAAGAGCACGGCGCCGGGCGGCACCGCGCGGTCCGGCACCGGCTGGGGAAAGGCGAGGTCCGGCTGGCGCGGGCGGGTCATGCCCTCGGCGCGGAAGCGGCGGAGGATTTCCTCGGGGTCGAGCCCCATCGCCTCGGCATAGGAGCGGATGAACCCGGCGGCATAGGTCGGCGCCGGCAGGGCGGCGAGGTTGCCGGCCTCGATGGCTTCGAGGAAGACCCGCCGGATCTTCAGCCGCGCGGCGATGTCCGGCAGTTTCCAGCCGAGCCGCTCGCGGACGGCGCGCAATTCGGCGCCGACACTCGCGGGACCCCGGGAAACCGTCGCATGGGGGGCGGGGATGGTCAGGTCGAAATCGTGGTCGCCGTTCATAGTACCCATGAAAGCTCGTGGAACGGTTAGGGTCGGGTCACGCCGCGCCGGGATCGCACCGGAGCGCCACCGGTGCCCGCCTGTCCCGTACGGTATCGGATGCGATATGCCCCCTGTAGCGCGTTCGGGCTAGATCGGCAAACCGTGCTCCCGCGCCCAGGCGGTGAGCGGCTCGCGCAGCGAGCTGCCGGCGGCGCCGGCGCGGCGGAGTTCGCGCAGCACCGGGCGCAGGGCGGCGAGGTCGGCCTCGGCGAACAGCGCCTTGACCGGCAGGATCGAGGCGCCGGACATCGACAGCGTGTCGACCCCGATGGCGGCGAAGACCAGGGCATCGAGCGGGCGGCCGGCGGACTCGCCGCAGATCGAGAAACCGACCTCCTCCTCGGCGCAGGCGGCGGCGAGACCCTCGATCAGTTCGAGCACCGGGGCGGAGAGCACGTCGTAACGGCCGGCGAGCTTCGGCGTGCCGCGATCGGCGGCGAAGAGGAACTGCATCAGGTCGTTGGTGCCGAGGGAGACGAAATCGGCCTCGGCGAGCAGGCCGGGGAGCTGGAACAGCAGCGAGGGCACTTCGAGCATCGTGCCGATCTCGATGCGGTTCGGCATCTCGTCGAGCCGGGCGGCCTCGGCCTCGAGCAGGTCGCGCGCGGCGCGGAATTCGGCGACCGTCGCCACCATCGGGAACATCACCGAGAGATCGAGTCCGGCCGCGCCCATCAGCAGGGCGCGGAGCTGCTTGCGCAGGATGGCCGGACGGTCGAGCCCGACGCGCAGCGAGCGCCAGCCCATCGCCGGGTTTTCCACCTGGTCGTCGGCCTCGCCGGGGAGGAGCTTGTCGGCGCCGAGATCGAGGGTGCGGAAGACGACGCGCTTGCCGTCGGCGCGCTGGAGGACGCGGCGGTACTCGGCCGCCTGGGCGGCGACGCCGGGGACGCGGGCGGCGGCGAGAGCGGCGATCTCGGTGCGGTAGAGGCCGATGCCCTCGGCGCCGGTGCGGGTGAGCTGGTCGATCTCGAAGGCGAGGCCGACATTGAGCATCAGCGTGACCTCGGTGCCGTCCCGGGTGCGGGCCGGACGGTCGCGGAAGACGGCGAGCTCGGCGGCGCGGGCGCCGCGGGCGGCGAGGGCGCGGTCATACAGCGCGGTGACCTCGGGGTCGGGGCGGAGGATGAGGGCGCCGGATTCGGCGTCGAGCAGGACGGGATCGCCCTGGCGGGCGGCCTCGGTCGCGCCGGCCTCGACGGCGATGGCGGGGATTTCCAGCGCGCGGGCGAGGATCGCGGCGTGGCCGCCGGTGCTGGCCTCCTCGATCGCGACGCCGGCGATGCCGCGCTGGTGCCAGTCGAGCAGTTCGGCGGGGCCGAGGCGGCGGCAGACCAGGACCATGCCGCGCGCATCCTCCGGCTTCGCGGTGCCGGCGCCGAGGGCGGCGAGCATGCGCTCGATCATGTCCTCGATATCGGCGACGCGCTCGCGCAGATAGGGGTCGGCCACCTTGCGCATGCGCCGGCGCAGCTCGCTGCCGACCTGGTCGACCGCGGCCTCGGCGGTCAGGCCGTCATTGATCGCGGCGCGGACGCGCTCGAGCCAGCCGGTGCCCTGGGAGATCAGGCGATAGGCCTCCAGCACCTCGCGGGTGGCGTGGCCGGTGGGCAGGTGCTCGGAGACCAGGCTGTCGAGCGAGGTTTCGGCGTCGGCCATCGCCTGGTCGAGGCGGACGAGCTCGGCCGCGGTGTCTTCCGCGAGGACGTGGCGCGGGCCGGGCGAGCGGCCGAAGGGCAGGGCGGTGCCGCGGACGATGCCGGGGGCGAGCGGATGGCCGGAATAGCGCCGGGCCAGCGCGTCGCCGAAGCCGGCGGCGGCGATGTCGGCCGCACCCTGGCTGGCGAGGATCTCGCCGATCAGCATGGCGATGGTCGAGATCGTCTCGACCTCGAGCGGGGTGTAGACGCGGGGCTCGGAATTCTGCACCGCGATGACGCCGAGGGTGCGGCCGGCGCGGCGGATCGGCACCGCGAGCATCGAGGCGTAGCGCTCCTCGCCGGTTTCGGGGCGGTAGGCGAATTCGGGGTGGTTCTGCGCGTCCGGCAGGTTGAGCGCCTCGCCCTTGGCGGCGGCGAGGCCGATGATGCCCTCGCCCACCCGCACCCGCGTGTGGCCGACCGCGGCGATGCGCAGCCCGTGGGTGGCGGCGAGTTCGAGCATTTCGCCGGCGCGGGCGACATAGACCGAGCAGACCTCGACCGCGAGTTCGGCGGCGATCAGCTCGACCAGCTCGGCTAGGCTGGAATTGCCGGCGCTCAGCCGTTCGCGCAGCTTCGCGAACAGCCGCCGCGAGGCGGCGAGCGGGATGGTGCGCGGGCGGGGCGCGCCCTTAGGCCGCTTCGATCGAGGCATCCGGCTGGCGGACGGTGGCGCGCGCGGCGAAGGCGGCGTCGGCCTGGGCGATGAGTTCGGCGATGATCTCGGCCACCGGCTGGATCGCGGTGACCATGCCGACCGACTGGCCGGCCATCACCGAGCCCTGCTCGACATCGCCCTCGATCACCGCGCGGCGGAGGGCGCCGGCCCAGAAATGCTCGATCGAGAGCTGGGCCTGCTCCTTGTCGAGCTCGCCGGCCTGGAAGCGGCGGATGGTCTCGGCCTGGTGCTCGACGAAGCGGGCGGTGCCGGCATTGGCGAGGCCGCGCACCGGGATGACCGGGAAGCGGGCGTCGAGCTGGACCGAGGGAATCGCGTCTCGCGCGTTCGCCTTCAGGAAGGCGGCCTTGAAATTGGGGTGGGCGATGCTCTCGGCGGAGGCGGCGAAGCGGGTGCCGAGCTGCACGCCGGCGGCGCCCATTTCGAGGAAGGCGAGGATCGCCTCGCCGCGGCCGATGCCGCCGGCGACGAAGACCGGGACCTCGGTGATGACGGGCAGGATTTCCTGCGCCAGCACGGCCAGCGAGACCGGGCCGATATGGCCGCCGGCCTCGGAGCCCTCGATCACCAGGGCGTCGGCGCCGCTGCGGATGAGCCGCTTGGCGAGCACCAGGGCGGGGGCGAAGCAGACGAGCTTCGCGCCGCCCTCCTTCACCGCGCGGACCGCGGCGGCGGAGGGCAGGCCGCCGGCGAGGACGACATGGCCCACGCCGTGGCGGACGCAGACCGCGATCAGCTCCAGCAGCTGCGGGTGCATGGTGATCAGGTTGACGCCGAAGGGCTTCGTGGTGAGCGCCTTGGTCGCGGCGATCTCGGCATCGAGCAGTTCGGGGGTCATCGAGCCGCAGGCAATGACGCCGAAGCCGCCGGCATTGGAGATGGCGGAGACGAGGTGGCGCTCGCTGACCCAGCTCATGGCGCCGCCCATGATCGCGGTCTCGGTGCCGAGGAAGGCGCGGCCGCGGGCCCAGAGCGGATCGAGCGCGCTCATGCGACGTCCAGCCCGTAGGCGGTGTGCAGGGCGCGGACGGCGAGCTCGGTGTATTCGGCGTCGATCAGCACGCTGACCTTGATCTCGCTGGTGGAGATCACCTGGATGTTGATGCCGCGGGCGGCGAGCGAGCGGAACATGGTGCCGGCGACGCCCGCATGGCTGCGCATGCCGACGCCGACGACGGAGATCTTGGCGACGTCGGGGTCGGTCGCGAGTTCGGCGAAGCCGATCTCGTCGCGCTTCTCGTCGAGCACGAGGCGGGCGCGGGGCAGCTCGGTCTTGTTGAGGGTGAAGGTCATGTCCGTGGTGCCGTCGGCGGAGACGTTCTGCACGATCATGTCGACATTGATGCCGGCCTCGGCGAGCGGGCCGAACACCGAGGCGGCGACGCCGGGGCGGTCGGGCACGCGGCGGACGGTGACCTTGGCCTCGTCCCGCGAATAGGCGATGCCGGCGACGATTTCCTGTTCCACGATTTCATCCTCATCAACGACCAGCGTTCCCGGCGCATCCGTGAAGCTGGAGAGAACCTGCACCCGCACACGCTCCTTCATCGCGAGTTCGACGGAGCGGGTCTGTAATACCTTCGCACCAACCGAGGCGAGTTCCAACATCTCCTCATAGGCGATGGCGGGCAGCTTGCGCGCCTTGGGGACGATGCGCGGGTCGGTGGTGTAGACGCCGTCGACATCGGTGTAGATGTCGCAGCGGTCGGCCTTCACCGCGGCGGCGACGGCGACGGCCGAGGTGTCCGACCCGCCGCGGCCGAGGGTGGTGACGCGGTTGTCCGGCCCGATGCCCTGGAAGCCGGCGATCACCGGGACCTGGCCCATCTGCATGCGGCGGATCAGCTCGGCGCCGTCGATCGCGTCGATCCGCGCCTTGCCGTGCTGGCCGTCGGTGCGGATGGGGATCTGCCAGCCGGTCCAGGAGCGGGCATCGACGCCGATGGTCTGCAGCGCGACGGCGAGCAGGCCGATGGTGACCTGCTCGCCGGTGGCGACCACCGTGTCGTATTCCCGCGCGTCGTAGAGCGGGGAAAGCTCCTGGCACCAGGCGACGAGCTGGTTGGTGGCGCCGGCCATCGCCGAGGTGACGACCGCGACCTCGTGCCCCTCGTCCACCACGCGCTTGACGCGCGCGGCGACGTTGCGAATCCGGTCCAGATCGGCGACCGATGTGCCGCCGAATTTCATCACGATGCGCGCCATGTGATCCGATCTTGCCGTGAAACTGGTATCGACGCGGGAGCGGCGCTTGCTGCCGTCTCCCGGCAGGCTCACATAGCGAGCGGCAGGGAGAAGGGCAATGCGGGCGGAAGAGGACGTGAGCATGGATGACGGGCAGGGCGCCGGACGGGCGGACGCGGCGGAGGTGCGGAAATTCGACGCGCTGGCGGCGCGCTGGTGGGACCGGCACGGGCCGATGCGCGCGCTGCACGCGATGAATCCGGCGCGCAGCCGGTGGATCCTCGACCATGTCGCCGCGGCGCGCGGCGGCGCGGCGGGGGTGGCGGTGCTCGATGTCGGCTGCGGCGCGGGGCTGCTGGCGGAAAGCCTGACCCGCGCCGGATGCAGGGTGACGGCGATCGACGCCGCGGGCGAGGCGATCGCCGCGGCGCGGGCGCATGCCGAGGCGCAGGGACTCGGGATCGACTACCGCGCGACCACGGCGGACGCGCTGGCCGAAGCCGGCGCGCGGTTCGACGTGGTGACGGCGCTGGAGGTGATCGAGCACGTGCCGGACCCGCAGGGGTTTCTCGACACGCTGGCGGGGCTGCTGAAGCCGGGCGGGTTGCTGTTCATCTCAACACTGAACAGAACGCCGCAATCGATTGTTTTTGCAAAATACGCGGCGGAGTATGTGCTGGGCCTGGCGCCGCCCGGCACGCATGACTGGCGGAAATTCGTCACGCCGGGGGAGCTGGCCGCGATGTGCCGCGCCGCCGGGCTGCGGCTGGCGGCGACGGCGGGGATGGTGCCGGCGCCGCTGGCGGGCGGATTCCGCATCGCCCGGGATACGCGGATCAACTACATCGCGATGGCGGTGGCGGGCTGAGGCCGGCCGCTTCGGAGTCGCGGCAGGCGGCGAGCAGCCAGTCGCGGAAGGCGGCGAGGCCGGGCGGGCGGCGGGCCGGGTTTTCCAGCAGGTAATAGCCGAGGCCGGTGGTGACCGGCGGGGCGGCGGCGCAGGCGAGGCGGCCGGTTTCCAGCGCGCCGGCGATCAGCGGGTGCCAGCCGAGGGCGATGCCCTGGCCGGCGATCGCCGCCTGCTGGACCAGGGAATAGGTGTCGAACGTGGCGTCGCCCGGGCGGGGCGGGCGGTCGATGCCGTGGGCGGCGAACCAGCCGCGCCAGGTGAGCCAGGGCGCCGGGTGGCGGGGTTCGAGATGCAGCAGGCGCATCCGGGCGAGGTCCGCCGGGCCGGCGGGAACACGCAATAGGGCGGGGCTCGCCACCGCCGAGACGGTTTCGCGGAACAGCAGGTGCGCGGCCCGGCCCGGCCAGGCGCCGGTTCCCATCAGGATCGCGACATCGGCGGGGTCGGCCAGCGGGTCGGCGAGGAATTGCGAGGCGACGATGCGCAGCTCGGTCGCCGGGGCGGCGGCGGCGAAGGCGCCGAGGCGGGGGATCAGCCAATCGCCGGCGAAGCCGTAATCGGTGGCGACGGTCAGCGGGCGCTGGCCGGACAGGGCGCGGATGTCGTCCCGCGCGCGCTCGACCGCGGCGCGCGTGGCCGCCGCCGCCTCGAACAGGATCTGCCCCTCCGGCGTCAGGCTGACGCCGCGATGGCGGCGGTGGAACAGGCGGCAGCCGAGATGCGCCTCGAGCCAGCCGACCTGGTGGCTGACCGCGGGCTGGGTGGCGCCGAGCTCGCGGGCGGCGCGGCTGAAATTGAGATGCCGGGCCGCCGCCTCGAACACCGCGAGGGCGGGCAGCGCGGCGCGCCAGTTGCCATTAGCCATGCTGATGGGTTCCATTCATCGATTCGGTCTTCAAGCGGGCCCGGTTTCAAGGCAGCGTGCCGCCGGATCGATATTGGACGCAAGGGGAGATGGCGAGAGATGATGCCTGGGGTTGATGGCAACGGAGCAGACAAGGCGGCGGACGGGCGGCCCAATATCCTGATCGTGATGGCCGACCAGCTCGGCGCGCGGGCGCTGCCGGCCTATGGCAACCAGGTCGCGCTGACGCCCAATATCGACGCGCTCGCCGCCGGCGGGGTGGTGTTCGACAACGCCTATTGCAACAGCCCGCTCTGCGGCCCCTCGCGCTACGTGTTCATGAGCGGGCAGCTGCCCTCGGCGATCGGCGCCTTCGACAACGCGGCCGAGTTTCCGGCGATGCTGCCGAGCTTCGCGCACCACATGCGCGCCGCCGGATACCGCACGATCCTGTCCGGCAAGATGCATTTCTGCGGGCCGGACCAGATGCACGGATTCGAGGAGCGGCTGACCACCGACATCTACCCGGCCGATTTCGGCTGGACGCCGGACTGGACCGATTTCGCGACGCGGCCGAGCTGGTACCACGACATGAGCTCGGTGCGCGAGGCGGGGCTGTGCGTGCGGACCAACCAGATGGACTATGACGACGAGGTGGTGTTCGCGGCGCGGCAGAAGCTGTTCGACCTCGCGCGCGATGACGACGGGCGGCCGTTCTGCATGGTGGTGTCGCTGACGCATCCGCACGATCCCTTCGCGATGACGGAGGAATACTGGAACCTCTACGACCACGACGCGATCGACATGCCGCGGGTGCGGACGGCGCCGGCTTCGATGGACCCGCATTCGCTGCGGCTGCGCCACGTGTCGAACATGGACAACGAGCCGGTGACCGAGGCGCAGGTGCGCAACGCGCGGCACGCCTATTACGCGGCGATCTCCTTCGTCGACCGCCAGCTCGGCCGGCTGCGCGAGACGGTCGAGGCGTGCGGGCTCGCGGCGCGGACGGTGACGGTGATGACCGCCGATCACGGCGAGCTGCTCGGCGAGCACGGGCTCTGGTACAAGATGAGCTTCTTCGAGGACGCGTGCCGGATTCCGCTGATCGTGCATGCGCCGGGGCGGTTCGCGCCGGCGCGGGTGGGGGCGGCGGTGTCCTCGGTCGACATGCTGCCGACGCTGGTCGGGCTCGGCGGCGGGAGGATCCCGGCGGGGCTCGCCTGCGACGGGACCTCGCTGCTCGGCCATCTCGAAGGGCGCGGCGGGCATGACGGCGCGTTCGGCGAATATCTCGCCGAGGGGGCGATCGCGCCGATCGTGATGATCCGGCGCGGGCGGCACAAGTTCATCCATTGCCCGGCCGATCCGGACCAGCTCTTCGACCTCGAGGCCGATCCGGACGAGCGGGCGAACCTCGCGGCGGCGCCGGAGCACGCGGCGCTGGTGGCCGCGTTCCGCGCCGAGGTGGCGGCGCGCTGGGACCTCGACGCGGTGCATCGCGCGGTGCTGGCGAGCCAGGCGCGGCGGCGCTTCATCGACGCGGCGCTGCGGCAGGGGCGGCGGAAGTCGTGGGATTTCCAGCCCTTCGTCGATGCCTCGGAACAGTACATGCGCAACCACATGCGGCTCGGCGACCTCGAGAAGCGGGCGCGGTTTCCCCGGCCGGCGGGGGACTGACCCGCCGGCGCGATGCGGCGCGATGCGGGATGCATGATTTCCGTATCGCGATCCGCGCGAGTGTGGTGATATGCGGTTCCGCCGCATGGCTCGTATGCGGCGAGATCGTGGAGCAGGGCCATGAACGGAAGGGCAGCGAACGCACAAAGGGGCGAGGAGCGGCGACCGCTTTCGGTCGGCATCCTGCTCGCCCATGACTTCACCCTCTCGGCGCTGTCGATGTTCGTCGACACGCTGCGGCTCGCCGCCGACGAATCGGATTTCTCGCGCCCGATCCATTGCCGCTGGACGATCATGTCCGACAGCGCCGCGCCGATCCGCGCGAGCTGCGGGGTGCAGGTGCTGCCGGGCGCGACCTTCCTCGACCCGGCCGGGTTCGACTACGTCGTCGTGATCGGCGGGCTGCTGGCCGGGCTGAACCAGAACGCGGCACCGCTCTGCGCCTATCTCAAGCGCGCCGCCGCGGCGGGGGTGAAGCTGGTCGGCATCTGCAACGGCAGTTTCCTGCTCTGCCAGGCGGGGCTGATGCAGGGGCGGCGGGTCTGCGTGAGCTGGCTGCACTACCAGGATTTCCGCGCGGCCTTCCCCGACCACGAGGTGACCGGCGACCGGCTGTTCGAGATCGACGGCGACCGGATCACCTGCGCCGGCGGGGCCGGGGCGGCGGATCTCGCGGCGCTGCTGATCGAGCGGCATCTCGGCAGCCGGCTCGCGCAGAAGCCGCACCAGGTGCTGCAGCTGACGCGCACGCGCGGCGAGGGGGCGGTGCAGCCGCACCCGCCGGTGGCGCACGAGGTGGCCGACGAGCAGGTGCGGCGCGCGCTGCTGATGATGGAGCAGAACCTCTCCGACCCGGTGCCGATTGCGACCATCGCGCGGCGGCTCGACCTGTCGACGCGGCAGCTGGAGCGGCGCTTCGAATCGGCGCTCGGGCAACGGCCCTCGCTGCTCTACCGCACGCTGCGGCTGCGTTACGCGCGCTGGCTGCTGGAGACGACGGGCCGCTCGGTCACGGATATCGCGCTGGAGGCCGGCTTCTCGGACTGCGCGCATTTCTCCCGCCAGTTCAAGGCGCTGCACGGGCTGTCGCCCTCGCAGATGCGGCCGGGCATGGCCGGGCGCGACGGCGGCGGCGCCGAGGCGGTCGCGATGCATGCGGGGCCGCGTCCGTTCTGATCCGCGCATGTGAGCAGCGCATGGCCGCCATGCGAGGGGGCTGCGAAATCGTTCTGGCGCGATGTCGCAAAAACGAAAGACGCTGATACACCGAACCGTCACATTCCGTCGCCGGGTTCTGACCCTTTTTGAAAGTGAACGCCATGGCGGATGTCGCTTCCCCTGCACTTCGTGACCTCGTGGCCCGGCGCCGCCGCGGCTACATGCTGGAGCGGGATTTCTATACCGATCCGGACGTCTTCCGCGCCGATCTCGAGTACATCTTCAACCGGCACTGGATTTTCGTCGGCGTGGAGCCGGATGTTCCCGAGCCGGGCGACGTGATGACGCTGAAGATCGGCGACAACGACATCCTGATCTGCCGCGACGACGACGGCGCGATCCACGCCATGCACAATGTCTGCCGGCATCGCGCGGCACGGCTGGTCTCGACCGAGAAGGCGACGGTGGGGCGGCTGGTCTGCCCGTATCACGCCTGGACCTACGGGCTGGACGGCGCGCTCGTGCATGCCGAGCACATGGGCGAGGATTTCGATCATTCCTGCCACGGGCTGAAGAAAATCCATCTCCGCTCGCTGGAGGGGCTGCTGTTCGTCTGCCTCGCCGAGGAGCCGCCGGCGGATTTCGACGAGATGGCGCGGATCGTCGGGCCATATATAGCGCCGCACGAGATCGCCAACTGCAAGGTGGCCCAGCAGATCGACCTGATCGAGGAGGGCAACTGGAAGCTGACGATGGAGAACAACCGCGAGTGCTATCACTGCGCGCTGAACCATCCGGAGCTGACCACCTCGATCTTCGAGTTCGGCTTCGGCTTCGATGCGCGCGAGGACGACCCGGCGCGCGCGGCGCTGCGGCGGAACTATGACGACATGGTCGCGCAGTCGTGCAGCGCCTGGGCGGCGAGCGGGTTTCCCTCCGAGGAGATCGGCCATCTCGACGACATGGTCTCGGGATTCCGGATCGGCCGGATGCCGATGGACCGCGATGGCGAATCGCAGACGCTGGACACCAAGGTGGCGAGCCGGCGCCTGCTCGGCCAGGCCAAGGAGAAGCGGCTCGGCGATCTCTCGTTCCATACCCAGCCGAATTCCTGGCACCATTTCATGAGCGACCACATTGTGACCTTCTCGGTGCTGCCGCTCTCGCCGGACCGCACGCTGCTGCGCACCAAGTGGCTGGTGCATCGCGACGCGATCCAGGGCGTGGATTACGACCTCGAGAACCTGATCCGGGTGTGGCGCGAGACTAATCTGCAGGATGGCGCGCTGGTCGGCCTCGCGCAGGCGGGGGCGTCGGGCGCCGGCTATGTGCCGGGGCCGTATTCGGCGGAAACCGAAGGCCAGGTCGAGGCTTTCGCCAACTGGTATGTCCGCCGCATGGCGGCGCATCTCGGGATCGAGCCGGCGCGATGAACATGACGCCGGCCGAGCGCTGCCGTGCCGCGCGCGACGGCAGCCTGTCCGTCTGGGACCCTGAGGTCGACGACGTGCTGGTCTGCGTCGATGCGCGGCTGGAGACGCACGACGTGCGGACCTTCACCTTCGTCAGCCGCACGCCGTCGCGCTTCAGCTACTGGCCGGGCCAGTTCCTCGTGTTCGACGTGCCGGTGGGCGGGGAGATCGTGCAGCGCTGCTACACGATCGCCTCCAGCCCGACGCGGCCGGACCAGATCTCGATCACGGTGAAGCGCAAGCCGGGCGGCGCGGTTTCGCCCTGGCTGCACGACAATCTGCGGCCGGGGATGGAGATCCGCGCGATCGGGCCGCTCGGGGATTTCAGCTTCGTGGCGACGCCGGGAGAAAAATACCTGTTCCTCTCGGGCGGTTCGGGAATCACGCCGCTGATGTCGATGACGCGGGCGCATCAGGACCTCGCACCGGATGCGGACATCGTGTTCATCCATTTCGCGCGGACGCCGGAGGACATCATCTTCCGCGACGAGCTCGCGGTGATGGCGCGGCAGATGCCGAACCTGCGGGTGATTCCGGTGTGCGAGGCGGATGGCGCCGGCGGGCGCTGGGGCGGGCCGCGCGGGCGGGTGACGCCGCAGCTGCTCTCGCTGCTGGCGCCGGATTTCGCCGAGCGCTGGATCTTCAACTGCGGGCCGCCGGTCTACATGCAGGTGGTGCGCGACGGGCTCGTCGGCCTCGGCTACGACATGCGGTATTACTACGAGGAGAGCTTCGATTTCGGCGTGCCGCCGCCGGTCGAGGAGGTGCTGGCCGCGCAGGGGGCGGAAACCTTCGAGGTGACGTTCAGCAAGTCCGGCCGGACGATCGGGGTGGCGCCGGGGCAGCATATCCTCGCCGCCGCGCGCGAGGCGGGCATGCGGCTGCCCTCGTCCTGCACCAAGGGCGTGTGCGGCACCTGCAAGAGCAAGCTCGTCTCGGGACGGGTGGACATGAAGCACCAGGGCGGCATCCGCCAGCGCGAGATCGACCAGGACATGATCCTGATCTGCTGCTCGACGCCGCTGACCGATCTCGTGATCGAACGCTGATGCCGCGGCCGCTGAACCCCGCCGCGCTGTCGCATTTCGGCTTCCTGCTGCTGCCGAACTATTCGATGATCGCGGTGGCCAATGCGATCGAGGCGCTGCGGATGGCCAATCGCTGCGCCGGGCGGGCGGTGTATCGGTGGAGCCTGCACGCGGTGGGCGAGACGCCGGTGACGGCGAGCAACGGGCTGAGCCTCGGCGCGGTGACGGCGCCGGAGTCAGGGCCGGCGCCGGATATCCTGTTCGTCTGCGGCGGGCTCGACGTGCGCTCGGCCGTGGGGCGGCCGGTGCTCGCGGCGCTGCGCCGCGCGGCGCGGGCGGGCACGCCGCTCGGCGCGCTCTGCACCGGCACCTTCGCGCTCGCCGCCGCCGGGCTGCTCGACGAGTATCGCTGCGCCGTCCACTGGGAGGACATGCCGGCGATGCGCGCCGAGTTTCCGGAGATCGAACTGGTCAACGAGCTGTTCGTGCTCGACCGCAACCGGCTGACCTGCACCGGCGGCACCGGGCCGCTCGACATGATGCTGGCGCTGATCGAGGCGCGGCTCGGCCGCAACGTGGCCGAGCATGTGCGGGCGATTTTCGTGCTCGACCGGATCCGCCCGAGTGCCGAGCGCCAGCCGCTCGACAAGGACGACCGCGGCCATGCCGGGCAGCCGATGCTGGCGCGGGCGATGGTGATGATCGAGGCGCGGCTTGGGGAAAAGCAGATTCTCGGCGAGATCGCGGGTGAGCTCGGCATTTCGCTGCGGCAGTTGCAGCGGCTGTTCCGCGCCCATGTCGGCGAGAGCCCGGCGGCGTTCATCCGGGCGCGGCGGCTGAAGCGGGCGCAGGGGATGCTGCAATCGCTGCGGGTGCCGGTGACCGATGTGGCGATGGCCTGCGGGTTCGGCTCCAGCACGCATTTCGCCAGCGCCTATCACGATTATTTCGGACATCCGCCGCGCGCCGAGCGGCGGCCGGGAGGCATTGCATGATCGCCCACGCCGAGGCGCTGTTCCGCCCGCTGACGATCCGCCGGACGACGTTCCGCAACCGGATCATGAGCACGAGCCACGCGCCAGGCTACGGCCGCGACGGCAAGCCGCAGGAGCGCTACCAGCTCTACCACGCGGAAAAGGCGAAGGGCGGCATCGGGCTGACGATGTTCGGCGGATCGTCCTCCGTCTCGCTCGACAGCCCGGCGGCGCCGTGGAACCAGATATCGGTCGCGGATGACAGCGTCATTCCGTATTTTCAACAATTTTCCGAACGCGTGCACGCGCATGGCGCGGCGCTGATGATCCAGCTCACGCATATGGGGCGGCGGACCCGCTGGGATACCGAGAACTGGCTGCCGACGCTTTCCGCCTCGCCGCGGCGGGAGCCGGCGAGCCGGTCGATCCCGCGGGAGATGGAGCAGGAGGATATCGACCGGGTGGTCGCCGATTTCGCGGCGGCGGCGAGGCGGGCGCGCGAGGGCGGGCTCGATGGCTGCGAACTCTCGGCGGCGCACGGGCACCTGGTCGACCAGTTCTGGTCGCCCTCGGTCAATCATCGCGGCGATGGTTATGGCGGGTCGCTGGAGAACCGGATGCGGTTCGGCTTCGAGATTCTCGAGGCGATGCGGGCGGCGGCGGGGGATGATTTCCTGATCGGCATCCGCATGTCGGGCGACGAGATGCTGGCCGAGGGGCTGAGCCACGAGGACTGCGTGGCCATCGCCGAGGCGCATGCGCGGCGCGGGCTGGTCGATTTCATCAACGTGCTCGGCGGGCAGGCGCGGGACCATCTGGCGCATGCGGTGTCGCTGCCGAACATGTCGTTTCCGGTCGCGCCCTTCCTGCCGCTGGCCAGCGCGATCCGCCGCGAGGTGGAGGTGCCGGTGTTCCACGCGCAGCGGGTCACCGACCTTGCCACCGCCGCGCGCGCGGTGGCGGAGGGACATGTCGACATGATCGCGATGACCCGGGCGCACATCGCCGACCCGCATCTCGCGCGCAAGCTGCAGGACGGGCGGGAGGACGATATCCGCCAGTGCGTCGGCGCCGGCTACTGCATCGACCGGATCTATACCGGGGCGGATGCGCTGTGCATCCAGAACGCCGCGACCGGGCGCGAGGCGACGATGCCGCACGTGATCGGCAAGGCGGCGCGGCGGCGGCGGGTGGTTGTCGTCGGCGGCGGGCCGGGCGGGCTGGAGGCGGCGCGGGTGAGTGCGGAGCGCGGCCACGAGGTGGTGCTGTTCGAGCGGGAGACGGCGCTTGGCGGGCAGATCAACATCGCCGCGAAGGCGGGATGGCGGGAGGCGCTGTCGGGGATTCCGCGCTGGCTCGGCGCGCAGGTGCGCAGGCTCGGCGTGGATCTGCGGCTCGGTGTCGCGGCGGATGCGGCGATGGTGCTGGCGGAACGGCCGGACATCGTGATTCTCGCGACCGGCGGCGTGCCCAATCCGGGCTTCATGGAGGGGGCGGAGCTGGTGACGACGACCGCCGCGATCCTGCGCGACGGGATCGCGCTCAGCGGTTCGGTGCTGCTCTATGACGGGATGGGGCAGCACAACGCCGCCTCCTGCGCCGAATTCCTGGCGAAGCGCGGCGCGCTGGTGGAACTCGCGACCGGCGACCGGATGGCGGCCGAGGAGGTCGGCACCACCAACCAGCCGATCCATCTGCGCGAACTCTACCGCCATGACGTGATCATGACGCCGAATCTCGACCTGCTCGCGGTGCGGCGGGAGGAGAACCGGCTGGTCGCGGTGCTGCGCAACACGATGGATCTCGCCGAGGAGGAGCGGGTGGTGGATCATGTCGTCGTCGATTTCGGCACGCTGCCGGATGACGCGCTTTATGATCCGCTGAAGGCGGGGTCGGTCAACCGGGGGCGGATCGATGCCGGCGCGCTGGTGGCGGGGCGGGCGCAGCCCTGGCCGGAGGACGGATACGCGCTGTATCGCATCGGCGATGCGGCGGCGGGACGCAACATCCACGCCGCGATCTACGACGCGCTGCGCCTCTGCAAGGATTTCTGATGGCGGGCCTGTTCGTCCTGCTGGCCTGGCTGCTGCTGGCCGGGGTGGTCGCGCAGGGGCTGCGTCTCGCCGCATCGTGGCGGCGGGGCGGGGCGGCGCCGGTGGACTGGGCGCGCGGGCTGGCGGCGCTGCCGCGGCGCTATCTCGTGGATGTGCATGGCGTGGTGGCGCGGCGGGCGGCGGCGGCGCGGATGCACCAGGCGATCGCCGGGGGCTTGCTCGGCGGCACCGCTCTGGTGCTGCTGGGCATCATCCCGGCGCTGCGTGGCGCGGAAATGCTTTGGCTGCTGGCCGCGCTCGGCTTCGGCTTCGCGATTTTCGGCGCGCGGCTGGTGGCGCAGAGGCGGCAGCCGGCGCGGCCGGCGTCGCTCTCCGGCGGGGCGTTCCAGGGGCTGGCGCGGGATCTGGCCGCCTATGCGGCGGGCGGGTTCCTCGCCTCGCTCGGCATCCTGCTCGGGCTGTGGCTGCCGGCGCTGGCCGGGATCGGGCTTGCCGCCTGGGGCGGGGCGCGGCTGGTGGCGGGGATTGCGACCGGGCCGATGCGGCACGCGCTGGCCGGGGCGGTGCATCTCGCGGCACATCCGCGGCCGGAGCGTTTCGCGGGGGCGGCGGCGAGCGGGCTGTTGCCGGCGCAAAACTTCGGCGTGGCGGCGATCGGCGATTTCGCCTGGAACCGGCTGGCGGGGTTCGATGCCTGCATCCAGTGCGGGCGGTGCGAGGAGGCGTGCCCGGCCTTCGCCGCCGGGCAGAAGCTGAACCCGAAGGCGCTGATCCAGGACCTGGCGACGGCGCTGCATCCGGAGGCGCCGGCCTATGCCGGCTCGCCGCATCCGGGCATTTCGTCGCCGGGCCCGGTGCTCGGGCGGCTGCACGCGGAGACGCTGTTCGCCTGCACGACCTGCCGCGCCTGCGTATCCGCCTGCCCGATGATGATCGAGCATGTGGATGCGGTGGTCGATCTGCGGCGGCATCTGACGCTGGACGCCGGCGCGGCGCCGGGCAAGGCGGACCAGGTGCTTTCGGAACTGCGCTACGCGTTCAATCCTGGCGGGTTCGAGCCCGGGCGGCGGCTCGATTTCGCCGCCGGCGGGCTGCGCGTGCTGGGCGAGGGCGAGAGCGCCGACATCCTGCTCTGGCTCGGCGACGGGGCGTTCGACGCGCGCTATGGGCGGACGCTGCGGGCGCTGGTGGCGATCATGCGGGCGGCGGGGCTGGATTTCGCGGTGCTGGGGGAGGCCGAGCGCGATTGCGGCGATCTCGCCCGGCGGCTCGGCGACGAGGCGGGGTTCGAGCGCCTCGCGCGCGCCAATGTGGCGACGCTGGCGGCAAGGCGGTTCGGGCGGATCGTCACCGCCGATCCGCACGCGCTGCATGTGCTGCGGCAGGAATATCCGGCGTTCGGCGGGCATTATACGGTGCAGCACCATACGGCGCTGATCGACGAGCTGATCGGCACCGGCGCGATCCGGCCGGAGGCGGCATCCGGCGGGACGGTGACCTATCACGACCCGTGCTATCTCGGCCGCTATAACGGCGAGTATGACGCGCCGCGGCGGGTGCTGGGGCGGATCGGCCTGGCGGTGAGCGAGATGGAGCGCCATGGCGCGGCCTCGTTCTGCTGCGGCGGCGGGGGCGGCGCGCCGGTTTCGGACATCGCGGGGGAGCGGCGGATTCCCGATCTGCGGATGGCGCAGGCGCGGGAGACGGGAGCGGACATCGTCGCCGTGGCGTGCCCGGGCTGCACCGCGATGCTGGAGGGGGTGACAGGCGCGCGGCCCGAGGTGCGCGACATTGCCGAGCTGGTGCACGCGGCGATGGCCACGGTGCCGGCGGAGGCGCGGGCGTGAGCGCGAAGCGGCGCGATCCCCGGGCCGAGCGCGCGGCGGTGGTGGTGGCCGAGGCGCCGCGCCGGCGGATCGACCGGACGCATCGCGGCGGGGCGGTCGCGCAGGGCGCCACGGTGGCGCCGGCGGCGGCGCCGGTCGTGACGATCGCGGACCCGGCCTATCTGGTGTTCGCCGTGGTGGAGATGGCGGGCGGCGTGCTGTCGCGCCATGACCGGCAGGTGCTGGGGGCGGCGCGGCTGCTCGATGGCGGCGGGACGGCGGCGGTGGTGCTGCTGGCGCCGGGCCTGCCGGAGGACGCCGGTGCGGCGGGGGCGGACCGGGTGATGGTGCTGGCGGAGCGGGACGATCCGGCGGCGCTGGCGGCATCGGTCGCCGCCGCGATCCGGGCGCATGGGCCGCGCCATGTGGTGTTCGCCGAGAGCGCGGATGGCGGGGATCTGGCGCGGCGGGTGGCGGCACTCTGCGACGAGGCGCTGTTCGATGCGGTCGAGAGCCTGTCGGCGCGGCAGGCGATCCGCCCGGCTGCCGCGGGGCGGGCGGAATGGCGGGCGGCGCCGCCGCGTCTGCTGAGCATCGCGGCCGACCGCATCGCGCCCTGGCGCGGGGCGGCGCATGCGGCCGAGCCGGTCGATCCGCCGGCCGATCCGGCGAGGGATGCGGCGCTGGCGGTGCGGCTGTCGCCGCTGCCGGTGGAGGCGGCGAATGTGCGGCTGGACGAGGCGGGATTCGTGATCGCGGCGGGGAACGGGGTGACGGATTTCGCGGGGTTTCTCGATCTCGCGCGCGCGCTCGGGGCGACGCCGGGGGGGAGCCGGGTGGTGTGCGACGCCGGCGCGTTGCCGCGGGCGATGCAGGTCGGCGCGTCGGGCACCGTGCTCAACGCCGACTGCTACGTGGCGTTCGGGATTTCCGGCGCGCCGCAGCATCTGCAGGGGATCGGCACGGTGGAGCATGTGGTCGCGGTGAATACCGACCTGCACGCGGCGATGATCGCGCGGGCGGACCTGGCGGTGGTCGCGGATGCGCAGGCGGTGCTGCCGGCGCTGCTCGCGCTTCTGGGAGCCGAGGCATGAGAATCGTCGTGCTGCTGTCCGCCGGGCGGCATCCGGCGACGGGCGCGCCCTGCCCGGTGCCGGCGGAATTGCAGGCGATCGCGCTGGCGCGGCAGATCGCCGGGGCGGGCGGCGCGGTCGAGGGGCTGCATGCCGGCGGGCGCGACGAGGCGGTGCTGGACGCGCTGGGGCACGGGATCGACGGGCTGACGCTGGTTGCGGCCGGAGCGGCGGACGATCCGCTCGGCGCGCTGGTGGCGGCGCTGGAGGGAAGGATGCCGGACCTGATCCTCGCTGGCCGGCGCGGCCGGGGCGGGGCGGATGGCGGGCTGCTGCCCTACCGGCTGGCGCGGGCGCTGGGATGGCCGATCGTCGCCGATGCGATCGGGGCCGGGATTGCCGGCGGCGAGATGACGGTGACGCAGGCGCTGCCGCGCGGCGGGCGGCGGGCGGCCACGGTGCGCGGGGCGGCGGTGATCACCGTGCATCCGGCCGCGCCGGCGGCGCTGCCCTATGTGCATCGCGCGCGGCTGGCGGGACGGGTGAGCGAGGTGGCGGGACCGGCGGCGCTGCCGGCGGCGCTGCCGGAAGGAGCGGAAATCCGGCCCTACCGGGCGCGGCCGAAGCTGATCGGCGATGTCGGCGGCGGCGGTTCGGCGGAGGCGCGGCTGCAGGCGGTGAGCGAGACGCGGGATGCCGGCGGGCGGGTGATGCTGCGGCCGGCGCCGGACGAGGCGGCGGCGGCGATCCTCAATTTCGTGGCGCGGTTCAGGCCCCGCAAGGCCTGACGCCCGGAGCACCTTCCGATCCTGCGGGATGATGCCCGCTTCATCGATGTGGCAGAGCGCGACATCCGATCCGGGTGGATCGGAAAGCGCGTTTCATCGATATGACAGAGCGCTACATCCGATCCGGGTGGATCGGAAAGCGCTCTAGCACTCGATGAAATTGGCGGCGAGGCCGCCGAGCGAGGTTTCCTTGTATTTCGTGTTCATGTCGGCGCCGGTCTGGCGCATCGTGGCGATGACCTGATCGAGCGAGACGCGGTGCGAGCCGTCGCCGCGGGCGGCGAGGGAGGCGGCGCTGATCGCCTTGATCGCGCCGAAGGCGTTGCGCTCGATGCAGGGGATCTGCACCAGGCCGCCGACCGGATCGCAGGTCATGCCGAGATGGTGTTCCATGGCGATTTCGGCGGCGTTCTCGATCTGCGCGTTGGTCGCGCCGCGGGCGGCGGCGAGGCCAGCGGCGGCCATCGAGGCGGCGACGCCGACCTCGCCCTGGCAGCCGACCTCGGCGCCGGAAATCGAGGCGTTGGTCTTGAACAGGCCGCCGATCGCGGTGGCGGTGAGGATGAAATCGTGCAGGCCGGCGCGGCTGGCGCCGGGGCAGCTGTCGCGATAGTAGCGCAGCACGGCGGGAATGACGCCGGCGGCGCCGTTGGTCGGCGCGGTGACGATGCGCCCGCCGGCGGCGTTCTCCTCGTTCACCGCCATCGCGAACAGGCTGACCCAGTCCATCGGCTCGTGGGGTGCGAGATCGTTGCGGCTGGAATCGGCCTCCAGCCGGGCGCGCAGGGCGCGGGCGCGGCGGGTGACGCGCAGGCTGCCGGGGAGCATGCCCTCGGCGGCGAGGCCGCGCTCGATGGCGCTCATCATCACGTCGATGACCAGGTCGATATGGGCGGTGACCGCCTCCGGCGGGCGCAGCGCGGTTTCGTTGGCGCGGACGATCGCGGCGATGGACAGGCCGGTCGCCGCGCCGATGCGCAGCAGCTCTTCCATGGTGGCGAAGGGGTGGGGCACGTCGTCGGTGATGGCGCCGAGATCGGCCGGTTCGTCCTCGCGCAGCACGAAGCCGCCGCCGACCGAGCACCAGCGCTCGCGGGCGAGGAGGGTGCCGGCGGCGTCGTGCGCGGTGAGTTCCAGCGTGTTGGGGTGGCGGGGGGCGGCGGTTTCGAAATCGAAGACCAGGTCCGCCGCCGGGTCGAAGCCGATCTCGTGCCGGCCGGCGAGGGTGAGGCGGCGCGCCGCGGCGACGGCGGCGACCAGGGCGTCCGCCCGGTCGGGGTCGACGGTTTCGGGCGCCTCGCCGGACAGGCCGAGGATCACCGCCTTGTCGGTCGCGTGACCCTTGCCGGTCCAGGCCAGCGAGCCGAGCAGGGTGACAGTGACGCGCGCGGTGCGGGGCAGCAGATCGGCCTCGGCGAGAGTCGCGGCGAAGCGGTGCGCGGCGCGCATCGGCCCGGTGGTGTGCGACGAGGACGGGCCGATGCCGATCTTGAACAGGTCGAAGACGCTGATCATGCTTTGATGCTTCTGTTGCTTGATGGGGCTGGCCGCCTGGTCCGGCCGGATGGGTCGATCCGGCCGGGGGAAGCCCTAGTCGGGATACTCCCGCCCGATGGCGGCGAGAAGGCCCCAGAGATAGGGGGCGAAGGAGCGCCAGACCTCGATGTGGAAGCGGGTTTCGGCGGTGCGCCAGAGCACGATGTCGGCCTTGCCGAACAGGGTGCGGGTGGCCATGCCGACGGGGAAGGCGGCGAGGTCGAGATCGAGCGGGCAGAGGGCGTTGAGCATCGCCGTGCAGTCCGGCCCCTCGATCGAGACGCCGAGCTGGCGGTGGGAAATGTCGGCCAGCGCGTAGTCGCGCGGCGTGAGAGCCGCGGCCAGGGCGGCTTCGAACGTCTCCCAGGTGTCGGCGACGGGGGCGAGGAGCAGGAACTCGTCCGGTCCGAGGCGGATCGCGGTGCGGGCGCCGGACTCGGTGGCGCGGTTCATCCCGAGGGCGAGATCGACCCCCAGCGCCGCGCCGGCGGCCTCGACGGCTGCCGGCTTGACGCGCAGCGAGACGCGCGTGGCGCGGGGCATCTCGCGCACCCGGCGGTCGCCGACGAGGCCGGCGAGCGGGGAGGCGAGGCGGGTCTGCATCACGTCAGCCATCGAGCCTGGCTCCTTCACGGTCGTAGAATACCGGATCGGTGAGGCGGACCGGGATCGCGCGGTCCGCGAGTTTCACGTGCAGCGTGTCGCCGATGCGGTCGCGCCCGCCGCGCACCAGGGCGAGGGCGATGGAGCGGCCGAGCGTCTCGCTCCAGTAGGCGGAGGTGACGTGGCCGAGGATCTCGGCGGGCGGCGGCCGGCTGGGATCGGCGACGAGGTGGGATCCTTCCTCGAGCACGATATCGCCGGGCTCGGTGAACAGTCCGACGAGCTGCTTGCGCCCGGTCTGGCCGGCGAAGGCGGCGCGGTCGAGCGCGCGCTTGCCGACGAAATCGGGCTTCGCCTTGCCGATCGCCCAGGCGAGGCCGACATCGTCGGGCGTCGCCGTGCCGTCGGTCTCCTGGCCGACGATGATGTAGCCCTTCTCGGCGCGCAGAACGTGCATCGTCTCGGTGCCGTAGGCGGTGATGTCGTGCCGGCGGCCGGCGTCGAACACCGCCTCCCAGACGGCGCGGCCGTAATCGGCGGGGACGTTGATCTCGAAGCCGAGCTCGCCGGTGAAGCTGACGCGGAAGAGCCGGGCCGGGATGCCGGCGACGCGGCATTCGACCATGCTCATGTGCGGCATGGCGGCGCCGGAGATGTCCGCCCCCTCGACGAGCGGGGCGATCACGTCGCGCGCGCGGGGGCCCTGGACGGCGATGACCGCGTATTGCTCGGTGGTGGAGGTGAGCCAGACATCGAGCTCGGGGAACTCGGTCTGCAGGTAGTCCTCCATCATGGCGAGCACGCGCGGGGCGCCGCCGGTGGTGGTGGTGACGTGGAAGCGGGTGTCGGACAGGCGGCCGATCACGCCGTCGTCGATCACGAACCCGTCCTCGCGCAGCAGCACGCCGTAGCGCAGGCGGCCGGGTTTCAGCTTGGTCCAGGCGTTGACGTACATCCGGTTGAGGAACTCGGCGGCGTCCGGCCCCACGACCTCGATCTTGCCGAGGGTCGAGGCGTCGAAGATGCCGACGCTCGCGCGCACGGCGCGGCATTCGCGGGCGACGGCGCTGCGCATCGTCTCGCCGCCGCGCGGGAAGTAGCGGGCGCGTTTCCAGATGCCGACATCCTCGAACACCGCGCCCTGTTCCGCCGCCCAGTCGTGGATCGGGGTGTGGCGCTCGGGCTCGAACAGCGCGCCGCGGGCGTAGCCGGCGAAATAGCCGAAGGGGACCGGCGTGTAGGGCATGCGGAAGGTGGTGGTGCCGATCTCGGGGATCGGGCGGCCGAGCTCGGCCGACATGATGCCGAGCGCGTTCATGTTGGAGAGCTTGCCCTGGTCGGTCGCCATGCCGTTGGTGGTGTAGCGCTTGACGTGCTCGACCGAGCGGAAGCCCTCGCGCAGGGCGAGCGAGATGTCCTTCGCGGTGACGTCGTTCTGGAAGTCGATGAAGGCGCGGACCGAGCCGGGGTTGCGGCCGTGCGGCGTGGCGCCGAGGAAGCCGCCGGTGGCGGCGGGGGCGTTGGCGACCGCGATCGCCGCGGCGGGCGGGGCGGTGAAGCCGGCGGCGGCGGCCGCCGCCTCGCCGGCGGCGCGGCCGGAGGCGAGGGCGTCGGCCAGCGAGGTGGTGCCGGCGGCGGCACCGGCGGCGCGGCAGGCCTCGGCCGGCTCGCCGGGGATGAAGGCGTCGAGCGCGGGATCGAAGCGGAGCTTGCCGCGGCTCTGCGAGAAGAGATGCACGCTCGGGGTGAAGCCGCCGGACATCAGCACGAGGTCGCAGGAGAGGCGCTCGCCGGCGCCGCCATCGCGCCGCGCGATGGTGGCGGCGGTGACGCGCAGCCGCCCCTCGGTGCCGGTGAGGGTGCAGCCGGGGCGGACCGGCAGGCCGGCGGCGCGGGCGGCCTCGACCAGTTCGCCGGACGGATCGGGGCGGAGATCGGCGATCGCGGCGATGCGGGCGCCGGCGCGGTGCAGGGCGAGGGCGGCGGCATAGGCGGAATCGTGCGCGGTGAAGACGACGGCGTTGCGGCCCGGCAGCACGCCGTAGCGGGTGACGTAGGTGCGCGCGGCGTCGGCCAGCATGATGCCGGGGCGGTCGTTGTCGGGGAAGGCGAGGGGGCGCTCGATGGCGCCGGTTGCGATCACCACCTCGCGGGCGCGGACCTGCCAGAGCCGGCCGCGGGGCTGGGTGTCGTCGGGTTCGCCGAGATGATCGGTGAGGTCCTGGGCGAGGCCGATCATGTTGTGCGGGAAATAGCCGAAGGCGATGGTGCGCGGCAGGATGGTGACCTGGCCGGCGGCCTGCAGCCAGCTCAGGCGGGTGGCGAGGAAGCTCGCGGCATTGGTGCCATCGAGCGTCGCATCCGTCTCGGCGAGGAGGGCGCCGCCAAGCTCGGCCTGTTCGTCGCACAGGATCACCCGCGCGCCGGAGGACGCGGCGGCGAGGGCGGCCTCGATGCCGGCGGGGCCGGCGCCGACCACCAGCACGTCGCAATGGGCGTAGCGCTGGGCGTAGCAGGCGGCGTCCGCCGCCTCCGGGGCGCGGCCGAGGCCGGCCATGGCGCGGATGCGCGGCTCGAAGAACCGCGTCCACGCCGCTTTCGGCCACATGAAGGTCTTGTAGTAGAAGCCGGCGGGGATGAATTTCCAGAACAGGTCGGTGAGGCCGGCGAAGTCGCGTTCGAGCGAGGGGGAGCGGTTCTGGCTTTCGGCGACCAGGCCGTCATGCAGGACGACCTGGGTCGCGCGCAGGTTGGGGGTGTAGTGCCCCTCGTCGCGGCCGACGCCGACCAGGGCGTTCGGCTCCTCGGCGCCGGCGGTCAGGATGCCGCGCGGACGGTGATACTTGAAGGAACGGCCGACCAGGTGGACGCCGTTGGCGAGCAGGGCCGAGGCCAGCGTGTCGCCCGGATGGCCGGCATAGGCGCGGCCGTCGAAACGGAAGGCGAGGGTGCGGGAGCGGTCGATCCGCCCGCCCTCGGCAAGCCGGAAGCTCTGGCTCATCGTGCGGCTCCGCGGTCGATCATGTCGGTGTAGGTGTTGCGGCGGAGGTTGAAGAAGCGGCCGCAGCCATGGGCGTGGCGCCAGCGTTCCTCGAAATCGCCGCGGGCGTTGCGGCGGATGTAGAGATAGTCGGTCCAGTCCGCGTCATCGACGGCGCGCGGGTCGGCGGCGCGGACGCGGTGGGCCTCGCCGCCATAGGCGAACTCGATTTCCGGACGGTCGCCGCAATGCGGGCAGGGGATCAGCAGCATGGCGGGACTCCTCAGTGCGCGACCGCGGCGGCGGCGGCCTCGTCGATCAGCCGGCCCTCGGCGAAACGCTCGAGGCTGAAGGGCGCGTTGATCGGGTGCGGTTCGTCGCGGGCGATGGTGTGGGCGAAGAGATCGGCGGAGCCGGGCGTGGCCTTGAAGCCGCCGGTGCCCCAGCCGCAATTGACGTAGAGGCCGGGGACCGGCGTTTTCGCGATGATCGGCGAGCGGTCCGGCGTGACGTCGACGATGCCGCCCCAGTTGCGCAGCATGCGCATGCGGCGGAACATCGGGAACAGCTCGCAGATCGCCTCCAGCGTGTGCATCGAGATGTGCAACGCGCCGCGCTGGCTGTAGGAGATGTAGGCGTCCGTGCCGGCGCCGATGACCAGCTCGCCCTTGTCCGACTGGCTGATATAGGCGTGGATCGTGTTCGACATGACGACGCAGGGAAAGCACGGCTTCACCGGCTCGGAGACCAGCGCCTGCAGCGGGAAGCTTTCGAGCGGCATGCGCAGCCCGGCCATCGCCATCACCACCGAGGTGTTGCCGGCGGCGACGACGCCGACGCGCTTCGTCGCGATCGGGCCGCGGGTGGTCTGCACGCCGCTGACGCGGCCGGCGGCGTCGCGGTCGATGCCGGTGACCTCGCAGTTCTGGATGATGTCGACGCCGAGGGCGCTGGCGGCGCGGGCATAGCCCCAGGCGACGGCATCGTGCCGCGCCGTGCCGCCGCGCCGCTGCAGCGCGCCGCCGGTGACCGCGTGGCGCATGCCGGGGGCGATGTTCAGCGGCGGGCAGAAGGCCTTCGCCTGTTCGGGGGTGAGCCATTCGTTGTCGACGCCATTGAGGCGGTTGGCGTGGACGTGGCGGCGGAAGACCTGTTCGTCGTGCACGTTGTGGGCGAGCATCAGCACGCCGCGCTGCGAGAACATGACGTTGTAGTTCAGGTCGGCCGAGAGGCCTTCCCAGAGTTTCAGCGCGTGGTCGTAGAGTGCGGCGCTTTCGTCGAACAGGTAGTTCGAGCGGATGATGGTGGTGTTGCGGCCGGTGTTGCCGCCGCCGATCCAGCCCTTTTCCAGCACGGCGATGTTGCGCATGCCGTGCTTGCGGGCGAGGTAGTAGGCGGTGCCGAGGCCGTGGCCGCCGCCGCCGATGATGACCGCGTCATAGCCGGGCTTCGGGGCGGCATCGCGCCACTGGGCCTGCCAGCCGGCCTGGCCGTCGAGCGCGCGCCTGATGAGGGCAAGGGCGGAAAAACGCTGCATTGAAAACTCCTGTCGGCAGTGACAATGCCATGCCGGACCGCGCCGCACATCGCGCGATACGCCGCCGGGGTTGTATCGAAGCGACATGCGTCTGATCATTTCCGCCGTGCCGCTCACCGGCTGTCAGCGCTGGGCGGTTTGCCAGCGTTCGGCGCGATGGAACGGCGCGTTGCTCGGCGGCAGCGGGTCGCGGCCGCGGATGTGGTCGGCCGCCTTCTCGCCGATCATGATGGTGGGCGCGTTGAGATTGCCGTTGGTGATGCGCGGCATGATCGAGGAATCGGCGACGCGCAGGCGCTCGACGCCGATGACGCGGGTTTCGGGATCGACCACCGCGAGCGGATCGGCGGCATCGCCCATGCGGCAGGTGCCGCTGGGGTGGTAGGCGCTTTCGACGGCGCCGCGGATGAAGGCGTCGATCTCCGCATCGGTGGTGACATCGGCGCCAGGGGCGATTTCGGCGCCGCGAAAGGGAGCGAAGGCCTCCTGCGCGAAGATCTCGCGGGTGAGGCGCACGCAGGCGCGCATGTCCGCCCAGTCCTGCTTCTCGCTCATGTAGTTGAAGAAGATCCGCGGCGGGGTTGCGGGATTGCGGTCGCGCAGGCGGACCCAGCCGCGGCTGTTCGAGCGCATCGGGCCGACATGGGCCTGGAAGCCGTGCTGGGTGGCGTGGGCGCGGCCATCGTAGCGGATGGCGACGGGGAGGAAGTGATACTGGATGTCTGGGTATTCGACGCCGGGGCGCGAGCGGATGAAGCCGCAGCTCTCGAAATGGTTGGTGGCGCCGAGACCGTCGTGGAACAGCAGCCAGCGCAGGCCGATCATCGCCTTGGCGAGCGGGTTCATCGCCGAATACAGCGTGATCGGCCGGGTGCAGGCGACCTGGAAGTAGAATTCGAGGTGGTCCTGCAGGTTCTCGCCGACACCGGGACGGTCGGCCACGACGTCGATGCCGAGCGCGGCGAGTTCGGCGGCGGGGCCGATGCCGGACCGCTTGAGCAGTTGCGGCGAGTTGATGGCGCCGGCGGCGAGGATCACCTCGCGGCGGGCGCGGGCGACGATGTCCTGCCCGAAGCGGCGATAGGCGACACCGCTGGCCGCCTTGCCGGCGAAGACGATGTGCGAGACCAGGCTGCGCGCGTGCAGGGTGAGGTTGGGGCGGTTGCGGATCGGCCGCAGATAGGCGTTCGCCGTGCTCCAGCGGCGGCCGCGATGGACGGTCATGTCCATCCGGCCGAAGCCTTCCTGCTGGTAGCCGTTGACATCGTCGGTGACGGGGTAGCCGGCCTGGCGCCCGGCCTCGATGAAGGCGCGGTAGAGCGGGTTGGCGAGGCGGCCGTAGCTGGTGTGCAGCGGGCCGGAATCGCCGCGATAGGCGTCGCCGCCCTCCGCACGGGTTTCGGCGCGGCGGAAATAGGGCAGCACGTCGCGCCAGCCCCAGCCGCGCGCGCCCATTTCCTCCCAGTGCTCGAAATCCATCGCGTTGCCGCGGATGTAGACGAGGCCGTTGATCGAGGAGGAGCCGCCGAGCACCTTGCCGCGCGGCGTGTGCATCCGCCGCCCGCCGAGATGCGGTTCGGGCTCGCTGTGATAGCCCCAGTCGTACTTCCTGGTGTTCATCGGGATCGACAGCGCGCTCGGCATCTGGATGAAGGGCGAGCGGTCGGAGCCGCCGAATTCGAGCAGCAGCACGGTGGCGTTGCCATCCTCGGTGAGGCGGTTCGCCATCGCGCAGCCGGCGGAACCGGCGCCGACGATGATGTAGTCGTATTCGCTGGGCATTTTCTAACGCCTCGTCAGTAAGGGGAGTCCACGGGCGCGAGGGCGACGTAGACGCTCTTGATCTCGGTATAGGCGTCGATCGCGGCGCGGCTGTTCTCGCGGCCGTAGCCGGACTGCTTCATGCCGCCGAAGGGAAGCTCGATCGGTGTGATATTGTAATGATTGATCCAGCAGGTGCCGGCTTCAAGGCGGGCGACGAGCGTGTGGGCGCGGGCGAGATCGCGGGTGAAGACGGCGGCGGCGAGGCCGTAGGGGGTGGCGTTGGCGCGGGCGATGGCGTCGTCCTCGTCGTCGAAGGCGAGGACCGACATCACGGGGCCGAAGATTTCCTCGCGCGCGATCGTCATGCCATCGGCGCAGCCGGCGAAGATGGTGGGTTCGATGAAGGTGTTGCCGGCGGGCACACCCTCGGTCCGGCGCTTTCCGCCGCAGACGAGGCGCGCGCCCTCGCGAAGGCCGGCCTCGATGAAGCCCATGACGCGGTCGGCGTGTTCGGGCGAGATCAGCGCGCCGATCTCGGTGGCGGGATCGAGCGGATCGCCGATGACGAGGCGCTGGGCGCGGGCGGCGAGGGTTTCGACGAAACGGTCGTGCACCGAGCGGTGGACGAAGACGCGCGTGCCGTTCGAGCAGATTTCGCCGGAGGAGTAGAAATTCGCCAGCATCGCGGCGGCGGCGGCGCTGTCGAGATCGGCATCGGCGCAGACGATGAGCGGGGATTTGCCGCCGAGTTCGAGGGTGACGCGCTTGAGGCTGGCCGCGGCTTCGGCGGCGACGGCTTTGCCGGTGGGGACCGAGCCGGTGAGCGAGATTTTCGCGACGTCGGGGTGGCGGACGAGGGCGAGGCCGGTTTCGCCGAAGCCGTTGACGACGTTGAACAGCCCGTCCGGCAGGCCGGCCTCGCGGTAGATCGCGGCGAGTTCGAACGCGGTCAGCGGGGTTTGCGGCGCGGGCTTGAAGATCACCGCGTTGCCGCAGGCGAGGGCGGGGGCGGATTTCCAGCAGGCGATCTGCAGCGGGTAGTTCCAGGCGCCGATCGCGGCGACGACGCCGAGCGGCTCGCGCCTGGTGTAGCCGAAGGCGGCGGGCCCGAGATCGACCGACTCGCCGGTGATCGAGGCGGCGAGACCGCCGAAATATTCGAGGCATTCGGCGCCGGAAATGACATCGACAACGCTGGTTTCGGCGATCGGGCGGCCGGTATCGAGCGTTTCGGTGCGGGCGAGTTCGTCGTTGCGTTCCCGCAATATCGACGCGGCGCGCAGCAGGATGCGCCCGCGTGCCGCCGCGGGGGTGGCGGCCCAGGCGCGCTGGGCCTCGCGCGCGGCGGCGACGGCGGCGGCGACGGTTTCGGCGTCGGCGATCTCGATCTCGGCCAGCACGCCGCCGGTGGCGGGGTTGCGGGTTTCGAAACGCGCGAGGCCGGCGCGCGACCACGGGCCGCCGGCGATGAAGTTGCGGCGGGGTTCGCCTGTCATGGCAGGGCTCCGGTTCAGCTGGGGGCGAGGGCGGGGGTGGGGCTCGCGTCGGTCATCGTGGCGCGGCCGGCATGGGTGAGGGCGTCGAGCACCTCGTTGGCGCCGCACCAGCCGACGATGCAGCCGTCTTCGGCGACCAGTACGGGATGGCCGCTGCGCTGGCGCTGCTCGACGACATCCTTCAGCAGATGCGTGGTCTCGACGATGCCGACGGCACCTTCCGGTGTCGCGGTTTCGCCATCGACCGGATGGACGGCGATCGCCGCGCCGTTGCAGGAAAGACCGTCCAGCGTGCCGTCGGGGCGGAGCGAGAGGCGGTAGTGCGAGCGGTCGTCGGTGAAGCTGAACTGGGCACCCTGGGCATCGTCCCCGGTATCGAGCGGGCGCATCAGCGAGGCGGCGCGGATGGCGGTGAGCGGGTTCATGTGGCGGACGAATTCGGCGACATAGTCGGTGGCGGGACGCAGCACGATGTCTTCCGGCGCGCCGACCTGGATCACCCGGCCGTCCTTCATGATCGCGATGCGGTTGCCGAGTTTCAGCGCCTCGTCGAGATCGTGGGTGACGAAGATGATCGTCTTGTGCATGCTCTGCTGCAGGGAGAGCAGCTCGTCCTGCAGCTTGTTGCGGATCAGCGGGTCGAGCGCGGAGAAGGGCTCGTCCATCAGCAGGATGTCGGGGTCGGTGACGAGGGCGCGGGCGAGGCCGACGCGCTGCTGCATGCCGCCCGAAAGCTCATGCGCGTGCTTCTCCGCCCAGGGCAGCAGGCCGACGAGATCGAGCCAGCGGTCGACCGCCTCGCGGGTTTCGGCGGCGCCGGTGCGGCGCAGTTCGAGGCCGAGTTCGACATTGCGGCGGACGGTGCGCCAGGGCAGCAGGGCGAATTGCTGGAAGACCATCGAGACCGCGCGGTTGCGCAGGGCGCGCAGCGCGGCCGGGGCGGGGTTGGTCATGTCGACCGTCTGGTCGCCATGGCGGATCAGGATGCGGCCGCGGGAAATCCGGTTCAGGCCGTTGACCGCGCGCAGCACGGTGGTCTTGCCCGAGCCGGACAGGCCCATGATGACGAAGATCTCGCCTTTCGCGATCTCGAGATTCACATCGGCGGCGCCGACGACGACGCCGGTGGACTCGATGATGTCGGCGCGGGTCTTGCCGGCATCGAGCATGGCGGTGGCGGCGGCGAGCCGGGTGCGGCCGGCACGGCCCTCGGCGGGCGGGAAGAGAATGTCGACATTCTCGAAACGCGCTGCGAATTCGGTGCTCATGCGTTTTCGCGCTCCGGCCGGAACACCCGATCGAGGATGACCGCCACGATGACGATAGCGAGACCGGAGGTGAAGCCCCGGCCGATCTGCACGGTTTCCATGGCCTCGACCACGGGTTCGCCGAGACCGCCGGCGCCGACCAGCGCGGCGATGACCACCATCGACAGGCTCAGCATGATGACCTGGGTGAGACCAGCGAGGATCGTCGGCATGGCCGCCGGGATCTCGACCTTCCAGAGCAGTTCCCAGGGCGAGGCGCCGAAGGCCTGGCCCGCCTCGATCAGCGGGCGGGGGACGTTGACGATGCCGACATAGGTGAGGCGAACCGGGGTGGGCACCACGAAGACGACCGTCGAGATCAGGCCGGGCACGCTGCCGAGGCCGAAGAGCACCAGCGTCGGGATCAGGTAGACGAAGGTGGGTAGCGTCTGCATCAGGTCCAGCACGGGGCGCAGGATTCGGTAGAGCGTCGGGTGGTGCGCGGCGGCGACGCCGAGCGGCACGCCGATCAGCATGCAGGCGAGGGTGGCGTAGGCGACCAGCGAGAGCGTCTCGATCGTCCGGCCCCAGTAGCCCTGGTTGAGCACGAAGGTGAGCGCGATCAGCACGAACAGCGCGAGCTTCCAGGATTTCTTGAAATACCAGGTCAGTCCGGCAAAGATCACGATCAGGATGAGCGGCGAGACCCAGTTGAGCGCGCCGGTCGTGTTGTCGAGCAGGAAACCCAGCACATCCGAAAGGACGTTGAAGAATCCCTGGAAGTTGTTTTTCAGCGCGTCGATCGCCGCCGTCGCCCATGCCCCGAGGGGGATGACATGGTGGACGATCCAGTGCTGGACGCCATCTAGCCCGTTCATCGGTCAGCCTCCGTGATCCGGCGCGCGGTGGAGGGCCGCCGCGCGCCGGAGGTTCACCCGTTTCAGTCCGACTTCAGGCTGGCGAGCACCGCCGCCGCGCCCGGCTTGCCGTCGACCGTGGTGACGCCGTCGAGGGTTTTCTTGACCCAGGCGGGATGCGCCTTCAGCCAGGCGGCGGCGACGGCGGGGGCCTCCTGATGCTTGACCTGGACGTCGTACATCATCTTGTTCTCGTCGCCGACCGACAGGTAGAAATGGTGCAGCAGGACGCCGACATTCGGGCAGTCCTTGGCGTAGTTGTGGCGCGTGTTGATGTAGAGCGTCGCCTCGCCTTTGTGAGGACCGAAATAGTCCCGGCCGCCGGTGAGGTAGTTGATGTGGAACTCGACGTTCATCGGCTCGGGTTCCCAGCCGAGGAAGACGATGTCCTTCTTCTTCGGGTATTTGCGGGCGACCTCGGCGAGCATGCCGGCCTCGCTCGACTGCACGAGATGGAACTTGCCGAGGTCGAACTTGTTCGCCTTGATCATGGCGAGGATATGCAGGTTGCCGTCGTTGCCCGGCTCGATGCCGTAGATCTTGTAGTTCAGTTCCTTGGCGAACTTGTGGATGTCGGCGAAGGTCTTCAGGCCCTTCTCGTAGAGGTAGTGCGGCACCACGAGCGTGTATTTGGCGTGCTTGAGGTCGGGGCCGATGACGTCGATCTCGTGCTTCTTCTCGTAGGGCGTGGTGGTCGGGTTCTGCGACGGTGTCCAGTTGTCGAGGAAGACGTCGATCTTGCCGTTGCTGAGACCGGCATACATCACCTCCAGCGAGTAGAGGTTGATGTCGGTCTTGTAGCCGAGCGCCTGGGCGACCGTCGAGAAGACCGCGTTCTGGACCACATTGTCGGTCCAGCCGATATTGGCCATGCGGATCGTCTTGCACGAGGCGGGAACCGCCGCGTGGGCTATGCCCAGACTCATCGTGATTGACGCCAGCGCTGCGCCGATTGTGTATTTTTTCATTGTTTTCCTCTGCTCCGTTGAAAGTCCCTGTTGCGGTCCCGCGACCGGCCTGTCCCTGCCCTGTCCCTGGAATTTTTCATCGTTCTTTCATGCGTATAGCGTATGATAGACGACGGACTGTCTTGCATGGAACCGACGCCGGGCTTGCATGGTTCCGTTTGTGCGGCGCACCCTTCAGTGGGGCGGCGCGGCCGAGGAGAGATTCACGATGACGACGCCGGCGGCGATGACGGCGATGCCGAACATCGTGGCGGGGGACAGCGACTGTCCGAACCGGAGCCAGCCGACGGCGCTGATGAGCACGATGCCCGCGCCGCTCCAGATCGCGTAGACGACGCCGATCGGCATCGTCCTGACGATGATCGCAAGGAGGTAGAAGGCGGCTGCGTAGAACATCAGCGTGCCGATCGTCTGGACCGGCAGGGTGAAGCCGTCGGAGGCCTTCAGGAACGACGTTCCCGCCACCTCGCACGCGATCGCGATGGCGAGCAGGAAGTAGGACTTGAGCTCGTTCATCCCGCCGATGATCGACGCAAAGCGGGGGGCGGTCAACCCGCGACGACGCCGGAAAGGCCCGCGACGGTTTGACATCATCGCGGAATTGCTGGAAATTTCAGGAAAATCGGGAAGCGGAATAATGACGGGTGCGACGGCCGACGCCGCGCGATCGGGACTCGTTTCGCTTTGAGAACGAAATTTTGCGGCGCGGCATTTTGTCGCGCGGGGAGGAAATGTCGGATCTGAACAAGCGAAACAGCGATTCGATTCAAGACGTGACGATGTACACGTAGAATTTATACAATTGCGAAAAGATCGAATAATCGCGGAAGAAAATGAACAGGGATTGACGTTGGAGGTGAGAGCCGCAGGATTTCCGTCTCTCGTGCACGGCGGTGTTTCATGGCTGGTGGCGCGGGGGTTTTGCGAACATGGACGTCTTGCGAAAATCGTTTCCTTGAGCGGTGGAACTGCCATTCGGCCGACAGCCCGATGACCTGGTTTCGGGAGGGAGAATGGTTGTGCCCGGCGAGATGCCGTTGCGATGCGCATCTGCGACGCGCGCCGCCGCTCGGCGCAATGCCAGTCACGACAGAGACCGAAGATTTTCCAACAACAACAGGGTAGTGCAATGAGAACGAAAAGACTGATCGACCGGAAGCTTCTCGCCGGAGCCAGCGTGCTGGCGCTGATGGCCTTCGCATCGCCGGCCTTCGCGATGAACCTGCCGTCGCCGCAGAAATTCGAGGCCGGGCCGCTCGGCACGCTCGATGTGAGCGGCGGGTTCGACGGATTTTTCTACGGCATTTCCGGCGCCGGCACGAGCAGCATTCTGGGCAATCAGAAGTCCGCCGGGGCCGAGGCGCGGGTTCTCGAACTGACGGTGACGAAATCCTCCGGTCCGATCCAGTTCACCCTCGACGTCAAGCCGGACGACTCGCTGTATTTCGGCGTGCAGCCTCAGGCGATGAACGCCCATACCTTCTCGCTCGGGCCGGTCTATGCCGCCTACGTCACCTGGGCGCCGACGGCGAATTTCAACATCTCGGTCGGCCAGGTGTATTCGACGGAAGGCTGGGAATCCTCGACCGACTGGAAGAACGCCAACCTGATCGACTCGCCGCTCTACTACGTCGAGAACTCGTCGAGCCGCGGCGTGCAGGCGAGCTACACCTATGGCAAGCTGTCGGCCACGCTGACCTTCGGCGACGGTTTCGATACCGGGGTGTTCAACACGTTCCAGGAGCTGGTGACCTATTCGTTCGACAGCAACAACGCGCTGTCCTTCTACGGCACCCAGAATGTCGGCTTTACCGGGCCGAACACCCATGCCTATGGCTCGACCAGCACGGCCTATGCCAACAGCTTCACCGGCTATGGCTATAGCGCCTACAATCCGGCCTACGAAAATTCGGACATGTATGGCGCTTACTATTCCTACACCCACGGCAACCTGAACGTGGTGCCCGAGGTGCAGTATGTCTATTCCAAGCCGAACAGCCGGCTTGGACTCAACAAGTTCACCAGCAATTTCGGCGCCGAGGTCATCACCAATTACCAGTTCGGCAAGTCGCCCTGGTCGCTCGGCAGCATGGTGTTCTACTACAAGAATATCGGGCCGCAGGCCTGGTATCTGAACGCCAACTCGTCCGGCTTCGGCATCGGCGTCACCCCGTCCTGGATCAAGGGGCACTTCTTCGTCCGCGGCGAGGTGGGCTTGCTGCACCTGACCGATCTTGGCACGCCGGCTGTCGGCGGTGGTTTCGGCAACAGCGGGACCGACCGCAACCAGGTGATGGGCGTGCTCGCCGCCGGTATCGTGTTCTGACGCTTCTCGTTTCACGAAACCTTCACATCCGGCCGCCCCTCGCGGCGGCCGGACATTATGGGCGGGGCCGTCGCCTCGGGTTATATGGTCGCCGCCGCATCGGCAGCGCGCTTGGGCGCGGGCCGGTCGAGGACGTAAGGAAGCAAGGAAGAAAGACATGGCCGACCTGATCTCATCGCCGCGCCGCACATTCCTCAAACTCGCCGGCGCCGGGCTCGGCGCGGGCCTGCTGCCCGCCGCGGGCCGCGCCGCATCGCCCGCGCTGGTGAGCGCCGCGAAGCACGAGGGGCAGCTCAACACCATCGCGCTGCCGCCGGACTGGGCGAATTACGGCGAGATCATCGCGACGTTCCAGAAGAAATACGGGATCACCATCCACAACGCGGCGCCGGATGACAGCTCGGCGCAGGAATTGCAGTCGATCCGCTCGCTCAAGCACCAGTCGCGCGGGCCGGACGTGGTCGATGTCGGGCCGGCCTTCGCGCTGAACGGCGCGCAGGAAGGGCTGTTCCGGCCCTACAAGGTCGCGACCTGGGACAGCATTCCGGCCTCGATGAAGGACCCGAACGGGCTGTGGTACGGCGACTATTTCGGCCTGGTGTCGTTCGGCATCAACCGCTCGGTCTCGAAGGCGGTACCGCATGACTGGGCCGATCTGAAGAAGCCGGAATTCAAGGGCATGGTCGCGCTGAACGGCAGCCCGCTCGGCGCCGGGGCGGCGTTCGCCGCGGTGGTGGCGGCCGCACTCGCCAATGGCGGCTCGCTCGACAACATCATGCCGGGCATCGAGTTCTTCGCCGATCTCGCCAAGCGCGGCAATTTCAACCCCTCGGCCGCGACGGCGGCGAGCCTTGTTTCCGGCCAGACGCCGGTGGTGATCAACTGGGATTACCTGAACCTCGCCCAGGCGAAGAAGGCGAAGGGGATGACGCCGATCGACACGGTCATTCCCGAGGGGGCGACGCCGTATGGCGCGTTCTACTGCCAGGCGATCAGCAAGTTCGCGCCGCACCCGAAGGCGGCCGAGCTGTGGCAGGAGTTCATCTATTCCGACGAGGGGCAGCTTCTCTATCTCAAGGGCTTCGCCCATCCGGCGCGGTTCTCGGCGATGGCGAAGGCGGGGGCCATTCCGAAATCGCTGATGGCGGAACTGCCGCCGGCCAAGCCGTATGGCGAGGCGGTGTTCGCCAACGACGCGCAGACGAAGAAGGCGCAGCAGCTGCTGGCGGCCAACTGGACGAAGCTCGTCAAGGCGTGAGTTTCCGGTTCAAGGCCGGCGAGGGCGGCGGGCTGACGCTCGCCTTCGTCGGCCCGCTCGTCGTTTACGTGATCGCCTTCCTCGTGCTGCCGACGCTGATGCTGCTGGCGGAGGCGTTCTCGGGCAAGCACGGGCTGACGCTGAAATATGTCGCGGCGCTGGGGCAGGGGCAGACGGTGGTCGCGTTCCGCAACTCGCTCGTGCTGTCGGCGCTGGCGGCGCTGGTCGGCGTGATCGCCGGCGGGATCGCCGCCTACCTGGTGCTGCGGCCGGGCATGCCGCGGGGCGTGCGCTCGCTGGTGACGAGCTTCAGCGCGGTGGCGGCGAATTTCGCCGGCGTGCCGCTGGCCTTCGCCTTCATCGCGACGCTGGGCAGCCTCGGCATCATCACGGTGTGGCTGAAATCGGTCGGGGTCGATCTCTACGGCATGGGATTCAGCCTGTATTCGCTGCCGGGCCTCGTGCTGGTCTATGCCTATTTCCAGATTCCGCTGATGATCATCGTGTTCACCCCGGCGCTGGAGGCGCTGCGGCGGGAGTGGCGGGAGGCGGCTGAGAATCTCGGCGCCTCCGCCTTCGATTACTGGCGGCATGTCGGGTTGCCGATTTTGCTCCCCTCGCTGCTCTCGGCGTTCATCCTGCTGTTCGGCAACGCCTTCTCGGCCTATGCGACGCCCTATGCGCTGACCTCGGGGATCGTCGCGCTGGTGCCGGTGGAGATCAGCAACGTGCTGTCGGGCAATGTGATGATCTCGCAGCAGACCGGGGCGGCGCTGGCGCTCGGGATGATCGTGGTGATGGTCGCGGTGATGGGCGTCTATGCGCTGGCGGCGCGGCGGATCGGCCGTTGGGGGCGGCGATGAGGGGCGTGCTCGGACGGTTGCTGCCGGAGGCCTGGCTCGGGCTGCTCGGCCTGTATTTCCTGGTCCCGCTGCTCGCGACCGGCGCGTTCAGCCTGTGGGAAGGCGGCTCGCGCTACGGGTTCGCCGCCTATGTGGCGCTGTTCCACCAGCCGAAGCTCTGGCAGAGCCTGTTCCTCTCGGTGCGGCTGGCGGTGGAGACGATCCTGCTCGGGCTCATCGTGCTGGTGCCGGCGGTGTTCTGGCTGAACCTGCGGGTGCCGCGGCTGCGGCCGGTGTTCGATTTCATCTCGGTGCTGCCCTTCGTGGTGCCGCCGATCGCGCTGGTCGCCGGGATGACGGCGCTCTACACGGGGCCGGACTGGCTGGTCGGCACCCCCAATTATCTGGTGATACCCTACGTGATCCTCGCATTGCCCTATACCTATCGCGCGCTCGATCTCGGCATGCGCGTGCTCGACCTGCGCACCATGACCGAGGCGTCGCAGAGCCTCGGCGCCGGCTGGGGGACGCTGATCTTCCGCGTCGTGGTGCCGAACCTGACGACGGCGCTGCTGGGCGCGGCGCTGCTGACGATCGCCATCGTGATGGGCGAGTTCACCTTCGCCAACATCCTGCTGTTCAACACTTTCGCCGTCTATATCAACTATGTCGGCCAGACTTCGGCGACGCAGGCCTCGGCGCTGACGCTGCTGAGTTTCCTGATCACCTGGCTGGCGATGCTCGGCGTGCTGGTCTCGGGCCGGGGCGGGCGCAGCGTGCAGATCGGAGGGGCGCGCTGATGCCGCATCTGGAAATCGACGGCGCGGTGAAGCGCTATGGCGGCAAGACCGTGCTGCACGGGATCGACCTCGCGCTGGGGCAGGGGGAGTTCGTCTCGCTGCTCGGGCCTTCGGGCTGCGGCAAGACGACGCTGCTGCGCATCGTCGCCGGGTTCGAGCGGCCGGATGGCGGGCGGGTGGTGCTGGCGGGGAGCGACATCACCGCCCTGCCGGCGGCGCGGCGCAACATGGGCATGGTGTTCCAGGCCTATTCGCTGTTCCCGAACATGACGGCGGAGGAGAATGTCCGCTTCGGGCTGAAGGTGCGGCGGGAGACGCCGGCGGCGCAGCAGGCGCGGGCGGCGGAGCTGCTGGCGCTGGTGGGGCTGGCCGAGCACGCGCGGAAATATCCGCACCAGCTTTCCGGCGGCCAGCAGCAGCGGGTGGCGCTGGCGCGGGCGCTGGCGATCCGCCCGGCGCTGCTGCTGCTCGACGAACCGCTGTCCGCGCTCGACGCCAAGGTGCGGGTGCAACTGCGCGACGAGATCCGCCGCATCCAGCAGGAGACCGGGGTGACGACGCTGTTCGTCACCCATGACCAGGAGGAGGCGCTGTCGATCTCCGACCGGGTGGTGGTGATGCAGGAGGGACGGATCGCCCAGGCGGGGACGCCGGCGGAGATCTATGGCGAGCCGGCGAACATCTTCGTCGCGCGGTTCGTCGGCGCCGCGGCGGAACTGCGCGGCCGGGTGCGGGACGCCGAGGCCGGGCTGGTCGAGCTGTGCGGGCGGGCGGTGCCCGCGGCGCGGGCGCGCGGGCTGGCGGCGGGGTCGGACGTGCATGTGCTGCTGCGGCCGGAGACGGTGCGGCTCGGCCCGCCGGGGGCGGCGGAGGCGTTGCTGGAGGGGGTGGTCGCCTCGCGGGTTTTCTTCGGCGCGCTGACGTCGATCCGCATCGAGGTGGATGGCGGCTTCAGTCTCGCGGCGGCGATGCCGAGTGCGGAGGCTGGCGCTGTGGCACAGGGCAGCCGGGTTTCGATCTGGTGGGACGGGGAGGCGCCGCGGGTGCTGGCCGCCGGATGATCCCCGAGGGCGCGATCGAGGCGGCGAAGGCCGCGGCGGAGGCCGCGCGGGCGGCGATCCGCCCGTATTTCCGCGCCGGCGTGGGTGCCGACGACAAGGCGGATGCGAGCCCGGTGACGGCGGCGGACCGGGCGGCGGAGACGGCGATGCGCGCGGCGCTGGCGCGGCACACGCCGGGGTTCGGGGTGATCGGCGAGGAATTCGGCGACGACCGGCGCGGGCGGTTCAACTGGGTGATCGACCCGATCGACGGGACGCGGGAATTCATCACCGGGCGGGCGAGTTTCGTGACGCTGATCGGCCTGGTCGAGGACGGCGTGCCGGTGCTCGGGCTGATCGATCAGCCGATGACCGGCGAGCGGTGGCTGGCGGCTGGCGGGCAGATCGAGTTCCACGGCCCGTTCGGCGGGGTGCCGGGCTGCCGGCGGCGCGCGGCGCTGGGCGAGGCGGAACTCTCCTGCACCGGGCCGGAATGGTTCGCGCCGGCGCAGCGCGTGGCGTTCGACCGGCTCGGCCGGGCCTGCCGCCGGGTGTCGTGGGGCGACAATGCCTATGCCGCGGGACTGCTGGCGCTCGGCGCGATCGACATCATCGCCGAGGCCGGGCACAAGCCGTGGGACTGGGCGGCGTCGGTGCCGATCGTCGAGGCGGCGGGCGGGACGATGTGCGACTGGTCGGGCCGGGCGCTGCGGCTCGACGCCGAGACCGACGGGACCGTGCTGATCCTGGGCGACCCGTCGCTGCGCGACGAGGCCCTTGCCATTCTTCGAGGTGACTCTTGCTGATTGCCCATATTTCCGACCTGCATGTCCGCCCGGTCGGCCGGCCGGCCAACCGCGTGGTCGAGACCAACATGATGGCCGAGCGCGTGCTGCGCCGGGTGGCGACGCTGGATCCGGCGCCGGAGGCGATCGTCATCACCGGCGATCTCGTGGATTGCGGGCGGGACGACGAATATGAGGAGCTGAACCGGCTGCTCGACCGCAAGCTGCCATGCCCGGTCTATGTGGTGCCCGGCAACCACGACCGGCGCGAGGCGTTCCGCGCGGCGCTGGGCCATTTGCCGGGGGTGACGGCGGATCCGGACTTCGTGCAGTATTCCGCCGATATCGGCCCGTTCCGGCTGATCATGCTCGACAGCGTGGTGCCGGGGGCGGGGCATGGCGAGCTGTGCCCGCAACGGCTCGCGTTTCTGGATGCGGCGCTGGAGGCGGCGGCGGGACGCAAGGTGCTGATCGGGCTGCATCATCCGCCGGTCATCACCGGGGTGGCGGCGATGGACAGCATCATGCTGCGCTCGTCCGAGGCGCTGCTGGCGCGGGCGGCGGCGCACGGAAATGTCGCGGCCATTCTCTCGGGGCATCATCACCGCGCGATCCATGCCGCGCATGGCGGCACGATGCTGCTGAGCGTGCCGGCCGCCGCGGGGCACCAGAGCGAGATCACCTTCGATCCGAAGGCGCGGGCCTATTTCCATCTGGAGCCGGGCGGCATTTTCCTGCTGCGCTGGACCGAGCCGGAGGGGCTGACGGCGATGCTCGACAGCGTGGGCGATCTGCCGGGGCCGTATCCGTTCGTCGTCGAGCCGGAGTATCCGGGCATGCGGCGGGCCGGCGCGGCTTCCTGAGGCGGAGCGGGTCAGCCGGCGGCGAGGTCGAGCTCCCAGGTTTCGCTCTGGACCGGCTTGTCGAACTCCTCGTGGGTATGGACATCGACGATGCGGAACCCGTGCGCGGCGTAGATGCGGCGGGCGCTTTCAAGCACGGTGTGGGTCCATAAAGTCATCCGCCGGTAGCCGGTCTCGCGGGCGAAGCCGACGCAGGCCGAGACCAGGGCGTTGCCGATGCCGAGGCGGCGGGCGAAGGGCTCGACATAGAGCAGGCGCAGGCGGCTGAGACCGTCGCCCTCGTCGGTGAGGAAGACCGAGCCGGCCATGACGCCCTCCATCTCGGCGATCCAGCACTGTTCGCGCCCGGGCTTGAAGTTGCGCAGGAAGGCGGAGGTGACCTCGCCCTCGATCACCTCGATCTGCCGGCCCCAGCCATAGGTCTCGCGATAGATGAGGGATTGCCGCGCGGCGATCTGCCCCATATCGCCGGGCCGGAAGGGGCGCAGGGCGAAGCGGCGGGTCGAAGGGTCGCCGAGCAGGATGCGGGCGAGGGTGAGGGCGCCGACCAGGTCGCGCTGCTGGGCGGGGGCGAGGCCGTCGAGCGTGGTGGCGACGGCGTTGCGCTGGCGGCTGTCGAGATCGGCGAAGACGTCGCGCCCCGCGGGCGTGAGCGCGATTGGTCGGCGCCGGGCATCGCCGGCGGCCGGGCTGCGGGTGATCCAGCCGCGCTCCTCGAAGCGGCGCAGCACGCGGCTGACATGGCCGGCGTTGACGCCGAGGGCCGCGCGCAGGTCGGCGGCCAGCGGCGCTTCCGCCTGGGCGATTTCATAGAGCAGCCGGGCTTCGCCGAGGGTGAGTTCGGTGCCGAGGAACCGGGTGTCGAGCGCGCCGACGAAACGGGTGAAGAAACGGTTGAACGCGCGGACGCCATCCATTGCGTTATCCATAATTAATAATGCCATGAATTGTTGACTTGAGCAACTATTTATTCGCGCACGGTCTTTCGAGGGCGAGACACCGTCAGTTGGCTCTCTGGCAGTTGGCTCTCTGGCGTTCGGCAGACAGCCATTTGGATCGGCATCCCGGGAGAGAGAAGGTGCCGAGGCGGCGGGGCGGATCGATTCGGATTCATTTTGAATAAAGATTTAGACATTACGATCTAAAAAAATATTAATACATCGTATTTCGTTACAATGTTAATGAAAGGTTACTGCCATCGCCATTCATCCTCGGATTTCCCCCGGGTTGAGCGGACGAAAACAATCATTGCAACTTGCAGGTGGAGCTTTCATGTCAAAGGCGTTCCGTAAGAAAGTGTTGGCCACGACACTGTATGTCCTGGGTTTGGGTTCGGTTCTGGCGCTCGCCGGATGCGGCTCCAGCCCTTCGGTGACCCCTGTGTCCGGCGCGGTTACCGGAGGAGGTTCATCCGGAGCGAAATCCAGCGGGGGAGGCACGGCGGGCGGAAGCACGGCGGGTGGCTCGACGGGTAGCTCGACGGGGGCGGCGGGCTCGGCAGGGGCTACAGGCTCGGCGGGGGCGACGGGCTCGGCGGGCGCCACGGGTGCGACCGGAGCAACTGGTGCTACGGGCGCAACAGGTGCTACGGGCGCTACGGGCGCTACGGGCGCTACGGGCGCAACGGGCGCAACCGGTGCGGCAGGTGCGGCGGGCGTCACAAGCTTCCTCAGCCCTGTCACCAATGCGCTCGCCAAGGTTTCGGTCCTGAATACCTCGACGAGCTCGTCCAGCGTCAAGCCGCTGATCAGCGCCAATGTGCTGAGCACGACGCCACAGGCGAATTCCCCGATCCAGGTTGGTGTGCTGTCGAACGGCCAGGTGGTCCAGCTCAAGGCCGGATCGCTCAGCACCTCGACGCTGCCGGTGGTTTCGACGCTTCTGGCGACGTCGAACAAGAGCGTCGGCAGCAATGTCGGCGGCGTGGTCAACACGGTGGCAAACAGCACTGGCAGCGTGCCCGTGCTGGGTGGCACGCTGAAGGGGGCGCTGGTGACGGCGGGCAACGCGATCGGCGGCACGAGCAATCCGGGCGGGGCGACGCTGACCCAGACGCTCACAAACCTGACCGGCTCGGCCGGCACCATTCTCGACACGGCGACCGGCACGTTGCCGACAGGGTCGACCGGAACGCTGCCGATCGGAACGCTGCCGACCGGAACAGGCAATCCGCTGGCGCCGGTCACCAGCACGGTATCGACCATCACGGGCACGCTGTCAGGCGCGGCGGGCGGTTCGAGCCCGCTGGCGCCGGTGACCACGACGGTATCGACGGTTACGGGCACGTTGTCCGGCGCGACAGGGGGCAGCACGAGTCCGCTTGCGCCGGTCACCGGCGCATTGTCCACCGTGACAGGGGCGCTGTAACAGGAGTTCAGCCAGGGACGGCGGCACCGGTCGCTGTCCCTGGCTTGTCTCGGCGCTGGTCTGAATGTCGCAGAAGAAATATTATGGAACCTTATTGCGTGGCGCAATGCCCGCGATGGCGCGCGGACCAGGATACAATTTGAAAATCGCGACCCCGCGTTTGTCAGATCGGGCTCACATTTCCGGATCAGGATCCACCCGCGTCAACCCTGTCCGGGACTCCGACCATGGAACCACCGCCGTCGCATCTGCTTGCCGTCGTCGTCCCCGTCCGCGACGAGGCGCCGAACATTCCGCCGCTCGTGGCCGAATTCGGCACGGCGCTGGCCGGGATCGATCACGAGATCATCTTCGTCGACGACGGCAGCACCGATGACAGCCAAGCGGTGCTCGCGGCACTGGCGAAGGAAAGGCCGGAGATTCGCGTCCTGCGCCACACGGGGAGTTTCGGTCAGAGCGCGGCAATACTCACCGGCGTGACCGCCGCGAACGCGGTGTGGATCGCCACGATTGATGGCGACGGGCAGAATGATCCGGCCGACATTCCGGACATGCTCCAGCGCGCCTGGCAGGAAGAGCGGCCCGATGAGCCGGTGCTGGTGGCGGGGCGCCGCGTCCGGCGCAAGGACAGCGCGATGAAGCGGATCGCCTCGCGGATCGCCAACGGCGTCAGGGCGCGGGTGCTGCACGACGGTGTGCCCGATAGCGGCTGCGGGCTGAAGCTGTTCCGGCGCTCGGTCTTTCTCGGACTGCCGCGCTTCGACCACATGCACCGGTTTCTGCCGGCGCTGTTCGCGAGCATCGGCGGGCGGACGGTGCTGCACCCCGTTGCCCACCGCCCGCGTGTGGCCGGGCGGTCGCATTACGGGACATGGGACCGGTTGCGTGTCGGGATCGTCGACCTCGCGGGCGTGGCCTGGTTGCAGCGGCGGGCCTGCCGGCCGGTTCTGGGCGCCGGCGGAGCCGATGCCGGGTCGCCGGCCTCGCTGGAGGTGGCTCGGTGATCCGCCTCGCCCGGCCGGCGCTGCTGGCGGGAGGGCTGCTGGGCGCGGCGCTGGTGCTGCACCTGCATCCGTTCGGCGCGCTGTTCGCGCCGCATCCCGGCCACGGCTGGCGTGACGCGCTGGCACTCGGCGCGCTGGGGGCGCTGGCCTGCGCGGTCGGGATGCCGAGGCAGGTGATCGGCTTTGCGGCGGGCTTCGCCTGGGGCGTGATTCCGGGCACGGCGCTGGCGCTTGCATCCCAGCTGGCCGGCTGCGCCGCCGATCTGCTCTGGGCGCGGCTGGTCGGCCGAGCCTTCGTGCGTTCCCGGCTCGGCCATCGGGCGGCCCGGATCGACCGCGCTCTCGCGGCGCGCCCGTTCACCGCCACGCTCACGCTGCGCCTGATGCCGCTGGGCAGCAATCTCGCGCTGAACCTGCTCGCCGGCGTCTCCAGCGTGAAGGTATTTCCGTTCCTCGCCGGATCGGCGCTGGGCTTCGTGCCGCAGACCGTGATCTTCGCCCTGATCGGCGCGGGCGGACGTGTGGGGCGGGATGTTGAACTTGCCGTGGGTGTCGTGCTGTTCGTGATCTCGATCGTGCTGGCATTCGGGCTGCGCCGCCGGATTGCGCCGGAACTCGCCGGCGTCTGACTCGGATCAGCGGCAGATGGCGCCCGACGAACAGGCGATGCGCGCGGCGGGCGGCGGGCTGATCCGGCGGATGACGATTTCGGAGCCGGCGCGCCGGGGCGGTGAAAGCGGGCCGAGACTTGCGGCCATCGCCGCAAAGGCGGCGGGCGAGGGTTGCGCCCCCTGCCCCGCCGGCCCGTAGATCGCGAAGACCGGACGTCCCTCGGCCAGAGCCGCCGCGGCGCGCGCGCGGCGCTGGGTGACGAGCGGCGCGAGGGCGGGATCGTAATGGCCGAGCATGGCCCAGGCCGCACCGTCGCTTGCCAGGATGACGTCGCCCGCCGTGGCGCGCGCGGCGAGCCGGGCCGCCGCCAGATCCCAGCGGGGCTTGGTTTCGGCATGGTAGTAGGGCGCGAGATTGAACAGCAGCACGGCGGCGGCGGCCGGCAGCGCCGCCAGCCTCGCAGGTGGCGGCAGGGCTTCGATGCCGAGGCCGGCGAGAACGAAGAAGGGCGGCGCGCTCCAGAGCAGGTAGCGCGGCAGCATCACCGGGTGGACGAGCGAGACGACGCCGAGGGCGATCGGCAGGCCAAGCCAGACGATCAGCAGCACCAGTGCCTCGGCGCGGGCGCGCCGGAGGCGCCAGAGACCGAGGATGGCGAGTAGCGCCATTGCGGCGGCGAACCCGGGCAGGACGGGTGGCAGCAGCCGCATCGTCACCATCGTCGCGTCGCGCATGAAATAGAGACTGGCGGCGTCGGCCCACAGGAACGATGCGGAAGGCGGCGGAATCCAGGCGAACCCTGCCATCGGACCGTGGGGCGGCACCAGCAGCAACAAGGCATAGGCCGGCGCCACCAGCAACAGGAGGGCGGCATTCAGCGCGACCCAGCGGCGGAGAAGCCCGATGCGGTCGCGGCTCCGCGGCAGGGCGGCGGCGAGTATCGCGAGCGTCGCCGCCGCCAGCCAGGGAAGCGCATCCGGGAGCACCAGCAGCGCGCCCGCGGTGCCGAGACCGAAATTCAGCCAGGGGCGGCGGCAGGGCGCATCGGGCGCGCGCACGAGGCCGAGCAGACCGTGCAGCGCCAGCAGCAGGGGCGCCATCATCAGCGTGTAGGACCGGGCTTCCTGGCCGAATGCGACCTGCAGCGGCGCGAAGGCCATCAGCAGGCCGGCAAGCCAGGCGCCGCTCCGTCCGCCGGCCGACCAGGCGATGGCAAAGACCAGCGCCGCGCAGGCGGCCCCGGCGAGTGCCGGGACAAGGCGCAACGCCGCCACCTGCGCGGCCTTCGGCGCGAGCAGTAGCGCGGCGCGCTCGATCACGAAAAAGCCCGGCAGATGGTGGTTGCGCAGCGAATCGAGTACGAGGCCGTGCAGCGGCCGTCCGGCGCGGGTGAAAGTGATGACCTCATCCAGCCAAAGCGGCTTGGCCCCGAGCCCGTGCAGGCGTGCCGCGAGCGACGCCGCGAAAACCAGCCCGATGCCCGCCAGAAGTCCGGCCCGCTCGCTGCGATGATCCGACGCCGCCCGCATCGCGACAGAATGACGCCGGCGTGTAACGGATCGACGACGTTCGGTGTCGGCTGCGTTTCGATTGCGTTCTCAATTCTTTGTTAACCCGGTTGGGGCATGGTGTCGGCGGATCGAGGAGCGGGCCAGTCGCATGGCCCGGCGGGAGTAGAGGAGCGGATGAGCGGGCAGGCTCGAACGAACAGGACCGACAGCGCGACACAACTCGCGCAGGAAGAGATCGACTCGATTCTCTCGGGCGGGGGCGCTCTTGAGGACGACGCTCTGCAACCGGAGCCGGAAGCGGAGCAGGAAGCCAGCCGGCTGCTTTATGGCCGGGCGGACAGCTATGAGCGGCTGCCGATGGCGGAAGTCGTCTTCGAGCGGCTGTCGCGAATCCTGGCCGGCTCGCTGCGCAACCTGTTTCAGGACAATGTGGAAGTCCGGCTGACGCGGCTGGCCTCGCGGCGGTTGGCAGACAGCTTTGCCGAGATCGCGCCGATGGCGCTGCTGGGCGTGTTCCGCGCGCGGGAGTGGGACAATCTCGGGCTGATCCATGTCGACGCCATGACGGTGAGCAACCTGACCGAGATCCTGCTCGGCGGCCGTCGGGTTGCCGCCGCGACCGGACAACTGCCCAAGCCGGTGACCTCCATCAGCCGCAACCTGACCGAGCGGCTGATCCGGGTGGTGCTGCACGATCTTAGAAACAGTTTCGCGCCGATCTGCGACGTGACGTTCGATTTCGAGCGCACCGAGACCGATCCGCGATTCGCGACGATCGGGCGGAATTCGGGCGTGGCGCTGACCGCGCGGCTCAGCCTGCACTCGGCAGGGCGCAACTGCATGATCGACATCATCCTGCCCTTCGCGACGCTGGAACCGGTGCGTGAACTGCTGCTGCAGCAGTTCATGGGCGAGAAGTTCGGCCGTGACTCCATCTGGGAAAGCCATCTCGCCGAGGAACTCTGGCACACGGATATCGAACTCGAGGCCGTGCTCGACGAACAGACGATGAAGTTGGGGGCGGTGATGGACCTGCGCGTCGGCGACATCATCCCGATCAATGCGCCGCGCGGCTCGGACGTTACGCTGCGCTGCGGCAGTGTGGATCTGTTCGCCGGCCGCCTTGGCGTGCGGCACGGCAGGCTGGCCGCCGAAATCCGGGGCTGGATCTCGCGCGAGCGGGAATAGCTCCGCCGGGCCTGGCCCGGATCGCGAATTATGCCCTGTTCGAGGTTCGCGATCCGATTGCTGCGTGATTCAGGAAGCGGGCTCGACGATCCGGGGGAACAAGCCGGACGGCGGCGGCAGAACTGCGCCAGCGTCGAGCGGGGTGGCGAGTGACGCGAAACCCCGCCGATCCGCCGGAAGGGCAAGCTGGTCCAGCAGTTTCGCCATGGCTTCCGGCATGAAGGGCTGCAGCAGGATGCCGACGACGCGCAGCGCCTCGCAGAGGGTCCGCAGCACAGTCAGCATCCGCTGCGGGTCGGTCTTGCGCAAGGCCCAGGGAGCCTGGTGGTCGATATAGGCGTTGGCGGCGCGGACGAGTTTCCAGACCTCCTCGATCGCCTCCTGATAGGCCAGGCGATCCATCGCATCGCGCATGCGGTCCGGCAGGCCGTCGGCGATGGCGCGCAGCGCGTGATCGGCCTCGGCGGCGGGACCCGCTTCGGGCACCACGCCGCCAGCGTTCTTGGCGATGAAGGAGAGCGTGCGCTGGGCGAGGTTGCCGAGATCGTTGGCGAGCTCGACATTGATCCGCGTGATGACCGAACGGCGGGAGAAATTGCCGTCGTTGCCGAAGGGCATTTCGCGCAGCAGGCAGAAGCGCAGCTGGTCGAGCCCGAATTCCGCGATCAGCGGCTCGACGGCCAGGGCGTTGTTGAGCGACTTGCTCATCTTCTCGCCCTCGATCGTCCACCAGCCATTGGCGAAGATGCGGCGGGGAACCGGCAGGCCGGCGGCCATCAGCATCGCCGGCCAGTAGACGGCGTGGAAGCGGGTGATTTCCTTGCCGACCAGATGCAGGTCCGCCGGCCAGTATTTCATCAGCGGCGCGTCCATGTCCGGATAGCCGCAGGCGGTGAGATAGTTGGTCAGCGCGTCGATCCAGACATACATGACGTGATCGGGCGCGCCGGGCACCGGAATGCCCCATTTGAAGCTGGTGCGGCTGATCGAGATGTCGCGCAGGCCGGAGCGGACGAAGGAGAGCACCTCGTTGCGGCTGGAAGCGGGCTGGATGAACTCCGGATTATCTTCATACAGTTTCAGAAGACGATCCTGGAACATGCTGAGTTTGAAGAAATACGAGGGTTCGCGCACCCACTCGACTGGCGCGCCGAAGGGCGAGCGCTTGATGCCGTCCGCGCCGGTGACGAGTTCGCTTTCATCATAGAAGGCCTCGTCGCGGACGGCGTACCAGCCCTCGTAATGGCCGAGCTCGATGGCCCCTGCCCGCTCGATCGCCTGCCAGATCGCCTGGCAGGAGCGGATGTGGCGGGGCTCGGTGGTGCGGATGAAATCGTCGTTCGAGATGTTCATCGCCTGCGCCATGGCGCGGAACTCGCCGGCGATGCGGTCGGTGAACTCTTGCGGGGCGATGTTGTTCGCGCGGGCGGTGGCCTCGACCTTCTGGCCGTGCTCGTCGGTGCCGGTGAGGAAATGCACGTCGAACCCGTCGAGCCGCTTGAAGCGGGCTAGCACGTCGGCGGCGACCGAGGTGTAGGCGTGGCCGATATGGGGCGCGCCGTTCACGTAATAGATCGGGGTCGTGATGTAGAATTTTCGGGTCATGGCACTCGGAGAAGCTGGAGCATGGTCAGAACCGCCGCACGCGGGTCGAGATTGAGACCGTCGACTTCCGCCGCGATCCTGCCGAAGTCCTGCCAGAGGCGGGCGCGGCCATCAAGCGCGGGCGACGGTTTGGCACGGGCGGCGGCACGGGTTTCGGTGGCCAGGGCGGCGCGCAGCAGGTCGGCGAAGGTGGCGAAGCCGTCATCGGCGCGGGCGATCATATCGGCAATGGCGGCGTCGCGCGCGGGCGGGAGCGGACCGGCGAGCGCTTCGCCCACGAGGCCGGCCAGGGCGAGGCCATCGGCATCGGCGAGGGACAAGGCGCGGCCGATCGAGCCTTCGGCCAGCGCGGCCAGGGCCGTGCGGCGTTCGGCGGGAAGGTCGGGCAGAGCGGCCGCGAGCAGGCTGCTGACGGTGTCGACCGGCAGCGGGTCGAGGTCCAGCCGGCGGCAGCGGCTGCGGATGGTGGGCAGCAGGCGGCCGGGCGCGTGGCAGACCAGCAGCCAGATCGCCCGCGCCGGCGGTTCCTCGAGCAGCTTGAGCAGCGCGTTGGCGGCGTTGCGGTTCAGCGCCTCGGCCCCGTCGACGATGACGACGCGCCACCCCCCCTCGCCCGGTGTGAGCCGCAGGAAGCGGCCGGCGGCGGCGACCGTGTCGACCACGATTTCGCCCTGCATCCGCTTGCGCTTCTCGTCGTAGCGGCGCTCGATGACCAGAAGGTCGGCATGCGCGCCGGTGGCGATGCGGCGGAAGGCGGGATCGCGCGCGGGGAGCGACAGGTCTGGCGTGCGGGCGCCGGCGAGCAGCCAGCGGGCGAAGCGGAAAGCGAGCGTGGCCTTGCCGATTCCGGGCGGGCCGGCGATCAGCCAGGCATGGTGCAGGCGCGCGCCGGTCGCGGCGCGGAAGAGTTCGGCAACGGCGTCGTCATGGCCCCGAAGCTCGGGATTGGCGCGGGGCGGCAGCATCAGGCGATGGCGAGGCCGAGCCGGGCGCGGATGAGGCCGGCGAGGGTTTCGGTGACGTCCTCGATCCCGCCGGCGGCATCGACCAGGACGCAACGATCCGGCTCGGCAGCCGCGATGGCGCGGAAGCCGTCAGCGACGCGGATGGCAAAGCCGGTATCGAACTGTTCGTAGCGGTCGGCGGCGCCGCCGCGGTGCGCCAGTCGCGCACGGGCGATGGCGTCCGGCAGGTCGAGGATCAGCGTGAGATCGGGCGTGGCGCCGATCATCGCGCCGAGGGTTGCGATCGCCGCGCGGTCCACGCCCAGGCCGTGGCCCTGATACGCCATCGTCGAGTCGGTGAAACGGTCGCACAGCACGACGGCGCCGTGTTCGAGCGCCGGGCGGATGATGGCCGCGACATGGTCGGCGCGGGCGGCGAAGACCAGCAGCGTATCGGCCAGCGGCGCGAAATGGCGCGCGGGGTCGAGCATCAGCGCGCGAATCGCTTCGGCCCCGGGCGTGCCGCCCGGCTCGCGGGTGGTCAGAACCTCGTGCCCGGCGGCGCGAAGCCGGGCGGCAAGGCGGGCAATCTGCGTCGACTTGCCGGCCCCCTCCCCGCCTTCGAGCGTGATGAAGACGCCCTGCCGGCTCACCGGACCACGATCTCGGCGCCGGCGACGCCGCGGTCGAGCAGCGAACGCAGCGCCGCATCGGCGGCGGGCGCGCTGGCATAGGGGCCGAGGCGCAGCGCATAGAGGGTGCGGCCGCCGGCGGATTGCGGGAGGATCGCGCCCGGCATGCCGGCGAGCCGCGCGCGCAGGTTCATGGCGTCGGTGGTGGACCCGAAGCCGGGGATTTCGACATAGAGCGGGCCGGGCGATGGTGGTGCGGTGCGCACCACGCCGGACAGGCGCTCGACAGCGCCGGGGACGCCGGCCGGATGCGCGGTGGCTGGGCGGATCGTGCCGGAAACCGCGCCGGCCGAACCGCCGGCGCCGGGCGGCGGCGGCAGGGCGGCGGCGGCGACCGCGCCGACCGGCGCCGCCGTGAGATGGGGCCCGGCGCCAAGGCTGCCCTGCAACGCCGCCGAGCGCCCGGCGAGCAGTTGGACGCGGACCTCGGCGACGCCGTCCGCCGGCATGCCGAGCAGGCGCGCGACGCGGGGCGTGACCGCGACGATCCGCCCGGCCTGCATCGGTCCGCGATCGTTCACGCGGACGGCAAGACTGCGGCCGGTATCAAGATTGGTGATTCGCACGATCGAGGGCAGCGGCAGGACCGGGCTTTGGGCGGTCAGGCTGTCGGCGCGATAGGCCTCGCCATCGGCGGTGAGTCGTGCCGGGCCGGGGGCGATCAGGGTGGACAGGCCGGTGCGGTCGTAGTGGCCGAATACCCGCGGATAATGCCATTGCCCGCCGGCGTTGTAGGGTTTCCCGACCGTGTAGCGGACGTGCTGCGCCGGCGGGGGGCGATGATGCAGCAGGCCGCAGCCGGCGAGTGCCAGCGCGGCCGCGAGCGGCAGGGTCGCGCGGATCATGCGAGGATCCGGCGGCCGAGTTCGCCGACCGCGAGGGCGTAGAGATCGGACGGGTTGTAGCTGCGGATCGCACGGAAATTGCCGAAGGCGAGGAAAGCTTCGCCGTGCGGGCCATCCGGCAGCAGCAGGGAGGCCGGGGTGGTTGCCGGCAGTCGGCGAGCCGGTGCGAGGCGATGGACGCCGAGCGCCTGCCAGCGCGCCAGCGGCAGCGTGTGGTCGCGCCCGGCCAGCGCGGTGTCGAAATGCGGTGGAATCAATACCGGTTCGCTCGACGGCAGGCCGAGCCGCCAGTGCGACTTGCGCATGTAGTTGGCGATCGAGGCCAGGGTGTCGGGCACGCTGGTCCAGATGTTCGGCTGGCCGTGGCCGGAATAGCTGACCGCCGTGCTGAGGTAGATGCTGGGCATGAATTGCGGCTGCCCCATGGCCCCGGCCCAGGAGCCGCGCAACTCGGCAAGGCGGATGTCGCCGCGGCTGACGATCCGCATCGCGGCGATGGCCTCGCGGCTGAAATAGGCGCTGTTCTTGTACCAGGCGAGCGTGGCGAGAGCGTCGATCACGTTGAAATCGCCCTGGTAATGGCCGAAATCGGTCTCGATGCCCCAGATGCCCACGATCGGCGCGGCGGCGACACCGAAGCGGGCGCGGATGTGTTCGAGCAGTTCCCGGTGCCGTGCGAAGGCCGCCCGGCCCTCGGTCACCCGGGTTTCGGTCACGACACGGGCGCTGTATTGCGCCCAGGTCAGGGTGAATTCGGGCTGATGGGTTTCGTAATGGATCACGTCCTGGTTCGGCCTGAGGCCGGACAGGGCGGCGCCGGCAATCCGCCCCGGGATTCCCTCTTGCCGGGCGCGGCTTTCGAGTGTGTGGATGAAGGCCTCGAACCCCGCGGCGCGGGCGGGCCGGATCAGGACGGGGGCGAACGGCAGGGCGGCAACCACGAAGCGACGTTTCATCGTGCCGTTCTGCCACGGTGCGCGCCCTCGCGGAAGGGCGGATCAGGACAGGGCGACGTCCGAGGCGGCGAGTTCGACCAGGCGCTCTAGAATGCCGGGTTCCTGGGCGCCGGCGATCGCGGTCTGGCCGTCGATGATGAAGCAGGGGACGCCGTTGATGCCGAGGCGGTGCACGAAGAGATTGTCGGCATGGATCTGGTCGGTCGCCCGGTCGCCGGCGAGAAAGGCCGCGACGCGATCCCGCGGCAGGCCGTGCGCCGCCGCGAGGGCCGCGAGTGTTGCGGCGTCGCCGATGTCACGGCCTTCGGTGAAATAGGCGCGGAAGATCGCGAGGACCAGATCCTCGACGGGGCCGTGGTCGTGGGCGAAGCGGATCAGGCGGTGCGCATCGACGGTGCTCGGCGCGCGGCTGATTCGCGGAAAGGCGAGATCGAGGCCGTCCTCGGCGGCGATCGCGGCGACCGCCGCGTGGAACCGTCTTGCGCGCTCCTCATCGCCGAACTTGCGCGCCGTGTAGTCGGCGCGGCTGATGCCGGGGCGAGGCATGTCCGGATTGAGCAGGAACGGCCGCCATTGCGGCGCGATCGGCAGGTCCGGCCGGCTGGCGCGCAATTGCTGCAGGCGGTGAACGCCGAGATAGCACCAAGGGCAGACGAAATCGAAAACGACTTCGACCGTGATCCTCGGCAGGCGCGGCAAGACCATGTTCACGGATGCGGAGTCTAGCGGAAAGCGGGGCGCCGGCAAAGCAAAAGAGCGCGGATGCCGCCGTGAGCGCGCTAGACAGCGAGGCGGCGCCGGGAGGTCACGCGCGGATCCGTGATGTTGCTGTAAGCGGAGATCGGCGACGGCCGGCCGAAAAGATAGCCCTGGATGGCATCGGCCCCGCAGTCGCGCAGGATGTCGGCCTGGCGTTCCGTCTCCACCCCCTCGACCACGACGGGCAGGCGAAGTCCCCGGCCGAGGCCGAGGACGGCGTTGACGATGGCGAGCGATTCCGATTCCTCCGCAAGATCGCGGACGAAGCTGCGGTCGATCTTGAGTTTGTTGAACGGAAAGGCCCGCAGCGTCGCGAGCGATGAATAGCCGGTGCCGAAATCGTCGATCGAAATGCCGACGCCGAGCGCCTTGATGCGCTGCAGCGTGTCGACCGCGCGGTCGAAATTGCGGATCAGCATCGATTCGGTGACTTCGATTTCCAGCCGGTTGGCCGGAAGCCCGGTCGTATTCAGGGTTTCGGTGATCACCGAGGCGAGATCGCCCTGCTGGATCTGGATCGGCGACACATTGACCGCGACGGTGAGCGGTACCGCCCAGCGCGCGGCCTCGGCACAGGCTTCGCGCAGCACCCAGGTGCCGACCTCCTCCATCAGGCCGATGGATTCGGCGAGGCCGATGAACAGATCGGGTGCTACGGGGCCGTGCGTCGGGCTGTTCCAGCGCAGCAGCGCCTCGAAGCCGCTGCAGAGCGACGATCGCATGCAGAACATCGGCTGATAGACCAGCGACAATTCGCGATGCTGCAAGGCGAGGCGCAGATCCTGCTCGAGCGCGCGGCGCTTCTGCCACTCGGACTGGACCGACGCGTCGTAGAAGCCGAGGGTGTTCGGGCGTTCTTTCTTGATGACGTGCAGGGCCTGGCTGCTATGGGCGAGCAGCGCGCCCGGCGTCATGCCGTCGAAAGGGTGCAGCGCGATACCGACCGAGGCCGAAATGCCGATTTCGCGGCCATCGGCGAGGACGATGGGATCGGCGATCGTGCGCAGCAGGCGGCGGGCCAGGGTTTCGACCAGTTCGGGCTGTTCGCACCCGGCCTGGACCACCACGAACTCGTCACCGCCGATGCGGGCCACGAGATCGGACTCGCGCACCTGGCGGGCGATCCGCCCGGCGATTTCGCGCAGCACGCTGTCGGCCACCGCGTGGCCGAACAGATCGTTGATGCCCTTGAAATCGTCGATGTCGAAGGTGAGCAGGGCGACGTTTTCGCGGCGGCGGCGGGCTTCGCCCAGGATCTGGTCGAGCCGTTCGAGGAGATGGGTACGGTTGATCAGGTTGGTGAGCGGATCGTGCGAGGACATGTAGCGGATCCGCTCCAGCGCCACCTTGCGGTCGGTGATTTCCTGGCAGATGCCGCGCACGGCGACGATGGCGCCGGTGTCGTCGGTCTCGGGCCGCATGTCGATCCAGAACCAGCGCCGTGCGCCCTCCTCCGCGCCACGGATGCGGATTTCCGCCGCGGCAGCCTGGCCGGTTTCGGCCACGGTGCGGAAGGTCGCGAGGAACGCCGTCCTGTCGGTCTCGTCCATCTGTCCGGTCAGGACATCGAACAGCGGCACGAAACGATCCGGATCGGTGCCGAAGAGTTCGTGCATGTCCTCCGACCAGGAGGTGAGATGATCGTCGAGCCGAACGCGCCAGTTGCCGATCCTGGCGATTCGGTGGATGGTCCGCAGGTCTTCGAGGGCTTCGTTGGCGCAGCGGATGGAGCGGCGCGCCACGTCGAATGCCATGCCCGCCGCGAGGTTGAACCGGCGGATGGCCGGATCGTCGGCTCCCGCGTGAAGATCCCGCGCGAGATCGGCCGAGGCATGGATGAAGGTTTCGTGGAGGCGGTCGATCTCGGCCGGATCGACGCAACCCGCCTGGAGTTTCTGCCCCATCAGCGGAGCGTTCCGGGGCGGCCGGGCGAGATGCGGCCGGAGGGCGGCGCCAAGCGGGGGGCGGCTTCGGGCGGTATGAGACCGCGCGCCAGGAAGCCATTGCTGGCACAATCTTCTATCGGGGCCGCAATGAAACCGATCATGAAAATCCTGGATCTCCGAACGGGCGGAATTCTGATTTCCTTATGCCTTTCAAAGATGAACAAAACGTTTCTGCAATTCATGACAAAGTGGTGTGGCACTTGACTTGCCGGCGCGACCGACCCATCGTCGTCTTATCCGAGGGGTGCGTCGACGGACGCTGAGAGCCGGGAAGCCGGCAACCCTTTGAACCTGATCCGGGTTGCGCCGGCGGAGGGACGGGATCATCCAGACCGAACCATACGCCCCAGCGTCGCCCCTGTTCCGAGGAGCGCGCCATGAACGTCCAGACCAAGCCTGCCAGTGTCACGACCGGCCCGATCGCCGGCTCGCGCAAGGTGTTTACCTCGCCCGAGGGGCGGCCCGACATCGCCGTGCCGTTCCGCGAGGTCGACCTGCACCCCAGCGCGGGGGAAGCGCCGTTCCGGCTCTATGACACGTCGGGGCCGTTCACCGACCCGCATTTCAGTCTCGATCTCGACAACGGGCTGCCGCTGGTGCGCGGCGCCTGGATCGAGCGGCGCGGATTCGATGCCGTGGCCGGCCGGGCGGTGAAGCCGGAGGATAACGGATTCGCGGCGGCGGACCGGCTGGTGCCCCCCTGCCCCGCCGGGCGGAGCGTGTTCGCCGGCAAGGATGGTGCGCTGGTGACGCAGTATGAATACGCGCGGGCCGGGATCGTCACGGAAGAGATGATCTATGTCGCGCATCGCGAAAATCTCGGCCGGGCGAAGGCCGCCGAAGGCGCGGCGGCGCGGCGGGCGGATGGCGAGCGGTTCGGCGCGGCGATCCCCGAATTCGTGACGCCGGAATTCGTCCGCAGCGAAATCGCGGCGGGACGGGCGATCATTCCGGCGAACATCAACCACCCCGAGCTGGAGCCGGTGATCATCGGGCGCAATTTCCTCGTCAAGATCAACGCCAATATCGGCAACTCGGCGGTCACCTCGGGGGCCGCGGAAGAGGTCGAGAAGCTGGTCTGGGCGATTCGCTGGGGCGCGGATACGGTGATGGACCTCTCCACCGGGCGGAACATCCACAACATCCGCTCCTGGATCATGCGCAACTCGCCGGTGCCGATCGGCACCGTGCCGATCTACCAGGCGCTTGAGAAGGTCGGCGGTGATCCGGACAAGCTCGACTGGGAGGTGTTCCGCGACACGCTGATCGAGCAGGCCGAGCAGGGCGTGGACTATTTCACCATCCATGCCGGGGTGCGGCTCGCCCATGTGCCGCTGACGGCGAAGCGGGTGACCGGCATCGTCTCGCGCGGCGGGTCGATCATGGCGCGCTGGTGCCTCGCGCATCACCGCGAGAGCTTCCTCTACGAGAAGTTCGACGAGATCTGCGACATCATGCGCAAGTATGACGTGTCGTTCTCGCTGGGCGACGGGCTGCGGCCCGGCTCGATCGCCGATGCCAATGACGCGGCGCAGTTCGCCGAGCTGGAGACGCTGGGCGAGCTGACGAAGATCGCCTGGGCCAAGGGCTGCCAGGTGATGATCGAGGGCCCCGGCCATGTGCCGATGCACAAGATCAAGGAGAACATGGAAAAGCAGCTCGAGGTCTGCCACGAGGCGCCGTTCTATACGCTCGGGCCGCTGACCACCGACATCGCGCCGGGCTACGATCACATCACCTCGGCGATCGGGGCGGCGATGATCGGCTGGTTCGGCACCGCGATGCTCTGCTACGTCACGCCGAAGGAGCATCTCGGCCTGCCCAACCGCGACGATGTGAAGACCGGCGTCATCACCTACCGTCTTGCGGCGCACGCGGCGGATCTCGCCAAGGGGCATCCGGCGGCGAAGCTGCGCGACGACGCGGTGAGCCGGGCGCGCTTCGAGTTCCGCTGGGAGGACCAGTTCAATCTCGGCCTCGACCCGGACACGGCGCGCGCCTTCCACGACGAGACGATGCCCAAGGAGGCGCACAAGGTCGCGCATTTCTGCTCGATGTGCGGGCCGAAATTCTGCTCGATGAAGATCACCCAGGACATTCGCGACGAGGTGGCGCGCGAGGAAGGGCTCGCGCAGAAGGCGGCGGAGTTCCGCGATGGCGGCAGCCGCATCTATGTCGAGGATCAGGCGGCGGAGTGAAGCCATGAAGGTCGCCATCATCGGCGGCGGCATCATCGGGCTCGCCCTGGGCTGGCGCCTCGCGCAGCGCGGCGCCGAGACCACGGTGTTCGAGCGCGATGCAATCGGCCGCGGCGCCAGCTACGCCGCGGCCGGGATGCTCGCCGCTGGCTGCGAGGCGGAGCCGGGCGAACAGGCGCTCGGGGTGCTCAACCGCGAGTCGCTGGCGCTGTGGCCGGACTTCGCGGCGGAACTCGAGGCGGCCACCGGCATGGAGGTCGGGTTGCGGCGCGAGGGCACGATGCTGATCGCCCTCAACCGCGACGACGCGGCGAAGCTGCGCCACGACATGGAATTCCAGAAAAGCCAGGGCATCGAGCTCGAATGGCTGACGCCGGCCGAGGCGCGCGCGCGCGAGCCCTATCTCGCGCCGCAACTGGCCGGGGCGGTGTTTTCGCCAGACGACATACAGGTCGACAACCGCGCGGCGACGGCGGCGCTGGCCGAGGCGTTCCGCCGTGCGGGCGGGGTGCTGCGCGAGCGGATGCCCGTGCGGCGGATCGAGACCGATGGCAGCCGCGCCCGGGGCGTGGTGACCGCCGAGGGGGTTCACGCGGCGGATGTGGTCGTGCTGGCGGCTGGCGCCTGGTCCGCCGGGTTCGATCTGCCGGTGCCGCTGCCGCCGGTCCGCCCGATCAAGGGGCAGATGCTCTCGGTGCAGATGGACCCGGAAATCCCCCTGCTGCGCCATGTGATCTGGGCGCCGCGGGCCTATCTGGTGCCACGGCGGAGTGGCCTGCTGGTCATCGGTGCGACGGTCGAGGAACGCGGGTTCGATGGCGCAATGACGGCCGGCGGGCTTTATTCGCTGCTCGACGGCGCCTGGCGCGCCTTGCCGGGGATCGAGGAGCTCGCCGTGGTGGAAACCTGGGTCGGTTTCCGGCCCGGATCGCGCGATGACGCCCCTGTGCTCGGTCCCAGCGCCCTGCCCGGCCTGATGTTCTGCACCGGGCATCACCGCAACGGCATTCTGCTCACCCCGGTCACCGCCGCGGCGATGGCGGCGACGATCCTGGAGCAGAAGCTTGATCCGCGCATCGCCCCGTTCGGGATCGGGCGCTTCGCGCGGGTGAGGAGTGCTGCATGAATCGCGAGGAAATCCGGGTGAACGGCGCGTTCGAGCCGATTGCGGCGAGCATTGCCGCATTGCTGGAGGCGAAGGGGCTGCATGAAACCAAGGGGCTGGCGGTGGCGCTGAACGCCTCCGTGGTGCCGCGGGCGGCCTGGGCGCGCACCCGGCTGATGCCGGGCGACGAGATCGAGATCGTTCGCGCGGTCGGAGGGGGCTGAGATGAGCGCATTCGAGATCGGCGGCGTTGCTCTCGGCTCGCGCCTGTTCATGGGCAGCAGCGCCTATCCGAACCAGCAGGTGCTGCTCGACGCGCTGGAGGCGGCGGATCCGTCGCTGGTCACCGTGGCGATCAGACGAATCAGCCTCGATGCTTATGGCGGCTCGCTGCTCGATGCGCTGGGCGGACGATACCGGCTGCTGCCGAATACCGCCGGCTGCTCGACCGTGCGCGATGCGGTGCTGACCGCCGAACTCGCACGCGAGGCGCTGGAGACCGACTGGATCAAGCTTGAAATCATCGGTGACCGGGAAACCCTGTATCCGGATGCCGAACTGCTGATCGAGGCGACCGGCGCGCTGGTGAAGGCGGGGTTCACCGTGCTGCCCTATTGCACGGACGATCCGATTCTCTGCCGCAAGCTGGCGGATCTCGGGGCGGCCGCCGTGATGCCGCTGGGCTCGCCGATCGGCTCGGGGCTCGGGATCGCCAACCCCTACAATATCGAGCGGATCTGCGCGCAGAGTGCGGTGCCGGTGGTGCTTGATGCCGGGATCGGCACCGCGTCGGACGCGACGCTGGCGATGGAACTCGGCTGCGACGCCGTGCTGCTCAACACCGCGATTGCCCGGGCGCATGACCCGGTGCGGATGGCGGCGGCGATGCGGGCGGCGGTGGAAGCCGGTTTCGGCGCCCGCGCGGCGGGACGGATTCCGAAACGGCTGCGGGCCGAGGCATCGAGCCCGGAACTCGGGCTGATCGGCGCCTGAGGACAAGCGCGCCGCGCGCCGCCCCGTAGCCTGTGGCGAGCTGCGGGCATGGCCTCGTGGCCGGAAACCACGGCTCACGTATTGCCAAAGGCTGATCGATCAGATCATAGTCGCTGCCTATAAAGCGAGCTTGGACACGGGGAACACAAAATGGGTCAGAGCGCCCCCTTGACAGCTGAGGAAGATATTCGGGCCGACATGGCGAAGTCCATCCTGCCGTCGGATGACAGCGAGATCGAACTCGACGCGATGATGCGAAACGCAACACTTGCGTCGCAGTTCCTGCGCTGCATTGCCAATCCGCACCGGCTGATGGTGCTTTGCCATCTCACGCATGGCGAAGCGTCGGTCGGCCAGCTTGAGCGCGAACTGGGCATCCGCCAGGCGCATCTGTCGCAGCAGCTGGCGCGGCTGCGGCAGGACGGAATGGTAACGACGCGCCGCGATTCCCGGACGATCTACTACTCGCTCGGCAGCGAGGCGGCGCGGGAGGTTGTCGCGCTGATCTACCGGCTGTTCTGCACCGCGGAGACGGGTAGCGCGGGCGGCTGCGGCTGACGCGCGGCGTCGAGCCCCCGCACGACCCAGATTCCGGCCAGCATCGCGCCCACGAACGGCGCGATGACGAGCGGATCCAGTGCCAGCGCCGTGATGGCCGGCCCCGGACACAGGCCGGCGAGCCCCCAGCCGACGCCGAAGATCGCAGCCCCGCCGGCAAGCCGCGCGGTGATGCCGCTGCGCCGGAGCACGGGAAAGCTGCCGCCGGCGAGCGGCGCGGAAAGCCGCCGGCCGAGCGCGAAGCCCAGTGCGGCGATGATCACGCCGCCGCCCATGACGAAGGCCAGGCTTGGGTCCCAATGACCGGCGAAGTTGAGGAATCCCAGCACCTTCGCGGGATCGACCATGCGGGAGAGCAGAAGCCCGGCACCGAAGAGCAGGCCGGCGGCGAAGGCGATCAGGGGCTGGCGCATCAGAGGGCTCCGAGGTCACGGGTGAGGAAGACCACGATCACGGCGATGGCCATGAAGATGAGCGTGGCGACGATCGATCGCGGCGAGACGCGGGCCAGGCCGCAGACGCCGTGGCCGGAGGTGCAGCCGCCGCCGAGCGCGGTGCCGATGCCGACCAGCAGGCCGGCGCCGATCATCACCGGCAGGCCGGCGGCGACATGAATGGAGGGCGCGGCGCCGAGCGTGCGCGCGAGAAGGCCGGCCAGAAGCAGGCCGGAGATGAAGGCGAGCCGCCAGTCCCGCCCGGAGCGCTGGATCAGGTCGCCGGCAATGCCGGTGATGCCGGCAATGCGGCCGATGCCGAGCCAGAGCAGGGCAGCGGACGCGCCGATGAGCAGCCCGCCCGCGAGATCGGGCAGCGGGGTGAAGCGCGTGGGAAAGAGTGCGGGAAGCAGCATGAGGCGGGGTCCTCGCCGTCAGAGCGTGTTGAGCGGAATCTTGAGGTAGCGGCGGCCGTTCGGCGCCGGCTTCGGCAGATCGCCGCCGCTGATGTTCACCTGCAGCGACGGCAGGATCAGCACCGGGGCCGCGAGAGTCGCATCCCGCGCCTCGCGCATGGCGACGAACTGCTCCTCGCCGATGCCGGTGTTGATCTGCAGGTTCTTCGCCTTCTGTTCGCCGATCGTGCTTTCCCATTCCGGCTCGCGCCCGCCGGGCTGGTAGTCATGCGCGGTGAAGACGCGGGTTTCGTCCGGCAGGCTGTAGAGGCGGTGGACCGAGCGATACATCGCGTGCGCGTCCCCGCCCGGGAAATCGCAGCGGGCGGTACCGTAATCGGGCTGGAATAGCGTGTCGCCCACGAAAACGGCGTCGCCCACATGGTAGGACATGCAGGCCGGTGTGTGGCCGGGCGTGTAGATCGCCTCGGCCTCGATCGTGCCGACCGCGAAGCGCTCGCCATCGTGAAACAGGTGGTTGAACTGGCTTCCATCGGTGGGAAAGTCGGGGCCGAGGTCGAAAATGTCGGCGAAATTGGCCTGGACCGGCGCGATATGATCGCCAATGCCGATCACGCCGCCGCCCAGGTTGCGCTGCAGGTAGCGCGCGGCGGAGAGATGATCGGCATGGACGTGGGTTTCGAGAATCCAGTCTATGGTGAGGCCGCGTTCACGTACTTTTGCGATCAGCGCGTCGGCGGAGGTGGTGGAAACCCGGCCGGCTTTCGGGTCGTAATCGAGCACGGAATCGATGATCGCCGCGCGCGCGGTGGCCGGGTCGACCACGATGTAGCTGATCGTGCTCGTCGCGGGATCGAAGAACGGCAAGACTTCGGGGCGCAGGCTCATCGCTGCCTCCTTGGGATATCATATTCTGGACATCGAATATGAGAAGCCGCCCGCCCCGGTCAATAGGAGGGGACCGGGGCGGTCAGCCGATCCGGTCACATCCTCGCATATAGGGCCGCAACGCGTCCGGAACAGTGATCGAGCCGTCGGCGTTCTGGTAGTTTTCCATCACGGCGATGAGGGCGCGTCCGGTCGCAACGCCGGAGCCGTTCAGGGTGTGGACGAAATCCGGCTTCGCCGGCTTCGGGCCGGTCTGCGGCGGGCGGTAGCGGGCGTTCATGCGGCGGGCCTGAAAGGCGCGGCAGTTCGAGCAGGAGGAGATTTCGCGATAGGCCCCCTGCCCCGGCAGCCATACCTCGAGATCGTAGGTCTTGGCCGAGGAGAAGCCGGTGTCGCCGGCGCAGAGCAGCATGCGGCGATAGGGCAGGCCCAGGCGTTCCAGCACGGATTCGGCGCAGCTTGTCATCCGCTCGTGCTCGTCGGCGCTGGCCTCCGGCGTGGTGAGCGAGACGAGCTCGACCTTCCAGAACTGGTGCTGGCGCAGCATTCCGCGGGTGTCGCGCCCGGCTGAGCCGGCCTCGGAGCGGAAGGACGGGGTCAGCGCCGTCATGCGCAGCGGCAGGCTGGCGGCATCGAGGATCTCTCCGGCGGCGAGGTTGGTCAGCGGCACCTCGGCGGTGGGGATCAGCCAGCGACCGTCGGTGGTGCGGAAGAGGTCCTCGGCGAATTTGGGAAGCTGGCCGGTGCCATACATCGTCGCGTCGTTGACGAGCAGCGGCGGCGAAACCTCGGTATAGCCGTGCTCGTTCACATGCAGGTCGAGCATGAACTGGCCGAGGGCGCGCTCGAGCCGGGCGAGATCGCCGCGCAGCACGGTGAACCGGGCGCCGGCGAGCTTGGCCGCGCCGGCGAAATCCATCAGGCCGAGGGCTTCGCCAAGTTCGAAATGCTGCCTTGCCTCGAAATCGAATGAGGGCGGTGCGCCGACCCGTTTTTGCTCCACATTGGCGGTTTCGTCGGGGCCATCGGGGACGTCGGCATCGAGGACGTTGGGCAGGACGGCAAGCAGCTCGTCCAGCTTGCGTGCCGATTCGGCAAGCCAGGCGTTGGCGGTCTCGATCGACTGGCGCAGGGCCGTGCCTTCGGCTTCGAGGGCCGTGGTATCCTCGCCGGCGCGCTTGGCCTGGCCGATCGCGCGGGCGAGTTCGTTGCGGCGCGTTTCGTGGCCCTGAAGCTCGGTCTGTGCGCGGCGGCGCTCTTCATCGAGAGCGCGGATCGGTGCTGCCGCGCCCTCGTCCGCCCCTTCCGGCCCGGCAAGTCCTCGTCGGCGCATCGCAGCACCAAAGGCCGCGGCGTCGTCGCGAATGGCTTTCAGGTCATGCATTCTCGGAAACCTCGGCTTTCGGCTCGACCATCTTCACCGCGAAGATCGACAGTTCGAACAGGGCGATCAGCGGCAGCGCGAGGCCGGTCATGGTGAAGACGTCCGGCGGGGTCAGGATCGCCGCGACGATGAAGCAGCCGACATAGGCATAGCGGCGGTATTTCTTCAGCGCCGCCGCGTTGACGATGCCGACCCGGCCGAGCAGCGTCAGCAGTACCGGCAGTTCGAAGCAGATGCCGAAGGCGAAGATCAGCTTCATCACCAGGTTGAGATAGTCCGAGACGCGCGGCAGCACGTTGATCTGGAAATTCGCGTTGTGCGGGTTCGTCTGAAAACTCAGGAAAAACTTCCAGGCATTTGGAAATATGACATAATATGCCAACGCTCCGCCGGCGAAGAACAGCACCGGCGTGGCGATCAGGAAGGGCAGCAGCGCGCGTTTTTCCGATCGGTAGAGGCCGGGCGCGATGAACAGCCAGATCTGCGTGGCGATGACCGGGAAGGAGATGAAGGCGGCGGCGAAGATCGCGACCTTCACATAGGTGAAGAACGCCTCGTAGAGCGCCGTGTAGACGAGTTCCGGCTTCTGCCCGCGCTCCTTGAGGATGTTGACGAGCGGCTGGGCGAGGAAGTGATAGATCGGCTGCGCGTAGTAGTACGACACGAGGAAGGCGGCGAGGAAGGCGAGGCCCGACCAGAGCAGGCGGCGGCGCAGCTCGGCCAGATGGTCGAGCAGCGGCATTTCCTTGTCGTTGATCGGGTCCGCGTCCTGCGGCGTTTCGGTCTCATCGGATGTCATGCGGCGGGCCTACCAGAGTCGCGTGCCGGGGGGAATGAAGGCGGGCACCGGTCGGGCGCGCACCGCGTCGGGCGGAATGAAAGCGGGCATATCCGGCGGGAATTCGTCATCCGCCGCCCCCTCGATCACGGTGTCGGCGGCCGAGGGAACGCCATAGGTTTCGCCCTCCGCCGGATCGAAGCTGCTGCGAATGGTGCCATCGGGGTCGACATGGCGCTCGATCGTGCTGCCGAGATCGAAATTGCGGAGATTGCGCAGATCATTGCCGATATCGGCGAGATCGGCCTCGCGCATGAGTTCCTGAACATGACCCTGGAACTCGCTGGCAAGGCCGCGCATCTTGCGCAGCGCCGCAGTCGCCGTGCGGATGGCCACCGGCAGGTCCTTGGGCCCGATGACGACGAGCGCCACCATCAATATCACGCCAATTTCTGGCCAGGAAAATCCGAGCATGTCCGTCCGCTTAAACCGGCCTCTCTGCTAGCAGTCCTGCGCCCGAGGTCAAGGATCGGCGGGGGCCGGACCGGCCGGCTCGACCAGAAGATCGCTGCGCTTGGGCAGGTCGCGCAGCGATTTGAGGCCGAACTGGACCAGGAAATGCGGCGTCGTGGCCCAGAGCGCCGGGCGGCCGGGGGCTTCGCGATGGCCGGCGGGGGTCACGAGATCGGCTTCAAGCAGTGCATCAAGCGCCGATTGCGAGAGGCTGACGCCGCGGATCTCCTCGATCTCGGCGCGGGTGACGGGCTGGTGATAGGCGATGACGGCGAGCGTCTCCATCGCCGCGCGCGGCAGGCGGCGGGGGATTTCCACGACCCGGCGCAGCGCCGGCGCGAGATCCGGGGCGGTGCGGAACATCATCCCCTGCCCCGCCTCGACCAGTTCGATTCCACCACCCTCGTGGCGGGCGCGGAGGGAGGCCAGCAACGCGTCGAGATCCTCGCCTTCGGGCAACAGGGTGGCGAGGGTGCGCATCGGCACCGGGTCGCGGCTGGCGAAGATCACCGCCTCGATCAGCCGTTCGGCGTGCGGGCGGGCGCTGGGCGGTTCGGTGTCATTCATGGTCGGGTTCGGGCTCCGGGCCGGGACGGATCTGGATGGGGCCGAAAGGCAGCTCCTGGCGGAGCGCGAGCTGGCCGTCGCGGGCGAGTTCGAGCCCGGCGAGCAGCGTGCTGGAAAGGGCGGCGCGGCGGGCGAGCGGCGGTTCGGGCGAATCGGGCAGTTCGGGCGGCAGGAAGCCGGCGAGGTCGGTCCAGTCCCGCGTTGCGCCGAGCAGCCGGGTCAGGCGCTCCAGCGCCTGCTGCACCGACCAGAAATTCATCGGCTTCGGCCGGTATTGCCGCTTCGCGCCGGACCGGCGGCGGGCGGCGAGATAGGCCGTCAGCAGCGAGGTGAGGTCGACGCGCAGCCGCGAGCGGTCGATCTCGGTGAAATCCTCGGGCGCGCCGCGGGGAAAGACGTCGTGGCCGAGTTGCGGCCGCGCGCCGAGCCAGGCGGCACCCTCGCGGATGGCCTCCAGCGCCTGGAGCCGGGCGGCCAGCACGTCGGCGGCGATCTCGCCCTCTTCGGCGGCGGTCTCGTCCTCGGGCAGCAGCAGGCGGGATTTCAGCCAGGCGAGCCAGGCGGCCATGACCAGCCAGTCCGCCGCGAGTTCCAGCCGCACCCGCCGCGCGCCCTCGACGATCGCGAGATATTGCTCGACGAGGGCGAGGATCGAGACATTGGCGAGATCGACCTTCTGGCTGCGGGCCAGTTCCAGCAACAGGTCGAGCGGTCCCTCGAACCCCTCGAAGCGGACGATGAAGGCTTCGACGGGTTCGGAGCGCGGCGCGGCGTCAGAATCCGGCATTGACGCCAGCAAGGTGGAGGAACCAGGCGGCGACGCGCGGCACCCAGAGGCCGAGCGCGTCCGATACCGGGTTGAAGCGGATGCCGAACTGGCCGAGCAGCGCGGGCAGGATGAAGATCACCGAAAGGATGAGCAGGATGCCGAGCCGCTCGACGCGGGCGAGCATTCTGGCGGCGGGTAGCGGCAGCAGGCCGACGGCGATCCGCCCGCCGTCGAAGGGGGGCAGCGGCAACAGGTTGAACAGGCCGAGCACGATGTTGAAGAGCAGGAAATAGAGCAGGAAATCGCCAAGGACCGGCACATTCCCGAAGCCGGCGATGGCGAAGGCGGCGGCGAGGGCGAGGACGAAATTCGACAGCGGGCCGGCGGCGGCAACGATCGCCATGCCGCGCCGCGGATCGCGGAACCCGGTCGGGTCCACCGGCACCGGCTTCGCCCAGCCGAACATGAAGTCGATCCGTCCGATCGTCAGAAGCTGGCTGGCGATGAGAAACAGCGGCAGGATCACCGTGCCGAACCGGTCGACATGGCGCAGCGGATTGAACGAGAGCCGCCCGGCGCGCTGGGCCGTGCGGTCACCCAGGGCCAGCGCGGCGTAGCCATGCGCGAGTTCATGCAGCACGATCGCCGGGATTGCCGCGAGCACGCTGATCACCACCGAAAGGATGGGGTTATGGGTCATGGAATCGCCGTCTGCTTGAGGCGGGGGATCAGCGCTACGTCGAGATCGGGCACGGCTTCGAGCACCGCGCGGTTGGCCGCAGGCTCTCCGGGGCAGTAGAGGGCGAGGTCGCAGCCGGCGGCAAGGGCGCGCAGGGCGCGGGAGGCCGGCGTGCCGTCGAGCGCGCCCATCGCGAGGTCGTCGCTGACCAGAATGCCCCGGAAGCCGATCCGCCCGCGGATCACCTCCTCGATGATCCGGCGCGAGAAGGTCGCGGGATGGGCGGGGTCGAGCGCCTCGTAGAGGATATGCGCGGTCATGCCCCAGGGCAGGTCGCGATTCGCCGCGAAGGGCGCGAAATCGGCATCGAGCGCGGTTGCGGTGACGCGTGGCAGGCCGTGATGGCTGTCGAGCCCGGCGCGGCCGTGGCCGGGCATGTGCTTCATCACCGGCACGATGCCCTGGAACATCAGGCCCCAGGCGATGTCCGCCCCCAGCGCGCCGACCACGGCGGGGTCGGCGGCGATCGCCCGGTCGCCGATCACGTCATGCGCACCCGGAACCGGGACGTCGAGCACCGGGGCGGCGACAACGTCGAACCCCGCGTCGCGGGCCATCGCGCCGATCGCGGCGCCATGGGCGCGGGCGGCGTTGCGGGCGGCGTCGGGGTCCGTCGCGAACAAGGCGCCGAGATGGGCGGCGGGCGGCAGTTCGGGCCAGTGCGGCGCGCGCAGCCGGGCGACGCGGCCGCCTTCCTGGTCGACCATCAGCACCGCCTCTTTCGGCAGGCTCTCGCGCAGCGCGGCGACGAGATCGCGGAGCTGCGCCGGGTCGGCGATGTTGCGGCCGAACAGGATCACGCCCGCCGGCGGATGCTCGGCGAACAGCGCACGTTCCTCCGGCGCGAGGGTGGGGCCGGCGATGCCGAGTATGGCGGCCTTCATGGACGGTGTCTCACTTCGGCGGGACGTAGCAGGCGACGTGGCGGGTCTTCAGCCGGTCGCAGAACGCGGCGGCGGCGGCGGCGCTGGCGAAGCCGCCAAGGCGCAGCCGGTAGAAGGTCTGCCCGTTCACCGTGCCCGGCACAACGACGGGGGTGCGCCCGGCCAGCAGGTCGGGCACGCGGGCAAGCAGGATCTGCCAAGCCTCATTGGCTTTCGCCATCGAGACGAGGGCGCCGAGCTGGATGTCATGCGGTCCGGCACTCGCGGCTTGCGTGGGCGGGATGATCGTGGGCATGGCCTTGCCGACCTGCGGGTTGGGCGCGGCGGCTGCGGCCGTGGCTGGCGTCGTGGCCGGTGCCGCCGGCGCGGCCGAGGCAGAGGCGGAGGCCGATGCGCCGGATGCCAGGGCTGCTGCGGATGGCGGCAGCACGGGCGGCGGCGGCAGGGTTGTCACCGGGCCCGCACCGGGCGGTTGGGTCTGCACGGCGGCGGCTGTGGGCATCTTCGGGGCCAGCTTCGGCTTGGGCTGCGCCGAGTTCGCCTCGGCGGCGAGCTTGGAGAAATCCGGCTGGGGCGGCGGCGGTGCGAGCCGGGGCGGCCCCGAGGCCGTGGTGCCGGACATGATCTGCTCGTTAGCCCCAGGCACCTGCAGGCCGCCGGGATTGGCGGGTGCCGTGCGCATCGGCCCCGGCGGCGGCTTGATCACCGGCGGCGGACCGAGGCGCGGATGCACACCGCCCCAGATCAGCGCGACAAGGACGATCGCCCCCGCGAACCCGCCGGCGATGAGCGCGATCCGGCGCATTTCCGGATCGAACCCGCGCGTGGGCGGACGCCGCACGGCATAGGGCGGAATGTCGATCTCGTCGTCGTAATCCTGTCGGTCCATCATCTCTCCGGGCAGCCGGCGCCGCTCAGCGCATCTCCTCGACCGGGGCGACCCCCATCACCGCAAGGCCGGAGCGGATGACCACCGCGGTCGCCGCCACCAGCGCGAGCCGCGCCCGGCTGGCTTCGACGGCATCGGCCTGGATGAACCGCAGCGTGGCATCGGCGCGGCCGGCATTCCACAGCGCATGGAAGTCGCCCGCCAGATCATACAGGAAAAATCCGATTCGGTGCGGCTCGCGCGCCTGGGCGGCGGATTCGACGAGGCGTGGCCAGGCGGCGAGGCGGCGGACCAGCGCCAGTTCCTCGGGCGCGGTCAGGCTGGCGAGCGCGGCCTCCGCGAGGGCGGCATCGGCGGTGTCGCCGAGTTCGGGCATCTCGGCCGCGGCGCGCAGCACCGAGCGGCAGCGGGCATGGGCATACTGCACGTAGAAGACCGGGTTTTCCCGTGTCTGCGCCACCGCGGCATCGAGGTCGAATTCCATCTGCGCGTCGGACTTGCGCATCAGCATGATGAAGCGGACGACATCCGGCCCGACCGCGTCGATAAGGTCGCGCAGCTCGATATAGGTGCCGGCGCGTTTCGACATGCGCATTGGCGTGCCGTCCTTCATCACGCGGACGATCTGGCACAGCACGATGTCGAGCGAGGCGTCGCGCCCGGCGGCGAGCGCCTTCACCGCCGCCTGCATCCGCTTGACGTAGCCGCCATGATCGGCGCCCCAGACATCGATCATCGTGTCGAAGCCGCGGGCCATCTTGTCGGCGTGGTTGGCGATGTCGTTGAAGAAATAGGTGTTCGAGCCGTCCGACTTGCGAACCGGGCGGTCGACATCGTCGCCGAAGCCGGTGGCGCGGAACAGCGTCTGCTCGCGGGGTTCCCAGTCCTCCGGCGTCTTGCCCTTGGGCGGCTCCAGCACGCCTTCATAGAGCAGGTCCTGGCCGCGCAGGATCGCCTCGGCGCGCTCGACGCCGCCCGCGGCGATCAGCGCCGCCTCGCTGGTGAAGACGTCCTGGCGGACGTTGAGGGCGGCGAGATCCTCGCGGATCAGCGCCATCATCGACTCGATCGCGTGGCGGCGGACCGTGTCGAGCCAGGCCTCGGCGGGGGCGATGGATAGACCCGGGCCCGCGAGCGCGTCGCCATGGGCGGCGACAAGCGCCTCGGCCACCGGGATCAGGTAATCACCCGGATATTGCAGGCCGGTCGGCGTGGCCGCCGCGAAATCCTGCTCGGTGAGCTGCGTGCCGAGGGCCTGCAAATAGCGCCAGTAGACCGACCAGGCGAGTGCGGTGACCTGCGCGCCGGCATCATTGATGTAGTATTCGCGGGTCACGTCATACCCGGCCTTGGCCAGCAGCGAGGCCAGCGCGTCGCCCACCACGGCGCCGCGGCAATGGCCGACGGTGAGCGGGCCGGTCGGGTTGGCGGAGACGTATTCGACATTGACCCGCCGCCCCTGCCCCATCGCGCTCGCGCCGAAGGCTTCGCCGGCGCGCAGGATGGCGGCGATCTCGGCGTGCCAGACCGGATCGGCCAGAGTGAGGTTGACGAAGCCCGGCCCGGCCGGCTCGGCCTTCGCGATATCCGGCAGGGCCGAAAGTGCTGCGGCGAGGGCGGTGGCGATCTCGCGCGGCGGACGGCCGAGCGGCTTGGCGGCGATCAGCGCGGCATTGGTCGCCATGTCGCCATGCGCTGCCTCTCGTGTCGGCGATACCTCGATCCGCGCCTGCACTTCCGCATCGAGGGCCGGGAACAGGCGCGCCATTTCGGCGAGGATCAGCCGGCGCAGGGCAGTGAAGATGTTGTGGGACATGCGGAAACCTCAGGCGGGAGAATGGGGGTCGGTCAGGCGGCGATGCTCGTCGAGCGCGGCGCGGTCGGTCATGCCGGCGATATAGTCGCGCACCGCCTCGGCCGCCGTCATGCTGCGCGGCGCGCCGGCGGCGTTGCGCCAGTCATCGGGCAGCAGGTCCGGCCGGGCGAGCAGCAGGCGGGCCATGTCGCGCACCACCAGCTCGACCTTGTGGGTCATGCGGTTGACGCGCCATTGGCGATACATCCGCGCGTAGAGGAAGCGGCGGATTTCGGCATTCTCCGCGGCAAGCTCCGGCGCGAAGCCGATCACCGCGTCCGGGCAGGCGCGCACGGCATCGGAATCGGCGGGCGCGAGGGCAGCCAGCCGGCGGCGGCTCTCGGCCAGCGCGCCGCTGACCAGTACGCCGATCATCTGCCGCACGGCATGGGCGCGGATGCGGACTGGATCGGCCGTCAGAGCGCGAGCCTCCGCCAGGGTGGCACCGATGATCGGCACGGCGGCGAGATCGTCCGGCGTGAACAGGCCGGCGCGCAGCCCGTCGTCGATGTCGTGGGCATGATAGGCGATGTCGTCCGCAAGGGCGGCGACCTGCGCCTCGGCCGAGGCCTGGCGGGCGAGATCGAGCGGATATGCGGCATCGAAGGCGGCGATATAGGCGGGTGGCGCGGTCAGCGGGCCGTTATGCTTGGCCAGCCCCTCCAGCGATTCCCAGGTGAGGTTCAGCCCGTCGAACCCGGCATAGCGGCGTTCCAGCAGGGTGACGGTGCGCAGGCTCTGGGCGTTGTGGTCGAAGCCGCCATGCTCGCCGAGCGCATCGTTCAGCCCGGCCTCGCCGGCATGGCCGAAGGGCGGGTGGCCGAGATCGTGCGCGAGGGCGAGGGTTTCGGTCAGATCCTCGTCGAGCCCGAGGCCACGGGCGATGCTGCGGGCGATCTGCGCCACTTCGAGGCTGTGGGTCAGCCGGGTGCGGTAGAAGTCGCCCTCGTGGATCACGAAGACCTGGGTCTTGTATTGCAATGTGCGGAAGGCGGCCGAATGGAGCACACGGTCGCGGTCGCGCGCGAAGGGGGAACGGGTCGCGCTTTCGGGCTCGGGATGCTGGCGGCCGCGCGAGGCCTCGGCGCGGGCAGCGTAGGGGGCGAGTGACATGGCCCCGGCTTACTAGGAGAGCGCAGGCTTGTCCAAGCGACGCTGGCGATCCGGCGGATGAGCGCTTATATTCAGCCTCATGAGCGAGACGATGGACCGGTTCCGGATCAGTGAGGCGGCGGCGGCGCGGATCGCCGCCATCGTGGCGGCGGAAAGCCCCGACGCGGCCCTGCGGGTCGAGGTTCTGGCGGGCGGCTGCAACGGGTTTCAATACAGGTTCGACCTCACCCGCGAGATGGCGGCCGATGACGTGGTGTTCGAGCGTGGCGGCGCGAAAGTGGTCGTCGATCCTGCGAGCCTCGACCTGCTGGACGGCGCCGAACTCGATTTCAAGGACACGCTGATGGGTGCCTATTTCGCCGTGGGCAACCCGAACGCGACCTCGTCCTGCGGCTGCGGCTCGTCCTTCTCGGTCGACTGAGCGCGGCGTGCGAATCGCGACCTGGAACGTCAATTCGGCACGCACGCGGGCCGGGCTGATCGCGGATTTTCTCAAGCGCGAGCAGCCCGATCTGCTGCTGCTGCAGGAAATCAAGTGCGAGACTCAGCAGTTTCCGGCTGCCGCCTTCGAGGCGGAGGGATACCGCGCCGAGGTCGTCGGGCAGAAGGCGTATAACGGCGTCGCGGTGCTCTCGCGCGGGGCGGTGACGGTGACCCACCGGCGCCTGCCCGGCGAGGAGGAAGACGCGGCGGCGCGGTTCATCGAGATCGAGGCCGGCGGCCTGCTGGTTGGCAATCTCTACCTGCCGAACGGCAATTCCGGCGGCGGCGACGGCTTCGCGGCCAAGCTCGACTGGATGGAGAAGCTGCGCCGGCATGCCGCCTCGCTGCTGGAGCATGACCGCGACTTCATCCTGGCCGGTGATTACAATGTCTGCCCCACCGATGCGGATCTGGCCAAAGGCGCGCTGCCGGCGGATGACGCGCTGGTGCGGCCGGAAAGCCGGGCGGCGTTCCGCGCGCTGATCTGGCTCGGCCTGACCGATGCGCTGAGGGCGCTCCATCCGGATGAAACGCTCTATACGTTCTGGGACTATCAGGCCGGCGCCTGGCAGCGCGACCGGGGGCTGCGAATCGACCATGCGTTGCTCTCGCCGCGCGTGGCGGAGCGGCTCGACACGGTGCGCGTCGCACGCGAGGAGCGGGACAAGCCGCAGCCTTCCGACCATGTGCCGGTGATTGTTTCGCTCCGCGATTAGAGCACGTTCCGATCCATCCGGATCGGATGTCGTGCTCTATCTTGTTGATTATCAGAGCATCTTTATCCGATCAGATGACTCCATCTGATCGGATGTTGCTCTAGGCGGCGAGGCTTCGGGCAACGGCCTCGGCGGCGCGGATGCCATCGACCCCCGCCGAGAGAATGCCACCGGCATAGCCCGCACCCTCGCCGGCGGGGAACAGACCGCGCGTGTTCAGGCTCTGCCCATCCGCCCCGCGGGTGATGCGGATCGGTGCCGAGGTGCGGGTTTCGATACCTGTCAGCACCGCATCCTCGCGATCGAAGCCCTTGATTTTCTGCCCGAATGCCGGCAGTGCCTCGCGGATCGCCTCGATGGCGTAGTCCGGGAGTGACTGCGAGAGATCGGTGAGGGTGACGCCGGGGCGGTAGGACGGGATCACGGCGCCGAAATCCGTCGAGGCGCGGCCGGCGAGAAAATCACCGACCAGTTGTCCGGGCGCGTTGTAGTTCGACCCGCCCGCCACATAGGCCGCTTCTTCGAGGCGGCGCTGCAGTTCGACGCCGGCCAGAACGTCGCCCGGAAAATCCTCCGGCGATATCCCGACCACGATCCCGGCATTGGCATTGCGCTCGTTGCGCGAATACTGGCTCATGCCGTTGGTGACCACGCGGCCCGGCTCGGACGTGGCGGCGACCACGGTGCCGCCGGGGCACATGCAGAAGCTGTAGGCGCTGCGGCCGTTCCGCGCGTGATGCACCAGCTTGTAGTCGGCGGCGCCGAGCAGCTTGTGGCCGGCATGATCGCCGTAGCGGGCGCGATCGATCATCGATTGCGGATGCTCGATGCGGAACCCGATGGCGAAGGGCTTCTTGTCGAGATGCACGCCGCGGTCGCGCAGCATGGTGAAGGTGTCGCGAGAGGAATGGCCGATGGCGAGAATGACGTGGTCGGTCTCTATCGTCTCGCCGGAGTCCAGCACCACGCCGCGGACCTGCCGGGCTGCGCCGGTGGTGTCGATGGCAAGGTCGGTCACCCTGGCGCCGAAGCGGTATTCCCCGCCGAGCCGCTCGATCGTCGCGCGCATGGTCTCGACCATGCCGACGAGGCGGAAGGTGCCGATATGCGGATGCGCGACGTAGAGGATTTCCTCCGGCGCACCGGCGGCGACGAATTCGGTCAGCACCTTGCGGCCGAGATGGTTGGGATCGCTGATCTGGCTGTAGAGCTTGCCGTCGGAGAACGTCCCTGCCCCGCCCTCGCCGAACTGGACGTTGGATTCGGGCGTCAGCACGCCGCGCCGCCAGAGCGCCCAGGTATCCTTCGTGCGCTCGCGCACCACCTTGCCGCGTTCCAGGATCAGCGGGCGCAGCCCTGCCTGGGCGAGGATGAGGGCGGCGAAGAGGCCGCAGGGGCCGGTGCCGACGACGACGGGCCGGCGCGCCGGCGGAGGGGAGTCCGGAAACCGGTAGGTCATGTCCGGCGTCGGGCCGACATGGCGGCTCGCAGCATGGCGGGCGAGAAGCCCCGCCTCGTCCTCCGCCTCGACATCGATCGTGTAGGTGAGGACGATCGCGGCCTTGCGGCGGGCATCGACGGCGCGGCGGAAGACGGTGAAGCCCCGCAGCGCGGCCTCGCCAATGCCGAGGCGGGCGAGCACCGCATCGCGCAGGGCGTCGGGGGTGTGGTCAAGCGGCAGACGGATTTCGGTCAGGCGGATCATGGCAGCGCTCTCATACCCCGATCGGCGCTCGCTTGCCATGCGATCCGCGATTGGCCACAAGGCGCGCATGGCTCCTCCCCTGCTCAACCTGCAAGACATAAGGCTCTCGCTCGGCGGCGCGCCGCTGCTCGACGGGGCGGAAATCGGCATTGCCGCGGGCGAGCGGATCTGCCTCGTCGGGCGGAACGGATCGGGCAAGTCCACCCTGCTGAAGATCGCGGCGGGGCTCGCCGAGGCCGATTCCGGCACGCGGTTCCTGCAGCCTGGCGCCACCCTGCGCTACCTGCCGCAGGAGCCGGACCTCACCCGCTTCCCGACCGTGCTCGATTACGTGTTCGACGGTCTCGATCCGGAAGTGGACGGGCACCACGCCCGTGCCTGCCTCGACCGGCTTGGGCTGACCGGCGCCGAGAGTACCGCCCGCCTCTCCGGCGGCGAGGCGCGGCGGGCCGCGCTGGCCAAGGTGCTGGCGCCGGAGCCCGATGTGCTGCTGCTCGACGAGCCGACGAACCATCTCGACCTGCCGGCGATCGAATGGCTGGAGGCCGAGTTGAAGGCCTCGCGCGCCGGCATCGTGCTGATCAGCCATGACCGGCGGCTGCTGGAGACGGTGACGCGCAGCATCGTCTGGCTCGATCGCGGCCGCACCAGCCGGATCGATCGCGGCTTCTCGCATTTCGAAGCCTGGCGCGACGAGGTGTTCGAGCAGGAGGAGCGTGACGCGCAGAAGCTCTCCCGCGCCATCGCGCGCGAGGAGGACTGGATGCGCTATGGCGTGACGGCGCGGCGCAAGCGCAATGTCCGCCGCGTTGCCGAACTCGCCGCCCTGCGCGCGCGCAAGCGCGAGGAGCGACGCGAGGCGCGGGAGATGAACGTGACGACAAGTGCCGCCGCACTCTCCGGCAAGATCGTCGTCGATGCCGAGCACGTCTCGAAAACATTCGGCGAGCGCTGCGTGATCCGCGACCTGACGCTACGGGTACTGCGTGGCGACCGGCTTGGCATCGTCGGGCCGAACGGTGCCGGCAAGACCACCCTGCTGCGGCTGCTGACCGGGCAGATCGAGCCGGACTCAGGCACGATCACCCAGGGCACCAACCTTGCCGTGGCGACCCTTGACCAGCAGCGCGCCGCCCTCGACCCGGCCCGCACCCTCGCCGACACGCTGACCGGAGGGGGGAGCGACATGGTCGAGGTCGGCGGGCAGTTTCGCCATGTCGTCGGCTACATGAAGGATTTCCTGTTCCGCCCCGAACAGGCGCGCACGCCGGTCGGCACGCTGTCGGGCGGCGAGCGTGGCCGGCTGCTGCTGGCCTGCGCGATGGCACGGCCGTCGAACCTGCTGATCCTCGACGAACCGACCAACGATCTCGATCTCGAAACGCTCGACATCCTGCAGGATATGCTGTCGGACTATGCCGGCACGGTGCTGCTGGTCAGCCATGACCGCGACTTTCTCGACCGCATCGCGACCTCCACGCTCGCGGCGGAGGGCGACGGGCGATGGGTGGAGTATGCCGGCGGCTATGCGGACATGCTGGCCCAGCGCGGCCCGCGCGAGACGCGCGAGGCAGGGCCGCGCAAGCCGGCCGCGCCGCCGCCGAAACCCAGGGCCGCGGCCTCGGCGTTCTCCTTCCGCGACCGTCACCGGCTCAAGGAACTCGAAAGCGAGATGGAAACGCTTCAGGCCGGCATCGCCCGGCACGAGGCCCGCCTCGCCGACCCCGATTTCTTCACCCGCGATGCCGATGGGTTCCGCAAGGCCAGTGAAACGGTAGGCGGACTCCAGGAGCGGCTCGCCGCGCTCGAGGCCGAATGGCTCGACCTCGAACTCAGGCGCGAGACGGCGGATGAGGGGAAAACCTCATCGTGATGCTGCGCGCGATGACCAGCACGATGATGACGACGACCAGCGTGATGATGTCTTCCGCCGAGAATTTCTGGCCGTAGAGCTTGATCAGCACCTCACGGAGGGAAAAGACGATCGTCACGTCGAGCAGCGTCGACAGCCGGATGCGCCTCGTGCGGGCATAATCCATGAAGGTGTTGAACAGCTCGATGAGGATGACGACGTCGAGAATCTGCTCCACCAGCACCCGCAGGGTGAAGGTGTCCATCGTCTGTGGCCGGAAATCCGGAAAGAGATGGATCGTGCTGGCAACCGCCTCGAGAAAGGCGAAGGCGAGGGCGACGAGCATCAGCGGGATGACGCCGAGGATCACCGCGTCCACCGCGATGTCGTAGCCGCGGAAGACGAGGCCGCGCCAGCGTCCGCGCGGCCTCTCGGTTCCGTCAGACGCCACGGGCCGCCATCGTCGCGACGATTTCGTCAACCGCCTCGCCGGCTTCGGGAATCACCCGGCCCATCGTCAGGAAGCCGTGGATCTGCCCCGGAAAGCGCCGCAGCGTGACCGCAACGCCGCGTTCCGCGAGCCGCCGCGCATAGGCCTCGCCCTCGTCGCGCAGCGGATCGAAGCCGGCGGTGATGACCAGGGCCGGCGGCAGCCCGTCATGCCGCGCAGCGCGCATCGGCGAGGCGCGCCAGTCCGCCTTGTCATCCGCCGAGCGCAGGTAGTGGGCGCGGAAATAGGTCATCATCGACTTCGTCAGCATGTAGTTCTCGGCGAAGGCCTCGTGACTTTCGGTCGAGCCGAGCATGTCGGTCGAGGGATAGACCAGCGCCTGCATCGCGATGGCGGGGCCGGCATTGTCGCGCGCGTCGATCGCGACGACGGCGGCGAGGTTGCCGCCCGCGCTGTCGCCGCCGACGGCGAGGCGCTTCGCATCGATGCCGAGTTCATCGGCGTGTTTGGCGACCCAGGCGGTGGCGTCGATCGCATCCTCGACGGCGGCGGGGAATTTGTGCTCGGGGCCGAGCCGGTAATCGATGGAAATGACCACCGCGCGGCTGCGCTGCGCGATCTGCCGGCAGACGACATCATGCGTGTCGCGATCACCGATCACCCAGCCACCACCATGGAAATAGACGAGACAGCCGCGCGCCGCTTCATCATCCCCATCGCGATAAAGGCGAAGCGGAATGGCGCCGTTGCGGCCCTGGGCGTCAAGATCGCGCACATGCGTGATCGCTGGCGGCTGCGGCGAAAGGGCGCCGCGCGCCTGCAGATAACCGATCCGCGCTTCGGCCGGGCTCAGCTGGTCGGCCGGCGGGCGGCCCGCGGCACGGATGAGTTCAAGCGCTGTGGCGGCGCTACTGTCGAGTTCTGCCATCGACGGAGTCTCCCCTTGTTGTTCAGCCATCCACGAGATGGCCATCGCGCAGCATGACCACGCGATCCATGCGCGCGGCAAGATCGGGGTTGTGGGTGGCGATCAGCGCCGCGATGTTTTCGTGCCGCACTACCCGCAGCAATTCGGCAAACACGAGATCGGCGGTGGCGACGTCGAGATTGCCGGTCGGTTCGTCGGCGAGCAGGAGCTTCGGCGCGTTCGCCATGGCGCGCGCGATGGCAACGCGCTGACGCTCGCCGCCCGAGAGCTTGCCGGGCAGATGATGCGCGCGCGCGGCGAGGCCGAACGCATCGAGCAGATGGGCGGCGCGGGCCTCGGCATCCTTGCGGGTGCTTCCGGCGATGAGCTGCGGCAGGGCTGCGTTTTCCAGTGCCGTGAATTCGGCCAGCAGATGATGTGCCTGGTAGACGAAGCCGATTTCATTAAGGCGCAGCGTGGTCTTTTCGGAATCTGAAAGGCGCGCGGTATCGATCCCGCCGATGCGGATGGTGCCGCCATCCGGCTTTTCGAGAAGCCCGGCGAGATGGAGCAGGGTGGATTTGCCGGAACCGGAGGGGGCGACCAGCGCGACGATCTCGCCGCTGCGCAGCGGGAGATCGGCGCCGCGCAGGATGTGCAGATCCTCGCCCTCGCTGTGAAAGGTGCGAACAACACCTTCGAGTTTCAGAACCTCACTCATGGCGCAGCGCCTCCACCGGATCGGTTCGCGCCGCCCGCCAGCTTGGATAGAGCGTGGCGACGAAGGACAGGCCGATGGCGATCACCACGACCTCGATCACCTGGCTCCAGACCAGCTTCGCCGGCAGGGATTCAAGGTAATAGACCGTGGGGTTGAAGAGCTGCGTGCCGGTCAGCCCCTGCACGAACTGCCGGATCTGCTCGATATGCGCGCAGAAGACGACGCCGAGGCCGAAGCCCGCGATCGTGCCGATCACGCCGACCGAGGCGCCGACCATGAAGAAGATCCGCATGATCGAGCCCGAGGTCGCCCCCATCGTGCGCAGGATGGCGATATCGGCGGTCTTGTCCTTCACCATCATGATCATCGAGGACACCACGTTGAACACGGCAACGACGATGATCAGCGTGAGGATCAGGAACATCACGTTCCGCTCGACATTGACCGCCGCGAAGAAGGCGTTGTTGCTGTCCTGCCAGTCCACCACGTTGACTGGCGCGCTGCCCATCGCCTTCGGGATGGCCGCCTTGATCGGGCCGGTATTGTCGGGGTTTTTCACGAAAAGCTGGATCTGCGTCGCGGCATCCTTTGCGCGGAACAGCGTCTGCGCCGAGGTGAGCGGCAGGAACACGAAGCTCGAATCGTATTGCGCCATGCCGGTGCGGAAGATCGCGCTGACATGAAAGCTCTGGATGCGCGGAATGGTGCCGATGATGGTGGCATCGCCCTGCGGCAGCACGAGGGTGATGGTGCCGCCGAGCGAAATGCCGAGCTGGCTGGCCACGCCGGCGCCGACCGCGATGTTGCGGCCGGTGAAATCCTTCAGTGAGCCGGCGACGATATGCCGCGAAACGGTCCGCAGCTTCGCCAGCCCGTCCGGCTGGATGCCCCGCGCCACCCCGCCGATCGCGCCGCCATGCGGCCCGGTCATCAGCACCTCGCCCTGCACGATCGGGATGGCGCTGATCACGCCCGGGATCTTTTCGAGCCGCCCGGCCGCGGCGTCGTATTGGGTGATGTTGTGGCCGGCGCCGTAGACACCGATATCGCCGTTGAGGCCGAGGATCTGCGCCAGCAATTCCTGGCGGAATCCGTTCATCACGCTCATCACGATGATCAGCGTCGCCACCCCGAGGGCGATGCCGACCAGCGAGAAGATGGCGATGATCGAGACGAACCGCTCACCCTTGCGGGCGCGCAGGTAACGGAAGGCGACCCGGCGCTCGAAGGCGGAGAACATCAGACGCGCACTTTCGCGAGTGCCGACTCGATGTCGAGTTCGGCGCGCTCGCCGGTGCGGCGGTGCTTGAGCTCGACCTGGCCCTTCGCCGCGCCGCGCGGGCCGACGATGACCTGCCAAGGATGGCCCATCAGGTCGGCATCGGCGAATTTCTCGCCGGCGCGGGCCTCGCGGTCGTCATAGAGCGCATCGCGGCCGAGGGCGTCGTAGATCCGCTCGCACAGCGCGTCGGTCACCTGATCGCCCTGGCGGAGGTTGAGGATCGAGGCACGGAACGGCGCGATCGCGTCGGGCCAGATGATCCCCGCTTCGTCATGGCTCGCCTCGATGATCGCGCCGGTCAACCGCGAGACGCCGATGCCGTAGCTGCCCATTTCGGGGTGCAGGCGCGCACCGTCCGGCCCGACCACGGTGAAATTCATCGCCTGGCTGTATTTGGTGCCGAAATAGAAGATCTGGCCGACCTCGATCCCCCTGCCCTCGCGGCGGCGATCCTCGGGCACCTTCGCCCAGGCGGCCTCGTCGTGCTTCTCGTCGGTCGCGGCGTAAAGCGAGGTCATGCGGTCGAAAAACGCGTCGAGATCGGCGCGGGCCTCGTAGTCGTAGGCATCGTCGCCGAGCTCGATCGTCTCGAAGCTCGAATCGTAGAACACGCCGCTCTCGCCGGTCGGCGCCAGAATGTGGAATTCGTGCGAGAGATTGCCGCCGATCGGGCCGGTATCGGCGCGCATCGGCACCGCGCGCACGCCCATGCGCTTGAAGGTGCGCATATAGGCCAGCATCATCCGCCGATAGCTTTCGACCGCGCCTTCATAGTCGAGATCGAAGCTGTAGCCGTCCTTCATGTAGAATTCGCGGCCGCGCAGCACGCCGAAGCGCGGGCGGACCTCGTCGCGGAATTTCCACTGGATCTGGTAGAGCATCTGCGGCAGGTCGCGGTAGGACTGCACCGAATCGCGCATGATCGCGGTGAGCATTTCCTCGTTGGTCGGGCCGTAGAGCATCTCGCGATCATGACGGTCGCGGATGCGCAGCATTTCCGGGCCATAAGCGTCGTAGCGCCCGCTTTCGCGCCATAGCTCGGCGGACTGGATCGTCGGCATCAGGATTTCCTGGGAGCCGGCGCGCGCCTGCTCCTCGCGGACGATATTGGCGATGTTGTGCAGCACCCGCAGCCCCGCCGGCAGCCAGGCGTAGATTCCGGCCGATTGCTGGCGGATCAGCCCGGCGCGCAGCATCAGCCGGTGCGAGACGATCTGCGCTTCGGCGGGCGTTTCCTTGAGGGTGGGAATGAGCGAGCGGGAAAGGCGCATGATGGGTCCTGATCGGTTGGGTCGGTCGCCTGATTACAGCGCCACGCTGCCCGCGGCCAGAGCCGCGGCGCGGGACGGATCGAAGCGGCGGTTGAGGGCGATCCGCGCGGGCTTCTCGATGAGCACGTGCAGCAGCACGGCAAGGCCGAGCGTGAGCGCCGCAAGCATGAAGGCGACCGCCAGCGGCGCGGCCGCGCGCGCGATGCCCAGATGCCGGAAAAACTGCGTGGTGAGGAGTTCGGCCGGCGCAAAACTCATGTAGAACGCATAGGAGATCACGCCCATGGCGCGCAGCGGGCGGATGGCGCCGATGCTCGCCGGCCGTTCGGCATCTCCCTGCATGGCGAGGCCATAAAGCATCAGCCAGAGGCCGAGCACGGTCATCGCGTCGTGCCCGGTCGCGGCGAAGGCGACTGCCAACGCTGCGCCGGCAAGCGCGATGATGCGGTTCGGCGCCTCGTCGGCGATGAAGGGGATGAACGCCGTTGTCGCCATTCCGGCGATGAATTCCGGAAAGAAGCGCAGCAACGAGCTGCCGAAGGTCAGGTTCAGCCCGCCATGGATATCGGCGACCGTGGCGAGAATGCTGAAACAGAGCGGCAGGGAGATCGCCAGCGCCCCCTTGTAGAAGACGCGGTAGCACGCGATCAGCAGCGGAAACAGCAGATAACCGGCCCATTCGCTGCTGATCGACCAGGAGGGATAGTTCCACGCCCAGTGATCAAGCGTCCCCCAGCCCTGAACGAGGGCGAGATGGCAGAGCAGTGCGAAGCCCGCGAAGCGGGCCGGCTCGCGCGGGGGGATGCCGGCCGCGATACCGGCAAGGAACAGCCCGCCGAGCAGCGCGATTACCGCGAAATGCACCGGATAGATCCGCGCCAGCCGCTTTCCCCAGAACCGCAAGGCCCCGCGCACGGTGAAGGGCGTGTCGGCGTCAACCCGAGTGAGAATCAGACCGGAGAGAATGAAAAAACCGTCGACGCCGAGATAACCGTGTTCCACGACCGGCGCGAACGGGCCGAGCCAGTGCGCGTACTCCACCTGCAGATTGACGTGATAGGCAAAGACCCAGAGCGCGAAGAGCGCGCGGCACGAGGTCAGATCGGTCAGTTCGCGGCGTCCCATCATCGGCGGCCGATCATGGACGGAAAAAAACCCGCCGGCCACAGGGCCAGCGGGCCAAGTTCAGGGAGGAAACGCCAGTCACACGGCAGAGCGAAGAACCAATCTCCGCTCTGCACACGATACTGCATTGCGGCATGCCGGGCGTAAAGCGAATTCACGCGCCTATGCACAAGAAAATGACGAATTTGGACATATATTGCTAAAATTTTCATCTGTATCGAAATGAAAAAGAACATTTGACTATAAAATAATCATCATATGTGCAGGACATGCACCTCGACCATCGGCCGTTTGCCGAAACGCCGCCCGAGCGCGCGGCGCAGGGCCGTTTGCGCTGCCTCCTTCACCGCATTCCGGTCGGTCCGCAGGTTGGCCGGCAGGTCCTCGAAGGTTGCGACAAAGTCTTCGGCCAGCGCGCCGAGCGCATGATCATCGGCTTCGAACAGGCCTGGCGCGGCGATCTGCGCCCCGCCCTTCACCTTGCCGGCGCGGTCGACCGCGATGCTGGCAACCACGACGCCGTTGAGCATCATCCGCCGTCGCGCGGCCATTACGCCGCCCTGCATCGGAACCAGCCGGTCTCCGTCCACCGCGAGCCGGCCGACCGGAACGCTGTCGACCACCTGCGGCGGTTCGGGCGCGAGGCGCAGCACATCGCCATCCTCCAGAAGGAGCGTGCTGATGCCGGCCGCCTCGGCCAGATCGGCCTGCGCCGCCATGTGGCGCCATTCGCCATGGGTCGGCACCAGATATTTCGGACGGACCAGACGGTAGAGCCGGCGCAGTTCGTCGCGGGCCGGATGGCCGGAGACATGCACCATGTGATCGTCGTCGGTCATCACGTTCACGCCGGCGCGGACCAGCTCGTCCTGCACCGCGCCGATCGCCCGTTCGTTGCCGGGGATCACGCGGGCGGAGAAGATCACGGTATCGCCCTCGCCCAGCGCGACGTTGCGATGCGTATCGGCGGCGATCCGCGCCAGCGCCGAGCGCTTCTCGCCCTGGCTGCCGGTGGCGAGGATCAGCAGGCTGTCATCCGGAATGGCGCCGACCTCGTCCTCGGGAACGAAATCCGGCAGGTCGGCGAGATAGCCCGCTTCCTGCGCCGCCTCGACATATTTGCCGAGGCTGCGTCCCACCAGCGCGACATGCCGGCCGGCGGCGGCGGCGGCCTTCACCACCGTATCGATCCGGGCGATGTTGCTCGCGAAACAGGTGACGACGATGCGACCGCGCAGCCCCGCGATCAGGCTCGTCAGGCTGCGTCGCACGGTCGCTTCCGAGCCGGAATGTCCCTCGACCAGCGCATTGGTCGAATCGCAGATCATCGCCAGCACGCCCGCATCGCCCAGCGCCTCGAGCGCCGCCTCGTCGGTCGGTGGGCCGATCAGCGGCTCCGGATCGAGTTTCCAGTCACCCGTATGCAGCACGGTGCCGTATTTCGTGGTGAGGACGAGTGCCTGCGACTCCGGCGTTGAGTGCGACATGCGGATATAGCGCAGCGCAAAGGGGCCAACCTCGAAGGCCGCGCCAGGCTGGATTTCGGTGATGCGCACGCTGCGCAGCAGCCCGGCCTCGCCGAGCCGGTAGCGGATCAGCGCCGCGGCGAAGGGCGTTGCGTAGACCGGGCAGCGCAGCGCGTCCCAGATCCGCGCGATGCCGCCGATATGGTCTTCGTGCGCATGGGTGATAACCAGGCCGGCGATGCGGTCCCGGTTGGCAGCCAGAAACGCCGGGTCGGGCACCAGCAACTCCGCTTCGGGCGCCTCTGGTCCGGCGAAGCCCATGCCGCAATCGACCACCAGCAGATCACCATCCAGCCCGTAGACGTTCAGGTTCATGCCGATCTCGCCGGTGCCGCCGAGCGGGGTGAAACTCAGCCCCTTGCTGATCTCGTTCATGAAGTCACCTTGTTTTCAGTCGCTTCGTTCTCGTTCATTCGTGTTCGGCCTCGCGCGGGCGCAGCACGGGGGCCGGGTTGCGCAGGGCCAGCAGGCGCAGCCCCTCGAGCGTGAGGTCGGGGTCGGTGTGTTCGATCCGGGACGTGCCCTCGGCGATCAGCGGCGCAAGCCCCCCGGTTGCGATCGTTTTCATCGGCGCCCCGAAATCCGCCTCGATCCGCGCGATGAGTCCCTCGACCAGCCCCACATATCCCCAATAGATGCCCGAGCGCATGGCGGGAATAGTCGACTTGCCGATCACAAGCTGCGGCCGGCCGATGCCGATTCGCGGCAGGCGAGCCGCGGCCTGGTGCAGCGCCTCGACCGAGAGATTGATCCCCGGCGCGATCACGCCGCCGACATAGGCGCCGTTGCCGTTCACCACGTCGAACGTCGTCGCGGTGCCGAAATCGATCACGATGAGCGGGCCACCGTAGCCATGATGGGCAGCCAACGCGTTGAGAAGGCGATCCGCACCGATTTCGGCCGGATTGTCCATCTCGATCGCAAAGCCCCAGTCGAGTTCGGCACGCGCGATCAGCGGCTCCAGGCTGAACCAGTCGCGGCAGAGCCGGCGCAGATGGTAGAGCGCGGCCGGCACCACGGTGCCGATCACCGCGCCATCGATCCCCCCGGCGGCAATTCCGGCCCGGTCAAGCAGGACGGTGAGCCAGACGCCATATTCGTCGGACGTGCGCTGCGCGTCGGTCGCGATGCGCCAGGTACCGCGCCAGCGCGACCCGTCATGCACCGCGAAGACGATGTTGGTGTTGCCCGCGTCGATGACCAGTTTCATGCCCAAGGCCCTGCTGCGCGATCAGATCAGGGCGACGTCACCGCCGCGCAATGCGGTGACCCGGTCGCCTTCACGGAGGAGCAGCGCGCCGTCATCGTCGAGCCCGGCATAGATGCCCGAACGCCGCCCGCCATCGACGGTGATCGCCGTGCCTTCGGGGTGCGCCCGACGCATCCAGGCGGCGCGCAGCGGCGCGGCGCCCGACGCCAGAACGTCGAGCCAGTGGTCGAGCCGCGCGCAGAATGCCGGCGCCAGCGCCTCCGGCGTCATCGCGCCACCCAGCGCGGCAAGGCTCGTCGTTACCCGACCCGGCACCGGCGGCGCCTCGGCCAGATTGACGCCGACGCCGACGATCATCGCGGTAATCATCCCGTTTTCGATTGTCGCATCCAGCAGGATGCCGGCGAGCTTGGCGGCGCCCGCCATCAGGTCGTTCGGCCATTTGAGCATGACTGCGCCGGGAGCCGGCAGCGCGGGATCGAGCACCTCGATCAGCGCGAGGCCGGCGAGCAGCGCGAACCATCCTCCCTGCCCCGCCGGAACGCGCGGGCGCAGCAGGGCGGAGCCGCAGAAATTGCCTGCCGGCGACTCCCAGGCCCGTCCCGCGCGCCCTCGCCCCGCGGTCTGCCGCGCCGCGACGACCATCAGCCGCTCGGGCTCTCCCTCAGCCGCGCGTCTTGCGCAGAAATCCGAGGTCGAGCCAAGCGTGTCGTAGTGTTCGATCCGCCAGGGCGCGCGGTCGGCTGTCAAAATCCCTGGCTCGTCATCAGCGCGTGGGCCGCCATGGTCGACAGGGTCGTCAGCGTCGACGGATGGAAGACGAACAGCACCGTGAACGCTGCGGCCGCCCCCATCACCAGGCTGACGCCGGCGCTGCGCCGGTCGAGCCCCGGTTCGCCGGCGTCGAAATACATCACCTTGATGACGCGCAGATAATAGAAGGCCGCGATCACGCTGGTGATGATGCCGAGCACGGCGAGCGGGCCGAGCCCCGCATTGATCGCGGCGGCAAAGACATAGAATTTGCCGAAAAAGCCCGCGAGCGGCGGAATGCCGGCCATCGACCACATCATGACCGCGAGCACGAAGGCAAAACGCGGATCGTCCGAGGCCATGCCGGCGAGATCGGCGATGCGCTCGACCGGCTGGCGGCCACGGCTCATCGCGATGATGCACCCGAAGGTGCCGAGCGACATCACGAGATAGATGGCGAGATAGATCAACGCGCCACTGACCCCGGCGGCGGTGCCGGCGGCAAGGCCCATCAGCGCGTAACCCATGTGGCCGATCGAGGAATAGCCCATCAGGCGCTTGATGCTGGTCTGCCGGATCGCGCCGATGGCGCCGATCACCATCGAAGCCGCGGCGATGATCTGCACGAGGTCGCGCCACTGCCCGAGCACGGGCCCGAACGGCCCCAGCATCACCCGCAGCAGTAGCGCAAAGACGGCAATTTTCGGCGCGGTGGCGAAGAAGGCCGTCACCGAGGTCGGCGCACCCTCATAGACGTCGGGTGTCCACATATGGAACGGTGCAGCGGAAATCTTGAAGGCGAGGCCGACGAGAACGAAGACGAGGCCGATCGTCGAGCCCACCGCCGCAGTCGGATGGCCGGCGAGCGCGTGGGCGATCCCGGCGAAATTCGTGGTTCCGGCGAAGCCGTAGACCAGCGAGATTCCGTAGAGCAGCAGCCCAGACGACAGCGCGCCCAGCACGAAATATTTCAGCCCCGCTTCCGAGGAGCGCAGATTGTGCCGCGCGAAGGCCGCCAGCACGTAGAGCGCAAGCGACTGGATCTCGAAGCCGATGTAAAGCGTGATCAGGTCGCTCGCCGAGACCAGAACCACCATGCCCGTCACCGCGAAGAGGACGAGCACCGGAAACTCGAAGCGGGTGATGCCGATATTGCGGTTGAACGTGACCGAGAGCGCGAGTGCGCCGATCGCCCCCAGCGCCACCAGCACGTCGGCGAAGCGGGTGAAATCATTGGTCTGGTAGAGACCGTGAAAGATCGTCCCGCCAGGCGCCGCGACCAGCAGCCGGGCGGCAATCGCGAGCACCACGATCGATGCTGCGGTGATCGCGAAACTGTGGTCGCGGTCGGTGAAGACGCCGGACATCAGCATGATCATCCCCGCGATGGCGAGGAACAGGATGGGCAGCACGGTATAGAACGTCGACATTGCCTCGCTCACTGCTTGATCATGGCCAGCCGGGCATGCGCGCCGGACGACAGGGCGGCGACATGGGCATGGACAAGGTCCTGCACCGCGCCGTCAAAGATATGGGTCAGGCCGCCGGGCACGAAGCCGAGCACGATGACCAGCACCGCCAGCGGCGCCAACATGAGCCATTCGCGCGGCCCGATATCGGCCATCACCGCGTTGGCGACGCTGCGCGCCTTGTCGAACAGCACGCGGCGGATCATCACCAGCATGTACATCACGCTCAGGATCATGCCGGAGCCGACAAGCAGGGCGACCCAGAAATTCGCCTGGATCGCGCCGATCATGACCAGGATCTCGCCGACGAAGCCGGATGTGCCGGGCAGGCCGACATTCGCCATCACGAACAGCATCAGGAAGGTGGCGTAGACCGGCATGCGCGAGGCCAGACCGCCAAGCTGGTCGAGCCGCAGCGAATGGCCGCGCGCCAGCAGGATGCCGACACAGAGGAACAATGCGGCAATGACGAGCCCGTGCGACACCATCTGGAACAGCGCGCCCTCGATTCCGGCGACGGTGACGGTGAAGATGCCGACCACGATCAGCCCCATATGCGCGACCGACGAATAGGCGATCATGCGCTTGATGTCGGTCTGCGCCAAGGCGGCGAAGGAAATGTAGACGATGCCGATGATACCGAGCGCGAACATGAACGGCTCGAAATAGGCCGTTGCCTGCGGCAGCATCGGCAGCGAGAAGCGCAGGAAACCGTAGGCCCCCATTTTCGAGAGCACCGCGGCCAGCATGATCGTGCCGGGCAGCGGCGCCTCGCCATAGGCGTCGGGCAGCCACGTATGCATCGGCCAGACCGCCGCCTTCACGCCGAAGGAGAGCAGGAAGGCGACGAACAGCCAGTCCTGCGTGGTCGGGGCGATCGCGGTGTGCATGAGCTGCACCATGTCGGTCGTGCCGGCGTGGTGCCACATCCAGACCAGGGCGAGCAGCATCGGCAGCGAGCCCGCGAGGGTGAAGAGGAAGAACTTCACCGCGGCATGAATCCGCCGCTCCCCGCCCCAGACGCCGATGATGAGATACATCGGGATCAGCACGCCCTCGAAGAAGATGTAGAACAGCAGGAAATCGAGGGCCGAGAACATGCCGATCGTCATGGTCTCGAGCAGCAGGAAGGCGGCCATGTAGTCGCGCACGCGCCGGCTCTCGCGCCAACTCGCCAATACAGCGACCGGCGTCAGCAGCGCGCTGAGTGCGACGAAGAACAGGCTGATGCCGTCAACGCCCATCCGGTAGCCGATGCCGTAGGCCGGGATCCATTCGGCAGAGTCGACGAACTGGAACCCATGCACTGACGGATTGAAGCCGACGACCATCACCACCGCGAGCACGAGCACGAGCAGGCTGGTCCACAGCGCGATCCAGCGCGCATTGCGGGCGGTGGCCGGGTTGGCCGAGTCGCCGGTGAAATACATCAGCACGGCGCCGGCGAGCGGCAGCCAGGTCATCAGCGAGAGAAGATGGAAATTCATGTGCCGCTCCCCCTCACCGCGCGACCAAGAAAACGGTCACCAGCACCATCAACCCGACCAGCATGACGAACCCGTAAACCGCGATCGATCCGCTCTGCAGCCGGCTGGCAACGCCGGAGGCATCGCCGGTCAGCCGCGCCAGGCCTTCCGGCACGCCGTCGATCATCTCCTCATCGCCGATCCGCCAGATGGCGCGCGCGATGCCCAGCGCCGGGCGGACGAAGATCGCGTCATACAACTCGTCGAAATACCATTTGTTGAGCAGGAACGCGTGGAGCCCGGGCCAGGCCTCGGCCAGCCGCGCCGGCAGCGCCGGAGCGAGCTCGTAGAACCAGTAGGCGATGCCGATCCCGGCAATCGCCAGCAGCAGCGGCATCTTCTCCGCCCAGGCCGGAATCGTGTTGCGCGCCGCCATCACCGCGCCACCATGCGGCAAGGCGATGCTGGCCCCCCAGAAATTCGCGAAATGTGCCCCGATGAAGGTCGGCCCGAGCAGGAAGCCGGTCGTCAGCGCCCCGATGGCCAGCACGACCAGCGGCAACAGCATCACCAGCGGGCTTTCATGCGCGTGGGCCAGCGTTTCGCTGGAGGCGCGCGGCTTGCCGTGGAAGGTGAGCAGCATCAACCGCACCGTGTAGAAGGCGGTCAGACCGGCGCCGAGCGTGCCACAGAGCCAGCCGAACACCGCCGTGTGCGACTGTGCGGCAAAGGCGGCCGACAGGATCGCATCCTTCGAGAAGTAACCCGAGAACGGCGGGATCGCGACCAGCGCCAGGCTTCCCGCCCACATCGTGACATAGGTGACCGGCAGCTTGCGCCACAGGCCGCCCATCTTGCGCACATCCTGCTCGTCGGCCAGCGCGTGGATCACCGAACCGGCGCCGAGGAACAGCAGCGCCTTGAAGAAGGCATGGTTGATCAGGTGGAAGATGCCGATCGGCGCCGCCCCCACGCCGACCGCGAGGAACATGTAGCCGAGTTGCGAGCAGGTCGAGTACGCGATGATGCGCTTGATGTCGTTCTGCACGCAGCCGATCGTTGCCGCGAAGAAGGCGGTGAAGCCGCCGATTACCGTGATCAGCGCCAGGGCAACGGGAGCCGCGTCGATGACCGGGGACATCCGCGCGGTCATGAACACGCCGGCGGTCACCATCGTCGCGGCATGGATGAGGGCGGAAATCGGCGTCGGGCCTTCCATCGCGTCCGGCAGCCAGGTGTGCAGGAACAGCTGGGCGGACTTGCCCATCGCGCCGATGAAGAGAAGGATCGAGATCACCTCGAGCACCGGCATATCGGTGCCGAACAGATGGTAGGCGTGCGGCGCGACCTTGGCCACGCCGGCGAAGATCGTATCGAAATTGACGCTGCCGAACTCATACCAGGTCAACGCGATACCGACCGCGAAGAACAGGTCACCCACCCGGTTGACGATGAAGGCCTTGATCGCCGCCTCGTTGGCGCTGGCGCGGTCATACCAGTAGCCGATCAGCAGGTAGGACATCAGGCCAACACCTTCCCAGCCGAAGAACAGCTGGAGCAGGTTGTTTGCCGTGGCGAGCATCAGCATCGCGAAGGTGAATAGAGAGATGTAGACGAAGAAGCGCGGCTCGGTGCGGTCCTCCGCCATGTATCCGATGCTGTAGACATGGATCAGCGCCGAAACCACGCAGACCATGCCCACCATCACGAGCGACAGCGTGTCCATCCGCAGCGCCCATTGCGGCGCGAAGGTGCCGACCGAAATCCATTGCCCGAGCACGATGAGATGGTCCGCCGCCCCGAGCACGAGATGGCGGTAGACCGTGCCGATCGCGGCGATGGCGGCGATGACCAGCGAGGCGACGCTGAGCCCGACGGCCGGAGCGCGGCCGAGGGTGGGGCGCGCGAGCCCGGCGAGCAGCGCGCCGGCCAGCGGCGCGAGAACGGCAATGGCAAGCAGCATGTCGGCTCAGCCCTTCATCAGCGTGACGTCTTCGACTTCGATCGAGCCGCGGTTGCGGAAATACACGACCAGGATCGCCAGCCCGATCGCAGCCTCCGCCGCCGCGACCGAGAGCACGAACATGGTAAAGACCTGCCCCGCCATGTCGTGCAGCGCCGAGGAGAAGGCGACGAAATTGATGTTGGCGGCGAGCAGGATCAGCTCGATCGACATCATGATGACGATGATGTTCTTCCGGTTGAGGAAGATCCCGAAAATCCCGATCACCAGCAGCAGGCCGGCGACGACGAGATAGGGCCCGAGCCCGACCGCGCTCATCGGATCGTCTCCCGTTTCGCGGGCGCTGCCTGTGTCATCTGCTTCGCTCCCTTGCCGATGCCGAGTTTGACCATCGTCAGCGTCTCGTCGATCGGCCGCTGATGCTGCATCGAGATGTCCTGACGGCGCGAGCGGCGCTCGCCCGAATGGGTCAGCACGATCGCCCCGATCATCGCCACGAGGAGCAGCAGCGCCACCAGTTCGAAGGCGAACATGTAACGGGTGTAGATCAGGTCGCCGAGTGCCGCGGTGTTCGAAAGATGCGCCGGCATCGGCACCTGGCTGGCGAGATGGGCGGCGGGGGTGATGGTCCAGCCGATGGCGACGGCGCCGATTTCCACCATCAGGATGAACCCGATCAGCAGGCCGAGGGGCGCGTAGCGCTGGAAGCCCTCGCGTAGCGCCGCGAAATCGACGTCGAGCATCATCACGACGAAGAGGAACAGCACGGCAACCGCGCCGACATAGACGATCACAAGCACCATCGCCAGGAATTCGGCGCCGGCGAGCACGAACAGCGCGCCCGCGTTGATGAAGGCGAGGATGAGGAACAGCACAGAATGCACCGGATTGCGCGCGGTGATCACCATGCAGGCCGAGAGCAGCAGGATCGCGGCGAAGACGTAGAATGCGAGCGTGACGATCATGGCGCGTTACCGGTAAGGCGCGTCGAGTTCGAGGCGCTTGGCCAGTTCGCTTTCCCAGCGGTCGCCGTTCGCGAGCAGTCTTTCCTTGTCATACATCAGCTCCTCGCGCGTCTCGGTCGCGAATTCGAAGTTCGGTCCTTCGACGATCGCATCGACCGGGCAGGCTTCCTCGCAGAGGCCGCAATAGATGCACTTTGTCATGTCGATGTCGTAGCGCGTGGTCCGGCGCGAGCCGTCCTCGCGCGGTTCCGCCTCGATCGTGATCGCCTGCGCGGGGCAGATCGCCTCGCACAGCTTGCAGGCGATGCAGCGTTCCTCGCCGTTCGGATACCGGCGCAGCGCGTGTTCGCCCTTGAAACGCGGGCTGATCGCGTTCTTCTCGAACGGGTAGTTCAGCGTCGCCTTGCGCGTGAAGAAATAACGCAGGGTCAGCCGCAGGCCGGAGAGAATCTCCAGCAGCAGGAAGCGGTGCGCGATGCGATCAAGTCTGGCCATCATCCGATCTCCCGGTCACGCATGCGGCAACCAGCCGAAAATTTCGAGAACGCTCGCCGTCAGCACCAGCCAGCCGAGCGAAAACGGCAGGAACACCTTCCAGCCAAGTTGCATCAGCTGGTCGTATCGGAAGCGCGGCAGCGTCGCGCGCACCCAGAGGAAAACGAACAGGCACAGCATGACCTTGAGCAGGAACCAGACCGGTCCGGGGATCCAGGTGAACGGCGCGATCGGGATCGGCGAGAGCCAGCCGCCGAGGAAGAGGATGGTCGTCATCCCACTCATCAGGATCATGTTCGCGTATTCGCCGAGGAAGAACAGCGCGAAGCTCATCGCGCTGTATTCGACGAAGAACCCGGCGACGATCTCGCTCTCGCCTTCCGGCAGGTCGAACGGCGCGCGGTTCGTCTCGGCGAGGCCCGAGATGAAGAACACCACCAGCATCGGCAGCAGCGGGATCGCGAACCAGATATGCCGCTGCGCCGTCACGATGTCGTTCAGGTTGAGACTGCCGACGCAGACCAGCACCGAGAGGATGACGATGCCGATCGAGACCTCGTAGCTCACCATCTGCGCCGCGCTGCGCATGGCGCCGAGAAAGGCGAATTTCGAGTTGCTCGCCCAGCCCGCGATGATCACGCCATAGACGCCAAGCGAGGAAATCGCGAACAGGTAGAGCAGTCCGACATTGATGTCCGCGATCCCCCAGTGGTCGTTCACCGGAATCACCGCCCAGGCGATGATCGCGAGCCCGAAGGTGATCATCGGCGCGAACAGGAACAGCATCCGGTTGGCGCCGTCGGGAATGATGGTCTCCTTGAACAGCATCTTGATCGCGTCCGCGAAGGGCTGCCACAGCCCGAACGGGCCGACCACGTTCGGTCCCTTGCGCAGTTGCATGGCCGCCAGCACCTTGCGCTCCGCATAGGTGAGATACGCGACACCGATCAGCAGCGGCACCAGCAGCGCCAGCGTGCGCAGCAGGGTGAGAACGAGAATGCCGAAATCCGTCGAGAAGAAACCCGCCTCCATCGCGCTCACTCCGCCGCCATCTGGCGCGGGAGGATGATTTCCTCGATGCATTTCGCCATGGTCGGGCTCGCGCGGCTGATCGGATCGGTCTGGTAATAGGTAGCGAAGGCGCGGCCGAACGGCGCGTCGCTCACGGCGGCGGCATCGCCGCGCGGCGCCTCGCCCCCGGCATGGCCGATGCGGCGCAGCGCGCCCGTCTCGCCGAAGACCGGATTGGCCTCGACCATGCGCGTGCGCAACGTGTCGAGATCGTCATAGGGCAGCGCCTGGCCAAGTGCGGCACTCGCCGCGCGCAGGATCGCCCAGTCCTCCCGCGCCTCGCCGGGCGGGAAAATCGCCCGCAGCGCGCGCTGCACCCTGCCCTCCGTATTCACATAGGTGCCGGATTTCTCGGTATAGGCTGCACCGGGAAGAATCACGTCGGCCCGCGCCGCACCGCGGTCGCCATGGTGACCCTGGTAGATCACGAACGTGTCCGCGCCGATCTGCGAGACGTCGAATTCATCCGCGCCGAGCAGCCACAGCACATCCACGCCACCGCCCATCATGCCGGCGATGTCCTTGCCGTTCTCCCCCGGCAGGAACCCGAGTTCGAGCGCGCCCATCCGCGCCGCCGCGTTGTGCAGCACGTTGAACCCGTGCCAGTCGGCGGTCAGCATGCCGGTCTGAAGCGCGATCTGCCAGCAGCAAGCGAGCACCGCCTTGGCATCCGGCCGCGCGAAGGCCTGCGGTCCCACGATCAGCATCGGCCGTTTCGCCGCCGCCAGCCGCTTCGTGAAGTGATGCTCCGGATCGAGCAGCGCCTTCAGCGCATCGCCACCTTCGCCGAGATGTTCATGCTCATAGGTCAGGTCGGCCGGCGCGCCGACCAGTCCGGCGAAGAAACCGGGAGTCTCGACCCAGCGGCGCCGCAGCCGTGCGTTCAGGACCGGCGCTTCCTGTCGCGGATTGGCGCCGACGATCAGCAGCGCGTCGGCCTCGTCGATTCCCTCGATCGTGGTGTTGAAGCGGTGGAATTCCCGGCTCGACACATCGAACACCGCGCCATCCTGCCGGCAGTCAAGATTGGTGGAGCCGAGCGCCCCCATCAGGTCCTTCAGCGCCATCATGCTCTCCGCATCGCAGAGATTGCCGGCAATGGCGCCGATCCGGCTGCCGTCGATTCCTCTGATCCGGCCGGCGATGGCGGCAAGCGCCTCGTCCCAGCCCGCCGGGCGCAGCTTGCCCGCCTCACGCAACCAGGGCCGGTCGAGCCGGCGGCGCTTCAGCCCGTCGATCGAGAAACGGCCCTTGTCGGCGAGCCATTCCTCGTTCACCGCGTCGTTCAGCCGGGGCAGGACGCGCAGCACCTCGCTGCCGCGCGCATCGATGCGGATATTGGTGCCGACCGCGTCGAACACGTCGATGCTGTCGGTCTTGCGCAACTCCCAGGTGCGGGCGGTGAACGCATAGGGCTTCGAGGTCAGCGCGCCGACCGGGCAGAGATCGATGATATTGCCCGATAACTCGGACGACAGGCCGCGCTCGACATAGTTGGTGATTTCCATGTGCTCGCCGCGCTGCACCGCGCCGAGTTCCGGCACGCCGGCGACCTCGGCCATGAAGCGGACGCAGCGGGTGCAGTGAATGCAGCGCGTCATCACCGTCTTGACGAGCGGGCCGAGATACTTGTCGGTCACCGCCCGCTTGTTGCCGTCGTAACGGGTATGGTCGCGCCCATAGCCCATCGCCTCGTCCTGCAGGTCGCACTCGCCGCCCTGATCGCAGATCGGGCAGTCGAGCGGATGGTTGATGAGCAGGAACTCCATCACCCCACGCCGCGCCTCGCGGACCTTCTCGCTGTCGGTATGGATGACCATGCCCTCGCCCACCGGCTGCCCGCAGGAGGCGACCGGCTTCGGCATCTTCTCGACTTCCACGAGGCACATGCGGCAGTTGCCGGCGATCGACAGCCGCTCATGGTAGCAGAAGCGCGGGATTTCCTTGCCCGCTTCCTCGCAGGCCTGCAGCACCGTGTATCCGTTCGGAACCTCGATCTCGAGTCCGTCCACCGTCACTTTCGGCATCAGATCCGCACCCCGCTCGTGGCGCGCGCGGCGCCGTCCATCGTCTCGTGCCGCATCGTCCCCTCCGTCATTCCGCCGCGAGGCGCGATGCCGTGCGCGCCTTGTAATCGGCGATCCGCTGCTCGACCACTGGCCGGAAATGCCGCAGCAGACCCTGGATCGGCCAGGCCGCCGCGTCGCCGAGCGGGCAGATCGTATGGCCTTCCACCTGTTTCGTGACCTGTTCCAGCAGGTCGATATCGGCGATTTCCGCCCGCCCCTCGACCAGGCGATACATCATCCGCATCATCCAGCCGGTGCCCTCGCGGCAGGGCGTGCACTGGCCGCAACTCTCATGCTTGTAGAACGCCGCGAGCCGCGCGATCGCCCGGATCAGGTCGGTCGACTTGTCCATCACGATCACCGCCGCGGTGCCGAGGCCGGTGCGCTGCTCGCGCAGGCTGTCGTAATCCATCAGCACCGTGTCGCAGACCGATTTCGGAATCATGTGCACCGACGATCCGCCGGGTATCACCGCCTGCAGGTTGTCCCACCCGCCCCGCACGCCGCCGGCATGCTTCTCGATCAACTCGCGCAGCGGAATGCCGAGTTCCTCTTCCACATTGCACGGCCTGTTCACATGGCCGGAAATGCAGAAGATCTTGGTGCCGGAATTCTTCGGCCTGCCGAGCGCGGAAAACCAGGCCGCCCCTCGCCGCATGATGGTCGCGACCCCTGCAATGGTCTCGACATTGTTCACAGTGGTCGGGCAGCCATAGAGGCCGAGCGCCGCCGGAAAGGGCGGCTTCATGCGCGGCAGGCCCTTCTTGCCCTCGATGCTCTCGATCAGCGCCGATTCCTCGCCGCAGATATAGGCGCCCGCCCCGCGATGCACGGTGATGTCAAAGGCCCAGCCCGACCCGCAAGCATCGTCACCGAGCAATCCGGCTTCGCGCGCCTCGTCAACGGCGGCCTGCAAATTCTTGTATTCATTGTAGTATTCGCCACGGACATAGATGAACGCCCGGTGCGCGCCCATGGCGAATCCGGCGATCAGCGCGCCTTCCACCAGCTTGTGCGGTTCGTGGCGCAGGATGTCGCGGTCCTTGCACGTGCCGGGTTCGCTCTCATCGGCGTTGATGACGAGATAGCTCGGCCGTCCATCTGTCTCCTTCGGCATGAAGGACCATTTCATCCCGGTCGGGAAGCCGGCGCCGCCGCGGCCACGCAGGCCCGAGGACTTGATTTCCTCGATGATCGCATCCCGCCCGCGGGCGAGGATGTCCTTCGTGCCGTCCCAGTCGCCGCGCGCCCGGGCGCCGGCGAGGCGCCAGTCATGCAGGCCGTAGAGATTGGTATAGATCCGGTCGCGATCGCTCAGCATCTCATTCCGCTCCGCTCACGGGCTTGGTGCCCCCGACGCCGAACAGCGTGGTCGGTCCGCCTTCCGGCGCCGAGGCCTGCCGCCCGATCGTCGAGCCCGCCGGCGGCACGTCGCCGGCGCGCAACCGCTCCAGCAGCGCCTCGGTGCGCGGCCCGTCGAGATCCTCGTAGACGTCGTCATTCACCTGCACCACCGGCGCGTTCACGCAGCACCCGAGGCACTCGACCTCCTCGATGCTGAACGTCTCGCCATCCGCCTCGGCGGCCTTGCGGCAGGCCGACATCACCTCATCCGACCCGCGCAGCCAGCACGGCGTCGTGGTGCAGACCTGGAGATGGAATTTTCCCACCGGCTTGGTGTGGAACATCGTGTAGAATGTGGCGACTTCATAGACCCGCATCGGCGGCATCGAGAGGCGCGCCGCAATCACGTCCATCGCCGTGCGCGGCACCCAGGCATGTCCCGTCTGCCGCGCCATCTGCCGCTGGGCGAGATCGAGCAGCGGCATTACCGCACTCGCCTGCCTGCCCTCGGGATATTTCGCGATGATCGAGGGGATCAGCGCCTCGCTCGTCTCATCGAAGCTGAAAGCCGGTTCCGTCATGTCGTTCATCTTTCAGCGATCCACTTCCCCGAACACGATGTCGATCGAGCCGAGCACGGCGATCGCATCGGCGAGGAGATGGCCTTTCGACATCAGATTCATCGCCTGCAGGTGGGAAAATCCGGTCGCGCGGATCTTGCACCGATAGGGCCGGTTGCTGCCATCGGCAACGAGATAGACCCCGAATTCCCCCTTCGGCGCTTCCACAGCGGTGTAGGTCGTGCCGGCTGGCACATGATAGCCCTCGGTATAGAGCTTGAAGTGATGGATCAGAGCTTCCATCGAGCGCTTCATCTCGGCGCGTTTCGGCGGCGTGATCTTGTGGTCCTGCACCTTGATCGGCCCTTCCGGCATCGCCTTCAGCGCCTGACGGATGATCTTCAGGCTCTCGGCCATCTCGCGGATCCGCACGAGATATCGGTCGAACGAATCGCCGTGCCGGCCGACGGGAATGTCGAAATCCACCTCGTCGTACTTGTCGTAGGGTTGCGCGCGCCGCAGGTCCCAGGCAATCCCCGAGGCGCGCAGATTGGGACCTGAGAACCCCATTGCCAGCGCGTCCTCCGCCGAAATCACCCCGATATCGACGAGGCGCTGGCGGAAAATCCGGTTCTCGTTCAGCAGGCTCTGCAGATCGTCGAGGAATTTCGGAAACTTCTCGCTCCATTCCCAGATCTGCTCGGCAAGACCCGTCGGCATGTCCTTCGAAACCCCGCCGGGACGGAAATAGTTCGCATGGAAGCGCGCGCCCGATACCGCCTCGTGAAAGGTCAGCAGTTTCTCCCGCTCCTCATAGCCCCAAAGGCTTGGAGACTGTGCGCCGATGTCCAGCGCCAAGTGAACGGCGTTCAGCAAATGATTGAGAATACGGGTAATCTCGGCAAACAGCACGCGGATCCACTGCGCCCGTTCCGGCACCTTCACGCCGAGCAGCCGCTCGGTCGCGAGGGCGAAGGCGTGCTCGCAGCACATCGGGCTGACGTAATCGAGCCGGTCGAAATACGGCACCGCCTGGAGGTATGACTTGTATTCGATCAGCTTCTCTGTGCCGCGATGCAGCAGGCCGATATGCGGATCGGCGCGCGTCACCGTCTCGCCCTCAAGCTCCATGATCAGGCGCAGCACGCCATGCGTCGCCGGGTGCTGCGGGCCGACATTGACCGTATGACGGTCGTTGATGTCGATCACACGGCGCTCGGTCTCCTGTGTGCCGTTCTGCATCCCGCCGCTCATGCGTCAGACCCTCCGCGGGTGGCCTTCTCGTCGCCGGGGAGCGTGGTCATCGCCTCCCAGGGCGAGAGGAAATCGAAATTGCGGAATTCCTGCGTCAACGCGACCTTGTCGTAGACCACGCGCTTCTGCTCCTCGTCGTACCGGAGTTCGACATGGCCGGTCAGCGGGAAATCCTTGCGCATCGGATGCCCCTCGAAACCGTTATCGGTGAGAATCCGCCGGTGATCGACCAGCCCGTCGAAGCTCACGCCGAACAGGTCGAACACTTCGCGCTCCCACCAGGTCACCCCGGGCCAGATGTCGCTGACGCTCGGCACCGGCGCGGTCTCGTCCGTGGTGACGATCACGCGCAACCGGTCGTTTCGGGTCACGGACAGAAGGTTATAGACCACGTCGAACCGCTCGGCCCGCTCCGGCCAGTCGACGCCGCAGACATCCATGCACTGTTCGAAGGCGAATTGCGGGTTGTCGCGCAGGGTGCGCATCACCGCCGCCAGCGCAGCGCGGTCGACGGCAATGATCCGCTCATCGCGTTCCAGCACGACATCAGTGACGCCGTCGATGGCGCGCAGCAGGTCGCCGAACGGGTCGGCCGGGGCCTCGGGTGCGGGCGCTTCGGTCTGGTTGTCTTCACTCACGGAAAATGGTCCCCGTCCGGCGGATCTTCTTCTGCAACTGGGTGATGCCATAGACCAGCGCCTCCGCCGTGGGAGGACAGCCCGGCACGTAGATGTCCACCGGCACGATCCGGTCGCACCCCCGCACCACGGAGTAAGAGTAGTGATAGTACCCGCCGCCATTCGCACAGCTTCCCATGGAGATGACCCAGCGCGGCTCGGGCATCTGGTCGTAGACCTTGCGCAGTGCCGGCGCCATCTTGTTGGTCAGCGTGCCGGCGACAATCATCACATCGCTCTGCCGCGGGGAGTTCCGGGGGATGATACCGAATCGGTCGAGATCCCAGCGCGGCATGTAGGCGTGGATCATCTCGACGGCACAGCACGCAAGGCCGAACGTCATCGGCCAGAGGCTGCCGGTTCGCGCCCAGTTCACCAGGCGGTCGAGATTGGCGACCACGAACCCCTTGCCGGCGATCTCGCCGGTAATGCCGCGAATGACCGCTTCCTGTTCGGCGCCGGGGTCCAGATGATCGCGATTCCAGGCAATGTCGGGTTGCTGCACGGCGTTCATGTCATGCCTTCCGCTTGGGCCACTTGCGGCCGGTTTGTCACTCGTTTCGTCCGGGTCGGGCGCCGGTGGTCCGGGCTACTCCCAGTCGAGCGCGCCCTTGCGCCATTCATAGATAAATCCGACGACCAGAATTGCCAGAAACCCCATCATCGACCAGAACCCCAACGCCCCGATTCGTGAAAGGCTCACCGCCCAGGGAAACAGGAACGCGATCTCGACGTCGAAAATGATGAAAAGGATCGCAACGAGATAATAGCGCACATCGAACTTGCGCCTCGCGTCGCTGAACGGTGCGAAACCGCATTCATAGGCGCTGAGCTTTTCGCCATAGGGATTTTGCCGTGCGACGACGAGCGATCCGATGATGAACGCCGCGCCGAGCAGAGCTGCGATACCGATGAACACCAGGATGGGGAAGTAGACAGACAGATCCGACTGCATCGCGATTGCCCCCGTTACGCATCAGTGTTGTCCACCTGGCGGCAGACCGTCCGCCCTGCTCTCGGCGTGCCAGACGATGCGACTAAATCGCCGGAGACCCCATGCGGGTCCGGACGACAAAGAGCGCATCCTCTCATGTTCTTCCATGACTGATGGCACTGGATATCTGTGTCGATCAGCGCAATGGCGCGAGTGACGGGGCTCGAACCCGCGACCTCCGGCGTGACAGGCCGGCGCTCTAACCAACTGAGCTACACCCGCGTTGTGGGCACCTCCCTATAGCGGCGGCCGGGATGCGTCAAGCACCCGGATCGCGCGCATCGGAAGATCGCCCGCCCACGGACGTGTGGCGGCGCAAAAATCCCACCCGCCGGCGATGGCAACACGATGGCCGGATTGAGGCAAAACCTGTCCTGCGCGGCCTCCCGTCGACGTCTGCCCAAGGCTGCGCGCGGCGGCGGAAGAAAAATTCCGCTCCGACAGGTATTTACGCGATTCTGCTATGCGTCTGGATTAAGTCGACCGGCGGCACCGGGATCGAATCGGCGCGACCGATTCGCGTTCTTCGCGGAAGTCGCGGAACCAATGGGCGGTGACGGGATCGAACCGCCGACCCTCTCGGTGTAAACGAGACGCTCTACCTCTGAGCTAACCGCCCGGAATCCGCAGGCTGGTCCGGCATCCGGCAGACCTGCGGTCATCCAATCGGGCCGGATAATCCGGCCCGCATCAGCTTCAGTTCACGGCATCCTTGAGGCTCTTGCCCGGCTTGAACCGGACCGAGGTCGAGGCCGCGATCTGGATTTCCTCGCCGGTGCGCGGGTTGCGGCCGGTTGCCGCCTTGCGCTCGGCCGTGCCGAACGTGCCGAAACCGACCAGGCGCACCTCTTCCTTGCGCTTCAGAGCCTCCTCGATGGCGGCGAACACCGCATCCACTACCTCGGTGGCCTTGGCTTTCGAAAGGTCGGTCTTCTCCGCAACGTCTGCGACGAGATCCATTTTGTTCACGGGTCAGTCTCCCAGTTGGTGAAAACGGAATTAAAAACGGCCGGAACCATCCGAATCGGGTTCCATCCGGGCAATCCGTCAGGCGCCGCACACTAAAGGGGCCGGTTTCCTCCCGTCAACGAAGACAAGCGGAAAACCAGCCCCGAAACATCAATTCATGCCACGACGGTGACGGCGAGGCACCTCAATGCGGCAGAACGGCGCCCGCCGCCTCATCCGCCGGGCGGGCGGCGACCGGTTCCACCGGCTCCTCCCACTCGATCGGCTCGGGTTTGCGCACCAGCGCCTCGGCGATCACCTCGTCGACATGCGAGACCGGAATGATCTTGAGCGATTTCTTCACGTTCTCGGGAATCTCCGCGAGATCCTTCTGGTTGTCCTTCGGGATCAGCACGGTGGTGATGCCGGCCCTGAGCGCGGCCAGCAGCTTCTCCTTGAGCCCACCGATCGGCAGCACCCGGCCGCGCAGCGTGATTTCGCCGGTCATGGCGATATCCTTGCGCACCGGGATTCCGGTGAGCACCGAGACGATGGAGGTCGCCATTGCGATGCCCGCCGAGGGACCGTCCTTCGGCGTCGCGCCTTCGGGCACGTGGACGTGGATGTCCCGCTTCTCGAAGATCGGCGGCTTGATGCCGAAACTGATCGCCCGCGAGCGGATGTAGGAAATCGCGGCCGAGACGCTCTCCTGCATGACGTCGCCGAGCTTGCCGGTCTGCTTCACATTGCCCTTGCCGGGCAGCAGCACGCTCTCGATGGTCAGGATCTCGCCGCCCACCTCGGTCCACGCCAGGCCGGTGACGACGCCGACCATATCCTCCGCCTCGGTCTCGCCGAAGCGGAACCGCGGCACGCCGGCGAACTTCTCGATGTTCTTCTTGGTGATCGCGACCTTGGTCACCTTCTTCGTGACGATTTCCTTCACCGCCTTGCGGGCAAGGTTGGCGATCTCGCGCTCGAGGTTACGCACCCCGGCCTCACGGGTATAGGTGCGGATCAGCTCGCGAACCGCATCGTCCGAAACGCTCCACTCGCCGTCCTTGAGCCCGTGCGCCTCGGCCTGCTTGCCGATCAGGTGCCGCTTCGCGATCTCGATCTTCTCGTCCTCGGTGTAGCCGGGGATGCGAATGATCTCCATGCGGTCAAGCAGCGGCTGCGGCATCCGCAGCGAGTTCGCGGTCGTCACGAACATCACGTCCGACAGGTCGTAATCGACCTCGAGGTAATGATCGTTGAACGTGCCGTTCTGCTCGGGGTCCAGCACTTCGAGCAGGGCCGAGGTCGGATCGCCCCGCCAGTCAGCACCGAGCTTGTCGATCTCGTCGAGCAGGAACAGCGGGTTCGACGTCTTCGCCTTCTTCATGCCCTGGATGATCTTGCCGGGCATCGAGCCGATATAGGTCCGGCGGTGGCCGCGGATTTCAGCCTCGTCGCGCATTCCGCCGAGCGACATCCGTACGAAATTGCGTCCCGTCGCCTTGGCGATCGACTTGCCGAGGGAGGTCTTGCCCACGCCGGGCGGGCCGACGAGGCAGAGGATCGGCCCCTTGAGCTTCGGGCTACGCGACTGCACGGCCAGATACTCGATGATCCGCTCCTTGACCTTGTCGAGGCCATAATGGTCGGCGTCGAGCACGCGCTCGGCCTCGATCACGTCGTTCTTGATCTTGGCGCGCTTCTTCCAGGGAATGCCGAGCAGCCAGTCGAGATAGTTGCGCACCACCGTCGCCTCGGCACTCATCGGGCTCATCGTCCTGAGCTTCTTAAGCTCGGCCATGGCCTTGTCGCGCGCTTCCTTGGAGAGCTTGGTGGTGCGGATCTTCTCCTCGAGTTCCGCGGTCTCGTCCTTGCCTTCCTCGCCCTCGCCCAACTCCTTCTGAATCGCCTTGAGCTGCTCGTTCAGGTAGTATTCGCGCTGCGTCTTCTCCATCTGCCGCTTCACGCGGTTGCGGATGCGCTTTTCCACCTGCAGCACGCCGATTTCGGCTTCCATGTGCGCGAAGACGCGCTCCAGCCGCTCGGTGACGGATCCTGTTTCCAGCAATTCCTGCTTGTCGGCGATCTTCAGGCCGAGATGGCTGGCGATCGTATCGGCAAGCTTCGACGGGTCGTCGATCTGGTTGATCGAAACGAGAACTTCCGGTGCGATCTTCTTGTTGAGCTTGATATACTGCTCGAACTGCGACACAACCCCGCGGGCCAGACCCTCGAGTTCTTTGCCCCCGGTCACGATCTCGTCCAGCGGCTGAGCCGTCACCTCGAAATGACTGTCCACCTCGTGGAACTTCGTGATTCGGGCCCGGCGCACGCCTTCGACCAGCACCTTCACCGTTCCGTCCGGTAGCCTGAGTAGTTGCAGAACGGTCGAAATCGTGCCGACATCATAGATATCGTTGGCGGACGGGTCGTCCTGCTGCGCGTTCTTCTGGGCCACCAGCAGGATCTGCTTGTCGTCCTTCATCACCCCTTCGAGGGCGCGAACTGACTTCTCGCGGCCGACGAAGAGCGGCACGATCATGTGCGGAAACACGACGATATCGCGCAGCGGCAGCACCGCCAGCGTCTCGCCGTCCTGCGGCACTGCAACAAGGGCGGTTTTGGGTTTCTTCGGGTCGGTCTCTGACATCAGACTACCTTTCGATAAGCGGCGCGCCCTGCCCGAAAGCGGCACAGGGCGCGGTGCCGGGCGATCCGGCCACGTTCGGTATATTGGGCGGCCCCCGGTGCGCCGCAATCCCGCGGCACGACCGGGCCGGCTCCCTCAGGAGCCGGTTTCAGCGCGTTCCTTGCCATGCAGGAAAAGCGGATTTGCCCGCCCCTCGGCTACTTCGCCGTTGATCACGACCTCTTCGACCGAGTCGAGGCCCGGGAGGTCGAACATCGTCTCGAGCAGGATGTTTTCCATGATCGACCGCAGGCCACGCGCCCCGGTCTTGCGCTGGATCGCACGGGCGGCGACCACTTTCAGCGCGTCTTCGGTGAAGTTGAGCTTCACGCCCTCCATTTCGAAAAGGCGGCCGTATTGCTTCACAAGCGCGTTCTTCGGCTTGGTGAGGATCTCGATCAGCGCCGCCTCGTCGAGGTCCTCGAGCGTCGCAACGACGGGCAGACGGCCAATGAATTCGGGGATCAGGCCGAACTTCAGCAGATCCTCGGGCTCGACTTCGCGCAGGATCGCGCCGGTGCGCTGCTCCGTCGGGTCGCGCACATCGGCGCCGAAGCCGATTCCCGACCCCTTGCCACGCTGTGCGATGATCTTCTCCAGCCCGGCGAAGGCGCCGCCGCAGATGAAGAGGATGTTGGTGGTATCAACCTGGAGGAACTCCTGTTGCGGATGCTTCCGCCCGCCCTGCGGCGGCACCGAGGCCACCGTCCCTTCCATGATCTTGAGCAGCGCCTGCTGCACGCCCTCGCCGGATACGTCGCGCGTGATTGAGGGGTTGTCGGACTTGCGGCTGATCTTGTCGACCTCGTCGATATAGACGATGCCGCGCTGCGCCCGCTCGACATTGTAATCCGCGGCCTGCAGCAGCTTGAGGATGATGTTCTCGACATCCTCGCCGACATATCCCGCCTCGGTCAGGGTCGTCGCGTCCGCCATGGTGAACGGCACGTCGAGAATCCGGGCCAGCGTCTGGGCGAGCAGCGTCTTGCCCGAGCCGGTGGGCCCGACCAGCATGATGTTCGACTTCGCGATCTCGATGTCGTTGTTCTTCTGCGCGTGCGCCAGCCGCTTGTAGTGGTTGTGCACGGCAACACTGAGAATCCGCTTGGCGTGATCCTGCCCGATCACGTAATCGTCCAGCACCTTGCAGATTTCGCGGGGCGTCGGCACGCCGTCGCGCGTTTTCACGAGGTGCGTCCGGTTATCCTCGCGAATGATGTCCATGCAGAGTTCGACGCATTCATTGCAGATGAATACCGTCGGCCCCGCGATCAGCTTGACCACTTCGTGCTGCGACTTGCCGCAAAACGAGCAATACAGGGTGTTCTTCGAGTCTCCGGACTTCGTGCTCATCTATGCTCCAGCCGCGCCGCCGGAGGCGGCGGCGCATCAATCAGGGGACCGAGATTAAACCCCATGTCCCGCCGGCACAAGCATTACGGTCATTGCGCCGCATTCCCGGGTCGGCTTCCGGGGAACGCGGCGCCAGACCCTGCCTTACTTCGAGTCCTTGGCCGGCTTCTTTTCCACAACCTCGTCGACCAGGCCGAATTCCTGCGCCTCGTTGGCCGACATGAAGCGGTCGCGCTCCAGCGCCTGCTCGATCGCCTCGAGCGACTGGCCGGTATGAGTAACATAGATATCGTTCAGCCGCCGCCGCAAGGTCAGGATCTCGCGGGCCTGGATTTCGATGTCCGAAGCCTGGCCCTGCGCCCCGCCCGAGGGCTGGTGCACCATGATCCGTGAATTCGGCAGGGCGAAGCGCTTGCCCTTCTCGCCGGCGGCGAGCAGCAGGCTGCCCATCGAGGCCGCCTGGCCGATGCAGACGGTCGAGACCGGCGACTTGATGTATTGCATCGTGTCGTAGATCGCGAGGCCGGCGGAGACGACGCCACCGGGGCTGTTGATGTAGAAGGCGATCTCCTTCGACGGGTTCTCGCTTTCGAGGAACAGCAGCTGGGCCGCGATCAGCGAGCCGACCTGGTCATAGACCGGGCCGGTAAGGAAGATGATCCGCTCCTTCAGCAGGCGCGAAAAGATGTCATAGGAGCGCTCGCCCCGCGCGGTCTGCTCGACCACCATGGGCACGAGGCTGTTCATGTAGATCTCGGTGGGATCGCGATCCATCGGCATCTGTCTCCAAGTCGGGGCCGGACGCACCGCACCCGCATGAAATCGTGTCCTGTCGGGCGCGGCCGCCGCCGAATCACGGCCGGCGCCGCGCCCACAGACGTCTAAGATGAGCCGGGAACAGGGCGGCGTCCACCCCCGGGTGAAAAAGAGATCAGTCGTCGGTGTCGGCGAACAGGGCCTCGGCCGAAACCTCCTCGTCGGTCACGGTCGCGAGTTCCAGCGCGTAGTCGACCACCTTGTCCTCGAAGATCGGCCCGCGCAGCCGGTCCAGCGCGCGCGGGTTCTTCTGGTAGAACTCCATGATCATCTTTTCCTGGCCGGGGAACTGCTGCATCTCCGCGATCATTGCGCGGCGCATGTCCTGCTCGGTGATCTGCACGTTGTTGGTGCGGCCGATCTCGGCCACCAGCAGGCCCAGCCGCACACGGCGTTCCGCGATCGCGCGGTAGTCGGCGCGCAGCGTCTCCTCGTCCTTGCCGGCGTCCTCCTCATCGAGGCGGCCAGCCTGCTTCTCGGCCTCGACCTGCCGCCAGATCTCGGCGAACTCGGCGTCGACCAGCGAGGCCGGCGCCGGGAAATCGGCCTGCTCGGCCAGCTTGTCGAGCAGCGCGCGCTTGACCTTCAGCCGTGAGGCGCCGGCGCGGGACTGTTCCAGCCGGTCGGCGAAGAACTTGCGGAACTCGGCGAGGTTCTCGAAGCCGTTGGCCTCGGCGAACGCGTCGTCGATCACCGGCGCCACGCGCCGCTTCAGCGCCTTGGCGGTGATGTCGAACGTCGCTTCCTTCCCGGCCAGCTCGGCGGCGTGGTACTGCTCGGGGAAGGTCACGGTGATCACCTTCGTCTCGCCGGCCTTCATGCCCTCCATCTGCTCGGCGAAGCCGGGAATGAAGCCCGAGCCGCCCAGCTCGATATCGGTGTCGGTGCCGGCACCGCCCTCGAAGGGCACGCCATCGCGCTTGCCGAGGAAATCGACGGTGAGGATATCGCCGGTTGCCGCAGGGCGGTCTTCCGTGACCACCTCGGTCTCGGCGCGCTGCTCGGCGAAGCGCGCGATCGCCTCGTCGATCTCCGCCTCGGTCACCGGCGCCTTCGGCCGGGTCAGGCTGATCGCCTTCAGGTCCGGAATCGTCACCTCCGGCAGCACTTCGAGCTCGACGGTGAATTCGAGGTCGGAATCGGGTTCGGCACGGACGACCTCGACCTTCGGCTGCACCGCCGGGCGCAGGCTGCGGTCATTGATCATCCGTTCGGTCGCCTCGTTCACCGAAGCTTCCATCACCTCGGCGGCCACCGCGTCGCCGAAGCGCTTGCGCACCATCGACAGCGGCACCTTGCCCGGGCGGAACCCCGGCATCTGCATCGTCTTCGACAGCTCGGCGAGGCGCTTCTCGCGCTTCTCGCTCAGATCGCTGCCCGGCACGACGACGGTAAAGCCGCGCTTCAGCCCCTCGGTGAGGGTTTCGGTAACCTGCATGTCCAAACCAATCCTTACGTTACGCCATTTCCCACGCGCCGTGCGGGCACGGCAGATCGACCCCGTCTGCGGGCGGAGGGACTTGAACCCCCATGGCTCGCGCCACCAGAACCTAAATCTGGCGTGTCTACCAGTTCCACCACGCCCGCCCGAACCGGACCAGCAGGCCAAGCGCGTTCAATTCCGCGCATGGCCGGTCGGCGCGGACTAGCGCGCTTTGCCGTCCGCGACAAGCGAGGACGGCAAACTGCGTGCGCGCCCGTTGCTCAGAAGCGCCAGCGCAGCCCGGCGCTGACCATCCGCTGCTCGCCGGCGCGGCGCGCGAAGGTCGTCGCAAGGTCGACCGTTGCCGAAAGCCTGCCGGCGAGCCGCGCCGTGACACCGGCATCGGCCACGCCCCACATCGTCGACAGCTGCGGATAGGTCGTGGTCAGGCCGACCAGCGGCTCGTCGGTGAAGACGCTGGCGAACTGCCCCGGCGCACCGGCGATCGAGGCCTGCATGCCGATCGAGCCATGCGGCCGAATCGCGACTCCGCCCAGCCTGACCCGCGCCGAAGCCGCAAGCCCGGCGCCGAACAGCACGCGCCCGAAATCCTGGCCGCCGACCGCCATGGTCAACGCCGGGTCGCCCTGCTCGGTATACGGGTCGACATGCGCTTCGGTCGCATCGAGCCCCACTGTCGGGCCGAACGCTACGACACCGCGATGCAGCACATAGCCCGCCTGTATTGTGGCGCCGAGCGTATGGCCGCGGGGCGAGGCGGTGATCGGCGCCAGCACGCCCGGCCGGCTGATCCGGCCGAACCGGTCGAGGCCGTAATCGAGCTGGGCGTCGAGATAGAGGTGGCGGCTATGCGCGGCGAGATAGGCGGCAAACTGGTAGGCATCGGCATCCAGGCGCTCGCCCCCGTTCACCGTCGCGCTTTCCCGCGCATACCCGAACGCGAGGCCGGCGGCGAGATGGCGGGTGAAGCGGTAATCCGCGCCGGCGGTCACCGTGCCGATCTGGTCATGGAAGCCGAGGCTGCCCGGCGCCGCCGCCCGCGCGCCGAACCCGTAGCCGCCGGCCACGAAAACCGACAGCGCGTGCCCATTGCCCGGCATCTCCATCGGCCCGGTATCGCCCGCCGCCGCATCGGCCAGCATCGGCCCGCCGGCGAGATCGACTGTCAGCCCCCCGGCGCCGTGGCGCAGCGCGTCCATCCTCGCGCCGATCGTCTGCGCGAAGGCCGCGGCGCCGGCATCGAGCAGCCGTGCCGGCACGGACAGCGACTGGAACCCGTTCAGCGCGCTCGCGACATATTCGGCGATCACCTGGTGCCCGTGCGTGGTCGGGTGCACGTTCCACCAGAGATACTGGTTCTGCACCGAGGCCGGCGCATAGGCGCAGGCGGAACTTGCCGAGGCGAAGCAGGCGTCGGTCACGTTGGTGAAGCCATAGGCAGCCGGATTGGCGCTGATCTCGGAGAAGATCTGCTGCTGGTTGATCAGGAGGATGTTGATCCCGAGCGAGGCATGCAGCTGCCCCGCCAGGGTCGCGAGCCCCGCATTATGCGCGGCGATGATCTGGTCGCCGAGGGCTACGAGCTGCGGCGTGCCGTTCACTGTCGGCACATTGCCGAAGGGCACGAGATTCTGCAGCACGACCTGCCGCGCGCCGAGCGCGGCCACCTGCCCGATCGCCTGCCCGGTCTGGGCGAGCACGGTGCTCACGTTCTGGCTGACGATCTGCTGCGCATTGGCCGGGTCCGCCCCGACCAGCGTCTCGGTGGCGAAATAATTATTCCCGCCGATCCAGATCCCCACCACATCGGAAGGCGAAAAATGCCCGCCCGATGCGGCAAAGCCCTGGATTTCCTGCAATTCGTTCGGCAGGCCGGGAAGCAAGGTCGACGGGAAATTGACGAGATTGTTGTAGGTCACGCCATTGACCACCAGCGGCCCGGCAAAGGCGCCGCCCACCGCATAGTCGTTGGATGGCTTGAAATTCAGCCCGGTCAGCCCGGGCAGGTATTCCGCCCAGACCGGCCCGTTCGAGAATCGGAAGCCGACATAGGGCGGCCCCGGATAGGGAACGCCGGTCAGCCGCGGAATGTTGCCATTATCGCTCAGGCTGTCGCCGAACACGTAAAGACTGCCCGGCGCCTGCGCCCTCGCCGGCGCCAGCCCGATGAACCCGGCCGCGAGCGCGCCTATCGCCAGTCTCCGAACGCATGTCTCGAATGTCATCTCGCTCCCCATTGTTCATCCCGCATCCGGCTCATTCAGGCCGGTTTCGACAGGATATTTCCCAATAGGGAGTATCTATGCCGCAGACGAAACAACCCGGTCAAACAAAAATCTCGTGTGCGAGGCTTTCGTGAGCCAGATAATTCCGTCGCGGATAAAGTGGCTGGGCCTGCCGTTCAGGACGCGGCGGTCACCTCGTGCGGCCGCCCGGCCAGCGCCTCGATCAGCGCGCTGCGAAGCTGCGCGAGCTTGCGCTCGTTCTGCACCTTCAGGCCGAACACATCCTTCACGTAGAACACGTCGACGGCGCGAACCCCGTAGGTGGTGATATGCGCCGAGGCGATCTGCAGCCCCTGCGAGGTGATGGCGGCGGTGACGTCGTGCAGCAGGCCCGGCCGGTCGCGGCCGTTCACTTCAATAACGGTGTGCCGGTTCGAGGCGCTGTTGTCGACGACGACGCGCGGCGGCACGTGGATCGCCCGCATCCGCCCGCCGACGACGCTGTTCGCCGCCTTCTCGATCTCGGTCGCCAGCCGCAGCCGGCCCGAGAGCACCTGTTCGATCACGGCGGAAATCTTCGCCAGCCGGTGCGGCGCCTCGAGCGAACCGCCGCCGGCGTCCTGGATCCAGAACGTGTCGAGCGCCATGCCATCGGTCAGCGTGTGGATCCGCGCATCGACGATCGTCGCCCCGGCGACCGCGAGGGCACCGGCGATGCGGCTGAACAGCCCCGCATGGTCGGCGGTATAGACCACGACCTCGGTGACCGACCGCGCCGGCAGCGGCTCGGCGGCGACGGTCAGCGGCACGTCGCGATGGCGGGCATCGCGGATCATCCGCCCGTGGCGGGCGATGCTTTCGGGGTCGAAGCCGAGCCAGTAGCCCGGATACCCCATGTTGAGGAATTCCTCGCGGTCGGCGTCCGGCCAATCGGCGAGCAGCTCCGCGACCATCTGCTTGACGCGGGCAACGCGGACATCGCGCTCGGTGGTCGCAAGCCCGCCCTCCAGCACCTCGGCGACGCGGGCATAGATCTCGCGCAGCAGCGTCGCCTTCCAGCCGTTCCACACCTTGGGCGAGACGGCGCGGATGTCCGACACCGTCAGGATCAGCAGCAGCCGCAGCCGCTCGGGCGACTGCACGACATCGGCGAGGTCGAGGATCGTTTTCGGATCGTCGATGTCGCGTGAAAACGCCGTCTGGCTGAGCAGCAGATGATGCAGCACCAGCCAGGAGACCATCTCGGTCTCCTCCGGTTCGAGTCCGAGCGCGGGGCCGATGGTCAGCGCCAGTTCCGCGCCGATCTCCGAATGGTCGCCCCCCCTGCCCTTCGCGATGTCATGCAGAAGCAGCGCGACATAGAGCGCCCGGCGCGACTGCACGTGATGCGCCAATCCGCTGGCCACCGGCACGATTTCCGAAAGCTCGCCGCGCTCGATCGCATTCAGCACCCCGATCGCGTGGATCGTGTGCATGTCGACCGTGTAGACATGATAGGAATCGAACTGCATCTGGCCGACGATCCGCCGCCAGTCGGGCAGGTAGCGCCCCAGCGCGCCGGTCTCGTTGAGGATCGCGAGCCATTGCGCGCCGTCCTGCCGCGGATCGTCGTTGCCGCAGAGCAGGTCGAGAAACAGCGAGGCCGCCTGCGGATCCGTGCGCAACTCCGCGGTGCGCCGCGCGCCGCGGATCATCGCGCGGAGCGCGAGCGGATGCAGTTTCAGCCCCCGGTCGCGCGCCACCTGGAGGATGCGCAGCAACTGGATCGGCTCGGCCATCGGCTCGCGGCCGGCGACGAACAGGATCTTGCCGTCCGCCAGCACGAAACCGGCGTCCAGCAGCGCCGCGTCGGTCGCCGGCGCGATCGCGGGCGGTCCGAGCGCCGCGCGCACCACGGCGGGTTCGAGAACGCCGGTCACCCGCGCGACCTCGCGCACCACCAGGAAGTAGTGGCGCATGAACCGCTCGACGCCATCCTGCCGCCCATGCCGCGTATAGCCCATGCGCGCGCCGATCACCGGCTGCAGGTCGAAGGTCAGCCGCTCCTCGGCGCGGCCGGCGACATAGTGCAGGTGAAAGCGCACGGTCCAGAGATAGTCCCAGGCCCGCTTGCAGGCGCGCGCCTCGGTGGCGCTGAGAATGCCGCCGCCGGGCGCGCCGGGGCCGACCAGCTCGGTCATCGCGAAGGTGCCGAACACGTAGCGGGCGAGCCAGTACAGCGTCTGCAGGTCGCGCAGCCCGCCCTTGCCCTCCTTGATGTTGGGCTCGACCATGAACGGCGTGTCGCCGAAGCGCTTGTGGCGGGCGGCGCGTTCGGCCTGCTTCGCGGCGATGTAGCCGGCCGGGCTGCCGGCGGCGCAATCCTGCCGGAAGGCCTGCTGGAAATGCGCGAACAGCGGCCGGTCGCCGGCGATGCAGCGGGCATCGAGCAGCGAGGTGCGGATCGTGCTGTCACCCTGCGCCTCGGTCAGACAATCGGCGGTCGATCGCGTGGCGTGGCCCACCTTCAGCCCGAGGTCCCAGAGGAAATACAGGATGAACTCCACAGCCCGCTGGATCCGCGCCGAGGGTTCGTTGTCGGTGAGGAACAGCAGGTCGATATCGCTGAACGGCGCGAGCGTGGCGCGGCCATAGCCGCCGGTCGCCGCGACGGCGAGCCGGTCGCCGGGCTCCACCGGCAGCAGGTCGATCGAATAGCCGATCAGCGCCGCGATGAACTCGTCCATCAGGCCCGAGAGCAGGCGCGCGGCAGCGAGGCCAGACATGTCGCCGCGTTCGAACCGGGTCTGCACATGGGTCTGCAGCCGCGCCAGCTGGCGGCGGAAGATGCCGAGCGCCGTCTCCCGCGGCGGCGGCGCGCCGCGCGGCAAAAGGCGCGCCAGCTCAGCGCCGATATCGGGGCGGCCGATCACCGCCTCCTTCGGCGGTGGCGGGATCACGGCTGCCGGCATGGCGGGCGGAACGTCGCGCGGCGGCTGGGTGGTGTTCGACATGTTACTGCTTCTCTACCGCGCCATCCGCCCTGTCGCCAAGGAACTTTCGCCGCCACGCATAAATCAGCTCCAGCGCCGCGCGCGGCGAAAGCTGGTCCGGATCGGCCTCCGCGAGCGCCGCATGCCAGCCATCCGCCGCCGGCAGTTCCGCAGGCGGCGCCGGATCCTCGCCCGCCGCGGCGAACAGCGGCAGCGCGCCCGCCTCGCCGCCGCCGCGCTCGGCCGCGCGCAGCAGCGCCTCGGCCCGGCGGATCACCGGCTCCGGCAGCCCGGCCAGCTTCGCGACATGCACGCCCCAGCTCCGCTCCGCCGCCCCCTCGATCACCTCGTGCAGGAACACGACGCTGCCCCGCCACGACTTCACCCGCATCGTGCAGGGCCGCAGCCGCGGCAGCGCTGCGCCGAGCTGCACCAGGTCGTGGAAATGCGTGGCAAAGATGCTGCGGCAGCGAATGGAGCCGTGCAGCGCCTCCAGCACCGCCTGGGCGATCGCGAGCCCGTCCTGCGTGCCGGTGCCGCGGCCGATCTCATCGATGATGACGAAGCTGCGCGGCCCCGCCTGGTTGAGGATGGACGCGGTCTCGATCATCTCGACCATGAAGGTCGAGCGCCCGGCGGCGAGGTCGTCGGCAGCACCCACGCGGGAGAACAGCCGGTCCACCAGCCCGATCCGCGCCTGCTCCGCCGGCACCGGCAGCCCGGCCTGGGCGAGAATGATGACCAGCGCGTTCTGCCGCAGGAAGGTGGACTTTCCGGCCATGTTCGGCCCGGTCAGCAGCATCAGCCGCCGCTCGGGCGAGAGGTCGGCATCGTTGGCGATGAAGCGCGTTCCCGCGGGCAGCGCCGCCTCGACCACCGGATGCCGCCCGGCGATGATGCTGAACGCCGCATCCTCGGAAAGCTCAGGGGCACACCAGCGCCCGCTTTCGGCCAGCGTCGCCGCCGATTGCAGCGCATCGAGCCGCGCCAGCGCCGCCGCGCATTCCGCCAGCGCCGCCTCCTCGCGCATCACCGCGGCGAGCAGATGGTCGAGCACCAGCGCCTCCCGCGCCGCCGCCCGCTCATGCGCCTCGGCGATCCGCCGGTCGAGGTCCGACAGTTCGGGGTGGGTGAACCGCGCCGCCGAGGCCAGCCCCTGCCGCAGGATCAGCTCCGGAAACGCCCGCAGCGCCTCGACCGCCGCGGCTGGCGCCTCCAGCACATAGCCGAGCTGGCTGTGGTGCCGCACCTTGAGGCTGGCGACGCCATAGCGCGAGGCAAGCTCGGTCTGCAGCGCCGCAATCACCTGCCGCGTATCGTCGCGGAGCCGGCGCTCGCCGTCGAGTTCGCCGTCGAACCCCGCGCGGATCGCCGGCGCATCCCCAATCCGCGCCGGCGGTGTTTCGACCAGCGCGGCCTCCAGCAGCGGCCCCAGGTCCGGCCCGGCGGCGAGCTTCGCGAGGTCACCCGCCAACGGATGCGCGGGATCGGCGGCAACCGCAGGCGCCAGCCCCTCGGCCACCGCGCGCGCGGCGGCGAGCGAATCCCGCACCTGGCCCAGATCGCGCGGCGACAGCCGGCCCGCCTTCCGCCCCGCCAGGCCGAGCCGCGCGAGCGCGCGGGCAAGATCCGGCGCGCCGCGCAGCGACGTCCGCAGGGCGGCGAGCGTCCCCGGGGCGTCGAGCAGGCTCTGCCAGCCGGCCTGCCGTGCCCGCAGCGGGCCGATCGCATCCAGCGGCGCGGCAATCCAGCCGGCGAGCATCCGCGCGCCCGCGGCGGTCACCGTGCGCCGCACCGCGCCGAACAGGCTGCCGGCCTCGCCGCCATCGGCCGTGCGCAGCAGGTCGAGGCTGGCGCGGGTCGCGGCATCCATCGCCATCAGGCCGGTCTCGCCCGCGCGCACCGGGCGGGCGATGCGCGGCAACGTCCCGGCCTGGCTGCGCTCGACATAGCGCAGCGCCACCGCCGCCGCCTGCGCCTCCTGATCGGTGAAGGCGCCAAAGGCGTCGAGCGAGGCAACATCGAACAGCCGGGCGAGATCGCGCCGGGCAAGCTCCGCCGCCGGCGGCGGGCCGGGATCGGTGCGCCGGCCTTCATGCGCCCCAAGCTCGATATCCGCTCCGGAAAGAATTTCCGCCGGGTCTAGCCGGCCGAGCAGGGCAGCCAGTTCGCCCCCCGCCAGGTCGGCGGTCTCGAACGACGCGGTCGAGACATCGAGCCAGGCGGCGCCGATCCGCCCGGCCCGGGGCACCAGCGCGAGCAGCAGGCTGGCGCGGCCCTGATCGAGCAGCGCCTCCTCGGTGATCGTGCCGGGGGTGATGAGTCGGACCACGGCGCGCTCGATCAGCGCCTTGCCGCCCCGCGCCTTCGCCGCCTCCGGCGCCTCGACCTGCTCGGCCACCGCGACACGGAATCCCCGCCGGATCAGCCGGGTCAGATAGGTATCGCGCTGCGAGACCGGCACGCCGCACATCGCGATCGGCTCGCCCTGATGGGTGCCGCGCGCGGTCAGCGCGATGTCGAGCGCCGCCGAGGCCGCTTCGGCATCCTCGAAGAACAGTTCGTAGAAATCGCCCATCCGGAAGAAGATCAGCGCGTCCGGATAGTCGGCCTTGGCCTGGAACCACTGCGCCATCGCGGGGGTTGCGCCGGCGGCGCGGTCGGAATTCATCCCATCTGTCTAGCCGAGGACCGGGCACGCGCGGAAGAGCGCGGCAAAATGTCGTTGGCGGAAATAATTTCCGACCGCCCTCCGATCAGGAGAAGTCCGGTTGAATTCGGAGAAAAAATCCGGCATGAGACCGTCATGCCCAAGACGACAGACGAGATCATCGACCTGCTGGGCGGCGCCGACGCGGCAGCCCGGCTGACCCAGGTTTCGACCGAGGCCGTGCGCAAGTGGCGCAGCGCCGGGGCGATTCCGGCACGGCACTGGCCGGCGGTGATTGCCGCGACCGGCCTGTCCCTGGCCGATCTTTCAGGAGACATTGCAATGGAATCCGAAACCACGAAACCGGAGGGCGCAACCGCGGCGCTGGTATTGGGCGACGGCCGCGTGTTCTGGGGACGCGGCTTCGGCGCGCATTCCACCGGCGAGCCGGCGGAACTCTGCTTCTCCACCGGCATGACCGGCTATCAGGAAACCCTGACCGATCCGTCCTTCGCCGGGCAGATCATCACCTTCACCTTCCCGCATATCGGCAATGTCGGCGCCAATCCCGAGGATATCGAGGCGAACACGAGTTTCGCCCGCGGCCTCGTGATCAACCGCGACATCACCCGTCCGTCGAACTGGCGCGCCGCCGAGGGGCTGGCCGCCTGGTGCCGCCGCATGGGCCTGCCGGGCATCGCCGGAGTCGACACCCGCGCCCTCACCCGCACCATCCGCGACGACGGCCCGCCCAACGCGCTGATCGCCTATCCCGAGGACGGCCGCTTCGACATCCCCGCCCTGGTCGAGCGGGCCCGCGCCTGGCCGGGGCTCGAGGGCATGGACCTCGCGCGCGAGGTCTCCTGCACCCAGAGCTACGAATGGACCGAGACGCTGTGGGACCGCGCGCACGGGTTCGGCCGGCAGAACGCGCCGAAATTTACTGTAGTTGCCGTGGATTACGGCGCGAAGCGCAACATCCTTCGCAACCTCGCGAGCGCCGGCTGCCGGGTCATCGTCGTCCCCGCCACCGCCTCGGCCGAGGATATCCTCCGTCATCAGCCTGATGGCGTGTTCCTCTCCAACGGCCCCGGCGACCCTGCGGCGACGGCCGAATACGCCGTGCCGGCGATCCGCGGCGTGCTCGATGCCGGCAAGCCGCTCTTCGGCATCTGCCTCGGCCACCAGCTCCTCGCCCACACGCTTGGCGCGAAGACCTACAAGCTCGCCCGCGGCCATCGCGGCGCCAACCAGCCGGTGCAGGAGCTTGCCACCGGCAAGGTCGAGATCACCAGCCAGAATCATGGCTTCGCGGTGGATGAGGCCAGCCTGCCCGACGGCGTGACGGTCACCCATCGCTCCCTGTTCGATGGTTCGAACGAGGGCATCGCCTGCCCGGCGAAGAACTGCTTCTCCGTGCAATATCACCCCGAGGCCAGCCCTGGCCCGTCGGATGCCAATCACCTGTTCCGGCGCTTTGTCGCGATGATGGAGGGCTGACCATGCCGAAACGCACAGACATCAAATCGATCCTGATCATCGGCGCCGGGCCCATCGTCATCGGCCAGGCCTGCGAGTTCGACTATTCCGGTGCCCAGGCCTGCAAGGCGCTGCGCGAGGAGGGCTACCGGGTGATCCTGGTGAACTCCAATCCCGCCACGATCATGACCGATCCCGAACTGGCGGATGCCACCTATATCGAGCCGATCACGCCGGAGATGGTCGAGAAGATCATCATCAAGGAACGGCCGGATGCGGTGCTGCCCACCATGGGCGGGCAGACGGCGCTGAACACCGCGATGGCGCTCGCCAAGGCCGGCACGCTGGAGAAGCACGGCGTCGAGCTGATCGGCGCCCGCGCCGAGGTGATCGACCGCGCCGAGGACCGCCTGAAATTCCGCGATGCGATGGCCGAGATCGGCATCGAAAGCCCGCGCAGCGCCATCGCCCATACGATGGACGAGGCGCGCGCAGCACTCGACCTGGTTGGCCTGCCGGCGGTGATCCGCCCCTCCTTCACCCTCGGCGGCACCGGCGGCGGCATCGCCTACAATCGCGAGGAATTCCTCGAAATCGTCGCCGGCGGGCTCGACGCCTCGCCGACCACCGAGGTGCTGATCGAGGAAAGCGTGCTCGGCTGGAAGGAATACGAGATGGAGGTGGTCCGCGACCAGGCGGACAACTGCATCATCGTCTGCTCGATCGAGAACATCGACCCGATGGGCGTGCACACCGGCGACTCCGTCACGGTCGCCCCCGCGCTGACCCTGACCGACCGCGAATACCAGCTGATGCGCGACGCCTCGATCGCCTGTCTGCGCAAGATCGGCGTCGATACCGGCGGTTCGAACGTGCAGTTCGGCATCAATCCGGCCGACGGGCGCATGGTCATCATCGAGATGAACCCCCGCGTCTCCCGCTCCTCGGCGCTGGCTTCGAAGGCGACCGGCTTTCCCATCGCCAAGATCGCGGCGAAGCTCGCCGTCGGCTACACGCTCGACGAGCTGCGCAACGACATCACCCGAGTCACCCCGGCGAGCTTCGAGCCGACGATCGACTACGTCGTCATCAAGATCCCGCGCTTCACCTTCGAGAAGTTCCCCGGCACGCCGGCGCTGCTGACCACCTCGATGAAGTCGGTCGGCGAGGCGATGGCGATCGGCCGCTCCTTCCCCGAGGCGCTGCAAAAGGGGCTGCGCAGCCTGGAGACCGGCCTCGCCGGGCTCGATCCGGTCGAGAAGCCGGGTGACGGCACGCGCGATGCCTTCCGCGCCGCGCTCTCCACCCCGCGACCCGACCGGCTGCTGATCGCCGCCGAGGCGCTGCGCGCCGGCCTCTCGGTCGAGGAAATCCACGCCGCCTGCAAGTTCGACCCCTGGTTCCTCCGCCAGATGGAGGACATCGTCGAGGCCGAACGCCGCGTCGCCGCGGAGGGCCTGCCCGGCGACGAGCTCGGCATGCGCGCGCTCAAGGCGCTGGGGTTCTCCGACCGCCGCCTCGCCGCCCTTACCGGCCGGAGTGAGGCTGATGTGAGCAAGGCGCGCCTCGCCCTCGGCGTCACCCCGGTCTATCGCCGGATCGACAGCACCGGCGGCGAATTCGCCTCGGCGACCTCTTATATGTTCGCGACCTATGAAGGCGGCTTCGGCGCGCCGGTCTGCGAGGCGGAGCCGAGCGAGCGGCGCAAGGTCGTCATTCTCGGCGGCGGCCCGAACCGGATCGGCCAGGGCATCGAGTTCGACTATTGCTGCGTCCACGCCGCCTATGCGCTGCGCGAGGCGGGGTTCGAGACCATCATGGTCAACTGCAACCCCGAAACCGTCTCGACCGACTACGACACCTCCGACCGCCTCTATTTCGAGCCTCTCTTCGCCGAGGACGTGCTCTCCCTGCTCCGCCGCGAGCAGGAGCGCGGCACGCTGCTCGGCTGCATCGTGCAGTATGGCGGGCAGACGCCGCTCAAGCTCAGCCAGGCCCTCGCCGAGGCCGGCATCCCGATCCTCGGCACCTCGGCCGACGCGATCGATGCCGCGGAGGACCGCGAGCGCTTCCACGACCTGCTGCGCTCGCTCGGCCTGCGCCAGCCGGAAAACGGGCTGGCCCGCTCGGCCGAGCAGGCGGAAGCGATCGTCGAGCGGATCGGCTTCCCCGTCGTCATCCGCCCCTCCTACGTGCTCGGCGGCCGGGCGATGGAAATCGTCTACGACCTCGCCAGCCTGCGCCGCTACATGCGCGAGGCGGTGGTGGTCTCCGGCACCAACCCGGTGCTGATCGACCGCTACCTGAACGATGCGATCGAGGTCGATGTCGACTGCATCGCGGACGGCCAGAGCGTCTACGTCGCCGGCGTGATGGAGCATATCGAGGAGGCCGGCATCCATTCCGGCGACTCCGCCTGCTCGCTGCCGCCCTATTCGCTCTCGCCCGCCATCGTCGCCGAACTGCGCGCCGAGACCGAGGCGATGGCGAAGGCGCTCAATGTTATCGGGCTGATGAACGTGCAGTTCGCGATCCAGGGCGAGAACGTCTACGTGCTGGAGGTCAATCCGCGCGCCTCGCGCACCGTGCCCTTCGTCGCCAAGGCGACCGGCGTACCGGTGGCGAAGATCGGCGCGCGGGTGATGGCCGGCGAGGCGCTGGCCTCCTTCGGGCTGGACGACAGCGTGATGCGCAGTCACGTTGCGGTGAAGGAAGCGGTGTTCCCCTTCGCCCGCTTCTCCGGCGTCGACGTGCTGCTGGGCCCCGAGATGAAGTCCACCGGCGAGGTGATGGGGCTGGATGTCAGCTTCGCCCGCGCCTTCGCCAAGGCCCAGCTCGGCGCCGGGGTGAAGCTGCCGCAGGCGGGCACGGTGTTCCTCTCGGTGCGGGATTCCGACAAGCCGGCGATCCTCGCGATCGCCCGCCGCTTCGTCGATCTCGGCTTCGAGATCATGGCGACCCGTGGCACCGCCGCGCATCTTTCCGAAGCCGGCATCGCCGCGCGGGCGGTGAACAAGGTGCTGGAGGGCCGGCCGCACTGCGTCGACTCGATCCGCTCCGGCGAGGTTCAGCTGGTGATCAACACCGCCTCCGGCGCGCAGACCGTGGCGGACAGTTTCGACATCCGCCGCCAGGCGCTGAACCACGGCGTGCCGCACTACACGACCATCGCCGGCGCGCGGGCGGCCTCGCACGCCATCGCCGCCCTTGCCGCGGGCAGCCTTGAAGTCGCGCCGCTTCAGTCGTATTTTCCGCAATCGTTCCGATGATCGTGGCGCCGGATTCCTCCGGCCCGCGACTTTTTCGCTCATCCTTACGCCTGTTGGCTTAACCTGACTGAAGGAACTGCCGTGCAAAAATTCCCGATGACCGGGCCCGGACTGCAGAATCTCGAAGCCGAGCTGCGCCACCTCAAGTCCGAGGAGCGGCCGGCGATCATTCGGGCGATTGCCGAGGCCCGCAGCCACGGCGACCTGTCGGAAAACGCGGAATACCATTCCGCGCGCGAGCGCCAGTCCTTCATCGAGGGTCGGATCGCCGAACTCGAGGAAATCATTTCCGCCGCCGAAGTGATCGATCCGTCCACCCTGTCGGGCGACACGGTGAAGTTCGGCGCCCATGTCGAGCTCATCGACGAGGAGAGCGACAAGGAAGTCACCTACCAGATCGTCGGCGTCCACGAGGCGGACATCAAGGCCGGGCGGATTTCCGTCACCTCGCCGCTGGCCAAGTCGCTGATCGGCAAGAAGCCGGGAGACACCGTTTCGGTGCCCGCCCCCGGCGGCGACCGCAGCTACGAGATCCTCGCCGTCCGGTTCGGCTGAGGCCTTGGTCACCCTCGCCGATATCGAGGCGGCGGCCGGCCGGATCGCCGGCGCGGTGCTGCGCACGCCGCTGGTCCGCGCCGACGCGCTCTCGCGCGCGACCGGTGCTGACATCCATCTCAAGCTCGAGAACCTGCAGGCCACCGGCGCCTTCAAGGAACGGGGGGCGGCAAACCGCATCGCCCTGCTGACGGAGGCCGAGCGCAAGTCCGGCGTGATCGCGATGTCGGCCGGCAATCACGCCCAGGCGGTGGCGCGCCACGCCCAGCTCGCCGGCATCCGCGCCACCATCGTGATGCCGCGCTTCACCCCGACCACGAAGGTCACCCGCACCCGGGCCTGGGGCGCGCAGGTGGTGCTGCACGGCGAAACCCTCGCCGAGGCCGCCGCCCACGCCCATGAACTCGCCGCCCGCGAAGGCCTGGTCTTCGTCCACCCCTACGACGACGCGGACGTGATCGCCGGCCAGGGCACGCTCGCCCTCGAGGTGATCCATGACCTGCCGGATCTCGACGCGCTGGTGATCCCGACCGGCGGCGGCGGTTTCATCTCCGGCTGCGCGGTGGCGGCGCGGGCGCTGCGCCCCCGCGTCGAGATCCTCGGCGTCGAGGTCGAAAGCTATGCCGGCTTTGCCCAGGCGCTCGCGGGCCAGGAGGTCAAGGTCGGCGGCGCGACCATCGCCGAGGGCATCGCGGTGCGCGATATCGGCCAGCTGCCGCTCGCGCTGCTGAAGGAACACGAGGTCGAGGTTCTGGTCGTGCCGGAAGCGGCGGTCGAGCAGGCGATCGCGATGCTGGCCGAGAGCGGCAAGATCGTCGCCGAGGGCGCCGGCGCCGCCGCCCTCGCCGCGGTGCTGACCTTCCCGCAGCGCTTCGCCGGCCGCCGGCTCGCCCTGCCGATCTGCGGCGGCAATATCGACACCCGCGTCCTCGCCAACACGCTACTGCGCAACCTGATGCGCGACGGGCGGATCGTGAAGGTGCTGATGGAAATCCCGGACCGCCCCGGCGTGCTGGCCGACATCGCCGCCCGCATCGGCGATCAGGGCGGCAACATCATCGAGGTCGTGCACCAGCGCCAGTTCGCCTCGCCGACCGTGCAGGCCGCGCATCTCGAAGTGATGTTCGAGGCGCGCGACGCCGCCCATGGCCGCTCCATCACCGAGGCGCTGGAAGCCGCCTACACCGTCCGCCGGCTCTGATCGCGCCAGCCGGCGCTCAGATCACGAAGGCGCCGCCGCGCATCACCGGCGTGATGGTGCCGTCGGCGTTCACGCCATCGACGTCCATCAGCGCCGAGCCGATCATCCAGTCGACATGGATCAGGCTTTCATTGGCGCCGCGGGCGGCATCGCAACCGCCTTCCATGTTCAGCGCCAGCGCCTGGCCGAGCGCGATGTGGCTCGCCGCGTTCTCGTCGAACAGCGTGTTGCGGAAGATCAGCCCCGAGCGCGATACCGGGGAGGCATCCGGCACCAGCGCCACCTCGCCGAGGCGGCTCGCCCCCTCGTCGGTCGCGATCAGGGCGCGGAACACGTCCTCGCCCCGCCTCGCCTTCGCCTCGACGATCCGCCCCGCCTCGAACCGCACCTCGATGTCCTCGATCAGCGCGCCGCCATGTACGAGCGGCTTGCTCGCCCGCACCCTGCCGTTCACCCGCTCGCGATGCGGCATGGTGAACACTTCCTCGGTCGGCATGTTCGGCATGCAGGCGGTGCCATCCTTCGATGTCGCGGACCCGCCCGCCCAGAGATGCCCGTCGGCCAGGCCAACTTCCAGGTCGGTGCCGGGCCCGCTGAAGCGCAGCGCGGCAAAGCGGCGGGCGTTCAGCGCGTCGCACCGCGCCCGCAGGGTCGCGACATGGGCATGCCAGGCGGCAACCGGATCGGCCTCGTTGATTCGGCAGACCTCGAAGATCGCATCCCACAGACGCGCGGCCGGGTCGGGCTCGCCGGGGAAGACCGATTTCGCCCAGCCCGGTGTTGCGAAGGACAGGATCGACCAGTTGGTGGCGAAACCGCTGATCAAGCCGCGCACCGGCTTCATCGCCCGCGCCATCGCGCGCTGGGCGCGGCCGATCCGCGCCGGGTCGCAATCCGCGAGCAGCATCGGGTCGGTGCCGACCACGGTCAGCATCGCCGCGCCCTCGTCGATCGACTTCGCCACCCCCTCGTACAGCCAGGCCGGCGCGAAATCGAAACTGTCCTCGCTCGCCTCGCGGAACCGGGCACGCTGGATCAGGTCGTCCGCGAAGAAGGGGATCACCAGCGCCGCGCCGGCGCGATAGGCATGGGTCGCGATCCGGTCCACCAGGTCGCGCGCCTCGATCGGCGCGTTGACGATCAGCTCCTGGCCGGTCTGCACGTTGACGCCGATGCGGACGGCGACCTCGGCCAGCCGGTCGAGTTTCTCTTCATGCGTCATGGCGCGTCTCCCTCGATGATCATGCCGTCAAACGCGGGCTCGAAGCCGGCGGGCAGCGTGTCGCACAGCGTGCGGTAATCCATGTCGAGCCCCATATGGGTCAGGATGGTGCGGCGCGGGCGCAGCGCCGTCGCCCATTCGATCACCTGGTCGAGATGGGCATGTGTCGGGTGCGGTCCGCGCCGTGTGAAACAGTCGATGATCCAGGTGTCCACCCCCTCCAGCAAGGCGAACTGGTCGGGCGTGAAGCGCACCACGTCCGGGCAGTAGGCGACATTGCCGACGCGCAGCCCGAGCGAGGGAATGAAGCCGTGATCCTGCCGGATAAAGCGCACCGGCAGGCCGGCGATGGTCCTGGTCTCGCCGGGCAGGATCGTGTGGGTGCGCAGCACCGGGCGGAAGAAGCCGGGCGGCTCCCAGGGCCGGAACGCGTAGTCGAACCGCTGGCGCAGCTCCGCCCAGGTGCGCTCGTCCGTATAGGCGTCGATCGGGGTGCCGCGGAGACGGTTAAGGATGCGGATGTCGTCGAGCCCGGCGATATGGTCGGCGTGCGGATGGGTGATGATCACCGCGTCGATCCGGTCGATACGGTTGTCGGTAAGCTGCAGGCGGATTTCCGGCGCGGTATCGACCAGGATGCGCTGCCCGTCGGCGGCGCTGAAGACCACGCTCGCGCGGGTGCGGCGGTTGCGCGGCTCCGCCGGATCGCATTGCCCCCAGTCGCCGCCGCCATCCGGGCCGCCGATCTGCGGCAGCCCGGCCGAGCCGCCGGTGCCGAGCAGCGTGAGCGTGAACCTCATGAAGCCTTGACGAACAGGCGGCGGAAATTCGCGGTGGTGAGATCGGCCATCTCGGCCATTCCCATGCCCTTCACCTCCGCCAGCACCCTGGCGGTGTGGACGGTGTGCGCCGGCTCGTTGCGCTTGCCGCGGAACGGCACCGGGGCGAGATAGGGCGAGTCGGTTTCCACCAGCAGCCGCTCGCGCGGAATATCGCGCGCGATCTCGCGCAGTTCCGCCGATTTCGGGAAGGTCAGGATGCCGGAGAAGGAAAGGAACCCGCCAATCGCCAGCGCCCGCTCGGCCAGCCCCCGGCCCGAGGAAAAACAGTGCAGCAGGAACAGGAATGGCGCCTTCGCGTGCTCGTCCTCCAGCATGGTGGCGACGTCGTCATCCGCGTCGCGGGCATGGATGGCAAGAGGCAGGCCGGTCGTCTGCGCCGCGCGGATATGGGCGCGGAAATTCTCCGCCTGAACCGCGCGCGGCGCCTTGTCGTAGAAATAATCGAGCCCGGATTCGCCGATGCCGATCACCCGGGGATGCAGCGTCATCTCGGCGATCGCCTCCGGGCTGGGCACGCCCGCATCGCCGCCGGCATTGTGCGGATGCACGCCGATGCAGGCGAACACGCTGGGATCGCTCTCGGCGATGGCGATCGCGGTTTCCGATTGGCGCATCGAGGTGCCGATGGTCACCATCCGCCCGACCCCGGCCTCGTGCGCGCGGGCGATGACGGCGGGACGCTCGGCCTCGGTGAAGTAGTCGAGATGGCAATGAGAATCGATCAGCATCCGGCCTATATAGAGGTGCCGGCGCCGGATCGGAACCGCGCTTGACCCGCGCAAGCGCCTCTGTCCATCTGCGGGCGGCAGATGAGGGAGAGTGCGATGACCAGGCCGGTGATGCTGACGATACTCGACGGGTTCGGCTGGCGCGAGGACCGCGCCGACAACGCCGTGGCCCTGGCGAACACGCCGCATTTCGACCGTCTCTGGCGGGAGTCGCCGCACGCCTTCCTCAGCGCCTGCGGCCGCGATGTCGGCCTGCCCGAGGGTCAGATCGGCAATTCCGAGGTGGGCCACACCAATATCGGCGCCGGCCGGGTGGTCATGCAGGAACTGCCCCGGATCGACAGCGCGATCGAGGACGGCTCGCTGGCCGAGAACGCCGACCTGCGCCGCTTCGTGGACTCGCTGCGCGAATCGGGTGGCGCCTGCCATCTGCTCGGCCTCGTCTCTCCGGGCGGGGTGCACGCGCATCAGCGCCATGTCGCAGCCCTTGCCGGCGCGGTCGCGCAGGCCGGCATTCCCGTCTTCGTCCACGCCATCACCGACGGGCGGGACACGGCGCCGGAAAGCGCGCCGGACTGCCTCGCCTGGCTGCGCGACGCGCTGCCGAAAGGCGCGGAAATCGCGACCGTGATCGGCCGATATTACGCGATGGACCGCGACAACCGCTGGGAGCGCGTCCGCCTCGCCTTCGACCTGTTCACCGAGGGCAAGGGGAGCCATGCCGACGATCCGGTCGCCGCGGTGAAGGCAAGCCATGCGGAGGGGGTGACGGACGAGTTCGTCAAGCCGGTCGTGATCGGCGACTACGAGGGCATGCGCGACGGTGACGGCCTGCTCTGCGCCAATTTCCGCGCCGACCGCGTGCGCGAGATCCTCTCCGCCCTGCTCGATCCTGGCTTCGACGGCTTCGAGCACGCCCGGCATATCCGGTTCGCCGCCGCGCTCGGCATGGTGACCTATTCCGACGATCTCGCGCATTTCATGCACACGCTGTTCCCGCCGCAGAGGATGGACGACCTGCTCGGCGAGGTGGTCGCCCGCGCTGGCAAGCGCCAGCTGCGCGCGGCGGAAACCGAGAAATACCCGCACGTCACCTACTTCCTGAACGGCGGGCGGGAGACGCCGTTCGAGGGCGAGGAACGCATCCTCGTCGCCTCGCCCAAGGTCGCGACCTACGACCTGCAGCCGGAAATGTCGGCGCCGGAACTGACCGACAAGGTCGTCGCCGCCATCGAATCCGGCCGCTTCGACCTCATCGTCCTGAATTTCGCCAACCCGGACATGGTGGGCCATACCGGCTCGCTGCCCGCCGCGATCAAGGCGGTGGAGACCGTCGATGCCGGACTCGGCCGGATCGAGGCGGCGATCCGCGCCCAGGGCGGCGCGATGATCGTCACCGCCGATCACGGCAATTGCGAGATGATGCGCGATCCCGAAAGCGGCGGCCCGCACACCGCGCACACGCTCAACCGCGTGCCGGTGCTGCTGACCGGCGGGCCGGCGGATGCGAAACTGCATGACGGCCGGCTCGCCGATCTCGCGCCGACGCTTCTCGCCCTGCTCGGGCTTCCCCAGCCGGAAGCGATGACCGGCCGGAGCCTGATCGGCGCCTGATGCCACTGGCCGCGCGCCGCCTCGCCGCGACTGCCGCGCTGTTGGTCGCAGCACTCGCCGCCGGCGCGGCGCGGGCCGACCAGCTCGGCACGGCGCGCAGCCGGCTCGATCAGGCGAACGCGGCAGCGCAACGCCATCGCGCGGCGGCGGCGGCGGCGGCAAGGGCGGAGGCCATGGCGGCAGCGCGTCGGAAAGCCCTGCTGGCCCAGGAAATCACCGCCAACGCCGCGTTGCGCGCCACCGAGGACAAGACAGCGCAGGTCGTCGCCCGCCTCGCCGACCTCACCACGAAAACGCAGGCGGCCAAGGCGGAACTCGATGCCGATTCGGCCGCCATCGCGCCGCTCCTGCCGCTCATCACCCGCCTCGCCCTGCATCCGGCGGCGACCCTGATCGCGTCCGGTGCGGCGCCCGGCAAGGCGGCCGAGGGCGCGCTGGCGATGCAGGGAATCACGCGGCAGATCGCCGCCCGCGCCCGGGCGCTGCGGGCGGCGCGGCGGCGCTATCGGAAGCTTGCGGTGGAACTGGCCGGACAGAAGGCACGGATGGTGGCGGCGGTGGCCCGCCAGAAGGCGGGCGACGCGGCGCTGCTGGCGGCCATTGCCGCGGTCGGGGCCGCGGAAAGCCGCGCATCCCTGCAACGCCAGGCCGAGGCACGGAAAGCTGCCGCGGCGGCCGGACAGGCGCATGACCTCGTCGGCGTCATCTCCCGCCTCGAGCGCGCCCGCGCCGCCGCGGCGCGGCAGGAAGCCGCCGCGCGCATCGCACCGGCAACACCGAAAGCGCTTGCCGGCGCGCCGGTCGCCGGCAAGCTGGTCCGTGCCTTCGCCAGCGCCACGGCCACCGGCCCGGCCACCGGCGATACCTTCGCCGCGGCTCCCGGCGCCGTGGTCAGCGCCACGTGCGGCGGCAACGTGGTGTTCGCGAAGCCCTTCGCCAGCTATGGCAAGCTGATGATCATCGACTGCGGCGGCGGATACGATTTCGTGATGGCGGGGTTCCAGCAGTTCGATGTATCGGTAGGCCAGCATGTCGAGCCCGGCCAGCCCGTCGGACGGATGCCGGCATTCGATGTGCACAATCCGGGAAACCAGCCGCGCCTCTATGTCGAGCTGCGGCACGACGGGAAGGCGGTCGACCCGGCGTCACGATTCGGTTCCGGGCCGGGGGAACGCTGAAACCATGGCGGCCGGCTCTGGACTTCCGGCCCAGCCGCACTATTGGTGGCAGAGATGATGAGGATGGCGCGTATGAAGTTGAGGACCTCTCTGTTGATCACGGCCACGTTCGCGGTCGGCATCGGCGTCGGCATGGTGGCGCCCGCGGTGCATGATGCCCTGGCCGGCGTTCGCCAGAGCGACGAGACCTATCGCCAGCTGGGTCTGTTCGAGAACATCTTCCAGCGGATCCGGGCCGACTACGTGGTGCCCGAACCCTCGAAAAAGCTGATCTACGATGCGATGAACGGCATGCTGACGGGGCTCGACCCGCACAGCGCCTACATGAACGCCCAGCAGTACAAGGACATGAAGGCCGAGACCTCCGGCCAATTCGGCGGGCTCGGCATCGAGGTGACCGAGGCGGGCGGCTTCATCAAGGTGATCACCCCCATCGACGGCACACCGGCCGCCAAGGCCGGAATCAAGCCCGGCGATCTGATCGTGGCGATCGACGGCAAACCGATGGTCGGCGTGACGCTGGACAAGGCGGTCGACCGGATGCGCGGCCCGGCCGGCAGCAAGATCGATATCACGATCAAGCGCCCCGGCGTCGACAAGCCGGTGCACGTCACCCTGACCCGCGCGATCATCCATGTCCACGCGGTCAAGACGGCGCTTTACGGCGATGTCGGCTATCTGCGCCTCGCCAGCTTCTCCGAGAACGCGAATCGCGACATTCGCCGCGGCGTGGCGAAGCTCAAGGCCGAAAGCCACGGCAAGGTGGACGCCTATATCCTCGACCTTCGCAACAATCCCGGCGGTCTGCTCGACCAGGGCATCGCCGTGGCCGATGATTTCCTCAACACCGGCGAGATCGTCTCAACCCATGGCCGGCACCAGTCCGACGATCAGGTCTGGTACGCCCATGACGGCGACATCACCGGCGGCAAGCCGATCGTCGTGCTGGTGAATTCCGGCACCGCCTCGGCGGCGGAAATCGTCAGCGCGGCACTCCAGCAGAACCGCCGCGCGGTGGTGATGGGCACCCGCACCTTCGGCAAGGGCTCGGTGCAGACCATCTTCACCATCCCCGGCCACGGCGCGCTGCGAATGACCACGGCGCTCTACTACACGCCCTCCGGCAAGTCGCTGCAGGATTACGGCGTCGAGCCCGACCTCGTCGTGCACGAGACGAACAATCCGAAGGATCATTTCCCGAAGATTCGCGAGTCGAACATGCCGCACGCCTTCCGCAACCCCTCGGGCCTGAAGGCGCCGATCCTGCCGCCGAAGCTGGTGCTGCCGGCCGTCGCGAAGACGATCGCGCCACGGCCGCCGGCCAGCTGGCCGAAATTCGAGCCGAAGCACCCGAACACCGACTACCAGCTCCAGATGGCGCTGAAGCTGGTCCGCGCCATGGCAACAAACCGGGTTGGCGCCAGCCAGGCGGATGTGGCGCACTGAGACAATGCCGCCGTTCCGGATTGCGCGTTCGGTCAAGCTGTTCTGGGCCGGAGTCGCCGCCGCTGCGCTGATCGGCGCGGTCGTGCTGCAGGTAATCGGCCCGCCAGACCACGACACGGCCATGCTCACCGGCCCGGTCCTGCATCGCAGCGGCAGCGCGATCCCGCCTCCCAACCCGGCGCTGCTGGTCGCATCGAAAGCCAACCCGGCCTGGAAGATTCCGCATCCGGCGCCAGACGGGATGACGCCGATGCGTTATTACGCGGCCGCGGCGCCGGTCCCGGTGCCGCAAGGTCTGCATCCCGTGGCGGTAATGATGGGCGGCATCGGCGAGGCTCGGCAGGCGAGCCGCGATGCCATCCGCTCGCTGCCGCCCGCCGTCTCGCTCGCGCTCACGCCGTATGGACCGCACCTGCGTTCGGTGGTCGCGGCCGCCCGTGCCGCCGGGCACGAGACCCTGATGGGCATTCCGATGCAGACCGATCGCGAGCCCGCCATCACCGAGGGTGACGAGGCGTTGCGCGGCTCGGAACTCGATCCGGTCAACCTCAAGCACCTCGACTGGGCGCTGTCGCGAAGTGCCGGCTATGTGGGCGTCACCGACGAGATCGGCATGTCGGTCGACGAGACCTATCTCACCCAGTTGCTGAACCGCCACTGGCTCGGCAAGCAGCTGCGCCCGACGGGCCTCCTTCTTGTCACGGCATCGCAGGGCAGCGGCGTGCCCTCCGGCGTTCCCGGACGGGTGGCGGACGTGGTGATCCATCCCGAAATGAGCGTCGACGAACAGCGCGCGGCGCTGAAGCGGCTGGCGGCGACGGCGGTTGCGAGCGGCAGCGCGCTCGGCGTGATATCCTCGCCCACCGCGGATGACATCGCCGTGCTCGCCCAGTGGTGCCAGGGGCTGAAGGCGGACGGCCTGGTCCTCGTTCCGGTCAGCGCGCTGGTCGCGGCACGGGGCGCGCAATGACCGGCGCGACCGCCCTGCCCTACCGGAGCAATGTCGGCGCCGCGCTGTTCAGTCGCGCGGGCAAGATCCTGGTCGCGCGCCGGGCCGATCTCGGCCCCGACGCCGCCTATCAGTGGCAGCTGCCGCAGGGCGGGATCGACGGCGACGAAGATCCGGCCGCCGCCGTGCTGCGCGAGCTGGACGAGGAGATCGGCACCACCGCGGTCGAGCTGCTCGGCGAAATCCCCGAATGGCTCAGCTATGATTTCCCGCCTGACGTGGTGGCGAAATTCGGCGCGCGGCATCGCGGGCAGCGGCAAAGGTGGTTCGCGCTGCGCTTTCTCGGCACCGACGACATGATCCGCCTCGACGCCCACGCGCATCCCGAATTCGATGAATGGCGATGGACGGAGCTTTCCTCCATCCCGGCGCTGGCGGTGCCTTTCAAGCGACCTATTTACGAGCGCCTCGCGCGGGATTTCGCGCGGTTCGCCAAAACGGACGGAGCATGACGATGGGTGAGATGATCAACCTGACCGCCTCCTGCGGGCACAAATTCCAGGCCTATGCCGCCGGCGACACCGCCTCGCAGCGAGGCATCGTGATCGTGCAGGAAATCTTCGGCGTGAATTCGCACATGCGGCAGATCTCCGATCACCTGGCCTCGTTCGGCTACCGGGTCGTCACCCCGGCGCTGTTCGACCGGGTCGAGCGCGGCGTCGAACTCGGCTACGACGCCGCCGGGCGCGACAAGGGCCTCGCCCTCCGCGCCGAGATCACCGACGAGGCCGTGATGCGCGACATCGAGGCCTCGGCCGCCGCCCTTTCGCCGCGGCCCACGGGGATCATCGGCTATTGCTGGGGCGGCACCATCGCCTGGTGGGGGGCGACACGGAGCAAGAGCTTCAAGGCGGCGATCGGCTGGTATGGCGGCGGCATCGCCGCCACAAGGTCGGAAAAGCCGAACTGCCCGGTGCAGCTGCATTTCGGCGCCGAGGACAAGGGCATTCCGCTGGCGGATGTCGAGTCGATCCGCAAGGCGCAGCCGGATGTCGGAATTTTCGTCTACCCGGGTGCCGAGCATGGCTTCGGCTGCCACGACCGGCCGAGCTTCAACCCCCGCGCCAACGAGATCGCCGAGCATCGCAGCCTCGCCTTCTTCGCCGAACACGTCGTCTGACGGGCGGCAGCCGTGAGCGCCGCGCGGCCCGGAGGGATTGAACCCGGCCGCGTGGCGTGCTGTTGAGGCGGCATGTCCGACGCACCCTCCGCAGACCGCATCCTCATCCTCGATTTCGGCAGCCAGGTGACGCAGCTGATCGCGCGCCGCCTGCGCGAGACCGGCGTCTATTGCGAAATCTGGCCATTCGACGCCGATCCGGCGCGCATGGCGGCTTTTGCGCCGAAGGGCATCATCCTTTCCGGCGGCCCGGCGAGCGTGATCGAGGAGGTCGCGCCGAAGCCCCCGGCCGACGTGTTCGGCGCCGGCGTGCCGGTGCTCGGCATCTGCTACGGCGAGCAGGCGATCTGCGATGCGCTGGGCGGCGCGGTGGAAGGGTCGGACCATCGCGAGTTCGGCCGCGCCTTCATCGACGTCACCGCGGACTGCGCGTTGTTCGAGGGCGTCTGGGCCAGGGGCCAGCGCGCCCAGGTCTGGATGAGCCATGGCGACCGGGTGACCGCGCTGCCGCCCGGCTTCCGCGCGGTGGCGGTGAGCGAAGGCGCGCCCTTCGCCGCCATCGCCGACGATGCGCGGCGCATCTACGGCGTGCAGTTCCATCCCGAGGTCGTCCACACGCCGGACGGCGCCCGCCTGCTCGCGAATTTCGCGCACAAGGTCTGCGGCCTTGCGGGCGGCTGGACGATGGCGAATTTCCGCGAGACCGCGCGCGATGCGATCCGCGCCCAGGTCGGCACCGGGCGGGTGATCTGCGGCCTGTCCGGCGGCGTCGATTCCTCGGTCGCGGCGGCCCTGATCCACGAGGCGATCGGCGACCAGCTCGTCTGCATCTTCGTCGATCACGGCCTGCTCCGCGCCGGCGAGGCGGACGAGGTCGTGCGCGTCTTCCGCGACCGCTTCAACATACGACTGGTGCATCGAGACGCATCGGACCTGTTCTTCGCGGCTCTCGAGGGCGTCACCGATCCGGAGGTGAAGCGCAAGACGATCGGCCGCCTGTTCATCGAGGTGTTCGAGGAAGAGGCGAAGAATCTCGGCGGCGCCGATTTCCTCGCCCAGGGCACGCTGTATCCGGACGTGATCGAAAGCGTCTCCGCTCGCGGCGGGCCCAGCGCCGTCATCAAGTCGCACCACAATGTCGGCGGCCTGCCCGACCGGATGCGGATGAAACTGGTCGAGCCGCTGCGCGAACTCTTCAAGGACGAGGTGCGCGAACTCGGCCGCGAGCTGGGGCTGCCCGAGACCATCGTCGGCCGCCATCCCTTCCCCGGCCCCGGCCTTGCCATCCGCATCCCCGGCCCGGTCGACCGCGAGAAGGTCCGCATCCTGCAGAAGGCAGATGCGATCTATCTCGAGGAAATCCGCAATGCCGGCCTGTATGACGCGATCTGGCAGGCCTTCGTGGCCCTGCTACCGGTGCGCAGCGTCGGCGTGATGGGCGACGGCCGCACCTACGACTTCGCCTGCGCCCTGCGCGCCGTCACCAGCACTGACGGAATGACAGCCGACGTCTACCCGTTTGACATGAGCTTCCTGACGCGTGTCGCCGGGCGGATCGTCAACGAAGTGCGCGGCATCAACCGCGTCACCTATGACATCACCAGCAAGCCGCCCGGCACCATAGAGTGGGAATAGGGTCGAAGCGCAACCATCTGTTTCGATTTCGGAATTATAGTGTGTCGCACGATATGATCCGCATCATCAATGGCTCGGTTCCTCGTATTCGAAGAGCGCGCCGCTGAGACCTGTATCGATACCATATTCGAGCGATCGGCACCGGCATCGCATCGAAGATTCACGCTGCACGCCTAACTAAAATCCGCTCCAAATAACGATTGATTGAGCCTCGGGTGGCGCCATGACACGACTTCGTCATGAGCACCTATGCGGAACAAAAGCGGACACCGGAAACGTTCAGCTGCTTCCCGCCGCATCCGTTCCTGAAGATTCGGTTGCCCACCGGAACGCTGCTGATTCGCCCGCAAAGCCGTGAGTCCTTTCGATGCGGCGGTTTCAGATCTACCAAAACTGGCATTTTAGGCGTGGCGCGCGGGCTTATGAACTTAACAACCTCCGTAAACTCGATTGGCACTGCGCCGCTCAGATTCGGGATCTCTACAACATCCTGCTGGGCGGCGGCGGCAGCAGGCTAACCGACCGGCAACTGCTGGACTGGCTGCGGCGTGAGGCGCAAAGCACCATGCTCGCGCCCTTCTGGCTTCAGGACGTGTGGACGTTGGGCACGGACGCGATGGCCCCGGCAGCCTCACCTGCCCCGCCACCGGTGGCAATGCCCGTGGCGCAATGGACCATCCGGCATAAGATCATCGCCATGTTCCAGACCGTGCCCGCCCATCTGGGTGCCGCCGCGCGGGCGCAGTTCGAGGCTTTCATCACCCGGCAAAACCTGGCCCTGCTGGCAGGGATATTCGTGGTTGTCGCGGCGGTGCAAGCTGCGCCGGGGGCTGATAATGGCGCGGGTGGCGTGGATGAAGGAAAGCTGCTCATGACCGGCGGCGGTTCTCAGGTTTCACTCCCCCCATCGGCAGTCAGCTTTGGCAATAGAGGAGCATGTCCATGATTCCCATATCTCCTGAGATCATCGGACCTCGCGTCGAGGAAGAATATGCCGATGCCATGGAGCGCATCATTTTCCTGCTCAACGCCTTCAAGGACTACCCCGCCGCGAACGATACCGCGCATTGCCGCGTGGGCTATCAGCTCCCTGTCTCCCCTGCACGGTTCATCGGGACATTCCATAAGCGGACGCCATCTACGTTGGACGTGCACGATGGCTGAGCCGCGGCGATCCGAGTGAAGAATTAATTATATTCGCTGTGCGTGGCGCGCTCAGTGCTGGCACAGGTACGGGCTGATAACTAAAAATTGATCGACGTGCTGCCGCGTCCCGGAATCGCGGAGGAGGTGGCGGTGCGGTCTTCACCGTTCCATCGCCATCCCGACTGACCGGCGAGATGCGCCCGGATCATTCGGATTGTCGCAGACATCGGAGTGCCACCGCATGATCCGCCGCCTGACGTTCTGCCTCCCTTTGCTCGGCGCCTTCGCGCCGGCTGCCCTTGCCCAGGTCGTGCCTTCCGCATCCATCGTGCGGGTGCCACGCGTTAACGTCATCGCCGCAACCCCCCTGCCCGGCTCGGCGATCAGCCGCGACAGGCTGCCCCAGGCCACCCATGTGCTCGGCCCGGCCGAGATCGACCGCACCGGGATTCCGAGCCTGACCGGCGCCATCCTCGCCGCGGTGCCGAGCGCCTCGATCAACGATGTCGATGGCAACTCGTTCCAGCCGGACATCAACTTCCACGGCTTCACCGCCTCGCCGGTCACCGGCACGGCGGAAGGCGTCGCCGTCTATCTCGACGGCATGCGCTTCAACGATCCGTTCGGCGACACGGTGAACTGGGACCTGATCCCGCCCGAGGCGATCCGCAGCGCCAGCCTCCAGCCGGCCAACCCCGCCTTCGGGCTGAACGCGCTCGGCGGCGCGCTCGATGTCACGCTCAAGAACGGCTTCACCGCGCCGGGCGGCGTGGTCACGCTCTCCGGCGGCTCCTATGGCAGGATGGCGGGCAGCCTCGAATATGGCGTGCATCATGGCGGCACCGCCGCCTATCTCGCCGCCGACGTGATCCACGATTCCGGCTTCCGCCAGACCCAGACCTCCCGCCTCGCCCGGATCTATGCCGATCTCGGCTGGCGCAACGCGCGCACCGAACTGCATCTCGGCGTCATCGCCGCCGACAACGCGCTCGGCAATCCCGGCGCAACCCCGGTGCAGGCGCTGAACTACGACATCGCCAGCATCTTCTCCGGCCCCAACACCGTCTACAACAAATACATCGCCACCCGCGCCACCGCGCGCTACGCGCTGAACGGCGACACCGCGCTCGACGCGCTGGCCTATTTCGCCGATCTCTCGCAGCGCCTGCCGAACGGCGTGACGGAAGAACTCGCCGCCTGCCCCGGCCAGCCCGGCATCCTCTGCAACGCCGGCACGAGCGACGTGGTGACGACGCGTGGCGGTGCGGCGGTGCCCGACTTTCTCAATGGCGGGATCTATTCCGGCCTCGTCAATGAAGGGATCGACCAGCAGGCCTATGGCGCCTCGGTGCAGCTCATCAACGACAGCCGGCTGCTGCGCCACCCCAACCACCTGACGATCGGCGCGAGCTTCGACGGCTCGAACACGATGTTCAACGCCTTCACCCAGATCGGCGGCATCACACCGGTGACGCATCTCTTTATCGGCCCGGGGGTGACGGTCGACCAGCCGGCCGATGGCGTCAACCCGGTGCAGGTCGCCACGACGACGCGCTATTTCGGCCTCTTCTTCAACGACGTCTTCACCCTCGCGCCCCGGCTCGACCTCACCCTCGCCGGGCGCTTCAACAATGCCGAGATCGACCTCGCGGACAAGCTCGGCGGCCCGGTCTCCGGCCATCACGCCTATGACCGGTTCAACCCGCAAATCGGCCTGACCTGGCACGCGCTCAAGACGCTCGACCTCTATGGCAGCGTCGACGAGACCAACCGCAACCCGACGCCAACCGAACTCTCCTGCGCCAGCGCCGCCAACCCGTGCTCGCTGCTGAACTTCTTCGTCGGCGATCCGAACCTGAAACAGGTCGTCGCCCGCACCTTCGAACTCGGCGCCCGCTTCCACCTCGCCCGCTTCGCCGGCGGCACGCTGCGCTGGAACGTCGACCTTTTCCGCACCGACGTTCACGATGACATCATTTATCAGTCGACCCTCTACAACCCCAATCTCCAATACTACACCAACAGCGGCAACACGCGCCGTCAGGGAATCGAGGCCAATCTCGTCTACGCGACGCCGAGGCTGAACCTGCGCCTGGGCTTCGCGCATATCGACGCGACGTTCCAGAACGCGCTGACACTGAACAGCCCCTCCAACCCCGCCGCCGATGCGAACGGCGAGATCCACGTCGTCCCCGGCGACCGCATCCCCGGCATCCCGGCCAATCGCGGCACGATCGACCTGTCCTACCAGCTCACCGAACGTCTGCTGCTCGGCACTACCGCGATCCTGCAATCGAGCCAGTACCGCTTCGGCGACGAGGCGAACCTGACGAAACCCGTTGGCGGCTACGCGGTGTTCAACGTCTATGCCTCCTACAAGCTCACTCCGCGCGTCACCGTCTTCGCCATGGTCGATAACGTGACAAACCGCTCCTACCAGACCTATGGCGGGTTCGGCCCGGTCTCCGACGTGCCGTGGAATTTCGTCCCCGGCGGCGTCACCGATCCGCGCACCGCCAATCCCGGCCGCCCGATCGCCGGCTATGGCGGCGTCAGGATGACGTTCTGATCCGCCTCTTCTCTCCCGCAATCCCGCCTCGGTCCGGCAGGGTCGGGGCGGATTTTTTTTGCGGCCGGCGTCAGCCCGCGATCCGGCCCGGCTGGAAAAGGCCGGACATCCTGACCCGGCCGGACGCCGCAGCGCCGCCCAAACCCTGCCTTGGGTCGGGCCTCTCCGCCCGGCCGGCCACCGCCACCCACAAGAAAACCGGCCGGAGCGCTCTGCTCCGGCCGGTTGCGTCGTCGTGGGGTCAGGGCGGCGGCGCAGCGGCCGCCACCCCGGGTTCAGGCGTTACCGCGAATAGTCGCGGCCGTTGCGCTCGGTCGGATAGGGCTTGCCGGGCATCATGCCCTCCCAGAGGATGTGGTCGTAGGCGACGGCAGGGATGGCGTCTTCCTTGCGCCAGTCATACCCCTTGGTCTTATTCGCCCACCAGGCGGCGTTGTGCAGCGGCTGCCACTCCGGCTCGTCCTGTGTCTGCGCCTTGATCGGCAGCGTCGTCGCGCTCAGCGGCTGCGGCACGGCGGCGTTGAAGGTCCACTTCCGGTCGTCGCGGCTGAACACTGCCGTCATCGGCCGTTCATAGGCGTCGTTCAGCGTCATCGGCCCGATGCCGAGAATGTCCTCCATCGTGCGGATCATGTTCACCGTGCTGTAGCGCGCCGAAACCACGGCATGATGGCGCACATAGGGCCCGACCACGAAGGCCTCGCTGCGATGCCCGTCGACATGATCCGGCCCGTCCTGCGCGTCGTCCTCGACGATGAAGATCAGGGTCGAGGAGGCATAGGGCGAATGCGCGACGGTCTGGATCAGCTTGCCCACCGCATAGTCGTTGTCGGCAATTTGCAGGCCCGGCGTGTTCACGCCGTTCTGCGCGGTGGTGAAGTTGCCGGTGTGGTCGTGCATCAGCCGCACCAGTTCGAGCGAGGGCAGGTCGTGGTGCCGCACATAGTTGGTGAACTCGCGGCTCCATTCCTGCTCGCGGTAGTAATCGGCGATCGTGTTGTCGAACCCGCGGAAATACGGATCGGTAAAGGGCGCGAGGTCGGGGTTGGTCGCATAGGCGACCTTGATCTTCTGGGCGTAGGCGTCGTTGATCTCGGGGATGCCGTATTTCGCCAGCGCGCCCGAGAGGTTGTAGCGGCCGAGATCGATGAAGAAGCCGTAGTTGCGGATGCTCAGCCCCGCGCGCAGCGCCGCATCCCACAGATAGCCCCGCTGCACCTGGCCGTGCGGCCCATCCGGCGCGGCGACGTTGCCGGTGCCGGGCAGCAGGTTGGGATCGTCCGGATAGAGCGGGTTGGCCGCCTTGCGGCCGGCGAGCGATGCGATGCCGACATTGACGTTGCGATTGGTGCCCTCCCAGTCATACGACAGGCCACGCCCGGCATAGTTCACCGGCAGCGCCTTGGTGCCGTAATCGGACTCGCGGGCCGAGGTGCTCCAGGGCCAGCCATTGCCGCTCACCTCGGCGGTATCGTAGAAATTGTCGAGATCGACGAAGTTCCACGCGACGCGATGCACGTTCGGCGTATAGGTCTTGCCGAACTCCGCCAGCGCCGGATCGCCATTGCCCTCGCCGAGATCGCCGAGGATCTGGTCATAGGTGCGGTTCTCGCGGATGATGTAGATGATGTGCTTGATGTGGCGGTGCAGGAACGCCATCATCGAGCGGTCGCGCGCGCTCTCGTGGAACGAGAAATGGTTGTTGTGCGCAACGAGCCGCGTCAGCTCCTCCATCTCCTCGGTCGCCGGCACCGGCATCGTCAGGAAGCCGGCCTTGGAGAGCTGGAGGATATACTGGTTATAGTGCTGCAGCGGCGTGCAACTCGCCGGCACGTCGGCCGCCAGCTTCTCGTTGCACGGATTGGGCCCCGGCATGCTCTTGCCGTTGACCACGTAGAGCATCTTGCCATCGGGGCTGACGCTGACGCTGTTCGGATAATACCCGGTCGGCAGCAGGCCGATGACTTCCGGCTTCGCCGTGTTGAGCGCGATCACCGCGACCGAGTTGGTGCCGCCATTGGTCACGTAGAGCCGCGTGCCGTCCCGCGACAAGGCGAGCGAGTTCGGCGCGGTGCCGTGGAAATATTTCGGCATGCCCACATAAGACGACGGCGCGGTGGTGCGGATCGTGTCCACCACCGTGTTGGACGCGGTGGAAATCACCTCGACATCCGCCTCGTTATCGCACGCGACGTAGAGATACTTGCCGTCGGCACTCAGCACCATCCGGTTCGGATTGCCCGCAACCTTGATGCGCGCGGTCACCTGCGGCGTGCCGGTCAGCGACACGACATCGACCTCGCGATCCCGCTCGCTCGAGACATAGGCGGTCGAATTGCCGTTGGCGACGACCCAGAACGGATATTCGCCGCCCGCAACGCCATCCTGCGCGGCGTTGATCACGCCGGGGCGCAGCTGCACCTCGGTCGCAGCGCCGCCGGGAACGCCGCCCGACAGCGGCACGATCGACAGGCTGTCGTTATAGAAATTGGCGACCAGCAGCGACTTGCCGTCCGCCGTGGTGGCAAGGCCCGCCGCCTGCGGCTTCACCAGGAAGCCGACGCCACCCTGGCTCAGCGGATTGCCCGCGACCGCCGCATGACCGAGCGCGAACGGCGTGCCGATTTCGGCCCAGCCGCTGGCGCCGAGCGCATAGGTGTGAACGTCGTCGTCAACGCCGCCCGAGACGTAGAAATGCTGGCCATCCGGGCTGAACGAGATGCCGGCCCAGGTGTTCGGCACCTTGAGGACCTGCTTCTGCACCGGCTTGTCGTTCGAGATGTCATAGACGAAGACATACTCTTCCGAATCCGCCGGGATCACCTTGCCGCTCGCGTCGTTCACGAGGTTATAACCGCTCGTCAGCACCAGCAGCGTCTTGCCATCGGGGCTGACGGCGGTGCTGATCGCCTGCCCGGCGACATAGGACGGATTGTCGGCAAGGCCGGGATTGAGGGCGGTGAACACCGCTCCCGGCGCCGCCGCCGGCGTCAGATACTGACCGCTGGAGGTGATGGTCGCCGGGGCAGCGCGCCCTGAACCCGTGGTCGCCGCGACGGCGATCATCGCCGAACCCGCAAGCAAAAGAGTACGCAAAGCCGTGGCCGCCCTTCTGGCGTGCATCGGTATCTCCATGTCTGAGAATGAACATCAGCGCGGACGATATTTGCCGCCCGACACGATCAACTTTACGTGCAATAAAATTTTCGTGTGTTATTGATTGATGTTTCTTTGATGACAATTCATGCCGCAAGCCGCACCACCAGCAGGCCGAATGCCAGCGCAGGGCCGAACGGCAGCTTCTGCCGCGCGAGCGGCGCGCCGCCGGCCTCCGCGCGCAGCACAGCCCAGGCGGCGAACCCGGCCAGCCCGGCAAGCCCTGCGATCACCACCGCCCAGGGCAGGGCGGCGGGCGGCAGCCAGGCGGCGCCGGACGCGAGCAGCTTCGCATCGCCCGCACCCAGCGCGTCGATCCCGCGCAGCCGCCGCCAGAGCAGGCGCAGCCCGGTGAAGCCGAGATAGCCCAGCGCCGCGCCCGCCGCGTGCGCCGGCAGCGCCTCAGGCTGCCGCAGCGCGGTCACGACCAGCCCGGCCAGCAGCAGAGGCAGGGTCAGCGCGTCGGGCAGCCGCAGGCAGTCGAGATCGATCAGCGCCGCGGCCAGCAGCGTCGCCGCGAAGGCGAAATCGAGCGGCACGCGCGGCCCCGCCGGATCCAGCACGGCGATAACGACCGCCAGCAGCAGCGTCGCCAGCTCGATCAGCAGCAGCCGGCGCGGGATCGCGGCACCGCAATGCGCGCAGCGCCCGCGGCGCAGCAGGTAGCTTGCCAGCGGCACCAGGTCGGCGGCGCCGAGCGGCGTGGCGCAGGCATCGCAGCGCGAGCGCCGCCGCGCGAGCAGAAGGCCGCGCGGCAGGTCCTCGACCAGCGTGCCGATGAACGAGCCGATGAAGGGTGATGCCAGAATGGTGCCGGCAACCAGAATATTTCCCTGAACTGTCATATGTTTTCGGCTCCGGCGGCAGCTTGCTCGGGCATAAGGTAAAAAACACGTTTCCGCGAGAGACATGCGATGCTCGATCACGCCGCCACGCGCCCGGATGAGGACGGTTCAGCCATCGGCACGGCGCTGCTGCGGGCCGGGCTGGTCGATTCCCTCGGCATCGCGCGGGCGCGGGCGCTGGCGGCGGAAACCGGGCTCGGCCTCGGCGCTTCACTGGTCCGCCTCGGGCTGATCGGCGAGCGCAGCCTCGCCGAGGCCGCCGCCGCCGCCCTCGGTCTCGCCCTGCTGGCGCCGGACGCCTATCCCGCCGCCCCGGTCCTGCCCACGCGGCTGCGCCCCCGCTTCCTGCGCGATGCGCGGGTGCTGCCGCTGGCCGTGGCCGAGGGCGTGCTCGACCTCGCGATGGTCGATCCGTTCGATGGCTTCGCCGCCGGCGCGGTGGCGGCGGCCACCGGCTGCGCGGTGCGCCGCGCCGTCGCCGTGCCGATCGACCTCGATGCCGCGCTCGACCGGCTCTACCCCGATCCCGGCGAGACGGCGGCGGCCGAGGCGGTGGCCGAGGAGGCGGCGCCGAGCGAGGCGGATGCCGAACGCCTGCGCGATCTCGCCAGCGAGGCGCCGGTGATCCGCCTGGTCAACCAGCTCATCGCCCGCGCGGTCGAAACCCGCGCGTCGGACATCCATATCGAGCCCGAGGAAGACCGCCTGCGCATCCGCTACCGTCACGACGGCGCGCTGGTCGAGGCGGAAACCCACCCGGCGGCGATGGCGCCGGCCATCGTCTCGCGGGTCAAGATCATGGCGCGGCTCGACATCGGCGAGCGCCGCCTGCCGCAGGATGGCCGCATCCGCCTGCCGGTGCGTGGCCACGAGGTCGATTTCCGCGTCTCCTCGATCCCGACGATGCATGGCGAGACCATCGCCATCCGCGTGCTCGACCGCAGCGCGATGACCTTCGAGTTCGGCGCGCTCGGCCTCGACCCCGCCATCGTCGCCGCCTTCCGCGCCGCACTCGCGGCACCCAACGGCATCGTCCTCGTCACCGGCCCGACCGGCAGCGGCAAGACGACGACGCTCTACACCGCCCTGCTCGGCCTCGACCGCGCCAGCCGCAAGATCGTCACCATCGAGGACCCGATCGAATACCGCCTCGCCGGCATCAGCCAGAGCCAGGTCAAGCCGCAGATCGGGCTCGATTTCGCCCAGCTCCTCCGCGCCATCCTCCGGCAGGACCCGAACGTGATCATGGTCGGCGAAATCCGCGACCTCGAAACCGCGCAGATCGCCGCCCGCGCCGCGCTGACCGGCCATCTCGTGCTCTCGACGCTGCACACCAATTCGGCGGTCGCGACCATGACCCGCCTGCGCGACATGGGGCTCGAACCCTATCTCGTCGCCTCGGTGCTGCGCGGCGTGCTCGCCCAGCGGCTGATCCGCCGGCTCTGCCCCGCCTGCCGGCGAACCGCGTCGGCAAGCCCGGCCGAGGCGGCGCAACTCGGCATCGCCGCCGGCACGCCGCTCAGCCATCCCGCCGGCTGCCCCGAATGCCGCAACACCGGCTATCGCGGCCGCATGGCGATCGCCGAATTCCTCACTCCCACCGCCGAGCTTGCCGCCCATCTCGCCGCCGGCGCCGGCGAGGCGGAGCTGGCCCGCGCCGCCGACCTGCGCAGCCTGGCCGATGCCGCGCGCGATGCGGTGCTGGCCGGCGAAACCTCGCTCGCCGAAAGTCTGCTCGCATGATGCCGCGCCACCATGCCTGATTTCGTTTTCCGGGTGATCGACCGCGCCGGCGCCCCCGCCCGCCTCGCCATCGACGCGGTGAGCGAGGCCGAGGCGATCGAGACAATCAAGCGCCGCGGCCTGATCCTGCTCGGCGCCGCCCCGCGCCGCGGCGCCGGCCTGCTCGCCCTGTTCAACCGCGACATCGGCGGCGCCCCCCGCCTCGGCGCCGACGCGCTGGCCGATTTCACCCGCGAACTCGCCGCGATGCTCGGCGCCGGGCTCGACCTCGAACGCGCCTTGCGTTTCGCCGCCGGCACCGCCGCCACCCCGCGCGTCCGCGCCATCATCCTCGCGATCTGCGACAAGGTGCGCGACGGCGCCGCCCTCTGGCGCGCGCTCGGCCACGAGCCGCGTAGCTTCCCGCCTTTCTATGTCGGGCTGGTGCGCGCCGGCGAGGAATCCGGCGCCCTCGCCGCGACGCTCGAAGACCTCGCCGAATTGCTGGAGCGCAACCGCTCGCTGCGCGCCGCGATGATCGCCGGCCTCACCTACCCCGCCCTGCTCGCCCTCGCCGCGACCGGCGCGATCGTCTTCCTACTCACCAACGTGCTGCCCGAATTCGTGCCGATCTTCGCCGAAAACGGCGTCCCCCTGCCCGCCACCACGCGCCTACTGCTCACGATTGGCCAGGCCTGCGCCGCGTCCTGGCCCTATGCGCTGGCGCTGTTCGCCCTCGCCATTCCCGGCATCCGCCTGCTGCTCGCCCGCCCCGCCCCGCGCCTGCGGTTCGACCGTCTGGTCCTCCGCCTGCCGCTGCTCGGCGCCCTGCTGCGCGAGGCGCTGGCGGCCCGCTTCACCCGCACGCTCGGCACGCTGCTCGGCAATGGCGTCGCCCTCGTCCCGGCGATGGCGATCGTGCAGAACGTGATCGGCAACCGCGCCGCCGCCCTTGCCATCGCCACGGCGGCGGATGCGGCGCGGCACGGCAAGGGCCTCGCCGCCGGTCTCGCCGCCGCACGGCTGATGCCGGAGCGCACGGTGCAGCTGCTCCGCCTCGGCGAGGAAACCGGCCAGCTCGGCCGCATGGCGCTGCGGGCCGCCGCGATCCACGAGGAACGCGCGCGGCTCGGCGTGCAGAAGCTGGTCTCGCTGCTGGTTCCCGCCATCACCATCGTGATGGGCGGCGCGATCGGCTTCATCGTCGCCTCGCTGCTGCTGGCCATGCTCGGTCTCGATGCCCTCGCCCACTGAGCCCGCGCCCACTGAGCCCGCGCCTGACGATCGCGGCTACACGCTGCTCGAACTGCTCGTCGTCGTCGTCATTCTCGGCCTCGCCCTCACGCTCGCCGCCAATGCGGCACCCTGGCGGCGCATCGGCCAGGGCCCCGCAACCGCCGCCGCCACCCTCGCCGGGGCGCTGCGCACCGCCCGCGCCGTCGCGATCGCCACCGGCCGGCCCGCCACCTTCGCGATCGAGCCGGCGGACGGGCGCTGGGTCGGCCCCACCGCTTCGGGGCGGCTGCCGCGCGGCCTCGCCATCGCCTTTCACGGCCCGGTCGCGCGCGGCTGGGGGCGGATCGTCTTCTCCCCCGATGGCAGCGCGACCGGAGGGCAGGTGCTGCTCGCGCGCGGCGCCGCGCGGGCGCTCGTGGCGGTGGACTGGCTGACCGGACGGATCAGCACCGATGTCCCGGCACGATAGCGGCTTCATCCTGCTCGAAACCCTGGTCGCCTTCGTCATCGCGGCGCTGGCGGTCGCGGTGCTCTACCGCGCCGCCTTCGATGGCGCGGCGGGCGTCGCCATCGGCGGGCGCGAGGCGGCGGCGGTGGAACGCGCGCAGTCCCGCCTCGCCGCCCTCGCCGCCTTCGCGCCGCGCGGCCACTACGTCCGCACCGGGCAGGATGGCGGCGGCTTCCGCTACCGCGAGGAGGCAGCGCCGCTGCCGGTGGCGAAGGGCGCGCCGCTGCGGGCGCTGCGCCTGTCGGTCAGCGAGCGCTGGGGCCGCGCCGGACGGACGGTGACGCTGGTGACCATCCGCGTCGCACCGCCATGAGGCGTGAGGCCGGCTTCACCCTGCTGGAGATGCTGGTCGCGCTGGTCGTGCTCGGCCTGCTGCTCGCGGGGCTCGCCCAGGCCAGCCATTTCGGCATCGCGACCTATCGCCGCACCACCGCGACGATCGCCGCCACGTCCGACCGGCAGGCCACCTTCCGCGCCCTGCGCCGGCTGATCGCCCAGGCCCGTCCGGGCCAGCCGCCAGGGACGCCGCACACCCTCGCCCTCGTCACCACCCTGCCGCGCGCCGCCGCGCTGTCGAATCGCCTCGTCTTCGCCGAGATCGGCGTCACCCGGTCCGGCGATCTCGTCCTCGCCTGGCGGCCGGCGCCGACCGGCCCGCCGCTCGACCCGCAGGCGGCGCGGGCCGGCGCGGCCCATGTCGAAATCCTCGCCCGCCACATCGCCGCGATCGATCTGCGTTACTGGTGGGCCGCGCGCCCGGGCGCGCCGCCCGCCTGGCACGAGGCCGGTCCGGCAGGCGCGCTGCCGCGCCTCATCCGGCTGCGCATCCTCCCCGCCGCCGGGCAGCGTCCCTGGCCAGACCTGATCGCCGCCCCCTGGCGCGCCCCCTTCGCCGCCGGCGGATAGGCGCGCGGCCGCGCGCCGCGGCGGCACGCGCCGGCAGCGCCAGGATCGAGTGACACGAAACCTTAATTTTCAATTTTTCTTGAGTCGCGTAACCAGAACATCAATGGATTTCCTTCATTGGTATATCGCAAGCCTGCGGTCGCTGGTGCCTGGCGCGCTGCGGCGTCCGGCCGGGCAGGATGCGGCGATGACCGTCACCGCCGCCGCCGGCGCGCCCCCGGAAGCCGCCGAGATCACGCAGGAAGGGCGCGGCGGCGCCCGCGCGCTCGGCCGGCTGGGGCAGATGCGGCGGAGCGCGGTCATCCGGCCGGTGGTGTTGCGGCTGCGCGGCGCCGGCGCGCTGATCCGCCGCGTCACCCTCCCCGCCGCCGCGCGGCGCGACCTCGCGGCCGCACTCGCCTTCGAGATCGACCGCCTGACCCCCTTCACCGCCGACGAGGTGCTGGTCACCCACGAGATCCTCGCGCGCGACAACGCGCAGGGCCTGCTCCATGTCCGGCTCGCCGTGCTGCCCCGTGCCTGGATCGCCGGCCTCCTCGCCGCACTGGGCGAGGCCGGGCTCGCCGCCGTGCGGATCGAGGCCGCCAGCGCCGAGGACGAGGCCGTCTTCGCGCTGCCTGGCGCCCGGCGGCAAAGCCGCGTCCCCCCGGCGCTCGCCCTGCTCGCCGCCGGCCTCGCCGCGCTGTGCCTCGCCATTCCGCCGGCGCGCCAGGCGCTCGCCCTGCACCGGCTCGATGCCGCGCGCGCCGCGCTCGCCCCGCGGCTCCGCCTTGCCGAGGCTCTGCGCGCCCGCCTCGCCGCCGAAGACCGCTTCCGCGCCGCGCTCGGCGCCGAGGCAGCGCGCGAGGGCGACACGCTGCTGATGCTCGCCGCCCTCACCCGCGCCCTGCCGGACCGCAGCTACCTTACCGATCTCTCCCTGCGCGACCGGGTGGCGACGCTCGACGGCGAATCCCCCAACGCCGCCGGCCTCGTCGCCCGGCTCGCCGCCGATCCGCATTTCGCCGATCCGGCCTTCGCCGCCCCGGTCACGCGGTCGCTCAACGGCGGCGGCGATGTGTTCTCGATCCGGGTGCGGCTGCGCGACGATGAAGCGGGCTGACGCGATGGCACAGCTCCCGCGCGACCTGCCGGACGGCCGCGCCGGCCAGGCGCTCGCGCTCGCGATCTCGGCGGCGCTGCTCGCCCTTGTCGGCTTCGGCGTCATCCGCCCCGGCCTCGCCTGGTATCGCGGCCTCAGCACGCGCGTTGCCACTGTAAGCACGCTGCTCGCGCATGAGCGGCGTCTCGTCGCCGAACTGCCGGCGCTGCGGCGCATGGCCGCACGGGGCCGCCCCGGCGCCGGGCGCGACGCCTATCTCCCCGGCGGCTCCGCCGCCATCGCCGGCGCGCGGTTGCAGGGCGCGGTGCAGTCCCTCGCCGCGACACACCGGATCGGGCTGGACAGCGCCGAGCTGCTCCCGCCGGTCAGCCTCGGCAGCGTCGAACGAATTCGACTGCGGATCTCGATGACGGCCACCTACCCCGCGCTGATCGGCTTTCTCGACGCGCTCGGTGCCGCGACACCGCGCATGCTCGTCAACCGGCTCGACCTGCACGCAACCGGCGCGCCCGCCACCGGCGCCGACCTGCCGCTGCACGCGAGCTTCACCGTCTCGGGCTTCCGCATCGCGAAGGCGGCGCGATGATCGGCGCGCGGCCCGGCCTCGGCGGTCTCGTGCTGGCGCTGGCCGCCACCGCCGCCGCGCTGGCGCTGGCTCCGATGCCGGCGCCGCAGGTCGCCCCGGCGCCGGCGCGCGCGCTCCCGGCGGCGGCCCCGCGCCGCGCGCGTCCCACCGCCGCCATGGCGCAGATTCTCGCCCGCCCCCTGTTCCGCCCCGACCGCCGCCCCGTCGCCGACGCCAGCACCGCCGCCACCTCCATGCCCCGGCTGTCCGGCATCCTGCGCGGCGATGCGGTGCGGCTGGCGATCTTCGCGCGCTCATCCGGCAAGCCGGTCCTGCTCGGCGAGGGTGGGCGTCTCGGCGGCTATCGCATCGTGCGGATCGGCCGGCGCGCGGTGCTGCTGGAGGGCCCGCGCGGCCGGCTCCGCCTCGTGCCGCGCTTCGCCCACGAGACCGGCGCGGCACCGCCCGCCATCCCGCCGAAGCCGGCCGCCGAAGCCGGCATCCTTGTCCATCCCGGCCCCCGATAAATCCCAGGAGATCGAGCGAAACCATGCGCGCCCGTGTCCATGCCGGCGTCCTCACGGCAGCCGCCCTGCTCGCCGGGTGCACCCCACGCCCGCTGCCGCCCAGCGCCACCCGCCTGCTCGCCCCCGCAGCCGCCGCGACATCGGCCACCGCCACCATTCCGGGCCGCGCCGACGCCGTGATCGCCACCCCACCCGTCACCGGCGCGATCACCGCGAGCCCCGGCCACGCGCCGCCCGCAAGCGCCCCCGGCGCGCCGCTACCCGCCGGCAGCGGCGATGTCTCGCTCGACTTCGCCGATACCGACATCCGCGCCGTCGTCGCCCAGATCCTCGGCAACATGCTGCACGTCACCTACACGATCGACCCGGCGGTGCAGGGCAAGGCGACGCTGCGCACGGCGCACGACATCCCCGCCTCCGCCCTGATCCCGACGCTGCAAACCCTGCTCGCGCAGAACCACGCCGCCCTCATCCGCAGCAACGGGCTCTACCAGGTCGTCCCGGCCGACAAGGCGGCGGCCGCCCTCGCCACCGCGCCGGGGCTCGACGGATCAAGCGTCTTCACCCTCACCCATGTCAGCGCGGCGCATCTCGCCGCCGTGCTGCAACCCTATGTCGGCAAGGGCGGAAAGGTGATCGCCGAGCCGGACCGCAACGCCCTCATCGTCGAAGGCGATCCGCAGGTCCGCGCCACCCTGCTCGCGCTGATCCGCGCCTTCGACGTCGATGCCCTCGCCGGCCAGTCCTACGCGCTCTACCCCGCCACCGGCGCCAACGCGCGCGATTTCGCCACCGCCCTGACCCAGGCGCTGCACGCCGGCAAGGCGGGCGGCGTGGTCAAGGTGGTCCCGCTGGTGCGCATCGGCGCCGTTCTGGTGATCGCCCCCTCCGGCGCCGCCATCCGCGCGGCGGACCGGGTCTATCGCACCCTCGCCCGGCAGGAAGCGGCGACGCACCGGGCCTGGCACGTCTATTACCTGCGCAACAGCCGCGCCGGGGACGTCGCCGAGGTGTTGCAGGAAGCCTTCACCCCCAACGACGTGACGGCCCAGCCCTCGGCGTCCGACACCACGGGCAACACCGCCCCCGGCGTCTCGGCGCAGACGCTGATGGGATCGGGCGGGTTGGTGGGCAACGCGGCCGGCACCTCCGGCACCGGCACCACCGCCGGGCTCGGCGCCGCCCCCGGCACCAGCAGTTCCACCGCCTCCGGTCTCGGCGCAGGCCTCGCATCCCCCGCCGCCTCGCCCGCCGCATCACCCGCATCGTCCCACGCGGCGGCGAGCAATCCGCTGCTCGGTCCGCTCGGCGGCAGCGCGGGCGGCGGCGGCGATTCAAGCGGCCTCAGGATCATCCCCGATCCCCGCCAGAACGCGATCCTGGTGCGGGCGGACGCCTCGGAAAACGCCTCGGTTGAGGCGATGCTCCGCAAGCTCGACATCGAGCCGCTGGAAGTCGAGATCGACGCGACGATCGCCGAGGTCGATCTCAACGGCGCGCTGAAATACGGCACCCAGTTCTTCTTCAAGTCCGGCGGCATCAACGCGGTGCTCAGCACCGGCACCACCGCGGCGCTGAACCAGAGCTTCCCCGGCTTCGTCCTCGCCGGCCATGGAGCCGACGGCGCCCCGCTCGCGATCTCCGCCCTGCAATCGGTCACCCAGGTGCAGGTGCTCTCCTCGCCGCAGCTCCTCGTGCAGAACGGCCGCACCGCGAACCTGCTGGTCGGCAATCTCGTGCCCTATCTCTCGCAGACCTCGCAGAGCACGCTGACCACCGGCGCGCCGGTCATCAACTCGGTGAACTACCAGGAAACCGGCGTGATCCTGCAGATCACCCCCCATATCTCCAGCGACGGGCTGGTGGCGCTCACGGTCTCGCAGCAGGTGAGCAACGTCGCCCCCTCGGTCACCACCCAGGGGCTGAACTCGCCGACCTTCTCCGAACGCGCCGTCTCCTCCAGCGTCGTCGTGCATGACGGGCAGACGATCGGCCTCGCCGGGCTGATCACCGACAATGTCCAGCGCGGCAATTCCGGCCTGCCCTTCCTCAAGGACGTGCCGCTGCTCGGCCCGCTCTTCGGCACGCAGGACAACAGCCGCGCGCGGCAGGAGCTGCTGGTGCTGATCACCCCGCACGTCGTCCACGACGCGACCGATGCTGCGGCGCTGACAAGCGACCTCGAACAGGCGCTGCCCAACGCCGCCAACGTGCCCGCCGAACTCAACGGCCTGCCGATGGACGGATCGGCCGATCCGCAAGCGGCGCTGCGCCGGCGTCTCGGGCTGCACTGAGCATGGCGCGGCCCCGCCGGCACGACGACCGCGGCTTCGCGCTGCTGATCGTGCTGGCGGTGCTGGTGCTGTTCGGCTTCCTCGTCACCCGGCTGCTGGTCGCCGCCCGCCAGCAGATGGCGATCGCCGGCAACCTGCGCGACGCGGCGGTGGCGGCGGCGGCGGCCGACGGCGGCGTGTGGCTCGCCGTCGCCCGGCTCGATGCCGGCGGCCCGGCGCCGCGGGATGTGCGGATCGGCGCATCGCATGTCCGTCTTGCCACCAGCGGCGTCGCCGGCCGGATCAACCCCGACACCGCACCCGCCCCCCTGCTGGAAGCGCTGTTCCGCGTCGGCGGCATGGCGGCCGCACCGGCCCGCAGCCTCGCCGAAACCCTGGTCGAGGCGCGCGATCCCGCCCTCGCGCCCGCCCGCCTCGCCGCCCTCGTCGCCCGCTACCGCGCCGCCGGCAGCGCCGAAGGTCCGCCGCAGGCGCCGTTCCGCAGCCTCGCCGAGCTTGCCAGCCTCCCGGGGATGACGCCGGGCCTGCTCGCCCGGCTGCGCCCGCATCTCTCGCTCTACGCCCCCGCCTTGCCCGACCTCGCGACGGCGGATCCGGCGGTGCGCGCGGCGGTGGGGCTGGCGGGGCGGATCGACCTGCCGGGCGGGCATGTGAGCGGCCCGCCGGTGGTGCGGATCGAGGCGGTGGCCACCGGGCCGGGCCTCGCCCGTGCCGAGCGCTGTGCGACCATCCGCCTGACACCCGCGAATGTCGATGCGCCCTATATCGTGCTGGACTGGTCGGATGCGCGCTGTGGCTGAACCCGCCTCAGCGGTTGCAGATCATCCCCGGCGCACCCGGCGCCGCGGTCACGTCCTTCGGCCCTTTCGAGCACAAATCATACGCAAGCCCCGGCCGTGCCGAGGGCGCCTGATAGACGAACCGATGCCCCCACGGGTCGCGCGGCAGCGTGGTCTGCTTCAGGTACGGCCCGTGCCAGCCGCTCACCCCGGCCGGCTTGGCGATCAGCGCCTGCAACCCCTGATCGGTCGTCGGGTAGCTGCCGACATCGAGCTTGAACAGGTCGAGCACCGAGCCGATCCGCTCGATCGACTGTTCGGCGATGCTCGCCTTGGCCCGGCCGAGCTGACTGAGCAGGGCGGGGCCGACAAGCGCGATCAGAAGTCCGAGAATGACGATAACCACGAGAAGCTCGAGCAGCGTGTAGCCGCCCTCACCGTCAGCGCGTTCTGCCTTTGCGTTCATGAACGCGTGAGTATCCGAGAGGGTGGCGCAAGCGCCAGCGACGGCGGCGCGCACGATGACGATTTCACGGAGATATCACGATGACCTCGCTGTTGCGCTGCATGATTCTTGCAGCTTCGGTCTATCATCTTCCGCCTCGCGTCCTGCCGGTGATCGCGCGGATCGAGGGGGGACATGTCGGGCTCGTTCGCCCGGATTCCAATGGCACCGCGGATTATGGGCCGATGCAGGTGAACAGTGTCTGGCTCGATACGATCGCCCGCCGGGCACGGCTTGGCGCGCGCGAAACGCGACGACGCCTGATCGACGATCCGTGTTTCAATATTGCCGCCGCCGCCTTCATCCTGCGCACTGACATCGACCGCGCGGGCAACCTTATGCAGGGCATCGGCGACTACCATTCGGCCACGCCGCGCTTGAACGCCGCCTATCGGGCGCGGGCAATAACGATGGCACAACGGATGTTCGGTCCGCGTTAATTTCACATTCTTGCAACGGAACTATCACGAAATCGGGAAATTTGATCTGTATATATCCGCGCGAGGTAAACATTTCGTGTGGAGCGAATTATGAAACGAGCTTTGGCAATGGCTTGTTCGGCACTTTGCGCGCTGAGCATGACCATCCAGCCGGCACTGGCCGAGCAAGACGGGCGCCTCGCCTTCAACCGTCCGGACGATGCCCACGCCTTCGTCGCCGGGCTGATGGACCGCGAGGCCTGGCACAATGGCGGCCGTGAGCAGGGCGAGCATGGCGAACATCGCCGCCACCGCTTCCACCTCACCCACGCGCAGCTCGTCCAGCTCGTCCGCAAGAAGATCAAGTATGTTTTCGTGCTGTATCAGGAGAACCGCTCGTTCGACTCCTATTTCGGCACCTTCCCCGGTGCTGACGGACTTTATTCGCAGCCGGCCGCGAAGACCCCCGGCTTCGTGCAGACGCTGGTCAACACCGATGGCACCGTCGGCACCATCTCGCCCTTCCGCATCGGGCCGAAGCAGTATGCGTGGGACACCGACGATATCGACCATTCGCACGCCCGCATCGCCGCCAAGATGGACGTCGTCGCCGGCAAGCCGCTGATGGACAAGTTCGCCGTCACCGAGGAGCTGAAATATTCGCCGACCGGCAATCCCTCGCTGAAGGCGAAGCAGTTCGGCGAGCTCGCGATGGCCTACGAGGATTGCGATACGGTGCCCTTCCTCTGGCGCTATGCCGACCGCTTCGTGCTGTTCGACCATGTCTTCCAGGACATCACCGGCCCGTCGACGCCGGGTAACCTGTCGATCTTCGCCGCCCAGACCGGCCTGACCCAGTGGGCCCTGCATCCGAACGAGGCGTTCAGCACGTTCGATCCGGCAACCGGGCCGACCGCGACCAACCCGCACGGCCTCAAGGTGACGGAGGCGGGTGCCGGCGAGCCGGTGATGGATGACAACGATCCGCTCTGGGGCTCGCCGCTCGACCCGAACAAGACGCCCAACGTGCCGGTCAATGCGGGGGATTTCGGCGGGTCCGCCTATACCTATGGCGTACAGCTCAACCAGACCTATGCCTCCATCGCGATCAACACGATGGGCCGCAATGCCACCGCGATCACCCGTCACGACAGCGATGCCGCCGGCGACCTTGCCGACATTCATGACGACATCTCCTACCTGACCCGGTCCGGCCACAAGCAGGTCAACTGGGGCTGGTATGAGGAAGGCTACGACCACGAACCGACCGATCCGGCCAACCCGGTGGATGCCAACGGCACCCATGCCTCCTACATCACCCACCATAACGGCCCGCAATATTTCGGCTACGTCGCCAACAACCCGGATGAACGCGCCAACCTGCACGGGCTCGGCGACCTGTTCACGGCGCTGAAGGGCGGCACCCTGCCGGCCGCCGGCGGCGTGTTCTACGTCAAGGGCGGTTTCCAGAACATTTTCGGCCTGACGCCGGACAATCCGGTTGCCGCCGCGCGTGCCAACTTCCTCGGCGATGACGACCACCCGGCCTATTCTGACGCCCAGATCAGCGAGGCGATGGTGGCGAAGGCGGTGAACGCGATCGCGAAGAGCAAATACTGGAAGCATGCCGCGATCATCATCACCTGGGACGATTCCGAAGGCGATTACGACCATGTGCCGCCGCCGGTCATCGTCAACGGTCCGGACAAGCAGGTGTTCAAGTTCGGCCCGCGCGTGCCGCTGATCCTGATTTCGCCCTATGCACGGACGCATGAGGTGGATCATCAGGACGGCAGCCAGTCCTCGGTGGTGAAGTTCGTCGACGAGTTGTTCGGCCTGACGCCGCTCGCCTTGCTGCCGGACGAGCTGAAGGGCCGCGCCGATGGCGAGAAGGAATTCGGCGAGGCGAATATCGGCCCGGCCGATGCGCTGACCCCCTATGTCGGCGATCTGATGGGCGCCTTCGATCCGGCACGGCTGACCGGCCGGGCGGCACCGCTGCCGGCGAGCTATGCGATGATCCCGAACAAGGCGATCATGTCGCTGCCGCAGTATGGCGGCAATGGCTGCCAGGCGGATCACATCGTCCCGACCGATGTGGCCAAGGGTATCCGCACATCGGTGCCGTCCGACTTCAATCCGCTGCCGAGCACCAATCCCGGCGTCTGATCAACCGACGCCTTCGCGAGACATCCCGGCGCATGGCCATGCGCCGGGATGTTTTTGTTCCGGCCCCCCGGTCGCCGCGGCGCCGACCGGCCGGGCCGGCTTTTTGTTTTGACTCCGGAACGTTGATGGCGCGGCGGGGCGATGCGGCGTCAGGCGGGTTTTTCGCGGCGGGTCGGGTTGAAGCGGGTGGCGCCGGGGGCGCGGGGCCAGGCGGGGTTTGGCGGCGGCGCAAGATGGTGCGCCGGCGGTTCGGGGCGTGGGGGTAGCTCGGGGGACGGCGCTTCGGGCGGTGGCGCGAGGCGGGGCTGGCGCGGGCGGCGGAGCGGTGCGGGCGGGCGGATGCCGAGCGTGTGGCAGAGCGGGCGGAGGATGCGCCCGGCTTCGGGGGTGGCGGCGATGAGGGCGGCCATGTCCGGCGTGTCGAGCAAAGCGCGGAACTGGGCGGCGACGGAGGCGGTGCCGGGGATGAGGCGGGCGAGCCAGCCGAAGGCGCGCGGGAGGGTGTGCGGCGGGCCGGAGCGGCCGGCGGGCCGGGTGGCGCGCGCCCGGGGCGGGGCGGTGACGAGGCGGGCGAAGCGGGCGGCGAGGCGGCGGAGGCGCTGCCAGATGAGGATGATGAGCGGCCCGGCGATGCGGCGCTTTGCGCCCTCCCCCGCGATATGGGCGCAGAGCGCCTCGATGAAGGCGTCGAAGCGGGGGCGGAGCAAAAGACCGGGGGATGTGGGGGTTGGGGTGGTCACGGGATCGAAAATCCCATGAGGGGGTGGGGGTGGGCAAGGAGGTTTGTTAGTTTTGCTCCTGCACTTGTGTGTTTGGCAATCCAAGTCTGCGGATGGGCGAGGCGCGTCGGTTTGCCGGTGTTCAACGCGAATTTAGCCAGCCACCTCTGTCAGGCGCGATCGGGATCATGAGAGGCCTTTTTTGGAAAAACCCAAAGGTCATAATCTTCAACCATTCTATAGGCGTAGTCACTTGTGGAATTGATCATGTCCCGGACAGCGGGATGGTTTGACCAATCTTCCGCATCACATAATGGTCTAGCCATTTGGACTGCATCCCATAGCGCGCTAAACCTCAGCGATCGGCTGCGCTGGTCAGAAAAGTCGTTTTGTATCCTTATCGTCTCAATCCGATTAATTAGTAAATCAAGAAATTCGACGCAGCTCATGGCCACGCCATAGGGTTTGGCAGAGTCAATAGTTTTCAATATCAATTGCTTAATCGTCTTGAGCCGTTGGATTAAAATTTCATAGGGTGGCACGGCTACAGTCCTCCGGTATTCCAGGGCGTCGGCACTGGCGCTGATGGGCTGGCGCTTCCTTTCGGCAACCACACCTGCATAGCGTTTCCCGGCAACACGTTAACACCATCGCTGGAGGGCTGAGGAGCAACTGGTCCTATCCATCCTTTCAGGCCATCACTTGGTGAAGTCACGTAGGCGCTGTCGCCGTTCCAGTTGTTTTGTACAGCGGCACCGGCTCTCCATTCCTCTCCTGTAGCGGGCGGGGCGGGGTGGCGACGAGGCGGGCGAAGCGGGCGGCGAGGCGGCGGAGGCGCTGCCAGATGAGGATGATGAGCGGCCCGGCGATGCGGCGTTTCGCGCCCTCCCCCGCGATATGGGCGCAGAGCGCCTCGATGAAGGCGTCGAAGCGCGGGCGGAGCAAAAGACCGGGGGATGGGGGGGGTGGGGTGGTCACGGGCGCAAAAGTCCCATGAGGGGGTGGGGGTGGGCAAGAATATTTGTTAGTTTTGCTCCCGCACTGGTTTGTTTGGCAATCCAAGTCTGCGGATGGGCGAGGCGCGTCTGGTTGCCGGTATTCAACGCGACCGATCGACTGCCACGGGCGTTGCGGCGATGGTATATTAGGTCAGTAATGCGCCCATCCCGGTCGCCCGGCCTTCCTGGGGACATGCTCCGAAGCCGACACCCGTGGTCGCCCCACTGGTCGCCCAACTGGTCGGCCGGCCTGGGTGGAAAGCCAACCGTCCGATTTTGGGGGAGGAAGGCACGAAACCCGACATTCACCGGAAGCAAGTTGATCGCCCGGCGAAATTAGACCAGTTATTTCGAAGATGCCAGCGGGCGATGCTGCGGTTTCGGCGGATGCGAAGTCTGCAGAAATTCGCCTCCGTTCATGCCTCCGTCTTCAACCACTAACGATCCCTCTCCACTCGCTCCCTTTTCAAGTCAGACCGCGCTGCCGCCCTTGCCGAGTGGCGCGGCCTTTGCGCCGAATAAGCGGCGCCTCCCCTGCCCCACCGGAGACCAGTTCGCATTAAACTGACAACACCGTTTTTGCTCACATGCGGGCGCTGGCCTATGGGGCCGCGTTCATCACCTATCAGGCGGCTTGTGCCTTCGGGCTGGGCTAGAGTCGCCACGAACGGTTACGATGCTGTGCCGGCCAAGCGCCTCTCAGAGCTGTGAGAAGAGATGCGCCTGGGCGCCACGGATCGGGCCGCAGGCGAGTCCGTGTTCGCATTTAGTTGCTTTTGTCATTTGGTCCAGGAACCAGCGTGCATTTTTGCAAGCGAAGCCCCAGGTATCAATATCGATCTCGGTATTGTCGGGGCGCCAGATTGTCTCGCCTTTGTGTTTTTCTTCTAACTTGCCGTATCCCCAGATCGGCTGCCACACGCCGCCGCCCGCATAGACGAAATAGACATATTTCGAATCTTCGATGACGATCTTCTTGCCGAAATAATTCCCCTCGATTTCACTGATAAAGGACGAGTTATTGTCGCGCTTGATATGGAAACTCCTGATTTTGTAGCCCCGATTATCGGTCAGTTTACCCTTTGAATTTTTAAGCTGTAGGGAATGGTCACCTCTTTGATTGACCGGCTTGTGGTCCACACGGATGTGCCATCCCTTGCGTGGAAACATCAGGAATGTCCGCATCATTTTGTAATAGCCGATTTGTCTAAGCTGATCCGACGTAATTTCAAGAATCGCCATGGGTGCCTCCTGCGCCACGGTGAAGGTAGCCGTGTTGTTATGGCTTTGTCTAACGAAATACCTGCGTTGCCGCGTTAACTTAAGGGCAGGCTCTGTCAAAAGAACGTGACTTGAGGCGAACAAAGCGGTCGCGTAGCGTCCGATCGTGACGCAACGCTCCCCGTTCCGCTACTTCAAGACGAGCCCCGAGGTCATCCGCCTGGCGGTGATGATGTACGTCCGGTTCCCACCCTCGCTTTGCAACGTCCGGTTTCGGGATTGAGATCTCAGACCCCCGGCGTCCGAGTTGGGTCGATTTGCACCAGCGCCGACCCTCGCCTGAACGGCGGCTCTTCTCTGGTCGGGACCCGTAACCCGCCATTCCGCTCCCGGCCCAAATCACACATTCGCAACTCTCCCTAACTGCAACACCTCTACCCCTCCCCCACCGCCGTAACGGAGGGGAAAACTGCCGCCTCCACCTCGCGTCGCCGCCTGAGACCGGGGAGCGGAATCCCGTTGGCGAGGTTTCAGCGGGGGAACTGGGCGGCGGCGGCTTTGTCGTCGCCGTTGTTCAGGAGGCGGAACCGGGTGGGGCGGAGGAAATTGCCGGCGCCGCGGTTGTAGACGACGTCGATCCGTACCGCCCGGCGTCGCGCATCCTCGATCAAGGAAAGATTATCAGCCGCCCGGTTTGTTCTGCTGCGCGATGGCTTCCGGCAGTTCCCATTCGTCCGGCGTGGAATTGGGATCGTACCAACGATATCTATTGATGGTCCATAACATCAAACCGGAGAGTCCCAAGGCCACACCCAGCATGCCGACAAATATCAGATATGATGCAAACACATCTTGATTGGGCGCGCGGACGAGTTGCCAAACATTCCAAAGCAGCAGCAGCCATACGAAAAGCGACGATAAAGTTGCCACGCGCCGGAACCGCCGTATCCATTTGACGGTTCCGTAAACATACACTTTTCGCACATAGGTTACGCCGAATATCGCGAAAGCGATCGACAGAATGACTGGGCCGACGGGCAGGCCATCCGGCATGAAGACGTTCAGACCATTATCACCAAATAAAAAATACAAAACATCGAGCACCAGGACGAGCGGGGCCATTAACAAAGTTCCCGCGAACCCAGCAGAGCAGAAATTGACCGCCCGCCTGGGCGGGAGGTAGGGCCGCTTTCTGTCGTCGTTTTGGCTGGCAGTATCCATGCGTTTTATTACGGATAACGTGCTTGCATGCCCGGAGCAAGCCAACGAATGGAGCGTGATTCAGGATTTGCGCAGCACCCGGAGACGATACCGCATTGATAAGTATGGATATCTGACTTTGAGAAAGATGGGCGGTCAGGCGGTGTTGGCTTTCTGCGAGTCACCGCCCCATAACGGATTTTTTGCTTTCGGCCCAAATCACACATTCGCAACTCTCCCTGACCGCAACGTCCCCCCTACCCCTCCCCCACCGCCGTAACGGAGGAGAAGAATCGCGCCTCCGCCTCGCGTCGCCGCCGGAGGCCGGGGAGCGGGATTCCGTTGGCGAGGTCCCAGCGGGGGAACTGGGCGGCGGCGGCTTTGTAGTCGCCGTTGTTCAGGAGGCGGAGCAGGGTGGAGCGGAGGAAATTGCCGGCGCCGAGGTTGTAGACGAAGTCGATGAGGGCGGCCTGCTGGTTGGTGGTCAGGGGGACGGTGACGGCGTGGGTGACGGTCTGGCGGGCGCTCGCGAGGTCTCGCCGGGCGAGGGTTTCGGCGGTGGCGCGGGTGATGGGCGGGGTTGCCTGGGTGACGGGGCAGCCGGTGTCGTCGCGGGTGGAGCCGTAGCCGATGGTCCAGGTGCCGGCGGCGTCGCGGTAGGGGGTGGGCGAAAAGCCTTCGAAGGGGATGATGAAGGTTTCGATCACGAGGGTGAGGATGTCGGGCGGGGATGCGGTTGTCGGGGACGGGCCGGTGATTGGCGCGGCGGTGTTCGGGGGGGTGGTGTCGGGCATTGTCTCGCTCTCCTGCGGCATCCGGCGAAGGTGCCATGATGGCGGGAGGGTGAGAAAGACTAACGTTCAATAACGTTATGGTGACGGGCGCGGCGCGGGATCAGGGGTTGGGCTCGCCGAAATTTTTGGCGAGGGTGGCGAGGAGGCTGCCGGGGGGGAACGGGGCGTCAGGGCTGATGCCGGCGCGGCGCCACATTTCGCCATAGGCGTGGAGGAAGGCGGTTTCGGGCTTCAGGCGGGGCGGGTCGGGGCGCAGCAGGGCGGTGGGGCTTCGCCAGTAGCCGATCGGGTTGGCGAAGCCGGGCGGCATGATGGCGTAGCCGTGGGCGGGGTGGAGGCGCGAAAGCGCGGTCAGCAGGTCGGGGCCGAGTTCGCCCCAGTCGATCGCGTCCCTGGGGAAGCGTTCGGCGAGGGCGAGCGCGAGGTCGACCAGGTCGCCCTTCGTGGGGGTGGGGTTGAAGATGACGTTGTTGTTGAGGGTGATTTTCCAGCCGCGCGGGCGGAGGCGGCGGTGGAACCATTCCCATTGGGTGACGAGGAATTTTTGCGCCGGGAGGGCGGAGGCGGGGCGGAGCGAAATGACGTCGGAATCGGTCCAGAGGCCGCCGTGGCGGGAGAGGACGAGGTAGCGGAACCAGTCGGTGAAGCTGGCGATTGAGCCGCGGCGGTTGGTGAAGAGGGCGGATTGGGGGAGGATTTCGGCGGCGTCGGCCCGGGTGGCGCCGGGCGGGAGGCTGGGCTGGGGGGTGTAGGTCCAGACCGTCAGCGCGTAGCCCTGGGCGAGGAAGCTGCGCATGGCGAGGCGTTCGAGGCGGCGGGGCGGGTCGCCGTGCCAGAACATGTGGGCGTGGATGGTCATTGCCAGAGGGTCATCACCAGGCCGCCGGCGCAGATGAGGGCGCCGCCGAGCAGGATGGGCGGGGATGGGCGGAGGCCGAAGCCGAGCCAGTTCACCAGCTGGGCGACGAGGAAGAAGAGGACGACGTAGATGCCGAGGACGCGGCCGAAATCCCACGGGCCGAGATTCACCACGAGGCCGTAGGCGGCGAGGACGAGGATGCCGGCGGCGAGGAAGGGGGCGCGGGCGAGGCCTTGGTGGTGGAGGGCGGCGCGCATCAGGGCGTCGCCGCCGACTTCGAGGGTGGCGGCGGCGGCGAGGAGGGCGAGGATCGCGGCGGTGTTCACGGTGGGGGGATTATTGTTCGGGGGTCATTCTTCGGGGCGGGGTTCGTTCAGCAGGTCGAGCGCGCCCTGGAGCATGTAGGAGGCGGCGGCGGCGTCGACCCGTCCGGCGCGTTTGGCGCGGGTGACGTCGGCCTCGATGAGGGCGCGGTTGACGGCGGCGGAGGAGAGGCGTTCGTCCATCATCGCGACGGGCAGCCCGGTTTCGCGGGCGATGGCGTGCGCCCAGTCGCGCGCGGCCTGGGCGGCGGGGCCGATCGAGCCGTCCATCGAGAGGGGCAGGCCGATGATCAGGGCGGCGGCGCCTTCCTTGCGGGCGATGTCGAGAATGGTGGCGGCGGCCTCGGCGAGCTTGCCGCGCTTCATCGCGCCATAGGGGGTGGCGAGGCGGCGGCCGACATCGGAGAGGGCGATGCCGATGATCTTCGATCCGGGGTCGAGGCCGATCAGCCTTGCGTTGCGCGGCAGGGTTGAGGCGAGGTCGGTCAGGTTGAACAGTGTCATGCGCGCGTTTATGGTCCAGCGCGCTCAGAAACCCAAGGGATCAGTCATGTCTCTCGATCACGCGACGGTGCGCCGCATCGCGAAACTCGCCCGTATCCGGCTGGATGAGGAAGAGGTGCCGCGGCTCGCCGGCGAACTCAACGCGATTCTCGGCTATGTGGAACAATTGGCGGAAGTGGATGTGGAGGGGGTCGCGCCGCTTTCGGGCGGGGCGCAGATGGCGCTCAGGATGCGGGAGGACGAGGTGACGGACGGGCGGTATCCGGACCGCGTGCTGGCGAACGCGCCGGAGCGGATCGGCGATTTCTTCGCGGTGCCGAAGGTGGTGGAATGAGCCTGATGGATATGACGATCGCCGCGGCGCTGGACGCGCTGGCGGCGAAGAAAGTTTCGGCGGTGGAACTGGCCGAGGCGCATGTGGCGGCGGTCGAGGCGCTCAACCCGCGGCTGAACGCGTTCATCACGACGACGCCGGAGCTGGCGCTGGAGCAGGCGCGGGCGGCGGATGATGCGCGGGCGAAGGGCGAGGCCCCTGCCCTTGCGGGGATTCCGATCGCGATGAAGGATCTGTTCTGCACCGAGGGGGTGCGGACGACGGCGGGATCGAAGATCCTGGAGCCGTTCGTGCCGCCGTATGAGAGCACGGTGTCGGGCAAGCTGAAGGCGGCCGGGGCGGTGATGCTGGGCAAGGCCAATCTCGACGAGTTCGCGATGGGATCGTCGAACATCACGTCGGGCTACGGGCCGGTGGAGAATCCGTGGCAGCGGGCGGATGGCGCGAAGCTCGTGCCGGGCGGATCGTCCGGCGGGTCGGCGGCGGCGGTGGCGGCACGGATGGCGATGGGGGCGACGGGGACGGATACCGGCGGGTCGATCCGCCAGCCGGCGGCGTTCAGCGGGATCGCCGGGATCAAGCCGACCTATGGGCGGTGCTCGCGGTTCGGGATCATCGCGTTCGCCTCGTCGCTGGACCAGGCGGGGCCGATGGCGCGGACGGTGGAGGATTGCGCGATTCTGCTGCGCGAGATGAGCGGGTTCGATCCGAGGGATTCGACCTCGGCCGAGCGGGCGGTGCCGGATTTCCGGGCGGCGTGCGAGCGCGGGGTGAAGGGGCTCCGGATCGGGATTCCGGCGGAGTATCGCGTGGAGGGCATGCCGCGGGAGATCGAGAAGCTGTGGCAGGACGGGATCGACTGGCTGAAGCGCGAGGGGGCGGAGATCGTCGATGTTTCGCTGCCGCACACGAAATACGGGCTGCCGGTGTATTACATCGTCGCACCCGCCGAGGCGTCGTCCAACCTCGCGCGGTATGACGGGGTGCGGTTCGGCGCGCGGGTCGAGGGCAAGGACCTGATCGATCTTTACGAGCGCACGCGGGCGGCGGGGTTCGGCGAGGAGGTGAAGCGGCGGATCATGATCGGGACCTACGTGCTCTCGGCCGGGTATTACGACGCGTATTACCTCAAGGCGCAGAAGGTGCGGGCGCTGATCCTGCGGGATTTCCAGGAGGCGTTCGGGAAGGTGGACGCGCTGCTGACGCCGACCGCACCCTCGGCGGCGTTCGCGCTGGGCGAGAAGATGGACGATCCGGTGACGATGTATCTCAACGACGTGTTCACGGTGCCGGCCTCGCTCGCGGGCGTGCCGGGGATGAGCGTGCCGGCGGGGCTGGATGCGGCCGGGCTGCCGCTCGGCTTGCAGGTGATCGGGCGGCATTTCGACGAGGAGACGGTGTTCGCCGTCTCGTCCGTGCTGGAGCGGGCGGCGGGGTTCGCGCACCGGCCGGGCGTGATGGCGGGAGGCGCGGCATGAGCTACGTGATCGAGGGGACGACCGGCGCGTGGGAGCTGGTGATCGGGCTTGAGGTCCATGCCCAGGTGATCTCGCGCTCGAAGCTGTTCAGCGGGGCGGCGACGGCCTTCGGCGCCGAACCGAACAGCCAGGTGAGCTTCGTCGACGCCGGGTTTCCGGGGATGCTGCCGGTGATCAACCGCGAATGCGTGGCGCAGGCGGTGCGCACCGGGCTGGGGCTTGCCGCGCATATCAACCTCGTCTCGCGGTTCGACCGGAAGAACTATTTCTACGCCGACCTGCCGCAGGGCTATCAGATCAGCCAGTACGAGCATCCGATCGTCGGCGCCGGGGCGATCGAGATCGAGCTGGAATCGGGCGAGACGCGGACGATCGGGATCACGCGGCTGCATCTGGAGCAGGATGCCGGCAAGTCGATGCATGACCAGCATCCGAGCAAGTCGCTGATCGACCTCAACCGCTCGGGTGTCGCGCTGATGGAGATCGTCAGCGAGCCGGACATGCGCTCGCCGGAAGAGGCCGGCGCCTATCTGCGCAAGCTGCGCACCATCCTGCGCTATCTCGGCACCTGCGATGGCAACATGGACGAGGGCTCGATGCGGGCGGACGTCAACGTGTCGGTGCGCAAGCATGGCGAGCCGTTCCGCACCCGCTGCGAGATCAAGAACGTCAACTCGATCCGCTTCGTGATGCAGGCGATCGAGGCGGAGGCGAAGCGGCAGATCGAGATCTGGGAAGCGGGCGGGACGGTGGATCAGGAGACGCGGCTGTTCGAGCCGGCGCGCGGCGTGACCCGCTCGATGCGGAGCAAGGAGGACGCGCACGACTACCGCTATTTCCCCGAGCCGGACCTGCTGCCGCTGGTGCTGGAGGAGGAGTGGGTGGAGTCGCTGAAGGCGACGCTGCCGGAGCTGCCAGATGCGAAGCGGGCGCGGCTGATGCGCGACTTTGGCCTGTCGCGCTACGAGGCGTCGATCTTCGTGATGGAGCAGGTGACGGCGGATTTCTTCGAGACCGTCGCCGCCGGGCGCGATGCGAAGCTGGTGGCGAACTGGATGCTCGGCGATTTCTTCGCCCATCTCAACCGCACCGGGACGAGCATCGAGACCTCGCCGGTGACCGCGGCCCGGCTCGGCGAGCTGCTCGACCTGATCACCGACAAGACGATCAACGGCAAGATCGCCAAGGAGGTGCTGGAGCTGATGTTCGACACCGGCGATGCGGCGGGCGCGATCGTCGAGGCGCGCGGGCTGAAGCAGGTGACGGATACCGGCGCGATCGACGAGGCGATCGACCGGGTGGTTGCCGCCAACGCCGACAAGCTCGCCGAATACAAGGCGGGGAAGGACAAGCTGTTCGGCTTCTTCGTCGGCCAGGTGATGAAGGCGATGCAGGGCAAGGGCAACCCGGCGCTGGTGAACGAGGCGCTGAAGCGGAAGATCGGCGAGCCGGGCGCATGATCCGCGCCCTCGCCGCCCTGCTGCTCGCTGCCGGCCTCGCCCTGACCCCGGCCTTCGCCGCGAATGCCTTTGCCGCGAATTCCGGGCCGGAGGCGCTGAGCGGCGTGCCGCTCGGCAAGGGCGGGGTGGTGGAGGTGAGCGGGCTGGTGCCGCCGCTCGACTTCACCATGACCGAGGCGGAGACGGGAAAGACCGTCACCGCGCGGGATTTCCGCGGCCGGACGGTGCTGCTCTATTTCGGCTATACCAACTGCCCGGATGTCTGCCCCGACACGCTCTACAAGCTGCACATGCTGTTCCGCGCGCTCGGCCCGGCGGCGAAGAAGGTGGTGTTCCTGTTCGTCACCATCGATCCGAAGCGGGACACGGACGCGGTGCTGGCGAAATATGTGGCGCTGTTCGACAGCCACTTCCTCGGCCTGCGGGGCACGCCGGACCAGATCTACCGGCTGACGCGGCGCTATCGGGTGGTGGCCTCGGTGCACCCCTCGCCCGATCCGCAGAAATACCAGGTGGTGCATTCGGCGCTGGTCTACGTGTTCGACCCGAAGGGACGGGCGCGGTTCATCATTCCCGATCTCGGGCTGACGCGGCACCCGGACTACAAGGCGCTGGCCGCCGATATCGAGGCGGTGACCCGGAGCAAGCCCGGCAGTCTGGCCGGCTGGTTGGCGCGGCTCGGCTGACGCGCCGGCCCGGTCCGCAGGGATCGGGACGCACGCTCTTCCGACGCGGGCGGGCCGGTCAGTCCGCTTCCGGCAGCGAGGCGAGATACGCGGCGATGTCGGCGCGGTCGGCCCCGGTGAGCGCGTGGGCGATGTTGCGCATCACGTAGTTTTTCCCCTGTTTCCCGGCGGCGATGGCGGCCAGGGCGGCGAGCGTGGTGGCTTGCGGCAGGCCGGCGAGGCGCGGGGCGCCGATGGCCGGGTTGCCGGCGAGATCGGTGCCGTGACAGACCATGCAGGGCAGCACCCCGTTCGCCGTGCCGTGGGCGACGATGTCTTTGCCCCGCGCCGCGTTGCCCGCTGCTGTGCCTTGGGGCGGGAGGGCGGCGGGAGCGAGAGTTGGCAGCAGCAGCAGGGCGGCGAGCAGCGCCGGGCGGAGATGCGACACGGGGGGTCTTACTGGCCCGTGGGGCGCCCGTCGGCGCCGTAGACGGTGAAGGGCACGGTCAGGTCCGGCGCGTTGCGGAAGCGGAGCGTGACGTCCGCCGTCGTCCCCACCGTCATGCGCGGCTTCATGCACATGATGTGGTAGTCGCCGGGGGCGAAGCGGAACGTGCCGTGGGCGGGGATGGTGATGGAGTTCACGTCGATCATCATGTCCATCCCGCTGCGGTTGAGGCTGCGGTGCAGCATCGCGCTGCCGCAGGCGGGGGAGCTGGCGCCGGTCAGCACCGCCGCCGTGTCGCCCGCGTTGGTGAGGGTGACGAAGCCGCCGGCCGGGATCTGCGGCAGCAGGTAGCGGAACCAGCCGCCCTGCGCCGTGACGGCGGGGGCGGCGGAAGCGGCCGCGGGAAGCAGGAGGCACGCGAGGGCGGCGAGGACGCGGCGCATCAGGATCTGTCCATGGTCTTGCGGATGAGGGCGGCGACCGCCGGCAGGTCGGGCCGCGAGGTGGGGAAGCTGGCGAGCAGGGCGACGGCGCGGCCGTCCGGCCCGAAGAGATAGGTGGCGCTGCTGTGGCGGATGGCGGATTCGGGATCGGGCGAATCGGGGCCGGTGGGGGCGCGGTAATAGACGCCGAAGCGCTTTGCCGCCGCCTTGAGTTCCGCCGGAGTGCCGCGCAGGCCGGTGAAGACCGGCGGCTTGCCGAATTTCGCGACGTACGCCTTCAGGCGGGCTTGCGTGTCGTAGGCGAGGTCGATGGTGACGAAGGCGACCCGCAGGTCCGGGCCGTCCTTGCCCAGCAGGGTGACGAGTTTCGCCGCGTTCTGCATGGTCAGCGGGCAGGTATCCGGGCAGCGGGTGAAGCCGAAATAGAGGATCACCGGATGGCCGCGAAAGGCCGCTTCGGTGACGGGACGGCCGGTTTCGACATCCTCCATGCGGAAGGCGAGCGGCGGGAGATGGCCTTCGAGCGGGACGATGGCCGGGCCGGCGGGGGCGCTGTCGGCCCAGGCGGAGCGCAGGGCGAGGCCGCCGAGTGCGAGGCCGGAGAGGCCGAGCATGGTGCGGCGGTCGAGGGCTTGTCGTGACATCGTGAACCTCCGTGTGGCGCCGGTGTTAGGGCGGGATTCGGCACCCGGCAAGTCAGGCTCGCGTGAGACCGGGGCGGCGGCGCTTGACCGGCCGGCACGGCTCGCCCATGCGGTGCGGTCATGAAGCAGATGAAACCGGGCAGCGCGGCGCTGCTCGTCATTCTCGCCGCGACGCTGGCGCGGCTCGTCCTCGCCGCCGGCATGGGGCTCGGGATCGACGAGAGCTACATGGTCGCCGCCGCGCACACGTTCCAGCTTTCGTATTTCGACCATCCGCCGATCTCGTGGTGGATGGAACTCGGCATCCAGCGGCTGACCGGGCTGCACTCGCCGTTCATCGTGCGGCTGCCGTTCATCGCGATGTTCGCGGCGACGGGCGGGCTGATGTACGGGCTGACACGGCGGCTGTTCTCGCCGGCGGCGGGGCTGTGGGCGGTGATCGGGCTGAACATCTCGCCGGTGTTCTCGCTCGCCTTCGGCACCTGGGTGCTGCCGGACGGGCCGCTCGACTTTTTCCTCGTCGGCGCCGCCTGGGCGCTGGCGCGGGCGCTGGGAATCGCGCGGCCGGAGATGGAGGCCACGCCGGATGCGGATTTCTGGCCGCTGGCGGGCATCCTGATCGGCCTCGCGATGACCTCGAAATACAATGCCGTGCTGGTGATGGCGGGGGCGCTGCTGTTCATGCTGGTGGATGCGCGGGCGCGGCGGGCGCTGGCGACGCCGGGGCCGTGGGTGGCCTGCGTGCTGGCGGCGGTGGTGTTCTCGCCGGTGGTGATCTGGAACGCGCTGAACGGCTGGGCGTCGTTCGGCTATCAGGGCGACCGGGCGACCGGGTTCGGGCTGCATCCGCTGCGGCCCTTCGCGATCTGGGGCGGCGAGGCGCTGTTCGTGGCCCCCTGGATCTTCGTGCCGATGGCCGCCCTGATGATCGGCGGGCTGCGGGGGAGCGACCGGCGGGCGCGGCTGCTGGCCTGGCTGGGCGTGGTGCCGGTGGCGCTGTTCTCGGTGATCGGGCTGTGGTCGTCGCGCAAGATTTTGTTCCACTGGGCGGCGCCGGGCTACCTGATGCTGTTCCCGCTGCTCGGCGACTGGGTAGTGCGGCAGGCGGGGACGATGCGGCTGTGGATCGGCCGGGCGGCGAAGGGAACGGCGGCGCTGCTGGTGGCGGCGGCGCTGTTCATCGCCCTGCAGGTGCGGTTCGGCGTCGTGCCGGGGTTCGATTCGATGTTTCCGCCCGGCAAGTCCCCCACGTTGCAGGCGATCGACTGGACCAGCTTCCGCACGGCGCTGAAGGCGCGCGGGCAGTTCGACCAGCCGGGGCTGGCGCTCGCCGCGCTGCGCTGGTTCGATGCCGGGAAGATCGCCTATGCGGTGGGGCCGAGCATGCGGATGACGGTGTTCGAGGGCGATCCGCACGAGTTCGGCGTGGTCACGCCGCCGCAATCGCTGATCGGCGAAAATATCCTGATCGCGGCGATGCCGGGATCGGTCGCGGCGATCGAGACGCGGTATGCGCCGCGGTTCCGCTCGATCACCGTGGAGCCGCCGATCGACATCGTCCATGACGGCCATGTGCTGCTGCGGATTCCGATGCTGCTGGGGCATCACCTGATGTCGTGGCCGGGGGCGCGGCGGTAGGCTTCCGCCGCCGGACCGGCTTCCTTGGTTGATCGGGGCATCAGCCATGCCCATTTCTCCCGGATGGGACCGAAGCTGACGCGCGATCACGCGCTGTTCCTCGATCTGGACGGCACGTTGCTGGAGTTTGCCCCGACGGCGGAAGAGGTGGCGGTGCCCGCGGGGCTGGGGGCGATGCTGCGCGGGCTCGCGGCGCAGCGCGACGGGGCGCTGGCGATACTCTCGGGGCGGTCGCTCGCGCAGATCGACGCGGTGACCGCGGACCCCTTCCCCGCCGGCGCCGAGCATGGGTTCGTGCTGCGCGACGCGGCGGGGCGAATCCATCATCCGGTGCGGCAGACGGCCAACCGCGCGGCCTGGCGGGCGGCGCTGGAGGCGGCGGCGGCGGCGCATCCGGGCGTGCGGATCGAGGCGAAATCGGCCTCGCTGGTCGCGCATTACCGGGCGTCACCCGAGGCGGGGCCGGCGCTGGGCGCGATGATCGGCGCGATGATCGCGGAGGCGCCGGAGGTCGAGCGGCTGGCGGCGAACATGGCCTGGGAGATCCGCCCGCGCGGCGCGGGCAAGGGGCGCGCGCTGGAATGGTTCATGGCGCGGCCGCCTTTCGCCGGGCGCGTGCCGGTCTTCGTCGGCGACGATGTGACCGACGAGGAGGCGATCGCGGCGGCGGCGGCGCTGGGCGGGCACGGGCTGCACGTTCACCGCGATTTCGACGGCACGCCGGCCGCGGTGCTGGCCTGGCTGGGCAGCGCGCTGGCGCCGGGGAGGGTGTGAGGATGGGGCGGCTCGTCGTCGTTTCGAACCGGGTGTCGCTGCCGACCGACAAGGGCGCGAGGGCCGGCGGGCTGGCCGTGGCGCTGGAGGACGCGATGATCCCCGGCTCGCTCTGGTTCGGCTGGTCGGGCCGGCGGGGCGGTGCGAATTCGGACCGGGCGAGCGTGAGCGAACATCAGGGCATCACCTATGCGACGGTGGATCTCGGCGAGACGGATTATCGCCGCTTCTATGTCGGCTTCTCGAACGGCGCGCTGTGGCCGCTGCTGCATTACCGGACCGGGCTGATCGATTACCGGCGGGACGATTACGAGGGGTATGTCGCGGTGAACGACCTGTTCGCCGCCCGGCTGGCGCCGCTGCTGCAGCCCGATGACGTGATCTGGATCCATGACTACCAGCTCCTGACCCTGGCGGAGGCGCTGCGCCGGCTGGGGGTGAAGAACCGGATCGGGCTGTTCGTGCATATCCCGTTCGTGCCGCCGGCGGTGCTGCACGTGCTGCCGGAGGCGGAGCATCTGGTGCGGGCGATGGCGGCGGCCGATCTGGTCGGCTTCCAGACGCATGGCGACCGGTTGAATTTCCTGGAATCGGCGGCGTCCTGCATGGAGATGCAGCGCGTGGGCGAGGACGGCTTCGTCCATAACGGGCACCGCACCATGACGACGGTGACGCCGGTGGGCATCGATGTCGAGGGGTTCGCCCGGGCGGCGCGGCGGGCGGCGGGCATGACCGAGACGCGGCGGCTGATCTCCAGCCTGGTGGGGCGCGCGCTGGCGATCGGGGTGGACCGGCTGGACTATACCAAGGGGCTGCCCCTTCGCTTCGCCGCCTTCGGCCGGCTGTTCCTGCGCCACCCCGAGCATCTGCGCCGGATCAGCCTGTTGCAGATCGCCGCGCGCTCGCGCGAGGATGTCGACCGGTACCAGTCGCTGCGGCGGGAGCTGGACCGGCAGGCGGGCGAGATCAACGGCGCCTATTCGGATTTCGACTGGACGCCCGTGCGCTACATGACGCGGGCGGTGAACCGCACCACGATCGCCGGATTCTACCGGATCGCCAGCATCGGGCTGGTCACGCCGCTGCGCGACGGCATGAACCTGGTGGCGAAGGAATACATCGCCGCGCAGGACCCGGCGGACCCCGGCGTGCTGGTGCTCTCGCGCTTCGCCGGGGCGGCGGAGGACCTGACCGAGGCGCTGATCGTCAACCCGTATGACGCCGACCAGGTGGCGGATGCGATGCACACGGCGCTGCTGATGCCGCCGGAGGAGCGCGTCGCGCGGCATGCGGCGCTGCTGGCCAAGATCCGCGAGCGGACCGCCGCCTCATTCTGCCGGGCGTTCCTCGACCAGCTGCGCCAGGTCGAGCGCTGAGGCCGCCGCCGCCGCCCGGAAATGCGCCGGCAGGGCGGCGGTGACGGCGACCGGCGGGGCGAGCGGCAGGGCGAGCGCGCGGGCGAGCAGGCACATGCCGCCGGCTTCGGTGCCGTAGAGCGGGTCGCCAACAATGGGGAAGCCGGATTCGGCGCAATGGACGCGCAGCTGGTGGGTGCGGCCGGTGCGCGGGCGCAGCTCGAGCAGCGCCCTGCCCTGCCCCGCCGCGAGGCACCGCCAGTCGGTGATGGCGGGATCGCCGCGCGGATCGGGCGCGACGCGCCAGCCGCCGGGAACGGTGCGGCGGGCCAGCGCCAGCTCGATCGTGCCGTGCGCCGCCGCCGGCACGCCCTCGACGATCGCCCAGTAGGTCTTGCCGACCCGGCGCTGCGCGAAGGCGCGCTGCAGGGCGACCAGCGTGGTCTTGCGCCGGGCGATGGCGAGGCAGCCGGCGGTATCGGCATCGAGCCGGTGGACCAGCCAGGGACCGTCGGCGCCGCGCCGCCAGCGGGGAAACCAGTCCTCCACGCTCGGCCCGCCGCCGCGGCCGCGATGGCTGGGCAGGCCGGCCGGCTTGTCGATCACCACGAGATGGGTCGAGTGGTACAGGATGACCGGGTCGATCATGCCGTTCCCGGGCGCGGCACGGCCGGGGGGCACGGAATCAGGCCGGGCGCTGGGCGGGGCGGAGATGGTCCGGCACCTCGAAGCCGAGCCGGCGGGGAATGTCCCACATCTCGTCGATGCGGCGGACGATGCGGAAGCCGGCGCGCAGATAGTTGGGCAGGGCGCGCGGATGGTCCGCCGTGCAGGTGTTGACCGTCATGCCGCGGACCGGGCCGGCGAAGACCTGCTCGATCGCCGCCCCCAGCAGGGCGAAGCCGAGGCCGCGGCCGATCGCCCCCGGCAGCAGGCCGAAATAGCTGAGATTGACGTCCGGCCAGGGGGTCGCGTCGAGCTCGAAGAAACCGGCAACCGCGCCATCGACGCGGAGCACGTGGATGGCGACCGCCGGATCGGCCAGGTGGCGGGCGAGCATGGCATCCGGCATGATCCGCCGCAGCCACCACAGCCAGGGCTGGCCGACACGGTCGTAGAGGTCGCGATAGGTCGCGACATCCATGTGCGGCACATACTCGATCGCCGCGCCGGGCGGCAGGGCCGGCCAGGTCCGCGGCGGGTGACGGTCCATGCGAAGGAACGTCACCGTGACCTGAACGCGGTCGAACGGCTCGCCGGGACGGACACGGGCGTATTCGAGCATGGCGGCGCCTCAGTCCTCGAGGAAGCTCCTGAGCTTGCGGCTGCGCGAGGGGTGCTTGAGCTTGCGCAGGGCCTTCGCCTCGATCTGGCGGATGCGCTCGCGGGTGACGTTGAACTGCTGGCCGACCTCTTCCAGCGTGTGGTCGGTGTTCATGCCGATGCCGAAGCGCATGCGCAGCACGCGCTCCTCGCGCGGGGTGAGCGAGGAGAGGACGCGCGTCGCGGCCTCGCGCAGGTTGGCATGAACCGCGGCATCGAGCGGGATGATCGCGTTCTTGTCCTCGATGAAGTCGCCGAGATGGCTGTCTTCCTCGTCGCCGATCGGGGTTTCGAGGGAGATCGGCTCCTTGGCGATCTTGAGCACCTTGCGCACCTTCTCGAGCGGCATGCCGAGCTTCTCGGCCAGTTCCTCGGGCGTGGGCTCGCGGCCGATCTCGTGCAGCATCTGCCGCGAGGTGCGGACCAGCTTGTTGATCGTCTCGATCATGTGGACCGGGATGCGGATGGTGCGCGCCTGGTCGGCGATCGAGCGGGTGATCGCCTGGCGGATCCACCAGGTGGCGTAGGTCGAGAACTTGTAGCCGCGGCGGTATTCGAATTTGTCCACCGCCTTCATCAGGCCGATATTGCCTTCCTGGATCAGGTCGAGGAATTGCAGGCCGCGATTGGTGTATTTCTTGGCGATGGAGATGACGAGGCGGAGATTGGCCTCGATCATTTCCTTCTTGGCGCGGGTGGAGTCGCGCTCGCCGCGCGAGACGGTGGAATAGACGCGGCGGAATTCCTCGATCGGCAGCTGCGCCTCGGCGGCGATGCGGCCGATCTGGGCGCGCAGCTCGGTGACCTGGGTGCCGTAGCGCTCGACGAAGACCTTCCAGCCCTTGCCGGGGCGTTTCGCCACGTCGTCGAGCCAGGTGGGGTCCATCTCGCGGCCGCGATAGGCGTCGAGAAAGTCGTCGCGGGTGATCTTGCAGCCCTCGGCGAGGCGCAGCATCTGGCCTTCCAGCCCGTTCAGGCGCTGGTTCAGCTCCTTGAGCTGGATGACCAGCTCCTCGATGCGGTTGTTGTGCAGGCTGACCTGCTCGACCTTGGCCACCAGCTCGTCGCGCAGCTTCTCGTAGGTCTTCTCCGAGCGGGAGGCCATTTCCTCGCCGGCGTTCAGCGCCTCCAGCCGCTTGTGCTGGAGCTTCATGAACTTCTCGTAGAGCTTCTCGACCTCGGTGAAGGTCTCGAACACCTCGGGCTTGAGCTTCTCCTCGACGGCGGAGAGCGAGAGGCCGCTCGATTCGCCCTCCTCGTCCTCCTCGGGTTCCTCGGGGACCGCGGCGGAGGGGTTGAAGCCGCCATCGCCGCCGCCCTGGGTGGCCTCGAGGTCGATCACGTCGCGCAGCAGCATCTTCCCGTCCTTGAGGGATTCGTGCCACGAGATGATCGCGCGGAAGGTCAGCGGGCTTTCGCAGAGCCCGCCGATCATCATGTCGCGCCCGGCCTCGATGCGCTTGGCGATGGCGATCTCGCCCTCGCGCGAGAGCAGCTCGACCGTGCCCATCTCGCGCAGGTACATGCGGACGGGATCGTCGGTGCGGCTGCCGCTCGATTCGCTGATATTGCCGGAGGCGGCCTCCTCGTCCTCGGCGGCCTCCTCGTCCTTCTCGGCGCGGCCGGCGGTTTCCGCCTCCTCGCCTTCCTCGCCCTCGACCACCTGGATGCCCATTTCGCTGAGCATCGACATCACGTCCTCGATCTGCTCGGAGCTGTTCTGCTCGGAGGGCAGGACGGCATTCAGCTCGTCGAAGGTGATGTAGCCCCGCTCCTTGCCGCGGGCGATCAGGCGCTTGACCGAGGCCGACTGGATGTCGAGCGTCGCGGTGTCCGCCTCGGCCTCGGGCGCGGCGGTCTCGGCGGGAGCAGCTTGTTTGGTCGCCATCAGTGTATCAATCTCCAGGGCAGCGACGCGGGGGGCGCGCGCTCAAGTTGGTGCTTCGAGGTCCGCTTCGCCCCGCTCGGCGCGATAGCGCGCTTCGACGAGGGCCCGCAGACGGTTGTTGTTTTCGGGCGTGGGGTCCTGCTCGAACCTGATCCGCTGTTCCTCGCATTGTTGCCGCAGCCAGTCCAGATTCATCAGCCCGTAGATGCCATACCAGAGCGACTCCAGGGCTTCGCCTGCCGTCTCCTTGCCGCGGCCCCGCCGCGGCAGGACGGACAGGGCGAGTTCCGCCGCCTCACGCAAACCTGACTGAGCGAGATGGTTGAGGAGGAGCGCCGAGTCAAGGGCTTCGGCGGTGGCGAGCCAGACGCTCATCGCCGCGCGCAGGCGGGCGCAGTCATCCGGCAGGGCGAGCAGGCCGAAGGCCTCCTCCAGCGCCGGCAGCAGGTCGGGATGGGCGATCAGGATTCCGGTCAGCATCCGGGCGCGGCGCAGCCGGGCGACCGAGGGGTCGATGGACGGGCGCGGCAGGCCGAGCGGGCGGGGCGGCGCGCCGGCGGGGGCGCGGCCCGAGGCGCGGTCTGGAGCGCGGCCAGGGGCGCGCCCGGCGGCCTGCCGGCCGCGCCGGGCGGCGAAGAAGCGGTCGAGCAGCGCGCCGCGGTATTCGCCGGCCAGCGCCTTGTCCTCGATGGTGCGGGCGACCTCCTCGAGCCGGTGGCGCAGGGCGGCGCGGCCCTCGGGGGTGGCCTGGTCGGCGCTTTCGGCCAGCAGGAGGTAGAGCGTGTCGGCCAGCGAGGGCACGGCGGCGAGGCGGGCGGCGAAGGCGGCGGCTCCCTCGCGGCGGATGAAACTGTCGGGGTCGTCGGCGCCGGGCAGGGTCAGCACCGCGAGGCCGCGATCGGGGGTGAGCTGCTTCAGGGCGAGCTCGATGGCGCGCAGGGCGGCGCGGCGGCCGGCGGCGTCGCCATCGAGGCAGAGGATGGGGCGCGGCGAGAGGCGCCAGAGTTCCTCGAGATGGGATTCGGTGAGGGCGGTGCCGAGCGGGGCGACGGCGCCCTCGAAACCGGCGGCGGCGAGCGCGATCACGTCCATGTAGCCCTCGACCACGATCAGCGCGGCGCCGGCGCGGATGGCGGGGCGGGCGGTGTCGATCCCGTAGAGGGTGCGGCGCTTGGAGAAGAGCGCGGTTTCGGGGCCGTTGAGGTATTTCGGCTGGCCGTCGCCGAGCAGGCGGCCGCCGAAGCTGACCATGCGGCCGGCGCGGTCGCGGATGGGGAACATCACGCGGCCGTAGAAATAGTCGACCGCGCCGCGCTCGCCCTGTTTCATCAGCCCGGCCTCGACGAGGCGGGATTCGGCGATGCCCTGGCGGGCGAGCGCCGCGCGCAGCGACCCCCTGCCCTCGCCCGACCAGCCGAGGCCGAAGCGGGCGATGGTCGGCGCATCGAGGCCGCGGGCGGCGAGATAGGCGCGGGCGGCCTCGCCCTCGGGCAGCGCGAGGCGGCGGCGGTATTCGGCGGCGGCGGCTTCCAGAACATCCGCCAGCTCGGCCTCGCGCTTCGCGGCCTCGGCGGCGGCGGGGCTCGGCTTCGGCACCTCGAGCCCGGCCTCGGCGGCGAGGCGCTCGACCGCCTCGATGAAGCTCGCCCCCTCGCTCTGCATGACGAAGCTGATGGCGTCGCCATGCGCGCCGCAGCCGAAGCAGTGGTAGTGATCGTCGTAGACGTAGAAGGACGGGGATTTCTCGTTGTGGAACGGGCAGCAGCCCTTCTGGTCGCGGCCGGCGCGCTCGAGCCGCACGCGGCGGGCGACCAGGGGGGCGAGCGGCGTGCGGTGGCGCAGTTCGTCGAGAAAATGGGGCGGCAGGCTCATCCGCCGGCCAGCTTCGCCTTCACCGCCGCCGAGGCGGCGGCCATGTCGAGCGCCGGGCCGTGCGCCGCCTTCAGCGCGGCGATGACGGCGCCCATCTCCTTCGGGCCGGACGCGCCGGTGGCGGCGATAGCGGCGGCGATGGCGTCATCCAGCGCGGCGCCGGCGAGGGTTTGCGGCAGGTAGCCCTCGATGATGGCGATTTCGCCGGCTTCCTGGTCGGCGAGGTCGGGGCGGTTGCCGGCGCGGTACTGCGCCTCGGATTCGCGGCGGGATTTCACCATGCCGCGCAACAGGGCGACGATGTCGGGCTCGGCGATCGCCTCGATGCCGCGCGGGCGGGCGGCGATGTCGGCGTCCTTCAGCTTGGCCGAGACCATGCGCAGCGTGGAGACGCGCAGCGCATCGCGCGCGCGCATCGCCGCCTTCAGGTCATCGAGGATGCGGCCGCGCAGGGGGCTGGTCGTCATGGCTGTCTCCGAACAGGGCTGAAGGCCGCCCGCCCCGGGGCGGGCGGCGGCTCACATGGTCGCCGGTTCGGCCGGCGCGATCGTCGCGACGCCCGAACCCGTGATGGCCACTATCCTATCCCCGGAGACGGGCGGGGAGAAGAGGTAGCCCTGCGCATCGATGTCGCGATAGCCGTAAAGCATCGCGGCGTGTTCCTCGGTTTCGACGCCCTCGACGGTGATCAGCAGGCCGAGGGTCTGGCCGAATTCGACGATCGCCTTGACGATCCGCTCGCCGTTCTCGGCGCGGCCGAGTTCGTGGATGAAGCTGCGGTCGATCTTGAGCCGGTCGAAGGGGAAGGAGCGCAGCGTGGAGAGCGAGGCGAAGCCGGTGCCGAAATCGTCGATCGCGATGCGGCAGCCGAAGCGGCGCAGGCGACGCAGATTGTCGATCGTGCGGTCGTCCGTGGTCAGCAGCGCGGTCTCGGTCACCTCGAACTCGACGCGCTCGGGGGCGAGGCCGGAGGTGGAGATCACCGCCGAGAGCTGGTCGAACAGCAGGGCCTCGCGCAGGTGCAGCGCCGAGAGGTTGATCGCGACCGAGACCGAGGACGGCAGGCGGATGGCCAGCGAGGCGGCCTCGGTCAGGACGTGGCGGGTGACGGCGCCGATCAGGCCGCAGCGCTCGGCGATGGCGATGAAATCCTCCGGCCCGATGATGCCGCGCTGCGGATGCCGCCAGCGGACCAGCGCCTCGACGGAGCGGATGCGGCGGGTGCGCAGGCAGACGACGGGCTGGTATTCGACGAAGAGCTGCCCGTCGTGCAGGGCGCGCTTGATGTCGCGGCGCAGGCTGCGCTGGTTCTGCACCTGGCGGTCCATCGCCTGGTCGAACAGCCGCCAGGTGCCGCGGCCGTCGTTCTTGGCGCGGTAGAGTGCGAGGTCGGCGTTGCGGAACAGCAGGTCCTGGCGGTCGCCATCGGCGGGGGCGAGCGCGATGCCGATGCTCACCCCGATCTCGACCGAAACGCCGTCGAACCGGTAGGGGCGCGACAGGCGCTCGATGATGCGGTCGGCCATCGCGGTGGCGTCGATCCGGCTGTTCGAGGGCAGCAGCACGGCGAATTCGTCGCCGCCGAGGCGGGCGGCGGTGTCGGTTTCGCGGATGGCGTTGCGCAGCCGGCTGGCGACGGCGCGCAGCAGGATGTCGCCCAGGCCGTGGCCGTAGCTGTCGTTCACCGCCTTGAACTGGTCGAGGTCGAGATAGAGCAGCGCCGCGCCGCAGGCATTGCCGGGGGCGAGCGCGCGGTCGAGCAGCACGCCGAAGGCGGCGCGGTTGATCAGCTCGGTCAGCGTGTCGTGCTGGGCGAGGAAGTCGATGCGCTGGCGGGAGCGCTGCATGGCCGTGACATCCGAGCCGACGCCGCGATAGCCGGCGAAGGCGCCCTCGTGATCGAGCGTCGGCTTGCCGGTCAGCGACCACCAGCGCCGCTCGCCCGCGGCCGAGACCGGCACCACCAGATCGCGGAACGGGCGGCGCATGCGGATCTGCCGGCGGAGCTCGGCATAGGGATCGATGGCCGGATCCGCCGGGCTGGCCAGGGCGGCGTCGGTGCCGGCCATGAAATCGAACAGGTTGCCGCGGATTTCGCTGGCCGGGCGGTGCGCCACCTCGGCCAGCCGCGCCGAGGGATGAACGAGGTTCAGCGCCGCGTCGGTCTCCCAGAGCCAGTCGCTCGCGTTCTCCTCGAAATCGCGCAGCAGCATCTGGATCGTCTCGCTGGTGCGCATGAGCTCGAGGGCGTTGACGCTGCGTTCGAGCATGCGGCGGTTGAGGACGACCATCGTGAAGAAGACGAAGGCGGAATAGGCCCCCAGCGTGATCACGAAGACCGGCCGCCAGAGATCGTGCGAGACATAGAGCGCGGTGAAGGCGCCGACGGTCAGCGGCGCCCAGAACGAGAGGGTCGAGGAGAGCGGGCCGGCGGAGATCGTCGTCGAGATCAGGCCGATCATGATGCTGAGCAGGAGCGCCTGGTTCGCGGAATCCGAGGCCCGCATGAGCAGGACCAGATAGGTGGCCCAGAAAACGCCCAGCGCGAAGATGAGACGGTTGAACGCGGCCTTCGCGCGGCCGAAATCGGCGATCCGGCGGCGGATGACGGGCCATGCCGTGGTGAAGCCGAACAGCGCGAGATAGGTGATGGCAAGCGCGAGGAAGGCGGCGAGCACCGATGGACGCTGCGTCGTCGCATGGAAATCGAACGCGATGGCGCCGGCGACCAGAAGCCCGACCAGGCTTGCGACGCGCGTCAGCCTGATCCTGAGTTCGAGACCTTCGACGGCGATCGGTGCGACAAGCTGCTCCGGGACAACATCCGTGGCCCAGACCGCGTTATAGAGACGCCCTCGTTTAATTATCTGAACAAACGATTGTCGCTGTATGTTCACGGTACTCGCCGGCATGATCAGAACGTCGTTTACCTGAAATTTTCCATTCATGGAACAAAGGAATCACCACTGATCTGTTAAGCAATCATATCGGATAAAGCATTGTTATCCGTTTGTTCTCAAAGGAGACCCCCTATGGACGGCTCGATCCTTGGTCATCAACTCACCCGGACGACGAATTTCAATCATCTCCCGGCCCGCCGCTCTGACGGTGTGACGGCGCGGCTCGTTCTCGACGACGAGGGGTTTCGGGAAGCCCTCGCCGTGCGGTACGAGGCCTACGTCGCCGCGGGCTATCTCGCGCCACGCCGCGACGCCCTGTTCTCTGATACTTATGACGAATCGCCGCTAAGCAAGACGCTGGTGCTCTACACCGACGGCGAGGCCGCGGCATCGGTGCGGGTGTGCATGCTCGGCCATCGCGACGGCAACGACCGGCCGGGCGATCTGCCCGCCGCGGCGATGTTCCGCACGGAGATCGACACCTGTCTCGCCGGCCTCGCGGCGGAGGGGCGTCCGGCCCGGGCGGTCGAGATCACGCGGCTCGCGTGCAGCCCCCGGCACGCCAGGAACGTCGCCCTCCTGCTCGGTCTCTATCACGTCGCGGGCTACCTGATCCTGCATTTCCACGCCGATATCATCTTCGCCGCCGTGACCGCCAATCACACCGGCTTCTACAGGCGGATGGGCTTCCGGGAGATGGCCCCGCCGCGCGACTATCCGGGGCTTGACGTGCAGACCGTGCTGATGGGCTGCAAGATCGGCGAGCATCGGGGGATTCCGGGCAAGACGCTGGCGCTCAGCGAGATGTCGCTCTCCGACGACACCTATCAGGGGCTGGTGACCGGCGAGACCGTGCCCGTGTTTGGCGGACACGCCACATCCCGCCCCGATCTCGTGGTCAACCGGATGGCCGGCGGCATGCGGATGCCGCAGACGGCCGGGACGATCGCCACGACGATCGGCTAGGCTGACCGCTCACCGGCGCCGCGCGGCACAGGCCCGCGGCGCCGGTGTGGGGCTGATCAGAACGCGGACAGGCCGGTCTGGGCGCGGCCGAGGATCAGCGCGTGGACGTCGTGCGCGCCCTCGTAGGTGTTGACGGTTTCGAGATTCACCATGTGGCGGATGACATGGTACTCGTCGACGATGCCGTTGCCGCCGTGCATGTCGCGCGCGAGGCGGGCGATGTCGAGCGACTTGCCGCAATTGTTGCGCTTCATCAGCGAGATCATTTCCGGCGCGGCCTCGCCGGCATCGAGCAGGCGGCCGAGGCGCAGCGCGCCCTGCAGGCCGAGCGTGATCTCGGTCTGCATGTCGGCCAGCTTCTTCTGCACGAGCTGGGTCGCGGCCAGCGGGCGGCCGAACATCTTGCGATCCAGCGTGTATTGCCGGGCGGCGTGCCAGCAGAACTCGGCGGCCCCCAGCGCGCCCCAGGCGATGCCGTAGCGCGCGTTGTTCAGGCAGGAGAACGGGCCGCGCAGCCCCTTCACGCCGGGCAGCATGTGATCCTCGGGGACGAAGACGTCCGAGAGCATGATCATGCCGGTGACCGAGGCGCGGAGCGAGAACTTGCCCTCGATCTTCGGCGTCTCCAGGCCCTTGGAGCCGCGGTCGACGAGGAAGCCGCGGATCACGCCCTCGTCGTCCTTGGCCCAGACCAGGCAGACATCGGCGATCGGCGAGTTGCTGATCCAGGTCTTCGAGCCGTTCAGGATGTAGCCGCCATCGACCTTCTTCGCGCGGGTGCGCATCGAGCCGGGATCGGAGCCGGCATCGGGCTCGGTGAGGCCGAAGCAGCCGACCCATTCGCCGGCGCGCAGCTTCGGCAGGTACTTGTCCTTCTGCGCCTCCGACCCGAAGGCGTAGATCGGGTACATCACCAGCGAGGACTGCACCGAGAAGGCCGAGCGGTAGCCGGAATCGACGCGCTCGACCTCGCGGGCGATCAGCCCGTAGGCGACGTAGGAGACGTCGGCGCAGCCATGGGTGGAGAGGGTGGCGCCGAGAAAGCCCATCTCGCCCATTTCGGACATGATCGAACGGTCAAAGGTTTCTTCGCGGAAACCTTTAAGAACGCGCGGGAAGAGTTTGTTCTGACAGTATTCATGCGCCGCATCGCGGATGGCGCGCTCGTCTTCCGTCAGCTGCGTGTCAAGGTGAAGGGCGTCGTCCCACTCGAATGGCGTGAAGCTGCCCTTGCCGGCCGGCTTGTGCGCGCCGGTTTCCACGACCCGTTTCATCTCGTTCATGCGGCGATTTCCGTATCCTCGTTCTGGTCTTTTCCGTCCTGCCCGTCGGTATCCGGTCCGGCCGCCGGGCGGGCGCGGCGGCGGATCTGCATGAAGGCCGGAATGTCATCGCCGAAGCCGACGACCGGCTCGCGCGGGCCGGCATCCTCGCGGCCGCCGCGGCGGTTGCCCGGCTCCCTGCTGCGGCGGGGGGCGGGCTGTTCCTCGGCGGCGGGCGGGGTCTCGGCGCGGGCGGCCGGCTTGGGCGCCTTCTTCGCCGGCGGCGCGGCCTTGGCGGCGGGCTTGCCGCCCCGGCGGCGGCCCCTGGACTCGGCCTCCTCCCACTCGACGGGATCGAGACCGTCCACGGCGAGGCGGGGAATCGGGTGGCCGATCAGCAATTCGATCGCGTCGACCGCGGCGCGGTCGGCCGGCGTGGCCAGGGTCAGGGCGCGGCCCTGCATTCCCGCCCGTCCGGTGCGGCCGATGCGGTGGACGTAATCCTCGGCGTGGTGCGGGACGTCGAAATTGAAGACATGCGACAGACCGCCGATATCGATGCCGCGGGCGGCGACGTCGGAACAGACCAGCAGGCGGATCTCGCCGGCCTTGAAGCGCTCGAGGGTCGCGAAGCGGGCGGATTGCGGCATGTCGCCATGCAGCATGCCGGCCGAGAATTTGTGCCGCGTCAGCGACTTGCAGAGAATGTCGACATCGCGCTTGCGGTTGCAGAAGACGAGCGCGTTCTGCACGTCCTCGGTACGGATCAGCCGGCGCAGGGCCTCGCGCTTGTCGTGCGTGGCGACCAGCGACAGGCCTTCGGTGATCGTGGTGGCGACGGTGGCCGGGCGGGAGACGGTGATCTGCTTCGGGTTCGAGAGGAACGCGTCGGCCAGGCGGCGGATCTCCGGGGCCATGGTGGCGGAGAAAAAGAGCGTCTGCCGCATGGTTGGCAGGAGGGAGACGATCCGCTCGATATCGGGGATGAACCCCATGTCGAGCATGCGGTCGGCCTCGTCGATCACCAGCACCCGCACGTCCGACAGCAGCAGGCCGCCGCGCTCGAAGATGTCGATCAGGCGGCCGGGGGTGGCGATCAGCACGTCGACCCCGCGGGTCAGCACGTCGCGCTGCTCGCCCATGCTCTCGCCGCCGATCAGCAGCGCATGGTTGAGCTTCAGGTGCTTGCCGTACTGGACGAAATTCTCGGCGACCTGGAGGGCGAGCTCGCGCGTCGGCTCGAGGATGAGGGAGCGCGGCATCCGCGCCCGGGCGCGGGAGCCGGAGAGAATGTCGAGCATCGGCAGGGTGAAGCTCGCGGTCTTGCCGGTGCCGGTCTGCGCGCAGCCGAGAACGTCCCGCCCCATGAGCACGGTCGGGATCGCCTGTTCCTGGATCGGGGTCGGGTTCAGATAGCCCTTTTCCTCAAGGGCCTTGAGGATCGGCTCGGACAGGCCGAGCGACGCGAAGCCGGAGGCGGGCGGCGTTTCGGCAGCCTCGGCGGCGGCGTCTTCCTGTGGGTGCGGCACGAAATCCCTGGACTCGGACAATATTCAGACCAATTCGGACAAGAGGAGCAGGAGTGCCCGCATCCGCTCGCTCCCGATTCGTTGCGGAGCGGCCAGACGCGAGACGGGGGCGCAGTTGCGTCTGCCCCGAGATCGTTGATATCCGTTCTGACCGCCGAAAAGTCAAGTGAATGGCGGGCTGGCGCGCGGCCTGCCCGGAACGCCGGGGGCGTGTTAGGCTGGCCGCCCCGCCCGCGCCGGAGCGGCCGCGGACGGCACGACGGCGCTGCCCGGAAGGAGACAACCATGGCCCGACTCACCGCGCTTCTCCCGCTGGCCGCCGCCCTGCTCGCGGCACCGCTCGCCGCCGCGGCGGCACCGCACCGGCAAGGCGCGACCACCCTCACCCTCTCGGTGACCGGCAGCGCGCGGCATCTGCCGGATGCGATGGCGGCGACGATCGAGATCGCCGGCGAGGCGCCGGACGCGGCCGCGGCGCAGGACAGGCTCAACCGGGCGATGGCGGCGGCGCTGCACGCGGCGGACGGGGTGGCCGGCGTCCGCGCGACGACCGGGAGCTATTTCGTGACCCCGACGGACGCGAAGCGGACCGCGTGGATCGCGCGGCAGGAGCTGAGCCTCTCCTGCGACGCGGCGCCGGGCGCGCCGGCGGCGGCGGGGCTGCGCGGGCTGATCGGGCAGCTCCAGCACGCGGGCGCGCGCCTGCAGTCGCTCGACGGCCGGCTGAGCGCCGCGACGGCGGCGGCGACGCGGGAGCGCGCGATCGGCGATGCGGTGCGGCGGCTGCGGGCCGAGGCGCAGGCGGTGGCGCGTTCGCTCGGCGAGACGGTCGGCACGATCCGCACCGTGCAGGTGGACGGCCCGCCGGTTCGCCCGGTGTTCGGCGGCCTCATGGTGGCGGGGCGCGCGGCCTCGCCGGTGGCGCGGCCGGCGGCGATCGAGGAGCGGGTCAGCCTGTCGGCGACGATAGAGCTGGTGCCGGCAGCGAAATGACGGCGGGTGCGGCGGGCAGGTCGACGGCGTCGTCGGCCAGCACGTCGAGGATCAGGCGCGCCGCGTCCGGCCAGGAGGGCGGGCGGTAATTGCGCGCGATGTCGGCCTCGAGCCCGGCGCGGCGGGAGGGATTGCGCACGAGGCCGCTGATCGCGCGGCGGGCGTCGCCGAGGTCGTTGGGATCGAAATAGATACAGAAGCGCCCGCCCGCCTCGGGAATCGCGGCGGTGTTGGAGGCGACGACCGGCTTGCCGAAGCCGAGACTCTCGGTGACCGGCAGGCCCCAGCCCTCGTAGAAGGAGGGATAGATCGTGAACAGGCAGTCGCGGTAGAGGATCGCCAGCTCGGCGTCGGTCGGGCTTTCGATCAGGCGCAGCTTGCCGCCGAGCCAGCCGGCATTCTCGCACTGGGTGATGAAATCCTGCGACATCCAGCCGATGCGGCCGGCGAGGATGAGGTCGGGCACGAGGTCCGGCTTTTCCTGCATGATCATCTCGCGCCAGAGGCGCAGCATGCCGGCATGGTTCTTCCGCGGTTCGATGGTGGAGACGAACAGCACGTAGGGGCGCGGGTGCAGGGGCGCCGCATCGGGATCGGCCTTGCGGGGGAAATGCGCGCCGACCGGCACGGGAATCGCCTCCGGGATCGGCAGGCCGGCGCGCTTCGCATGATCGCGCAGGGCCCGGCGCGTGGCGTGGGAGATGGTGAACAGGCGGTCGGCCTGGGGCAGCACCGTCTCCATCCAGGTGCGGAAGCCGGTGGTGGTGGAGCGGGCCGACCATTCGGGGAACAGGGCGGGAACCAGGTCGTAGACGAAGGGGGCGAAGCGCACGCCGTCGCGGCGGGCGGCGTCGATCCGGGCGGCATAGTCGGGGAACGGCCAGGTGGCGCCGATGGCCAGCAGCACGTCGCCGGCGGCGAAGGCGACCGGAGGAGCGAAAGCGTCCGGCACGCGCACGTCGCGCCGGCGCGGCAGGACGCGGAGGCGCACGGCGGCGGCGGCCAGGCGCCAGCCGCCCGCGGCGACGGCGGCCAGGCCGCGCATCGCCTTCAGCTGGGCGGCCCCGGCGGACCGGAGTCCCCGCGCGGCCTCGTGCTCCGCCTGGCAGACCGCGTGGGCCGGGATCCGCATCTCGTCCGGCAGGCGGCGGAAGGCCCGGCGCAGCGCGCCGGCCGCTTCCGGCCGTTCGCGCGGGGACGGCGCCTCGCGCCGGGCGGGCGCATCGCGCGTCATCAGCGCGGCGAGCCGGGCCTCGACATCCGCCCAGTCGAGCTCGACGAAACCATGAGGGGCGCGGGCATGGCGGCAGACCCGGACCGCGCCGCCGCCGGCGGCCACCAGGGATGCGGAGAGTTCGAACGTCACCCGCTGGATACCGCTGGGGCGGTGCCCGGATTCGACATGTCGGATCAGGTTCTCAAGATCCAGCCAGATCAACAATGCGCTGCTACCTCAAAAGAAGACGCGAAAAGAACACGCGGTTGGGCATTTGAACGGCGTTCCTCGTCGAATCCGTCGTTCCGATCGGCTTGGGCGTAACCGCCAATCCCGGCGACAATGTGTTTGCGACGCAACATATGACACGCGCAGGTTGAGGGTGCACGCCCATTGAGGTTAAATTTTGGCATAGCTTCCGGCCATATCGTTGCCATGCCGTGCCGGACGGCGGCGGGTCAGAGCGGGATCGTGATCGCCACCCGCAGGCCGCCGAGCGGGCTGGTATCGAGGCGGAGCGTGCCGCCATGCGCCGCGACGATGTCGCGGGCGATGGCGAGGCCGAGGCCGGTGCCGGCGGCCGAGCCGCTTTCGAAGGGACGCAGCATCTGCTCGCGACGCTCGGCGGGGATGCCGGGACCATCGTCGTCGATCACGATCCGCAGCATCTGCCCGCCTTCCGGCGCCGCCGCGACGACGATGCGGTGGGCGTGGCGGGCCGCGTTGTCGAGCAGGTTGGACAGCGCCCGGCGCATCGCCTCCGGCCGGACCACCGCCTGCGGCAGGTGCGCGAGGTCGAGCGCGATGGCGGCGCCACCGCGCGCGGCGCGGGCGGCGAGATCCTCGATCAGCAGGGCGATGTCGGTCGGCTGGGGCTGCTCGGTGCCCTCGCCGCGGGCGAAGGTGAGGTAGAGGCCGATCAGCCGCTCCATTTCCGTCACGTCGTCGTTCATGCCGTCGGTGTCGGCGATGTCGGGCGGCAGCATGGCGATGGCGAGGCGCAGCCGGGTGAGCGGGGTGCGCAGGTCGTGCGAGACGCCGGCGAGCATCGCGGTGCGCTGGGTGAGGAAGCGGCGGATGCGGTCCTGCATGCGGTTGAAGGCGGTGGCGGCGCGGCGAACCTCGATCGCGCCCTCGGGGCGGATCGGACCGGGATCGCGCCCCATGCCGAAGGCCTCGGCGGCGAGCGCGAGGCGGCGGATGGCGCGGACCTGGTTGCGCAGGAACAGGATCGCGATGCCGAGCAGCAGGATGGTGACGCCGGCGAGCCAGGCGAAGAAGATGTAGAGCGCGCCGACATAGAGGCGCTTGCGCGGCACGTCGACCGTCATCACCCCGGTTGCGAGCTGGACATCGACGCGGATCATCCCCGGCGGGCCGTTCCAGACCAGGGAGAATTTCCGGTTGAGGTCGCGGCGGAGGGCGCGGGCGAGGTCGGTATCCACCGGGCCGAAGACATGGGGCAGGCCGCGCGGGGTGAGTTTTTCTCCCTCGTGGAAATGGAAGCGGAACTGGAAGCGCTGCCCGGCATGGGCGAAGATCCGCGCGCTGCTGGCGGGGTGCAGGGCGGCCTGGTCGAGCACGAAGGCGATCTCGCCGGCGACGCTGCCGGCGAGGCGGCGGGAGAGCACGTCGAGATGGCTGCCGTAGAAGATCTGCAGCGCGACGCCTTCAAGCAGGATCAGCGGCAGGATCACGATCAGCAGGGTGCGGCCGAACAGGCTGCGCGGCAGGATCTTGCGCAGGACGCGGTCGGGCTCGAGACCGCGCGGGGCGAGCCTCATGGACCCGGCTTGAGGACGTAGCCGCGGCCGCGCACGGTCTGCAGGTAGCGCGGCTCGCGCGGGTCGGGCTCGATCTTGCGGCGCAGGCGGGTCACCTGCACGTCGATCGCGCGTTCGCCGGCCTCGTCCATGCCGAGGATCTCGGCCAGCGCCTCGCGCGAGAGGACCTCGTGGGCGCGGGCGGCGAGCACGGCGAGAAGGCTCGCCTCGCCACCCGTGAGGCGGACCGGGCCGCGCTCGGTGGAAAGCTCGCCGCGGGCGGGATCGAAGCTCGCCGCACCAAGCCGGACCGGGCCGGCCGCCTGCGCCGGCGGGGCGGCGCGGCGGAGCATGGCGCGGATGCGCAGCAGCAGCTCGCGCGGGTCGAACGGCTTGCCGAGATAGTCGTCCGCCCCCGCCTCGAAGCCGGCGATGCGGTCCTCCGGCGCGCCGCGGGCGGTGAGCAGCAGGATCGGCAGGTCCGGCGCGCGGTCGGCGCGCAGCGACTCGATCAGTTCGAGCCCGGTTTCCTCGGGCATCATGACATCGAGCACCATCATGTCGGGGTCGACCACGCGCAGGGTCTCGCGCGCGGCGGCGGCGCTCTCGGCGACGGTGACGCGGAAGCCGTTCTCGACGAGGTAGCGCTGCATCAGCGCGCGCAGGCGGGCATCGTCGTCGACCAGCAGGATGTGGGCGGCGGTGGCGCTCATCGGCGCGCGTTGCGCGCGGCCTCGGCCCGGTCGAGATAGGCGCGGGCCTCTTCCTTCATCATGCCGCGCAACACCTTGCGGAAGCCCTCGACGGCGGGGCCGCCGGCCTCGCGGAAGGCGGCGATCAGGCGCTCGCGCTGGGCCTCGAAGAGCTTGCGCTCCAGCGCGGCACCCGCCGGGGTGAGGCTGAGCAGGCGCTGGCGGCGATCCGCCCGGCCGGGGGTCTGCTCGACATAGCCGTCGCGGATCAGCGGGCCGAGGACGCGGGCGAGACTCTGCTTGGCGATCCCGAGAATGTGAAGCAGCTCGCCCACCGGCAGGCCGGGATTGCGGCCGATGAAATGCAGCGTCCGGTGATGCGCGCGGCCGAAGCCGATTTCCGCAAGGATGGCGTCGGCCGCGGCCACGAGGTCGCGGTTGGCGAAGAAGATCATGTCCTGGGCGAGGCGAAGCTCTTCCTCGCGCAGGAACAGGAGGCCGGCGGCCGTGCCGGGCTGGGATGGTTTTTCGTGCATGGCTCCCTTGCCCATACTGAAGCGGGGACGCTGTGATAAGACAGGATTTATGGCTTTCCTGCAAGAACCGTTGCGCGATCGCGCCGCAACCGCCGCCAAAACGTCAATCCTGCTCTCCGGCAATCATCGCTTGGCCATCGGCCGCGGACAAATTATGGTTCCGGGTTCCTCGGCAGAGGGGACCGACATGAAAGAGGACGCGAGGCGATGAGTCTGATTCCGTTTGACGACCGCGACGGCATGATCTGGTGGGACGGCGAGCTGCGCCCCTGGCGGGACGCCAAGCTGCACGTGCTGACGCACGGGCTGCATTACGCCTCCGCCGTCTTCGAGGGCGAGCGGTCGTATGGCGGGAACATCTTCCGCCTGCGCGACCATACCAACCGGCTGATCCAGTCGGGCAAGCTGCTCGGCTTCGACATTCCCTTCAGCGCCGATGCGATCGACGCCGCCTGCAACGAGGTGCTGAAGGCGAACGGGCTGACCGACGCCTATATCCGCCCGATCGCCTGGCGCGGCTCGGAGATGCTCGCGGTTTCCGCCCAGCAGACCAAGATCCACCTCGCCATCGCCGCCTGGCCGTGGCCGAACCTGTTCGGCAACGACCGGATGAAGGGCATCACCCTCGGCATGGCGCCGTGGCGCCGGCCCGATCCGCGCACCGCGCCGACCGCCTCGAAGGCCGCCGGGCTCTACATGATCGGCACGCTCTCGAAGCACGCGGCCGAGGCGGAGGGGTTCAACGACGCGCTGATGCTCACCCTCGACGGGCATGTCGCCGAGGCGACGGGGGCGAACATCTTCTTCGCGATCGACGGCGAACTGCACACGCCGACGCCGGACTGCTTCCTCGACGGCATTACCCGCCGCACGGTGATGGCGCTGGCCCGCGCGCGGCAGATTCCGGTGCATGAGCGGCACATCAAGCCCGAGGAGATGGCGAAGGCGAGCGAGGTGTTCCTCGCCGGCACCGCCGCCGAGGTGACGCCGGTGCGCCAGATCGGCGAGCTGACCTTCACGCCGGGGAAGATCACCGAGACGCTGATCGCGGACTATACCGCGCTCGTCCACATGTCGCCGGAAGAGGTGGCCAAGCGGGCGGCGTGACCGTTCCGCGGTTCAGCGACCACGCGGCGAACGAGCGCACCTTCCTCGCCTGGGTGCGCACCGCGATCGCGGTGATGGCGTTCGGCTTCCTGGTCGAACGCTTCAACCTCTTTCTCCAGGTGGCCGGGCAGTCGCTGGGGCGGAAGTTCACCGTCTCGGGGACGCTCGCGTCCGACGCGGTGGGGATCGCGCTGATCGTCGCCGGCGCGATGATGGTGGCGGCGGCGATGCTGCGATTCGTCGGCAACCGGCGCGCGATCATCGACGAGGACGCCCGCGCGCCGGAGAGCGACCGGCTCGACCTCGCGCTGGCGGGGATGATCGTCGCCCTCGGGGTCGGGCTTGCCGTCTATCTCGCGGCGACGATCCTGCACGGGACGGGCTGATCCCTGCGCGGGGGCGGGCTGCCCCCTGCGCGGGGCGGGCTGATCCAGATCGCCGGCGCCCGGCAGGATTGCGCCGGCGGGGCGTTTGCCGGGATTCGCGGCCGGGTTATGGTGAGGCAATGTCATCCGCACAAAGCGCCGTTGCCGCCGATGCGCCGGATCTGGCGACCAGCCGGCGCCTGCCGCTGCTGCTCGGATTCCTGATCGCGATCGGGCCGGTATCGGTCGACATGTATCTTCCCGCCTTCCCGACCATCGCGCGGCAGTTCCACGACCCGGCCGGGCCGGGGCTGACGCTCGCGGCGTATTTCGCCGGGCTCGCCGCGGGGCAGATGACGCAGGGGCCGTTCTCGGACCGGGCCGGGCGGCGGTTGCCGATCCTGCTCGGGCTCGCGCTCTACACCCTCGCCTCGATCGGTTGCGCGCTGGCGTGGAACACGGCCTCGCTCTCGGCGTTCCGGCTGGTGGCCGCCTTCGGCGGTTCGGCCGCGGTGGTGGTGCCGCGGGCGATGGTGCGCGACATCGCCGACGGGCCGGCGGCGGCGCTGCTGTTCTCGCGGCTGATGCTGGTGATGGGCGTGGCGCCGATCATCGCCCCCATTCTCGGCAGCGCGGTGATCGCGTTCGGCTCGTGGCGGTGGATTTTCGCGCTGGCGACGCTCTACGGGATCGTCGCGATCGGGCTGGTGTGGTTCCGGCTGCCGGACACGCTGCCGCTCGCGCGGCGCAGCACGGTGGGGTTCCGCACCATCATCATCCGCTACGGGCAGATTTCCGCCGAGCGCGGCTTCCTGACCCATGCGCTGACCGGCACCTTCGCGATCGGCGCGCTGTTCGCCTATCTCGCCGGCACGCCGGCCGTGTTCATCGGCGAGTTCCACTGGGACCCGATTTCCTATGCGCTGCTGTTCGGGCTGAACGCGGCGATCTATATCGGGTTCAACCAGTGGAACCCGCATCTCGTGGCGCGGGCGGGGCTGCGGCCGGTGATTTCCGCCGCGGTCGCGGCGCTGGTGTGCGGCACGATCGTGCTGGTGGCGGCGGCGCTGCGCGGCGGCGGGCCGCTGCCGATCATCGCCGGCCTGTTCATCTGCCAGGCGAGCTACGGGCTCAGCCTGCCGAGCTCGCTGGTCGCCGCCCTCTCGCGGCACCAGGCGCATGCGGGCTCGGCCTCGGCCCTGCTCGGCACCTGGCAGTATCTCGGCGGGGCGATCACCGGCGCGCTGGTCGGCGCCTTCGCCGACGGCACCGCCCGGCCGATGGCCTTCGCCATGTTCGCCTGCGCGGTGCTCGCCGCACTCGCCGCCGCCTTCCGACCCCAACGCCTGACCTGACACGCCCCTGACGAGGACAACATGCCCAGCATCATCGGCATTCCCGCCTGCACCAAGTTCATCGGCAACCACCACCAGCACGCCACCCCGGCGCGCTACGGCGAGGCGGTGATCGCGGCGAGCGACGCGCTGCCGCTGCTGATCCCGCCGGAAGGCGAGAAGATGATCGCCGTGCTCGACCGGCTGGACGGCATCCTGTTCAACGGCAGCCCGAGCAACGTGATGCCGGCACGCTACGGCGTCGCCAATGACGAGACGCCGGACGCGCACGACGCCGACCGCGACGCGACGACGCTGCCGCTGATCCGCGCCGCCCTTGCCCGCGGGATGCCGGTGCTCGGCATCTGCCGCGGGTTGCAGGAGCTCAACGTCGCCCTCGGCGGCACGCTGCACCAGCAGGTCCATACCCTGCCGGGGCGGCTCGATCACCGCGCCGGCAACGGCACGAGGGCCGAGCAGATGGCGCTCAAGCACGAGGTGCGGCTGAGCGGCGCGCTGCGGCATATCTGCGGGGCGGAGACGATTATGGTGAATTCGCTGCACGGCCAGGCGATCGACCGGCTGGCGCCGGGGCTCGCGGTGGAGGCGGTGGCGCCGGACGGGACGATCGAGGCGGTGCGGGTCGAGGGGGCGGCGGGCTTCGCCATTGCCGTGCAGTGGCACCCGGAATGGGCGGTGATGGAGGCGCCGGACCGGCAGCGGCTGTTCGCCGCCTTCGGCGAGGCGTGCCGGACCTGGCGCGGCGGGCGCGCGGCGGCCTGACTTTTCGGGACGCAGCTTCTATATGGGGGGCTTACGCGGAAGGACCGAGGCCATGGATATCCAGACGATCGATTCGCAATACGACCAGTTGCAGGCCCAGGCGCAGCAGACCGCCGGCCAGCTGAAGGCGCTGGCGCAGAAGCTGCAGGCGGCGCGCGACGCCGGGAACCAGGACGCGCGGGAATGGCTGCTCGACCTGCGCGAGGTCGCGCTCGCGATCCAGGCGGAGCAGAATCAGGTCGGCGGGCTGCTCCAGGCGCTTCACAATTTCGTGGCCAACCAGCCGGCGGCGGTGCCCGCCGCCTCGGTGCCGCAGACGCAGCCGGCCGCCCAGCCAGCGTCCCAGCCCTGGGGGGCGCCGCAGCAGGCGCCGTATCCGCCGCCGCCGCCCCAATACCCGCAGCAGGGCTATCCGCAGCAGGGCTATCCGCCGGCCTATCCGCAGCAGCAGGGCGGCGGGCTGCTCGGCGGGTTCCTGAATTCGGGCTTCGGCCGGGCGATCGCGATGGGGGCCGGGTTCGGCCTCGGCGACGACCTGATCAACAGCATTTTCTGACCGGCCCGACATGAACTGGCTTTCCGAATTCGTCCGCCCGCGCATCCGCACCCTGCTGGGCCGCAAGGAGGCGCCGGACAATCTCTGGCATCAGTGCAGCGCCTGCCAGCAGATGATCTTTCACCGCGAACTCGAGAACAACCTGAAGGTCTGTCCGCATTGCGGGCACCACATGCGGGCGACGGCGGCCGAGCGGCTGGCCTGGACCTTCGATGGCGGCGCGTTCCAGAGGATCGACCTGCCCAAGGTGCCGGCCGATCCGCTGAAGTTCCATGACCGCAAGAAATATCCCGACCGCCTGGCCGACGCGCGCCGGAAGACCGGCATGGAGGACGCCGTGCTGGTGGCGCATGGCACGGTGGGCGGGCACCGGGCCGTGGTCGCGGCGATGGATTTCCGCTTCATGGGCGGCTCGATGGGCGCGGCGATGGGCGAGGCGCTGGTCACCGCCGCCCGGCTCGCGGTGCTGCAGAAGGCGGCGCTGATCGTCTTCACCGCCTCGGGCGGGGCGCGGATGCAGGAAGGGCCGGTGAGCCTGATGCAGATGCCGCGCACCACCATCGCCGTGCAGATGGTCCGCGAGGCGGGGCTGCCCTATATCGTCGTGCTGACCGACCCGACCACCGGCGGGGTGACCGCCTCGTTCGCGATGCTGGGCGATATCCAGATCGCCGAGCCGAACGCGCTGATCGGCTTCGCCGGGGCGCGGGTGATCGAGGAGACGATCCGCGAGAAGCTGCCCGAAGGCTTCCAGCGCGCCGAATACCTGCTCGAACACGGCATGGTGGACATGGTGCTCGCGCGCGGCGAACTGGCGGCGACACTTGGGCGGCTGCTCGGCCTGCTGAAGGTGGGGCGGCCGGACGCAGAGGCGGCGTGAGCGGGGCGGCGCCGGCCCCGGCACCGGCACCGAGCCGGATCGACGCGCGGATCGAGCGGCTGCACGCGCTCTATCCGCGGCTGATCGACCTGCGGCTGGAACGGCTGGAGCGGCTGCTCGAAGCCCTGGGCCATCCGGAGCGGCGGCTGCCGCCGACCATTCATGTCGCCGGGACCAACGGCAAGGGCAGCGTCTGCGCCTTCCTGCGCGGCATGGTCGAGGCGGCGGGGCTGCGCGCACATGTCTATACCTCGCCGCATCTCGTGCGGTTCAACGAGCGCATCCGGCTGGCCGGCGCGCTGGTCAGCGACGACGAGCTGGACGCAGCGCTCGACGAGGTCGAGCGGGTGAACGACGCCGCGCCGATCACCGTGTTCGAGGCGATCACCGCCGCCGCCTTCGTGCTGTTCGCGGCACGGTCGGCGGAGATCGCGATCATCGAGGTGGGGCTCGGCGGCACCTTCGATGCGACCAACGTGATCCCGCCGCCCGCCGCCGCCGCGATCACCGCGATCTCGCTCGATCACCGCGAGTTCCTCGGCGAGACGGAAACCGTGATCGCCGCCGAGAAGGCCGGGATCATGAAGCCGGGCAGCCGGGCCGTGACCGGGTTCCAGACGCCGGACGTGCTGGCCGTGCTGGAGTCGCGGGCGAAGGCGGCCGGGGTGCCGCTCGCCGCGCGCGGGCGGCAGTGGCGGATCATGAAGCAGGGCGAGGGCGCGGTGTATGAGGACGAGGAGGGGCGGCTGGAGCTGCCCCGCCCCGCCCTGCCCGGCGCGCACCAGTTCGACAATGCCGGCATCGCCATCGCCGCCCTGCGCGCCGGCGGGTTCGGGCTCGACCAGGACGCCTTCGCGCGCGGCATGGCGGCGGCGGAATGGCCGGCACGGTTGCAGCGCCTTGGGCCGCCCTTGGCCTCGTTGCTGCCGGCGGGATCGGAACTCTGGCTCGACGGCGCGCACAATCCGGGCGGGGCGCAGGCGCTGGCCGAGGTTCTGGCCGGCTGGGAGGGGCCGACGCATCTCGTCGTCGGGATGAAGCAGGCCAAGGACGTCGCGGAGTTTTTGCGCATCCTGCTGCCGCAGGCGGCATCGGTGCAGGCGGTGGTCGAGCCGGGGCAGCATCTGGCCCTGCCCGTCGAGGCGATCATCGAGGCGTCGGGCGGGGTCGCGACGGCGGGGCCGGATGTGGAGGCCGCGCTGCGGCGCCTCGCCGCGGACGGGACGCCGAAGCGGGTGCTGGTCTGCGGCTCGCTCTATCTCGCCGGGGTGATCCTGGCACGGCAGGAAGCGGCGCCGGCGCAGGGCTGATCCCCCTCGCCTTCCGGCCTGCCCGGCTTGCCTGAACCGCGCGATCCACCCGATACTCGCGCGGAGCAAAAAGGGAGACCGGAATGTCCGCCACGATGAAAGCCTGGGCCGTTGTCGAGAACGGGGCGCCGCTGAAGGAAATCGACCTGCCGATGCCGGAGCCGACGGGGCGGGAGATTTTGCTGGAGGTGACGCATTGCGGCGTCTGCCATTCCGACCTGCATCTCTGGGACGGGTATTACGACCTCGGCAGCGCCGGGCGCTACGAGATCGTGCAGCGCGGGATCACGCTGCCGCTGGCGCTGGGCCACGAGATCGTCGGCCGGGTGGTGAAGCTCGGGCCGGAGGCGAGCGGGGTGAAGGTGGGGGATGTGCGGATCGTGTATCCCTGGGTCGGCTGCGGCGAATGCGCGCGGTGCAAGGCGGGCGAGGACAATCTCTGCGCCAAGCAGCGCTCGCTCGGCATCTACCAGCATGGCGGCTACGCGACCCATGTGATCGCGGCGCATGCGGGGCACCTCGTCGATCCCGGCGATCTCGATCCGGCGCTGGCGGCGACCTATGCGTGTTCGGGCATCACGGTCTATGCCGCGATCCGCAAGGTGATGCCGCTGCCGGCGGACACGCCGGTGGTGCTGATCGGCGCGGGCGGGCTCGGGCTTTCGGCGATTGCGGTGCTGCGCGCGCTCGGGCACAAGGCGATCGTCAGCGTCGATACCAGTGCGAGGAAGCGCGAGGCGGCGCTGGCGGCGGGGGCCACCGCGGTGGTGGACGGCAACGACCCGGCGCTGCACAAGGCGATCATCGCGGCGTGCGGCGGGCAGCCGGAGGCGATCATCGACCTCGTCAACGGCTCGGGCACGGCGAAGGCGGCGCATGCGGCGCTGGCCAAGGGCGGCAAGCTGATCATGGTCGGGCTGTTCGGCGGCGAGCTGAACATACCCCTGCCCTTCATGCCGATGCGGGCGCTGACGTTGCAGGGCAGCTTCGTCGGCACGCCGGGCGATCTGCGCGAGCTGGTGGATCTCGCCCAGGGCGGGGCGCTGCCGAAGCTGCAGATCGAGACCGTGCCGCAGCGCGAGGCGGACGCGGCGATCCACCGGCTCAAGGCCGGGGATGTGACCGGGCGGCTGGTGCTGGTGGCCGACGGCGCGTGATCGACAAGCTCGAATACCTGCTCGCGCTGGCGCGGGAGGAGCATTTCGGCCGCGGCGCCGAAAGCTGCGGCGTGACCCAGCCCACCTTCTCGGCGGGCATCCGCTCGCTCGAGGAGGCGCTGGGGATGCCGCTGGTCGAGCGCTCGTCGCGGTTCCAGGGGTTCACTCCGGAAGGCGAGCGGGTGCTCGAATGGGCGCGGCGGATCGTCGGCGACATGCATGCCATGCGCGCCGATATCCGCGCCCTCAAGCGCGGGCTCAACGGGCTGCTGCGGATCGCCGCGATTCCGACCGCGCTCGCCACCATCACGGAACTGACCACGCCGTATCGCCGGCAGCACGAGGCGGTGCGGTTCTCGATCCAGTCCTGCACGTCGAACGAGGTGCTGCGACGGCTCGACAATTTCGAGGTCGATGCGGGGGTGACCTATATCGACAACGAGCCGATCGGGAAGAACCGGGTGGTGCCGCTCTATGACGAGCGCTACCGGCTGCTGACCGCGGCGGACGCGCCGCTCGGCCGGCGCGAGCAGGTGAGCTGGGCGGAGGTCGGCCAGATTCCGCTCTGCCTGCTGACGCCGGACATGCAGAACCGGCGGATCCTCGACCGGCTGCTGCGCAATGCCGGGACCGAGCTGCGGCCGACGCTGGAGAGCAACTCGATCGTCGTGCTGGTCAGCCATGTGCAGACCGGGCGCTGGGCCTGCGTGCTGCCGGAGAAGCTGGCGCAGATCTTCGGGCTGACGCCAAGGCTGCGGGCGATTCCGATCGTGGAGCCGGAGGAGGTTCACGCGGTCGGGCTGGTGCTGCCGAACCGCGAGCCCGTGTCGCCGCTGGTGGCGGCGCTGGTGAACGTCGCGGAAGGACTGGCGCGGGGTCAAGCCGCCCTTGCTTGATAGACGCGCTCTATCAAACAATCCGGGTTTTGGCTTGTTTGCGGGAAGATCATGTGGATAATGCACACGAAAGATTAACCTGCCCGATTTAAGCAGGAGGTTCGGTCATCCCGGCCGAGCGAGGAAACAGGACTGTCGGAATGGACCCAAAGCCCGCTGAATGGAATGACGAGGCCGCCCGCGCCGTGATCCGGGATTACCTGGGCGAGGAAGGGCCGCTGCTGCCGATCCTTCACGCGCTGCAGGAGAATTTCGGCTTCATCCCGCGCGAGGCCGAGCCGCTGATCGCCGACATGCTCAACATCACCCGCGCCGAGGTGCATGGCGTGATCAGCTTCTACCACGATTTCCGCCGCGCGCCGGCGGGCCGCCACGTGCTGAAGCTGTGCCGGGCGGAGGCCTGCCAGTCGATGGGGTCGGAGGCGAATGCGCGCCGCCTGCTGGACGCGCTCGGGCTCGAATGGGGCGGCACCACGCCGGACGGGCGGATCACCGTCGAGGCGGTGTATTGCCTTGGCCTGTGCGCCACGGCGCCGAGCGCGCTGTTCGACGACGAGCCGGTGGGACGGGCGGATGCCGCCACCCTTGAAGCCCTGGTCGCGGAGGCCGCGTGATGAAGATTTTCGTGCCGCAGGACATGGCCGCCGTGGCGGTCGGGGCGAACCGGGTGGCCGCGGCGATCGAGGCCGAGGCGCGGGCGCGCAACATTCCGGTGACGATCGTGCGCAACGGCTCGCGCGGGCTGTTCTGGCTGGAGCCGCTGGTCGAGGTCGCCACCGCGTCGGGGCGGATCGGCTACCGGAACATCGGGGACGCCGACGTGGCGGGGCTGTTCGAGGCCCGCTTCTTCGACGGCGCGCCGCATGAAAAATGTGTCGGCCATGTCGAGGAGATTCCCTTCCTCGCGAGGCAGACGCGCTTCACCTTCGGCCGCGCCGGGATCATCGATCCGCTCTCGCTCGAGGATTACCGCCATCATGGCGGTTACAAGGGGCTGGAGGCGGCGCTCTCGATCGGGCCGGCGGCGACCGTCGCCGCGGTGAAGGAGAGCGGGCTGCGCGGGCGCGGCGGCGCGGGGTTCCCGACCGGGATCAAATGGGAGACCGTGGCGCGCGCGCCGGCGGACCGCAAATATGTCGTCTGCAACGCCGACGAGGGCGATTCCGGCACCTTCGCCGACCGGCTGATCATGGAAGCCGATCCGTTCATGCTGATCGAGGGCATGACGATCGCCGGCGTCGCGGTCGGCGCGACGAAGGGCTATGTCTATATCCGTTCGGAATATCCGCTGGCGATCCGAATGATGCGCCGGGCGATCGAGATCGCGGAGCGCGCCGGCTATCTCGGCAAGGGGATCAACGGCAGCGCGCATGATTTCGACCTCGAGGTGCGGGTCGGCGCCGGGGCCTATGTGTGCGGCGAGGAGACCTCGCTGCTGGAGAGCCTGGAGGGCAAGCGCGGGCAGGTGCGGCCGAAGCCGCCGCTGCCGGCGATCGAGGGGCTGTTCGGCCGGCCGACCATCATCAACAACACGATCAGCCTGGCGAGCGTGCCGTTCATCCTGGCCGAGGGGGCGAAGCGCTATGCCGAGATGGGCTATGGCCGCTCGCGCGGGACGATGCCGGTGCAGCTCGCCGGCAACGTGAAGCATGGCGGGCTGTTCGAATGCGCCTTCGGCGTGACGCTGGGCGAGCTGGTGAACGACATCGGCGGCGGCACCGCCTCGGGCCGGCCGGTGAAGGCGGTGCAGGCGGGCGGGCCGCTCGGCGCCTATTTCCCGGTCTCGATGTTCGACACGCCCTATGATTACGAGGCCTTCGCCAAGCGCGACGGGCTGATCGGCCATGGCGGGCTTGTGGTTTTCGACGACACTGCCGACATGGCCCAGATGGCCCGGTTCGCGATGGAGTTCTGCGCCCTCGAATCCTGCGGCAAGTGCACGCCCTGCCGCATCGGCTCGACGCGCGGGGTGGAGACATTCGACCGCATCCGCGCCGGGATCGAGCCGGAGACGAATCTCGCCCTCGTGCGTGACCTCTGCGAGACGATGAAGTTCGGCTCGCTCTGCGCGCTGGGCGGCTTCACGCCGTATCCGGTGCTGTCCGCCATCAACCATTTCCCGGAAGAGTTTCGCGCGCCGAAACTCCCCGCCGCGGCTGAGTGAAGGAGAACCGCCATGGGTCTCGTCCATGAAATCGACTACGGCACCAAGGCCAGCAACGCCGCGGCGCTCGTTACCCTGACGATCGACGGGGTGAAGGTCAGCGTGCCGGAAGGCACGTCGGTCATGCGGGCGGCGATGGAGATCGGCACGCAGATCCCCAAGCTCTGCGCCACCGACATGCTGGACAGTTTCGGCTCGTGCCGGCTCTGCCTCGTGGAAATCGAGGGGCGCGCGGGCACGCCGGCCTCCTGCACCACGCCGGTGGCGGAGGGCATGGTGGTCCATACCCAGAACGAGCGGCTCGGCAAGCTGCGCCGCGGGGTGATGGAGCTCTATATCTCCGACCATCCGCTGGACTGCCTGACCTGCTCGGCCAATGGCAATTGCGAGTTGCAGGACATGGCCGGCGCGGTCGGGCTGCGGGAGGTGCGGTATGGCTATGAGGGCGAGAACCATCTCGACTCGGCCAAGGACGTCTCCAACCCGTATTTCCAGTTCGACCCGGCCAAGTGCATCGTCTGCTCGCGCTGCGTGCGGGCCTGCGAGGAGGTGCAGGGCACCTTCGCGCTGACCATCGCCGGGCGCGGTTTCGACTCCAAGGTTTCGCCGGGGATGGAGGAGAGCTTCTTCGAGTCCGAGTGCGTGTCCTGCGGCGCCTGCGTGCAGGCCTGCCCGACCGCGACGCTGATGGAGACATCCGTCGTCGAGATCGGCCAGCCGGAGCATTCGGTGGTGACGACCTGCGCCTATTGCGGCGTGGGCTGCTCGTTCAAGGCGGAGATGCGCGGCGAGGAACTCGTGCGCATGGTGCCCTACAAGGATGGCAAGGCGAATCATGGCCATTCCTGCGTGAAGGGGCGCTTCGCCTGGGGCTATGCGACGCATCAGGACCGGATCACGAGGCCGATGATCCGGGCGAAGATCTCCGATCCGTGGCGGGAAGTGTCGTGGGACGAGGCGATCAGCCACGTGGCGTCGGAATTCAGGCGCATCCAGGCGACCTATGGCAAGGGCTCGATCGGCGGCATCACCTCGTCGCGCTGCACCAACGAGGAGACCTTCCTGGTGCAGAAGCTGGTCCGCGCCGCCTTCGGCAACAACAATGTCGATACCTGCGCGCGGGTGTGCCACTCGCCGACCGGCTATGGCCTGTCGCAGACCTTCGGCACCTCGGCGGGGACGCAGGATTTCGACAGCGTCGAGCAGGCGGACGTGATCCTGCTGATCGGCGCCAACCCGACCGACGGCCACCCGGTGTTCGGCTCGCGGATGAAGAAGCGGCTGCGCGAGGGGGCGAAGCTGATCGTGATCGATCCGCGGCGGATCGACCTCGTCCGCACCCCGCATGTCGAGGCGGCGTATCACCTGCCGCTGCGGCCGGGCACCAATGTCGCGATGCTGACCGCCCTCGCCCATGTGATCGTCACCGAGCACCTCTATGACGAGGCCTTCGTGCGCGAGCGCTGCGATCTCGACGCGTTCACGCTGTGGGCGGAATTCGCCGCGGCGGAGCGGAACAGCCCCGAGGCGCTGGCGGCGACCACGGGCGTCGATCCGCAACTCGTGCGCGCGGCGGCACGGCTCTACGCCAAGGGCGGGAATGCCGCGATCTATTACGGGCTGGGCGTGACCGAACACAGCCAGGGCACGACGGCGGTGATGGCGCTCGCCAATCTCGCGATGGCGACCGGCAATATCGGGCGCGTCGGCGTCGGCGTGAACCCGCTGCGCGGGCAGAACAACGTGCAGGGCAGCTGCGACATGGGCAGCTTCCCGCACGAGTTCAGCGGCTACCGCCATGTCTCGACCCCGGAGGTCCGGCAGGCCTTCGAGGTGGATTGGGGCGTTTCGCTCGATGCCGAGCCGGGGCTGCGGATTCCGAACATGCTCGACGCCGCGGTGGATGGCACGTTCAAGGGGCTTTACATCCAGGGCGAGGACATCGCGCAGTCCGACCCGGACATCAAGCATGTCACCGCCGGGCTCGCGGCGATGGAATGCGTCGTCGTGCAGGATCTGTTCCTGAACGAGACGGCGCAGTTCGCCCATGTGTTCCTGCCGGGCTCGACCTTCCTGGAGAAGAACGGCACCTTCACCAATGCCGAGCGGCGCATCCAGCTCGTGCGCAAGGTGATGACGCCGAAGAACGGCTACGAGGACTGGGAGGTGACCCAGCTGATCGCCAAGGCGCTGGGCTACGACATGAACTACGCGCATCCGTCGGAGATCATGGACGAGATCGCGCGGCTGACGCCGAGCTTCGCGGGCGTGTCGTTCGACCTGCTGGAGCGGCAGGGCTCAGTGCAGTGGCCGTGCAACGAGAAGGCGCCGGAGGGGACGCCGGTGATGCATGTGGGCGGCTTCGTCCGCGGCCAGGGGCGGTTCTTCGTGACCGAATACGTGGCGACCGACGAGAAGACCGGGCCGCGCTTCCCGCTGCTGCTGACCACCGGGCGCATCCTGTCGCAATACAATGTCGGCGCGCAGACGCGGCGCACGGCGAACACCGCCTGGCACGAGGAGGACCTGCTGGAGATCCATCCGCACGATGCCGAGCAGCGCGGGATCAATGACGGGGCGTGGGTCAAGGTGGCCAGCCGGGCGGGAGAGACCTCACTCCGGGCGAAGGTGACCGACCGGGTCGCGCCGGGGGTGGTCTACACCACCTTCCACCACCCGATGACGCTCGCGAACATCGTCACCACCGACTATTCGGACTGGGCCACGAACTGCCCCGAATACAAGGTGACGGCGGTGCAGGTCTCGCCGTCGAACGGGCCGACCGAGTCGCAGCAGACCTATGCGGATCTCGGTCGCAGGACCCGGCAGATCGAGGCCACGCCGGCCGAATGACCAGGCTGTTCGAACCGGTCGTCCGCGTGGCGACGACCGCGTTCCACCACGGCGAGGTCAGCGCGGGATCGCGGCAGGTTCCGGAAGAAACCGCTATCGCGCTGAGCTACAACCGGGTTGGCTACGCGGTCATGATGGCGACGCCGCGCGATCTGCGGGATTTCGCGACGGGGTTCAGCCTGTCGGAAGGCATCGTCGACCGGGCGGCCGATCTGCTCGACTGTGAACTCGTGACCGTCGATCAGGGGATCGAGTGCCGGATGCGCGTCGGCACCGATGTCGCCGATCGCCTGGCGCGGCGGCGGCGGCACATGGCCGGGGCGCTCGGCTGCGGCCTGTGCGGGCTGGAAAGCCTCGCCGAGGCGACGCGGGCGATTCCGCGGGTCGGCTCGGGGCTGACGATCTCGGCCGAGGCGGTGATGCGCGGGATGCGGGCGATGGCGATGCAGCAGGAGCTGAACCGCCAGACCCGTGCCATTCACGCCGCCGGATTTCTCGACCCGGCGGACGGTTCGGTGCTGGTACGCGAGGATGTCGGCCGGCACAACGCGCTCGACAAGGTGATCGGCGCGCTGGCCGGCGCCGGCCGGTCCGCGGGCAGTGGCGTCGTGCTCATGACCAGCCGGGTCTCGATCGAACTGATCCAGAAATGCGCGGTCGCCGGCGCGCCGGTGATCGTCGCCGTGTCGGTGCCGAGCGCGCACGCGATCCGCGCCGCCGACGAGGCCGGGATCACGCTCGTCGCCGTCGCGCGCGAGGACGGATTTGAAGTCTTTACCCACCAGACACGCATCTGTTTCGGAGCCTCCAGACATGTCGCCTGAAGACCAGGACCGCAAGCTCGTCTACATGGCGAACCAGATCGCCACCTTCTTCAACACCACGGCGGACGGCGAGGCCGTGGCCGGGATCGAGAACCATATCCGCAAGTTCTGGGACCCGCGCATGCGGGCGAAGATCATCGCCTTCCGCGCCCGCGGTGGCGAAGGGCTGACGGAAAACGCCGCCGCCGCGGTGGACCGGCTCGCCAGCGAAGCCGCCTGAACCTGTCTCAATCCTTGCATCGGTGCCTCGCGCGGCGGGCTTAGTAAATCATTTTTTTGATACGACAAGCACTCCGCCGAATTCGGCGGCGGAGCCGCTAGTGTTGATCCCACGAAATACAAGACGAAGCCGGAAGCGTTATTGAAAGGCAGACAGATTTTGACTTTTGATCACTAAATCGTGTTGACCTGAGATTACAGCTCGGTTATCTCGCTCCGGTCCAAGCACATGGAGCGAAAAAATGGATTGGTTGAAACCGTCTGCCCTGGCGGCGGCGATGATGGAGGCGGGCGCCGCCAAGGGGAACCTGCCGGCCAGGACCATTCTCGTCACCGGCATTCTCTCCGGCCTGTTTCTCGGCTTCACGACGACGCTGTTCGTCTCCGCCCTGGTCGCCACCGGCAATCTGGTGGTCAGCGCGATGTTCTTCCCGGTCGGCTTCATCCTGCTGGTTCTGCTCGGCCTCGAACTGTTCACCGGCAATGCGGCGCTGCTGCCCTATGCCGGCATGGCCGGGCGCCTGAGCTTCGGCAGCATCGTGAGCGGGCTGGTGCTCGTCTATGTCGGCAACCTGATCGGCAGCCTGCTCTATGCCGCACTTTTCGCCGCGATCGATACCAAGTTCTTCACCGCGGCGGCCGATCCGATCGGCGCGAAGATTGCCGCGATCGCCGCCCTCAAGACGATCCCGTACATGAAGGCCGGCGCCGCCGGCTGGATGACCGCCTTCTCCAAGGGCGTCGTCTGCAACTGGATGGTCAGCCTCGGCGCGGTGATGGCGCTGGTCTCGCGCTCGGTCATCGGCAAGATCTTCGCGATGTACATGCCGATCATGGCCTTCGTCGCGCAGGGGTTCGAGCACTGCGTGGTGAACATGTTCGTCATTCCCTGCGGCATCATGCTCGGCGCGAAGGTGTCGATCTCGCAGTGGTGGATCTGGAACGAAATCCCGGTGACGCTCGGCAACATCGTCGGCGCCGTGGTGATCACCGCGTTCGGTCTCTATGTCGCGCATGGCGCGACGGCGGCGCCGGAACCGGTGCTGTCGCCGGCGCCGGCGGAGTAAGACGTTCCGCCTGACCGATGGGAAGGGCCGTGCCGGTGGGCGCGGCCCTTTTTCGGTTCAGAGGATCGTGCCCTCGAAAGGCGGCAGGTAATCGGGCGCCTCGAACTCGACGACCCAGAGATCGGGGTCGAAGCGGAGTTGCTTCTCGACATAGGCATCGGCCCGCGCATCGTCGACCGGGTCGGGGCCGGTGGCGCGCAGCCAGGCGGGGCGGCCGAGGGCATCGCGCGTCTGGCTCAATATCACCACCCCCATCCGGCCGCGCAGCAGCACCAGCACGCCGCCGGCATCCTCGTCGCCCCGGTGCAGCAGCATGCCGGGCCGGCCATCGGCGGCGCCGAGCCGCAGCGCCATCTGCACCCAGATGCCGGCCTTGACGCGGGGTTCGCTCACCGGGCTTGACCTATCGACGACCGCACCGAACTCTGTTGATAATGACTAACGAAAACCGACGGGGATAAGCTCATGGACTGGTTTCGCTCCTTGCCTCGACTGCTTGCCGCGCTGCTCTGCATATCACCGGCGCTGGCCCATGCCGCATCGCCGCCGAAGCTGCAAAAGGTCACGTTCGGGCTCGACTGGGTGGCCGAGGCCGAATATGGCGGCTTCTATCAGGCGGTGGCGGACGGCATCTACCGCAAATATGGCCTCGACGTGACGATCCGCGAGGGCGGGCCGCAGGTGAACAACGCGCAGCTGCTGCTCGCCGGGCGGCTCGATTTCGACATCACCTCGAACAGCTTCCTCGCCTTCAATTTCGTGCAGCAGAAGATTCCCTTCGTCGCGGTCGCCGCGTTCTTCCAGAAGGATATCGACGTGCTGATCGCCCATCGCGGTGCCGGCGAGGACAGTTTCGCCGCGCTGAAGGGCAAGCCGATCGCGATTTCGGCGGATACGCGGGCGGGCTGGTGGCTCTTCCTGAAGAAGAAATACGGCTACAGCGATAGCCAGATCCGCCCCTACGATTTCAGCCTCGCCCCGTTCTTCACCAGCAAGGACCTGGTGGTGCAGGGATTTCTGACCTCGGAGCCGTTCCTCGTGAAGCAGAAGACCGGGCATTTCCCGGTGGTGCTGCGGCTCGACCAGGCGGGGTTCGACGGGTATGGCGAGCTGATCGCGACCTCGCGCAAGCTGGCGAAGACCGACCCTTCGGTGGTGCGCCGCTTCATCGAGGCGTCGGCCGAGGGGTGGAAATCCTATCTCGACGGCAATCCGGCGCCCGCCTTCGCGCTGATCCGCAAGGCCAATCCGGACATGACGCCGGCGCTGCTGAAATTCGGCTATGACCAGCTCAAGGCGCATCAGGTGGTGGAGGATGCCACCACGGCGAAGATCGGGATCGGCGGGATGACCGATGCGCGGTGGAAAGGCTTCTACGAGCAGATGCGCGCGGCCGGCCTGTATCCGGCGCATTTCGACTATCGCAAGGCCTATACGTTGCGGTTCCTGCCGAAGGGGAAAGCGGCCGCGCGCTGAGATGGTGCGGCTGGAACAGGTGACGCGGCGGTTCGGGGCGGGGACGGTCGCGCTCGCCGGGATCGACGCGGCGATCGGGCGGGGCGAGTTCGTCGCCCTGCTCGGGCCTTCGGGCTGCGGCAAGTCGACGCTGCTGCGGCTGCTCGCCGGGCTCGATGCGCCGGATGCGGGGCGGCTGGTCTGGGAGGGCGGTGCCGCACCCGGCGCGGGCGAGATCGGCTTCGTGTTCCAGGACGCCACGCTGCTGCCCTGGGCGAGCGCGGCGCGAAACGTGCACCTGCCGCTCCGCCTGGCCGGGCGGCGCTTCGAGGACGGCGCGGCGTCGGTGCGTGAGTTGCTGGCGCGGCTCGGGCTTGCGGGGTTCGAGGAGGCGAAGCCGGCGGCGCTGTCGGGCGGGATGCGGATGCGGGTCGCGATCGCGCGGGCGCTGGTCTCGCGGCCGCGCCTGCTGCTGATGGACGAGCCCTTCGCCGCGCTGGACGAGTTTACCCGCAACCGCTTGCAGGACGATTTGCTGGCACTGTGGCGGGAGACGGGCAGCACGATCGTGTTCGTGACCCATTCGATCTACGAGGCGGCGTATCTCGCCTCGCGCATCGTGGTGATGACGCCGCGACCGGGGCGGATTGCCGCGGAGATTGCCAGCCCGCTCGCCGAGGGCGGGGACCGGCGGACCGACCCGGCCTATGCCGCGCTGGTGCGCGAGGTGACGGAGACGCTGCGCGCGGTAATGCCGGCATGAGCCGCGCCGAGCGATGGGCGCCGGTGGTCTTCGGCCTCGCGGCGCTGGGGGTGTGGCAGGGGCTGGTGATCGGCTTGCGGATGCCACCCTATGTGCTGCCGGGGCCGGCGGCGATCGTCGCGGCGTTCTGGGCGGATCGGGCGTCGCTGCTGCTCTCGCTGGTCTCGACCCTCGCCGTGACGGGGGCGGCGCTGCTGGCGGCGGCGCTGCTCGGCATGGCGCTGGCGCTGGCGATGGCGGCGAGCCGGCTGGCGCGGGCGGCGATCCAACCCTGGGCGGTGGTGTTGCAGGTGACGCCGGTGGTCGCCATCGCGCCGCTGATCATCATCTGGGTGCATCAGCAATTCGCCGCCATGGTGGTGTGCGCCACCATCGTCGCGTTCTTCCCGGTGCTGTCGAACACCGCGGCGGGGCTGGCGGCGACGCCGCCGGAGCTCGCCGACCTGTTCCGGCTGAACGGGGCCAGCCGATGGCAGACGCTGGCGCTGCTGCGGCTGCCTTCCGCCCTGCCCTTCTTTCTCGCCGGGCTGCGGATTGCCGGCACGCTGGCGCTGGTGGGCGCGGTGGTGGCGGAGTTCGTCGCGAGTTCGGGCGGGTTTGCCGGCGGGCTGGCCGGGCGGATTCTGGAGGCGGGCTACCGGCTGGAGATACCGCGCATGTTCGCCGCCCTCACCTTGCTCGCGCTGACCGGAATCGTGATCTATGCGGCGCTCGGCGCCTTCGAGCGGGGGATGCTGCGGCGCTTCGGCGCCGGCGGGTGAAAGGGCGCTTGATACCGGCGGCTTGTTCTGGCACAGGCGCGCGCATGACCCGCAAGATGACCGACGCCCAGACCGACTACGAACGCAAGCGCGCCGCCAAGGCCAATATGAGCCTTGAGGACTGGCTGAAGACCAAGGAACGCCGGGCCGCCGAGGCGGCCTCGGCCACGGCACCGCGGCCGGAGAAAAAGCCCGGCCTGCTCAGGCGGCTGATCGACCGGGCGCACAAGCCCATCTGACGTCGGCCCCGGCGCGGGGCCGATCTGACGCCGCCTGCGGCCTCGGTTACTCGACGGCGTCGATATCCGGCGCCATCGGGTTCTTCATGCCAACGATGTGATAGCCGCAATCGACGTGGTGGATCTCGCCGGTGACGCCGCGCGAGAGATCCGACAGCAGATAGAGCCCGGAGGCGCCGACTTCCTCGAGCGCCACGTTGCGCTCGAGCGGCGCGTTGAGCTGGTTCCATTTCAGGATGTAGCTGAAATCGCCGATGCCGGAGGCGGCGAGCGTCTTGATCGGGCCGGCGGACAGGCCGTTCACCCGGATCGCGTCGCGCCCGAGATCGGCGGCGAGGTAGCGCACCGAGGATTCGAGCGCGGCCTTGGCCACACCCATCACGTTGTAGTGGGGGGTGACGCGCTCGGCGCCGAGATAGGTGAGCGTGACCATCGCTCCGCCCCGCTTCATCAGCGCCGAGGCGCGCTGCGCGGCCGCGGTGAAGGAGAAGCAGGAAATGTCCATCGCCTGGAGGAAGGCGGCGCGCGGCGTATCGGCATAGCGGCCGCGCAGGAACTGCTTGTCGGCGAAGCCGATGGCGTGGACGAGGAAGTCGATCTCGCCCCAGCGGTCGGCGACGGCGGCGAAGGCATCGTCGAGCGCCGCATCGTCGGTGACGTCGCAGGGGATGACGAGATCGGACTGCACGCTTTCGGCCAGCGGGCGGATGCGCTTCTCCAGCGCGTCGCCCTGATAGGTGAAGGCGAGTTCGCCGCCCTGCGCGGCCACCGCCTGGGCGATGGCCCAGGCGATCGAGCGGTTGTTCGCAACCCCCATGATGACGCCCCGCTTGCCACGCATCAGCGTGCCGGTCAGCGGGTAGGTCTGTGCGGATTCCTGCATGTCGGGGGCTCCAGTCTGTCGTGTCTCGGCCGGCCGTGCCGGGGTGGTGGCGTGCGGCGGCTTGGACTATCAAATATTGCGACACGGAAGAGAGAGCAACCGATGATCGATATCAGTGCCGATCCGTTCCAGCTTTTCGCCGCCTGGATGCAGGACGCCGAGGCGGCGGAACCGAACGATCCCAATGCGATGACGCTGGCGACGGCGACGCCGGACGGCCGGCCTTCGGCGCGGATCGTGTTGCTGAAATCGTGGGATGAGGCCGGATTTGTTTTTTATACAAACCTGGAGAGCCGGAAATCGCTCGAGATCCGCGCGAATCCGGATGTGTCGCTGCTGTTCCACTGGAAGTCGCTGCGCCGGCAGATCCGCATCGAGGGGCGGTGCCGCGCGGTTTCGGACGACGAGGCGGATGCCTATTTCGACAGCCGGCCGCGGATTTCGCGGCTCGGGGCCTGGGCCTCGGACCAGTCGCGCCCGCTCGGCGAGCGGGCCGAACTCGAACGGCGGCTCGCTGAGGTGACCGCGCGGTATGGCGACGGGCCGATCCCGCGCCCGCCGCACTGGTCCGGCTGGCATGTGATGCCCGATTCGATCGAGTTCTGGCAGGACCGGGACTTCCGCCTGCACGACCGCGCGGTGTTCACCCGCACCGGCGACGCCTGGTCGGCGACGAGACTGTTCCCGTGACGGGCGACCTGCTCATCCGCAACGCGGCGCTGCCGGATGGGCGGCGCGGGGTCGACATCCTGATCCGCGGCGGCGTGATCGAGACGGTCGGCCCCGGTCTTCCAGAGGCGGCCGCGCCGGCGGTGATCGACGCGGCGGGGGATCTGGTCGCGCCACCCTTCGTCGATTCGCATCTGCACCTCGATTCGACGCTGTCGCTCGGGCTGCCGCGGCTGAACCGCAGCGGCACGCTGCTGGAGGGCATCGCCCTCTGGGGCGAGCTCAAGCCGGACCTGACCGTGGAGGCCATCCATGCGCGGGCGAAGCGGCTCTGCACCTGGTCGATCGCGCAGGGGATCGGGGCGATCCGCTCGCATGTCGATATCTGCGACGACCGTCTGCTCGCGGTGGAGGCGCTGACAGCGCTGCGGGCGGAGATGGCGCCGTGGATCACCATCCAGCTCGTCGCCTTTCCGCAGGATGGCTGGCTACGCTATCCGCGTTCGGCCGAGAACCTGCGCCGGGCGATGGCGATGGGGATCGACGTGATCGGCGGGATTCCGCATTTCGAGCGGACCATGGCGGACGGGGCGGAGAGCGTGCGCCAGCTGATGGCCATCGCCGCCGAGGCCGGGATGATGGTCGACATGCATTGCGACGAGAGCGACGATCCGCTGTCGCGCCATATCGAGACGCTGGCGGCGGAGACCGTGCGGCACGGGATGCAGGGGCGCGTTGCCGGATCGCATCTCACCTCGATGCACTCGATGGATAATTATTACGCGAGCAAGCTGATTCCGCTGATCGCCGAGGCCGGGGTTTCCGCGATCGCCAATCCGCTGATCAATATCACGTTGCAGGGGCGGCACGACACCTATCCGAAGCGGCGGGGCATGACGCGGGTGCCGGAGCTGATGGCGGCCGGGGTGAATGTCGCCTTCGGGCATGATTGCGTGATGGATCCGTGGTATCCGCTCGGCACGCACGACATGCTGGAGGTGGCATCGATGGGACTTCACGTCGCGCAGATGACCGGCGTGGACGCGATGCGTTCCTGTTTCGATGCCGTTACGGTAAACGCGGCGCGGGCGATGGGGCTGGAGGGTTACGGCATCGCCCCCGGATGCCGGGGCGATCTGGTGCTGCTCGATGCCGGCGATCCGATCGAGGCGATCCGCACCCGCGCCGCGCGGCGCGCGGTGATTCGCGGCGGGATCGCGATCGCCGAATCGCCGGCGCGCGTCAGCCGGCTTCGCCTCGGCGACGAGGCGATGGAGGTTCGCTTCCGCGCGGCGGGGTGAGGCGCGGCGGCGTCAGGCAAGGGCCATCCCCCCTGCCCGCAGCGCCGCGATATTCGCCGCATAGGCCGCCCTGCCGCCGCGAAAGACCGAGGAGCCGGCGACCAGCACATCCGCCCCCGCCGCCACGGCATCCGGCGCGGTCTCCGGCGTGATGCCGCCATCGAGTTCGAGGCGGATGTCGCGCCCCGCGATCATCTCGCGGATCCGGCGGATCTTCGGCAGTTGCGATCGCAGGAAGGTCTGGCCGCCGAAGCCGGGATTGACCGTCATCACCAGCACGAGGTCGACCGCGTCGAGCACGTAGGACAGCGCCGCTTCCGGCGTGGCCGGGCAGAGCGCGACGCCGGCCCGGCAGCCGCGCGCGCGGATGGACTGCACGGTGCGGTCGAGATGCGGGCAGGCTTCGGCATGGACGGTGATGATGTCGGCGCCGGCCTCGACGAAGGCATCGATGAAGGGATCGACCGGCGCGATCATCAGATGGACATCGAACACGGCATCGACGTGCTTGCGCACGGCGCCGATGACCGGGGGGCCGAAGGTGAGGTTGGGGACGAAATGCCCGTCCATCACGTCGATATGCACCCAGTCGGCCCCGGCCTCGATGACGGCGCGCGCCTCCGCGCCGAGGGTGGCGAAATCGGCCGAGAGGATCGACGGCGCGATCAGCAACCTGTCAGGCGCCGGCATCGGCTTTTTCCTCCGCGCGGAAGACGCGGCTGGCCAGCAGATCGTCGGGTTCGATGATCGTCAGCGCGTCTTTCGGGATGGGCGAGGTCGCCGTCATCAGCCGGTTCGCCTGGCGCAGGCGCGCGCGATCGAGCGCGTTGCGCACCGAGCGGGCGTTGGAGAAATAGGGCTGCGTGCGACGCCGGGCGATGTAGCGGTCCATGACGGCGCGGGCCTCGGGCGAAAAGCGGTAATGCTGGCGGGCCAGCATCGTGTCGCTGATCGCCAGCAGCTCGTCGTTCTCGTAATCGGGAAAATCGATGTGGTGGGCGATGCGCGAGCGGAAACCGGGATTGAGGGTGAAGAAATTCTCCATCCGGTCGGCATAGCCGGCGAGGATCACGACGAGGTCCTCGCGCTGGTTCTCCATTACCTGCAGGAGAATCTCGATCGCCTCCTGCCCGTAGTCCCGCTCGTTGTCGGGGCGGTAGAGGTAATAGGCCTCGTCGATGAACAGCACGCCGCCGATCGCCTTCTTGAGGATCTCCTTCGTCTTCGGCGCGGTGTGCCCGATATACTGGCCGACCAGGTCATCGCGGGTGACCGAAATCAGCTGGCCCTGCCTGACGAATCCCAGAGCCTTGAGAATGTTCGCCATGCGGAGGGCAACCGTCGTCTTGCCGGTGCCGGGATTGCCGGTGAAGGACATGTGCAGCGTCGGCGCCTCGGTCGCGAAGCCGCATTTCTGCCTGACCCGCTCGATGAGCAGGAGGGAGGCGATCTCGCGGATCCGCGCCTTGACGGGACGGAGCCCGACAAGGTCGCGGTCCAGCGCCGCGAGCACATCGCCGATCCCGGCGCCGTCGAATTCGGCGCGGAGATCGATCATCTCGCCCGGGGCGGGCGCGCCCGCCATCGTATCCGGCATGCCCCCCTCCCTCACCCGGAATTTCCATAGCGCGCGCCTTCGGGCTTCTGGACGACATAGGCGCGGGTTTCGTAGCGCATGGTGCGGCCGGCGGCCTCGCTCCGCGTCAGCATGAAGCCGGGTTCGTCCTTCGGCCGCTGCACGATGAAGGAAATGCGGAGCGACTCCCATGTGTTGGTGGCGTCGAACGCCGAGAGGCGGATATAGCAATCATCGTGAATCCGCCGGCAGTCCGCGAGTTCGGACATGATCGCCTTGGCATCGCGGATGTCGAACATCGGCAGGCCCCACATTTCCCAGTAGGTATTCCGCGGGTGCGGGTCGTCGGTATATTCGAGGTTCACCGCCCAGCCCTTGTCGAGGCAGTACTGGATCTGGCGGCTGATCTGTTCATCGGTCAGATCGGGAAGAAACGAAAAGCAGCCCTGGGTCAGTCTCATGATAACGCTCCGTCAGTAGGCCGGCATCGCGGTGGGGACGAAATCGGGCGTGTCGGTCGAGGCGTAGTTGAACGTCACCTCGCCCCAGGTATCGAGCGCCTGGCGCAGCGGCAGGCAGTGGCGCGCGGCGTCGTTGAGGATCTGCGGACCTTCGGCGAGATAGTCGCGCCCTTCGTTGCGGGCGAGGATCATCGCTTCCAGCGCCACGCGGTTCGCCATCGCCCCGGCGGCGATGCCCTGCGGATGGCCGATCGTGCCGCCGCCGAATTGCAGGACGACATCCTCGCCGAGATGATGGAGGAGCTGGTGCATCTGTCCGGCATGGATGCCGCCCGAGGCGACCGGCATGACCTTGCGCGTGCCGGCCCAGTCCTGATCGAAGAAGATGCCGTGTTCGTAACGGGTTTCGTTATAGTCCTCGCGCAGGATATCGTAGAAGCCGCGGGTGGTGAGCGGATCGCCCTCGAGCTTGCCGACCACGGTGCCGGCGTGGATGTGATCGACGCCGGCGAGCCGCATCCACTTGGAGATCACCCGGAAGCTGACGCCATGCGTCTTGTGGCGGGTGTAGGTGCCGTGGCCGGCGCGATGCAGGTGCAGGATCATGTCGTGCTTGCGGGCCCATTTCGACATCGACTGGATCGCCGTGTAGCCGATGACCAGATCGATCATGATGATGGACGAGCCGAGCTCGTGGGCGAAGGACGCGCGTTCGTACATGTCCTCCATCGTGCCGGCGGTCACGTTCAGGTAGGTGCCCTTGACCTCGCCGGTCGCGGCCTGCGCCTTGTTCACCGCTTCCATGCAGTAGAGAAACCGGTCGCGCCAGTGCATGAAGGGCTGCGAGTTGATGTTCTCGTCATCCTTGGTGAAGTCGAGGCCACCCTTCAGCGCCTCGTAGACGACGCGGCCGTAATTGCGGCCCGAGAGGCCGAGCTTGGGCTTCACCGTCGCGCCGAGCAGGGGGCGGCCGAACTTGTCGAGCCGTTCGCGCTCGACGACGATGCCGGTCGCCGGGCCGTCGAACGTCTTCACATAGGCGACGGGCAGCCGCATGTCCTCGAGCCGCAGCGCCTTGAGCGGCTTGAAGCCGAACACGTTGCCGATGATCGAGGCGGTGAGGTTAGCGATCGAGCCCGGCTCGAACAACGCGAGATCGTAGGCGATATAGGCGAAATACTGGCCGGGCGCATTGGGCACCGGATCGACCCGGTAGGCCTTGGCCCGGTATTTCTCACAGGCCGTCAGCCGGTCTGTCCAGACGACGGTCCAGGTCGCCGTCGAGCTTTCGCCGGCGACCGCCGCCGCCGCCTCCACCGGATCGACGCCATCCTGCGGGGTGATGCGGAACAGCGAGATGACATCGGTGATCTTCGGTTCGTAGTCGGGTTCCCAGTAGCCCATCTTGCGGTATTCGAGAACGCCCGACCTGTAGCGCTCCTTGCCGCGAACGGTCAGGGCCTCGTTGGTGATGTTAGGGGTTGGCGTATCCATGATGCGGACTCCGTCTTCTGATGTCATCAAGCGGCGCGGCCGACATCGATCACGGGATCGAGGGCGCCGGATGCGTATTGCCTGGCCATCGCGGCGAGGGGCTGCGGTTTGATTCGCGAGGCCTGCCCGGCGGTGCCGAAGGCCTGGAAGCGCGAGCGGCAGAGATCGCGCAGTGCCGCGATGGCGGGTTTCATGAACTGGCGGGGGTCGAATTCCGCGCGGTTCCCGGTGGCGACCTTGCGGATGGCGGCGGCCATGGCGAGGCGGCAATCGGTGTCGATATTCACCTTGCGCACACCGTGACGAATGCCGAGGAGGATTTCCTCGACGGGCACGCCCCAGGTCTGCGGCATCTCGCCGCCGTGGCGGTTGAAGGCCTCCTGCAGGTCCTGCGGGACCGAGGACGAGCCGTGCATGACGAGATGGAGTTCGGGCATGCGCTCGTTGATGGCGCGGATGACGTGCATCGCGAGAATCGCGCCATCCGGCTTGCGGGAAAACTTGTAGGCGCCGTGGGAGGTTCCCATGGCGACCGCCAGCGCGTCGACCTTCGTGGCACGCACGAAGGCAACCGCCTGGTCGGGGTCGGTCAGGAGCTGGTCGTGGGAGAGCGTGCCCTCGGCGCCGTGACCGTCCTCGGCCGCACCGGTGCCGGTTTCGAGACTGCCGAGCACGCCGAGCTCGCCCTCGACCGAAACGCCGACGCGATGCGCCATGTCGGTGACGCGGGCGGTGATGGCGACATTGTAGTCGTAGTCGGCGGGGGTTCTTGCGTCGGCCATCAGCGAGCCGTCCATCATCACGCTGGTGAACCCGTGCTGGATCGCCGACAGGCAGGTCGCCTCGTCGTTGCCGTGGTCCTGGTGCAGGCAGATGGGAATCTGCGGATGCTCGGCCTCCGCCGCCTCGATCATCTTCGCCAGCATCCGGTCGCCGGCATAGGACCGGGCGCCGCGCGAGGCCTGGAGGATGACCGGCGCATCGCAGGACGCGGCGGCCTCCATGATCGCGATCACCTGTTCCATGTTGTTGATGTTGAAGGCGGGAACGCCATATCCGCGTTCCGCCGCATGATCGAGTAGCTGACGCAATGTTATGCGTGCCATGTCAGTTTCCTTTCCGGGGCCAGCCGCCTGGGCGTGTCGGGGGCGGGTTCATTGCGCCCGCCTTTTCCGGTCCATCAGTTGCATGATGATCGGGGTGAGAATGAGCTGCATGGCGAGATCGAACTTGTTTCCGGGTACCGCGATCGAGTTCGCGCGAGACATGAAACTGCCGTGCAGCATGGCGAGGAGATAGGGGAAGTCGATGCCGTGCGGATCGCGGAAGCGGATGACCACGATCGATTCATCGGCGGTCGGGATCCAGCGGGCGATGAAGGGGTTGGAGGTGTCGACCGTGGGCACGCGCTGGAAGTTGATGTCGGTCTCGGTGAATTGCGGGCAGATGTAGTGCACGTAGTCCGGCATCCGCCGCAGGATCGTGTCCATCACCGCCTCGGTGGAATAGCGGCGGGCCGCGCGGTCGCGGTGGATTTTCTGGATCCATTCGAGATTGATCACGGGAACGACGCCGATCTTCACGTCGGCATGGCGCCCGGTATCGATGTCGCCATGCCGGACGGCGCCGTGCAGGCCTTCATACAGGAGAATGTCGGTCGGCGCCGGCAGGTCCTCCCAGGGCGTGAAGGTGCCGGGCGTGCCGCCGTAGCGTTCGGCTTCGTCCTGGTCGTGGATGTAGTGCCGGTATTGTCCGGTGCCGGTCGCGGCGTAGCTCTCGAAGGTTGCCGCGAGCTCGGCGAGGAGATTCGTCTCCGGGCTGAAATGGCTGAAATGGCGGTTTCCCGCAGCTTCCGCCTCGGCCATTTTCGTTTTCATCTCGGCACGATCGTAGCGGTGAAACGCATCGCCCTCGATATGCGCGGCGGTGATCTTCTCGCGGCGGAAGATCTGTTCGAACACGTTGCGCACCGAGGTGGTGCCCGCGCCGGACGAGCCGGTGACGGAGATGATGGGATGGCGCTGGCTCATGCGAACAGTTCCGCCACGTTCGAGGTGGAACGGAACAGCGAACGCCGGCGGAACAGCGGCGAGGAAGGCTGCCCTGCCCTTTCATAGGCCTGGGCGACGCGGCGGACTTCATCGGCCGAGCCGAAGACGAGCGGGCAGCGCTGATGGATGTGGGCCGGCTGGAGGTCGAGGATCGGGATGCGGCCATCGGTCGCGGAGGCGCCGGCCTGTTCCATGAGGAAGGCGATGGGGTTCGCTTCATAGACGAGCCGCAGCCTTCCGGCCTCGTAGCCTTGCCGTTCGTCCGCCGGGTAGAGATAGATGCCGCCGCGGCCGAGGATGCGGAACGCGTCGCCCACCATGGAGGCCAGCCAGCGGGTGTTGAAATCGATGCCGCGCGGACCGTTCCGGCCCTGCTTCAGCTCGACGATGTAGTCGCGGATCGGCTCTTCCCAGTGGCGGAGATTGGATCCGTTGATGGCGTATTCGCGGGTTGCGGCGGGCACGGTGGCCGGCGGGGCCGGCGCGAGAAAGGCGCCGGAGACGGGATCGAGCGTGAAGATGCGGGTGCCGTTGCCGAACGTCACGGCGAGCGCGGTGCGGGGGCCATAGATGAAGAAGCCGGCCGCGAGCTGGCGCCGCCCGGTCTGCAGGAACGGGCTTGCGGGATCGGCGCCGCTGGCATGCCGGGCGGGCAGGATGGAAAAGATCGTTCCGACCGGCGCCAGCGTGTCGATGTTCGACGAGCCGTCGAGCGGGTCGACCGCGACGGCGACCTCGCCCACCGGATCGAGCCATTCCGGCGCGGCCGCTTCCTCGGAGGCGAAGGCGGCGGCGCCGGAAGCGATGACGGCCTCGCGCACCAGGGCGTGGGTTATCGCATCAAGCGCCTTCTGGCCGTCGCCGTCGAGCGACTCGCCGATGACGGCGCCGAGATCGCCGGAGAGCGGGCCGCGGGCCAGCAGATGGGCGATCTGTCTCGCGGCGCCGGCCAGCGCCTCGACGACGCGGCATGAAGCGGTCAGTGCGGGAAGCTGGCTGGCGATCTGGTCAAGACAGGTATCGAGCCTCAGAGCGTCGCTCATTTCGTTTCCTCCTCAATGGCGCACCACCTTGTGGCTCGTGCTGTCCGGTCTCGTGCCCCCGCGCTGTCTCAGCATCGCGGAAATCAGACTGGCAGACGAAATTAAGCTAAGTAAAGATAAATTTTCTTTGTATGTTTTTTTGCCGAATTTAATGCACCGCGGATGACAGCCTTCTGCGGGCAGCGGTGAAGGCGCGATATCGGGGTGGATTGTGGCAGGCTCGGCCCGTGGCCGACGCGCTGCGTCAGGCGGTCAGGCGGCGGCGTTGCGTCCGCGCTCGAAGCCCGCTTCGCGGGCCAGGTCTTCGATCAGGCGGCCGAGCGGCCCCTTGGGCACCCCGGCGAAGCGTTCCTGCGCGCCGAGGCTGGTGAAGAGTTTGGGCAGTTCGGGGAGGCTGAGATCGACCTTGCGCTTGAGCGCATCCTCGATGTGCTTGCGACGCAGGCCGCCGGCCGCGCCTTCGCGGTTCAGGAAGATCGTCGGCCGCTGCGGCTGGCCCGGCGTGCTGGACGCGGCGATCAGGCGCACCGTATCGCGCAGGCTCGCGATGCTCGGGTCGAGAACGATGATGCGGTGATGGGCGAGTTCGAGCAGTTCCCGGTGCTGCTGGATCGGCAGGAACGGCAGGTCGACGATCACGAAGTTGAAGCGCATGCGGATCGCATCGATGATCCGCCGGGCGGCGCCGGCGGAGGCGGCCGGCTGGCAGGCGAGATCGGGCGGGGAGCCCAGGACATGCAACCGGTTCCGGACCGGCCGGACCGCGCCCGCGACGGCAGCACCCGGGTCATCTCCGGCATCCTGCAGAAGGGTCTGGAACGAGGGTTTGAATTCGACCCCGAACCAGTCCTGTGCCGTGCCGATGAACGGATCGGCATCGAGCAGCAGGGTGTGACGGTTCGACTCGACGCCCAGATACCAGGCCAGCGCGGCGGCGATGGTGCTGCCGCCGACCCCGCCGCGCGCGCCGGTGACGGAAATGACCCGGCCGCCTCGCGTCAGGTCGGCGACCGGCGAATTTCGGGTGATCAGCGAGGCGAAATGGCGGGCGACAAGCTCGCGGGTGATCGGCTTGAACAGGTAGTCGATCGCGCCGACCCGCCGGATGATGTTGCGGTAGAGATCGACATCGTCGACCTCGCCGATCACCAGCAGGGAGACCGACGGTTCGATGACATCGCAGAGTTCGAGCAGGGCGTGCATCGGCCGCTCGTCCTTGCCGATGTCGACGACGACGATTTGCGGCGTCGGGACTTTCGCGAGGGCGGCGATGGCGGCCTTCAGATTGCCGCGGCGAATGTCCGCCGTGTTCTGGATGCCCGTCTGGGCCAGGTCGCCCAGCCCGTCGCGTATCACCTGCTCGGTCGCCGCATCGGCAACGAAGCTCAGGACCGTCAGCTGGTCGATCCGCGCGCCGAGATCGTTCCCCGGCTCTTCGGCCGGCTTGAGCGACGGGTTATCCATGGCGACGAGGGTTCGCCGCCGGCACGCAACCGCAGCGCCCAGCGGGGCGTCCGGCTGCGGCAGGCCCGCTCACGGGTGCCATGGGCAACACTGACTGCATGGCACCCGGATAGCCGGAAAAGTTTAAGAAAGCCTTTCAGGCAACGGCGAATCTGCTGTCGATATTGCCGCGCGTCGCATGCGCGTAGGGACAGACGATCTCGGCCTTGCGCACCAGGTCCTCTGCCTGCGCGCGGTCCATGCCCGGGATGGTCACGGTCAGGTGCGCCGTGATCCCGAACCCGGTGCCGTCGTCGCGCGGGCCGATGCCGATCTCGGCATTCACCTTCGCATCCTCGGGGATCTTCACCTTCGCCTGATTGGCGACGAATTTCAGCGCGCCGAGGAAACAGGCTGAATAGCCGATGGCAAAGAGCTGTTCCGGATTGGTGCCCTGCCCACCATCGCCGCCGAGTTCCTTCGGCGTGCTGAGATCGACCTTGAGGCGGCCGTCGCTGGTTTCGGCATGGCCGGTGCGGCCGCCGGTCGCGTGGCCGCGCCCGTGATACAGTGTTTTCATGGCAGGAACTTCCTCCTCGATCAGTGACGGATTTCTAGATCATGCCGGCGGACGATCCTGCAAGAGCGCGGCGGCGCGGGCATGGCCGAGCGGCCCGTGGCCGCGGCCCAACCCCGGGGCGGCGCGCAGGGCGGCGTGGAGGAACGCTTCGGCGGCCTCGATCGCGGCCCGGAGATCCAGACCGCGCGCGAGGCCGCAGGCGATCGCGCTGGCCAGGGTACAGCCGGTGCCGTGGGTGTGGCGCGTCGCGATGCGGGGATGGGCGAAGGTCACGACGTCGTCGCCGGCGATCAGGCGGTCGATGACCGGATCGCCGTCGAAATGGCCGCCCTTCAGCAGGACGGCCCGGGCGCCGAGGCGGCAGAGCGCGCGGCCGGCGCGGATCGCATCCTCGTGCGAATCGATGGCGAGGCCGGCGAGGGTTGCCGCCTCGTCGCGATTGGGCGTCACCAGCGTGGCGCGGGGCAGCAGACGGTCGCGGATGATGGCGAGCGCGCCCTCCCCGGCCAGCGCGGTGCCGCTGGTCGAGGCGAGGACGGGGTCGAGCACCAGAGGCGCGGCCGGCGCCGCGGCGGCGATCGCCAGGGCGACTTCCTCGGCCGTCCCGGCGCTGCCGAGCATGCCGAGCTTGATGGCATCGACCCCGAGATCGGCCACGACCATGCGGATCGACCGGGCGACGAGATCGGGCGGCACCGGGGCGATGGCGGCGATGCCGCTGGTGTCCTGCGCGGTGACGGCGGTGATCGCGGTCATCGCGTAGCCGCCCAGGGCGGTGATCGTCTTGACGTCGGCCTCGATGCCGGCGCCGCCGCCGCTGTCCGAGCCGCCGATGGCGAGAACCCGGAACCAGTCCATCGCCGCGCTCAGCCGGCCGATTCCGCCTCGATCACGGCGCAGAGCTCGTCGACCACGGCGGCGACGAGCTGCTCGTCCTCACCCTCGGCCATCACGCGGATCAGCGGCTCGGTGCCGGAGGCGCGCAGCAGCAGGCGGCCGATGCCGGCGAGCCTTGCCTCCGCCGCCGCCGCCGCCGCCGTGACGGCGGGCGAGAGCAATGGCGAGGCGCCGCTGTAGCGGACATTGCGCAGCAGTTGCGGCAGCGGCGTGAACAGGCGGCACACCTCGCTCGCCGGCCGCCCCTCGCGCACCAGCACCGCCAGCACCTGGAGGGCCGCGATCAGCCCGTCGCCGGTGGTGGCGAAATCCGCGAGGATGACGTGGCCGGACTGCTCGCCGCCGAGATTGAGACCGTGCGCGCGCATATGTTCGGCGACGTAGCGATCGCCCACCGGGGTGCGGTGCAGGGCGAGGCCGAGGCCGCCGAGATAGCGCTCCAGCCCGAGATTGGACATCACGGTGGCGACGATGCCGCTGCCCGACAGCCTTCCATCGGCCTGGAAGGCGCGGGCGATCAGCGCCAGCACCTGGTCGCCGTCGATAATCCGGCCGCGCTCGTCGGCGAGGATCACACGGTCGGCGTCGCCGTCGAGCGCGATGCCGAGGTCGGCGCGGTGTTTGACCACCGCCGCCGACAGGGCGGAGGGGACGGTCGAGCCGCATTCGTGGTTGATGTTGAAGCCGTCGGGGCTGACGCCGAGGGTGATGACCTCGGCGCCGAGTTCCCACAGCGCCGCCGGCGCCACCTTGTAGGCGGCGCCATTGGCGCAATCGAGGACGACGCGCAGGCCGTCGAGCCGCAGCCCGCGCGGCAGGCTCGACTTCGCGGATTCGACGTAGCGGCCCGCGGCGTCGACCAGGCGCATCGCCCGGCCGAGCGCCGACGGGGCGGCGAGCCGGCCGGAGAGATCCTCCTCCATCAGCGCCTCGATCTCGGCTTCCGTCTCGTCGGACAGCTTGGCGCCGTCCGGGCCGAACAGCTTGATGCCGTTATCCTCGAACGGGTTGTGCGAGGCCGAGATGACCACGCCGAGATCGGCGCGCAGGCTGCGGGTGAGCATGGCGATGGCCGGGGTGGGCAGCGGGCCGGCGAGGGTCACGTCCATTCCGGCGCCGATGAAGCCGGCGGTGAGCGCCGGTTCGAGCATGTAGCCGGAGAGGCGGGTGTCCTTGCCGATGATGACCCGGTGGCGGTGATCGCCGCGGGTGAACAGCAGGCCGGCCGCCTGGCCGAGGCGGAGCGCGATTTCGGCGGTCATCGGCGCGGTGTTGGCGCGGCCGCGGATGCCGTCGGTGCCGAACAGGCGGCGTTTGGGGCGGGGCTGGATCTGGTTCATCGCGGATCGAAACCTTGCTGTGGCGTGGGCCGGGCCGGCGCGCCCAATATCCCAAGAGACGGCCTCACGGTCCAGTCAGGCATCGGCGAGGGCCTGCCAGACGCGCAGCGCCTGCACCGTGCCGGGCACGTCGTGGACGCGGAGGATCGCCGCCCCCCGCCCCGCCGCGAACAGGGCGGCGGCGATGGAGCCGGGATCGCGGCGGGCGGGGTCGGGCTCGCCGGCGAGTTCGCCGATGAAGCGCTTGCGCGAGACGCCGGCGAGGACCGGATGGCCGAGCGCGCGGAAGGATGGCAGGGCGCGCAGCAGCGCCACGTTCTGCGCGCCGCGCTTGGCGAAGCCGAAACCGGGATCGAGCGCGATGGCGGCGGGCGCGATGCCGGCGGCAAGGGCGGCGTCGCGGGTGGCGGCGAGTTCGGCGAGGACATCGGCGACGACATCGTCATAGACCGCCTGCGCGCTCATCGTCGCCGGGGTGCCGCGCATGTGCATCAGGATGACGGGGCAGGCGGCGGCGGCGACCAGCGGCGCGGCGGCGGGATCGTGGCGGAGGCCGGAGACGTCGTTGACGATGCGCGCCCCGGCATCGAGGGCGGCGCGCATGGTGGCGGCGTTCCGCGTGTCGACCGAGACGGTCGCGCCGTCCCGGGCGAGGCCGCCGATGACCGGCACGATGCGGGCGATCTCGATGTCGGGCGGCACCACGGCGGCGCCGGGGCGGGTGCTTTCGCCGCCGACATCGATGATCGCGGCGCCGGCCGCGCGCATGGCGAGCCCGGTTTCGATCAGGGCCGAGGGGCCTTGCGTCGCGCCGCCACCCGAAAAACTGTCGGGCGTGGCGTTCAGGATGCCCATGACGAGGGGCCGGGCGAGGTCGAACCCCGCCCAGCCGGATGCGGCGACGTCAGTCATGCGGGCCGATTAGCCGCAAACGCGGCTTCGGCCAAATCCGCCCTTCGATCAGCCGAGGCCAGGGATCGCCGGCGCCTGGTGGTGATGGTGCGTGGTGCTGCTCTGGGCGCCGGGCAGCGCCTGGGCCGGGCCGATGCCGTTGAGGACGGCGGAGGTGCCGGCCTGCGTTGCCTGCAGGCTGGCGAGCGTCGCCTGCAGCGTGGCGCCGAATCCGGGACGGTGCGACGACGCGATGCCGCCGGCATAGGCGATGGGCTGCGCCGCGGCGGCGAGATTGTGGATGATCATGCGCGAACTCCTTTCGTGGCCGGGTGCGCGGCCGGCGGGACTGCGCCCGTCCGCCCGAAGCCCTCGACGGATGTGGATGCATCTCGCGTGCCAGATTTCCCGGCGGTGTTCCGGCGCGAATGCGGGATGGACGCGGCACGCATGCGGCAGATTTTGCCGGACCGGCATATATTGCCGGGCAGAAACGGCCCGCCATATCCGTTACATGACAGCATTGCCGACGCCGATCGACCTGCTGAACCGCGCTGTGCCGCGTTTCGGCACGGTCACGACACGGGATGTCGCGTTCGGCGACGGGACGCGCGACCGGCTCGACATCCATCGGCCGGCCCGCGCGGGCGGCGGCCTTCTGCCCGTCGTCGTATTCTTCTATGGCGGTTCGTGGCAGACCGGCGCGCGGGGCGAATATGCGTTTCTCGGCCGCGCGCTGGCCCGGCTCGGCCTGGTCGTCGCGGTGCCCGACTACCGGCTCTACCCGGAGGTCCGCTACCCGGCGTTCATTCACGACGCGGCACGGGCGACCGCCTTCATGCTCCGCCATGCATGGCAATTCGGCGGCGATGGCCGGGCGGTGTTCGTCGCCGGGCACTCCGCCGGGGCCTATCTCGCGATGATGCTCGCTCTGGCGGAAGGGTATCTCGGCGCCGAGGGGGTGACGCCGTCGGCGCTCGCCGGCGCCATCGGGCTCGCGGGGCCGTATGATTTCCTGCCGATGACCGGGCCGGTCTATCGCCGCATCTTCGACCGCTTCGCCGATGATCCGGTCTGTCAGCCGATCAGCCATGTGAGCCCCGCCGCCCCGCCGTCGCTGCTGATCACCGGCGCGCGGGACCGGCTGGTGGCGCCGGCCAACACCGCGGCGCTGGCGGCCCGGCTGCGCGAGGCCGGCGCGACGGTGGACACGCGGATTTACGAACGGCTCTCGCATGTCCGGCTGCTGCTCTCGGTGCTGCCGAGCTTCGGGCTGATGCCGCCGGTCTGGCGGGATATCGCCTCGTTCATCGGCCGCACCGCGGCGCCGCCGGGCGGGGCGCGCGATACCGGCGGACGGGCGCCCGATATGGCGGGGCGGCTGCATCCGGGCTAATCGTCAATCATGAATGACAACTCATCGGTCCTCTATATCGGCAGCCGCCGCTATTCCTCGTGGTCGTTGCGCGGGTGGCTGGCCGTGCGCCTTGCCGGCCTCGCGGTGGAGGAGCGGGTGATCCCGCTGGCGGGCGGGCACACGCCGGCGGTGAAGGCCGTCTCGCCCTCGGGCATGGTGCCGTTCCTCGAACACGAGGGGGCGCGGGTCTGGGACAGTCTCGCCATCATCGAGTATTGCGCCGAGATCGCGCCGCAGATCTGGCCGGCGGCGCGCATCGCCCGCGCCCATGCGCGCGCCATCGCCGCCGAGATGCATAGCGGATTCCGCGAACTCCGCCTCGCCATGCCGATGAACTGCACGCGCACGCTGGAGCCCGCCGAGCCGGCGCCGGCGGTGCGCGCCGATCTCGACCGGATCGAGGCGATCTGGGCGGAGACGCGCACGCGATTCGGCGCCGGCGGGCCGTTCCTGTTCGGCGCGGCGCTGACCGGGGCGGATGCGATGTATGCGCCGGTGGTCTCGCGGCTGCTGACCTACCGGCCGAAGGTCACTGCCACGACCGAAGCCTATCTGGCCGCCATTCGGGCGCATGAGCTGGTCGATGCCTGGTACCGGGACGCCGCCGCGGAGCCGGACGACTGGAAGATCGCCCGATACGAGACGTGACCATGACCCCCGACCCCGTCGTGGCGGGCGGGGCCGGCGCGACGGCGGGCGAGACGATCGACGACGTCGCCGCGGCGGCGCGGGCCTGCACGGTCTGCGCCGCGTCATTGCCGCTGGGCCCGCGCCCGGTGTTCCGCATCTCGGCCACGGCGCGCGTGCTGATCGTCGGGCAGGCGCCGGGGACGAAGGTTCACGCGAGCGGGATTTTTGATACCTACTTATACCTACTCTATGCTCAGACGTTGCGCTTTACATCCGACTGACATCTGCCAAACTATTGCTCGCCAAGTTGCGGAATCAGACCACCATTGTCCGGCGTATTGTCGAAGAGAACTCGCTGTGGTTCGCACTGTTTAGCTGGAGAAATCACCTATGCTAAATGTAATGAAGACCCAACGTCAGTCCACACAACCTGTTCTAAGTTATTTGTATTATCGTGATGCATAACTCCCAATCTGGATCCAAATGCTCAATCGCAACGCTCCCAATTCGTGAGATATCTGGACGAGTTTTGCCAATAATTTGCTTCGATAGCGGACATATATTTGGTTCCGCATTGCATCATGCTCTTCAATTAGCAAGAACCCGATCGATAGCAACGATCACAAATACAACACGTTCGATTGTTCTTTTGCTGGATTTTTATATAAGCACTGACGCGGACAACTTAGCATCTGATGGTGATAGACAACGTTTTTTGACGACTTTTGCGCTAGCTTTACAGAACGGAACGAGCGTCCCAGACGGGATCGACCCGACCGGACTCAATTGGAAGCCACGTTCACTTAGGGAATCACGACGCGTTTGGCAAAATTGTGAAAAATTTCTAATCGAATGTCGCCATTTCCCAAAAGGGCGCCACCCCATAGAAAACACTTGGCTGTTCACAACTGATTTGAGACTAAAAAAGTTGGCACGAACAACTTCGAAAAGTCTATCATTATTTGCTCATCTAAAATTTGGCGAACAAAATGGTATTGATTGGATACCGCGTTATTCTGGCATAGCAGCGAATCAGCGGCGGGCGATCGGATTTCCGACCGACAAAATTATGAAACTAATTACTACCACATTAGAAAATAACAGAGCAAGTAAGGCTGCTCGGCTCCGAGATGCACTAGCATTTATACTCCTAGCGTATGGCGGGATACGATCTAGTGAACTTTTTCATATATGGATCACGGATATAGTTTTGAACGACAGCGGTGCACGAGCATTTCTGCGCCATCCTTCGGATTACACAGTAAAACGCGCTGGAATGACAATAACTCGAAGATCGGAATTATCAGACCGATACAACCTCATACCACGACATATGATGGACCCATCTCATCCACTCCACGCTGGGTGGAAGGGAATAAGTTTTGACTATAATCACTCAGCGGTCGTGTATTGGATACCTCCAGTTATAGGTAAAATATTTGCAAATTTGCACATGTTGTGGGTATCCAAATTTCGACCCGTGGCTCCAGATCATCCGTATTATTTCACGTCGGTCGACATAGACGGCGATTTTGGCGGTCCTTGGACACGATCGGCGTTTCGCCGATCTTTCAAAGCGGCCTGTGCGCGGATTGGACTGCAGCTCGATCAGGCTAAAGGCATTTCCCCTCATGGCATGCGTCATGCGTACGGTATTGCTGCGACAACGCTAGGTCTCAGTCAATCCGCTATCCAGCAGATGCTTCACCATCGTCATCCCCTAAGTCAAGAGGTATATAAGCAGCAGTCATTTGACCAAGTAACGTCTCAAATACAGTATGCGTACGAGAACTTAAAATCAGAAACGTTAACGACGCCAAATTTCGATAGTTTTTTTTGGAAATCAGACCCACAGCGCCTATTCAATACATGGAGGCATTCATGAAACCAGCTGAACCCAACGATTTAGTAGCTTACGGATCCGAAAAAAGCACGATGTTTAGTGTTATCGATTCATCATATAAAGGAACCGAATACAATTTATCTACAACCCAAATATTAATTCGGGAAAATGCCTTAAAACATTTAGATGTCGCACGCGAAATTTACTATCAATATCGACAGAAGACACAGTTTTCCGAAAATCAATGGAAAGATTCCAGGAGAAAGAATTTAAGACTTCGCTATCTTAACCATTCTATGGATCCAAATATGTTAGATTATTACCCCGACACGTGGCTGAGTTTTTCAAAGGTATTGAATTCGACTGGCATTGATTATTTTTTTAACGAAACTGTATACTCACTTCTTTATAAAAAGAACAATATAAATGAAATTACGGAAGGAATTTACGCAGCAATCTTTAATACTCGTACTCAAAAATCAGATCGAACGCCGATCGCCGCGTTTACGGCTCTCTATTGCCTGCACGCTGCCGGATGTATCCTCTTACCGGTCGGCTGGATTTCATCCTACGGTGGAATACGCCTCGCCTGGCAAGGTTCACCAGAAACACTCAGCCTGCTTCTTGATCCTCCAGAGTCGCTATATCGAGATAATGTCCGATCCGAGCTTGAGGGAGCGTGGACAGTCCTCGGCGTGGACGCATCAAAGGGAACAAATCACAAACGACAACTCCGAGCCTACCGTAACCTGAAACTTCTCCTCCTGGCGGTTCCTCCTGGGACGTCGATTGGATCAGTCTCAGGCAGGATGTTTATAGACGCCGTACGAGTCATAGCCGATATGCGTGACAAGCTAGTCGAAATACAGACCACGGGCCGCGATCGCAACGTTTCAAATCTAAGGCTTATTTGGAATGCTATCCAACCCTATCGGGTACGCTATCCTGAGGCAAACGCAGAGACAAAAGAAGTACGAGATTTCGTCACATCCCATGTCTTTCACCGGGGAATCGACGCGCAACACAATTTAAATCTTAAACGCCGTGGCCACCAGATACGCAAGGAAGGTGATTTGCGATGGGTGCTTGATGAGGCGCCTTACCTTGCAGACATCGTGGAGCTTGGTCGAGAATATATTCAATCTGGAACCGCCTATATTACAGCGACCCTAGCACGCGGATTTGAGAAGCTCTTCGAATATTTAATAGATCGTCCCGACGAGATAAACTATCTCACTTCTCTTTCGCGTGACGATATCGCAGCGGGAAGCACATGCTGTAAAGATAATGGCGGTTTCCCCTCATATATCGATTACCTAAGAACATCGCAAGATATTCACCGTAATCAAAACAAAGGGAGTAACAAAGGCGAACGTTCTGATGATCGTATGAACCAGATACTTAGTTCTACCTATTCCTTTCTAGAATGGTATCGGGACAACAAAGATCAGTATTTTAATGTTCCTCTGTATCGGACTGATATTCCTGGCCAAACGCGCAGAGGTTGGAATAGCGGAAAAACAACGAAACTACCTGTTCCCGTACGTGTTTTAAATCTATGCCGTGAGATATTAACCGCCAATGATTACGAGTGGCCACGCTCTATAACAGACGACCATGTCGTTGTCACTAAACGAGACGGAAGATCGATTTCCGAGTGGTGCCCCGTCCGCTGCATTGCTCTGTATCTCTTATTTTCCATACCCATACGCGCAATGTCGCTCCGACGTCTCGACTCTGGCGAAGGTGATGAATTTATCTTTGATCGAGAAAGCGAATCTTGGACGAAGAACAAGTTAAATACTGCAGAAGCTGGACGCTCTGTAGGTGTTATTCATAGAATCATTGACTCTGATCTTAACGGCGCTTCTCTGGCTGGCCTTTTTATAAATTCAAATAAGACTCGGCATCCACAAAGGCGTGTTAGGCGAGGCCGAGGCCCAAATCTAGGTGCATTCGACTTCGGTTATGTGATTCCCTGGAATAATTTGGAGTTATTTAAACATATTGCCTATTGCCGAGACTGGCAGATCGAAAACAATCCAGTGTCATCTCCGCGGGGTCTTGACACCGTTTCAGATACGTCAATGCGCGTTACACCAACGATTGCCAAGGATCTACCCGGTTTCTATTTTTTATTCAGAGATCCAACTTTACGCAATGAACCAATTTCAAGTCATAAGCTTGGCGTCCTGTTTGCACGCGTACTTGAAGAGGCGGGACGTCGTTTATCTATCGAGGATGGAGCAAAGATATCACTTGATAATCTCTTTACTCTTCACAGTCTCCGCGTGGGCGGCATTACAGCTTTTATGAAAGCAGGCGTCCCACTTGGAGTGCTTACAGAATTTATTGCGGGTCATTCGACCGTTATCATGAATCTTTATTATCAAAAGTTCAGCGCTCCCGAACTGGATAAAATCATCTCTGATGCAGCGGCTAAGCTTCAAGCTGGCTCGCAAATTGAAGCAGACTTGTTAGATCGCATTTCACGCATTCGTGAGGATATCGCCGCAGACTCGAATGGAATGCTGGTTGGGCAAGGCCTGGTTTTCAATGATCGACAGGCACTCGAGACTCTCCGCAATTCGCAGGCTGGTTTAGCGATGGTGGATATTGATGGATGCTGTCCTGTTGGCGGTTCAATGTGCGACGTCGGTGGCCCACTAGTCGGTCTTGATGCGTATTCTCCTAATATCCTCGGCTCTTTCGGATGCCCAACCTGCAGATTTCACATAACAGGAGAACCATTTTTGCCCGGGATGGTAATCAAGGCAAACGAGGTTGTTTACAAACTTCGAGCACATGCGGAGGCAATTAGAGACGTTGAACAGCAGATAGCCGACGCTAAGACAAATTCAAAAGCTGGCCCACTCCGTGTGCTTCGAAGCCGCCTTGATGGTTTGAATTTGGCCACCGAAAATCTACTTGTTGAGTGGTCTGCCCGGGTCCAGGAAATACTGCTTTCAACTGGACAGCTCGTTAATAAGAAAAGCAACAGAACGCTCGAGGGAAAGGAACTGCGCTTACATGCGAAACCAACGGCGGCATTTGAGCAAGGCTCTGAATTCAAAGTCACCGAACTACTATCTAGAGCAGCTGACATTGTGCAGTTATCGCCGAATGTAGCTGATCAGGTAAAATTGCGGCGACGCATTTTCTTAGATCGCCTTCTAGGTGCCTCAGGCATTTCACCATTTTTATTCTCCTTAGATAAGGACTTAGCAAATAAGACTGGAACAATGCTAGTGAATTTTCTTGTTAACGCGATAGGCTGGGAGGGGCTTGACGCCGCAGTCAGCAATCAATCGAGCCTTCTTGAAATTGGGTTTACCATTGAACAACTAAAATCACTACGAAAATTATGCGATCCAAATGGCCTTCTGGATTTCTCTTAGTTGGTATTTAGCACCATGATTATTATATTGTGGAGTGCGCGTTGGTAAGGGCAAGGCGGCCCAGCGCTACATCGTCACGGTCAATGAGACCGAGGCGAAAATGGACAGGGTGAACCGCCAGGCCATCATCGACGAGCTGCAGGCCCAGCTGGACACCCGCATTAACCCTATGAAGGTTGTTGAATTCGTGATTCACTGAGGCGGTCGTGAATTGGAGGCGGGTTGATGGAGGCGTGGTCGCTGTTCGGGCTTTCGCAGCATCTTGAGCGTCTGAGCAAGATCGGGGACCCGCTGGAGGTTCTGGAAGCGACGGTCGATTTCGAGCATTTCCGTGGCTGGCTGGTTGAAGGGCTGGGCTACGGGGACGGAGCCAGGGGCGGCCGCCCGCCCTTCGACCCTGTTTTCGATGTTCAAGGCGACGGCAACGGTATCGTTGGTAGAACTAAACAATGCTTGGGAAGCCACCGCTGCCAATCTTACCGGGCCTCTGGTTAGAGCTGTCGGCTTGAGACATATCATTAATGCCACCTGGTTCTTGGACCAGGAAAGAATGTGGGCAAACCGGCGATGAGCCTGAACCGATTACGGGCCGGCGCCGGCGCGGTTTCAGGGCTTTATGCCTGGGATTAACAGGACCATCGGCCATGAACAGAAATGAGAAGATTGACCCGTTCACGTTGATTGCCATCCCGCCCGAGGGCGAGCTGTTGGCGGGTTTCGTAGAACGCTATGCCAGAGCCACATGTGAGCGGATCTTGCCGTCGTTAGCATTGACCGTTGAGGAACGGCAGGAGCTAATCCGCCAAGATTTGGAACTCCACGAACAGATGCGGCAGGACTCTAGGCGATATGAAATTGGTGCAGCGGAGAATTGGCAATATGCCAACCCTGAAGGCTCTTTCGACATGGGCTTAAACTCGACAAGCTATGCTGAAATGGAAGCGCATGCCCTGCAGATTCACATCCTCGGTTTGGCGTTTGCCGGTCTCTTTCATATTTTCGAGCGGCAACTGGTCATGATCCTGCATCGACTTGATTACAGACGCCAAGGCGGCGTTATGAAGCTTATACCCGCGAAAGACAGGCATAAATTCGTCGGATATAAGCTGGCTTTGGACATTGGAGGGTATCCTATCTCCGGCGACACCGAGACCTTCGTAGAAAGGCTTCGTTTAATTGCCAATATCATGAAGCACGGCACTGCGGGGTCTATTCTGAGCTTGCATAGCAAATTCCCAGAGATGTTTTGGCTTGGCTCAACCAAATTAGATATCGAAACAATACAGTTGACGCCGGGTCTTCTGCTTGAGACAGCTGCAGCATTAGCACGATATTGGAGGGAGTTTCCCCATGCCTGAAAACAATGAAACAGACAACCAAACGACTGCTTCTGATCGCAGAGAAAAAAGTTTCATCCTACCTGCTGAATATCGGATTTTGAGACAAGCTAATCCATCCGGAACCAACAGACTGTCGCAAGCGCAATCATGACACTAAGAGTCCTCTCTGATTGGGGTTATTGGTGTCAAGCTGTTCCTCTTTTCGCAGGCCATTCCCGTAGGTCACTCGCTTCTCTCCGCGGTCGGCGCGTGGCCGCCGCATGATGGGATCAGGAGGATGAGGTGTCTCAATCTGTTTCGCGACCTCCGCGGCATACATCCAGTCGCGGGGATCCGGACTCTCAACGAGATCACCTCGTCCATCGTCCCCACGGGAACGACACTGACTCCGCCCTCGTCAGGCGGAAGCTGCAACTCCTTTTCTCATGCTACGGTGGCCTGTTTGCCCCAGCAGAACTCGCTGCCATCGATCCACATGCGATGCAGGATCACCGCCAGCTTGCGCGCCACAGCGACGCGGGCGCGCGCCATGCCCCGGCGCTTGGCCACGTTCATGCCCCATGCCCGCAGCGCCGACCATTTGGTGCTGCGGATCAGCAACGAATGGGCTGCCTCGTACAGCGCCGTTCGGGCCAGTTCGTCACCACATCGGCTGATGCGGCCCTGCACGTCGGTTTCGCCGGACTGGTAGCGTCGCGGCGTCAGGCCAAGATGCGCGCCGACATCGCGCGACCTTCGAAAGCGGTCCGGTTGGTCGATCGTGGCACGGAACGCCAACGCCGTCAGCGGGCCGACGCCCGGCACTGTCATAAGCCGCCTGCATGTTGGCTCCACGCGCACCTCGTCGAGCACGCGCCTGGTCAGCCGCTCCACCTCCCGGGTCATTGTCTCGACAGCGGCCAGCAGCGATCCAGCCAGGCTCACCAGCACCGGGTCATCCGCTACCAATTCACGCACGCGAGCTCCAAAGTCCTTGCGGCTTGGCGTACCAACCTTCAACCCGACCTCGCGCAGCAACGCCCGAATGCCGTTCTCGACATCACGACGCTTGTTCAGCAGCATCCGCCGCGCCGTCAGCAACGCGCGCCAGGAGCGGCAGGGCGGGCTTTTCACATGCACCGCACGATACCATCCGGTGCGCATGATCTGCGCGATGCCGCGCGCGTCGTTGCGGTCGGTCTTGTTCGGCATCGCACCCATCGCGGCCTTCGCCTGACGCGCTTCGATACAGATCGCCGGAATGCCAGCATCCGAAAGCCCCGCTTGCAGCCAGGCCGTCAGCGAGCACGCCTCCAGACCGACCCGCGCCATCTCCATCCCGGATGCCCCGAAGAAGGCGACCAGCGCCTCCGGCTCGCTGGCAACCCGCGCTTCACGCACAATTCCACCCGTCCCATCGACCACGCAGACCGCGGTCTCTTCCAACGACACATCCAACCCGGCAAAGTATTCCACGGCTGCTCCTCCTCGATGCTTGTGGCCGTGGTCTGAGCCCGTGGATTTCCTCCAGGAATGAGTAGAGTCCGCCCCATCAGGGAGACGGACGATATGAAGAGCAGTCGGTTTAGCGAGGAGCAGATCATCGGCATCCTCAAAGAGCAGGAGTCGGTGATGTCGACGGCGGAGGTCTGCCGTCGACACGGGATCAGCTCCGCGACGTTTTACAAGTGGAAGGCCAAGTTCGGCGGGTTGGAAGTCTCGGACGCCCGGCGGCTCAAACAGCTGGAAGACGAGAACGCTCGGCTCAAGCGGCTGCTGGCGGACGCCGTGCTGGACAACGCCATGCTCAAGGAAATTGCGTCAAAAAAATTCTAGCGCCCAGCCATAAGCGGGAGGCGGTAGCTCATCTTCAGACCCTGTTCGAGGTGAGCCAACGCCGGGCCTGCGATGCGCTGGGCGTGGATCGGACCACGGTGCGGTATCAAAGCCGCCGCCCGGATGATGCGGAGGCTCGCGAACGCATGCGCGTGCTTGCGGGCGAGCGCCGTCGATTTGGCTATCGGCGCCTGCACTGGCTGCTCAGCCGCGAAGGAATTTCCATGAACCACAAGAAGTTTCGGCGCCTTTACCGCGAAGAACGTCTTCAGGTTCGCCGTCGCGGCGGGCGAAAGCGGGCCTTGGGCACACGATCTCCGATGACCATTCCGCAGGGCTGCAATCAGCGCTGGTCGCTGGATTTCGTCTCCGACGCCCTGACATGTGGGCGCAGGTTTCGGATCTTCGCCGTCGTGGACGATTTCAGCCGCGAATGCGTTCGCTTGATCGCCGACACGTCAATTTCGGGCGCCCGGGTGGCACGCGAGTTGGATATGGCGATCACTGAGCGCGGGGCGCGCCCGCTCATGGTGGTCAGCGACAACGGCACTGAGCTCACCAGCATGTCGATCCTGCGCTGGTCGAAAGAGCGGAACGTGGAATGGCATTACATCGCGCCGGCAGTGTCAGGAATTCCGTGTATGGGCGGCGGTTGAACATCAGGCCGCCAGGGCCCTTACGAAGCGGTCGCCGAAGATGACGGCGAACTGAGCCTTTGCCATAGCCCATTCTCGAGGTGGCATCACCCACTCTTTTTCGGAGCGGTTCAGGATCAGATAGAGCAGCTTGGCCGCGGCCTCATCGCTGGGGAAATGGCCGCGCACGCGGATGGCCCGGCGCAGCTTGGAATTCAAAGCTTCTATGGCGTTCGTTGTATAAATGATCCGACGAACGTCGCCCGGAAAGCCGAAAAAAGGGATGACTTCCTGCCATACCCGGCGCCAGCTCTGGCCGATGGCGGGGTATTTCTGGCCCCATGGACCGGCCTCGAAATCGGCGAGAGCGGCCTCGGCGGCCCTGGCATCAACGGCCCGGTATATGTCCTTGAGCGCGGCCGCGACCGCCTTGCGGTCCTTGTAGGATACGAAATCCATCGAATTCCGGAGCAGATGGACGATGCAGGTCTGCACGATCGTCTCGGGAAAGACGGCCGTGATCGCCTCCGGGAACCCCTTGAGGCCATCGACCACCGCCAGCAGGATGTCCTCGACGCCGCGGTTCTTCAGCTCGTTCATCACGCGCAGCCAGAATTTGGCGCCTTCGTTCTGCTCGATCCACATCCCGAGTACGACCTTCGTCCCGTCGGCCATAACCCCCAGCGCGATATGGATCGCCTTGTTACGGACCACGCCCTCGTCGCGGATCTTCACCCGGATGGCATCGAAGAATACCAGCGGATAGACCGGGTCCAGCGGACGCTGCTGCCAGGATGTCACCTCGTCCAGCACCGCATCCGTGATCGTGCTGATCAGCTCCGCCGAGGCATCCATGCCGTAGATCTCGCGCAGATGTTCCGCGATCTCCCGGGTGCTCATCCCCCGCGCATACATCGAGATGATCTTGTCATCGAAGCCTGGAAACCGGCGCTGGTATTTGGCGATCAGCTGCGGATCAAAGCTGCCCGCACGGTCTCGCGGGATCGCAATCTCGATCTTCCCCGTGCCGGTCGACACCGACTTGCGGCCATAGCCGTTGCGGCTGTTCTCCGCCTCCGCTTCGTCACTCAGATGGTAATCCATCTCCGCGCTCAGGGCCCGCTCCGCCAGAGCCTTCTTCAGCGTGTTCACCAGATCCCCGGAATTCAGCGCTGCCGCCGCGTCTCCCCCAGCCAGAAGCTGGTCCAGCAATTCGTCCGGGATCGCCGGCGCTCTCCGTCGTGCCATATGGGTCTTCCTTTCTACCCACTATGCCACTCACACACGAAATTCAGGACACTGCCCATCGCGCCCGGCAAGCCCCAGCAAAACGGGTTCGTCGAGAGCTTCAACGCCCGGCTCCGGGACGAGTGTCTGAACGAGACCTTGTTCACGAGCCTGCCTCAAGCGAGGTCCGTGCTGGCCGCCTGGCGTCACGACTATAATCATCACCGCCCCCATTCGAGCCTGGGCAACAAAACCCCGGCAGAGGTGGCGGGAAAAATCAGCGGCGCGCCGGGTTGGGGGTTAACCCCCAACCCGCCTGTTGCACCTACGCCCAATCGTGGGCATCACTCGGGGATGAGACTCTACTCCTGAATGGCGGGAACTTGGGGCTCAGACCATGCGCTTACACTCCGTCCGCATTGAGCGCATTACCGATGCGGTGCCAGGCATGACCTACCCCTGCCTGGTGGAGGCAACAGGGCGCTGCCCACCGGAGGATGTGGGCGGTCCCTGGGGCTACCGCGAGTTCCTCGACGTCATCGCCGATCCTGACCACGAGGAGCACGCCGAACAACTCGAATGAATCGGTGGCGCCTTCGACCCAACCACCGTCGATCTCCAGAGGCTCACCAAGGCGGTCGACAGCCTGGCAAAGAAGTGGACGCGCAAGCCATCAGCGCCTCGGAAGCGGGCAACCTGATCCCACGGTCCTTGCCGGATGGTTACGTCAAAGCAACATTGCCGATCCGACAGCGCTTACGCTTGACAGTGCTCATGATCAGCTGATGCGGTGTCGATGACGTGCGGCTACTCCACCGCCATGGCGGTATAGTTGAGACCATCCTCGAGCGTGAAGCGGTCGCCTTCGTGCGATCAAGGCGTGATTCGCGGTACCCACCCCGCCGTACGTTACGTTTTCCCGGACTTGCCGATGAGGTGTAACTTACCTGTCTGGATCAGCCCGGCATGAAGAGACACAATCTCCCCGGCAAGCGCATGTAGTTGGTTTACCACGCGCCGGAAGCGTTTCGGCTGCGTGATCTCCCAATCCTGGGGCACCCAACGGCGATCAACATTCTTTTCCGTCGGAAATGTCTCCGCAGCGATAACCTCAAGATACTCGTCCGCCTTCACCCACAGCTTCAACTTCGCCGTCTCGATCTCGGGCGTGAGAAACTCCCGCTCAGGCTTGTTCCATTCGCAATAGAACTCACGCAGCGGATCGAGCTTCGCATCGGGGAACGAGAACCCGGCCATATTGTGATGGTCGATAAATCCGATAACGCCGTTCGACGAAAGGAGGCTGGATAGCTCATCGAATAGCTTCTGGTCATGCTCCCGCACCGGGTTTGTGGGCGGCCTGAACTGCGGAAAGTGCTTGAAGAACACCGCGTCGTCACCCGCAAGGTCCTGGCAGATGTCTTCCCAGAACAGAATAGCTACCGGAAACTTGTTCGCTTTCTTTCTGCGCTGGGAAATGAGTCGCACTTTTCCCTGTATAGCAACGTCGCGCTTCGCCGTAGTGGCGATGTAAAGAGCATCGATAGGAGGCTGAAAGCTCTCTGCCTGCGTGATTTCAGATTCGATGGTGGCGATAGTAACGCCGTCCACCGTGTTTTTGCCCTGGACAGCGATATGCCGCCCGTCAGCGGCATGCCCGAAGATATCTACGCCATCCTGGCGCTGGCCCTGTCTGCCGTGGCGGTACAGGTCGGTCGAGTTCCATCGCAACTTGGCAGCCGAAAGCGCAATCTCTTCGAATTCATCCCATGAGCGGGGCGGCGGCAGCACCAATCCTGCGATTGTCGGCATCAGGTTAGCGCCCATACTGCGAGCGCAAGCCCGATGATGCTGGCCAAACCGGCCAACACCTGAAACATCCTGTTCTCGGCCATCCAGATCAGCGGTGTCCGCACCCTGCCGCCGTGCATCTCCCACCAGGTGGTATTGGTCTTCAGATTGCGGTCATGCGCGCGGCCTGCGATGTTGGCGATCACATCGACCTTGCGCAGTGTTGATTGGTGGAGCGCGGCGAAGTTACGCTCTTCGAATGCTTTGGCCTCTTCGGCCCCGTTCAGGAAGTCGCGCGGCGCGATATGGTTCTTGGCGAGCAGTTTTTCCATGCGGGGATGATCGATATAGCCGACGCCATAGATGTCGATCAGCAGTCGGGACAGGTCGGACTTCTTGTCATCCTCGACAAGATAAGCAGGCTCTTCACCCAGCACGCGGAACCGGTGTTCGATGGCCTGAAAGCCGTAATTTACGTCACGCATGTTCCAATGAAGGTACTTCATGCCGCGGTGGCTGCCGAGATGGCCGAAGAAGGCTGCGAGCATCTCCTTCTCAAGATCATCGTAATGCTGCTCGATTTGGCTGAACGGAATGCGCCGCCGCTCGGCCACCTGATGGATCGAGAACGAGACCGTCTGAGCGGAATCGAGTTTGCGCAGCGCTACTGACGTGATCCGTGGAGAACGCCCTTCAACCCGGTCATAGAAGCTCTCGCAGGAATAATGAATGACCCAGACATTTTCGGCGTCGGCGAAGAGTCTGTCGAGCGCGGTTAGAGCGATCCTTTGCCTTACCGGGTCGGGCGCTGTCATGACTGGCCCCGCTTTGTGAGAAACGTACACACGGCGCAGGCCACGCTGACGACAAGCTCGGCCTCTTCCGATGAAACCGCCTGTCCCTCGCGGACATGACGCGCGCGTTCCGACGCATAGCCCCAAAGCTTCTCGAGCGCCGTATCCAAGGGTGGTGTGAGCGCAAGGCGAGGCACGAGACGCCCCAACGTGAGGTTCGGCTCTCCCGTCACATCGCGGGCAGTGCATTCGAGAGCGGCGATGGAGTGCTGAATTGCGCCGGTCACATCCGGCATTGGTCGCCGAGAGATGTCGGCCAGCGCCTCGTGAACCTCATTTGCCGCCGCGTTACGCCCGGTCTGCACAAGACTCGCGGCGGCCTGGCGGGTGGCCTCCATGAAAATTTCGGAGCCGCGATAGACGATCCGTCCGTCGGTCATCTGCCAGCCGATGCCGTTTTCGCGAAAAAACTCGCTGAGGCGGTCCTGAAATACGGATGCGCGGTGAGGATCGTACTGCGCGAACGCCGCATAAAGTGCTTCGGCAATGTCATAAACATTGAACCAAGGGCAGTCGGCAATGAGCCCGTTAACCTCCTCCCAGATGTTAGGGTAGTCAGACCAGTTCGACGGGTCAGGTCGGACCAGCAAAACGGCGCAGATCGCCCTGCGCATCGTGCTGGGACTCATCCCGGCATCCTGCGCGATCAGCGGAATGGCGAAGCGCAGTCCTTCCGGCGCTTCCTGACGAACGGTGATATCTTGTTCGATCCCGCGATACCCATGACGATTGGAGAAGCGATCCGGCATTTATCTGTTTCCCGCCATGTTAGAGAAACTGCCGGTAGCCGGACGCGGGCGAAGTGAAGCTCTGGAGCCACCAGTGGTTGCCCAGGAAATCCGGTCCGATGAACGGTCCAGACGCGCGTCACGCATTGGCCCGCCGATCATAGGCGAGCTGGGAAAGCTCCTTCAGGACCTCCGATTTTGACGTGATGTCGGCCTTTGTCAGTCGGACCCGATACAGACCCCATCTCTTGTTGTATTCGAGCGTGTCCAGCCCGGCTTCGTCGATCTTGGTATCAAGCTCTTCCGTCTGAGGTAGCTTGAGTTCGAAATTGAGCTGATTCTTTTTGGCCTCCTCGACGCCGCGAGTGGAACTTCGGCGGTTCCTGAAAGTGGCGTGACCACCACCGCAGGTAGCAGCCCTGCCACGCTGGGGCCAGTTTCTTGGTTCGATAGCGTCCGTCAATGTGGTGGAAATTCTGGTGTAGCTGAAGCGGCCAATGGTCACGCGGCGACGGTGGAAATTCGTGGTGTATCGGCATCGATGGCGGGTGCCATGAGTTCGACCATTCCCTCGATCTGCATATAGCGGTTCTGTGACTGCCATTCGTCGTTGGCCTCGAGCAGCACGGCCCCGATCAGGCGGATGATTGAACCTTCATTGGGAAAGATGCCGACGACATCGGCGCGGCGCTTGACCTCCTTGTTCAGGCGTTCGAGCGGATTCGTCGAGTGAATTTTGGTTCGGTGCTGGGCGGGAAAGTCCATGTGCGCCAGCACGTCGGTTTCACTGTCGTCGATGAACGCGCCAAGTTTTGGCCATTTGCCCCGGAGCTGGTCGGCCACATGGCGCAGGGTCTGGCTGGCACTGACGCGATCCGGCTGGATAAACGCCTGACGCAACGCTGCAGACACCATGCTCTGCTGCCCCTTCGGCACATAGGACAAGGCGTTGCGCATCCAGTGAACGCGGCATCTTTGCCAGGATGCCCCCATCACCCGGCGGATCGCCGCCTTCAACCCTTCATGAGCATCGGAGATCACCAGTTTCACCTCACGCAACCCACGGCGGACCAAGCTCTTGAGAAAGGTCGACCAGAAGGTCTCCGCCTCGGACGGGCCGATGTGCAGGCCGACGATCTCGCGCCGACCGTCGGTGTTCACCGCCACTGCGATTATCGCCGCAACTGAGACGATCCGCCCACCTTCGCGCTGCTTGAGATAGGTCGCATCCAACCACAGATACGGCCACTCGCCGGCGAGTGGCCGGTCGAGGAAGGCGTTCACCCTCTCATCGATGTCCTTGCACAGTTTCGAGACCGTGCTCTTGCTGATCCCCGTCAGCCCCATGGCCTGCACCAGCTCGTCTACCCGCCGGGTCGAGACGCCGCCAATCCAGGCTTCCTGGATGACCGCGGCCAGCGCCTTCTCCGAGGTCCGGCGAGCTTCCAGGAACGGCGGGAAGTAGCTCCCCTGCCGCAGCTTCGGGATCCGAAGCTGCAAGCTGCCAAGCCGCGTGTCCAATGCGCGTTCCCGGTAGCCGTTGCGATAGGTCGCGCGCTCGCCGCTGCGCTCGTAGCGGCTGGCGCCGATCAGCCCATCCACATCCGTCTCCATCAGCAGTTGAACCACCGCCTCCGCAACGCTGCGCAGAAAATCGCCGTCCCCGGCTTTGGCCAGTAGCTCAGCCAGTGGTAATCTATCTTCGGTCATCGGGTTCTCCAGGCTTCAGGTTGAAGTCTCGCAACTCCACCATAGCCGACTGATCCGATGGCCACCTCAAACTACACCGTTACACGGCCCAAAAGTCCACCACGACCCCGGACACTACCCTTGGTTCGGCTGGAGTGCCGTTTCTTCGTCCCGGCCTGATCGTGCGCGGGGCGTCGTGCACAGCCGCGGTCAAGAATGGCCGCAGGCCATCGCGTAGCGACGCGCAGCGTTCTTGACGGCGGCGAGCACGGCGCCAGTCTTGAGGCAGACGGGCCGAGCAGCCGCATCCCGCAGTCCGATCGCGCATTGGCGCGGCATGCGGTGCCAGCCCGCACGGGACACTCTGATTGCGCGGAGCACCGCCATGGCAAGCAGCGACATCTTCACCCTCGGCCTCGGACTGACCCCACCCTGGCGCGTGGTCGACCAGCGGTTGGAAACCGACTACCAGCCGCATGAGTTGCATCTGGCCGTCGCCGCCGACCCAGGCGCCCGCTTCCCCTGCCCAACCTGCGGCCGGCTGTGCAAACCGCACGACTGGAAGGAACTGAGCTGGCGGCACCTCAACTTCTTTCAGCACGCCTGCATCATCGAGGCCCGTGTGCCACGCACCGACTGTCCGGAGCACGGCGTACTCCGCATTGCTGTGCCTTGGGCACGTCCCGACAGCGGCTTCACGCTGTTGTTCGAGCAGGCCGCGCTGGCTCTGATGCGCGAGATGCCGGTTGCCGCTGCCGCGCGCATCATCGGCGTCACCGCCCAGCGGCTGTGGCGCATTCTGCGGTACTATGTCGGCCGGGCGATCGAGCGGCTCGATCTCAGCGGGGTCGAGGCGATCGCACTCGACGAAACCGCGGCCAAGCGAGGCCACAGCTACGTCACCGTGTTCATTGACCTCGATGCGGCCGAGCGCCCGGTGCTGTTCGTCACCCCCGGAAAGGGTAAGGAATGCATGACCGCCTTCCGGGCCTTCCTGGCGGAGCACGGCGGCGAGGCCCGCCGCATCGCTGAGGTGGTGTGTGACATGTCGGCGGCCTTCCTTGCTGCTGCGGCGGAGAGCTTCCCGCAGGCCTCGGTCACCGTGGACTGGTTCCACGTCGTGCAGATCTTCACCACCGCGGTCGAGCAGGTGCGGCGCGCCGAGGCGCATCAGCACAACCTGCCCAAGGGGGTACGCTGGGCCACGTTGAAGCGACCGGAAAACCTGACCATGGCCCAGCGGCAGGCGCTCGACCAGTTGGAGAACAGCGGCTTCGCCACAGCCGAAGCCTATCGCGCCAAGGAGATGCTGCGCTGGGTTCGCCTGGCCGCAACGCCACAGGCCGCGCGCTGGCGGCTGACCAACTTCCTCAACCACGTCACCGCCCGGCTGGACGATCCCGACCACCTGCTCGATCCTGTTCGACAGGCCGTCGATACCGTACGGCGCAATGCCAAGCGGATCATTCGACGCTGGAAGTCAGGCCATTCCAATGCCCGCCTCGAAGCGCTCAATGGGCTGTTCCAGGCAGCCCGCGCTCGCGCCCGAGGCTATCGCAACACCGCTACCTTCGCGTGCATCATCTACCTGCTCGGCGCGCCCATCAACGCCATGCTCGACGTCTTCCATTCCACTTGAGACGTCGAAGAGCCTCTTTTTGGGGCGGAAGGTGACAAAATTATAGGGCTGGCCGTCCTTTTCCAGGCCAATGTAGAATTTGTTGTATTTGAGATTGAGGCTGGGATCGAACCCGCGAAGAATCTCCTGCATCTGGTCGACCAGGGCCACCGTCGCTTTCGTCGCACGCTTCTCCCAATATGCCCGGTCTGTGGGTGCGGCCTCGGCGTCTTCGTCTTCATCGACCAAGCCGCGAGAGAGTTCGTCCACGACTTTGGTAAATACCAGTGTGAGATTTTCTCCAACCTTGAGCGCCTGCATCTGAATGGCAATCAAAGGCATCGTGCCATTGAACAGCGAAATCACATTCAGGAAGCGACTGGTAATGTCCTCTGCGACAAGAACGGCGCAGTGGTCATATTGGGGGTAGCGTTTCTTCTCGATGTCCCAATACTCAATCGTGCGGATGATGTGTGCTCCATCTGTGGGACCGAGTTGAATCTCGACTTCATAGCGGCGCTGCGTGTCGGGGTCCTGAAGAAGAAGGTCCAGACGGCCCGCGCGCGGCTGGATGCGTTCTATGTCTCTGAGAACAAGATCGCCAAGGCCAAGGATGGACGGATCATCGGCGATGAGCTTCTGTACCCACTTCTCGCTTAACTCAGGATGATTCTTGAGAAGGACGCGAGATGGTTTGATGTATTTGTTCGTCATTGCACTTTTTCGCCCATTTGATTCTTATTTTTAAGAGTCTGTGTCAGTACCGCTGAGGTTCATCTCGGCAAGGAAGCGAGAGGGTTGTCGTTGCCAGCCGCGATATTGAGCGGCGTGCGTAAGAACAAGCTGCTTCTGTGTGCGGGTAACGGCTACGAAGAAGTTTCGGCGCTCTTCTTCAAGCTCGGCGGGAGAAGCGCCCGCTTTCAGGCTTTGCCATGACGGAAGAATCTGCTCGGCCACGCCAGTGACCCAAACATACTCGAACTCCAAGCCCTTGGCGGCGTGAATGGTCAGGAGGCGGACGGCGGATGGGTCGAGCGGGGGCTCCTTTGGCCTGAGCGCTATACCTTGGAGCAGTTCGTCGAGATCAGGCTGGCTTCCTTTTTCGACTCGGATTGCCTGCGCGGCAGTCTCCCAAGCGGTCCTATCTTCTTCGGCGTCGCTGATGATTCCGTTCGAAGAATCCGCGGTTTGGGGGAGCCATGCGATGGCCTCGGAAACTACCTTTCGCCAGGTCGAGCGAGATTGCACCAGGCGCAGCGCGAATTCTGCAAGGCTTGACGCGATATCGTTGCCGGCATTGTTGGCAGCGAGCGCCCAATATTCGAGGAGGCTGGCGTCGGACGACCGCGCTTCGGCGGCGAGTATGGCCACGTCAAGCTCTATCCCTGTAATGCGGTTGGCGGCTGCGGCCATCGTCGTGAACGCCCGCCGGTCAGTGGGCCGAAGCGAAAGGTCAAGGCAGCTTTGCAGCCAGACAAATTGCGGCGAAACAAAGCGATCTCGCCGGGTCGCAATGGAGGCGGCGACCCCTAGTTTCCTCAATTCATCCAATACCGGTTGCAGTATGGCTCTGGTGCGCCCGAGGACCGCGGTTCGTCCCCAAACGGCCTCACCCTTGGCCGCGATCTCCTGCGCGATCGCTTGTGCTTCTTCAGTCTCGGTAGCAAAGGCCCGGTCGATGATGGCGGCACCGTCGCTCGGGCGCGTTGGAACAAGCGGCTGCTTTCCCGGCGTTCGTTCTGCGTTGTGGGCTATGAGATTGTTTGCAGCCTGAACGATTTCAGGAGGGCATCGCCTGTTTTCGACAAGTTGGATAATATCAGGCGCAAAGTGCTCACGAAACGCCGCTATCTGCCGGTAACTGGCGCCCGCCCACTGGTAGATGATCTGGTCGTCGTCAGCGACAACGAAGACGTTCTTGAACTTGTCACCTGCAAGGAACCGGATCAGCCGGTACTGCGCGGGCGTAGTGTCCTGGAATTCGTCAAGCAGCCAATACGGATAGGACTGCCGGATGCGCGCCGCCACGGCAGGAACCTGGTGGGCGAGCCGGCAGGTGTCCAGTATCATGCCGTTGAAGTCCATAATGTTGCGCTCGCGAAGAGCGTTCTCATAGATTTCATAGACTCGCGCGGCGCGTTCGCCCGCTTTTGGATCGCGAAAATGTTTTGCGGCTTTTTGCGGGCTGACCAGGCTACTGCGAAGCTGGTCTATAGCCCGGAGCCAGCGCGTATCGTCTGCCGTCACCGCCGCGCCGTGCGACGCCGCCTGTTCGAGTGCATCCTTCAGAAGTTCGGCCCGGTCTTCATCTTGATCGTAGATTCCAAAATCCGGTTTGATAGCGAGGTGGGAACCATGCTGCCGAAGCACTTGGGCACAGAAACTGTGAAATGTGCCGATAACAGTGCGTTCGGCGAGGCCTGGCACGATCGCCTCGACACGCTCGCGCATCTCATCGCCTGCCTTGGTCGTGAAAGTAAGGGCAAGGATGCGAAAGTTCTTGCCAGCCGTGCTATCAAGGATGCGGGCAATGCGAGTGGTAAGAACCGTCGTTTTGCCCACACCGGGACCGGCAAGAACCAAGGCGGCGCCATCTTCCCAATCGACAGCCTGCCTCTGCGTGGGGCTCAGCCGGTCCAGTGCTGCCTGAAGTTCCGGCGTCATGCAGCACCATCCCGCAGGGCTGTTACCAGATCAACGAAGCGTGCGGGCATACGCCGCGCCAGCGCCTCGTCGGCAGCGACGCGCAGTGACAGTACGCCCATATATCCGGTCTTCCGGTTCTTGAGCCGGGCGCGGAATTCGTCAGGCGGACAGTCGAGGGCGGACCGACCGCCGATGTCGGCGAGAATTTCGCGGAGCATCTGCTCATGCCCGTCCGCCAGTAGCTGATCCTCAAGATCGTTTTGCGGCGTGAGGGTCACGAAGCGACCCTCTAGCTCTTCGTCGTCAAATCCTCGGTCAATGATCTGACGGCGGAATTTCTCGCCTTCATGATCGCCATCGACGATCATGTTCCAGGGGATTCCGAACGCCTCCGCGAGCGCCGGATAAATGCCGGCATTGCCGCTTTGCTGAAAGTCGATGACGGCCACGCCGTGGTCGTCAAGTGGCCAGCCAAGCGCCTTCCCGAGCGCGTGAAGAAGAAGGTACTCCGTTACGCCTTCCACCATTATCCAGCGACGGGCAAAGAAAATTTCGCCCCGCACGCGGCGGCCATGAAAGCCAAGTTCTTCCTCATCCTCGGCGGTGGGAAGAATCCGGCAGAGATGTCGGAATTGGCGCACTTGATCTGTGCGAGCTGCGCGATCGGGATCGCGGCGATAGCAGCGCAACACACGCGTCGCCATGGCCATGTCGAACCAGCTTCGGGACGCGACACGGCCGGTCGGCTCGTCCCTAAAAAAGATGCGCCCCGCGGAGCCGTTGAGGAACCCGTTCACGGCGTCGTTCCAGGGAAGATCGGATACGACATAACGCGGCAGGGTGGCGATTTCGGTGCATCCACCGCGTAGGCAAACAAGCCGAATGTCGCGAAGCGGAACATGCTGTAGAAAGTAGGGTGAGTGCGTGCTCATCAGCTTCTGCCCCGCAAGCGCCTGAACATGCTCCCACAAAGTGCGTGCAGCCTGCGGATGCAAATGCGCTTCAGGTTCTTCGATGGCAAAGACCGCTTCTACGCCGGGCCGTTCGGCTTCGGCGAGTTGCTGAAGTACAGCAGCCTGAAAAAGAAAAATTACGGCGAGGCTTTGCAAGCCCTGGCCGTGGTGACCAAGCGGGAGCCACGGACGCAGCTCCTCATTGCGCAGCACAATACCCGTCCGCTGCAGCATTTCCTCTATGCCAAGAGGCAGCGTCGCGAGCCGCGCCCCGCCCGGTCCCTCGCCGATCGCCACGCGGGTAGCTTGGCCGATCATCTCGGCGATTTCCGCAAGGCGCGGATCGGCTGCAGCAATTCGCGCATCGAGCTCGGCAAGGATGCGCAGAGCCTCGGCCTCAAGTTCGTCTGGGATGCGAACGCTGCGCAAGAGGCGTCCCCAATGGCCTGAACGCGGGGTGAACTCGTTCGTTGCATCCCGAAGCGCCCCAAGCCAGAACAGCGGCATATAGCTGAAGAAGCCGGTTAAGTTAATGGCTCGGCGTCTTTCGCGCAACGGAACGCCGGCGGAGTCCAGAAACTGCCAGGCAGGGTCGAACGCTTCTTTTTCCTCACTCCATGCGCACGTGACCTGCACGGTAAGAAGGTTTCTCATGCGATCGGCGGTGACTGTGATGATATCTTCGAGAGCCGCCACCATATCGGGGTCCCACTCGCCGGAGCGCGATTCCTCCATTGCGATAACAATGCGTACAGGCGGCAATGTGCGCGGATCGCCGTCTGGTTCCGGACGATGAACGTCATTCTCCGTAAAGCCCGTACCGCGTTGGCCCCAGCGCCGGGTCAAAACAATGCGCACCGCGTCAAGGATCGCGGTCTTGCCTGCATTGTTAGGCCCGATCAGGACTGTTGTCTCGCCCAGCTCGATGTCCAGGTTGCGGACGGAACGGAAGTTCTCTATGTGGAGCCGAGTAATGCGCATTCCATCACCATAGTGGCTGCGCACAATGCGTGGAGTCGATATTGTGGGCTCCGCTTATTTCCATTCCGCGAGCGCCCTCACTAACTGCGTCTGCCCCTCGTGGAGGTAGATCAGGTTGTCAGGCTCCGAGGCGAGCCATACGAAGGTGCCCCAGGCAAGCGAATCGAAGACCTTCTTGAACGCGCTGTCGCTGCGATCGAGGAACGCTGTCGCAAACGCAACGTGCTCGGGCGGGAATCCGGCCTCTTTGGCAAGTTGCAATAGCGCCTGCCTGCGCTCCTTTGTAACGGGGCCGTCCGTGGCCACAACTTCGATAAAAATTAGGATCGGATGTTTGGGGCCGAGGTCCGCGAGGACGATGTCTGGCAGATTCTTCTCGGCCTTGATGTTGAGCCCAATGGCCTTGGCCAGCTCGTCGTCGCGGGAGACAACCTTGTTGCGGCTCTCGCTTAGAAACACCACGCCGGGTGTCTGCAGAAAAGACGGCGCGAATACCTCGATCACAGCCTTGGAGATGATAGAGCTGGGGCCGGGCGCCATTCGCCGGGTTTCGCCGCTCGGAAACTTGACGAGGACGTGATCACCGCCAGCGATAGCCCCTCTCCGAACGATCGCTATCCGGGCAAGAGCGCCTGCATTCAGGTGGTCGGCCTGCCAATCGGCAATCGCCTTCGTGAGTTTCTTTCCAGAGAGAGCTGGATCTAAGAGCTTGGTGAATTCACTGGCAAGGGCATAGCGTGGTGCGGGCGACGTGGTCGCCAACCCTTCGCGCTCGATCACAACGCCATTCGCGATAAGACCTGCGCGGATTGTGTCATCGCGGATAGATTCCCGTGTATTCACAGCATACCAGCGACCGGGGATTTCACCTTTGCTGCTTTTGACAGATTCCTTGGTCCAGGCTAGCCGCTCAGCCTCGCTGAGTTGCTCGGACTGATCGTCCGTCATTCGCGTTACCTGGTCGGGTCTGATCCAAATATCGGTGCCTTCGATTGCACCAATGTAGAGCATCACGAAGATCGTGCGGGCGGCGATCTCCCACGTGCAATTGTTCCGGTTTGGACTTCCTTCTGGAAAAATCGACTGCAGGCGAGCGTGAATCTCCTTGACTGGTGAAACGGACGGCAAAAGCATCAGCGAACGCCCTCGCCGTATATTGCTGCCGCTTCACGTTCGATCTGGTCATGCGGCGCATTTTTCGACACGAGTCGCTCGATCCGCTTCATAGTTTCGGGCGGGGGCAATGGCAGCGATTCCAGCTCATAAGCAGAGACGGCAACGCTGCCGTTGATGCAGCGGAAGAGCTGATCGACGACCCTGGTGTTCAGAAGCGCTGCCAGCGCAGCGGTGGAGACGCCAACCTTGTTGGAAACCGGACGGATCATGTTGAGATGGTTCTCAACGACGACGGCTCCATACTCATTTAGGAACGCCTGCGGCAGTTCGGCTGCGATCAGGCGGCGGTTCTGTTCCTTGGCCGTCGTGCGCTGCAAGAGAACACAGGGATAGTCGGTGACAACCCATTGTTCGGTCGCCATGGGCTCGAAGAATGGCTTGTGGTTACGGCGCTGCGCGCGGAACTCGAACGTGCCGTCGGAGCGAACAGATTCAGCCCAAATAAGCGGATAGCGGTTCCTGGCCGGTCGGTCGCGCAGGCTCGGCTTGTGCCGGTTCCAGACAAGCGGCCCGGTGCTGACCTTATAACCGTAATCAGCCAGCCGATGCGGCTTGTTTTCCACGGCGTGAATTAGTTTGCAGTCGGACTTTTCGCGGGGAACCAGCCACGGGCGGTCCGGCGATTCCGGAAGGCGGAAAGACCCCGCCGAAGTGGCGCGGATTCCGCCTTCAGGGGCGGAGGATAGAAAATGCACCTGCCCGACGCCGCTTGCGCCGCCGCGGCGGTAAGCAGCGAGTAGCGTCTCTTGAAGAACGTCAGCGAACACGCCCTTTCGCTCGGACACAAAGTCGATTGAGGCCGGCGGCGCTTCGCTGGCAAGCAACGCTCGCAGCGCCTTGTAGTATTCGCCGGCAAGGAAGCTCGTCGGCGTGACATAGGCAATCACGCCGCCGGGGCGGGTGTGGCGCAGAGCAACATCGGTGAACAGGCCATAAAGATTGGCGTGCCCGTAAAGGCTGCGCGCGTACTTCTCACGCAGTGCCGGGGATAAGGTAATGCGGCCATACGGCGGATTGCCAATGACGAGGTCGTAGCCGCTGCCGTCGGGTTCCCGCTCCAAGGTGTCGCAAACTCCGACCACATCTTTCAGCCGTGCGCCTGCCTTTCGGCAAAGCGGCATCAGCGTGATTTCGAGAAAGACCTGCGACATCCAGGCGGCGAATGGATCGAGTTCGTAGCCACGCAACCGATGTGCAATATTCTTGAGCGCAATGGGAGCGCTGCAATCACTCAACGAGTCAGCCATCCGACGCGCAACGGGAGAAAGAAAAGCGCCGCCACCGCATGCCGGATCGAGCACATGCGCAGTGCGCCAATCAACCCCGCACTCTGTAGCGATGTCGAGCAAGCGGTCGCAAAGGGCCGGGGGCGTGTAGTACGCCCCAAAGTCCGAGCGCACCTTTCCGGGCATCATTGCCGTGTAAAGGACGCCAATCAGATAGCTTGCCTCCGCCACATCCAATGCTGCGGCGGCAGCGCCCGTGCTCTGCGCGAGTGCAGCGGCGGATTTGAACAGGACCGCTTTACCTTTTGCGGACGATCGCGTCGGGATCGGCCAAATATCGCTTTCGCCGACTTGCGTGGCGTTCCAGTAGGAAGAGACAACGGCGGCGGTCATTGCCCGCGCAAGGTCGAGTTGAGACTCCGGCGCGACCGACGCAGCCAGAGCGCGGGCCATAATGAGGGATTCACCTATGATTCCGCGGGCGGCATGATTCGACGGCGCCGCTGCACCCTCACGGCTTTCCGTGGAGGTTTCGCGCTCGATTATTTTGCCACCCGTCTGTTTCATTTGTTGCTCTTGCGGTCTCTTGGCGTGAACACCAGCGGAAGCTGCTGCTGTCCGTCGGCATACCGGTCGAGAAATTCAATGATGGCTTGCCGCCCCAGCCAAGCGAGGGAGACTCGGTTCCTCTGCGAGAGCAGAGAGAGCGCTTCGTATTCCTCATCCGTGAGATTGACGGTAACGCGCTGTTTGGCTGCCATATCTGACTTCTGAACGGTCTGCTGCAGAGTGCAGCACTCTGCTTCGATCTTGCCTTGCGCATGCGGTACGGTCAAGCCCTATTATCGAACAAAAAGAGAACGACGTCAGCTAGGCAAGGATCATTGCTTGCCTAGTTTCAAATCCCGGTGTCTCCGTCGGCGTTTCCTCTCAGTGCTCTGCGCTTCGGCCTGTTTAGCTCGCTTGTCCCGGTCCGGATCGCGCCGTAGCTCGTTGGTCTCGGGGCCTTCAAGGGGTTCGCGGTCTCTGCGCCGTCACTCCGACCTTATCTTGGCACATCCGATGCCGTGGGCCGTTCGGTAGTGTCCGGGGGCGTGGTGGACTTTTGGGCCCTGTAACGGTGTAGTTTGAGGTGGCCATCGGATCAGTCGGCTATGGTGGAGTTGCGAGACTTCAACCTGAAGCCTGGAGAACCCGATGACCGAAGATAGATTACCACTGGCTGAGCTACTGGCCAAAGCCGGGGACGGCGATTTTCTGCGCAGCGTTGCGGAGGCGGTGGTTCAACTGCTGATGGAGACGGATGTGGATGGGCTGATCGGCGCCAGCCGCTACGAGCGCAGCGGCGAGCGCGCGACCTATCGCAACGGCTACCGGGAACGCGCATTGGACACGCGGCTTGGCAGCTTGCAGCTTCGGATCCCGAAGCTGCGGCAGGGGAGCTACTTCCCGCCGTTCCTGGAAGCTCGCCGGACCTCGGAGAAGGCGCTGGCCGCGGTCATCCAGGAAGCCTGGATTGGCGGCGTCTCGACCCGGCGGGTAGACGAGCTGGTGCAGGCCATGGGGCTGACGGGGATCAGCAAGAGCACGGTCTCGAAACTGTGCAAGGACATCGATGAGAGGGTGAACGCCTTCCTCGACCGGCCACTCGCCGGCGAGTGGCCGTATCTGTGGTTGGATGCGACCTATCTCAAGCAGCGCGAAGGTGGGCGGATCGTCTCAGTTGCGGCGATAATCGCAGTGGCGGTGAACACCGACGGTCGGCGCGAGATCGTCGGCCTGCACATCGGCCCGTCCGAGGCGGAGACCTTCTGGTCGACCTTTCTCAAGAGCTTGGTCCGCCGTGGGTTGCGTGAGGTGAAACTGGTGATCTCCGATGCTCATGAAGGGTTGAAGGCGGCGATCCGCCGGGTGATGGGGGCATCCTGGCAAAGATGCCGCGTTCACTGGATGCGCAACGCCTTGTCCTATGTGCCGAAGGGGCAGCAGAGCATGGTGTCTGCAGCGTTGCGTCAGGCGTTTATCCAGCCGGATCGCGTCAGTGCCAGCCAGACCCTGCGCCATGTGGCCGACCAGCTCCGGGGCAAATGGCCAAAACTTGGCGCGTTCATCGACGACAGTGAAACCGACGTGCTGGCGCACATGGACTTTCCCGCCCAGCACCGAACCAAAATTCACTCGACGAATCCGCTCGAACGCCTGAACAAGGAGGTCAAGCGCCGCGCCGATGTCGTCGGCATCTTTCCCAATGAAGGTTCGATCATCCGCCTGATCGGGGCCGTGCTGCTCGAGGCCAACGACGAATGGCAAACACAGAACCGCTATATGCAGATCGAGGGAATGGTCGAACTCATGGCACCCGCCATCGATGCCGATACACCACGAATTTCCACCGTCGCCGCGTGACCATTGGCCGCTTCAGCTACACCAGAATTTCCACCACATTGACGGACGCTATCGGCCGTTCCACCCCAACACTTCTCAGTGGAAAGCAACAACGGGACCCCAGGCTGATCCACAGCCGTTGGCCCCGACCCCGGGCCAGATTGGGCCGCATTCGTATTTTGTATAAATCTTTATTGTCTAGGATACAACTTTATTTTCCGTCTACAGCTTCTCTAGGCATGGCCGCCATAAAGCGGTCAGACCGCTTTTGGCCCATGAGGACGTAAAGTGTCAGTTTCCTGGTGCTCGGAAGCGAACCTTGGCGGTGCAATACCAGAGTGGCATTGCACCCTACTTGCTAAACCATATCGCTAAAGTTGCACTCCTTGTAGCGAGGCCGTAAGGTTCCAAAGGAAGCTGCAGGCCTTACAACCTTCCGCTCCGTCTCACCCCTCGTACTGCCAGAGACTCAAGATGCAACTTCCCCAGCCGACGCATGCCAAGTATTCCGGCCTTCTCAATGACATTAAGCGCGGTCAGATCAAAATTCCACAATTTCAGCGTGATTTTGTCTGGGGCCTCCAAAAATCAGCAGCGCTTATTGACAGTATCGTGAAGGGTTACCCGGTAGGGACTTTTATCTTCTGGGCAACCAAGGAGCGTTTGCGTCATGTGCGGGACATAGGTTCCGAGAATTTGCCGCCTCCCAGAGAAGGCGAAACCGCAGCCTACGTTCTTGACGGGCAACAGCGGATCACCAGCCTATACGCGACCCTAAAGGGCCTCGCAGTCACGCGGGAATCCGGTCAGATCGACGATTTTTCGAAGGTTTACATCGATCTCGAAGCGACCGAGGATGACCAAATCGTGGTTACCGAAGTAAGCGACAAGAAAGAAAAGAGTTACATTCGCCTCACCGATCTTCTCTATGGCGGCTTGACGTCGCTCGCGGCCTTCGACGGCGCATACCACGGCAAGCTCGAAGAATACAAACGACGCATTGAAAGCTACGACTTCCCGGTCATTGAGGTTCGTGACGTCCCAATCGATGTCGCGACCGAAATCTTCACGCGCATCAATGTCGGAGGAATGCCGCTCACGCTTTTCGAGATTATGGTCGCAAAGACCTATGACGAAGCGCGGGGATTTGATCTCTCACAGAAGTTCGATAAGCTAGTTGAAAGCCTAGAACCCGTCAATTATGAAACGATATCCGACGCCATCATACTACAATTGATCGCACTCATCCTTAAGAAGGAGTGCAAGAAACAGATCATACTTAAAATCGCAAAGAAGGAGTTCATCGATACCTGGGGCAGCATTATCAATGCACTGCAACAAGCTGTCGAGCATTTTCGCAACCGCTACGGTATACCTGTTTCCGCGCTACTTCCCTATAACGCTTTACTCGTACCTTTCGCCTACTATTTCTATCACCACCCAGATAATCCAAGCGCGGCACAACGGAAGCTCTTAGAGGATTTCTTTTGGCGTGCCTCGCTAGGCGGCCGGTATTCTTCGTCAGTCGAAAGTAAACTTGCCCAGGATATACGGCGTATCGACGCCATCCTTAATGATGAGTCGCCTGACTACGATTGGGGTGTCGACGTTTCGCCAGATTTCATTTTGGAGAACGGATGGTTCAATACGAGTCGCAGTTTCGTGAAGGCAATTCTGTGCCTTTACGCGCATCGCGCACCGAAGTCCTTCAGGGACAACTCAAATGTCAATATCAGCAATAACTGGCTTAAGCAATCCAATAGCAAGAACTACCATCATTTTTTTCCAAAGTCATACTTAAGTAAAAAAAATGAAGACGATAGGCGCATCAACAACGTCGTCAATATCACCATCGTCGACGACTACCTCAATAAGCGTGACATCGGGGCTAAACCGCCCTCCCGCTACATGAAGACGTTTGCCAAAGAGAACGACGAAATTGACGTAACGATGAAGACCCATCTTATCGAGGATCTTGATAAGTTCGGCATTTGGGTTGACGATTATGATGCATTTTTGACCATGCGCTCCAAGGCGATCAGCCGAGAACTTAAAAAGCGGATCATTGCCCGCGACATCGACAAGCAGGGCCAAGTCTCTACTGCGAACGATCTTGAGGAGGAGGCTGCTAGCTTCGAATAGCTATCATCGGCAGACTACAGTTTCCGTTCAAAAAAGTTGGTCACCTATCAAGTAGATGAGCGTGTCAGATCGGCTTGGGCGGCTTCACGGATCGCTTCTCGCCCGCTTGGGGCCAAGTCTGCAAAAAGGAGATTCATGTGGTAATTTTTAATTCCAACCCATCTGACGCTCGGCTCTATTCCCCCACAGAAATTCCGGTGCAGGCTTTGTATGAAGTGGTGACAACTTTTGCCAAACGGGACGGGCTCTCGTGGGTTGATGCGCAGGGTCGGTATCATGCCGGCGCCGGCGAGAAAGCGAATGAGCATCGCAGCCAAGCCTCACTCAGACGATTCCAGGCTGCCTCGAAGAACGTCCGTACAATCTCGATTTTTCCAATCTACCTCCATTTTTCGGAGATCACATTGAGCGTCAGCCAGGGTCGCCATCATCTGGCTGCCCTGATGGCCTACCATCTGGATACTGGAGAGCAATTCGATGTGCCCGTTCTCCTGATGCGGGGAAATGGCACAGAATTTCGCGCCTGGATGGAGCGCGAGTTCCCGTTGGCAACGGATGCATAAACGCATCCGCCAAGAGCAGGCCGAGTGGACGCTCTGTCCAGGATTGGCCCTGCGGGCTTCAAGTGGCCCGCTGTAGTGCAATGCGCATCGTTAGCGATGCACGGCAAACGTCTGCGTCCAAGATCGGCTCGTTCGGCCCACGACTGTCAGGCTCTGGTCTACACGGGAATGGCTGCTTTTCTTGGGTGTCCGCATAATGCGGTCAGGCTGCTTATGGCCCCTTTAGCACTACTTTGGCAGATTATATGGTGAGTGACGGAGCGGTCTGTAGCAGTGCGGACATCGGTCTGGCGGTGCGCCGAGATAGGCGATGATCGCCTGCCGAACTGCTGGCAGTGGTCTGAGCCCGTGGATTTCCTCCAGGAATGAGTAGAGTCCGCCCCATCAGGGAGACGGACGATATGAAGAGCAGTCGGTTTAGCGAGGAGCAGATCATCGGCATCCTCAAAGAGCAGGAGTCGGTGATGTCGACGGCGGAGGTCTGCCGTCGACACGGGATCAGCTCCGCGACGTTTTACAAGTGGAAGGCCAAGTTCGGCGGGTTGGAAGTCTCGGACGCCCGGCGGCTCAAACAGCTGGAAGACGAGAACGCTCGGCTCAAGCGGCTGCTGGCGGACGCCGTGCTGGACAACGCCATGCTCAAGGAAATTGCGTCAAAAAAATTCTAGCGCCCAGCCATAAGCGGGAGGCGGTAGCTCATCTTCAGACCCTGTTCGAGGTGAGCCAACGCCGGGCCTGCGATGCGCTGGGCGTGGATCGGACCACGGTGCGGTATCAAAGCCGCCGCCCGGATGATGCGGAGGCTCGCGAACGCATGCGCGTGCTTGCGGGCGAGCGCCGTCGATTTGGCTATCGGCGCCTGCACTGGCTGCTCAGCCGCGAAGGAATTTCCATGAACCACAAGAAGTTTCGGCGCCTTTACCGCGAAGAACGTCTTCAGGTTCGCCGTCGCGGCGGGCGAAAGCGGGCCTTGGGCACACGATCTCCGATGACCATTCCGCAGGGCTGCAATCAGCGCTGGTCGCTGGATTTCGTCTCCGACGCCCTGACATGTGGGCGCAGGTTTCGGATCTTCGCCGTCGTGGACGATTTCAGCCGCGAATGCGTTCGCTTGATCGCCGACACGTCAATTTCGGGGTAACTATCCGGTGAAGGCCGCCTGTCGATGATGGAGTGATTCGCTCATAAATGCGCCTGTAAGAGCGACGCTATGAGCGGGTGTTTGGATGGAGATCATCACGGGAATTGAGCGCCGGCGTCGCTGGCGTGATGAGGACAAGCTACGGATTGTTGCGGAAGCGGAAGCGCCTGGTGCGGTGTTTGCGGAAGTTGCGCGGCGGCATGACATATCGCGTGGTCAGCTATGGAACTGGCGCCGTCTGGTGCGTGCTGGCGAATTGAGTTTGGCTTCGGCACCTGCGCAATTCCTGCCGGTTCATATGGCGCCGGAGCTGTCGGCCGTTGCGATGATTGCGGGGCCTGAGGATACGGATCGGGCGTCTGTTGCGGCGCCGCGCAACCAGGGTCGGATCGAGGTTCGTCTGGCTGGCGGTACGCGGGTGGTGATCGAGGGCATGGTGGCGCCAGCGGTGGTCACGGCGACGCTGAAGGCTCTGGGATGATCCCTGTTGGAGCGCGTGTGTGGATTGCGCTGGGGCACACGGACATGCGCCGTGGCATGCAGGGTCTGGCGCTATTGGTCGAGCGAGGGTTGAAGCGGGATCCACACGGCGGGGATCTGTTCGTATTCCGTGGCAGGTCGGGCTCGCTGGTGAAGATCATCTGGCATGATGGTGTGGGGATGTCGCTGTATTCGAAGCGACTTGAGAAGGGGTATTTTCCGTGGCCGTCTGCGAAGGACGGGGTGGTTTCGTTGACGAGTTCGCAGCTGGCCTGCCTGCTGGAGGGAATTGACTGGCGCAATCCGCGCTACTCGTGGCGGCCGGCGAGTGCGGGGTAAAGGCGGTCAATTTTATCGGCAGCCTGGGATTTTCTGGCTTCAAATCTGCGGTTTTCTATGATTCTCTCGGGGCGTGGAAACCTCTGGAACCACTCTTCCGAACGACGTCGAGGCGCTGAAAGCGCTGGTGCATTCGATGGCTCGCCGGGCCGACGAGGCCGAGGCCCGACTGGCCGATGCGCGTGCCCGGGAGAGTGCGACCGAGGCGTTGATCGCGCATCTGAAGCTGCAGATTGCCCGTCTGCGGCGCGAGCAATTTGGCGCCAGCGCCGAGCGCAGCCGTCGTCTGCTCGATCAGCTGGAATTACAGCTCGAGGATCTCGAGGCTGACGCCAGCGCAGATGGTCTGGCTGCCGAGGCCGCCGCGGCAAAGACGACGCGCGTTGGTGGTTTCGAGCGCAAGAGCCCGGCCAGAAAGCCCTTTCCCGTACACCTGCCGCGCGAGCGTGTGGTGATAGAGCCCCCTTGTGCCTGCCCTGCCTGTGGCAGCACCAGGCTGTCAAAGCTGGGCGAGGACATCACCGAGACGCTGGAGGTGATCCCGCGGCAGTGGAAGGTGATCCAGACGGTGCGGGAGAAATTCTCCTGCCGGGCCTGCGAGGCGGTCGCGCAGCCGCCGGCACCGTTCCATGTCGTTCCTCGCGGGTGGGCGGGGGCAAGCTTTCTCGCGATGCTTTTGTTCGAGAAGTATGGCCAGCACCAGCCGCTCAACCGCCAGGCCGAGCGCTTTGCCCGCGAGGGTGTTCCACTCAGTGTCTCGACCCTGGCCGATCAGGTCGGGGCGGCATGTCATGCGCTGATGCCGCTCTACCGGCTGATCGAAGCCCATGTTCATGATGCCGCGCGCCTGCATGGCGACGACACCACGGTGCCGGTCATGGCGCGCGGCAAGACCGATACGGCACGGCTATGGGTCTATGTGCGGGACGACCGGCCCTTCGGCGGCTCCGATCCCCCGGCGGCACTGTTCCATTATTCGCGGGATCGGCGCGGCGAGCATCCACAGGCCCATCTTGCCGGCTGGCCGGGTATCCTGCAGGCCGATGCCTATGGTGGCTATGGCGAACTATACAAAGATGGCCGCACACCTGCACCGGTGCGGGAGGCCGGCTGCCACGCTCATGCCCGACGGAAATTCTTCGAACTGGCCGATATCGCCGCGGCGGCGCGCAGGAAGAGCCGTGGGGGGCAAGCCGCCACGGTCTATCCGATCGCCATCGAGGCCGTGCGGCGGCTCGATGCCCTGTTCGAAGTCGAGCGCACCATCAACGGCAAATCGGCCGTCGAGCGGCTGGCTGTGCGGCGGGAACGCAGTGCGCCGCTGGTTGCCGAGCTCCATGCCTGGCTGAATGGTCAGGTCGCCAGGCTGTCGCGCCACCATGATCTTGCCAAGGCGATCAACTACATGCTCCGCCGCTGGGACGCCTTCACCCGCTTCCTCGAGGATGGCCGGGTCTGCCTCAGCAACAATGCCGCCGAACGCGCCCTGCGTTGCGTGCCGCTCGGCCGCAAGGCGTGGCTGTTCTGCGGCTCGGATCGCGGCGGTGAACGGGCCGCCATCCTCTACACCCTGATCCAGACCGCCCGCCTCAATAACGTCGATCCGCAAGCCTGGCTCGCCGACGTGCTCGCCAGGATCAACAATCAGCCCGCCAGCCGCCTCAACGAGTTGTTGCCATGGCACTGCGCCGGCAAAATCCCGGCACGTGCAGCGGAAGAGGTTGGATGTGTCTGAAGAGGCCGTGCTTCGGGAGAAGCTTCGCAAGATCGAGGCATTGTTCGCCGGAGCGGGAACGATCGGCGAACGCACAGCGGCCGAGGCCGCATTCGGGCGCGTTCAGGCCAGGCTGGCGGAACTTCAGGGCCGGGACAAAGCCATCGAAATGCAGTTTTCTCTGCGCGACCAATGGTCTCGCCGATTGTTCCTGGCGTTGTGCCGGCGCTATGGCCTGAAGCCATACCGCCTTTATCGGCAACGCCTGACCACCGTCATGCTGCGGGTACCGCAGGCTTTTGTCGATCAAGTGCTATGGCCAGAATTCCAGGAACTCAATGGCGCGTTGATGCAATACCTGAATGACGTCACAGATCGCGTCATCCGTGAAGAGGTTCATCGCGACACAAGTGAGGCAACCGAGATCGTCCAGGCCCTGCCTTCAAAATAATCAGACAGAACCAATCGCTACATCCCGCCTTCCCAAAAGCCAACAAAATAAAAGAACCGCGGCTTTCACCGGATGCTTACATTTCGGGCGCCCGGGTGGCACGCGAGTTGGATATGGCGATCACTGAGCGCGGGGCGCGCCCGCTCATGGTGGTCAGCGACAACGGCACTGAGCTCACCAGCATGTCGATCCTGCGCTGGTCGAAAGAGCGGAACGTGGAATGGCATTACATCGCGCCCGGCAAGCCCCAGCAAAACGGGTTCGTCGAGAGCTTCAACGCCCGGCTCCGGGACGAGTGTCTGAACGAGACCTTGTTCACGAGCCTGCCTCAAGCGAGGTCCGTGCTGGCCGCCTGGCGTCACGACTATAATCATCACCGCCCCCATTCGAGCCTGGGCAACAAAACCCCGGCAGAGGTGGCGGGAAAAATCAGCGGCGCGCCGGGTTGGGGGTTAACCCCCAACCCGCCTGTTGCACCTACGCCCAATCGTGGGCATCACTCGGGGATGAGACTCTACTCCTGAATGGCGGGAACTTGGGGCTCAGACCAAACCCGATGCAGTCGGGGAAATAGGCACAGAACCCAGGTGGTTTTGCAGGAAGAGAATTTGTGCGTTATCGTAGCCATCTCGGCTTGCGCGCAAATCTAATTTTTCAATATTTAATGACGGGACACTAGGATTGGAAACTGCATTGATGAATAAAAAAATGTCATCCACGGATTTCTATAATCAATTTTTGGAAACAACAAAATCTCCAAAATCCATACGTTCGATTGAGAACATAAAAAGGGCTACTGATATCATCATACCTTGCCTATCCGGTTGACTCCCATACCTACTAGATCTAGTGTTGGGCATGGATGTCCTGGCCCGTGAAGACCTGCCGTTCCCGCAGTCTCTGCCGGAATTCCAGCGTATTTTCCCGAACGACGCGGCCTGTGCCGCCTATCTCGAAAGCGCCCGCTGGAATGGAGGGTTCGCCTGCCCAAGGTGCGGCGTCGTTGGCGAGCCGTTCCGTTTCGAGGCGCGCCCGGGCGTTCTGCGCTGCCGGGCCTGTCGCAAAGACGTAAGCCTGATGGCTGGGACCGTTATGGAACGCAGTCACACGCCGCTGTCGACTTGGTTCTGGGCGGCTTACTTGATCGCCAGCCAGACGCCCGGAATGTCGGCCGTCCAATTTCAGCGGCAACTCGGCCTGTCGCGCTACGAGACCGCCTTCGGCATCCTTCATAAGCTGCGCGCCGGGATGGTGCGCCCCGAGCGCGACAAGATTGGCGACACGCCGCAAGAACACGTCGAAGTGGATGAAACGTGGGTTGGAGGACGAACCCGAGGCGATGGACGGGGTGTCCATCACAAGGTTCTCGTCGCCTGTGCCGTGGAGGTGCGCCACCGGAAACCGGGAACCAAGCTCGACAATCGGAAAGACGGTCGCTACGCGGGACGCGTTCGTCTCGCTGTTGTCCCCGACCGTAGCGCCAATTCGCTCTGCGGATTCGTCGAAAACGCCGTTGCTCCCGGATCGCTGATCGTTACCGACGACTGGAGCGGCTATGCCGGTCTCGGAAGGCGCGGGTTCGACCACCATGCAATCGCCGAATGCGGCGACCCGGAGGTGGCAGAAGAATTCCTGCCGATCGTCCACTTGGTCTTTACCAACCTGAAGACCTGGATCAACGGCATCCATCACGGGGTCAGCGCCAAACATCTACAAGCCTACCTCAATGAATTCACGTTTCGGTTCAACCGGCGCCTCTATCCCTTCAACGCGTTCCGCTCGCTGCTCGGAATCGCGGGTAGGGCAGCCGCACCAACCTTTGACGAGCTTTATTCCGGGGAATGGACACACCCTACATTTAGTGGGTGTGGGTAACAACCGGATAGGCAAGCATCATACAAAAATCACTTGAAAAGACAAATTCTGAGGTAGCAAAAATTTGCGTAATGCATTTTGGTGGACCAAAATATCAATCAATTTGTAATAATAAAGCTTATAGAAATTATATAAATTTACGCTTTTCTGAGGAAATTATCCGATACTCACCTGATAAAATTGAATCAAAACTGCCCCTTGAGGTAGACGCTGTTATATCGACCCTCAAGCATAAAGTCAGTTTTCTTGAATCCGAGGTTACTCGACTGCGTAGAACATTAGCAAAGCTCAGTCCAGTGAGCGTGGTGGAGATAACATCTCATTCCGAAAGACATTTAAGTGATTCCAGCCCACAAATGCCAACACTTTCCCCTCTTGAATCAATTTCTAAGCAAGAGCGGCAGGACCTGAAGGTCTTTCTTGAGGCCGCATACGACCTGGGTTTTGACGTCGCGGCCGACGGCAGACTGGTGACGAGACAGGGATTGACCGTAATTGGCGATGCCGGCCATGCGCTACTCCGACGGCTGACAGCTTAAGTCGAAGTTTTCACGTGAGAATGACATAAATGCCATGGAATGCTTCGCGTAGCGTCGATTTTTTGTGGGACGATTGTGTCCATCCATTGGGCTTGCGGCGCGATTGGATCGTATGCGGAGTGCTGGCCCCCTTCTTCTGGTGACGGGATGATTTGTGCTGGATCGGTGCGGAGTTTTGGTATCGAGCGGTCTCTATGGACGTAATTAACGACGACGCGAAGGTGGGGTTTCGGCGGATTGAGGTTTTGGCTGGTCAGGGCCGGCGACGGCGATGGTCGGACGAGGAGAAGACGCGGATTGTTGCCGAGACGCTTCGGGCGGGAGCGGCGGTGACGGAGGTTGCGCGGCGCTGGGCGCATTGTCCGCAGCAGATCTGAGCCTGGCGTCGGCTGGCCCGCGAAGGGCACTTGGCGCCCACCGGGACGGGCATGTGCCGGCGTTACTCCCGATCGTGCCGGCGACGCCAATGCCTGAGACGGACGAGGGAAGCGCGGTTTCCGTGGGGCAAGCGGCGCAGCGGACGAGGTCGGCACCATGCATCGAGATCTGGCTCGCCGATGCGGTAATGCGGGTGCCGGTAGAGACGGACGGCACGCTCCTGACCGAGGTGCTGCGGGCGATCAGGGCGTCTGTGCCGTGATCGCGATCCCGCCGGGCGTGCGTGTGCTGGTGGCGATGCGTCCAGTAGATTTCCGCAAGGGAGCCAATGGTCTGGCTGCCGAGGTGCTGGGCGGGGATCCGTTCTCGATCGCGGCGCTGGTGTTTCGCGCGAAGCGGGCGGATCGGATCAAGCTGGACACCCGTATTTACCCTTGCGGATTGAGCGGTTGGTTGGATCTGAATCTGGATACGGCGCTCTTGGCCGTTTGAAGGGCCTTATTTGACCGTCTGCGTGGGTCGCGGAGGCTGCGATCGGTGCCGCAATCCCGAGGTCTGGACGGATTCATCCCATGGCTTGGGCGCGTTCATGGAAGATGAGCCGGTCGAAGTTGTAGGCGATATTGGCCAGGATGAGTTTCGCCTCGGCCCGCGCGATGCCGATGGTGCGGATGAACAGGCCGAACCTGTTCTTCTGGTGGGCGAAGACGTGTTCGACATGGGCACGGATCCACGATTTCGCGGCATTGGCCCGCGCGATATTGTGCGGCATCGGCTTGCCCGCCGGCTTGCGCCTGTGGATGCGGCAGTGTCAGGAATTCCGTGTATGGGCGGCGGTTGAACATCAGGCCGCCAGGGCCCTTACGAAGCGGTCGCCGAAGATGACGGCGAACTGAGCCTTTGCCATAGCCCATTCTCGAGGTGGCATCACCCACTCTTTTTCGGAGCGGTTCAGGATCAGATAGAGCAGCTTGGCCGCGGCCTCATCGCTGGGGAAATGGCCGCGCACGCGGATGGCCCGGCGCAGCTTGGAATTCAAAGCTTCTATGGCGTTCGTTGTATAAATGATCCGACGAACGTCGCCCGGAAAGCCGAAAAAAGGGATGACTTCCTGCCATACCCGGCGCCAGCTCTGGCCGATGGCGGGGTATTTCTGGCCCCATGGACCGGCCTCGAAATCGGCGAGAGCGGCCTCGGCGGCCCTGGCATCAACGGCCCGGTATATGTCCTTGAGCGCGGCCGCGACCGCCTTGCGGTCCTTGTAGGATACGAAATCCATCGAATTCCGGAGCAGATGGACGATGCAGGTCTGCACGATCGTCTCGGGAAAGACGGCCGTGATCGCCTCCGGGAACCCCTTGAGGCCATCGACCACCGCCAGCAGGATGTCCTCGACGCCGCGGTTCTTCAGCTCGTTCATCACGCGCAGCCAGAATTTGGCGCCTTCGTTCTGCTCGATCCACATCCCGAGTTCGACCTTCGTCCCGTCGGCCATAACCCCCAGCGCGATATGGATCGCCTTGTTACGGACCACGCCCTCGTCGCGGATCTTCACCCGGATGGCATCGAAGAATACCAGCGGATAGACCGGGTCCAGCGGACGCTGCTGCCAGGATGTCACCTCGTCCAGCACCGCATCCGTGATCGTGCTGATCAGCTCCGCCGAGGCATCCATGCCGTAGATCTCGCGCAGATGTTCCGCGATCTCCCGGGTGCTCATCCCCCGCGCATACATCGAGATGATCTTGTCATCGAAGCCTGGAAACCGGCGCTGGTATTTGGCGATCAGCTGCGGATCAAAGCTGCCCGCACGGTCTCGCGGGATCGCAATCTCGATCTTCCCCGTGCCGGTCGACACCGACTTGCGGCCATAGCCGTTGCGGCTGTTCTCCGCCTCCGCTTCGTCACTCAGATGGTAATCCATCTCCGCGCTCAGGGCCCGCTCCGCCAGAGCCTTCTTCAGCGTGTTCACCAGATCCCCGGAATTCAGCGCTGCCGCCGCGTCTCCCCCAGCCAGAAGCTGGTCCAGCAATTCGTCCGGGATCGCCGGCGCTCTCCGTCGTGCCATATGGGTCTTCCTTTCTACCCACTATGCCACTCACACACGAAATTCAGGACACTGCCGTGGATGCGGCTGACCAACATCCTTGATGCCAGCCATTTCTCGTTTGTCTGCGAGCGATAGGCGCTGTCGGCCCAGACCTCCGAGGAGGAATTCTGTGTGCTCACCCGTCGCGACAGCATCCGCCCATCCGGTTGCGCGGCCGAGGTCACCGCACTCTCCCGGATGAAGCCGAAGCGTCGGTCGATCGCGATGTGGGATTTGTAGCCGAACACCGGCAGCACAACCTGGGGCAGTGGCGTGCCGTCCGGCCGATACCGGATCTTGCCGCCGATCTTGAGCGTCCACCGCGCGTCCGTGTCTTTTTGCGCTGCCTCGTGGGGCTCGTCCGGCCAAATCTCACGCGCCACCGTTACCAGCGCCACAGAATGGCTCTTCCTCGCCCATATCCGCCTGCTCACAAGGAAAATCTCACGCAACTGATAGCCGCCCTACCATTCAGATTCGGGCTCTGAGTCGACTTACGCTTCCAGACTGACCTACCAAAAGAACTTTTGCGTTATTTATGCTCGCCGTGCCGCCATACGCTCTTGTGTTTCATTGTAGGTCTTAGCAACACGTGTTTCTAATTGTGGCTCGAGATCTTTCGCCGCTTGCCACAACATTTGCACAAGCTGCTCGTGCCCTAGGATCAGAACGCCAGTAGCCGTCGTATATTCACACAGTGCTTGGATAATCAACCTGCGTTCGACTCCAGGGTCATTGCGGACGAAATCTTTAACAAATTCTTCGAGACCGATCCGAATGTCATCGATAACGATTCGCGATTTGTGCCGGTGGCTCACGGGAATTTTCCAGGATCATGTAAGGAACAATATGATGCGTATAATCCGTGGTTTGATAGACATCAATCTGCTCGCTTTCAGATATGCGGGCGAACGAAATTTTTGCATGGAACCTAAGACGAACACGGGTCAGCCAAGGTAGGTCTCAAGAGAAGCTTGCGATTGATGCGGCCTTGGACCGGACGTATGTAAGCCGCCTTGAGCGCTGTTTGGAAAACCCTTCTCTGAATACCATTGAGCGGTTGGCCAATGCATTGAATGTTGAACTAGCGACATTTTTCGTCGCTCCGCCTCCCAGCGCGCCAAGACCCAACGGCCTGTCAAGAGGTAGAAAGGCAAAAAATAAAGTGTAACGCCGCCGCCACCTAAATGGCTGTCTCGAAACGCATTCGAGATAATTGGGTAATGGGCTGGGTGGCCGGGCAGATCGTGATTCGTCAAGGTTGCAAACGCACTGTACGAGACCGCGATGTGGACCCGACCACCCGGCGGCGACATCGCCGCGACGGGCTACGCTATGGAAGCGACCTGACCGATGCCGAATTCATCATTCTGTTGCCGTTCCCGCCGCCTGATGCCGATAGTGGCCGGAAACGAGCGCATTCCATGCGGGAGATCATGAACGTCATCTGCTACATGCTGCGAGGCGGCATTGCACCGCGGCTGACTCTGGACGGCTTCCCGCCATGACGGACGATGTATCGCTTGTTCGCCCGTTTGCGCGACGAGGGAACGTGGGAAACCATAAGCCACCAACTCATCATGCAGGACCACGAACGGGTGTGCCGCGCGGCGAGCCCGTGCGCGGCTGTCATCGACAGTCAAAGCGTCAAGGCAATTGAGAGCGGCGGTGTGCGGGGCTATAATGGCGGCAAATTGATCAAGGACGCAATCGCCAAGCGGTGGCGGACACCGACCGCCGGGCGCTCAAGCTCCATGCCCGCGCACCCGACATTCAGGATCGCGACGGTGCCGGGCCGCTGTTGCGTGGATCACGCCGGAGTTGGACGTTCGTGCAATTCGCGTTCGCCGATGCCGGATACCAGGGGCCGCGTGTCGCACGCGGCCGGTTCGATCCGTGTCGAGATCGTGCGCAAGCCGCCACGACAGGTCGGCTTCACCGTGCTCGCCCGCCAGTGGGGGGCAACGCTTCTTCTCCTGGATCAACAGCAGCCGCCGTCTGGCCAAAGACGTCGAGGCAAGCATCGCCTCCGCTGAAACCTTCATTTACGTAGGTTCCGCTATACTAGTATTGCGAAGACTGACTCGTTGAAAAGCCGTCTCGAAACTGAATCTAAAACGCCAAAGCCGTCACGGCCGCCGCCCGGATCCGCTGTCCTTCACCTTCAGACGATCGCAACTCGCGAGATTAAAGCTCGCTGATTTAGATCAATATTTTTAAAACATTTTTTTTAATGATATATTTTGTAAGAACAAAAAATTTCTATATTCCTTTTTAAAATCGACATATCAGATGGTTTATTATTAAATTTTCAATATCGGGATCTTCGATAATATATTTTTGACAGACCAAATAAGCGAATTTGCATTTTTGCCATCCATGCTTTCCATAGGAGGGACCCGTAATCTTAATGGCCGCCGACGCAACAAGTAAAATCTTGCGAGGCGGCCATTAAGATTACGGGAGGTTCCTGTGGTAAGCGTGGGTGGCGGGCACAGCCAGAGGTTCAGCATATCGAAACAATCCTTTCTGCAATGACACGAAAAATTGATATAAGGAGCACATACTCTATATAAAATATTGAAATATAACGATAAGTTGTATTAGAGCTATCACAAACTGACATTCCCTGGAACGATCCCTCGGGCGACCGGCTGCGCGACTGGCTCGGCATCGACCGGGCCACGTTCTACGACGAAAGCCGGATCGCGATCGTGCCGATGGGGCTGTGCTATCCGGGACGGCTGGCGCGCGGCGGCGACGCCCCGCCGCGGCCGGAATGTGGCAGGCTCTGGCAGGGGCGGCTGCGCGCGGCGATGCCGGCGATCCGCCTCACGCTGCTGGTCGGCAGCCACGCGATTCTCTATCATCTCGGCAAGGGGGCGATGGAGGAACGGGTGCGGGGTTTTGGGGCGTTCCTGCCGGAGCGGTTTCCGCTGCCGCATCCCTCCTGGCGGACACGGGCCTGGGCGGCGCGGCGGCCCTGGTTCGAGACCGAGGTGATCCCCGCCCTGCGCGCCGCCTTCGCCGCCGCCCTCTCGGAGCAAGGAGACACGACATGATCCCCCGCCTGACCGATGCCGAACGCGCCGCCCTTGTCGACCTCTTGCCGGAATGGTCGCTGGCGAAGGACCGCGACGCGATCGAACGGCGCTTCGCCTTCGCCGATTTCTCCGAGGCCTTCGCGTTCATGACGCGGGTGGCGCTGCTCGCGGAGAAGCACGACCATCATCCGGAATGGTCGAATGTCTACAATCGCGTGACGATCCTGCTGTCGACCCATGACGCGGGGGGGCTTTCGGCGCGCGATATCCGCCTCGCGGAGGCGATCGACGGGCTGGCTTGAGCGCCGCTGTCTTTTCCGGCACGCCGCCCTCCCCTATCGTCGTGCCGCCAACAGAGGGACATTCGATGAGCACCAGCAGGATCGACGACGTTCTCGCCCATATCGACGCCCATCTCGACAGCGCGCGCGGGCGCTGGTTCGAGCTGTTGCGGATTCCCTCGATCAGCGCGCAGGGGCTGACCGAAACCTCGCCGCACCGGGCGGATTGCCTGCGCGCCGCTTCACATATGCGCGACCTGCTCGCGGGGATGGGATTCGCGGCACGGCTGTCGGAGACCAGGGGCCTGCCCGGCGTGATCGCGACGCATCACAAGGCCGGGCCGGATGCGCCGACCGTGCTGTATTACGGGCATTACGACGTGCAGCCCGCCGATCCGCTGGACCTCTGGCACAGCGATCCGTTCGACCCGCAGCTTGTGGACCATCCGGAAGGCCCGCGCGTGGTCGCCCGCGGCGCGGTGGACGACAAGGGCCAGGTGATGATGGTGCTGGAGGCGGTGCGCGCCTGGCTCGACGTGACGGGCGGCCTGCCGGTGAACCTCACCGTGCTGCTGGAGGGCGAGGAGGAATGCGGCAGCCCCTCGCTCGCCACCATGCTCGAGGCCGAGCGCGACGCGCTGAAGGCCGATTTCGTGCTCGTCGCCGACACCAACATGTGGGACCGGCAGACGCCGGCGATCACCACCAGCCTGCGCGGGCTCGCGGCGGTGGAGGTGCGGATTTCGGGGCCGGACCGCGACCTGCATTCCGGCCTGTTCGGCGGGCCGGCGCTCAACCCGATCCGCGCGCTGACCCGCATTCTCGGCGACCTGTTCGACGCCGACGGGCGGATCCGGATTCCGGGCTTCTATGACGGCATCCTCGATATTCCGGCGGACGTGCTCGCCTCCTGGCGGGCGACGGGGTTCGACGAGGCCGCCTGGCTCGGCGGCATCGGCCTCGCCCGGGCGAGCGGCGAGCGCGGGTTTTCGGTGCTGGAGCAGAACTGGGCGCGGCCGACCGCCGAGATCAACGGCATTTTCGGCGGCTATCAGGGCGAGGGCACCAAGACGGTGATTCCCGCCGAGGCCGGCGCCAAGCTCACCTTCCGCCTGGTGCCGGGCCAGGACCCGGCGAAGGTGGTCGAGGGGTTCAGGGAATTCGTTACCGCGCGGCTGCTGCCGGATGCGAAGGCGCGTTTCGAGGTGCATGGCGCCTCGGCCGGGCTGGTCGTGCCGGTCGACCTGCCCTTCGTCCGCGCGGCGCGGGCGGCGCTGGAGCAGGAATTCGGCCGCAAGCCGGTGCTCGCCGGATGCGGTGCGTCGATTCCGGTGGTCGAGGCGTTCGAGCGGCAGCTCGGGCTGAAGACGCTGCTGGTCGGCTTCGGGCTGGACGATGACTGCATCCACAGCCCGAACGAGAAATTCGAGATGCGCTGCTTCCATCGCGGCATGCGGGCCGAGGCGCGGATGCTTGCCGCCTTCGCCGGCTGAGGCGGTGGCGTCATTCCTGGTGGCGGCCGGCCTGCGCGGGGCCGCGGGCGGGCCGTTCGACCTCGAACTCGGGCGCGGCGAGGCGGTGGCGATCACCGGCCCGTCCGGGGCGGGCAAGTCGGTGCTGCTGCGGATGATCGCCGATCTCGACCCGCATGAGGGGCGGGTCGCGCTCGGCGGGGCGGACCGCGCGGCGATGCCGGCGCCGTCCTGGCGGCGGCGCGTCGCCTATCTGCCGGCCGAGCCGGGCTGGTGGCACGAGACGGCTGCCGCCCATTTCCCCGACCGCGCGGCGGCGGCGGAGATGATGCCGCAGCTTGCCCTGGCGCCGGCGCTGCTCGACCAGAAGATCCACCGGCTTTCGACCGGCGAGCGGATGCGCCTCGCCCTGATCCGCACCATCCTGCCCCGGCCCGACGTGCTGCTGCTCGACGAGCCGACCGGCGCGCTCGATCCGAAGGCGACGGTGCTGGTCGAGAAGCTGCTGGCGCTGCGCCTTGCCGCCGGCACCGCGATCGTGATGGTGACGCATGACGAGGAACAGGCCCAGCGCCTTGGCGCGCAGCGGATGCATCTCGAAGGCGGGCGGCTGAACCTCGCATGACCCCGATCGACCTGACCCCGGCGGATCTGCTGATCGCCGCCTCGCTCGTGCTGGTCGATGCGCTGGCCTCGGTGCTGCTCGGCCTCAGGCTGCACCGGCAATTGCTGGTCGCGGCGGCGCGCTGCGCCGTGCAACTCCTGCTGATCGGGTTTTTGCTCCGCTTCGTGTTCGCCGCCGAGGCGCCGCTGCTCACGCTCGGCATCATCCTGCTGATGGTCGCGATCGCCGGACGCGAGGTCGCGGCACGGCCGGAGCGGCGGCTCGCGCGCTACGGCAACCAGATCGCCGGGCTTTCGGCGGTGGCGCTGGCCACCTTCATCACCGCGGTCTTCGCGCTGGCCACCGCGATCCGCCCGGAACCGTGGTATGCGGCGCGCTATGCCATTCCGCTCGCCGGGATCATGCTTGGCAACGCGCTCAACGCCGCCTCGCTCTCGCTCGACGCGCTGCTCTCGGCGGTGACGCGCGAGCGCGCCGCGATCGAGGCGCAGCTCGCCCTCGGGGCGACGTTCCGCGACGCGATGCGCCCGCTGATCCGCGAGGCGGTGCGCCGGGGGATGCTGCCGATCGTCAACACCATGTCCGCCGCCGGGCTGGTGACGCTGCCGGGCATCATGACCGGGCAGATCCTCGCCGGGCTGTCGCCGGTTTCGGCGGTGAAATACCAGATCATGCTGATGTTCCTGCTCGCCGGGGCGACCGGCATCGCCGCCGTGGGCGCGGCCTATTTCGCGGCGCGGCGGCTGACCGACGGGCGCGAGCGGCTGCGGCTCGACCGGCTGCACTGAAACGGGGCGCGGTTTCGCCGCGCTGGCGGGGCGCGGCGGTTTCGCCGCACTGGCGGGGCGCGGCAGTTTCGCCGCCCTGACGGGGCGCGGCGGTTTCGCCGCCCTGACGGGGCGCGGCGGTTTCGCCGCGACGCGATCTCCGATAGGAAGTCCGCATGGACCGCACGACAGACACCACCGCCCTGCCCCTCATTCCGCGCGCCGCCCTGTTCGGCAATCCGCGCCGGGCGGGCGCGCAGATCAGCCCCGATGGCGGCACGATCGCCTTTCTCGCGCCGCGCAACGGGGTGATGAACCTCTTCGTCGCCCCGCGCGGGCGGATCGACGCGGCGCGGCCGCTGACCGACGAGCGGCGGCGCGGCATTCCGGGCTATGCCTGGGCGCATGACGGGCGGCATCTTCTCGTGGTCAAGGACAATGACGGGGACGAGAATTTCCATCTCCACGCCGTCGACCGCGAGACCGGGGCGATGCGCGACCTGACGCCGCACGGCCCGATCCAGGCGAGCATCGTCAAGCTCTCCCCCCGCCATCCCGGCGAGGCGGTGGTCAGCCACAACGCGCGCGACCCGCAATGGCCGGATCTCTACCGGATCGAGATCGCGACCGGGCGGTCGACGATGATCGCGGAAAATCCCGGCCTCGCCGGCTTCGATGTGGACGAGGATTTCGCCCTGCGCCTCGCCGCGCGGCTGGAGGGCGACGGCAGCCAGACGGTGCTGCGCCCGGATGGCGCCGGCGGCTGGGCGCCGTTCATGCGTTTCGCGCCGGAAGACGCGATGACCTCGGGCGTGCTTGGCCTGTTCACCGCCGATGGGCGGGCGACGCTGATGCTGAGCAGCGCCGGGCGCGATACCGCCGCGCTGTTCCGCCTCGACCTCGAGACCGGCGAGGCCACCATGCTCGCCGAGGATGCGCGGGCGGATATCGGCGAGATCATCGTCCGGCTGCACGAGAACACGCCGCTCGCCTATGGCGTGAATTACGAGCGCAACCGCTACGTGGCGCTCGATCCCGCGATCCAGCCGGATCTCGACGCGCTCGATGCCGCCGGGATCGGCGATTGGGGCATCCAGTCGCGCAGCGAGGACGACCGGTTCTGGATCGTCGGCGCCGCCTCGGACACCGCCCCAGGCGTGGCCTGGCTGTATGACCGGAAGACGCGGGCGCTGGAGAAGCTCTACGACACAAGGCCCGACCTTGCCGACGCCCCGCTCGCACCGATGCGCCCGGTGGTGATCGCCGCACGGGACGGGCTGTCCCTCGTGTCGTACCTCACCCTGCCGGCGGATGGGGGATCGGCGCCGCGGCCGCTGGTGCTGCTGGTGCATGGCGGGCCGTGGGCGCGGGATTCCTTCGGGTTCAACCCGTATCACCAGTGGCTGGCCAACCGGGGCTATGCCGTGCTGTCGGTCAATTTCCGGGCCTCGACCGGGTTCGGCAAGGCGTTCCTCAATGCCGGCGACCGCGAATGGGGCCGGGCGATGGATGACGACCTGCTCGATGCGGTGGACTGGGCGATCGGCCAGGGCATCGCCGATCCAAGCCGGATCGCCATCATGGGCGGGTCCTATGGCGGGTATGCGACGCTCGCCGCGATGACCCGGAATCCGGAGCGCTATGCCTGCGGGGTGGACATCGTCGGTCCGTCCAATCTCGAAACCCTGCTCGCGACGATTCCGCCCTATTGGGAGGCGGGGCGCAGCATCTTCACCCGCGCGCTCGGCGACCCGGCGACGCCGGAGGGCGCGGCGCTGCTGCGCGAGCGCTCGCCAGTGCACCAGGCCGCGCGCCTCGCCCGGCCGCTGCTGATCAGCCAGGGGGCGAACGACCCGCGGGTGAAGCAGGCCGAGTCCGACCAGATGGTGGCGGCGCTGAAGGCGAAGGGGATCGCGGTGACCTACGTCCTGTTCCCCGACGAGGGGCACGGTTTCGCGCGGCCGGAGAACAGCATCGCCTTCAACGCGATCACCGAGCATTTCCTCGCCGCCCATCTCGGCGGGCGGGCGGAAGCGTTGGCGGCGGAAGAGATCGGCCGGTCGACGGCGCAACTCCTCGAAGGGGCGGAGATCCTGCCATGAAGGGCATCGTCACCCGCAAGCGCGTCATGATGGCGCTGGAAATCCTGTTCAATTTCCTGCTGCCCTGGACCGTCTATCATTTCAGCAAGCCGCATATCGGCGAGATCCACGCGATCATGGCCTCGGCGGCGCCGCCGATCGTCTGGAGCCTCGTCGAGTTCGCCCGCCACCGGCGGGTCGACGCGATCTCGGTCATGGTGCTCGGCGGCATCGCGCTCTCGCTCGCCGGGTTCGCGCTCGGCGGTTCGCCCAAGCTGCTGCTGATGCGGGAATCGCTAGTCACCGGACTGATCGGCTTCATCTTCATCGTCTCGGCGCTGATCCGCCGGCCGCTGATCTATGTGCTCGCCAGCGCCAGCCTGAAGCGGCAATCGGCCGAGGACAGCGCGGAATTCGAATCCTATCGCCACCAGCCGGGCTTCCGGCGGGTGATGACGGTGATGACGATCGTCTGGGGCATCGGGCTGGTGGTGGAGACGGCCGTGCGCAGCGTGCTGGTGTTTTCGCTGCCGGTCGGCCGGTTTCTCATCGTCGGGCCGATCGTCGGCTACGTGACCATCGGGCTGCTGATGCTGTGGACCTTCCTCTATGGCCGTTCCGCGGAAAAGGCTGGACTTCTGGAAGGATGAGACCTACCTACATTTAAAATTCATGACATTACATTCATATATTGGACATGTATCAAGTCCGTATGAGTTTTAACCAAATCTTGTTTTACCGACAGACTGCGAGTGCCGGGCTTGTGACGGAACGGGGCAAAAAAGCGGCGGTGGGCGACCTCGCCACGGCAATGATGTGACCGCGCGGGACGCCGGTTCCCGGCCGCGGGCTGGAGACAACCGACGGTGGCTGAGACTTCGATCCCGCTGACGCTGGCGCAGGCCGGTGCGACCGATCCGGCGCCCGAAGCGTTCATGCCCGCCATGATCGCCGGTTTTGACTGGGCCGCGACACCGCTCGGCCCGATCGATACCTGGTCGGCAATCCGGCGGCGGACCGTGCAGCTGATCTGCCGCTCGGACATCGCCATCGCGACAATGTGGGGCCCCGAGGGCATCCTGATCTACAACGACGCCTGCGCCGCGCTGCTTGGCCGGCATCATCCGGGCAGCCTCGGGCAGCCGGCGGCGCAGGCGAACCCGCGCATGAAGCGCTTCATCCGCGACATTCTCGCCCGTGTCCACGCGGGCGAGACGGTGGTGCTGCACGATTACAGCCTGGTGTCCGACCGTGGCGACAGCCCCGAGCAGATCTGGCTCAGCCTGTCCTATACGCCGATTCTCGACGCCGACGGCCGGATCGACGGGGTGCACGCCGCCCTGACGGAAACGACGAACCAGGTGCGCGAGCGCGAGGAGGTCGAGACCGCGTTGCGGCAGTCGATGAAAATGGAGGCGATCGGCCAGCTGACGGGCGGCATTTCGCACGACTTCAACAATCTTCTCACCGGGATTCTTGGCAATCTCGACATGCTGGCGACGCGGATCGAGCAGGGCGACCACGCGTCCGCGATGTCCTATCTCGATGGCGCGCGCAGCGCCGCGAGCCGGGCCGCCGGCCTGACCCAGCGGCTGCTGACCTTCGCGCGCCGGCAAGCCCTGGCGCCCGCCGCCATCTCGGTGGCGACGCTGCTCGACGACCTGCACGAACTGATCGACCGGACCGTGGGGCCGGCCATCGAGGTGCAAACGCTCTACCCGCCGGATCTCCGCGCCGGCTTCTGCGATCGCAACCAGCTGGAGAACGCGCTGCTGAACCTCGCCATCAACGCACGCGACGCGATGCCGGAAGGCGGCAGGCTCACGATCGAGGCGAGCAATGCCACGCTGGTAGCACCCGCCCGCGGCCAGACGCACACGGAAGGCGACTATGTCCGGCTGACCATCACGGATACCGGCTGCGGCATGTCGGACGAGGTCAAGGACCGCGTCTTCGAACCGTTCTTCACCACCAAGCCCGCAGGCCAGGGCACCGGGCTCGGCCTGTCGATGGTGTATGGTTTCATCAAGCAGTCGGGCGGGCACATCGAACTTGCCAGCGAGGCCGGCAGGGGCACGAAGATCAGCCTGTTCATTCCCTGCAACCAGCTTTCCGGCGCCACAGAAACATCAGACGCTCCGGCGCCGGCGCCCGACATGCGATGGGACGAAACCTCCGGCCTCATCCTCGTCGTCGATGATGAGCCGGGCCTGCGCACGCTGCTCGCCGACATGCTCCGCGAACAGGGATTTTCCGTGCGGATGGCCGCGGACGCGGAAGCCGCCCTCGCGATCCTTCGCGCGGAGCCGGATATCGATCTGCTGATCGCCGATATCGGGCTGCCCGGCGCCATGAATGGACGGCAACTGGCCCTTGCCGCGCGCGCCGACCGCCCCGAACTGCCCCTTCTTTTCGTGACCGGGCTGGACGAAACCACATCGTCCGGACCGCCGTTCGACAGCGCGCCCACCGCGATGCTGCGAAAGCCCTTCTCGTTCGGCTGCCTTCACACGCAGGTCGGCCTGTTGCTGGCCCATAGCCGGACGGCGACACCGCCCCGAAGCATGGGCTGACCGGACGCTCCTCGGGAAATCGTCGATCCGGCGGTTTCAGCCGGCGAGCGCGCGCAGGGCCCTTGCCTGATCCGGCCAGTTCGGCAGGCCGCCAGCATGTTTCCAGGCAATGGCGCCCATCTGCGCCCTCAGCGCCGGGCTGAAGACCAGGCGGCGCAGCGCCTTGCCGAGCTGGGCGACGTCATCAACCGGGGCGACGATGCCGGCCCCGGTGGGCACGAGCTGGCCGGCCGCGCCGCCATCGCAGATGGCGACGGGCAAGCCGCGCGCCATCGCCTCGGCAATCGCCATGCCGAATCCCTCGAAGCGCGTCGCCAGCGCGAACATGTCCGCCTCCGACCAGGCATCATCGAGCGCGCCGCCGGTGAGCGGCCCGCGCCGTTCAACGCGCCCGGCAATGCCGAGATCGGCGGAAAGACGGTCGAGCCCCGCGGCATAATCCGGATCGCGCGGCTCTCCCGCCAGGACCAGCCGCCAGTCGAGATCGTGCAGCGTCGCAAGCGCGCGGAGCAGAATGTCGTGCCCCTTGCGGTATGTCAGGGTTCCGAGGGCCAGCAGCGTGCAGGGGCTGCCGTCCGGCGGGACCGGGCTCAATGTCCGGCATGGATAGCGGTCGGTCCCGGGGACCAGCACCGTGATCCGTTCGCGGATGACGCCGAATTCGGCCGACAGCCTGTCGGCGATCGGATCGCTCGCGGCGATGACGCGGCTGAAACCGGGCAGGACCTGACGCTCGAATGCCTTGAGCGCCTGCCGACGGTCCTCCGGCGTGCCCGGCTCCAGGGCTGTCGGATGGTGGATGAGGGCAATCGCCCCGCGCGCCTGCAGCGCGGGAATCGCATCACGCGCAAATTCGAAGGCCGCACCTTCCACAAGCACGAGCGCCCCGGCATCCATCCGCTCAGCGAATGACGATGCGACCGGCGCATCCAGCGCGTGAATCTCCGAACTTCCCCCCAGTTCCCCCCAGGCAGCGAGCAGGCGGCGGTGGTAGAACGATGCGCCCGTCACGGATTTGAACGGGGCTTCTGTGATCAGCACCAGCTTCATGGAGCCGGGATGCCACAGGCACCCCGATCTGGCCAGAGATCGGCGGTGAGATCAGGCCCGCAGGACGAGCGCGACGGGGGCGGTCGGCCGCGCCGCGCCCTCCTGGCCATAGGGCTGCAACGGCTCACCGGCCGCGCGGCTCGTATCGAGCGCCTGCATGACCGTCTGGATCACCCGTTGCTGCGTCTCGATCGCCTGGCGCAGCAATTTCCCGTTGGCCGCCGCCGCCGCGTCCAGGCGCTGCTGCACCGCCTCGACCCGCCGGCCGTCGCGCGGTTTTCCGGCGACGCCGAGATCCAGGGCGGCCTCCAGGCGGCCGATCGCCGCGCGCTTGGCCTCGGCAAGCGCCGCGCTCACGGCAAAATCCTGAATCGAGAGGCTGCGGTTTTCCTCTTCCAGGATCGTGGCCAGGGCCTCGGCGGCTTCGATTGCACTACCCGGTGATGTGTCGTTGTTCATGAACCTGATCCTGTCGATGAGGAGGGCGCCGGAGACGCCGCGCCGTGCGACGTCGCGCCGGATGACATTTTCGCCTTCTGCTGGTCGGCCTCGAGCGCGCGTTCGATCATCGGTGCCAGGCCGAGGCCGCCCCGCGCCTCGATCGACTTCGCGATCGCGTCGATGAAGAAGGGCCGGAACGATTTCTCGACCGAGCCGCCGCCGAATGGCGCCTGCGCCGAGCCGACGGAGGAAAACATCGGCTTGAGCAGCTGGGCGATCGCCATCGCCTCGAAATGATGGGCGGCCTTCACGATTTCGGCACTGCCCTGGGGCGACTGGCCGGCCCGGGGAAGCGGCGCGGCCTGCGGCTTGGTGAGCGAATCGAGCGCCGCACCGAGAGGCAGACCGGATACGGAGCCCACGGTCATTGCACGACCAGCCGTGCCTGCAGGGCGCCGGCCGCCTTGATCGCCTGGAGGATGCTGATCATGTCGTGCGGTGCGACACCCAGCGAATTCAGGCTCGAAACCAGTTGCTGCAGGCTGATATTGCCGTGCACGATATCCATCTTCTTCCCCCTGTCCTTCTTCACGGAAATCGAGGTCTGCGATGTCGCGACGGTGGTGCCGCCGGCGAGCGGATTGGGCTGGCTGACAACCGGGGTGTTCTTCACCGTGACGGTGATGTTCCCCTCGTCGATGGCGACGGTGCTGATCCGCACATTCGCACCCATCACGATGGTGCCGGTCGCCTCGTCGACGACGACGACCGCAGGCGTAGACGGCTGAACGCGCAGATCCTCGATCTCGGCCAGATCGCTGACGACATTGCGCCCCTTGAGATCAAGGGTGATCGTGCGCGGATCGTCCACCGTTGCAATCCCCGGACCAAGACGCTCGTCGATGACACGCGAAATACGCATCGCGGTCGTGAAATCGGGGTTGCGGAGCTCGAGTTTCGGCGTCTTCTCGGAAGCCAGCTTGAAGCTGACCGAACGCTCGACGATGGCGCCGTTCGTGATCCGGCCGACCGTAGGCACGCCCTGCGTGAAGGATGCGTTCGCCCCCGCGGCCTGGATGGCTCCGGTGACCAGCGAACCCTGGGCGACGGCATAGACCCGGCCATCGGCGCCGAGCAGCGGGGTCACCAGCAGCGTGCCGCCGGTCAGATCCGTCGCATCGCCCATCGCCGACACCGTGACGTCGATCGTCTCGCCGCTATGGGCGAAAGCCGGCAGGTTCGCCGTGACCATGACGGCCGCGATGTCCTTGGTCTGCAGGTTCTGGGCCTGGTTCTGCGTGTTCACGCCGAGCCGTTCGAGCATGCCGATGAGCGACTGGCGCGTGAAGATCGAGTTGTTCAGCGAGTCGCCGGTACCTCTGAGGCCGACGACGAGGCCGTAGCCGATCAGCTGGTTGTCTCGTATCCCCTGTATGTCGGTGATATCCTTGATCCGGACCTCGGAAAATGCCGGGCGCATGCACTGGACAAGGATGCAGACCGCCGCCCAGACGATCAGCAGAACCGCCCGCCAGCGATGCTGGCCGCTGCAGCAGATTACAAAGAAATTTCGGGTCATCCTGGCGCGATCATTTTGGTCACTGCACAGGACTTTCGCAGCAAAAAGTTAACAATTTGCAGCTATCAGAAATTTTGTGAGGCGGCGGCTTCGGATGGAGAGTTGAATGACGAGAGTTTCAGGGCTGCGCGGCAGCGGGCCGGTCGGCGGCATTGGCGGCAGGACCGGTCCCGCCGCTGCGGCAGGCGGCGGCTTCACGATCACGACCCAGAGCCAGCAGGCCGCCATCGCGGTCGCGCCGGTGGACATGGCCGGGCTGATCAGCCTGCAGGACGAGGACGGACCGGTCCGGCGCGACCGCGCCGCGCACAGGGCCGGCGAACAGACGCTGGGATCGCTCGCCGCGCTCCAGGCCGCGCTGCTCGGCGGCGCCCGGCCGGATCTCGACACGCTGCGCCAGATGATCGAGAACATGCCCCGTCCCGCCGATCCGGCGCTGCAGACCGTCATCGGCGCCATCAGGCTGCGCGCGAGAGTGGAACTCGCCCGCCACGAAAGGTTGTGACCATACGGTGAATTGCTCCCTTCGTGGCCTTGGCGTCCGATTGCCGCGCGGCTATAAGCCGGCCACCTGCGGCCTCTCATCGACTGGATCAGAGGCTCGTGCGTTGGAGGAACTGACATTAATGTTAATTACTCTTGCACCGGACTATTCGCCGAGCGAGGATGAAGAGTTCATGAATCCGATGCAGGTCGAATTTTTCCGCCAGAAGCTGCTTCGCTGGCGGCACGACCTGCTGATGGAAGCCAACGGAACCCTCGCCAGCCTGTCCGAGGGCGGCATTCTCGAACCCGACATTACCGACCGGGCCAGCGTCGAAACCGACCGGGCCCTCGAATTGCGCACCCGGGACCGCGCCCGCAAGCTGATCGGCAAGATCGACCAGGCACTCGCCCGGATCGAAAACGGCACTTATGGCTATTGCGAGGAAACCGGCGAGCCGATCGGCCTGAAACGGCTGATGGCACGGCCGATCGCCACACTGTCGATCGAGGCGCAGGAACGCCACGAGCGGCAGGAGCGGATCCAGCGGGACGACTGACGGATGCTTTGAATGCCGACGCGGTGACCGCGCCGGCGTTCAACCGGGCGGAAGCCCCGCGAGAGATCGGAATTCCGCCTCGCTGAGGACGGTCACGCCGAGGCTGGCTGCTTTCGCGGCCTTGGAGCCGGCGTCCGCGCCCACCACCACGAAGTCGGTCTTCTTCGAGACGGACTCGGTCACCCTGGCCCCCAGTGCCTCCGCCCGCGCCTTGGCCTCCGGGCGGGTGAGCGACTCGAGGGTGCCGGTGAAAACGATCGTCTTGCCGGCGAGCGCCCCGCCCGCCGCCGCGACCTCGTCCTCGATGGTCAGCATCGGCACCAGGCGGTCGAGCAGGTCGCGGTTATGCGGTTCGGCGAAGAAACCGGCGAGTTCCTCGGCGATCGATGGGCCGATCCCGGAAATCGAGCCGAGTTCCAGCCGCGCGTCGGAACCGATCACGCCCGCCTCCTCCATCTGCCGCCGCCACACGGCATAGGACGAATAGTGCCGCGCCAGCAGCTTCGCGTTCTGCTCGCCGATCCGCCTTATGCCGAGCGCGTAGATGAAGCGCGCGAGGGAAATCCGCCGGCGGGCGTCGATCGCGGCGATCAGCTTGCGCGCCGAGACCTCGCCCCAGCCCTCCAGCGCCGCGATCGCGGCCTCGCGGTCGCGGAGGGTAAAAATGTCCGCCGGGCTTTCGAGCCAGCCGAGGCCGTGGAACTCCTGGACCGTCTTTTCGCCCATGCCCTCGATGTCGAAGGCGAGGCGCGAGCAGAAATGGATCAGGCGCTCGACCACCTGGGCCGGGCAGCTCAGCCCGCCAGTGCAGCGGCGCACCACCTCGCCGGCCGGGCGAATCGCCAGCGCGCCGCAGACAGGGCAGTGATCGGGGAAGACGAAGGGCACCGAGTCGGCCGGGCGGCGCTCGGGCAGGGCGCGGAGGATCTGCGGGATCACGTCGCCGGCGCGCTGGAGCTCCACGGTGTCGCCGATCCGCACATCCTTGCGGGCGATCTCGTCCTCGTTGTGCAGCGTCGCGTGGCTGACCAGCACGCCGCCGACATTCACCGGATCGAGCCGGGCGCGCGGGGTGAGCGCGCCGGTGCGGCCAACCTGGATGTCGATCCCGAGCAGGGTGGTCAGCGCCCGCTCGGCGGGGAATTTCCAGGCCACCGCCCAGCGCGGCGCGCGGCCGGCGAAGCCGAGGCGCTCCTGCAGCGCCAGATCGTCGATTTTATAGACGACGCCGTCGATATCGTAATCGAGCCCGGCCCGGCGCTCGCCGATCGAGCGCTGGAAGGGTTCCGCGCCCGCCTCGCTCACCCGCTCCGCCAGCGGGTTCACCGGGAAGCCCCAGCGGCGCAGGATCGCGAGATAGTCCCAATGGGTCTCGCCCACCGCCTGGCTCGCGGCGCCCCGCGCATAGGCGAAGAGCGAAAGCCGGCGGGATGCGGTCACCGCGGGATCGAGCTGGCGCAGGCTGCCGGCCGCCGCGTTGCGCGGATTGGCGAACTGGCGGGCCTGCCCCTGGTTGAGGGTGATGAAATCCGTCTTGGTCATGTAGACCTCGCCGCGGATCTCGATGAAATCCGGCGCGTCGTCCGGCAGGGTTGCGGGGAGTTCGCGCAGCGTGCGGAGATTTTCGGTGACGTCCTCGCCCTCGGTGCCGTCGCCGCGCGTCGCGCCGCGCACGAAACGGCGGTTCTCGTAGGTCAGCGAGATCGACAGGCCGTCGATCTTCGGTTCGGCGACGAAGGCGAGCGGTGCCGCGCCGAGGCCGAGAAAGCGGCGGATGCTGGCGCAGAACTCGACGAAATCCGCCGGCTCGAACACATTGTCGAGCGAGAGCATGGGAAGGCGGTGGCGCACCTTGCCGAACGCGCCCGACGGGGCCGCGCCGACCTGGTCGAGTGCGGCGGCGAGATCGGGATGCGCGGCCCGCAGGGACTCGGCTTCGCGGCGCAGCGCGTCATAGGCCGCATCGTCCATGATCGGCGCATCGTCGCGATAATAGGCGGCATCGGCGGCGGCGAGCCGCTCGACCAGTTCGGCCAGCCGCGCCTTCGGGTCCGCCGGTTCCGGCACGCCGCTCGCGGGACTCGTCACGATCCGGCCATGAGGCTGCGCGCCGCGTCTCGGGCGGCGTCGGTGATGGTTTCCCCGGCGAGCATGCGGGCGATTTCCTCCTGGCGCGCGGTCGGATCGAGTCGTGTGACGGTGGTCCGCGTCCGGTCGCGGGCGCTGGCCTTGCTGACCTGGAAATGCGTATCGGCGCGGGCGGCGACCTGCGGCGAATGGGTTACCACGAGAACCTGCGTCTCGCGGGCGATCCGGGCGAGGCGTTCGCCCACCGCGGCCGCGGTAGCGCCGCCGATACCGCTGTCCACCTCGTCGAAAATCAGCGCGCCGACCGGCGATTCGCCGGCGAGCACGACGTTGAGCGCCAGCAGCAGGCGCGAGAGTTCGCCGCCGGACGCCACCTTGTCGAGCGGGCCGGGCGCGCTGCCCGGATTGGTCGCGACGAGGAAGCGCACGGCGTCCGCGCCGCGCGCGTTCCATTGCGCCTCCGGCAGGTCGGTGCGGGCGACGACGAATCGCGCGCGGTCGAGCTTGAGCGGCGCGAGTTCCCGCGCCACCGCGGCGGCCAGCCGTTCCGCCGCCGCGCCGCGGGCCTTGCTGAGGGTGGCGGCCGCCTCGCGATAGGCGGTGCGGGCGGCACGGCTCGCAGCCTCGGCGCGGGCGAGTTCCTCGGTGCCGGCATCGAGCGTCGCGAGCCGGGCGGCGAAGGTTTCCAGCAGCGCCGGCAGTTCGACGACCGGAACCGCGTGCTTGCGCGCCATGCCGCGCAGGGCGAACAGCCGCTCCTCGATCGCTTCGAGGCCGCGCGGGTCCGCCTCGGCCTCGGAGACGGCGCGGGAGAGCAGGGTTTCGGCCTCGGCCAGCGCTTCCTCGGCCCGTTCGATCGCGGCCAGCGCCTGGCCAATGGACGGCCCCTGATCGGCCTCCGCGATGCGGGCGAGCGCGCGGGCGGCGGCGCGCAGCGTTGCCGCGGGGCCGGCGGAGCGGCGCTCGCGCGGGGTGAGTTCGGCAAGCGCGCTGCCGATCGCCTCGGCCCGCCGCTCGGCGCCCTGAAGATGCTGCCTTGCGGCCGCGAGTTCCTCGTCCTCCCCCGCGCGCGGCGCCAGGGCGGAGAGTTCCTCGACCGCGTGGCGCAGGAAATCCTCGTCCCGCCGCGCCGATTCGAGCGCCGCCTCGGCATCCGCCCGGGCAGCCTCGGCGGCGCGCCAGGAGGCGAACAGCGAGGCGACGGTCTCGCGCAAGGCCGGATCGACGCCGAATTCGTCCAGCATGTCGCGCTGGGTCGCCGGATCGGTCAGCCCGATCTGGGCATGCTGGCCCTGGATCTCGATCAGCAGGTCGGCAGCCCGGCGCAGCAGGGCGACGCTGACCGGCTGGTCGTTCACCAGGGCGCGTGACTTGCCGTCGCGCGTCAGGATCCGTCGCAGCAGGATTTCATCGCCGGCGTCGATTCCCTGGTCGGCCAGCAGGGCCTGCGCCGGATGGCCGGCGGCCACGGCGAACGACGCGGTGACGACCGCCTGTTTCGCCTCGGCCCGCACCAGTCCGGCATCGGCACGGTCGCCGAGCGCGAGGCCGAGCGAATCGAGCAGGATCGACTTGCCCGCGCCGGTCTCGCCGGTGAAGACGGTCAGCCCGGGCTCGAAGCCGATATCGAGCCGGTCGATCAGGATCACGTCGCGGATGGAGAGCGCTGTGAGCATGACCCCGGCGCGCCTCCGTTCAGAGCAGGCCGAAAAGGAACCCGCCCGAGGCCTTCGGCTTCACCGCACCGTTCAGAAGCCCGTGGCTGCGGAGCGTGGCATAGGCATTCCGGTACCACCGCGAGCCGGGATAGTTGTAGCCGAGCACGGCGGCATTCCGGCGCGCTTCCTTGACCAGCCCGAGATCGAGATAGCACTCCACCAGCCGGTCGAGCGCCTCGGGGACGAAGGTCGTCGTCTGGTATTGCTGGACCACGACCTGGTAGCGGCTGATCGCGGCGGCATAGAGATTCTGCCGCTGGTAGAACCGGCCGACCTCCATCTGGTGCCCGGCTAGGCGATTCTCGACCAGCCGGAGCTTGATCCGCGCATCGCGCGCATAGGCGCTGTCGGGGAAGCGCGAGATCACGTCCTGCAGGGCCTGCGCGGCCTCGAGGGTGAAGGTCTGGTCGCGCTGCACGTCCTCGATCTGCTCGTAGAAGCAGAGCGCCTTCAGATAATAGGCGTAGGCGGCTTCCGGGCTGGCCGGATGGAGCTCGATGAACCGGTTGAGCGCGCTGACCGCCGAATCGAAATTCTGCTCGCGGTATTCCGCGTAGCCCTGCAGCAGTTCGGCATGGCTCGCCCAGGTCGAATAGGGGTAGTTGACCTCGATCTCGCCGAAGGTCCGCGCCGCCTTCTTGTTCTCGCCCTTGTGGAGATAGGCGATGCCGTCGGCATAGAGGGCCGAAGCCGGCTTGAGCGGCTTGGACAAGGTCTTGTCCGCGCCGTCGTGACCGCTAGAGGTGCCGGTCTTGGCTCCGCCGCCGAACAGGCCGCAGCCGCCCAGAGCCAGCGGCATCAGCAGGACCAGGGCCGACAGCGCGCCGGCGCGTCGCGGGCGCTTCCGCGCCTGCGGGGGAAGGAACGGGGCCGGCCGAGCCGGAGTCTGCGAGTGCGTCATCGGGGCGGGCTTATAGCATGTCATTCGGCGGCGCGAAGCCTCCGGCCGCGGCGGGACCGTGGAATCGCGCCGGAATGCTTGCAAAACAAGGTAAAAAGGCCTATCCCCGGCCACAGCCGCGGGCGAGGTGCATGCGGCCTGTCGTCATTGCGGCGTCCCTTTCCGGCGGATGCGGCCAGGCGATACCCCTCAACCCCACCCGGCAAAGCCGGGCAGACGTGGCCACGATGATCGGACATACGGCGTGGCGCGCAAACCAAACCGGCCGCTTTTTGGCCTCGTTTCAAGGATTTAAACCGCTTCATGGGTTCAACCGCAACTGCCATGCGCTCGCAGGGCGCTGATCACACCACCGGTACAGAGGACTTCGCCGCGCTGCTCGACAGCACGCTCGGCAGCAATACCGGCTTCGAGGGCTCGGTCGTTTCCGGCCGGGTCTCGCGGATCGATGACGATTACGTCGTCGTCGATGTCGGGCTGAAGAGCGAAGGTCGCGTGCCGCTGAAGGAATTCGGCGCGCAGGAGATCAAGTCCGGCGACACGTTCGACCTCTATATCGAGCGCTACGAGGACAAGGACGGCTCGATCGTCCTGTCGCGCGAGAAGGCGCGGCGCGAAGAGGCCTGGACGGCGCTGGAGCGCGCCTATGAGCAGCAGGCGCGGGTCAACGGCGTGATCCACGGCCGCGTCAAGGGCGGCTTCACCGTCGATCTCGGCGGCGCCACCGCGTTCCTGCCGGGCAGCCAGGTCGATATCCGCCCGGTGCGCGACGTCACCCCGCTGATGGGCGTGCAGCAGCCGTTCCAGATCCTCAAGATGGACCGCGCGCGCGGCAACATCGTGGTCTCGCGCCGCGCGGTGCTCGAGGAAACCCGGGCGGAACAGCGCAGCGAGCTGATCCAGGGCCTCAAGGAAGGCCAGATCCTCGACGGTGTGGTCAAGAACATCACCGATTACGGCGCGTTCGTCGATCTCGGCGGCGTCGATGGCCTGCTGCATGTGACCGACATCGCCTGGCGCCGCATCAACCACCCGGCCGAGGCGCTGACCATCGGCCAGCCGGTGCGCGTGCAGGTGATCCGCTTCAACCCCGACACCCAGCGCATCAGCCTCGGCATGAAGCAGCTCGAGACCGATCCGTGGGAAGGTGTGGACGTCAAGTATCCGCCGGGAATCAAGGTCACCGGCCGGGTCACCAACATCACCGACTACGGCGCCTTCGTGGAGCTGGAGCCGGGCGTCGAGGGTCTCGTGCACGTCTCCGAGATGTCGTGGACCAAGAAGAACGCGCATCCGGGCAAGATCGTGGCGACGAGCCAGGAAGTCGAGGTCATGGTGCTCGACGTGGATGCCGGCAAGCGCCGCATCTCGCTCGGCCTCAAGCAGGTCCAGCGCAACCCGTGGGAACAGTTCCTCGACGAACACCCCGTCGGCTCGATCGTCGAGGGCGAGATCCGCAACATCACCGAGTTCGGCCTGTTCATCGGCCTCGCGCCTGACATCGACGGCATGGTCCACATGTCCGACCTGTCCTGGGACGAGCCGGGCGAACTCGCCATGGCCAAGTTCAACAAGGGCGAGATGGTCAAGGCGAAGGTTCTCGACGTCGATGTCGAGAAGGAGCGCATCAGCCTCGGCGTGAAGCAGCTCGAGGAAGATCCCGCCGCCGGCGTGCTCGACCGTGTCCACAAGGGCATGATCGTGACCTGCGTGATCACCGCCGTGCAGTCGAACGGGCTCGAGGTGAAGGTGGACGACGTGCTCACCGGCTTCATCCGCCGCGCCGAGCTGGCGCGCGACAAGTCGGACCAGCGGCCGGAGAAGTTCGCCGTCGGCGAGAAGATCGACGCCAAGATCACCGCCGTCGACCGCGCCGCGCGCAAGCTGCAGCTCACGGTCAAGGGCAAGGAGATCGACGAGGAGAAGCAGGCCATGGCCGATTACGGCTCCTCCGACTCGGGCGCCTCGCTCGGCGACATCCTCGGTGCCGCCATCCGCCGCCGCAACCAGCAGGCTCAGAGCGAAAACTGAACCGGCACGACCGGCCAAAACTGGCAAACGCCGCCCTCACGGGCGGCGTTTGTTGTTTCGGCGTGATGGATGCAGCAAGGTCGATCGGGCTTGGACTCCGCCCGTTGCGCCGCACCGGTTCCGGGAAGCGGCGGACCCGGAGTCCCGGGTCGCAATGTCAGGGCCAACGACCCTCGGCGCTGGCGATCTGCGCGGGGGTCGTCAGCTTGTAGGGACCTTCGGCGATCTGCGGCGCGTGATCGGGCAGCTTTTCCGGATCGGCCCAGCACTCGGGATCCCCGAGCGTCTGCGTGCAATAGGGCGGCGGCGGCGGCGGCACGTATTTCGGCACGCAGTAGCTCTTCTGCTCGTCGAGCCGGACCATCGAGCAGTTGCGTCCGGATATCAGAGACACTACCGCATCCGGCACCGTCCGATGGATCGTGGTCAGCGTGACCACGTTGGCGGCCACGGTCGCGCCAGTGCCGATACCGCAACCGGCAAGCGGGATCACACAGAACAGGGCAAGCATTCGTCGCATCGGCGGTAGAATGGCATGAAAAAATGAAGACCTGGTTACGTTGCCCAACGCCCCGCGCGCGGCTATGGTCCGCCCGACCGACCCGATCCACTCTGCGCGTGGCGGCCCCGCCCCCTGCGCGAAACGAGCGAGAGCCAGCGTGCCCGATATTTTCGACGAAGTTGCCGAAGACCTGCGTGCCGAGCGCACCCGCGAGTTCCTCATGCGCTATGCCGGCGCGCTGGCCGGGGCGGCCGCCTTCGTGCTGCTCGCGATCGGCGGCTGGAAGGCGTGGCAATGGCATCGCCATCAGCAGGACCTGAAGGCGGCGGACCGCTACGTGACCCTGACCAGCCAGATCGGCCAGCAGGAAGCCGGGCTGACCAAATCGGGCGACATTGGCGATGCGAAACGGCTGGTCGATTTCGCCGGCACCGCCCCCGCCGGCTATGCCAACCTCGCCCGGCTGCGCGCCGCCGCGCTCTACGCCCAGGCCGGCGACCTCAAGACGGCGGGCCAGCTCTGGGCGGCGGTCGCGGCGCCCAACAGCGGCGCCACGCCGCCGGTCCACGATCTCGCGCTCCTCCTCCTCGCCCAGCACGAGATGGGCGTGAAACCGGATGCCGATGTGCGTGCCCGGCTCGCGACCCTCAACAAGCCGGGCAACCCGTGGCAGCCGCTCGCGCAGCTCGACCTCGCCCTGCTCGACATGAAGGCCGGCAAGACGAAGTCGGCGCATGGCCTGCTCGAAGAGGTGAGCGCCGATCCCGCCTCGCCGCCCAACCTGCGGAACCTCGCCCAGGGCCTGATCGCGAAACTGAACGGATGACAAGCCGCACCATGACCGACCTTCGCGCCCTTTCCACTCTCGGGCGGCGCGGCGCGCTGCTCTCCTCGATGGCGCTGCTCACCGGATGCAGCCTGTTTTCGAAGGCAGTGAAGCCGCCGGTTCCCGGCCGCAAAATCCCGGTCCTGCCGCCGCACAATCCGCTTTCCGTCTCCAGCGGCGCGCCCGCGGTGACGCTGCCGGCGCCGCGCAGCCACGCGGTCTGGGGACAGGCGGGCGCCAATGCCGCGCATGATGCCGGCGTCAGCGCCCTGCCCGCGCGGCTGACCATGGCATGGCGCCGGGATGTCGGCGCCGGAGCCACCTATCGCCGCACGCTGCACGCCGCCCCGGTCGCCGCCGGCGGGCGCGTGTTCACGATGGATGCGCTTGGCGTGGTCGAAGCCCATTCGATCGCCAGCGGCCAGCGGCTCTGGCGCCACCCCATGCGCCCGAAGCACGACAACAGCTTCGCCTATGGCGGCGGGCTGGCGGCGGACGGCACCACGCTCTACGTCGCGTCCGGCTTCAGCCAGCTCCTGGCCCTCGATCCGGCCAGCGGCAAGCCGCGCTGGACCAAGACGCTCGACCAGCCGTTCCGCTCGGCGCCAGGCCTTGGCGGCGGGCTGATCTTCGTCATCATGCTCGACGACACGCTGCAGGCCTTCGATGCGAAGACCGGCGACTTTGCCTGGCGCTTCCCCACCGGCAACGGCTCGGGCGGCTCGATGTTCGGCGCCGGCACGCCGGCCTATCAGGATGGCATCGTCGTCGCCGGTTTCGGCTCGGGCGTGTTCGCCGGCGTGAACGCGACCGGCGGCTCCGCCGTCTGGGAGCAGAGCCTCGCGGCCGGGTATGACCAGACCAATCCGCTCGACGTGTCCAGCATCGTGGCGAGCCCTGTGATCGCCGGGGGTCTGGCGATCGCCACCGGCCTCGCGGGCACCACCGTCGCGTTCGACTTGCATTCGGGACGGCGCATCTGGGGGATCAGCGCGGGCGGCAGCGAGACCCCGGCCGTCGCCGGCGACTGGCTGTTCCTGCTGACGGAAAACCAGCGCCTCGCCGCGATCCATGTCGCTGACGGCGCCGTCGCGTGGGTGACCGAACTGCCGGCCTATGGCGATCCGAAGCGGCACAAGCAGCCGATTTCGTGGCATGGCCCGCTCGCCGCCGGCGCCGGCCTGGTCCTGACCGGTTCCGACAAGCGGATGATCGTGGTCGATGCCGCGACGGGCCGGCTGACCACTCCGCTCGCCGCCGGCCTCGCGCTCGACGGAGAGGCCGATCTTGCCCCGATCGCCGCCGCGGGAACGCTGTTCGCGCTGACCCGCAACGCGGTGCTGACCGCCTATCGATGACCACCTCCCCTGCCCGCACCCCGCGGGTCGCGATCTGCGGGCGGCCGAATGTCGGCAAATCCACCCTGTTCAACCGGTTGGCGGGCAAGCGTATCGCGCTCGTCGCCGACGAGCCGGGGGTCACGCGCGACCGCAAGGAAGCCTGGGGCGAGCTTGCCGGGGTGAAGGTGCAGCTGATCGACACCGCGGGGCTTGAGGAAGCGCCGCCGGACACGCTGCCGGGCCGGATGCGCGCCTCGACCGGGACGGCGGTGGACGAGGCGGATCTCGTGCTGTTCGTGTTCGACGCCCGCGCCGGCCTGCTGCCGGAGGACCGGCATTTCGCCGCCTGGCTGCGCCGGGCGGGCAAGCCGGTGATCGTCGTCGCCAACAAGGCGGAGGGGCGCGGCGGCAGCAACGCGGCGCTGGAGGCCTATGAACTCGGCCTCGGCGAGCCGGTGGCGGTATCCGCCGAGCATAACGAGGGCGTGTCCGACCTGATCGACCGCATCATCGAGGCGCTGCCCGAGACGGACGAGGCGGAGGATGAGGATGGCGAACGGCCGATGCACCTCGCCATCGTCGGGCGGCCGAATGCCGGAAAGTCGACCCTGATGAACCGGCTGCTGGGCGAGCAGCGGGTGATCACCGGCCCGGAACCCGGCCTGACCCGCGATGCGATCGCCGCCGAACTGACCGATTCGGCCGGGCGGCGCTACCGGCTGTTCGACACCGCCGGGCTGCGCCGGCGCGCGCGGGTCGAGGCGGGGCTGGAGAAACTCTCCACCTCATCGACGATCGAGGCGCTGAAATTCGCCGATACGGTGGTGCTCGCGATCGATGCGCATGAGGGGCTGCACGACCAGGATTTCACCATTGCCCGGCTGATCGAGCGCGAGGGCCGCGCCTGCGTCATCGCGCTGACCAAGTGGGACCTGGTGGAAGACCGCGACCGCACCCGCCGCGCGATTCTCGAACGGCTGGAACACTCGCTCTCGCAGATGAAGGGGATCACGCTGGTGCCGCTCTCGGGCGAGACCGGCGAGGGTGTCAAGAAACTGCTGCCGGCGGTGCGCGAGGCGGACCGCATCTGGAACACGCGGGTCACCACCTCCGCACTCAACCGCTGGTTCGAGGGCGCGCTGGAACGCTTCCCGCCGCCGCTGGTCGAGGGGCGCCGGCTCAAGCTGCGCTATATCACCCAGGTCAAGGCGCGGCCGCCCAGCTTCGCGGTGTTCGGCACCAGGGCGGAACTCACGCCCGACAGCTACCAGCGCTACCTCGTCAATTCGCTGCGCGAGCGGTTCGGCCTCGAAGGCACGCCGATCCGCCTCGCGTTGCGCGGCACCAAGAACCCCTACGCCGACGAGTAACCGGGCCGGCGCATGCCGCTAGTGTCCCGAATCTGAAATTCACCCACGAATTTCAGGCGCAGGACACCAGTGCATCATCCGATCCAACAGGATCGGAAAATTGCCCTAATACTGGCCGTTCGGGTAGCCATTGCCCTGATCATACGGGCTTCCCTGATAGGGGCCGCCCTGGTTGCCGTTCTGATACTGGTATTGGCCGCCCTGCTGATACGATCCGCCGGGATAGCCGTTGCCGTAATAGCCGCCTTGCTGCTGGTCGGGGTACCGGTTCATGTCGCGCCGGTCCTCGGGGCGACGGCCGGAATTGTAGTACTGGCGATCGTATCCGCCCTGGCCATATCCCGGTTGGCCGTTGCGGTAATAGCCGGGCGGCGGCGGCGGCGGGGACGGGGTTGTCAGCGCGCCGCCCGCGGCCCCCACGGCACCACCGATCAGCGCGCCGGTTGCCGGGCTGCCGCCGGTCGCGGCACCGATCGCGGCACCGGCGCCGGCGCCGATCGCGGCGCCGCCGAGAGCGCGCTGGCCCGGATCATAGGGATTGGTGCAACCGGCGAGCGCCAGCGCCGAGGCGATCACCGCCACGCCAAGGCCGGCACGCCGGAGCGCGCGGGTCGAAAGGATCTGTTGCATGCTGTGGTCCTCCATTCGTACGCACCATCCGGATAGCCGGGCAACATGGCCCGGCCATGGTCGAAATATGGCGATTATGGAGCAGACGGCGCGACCGGCGCGCCGTGGCGGCGGAATTCGATCGGGATGACGAACTGCATCCGGGCCGGCGCGCCCGCTGGCCGGCGCTTCAGGATCGCCTTGCGGATCATGGCCAGCGCGGCCTCGTCCAGCCGGGGATTGCCGGCGGACCGCACGACCCAGGCGCTCGTCACATGCCCGGCCGGATCGATGGTGAACCCGTAGAAACCGACATGGGTGACGCCCTTCTGCCGCAGCAGGGCATGCGCCTCGCGGTCGAGCGCGGCGCGGGTCCTGGCGTCGATAGGGTGCTGCGCCGGCGCGGCAAACGCCCCGGCCGCGAGCAGCAGGGCAAGGCCGCCGGCGGCGGCAAGACGGGCGAAGGGCCGGAACCGCCGATCCATCGCCCGGATGCCTTACAGCGCGCCGCCGCGCCGGCCGATGGCGCCGCCGAGGCGCAGGCGCAGGGCGTTCAGCTTGATGAACCCCGCCGCGTCCTGCTGGTTGTAGGCGCCCTCGTCATCCTCGAAGGTGACCATCCGCGCCGAGTAGAGCGAGTTGGGGCTTTCGCGGCCGGCGACGATCACGTTGCCCTTGTAGAGCTTCAGGCGCACGCGGCCGGTGACGGAGTTCTGGCTGGCGTCGATCAGCGCCTGCAGCATCCGCCGCTCCGGGCTGAACCAGAAGCCGTTGTAGATCAGCTCGGCATAGCGCGGCATCAGGCTGTCCTTCAGATGCGCCGCCTCGCGGTCGAGCGTGATGCTCTCGATGGCGCGATGCGCCGCGAGCAGGATCGTGCCGCCCGGCGTTTCGTAGACGCCGCGCGACTTCATGCCGACGAAACGGTTCTCGACGAGGTCGAGCCGGCCGATGCCATTGTCGCGGCCAAGCTCGTTGAGCCTGGTCAGCAGCGTGGCCGGCGAAAGCGCCACGCCGTTCAGGGCCACCGCGTCGCCCTGCGCGAAATCGATGCTGATTTCCGTCACCACGTCCGGCGCCGCCTCGGGGCTGATGGTGCGCTGGTAGACGATCTCGTCCGGCGCCTGCGCGGGGTCTTCGAGGATCTTGCCCTCGGAGGAGGAGTGCAGCAGGTTGGCATCGACCGAGAAGGGCGCCTCGCCGCGCTTGTCCTTGGCGATGGGGATCTGGTGCGCCTCGGCGAATTCGAGCAGCTTGGTGCGGCTCGTCAGGCTCCACTCGCGCCAGGGGGCGACGACCTTCACATCCGGCTTCAGCGCGTAATAGGCCAGTTCGAAGCGGACCTGGTCGTTGCCCTTGCCGGTCGCGCCATGCGCCACGGCGTCCGCGCCAACCGCCTCGGCGATCTCGATCTGCCGCTGCGCGATCAGCGGCCGGGCGATCGAGGTGCCGAGCAGGTACTGGCCCTCGTAGAGCGCGTTGGCGCGGAACATCGGGAAGACGAAATCCTTCACGAAGGTTTCGCGCAGGTCCTCGACGAAGATTTCCTTGACGCCGAACATCTCGGCCTTGCGCCGCGCCGGCTCAAGTTCCTCGCCCTGGCCAAGATCGGCGGTGAAGGTGACGACCTCCGCCCCGCGCTCGGTCTGCAGCCAGCGGAGAATGACACTCGTATCGAGCCCGCCCGAATAGGCCAGCACAACTTTCTTCACGCTGTTTTCAGCCATCGTTCTCTGTCCCGGTTCTGCCTCACGCGCGGCCTATCAGCCGGATCGCAGCGGGGCAAGAGCCGGCGCGGCGGATCAGGTCGCCGTGGTGCCTGAGGCCGCCGCCGGCTTCGGCCCGATCAGCTTGCGCAGCTGCGCGATCGTCGCCGGCGTGTTCCAGTCACCCGCCCCCTGGAGGGAGGCGACCATCTGCCCCTTGCGGTCGACGATCACGGTGAAGGGAATCCCGTTCACGTCGAACGCATCGAGCGCGCTCGAACTCGGGTCGAGCAGGATCGGCACGCCGGTGATGTGGTGCTTCGCGTAATAGGGTCGCACCGCCTTGATCCCCTGGCTGTCCACGGAGATCGGCAGCACGCGGATGCCATCGCCCCGGATCCGCGGATTGAGGGCGACCAGCGTGGGCAGTTCGGCGCGGCAGGGCGGGCACCAGGTCGCCCAGAAATTCACCACCAGCCCCTCGCCGCGGAAATGGGCCAGCGTCAGCCGCCGGCCGAACGCATCGAGGAAGTGGAAGTCCGGCAGCGGCTGCGGCACGGTCACGTCGAGATTGGGGGCGACATCCGGCAGCTCCATCGCCTCGGCGGATTTGCCGATCCCGGCGAGCGAAGTTAAGTCAGGCAGCACAAGACCCGCACCCAGAGCCGCGAACTGCCGCCGAGAAAGCCCGAAACGCATGACCGCCGATACCTCTTCCAAACCGAATATGACGAATTCTGGTGCCGATCAGGCCGGAACGCAACCATCCCGCCTGCAATGGGGCGGACGATTTGCCGCCGGTCCCGCATCCGTGATGCAGGCGATCAATGCCTCGATCGGGTTCGATCAGCGGCTCTGGCGGGAGGATATCGAAGGCAGCCTCGCCCATGCCGGCATGCTCGCCGCGATGGGAATCATCTCCGCCGAGGACGAGGCGGCGATCCGCGCCGGACTCGCCGAGATCGCCGAGGCGATCGCCGAGGGGTCGTTCACCTTCGATCCCGCGCTCGAGGACATCCACACCAATATCGAGGCCTGGCTGGTCGCGCGCATCGGCGAGGCCGGGCGCCGGCTGCACACCGCGCGCAGCCGCAACGACCAGGTGGCGACCGATTTCCGCCTCTGGGTGCGCAACGCGATCGACAGTCTCGACGGCCAGGTGCGCGAGCTGATGCGCGCGCTGGCCGACCGCGCGGCCGAACACGCGGCCACCATCATGCCTGGCTTCACCCATCTGCAGACCGCCCAGCCGGTGACGCTCGGGCATCACCTGCTCGCCTATGTCGAGATGCTGTCGCGCGACCGCGGCCGCCTCGCCGATGCGCGCCGGCGGCTGAACGAATGCCCGCTCGGCGCGGCCGCCCTCGCCGGCACCACCTTCCCGATCGACCGCAGCATGACCGCCGCCGCCCTCGGCTTCGACCGGCCGACCGCGAATTCGCTCGATTCGGTCTCGGACCGCGACTTCGCGCTTGAATTCCTCTCCGCCCTCTCCATCCTCGCGATGCATCTTTCGCGTTTCGCCGAGGAGATCATCATCTGGACCAGCGCGCCCTATCGCTTCATCCGGCTGTCCGACGCCTATACCACCGGCTCGTCGATCATGCCGCAGAAGCGCAACCCGGACGCCGCCGAACTCGCCCGCGCCAAGGCCGGGCGGATCTTCGGGGCGCTCACCGGCCTGCTCGCGGTGATGAAGGGCCTGCCGCTCGCCTATGCGAAGGACATGCAGGAGGACAAGGAGCCGGTGTTCGACGCCGCCGATGCCGCCGAACTCTGCCTCGCCGCGATGACCGGCATGGTGCGCGACATGATGCCGGACGTGCTGCGGATGCGATCCGTGGCCGGCGCCGATTTCTCGACCGCGACCGATCTTGCAGACTACCTCGTGCGCGATCTCGGCCTGCCCTTCCGCACCGCCCATCACGTCACCGGCCGGATCGTGAGCGAGGCCGAGTCGCGCGGGCTCGAGCTCGTCGCCCTGCCGCTCTCGGTCATGCAGGAGGTCGAGCCGCGGATCACCGAGGCGGTGTATGATGTGCTGACCATCGAGGCCTCGGTCGCCGCCCGCCGCACCCTCGGCGGCACCGCGCCCGACAATGTCGCCCGCGCCGCCGCGCGCTGGCAGGAGACGCTGGCATGACCCGCTCGCTGCTGCTCGTCCTGCTCGCCTGCGCCGCTCTCGCCGCCTGCGGCCGGGCCGGCGCGCCCTCGCCGCCCGGCCCGGCGAGCCAGGTGATCTACCCGCATCAATATCCCTCCGAATGATGAACGCCCTCACCCGCGACCAGGCCTGGCACCGTCTCGTCGCCGCCCGGCCGAACCTTTCGTTCCACGCGATGGACGGGCTGTGCCTCGATGACGTGCCGCTCGCGTCCATCGCCGCCGCCCACGGCACGCCCACCTGGGTCTACAGCGCCGCGACGATCGAGGGGCGGCTCGCCGCCCTGCGCGCGGCCTTCGCCGGCGAGGGGCTGGCGCCGGCGATCCGCTACGCCGTGAAGGCGAACGACCACCTCGCGATCCTCGGCCTGGTGCGGGCCGGCGGCGCCGGGGCGGACGTGACCAGTGCCGGCGAATTCGCCCGCGCCGAGGCCGCCGGGATCGCGCCGGGGGCGATGGTGTTCTCCGGTGTGGGCAAGCGGGAGGACGAGCTGCGCCGCGCGCTCGCCGCCGGCATCGGCCAGCTCAATGTCGAAAGCGCCGAGGAGCTGGAGATGATCTCCGGCATCGCCGCGGCGATGGGGGTTGCCGCGCCGGTCGCGCTGCGGGTGAACCCGGATGTCGCCGCCGGCGGGCACGACAAGATCAGCACCGGCCGCAAGGGCGACAAGTTCGGCATCGGCTTCGATGACGCGGGCGCGCTGTATCGCCGCGCCGCGGCGCTGCCGGGCATCGAGGCGGTCGGGTTTTCCACCCATATCGGCAGCCAGATCTTCGCGCCCGCCGCCTTCGAGGCGGCTTACCGGCGCGTGCTCGGCCTGATCGGGGCGCTGCGCGGCGAGGGGCTCGCGGTGCGCCGCCTCGACCTCGGCGGCGGCTTCGGCATTCCCTATGACGATGGCACCGCCTTCCCCTTCGCGGCGCAGGCGGCGATGGTCCGCCGCGTGCTCGGCGGCCACGATCTGGAGCTGATCGTCGAACCCGGCCGCTGGCTCGTCGGCCCGGCCGGCGTGCTGCTCGCCCGCGTGACGCTCGTCAAGCGCGCCGGAGCGGAACGGTTCGTCGTGCTCGATGCCGGGATGAACGACCTGATTCGCCCGGCGCTCTATGGCGCGCGGCACGGCATCGTCCCGGTCGGCGCCGCCGACGCCGCGGGCGCCCCGGCGCCGGCCGAGGTGGTCGGTCCGGTCTGCGAGAGCAGCGACCGTTTCGGCACCCACGACCTGCCAGAACTTGCCCCCGGCGCGCTGGTCGCGCTGCTCGATGCCGGGGCCTATGGCGCGACGATGAGCAGCACCTATAACGGCCGCCCCTTCGCCGCCCAGGTGATGATCGCCGACGGCGCGCCGCAGCTGATCCGCCGGCGCCAGACGCTGGATGAACTCTGGCGCGACGAGATCGTGCCGCCGCGCCGGTAATGCCGGCGGCGCGCCTCGCCCGGCTGCGGCGGCGGGCGCGCCGCGTGCTGGCGATCGAGGCCGTCGCCATTGCCGCGATGCTGCCCGCTTGCGTGATCGCGGTGTTCCTCATCGTTGGCCTCGCCGGATTCGGCGGCTGGAAGGCGGATCTCGCCGGCCTGATCGCCCTTGCCTTCGCGCTCCGCCACGCGATCCGGCGCTATCGCCCGCCCGCGCCCGAGGCCGCCGACCGCCGCATCGAGCGCGACTCCCGCCTGCCGCACCGCCCGCTCGCCGCCCTTGGCGACGAACCGGCGCTGGCCGGCGCGATGCCGCTCTGGGATGCGCACCGCGCCCGGCTCGACCGTTCGCTCGCCACCGCAAGGGTCGGCCTGCCGCGGCCGGATTTCGCGGCGCATGATCCGTTCGCGCTGCGCTTCCTGCTCCTGCTCGGCCTGATCGCCGCGTGGATCGCCGCCGGATCGCAGGCCGGGCCACGGCTTGCGGCCAGTGTCGATTTCACCTCGCCCTTCGCCCGCCCCGGCCTTGGCGTGCAGGCCTGGATCACCCCGCCGCGCTGGGCCGGAACCACGCCGCGCCTGATCGGCGCCGGAACCGGCAAGGTCCGCGCGCTCGCGGGCTCGACCCTGTCGGTCGTCGTCACCGGCGCGGGCAGCGCCGCGCCAGCCGCGCGGATCGCCGGCAAGGCGCTCGATTTCACGAATATCGCGACCGGCAGCTTCCGCGCCCGCCTCCGGCTCGACCATACGGCGACGCTGACGATCGGGCCGTCCTGGAGCCGCATCGCGCGGTACCGGATCACGGTGATCGAGCCGACCCCGCCGCGGATCGGCTTCGCCGCCCCACCCGGGCCGGCCGGTGATGGGCAGCATGTGGCCCTCGCCTGGCGCGGCACCAGCCGCTACGGCCTCACCGCCCTCGGCCTCGACATGGCGCCCGTGGATGCGCCGGGCGCGGTGCCCGACCATGCCGCCCTGCCAGCGCCCCCCGCGCACGCGGCCTCATTCGCCGGCAGCGCCCGGCTTGATCTGCTCGCCAGCCCACTCGCCGGCATGATGGTGGACGGCACGCTGGCCGCCGTGAACCGCGACGGCCAGACCGGCACCTCCTCGCCCGCGCGGTTCCAACTCCCCGCCCCCGCCCTGCACAATCAGGTCGCGCGGGCGATCGAGGTCCTCCGGCACGACCTCGCGCTCGGCACGCCGGGGCGCACGGTGCTCGCGGCGCGACTCCGCGCGCTCGCCGCGGCGCCGCCGGGTCCGCTTACGCCCGGCACGCGGAAGGCACTCGCGCGCTTCGCCGCCGGCTTCGGGCCGGCAACGCCGGATTACGCCCAGGCCCAGGCCAGCCTCTGGATGCTCGTCCAGCGCGCCGAACTCGGCGCGACCTACAAGGCGGTGCAGAAATTTGATGAAGCCGCCCAGGCACTGCGCCAGGCGCTGAAGCGCGGCCTCGCCGGCCATCCGGCCGACCGGCAGACAATCGAACGGCTGATATCGGGCCTCGACCGCGCCATGCAGGCAAGGCAGGCCGCGCACGGCACGCCGGACGCCCGCGCCGCCGCGCGGAGGAGCGCCATCGACCGTCTGGCCCACCGGATCGAGAACGAACTGGCGGCGGGCGAAACGGCCCGGGCCCGGCAGGACCTGGCGAAACTCCGGCATATGCTCGACCGGATGCAGAACCCGAGCGCCCGTTCGGAGTCGCAGGCGGCGCAGCGGCAGCAGGAGGCGGCGCGTCATCTCGCCTCCATCATGCGCCAGGAGGCGCGGCTGATGGACCAGACGGCGCAGCGGGCAACGATGCCCAGGTTCGGCAACCAGGCGGCAATTGCAGAGTCGAGTCCGTCGGCGGGGCTGGCCGGGCGGCAGGATGCGCTGCGCCGCCAGCTTTCATCCGCCGCCAGAGCCATGGCGGGCGCGGGACTGCCGGGGCAGGCGCAACTCGGTCATGGCCAGCAGGCGATGGCGAGCGCCGGGAACGCGCTCCGCGCGGGCGACATGCGGGCCGGGCTGTCCGGCGAGCGGGCAGCGATCGCGGCGCTGCAACAGGCACAGAACGCCCTCGCGACGATGCCCGGCAAGGCGGCGATGCCGGGCGGCGGGCCTTCGGGCCTCGGCCAGCATGCCGCCGGCGGCGCGGGCGAGTTCGGCAACCAGAACGACAGCACGGTCAGCATCGGCAAGGCCGGCGCGCATTCCGACGCCAGACGGATTCAGGGCGAACTGATCCGGCGCGACGCCGCGCCCGGCCTGCCGCCCGAAGCGCATCGCTATTACGGCAGGCTGCTCGGCGGCGAATGACGCCCTGCCCCGACCGGAGGCGGGAGGGGCGGAGCGCCAAAGGCCGCTTCCGGCCGGTCAGTCCTTTCGGGGCAGGCGGCGGGAACTCCCGGTCTCGCCATGCGCGGCGACCAGTTCCTCGTATTGCTGCGGCGGCAGGTAGTCGGCGAGGATCTTCATTGGCGGCCCGTCGGCGCGGATCTGCCCGCCATCGAGCCAGAGCAGCCGGTTGCACCACTCCACGAGGATGGAGGCGCTGTGACTGGCGAGGACAAGCACCTCCGCATGGCGCACCATGCCCTCGACGCGGTCCTTCGCCTTTTCCATGAAGGCGGCGTCGCCGGCGAGGATCCATTCGTCCATCAGCAGGATCTCGGGGGGAAACGCCGTCGCCATCGCGAAGGCGAGGCGCACCACCATGCCCGAGGAATAGTTGCGCACCGGCAGGTCGAGGAACTGGGCGAGTTCGGAGAAATCCTCGACATCCGCCTCGAGCCGGTCGATTTCGGGACGCGCGAGGCCGAGATACTGGCCGCGCAGGCGGATGTTCTCGCGCCCGGTGAGGTCGGGGTTCATCCCCTGGCCGGGATCGAGCAGCGAGGTCAGCCGCCCTTCCATCGAAAGCGACCCGACCGTCGGCTGGTAGATGCCGGAAAGCGCGCGCAGCAGCGTGGTCTTGCCCGAGCCGTTCGAGCCGATCAGGCCGAGCCGGTCTCCCGACCTCAGCGAGAAGGAGATGTTGCGCAGCGCCTGCACGACCGGCCGGCTGCGCTGGTCCCGCGCGAAACGCGACGAGGCATGGCCGATCAGGGTCTTCTTCAGCGACCGGCTTTCCGCGTGATAGAGCGGAAAGTCGACGGAAATGTTGAACGCGGTCAGATGGGTCATGGCTTACACCCAGTATGCCACGCGGCCGCGCATGCGGGCGAAGCCGACCGCGGCGAGCAGGACCAGCAGGGCGGACACGAACACGGCCTCGAGGCCGATCTGCAGGCTGATCGGCGTGCCAAGCAGCGGCGCCCTGAGAATTTCGAGGATCGGGTAGAAGGGGTTGAACTCGATGAGCAGCTTGCCGAGCGGATGGCTGTTCAGCACCTTCGCATACCAGATCACCGGCGTGATGAAGAAGGCGATCTGCATGACCGACAGGATGATCTGCGGCAGGTCGCGGAAGCGGGCGCAGAGCGCGCCCATCAGCAGCGAGATCGCGACGGCGTCGATCATCCACAAGGCGAGCGCCGGGATGGCGAGCAGCGAATACAGGCTCTGACGCACGTCCATGATCGCGAAGACGACGACGATGACGATCAGGTTATGGGCGAGCACGATCGTGTTGCGCACCACGTTGCGCGCCGCATGCACGACGAAGGGCATCCGCGTGCCCTTGATCAGCGTGTCGCTCTGGGAGAAGCAGGTGCTGCCCTCGGAGATCAGGGTGTTGAGATACGTCCAGAGCACCATCGAGATGGCGAGATACGGCAGGTAGGTGTGGATGTCGGTGCGGAAGAGCACGCCGTAGAGAAAGGCCATTGCCGCCACCTGGACGCCGGTGGAGATGGTCAGCCAGAACGGCCCCAGCGCCGAGCCGCGATAGCGGAGCTTGATGTCGTAGAAGGCGAGCGTCCAGATCAGGCGCCAGAGCTTTGCTCCCTCGACCAGATCGGTCGAAGCCAGTCGCACGCGCTGGCCCCAGCCGCGATCGGCCGACAGGGTGAAATGCGATTGTTTGCGAAACGTGCTCAGCGCCGGCGCGGCCGGTGTCGTGTCGTTCATGTCGAAATCACTGCTCCTGCCGACAGGGGGCGCGATGGCCCGGGCCGGCCGTGAATATCCGAATCAGCGGATGCCTGATAGCCCGCCAGAAAGCATATAGTGTCAAATCCGATTAAGAATCAGATACATATCATTCATCTCCCTGAGGTTTGATCCCCGGAGCCCCGGCCGCGTCGTGGCCTGGCTGGGGTGGGAGGATTCGAACCTCCGCATGGCGGAATCAAAATCCGCTGCCTTACCGCTTGGCTACACCCCATTCGACACGGTTGATATGGCGTCGGCGCCCGCTCGGCAAGCCCCGTCATGAGCGGAGTTCGTGCCGGCCCGCGCATCAGGGCCATGTTCATCGCGCGGCAGTTCGGTTACATCGGGGCCGTTGTCACGGGGAGCATCGCACATGAACCTGATCGCCGCACGCCTGAACCGGATCAGCCCGAGCCAGACGATCGCCATTTCGACCAAGGCGCGCCAGCTCAAGGCCGAGGGCCGCGACATCATCAGCCTCTCCGCCGGCGAGCCTGATTTCGACACGCCGGACCACATCAAGCGCGCCGCCATCGCCGCGATAGAGGCGGGCGAGACCAAGTATACCGACGTCGCCGGCACCATGGCGCTGCGCAAGGCCGTTGCCGCGAAATTCAAGCGCGACAACGGGATCGACTACACGCCGCAGGAGATCATCGTCTCGACCGGCGGCAAGCAGGTCATCTTCAACGCCATGCTCGCCACCGTCGAGGCCGGCGACGAGGTGATCATCCCGACACCGTGCTGGGTCAGCTATCCGGACATCGTCCAGCTCGCCGAGGGCAAGCCGGTCTTCGTCCCCTGCAGCCAGAACAACGGCTTCAAGCTGCGCGCCGAGGATCTCGAGGCGGCGATCACGCCGAAGACCAAGTGGCTGATGCTGAACTCGCCTTCGAACCCGACCGGGGCGGCCTATTCGGCGGAAGACCTCCGCCCGATCTGCGACGTGCTGCTGCGCCACCCCGACATCTGGGTGTTCACCGACGACATCTACGAGAAGCTCGTCTATGACGGCTTTGCTCCGGCCACCATCGTCGGCGTCGAGCCGAAGCTGCGCGAGCGCACGGTGACGATGAACGGCTGCTCCAAGGCCTATGCGATGACCGGCTGGCGAATCGGCTTCTGCGGCGCGCCGGTCCAGCTTATCAAGGCGATGGACAAGCTGCAGAGCCAGTCGACCTCGAACACCTCCTCGGTGAGCCAGGTCGCGGCCCTCGCCGCGCTGGAAGGCCCGGAGGACGCGATCGACGTGATGCGCGCCGCCTATCGCGAGCGGCGGGATCTCGTGGTCGCGATGCTCAACGAGGCCCCGGGCATCACCTGCTCGAAGCCCGAGGGCGCGTTCTACGTCTTCCCCTCGATCGCCGGCTGCCTCGGCAAGACCTCGGCGGGCGGAACAAAAATCGTCGATGACGAGGCCTTTGTCACGGCGCTGCTGGAAGAGCAGGGAGTCGCGGCCGTGCATGGCAGCGCCTTCATCTATCCCGGCTATTTCCGGGTCAGCTACGCGACCTCGACCGAGGCGCTGCGCGACGCCTGCACCCGCATCCAGACCTTCTGCCAGGGGCTGCGCTGAACCGCGGCTTCCGCCTCTCCCGACCGCCCCACGGTTTTTCAGGCCCGCGCGATGCAGATCGCGCGGGCCTTTGCGTCGATTCGGCATTGTGCGGCCACCCGCTTGCCGGGCCGGCGCCATAAGTCTAGCATAAGAACAAACAACGAACACATAAGACCGTCCGGGCCCGACTCGGCGCAAGAGATTTTTTTGGATTAACTTGATCTAGTGGCGATTGCGCGATGCCTACCCAATATGTTGTTATGTGCTTCGCCGAAACGACGGGAGCCCCCACTGCAATGAACGCGATCAACCGACCCGAACCCGCATTGCTCGACACCGATGTGCAGATCCGTGGGGGTTATCAGATCAGGATCGACCGCTCGCGCGATTCGCTGCTCACCGAATTCGGCCGCGCGACGCTGAACGACCGCTATCTGATGCCGGGCGAAAGCTATCAGGACCTGTTCGCCCGCGTCGCCTCCTATTATGGCGACGACGCCGAGCACGCCCAGCGGCTCTACGACTACATCAGCAAGCTCTGGTTCATGCCGGCGACCCCGGTGCTGTCGAACGGCGGCACCAAGCGCGGCCTGCCGATCTCCTGCTTCCTCAACGAGGCGTCGGACAGCCTGGAAGGCATCGTCGATCTCTGGAACGAGAATGTCTGGCTCGCCTCCAAGGGCGGCGGCATCGGCTCCTATTGGGGCAACCTGCGCTCGATCGGCGAGAAGGTTGGCCAGAACGGCAAGACCTCGGGCGTCGTTCCCTTCATCCGGGTGATGGACAGCCTGACGCTGGCGATCAGCCAGGGCTCGCTGCGCCGTGGTTCGGCCGCCGTCTACCTGCCGATTTCCCATCCGGAGGTCGAGGAATTCATCGAGATCCGCCGCCCCACCGGTGGCGATCCGAACCGCAAGGCGCTCAACCTGCATCACGGCATCCTCGTCTCCGACGCGTTCATGCGCGCCGTGGAGGCGGACGAGATGTGGGCCCTCACCTCGCCCAAGGACGGCGCGCATGTCCGCTCCGTCTCCGCCCGCTCGCTCTGGATCCGCATCCTGACCGCCAGGATCGAGACCGGCGAGCCCTACATCATCTTCGCCGACCACGTGAACAACGCGCGGCCCGAGCACCACAAGCTCGCCGGTCTCGAGGTAAAGACCTCCAATCTCTGCGCCGAGATCACCCTGCCCACCGGCCTTGATCATCACGGCCAACAGCGCACCGCCGTCTGCTGCCTGTCATCGATCAATCTCGAGACATGGCTCGAATGGCACGACAATCCGCAGTTCATCGAGGACGTGATGCGCTTCCTCGACAATGTCTTGCAGGATTTCATCGATAACGCGCCGGACTCGATGGCCCGCGCCAAATACGCCGCGATGCGCGAGCGCTCGGTCGGCCTTGGCGTGATGGGGTTCCACTCGCTGCTGCAGTCGCTCAACATTCCGTTCGAGAGCGCGATGGCGAAGGCCTGGAACATCCGCATCTTCCGGCATATCCGCGCCGGCGCCGATGCCGCCTCACGCAAGCTTGCCGAGGAACGCGGCCCCTGCCCCGACGCCGCCGAATACGGCGTGATGGAGCGCTTCTCGCACAAGATGGCGATCGCACCGACCGCCTCGATCTCGATCATCGCCGGCAATTCGAGCCCCGGCATCGAGCCGATCGCCGCCAATGTCTTCCTGCAGAAAACCCTGTCCGGCAGTTTCTCGGTGCGCAACCGCCACCTGCAGCAGCTCCTCGCCGCCAAGGGCCGCGACGATGAGGAAACCTGGTCGAACATCACCGTCAGCAAGGGCTCGGTACAGCATCTCGATTTTCTCACCGACGACGAGAAGGCCGTCTTCAAGACCGCCTTCGAACTCGACCAGCGCTGGGTGATCGAACACGCCGCCGACCGCACGCCGTATATCTGCCAGAGCCAGTCGATCAACGTTTTCCTGCCGGCAAATGTCCACAAGCGGGATCTGCACCAGATCCATTTCCAGGCATGGAAGAAGGGCGTGAAGTCGCTCTATTACTGCCGCTCTCTCTCGATCCAGCGCGCTGACACGGTGAGCGAGAAGGTGCAGCGCCACGAGCACGGCGACGCCGCCAACCGCACCGCGCCGGCCCCGGCACCGCTGGTTGCCGCCGCCGCAAGCACGACCAATTACGAGGAATGCCTGGCCTGCCAGTAGTCCGGCCGCCGCATTCCCACGTCTTTCCGAGGATCTGCCTGAATGTCCGTCACCACCGCCGATACCGCCGCGCCCATCCCGGTCGAAACCCCCGCGCATTTCGACCTGCTCACGGAAAACCCGGTCTACAAGCCGTTCCGCTACCCCTGGGCCTACGAGGCATGGCTGACCCAGCAGCGCGTCCACTGGCTGCCGGAGGAAGTTCCCCTCGCGGACGACGTGAAGGACTGGCACCGCAACCTCACCCCCGGCGAGCGCAACCTGCTCACCCAGATCTTCCGCTTCTTCACCCAGGCGGATGTCGAGGTGAACAACTGCTACATGAAGCACTACAGCCAGGTGTTCAAACCGACGGAAGTGCTGATGATGCTGTCGGCCTTCTCGAACATCGAGACGATCCACATCGCCGCCTATTCGCACCTGCTCGACACGATCGGCATGCCGGAAGTCGAATACTCGGCCTTCCTCAAATACAAGGAGATGAAGGACAAGTATGACTACATGCAGGAATTCAGCGTCGACTCGAAGCACGAGATCGCCAAGACGCTGGCCGCTTTCGGCGCCTTCACCGAAGGGCTGCAGCTCTTCGCCTCCTTCGCGATCCTGCTGAACTTCCCGCGCTTCAACAAGATGAAGGGGATGGGCCAGATCGTCTCCTGGTCGGTGCGCGACGAGAGCCTGCACTGCAACTCGGTGATCAAGCTGTTCCGTACCTTCGTCGCCGAGAACCCGGAAATCTGGACCGAGGAACTGCGGCGCGAGATCTATCTCTGCTGCGCCACCATCGTCGATCACGAGGATGCCTTCATCGACCTCGCCTTCGAGTTCGGCGCCGTCGAGGGGCTGACCGCCGAAGAGGTGAAGCGCTACATCCGCTATATCGCGGATCGCCGTCTGCTCCAGCTCGGACTCAACCCGCTCTTCCATGTCGACAAGAATCCGCTTCCCTGGCTCGACGAGATGCTCAACGCCGTCGAGCACACGAACTTCTTCGAGAACCGCGCGACCGAATACAGCAAGGCCTCGACGGCCGGCTCCTGGGACGAGGCATGGTCATGATGAAATCGTGTTCGGGACATTCGGACAAACAGACGGGCCGAACCGGAACACTCGCCCCCTGACATGAAAAATCTCCCGGTGAGGCATGTCCTCACCGGGTTACTATCGACCGCCCCGTCGGATGGTCCGATCTCAAGGCCAATTCGATGTTGTCTTATGCATCATGACCGTTCGCCGAAGGGGCGAAACCGAGCCCCGGCCACGGCCATGGGCGCAGCGCCGATTCAGGCGCGGCCTACCTTGTCGAGACGCCCACGCTGTCCGAAAAGCTGGTGCCGGGTGAGGGATTTGAACCCCCGACCTTCGGTTTACAAAACCGCTGCACTACCGCTGTGCTAACCCGGCGTTCTGTCTGAATAGCCGTGTTTTGCCGGGTTCAGGCTTCCGGTCAAGTGCCCTTCGGTGGCCAGCCGGCGGGCTTCGGAGGCTGAAGACTATTGCTTCAGTATTGCATGCGGCACGAAAAGCGACCACGGACAGAAGCCCTCGCCAAATGCCAGATCATGAACACCTGAAATCCGGAAGACGCAGATTTTCACCACGTCTGAAGTGATCCGTGGGCTTCATGGACATCTTGAACATGACATTGCCGAAGCCTTTTCCCGACCGGACGCTCATCGACGGAATTCTCGACTTCCGTGATTTCGACGGCATAACACGCCACGAACGCGCGGACGGGATCGATTATTTCATCAACGCGTTCTGGACGTCCGGCCAGCGCCAGGCCCACGCGATCCACGAGATTTCCTACCGGGCCTGCTTCAAGCCACAGCTTCCGGCCTTCTTCATTTCCCGCCTCACCGCCCCGGGCGATCTCGTGTTCGACCCCTTCATGGGCCGCGGCACAACGCCGGTGCAGGCGGCGCTGATGCAGCGCCGGGCCGCCGGCAACGACATCAATCCGCTTGCCGCGCTGATGTGCCGCCCCCGGCTGCGGCCGATCGATCTGCATGATATCGCCGATTCGCTGCACAGCGTAGACTGGGCGCTCGGGAAAATCCGTCGCGACGACCTGCTGGCCTTCTACCATCCCGTGACCCTCGCCCGCCTCGAGGCGCTGCGGGACTGGCTCGCCGAACGCGCCCCGCTGGGCGCCGTGCGGCCCGATCCGGTCGCCGACTGGATTCGCATGGTCGCGATCAACCGGCTCACCGGCCACTCCCCCGGCTTCTTCTCCGGCCGCTCGATGCCGCCCAACCAGGCCGTGTCCGTCACGGCGCAGCGTCGGATCAACGAAAGGCTCGGCCTTGCCCCACCCGAGCGCGACATCGCCGCCCTCATCCTCCGGAAATCGAAATCCCTGCTGCGCGACGGCACCGTTCCCGCCTGTGGCGCGCCTGGCCTGCACACCGGCCCGGCCTGGCATGTTCCGGGCCTGGCCGCGCGCTCGGTCGCCCTGGTCGTCACCTCGCCGCCGTTTCTCGATGTCGTGAACTATGCGGCCGACAACTGGCTGCGCTGCTGGTTCGCCGGGATCGATCCCGGCGCGGTCGCAATCGACCTGCACCGGAGCGAAGCCGCCTGGACGGAAATGGTGCGCCGCGTGCTCGCCGAACTGGCCCGGCTCGTGCGGCCGGGCGGCCATGTCGCCTTCGAGGTGGGCGAGGTGCGGCGCGGCCGGGTGCTGCTCGAAAAGCGCGTCTGGCAAGCGGCGGATGGCCTGCCCTTTCAACGGCTTGGCGTGCTGGTCAACCTTCAGACCTTCACCAAGACCTCGAATTGCTGGGGCGTCAGCAACGGCACGCGGGGAACCAATTCCAACCGGATCGTCATGCTCCGCCGGCTCTGAACGGCCCGCCTCAGCCCGCGATCGTCCCGTAGAGCGCCGGCCGCCGGTCGGCCAGCAACGGATCGCGGCGGCGCACTTCGGCGAGGTGTCCGGGATCGATCCGCGCCATCAGTCGCGTCGGGCCGGCGCCCGCTTTGGCCAGCACCGCGCCGTCCGGCCCGCAGATCGAGGAATGGCCGATATAGTCGATCCCCGGCTCGCCGCCGCAATGATTGGCATAGGCGATGTAGACCTGGTTTTCATAGGCCCGGGCGGGGATCAGCGAATCCGCCACAACGTAATAGGGCGGCATCAGCGCCGTGGGCACCAGGATCAGGTCGGCTCCCGCCAGCGCCATCATCCGCGCCGTCTCGGGGAATTCGATGTCATAGCAGATCGCGAGGCCCAGGCTCAGCCCCCGCCAGGCGACAACCGGAAATCCATCCCCCGGTAGCGCGAACATCCCCCGGTCGAGATCCCCGAACAGGTGCACCTTTCGATAGATCAGCCGCGCGCCGCCGGCCTCGTCGATCAGGATCGCGCTGTTCGCGACCCCGTCGCCCACACGCTCGGGGAAGCCGAAACAGAGCGCGATGCCGACCTCGGCCGCGAGTGCCCTCGCCCGGCCGATTTGCTCCCCTTCCGGATCCAGCGCCAGCTCCCGCGCACGCGCCGCGCCGAGATTGTATCCGGTCAGGAACAGTTCCGGGAGCACCAGAAGATCCGCGCCGGCGGCGGCGGCGGCCCGCGCCTCCTCGTCGAGCAGGGTGTGCCCCGCTTCGGGATCGGCGAAACGGCCCTCGGTCTGGCAGATGGCAATGTTCACGGTCATGCAACAGGGATAGGCCCGCCGCGCCGCCGAGGCAATTGTCCATCGTTCGGGCGGCGCGGGCAGGCCCTTTGGGCCGCGGCCTATATCGGCGCCAGCACAAGGTGGTCGCCACGGCGGGCGATCGCACCCATCCGCGCGCCCTGGGAACCGGAGGCCATCACGATGTCCCCCGGCGCGATCAGGTCGGCGGCCGGGCCGAAGAACCCGTCATCCTCAAGGACGGAAAGCGCCTCGTTGCCTGCGCGATAGTGCCAGAGGGTGAAGCCGTTGGCGTAGGCGAGGACGGAAAGGTTGCGCAGGGTCAAAGTCATTTCATGTCTCCTTCTGAAAGCGGGCTCGGATCTTTCCGGCGGTTCCGGAATTTTTTTCCTGTTCGCCGGTCATTCTCCAATTCTGTTTCGCATCTGGACTCAGCGGTTCTGACGGGGCGAAGATCATCGCGACAGCTCCATGAGAACGAAACAAGAACATACTAACCAGAGGTTGTATCCGCCGCAAGCGTTAACTCATGGTTTTCCTTAATTTTTTCTTTCAAAGACCCATAAATCCGTTAAGAACAAGACGATGCAGCACGAAGATATCTGGCGGGCGATTGACGCGCTGGCGGCGCAACGGGGGCTGTCGGCTTCCGCCCTTGCCCGCAGCGCCGGGCTCGACCCCACCAGCTTCAATCCCTCGAAGCGCCGCACGCCGGATGGCCGGCTGCGCTGGCCCTCGACCGAGAGCATCGCCAAGATTCTCTCGGCCAGCAGCATCGGCATCGAGGCCTTCGCCGCCCTGGTCGGCGGCAGAAGCACGACGCCGGCCGGCACCAGCCGCCCGCGCCGGCCGGCGATGCGCACCGTGCCGCTGGCCAGCCTCGCGCAGGCCGGCCAGGACGGGTTCTTCGACGAGGGCGGCAACCCGACCGGCGGCGGCTGGGACCGCATCGCCCTGCCCGTCGGCGATGCCGGGATCGCCGGCGATCCGCACGCCTTCGCGCTCACCATCCAGGGCGATTCGATGGACCCCGTCTATCGCGATGGCGACATCATCGTGGTCTCGCCCGCGTCCCCCGTGCGCACCGGCGACCGTGTCGTCATCCGTACCGCCGGCGGCGAGGTGATGGCCCGGCAGTTGCTGCGCCGCACCGTCTCCCGGGTCGATCTCGGCTGCTTCAATCCCGCCTACCCGCCCCGCGGCTTCATGACCGAGGAGATCGGCGCCCTTCACCGCATCGTCTGGGCCAGCCAGTAGGAACCGCTCTTCCCGCCGGCGCGGCGGGGCTGTAAGGAGACCGTCATGCGGTTGCCGACGCGCCATCTCCTGGGAATCGAAGGTCTCCACCCGCGCGACATTTCCGCCCTGCTCGACCTCGCCGAGAGCTACGTGCTGCTCAACCGGTCGGGCAAGACGCGGCGGGACGTGCTGCGCGGCCGGACCCTGATCAACCTGTTCTTCGAGGATTCCACCCGCACCCGCACGAGCTTCGAGCTCGCCGGCAAGCGGCTCGGCGCCGATGTGATCAACATGTCGGTCTCGACCTCCTCGGTCTCCAAGGGCGAGACCCTGCTCGACACCGCGGCGACGCTGAACGCGATGAACTGCGACCTGCTGGTGGTCCGCCACAAGGCCTCCGGCGCGCCCGCCCTGCTCGCCCAGAAGGTGGATGCGGCGGTGATCAACGCCGGCGACGGCATGCACGAGCACCCGACCCAGGCGCTGCTCGACGCGCTGACGATCCGCCGCAACAAGGGCACGCTCGCGGGCCTCACCGTCGCCATCTGCGGCGACATCGCGCATTCCCGCGTCGCCCGCTCGAACCTGCTGCTGCTCACCGCGATGGGCAGCCGGGTGCGCGTGGTCGGCCCGCCGACGCTGATCCCCTCCGGCATCGACCAGTTCGGCGCCACCGTCTTCCACGACATGCGCGAGGGCCTGCGCGACGCCGATATCGTGATGGCGCTGCGGTTGCAGACCGAGCGGATGAGCGCCGGGCTGATCCCCAGCGCGCGCGAGTTCTTCACCTTCTACGGGCTCGACGCCGCCAAGCTCGCGATGGCGAAGCCGGACGCGCTGGTGATGCATCCCGGCCCGATGAATCGCGGCGTCGAGATCGACAGCCAGGTCGCCGACGACGCCACCCGCTCGGTGATCCGCGAGCAGGTGGAGATGGGCGTCGCCATCCGCATGGCGGTGCTCGACGTGCTGGCCCGGACGGCGCTCGCCCATGCATGACACGCCCCCCGACACGCTGATCCGCGGCGCGCGGATCGTCGATCCCGCCACCGGCCACGACGCGGTGGGCGACCTGCTGGTCCGCGACGGCGTCATCGCCGATTTCGGCGCCGGTCTCGGCCGGCCGGACGGCGCGGTGATGATCGATGCCGCCGAGCAGATCCTCTGCCCCGGCCTAGTCGATGCCCGCGCCTCGCTCGGCGAGCCCGGCTACGAATACCGCGAGACCATCGCCACCGCCGCCGAGGCGGCCAATGCCGCCGGCATCACCACCATCGCCGTACTGCCGGACAATATCCCCGCGACCGACGACCCGGCGCTGGTCCGCGCCCTGGCCGGCGCCGGGGCGGCGACCGGGCGGCTCACCATCGCCCCCTACGGCGCGGCGACGCGCGGCTGCAAGGGCGAGATGATCGCCGAATACGGCCTGCTGCGCGCGGCCGGCGCGGTCGCCTTCTCCGATGGCGCGCGGGCGATCGGCCCGGCCGGGCTGATGCGCCGCGCCCTGTCCTATGCGCGCGGCTTCGGCGCCATGATCGTCCAGCATCCCGAGGAGCCGAGCCTCGCCGCCGGCGGTGCGGCGACCGCCGGGGCGCGGGCGACGCTGATGGGCCTGCCCGGAATCCCGGCCTGCGCCGAGGCGATGATGGTCGCCCGCGACATCCGTCTCGCCGAACTCACCGGCGGCGCGGTGCATTTCGCCCATGTCTCGACCGGCGAGGCGCTCGACCTGATCCGTGGCGCGAAACGCCGGGGCCTCGCGATCACCTGCGACACCGCGCCGCCCTATTTCGACCTCAACGAGAACGCGATCGGCGATTTCCGCACCTATGCGAAGCTCTCGCCGCCGCTGCGCAGCGAGGCCGACCGCCTCGCCGTCTGCGCCGCCCTCGCCGATGGCACGATCGACGCCGTGGTCTCCGACCACCAGCCGCGCGACGCCGACGACAAGCGCCTGCCCTTCGCCGAGGCCGCGCCCGGCGGCGCGGGCCTCGCCACGCTGCTCGCGATCACGCTGGCGCAGGTGCAGTCCGGCGGGCTCGGGCTGATCGCCGCCCTCTCGCTGCTGACCGACCGGCCAGCCCGGCTGTTCGGGCTGGAGGCCGGGCGCATCGCCCGCGGTGCGCCGGCCGATCTCTGCCTCTTCGCCCCCGAGCGCCCGTGGCGGATCGAGGCCGGCGCCCTGCCCGGCAAGGCGCAGAACACGCCCTTCGACGGACGGCCGGTCGAGGGTGTGGTCACCGGCACGTGGAAGGCCGGGCGGCGGGTGCACGGATGATCGCGCCCTACGCCCTGCTCGGCTACCTGCTCGGCTCCATCCCGTTCGGCCTGCTGCTCACCCGTGCGGCCGGGCTCGGCGATGTGCGGCGGATCGGCTCGGGCAATATCGGTGCGACCAACGTGCTGCGGACCGGCCGCAAGAGCCTCGCCGCGCTGACCCTGCTGCTCGATGGCGGCAAGGGCGCCGTCGCCGTGCTGCTCGCCCGCCATGCCGGCAGCGCCGCCGCCAATCTCGCCGCGCTGTTCGCGGTGATCGGCCATCTCTACCCGGTCTGGCTCGGCTTTCGCGGCGGCAAGGGCGTGGCGACCGGGCTCGGCGTGCTGCTCGCCCTCGCCTTTCCGGTCGGCGCCGCCTGCTGCCTGATCTGGCTCGCCATGGCGTTCTGGCGGAAGATTTCCTCCCTCGCCGCGCTGACCGCCTTCGCCGCCGCCCCGCTGCTCGCCCTGCTCGCCGGGCGCGACCATGCGGCGCTGGTTGCCCTCGCCATCGCCGCCCTCGTCGTCTTCAAGCATCGGGCCAACATCGCGCGGCTGCGCGCCGGCACCGAGCCGAGGATCAGGCTCTCGGCGTGAGCGACAAGGCCACCCTTCTGCGCCTGATCCGCACGGAGGGAGTGGGGCCCCGGACCTTCCGCCGCCTGCGCGAGCGCTTCGCCAGCCCCGGGGAGGCTCTGGACGCGCTGCCCGCCCTCGCCCGCCAGGTCGGCCGGCGGGGTAACCTGCGGATTCCCCCGCCGGCCGAAATCCGTCGCGAGCTCGACCGGCACGAGGCGCTCGGCGCCCGCCTGATCTTCCTCGGCGATGCCGACTATCCGCCGCTGCTCGCCCTGCTGCCGGACGCGCCGCCGGTCATCGCGGTGAAGGGCGATGTCGCCCTGCTCCATCGGCCGGTGGTCGCCGTGGTCGGCGCGCGCAACGCCTCCGCCAACGGACGGCGGATCGCCGCGGACATCGCCGGCGAGCTCGCCGCCGCCGGCCATCCGGTGGCCTCCGGCCTCGCCCGCGGGATCGACGCCGCGGCGCACGAGGCGGCGCTGCGCGAGGGCACCACCATCGCCGCCATCCCCGGCGGGCTCGACGTGGTCTATCCACCCGAGCACCGCGACCTGCAGGCCCGCATCGCCGAGGCCGGCGCGGTGGTGGCCGAGGCGCCGCCCGGCACCGCCCCGCTCGCCCGGCATTTCCCCAAGCGCAACCGCATCATCGCCGGGCTTGCCCTCGGCGTCGTCGTCATCGAGGCGGCGCTGCGCTCCGGCAGCCTGCTGACCGCCCGCTACGCGCTGGACTATGGCCGCGAGCTCTTTGCCGTGCCCGGCTCGCCGCTCGACCCACGCGCCCGCGGCGGCAATGACCTGATCCGCCAGGGCGCCTGGCTCGCCGAATCCGCCGCCGACATCCTCGCCAACCTGCCCGACCGGCCCGGCGCGCTGTTCCCCGACGCGCGAATCGCCGCCCCGCCGCCCGGCCTCGGCGAGCCGCCCGACGCGGCGCCGGAGACCGGCGACGAACTCGACCGCGCCCGAAGCGAAATCCCCCGGCTGCTTTCCGCAAGCCCCGTCAGTGTTGACGAACTGGCAAGGCACTGCCAGTTCTCCACATCGGCCTTGACCGCCGTGCTGACCGAGCTCGAACTTGCCGGCCGGATCGAAACCCTGCCGGGCAACCGGGTCTGTCTGCTCTCCGAGTGCTGAACGGGATACCGCGCTTACATGAATGCCATCGTCGTCGTTGAATCCCCCGCCAAGGCCAAGACGATCAACAAGTATCTCGGCGACGGATTCACCGTTCTCGCCTCCTTCGGCCATGTCCGCGACCTGCCGCCGAAGGACGGCTCGGTCCGCCCGGACGAGGATTTCGCGATGTCCTGGGAGGAGGACGCCCGCGGCGACCGCCAGGTCGCGGCCATCGCCAAGGCGCTGAAAGGGGCGGACACGCTCTACCTCGCCACCGACCCCGATCGCGAGGGCGAGGCGATCTCCTGGCATGTCCGCGCCATGCTCGAGGCGCGCAACGTGCTCAAGGGCAAGCAGGTCCGCCGCATCACCTTCAACGAGATCACCAAATCGGCGGTGCAGGCCGCCCTCCGCGCCCCGCGCGACCTCGACACCCCGCTGATCGAGGCCTATCTCGCCCGCCGCGCGCTCGATTATCTGGTCGGCTTCACCCTCTCGCCGGTGCTCTGGCGCAAGCTGCCCGGCAGCAAGAGCGCCGGACGCGTGCAGTCGGTCGCGCTGCGGCTGATCTGCGAGCGCGAGGCCGAGATCGAGCTGTTCCGCCCGCGCGAATACTGGACGATCGAGGCCGAGTTCCGCACCCCCGCCGGCGCGCCGTTCCGCGCCCGCCTCACCCATCTCGACGGCCGCAAGCTCGACCAGTTCGACCTCGCGGACAAGGCGGCGGCCGATGCGGCGAAGGCGGCGGTCGAGCGTGGTGCCTTCAGCGTCGTCTCGATCGAGAAGAAGCGCGTCCGCCGCAACCCGCCGCCGCCCTTCACCACCTCGACCCTGCAGCAGGACGCCTCGCGCAAGCTGCACATGACGGCGCAGGCCATCATGCGCACCGCCCAGCAGCTCTACGAGGGTGTGGAGATCGGCGGCGAGACGGTCGGCCTGATCACCTATATGCGAACCGACGGCGTGCAGATGGCGCGCGAGGCCATCACCGCCGCCCGCCAGCAGGTGAAGGACGCGTTCGGCGCGAACTACCTGCCCGCCGCCCCGCGCGAATACCAGTCGAAGGCGAAGAACGCGCAGGAGGCCCACGAGGCGATCCGCCCGACCGATTTCACCCTCACCCCCGAGCGCGCCGCCCGCCACCTCTCGCCCGAGCAGGCGCGGCTCTACGAGCTGATCTACAAGCGCGCCCTCGCCTCGCAGATGCAGTCGGCCGAGCTTGACCAGACCACGGTCGAGCTTGCCGATGCCGCCGGCACCACCCTGCGCGCCACCGGCTCGATCCTCGCCTTCGACGGCTTCCTCAAGCTCTACCGCGAGGGGATGGACGAGGACCCGGAGGACGAAACCGCGAGGCTGCTGCCGCCGATGGCGAAATCCGACCCGCTCGCCAGCGGGCCGGTCACCGCCGAGCAGCATTTCACCCAGCCGCCGCCGCGCTATTCCGAGGCCACCCTGGTCAAGCGCATGGAAGAGCTCGGCATCGGCCGCCCCTCGACCTACGCCTCGATTCTCACCGTGCTGCGCGAGCGCAACTATGTGCGGATGGAAAACCGCCGCTTCATCCCCGAGGATCGCGGCCGGCTGGTCACCGCCTTCCTGGTCAGCTTCTTCGGCCGCTATGTCGAGACCGGCTTCACCGCCGATCTCGAGGAGAAGCTCGACGAGGTCTCCGACGGACGGCTCGACTGGCGGTCGGTGATGCGGGATTTCTGGGCAGATTTCTCTGGCGCCGTCGAGCAGATCAAGGATCTCAAGATCTCCGACGTGATCGATGCGCTGGACGAGGAGCTCGGCCCGCATTTCTTCCCCGCCCGCGAGGACGGGTCCGATCCACGCGTCTGCCAGGCCTGCGGCACCGGCCGGCTCGGCCTGCGGCTCGGCCGCTTCGGCGCCTTCATCGGCTGCTCGAACTATCCCGAATGCCAGTATACCCGCCGCCTCGCCGTCGAGGGCGGCGAGGACGAGGGCGACCAGCTGCGCGACGGCATGAAGCTGCTCGGCGAGAACGCCGAGGGCATCCCCGTCACGCTGCGGCGCGGCCCCTATGGCCTCTATGTCCAGCTCGGCGAGCCGGACCCGGAGGACAAGAAGGCGAAGCCCCGCCGCGCCGCCCTGCCGCGGGGCATGAGCGGCGAGACGATCACGCTGGAGCAGGCGATCGGCCTGCTCTCGCTGCCGCGCGTGATCGGCGTGCATCCGGAAACGAAACAGGAAATCCAGGCCGGCATCGGCCGGTTCGGCCCCTATGTGAAGATGGGCCCCATCTTCGCCTCGCTCGACAAGGATGACGACGTGCTCGCCGTCGGCCTCAACCGCGCGGTGATGGTGCTGGCGAAGAAGCAGGAAGGCATCCGCGATCTCGGCCCGCACCCGAAGGACGGCGAGAGCGTGACCGCGCGCAAGGGCCGGTTCGGCCCCTATGTCCAGCACGGCAAGACGGTGGCGACCCTGCCGCGCGGCAGCGAACTCGGCGCGGTGACCCTTGATGAGGCTGTCGCCCTGCTCGCCGAGAAGGGCAAGACGCTGGCGCCGCGCGGCCGCAAGGGCGCAAAACCCGCAGCAAAGCCGAAGGACGCGGCGGCGCCGAAAGCCGCCAGACCCGCGAAGGCGAAAGCTGCCGCCAAGCCGAAAGCCGCCGCCGCGAAGCCGGAGGCGGCCGCCGCCAAGGCAAAACCCGCCGCCCGGAAGACCGCCCGCTCCGGCGGCTGAGCCGCCCGCTTCCTATTCCGCAGCCGGGCCGGGCCGGACGATCCGCCCGCCCGCGAGCGGCGCGGGCACGCCGGTCGTCTCCGGCAACGAGAGCGGCAGCCCGCGTAGCGCGCGCACCGCGAGAAACCCGAAACACTGCGCCTCCAGCGCATCGCCATCCCAGCCCACCGCCTCGACCGGCTCGACCGGGGCGGCGAAGTGCCGGCGCAGCGCGTCCATGATCGCCGCGTTGTGCCGCCCGCCGCCTGCGACCAGCACGCGACGCGGCGGCGCCGGCAGCGGGGCCGCCGCAATCGCCGCCGCGGTGAAGGCGACGAGCAGCGCCGCCCCGTCCGCGGCGGACAAGCCCTCCGTCGCCGCGGCGACGCGCGCCGAGAACTGCAGCCGGTCGAGCGATTTCGGCGCCGGCCGGGCGAACCAGGGATCGTCCATCAATCGCGTCAGCCGCGCCTGATCGACCCGCCCGGCGGCGGCCAGCGCGCCGTCGGCGTCGAAGGCGGCGCCGGTATGCAGCCGCACCCAGTCATCCAGCGGGCCGTTGCCGGGGCCGGTGTCGCAGGCGAGCACCTCGCCCGTCGGGCCGAGCCAGGTGATGTTGGCGACCCCGCCGATATTGACCACCAGCAGCGGCTTCTCCAGCGCCTCGGCGAGGGCGGCGTGGAACAGCGGCGCCAGCGGCGCGCCCTGCCCGCCGGCGGCGACATCGGCGCTGCGGAAGTCATGCACCACGGGCAGCCGCGTCTTGTGCGCGAGATGCGCCGCATCGCCGATCTGCCAGGTCCGCCGCCGATCCGGGTCGTGCAGGATGGTCTGGCCGTGAAACCCCACCACATCGGCCCGGCTTGCCACCATCGCCACCGCCTCGGCATGCCGGTCCGCCAGCAGCCAGTCGAGGCTGAGCAGTTCAGGATCGTCGGGCGCGAGCCCGGGTGCTGCATCGAGCAGGGCGCGCAGCCGGGCGCGCAGTCCGTCCTCGTAGAACAGCGTGGCGGATCGCCCGGTGCCGAACACCCGCTCGCCGTCGGTCTCGATCACCGCCGCATCGACCCCATCGAGCGAGGTGCCGCTCATCAGGCCGATGGCGTGCATTCCCGCTCCCTCTTAGCGTTATGGAAACCAGTTTCGGGCATGTCTCGCTTATCCGCCCCGCGCGCGGGGTTGACAAGCAGCGGAGCAAGGAACCGGGCGTGGAACCAGACAGGACTCATGGCAGCTTCCGCCCGGTGATCGACCGGTGGACGGTCGTGCCCTGGTTCGTGCTCGGCCTCGCGGCGGTGACCTGGCTCAACCTGTTCCGCCCCGTCTTCCATCTCGCGGCGGTCATCGCCGATAGCCTCGTCCATGGCGCGCCCGTCACCGCGCGGCATCTGCACAGCGATTTCTTCGCCTTCTGGCCGGCCGGGCACATTGCCGCCACCGCCGAGGCGGCGCGGATCTACGACCCCGCCTGGTTCGCCGCCTGGTCCACCGCGCAATTCGGCCCGGGCCTGCCATCCTACATGCAGTATTTCTACCCGCCTCCGTCCCTGCTGACGACACTGCCGCTCCTGCCCTTCGGCCCCGCCGCCGGGCTCCTGGCGTGGACATTGCTGATCTCGCTGCCCTGCATTCCCCTGCTGCGCCGCGCCGGCGCGCCGTGGCCGGTGATCGCCGCCGGGCTGCTGAGCGCCGCCTCGCTCACCGGCATTTCGATCGGCGAGTTCGGCCCGGTCGCCGGCAGCACCTTCATCGCGGCGCTGATGGCGGTCTCCCGCCGGCCGGACGTGGCGGGCGGGCTGTTCGGCCTTATCTCGCTGAAGCCCCAGGCCGGCCTGCTCGGGCCGGTCGTGCTCGTGGCGCGGGGGGAATGGCGCGGCCTTGCCGTCGGCATCGCGGTCACCGCCGCCCTCGCCGCCGCGGTCACCCTCGTCGCCGGCCCGGCGATCTGGCCGGCCTTCCTCCGGCAGGGAATGGCGGTCGCCCATGCCCATCTGATCGCACCCTTCCCCTCGGTCTACGAAACCAGCGGCGTCTCGGTGTTCTGGATGGCCCGCAGCCTCGGCGCCCCGGTCGGCCTTGCCGGCCTCTGCCAGGGCGTCTCGGCGCTGTCGGCCTCGGTCTGGTGCTGGCATGCCTGGCGCCGGAAGGAGGCCGACCCGGTGGCGCGCGCCGCGCTCACCGTCTGCCTCACGCTGCTCGTGACCCCCTATGCCTATGCCAACGACATGACGGGGCTTTCCGTCATGGTCGCCTGGCTCGCCTGGCGGCGCGGCGGCCCCGGCGTCGCCGACGCGCTGCTCTGGCTCTGGCCCGCGCTCGGCCCGGTGATCGCGCGGGTGCTGCATGTCGAGATCGCGCCGCTCGTCATTCTGCTCGGCGCCCTGCGGGCCGCCCGCGCGCCCGGCGGAATTGGCACGCCGGCCCCCGCGTGCTACCCCGCGCCGATCTGAAGACCAACGGGCCGATTGCGGCCACCCCGATCACGGCGGAACCATGCTCATGACCGATCCCGGCGATTTCCTGCACGAGGCAGAAGCGCGCGGCTACATCTTCCAGTGCACCGACACCGAGGGGCTGCGCGAGGCGATGCGCGCCGGCCCCATCGCCGGCTATATCGGCTTCGACTGCACGGCCGACAGCCTGCATGTCGGCCACATGATCCAGATCATGATGCTCCGACTGCTGCAGAAGCACGGGCACAAGCCGGTCGCCATCCTCGGCGGCGGCACCACCCGCATCGGCGACCCCTCCTTCCGCGAGGAAGCCCGCCAGCTCCTCACCGAGGAGCAGATCGCGCTCAACATGGCCGGCATCCGCGACAACATCGCCGCCTATCTGCGCTTCGGCGAGGGCCCGTCCGACGCCATCATGGTCAACAATGCCGACTGGCTGGACACGCTCGGCTATATCGACCTGCTGCGCGAGGTCGGCGTGCATTTCAGCGTCAACCGCATGCTGTCCTTCGACTCGGTCCGCTCGCGGCTGGAGCGCGAACAGGGCCTCACCTTCCTCGAATTCAACTACTCGATCCTGCAGGCCTACGATTTCCGCGAGCTCAACCGCCGCTATGGCGTGGTGCTGCAAATGGGCGGGTCGGACCAGTGGGGCAACATCGTCCAGGGCATCGACCTCGTCCGCCGCACCGACGGCAAGCAGGTCTATGGCCTGACCGCGCCGCTGATCACCACCGCCTCGGGCGCGAAGATGGGCAAGACCGCCGCCGGCGCCGTCTGGCTCTCGGCCGCGAGGCGCAGCCCGTTCGACTACTGGCAGTTCTGGCGCAACACCGAGGATGCCGATGTCGGCCGCTTCCTCCGCCTGTTCACCGACCTGCCGCTCGACGAGATCGCCCGGCTCGAGGCGCTGCAAGGCGCCGAGATCAACGAGGCGAAGAAGATCCTCGCCACCGAGGCGACCGCGCTCTGCCACGGGCGCGCGGTGGCCGAGGAAGCCGCGGAGACCGCGCGCCGCACCTTCGAGGGCGGCGAGGCGGCGGAAACCCTGCCGGGGATCGACATCCCCGCCGCCGAGCTTGAAGCCGGCATTCCCGCCTTCGCCCTGCTGGTGAAAGCCGGGCTCGCCGCCAGCAATGGCGAGGCGCGCCGGCTGATCCGCGGCGGCGGCGCGCGGCTGAACGACGCCCCGATCGCCGACGAGGCGCACACGATCACCCTCGCCGACGTGATCGACGGCGCGGCCAAGCTCTCGGCCGGCAAGAAGCACCACCGCCTGGTGCGCCCGGCATGAGCGCGCCGCCCTTCGTCACCCCCGCGCAGGAGAGCGCCGCCGCGGCGATCGCCGCCCTGCACGACGAGCTGTTCCTGTTCGATGACTGGATGGACCGCTACCAGTTCATCATCGAACTCGGCCAGTCGCTGCCCACCTTCCCCGAGGCGCTGAAGACCGACGACCGGCTGGTGCCCGGCTGCCAGAGCCGGGTCTGGCTGGAGCCGAAGCTGGAAGGCGGGAAACTCTATTTCGCCGGCGCGTCGGACGCCGCCATCGTCAGCGGCCTCGTCGCCATGCTGCTGCAGGTCTATTCCGGCCGCACGCCCGCGGAAATCCGCGAAACACCGCCGGCCTTCCTCAAGGAATGGGGGCTGATCGGCGCCCTGTCCGGCAATCGCGGCAACGGCGTCGCGGCGATGGCCGAACGCATCCAGCGCTTCGCCGCCTCATAAGTCCGGCGCGCTGCCGCCGCTGATCTCGCGCACGATATAGAGCGGCCGCTGCTTGCTCTCCTCGTAGAGCCGGCCGAGATATTCGCCGATCATCCCGAGGGCGATGAGCTGCACCCCGCCGAGGAACAGGATGGCGACCAGCAGCGAGGGATAGCCCTGCACCGGGTTGCCGTAGGCCAGCTTGCGAAAGATCGTCACCGCCGCATAGACGAACGCGAAGACCGAGACGGCGAAGCCGAGATAGGACGCCAGCCGCAGCGGCGCGCTGGAAAACGAGGTCACCCCCTCCAGCGCGAAATTCCACAATTTCCAGTAATTCCACGTCGTCCGCCCGGCATGGCGCGGGGCGCGGTGATAGGTGATGGTCGCGGTGCGGAAGCCGATCCAGGCGAACAGCCCCTTCATGAACCGCCGCCGCTCCGGCAGCCGCTTCAGCGCCTCCAGCGCCGGCCGGGCGATCAGCCGGAAATCCCCGGTATCGCGCGGGATCGGCACATCGCTCAACCGGTTCATCACCCGGTAGAACATATGGGCGGTGAAGCGCTTCACCGCGCCGTCGCCCTCGCGCGAGGCGCGTGTGGCGTTCACCACATCGTAGCCCTCGCGCCATTTCGCGAGCAGCGCCGGGATCACCTCGGGCGGGTCCTGCAGGTCGGCGTCGAGCGGAATCGCCACCGCGCCGCGCGCATGGTCGAGTCCCGCGGTCAACGCCGCCTCCTTGCCGAAATTGCGCGACAGGTCGATCACCCGCACCCGCCCGTCGCGCGCGGCGATGCGCTGCAGCGCCGCAAGCGTGGCATCGCGGCTGCCATCGTTCACGCAGACCAGTTCCCAGTCCTCGTCGAGACCATCGAGCACGGCGGCGAGCCGGTCGAACAGCGGGACGACATTCTCGGCCTCGTTGTGAAACGGCACCACGACGGAAACCGTCACCGGCCATCCCGTCGCTGACATGCCGCGCCTTTTTTCTGACGCAACCTGAGTTCCGCGCCGTCTCAAATCCTGTAAAATCTGGGGAATATCCGAAAATTCAGACATTGTCCGCACGGCCCTCGTCGCTACCGGATGCTAACGGCAAAATCGGGCAGCGGCAAACTGTTTCCGCGCGGCGCCCGCTCGGTTCCATCGCCCGGCCCGCAAGGACGGGATGGCCGATCGAGGAAGCGAGCCTGCCATGAAATCATGAGCAACGCGTTAACGCGCGGAACGGTGGGTCATTATCCTGTCGCCGTCCGGCGGGGCCGCGCCGCGATGCGTTGCCTTCGCCGCGCTTGTTTGCCAAGTGAAGCGGCACCCACAACCGCCGGAGCCGCCATGACCCCGCTGATCGCCGTCCTCTTCGCCATCCTGCAAGGGGCGACCGAGTTGTTCCCCGTCTCCAGCCTCGGCCATGTGGTGATCGTCCCCGCCCTGCTGCACTGGCCCATCGACCAGGCCTCGCCCTCGTTCCTGCCCTTCGTCGTCATGCTCCATGTCGGCACCGCGACGGCGCTGCTGCTCTATTTCTGGCGCGAATGGTGGGCGATGCTCGCCGGCCTGCTCGGCCGCGGCGAACCCGGCGAGGTCGATGCCCAGCGCGGCCTGCTGCTGCGCCTCGTCGTCGCCACCCTGCCGGCCGTGCTCATCGGCTTCGCGCTGAAAAAGCCGATCCAGCATCTCTTCGCCAGCCCCGAGATTGCCGCCGCCTTCCTCATCGCCAACGGCGCGGTGCTGATCATCGGCGAACGGCTGCGCCGCCGCCGCGCCGGCAACGGCTTCGGCATCGGCCAGCTTACCCTCCGCGACTCGCTGGTGATCGGCCTGTTCCAGTGCCTCGCCTTCCTGCCCGGCCTGTCGCGCTCGGGCTCGGCGATCGTCGGCGGCCTGACCCGCGGCCTCGACCACGAGGCCGCCGCCCGCTTCGCCTTCCTGATGGCCACCCCGGTGATCGCCGGCGCCGCGGTGATCGAGGTGCCGCATCTCCTGCATCACGCCGCCGCCGCGCGCGGCATGTTCGGCACCGCCCTGCTCGCCGCCGTCGTCGCCGGCGTCGTCGCCTATCTCTCGACCGCGTTCCTGATGCGCTATTTCCGCAATCACGACCGCTGGGCGCTCGGCCCCTTCGCCGCCTATTGCGCCCTGTTCGGCGCGCTGAGCCTGATCCTGATCCCGTTCGGCGCCTGATGGCAACCGCGCGCCCCGACATCGTCCGGCTGATGGGCGCGCGCGGGGCGCGCAGCATCGCCCAGGGCGCGCTGGTGGTCGATTTCGCGCTCTACGTCACCAAACTCGGCTGGAGTGCCGCGCTTCTCGGCGTCGTCTTCGCCCTGTCGATCCTGTTCGCCGTCGCGGTGACGACGCTGGTCGGCCCGGCGAGCGACCGCTTCGGCCGCAAGCGCTTCGTCCTCGTCTACGAGGCGATCTCGGTCCTCGCCGCCCTGATCGGCCTGCTCACCCAGGCGACGCTGCCGCTCGCCTTCGCCGCGGTGATCGGCGGCTTCGGCCGCGGCGCCAACGGCTCGGCCGGCCCCTTCGCGCCGGCGGAACAGTCCTGGCTGTCCGGCCTGATCGAGAAGCGGGAGTTCGGCACCGTCCTGTCGATCAACACCGCGATCGGGTTTTTCGGCATGGGCATCGGCGCCGTGCTCGCCGGGCTGATCGGCGCGTCGCGGCCGATGTTCGTCCTGCCGCTCGCGGCCTCGCTCATCGCCACAATGCTGCTCGCCCTCACCCCCGATCCGCCGCGTGAGGCCGCAGCCCGGACGGAGGGGCACGAAGCCGTCTCGAAGGCGGAGAACAGCCTGCTCTGGAAGCTCGCCGGTCTCAATATCCTCAACGGCACCGGGATCGGCCTGTCCGGCCCGTTCATCTCCTGGTGGTTCGCCGCCCGCTACCATGCGGGGGCTTCCGCCATCGGCCCGGCGCTCGCCATCGCCTTCGCCGCCGCCGGCATCGCCGCGCTGACCACCGGGCGGCTGACCCGGCGGCTCGGCACGGTGCGCGCGGTGGTGCTGATGCGCGGCATCGGGCTGGTCAGCCTGTTCGCCCTGCCCTTCTCGCCGAGTTTCGGCGTGGCACTGGTCGTCTATGCCCTGCGCTCGGCCTTCAACCGCGGCACCGCCGGGGCGCGCCAGGCGGTCGCCCTCGGCCTCGTGCGCGGCGAGCGGCGGGGACTTGCCGCCAGCGTCAACACGATCTCGGTGCTGCTGCCGCGAGGCATCGCCCCGGCGCTGGCCGGCGTGCTGTTCGAGTCCGGCGCCCTCGCAGCCCCGTTCCTGCTCGCCGGCCTGTTCCAGGGCGCGTATCTGGTTATCTATCCCCGCGTCTTCGGACGCCACGATCCTTCGAGGTCCGCATGATCCGTCGCCTCTGCCTGCTGCTGGCACTGCTGGTTCCATTCACCGCCCAGGCCCATGTCAATCTCGCCGCCGTGCCGATCGGGCGGATGGACCTGCCCTGGTGGCGGCACCGCTTCGAGCACACCAAGCAGGAAGCGCGCGAGCATCCGGACGCCAGGCTGGTCTGGCTCGGCGATTCGATCACCGAATACTGGCACCGCGAGGGCCCGAACCCCTACCAGCAGATCCTGCCGATCTGGCGCCACTATTACGGACGCTACGATGCGCTGAATTTCGGCCTGATCGGCGACACCACGGCGAGCGTGATCTGGCGGATCGACCATGGCGAATTCGCCGGCCTGCATCCCAGGCTCGTCGTGCTGCTGATCGGCGCCAACAATCTCGGCCGCACCCATTGGGGCGCGGACCAGACGGTGCCGGGAATCGAGGAGGTGGTGCGCGACCTGCACCGCCACGTCCCCGGCGCGCATGTGCTGCTGCTCGGCATCCTGCCCTCGATCCGCTCGGCGTGGATCAGCGCGCAGACGCGGATCATCAATGCCGATCTCGCCCGCCGCTATGCCGGTAGCCGCCTGGTGACGTTCCGCAATGTCGGCCACGTGCTGGAGGTCGATGGCCGCGCCGACCCCGCGCTCTATGTCGACCCGCGCATGCACCCGCCCGAGCCCGCCCTGCACCCCGATGCCGAGGGCATGCGCCGGATCGCCGCCGCGTTGCAGCCGACGATCACCCGCCTGATGCGCTGACCGCCCGGCTCAGAGCGCGCCCCAGGGAACGAAGGCGATCGCCAGCAGGCCCAAGACCAGCGCGGCGAGATAGCCCCAGATGGTCTTCAGGGCCCGGTTCGGGTCGATGTCGGTCATGATCCCGGCGGCGTAATAGCCAAGCCCGAACGGCGGCGCGAACAGGCCGATACCCATGGCAAGGATGACGATGATGCCATAGCGCACATCGCCGATATGCAGCGTGCGGGCGATCGGAAACAGGATCGGCCCGAACAGCACCAGGATCGGGATGCCCTCGAGAATGCTGCCGAGCACGATCATCAGGAAAATCGAGCCCAGCAGGAAGCCGTAGCGCCCGCCCGGCAGGGCCAGCATCAGCCGGGTGATGTCGTCCGCGAAGCCGGACTGCGTCAGCGTCCAGCTCATCGCGGTCGCCACCGCGATGATGAACATGATCGCCCCCGACAGCCCGACCGCCTTCGCCGCGCAGTCATACAGCGCCGCCGGCCGGAATCCGCCATAGAACACGACCCCGAGCACGATCGCATAGACGGTGCCGATGGTGGCGACCTCGGTCGCGGTGGCGATGCCGTCGATCACGGCGAAGCGGATCACGAAGGGCAGCGCCAGCGCGGGCAGGCCGTGGAGGAAGCTCCGCAGGACCCGCCGCGCCGGCACCCGCGGCGCCGCGGCCGCCGCATCAGCCCCCGCCCAGATGCGCGAGAGCAGCGCCAGGATGACCGCCAGCAGGATGGCCGGCATCAGCCCCGCGGCGAACAGCGCGGAAATCGAGGTTCCGGTGACCGCGCCGATGATGATCAGCACGATCGAGGGCGGTATCGTCTCCGCCATCGCGCCGCAGCACGAGACGACGGAGAGTATGTGCCCCTCGTCGATCTTCTGCCGCTTCATCTCGGGCACCACGATCGGCGCGACGGCGGCGAGATCGGCCGTCTTCGCCCCGGAGATGCCGGAGACGAGCAGGATGCCGCCGATCAGCACATAGAACAGCCCGCCCTTCACCGGGCCGATCAGCTCGGTGAGGAACCGCATCATCGCCGGCGCGAGCCGGGTGACGGTCAGCAGCCCGCCAAGCAGCACGAACAGCGGCACCGCGAGCAGGATGATCGAGGAGGTGCCCTGCTCCACCTGGCTCGCCATCACGGCGAGCGGCGCGCCCTGCGTGACCATCAGGTAGAAGGTGGTGCAGAAGCCGAAGGCGAAGGCGATCGGCACGCCGGCCAGCACGGTCGCGAACAGCATCGCGATGAAAACGAAGATCACCTCCGCCAGCGTGTCGGCGGCCAGGGCCCGGCCGGCCAGCCACGCCGCCCCGACGATGACCGCCGCACCCACTGCGCCGCGCCAGAAATCCCCGCCCCGATGCGCGAACAGGTCGCGCAGCAGATAGAGCGCGATCAGCGCGAAGCCGGCCACCAGCCCCGCCGCTTCCCAGGCGCTGGAAATACCGAGCTGCGACAGCGAGGACAATTGCTCGACCTGAAGGAAGACGAGGCTCGGCCCGATCATCGCCAGCACGGAAGCGAGCTGGATCACATCCGCCCCGGCCCGGAACCGGGCCTGCCAGTGCGCCGGCAGGCTGTGCACCAGCGCCGTCATCCGCATGTGCCGGTCGTCGCGCACCGCGATCGCGGCGTCGATCATGGTGAGCCAGACGAACACCAGCCTCGCGAATTCCGTCGACCAGATGAGCGGATGGATGAACACCGTGCGCGCGATGATGCCGGCGAACAGCACCAGCACCTCCACCGCCAGCAGCACGACACCAGCGCCATCCAGTGCTGCATCGGCGATCCTCGCAACCGGGCGGCGCATCCTGCCGGACGCCATGGTTGCAGAACATGCCTGCATCGTTTCTCTCCCCCGGTCGTTCCGCTCGCGCGGCGCCGTCTGTTCTTGTCGTCGCGTTTCAGCTGCCCGCATGGCGGACGGTTCGGGAGCCTCACCCAACCGTCCGCCGGCGGGTGCGGCCTTATTCCAGCGGGCCCGCCGTCTTTTCAAGCAGGCCCCACGCCTCGGCGCCGAATTTCTGCTTCCAGTGCGGATAGTATTTCGTCTTGCCGAGCACGCTGCGGAACGCCGCCTTGTCGACATCGAGAACGGTCATTCCCTTCGCCGCGAGCTTCGATTTCAGCGAGTTGCCGAGATCGGCGATATCCTGCCGCTCCGCATGCCCCGCCTTGCCGAATTCCTCGGTCACGATGTCCTGCCATTTCGCCGGCAGCCGCGCGAAGGCGGGCTTGTTGCCGATGATCAGGTAGCCGTCCCAGGCGTGCCGGGTCATGCTGAGATATTTCTGCACGTCATAGAGCTTCGCCGTGTAGATGATCGGCAGCGGATTTTCCTGGCCATCCACCACGTGATTTTCGAGCGAGGTATAGACCTCGCTGAAATCGATCGCGGTCGGCGCAGCACCAAACGCGGCGAACATGGACGAGAGGATTGGCGCCGGCGGCACGCGGATCTTGAAATCGTGCAGATCCGCCGGCGTCCTCACCGGCTTCGTGCCGGAGGTGACGTTGCGGAATCCGTTTTCCCAACTCGGCCCGATCTGGTGCATGCCGTGCGCGTCGATCTTCTTCGCGATATAGGCGCCGAGCGGACCGTCGACCGCCGCCCACACATCCTTCGGCGTGAGGAACGCGTAACCGATATTGACGATGCCGGCCGCCGGAATCGTCGTTGCCAGAATGGAACTGGCCATGTTCATGATCTGGATCCCGCCGAGCCTGGTCTGCGCGATCAGCTGTTTGTCGGTGCCGAGCTGCGCCGCGGGGTAGAGCTTGATCTCGAGCCCGCCATGGGTCGCCTCGCGGATCGCCTTGATCGCCTGCGCCGCGCGGATGTTCACCGGATGGGTCGGCTCCTGGCCGGTGGCCATCTTCCAGCGAAACTGCGCCGCATCGCCCCTGCGGGTCAGGATCGCGAAGGCCGGCACGGATGCCGCCCCCGCCAGCAGCGTGCGCCGCCGGATCGTGTTATTGCTCATCGTTGTTTCCTCCTTTTGAAATGATGCAGCCATTACCTCGATGTTTTCATCTCAGAGCCACGCCCTGATCTGCCGCGCCATCGCTTCGGCCGAGATGCCGTAGCGGTCGTGCAGCGTCGGCAGCGCGCCGGCCGCGAGAAACTCGTCCGGCAGGCCGATCTGCCGGAACCGGGGCGCGATGCCGGCGCGCAGCATCCCGGCCGCCACCGCCTCGCCGAGCCCGCCGACCACCGTGTGGTTCTCGGCGACGACGACGAGACGCCCGCCCTTGCCGGCGGCGGCGAGGATCGTCTCAAGATCGAGCGGCTTGATCGTCGCCGCGTGCAGCACCTCGACGCCGATGCGGTCCGCCTCCAGCATCTCGGCCGCCTGCAACGCGCGCATCGTGGCAAGCCCGGTCGAGATCACCAGAACATCGTTGCCTGTCCGGATCGTCTTGGCCTTCCCCAGCTCGAACGTGTAGCCATATTCGTCGAGGATCAGCGGTACGTTGCCGCGCAGCAGCCGCATGTAGACCGGCCCGTCATGCGCCGCGATCGCCGGTGTGGCCTGCGCGATCTCGTGCGCATCGGCCGGATCGACGATGGTGAGATTCGGCATGCCGCGGAAGATCGCGATGTCCTCGGTCGCCTGATGGCTCGGCCCGTAGCCGGAGGTCAGGCCCGGCAGGGCGCAGACGATCTTCACGTTGAGCCGTTCTTCGGCGATCGCCATGCAGATGAAATCATAGGCGCGGCGGGCGGCGAACACGGCATAGGTCGTCACGAAGGGCAGCGCCCCCTCGCGCGCGAGGCCGGCGGCGGCCGACATCAGCAGCTGCTCGGCCATGCCCATCTGGTAGAAACGCTCCGGATAGGCCTTCGCGAAAATGTGCAGGTCGGTATATTTCGCGAGATCTGCGGTCAGCCCGACGATCTCGGGGCGCATCTTCGCCAGCTCGACGAGCGCGTTGCCGAACGGCGCCGGCGCGGTGCGCTGGCCGGGTGCGGCGATCGAGGCGATCATCGCCGATGTGGTCAGGCGCGTCTTCGGCGCCCTGGTCTGTGCGGTGCTCATCACGGGGCCTTTGCGCTGAAATTGGCGTCGAGCAGGTCGATCGCCTGCTGCCATTCCTCGGCCTCGACGCGGAGGAAGTGGTTGCGCTCGCGGGTTTCGAGGAAGTGCACGCCCTTCGCCATCTGGGTATCGCAGATCACGATGCGCGGCGCGGCGACTTTCGCGGCGCGCGCGGCGTCGAAAGCGGCGACCACGGCGTCGATGTCGTTGCCGTCCACGCGCTGGGTATGCCAGCCGAAGGCGCGGAAGCGTTCGTGCAGCGGCTCGCGCGACGACATCGCCGAGGACGGTCCGTCCGCCTGCTGGTCATTGACATCGACGATGCCGATGAGGTTGTCGAGCTGCCAGTGCGCCGCCCCCATCACGCCTTCCCAGATCGAGCCCTCGTTCAGCTCGCCGTCGGAGAACAGCGTGTAGACGAAGGCGTCCGATTTTTTCCGCTTCAGGCCGAGCGCCATGCCGACCGCGATGCCGACGCCGTGGCCGAGCGAGCCGCCGGTGATCTCCATGCCCGGCGTGTAGGCGGCCATGCCCGACATCGGCAGGCGGCTCTCGTCGGCGCCATAGGACTCGATCTCGCTCTCGGGCAGAATCCCCGCCTCGATCAGCGCCGCGTAAAGCGCGATCGCATAATGGCCGATCGACAGCAGGAAGCGGTCGCGCCCCTCCCAGTGCACGTCGTCCGGCCGGTAGCGCAGCGCATGGAAATAGGACACCGCGAGCACATCGGCGATGCCGAGCGCCTGCGCGATATAGCCCTGCCCCTGCACTTCGCCCATCCGCAGCGCGTGCCGGCGGATGCGATAGGCCCGCTCGCGCAGCGAAACGTTCGAGCCGGCATGGGGGAAGCCGCCATTGCGGGCTTCCGGGGACAAGACCTGTTTGGTGGAAGACATGGGGCAGAATTCCCGGCGCTGTTTCTGGATCAGTGGATCAGCATGCCGCCATTGACGTCGATCACCGCGCCCGTGACATAGGCGGAGAGATCGGAGGCGAGGAACAGGAAGATCCGCGCCACGTCCTCGGCGGTTCCGAGCCGGCCGATCGGAATCCCCTTCAGGATCTCGGCGCGCATCTCGTCGGTCAGCTTGCCGCCGGTGATCTCGGTCTGGATCAGCCCGGGCGTCACCGAATTCACGCGGATGCCGGCGGGGCCGAACTCGCGCGCCATCGCCTTGGCGAGGCCGAGCACGCCGGCCTTCGCCGCCGAATAGTGCGGCCCGCCGAAAATCCCGCCGCCGCGCTGCGCCGAAACCGACGACATGCACGCGATCGAGCCGCTGCCACGCGCGCTCATATGCGGCAGAAACGCCTGGCTGAGATGGAACACGCCGGTGAGGTTGACGTCGATCACCCGCTCCCAGTTCCGCGCCTCGATCTCCAGCAGCCGCAACGGTTCGGTGATGCCGGCATTGTTGATCAGGATGTCGGCCTGGCCGAACGCGCCGATCACCCGGCGCGCCGCCTCATCGCAGGCCGCGCGGTCGGTGACGTCGCAGGCCACGCCGAGATGCCCGGCGCCGAGCGACGCCGCCGCCTCGTCGGAAGCCTCCTGATCGAGATCGAGAATGGCGACCCGCGCGCCATGTTCGGCGAACAGCCGTGCGGTCGCGAGGCCGATCCCCTTCTTGCTCGCGCCACCAGATATGACTGCGGTCTTGCCCTTGAGCAGCATGCGTTTCCTCCGTGTATCCGGAACGGAGAAAAGCGCCTGACGAATGAAATTTCAAAAGGATAATTTGCATGAATCGGTGAATCTGGTTCATCTGTGTTTCGCCATGCTGAACACCATTCCGCTGTCCATGCTGCGCGCCTTCGAGGCCGCCGGGCGAACCGGCTCCTTCCGCGCCGCCGCCGCCGAACTCAACCTGACGCCGAGCGCGGTGAGCCACGCGATCCGCAAGCTCGAAGACCTGCTCGGTGTCCGGCTGTTCCTGCGCCAGGCCAGGACGATCGAGATGACCACCGAGGGACAGACGCTGATGCGCCATGTCGCGGAGGCGTTCGACACGCTGCGGCGGGGCATGCAGGCCGTCTCCACCCGCGCGCCGCGCCTGTTGCGCCTGCATGTCGCGCCGAGCTTCGCGACCCAGTGGCTCGCGCCGCGGCTGCAACGCTTTCTCGCGGCGAACCCGCAGGTCGAGGTGCGCATCGCCGCGAGCACCGACTATGCCCGCTTCAGCGACGGCGCCTTCGACGCCGACATCGTCTACGCGGCGGCGCCGACCGCGCGGGTCATGCCCGGCATGGTGCGGATTTCCCTCGGCGAGGAAACCGTGACACCGCTCTGCGCGCCCGCGCTTGCGGCGCGGATCACGAGCCCGGCCGATCTGGTGCAGGAAACGCTGATCCACAGCGACAACAAGATGCTGCGCTGGCCCGACTGGTTCGCCGCCAACGGGCTGAGCACGCCGGCGCCGCACGGCCTGCGCTTCGACCGCAGCTTCCTCGCCATCAGCATGGCGGCCGACGGACTCGGCGTCGCCCTCGAATCAACCAGGCTGGCCGAACGCGAGATCGCCGGCGGCCGGCTGGCGGCCCCGCTGCGGGGACGCTCGGTCGACCTGCATTATCTCGCGCATTTCCTGGTCTATCCGCAGCCCAGCCAGGCCAATCCGCTGATCTCGCGATTTTCCGCCTGGCTGCAGCAGGAACTCGCCGCATCGCCTCACTCGAAGATGTAGCCGAGCCCCGGCCGCGTCCTGATGTGCCGGTCCGCGAACGTCCCGAGTTTCTGGCGGATGTTGCGGATATAGATGCGAATGTAGGTGCGGTCGGAGTCATGCACCCCGCCCCAGCCGGCACGCAGGATGTCGTCATGCGTCACCAGCTTGCCGCGATGCCGCGCCAGCGCCGCCAGGATCCGGAATTCGGTCTTGGTGAAATGGATCTCGGCGCCATCGAGGCTGACGCTGCGGGCAGCCTCGTCGATCCGCAGCCCGTCGATCTCGATCGCCTCGGTCGGCACCCCCTGCCCGGTCGCGATCAGGCGGAAGGCGTTGCGGATGCGCGCGAGCAGTTCGCCGAGGCCGAAGGGTTTCTCGACATAGTCGTTCGCTCCCGCGTCGAACGCCGCGATCTTCTGCGCCTCCTGGTCCCGCGCCGAAAGCACGATCACCGGCACATCCGAGAATTCCCGCAGCTTCACGATCACGTCCTGGCCGTCGAGATCGGGCAGCCCGAGATCGAGCAGGATCACGTCCGGCACCAGCGTCGCCGCCAGCCGCAACGCCTCCGCCCCCCGCTCCGCCCGCAGCACGACATACCCCGCCGCCTCCAGCGCCGGCTTGAGGAAGCGGTGGATCTGCGGCTCGTCATCCACCACCAGCACGCGGCCGGTCTCGATCCGCTTCGCCTCGGTCATGGCACCGGCAGCTCCACGCGGATGATCGTTCCCGGCAGTCCGTCCGCCGGCAGGTCGCGCCGCGGGCTCTCGGCGGCGATCGTCCCGCCCATCGCCTCGACGAAGGCCCGCGCGATCGCCAGCCCCAGCCCCGTGCCGGGCGCCACGCGGTCGCCCCGCACCACCCGGAAGAAACTGTTGAACACATGCGGCAGATCCTCGGGCGGAATTCCCACCCCCTCATCGGCGACCGACAGCACGACGCTGTCCCCCGCGCGCCGCGCGAACACCGAGATCGCCCCGCCCTCGGGCCCGTATTTCACCGCGTTCTCCAGCAGATTGACCAGCACCTGTTCCAGCAGCGCCGGATCGGCGCGCACCGTGGCCGCGTCTTCGGGAATGTTGACCGCGGTGTGGAACGCCTCCTTCACCCGCGCCACCGCGTGTTCCACCACCGGCGCAAGATCCACCTTCTCGTGCCGGGCAACGATCTCGCCCGTCTCGATCCGCGCCATCCCGGTGATGTTGGCGAGAAACCGCGTCATCCGCCCAACATCCTCGACGATGCTGGCCAGCAGGTCGCGCCGCGTCGCTTCCGGCAGCTCGCCATCCGCTTCCGCCAGCGTCTCGGCCGCGCCGCGGATCGCGGTCAGCGGCGTGCGCAGGTCGTGCGAGAGCGAGGAGAGCAGCGCCGTGCGCAGGCGCTGCGTCGACTCATGCGCCCGCGCCTCCGCCGCGCTGGTGGCCAGCCGCAGCCGTTCGGCGGCCAGCGCGGCCTGGTCGGCGAGCGCGCCGAGCGTCTGGATCACCGGCTCGGCCGGGGGGGTCTCGGGCCGCACGCCGAGCACGCCGATCGCCCCTGCCTCGGTCGCCAGCGGCTGGAACCGCCAGGCCGATGCGGGCAGCGTCGTCGTGCCCATGCCGGTGGCCACGCGATTGCGCCAGGCGAATTCCGCCGCCGCCACCGCCGCCTCGTCGAACCCGCCGGCGCGGGGCAGCCCGTCGTCCCGTGCGAGGAGCAGCACCGCCTCGCCGGCCAGCGCCCGCGCCTCCGCTTCCACCACCGCGGCCAGCCCCGCCTCGTCCGAAACCTGTGCCAGCGCGCGGCCGAACAGCGTAATCCGCCGCAGCGCCTCGATCCGCGTGCGCGCGGTCTCCGCCTCCGCCCGCACCCGCCCTGCCAGCGAGCCGGTCAGCACGCCGACGACGAGAAACGCGAACAGCGCGGTCACGTCCCGCGGGTTGGTCACCGAAAGCGTGTAGATCGGCGGGAGAAAGAAGAAATTCCACAGCACGAAGCCGGTCAGCGCCGCGAAGATGCCGACGCTGCGGCCATACAGGCTCGCCATGCCGACGACGATCGCGGTGAAAACATACCCCATCGCCTCGGCCGGCAGCACGCCGCGCAAGGCGAACCCGCCGATCGTCGTCAGGATCATGATGCCGAGGCTGATACCGAAAGGCATGAGCTTCGGCGGCGGCGCGCGATGCGGCGGCGCCGGCCGGCTCGCCGCGGGATCGGGAACCACATGCAGCGCATAGGCCCGCGCGCCCCGCGCAAGCCGCGAGGCGAGGCCGCGCCGCCACCGCCACCGACCACGGCCGCGCGCGATCACGATATGCGCGACGTTCTGCCGCGCCGCCGCATCGAGCAGGGCGGCGAACACATCCGCGTTCGTCGTCGTCTCGACGGTGCCGCCAAGCTGGATCGCGAGATCGAGCGCCGGTTGCACGGCCATGCCGGTCGCCGCCCGCTCGGCATGGAAGGCGAAGAACGGCGCGCGCAGCGCCTCGGCCAGCCGGGAGGCGTGCCGCACCACCTGCTCCGCCGCCTCGCCGGCCTCGACCACCGCCATCACCCGCTCCGCCGCAGGCCAGGGACCTGCGATCGCCTGCGCGCGCATATAGGCGGCGATGTCGCGATCGACATGCTGCGCCACCCGCCGCAGCGCCATCTCGCGCAGCGCGGCGAGATTCCCCGGCCGGAAGAAGCCGCCCAGCGCCCGCCGCGCGACATCCGGCCGGTAGACCAGCCCCTGCTTCAGCCGCGTCCGCAATTCCTCCGGCGGCAGGTCGATCAGCTCGATGTCGTCGGCAAGGCCGAGCACCGTGTCGGGCAGCGTTTCCGCCACCCGGATACCGGTAATCCGCGCCACCTGGTCGTTCAGGCTTTCGAGATGCTGGACGTTCAGCGTGGTCCAGACATTGATCCCCGCCTCCAGCAGCGCCGCGACGTCCTGCCAGCGCTTGGCATGGCGCAGGCCCGGCGCGTTGGCATGCGCAAGCTCGTCGACCAGCAGCAGCGCCGGCCGCCGCTTCAGCGCGGCATCGAGATCGAATTCCTCCAGCAGCCGGCCGCGATAGGGCACGATCCGCCGCGGCAGCACCGGCAGGTCGGCGAGCTGTTCCGCCGTTTCGGCGCGCCCGTGCGTCTCGACCAGGCCGACGACGACATCCGTTCCCGTCTCGAAGCGCCGCCGCGCCGCGGCCAGCATTTCCCACGTCTTGCCGACCCCTGGGGCCGCGCCGAGGAAAATCTTGAGCTGCCCGCGCCCGTCACTGTTCGCGCGGGCGAGCAGCGCGTCCGGGTCGGGCCGGTTCTCTGGCGATGCGGATCCCATGCGGGATGATCACGCCATCTCCGGCAGGCGCGCAAGCCCCGGCGCCGGTCCCCGCCGCCTGACGCCTTCCGGCGCCCCGCCAGGGTGAGGTTCAACCTGAGTATCGATACTCACAAAAATGCTCAAACGTCCTGTTTCCACGCGCCGCGGGTAAATATACGCAGCTCGGTTAAAGCGGATGGCGCGATTCTCTCCAAGCCGCAACAATGATGTTCCAGAGCCTGGATAATAGCCGCCGGACACGTGATTTGCTGATCACCATTTTTCCGCGATTGTGCCGAGGGCGGAATCGGAACAACACACCGGCCTCGACCACGCGGGTGACCTGGTTGCGCCCGGAGCCGTTCGAGCTGAAATACTCGACCCATCCGCCCGGCGAGCAGGGCTTTTGCCGAATGTGTAATCGGTGAAGAGCCCCGCGCCGGACGAGGCGGCGATCAGCCGGTTGAGGTTGCGCCGGCGGGACGCTGCTGCGGAATGGTGGCGAATCATGATGCCTCCTTCAGGCTCTTGCTTCGCGGCTGCCTTGCAAGCTTTACCAAGGAACAAAATTCAGCCCTTGATCGACAACCAGAACGATACGATTTGGTCTCGATTTATCACTCCCATGGATTGGGAAGCTCGGCGCCGTATAATTTGAAAGAAAAAAATGATAACAGTATTAAAGAAACAAGACTTATTATGATTGTCAGGATGGACACCGTCGAACAAATAAATATTTCAACAAAAATCGGCTTATATTTTGTCAAAAATAAAATTGAATATTCGATAAACATAATGGAAATAAATGGCTGAGCGATCCTGAAAAGATAATCAGAAAAAAATTTTGTGTTGATATTCCTTTTCAACGAAAGCAATCTCATCAAAATCGACGATGAAACAACAATCCATGGCAAAATGCTTGACTCAAGTAAATTTTTTTCTCCTACGCCAATTTTCCCATTCATCAAATAAAATATGACTATCGAAAATACCATCAACCACATGATGGCCCAGACCGTGAAAAGCCGCATCGTTATACGTGGCACAACTTCCAGCGAATGAACGTGCGGCATCTGATGTCTTTTCTTGCCCACGGCGGCTTTCCGTTTATCCGGCATCGCAGCATGAAATCCGTCATTTCTGGCTGTTTCTGGCCAAAGCGAGGTTCAGCCGCAGCACGTCGACATGCGCGGTGCCGATCACGCCGAACGCCGGCCGCACCGCGAGGCGGCGCGCCAGGCGCTCGACCGTCGCCGCCGGCATTCCCCGCGCCCGCGCCACCGCGGGCGCCTGCCGCAGCGCGTTCGCCAGCGAAATGTCCGGATCGAGCCCCGACCCCGACGAGGTCGCCGCATCATCCGGCACCGGCCCCGGACCATAGGCCTTGCGATAGGCGGCGATCCGCGCGGTCACATGGGCGACGAGCGCCTTGCTGGTCGGCCCGAGATTGGACGCGCCGGATTCCGAGGCGTCATAGGGCGTGGGTATGGTCTGGCCTTTCGCATTCGTCCCCGTCAGCGCCGAGGGACGGGAATGGAACCATTGCGCCCCCCGGAAATCCTGCCCGATCAGCGCCGAGCCTACCGCCTGTCCATGAACCCGGATCAGGCTGCCATTCGCCTCGAAGGGAAAGACGAGCTGCGCCAGCCCGGTCACGGCCAGCGGTGCTGCCAGTCCGAGCAGCAGGGTGAAGAGGACGACAAGGGAAAACGCGGGGCGGAGTTCGCGCAACATGACGGTCTCGCTCGATCAGCTGAAGATGTGGAAACTGTTCAGGATCAGGTCGATCACCTTGATCCCGACGAACGGCGTGACGATGCCGCCAAGCCCGTAGATCAGCAGGTTGCGCCGCAGCAGCGCCGCCGCCCCCATCGGCCGGAAGGCAACGCCGCGCAACGCCAGCGGCACCAGTACGACGATGACCAGCGCATTGAAGATCACCGCCGAGAGAATGGCGCTTTCCGGCGAGGCCAGGGCCATGATGTTGAGGGCGCCGAGCTGCGGGTAGCTCGCTGCGAAGATCGCCGGCAGGATCGCGAAGTATTTCGCGATATCGTTGGCGATCGAGAACGTCGTCAGCGCGCCACGGGTGATCAGCAGTTGCTTGCCGATCTGCACGATCTCGATCAGCTTGGTCGGATCGCTGTCGAGATCGACCATGTTGCCCGCCTCGCGCGCCGCCTGCGTGCCGGTCTGCATCGCGACACCGACATCAGCCTGCGCCAGCGCCGGCGCGTCGTTGGTGCCGTCGCCGCACATCGCGACCAGCCGTCCCTCGGCCTGCGCCTTGCGGATATAGCCGAGCTTGTCCTCCGGCGTCGCCTGCGCGATCACGTCGTCCACACCGGCCTCGGCGGCGATCACGCTCGCTGTCACCCTGTTATCTCCGGTGACCATGACGGTGCGGATGCCGATCCGCCGCAGCGCCTCGAACCGCTCCCGGATCCCCGGCTTGACGATGTCCTTCAGCTCGATGACGCCGAGCAGCGCGCCCTCCGCCATCAGGCCGAGCGGCGTGCCGCCGGCGCGCGCGATGCGGTCCACCGCCGCGCCGAAGGCGTCCGGCGCGGCGCCGCCCACGAGGTCGAGGATCGAGTCCACGGCCCCCTTGCGCCAGTGCCGCTCGCCTGCATCGATGCCCGAAAGCCTTGTGTTCGCGCTGAACTTCACGATTTCCGCCCCGTCCGGCAGCACCGGATCGACGCCGAATTCCTCCCGCGCCAGCCGCACGATCGACCGCCCCTCCGGCGTCTCGTCGCCGAGCGAGGCGCAGGCGGCGGCCTCGGCCATGCGCCGCACATCCACACCCGGCACCGGATGGAACGCAGAGGCCATGCGGTTGCCGAAGGTGATGGTCCCGGTCTTGTCGAGCAGCAGCGTGTCGACATCGCCGGCCGCCTCGACGGCGCGGCCCGAGGTCGCGATCACGTTGAAGCGCACCAGCCGGTCCATCCCGGCGATGCCGATCGCCGAGAGCAGACCGCCGATCGTGGTCGGGATCAGGCAGACGAACAGCGCCGCGAGTTCGGCGATGCCGAGCCGCGTGTGCGAATAGGCTGCGAAGCCGGGCAGCGTGACGACCACGATCACGAACACGATGGTCAGGCCGGCGAGCAGGATGTCGAGCGCGATCTCGTTGGGCGTCTTCCGCCGCGCCGCCCCCTCGACCAGGGTGATCATCCGGTCGAGAAAGCTCGAGCCCGGCTCGGACGTGACGCGGACGACCAGCCAGTCCGACACGAGCTCGGTGCCGCCCGTCACCGCCGAGCGGTCGCCGCCCGCCTCGCGGATGACGGGAGCGGACTCGCCGGTCACCGCACTTTCGTTGACGCTCGCGATACCCTCGACGATTTCCCCATCGGCGGGAACCAGGTCCCCGGCCTCGACGAGCACGAGATCCTCCCGCCGCAACTGCGGCGCCGGCACCAGGGTGAACGCGGCGCGATCCGCCGGATCATCCAGCCGCTTCGCCATCGTGTCGCTGCGCGCCCGCCGCAGGCTCTCGGCCCGCACCCGTCCGCGCCCTTCCGCGACGGCCTCGGCGAAGGTCGCGAACAGCACCGTGATCCACAGCCAGATCGCGATGACGATCGAGAAAGCCCAGGCTTGGCCTGAAACCATTTCACGAATGCCGACGAACGTCGTCAGCAGGGCGATGATCTCGGTCACGAAGATCACCGGATTGCGGATCAGCGTCCGCGGGTTCATCTTGGCGAAGGCATCGCGTATCGCGCGGATCAGGATATCGCGATCGAACAGCCCGATCGTCTCGGCTTTGCGGGACATGTCAGCGCTCCTCAGAAGGTCTTGCCGGCGAGCAGCAGGTAATGTTCGACGATCGGGCCGAGCAGGTCGGCCGGCATGAACTGCAACCCGACCAGGATGACGATGACGCCGATCAGCAGGCCGATGAACAGAGGCCCATCGGTCGGAAACGTGCCCTCCGAATGCGGCAGCCTCGGCTTGGCGCCGAGCGATCCGGCGATCGCGAGCACCGGGATCATCACCGCGAACCGGCCGAACAGCATGGCGAGGCCCAGCCCGTAATCGAGCAGCATCGTGTTGGCCGAAAGGCCCGCAAAGGCGCTGCCGTTATTTTCGGTGGCCGAAGTCCAGCCATAGAGCATTTCGGAGAGACCGTGCGGCCCCGCATTGGCAAGCGATGCCAGCCCCGATTTGGTCAGCAGCGAGAAACCCGCTCCGGCCAGGATGAACAGGGTCTGCACCAGAATTGCCAGCATCGCGAGCTTCATCTCCCGCGCCTCGATCTTCTTGCCGAGATATTCCGGCGTCCGGCCGACCATCAGCCCCGCGACGAACACCGCGAGCAGCGCGAAGAGAACGATGCCGTAAAGCCCCGAGCCGACGCCGCCGGGAGCGATCTCGCCCAGTTGCATCATGAACAGGGCCGTCAGTCCGCCGAGCGGGAGATAGCTGTCGGTGAACGAATTGACCGCGCCGGTCGAGGTCCCGGTCGCCGCGATGTTGAACGTGGTCGACTGCGCCACGCCGAAGCGCACCTCCTTGCCCACCATGTTGCCGGGATGCGCCGCGAGGCCGGCATGGACGAGGATCGGATTGTTCGCCGCCTCCGCCGCATAGGCGCCCACCATGCCGCACGCGAGGATCACCGCCATCACGGCGAACAGCGCCCGCCCGTCGCGCCGCCGCCCCGCCACATGGCCGAAGGCGATCGGCAGCGCGAAGCCGATGACCAGGATGAGCCAGATTTCCAGAAGGTTCGTCCAGGCCGTCGGATTTTCGAACGGATGCGCCGAGTTGGCGTTGAAGAACCCGCCGCCGTTGGTGCCCAGTTCCTTGATCGCCTCCTGCAACGCCACCGGCCCGCGGGCGATGGTCTGCATCCCGCCCGCGAGGGCATGCACATGGGCATAGGGAGCAAGCGTCATCGGCACGCCGGAGCCGATCAGGAACAGTGCGGCGACTACGGCGATCGGCAGCAGGAGATACAGGGTGATCCGGACGAGATCGACGTAGAAATTGCCGAGCGTGCGAATGCCGCCGCCCGCGAAGGCGCGCATGAGCGCCGCCGCCGCGGCAAGCCCGGCTGCCGCGGAGAGAAAATTATGCACCGCGAGGCCGAACATCTGCGCGCCATAGGAAATCTGGCTCTCGGGCGCGTAGGCCTGCCAGTTGGTATTGGTGGTGAAGGAGACTGCCGTGTTGAAGGCTAGCTTCGGACTCATGCCCCTGATGTGTTCGGGGTTGAAGGGCAGGAAATACTGGAGCCGGAGAATCGCGTAGAGCAGCAGGAAGTGGATCAGGCTGAGCAACAGCAGGCCCACCGCATAGGCGCCCCAGGCCATCTGGCGCTGGGGATCGATGCCGCAAAGGCGATAGATCGGCGCTTCGATCGCCGCGAGGAATCGCAGCTCGCCGCGATAAAGTCGGGCGAGATAGGCGCCCAGCGGAAAGGCCGCGCCGAAGACGAGGGCGAGCGCGAGGGCGATGAACCCTATTCCGTGCAAGGTCATGGGGGTTTCCGTTCGGAGACGCTATTGTTCGGGGGGATGCCGGTGAAGAACCTGGCGTGCCACCTGCCACATCCACAGGATGACGAGGACGATGGCGAGGGCACTGCCGATGCAGATCAGGGCATCGGCGATCAGGCCGGAGATGTTTGCCGCCACATGCATGGCGTTCAGAAATCCTCGGGCCGCAGGAGGGCCCAGACGAGATAGACGAGGATCAGCAGGGCGGCGATGCCGGAGAGAATGAGGTCGATCATCGATCCGGCTTTCGTCAGATCTTCTCGCAGGCGTTCACGTAGAGCAGGAAGAGGCCGAAGATCGCGAAGGCAAGAACGAGCGTAAGAAGGTCCGCCATGATGGGTCATCCCGAATGCGCCTGACGATCAGGCGACTGACTGTGTTCGGGATAATGGCTGGCAGGATCGTAAAGATTCCAGACCGAATTCCGGCTGGAATGTATAGAAAATGTATAGATCCGGGCCGCGCGGGTGGTTTTGGCCGCCCGCGCGGCGAAGGGTCAGCGGGCGAGGCCCTGTTCGATCAGGGCGATGGTGGGGGCGATGCCGTAAAGCGCGATGAAGCCGCCGAAGCGGGGGCCCTCGGTCTGGCCGAGCAGGACCTGGTAGAGGCAGCCGAACCACTCCCGCAGGCTGGCGAAGGGGTGGCGCTTGCCGACATCGTAGAGCAGGTTCTGCAGGGCCTCGGCATCGGCGTTGTCGGGGATGGATTTCAGACCGTCGGCGAGGTCGAGCAGGGCCGTGCGTTCCAGCTCGGTGGGGCTGCGATACTGTTTCGCGGGCTTGATGAAGTCCTGATAGTACCGCACCGCGAAATCGACCAGGCGGGCGAGGAAGGGGGCCGATTCCGGGGACGCTTCCGGCCGGTAGGCGCGGATGAAGCCCCAGAGCAGGTCGGGGGTTTCGGCGTTGACCACCGAGGCGAGGTTGAGAAGCATGGCGAAGGGGATCGGGCTGCTGGAGGCCGTGGGGATCTCGCCGCCATGGATGAACCAGGCGGGATTGTCCTCCGCCCTGCCCTTGCCCTCGCGGAGATTGTCCTGGTTGGCGAGGTATTCGTCGGTGGCACGGGGAATCACGTCGAAATACAGGCGCTTGGCGCGCTGGGGCGAGGCGAACATGAACTGGCCGAGGCTTTCGGCCGGGGCGTAGGTCAGCCATTCCTCGACCGAGAGGCCGTTGCCCTTCGACTTGCTGATCTTCTGGCCGTGCTCGTCGAGGAAGAGTTCGTAGGTGAAGCTCTCGGGGGGCTCGCCGCCCAGGGCGCGGACGATGGCGCTGGAGAGGCGGACGGAATCGATCAGGTCCTTGCCGGACATTTCGTAGTCCACGCCGAGGGCGAACCAGCGCATCGCCCAGTCGGCCTTCCATTGCAGCTTGGCGCCGCCATCGAGGATCGAGGTTTCGTGGAGGATGCCGGTTTCGGGATCGCGCCAGGTGACGCTCGCCGCATCGACATCGACCTCGTCGATGGCGACCTGCATGACCTGGCCGGTGCGCGGGTGCAGCGGGAGGATGGGCGAGTAGGTGGCCCGGCGCTCGGGGCCGAGGGTGGGGCGGATGATGTCGCGGATGACATCGTGCTTGGCCGCCACGGCGCGGAGGGCGTCGTTGAAGCGGCCGGAGGTGTAGTATTCGGTGGAGGAGGCGAATTCGTATTCGAAGCCGAAGGAGTCGAGGAAGGCTTGCAGGCGGGCGTTGTTGTGGGCGCCGAAGCTCGGGTGGGTGCCGAAGGGGTCGGGCACGCGGGTGAGCGGCTGGCCGATGAACTCGCGGAGCATGTCCTGCCGCGGGACGTTGCCGGGGACTTTGCGCAGGGCGTCCATGTCATCGGAGAAGGCGAGCAGCTTCGAGGGCAGGCCGGTGAGCCTGGTGAAGGCGAGCCTGATCCAGGAGGTGCGGGCGACCTCCATGAAGGTGCCGATATGCGGCAGGCCGGAGGGGCCGTAGCCGGTTTCGAACAGGGCCGTGGATTTCCCCGATTTGTGCAGGCGATGGACGACGCGTTCGGCTTCGCGGAAGGGCCAGCTCGTGGGGGTATCGGCTTCGGACTTTGTCATGAATTGCGTTTAGGGTCGGCGGGCGACCGGGTCAAACGCATGGGTCGGGGGCCGGGCGCGCGGGCGCGCCGGCTTGTCAGGACCGGGGAAAGAAGCGGGTTCGGAGCGGGGGATCGGGCGGGCGGAGCCAGACGGCGCCGCGCGGCGCGCCGGGGCGTTCGGGCGGCGGCGGATGGGGCGTCGGGCCGGGTGCCGGGCCGGGTGCCGGATCGGGCGGCGGGTCGGGCGTTGCGGCCATTTGTGCGGCGCGGGGTGGGCGCGGTTTCGGCGGCAGCGCGAGGGCGGGCGGCGGGGCGATGCCGATGGTGTGGCAGAGCGGGCGGAGGATGCGGCCGGCGGCGGGGGTGGCGGCGATGAAGGCCTGCATGTCCGGCGCATCGAGCAGGGCGCGGAGTTGCGGGGCGAGGGATGCGGTGGCGGGAAAGGCGCGGCGGAGCCAGCCATGGGCGCGCGGGAGACCGTGCGGCTGGCCGGAGCGGCCGGGACGGCCGGGACGGCCGGGACGGCGGCGCACCGGGGCTCGCGGCCTGGTGGCAAGGGCTTCGAGGCGGGCGCAGAGGCGGCGCAGGCGGGTCCAGGCGAGGATGGTGAGGCTGCCGCGCCGGTGGCGCACGCCCTCCGCCGCGACGCAGGCGCAGAGCGCGGCGATGAAGCCGGCGAAGCGGAGCAGGAAGCCGGACGATGCGGGGGCGGCGGCCGTCATTCCCACTAACAAGCATGACCGGCCGGGGGTGGGCAAGGAGGTTGCGCCGGCGGATCAGCCGCCTGCCGGATTTCGGGACGGCTCCCGGCTTTTTCGACACCGTCTCCGGACAAAGTGTCGGAAAACTTTACACATTGCGACGACCGAAACTTTATCCCATTGAAATCATTTATTTTATTTTGTCGGCATGATTTTTGCTCTCGAAACGAACGTTGGCATTGGCGCCGCCAGGCCGCTTCACGAACGAGACCGGGACATTTTGGTCCCACAGGCAAAGGAATAAACGGATGCAACACAAACGGAACGGGTCGGGGATGCTCAGGGCCGCCCTGCTCGGGGCTGTGGCCTGCGGCGCGATCAGCCTCGCGGGCGTGGCCACGGCCCATGCGACGCCGGTCAGCGGGACGTACAACATCACCGTGTGGCAGGGATACAATCCCAACCCCGGTTCGAGCACCGATCCGTCGCAGCTCGCCAATACGAGCAACACGATTTTCAACAATAGCAACGACAAGATCGCGAACCTCACCTATACGGCTACGGCATTCACACATTTTTCTTGCTGTTTGAGTTGGGCTCTGATTCTCGATGATCTCTGCAGTGATGGGGAACGAGATGGCGGTTCGAGGCGGAGCTTTGGGACATTTTGGTGATGCGCGGCGCGCGGCGATCGGCAACACACTGGTTGAGCGGGTAGTGGAAACTGGCTCTCTGGTCATACGCAAACTCGGGGGCACGCGGGCGCGGGAGATTGCGATCCATCGGTTCCTTTCGGCCCCCTCGGTGACGTGTGGCGAGATGGTTGAGACGCTGGCGCATTGCACGGCAGTGGCCTGCAAGGGGCGTCGGATTGTGGCGGTGCAGGACACGACAGAGATCAATTTTGCCGGCCGCGAGGAGCGTCGTCGGGGCCTTGGTCCGGCCGGAGATGGCGTATCGGCGGGGTTTTTCCTGCACCCGGTGATTGCGATCGACAGCGAGACGGAGGCGGTGCTCGGCCTGATCGACGCGAAAATATGGACCCGTTCTGATGGGTTCGATCCGACACCTGCGCGTGAGCGGGCGTTGGAGGACAAGGAGAGTGTGCGATGGTTGGAGGGCGCTTCACACGCCGCTGACCGCCTGACCGATGCCGCCTCGGTCGTGGTTGTGGCCGACCGCGAGGGTGACATCTATGCGGGCTTTGCCAGGCGTCCGGCGTCGATCGAGATGATCGTCCGTGCCGCTCAGGATCGTGTTCTGGATGACGGTAGACGCCTATTTGCCGCCCCCGAGGCGTGGCCTGAACTGGTCCGCAGTGAGGTGCGCGTCGCGCCATCGCGCACCGGCATTGCCGCACGGGTTGCGACCGTGGCGCTGCGTGCTGGAACGGTGACGATCTGCCGTCCGCGCCACGGCGGCGACGTGGGCGGACCAGCGCATCTGACCCTGACCATGGTGGAGGCGCGCGAGGTCGACTGGAATGGCGAAGGCACCCCGCTCTTGTGGCGCCTGCTCACCACGATCGAGACCATCGACGCTGACGGTGCCGCCGAAATCGTACGCCTCTACCGGCTGAGATGGAGGATTGAAGAGGTTTTCCGGTCTTTGAAAAGTGACGGTCTCAGGCTTGAAGAAACCCAGATGCAAGATGCCGGACGGCTGTTCAAGCTGGCCTTGATCGGCCTCGCGGCAGCGACCCGCACCGTACAACTCGTCGATGCCCGCGACGGCAGCGACCGGCCGGCAACCGACGTCATCGATCCCGGATTACTCCCGGCCGCCGATGCCATTGCCCCCACTCTCGAAGGCAAGACACCGCGGCAAAAAAACCCCCATCCACCGCGATCCCTCGCATGGCTCGCCTGGATCATCGCCCGCCTCGGCGGGTGGAATTGCTACTACAAGCCGCCAGGACCAAAGACCATGCGCGCAGGGTGGGCAACCTTCGCTTCCATGGCCACAGGCTTCATCATCGCAGCTCAATCAAATCCGTGAATCCCGTAGCACCTATACGGGCCCTCTCAACCTGTATCAGGGGTCAGGCGCCAATAACGGGTATGGCAATATTCAGAGCTTCCTGCAGTACGGCGGCACCCTGTCCTCCGTCACATACTTCAACGGCGCAACGACTCTCAATACCAAGATGAGCTCGAGCGGGTTTAATCTGACGACCGTGTTTGAAATCCAGGGATATCTCTCCCAGCCGATCTATGCCGGTTCGATCAACAGCGACGACGGGTCGAGCCTTTACACCGACAACCTGACGCATCTGGTTGCCGGCCAGGCGAACCCGCAGACCGCCACCAACCCCTACAGCTACAGCCTGCCGACCGGTGCCTTCCAGATTCTTTATGTGGAGGCCAATGGCGCACCGGCGCAGCTGACCATGGACGCGACGAAGGTTCCGGAGCCCGGCTCGCTCGCGCTGCTGGGGACTGGTCTTCTCGGCCTCGGGCTGATCAGCACGCGTCGGCGCCGCAAGGCCTGACGATCGCGCCACCGAGCGCCTGAGCGCGGCCGGATCGGAGATTACCGATCCGGCCGTTTGCGTTTGGCGTTGCGGCGGGTTTCCGCGCCACCATTTGGTAGGCGGGACGATTACGGTGGGGGCCATGACGCTGGAGGCGGGCATTGTTCCGATTTCCGCGACGGAGCGGATCGGGCCGGGGCTGACGGAGGCGGCGTTCCGGGCGTCGCCGCGCGGGGCGGGTGCGCGGGAGTTTGTTCGCAACGATCCGCACCGGTCGTATCTGCTGAAGCCTGTCTCGTTCGAGGGGCGGGATTGGATTGCGGTCGTGTATTTCACCGATGGGCGTCTGATGCGGGCGTCGCTGTCGCGGATCACGGATCGAACCTGGCTCACGGTCGATCCTGAGTATGAGCAGCAATGGACCGCAGCGCTCAAGGCGGAGATGGAGACAAGGCTGCAACGGCCGCTTCCGGCTACATTTCCGTGGGGAGAGATCGACGTCGAATACGATCAGCGGTCAATTTCAGGGTATCTTATTTTCAGTTATTTTGGGCGGTAAGGCGGTGCGCGTAGAAAGATGAGGCCCGATCAAGAGTGCCAGATGGTCGTGCATAGCGGTGCCAATTCGGAATTCCTTCGACATGCGGTCCGGGGACAGAGGCTGATCAGACAGTTAAAGGATTGAGGCGCGATGACGCGGGCAGCAAGAAGGGTCTTGGCAGACTGTGAGATCGCTCTTGAGATGTTGGAGACCGAGCAGAATCTCGACCGCTGGCGCGTTCATTGGGCGGGCGCGGTCGCACTTGCACGCGCTGTCGGCCACGTGCTTCACAAAGTTGACGGCGCAGACGTTCACCTTAAGCAGAAAATTGAGATCGCTTATAAAAGATGGATTTCTGACGATCCTCAGCACGCCATCTTCAGAGAATTTATTGATGAAGAACGAAATAATATCCTGAAAGAATACCACTTCAACTTGAACACCCTCGACGAAGTCGATATCGTTACAATGCAGTCAGTTCGAGATGCTAACGCAGACGAACCATCTGAGGTTCCTCATGTATTTCCGATAAGTGATAACATCTACCGCCCAATCCTTGATGGCTACAGCGAAGGCGATGATGCACGTGACGTCTACCGCGAGGCTCTTGACTGGTGGAACGCCGAACTCACTGCAATCGAGCAGACAGTTTCGGATAGAGACCCTAGATCTACTGCTGGATCATAATTATGAACGACCCATTTTCTCAAAATTCATATATCTTTCTTAGTTATTTATGAGATCTCATACAATTTTATTTGCCGACCTGAGATGAAACTCCACATCATATTCAAAAAGATATAGATTCGGAACAACAGATGCCGCATAACGTAGCTTCTCGCTGATTGCCTTCGCAACTATTACCCCAAAAACATCACGGTCCTTTCCAATCGTTTGCCTTATCCATCCCATATAACGCGCAACTTGGCCTACTGCATGATCATGGCTATTAGCGCGCTTCAACTCGAATACGAAAAACGAGCCTTTTTCATCAACTGCCAGTATATCAATTGGTCCAACGGCTGTCGGATACTCAATACCTTCACGACCAGTCAGATCGACGTAAAGTCGCAAGTGAACCCCGTTAACTGCGACTTGTGCAAGATTTGCTGCTAGAAAGTCACGTAGTTGGTACTCAAGCGAAAATGCCGCAGAGCCGACATTATCTTGGAAATCTTCATCTGACCCGAGTACTTCGTCGACAATGTCTAATGTTTCCGCCCCCGGTTTAACGAGCCGTATCTCAGTGGGGGTCTGCTGCATGGTCCACCCCATCCGACGCAATCCGGATCGAAGTTGGTGTGATGTGCTCATTGTTGGGTCAAGTCCCGATGGCGTTTCTTCGGGGTTCCGTCGCAACCACTCCTTCAGAGGAAAAAGCTCGACTCCTCCGTCTTCACGCGGAATTACGACAATGTGACGCTGAACCGGCATCTTCCTGTCCCTACACGCACCTGATGTGGCGGACGCGAGCCAGTGCACCACGATCACAAATAATCACCGCCTGCTCGATAGAAAGTCAAGAAATACGGAATATCCCGCACGCACGAGGCTTTGTGCGGATAGCTGAAATGAACCAACCTCCCTGCGACGAATGCAAAGCTAAACTCGCAGGAGGGCACACACCCTGCTCAGTCCGTTCTGAGATCGCCAAGACAGACGACTGCCGCAATAATCTTGCAAGTATCCCCGCCGAAGCGGGGGGATCAAAATCATGAGGCGGATTGGTGGGTGGTGGCGAAGGTGATTTCGGGCCAGCGTTCGGCGGTGAAGCGGAGCGAGAAGGTGTCGCGGGCGAGGAAGACGGGGGAGTCGTCGCGGTCGTGGCCGAGGGTGGACTGGTTGGCTTCGATGAAGTCTTTCAGGCGTTTGGGGTCGGGAGAAGAGATCCAGCGGGCGGTGACGTAGGGGGCGGGTTCGAAGCGGATGGGGATCTTGTATTCGGCGTCGATGCGGGCTTGCAGGACGTCGAGCTGGAGGGCGCCGACGACGCCGACGATCCAGTCAGCCCCCAGCATCGGGCGGAAGACCTGGGCGACGCCTTCCTCGGCGAGGTCTTCGAGGGCGCGGCGGAGCTGTTTGGCTTTCATCGGGTCGGTCAGGACGACGCGGCGGAGGATTTCGGGGGCGAAGCTCGGGATGCCGGTGAAGCGGAGGGTTTCGCCTTCGGTCAGCGTGTCGCCCACGCGCAGCGAGCCGTGGTTGGGGATGCCGATGATGTCGCCGGGGAAGGCTTCCTCGGCGAGGGAGCGGTCCTGGGCGAAGAAGAAGATGGGGGCCTGGATGGCCATCGGCTTGCCGGTGCGGACGTGGAGCAGTTTCATGCCGCGCTGGAACCGGCCCGAGCAGATGCGGGTGAAGGCGATGCGGTCGCGGTGGTTGGGGTCCATGTTGGCCTGGACCTTGAAGACGAAGCCGGTGACGGATTTTTGCTCCGCGCGGACGGGGTGGGGTTCGGCGCGCTGGGTGGTGGGCGGCGGGGCGTGTTCGGCGAGGAGGGAGAGGAGTTCGAGGACGCCGTAATCCTTCAGCGCGGTGCCGAAGACGACGGGGGTGAGGTGACCGGCGAGGAAGGCTTCGCGGTCGAAGGCGGGGTAGGCGCCGGCGAGTTCGACGGCATCGCGCAGGTCGGCCATCTGGTCGTCGGGGATGGTGACGGGTTCGGCGGGTTCGCCATCCGGGGCGACGCGGCCGATGGGGCGGTTGGCGCGGATGTCCCAGCAGCCGCGGAAGAGGCCGCCCATGCCGACGGGCCAGACGAGGGGGCAGACGTCGAGGGCGAGGGTGTTCGCGATTTCGTCGAGGAGGGAAAACGGGTCCTGGCCTTCGCGGTCGATCTTGTTGACGAAGGTGATGATCGGGATGTCGCGCAGGCGGCAGACCTCGAAGAGCTTGAGGGTCTGGGCCTCGATGCCGCGGGCGGCGTCGATGACCATGACCGCGGCGTCGACCGCGGTGAGGGTGCGGTAGGTGTCTTCGGAGAAGTCCTGGTGGCCTGGCGTGTCGAGCAGGTTGAAGACGACGTCGTGCCAGGTGAAGGTCATGACCGAGGAGGTGACGGAGATGCCGCGCTGGCGTTCGATGGCCATCCAGTCCGAGCGGGTGTTGCGGCGCTCGCGGCGGGCCTTGACCATGCCGGCCTCGCGGATGGCGCCGCCGAAGAGGAGGAGCTTCTCGGTGAGGGTGGTCTTGCCGGCGTCGGGGTGGGAGATGATCGCGAAGGTGCGGCGGGGGAAGGCGCCGGTGCTGGCGGGGGAAGCGTCCTGCGCGAGCGTTGTCAATTCGTCACTCATGCCCAGCCTATAGCAACGGCGGGGCTTGATGGGTAGGCAAGGCGGATGAGCGGGACGCGCAAGGCGGTGCTGATCGGGGCGGAGGTGTATCGGGCGGCGATCGCGGCGCCGCCGCATCCGCTGGCGACGATGAGGGCGCCGGTGGCGGAGGATCTGATCCGGGCGATGGGGTGGCTGGCGGCGGGGCAGTATCGGACGGCGCCGGTGGCGGGGCGCGCGGCGCTGGAGCGGTTTCACGATCCGGCCTATCTCGACGCGCTGGAGGCGGCGGAGCGGACGCAGGAGGTGCCGGCGGAGGCGCGGGCGCGGTTCGGCATCGGGGCGGAGGGGAATCCGATGCATCGCGCGGTGTATCGGCGGCCGGCGACCTCGGCGGGGGGCGCGATGCTGGCGGCACGGCTGACGGCGGAGGGCGGGGTCGCGCATGTGCCGGCGGCGGGGAACCATCATGCCTGGCCGGCGCGGGCGAGCGGGTTCTGCTATATCAATGATGCGGTGCTGGCGCTGATGGAGTGGCTCGACCTCGGGCTGGAGCGGCTGGTCTATCTCGATCTCGACGCGCATCACGGCGATGGGGTGGAGGCGGCGTTCGCGCGCGATGGGCGGGTGACGACGATCAGCGTGCATGAGGCGGGGCGGTGGCCGCGGACGGGGGGGACGAGCGACGCGGCGGCGGGGGTGTTCAATTTTGCCGTGCCGGAGGGGTTTTGCGACGCGGAGCTGGCGTTCCTGATGGAGGCGCGGATCGTGCCGGCGATCGCGGCGGCGCGGCCGGAGGGGATCGTGTTCCTGCCGGGGGCGGATGCGCTGGCGGATGATCCGATGAGCCGGCTGGCGCTGTCGAACCGGGGGTTGTGGGCGGCGCTGGAGGCGATCCGCGGGCTAGCGCCGCGGCTGATCGTGCTCGGGGGTGGCGGGTATAACCCGTATGCGCTCGGGCGGGCCTGGGCGGGGTTGTGGGGCGTGCTGAACGGGCACGCGGTGCCGGAGGCGCTGCCGCCGGCGGCCTTGGACGTGCTGGCGGGAATCAGCTATTTCCGCGGGCAGTCGCGGCCGAGGCCGGCGCACTGGCTCACCCGCCTCGACGATCCGCCGCAGGCGGGCCTGGTGCGGGACGAGGTGCGCCGCCTCGCCGCGTGACGCAACAAGGAGCAGGACGATGAGACGCTGGATGGGAATTTGCCTTGCGGCCGGGATTGCTGGCGGATCGGCCGTCGGGGTGGCCGCGGCGGCGATCACCGGGCCGCAGGCGAAGCTGCCGACCGAGACGATCACCATCGTCAACCAGCACGGCAAGCGGTTCACCTTCACGGTGGAGAAGGCGATCACGCCGAAGCAGCAGGAAATCGGGCTGATGTTCCGCAAGAGCGTGGCGGCGGACGAGGGGATGATCTTTCCGTGGAACCCGCCGCAGGTGTCCGAGATGTGGATGAAGAACACGCTGGTGCCGCTGGACATGGTGTTCGTCGGGCCGCACGGGACGATCCGGCATATCGCCAACGAGACGGTGCCGCAGAGCCTGCGGATCATTTCCAGCCATGTGAAGGTGGCGGCGACGATCGAATTGCAGGGCGGGATCACCGCGAAGGACGACATCGATGTCGGCGACAAGGTGATCGGGCCGCAATTCGGCGACGACAAGTGAGGCGCTTGCCTCGCACCTTGGAGGCGCTGTAGTAGCAAGCGTCCGTGCGGGGCGTGGCGCAGCCTGGTAGCGCGCTTGTTTTGGGTACAAGAGGCCCCCGGTTCGAATCCGGGCGCCCCGAGACGGACCGACCGAGAGGAATGCCGCATGAATCGCGCCCGCATCTATCTGCCGCCGAAATCCGCCATGCAGTCCGGCTGGGCGAAGACGAGGGAATGGGTGCTGGAGTTCGAGCCGGCGATGGCGAAGCGGATCGACCCGCTGATGGGCTGGACCGGCAGCGGCGACATGATGGCGAGCCAGGTGCGGCTGAGCTTCGCGACCCGCGAGGAGGCCATCGCCTATGCGGAGAAGCATGGAATCGCCTTCGATCTCGAGATCCCGACCGAGCGGCACCGGCGGCCCAAGGCCTATGCCGACAATTTCCGCGCGGACCGGCGGGCGAACTGGACGCACTGAGGCGGCCCGGTCTGGCATTCGGCGGCGAATTGGGCGATGTTCGCCGCCGCACGGCCCTGTAGCTCAACTGGATAGAGCACCCGCCTTCTAAGCGGGTGGTTGCGTGTTCGAGTCACGCCAGGGTCGCCAGTTCTATCAGCGGGTTACGTGAGGTTTCATCCCCCTGCCCTGCTCCGTCATCGTGCCTTGCGGGGCACAGTTCGCGGGCCGCGAGGCACCCGAATTCGCGCGGATATGCGATTGTTTGCGCCGCCCGTATCCGGGTGCGCGGCGCCGGGAACGGCGCGGCCGCTGCGGCGTTGCGAAAAAAAAGCCCCGGATCTCTCCGGGGCTTACCGTCAGAAATGATCTCCCTGAACGCGGATCTCTGAAACCAAGGCCGTTGAAAGAAAGGGGTCCTGAAATTCGATCGTCTAATTACATATCGATTAATGATTTTTCATGACACATCGGTTAATTAATTACAACCAGTCTCATTAAAATGTGATCATTGTTTATATTTTGATACAGACGGTTACGCATCGCGCCGGCCGATCGCCGGCGCGCAAGGCCGTGACGGCGGCAGCACCCTGTGGCGACGGAGTGCGGGAGCGAACGCGGTTCCGTTCGCGACGGCAGGCAGGGAAGCGCGCCGGCCCGATGCGCACGCACGCGAAGGGCGGCCGTGCAAGGGGCATTCGCGACAAGGGCGACAAAAGACATAAAAATAAGGAAAGTATTAATTACGAGATAAGAGATAGTTATAGAGACAGCCGTTAATTTTTTGTTGATCATTTGTGACTAGTTTTCCGACAAAAATCATAAAAACCATAAACAAAAATGAGGTCGGAGATGACGATAGTCTATCGCGTAAAATGGGTCCTGTTTGGATTTGCCGTTGGCCTGGTGGTGTCCGGATTTATTCTGGCGTTTGCGAAATATACATACGTCAACCGGATTTCCTTTCTTTCCAATTACCGTTTCAATAACAAGAAGAGCCTGATGTATTTCAATCAGGCCATTCATTATGCCGAATTCAACACGGGGCAATTCATACATACGGCCGAAAGTCAGGACAGCCATAATGGCCATCTTTATATTGCAGTAAATTCAAACAATATAAATCATTACAGCATATTGATTTCCAAAATCTCGGCACGGGTATGCCGCTTCATTGTCGACATGTCATACAGTTCAAATATCATAAAAGACGTATATATAAACAGGAAGGAAATCGACCGGTTTCAGTTCCAGCCGATCAGCGGCCGGTTCCTGCTGGTGAACGGCAAGGCGGTCTCCATCGAGCAGAATGCCTATGCGCGACGGGTGTGCGAAAGGGCGGATGGCCGCGTGCAGATCCGCCTGGAGATCATGGATCATGCCCGGGAAGACTGATGCCGCCGGCCGGGCGTGGCGCGGCACGCCGATGACGCGCATCGGGACGACACGACGGACCTTGCCGATGGCCGGGCACGGCAGGATCGGGGCCGGGCCGGCATGAACGTCCGCACCGAGGGAGGCGATCAGGCGATGGCGTCGCCGCGGCACCGTCTCCGCGCCCTGATCGAATGGATCAGCGCGAAAAGCGTCGTGCTCTACGATCGTCCGCTGATGGCGCTGACGGTCGTCCTGCTCGGCGCGATCGCCCTTGTCGATCTCGCCCTGCTGATCAGGGCGGTCTCCGGCGCGTCCGCATCGCATGCCGGGCTCTATCCCGTTGATAAATAAGTTATCCTTTTCCGGTCGGACGATGGTCCGGCGATCACGGAGCGGGCCGGCATGCGGCGCGCCGCGAGGCGCCCGGGCGGGGCGAGGAACGCCCTTGCGGGCGGCGGCGCCATAATATAGACATCATGCATTCCTGATTTGTTCGAATGTTGCTCGCCCATGACGATTTCCTGTGCCGCTCCGGCGCGCCGGCCATGGCTGCTGCTGGCCCTGCTGGCAGCGGGCGTGATCGGCCATGCGCGGCCGGCCGCGGCGGCCGCCTGGTCGGGCTCGGCGGTGCTGGCCGAGGCGGCGGCGATGCCCGCGCGGCCGGACGGGCTGCGCTTCACCCGCGATTCGGCGGATGCGGCCAGCGGCAATGACGGCTTCACCCTGACCTCGCCGTTCGGGGCCCGGCAGCAGGTCAGCTACGGCATCGATGACCGCGCCTACGGCGCCTATGAAGAGACGACGCTGACCGACACCGTCATCGGCGATGGCGGGGAGCGCCTCAGCGTGTCTGGCGGGCTGGCGCGGCGGCGCCAGGGGGACGGGACGGATGCCGGCTACGCCATGACGACCGGCGTTTCCTATCGCTGGCGCGGCGCCACCTGGGGCGGAACGCTGCGGGCGCGGCTGCAACGGTCGGATATCGGGTTCGGGTATGGGCCGGTGTGGCTCGCGCCGGGCGGTGGGCGGCAGCGCGACGTTCTGCTGCGCTGCGCCGGGCGGCGGCACGATGGCGGCGGGACGACGAGCCTCGCCGGCACGGTGATGCTGGGGCGCGGCAGCGCCGGGTTCGACCCCGCCGCGCCGGGGCTCGCCCGCTCCGATTTCGCCTATGGCCGGCTGACGCTGACGCGCAGCACCGCGCTGCCGGCGGGCGCCGTGCTGACCACGGCGTTCTGCGACCAGTTCGGCAGCGGCCTGCTGTTCAATGCCGATCGCGTCAGCCTGGGCGATCTTGCCAGCGCCGATCCGGCCCTCGCGCCGATTTCGCCGGCGAGCCGCGGCGTGCTGGCCGGGCAGCAGGCGGTGTTTCCGCTCGGGGCGGCGGGCGGCCTGCGGATGCTGCGCGGCGGCGTGTTCTGGAATGTCGCGCGCACCGCGCAGCCGGCCGGCGCCGGGATGCCCGGCAGCCGCGCGATGATGACGGCGGCGGGGGTCGAGATGCGCTCGCGGCTGTTCCGCCGGGTGTCGATCGATGCCGATCTCGGCTGGGAACGGCTGAACGCGGGCAACGGGCCGCGCAACCGCCCGTTCGGACGGTTCGCGGTCTCGCTGGTGTTCTGAGCCAGCCCCCTGCCCTGCCCGGCCCGGCCGCCTCGGGTCAGCCGCCTCGGGTCAGCCGCGCGCGGGAGAGGCGAGTGGCGCGCGCATCCGCTTCAGCCAGGCCGGATGCGCGGCGATCCATGCCGCGGCGACCGGCCCGACGGCCTCGCGCTTGACCTGGATGTCGTACATCATGCGGCTTTCCGCCCGGACCGGCAGGCGGAAGCGGTGCAGCAGGCCGCCGATGGCGGGGCATTGCGCGGCGTAGCCGGCGCGCGTCAGGATCAGGCTTCGCGCCGCCCCCTGGTCGTGGCCGAAGGCGGCGCCGCCGCCGCCGAGGTAGCGGATGCGGTATTCGACGTTCATCGCGTCGGGCTGCCAGCCGAGGAACAGGATCGGCTCGTGGTGGCGGATCTTCGCCGCCAGCGCCCGCAGCATGCCGCCGGCGCCAGCCTGCACGAGGTGGAAGCCGCCGAGGCCGTCGGTGTTGCGGCGGATCATCGACAGCAGCTGACGATCGCCGACATTGTCGGGCTCGATGCCGTAGATCGTGTGGTCGAGTTGGCCGGCGAACTTGTGAATGTCCGCGAAGTCCTTCAGGCCGGCGCGGTAGAGATAGGCCGGCACCGCGAGCGTGTGGCGGGCGCCGGAAAGGTCGGTCCCGGCCACGGCGATGCGCTTGCGGGCGACATCGGAATCCCGGATCGCGGTGACCGATGACATCCAGTTATCGGGCCGCCAGTCCTGCAGGTAGACGTCGAGCCGGCCGTCGGCGAGGCGATGGTAGATCGTCTTGAGGCGGGCGGGCTCGATCCTCACCTGGTAGCCGAAGGGTGCCACGACGGCGCCGAAGACGGCGTTCTGCACCTGGTTGTCGAGCCATCCGCCATGGCCGAGGCGGATCGTGCGGCAGGCGGCTGGCGGCTGCGCCCGCGCCGGGGCCGGGGCGATCGCGATGGCGGCGGCGCAAAGGGCGGACAGTCGCAGGGTTCGTGCAAGCATGGTTTCCTCATCATCAAGCGGGGCGCGGCCCGCCGGTTGCTGCTATCGGCCCGCAGGCGGCCTGCCAAGCGGGCGGGGCGCGCGATCACGCAACCGTGCCCGGCGGCGGCGCGAAGGCGGGGGTTGATTCATCTCCGGCAGTTATCAAACCTATTCCCCGATCGCTCTAGGACGATGAATCCGACAGGCCTACATCCTGCACATCGCGGATGAGACGGCCCCGTCGTGAGGCCGGGACATCCGGAAAGTTCAGGAGACTGACAATGAAAAAGACCATCATCGCTTCCGTGGCGGCCGCCGCTCTGCTGGGTGTCTCCGGCATCGCCCATGCCGGCATGGGCATCCCCGACATGCCGGCCCAGCCGATCACCGCGCAGACCCCTCCCGGCGTGATCGGGCAGGCCTACCCGTCCTTCACCGGGCCGTCGCAGCCGGTGGTGAACGTGCCGTTCGCGCACAAGGTGGTCGGCAACAGCGGCAACGAATGATCGGGCGCGGCGCCCGTCACATTTCCGCGCATCACGCGACGTTGCCTTGAGCGGCGTCGCCGTGCTGCGACATCTGGGACATGAGGACGGAAGCCGCGATCTGCCTGATCGTCCTGGGGTTCGGAGCGGGTGCTCGCGCCATGGCGGCGGGGCGCCCGCATTTCGTCTCCGAGATCGGACACTGGATGGTGCTCAGGGACGGCCGGGGACGGCATGAAGTGTGCTACGCGGCGACATATCCGGTCTGGGGCCCCATGAAGGGACGGAGCGGGCGGCGCCTCGTGCTGATCGTGGCGGAGCATCGCGGCCATGCGGCGGAGACCGCCATCGACGGGCTCGCGGCGGCGCCGGCCGACCCGGCGGTGCGAATCGGCCCGCGGCGGGTCCGCTTCCGCACGCGCGGCGCCATCGCCTTCGCGCCGGCGGCAAGGCCGGTCATCCACGATCTGAAGGCGTACAAGCGGGTGTATCTGGGCGTCGATACCGGGCGGCACGGCGTGGCCACAACGGCCTTCAGCCTCGACGGATTCACCAAGGCCCATGCGCTGAGCAGGAAGATCTGCGCGATCGCGTGGACGGGACGGCCGCTGCGCGGCGATGCGGACAGCACTGAGACGGGACAGCACCATGCCTCGACCAACTGAGAGCCGGCAGGATTCGCCGCGGACGCAGCCGCGAAAGGAAGGCGGCGAGCTGCCGGTATGGGTATTCGGGCTGGTCCCCCTCGTGGTGGCCGCGCTGATGCTGCTGCTCGCGCTGCGGGTGTAGAGCACGTTCCGATCCCGATGGATCGGATGTCGTGCTCTATCTTGTTGATAACCAGAGCATCTTTATCCGATCAGATGACTCCATCTGATCGGATGATGCTCTAGAGAGGTTTCGGGAGGCGAAGGCGCCGGAACATACGGGGCGGCTCGGCTTGTCTCGTCCCCCGGCGCGCAATAGCATGGCCGATGCCGGTCATTGCCGCGCCGCACCGAGCCGATGCGGCGCAGAGGGTGGCCGGACGATCGCCGCAACTTGATCCCGGCCAACCAGCAGGAGCCACGATGACCCGCCTCGATGCCAAGCTCGCCCGGATCCGCGCGGGGAATTACCGGCCCAGCGACTTCATCATCGCCGATGCGAAGGACGGCGACATGGGACCGAGCATCACCGCGGCGGGGCCGAAGCGCGAGCGCGACGGCAGCTGGACCCGCCACCGCACCAGGGCCGAGTTCCTCGACCAGGTCAGGGCGATCGTCGCGCAGGACATCGTCGATATCATGCTCGTCTCGGCCTCCAACCTCGAAGTGCTGGCGGCGCGGGGCACGTTCGCCGGCAGCGCGGTGAAACCCGCCATCCGCGCGAACGACACGACCGACATCTGGCGGATGCGCGGCGCCACCTATCACCTTGCGGCGTCGCGTCCGTTCCGCACCGCCGACCTCGCCCAGGCCGCGCGCCTCACCGATCTCGGCCTGTATTCGATGACGTTCTGCAACGATATCGAGACCGACCTCGCCGCGCTGGACGCGTTCGCCGCGTTCCGCGCCGATGCGCGGGCGGCCGGCTTCACCTATTTCCTCGAAGTGTTCAACCCGAACATCGCCTGCGGCATCGACCCGGAACAGATCCCCTTCTACGTCAATGACTGCATTCATCGCTGCCTCGCCGGCGTGATGCAGGCGGACCGGCCGCAATTCCTCAAGATCCCCTATAACGGCCCGAAAGCGCTCGAGGAGCTGGCGTCGTACGATCCGTCGCTGATCGTCGGCGTGCTCGGCGGCAGCGCCGGCACCACGCGCGACACGTTCGAACTGCTGCACCAGGCGGAACGGTACGGCGCGCGCGTCGCGCTGTTCGGCCGCAAGATCAACCTCGCCGAGGATCCGCTCGCCATCGTGTCGCTGATGCGCGAGGTCGCCAGCGGCGCGGTCTCGCCGGAGGAGGCGGTGAAGGCCTATCACGGCACGTTGCAGGCACAGGGGATCGCGCCGACGCGCCCGCTCGCCGACGACCTGCTGATCACGGAAGCCCCCCTCAGGCAGCACTGACGCGCCCATGAGCGACATGGCGCGACGTGGCTTCGTCACCGGCGGGACCTGGTGCGTCGACCGCAACCGTGTGGTCGAGTTCTGGCCGGGCGAGGACGGCCTCGTCGAAATCCTGGAGGAACAGGCGCGCGGCGGCGGCTCGGCGTGCAACCTCGCCCTTGGCATCCGGCGGCTCGACGCCGGCATGCCCGTGGAGACCATCGGCGTGGTGGGCGATGACGAAAACGGCCGCCTGCTGCATGCCGCGGCCGCGGCGCACGGCATCGACGCAACCGGGCTCACCGTCGTCGCGGGCGCGCCGACGCAGTTCACCGACGCCTACACCTCGCGCCGGAGCGGACGGCGGACGCACATCTTCCGGGCCGGCGCCGCCGATGCGCTCACCCCCGATCATTTCGACTTCGCCGCCACCCGCGGCCGCATCCTGCATCTCGGCCTGCCCGGCATCCACGCGCGGATGGACGGCGCCTGGGGCGACGCCGCGAACGGCTGGGTCGCGACCCTGCGCAAGGCGCGGCGGGCCGGGCTGCTGACGAATCTCGAACTGTGCAGCGTTCCGGCCGAACGCCTCGCCGCGCTGGTGCGGCCCTGCCTGCCGGAACTCGATCTGCTGGTGGTCAACGACGTCGAGATCGGCGCGATCGCCGGCATGGCGACATGCGACCATGGAGAGACCGACATCGCAGCCTGCCTGCGCGCCGCGCGCGCGGTTCTGGCCAGCGGCGCGATGCGGCTCGTGGCCGTGCATTTCCCGCGCGGCGCCATCGCGGTCGCGCGCGACGGAACGGTTGCCGCGAAGGCGTCGGTCCGCGTGCCGGAGGCGGAGATCGCCGGCGCCAATGGTGCCGGCGACGCGTTCGCCTCAGGTTTTCTCTACGGTTTTCACGAGGGCTGGGAGACCGCGCGCGCCCTCGCCCTCGCCCACGCCGCGGCGGCCGTCTCGCTGCGCAGCATCGGCACGACCGATGCGATCGAGGCCTGGCAGGACTGCCTCGACATCGCCTGCCGGTGGGGATGGCGGGAGGAACTGACCGGTCTCGGCTGATGCTCTAGTCGAGGTGTACCGGGTTCAGCACGCGGCGCAGGAAGCTCTGCGTCCGCGCCTCGCGCGGCGCGCCGATCACCGAGTCCGGCGGCCCCTGCTCGATGATCGTGCCGGCATCCATGAACACGACCCGATCGGCCACCTCGCGGGCGAAGGCCATTTCGTGGGTCACGACGATCATCGTCATGCCGGCCTCGGCCAGTTGCCGCATCGCGGTCAGCACCTCGCCCACCAGTTCGGGATCGAGTGCGGAGGTCGGTTCGTCGAACAGCATCAGCGCCGGCTCCATCGACAGCGCCCGGGCGATCGCCACCCGCTGCTGCTGCCCGCCGGACAACTGGGCGGGATAGGCGCCGAGCTTGTCGGCGAGGCCGACGCGCTCGAGATTGGCGCGGGCCGTCGCCTCCGCCGCCGCCCGCGTCAGGCGCAGCACCGTCATCGGCGCGACGATGCAGTTCTCCAGCGCCGTATGGTGCGGAAAGAGGTTGAACTGCTGGAACACCATGCCGATGTGCCGGCGCGCCGCATCGATGTCGCAATCCGGGTCGAGCAGGTTCTCGCCATTGACCTCGAGCCGGCCCTGCTGCGGCCGTTCGAGCAGGTTGATGCAGCGCAGCAGCGTCGACTTGCCCGACCCCGACGGGCCGATGATGCACACCACCTCGCCCCGCGCGACGCTGAAATCGATTCCCCTCAGCACATGGTTCTGGCCGAATCGCTTGTGCAGCCCTTCGATCTTCACAACCGTCCGGCCTGGATCGACGCCGCTCATGCTCCCGTCACCCGCGATACCTCCATCCGCCGCACCAGCATCGACAGCGGCAGCGTGATCAGCAGGTAGCCGAGCCCGGCCACCACGAGCGGCGTGATGTTGACGTTGGTATTGGCCGTGGACCGCCCGAATTCCGTCAGATCGAACTGCCCGGCCGACAGCCCGACCACGAACACCAGCGACGAATCCTTGATGAGCATGATCAGCTCGTTCGTCAGCGGCGGCACCATGAGCCGCAGCGCCTGCATCAGCACGATCTTGCGCATCGCCTGCGCCGAGGACATGCCGAGCGAGCGCGCCGCCTCGACCTGGCCTTTGGGCACGGCCTGGATGCCGGCGCGCATCGTCTCCGCCATGTAGGCGCTGCCGACGACGCCGAGCGCGACCCAGACCGTGCCGTAGGGCGACCACGGGATCGTCAGTCCGGAAAAGGCCAGCGGCAGCAGCGAAAACGCGATGAACACGACAAGCGAGGGCAGGCCGCGGAAGAATTCGATATAGACCGTCGCCAGCCAGCGATAGGGCGCGACCGGGGACAGCCGCATCAGCGCCAGCACGAGGCCGAGCACGAGGCCGAGCACGAACGCGCCGGCCGTATAGAGCGCGGTGTTCAGCAGCGCGTTGGCGAGGCCATGGAGAATCGTGAATTCGATCAGCCGCGGCTCGAAGAAGGTGCGTCCGATCTCGCGCCACTTGGCGAACTCGGCCGCCAGCGCGAGAACGATGGCCAGAATGGCGTATTGCGCCATCCTGGACCGCCTCGCCCGCAGCCGCGGGCTTGCGCGCCGGCGCGCCGCCGGCCGGTCGGCGTCGCCGCTCATCCGCCTTACTGTTTGACGTCCTGCGGGATCTGGCCGAACCACGTCTTGAAGATCTTGTTGTATTCGCCGTCGCTCTTGGCCTTGGCGAGGACGGTGTTCAGCACGCCGGCCAGCCGGGTCGCGTTGGCGCTGTTCTTCTTGAACGCGAATCCGTAGTGCTCGCCGGTATCGAACTCGGCCACCACATGAGTGTCGGGGTGCGTCCTGGCGTATTCGTACATCGGGCCGTTATCGTTGATCGCCGCCGCGACGGCGCCGACGCTGACGGCCGAGGCCTCGGCGATCAGGTCGGGAAAGATGACCGTGGTGTAGCCGAATTTGGCGGCCCGCTTGTCGGCGTAGATCTGCCCGGTGGTGTTGACCTGCACGCCGAACCGCTTGCCCTTGAGGCTGGCCAGGCCATGCACGCCGGAGCCCTTCTTGGCCAGGAGGACCTGCGTCGCGTCGAAATACGGATCGGAGAACAGCACGGCCTTGGCGCGTTCCGGCGTGATCGTCTCCGCGCCCATCGCGACATCGCAGCGATTGGCGGCGAACACCGCGCCGGAGGTCACCTGGTTCCAGTCGATGCTGATGATCCGGGTCTTCACGCCCAGCCGCTTCGCCAGCAGATCCAGCATGTCGACATCGAAGCCGACGACCTTGCCGTCCTTGTTGATATACTCGAAGGGCTTGTAGGACAGATGGGTGCAGATCGTCAGGTGACCCGGATTGACGAGCTTGATGCCGTTCGGGACGGCGCCGGACGCCGCCGCCGGCAGCGCCAGCAGGACCGCGGCGCCGGCGGCCGCCAGCCTCGCCCCACGCCGTCTTGCCGACAGTTTGCTGATTGCCGCACGCAACATGTCCGTCTCCCGTTCTTCCTGTGATCGTGTCTTGCTGTTTCGGGTTCGCACCCGTTGATGGCCCTTATGGCGGTTCCCGCTTCGGCGGTCCATGCATGACCGCAGCATGGCAGGATAGACCGCTGCCGGCCCGGCCGGAAGGGAGGGCCGAGGCCCGGATTGGTGGCGGCCGGCGCCTTGTCACCCTTCGGTGTCGGTCTCCGCGAGCCGCAGGCGGGCGATCTCGGCCTCGATGACGGCGGGCGCCGGATCGGCGATCCAGCGCGCCGGCCGCGCCACCGCCTCGGCAAGGCGCGCGTGATACGCGGCGCGGCCGATCTCGAACGCCCCGAACCGGGCCAGGTGCGCGGTCAGGAACTGCGTGTCCAGCAATGAAAACCCGCCCAGCCGCAGCCGCGCCACGAGGTGCACCAGCGCGAGCTTCGAGGCATCCCGCACGAGCGAGACCATGCTCTCGCCGAAAAAGGCGCCGCCGATCGCCAAGCCATACAACCCGCCGACGAGTTCCCCGCCCTGCCAGACCTCGACGCTGTGCGCATGGCCGCGCCGGTGCAGGTCGACGAAGAGGCGCTCGATCTCCTCGTTGATCCAGGTCTCCGGCCGCACCGGACGGCGCGCGGCGCAGGCGGCGATCAGCGCGGGAAAATCCCGGTCGGAGACGATGTCGAGGCTCGTGTTCCGCAGCGTGCGCGCGAGCCGGCGCGGCAGGTGGAACGCCTCCAGCGGCAGCACGCCCCGCCGCTCGGGATCGAGGAAATGCAGGTCCGCCGCATTCCGCCGCTCGGCCATCGGAAACAGGCCGAACCGATAGGCGCGCAGCAGGATGTCCGCCGTCAGTTCGAAACGTGGCGAGTCCATGGCCGATGATGGTCCGAAACGCGGGGGCGGACAACCGGCCCGGCGGCGGCGCTCAGGCGGCGTGCATCGCGTCCGCGCCGGCCGGGGCCGCTTCGCCCGGCTGGCGGATCCGGAATTCGCCCACGAGGCCGGACAGCCGCGACGCCTTATCGGAGAGGTTGCGGCAGCCGGCGGTCGCCTGCTCGGCCATCGCCGCGTTCTGCTGCGTCACATGGTCCATCTCGCTGATGGCGGCGTTCACCTCGGCGAGCCCGGTCGCCTGTTCCCGCGCCGAGGCGGTGATGTCGCCCATCAGGCGGCTCAGGGTGCCGATTTCCCCGCCGATCCGCTGCAGCGCCTTGCCGGTCTCGTCGACGAGGTTCACCCCGGCCTTGACCTCGCCGGACGCCGCGAGGATGAGCGACTTGATCTCCCGCGCCGCGTCGGCCGAGCGCTGCGCCAGGGCGCGGACCTCGGTGGCGACGACGGCGAAGCCCCGCCCGGCATCGCCGGCGCGCGCCGCCTCGACCCCGGCATTGAGCGCCAGGAGATTGGTCTGGAAGGCGATCTCGTCGATGATGCCGATGATGTTGGTGATCTTGTTCGAGGAGGTCTCGATCCGGTTCATCGCCGCCACGGTGTCCTCGAGGACCGTGGCCGAATGCCGCGCCGTCGCCTCCGCCTGGCTGACCGCCGCCCCCGCCTCGGCCGCGCCCTGCGCCGTGGTGCGGACCGTCGCGGTGATCTGCTCGACGGCGGCGGCCGTCTGTTCGAGGCTCGCCGCCTGCCGTTCCGTCCGCTGCGACAGGTCGCCCGAGGCGCGGGCGATCTCGTCGGTCGCCGCCAGGACGTGCTGCGCGTCCTGGTCGATGCGCGACAGGGTTCGCTGCAGCTTCTCGATGGAGTTGTTGAAATCGACCCGCAGCGTTTCATACTCCGCCGGCAGGGCCCTGGTGATCCGGAACGTCAGGATTCCCGCCGAGAGGTTCCGCAGCCCGTCGGCGATCGCGGTGACGACGGCGGCCTGCGCGCCCATCACCCGCTCGCGCTCGGCGGCGAGGTCCAGTTCCGCCTGCTTCGCCGAGGTCATGTCCTTGAGCGTCTCGACCACGAACACCGTGTTCCCCTCCGCATCGCGGATCGGCCCGGCATCGATTCCGAGATAGCGCCTGCGGCCGGTCAACGGCATGTCGCACCAGTTCTCGGCGCTCATCCGGCCGTCCTGCCCGCCGCTGTTCTGCGCGTAGAGCTGGCCGGCCTGCCCGCCATTGCCCGACAGCACGAGATCCGCCATGCACGGGCGCGGCGCCGGGTAAAATCCCTTCCAGTGCTCCTTCGTGCCGATCACCTCGGCGGCGGCAAGACCGGTCAGTTCGGCGCAGGCGGGATTCCAGAACACCACGGCGCCGTCGCGCCCGAGCACGAACAATGGAACGCTGATCTGTTGCAGCGCGGCAAGCAACATGCCCGCATCCTTCGAGAGCGGCAGAGCGTCTTTGGATTTCCTGATGCTGAACACGGTCGGCGGCACCCCATGGCAAGCTGGTTCGCCGCCCGGGCTAGAGCACTATCATTAATGAAACCTTACCTCGCGATGCGCGCGATGCACCTTTGGCGCGGGCGCAGCGGCAGCGGATAGGCCGGCCAGGATGCCACCCACCGGCTCAGCAGCGACGCCGAAGCCACCACCGCGAGGGTGAAGGGCAGCACCACCGCGGCGGCGAACCACGGCCCCGGATGCAGCAGCGCGGGATAGAGCGCGAGCGCCACGCCGGGCGGATGATAGGCCCGCAGCCGGGGCAGCACCGCCAGCGCCGCCACCGCGGCGAGCGCCGCGGTCTGCGGCCCGGGGCCCAGTCCGGCCGCCGCGGCGGTGCCGATCAGCGTGCCGAGGGTCGAGCCGGCGATCACCGCGAAAGGCTGCGCCACCGCGGCATCCGGCAGGCACAGCACGATCGTCATGGTGGCGGCGAAGGGCGGGATCAGCAACAGGCCGAGATGGCGGCCGCCGAGCCAGGCCAGCGCCGAGAGCAGCCCGCCGATCCAGACGATGCCGGGCAGCGGCGGGCGGTGCGGCGCGCCCCATTGCCGCGTGATGGCACCGAGCGAGGCGAACCCGCCGCGCCGCGCGAACGTCACGCGCCCGCGCTACCCGCGCCCGTCGCCGCCGGCGCCGGCCGGAGGATGCCGACCTTGAGCAGCACGCCCAGCGTCGCTCCCTTGATCGGCCTCAGCAGCAGGAGGATCAGCGCCAGGGTCAGCGGCAGGAAGATTTCGAGCAGCGTCGAGGACGGCATCCTGCCGCCGCGGTCGAGGATGACCGCGGCCGCGACGACGACATGCAGCACGACGACGAGCGTCAGGTAGGGCGGCGCGTCGTCGCACGGCACCCGGCCGAGCGGCGCGCCGCACGCCTCGCAATGCGGCCGCACATGCAGGTATCCGTCGAATGCCGGGCGCTCGCCGCAGGAGGGGCAGCGCATCGCCAGGCCGCGCCCGAGCACGGTGGTCCACGGCACATCGAGTCGCGCGCGGGGCCGCCGCGCCATGCTGGGGGCGCTCGCCGCCGGTTCCGTCAGCTGGGTCATGTCTGTCTCCGCCGCATGGATCTCGCTATGGCAATCGTCCATGCAATATCGATGGATTGGCATATATATGCTTTCCTGCCGGGAACCAACGCGGAGATGCCGGCAGCAGCACGGCGATTCCCGCATGACCCGAGGAAGGCCCGCCAGCGCGGCATGGCAGAAGATGCGGGACGCCGCGATTGCCTCAGGCCACGGGCGGGGGTAAGGAAGCGGGGATACATATATATGGAACGAGAGCCGGACCATGACGGACCGTGACATGCCCCCCGCCTGGCTGCCGGATATCCGCAAGCCGGACGGGCCGATCTATCTCGCGATCGCCGCGGCGCTGGAGGCCGATATCCGGTCCGGCGCGCTGAGGCCGGGCGACCGCCTGCCGACCCAGCGCCGCCTCGCCGCCGCGATCGGGATCGATTTCACGACCGTCACCCGCGCCTATGCCGAGGCCGCGCGCCGCGGGCTGATCGAGGGCCGGGTGGGGCTCGGCACCTATGTCAGGATTATCCCGCCGCCGCGCGCGGCCGCCACCGCCGGCGGCCTGATCGACATGAGCATGAACCTGCCGCCGTGCTTCGACGACCCCGCGCTGGCGGCGCGCCTCTGGCGGGATGTCACGGCGCTCGGGGCGGAGGCCGGGCTCGACCTGCTGCTGCGCTATCAGGATATCGGCGGCGCCATGGCCGACCGCGCCGCCGGCGCGCACTGGCTGCGTGACCGGATGGGCCCGTTGCCGCCCGAGCGCGTGCTGCTCTGCCCCGGCGCGCAGGGCGCGTTGCTCGCGATCGCCGGCCTGCTCGCCGCGCCTGGCGATGCCGTCTGCGTCGAGGATCTCACCTATCCGGGCTTCCGCGCGCTGGCCGCCCATCGCGGCCTTCGCCTGGTGCCGGTCGCCATGGATGCGGACGGGCTGCTGCCCGACGCCTTCGAGGCCGCCTGCCGCGCGCACCGGCCGAAGCTGCTCTACTGCACGCCGACCCTGCACAACCCCACGACCGCCACGATGCCCCCGGACCGCCGCGCCGCGATCGCCGCCATCGCGACGGCGCAGGGCATCGCGATCGTCGAGGACGACGCCTATGGCATGCTGCCGCGCAGCGCGCCGCCGCCGCTCGCCACCTTCGCGCCCTCCATTTCCTATTACATCGCGGGGGTGGCGAAATCGCTGTCCCCGGCGCTGCGCCTCGCCTATGTCGTCCCGCCCGACGCCGCGGCCGCGCACCGGCTTGCCGCCGCGATCCGGGCGACCACGTCGATGGCCTCGCCGCTGACGGCGGCGATCGCGACGCGCTGGATCGGGGACGGCACGGCGGAGGCGGTGCGCGAGGCGATTCGCCGGGAAACCGCTTCGCGCCGGCAGATCCTGCGCGCGCTGTTGCCGGAGGCGGGCCTGCGCACCGCCGAGGACGCGTTTCACGCCTGGCTGCCCCTCGACCCGCCCTGGACCCGCAGCGCCTTCATCGACCGTCTGCGCTCGGCCGGGATCGGCGCCGTCGGCAGCGACGCCTTCGCCGCCGGCACCGCGCCGGAGGCGGTGCGCCTCGGCCTCGGCGCGCCGGCCACGCGCGAGGCGCTGCGCACCAGCCTGGAGGCCGTCGCCGCGGCACTCGCCGCGCCGCCGCCGCTGGCCGACATCATCGTCTGATCGGCGCGGCGGATCAGCCCCGCCCGTCCGCCGCGATCCCGTCCCGCAGATGGTCGATCAGCGCGCGCGCCGCGGCGCGGGTGTTCCGGCCCATCGGGAAATAGGCGTGCACGGGAACGTCGGCCATCGTCCAGTCCGTCAGCAGGCGCACGAGGGAGCCGTCCTCCAGCGCCCGCCGGCACTCCCATTCGCCGGTCGAGGTGATGCCGAGCCCGGCGATGGCGGCGACGATCGCCCCCTCGTTATCGTTGGTGGTGAACTGCGGCTGCACCCGTGCCGCGATGCTCTCGCCGTCGCGCTCGAAGGTCCAGGCCAGGGGGTTGGCGGCGGCGGCGCCGCGGATGATCCGGTGGCCCGCCAGATCCTCGGGCCGCGCCGGCGCGCCGTTCGCGGCCAGGTAGGCCGGCGAGGCCACGATCACCCGGGAGACCAGCGCGATCTGCCGGGCGGTGGCGCTCGCCGAATCCGGCAGCGCGCCGATCCGGATCGCGACATCCACCGCCTCGCGCACCAGGTCCTGCCGCCGGTCGTCGAGTTCGAGGTGGATCTGCAGCCGCGAATGCCGGGCCGCGAAATCGGCGAGGCGCGGAATCGCGACATGGATGCCGAAACTCGTCGGCATGCTGAGCCGCAGCATGCCGTGGAACTCGCCGCCCTCGCGCACGCTCTGGCCGGCCTCGTCGAGCGCGGCGAGAATGGCCTCGATGCGGAGGAGGAACGCCTTGCCGGCCTCGGTCGGCACCACCGCCCGCGTCGTCCTCGACAGCAGCCTGGCGCCGAGTTCCTGTTCGAGTTCGGCGATCATGCGCGAGACCTGCGGCTGCGACATGCCGCTCTCCCTGCCCGCCGCCGAAAAACTGCCGAGGCGCGCGACCCGCGTGTAGAGCTTCAGCGCGGCGATGTCCTTCATGACCGCGAAACCCTACCGCGCCGGCGCGAAACTGTCATGTCACGATTGCGCCGCCGGCCGCAGCCGGAGCCGCAGCCGTTCGATCGCCCGGACGAACACCGCCTGATCGCCGGTCGCCCGCGCCAGCACGAGGGCGCCCTGGATGCCGAGCACGGCCTCCTCGGCGCGGGAATGGGCCTCGGTCGGCGCCCAGCCCCGCCGCACCAGCGCGCCGCGCAACGCCGCGATCCACCGGATGAAATATCCGGAGACGGCGTCGGCGAACCTGTCCCGCGTGCCGTCGAGGGCGAAGGCGCCGACCAGGCAGATCCGCGCGCCGGAGCGGAAATAGGCGGTCACGGCATCCCACATCCCCTCGATGGCCGCCCCGGGCGCAACCTCGGGCGCCTCGTCGCGCAGCGGCGCGAAGACGTGGCGCTCGAACCAGGCGTCCACATCGTCGAGCACCGCCTGCGCCATCTCCTCCTTGCCGCCGGGAAAGAAGTGGTAGAGGCTGCCCTTGCCAAGGCCCGTCCGCCCGGTGATCCGGCTCAGCGAGGCGCCCTCGTAGCCGAACTCGCGGAACACCTCGCCCAGCAGCGGCACGACGTCGGCGCGCTGGTTGATCGTCCGCATGGCCGCGCCGCCGGCTCAGAGCCCGAGATCGGACAGGCCCGGATGATCATCCGGGCGGCGCCCGAGCGGCCAGTGGAACTTGCGCTCGGCCGGGGCGATCGGCAGGTCGTTGATGCAGGCGAAGCGCCGCCGCATCAGCCCGGCGGCGTCGAATTCCCAGTTCTCGTTGCCGTAGGAGCGGAACCAGTTGCCGCTGTCGTCGTGCCATTCATAGGCATAGCGGACGGCGATGCGGTCCTCGCCGAAGGCCCATAATTCCTTGATCAGGCGATAGTCGAGCTCCTTCGCCCATTTGCGGGTCAGGAAGGCGACGATCTCCGCCCGGCCGCTGACGAATTCGGCGCGGTTCCGCCAGCGGCTGTCGGGCGTGTAGGCCAGCGCGACCTTTTCCGGGTCACGGCCGTTCCAGCCGTCCTCCGCGAGGCGAACCTTCCGGATCGCGCTGTCCCGCGTGAAGGGTGGGGCGATGATGCTCATCCGCGTCTCTCCTGTACCGATTGGTATTCTCGATACCTATCGGTACAGACGGGATCGCGCAACCCCCCGGCCGTGCCGGGCGGTCAGAACAGGGATCGCCGGCCGCTCGCCTCCGCCACGAAGGCGGTGCGGCCGAGAACGCGCAACCGCCCGGCCTCCGCCAGGATCGCCGCGAAATCCGCGCTGGAGAGATGCGCATCGAGCGCGGCCCGGTCAGCCCATCCCTCCGAGAGATGAAAGAGTCCGGGCACCGAGACGTCCTCGGCGATGGTGAAATACAGGCAGCCCGGCTTGACCACGGTGAGGGCGACGCAGCGCCGCGCGATCTCCGCGAAGGCCGGCGCATCCTCCGCGGCCAGCCGATAGCTGCCCACGAGGGCGAGGAAGCGTCCGGACTCTTCGCTCATGCGGCGCGCCGCTCAGCCGGCCGGCTGCGGCGGAAAGGCGACATAGATGTCGACCCGCCGGTTGGCGGCGCGCCCGGCGGCCGTCGCGTTGCTGGCGACCGGATCCTGCGGCCCCATGCCGCGCGTGGCGATGCGCTGCCCGCTGATCCCGCGCGAGACGAGATAGGTCTTCACGCTCGCGGCGCGATTGTCCGAGAGCGGGTAGTTGATCGCGTTCGAGCCGGTGCTGTCGGTATAGCCGATGATCTGCACCGTCTCGGTCGGGTTCTGCTGCAGGCCCTGGCCGAGCTGGTCGAGGATCGGGTAGAGGCGCGGGTTCAGCGTCGCGCTGCCGGTGGCGAAGCCGGCATCGGCCGGCACGTTCAGCTTCAGCCGGTTGTCGGCGGTCTGGCTGACCTGCACGCCGGTTCCCTGCGCGGTGCGCTGCAGCGCCTGCTTCTGCGCCTCGAGATGCTGGTTCCAGAGATAGCCGCCGAGCGCGCCGGCCGCAGCGCCGCCCAGCGCGCCGATGACGGTGCCGCGGGCCTGGCCGCCGCTCGCCAGCGCGCCGATCAGCGCGCCGCCCGCGGCCCCGAGTCCGGCCCCCGTCGCGGCACTCGTGGCCCCCGGATTGTTCGCGGCGTATTGCTGGCTGCAGCCGGCGAGCATGGCGACGCACATCGCCGCGGCGGCGGCTCGGTTGACGGATCGGATCATTGGTTTCGGCGCTCCGGAATGTCTGTTCTTGAATGTTAGCGAGGCCGCCCGGCAAGCGGGGAAATTCGCCCCGCGCCGGACTTCCCTTGTCTTTCTGCCTCCGGATTCTTCCGCAAGCAAGACGTCAGCTTCCGGTGAAATTCGGCTTGCGCTTTTCGTGGAAGGCCTCGACACCCTCCCGGAAATCATCGGACTGGCGCAGCCGGCTGTAGCAATGCCCCTCGAGTTCGATCGCGGTCGTCAGCAGGGCGTCCTCCGTCTCGTTCAGCAGCCGTTTCGCGGTTCGCTGCGCCAGCGGGGCGAAGGCGCGAAGCTCGTCCACCAGCGCGTCGACGGCGGCCTCGAGGCCGTCATCGGGCACGCATTCGGTGGCGATGCCCCAGTCCAGCGCCTGGCGGGCGGAGATGCGCCGCGACCGCATGACGATGTCCTTCGTCCGGGTGATCCCCACGATCTTCTGCAGGCGCGCCGAGCCGCCGGAACCGGGGATCTGGCCGAGCTTCTGCTCGGGAAGCGCGTATTGGCAGGTCTCGGAGACGATGCGGAAATCGCAGGCCAGCGAGATCTCGAAGCCGACGCCGAAGGTGTAGCCGCGGTTCGCGGCGATCACCGGCTTCGAGCAGCGCGCCGGCGCGGCGATGTTCCATGCCAGTTTCGAGACATGCTCGGGCGATGCCTCGAGAAAGCCGCGGATATAGCCGCCCGAGGAAAAATGCTCGCCATCCGCCCGCAGCACGATGACCCTCACCCGCCCGTCCTCGTCGAGGGCTTCGAAGGCGTGGCGCAACTGGTCGCGCTGCGGCATCGAGATCGTGTTCATCGGCGGCCGGGCGAGGACGATGTCCGCGCGCGCGCGGTCGGCGTCGATCTCGACGCGGAAACCGTCGAGGCGGGCGAGGCGGGGATCAGGCTGGTCGGTCATGGATTCGGTTCCCTGGAGGTGGATGGCCCGGAGAGGCACGATGGATCGAGGGCGTAGTCGCCGGCGACCAGCTTGCGCCGCAGCAGCTTGCCGACGGGCGATTTCGGCAGCTCCGTCACGAAGACATAGCGCCGGGGGCGCTTGAACCGCGCGAGGCCCGAGGCGATGCAATGCGCATCGAGCGTTTCCGCGGCCACCGGGGCACGGCATTTCACGAAGGCCGCGACGATCCGGCCCCAGCGCTCGTCCGCCAGCCCGGCGACCGCGACCTCGGACACCGCGGGATGCAGCGACAGGCAGCTCTCGATCTCGACGGGCGACACGTTCTCCCCGCCGGTGATGATCATGTCATCGACCCGGCCGGTGACGAAGAGGTCGCCCTCCGCGTCGAGATATCCGGTGTCGCCGGTGAAATACCAGCCGCCGCGGAAGGCGCGCGCGTCGGCGTCCGGCCGCCGCCAGTAGCCCTCGAACGCCTCGTCGCTCGCGGCATCGGCGATGATCTCGCCCTCCTGCCCCTGGGCGACCTGCGCGTCCGGATCGCCGGGGCCGATCCGCACGACGCGCAGACGCTGGTTGATCCCGGCCCGCCCCGCCGAACCGGGCTTGCGCACGGCATCCTGGTCGATCGCGAAGGTGTAGACCTCCGACGAGCCGTAATGGTTGACGAACAGGTCCGGACGGAATGCGCCGTCGAGCGCCCGCAGCAGCCCGTCGGTCATCGAGGCGCCGGCGAAGCCGAGCTTGCGGACCGAGGACACGTCGTGCGCGGCAAAGGCCGGATGGTTCAGCAGGTCGTGATACAGCGTCGGCACCAGGTAGAGATTGGTGATCCGCTCCCGCTCGATCAGGCCGAGCGCGCGCGCCGGATCGAACCGCGGCAGGCAGACGAAGCAGCCGCCGATGAGCGACATGGCGAGCAGCGAGCGCACGCCCATGGTGTGATAGAGCGGCATCACGCCCAGGGTGCGTTCGCCGGCGCGGTAGAGGTTCTGCGCGACATGGGCAATCGCCGCGGCGCGCTCGGTGCGGTGGCGGCGCGGAACGCCCTTGGGCTGCCCGGTCGTGCCGGAGGTGTAGAGCATCAGCGACAGCGCGTCCGCGGAGACGTCCGGCAGCGCGCCATCGCCGGCGAGATCGCGGAAGCCGATCCCGGCCGATGCGGCGTTATCCACGCCGATCCGGAGCAGGCCGGCGGCGTCCACCGCGTCACCGGCCGCGTGCGACACCGGCTCGGTCACCAGCGCCCGCGCGCCGGCATTCTCCACCACGAAGCCGAGTTCGTCGCCGGTCATCCGCCAGTTGACCGGGGTGATCACCAGCCCGGCGAACTGGCAGGCCCAATGCAGCGTCGCCGCCTCCCAGCGGTTCTGCAGCGCCGTGACGATCCGCTCCCCCGGCCGCAAGCCCAGCGCCGCGAGGCCGCGCGCCACCGCCTCGATCCTGGAGAGCCAGTCCCGATAGGAGAGGCGGACGCCCTCATCGACGATGGCGATCGCCGAGGGGTCGCGGGCCGCACTCGCGCGGAAGCTCGTGGCGAGATCAAACATCGCCGCCCTCCCCCGCCGCGCCGCGCAGGGATGCGGCGGCATCGAGCGCCGCCGCGACGATCGGCGCATAGCCGGTGCAGCGGCAGAGATGGCCGCCGACGACCTCCCGCACGGCCTCCGGCGTCGGGTCGGGCGCGGCGCGCAGGAAGGCATCGAGCGACATCAGGATGCCGGCGGTGCAAAACCCGCATTGCAGCGCATGATGGCGGCGGAACGCCTCCTGCAGCACGCCGAGCCGTCCCGCCCGCGGCGCCAGGCCTTCCACCGTCCGCACCGCGCAGCCCTCGACCTGCAGCGCAAGGGTCAGGCAGGCCCGCGCCGGCGCGCCGTCGATCTGCACCGTGCAGGCGCCGCAGACGCCGTGCTCGCAGCCGACATGCGTTCCGGTCGCCCCCAATCCGTGCCGCAGCAGGTCGGCGAGCGAGGTGCGCGGCGACGCGGCGGCGACCACCTCGCGCCCGTTCAGGGTGAAGCGGATCTCGTGACGTTCGTCGGCGGTCAGGATCGTCATGCCAGGGCCTCCCCGATGACCTGTCGGCCGAGATGGCGGACCAGGTCGCGCCGGTAGCGCGCGTCGGCGTGGAAATCCGCCCTCGCATCGAGCGACCACGCGATGTCGTTCAGGGCGTCGTCGAGCGCCGTGCCGCCGATGCGGGGCAGCAGGCGCAGCACCGGCCGGTCGGCGACGCCGCCGATCGCGAGGCGCACACCGTCCGCCGTCGCCACCGCCGCCGCCGCGACGATGGCGAAATCGCCATGCCGGCGGCCGATTTCGGCAAAGCCGCAGCGCCGCCCGGACAAGGCATCCGGCAGGCTGACCGCCTCGATCAGCTCGTCGTCACGCCGTGCGGTCTGCATCGTGCCGAGGAAGAAGTCGGCGGCGCCGATCACGCGCGCGCCCGCCGCGCTGCGAAGATGCACCGCGCCGTCGAGGGCCAGCAGGCAAAGCGGAATTTCGGCGCTCGGATCGGCATGGGCGACCGAGCCGCAAACGGTGCCGCGCGCGCGCGTCTGGTAATGGCCGACCCAGGGAAGCGCGAGACCGAGCAGCGGCGCCTCGCCGGCAAGCCCGGGCCGCGCCAGCAGCGCCGCCTGCCGCACCCCGGCGCCGATCCGAAGCTGCCCGCCCGCGCGGCGCACCTCGGCCAGCGCGCCGATCCGCATGATGTCGACCAGAACATGCGGCCGGGCCAGCCGCATGTTCAGCATCGCGACCAGCGACTGTCCTCCGGCCAGCACCCGCGCATCGGCCCCGTGGGTCCGCAGCGCGTCCAGCGCCTCATCCAGCGTCCCCGCGCGGCAATAGGCGAACGGCGCGGGCTTCATCGGCCAACTCCCAGCATGCGCAGCAGCCGTTTCCAGAAGCCCGGCCGCGTGGGCGCCCCGCCGGCGCGGCGCGCCAGCGCCTCGAAGAAGGCGCCGATGACGACCCGGCTCGCCCCCGCCAGCAGCCGGTCCCCCGCCGCGGCGACCCGGCCGCCGATCCGCACCTCGTACTCGTAGTCGATCCGCGTGCCGCCCGCGCCCTCGGGCAGGAGCCGCACCCGGCCGCTGCCGGCACCGCCCCCCAGCGCCCCCTCGATCGTGCCGGACAGCGTCGCTTCCCGCGGCTCATCGAGACCGGAAAGCCGGATCGACGCGCTGTAACGCCCCCTCACCGGCCCGACGCCCAGCGTCACCTCGGCGGCGAACCCGTCGGCGCCGACGCGCCGCACGCCATGCGCGCCGGGGATGAGGGCGGCAAGTTCGTCCGGATCGAGCAGAATGGCCCAGATCGTGGCGGGCGGCGCGCCGACGGACGTATCCCCGCTTCCGCGCAAAAGCCGCGCGCCCGCCCGCGGCTCCTCGCCGGCGACAGGGCCTGCGGGACGGTTCGCGGGGGGCGGCTCCGCCTCGCCGAGCAGGGCGCGCAGCCGCGACGGGGTCAGTGGCAGATGGAGTTCGGCAACGCCCAGCGCGTCGGCCACCGCATTGGCGATGCAGACCGGCGTGGACATGCAGTTCCCCTCGCCGACCCCCTTGGCGCCGAGCGGCGTGAAGGGGGATGGCGTTTCCTCGTGCAGGATCTCGATCGGCGGCACCTCGGTCGCGTAGGGCAGCATGTAGTCGGCGAAGGTGCCCGAGATGAACGCGCCGTCGTCGCCATAGGCCAGCTCCTCCAGCAGCGCCGCGCCGAGCCCCTGCGCGAACCCGCCGCGGATCTGCCCGTCGACCATCGCGGGATGCAGGATCGTGCCGCAATCATGCATGGTCACGTAGCGGTCGATCCGCACCCGGCCCGTCGCCCGCTCGATCTCGACGCCACAGAAATCGAAGATGAAGCCGTGGCAGAGCGAGGAATTCACCTCGTCCGCATCATTGGGCGCGGCGAGTTCGGGCGGTGTCCAGAATGCGGTCTCGCGCAGCGTCTGGCCGAGTTCGGGATCGATCGTCCCGGGCGCCCAGTGGCCGGCGGCGGCGATGCGGCCGAAGGAGACGCCGTTGCCGGGATTGCCCGCGGCGAAGATCCGGCCTGCGGCGAAGCGGACCTCGCCGACCTGCACGTTGAGCTGCCCGGCGGCGACCGCCGCAAGCCGGGCCCGCAGCCGCCGCGCCGCGAGCGCCGCCGTGCCCGCGACCGCCGGCGCGAAGCGGCTGGAATAATTGCCGGAGGCGATCGACCAGGCATCCCTGGCGGTATCGAGGTCGGTCACCACCATGATGTCCGCCGGATCGAGGCCGAACTCGTCGGCCACGACCTGGGCGAGCACGGTCCGGTGCCCCTGCCCCTGCGGCACCGAGGCGACATGGACCGAAACGCCGCCGAGCGGGTCGAGCGCCACCGTCGCGCTGGCCTGCGCGCCGTTCTTGGGCCCGGCGCGGCGCCGTTCCTCCGGCGTCAGCACCGTCGTGACATAGCCCATGTTGGAGACGCTGGGCTCGACCACCACGGCGAGCCCGATGCCGTACAGCCTCCCGGCCGCCCTCGCCGCCGCGCGCCGTTCGAGCAGCGAGGCGTATCCTCCGGCGTCCAGCGCGCGGTCGAACGCGCCGCGGTAATCGCCGGAATCGTACAGCGCGCCGGTTGCCGTGCGATAGGGAAAGGCGCCGGCCGGAATCAGGTTTCGCCGCGTCACCTCGACCGGATCGAGCCCGAGCTCCACCGCGATCCGCTGCATCAGCCGCTCCAGCGGATAGTAGACCTGCGGACCGCCGAAGCCGCGCACGAGGCCGGTCGGCGTCTTGTTGGTCGCCACCACCCGGTTGCGGATCCGCACGTTGCGGATGTCGTAGGCCCCGGTCATGTTGCCGTGCATGCGATAGAGGGTCGCGGGTTCCGGGGCGCGCAGATAGGCGCCGCAGTCTTCCAGCTGGTCCCAGTCCAGCGCGAGGATCCGCCCCTCGGCGTCGACGGCGGCGTCGAGGCGCGTCACCCGGTTGGTCGCCGACACCGACGCGGCGAGATGCTCCATCCGGTCTTCGATCCATTTCACCTGGCGCCCGGTCAGCCGGGCGCAGGCGGCCATCAGCACGACATAGGGCGCCACCCCCTGCTTGACGCCGAAACTGCCGCCGGAGTCCGGCGGCATCCGCAACCGCAAGCGGTTGCCCGGCACGTTGAGCGCGCGCGCCAGCACGGCGTGGATGCTGAACGGCCCCTGGAAATTGGCCTGCACGTCGTAGGAATCGCCGTGCGCGTCATAGGTCGCGATCACGCCATAGGTTTCCATCGGCGCGCCGGTGTTGCGCGGATAGCGCGCGACGACGGTGATCCGGCGCGCCGCCGCCGCGAACGCCGCATCCGGATCGCCATAGGAAAAATGCCGCTCGTTCAGCAGGTTTCCCCCGACCGCCTCGTGCAGCACCGGCGCACCGGGCGCGAGCGCCGCCTCGGGATCGACGACGGGGTCGAGCAGGCGGTAGCGCACCCTGACGGCGTCCAGCGCGTCCTCGGCGATGTAGCGATCGGCGGCGATGGCGACGGCGACCGGCTCGCCCACGTAGCGCACGCGGTCGGTTGCCATCACCCGCGCCTCCGCCGGCACGCGCACGCTCGCGACCAGCGTGCCGGTGACCGGCACGAGATCCGCGCCGGTGATCACGGCAAGGACGCCGGGAATCGCCAGCGCCTCCCGGACATCGATCTCCTCGATCGCGGCGTGAGGGTGGGGCGAGCGCAGGATGGCGGCATGCGCCGTTGCGGGGCCGACCGGCAGATCGTCGATGAAACGTCCCCGCCCCGTCAGCAGGGGGGCATCCTCGATCCGCGGGAGCGAACGACCGAGCGACTTCCGCGCATGCGTGTCCATGCCTGTTTCCTCCTGGCGCCGCGATCGCGGCACTCATCTCGGCCGGAGACTAGCGCCGCGAGACCGCGGCTGGCGACCGCATCGCGTCACGCGACTTTGCAAATCATCTCAAAATCGGCCGTCAGGCGGAGCGGAGCACGGCGCGGAACTCTCGCGGCGCGACGCTGACATGGTCGCGGAAAAAGCGGCTGAATTGCGCGGGCGCGCCGAAGCCGAGGCGCTCGCCGATCCCGGCGAGGCTCTCATCCGCCTTCATCACGGCGGCGACCGCGCGCTCGACCCGCAGCATGTTGAGGAAGACCAGCGGCGTCACGCCGGTCGAGCGCTCGAACAGCCGGAAGAAATGCGCGCGCGACAGGCCGGCCTCCCGGGCCATCCGCTCCATGCCCGGCACGCCGCCAGGATCCGCCCTCATCGCGTCGATCGAGCGGCGCACCCGATGGTCGATCGAGGCGCGGCCGGCCGCCTCGATCAGCATCGCCCGCCGGTCCCGCAAGGACCCGAAGCGCGCGACGACGCGAATCATCAACTCGGAGAGCAGGGCCTCGCGCGCCGCCGCCTGCATCGTCGGGTCGACCATCGCGTCGGCGAGATCGTGGGCCAGCCGGCGGATGCCGGCATCGATGCGGCCCGCCGAGGCGGGGAAAAATCCCGGCGCTCCCGGCGCGATCCGGTCCGCCTGCACCAGCCGGAGCCAGGACGGGTCGATATACAGCGCCAGAATCAGCGCATTGCGCCGCGATGGATCGTGCACATAGGCATGCGGCTCCCAGGCGTTCACCAGCACGGCAAGGTCATCGGTCAGCGGCGCCAGGCTCGAACCGACCGCGAACCTCGTGTCGTCGCCGCCCAGCTTGAGCAGGACGTGGCAATGCGGATGGGCATGGCGCACCAGGCTGCGGTCCATGTCGAGCAAGGCGACCCGGCCAAAGTCGCCATGGGCGATCCGCAGCGCACGCGACACGTTCAGCCCTCCTCGAAACGGGCGCCGCGACCGCAACCGATCATGGGCCATGATGAAAGTTTCACGCGCGCCAGTTTCTCGATCGCCCCTCGCCTGTCAACGGCGCGACGCGATGACGCCAGCGGTCCGCGATGTCCGCAGCGGATGCGGCCCCCGATCTGCCAGGGTGCGATCCGCCGGGGTGTCGATGAGGTGCAGACGCCATTTCGGAGAGCCGCGAACGCAGATGGGGAAAACCGGTCGATGATGGGCCGTCCAGGACCAGGCGTCTTTCCGTCGGGACGGCGAAGGCGGCCCCGCCGCGTCATGATATGAGACGATGTTTGCCGCAGCGCGGCATGGATGATAAGCGGAACGCTGTCTTGAGGAGGGGCCCGGATGGAAGAGCTTCTGGCAGGGTATCGGCGGTTCCGCGCGGCGCGCTGGCCGGCGCAGCGGGAAACCCTGGAGGCCCTGGCGCGCGACGGGCAGAAGCCGCACACGCTGGCGATCGCCTGCTGCGATTCCCGCGTCGCGCCGGAGATGATCTTCGACTGCGCCCCCGGCGACGTGTTCACGGTGCGCAATATCGCCAATCTGGTGCCGCCCTACGCGCCGGACACCGCCAATCACGGCACCTCGGCGGCGCTGGAATTCGCGGTGCGGGTGCTGCGGGTGCGGCGCATCGCGGTGATCGGCCATTCCTCCTGCGGCGGCATCGCGGCGCTGCTGCACGAACCCCCGCCCGAGGCGCGCGACTTCGTGGCGAACTGGGTGCGGATCGCCGAACCCGCCCGCAAGCGCGCCGTGCGCTTCGCCGATGACCCGGTGGAAGCCGCCCGCCGCGCCGAAATCGAAAGCGTGCGGGTCTCGCTCGAGAATCTCATGACCTTCCCCTGGATCGCCTCCGCGCACAACGCGGGCGAACTCGGCGTCTATGGCTTCTATTTCGACGTTCCGAGCGGCACGCTGCGCGAGGTGACGGCGGAGGGCGAGCGGCTGATCACCGAGGGCGCGGGCTGAGCCCGAGCGCGCGCAGGCACGCCCCAGCACAGAAAGGCATGGCGATGGAAACGGCAGATCGGAAGGCCGACCGCAAATCGATCGGATCGTGGGAACGCGCGAAGCGCAACGGCGAGCGCCGCGCGCTGATCACCGCCTATGATTATCCGTTCGCGAAACTCGCCGAGGCCGCCGGGATCGACGGCATCCTGATCGGCGATTCGCTGGGAATGACCGTCCAGGGCGAGCGCGACACGCTGCGGGTGACGCTGGAGCAGATGGTCTATCACACCGGCATGGTCGCGCGCGGCGCGCCCGCCTGCCTGATCATGGCCGACCTGCCCTTCGGCAGTTTCGAGGCCGGCCCTGCCCAGGCCTTCGCGAGCGCCGCCCAGTTGCTCAAGGCGGGGGCGGACATCGTCAAGCTCGAGGGCGGGGCGGCGATGGTCGAGACCGTCGGCTTCCTTTCCGCCCGCGCCGTGCCCGTCTGCGCGCATATCGGCCTGACGCCGCAGCATGTCCGCCAGCTCGGCGGCTTCCGCAAGCAGGGCAAGACCGAGGACGCGGCGGCGCGAATGATCGAGGACGCCGCCGCCCTCGCCGAGGCCGGCGCGCGGATGGTGCTGATGGAAGCGATCCCGGCCGGACTCGGGGCCGAGATCACCAGGCGGGTGCGCGTGCCCACCATCGGCATCGGCGCCGGCAACGGGACCGACGCGCAGATCCTGGTGATGCACGACGTGCTGGGGCTGACCGGCGGCTATGTTCCGGGCTTCGCCAAGGTGTATGCCGACGGGGCGCGGATGGTGCGCGAGGCGATCGGCGCCTATGCCGAAGAGGTCCGCACCGGCATCTTCCCGCCCGCCGAATAGGCCTCGAACAGCCGGCCGGGATCCTCCGATCCGGCGGGCAGGAGCGGAACCGGGCGATTGGCGGCCGGTTCAGCGGCCCTGCTGCGGGATCTCGATATAGGTCTTGCCGGAACCCGCCGCGCCGCCGCCGGACCCGAACAGGCCGCAGCCGGCCAGGCTGCCGGCCAGCGCCAGCGCGAGGGCCAGGCCGATGATGCGCTTCGTCGTGTTCATGCCGCCTCTCCTTGTGCCAAAACGAAACGGGGCCCATACCCGATGCGGATATAGGCCCCGAGACTTCAAACCGGAAGCAGGGTCAGCGCGAGTAGAACTCGACGACCAGGTTGGGTTCCATCTGCACCGGATAGGGAACGTCGGCCAGCTTCGGCGCGCGGGCGAAGGTGCCCTTCATCGCGCGGTGGTCGACCTCGATATATTCCGGCACGTCGCGCTCGGCGCTCTGCACCGAGTCGAGCACCATGGCGAGCTGCTTCGACTTCTCGCGCACCTCGACGACATCGCCGTCACGCACCTGGTACGACGAGATGTTGACGCGGCGGCCGTTGACGAGAACGTGGCCGTGGCTGACGAACTGGCGCGCGGCGAACGGGGTGATCGCGAACTTCATGCGATAGACCACCGCATCGAGCCGGCGCTCGAGCAGCTCGATCAGGTTCTCGGAGGTGTCGCCCCGGCGGCGCACCGCCTCCTCGTAATACTTGTAGAACTGCTTCTCGCTGATATTGCCGTAATAGCCGCGAAGCTTCTGCTTCGCCATCAGCTGCACGCCGAAGTCGGACGGCTTCTTGCGGCGCTGGCCATGCTGGCCGGGGCCGTATTCGCGCTTGTTGATCGGGGATTTCGGCCGGCCCCAGAGATTCACGCCAAGGCGGCGGTTGATCTTGTACTTGCTTTCGGTACGCTTGGTCATGCGTGCCGCACTCCTTCTTGTTGACGCGGACGTGCCGCTGATGTTGCACCGGTAGGTTCCGCCGCGCATGCGCGACGGAACGGGCGCGCACCCCGAAGGTGCGTCCACGTTCCCGGCCATGCCGGTCCGCATAGAGAGGCGGCCACCGAATGTCAAATCCGCGGCGGCTCAGAGCGCGAGCGCCGCCGGGTCCCGCACCCAGCGCGGCACGCTGCCGACAAGATCGAGGCTGATCCGCCGTGCCGGGCGGTCGAGCAGCAGTTCCGCGGTCCCGCCGCTCCACATCCCGCGATCGCCCTCGTCCGGGCGGTACCAGCCCGCACCGTGCCAGACCGGCAGGCGCACGCCGTCGGCTTCCAGCGCGGCGGCGCAGATGCCGAGCCGCCGCCGGTCCTCCGACGCGGGATCGGTATAGGCGGGCCGCGAGACGCGCGCGCGCAGCACCAGCCTCGCTGCCGGCGCCGGCAGCGTGAAGTCGAGCCGCCCCGCACCCCGGCGCGGCTGCACCGGCGGCGCGTCATCCTCCACCAGCGCCTCGACCACGGCGCCGTGGACGATCTGGTAGTCGAGTTCGAGGGCGCGGCGATGCAGCCGCGCGCGCACCCGGCGCAGCGCCGGGCCGGTGGTGACGACCGGCCGGCACGAGTCCGCCGGCGCGCCCGGCAGGCCGAGGGCGGCGGCGAAGCGGTCGCGGTTGCCATCGTCGCGATAGGTCTCGCAGGGCAGGTTCTCCGCCCGGATCACCGCGTGCCGGGCCAGTTCGACATGATAATAGGTCACGGCGAAGCGTGAGGAGTCGTGCAGGATGGTCGCCTCATTGACCAGCAGCGTCGCCGGCACCAGCACGCCATCGGCATACACCGCATGCAGCGGCGAGAGGGTGAGAGGATGCGACGGCATGCAGGGCCCGAACGCGCCGGGCGTGATGACGACCGGATGCAGCAGCGCGGCGGCGGGATCGCGCGACAGGTCGATGCTGCGCCAGCCGATCCAGACGACCGGCTCCGCCGTGCCGTCCTCGGTGACCAGCCGGTCGCCGGGCCGCAGGGTCTCGACCGGGCGGTAGCCCTCCGCCGTCAGCAGCCTGGTGCCACGGGCGAAGCAGGGCATGGCGCCGCCGACGGTGACATAACTGCCGCCGTACCCATCCGCGGCGATGGCGATCGCCGCCTGCCCCGCGGCCTCGGCGAGGCCGAACCCGCCGCGCCCGCTCACCGCGAGCGTGCCGCCGGCGTAGCTGACCAGAGAGGGGGCGACGCCGATCAGGTCGATCGCGTCGCCGGATGCCATGTTCACCACCGGATCGGCCATGGCGGCGACGTCGTTGATCGTCAGGATGCCGTCGGCGCCGGCGAAGGAGACGGTGCCGCCCGTGGCCGGGCCGGCGAGGTCGAGCGCCGCGCCGGGATCGATGGTCGCGCCGCCGGCGAGCGCGCCGCCGAGCACCAGCGTGCCGCCCGACGCGGCGAGCGCGCCGGCGGCGTCGATCGGGATGAGGCCGGGCGCGCCGAACGTGCCGATCAGCCCGTAGCCCGAGAGTTCGGCGCCGGAACCGATCGTCAGCGAGGCCGCCCGCAATGCGCCCTGGGCCAGGGCCAGCGTCGCCCCCGCGGCGAGCGAGGCGCTGCCGGCGAGCGAGAGCGTGCCGCCATCCAGCGCCGCACGCCCCGACTCCGCCAGGCTGCCGGCCGCCAGCGTGCCATCGAGCAGCAGCGCCCCGCCGCCGCCCAGCCGGAATCCGCCAGCGCCGAACGACGCCGCCGCCAGTCCGCCGATGCTCAACGTGCCGCCCGCGAGGTCGATTCCGCCGGTGCCGGCCAGGCGGCTCGCATCCGCGAGCGCGAGATCGCCCGCGGTGATCGTCGCCGGGCCGAGCGACAGGCTCGCCGCGTTGCCGAGCGAGACGATGCCGCCGGCGAGCGTGAGGCTGCCCAGCGCGAGCGAGGCGGTGCCGGCTTCGCGCAGCAGGGCGCCGGTGCCCAGCGCCGAAGCGCCGAAGGATGCCGTGCCACCCAGCTCGAACGTGCCGGGGGCAGCGGTGCCGAGGGCAAGCCCGGCGGCGGCGAGGCTGCCGGTCACCTCAAGGACGTCATTGCCCGATACTGCCGCGCCGCCGACATCGATCGTTCCCGCCGCATCGAGAGTGCCGGCGATGCCCAGGGTGCCAGTCCCCTGCGCGTCGCCGACCAGCGCGCCGCCGCCGAGCGTCGCCGCCGCATTGGCGTCGAACAGGGCGAAGCCGCCGGCGCCGATATCGAGCGCGGCGCCGCTCGCGGGCAGATCGAACGTGCCGGCGAAATCATAGGCTCCGGCAACCGACACGGTGCCGGCGACCCCCGGCCCCTCGACCAGCAGCGGCGCGCCGGCATGGGGGCCGAGCAGCGCGACATCGCCATTGGCCGGCGGCGCGCCGCCCTGCCACGACGACCCGGCATTGAACAGGCCGCCATTGGCGCCGGTGAAGTCGAGCGTGCCGGCGGGGGCGATCGCGATGCCGATCGCGGCACTCAGCCCGGCGAGCCCGGTGCCGCCGGTGAAGTTCAGCACATCGCCCGTGCCGCCCGCCGGCGCGGTATAGTCGAGCGCCGCGAGTTCCGCGTTCAGGTCGAGCGCATTGGCGGCCGAGAGCACCAGCGACCCCACGGCCGCGCCGCCACCGGTGGCGATCTGCCCATGGCTCGCGCTGACGGTCAGTTGCAGCCCGGCGGAGCCGTCGCTCGGCACCAGCAGGCCGAGGCCGATGATCGGCGTGGCGATGCCGTTCACCGCCTCGATCGAGGCGCCGGCGGCCGGCACGTCGTTCAGGGTGAGCGCGGCGCTGCTCGCCCGCAGGCCGATCACCTGATCGCCGGCCGAATCCGTCTCCACCACCGGCGACACGCCGGCGGCCAGGCTGGCATGGATGGTGACGATCTCGCTCTGCGCGGTATTGCCGATGACGACGCCGGCCACCTCGAACGAAGTCGGGGACACATTGAAGACCGACAGGTTGGTGAGGGTGGGAAAGGCGATGCGGTCGCCGGGGCGGAAGCCGGCGAGCGTGGCGGCGAAATCCGTCGGGTCGTCGAGCACGAGGACGCCGCCCTGCTCGCCCAGGGTGCTGGCATACCCGGTGCCGTCCTGCCCCGCGCTGGCGCCCGGCGCGAAGCTGATCGTGGCATCGGCGCCGACGGTGACCGGCGTGGCGTTGAACACGCCGTAGAGCGGCTGCACGGCGCCGAGCTCCAGCACCGCCCCCGGCGCGATGGCGAGATCGATCGAACCGCCGATGCTGCCGGCGGCGATGCTGAGCGGCGCCGGGCCGAGGGCGAGAATCGTGCCCGGGCCGACGATGGTTTCCGCCTCGCTGAAATTGCCGGCCATCAGCAGGCCCGCGCCCTCGAGCGTGCCGCCGGCGGCAAGCGAGATGGCATTGTACCCGGTGTTCGGCGCCGCGCCGTCGGCCTCGAGCGTGCCGGCGAAATCGACCACGCCGCCGCCAGGAATGCCGATCGGCCCGCTTAGCGTGCCGCCACCCGGCAGCAGCGCCGCGCCCGCGGCATCGAGCCCGTCGATCGACAGCGCGCCGAACGCCGCCAGCGCCGCGCCGGAGGACAGCGTGACGCCGGCGGCCTCCAGCGCGCCCGCCGCGCCGACGACGAGGGTGGAGGAGTCGAGCGAAAGCCCGCCGGCGATTGACAACGCGCCGCCGATCGCGGCCGTCGCACCGCTGGCGAGCGTCGCCACCGCAACGCCGAACGCCCCCGCGAGCGCGACCGACGCGCCGGCCGCCACGTCGAGCACCGCGCCGAGACCGTATCCGCCGAGCACCGCGCCGTTGCCGATCGTGATGTCGGTCCCCGGTCCCGGCACCTGTGCGCCGGACCAGTCCGCCGCGGTCTGCCAGTCGCCGTTGCCGCCGTTCCAGCTTTCGCCGCCCGTCGCCGCCGAACCGGTGACGGAGAAGCTCAGGCTGCCGGAGGTGACGGCATCGGGCAGCGGGCCGCCGGTCTGGCGGAGAACGTATTCGAGCGTGCCGGCCGCGGTGGCATCGAGCCGCACCGCGTCGAGCGCGGCGCGCAGGCCGGCGAGATCGCCGGACGCGGCGGTGAGCACCAGCGTGCCGGTGCCGTTCCCGGCAACGCCGACATCGTTATGGGCGGCGACATCGAGCAGCAGCGCCCCCGAACTCGCGATCAGGCTGACCGCGAGCGTCTCGGCGGCCAGCCCGAAGCCCGCCAGCAGCGCGGCCGGATCGTCGGCGATGGCGAGGCCGAGCGTCTGCGCAACGCCGGCGGTGAGCGGCAGACTCGCCGGCGGCGCGACGAAGGCGGGCGGCGAATCGGCAAGGGCCTGTACCGCGATGGTCGTCGCCAGCGTCGTCCCGCCGCTGGTGGCGCTGACGCCGAGCGTGCCGGTCCCGCTCGCCGAGGCGCCGATGGCGAGGCTCGCCAGCGCATCGTTCACCTGCGTTGCGGTGCCGCTGATGGTGATCGCGTTGCTGCCCAGCGCAACCGTCGCCCCGCCCGCGCTGCTGGCGGAAAATGCGTAGGCACCTGACAGGGTGACGCTCGCCGGGGCCCCCGCCGCCAGCCCGCCCAGCGTGAAGCCGCAAGGCGGCACGCCCGCAACCGAGGACAGCGCCAACCCGTCGATCAGCCCGATCGCATCCGGCCCGATAATCTGGAACGTGCCCGACATGCCGCCCTCCAAGGTAAGGGCGGCATGATATTATTCTACCTAAAGTAGTTCAACCGGGGAATTTCGCCTTAACCGCGAAGTTCCCGGCGCAGGATCTTGCCGGTCACGGTCTTGGGCAGGTCGTCGATGATCTCCACCGTGCGGGGATATTTGTAGGCGGCCATGCGCTCCTTGCAGAAGGCGATGATCTCCTCCTGTGTCGCGCTGGTGCCGGGCCGCAGGCTGATCACGGCCTTCACCGTCTCGCCGCGATAGGAGTCGGCGACACCCACCACCGCCGCCTCGCGCACGGCGGGATGGGTATAGAGCACGTCCTCCACCTCGCGCGGCCAGACCTTGTAGCCGGCGGCGTTGATCATGTCCTTCTTGCGGTCGACCAGGTAGAACCAGCCGTCCTTGTCCATGAAGCCGACATCGCCGGTATGGAACCGGCCGTTGCGGATCGCCTCGGCGGTCTTGTCCGGCTTGTTCCAGTAGCCCGGCACGATCATCGGCCCCTGGCTGACGATCTCGCCGACCTCGCCCACCGGCAGTTCCCGCCCCTCGTCGTCGCAGATCCAGGAGATGGTGTTGTAGGCCGGCACCCCGATCGACAGCGCGCCCGAGGCCGGATCGACCGGCGCCTCGCGCGAGAGCGGCACCACATGCGTGGGCGAGTTGGTCTCGGTCAGCCCGTATCCGTTATGGATGTAATGGCCGAACGTCTCGCGGAAGGCGGTGACCACGCTGGGCGGAATCGGCGCGCCGCCGGAGTAGATCCTGGTCATCGAGGCGAGCTTGGCGGGGGCCGCGTCCGGATGGTTCATCATCGCGATGAAGGCGGTGATGGCGCCGATGGTGAAGGCCGCCTTGTGTTCCTCGATCGCGTCGAGCATCACGCCCGGCTCGAAGCGATAGGCGAGGATCAGCGGGGAGGCGGTGATGAAGGCGGCGGCGATATGGCCGATCAGCCCGGTGATGTGGAACAAAGGCGCGATGCCGAGGATCGGCGCGCCCTCGCCCAGCCCGATCCAGTCGCGATAGGTCTGGGCGTTGAAGGTGACGTTGCCGTGGGTGTTCATCGCCCCCTTGGGCACGCCGGTCGTCCCCGAGGTGTAGACGAGGAAGGCGATGTCGTCCGGCTTGTAGGATGGCGCCGGCGGCAGCGCCCCGCCCGCCGCGATCGCCGCCTCGAAATCGACCGTGCCGGCGCAGGCCACGCGCCGCGTCGCGGCGAAGAGGCGCCTGTCGTTGCGGGTCTGGAAGGCGAGCGCCGAGGTGGTCAGCACGATCTGCGGCCGCAGGCCCGGCTCCAGCGCGCCCACCGTCTCCTCGAAGGTGGTGTCGTGGCAGACGACCGCCTTCGGCGTGCAGTCGGCGAACAGGATGCCGATCTCCCGCGCCCGGTTCATCGGGTTCACCGCCACCGCGATTCCCCCCGCCTTCCAGGCGCCGAGAATGGCGATGACGAATTGCGGCACGTTCTGCAGATAGACCGCCAGCCGGTCGCCCGCGCCGAAGCCGTGCGCCGCGAGATAGCCGGCCAGACCGTCGCTCAGCCGGTCGAGCTCGGCATAGCTGATCCGGCCGTCGAAATAGAGAATGGCCGGCGCCTGCGGCGCCCGCGCCACGGCGGCGCGGAACATCGCCAGCGCATCGGTGAACTCGGGCACGATCTCGGCGGGCTGGCCCGCGTCGTAGAGCGCGAGCCAGGGTTTCTCGTCGTAGATGCTCATCCAGGCGTCCTTACTTGATCACGACGGGGTTCACCGGCGCGCCGGTGCCGTTGACGACCTTGAGCGGTGCGGCGGTGTAGAGGAAGGTCCACTGCCCGTCCTTCGCGCAATCATCGGCGAGGTCGTCGAGGGCGGCGATCTCGGTGAAGGTGACGCCGAGATTGCGCATCAGCGCGTTGTGCAGCGGCAGCACCACGCCGGAGACCGGGTCTGCGGTGATCTCGTTGGCGATCGTGTCGGTGACGAGATTGGGAATCTCCATCTCGTGGAACCATTTCACCAGTTCCTTCGAGTAGGTCAGGCCCGGCTCCATGAAATCCTTGTAGAACTCGTCCTTCTCGCGCTTGTAGTAGGAGCCGATCCAGCCGGTGCGGATGATCAGGATGTCGTGCTTCTCGATCTTCGTGCCCTGCTTCTCGGCCGCCGCCATGAGGTCTTCGTGGGTGAAGGTCTCGGCGCGTTCCAGCCAGGGCTTGCCGCGATGGCGGGCCATGTCGATCAGGATGCCGCGGCCGACGATGCCGCGCTCGGCGATCGGCAGCACGCTGGCCTTGGTCATGCCGCCCGCGGTGGTGCGCGCGTCATAGCCGTTGTAGAGCGTGTCGTCGCACCAGACATGGCCGAGCGCGTCATACTGCGTCGAGCCCTGGAGATACATGAACAGCACGTCGTCGGCGTATTCGGCGTGGCCGGGGAAGACCGGCCCCTTGCCGCACATGTAATGGCCCTTGTCCATCACGTTGATCCGCACCGGGTCCTTGCGGCCGGGCCAGACCGGGTCGCCCTTGGGGTGGCACATCTGGATCTGCAGGGTGAAGGTCTTGCCCTGCTTCACCGACTGCACGCCGCGCAGCACCTCCTGGCTGGTGAGAAAGTTGAGGCCGCCGACCTCGTCGTCCGGCCCCCAGCGGCCCCAGTTCTTCGGATCGTCCTTCAGCAGTTCGGTGACGGGAATCTCGGCGCGCAGTGATCCGGCCATCTTCGTTTCCTCCATGATGGGGCGGATCGTTGCCGCCCGGGCGCATCCTGCAACGCGCATCCGGGCGGCACAAGAGGCAGCGAGACTGCCGGGCTCAGGCTGTTTCCGTCTGGAACACCGCGGCCGGATGTTCGTCCGCCGGGCCGAAGAACTCGAAGCGCAGCCGCTCTTCCGGCACGCCGAGCCCGGCGAGCCCGCCGATCACCGCGCGCATGAAGGGCTTCGGACCGCAGACATGGAACACCGTGTCCGCCGGCACGTGCGCGTGCAGGAAGGCGGCGGTGACGAGCCCTTCGCGATCGTAGTCGATGCCCGGCCGGTCCTCCTCGGCGGGCTCGGCGTAGAACGTCGCGGTCGAGACGCCGGGCGCCCGCGCCTCCAGCGCGCGGACATGCTCGCGCATGGCGTGGACGCGGCCGTTCAGCGCGCCATGCACCCAGAAGGTCGGCCGCTCCGGCGACGCCGCCACGATGGTCTCCAGCATGCTGACCATCGGCGTGAGGCCGACGCCGCCGCTGACCAGGGCGACCGGTGCCGTCGACGCGGGATCGAGGAAGAAGTCGCCCGCCGGCGCGGCCACGCGCAGGATGGTGCCGGGCACGGCGTGATCGTGCAGCCAGTTGGAGATCCGACCCATCTTCTCGCGCTTGACGCTGATGCGATAGGCACGGTCGTTCGGCGCGCAGGAAATCGAATAATTGCGCCGCTGCTTGCCGGTGCCCGGCAGGTCGAAGGCGAAGCCGAGATACTGGCCGGGGCAATGGCGCACCACCGTCCCGCCATCGGCCGGCACCAGCGTGAACGACCGAATGACGCTGCTTTCTTCCACGACCTCCTCGACCGCGAAATCCCGCCAGCCGTTCCAGCCGCCCGGCGCGGCGGCGAGATCGCGATAGATCGCGGCCTCGCGGCCGATCAGCAGCTCGGCGAGGAACCAGTAGGCCTCGCCCCAGGCGGCGAGGATCTCGTCGCTCGCGGCATCGCCCAGCACGTCGCCGATCGCGGCGAGCAGCGCGGTCGCCACATGCGGATAATGCTCGGGCAGGATGTTCAGCGCGACATGCTTCTGCGCGATCCGCTCGACCGCGCCGGCCATCGGCGCGAGATTGTCGATATGCCGCGCATAGGCCAGCACGGCGCCGGCCAGCGCCTTCGGCTGCGCGCCGGCCGCATCCTGATGCGACTGGTTGAACAGCTCGGCGATCGCCGGGTTGCGAAACATCAGCTCGTACATCCGGCGGGTAATGGCAAGGCCGTGCTGGTCGAGCGCGGGCACCGTGGCCTTGATCAGGGCGATCGTGCGGTCGGAAAGCGGAGCGGGCATGGGCAATCTCTTTCTGCAGCCGGAGGATGGTTACCGTATTAAAGGTGTATTTTCGGTGCAGGTTTTATGCGGAACCGAATTCGGTATTACCAATACCTGTTTTGAGAACCACCCATGCGCGACCCGGCCTCGACAGGCCGGCCCGCGCGTGAGCAACGCATTTTCGATTCAGGAAGCCATCCGGCCGCGCGGCCTTCAGGCGCGGCCTAATCGGCGTCGGCGGTCTCGAACTCGACGTCGCGATGCACGTGCACCGACATGAGAACGCCGAATGCCAACATCACCGCGGTCAGCGCCGAGCCGCCATAGGAGACCAGCGGCAGCGGCACGCCCCCCACCGGGATGAGGCCCATCACCATCGCGAGATTGACGAAACAGTAGAGGAACAGGTTCGTCGAGATGCCGAGCGCCACCAGCCGGCCGAACTGGTGCCCGCAGCGCAGGGCCGTATAGGTCGCCATCGCCACCATCGAGAGCAGGATGGACACCAGCACGAGCGACCCGGCGAAGCCGAATTCCTCGGCGATGATGGTGAAGACGAAATCGGTCTGTTTCTCGGGCAGGAAGTTGAGCTGGTTCTGCGAGCCGTGCAGGAACCCCTGCCCCCACATGCCGCCCGAGCCGAGCGCGATCTTCGACTGGATGATGTTGTACCCCGCACCGAGCGGATCGCGCCCGGGATGGAGGAAGGTGAGGATCCGTTCCTTCTGGTAGCCGTGCAGGTGATGATAGGCGAAGGGCGCGATGACCGCGACGAGCCCGATCACGATCGCGAATTTCCACCAGCGCACGCCGGCGCCGAGCATCACCGCGCCGCCGATGCTCATGGTGATCACGGCGGTGCCGAGATTGGGTTCCTTGAGGATCAGCCCGGCGGGAACAAGGATCGCGAGCGCCGGGGGGATGAGGAAGAGCGGATTGCCGACCCGTTCGTGGCTGGCCCGGTGGAACCACGATGCCAGCGCCATGGCGAGGAACAGCTTCATCAGCTCGGAGGGCTGCACGTGCACGCCACCGAGGTCGAGCCAGCGCTTGGCGCCAAGCCCCACATGGCCGAATTTCCACACCGCGACCAGCAGCAGCACGCCCACCCCGTAGAGCGGCCAGGCGAGTTTCGCGATCAGCCGGATATCGACCATCGCGATCGCGATCATCATGATCAGCGCGGCGAAGAAACGCTCGATCTGCGGCGTGGCATAGGGCTGGCCGTGGCCGCCGGCCGCCGAATAGAGCGCCGCATAGCCGATCCCCGCCACCGCGCAGCATGCGAGAACGAACAGCCAGTTCACCCGCAGCAGCTTGGCGGCGATGCCGGTGCCGCGCTCGTAATAGGGCTTGTAGGTCTTGTCGGTCAGCAGCGTGTTCATGCCGGCCCCTCCACTACGAGCTTCGCCTGCGGCGCCTCGATCACGGTTCCCGGCGGTGCCGCGGTCAGGTCCCGGGTCAATGCGGCGGTGACCAGGTCACGGGCGATCGGCGCCGATGCCGACGCGCCCTCGTTGCCGTGCTCGACCGCCACCGCCACGGCGACGCGGGGGGCGTGCACGGGCGCAAAGGCGATGAAGAAGGCGTTGGGCCGGAATTTCCAGGGCAGCGTCGCGTCGTCCAGATTGGCCTTTTCCTCGGCCTGGGTATTGTCGTGCACCTGTGCCGTGCCGGTCTTGCCCGCCATGAACACGCCCGGCAGGGCGAGGCGCGAGGCATAGCCCGTGCCCTTCGGCGTGTTCACCACATCGAACATGCCCTGGCGGACCGCGGCAAGGCCACGCTCGTCAAGGCCGAGATGCGGCCAGCGATCCGGCATGTCCTCGTGCAGCAGATCATGCCCGATCCCGCGCGCGATATGCGGCTCCACCGCCCGCCCGGTGGCGATCCGCGCCGTCATGGTCGCAAGGCCAAGCGGCGTCACCTGGGTATAGCCCTGCCCGATCCCCTGGATGACGGTGTTGCCCTTGGTCCAGACCAGCCGGCGCTTCCGCGCCCAGGCGGTCGTCGGCAGAAACCCCTCGGAGACGGCGGGCAGCCCCAGCGGCAGCTTGCCGATCAGCCCGAGGCGCCGCCCCATCGCCGCGATCCGGTCGATCCCGACCGCCAGGGCGACGTGATAGAAGAACACGTCGCAACTCTGCTGCAGGGCGCTGACCACGTTGACATGGCCGTGGCCGTAATGATCCCAGCAGTAGAAGACATGATCGCCGAGCTTGAGATAGCCGGGACAGAAGAAGGTCGTGTCCGGCGTGATCGCGCCGCATTGCAGCGCCGCGAGCGCGGCGCAGGGCTTGAAGGTCGAGCCGGGCGCGTAAAGCCCCCTGGTCGCCCGGTCGCTCATCGGGTGGCGCGGGTCCGACATCCAGGATTTCCACACCGATTCGGGAACGCCCGTGTCGAAGAGCGACGGATCGAAACTCGGCTGGCTCGCCATGGCGAGGAGCTCGCCGTTGATCGTATCGATCATCACGGCCGCGCCGGACTGCCCGCTCAACCGCTGCGCCGCGATCGTCTGCAGCCCGGCGTCGAGCGTGGTCTGCACCGTCCGGCCCTGCACCCCGTTGTCGCGGTCGAGCACGCGGACGACCGATCCGTGCACGTTCACCTCGGTCTGCACGATCCCGGGCGTCCCCCGCAGCACGTCGTCGCGCACCCGCTCGACGCCGGCGCGGCCGATCCGCATCCCCGGCAGCGCGAGAACGGGATCGGAGGCGGCTTCCTTCTGGGTGGGGCGGGCGACATAGCCGATGAGATGGGCCAGCTGCGCGCCGAACGGATAGACCCGCGATGCGCCGACATCGACGAACACCCCCGGCAGATCGGTCGCGTTCACCTCGATCCGCGCCATGTCGTTCCAGTCGAGATAATCTTTCAGAAGCAACGGGATGTAATGCGGCTTTCCGACCAGATCGCGCATGATCCGGGCGGTTTCGCCCGCATCGAGGCCGACGATGCGCGAAAACCGCTCGACCACCGCCCGCGGGTCCGGCGCCTCGATCATCATGAACATCGCCCGCCAGTGCCGCTTGTTGCCGGCGAGGACGGTGCCGTAGCGATCGGTGATCAGCCCGCGCAACGGGGCGACCAGGCGTTCGTTGATCGAGTTGTGCTTGGCCAGCGTGGCGTATCGTCCATGCTCCAGCACCTGCATCCGATACAGCCGCAGGCCGAGCAGGCCGAACACGCCGAGTTCCGCCGCCCCGAGCAGCAGGGCCCGGCGGGTGAAGATCGGCCGCAACTGGCGTTCGCGCTTCATGCCCGCCTCAGGCCTGTTCCGGCGCGGCCGGGCCGGCATGCGCGCGCGACAGCGGCACCGCCACCAGCGGATAGAACAGAATGCTGATCCCCGCCTCCATCAGCGCGGGCGCGATGGGCAGCAGCGTGAGATCGAGCGTCGCGCGGATCACCCATTCCAGTGCGACGACAATCGCGACGCAGCCGGCGAAGGCCAGCCAGACCAGCATGAAACCCTGCCTGAGCAGGAGGCGGCGGGACATTCCCACCGCCGCCTGTTCCAGCAGCAGCAGGACCGACCAGACGCCGAGCGGCACGTTGCCCAGCAGCCCGAGCAGGACGCCGATCAGCGCGACCACCGGCGCCGGCAACGCGCCGGGGCGATACAGCGTCCAGAAGAATACCGACGACATGACGAACCCGGCGCGCAGTTCCGCCTGGGCGGGCAGCAGCCCCGGCAGGGCCAGCAGCACCATCACCACGACGATCGCCGCAGTCGGCAGCATGTGGCGCGCCGCCCGGTCGAGCGCGCGCCAGAGATCCATGAAGTCGATCATCGATGGACCCGCCTTCGGGTCACCGCGCCTTGGCGATCGTTGCGTTGGACGCCACATCGGTCGAGCCGCCGGTGCCGTACTCGAAAATGCGCAGGACCCGCAGACTGTCGAGCCGGGCGAACGGCACCACCTCCGGGTCGTTCCGTCCGGCGTAATGGACGATGCCGACCGGCAGCCCGTTCGGGAAAATGCCGCCGACGGCGCTGGTCAGCACGATCGCCCCCTCGCGCGGCGGCTTTCCCGGCGTCCAGTACAGCAGCCGCGGCGACGCGGTATTCTGCCCGACCATGATCGCCCGCTCGCCGTCCCGCCCGATCGCGACGGGCACCTTGCTGTTCAGGTCGGTGATCAGCAGGACGCGGGCGGAACGCGACCCGGCCTCGATCACCCGGCCGACCACGCCGGCGCCGTCCATGGCCACCGCGTCGCGGACATCGCCGGGGTGGCGCGGCAGCGTCACCATCACCGAACGCGCATAAAGCCCGCCGAGATCGGCAATGACGCGGGCGGTGAAGAAGCTCGGCGTCGGCGTCGGCACATAGTGCAACTGGGATTTCAGCGCCTCGTTCTGCGCCTCGAGCGCCAGGGCGACGGCCCGCCACCGCCGCAATTCGTGATTCTGGACCCGCAGCGCCGCGTTCCGCGCGCGCAGGTCGAACCATGTGCCGACCGCGCCGCGATCGGTCTCGACCGCGCGGACAGGCGCCGCCGCGGCCCGGTAGAGCGGCGCAAGCGCGTCATCGACCTGGGTGCGGAGGAACACGCCGAGACGGCGATCCGCCCGCCCGGCCAGAACCAGCGCAAGCGACATCATCAGCATCACGGGAAGAGTCAGCCGCGAGAGAGCTGTTCTGACAGGCATGGACAGCCGCAGCATGCGGCAAGCTCCGCTTAGCAAAGGGATACGATGCGGATCGTCTTACGCCAATCGCAGCCCGAGTCCAAGAACGGGTTTTCCCTTTCCCCGCGAATCACGAATTTTCGTCGGGTTTGTCCTCGCGTTTTTGCAGGTATTCGGCCAGCGCCCCGAGGACGAGCCCGGCGAAGACCAGTCTCGCCGGCTCACGCCGCAACAGCGCGGCGAACACCGCCAACCCCTCGCGCACCACCCCGGCCCGCGCCGCGGCGGCGAGCGGCCGCGGCCGGCTGCGCCAGGCATAGGTGCCGATCCCATACAGCAGGGCGGAGAGCAGAACACAGGCTCCTGCGAACACGAGCGGCGCGTAAACCGGACCGATCGCCGCGGCCACCGCCTGTTCGGCGGCGACAAGCAGGAACACCAGCCCGATCAGCAGCACGACGATGGCGGCAACGCCGAGCCCGACCCTCAGGCCGAGCCGCCGCATGGTCGCGCCGTCGAAGAAGAGTTCGGTCAGGAAGCGCAGCACGTCAGCGCCCCGCCGGGGGCGGCACGCGGGTCACCGCGCGCGGCGCCGGCGAAACAGATGCGCCGCGACGAACCCGAGCCCGGCGGCGACGGCCAGCGCCGCCAGCGGCTTCTCCCGCACCGACTGCCCGATCCGCCCGGTCACCGCCCCGCCCTGCAGGCGCAGGTCGCGGCTCAGCGCATCGAGTTCGCGCTCGATCACCGCCAGCCGGCCATCGAGCGCGCCGCGCAGTTCCGTCAGCTTCTGCGGTCCGTCGCCGAAATCGCGCGCGGCCTCGCCGGCAAGGCGGCCCAGCCTGGTGCGCAGATCGTCGAACTCGTGCTGGAAGCGGCCGAATTCGCTTCCCAGCATGTCCGCCGCCTCTTTCCGCCTTGCATTCCAGTCCGCCATCCCGGCCTCCTTTCGCGCTATTCGACGTGATCGATGATTCAGGAATGGGAAGCCGCGCCGGGCGCTTCAAGCGGCCAGGCCGGACTCGTCCGGCTCCCGATAGGCAATCTCGATACTCAAGCTTCCGTCATTCGGAAATTGTGATTACACGACCGCGATGGCGTCTCCGCACCCCGACCTGCCCCGATCCCTCGCCGGGCTCTCGCTCCGCGATCTCGAATATGCCCAGGCCGTCGCCGAACTCCGTCATTTCGGCCAGGCGGCGGAACGCTGCGGCGTGTCCCAGCCGGCGCTGTCCGAGCAGATCCGCAAGCTCGAGGCCATTCTCGGCGTCACCCTGTTCGAGCGGACCCGCCGCCGGGTGACGCTGACCTCGGCCGGCGTCACGCTGCTGGCCCAGATCGAACGGGTGATGGCCGAAGCGCGACATCTGCTCAGCCTTTCGCATGAACAGCCGCAGGGGCTCGCCGGCACGGTCGGCCTGGGCGCGATCGAGACGCTCGGGCCCTATTATCTCCCCTTCGTGCTCCGGCTGCTGCGCGCAACGCGGCCGGGCCTGTCGCTCCGCCTCGCCGAGGGACGCACCGCGCGCCTGCTCGACCGCCTCGCCGAGGGCGCGCTCGACATGGTGCTGCTCGCCGCCCCCGTGCCACGCGGACATTTCAGCACCGCGCCGCTCTTCTTCGAGCCATTCCAGCTCGCCGCCCCGCCCGGCCACGCGCTCGCCGGACTGCGCCGGCTGGTGCTCGACGACCTGCCGACGCAGGATCTCCTGCTGCTGGAAGAGGGCCATTGCCTGCGCGACCACGCGCTGTCGCTGTGCGACGCGAAGCCGGTGACGCGCCACGCCACCGGGCTTGAAACGCTATGGCAGATGATCGCCGCCGGCGAGGGCTATTCCCTGCTGCCGGAACTCGCCGTCTCCGCCCGCCCGGAGCTGCGCGACCTCGTCGTCTGCCGCCGGCTCGACGATCCGGATGCGGGCCGCACGATCGTGCTGGCCTGGCGGGCATCGGACCCTCGCGAGGCGGCCTTCCGCGATCTCGCCGGCCAGCTTGCCGCGAACCGGCCGCCCTGCACCCATGCCCCGGCACAAGGATGACGCACGCCCCGGCAGGTGCTACCGCCACCGCGATGATCCGCGCCTTCAAGTCCCGCACCCAGTCGCCCGCCATCCAGGCCAGGATCGGCGCGATGGTCGGCGCCGCCCTCGGCTTCAGCCTGCGGACGACGCGCTGGCGGATCGACGCCGATACCTTCATCGACGTGCTCCGCGGCGGCGCGCCGGCGATCGTCGCCTGCTGGCACGAATGCCTGCCCTCGATGCCCGCGGCGATGCACGCCCTGCGCCGCCCGGCGGATGCGCCGACGGCCTACATGCTGGCGAGCCGCCACCGCGACGGCCAGCTCGTGGTCAACGCGCTGCGCCGCTTCGGGCTCGAGGCGATCTCGGCCTCCTCGTCGCGCGGCGGCGCGGCGGGGCTGCTGGAACTCGCCCGGCTGGTGCGCGCCGGGCATCCGGTCGTGATCACGCCGGACGGCCCGCGCGGCCCGCGGCGGCGGGCGGCGGCGGGTGTCGCCCAGCTCGCGGCGCTGACCGGCGCGCCGGTCTTCTGCGCCGGTGCGGCCACCAGCCACGCCTTCCGGCTCGACAGCTGGGATTCGATGCGCCTGCCTTTGCCCTTCGGCCGCGGCGCGCTGGTCGCCTCGGCGCCGATCGCCGTCTCCCGGGACGACTGGGCAACCGCGCTGCCGCAGATCGAGGCCGAGATGAGCCGCACGCTGGACGAGGCGCTCGCGCGATGCCGGCAGGCCTGACCGCCTATCGCCTCGCCACCGCCGGCATCGCCCCGCTGCTGCCGTTCTGGCTGGCGCGGCGGGCGCGGCGCGGCAAGGAAATCGCCGCCCGCCTGCCGGAGCGCTACGGCATCGCCGGGCTGGCGCGGCCGCCGGGCCGGCTCGTCTGGGTCCATGCCGCCAGCATGGGCGAGACGATGTCCGCCCTCGGCATGATCGACGCCCTGGCCGACCGCGCAACCGTGCTGCTGACCACCGGCACCCGCACCGCCGCCGCCCTTGCCGAATCGCGGGCGCGGGCGCTGCACCAGTTCGTCCCGCTCGACGTCGCCGCCCATGCCACGCGCTTCCTCGACCATTGGCGGCCGGACGCGGCGGTGTTCCTCGAATCCGAGATCTGGCCGAACCTGCTCGCCGGGCTCGACGCGCGGCGCATCCCCCGCTTCCTGTTCAACGCCCGCCTCTCCGCCCGCAGCGCCGCGCGCTGGCGCCGCGCCCCCACCCTCGCCCGCGCCCTGTTCGGCGGGTTCCGGCTGATCGCCGCGCAATCGGCGCCGGATGCCGCTTCGCTGCGCGGCCTCGGCCTCACCCGCGTCGAGACCTGGGGCAACCTGAAATTCGCCGCCCCCGACCTGCCGGACGATCCCGCCGCCCGCGCCGCACTCGCCGCCGCCGCAGCCGGCCCGTTCATCCTCGCCGCCAGCACCCATCCGGGCGAGGATGCGCCGGTGATCGCCGCGCATCGCATTCTGCGCGAAACCCGGCCCGGCCTCGTCACCATCATCGCGCCGCGCCATCCCGAACGCGCCGACGCCATCGCCGGTCTCGCCGGCGATCTGCCCGTTTCCCGGCGCTCGCGCGGCGAGGCGCCCGCCGCCGGCGGGCTCTACATCGCCGACACGCTGGGCGAACTCGGCCTGTTCTACCGTCTCGCCGCCGTTTCCTTCATCGGCGGCTCGCTGGTCCCCATCGGCGGCCACAACATGATCGAGGCGGCGCAGCTCGGCTGCCCCGTGCTCACCGGCCCGCATCTGGCGAATTTCGCCGAGGCCGCGGCAACGCTGCGCACGGCCGGCGCCCTTGCCGATCTCGCCGGGCCGGACGACCTCGCCCCCGCCGTCGCCGCCCTGCTCGACGATCCCGCCCGCCGCGCCGCGATGGCCGCATCCGGCCGCGCCGCCTGCGCCGGGCTCGCCGGCCTGCCCGCCCGGCTGGCCCGCACCGTTCTCGACGAGGCTCCCTGATGCGCGCCCCCGCCTTCTGGACCACCGACGCCTTCCCGGCGCCGCTCCTCGCCCCGCTCGGCGCGATCACGCGCGCGCTGACCGCCCGGCGCGTCGCCCGGCCGGGATTCCGCTCCGGCGCGCGCGTCTTCTGCGCCGGCAATGCCGGGGTCGGCGGCGCCGGCAAGACCATCCTCGCGCGGCACCTGCTCGCCCGCCTCGCCGACCGGGGCGAGACGGTCTTCGCCCTCACCCGCGGGCATGGCGGGCGCCTCGCCGGGCCGCTGCGGGTCGACCCCGCCCGGCACGGTGCCGCCGAGGTGGGCGACGAGGCGCTTCTCCTCGCCGCGACCGCGCCGACCATCGTCGCCCGCGACCGCGCGGCCGGCGCCGCCTTCGCGGTCGCCGCCGGCGCGACCGCCATCGTCATGGATGACGGGCTGCAGAACCCCGATCCGGTGAAAACCGCGTCGTTCCTCGTCATCGATGGCGGGGCCGGCTTCGGCAACGGGCGGCTGCTGCCGGCAGGGCCGCTGCGCGAGCCGGTCGAAGCAGCCGCCCGGCGCTGCGCCGCGGCGGTGCTGATCGGCGCCGACCGCACCGGCGCCCGCGCCGCGCTGCCGCCATCCCTGCCGGTGCTCACCGCCCGCCTCGTCACCGATGCCGGGCAGCTCGCCGGCGCCCGCGTGCTCGGCTTCGCCGGGATCGGCCGGCCGGAGAAATTCTTCGAATCACTCAGCGATGCCGGCGCCGAGATCGCCGGCACGCTGCCCTTCCCCGACCATCACGCCTATCGCCCGGCCGATCTCGCCCGGCTCGACGCCGAGGCAAGCCGCCTCGGCGCCCGCCTCGCCACCACCGCGAAGGACGCGGTGAAACTGCCGCCGGCATTCCGCGCACGCTGCGCGGTGATCGAGGCGGGGCTTGCCTTCGACGACCCGGCCGCGCTTGATCGGTTCCTGACATGAGCCTCCTGCACAAGATCGAAACCACCGCGGCACGCGCCTTCCTCGGCATCTTCCGCGCCCTTGGCCCGCGTGCCGCGAGCAACCTCGCCGGCGCGCTCGGCCGCGGCATCGGCCCGCTGATCCCCACCTCGCGCGTCGCCGATCAGAATCTCCGCCGCGCCATGCCGGAACTCGACGAGGCCGCGCGCCGCCGCATCATCCGCGAGGTGTGGGAGAGCCTCGCCCGCACTGCCGGCGAATTCCCGCATCTCGCCGCCCTGCGCGAAACCGATGCCGGCCCCGGCTACGAGATCGTCGGCCGCGAGCATTGCCTGGCCCTCGCCGCGCAGGGCGGCCCGGCGCTCATCTTCACCGCGCATTTCGGCAACTGGGAGCTGATCCCGCCGGTGCTGCACCGGCTCGGCGTCAGGCTCGCCTTCTTCTACCGCGCCGCCGCCAACCCGGCGGTCGACCGCCTGATCCTCGACCTGCGCGAGCAGGCCACCGGCGAGCCGGTCACCATGTTCGCCAAGGGCGCCGCCGGCGCGCGCGGCTCCTATGCCCATCTGGTGCGCGGCGGCATTCTCGGCATGCTGATGGACCAGAAGCTGAACGACGGCATCGCCTCGCCGCTGTTCGGAATCGACGCGATGACCGCCCCGGCGCTGGCCGTCTTCGCCCGCAAGTTCCGCTGCCCGATCCTGCCGGTGCGCGCGGAACGCATCGGCCCGGCGCGCATCCGCATCGTCTTCGAGAAGCTGCACCGGATCGAGGTCACCGACGACCGCGAGGCCGACATCGCCGCCGGCACCGCCTGGATGAACGCGACGATCGAGCGCTGGGTGCGCCAGCGTCCCGGCCAGTGGCTCTGGCTGCACCGGCGCTGGCCAAAGCCGGTGGCCTAACGCCCCCCTGTCGGGTAAGATGAACGCACAATAATCAAAACCGGGAGCCATCATGTCTGTTCTGGGTTCGCATCATCGACTGAAGCGCGACGCGCTGGGCCTGCCCCAGATCGTCGCCTCGACGCTCGCCAACATCGCGCCGGCGATGAGTTTCTTCTTCGGCTTCGGGCTGATCGTCAGCGGTGCCGGCGTCGCCGCCCCGCTCACCATCCTGGTCGCCATGGTGGTCGTGCTGTTCCTGACCAACACCCTCGCCGAATTCTCGAAATACCGGCCCTCGACCGGCTCCTTCGTCACCTTCATCGGCATGGCGTTCGGCCCGGCGGCGGGGGCGGCGGCCTCGATCTTCGTGGTGTTCGGCTATGTCGTCGCCGCCTCCTCGGTGGTGGTGATCTCCGGCGGCTGGGCGCATGACACGCTGAAGCTGTTCCTCGGCCTGAACATTCCCTGGCAGCTGCTCAGCCTGCTCGAAACCGGCCTGGTCGGCATCCTGGTCTCGCGCGGCGTCGCCCTCTCGACCACCTGGGCCGCCGTGTTCTTCTATTTCGAGCTGGCGCTGCTACTGATCGGCGCGATCACCATGCTGGTGGTCAATGCCGGCCATCTCAGCCTCGCGCCGTTCGAGTGGAGCCACCTCTCCGGCGGGCTCAAGGGCATCGGCCTCGGCTTCCCGATCGCGATCTATCTCTTCATCGGCTGGGAGAACTCGGCAACCCTGGCCGAGGAAACCCGCGACGCGCGGCGCAACATCCCGCGCGCGCTGATCATCGGCACGCTGTCGATCGGCATCCTCTACATGTTCCTCGCCTACGCCACCGAAATCGCCTTCCACAACAACGCGACCGCGATCGGCAAGGCGGACATTCCCTTCGTCGACGCGTTCAAGGCCTCGGCGGCATCGTTCCTGATCATCGCCTATCTCGCCGGCGTCACCAGCATCTTCTCCTCGCTGCTGGGCCTGACCAACAGCCAGGCGCGCATCCTGTTCAGCTCCGGCCGCGAGGGGCTGCTGCCGCGCTTCTTCGGCAAGATCCACCCGCAGCACCGCACGCCCTTCGTCGCGATGTGGAGCTATGTGCTCGTGGCCCTCGGCATCGTCATCTTCTTCGGCTGGAACATCAAGCCGGTCGATCTCTTCGGCGAGACCGGCTCGCTCGGCACGATCCCGGTGATCCTCACCTATCTCGTCACCAACATCGCGCTGCCGGTCTACATGCTCCGCCACCACCGCAACGAGTTCAACCCGGTGAAGCACGCGCTGATCCCCATCGTCGGCACGGTCCTGATGCTGTTCCCGCTCTGGGGCCTGATCCAGCCGGGCCAGCCCTACCCCTACAACATCTATCCCTGGGCGGCGCTCGGCGTGCTGATCCTCTCGATCATCTACGGCCTGTCGCTCGCGAAGCGCGATCCCGATCTCGTGCAGAAGATCGGCTCCTACGTCGCCGACGAGGAATACTGATGTCGCGTCGCCACCGCATCGCCGTCATCGAGGGTGACGGCATCGGTCGCGAGGTGATCCCGGCGGCCCGCACGGTCCTCGACCGTGCGGCCTCCGCCTGCGGCTTCACGCTCGACTGGCGCGATTTCGACTGGAGCTGCGAAACCTGGAAGGCCACCGGGCGGATGATGCCGGAAGACGGCATCGCCCGCCTCGCCGACCATGACGCGATCTTTCTCGGCGCGGTCGGCTATCCCGGCGTGCCGGACCACATCTCCCTCTGGGGCCTGCTGATCCCGATCCGCCGCGAGTTCGACCAGTATGTGAACCTCCGCCCGGTCCGCCTGCTGCCCGGCGTGCCCTGCCCGCTCGCCAACAAGCAGCCCGGCGACATCGATTTCTGGGTGGTGCGCGAGAATGTCGAGGGCGAATACAGCCAGATCGGCGGGCGGATGTTCGCCGGCACCGAGCGCGAGTTCGTCGAGCAGACCGCGATCTTCACCCGCGCCGGCACCGACCGCATCCTGCGCTACGCCTTCGACCTCGCCCGCCGCCTCGGCCGCCCGCACGTCACCTCGGCGACCAAGTCGAACGGGATCTTCCACTCGATGCCGTTCTGGGACGAGCGCTTCGCCGCGATCGGCGCCGAATACCCCGAGATCCGCGCCGACCAGTACCATATCGACATCCTCGCGGCGCGCTTCGTGATGAGCCCGGAGCGGTTCGACGTGGTGGTCGGCTCGAACCTGTTCGGGGACATCCTTTCAGACCTCGGCCCCGGCGTGACCGGCACGATCGCCGTCGCCCCCTCGGCCAATCTCAACCCGGAGAAGAAGTTCCCCTCGATGTTCGAGCCGGTGCATGGCTCCGCCCCCGACATCTTCGGCCAGCGCATCGCCAATCCGGTGGGCGCGATCTGGGCCGGCGCGATGATGCTCGATCATCTCGGCGAGGCCGAGGCCGCGGCGCTGGTTCTCCGCGCGATCGAGACCGCCCTCGGCGATCCCGCCTCGCCGCGCACGCCCGATCTCGGCGGCACCGCGAAGATGGACGATCTCGCCGCGGCCATCACCGCCGCGGTCTGATCCCGCTCAGCGGAGCGGCTTGGCGAAGCCGAACAGGGTGATCGCGAGGCCCTCGCGGAAATAGAACCGGTGCGCCCGCTCGCGGTGGGTGCCGGATTCGAGCGTCAGGCGGTCGCAGCCGCGCTGGCGCGCCTCCGCCTCGCACCAGCCGAGCAGGGCAGCGCCATGCCCAGCGCTGCGGCAGTCGGGATCGGTGACGAGATCGTCGATATAGAACCGATACCCGTTCGCCGTGTCGTGAAAGGCGCGGAACACCGCCAGCGCGCGTGGCACCGCCGCCTCGTGCAGCAGCGCCATCTCGGCCCCCTCGGCCAGGATCGTGCGCATCGCGCCTTCGTAGTCGGCCGGAAGCTGCGGGCGAAGCACCCGGTGCAGCGTCTCGCCCCGGCCGAGCCATTCGGCCAGATCGTCCGAGCGCGCGGTGAGATGGACGATCGCCGGCGTCATCCGCCGAGCAGCGCCACGGCATCGCCGAGCAGGGCGGGATTGCCGAGCGCCAGCGCGGTGCCGTCGCTCTCCAGCGTGAGCTCAGCGCCCCGCCAGTCGGTCATCGCCCCGCCCGCCGCCTCGATCACCGGCGCCAGCGCCGACCAGTCCCAGGGCTTGAGATCGGCCTCGGCGACGACGTCGATCTGCCCGAGCGCCAGCAACCCGTAGCCATAGGCGTCGCCGCCATAGGTCACCCGCCGGCAGGCGCCGGCAAGCCGGCGAAAGCCGCCGAACTGCGGTTCGGTAAACATGTCGGGCGAGGTGCAGGACAGTTCCGCCTCCGCCAGCGACGCCACCGCCCGCGTTCCCGGCGCGCCGCCATGCGGGCCGGAAAAGCGCAGCTCGCCCTCATGGGCCAGCCACCGCTCGCCGAGCACCGGCTGGTCAATCAGGCCGAGCACCGGCCGTCCATGCTCCAGAAGCGCGATCAGCGTGGCGAAGACCGGCCGGCCGGTGATGAAGGCGCGCGTGCCATCGATCGGGTCGATCACCCAGGTGAAGCGCCCGCCTGCCTTGCCGCCCATCTCCTCGCCGATCACGGCATGGTCCGGGCAGCGTTCGGCCAGAACGCGGCGGATCGCGGCTTCGGCGCCGCGATCCGCCAGCGTCACCGGACTGGCATCCGCCTTGGTATCGACGTCGATCCGCGCGCGGAAATGCGCGCGGATCACCGCCCCCGAGGCATCCGCCGCGGCCGAGGCCACGGCGACCGGATCAAAGCTCATTTGAAGGTTTCGGGATGGTCGGACTGCTGGTTGAGATAGGCGATCATGTTGGCGCGGGCGACGTTGTTCTTGATGCCCGGATAGGCCATGTGCGTGCCCGGCACCGCCTTCATCGGATCGTAGAGCCACTCGTTCAGCTCATGCGCGGTCCAGTCGCCGGTCGCATGCTTCTTCGCGGCCGAGGAGAAGCTGTAGCCCGCCGCCGCGAACATTTTCGCGCCGACCACGCCGTAGAGATTGGGGCCGACGCCGTTGGCACCGCCCTTGTTGATCGAATGGCAGGCCGAGCACTGCTGCTGGAACATCGCCTGGCCCTTGGCCGGCGCGGCGCTGGCCAGCAGCGTCTTGACCGAAGGTGCGCTGGAATCGAGCCCGGTCGGCGCCGCACCGGCGGCCGTCGCCGTCGTCGCGGCGGGGCCCGCAGCGGCGGCGAGGTTCACCGGATGGTCGGACTGCTTGTTGAGATAGGCGATCACATCCGCCCGGGTCTGGTTGTTCTTGATGCCCGGATAGGCCATGTGCGTGCCCGGCACGGCCTTCGTCGGCGCGTAGAGCCATTCGTCGAGCTCGTGCGGCGTCCACTTGCCGTCGGCATGCTTCTTCGCCGCGCCGGAGAAGGTGTAGCCGGCCTTGGCGAACATCGGCGCGCCGACGACACCGTAAAGGTTCGGCCCGACGCCGTTCGCCCCGCCCTTGGTGACCGTGTGGCAGGCCGAGCATTGCTGCTGGAAGAAGGCCTCGCCCTTGCTGGCATCGGCGCTGGCATAAAGGGTGGTGATCACCGGCGCGCCCGAATCGAGGCCCGCTGGCGCCGCCCCCTTCGAGGCGACGGCCGAACCGCCGGCGCCCGGCTTGGGCAGCGGGATCGGGTTGTCCGAGAGGGTGCGCAGATAGGCGATCGCGTCGGCGCGGACATTGTCGTTCTTGATGCCCGTGTAGCCCATGCGGGTGCCCGGCGCGAATTTCTGCGGGTCATCCAGCCACTCGTTCATCTTCTGGTAGGTCCACACGCCGGAGGCCGCCTTCGTCACCGCGCCGGAGAAGGTATAGCCGGCCTTCTTGAACATCGGCTCGCCCATGACGCCGTAGAGATTCGGCCCCACGCCGGCCGCGCCGCCCTTGTTCAGCGTGTGGCAGGCCGCGCATTGCTGCTGCACGAAGGCCTCGCCCTTCTTCACGTCGGCCTTGACGATCAGCCCGTCGATGGAGGGAATGCCGCTGGTCTTGGCCGCGACGGGCGCCTCGGCGGTCTTGATGACCGGCTTCTTGACCTCCTTCTCGCCGGTCATCACGCCAGCGATATGGATCGCGATCCAGACCAGGAGCCCGGCCGAGAGAATGCCACCGGCAATCTTGTTCAGCAGCAGCGGGTCGCGGCCCTTGCCGCCGTGTCCGGAAGACGGGTGGTTCTGATCACTCATAAGCGCGGTCCCTCCAAAGCTTTACGGACGGATGTATAGCGATTTAGGAAAGTGCGACAAGCGATAACAGTCGCGTTCGCCATGCGACCTTCATGGAGGCAGACATTCCGGCTCCCATCGTTCTGATCCCGGCACGGCTCGGCTCGACCCGCCTGCCCGGCAAGCCCCTCGCCGATATCGGCGGAATTCCGATGATTGTCCATGTCCTCCGCCGCGCCGGGGAAGCGGCGATCGGCCCGGTCGCGGTGGCCTGCGCCGAATCCGCGATCGCCGACGCCGTCCGCGCGGCCGGCGGCACCGCGGTGCTGACCGACCCCGACCTGCCGAGCGGATCGGACCGGATCCACGCCGCCCTCGCCACGATCGACCCGGCTTGCGTTCATGACATCGTGGTGAATCTCCAGGGCGATCTTCCGGGCTTCCCTCCCGAATCGCTGCGCACCCTGATCGCCGTGCTCGACGATCCGGGCTTCGACATCGCCACCCTCGTCGCCCCCGTCACCACGGCGGAAGAGGCCGCCTCCCCCTCGGTGGTCAAGGCGGCCTGCGGCTTCGGCGAGGGGATCGCCGCCCCCGCGCTCTATTTCTCGCGCAACCCGATCCCCTCGGGGCCGGGGCCGCTCTGGCACCATGTCGGCGTCTACGCCTATCGCCGCGCCGCACTCGACCGTTTCGTCGCGGCACCGCCCTCGCCGCTCGAACTGCGCGAAAAGCTCGAACAGCTCCGCGCCCTCGAACTCGGGATGCGGATCGGCGCGGCGCGGATTGACCGGGCCCCGTTCGGGGTCGATACCCCGGAAGACCTCGACCGCGCCCGCAGGAACCTTGCCGCATGACAACCCGAATCGCCTTCCAGGGCGCGCCCGGCGCCTATTCCGACCTCGCCTGCCGCACCGCCTATCCCGGCATGGCCACCCTGCCCTGCCAGACCTTCGAGGCGGCGATCGAGGCGGTGAAGACCGGCGAGGCCGAATTCGCCATGCTGCCGACCGAGAACTCGCTCGCCGGCCGGGTGCCGGACATGCACGCCCTGCTGCCCGAGTCCGGGCTTTCGATCATCGCGGAGCATTTCCAGCGGGTGGAGCACTGCCTGCTGGCGCCGCGGGGCGCCAGCCTCGCCGGCATCCGTCAGGTGCATTCCCATGCCGTCGCCCTCGGCCAGGTGCGCGCGCTGATCCGCGAGCTCGGGGCCCAGGCCGTGGTCGAGGCGGATACCGCCGGCTCGGCCGAACTCGTCGCCCGCTGGAACGATCCCACCCGCGCCGCGATCGCCTCCTCCCTCGCGGCCGAGATCTACGGGCTCGACATCCTCCGCCGCAACGTCGAGGACGCGGCGCACAACACCACCCGCTTCTACGTCATGGCCCGCACGCCCCGCCTGCCGCCGCCGGACCAGGCGGACCTGATCACCTGTTTCGTCTTCCGCGTGCGCAACGTGCCGGCCGCGCTCTACAAGGCGCTCGGCGGCTTCGCCACCAACTCGGTGAACATGACGCGGCTGGAGAGCTACATGGTCGGCGGCCAGTTCGCCGCCACCCAGTTCCTGAGCGAGATCGACGGCCACCCCGAACAGCGCCACGTGCGCCTCGCCCTCGAGGAGCTCGATTTCTTCTCGCGCGAAATCCGCATCCTCGGCGTGTATCCGGCGGCGCCGTTCCGCCTCCAGCAGCGCGCGACCGGGCCCGCCGCGGATTGAAACCTCTGGTGGAAAAATCGGAAAATATTCGTCAATTTCAGGATTTTTCCGAAAATCGAGCCATATTTCGTTTGTCATGACGGAACAGTTCTGCTAACGCGCCTTTAAATTCGGGCGTAAAAACCACGCCTCCTTGGCGGCCGCCGGCTCATGATGACCGGGCCGGGCCGTTGGAGATGCGCGATGGCGGACCACCCGACGACAGAGTTCTTCCGGCCGGACACCACCCCGTCCGCCGACTGGGGCGCGGCCGGCAACTGGAGCGGCGGCACCGTTCCCTCCGCCGGCGTCACCGCCGAGATCGTCGGGCTCTTCGCCTCGATCGACCCGACCATGACGATCGAGACCGCCATCCGCCTGGAGGGTGGCGCGGACGCGGCCGGGCTGGTCGGCAACGGCGGCGCGGTTGCCCTGGGGCGAAACTCCTGGCTCGACGTCGCCGCCGCCGCCGACCTGTTCGCCTATGATTCCGCCGTCGGCATGGGGACCATCTCGCTCGCCTGCGACGCGACGCTCAATGTCGTGGTCGATCTCGGCGCCCTGACCGGGTTGCCCGGCGCGGCCCCGCCCAGCTTCGGCAATGACGGCACGATCGATATCGGCGCCGGCGCGCTGGTCGAGATCGGCGGCACGGCATTCGACAATCGGGGCACCGTCGATATTGCCGCGGGCACGCTCGCCGTCGAGGGCGGCGCCGTGCAAGGCGGCGGGCTGATCGCCCTGAGCGGCGGCGCCTCCGCCCTGCTGGCCGACGGCGTCGCCGGCCAGACCTTCCTGTTCGGCCCCGGCGGCGGGACGCTGACGCTCGAAGATCCCTATCTCGGCCGTGGCGTCACGATCGCCGACCTCGCGCCCGGCGACACGATCGTCCTGCCGACGCTGCGCAACGGCGAGGTCCGCGAGACCGGCGATGCCGTGAGCCTCATCGACGCCGCCGGCCATGTCGACGGGCAGTTCGTGCTCCGGGACGCGGCCGGCTTCCATGTCGAGACCGGCTCCGGCGGAACGACGATCAGCGGCGGCGCCTACGATCCCCCCTGTTTCGCGCGCGGCACCCTTATCCTGACCCGCGAAGGGCTTCGCCCGGTCGAAACCCTCGCCGCCGGCGACGAGGTCGTCACGGCCGACGGAAAGCTCGTGCCCGTCATCTGGACCGGTTCGCGCACGCTCGATCTCGCGATGCACCCGGCGCCCGAGAAGGTGAAACCCGTCTGCTTCGCGCCCGGATCGATGGCCGACGGCGTCCCCGCCCGCCGCCTGCGGCTTTCGCCCGATCACGCGGTCTGGTTCGACAACCTCCTGATTCCCGCCAAGTTCCTCGTCAACGGCGCGACCATCACGCAGGACGAGGCCTGCCTCGCCATCACCTACTACCATGTCGAGCTGGCCCGGCACGACGTGATCCTGGCCGAGGGCGCGCCATGCGAGAGCTACCTCGACACCGGCAACCGCGCCGGCTTCACCACGGCGCAGGCCTGGCCGGTCCGCGATCTCCGCTGGGACCGGGATGCCTGCGCGCCGCTCTGCACCGGCGGGCCGGCGCTCCTCGCGGTGCGGCAGCAGCTGCATCATCGCGCGCTGTCCGAAGGCTTCCGGGTCGGCACCGTCCGGGACGCCGCGCTGTGGACAGGAGGCGTGATCCTGCCCGTCGAAACCGCAGACTGGCTGTCCCTCCCTTCCGGGCATGACGGCAGGGCCATTCTCCGGTCATCGTGTTTCGTGCCGGCCTGCGTCGATCCCGCGTCCGATGACCGGCGCACCCTCGGCGTCGCCCTCGCCGCGCTGCAGACCGACCTCGGCGAGATTCAGCTCGACAACTGTGCCGTCCAGGGTTTCCACAATCGTGCGTCAGGCGACGCGGCAAGATGGACCAATGGCCGTGGCGAAATCATGCTGCCACGCCAGGCTCGGCGCATCCGTGTCTGCCTCGAAGCCTTCCCGCGCCTCTGGCAGCGGGCCGGCGGATAGCATAGGAATCGTCGCAGCCGGTGAGATGTTCAATCTTTAATGTAATATTAACTTTTTCGGAGACCGCCTCGTCCAAATTTCAGCTTCGCAACCTGCTGATTCTCGCTTACGAACATCACAAAGGGTGAATTTTTTTTACTCAATTTGATTTAGATCATAAAAAAGTTTTGAATTTCGATTACTATTTGGTAATATACTCTTAGGAATGACAGGAATCGCTGCAATGGCCCTCACCGACACCGACGCCCCCGATTTGACCACGGAAGATGCCGGTAAGACCGAGCGTTCGCCGACGCGGTACAGCCGCCGCCTGTCGGACAAGATTCTCATCGCCTTTCACCATGCCTGCGACCAGGACGATTACGAGATCGCCGAGGATCTGCTGGCGATCCTGGAGCGGTTGCTGACCCGGCGCTCGATCCATCCGGACGCGAACCGGCGCAAGAGCATCGAAAGCCTCGTCGCCGCGCATGAGCGGCTCTGGCACCTGCGCCACCCGGAGCGGAAATACGGCTGACCGGGCCCGCCCGCGCCGCTCAGGCCGGCGGCAGCAGCGGTCCGAATCCCCGCCGGTGATGCGGGGTAATGCCGAGACCCAGGATGGCGTCTCGATGCGTCTTCGTTCCATACCCTGAATTCCGCGCCCACCCATATCCCGGATAGCGCCGGTCGAGCCGGCTCATCGCCCGGTCGCGCACCAGTTTCGCCGCGATCGAGGCCGCCGCGATCGAGAGCGAAAGCCCGTCGCCGCCTACCACCGGCGTGCAAGGCATCGGCAGATCCGGCGCCACCTGCCCGTCGACCAGCACATGATCCGGCCGAACCGCCAGGCGCGCCACCGCCCGCCGCATCGCCAGCAGGCTCGCCTGCAGGATATTGAGCCGCGCGATCTCCGCGACGGAGGCCGCCGCCGCCGAGATCGCGGCGCCGGACTCGATCAGCGCGGCCAGCGCCGCCTCCCGCTGCGCCGGCGAAAGACGTTTCGAATCATCGATCAGTGCCGCGATCTCCGGCGGCAGGTCGGCGGGCAGGATCGCCGCCGCCGCCACGACCGGCCCGGCGAGCGGCCCGCGCCCCACCTCGTCCACGCCGGCCACCACGCCGCCCAGCGCAAGCTCGCGGCTGAAATCAGGCATGCGGCTCGACCCGCGCCCGGCGAGGTTCGCGCGCATTCGCCTCGACCAGCGCAACCAGCCCCGCGAGAATCTGCCGTGGCGCGGGCGGGCAGCCGGCAATCAGCAGATCCACCGGAATCACCGCCTGCACACCGCCGAGAACCGCCGGCACGCCCTTGAACACGCCGCCATCGAGCGCGCAGTCGCCGGCAGCGACGACGAAGCGCGGCGGCGCCATCCCGGCGAGGCTCTTGCGCACCGCCTCGGCCAGGTTGCGCGTCGCCACCCCGGTGACGAGCAGGATATCGGCGGCGCGAAGATCCTCCACCATCGCGATTCCGTGCGCCGCCATGCCGCCGCGCAGCCGGCGGCAGGCCGCGATCTCGATCTCGCAGCCGCCGCAACTGCCGGCATCGACATGCCGCACCGCAAGGCTGCGGCCGAGCAGCGCCTGGCCGGAGGCCGCCAGCCGGGCGCTCAGCACCCGGACGGGATCATCCTCATCCATCGATCGCCCCCGGCGGCAGCGCGTAACATTCGGCCAGCATGGCGAACGCCTCCATTTCCAGCCCGACGGCCGCATCCTCCAGCGCGCGGAACCGCCCCGCGGCGGGATCGATCAGCGCGGCGGCGGCAATCTGCCCGTCATGCAGCTTCACCCAGTGATGCACCATGCCCCGGGCGCAAGCGGCGGAGCCGAGTCCGCGGGCGCTCACCGGCGGCAGCGGCGCGACGATTTCCCCCGCCGGCGCGGCGTCGATCGCGGGCGCGATGCCGGGCGCGAGGGCGATGATGGCCCGCGCCCGCTCCCGCGCCAGCGCCGAAGCCGGCCCGAGGGCGTGGCGCACCCCGAACCCGCCGATCCGCCGCGCCGCCGCCGCCGCATCGTTCAGGGCCGAGGCCAGCGCCGGCAGCGCCTCCATCCGGGCATCGACATCGATCCCGCCGGGAATGACGACATCCATCATCAGCCGGTGGCCGAACAGCACCGCGACGGCGGCGGCGATATCGTCCCGCGCCCGGCCCAGCCGCGCGGCAAGGCCGGCATGACCGGCGATGTCCAGCGTCCCCGCCAGCGCGAGCAGATGCGCCGTCACCTGCTCGATCTCCAGCATCGCGGCGCGCAACGCCGCGGCGCGGGGCGGGGCGGCGCCGTCGCCCGCCGCCTCGGCCGCGCGGGCGAAGGCGAGCGCGTGCGCGACCACGGCATCGCCGGCCAGGCGCGCCGCGAAACGCGCGGCCGCGCGCGGCGACTTGCCGTGCAGCAGCGCGGCGACATCGCGATGGGCATAGCCGTGCCGATGCTCGAGCCGGGCGATCCGTCCCGCCTCGATGGTGAAGCGGCGATGAACCGGCCGGGCGATCAGCCCCGAAACCGGCCCCTGCCCGACCTGAAACGCCCCCTCGCCCGCCGGTTCGGCGAAGCGCGGCCAGGCGGCGTCGCCCTCGCCGTGGCGGACGGCCGGGCGCGTGTCGGCCGCGCCCGTCGCAATCGCGCCATCGCGCTCGGCGGCCAGCCGCTCGAACCAGGAAGCGGCGGGAATGGACGGGGACAGGGCGGGAAACGCCTTGTCCGCCAGCGTCACCGCGACCAGCAGCGGCGCGGCGCGGAAGAACAGCGCATGGGCGCGGCCATCGGCCACGAACAGGCCGGCGAAATCCGCCGGATCCACCAGCGTCGCCAGGTGCTGCCAGTCCGCCGGCGTCAGCAGATGCAGCGCCGCCCCGCCGCAGGGCTCGACCGTGGATGCGGCCAGCAGGCCGGCGATCTCGGCGTCCCTCATCGCAGCCCCGCCACCGGCGCCGCCCCGAGCACCACCATCAGGAGGAGCAGGCCGAGCACGGCCGCCCCGCGCATCGGCACGCTCTCCGCGCCGGGTGGCGCGGGTGCCGTCAGCGCGCGCGCGCCGCCCGCGCCGATCAGCGCGACGAGGGAGGCGGCCAGCAGCGGCGACAGGGAAGCGGCCGCGCCAACGATGCGGAAATCGCCGGCGAACACGCCGAAGGGCGGCAGGCCGGCCAGCGCCGCGATCGCCCAGATCCGCAACCCGCCCGCGCCGGATAGCGCGACGGCGACCCGCCCGAGCGCCACACCCACGAGAATCGCGATCGCCCCCTTCACATCGCCCAGCCCGAACCCGACCATCGCCGCGCCGCCCTGCAGCAGCGCGAGCGCCTCCTCCGCCGGCCAGCGCCGCCAGAGCAGGGCCGCACCTCCGATCACGCCGAGCAGCCCCGCCGCGAGGCCGAGCCGATCCGGCGCCACCCCACCCAGCAGGGCCACCCCCAGCGCCGCCAGCGCGAGGACGATCCCGGTCCGCGGCGCGCCGCGCGGCAGGACCAGCCGCAGCGCCCCCAGGACCGCCGCCGCGATCAGGAGCTTCGCGGCATAGACCGCGATACCCTCCGGCCAGCCCAGCGGTGCCGTGGCATGCGCGAGGCCGGGCGGCGCGACGAGGGCGACCAGCAGCGCAAGGGCAGCGGCCCGGCGCAGCATGGCTTCGACAACGAAGACCGCGCGGTCCGGCCCCGCATAATCGCCCGGCACCGGCGCGGAACCGGGCCAGGTCAGCAACACCCCGAGCACCGCGAGAACGGCTTCCGGCGTCGCCCCGCGCGGCGCGGCGGCGAGCGCGGCAAAGGCGAGCAGCCAGGCGAGATCGGCGCCGAGACCGGATGCGGCCAGCCGGGCGGCGGCGAGGCCGGGCATGGCCGCCCCGGCGTCGATCCCCGCCATCACCCGCATCGCCCGCCCGAGCGCGAGCAGGCCGATGAACAGCGCCGGGCCGGCGCGCCCGGCGGTCAGTTGCCCGGCCGCGAAACCGGGGATGACGACGATCAGCATGACCGTCGCCGCCAAGGCGGCCAGCGGCCAGATGCCGTGCAGCGGCGAGGCAAAGGCAGGGCGGATGCGGCGCTTTCGCGCAAGGCGGCGGAGATCGCGCAAGGGCTGCGCGAAGGTGACACCTGGCGCCCCGGCCAGCTGCCCCGCCAGCCGGGCGCGGGCGCATTCGAGCAGCACCGCGAACCCCGCCAGCAGCGCCATGTTCATCCCGGTCGCGATGGTCCGGCTTGCGAGCAGCGCCGGGCTCATGGCCGCCGCCAGCCCCGGCGCGAGATCCGGACCCGCCGGACGAACCACGATGCGGCCCCCCGCAGCGGCGCGGCAAATCCCGTCGCGTTGATCTGCGTGACCGGATCGCCGAACGGCAACCATGCGGGCGGCCGGGCGAACCCGTCCTCGAAGGCCGGCGCCTCGATCGGCCCGGCGCGCAGGCTCCAGCGCCACAGCCCCAGCAGCACGCCGAGCGGGATCAGGAGCAGGAACGGCGCGGTGACGAGGGCAAGCGCGGCGACGGCGGCGGCCGGCAGGCCGAGCGCGACGAGATCACGGCGCGGCAGATCCTCGGCGGCGGCGGCGCGCAGGCTGCGCGGCCGGCCGAGGCAGACCAGCGCGAAGAGCCCCACCGAACCGAACCCGGCCAGCGCGAAACCGCCGGCAAGGGCGATGGCGGCCAGCGCGCCCGGCCAGCCGGCCCGCAGCGCTGCCGCGAACACGCCCTGAAACGCGACGAAGCCCGGCCCCGGCGGCAGCAGGCTCGCCCAGAAGGCCGCACCGCCGAAACACAGCGCGAAGCCGGGCATGCCGCGCGCGAGCCCGCCCAGCCAGTCCGGCGCGCGCGAACCCGTCACGTCCTCGATCCGCGACGCCGCAAGCGCCAGCGCCGGCGCCGCCAGCGCGCCGGTCTCCAGCGCAAGCCGCATCGCCCCGGCATCGCCGAGCCCGGCCGCCATCAGCGCCAGCCCGGCAAGGCCAAGCGCCGCGCCCTGGGCGAAGCGGAGCAGATCCCCGCCCAGCGCGGCGAGGAGATAGCCGGCCGGGAACAGCGCCGCTCCGGCCGCCAGCAGGATGCCGGGCTGCCCGAGCGTCTCCGCCACCGCGAGCAGCGTCGCCGGCAGCACCGCCAGCGCAGCGGGCGCCGCGGCGCGGTGGCGAGCGGCCAGGAAACCCACGATCAATGCCGCAAAAACAAGCGTGTAGAGATTATTGGCGAGAATTGCGATGAGGCCGGCGAGCATCAGCACCGCGGAAACGCCCAGACCCGGCGCCGCCAGCAGGCCGGCGGCGCCCCCCGCCAGCACGGCGGCGATGAGGCCCGCCCGGCCCGGATCGACGGCCAGCGCCAGCCCGCCCGCCGGACCGAGTTCCGGCACCGAGACCGCCAGCCGGCCGGTCAGCACAACCGCGCCCCCCAGCGCCAGCACCGCCCCGGCCAGCGCCAGGCCGGCAGCAGGAACGGGCGCGATCGACGACAGTCGCGCGAGCGGACGGGGCGCGGGGCGTGCCATGTCCCCTTGCTAGCAGGGCCCGGCCGAGTCGGGTATGTCGTGGATGTGACCGTTCAGCCCGGAGCCGCGTGGCGCTGCAACCGCCGCGCGGCCACCAGCACCGCCAGCAGCGCGAGATCGGCCGCGACGAAGGCCGCCGGGCTGATCCGCGCGGTCGAGAGATTGGCATCGAGCACGCGCCACGGATCGATCCCGGAATTGAGCGCATACCATCCCGCCTCGCCGCCGGCGGTGATCGCCACGGCGCCAAGGGCAAGGACGAGAATGCCGGCCAGCGAGCGCCGGAACCCCGGCGGCGCCAGCCGCCAGAGCATCAGCCAGACGAACAGGCCGAACGGCACCATCGCCGCCGAGACGTCGATCTTCTGGGTGAGGAAGAAATGCCAGATCGAGAGCGCGGCGATCGGATAGACCAGCCGGTGCAGCGCCTTCCACCGCCGCCCCAGCCGCGCCATCGCCGCATCGGTCGAGGTCGCGGCCAGCGCCACAAGCCCGATCGTCGCGATGGTACCGAGGATGAGGTAAAACACCGTAAACATCTGATTCAAAACGAATCCGATGGCATATCCCTCATCCGCCGCGTACAGGATCACATGCGCGAAGGTGTAGAATGCCGCCGCGAGGCCCAGCATTCGCCGCAACATCGCCAGCCGCATCCAGTCGAACACCGCCCGCGCCGGTGTGATGGCGAGGCCGAGCAGCAGGAAACGGATCGCCCAGAAGCCGGTCTGCAGCATCAGCTCATGCGTCGGCCGTCCGCCGAGATGTCCGGTTTGCCGCTCCCACAGCATATAGGCCGCCGGCGCGGTGCAGAGCGCGAGGGCAATCGTCTTCAGCCAGGAAAACCGCCCGGCCGGCGTGCGCCAGGGCGCGCCGAAGACGCGGGCCTGGCGTTTCGGGCGAACGCGGACTTCAGCTTGCGGGGCGGCATTCGGCATGGCGGCTCGGATTCCGGTGTGGGAGCAGAAATATGCCCTGAATTCGCCTCGCCACCCCCATCCGGATGCGGATGAGAGCAAAATTCCGTTCAACATTCCGCGCTTGACCGTTCGGGGTGGCGGCTCGCATAACCTCTCGCCATGACATCCGCACGGCGCGCCGCCTGCCTGGTCCCGCGAATTCGCCGCCCGGTCCTGATCTAGGGCCGGGATCGCACGCCTGTCCTTTCCTCCGCCGGAGCCTTTTCGATGAACGACCTGCCGTCCAGCCCGCGTGACTACCGCGCCACCGTCTTCCTGCCGCGAACCGGCTTTCCGATGCGCGGGGACCTGCCGAAGCGCGAGCCCGAGGCGCTGGCCCGCTGGGAGGCGATGGGCCTGTTCGGCCGGCTGCGCGCCGATGCCGCCGGCCGCCCGCCCTTCATCCTGCATGACGGCCCGCCCTATGCGAACGGCAACCTGCATATCGGCCACGCGCTGAACAAGATCCACAAGGACCTGATCAACCGCGCCCGCCAGATGGCCGGGTTCGACGCCAACTACGTCCCCGGCTGGGACTGCCACGGCCTGCCGATCGAGTGGAAGGTCGAGGAAGGCTACCGCAAGGCTGGCAAGAACAAGGACGAGGTGCCGATCCTCGAATTCCGCCGCGAATGCCGCGACTACGCCCAGCACTGGCTCGACGTGCAGGCCGAGGAGTTCAAGCGCCTCGGCGTCGAGGGCGACTGGGCGAACCGCTACGCCACGATGGATTTCGCCTCCGAAGCGGCGATCGCCGCGGAAATCCACAAATTCGCCGCCTCCGGCGCGCTCTATCGCGGGCTGCGGCCGGTGATGTGGAGCCCGGTCGAGAAGACCGCTTTGGCCGAGGCCGAGGTCGAGTATCAGGACCGGCGGGATACCGCGATCTGGGTCCGCTTCCCCGTCGTCGGCGGCGATCTCGACGGTGCCGCGATCGTGATCTGGACCACGACCCCCTGGACCATCCCCGGCAACCGCGCCCTCGCCGCCGGGCCGGAATTCGACTATGTCGTGATCCGCATCGCCGATGCCACCGAGCACAGCCTCGCCCGCAAGGGCGAGCGCCTCGTCGTCGCCGCCGAACTGCTCGACGCCTTCGCCGCCGAAACCGGCATCACCGCGCACGAGGTCGAGCAGACGCTGCGCGGCAAGGATCTCGGCGCCCTCGTCTGCGCCCACCCGCTGCGCGGCCAGGGCTATGACTACGATGTCCCGCTCCTGCTCGGCGACTTCGTCACCACCGAGGCCGGCACCGGCTTCGTCCACATGGCGCCCGCGCATGGCGAGGACGATTTCTTCCTCTGCCGCGCCCACGGCATCGCGGTGCCGGAAACGGTGAACGACGACGGCACCTACGCCGCCGACGTGCCGCTCTTCGCCGGCCTGCACGTCTACAAGGCGGCGGACCCGGTCTGCGCCGCGCTCACCGCGGCCGGCGCCCTGCTCCGGCGCGAGGAATTCCTCCACTCCTATCCGCATTCCTGGCGCTCCAAGGCGCCGCTGATCTATCTCGCCCGGCCCAACTGGTTCATCCGGATGGACGGCGAGGAGGCGATCCGCGCCCACGCGCTGGAGGCGCTCGACCGCACCGCCTTCGTCCCCGACCAGGGCCGCAACCGCATCCGCTCGATGGTCGAGGCGCGGCCGGACTGGTGCATCTCCCGCCAGCGCGCCTGGGGCGTGCCGATCGCGATCTTCGTCCGCCGCGACGACAAGTCGATCCTGACCGATCCGGCGGTCTTCGCCCGCACCCGCGCCCTGTTCGAGGCCGAGGGCGCCGATGCCTGGTACGCCCGCCCCGCCGCCGACTTCCTCGGGCCGGACCACGACCCCGCCGATTTCGAGCAGGTCTTCGACATCGTCGATGTCTGGTTCGAGAGCGGCTCGACCCACGCCTTCGTGCTGGAGGCGCGCGGCATGCCCTGGCCGGCGGATCTCTATCTCGAAGGCTCGGACCAGCATCGCGGCTGGTTCCAGGCCTCGCTGCTGGAGGCGGTCGGCACCCGCGGCACCGCGCCGTTCAAGGCCATCGTCACCGACGGCTTCGTGCTCGACGAGCAGGGCCGCAAGATGTCGAAATCCCTCGGCAACGTCACCGCGCCGCAGCAGGTGATCGACCAGTACGGCGCCGACATCCTGCGCCTGTGGGTGATGAACTCCGACATCCACAACGACCTGCGCATCGGCAAGGACATCCTCAAGCAGCAGGCCGATCTCTACCGCCGCATCCGCAACACGCTGCGCTGGGTCCTCGGCGGGCTGGACGGCTTCACCGAGGCCGAGGCGATGCCGGCCGCCGACATGCCCGACCTCGAGCGCTACGTGCTGCACCGCCTCTCCCGGCTCGACGCGATGCTGCGCCGCGCGGTCGAGACGCATGACTGGACCGGCGTCTATCCGGCGATCCACCAGTTCTGCAACAACGACCTCTCCGCCTTCTATTTCGACATCCGCAAGGACGCCCTCTATTGCGACGTCCGGCTCGATGCCGAGGGACGGCTCGTCGCCCAGAGCGAGACGCGGCGCGCCTGCCGCACCGTGCTCGACATCCTGTTCCGCTGCCTCGCCACCTGGCTCGCCCCCGTCCTGCCCTTCACCGCCGACGAGGCCTGGCGCGCCCGCCATGGCGAGGAGGCCTGCGTGCATCTCGCGCAGTTCCCCGAGCTTCCCGCCGCCTGGCGCGACGACGCGCTGGACGAGGCCTGGACCGGGATCCGCGCGGTGCGCCGCATCGCCAATGCGCGGATCGAGGAGGCCCGCCGCAACGGCGACATCGCCGCCTCGCTGCAGGCGAAGATCGTCCTGACCTTCGCGGTCGATGCGCCGGAAGCCCTGCGCGCGGCGGACTGGGCGGAGATCATGATCACCTCGGCGGCGGAAACCGAGATCGCCGCCGAGCCCGCAGGCGCCGGCGCCAGCGCCCCGCTGCGCGCCGAGCCGGTGGTGGAGATCGCCCCCGGGGAGAAATGCGAGCGCTGCTGGAAGGTGCTGCCCGAGGTCGGCGGCAACCCCGCGCATCCCGGCCTGTGCCGCCGCTGCTGCACGTATGTCGAATGACCGGCGCATCTCGCGGTAACGCAAGCCGCCGCACGCTCGGCGCGCTGATGGCGCTGGCGGTGCTGGCCATCGACCAGGCCTCGAAGGCCTGGATCCTCTACGGACTCGACCTGCCGCGGAAGGGCAGCGTGCCGGTCCTGCCGGTGCTGAACTTCACCATGGTCTGGAACCACGGCGTCACCTTCGGCATCCTGGCCGGCGACGACGCGCGGCTGCTGCTGATCGCGGTCGCGATCGCCGCCATCGCCGGGCTCTCGGTCTGGCTCTGGCGCACCCCCTCGCTGCTCGCGGCGCTCGGCCTCGGCGCCATCATCGGCGGCGCCGCCGGCAACGTCATCTCGCGAATCGCCTACGGCGCGGTGGTCGATTTCGTCGATGTCCATGTCGGCAACCTGCATTGGTACGTCTTCAACCTCGCCGACGCAGCGATCGATGGCGGCGTCGCCGCGCTGATCATCGAAAGCCTGTTCAGCCGCGACCGCGCCGGTCACTTGCCGCCTCCCGCGCGCGAGGATAAGGAAGCGCCATGATCCGTTCATCGCGCGCGACCCTTCCGTTCCTGCTGCTCGGCCCGCTGCTGCTGGCCGGATGCAGCAATCCGTCGAAGACCTTCGGGCTGACGGTCACGCCCCCCAACGCGTTCGATGTCGGTACCGAGGCTCCGCTGTCGATGCCGCCGGATCTCCAGGCCCTGCCCACCCCCGTGCCCGGCGAGCCGCGGCCCCAGCAGGTCTCCTCCTCGACCGAGGCGCAGAGCATCCTCTCGCCGCAGAGCGCCCTGCAGAACGCCAGCACCACGATGGGCCCGGCGCAGCAGGCGCTGCTCGAACAGGCCGGGCCGACGCCGCCGGCCAATATCCGCGCGACGATCAACCATGACGCCGAACAGGAAAGCCGCAGCCCCGGTTTCGTCGGCTCGCTGATGTCCTTCGGCAGCTCGTCGAAGGGCGCCAAGGTGGTGAACGCGCCGGCCGAGCAGAAGCGCCTGCAGGAAAACGCCGCCCTCGGCGAGCCGGCAACGAAGGGCACGACGCCGGCGACCGCGCCGGGCCAGGCGCAGAAGGGCGTTGTCGGCCGGTTCCTCGACCTGTTCTGAGTCGGCGGCGCCGGCAAGGGGCTGGCGCTCATGGCTGGCCGGCATCGCCTCGGCGGTTGAACACAGGCCTGCGAAGGGCATATCGGCTTCCATGTCGGAATGTATCACCGCGTCCCCGGCCGCCGTCGCGAAGACCGATGCCGCCCCCTCCTCCGCGCTGACCACGCTGTTCGCGGTCGCGACCGGCGCGGTCGTCGCCAACATCTATTACGTCCAGCCTCTGGTCGGCACGATCGCGCCGGATATCGGCCTGCCGGCGCAGGTCGCGAGCCTGCTGGTGACGCTGACGCAGCTCGGCTACGCCGCCGGCCTGCTGCTGCTGGTGCCGCTGGGCGACCTGCTGGAGAACCGCAAGCTGATCGCGCGCATGGTCGGCGCCTCCGCCATCGCCCTCGGCCTCGCCGCCATCGCCTGGAACGGCACGAGCTTCCTCGCCGCCTCGCTGCTGATCGGCGTCAGCTCCGCGGCGGTGCAGATCATGGTGCCGATGATCGCCTCGCTGACGCCCGATGCCATCCGCGGCCGCGTGGTGGGCAATGTGATGGCCGGGCTGCTGCTCGGCATCCTGCTCGCCCGGCCGATGGCGAGCTTCGTCGCCTGGCTCGCCGGCTGGCGGGCGGTGTTCGGCATTTCGGCGGCGGGCATCGCGCTGCTGGCGGTCCTGCTGCGGCTCAAGCTGCCGCGCGTCACGCCGAAGCTCGATCATCGCTATGGCGAGCTGATCGTCTCGATGCTCGGCCTCTACCGCACCGAGCCGACGCTGCGCCGCCGCGCCGCCTACCAGACCTGCGCCTTCGCCGCCTTCACCCTGTACTGGACGGCGGCGCCGCTGCTGCTGCTGCATGAATTCCACTACACCCAGTTCGGCATCGCGATCTTCGCCCTGGTCGGCGCCGCCGGCGCCGCCGCCGCGCCGATCGCCGGGCGGCTGGCCGATGCCGGATACGGCCGCCCCGGCACCGCGACCGCGCTGGCGCTGATCGCCCTCTCCTTCCTGATCTCGGGCTACGGTGCCGCCATCCACAGCGTCGTCCTGCTCGCCGGCGCCGGCGTGCTGCTCGATTTCGGCGTGCAGGCCAACAACCTGTTCGGCCAGCGGGCGATCTACGCCCTCGCCCCCGAGCGGCGGGCCCGGCTGAACGGCGCCTACATGACCGCCTTCTTCCTCGGCGGCGCCGCCGGCTCGGCGGTGGCGAGCGACCTGCTGATCCGCGGCGGCTGGACGCTGGTCGCCATCGTCGGCGGGGTGCTGCCGCTGCTCGCCCTGACCTATTTCGGCATCAACGAAGTGCGGCGGGCGGCGGCGCGGCACCACGGATGAAGGCGGCGCTCTCGTCGAGCGCCGCGCGCCCCTCGGGCAGGATCGCCTGGAAGATCGGCCAGGCATGCGGCACGACGGGCCAGATCCGGAGCAGGCTATCGACGCCGGCGGCCAGCGCCTTCTCGTGCAGCCGCACCGAATCGTCGAGCAGCACCTCCCGCGCGCCGACATGGACCAGCATCGGCGGCAGGCCGGCGAGATCGGCGTAGAGCGGCGAGGCGAACGGATTGTACGGATCGGTGCCGGCGAGATAGGGGCGCGCGCCCTCGGCGATCCGGCCGCCCTGGATCATCGGGTCGCACCGCCGGTTCTCGACCGCGCTGCGGCCGGTGCCGGCAAGGTCGGTCCAGGGCGAGAACAGCACCAGCCGCGCCGGCATCGCCATGCCCGCCTCGCGGACCCGCAACGCCACCGCGAGCGCGAGGCCGCCGCCCGCCGAATCGCCGGCGATGGCGAGGCTCGCCGGATCGTGCCCCTGCGCGACGAGCCCGCGGAAGGCGGCGAAGCCGTCATCGACGGCGGCGGGAAAGGGATGCGCCGGGGCGAGGCGGTAATCGGCGGCGAAGACACGCAGGCCCCGGCGCGCGAGGCCGCCGGTGACCGGGCGGTGCGACTCGGCGGAGCAGACGACATAGCCGCCGCCATGCAGGTAAAGCACGGTCATCGCCGGCGGGGCGCCGAAGGCGGGCTCGACCCATTCGCCCGGCACGCCGCCGATGATCGAGGGGGTGTACCGCACGCCGCGTGGGGTCGGCATCGGCGAGCGGAACGCCTTGCGGAGCGACTCGGCGTCGGTCGCGCGGGCGAGCTTGCGCTTGACCTGCACACGCAGGACCGGATTGATCAGGTGGGCTGCGAGGCTGGCCATGGGTCTGTGTCGGGCTCCGGGTGCATGGCGGAAGAGGCTTGTTGCTGTAAGATGGGGCCATGCCGATCCGCCGCCTAGACCCGACCACGATCAACCGGATTGCCGCCGGCGAGGTCATCGAACGGCCGGCCGCCGCGGTCAAGGAACTGGTCGAGAACGCGCTCGATGCCGGGGCGCGGCGGATCGGGGTGACGATCGAGGGCGGCGGGATCGGCCGGATCGAGGTGACCGATGACGGTCACGGGATTCCCGAGGCCGAACTGCCGCTGGCGATCGAACGGCACGCCACGTCGAAACTGACCGACGAGGCGCTGGTCCGGATCGCCACGCTGGGGTTCCGGGGCGAGGCGTTGCCGTCGATCGGGGCGGCCGGACGGCTGACCGTAACGTCCCGCCCGGCGGGGCAGGATTCGGCGGCCAGGATCGTGGTCGATGGCGGGGCCGTCCGCGAGGTCGAGCCGGTGGCCGGGCCGGTCGGGACCTGCGTGACCGTCGAGGACCTGTTCCACGCGACGCCGGCGCGGCGCAAATTCCTGCGCAGTGCCGGTTCGGAGGCGGGGTCCTGCGCCGATGCGGTCCGGCACCTGGCGCTGGCGGCGCCTGCGGTGGGGTTTTCGCTGACGATCGACGGGGCGGCGAGTTTCGACCTGCCGCCGCAGGACCGGCGGGAGCGGGTGGCGGCGATCTATGGGCGGGCGGATGCGGAGAAGCTGCTGGAGATCGAGGCGGTTCGCGAAGAGGTGGCGCTGCGGGGGTTCATCTCGCCGGCGAGCCTGACGCGGGCGGCGGCGCGGCACCAGCACATGGTGGTGAACGGGCGGCCGGTGCGGGACCCGCTGCTGCGGATGGCGCTGCGGCTCGCGTATCGGGAGCGGATTCCGGCGGGGCGGCATCCGCTGGCGGCGCTGTGGCTGGAGATTCCGGCGGAGATGCTGGATGTGAACGTGCATCCGGCGAAGGCGGAGCTGCGGTTCGCGACGCCGGACGCGGTGCGGTCGCTGATGATCGGGGCGGTGCAGCGGGCGCTGGCGACGCCGGCAGACCTGGCGGCGGCCCCCTCGGTGTCGATGCCGCGGACGAGCTGGGCGGCTTCCTCGCCGATGCCGCGGTATCCGCAGGCGGAGAGCCGGGCGGCGCGGGGGTTCGCGGAGGCGGAGTTGCGCGGGCTGGATTTGCCGCCGGCGCGGGTGGCGCCGGAGGTTCTGCCCGAATCGCGGCCGGACTATCCGCTGGGGACGCCGATCGCGCAGGTGTTCGACACGTATATTCTCGCGCAGAGCGGGGACGGGACGCTGGTGCTGGTGGACCAGCACGCGGCGCATGAGCGGCTGACCGAGATCAGGCTGCGGGCGGAGCGGGATTCGGGGGCGATTCCGGCGCAGGCGCTGCTGGCGCCTTCGGTGGTGGAGCTGCCGGCGGAGGATATCGCGCGGCTGCTGGGGGCGGCGGAGCGGCTGGCGGGGCTGGGGCTGGAGATCGAGGCGTTCGGGCCGGGGGCGGTGCTGGTGCGGGCGGTGCCGGCCGCGCTGGCCAAGGCCGACCCGGCCGCGCTGGCGCGGGATGTGGCGGACACGCTGGCGGAGAGCGGGACGGCGATGGCGCTGGAAGCGAAGCTGGACGCGGTGCTGATCCGCATGGCGTGCCACCGTTCGGTGCGGGCGGGGCGGCGGCTGGCGTTCGCCGAGATGGAGGCGCTGTTGCGGGCGATGGAGACGACCCCCCTCGCCCAGACCTGCCCGCACGGGCGGCCCACGGTGCTGCGGCTGAGCCGGGGCGATCTGGAACGGATGTTCGGCCGGGCCGGCTGAGACCATCCAGATCGTTCTTCCCGAACGGCCCGCACCCGCTGAAAACGTGGCTTTGTCCGGTAGCTGTCTGGTTGCTACGAGGCCCAAGCCCACGGTTCATCACCGTGATGCCACTCAAAAAACGGTGTGATTTCAGGGATTTGAGTGGTGGGCGCGACAGGGATTGAACCTGTGACCCCTGCCATGTCAAGGCAGTGCTCTCCCGCTGAGCTACGCGCCCGCCGTTGCGGTGCGACGGGTATTACAGGCCGCCGCCCCGCGATGCAAGAGGGCCGGAGCCGGTCAGCGCGGCGCCATCCGCAGCGCGCCGTCGAGCCGGATCGTCTCGCCGTTCAGCATGGTGTTCCCGATGATATGGCACACCAGCGCGGCGTATTCCGCCGGCCGCCCGAGCCGCGGCGGAAACGGCACGGCGGCGCCGAGCGCGCGCTGCGCCTCGTCCGGCAGGCCGGCCATCATCGGGGTTTCGAACACGCCGGGCGCGATCGTCATCACCCGGATGCCGCTGCGCGCCAGTTCCCGCGCCAGCGGCAGCGTCATGCCGGCCACCCCGGCCTTCGAGGCGGCATAGGCGGCCTGGCCGATCTGGCCGTCGAACGCCGCGATCGAGGCGGTGTTCACGATCACCCCGCGCTCGCCGCCCTCATCCGGCGCCCCCTCCGCCATCGCCGCGGCGGCGAGCCGGATCATGTTGAACGTGCCGATGAGGTTCACCGAAATCACCCGCGCGAACCGCTCGAGCGAGGCCGGTCTCTCGCGCCCCAGCACCTTCTCGCCGAGCACGATTCCGGCGCAGTTCACCAGCCCGTGCAGCCCGCCGAACGCCGCCCGCGCCGCCGCCACCGCGGCCTCCGCCTGGCCGGCATCCGTCACATCGGTCCGCACGAAGCGCGCGGCGGCGCCGAGTTCGGCCGCGAGCGCCATGCCCGGCGCCTCGGCCACATCCGCCAGCACCACGCGCCCGCCCTCCGCCACCAGCGCCCGCGCCGCGGCGGCGCCAAGCCCGGAGCCGCCGCCGGTGATCAGAAACACCCTGTCGCGAATGTCCATTTTTGCTCCGCCCCGTCAGATTGCCCGGCGCGCCATCACGCCGGGCCGCCGCCCTCGCCCGAGGCCAGCTCGGGAAACGCGCTCTCGGCGAAGCGCACCACCTCGCCCGCCAGCCCGGCCTCGCCGCCCGCCTCGCCGCGCCGCAGCTGCACGCGCCGGATCTTCCCCGAAATCGTCTTCGGCAGGTCGGTGACGAACACGATCTCGCGGATGCGCTTGAACGGCGCCAGCCGCGCCCGCGCATGCCGGAAGATCGACAGCGCCGTGGCCCGGTCCGCCGCCGTCCCCGGCACCAGCGCGACATAGGCCACCGGCACCGAAAGGCGGATCTCGTCCGGCTTCGGCACCACCGCCGCCTCGGCGACGCTTCCGTGCTCGATCAGCACGCTCTCCAGCTCGAACGGGCTGATCCGGTAATCCGACGACTTGAACACGTCATCCGCCCGGCCGACGAAGGTGAGATAGCCGTCGGCGTCGATCTGCGCGACATCGCCGGTCCGGTAATAGGCGCCGTCGGTGCCGCGCAGCGCGCCGGTCTCGGCGTCGACATAGCCGCGCATCAGCCCGGCCGGCCGCGCCGCGCCGAGCGGCAGCGCCACCTCGCCCTCGGTCACCGAATCGTTCGCCTGGTCGAGTATGGCGATGCGGTAGCCCGGCAGCGGCCGGCCCATCGACCCCGGCTTCACCGCCTGGCCGGGCGAATTGCCGATCTGCGCGGTCGTCTCGGTCTGGCCGTAGCCGTCGCGGATCGTCAGCCCCCACATCGCCCGCACCCGGTCGATGATCTCGGCGTTCAGCGGCTCGCCGGCGCAGGCCAGCTCGCGCAGCGCCACCTTCCATTGCGCGAGATCGTTCTGGATCAGCAGCCGCCAGACCGTCGGCGGCGCGCACAGCGTCGTCACCCCGCAGCGGACCAGCGTATCGAGCAGCGCCTTCGCCTCGAAGCGCGGCTGGTTGACGATGAACACCGTCGCCCCCGCGTTCCAGGGCGCGAAGAAACTGCTCCAGGCATGCTTCGCCCAGCCCGGCGAGGAAATGTTCAGATGCACATCCCCCGGCCGCAACCCGATCCAGTACATCGTCGAGAGACTGCCGACCGGATAGGAATAATGCGAATGCAGAACGAGTTTCGGCTTCGCCGTGGTGCCCGAGGTGAAATAGAGCAGCAGCGGATCATCCGCCCGGGTCGGCCCGTCCGGCGCGAAATCGTCACTCTCGCCCTCGGGCGCGTAGGGCGTCCACCCATCGGGCGCGCCGCCGATCGCGATCCGCTGGAACGTGCCGGCCACCGCGTCGAACTTCGCCGCCTGGTCCGCCGTCGTCACCACGAAACGCGCCGCCCCGCGCTCCACCCGGTCCTGCAACTCCTCGGGCGTCAGCAGCGTCGTTGCCGGAATCACCACCGCGCCGAGCTTGATCGCCGCCAGCATCACCTCCCACAACGGCACGATATTGCCGAGCAGCAGGATCAGCCGGTCGCCCCGCCGCACGCCCCGGGCGCGCAGGAAATTCGCCGTCCGGTTCGACCGGGCGGACAATTCAGCGAAGCTCAGCCGCACATCCTCCCCGCCCGCCGGATCGGCGATCCACAGCGCCGGGCGCCGCGCGCTGCCGGCATCGCGGGCGAGATGCGCATCGAACCAGTCGAGCGCCCAGTTGAAATCCCGCGCCTCCGGCCAGCGGAATCCGGCGGAGGCGGCGGCAAGATCGGTCCGGTGGTCGAGAAGGAACTGCCGCGCGGCGATGAAGTCGGTCATGGACGTTTCCTTTTTTTCTGGTTCCGCGCCTCCCGCGCCGCTCAGGCGGGTTTCGACGCCGCCGAGATCGCCCGGAAGATCGCGGAAAAATCCTCGCCGCCATGCCCTGATTCGGCGAACGCGGCGTAGATGTCGCGCGCATGGCGGCCGAGCGCGGTCTCGGTGCCGGTCGCCGCCGCCGCCTCCATCGCGAGACCGAGATCCTTCAGCATCAGCGCGGCGGCGAAGCCCGGCCGGTATTCGTGATTGGCCGGGCTCGCCGGCACCGGTCCCGGCACCGGGCAATACGAGGTCAGCGACCAGCACTGGCCCGAGGCGGTGGAGGCCACGTCGAACAGTTTCTGCCGGTCGAGCCCCAGCCGGTCGGCCAGCGCGAAGGCCTCGCTCACCGCGATCATCGAGATGCCGAGGATCATGTTGTTGCAGATCTTCGCCGCCTGCCCGGCCCCGGCGCCGCCGCAATGCACGATGCGCCGGCCCATCGCCGCCAGCAGCGGCTCGCCGCGCTCGAACGCCTCGGCGCTGCCGCCGGCCATGAAGGTCAGCGTCCCGGCGCTGGCACCGCCCACCCCGCCGGAGACCGGCGCATCGAGCGCAAGCATCCCCCGTCCCGCCGCCATCGCATGCGCGGCGCGGGCGGAGTCGACATCGATGGTCGAGCAGTCGATGAACAGCGTGCCGGCCCGCGCCGCCGGCAGGATGCCGTCCGCCGCCTCATAGACCGCGCGGACGATCGGGCCGGAGGGCAACATGGTGATCACCGCATCCGCGTCGCGCGCCGCCTCGGCGGCAAGCTCCACGATCGTCACACCCGCCGCCGCCGCCGCCTCGCGCGCCGCCGGCACGGTGTCGAAGCCGAGCACCGCATGGCCCGCGCGGACCAGATTGGCGGCCATCGGGCCGCCCATGTTGCCCAGGCCGATGAATCCGATCCGTGCCATGCGTATCCTCCTGTCAGTGCGTTAGAGCATCATCCGATCGGATAAAGATGCTCTAATTATCAATATGATAGAGCACTACATCCGATCCGAAAGGATCGGAAAGTGCTCTAGTGCGTCGAGCCCCAGCTCATCGGCGCCGAGCGGCGCGAAATAGGCATCGAGCGCTTCATCATCCACGCCATCGAGCGTCGCCGGCTGCCAGCGCGGATTGCGGTCCTTGTCGACGAGCTGCGCCCGCACGCCCTCGACGAAATCATGCGCGGCGACGCAGCGCACCGCGACGCGGAACTCGCGGTCGATCGCGGTCTCCACCTTCGCATCGCCCCGCGCCGCGCGCACGAGGCGCAGGCTGAGCTTCACCGAGGTCGGCGACATCCGCCTGATCGTCGCCGCCGCCTCGCGCGCCGCCGGTTCGGCATGCGCCTCCAGCGCCGCGACGATCGCCTCGGCCGTCGGCGCCTTGTAGCAATCGTCGATCCAGGCGCGCTCGGCGAGCAGCGGCGAGTCCGGCGCCGGCGTCGCGAAGGCGGCGATGCAGTCATCGACATCCGCGCCATCCACCAGCGCCGCCAGCGCCGCCGTCAGCGCCGGCAGATGCCGGCTTTCCACGTAATGATCGGCGATGCCGCAGGACACCGCATCGGCGCCGGTCATCCGGTGCGCGGTGAGTGCGGCGTGAATGCCGGTCTCGCCCGGCATCCGCCCGAGCAGGAAAGTGCCGCCGACATCCGGCACGAAGCCGATGCCGACCTCCGGCATCGCCAGCATCGTCCGCTCGGTGACGATGCGGTGCGACCCGTGCGCCGAAATGCCGACGCCGCCGCCCATCACGATCCCGTCCATCAGCGCGACGAAGGGCTTCGGATAATTCGCGATATGCGCGTTCATCCTGTATTCGTCGCCAAAGAATGGAAACGCCAGGCGTTCGCCGCCGCTCTTCGCCGCGTCGTACAGCGCGCGGATATCGCCGCCCGCGCACAGCCCGCGCTCGCCGCGCCCGTCCACCATCACGAAGGCGACGGAAGGATCGTCCGCCCAGCGCAGCAGCGCCGCGTCGATCGCCACTTCCATGTCGTGCGTCAGCGCGTTCAGCGCCCGCGGCCGGTTCAGGCTGATCCGGCCGACCCTGCCCTCGATCCGGATCTCGACATCCGCGGTCGTCTCCCCGCTCATGCGTTCCGCCCGATGAGGCCGCGCGCGACGATCAGTCTCATGATTTCGTTCGTCCCTTCCAGAATCTGATGCACCCGCAGATCGCGCACGATCTTCTCGATGCCGTATTCGGCGAGATAGCCATAGCCGCCGAACAGTTGCAGCGCATTGTTGGCAACGTTGAAACCGGTATCGGTGGCGATCCGCTTCGCCATCGCGCAGCGCCGCGTCGCGTCCGCCTCGCCGCGGTCGAGCGCTGCCGCCGCGGACCACAGGAAGAGCCGCGCCGCCTCCAGCTCGGTCGCCATGTCGGCAAGCCGGAACTGCAACGCCTGGAAATCCTCCAGCCGCCGGCCGAACGCCTCGCGCTCGCCCATGTAGCGCTGCGCCTTCTCCAGCGCCGCCTGCGCGCCGCCGAGCGAACAGGCGCCGATATTCACCCGCCCGCCATCGAGCCCGCTCATCGCGATGCGGAACCCCTCGCCTTCCGCGCCGAGCCGGAACCGTGCGGGAATGCGGCAGGATTCGAACACCACCTGGCGCGTCGGCTGCGCGTTCCAGCCCATCTTCCGCTCGTTGGCGCCAAAGCCCAGGCCCTTCGCATCCTTCGGCACCAGGAACGAGGAAATCCCGCGCGGCCCGGCGCCGCCGCTGCGCGCCATCACCAGATAAAGGTCGGTCGCCCCCGCGCCCGAGATGAACTGCTTGACGCCGTCGAGCACGTAATCGTCGCCATCGCGCACGGCCTTCGTCTTCAGCGCCGCCGCGTCCGATCCCGCCCCCGGCTCGGTCAGGCAATAGCTGGCGAGATGCTCCATGCTCACCAGCGCCGGCAACACGTCCCGGCGCTGCGCGTCGTCACCGAACCGGTCGACCATCCAGGCCACCATGTTGTGGATCGACATGTAGGCCGAAACCGCCGGGCAGCCGGTCGCCAGCGCCTCGAAGATCAGCGCCGCGTCGAGCCGCGTCAGCCCCGACCCGCCGCTCTCCTCGCGCACATAGATCCCGCCCATGCCGAGGGCTGCGCCCTCGCGGATCACGTCGAGAGGAAAGTGCCGCGCCGCGTCCCACTCCAGCGCGTGCGGCGCCAGCCGCTCGTCGGCGAAGCCGCGCGCCATCTCGGCAATCGCGCGCTGCGCCTCGTCGAGCGCGAATTGCGGCGTTGCGTCGGATGGCGTCGTGGCGTTCATCTCTTCCTCCCGAAAGCGGCGTCTCCGTCAGCCGATCGGCGCCGGCACGACGGTCTTGACGATCGTCGCATCCAGCGCCTCGAACCCGGCATAGTCGATGGTCTCGTAGAGCTCGGCGCGCGTCTGCATCGCCTCGACGCAATTCTGCGCACCGCCATCGCGCCGGATCGCGGCGTAGAGATTTTCCACCGCCTTCGCCGAAACCCGCAGCGAGGTCACCGGCCAGATCACCATCCGGTAGCCCATCTCCTGGAACTCGGCGGCGGTGAAGAACGGCGTGCGGCCGAACTCGGTCATGTTGGCGAGCAGCGGCACGCCCGGCATCCGACGGGCGAATTCGCGGAACATCTCGGCGTTGTAGAGCGCTTCGGGGAAAATCGCGTCGGCCCCGGCCTCGACATACATCTTCGCCCGCGCCACCGCGCCGTCCATCCCCTCGCTCGCCGCGGCATCGGTGCGCGCGATGATGTAGAGGTTCCGCCGCGCATGCGCCGCCGCCGCCACCTTCGCCGCCATGTCGCGCGCATCGGCGAGCTTCTTGTCGTTCAGGTGGCCGCATTTCTTCGGCAGCAGCTGGTCCTCGATATGCACGGCACCCGCCCCGGCATCCTCGAAGCTGCGCACCATGTGCATCACGTTGAGCGCCTCGCCATAGCCGGTATCGCCATCGACCAGCACCGGCAGGCCCGAGGCCCGCGCCACCTGGCGGACGAAGAAGCACACCTCGTCGACGGTGATGATGCCGAGATCCGGCAGCCCCATCGAGGCGGTCATCGCCGCCCCGGAAAGGTAGCACGCCTCGAACCCGGCCCGCATCGCCTGCCGCCCGGCGAGCCCGTTATGCGCGCCCGGAATCTGCACGATCGGCCCACGTTCCACCAGTTCGCGAAAGCGCAGCCCGGCGGGTCGATCCGGCAGGCCGGATGCTTGCAGATAGCTCATCGAACCCTCCTCAGCCGCGCTTGTCGAGCGGCACGAACTTGCGATCCTCCGGCCCCACGTAGCTGGCCGAGGGACGGATGATCTTGTTGTCGGCGCGCTGCTCCATCACATGCGCGCTCCAGCCGGTGGTCCGCGCGATCACGAAGAGCGGCGTGAACATCGCGGTCGGCACGCCCATCATGTGGTACGACACGGCCGAGAACCAGTCGAGATTCGGGAACATGCGCTTCGCGTCGTGCATGACGCTCTCGATCCGCTCGGCGATGTTGAACATCTTCATCGATCCCGCCTGCTCCGAGAGCGAGCGGGCGACGCGCTTGATCACCACGTTGCGCGGATCGGCGATGGTATAGACCGGATGGCCGAAACCGATGATCACCTCGCGCGCCTCGATCCGCCGGCGGATATCCGCCTCCGCCTCGTCGGGGTCGGCATAGCGCTTCTGCACCTCGAAGGCGAACTCGTTGGCGCCGCCATGCTTCGGCCCGCGCAGCGCGCCGATGCCGGCGGTGATCGCCGAGTAGATGTCCGAACCCGTGCCGGCGACGACGCGCGAAGCGAAAGTCGAGGCGTTGAATTCATGTTCCGCGTACAGAATGAGCGAGGTGTGCATCGCCCGCACCCAGGCATCCACCGGCCGGCGCCCGTGCAGCAGGTGCAGGAAATGCGCGCCGATCGACTCGTCGTCGGTCTCGACATCGATGCGCCGCCCGTTGGCGCTGTAGTGATGCCAGTAGAGCAGCATCGAGCCGAGCGAGGCGATCAGCCGGTCCGCCACGTCGCGCGCGCCGGCCGGGTTGTGGTCGTGCGCCTCCGGCAGCACGCAGCCCAGGGCGGAGACGCCGCTGCGCATCACGTCCATCGGGTGCGCGGCGGCCGGCAGCGCCTCCAGCACCTTGCGCACCGCATCCGGCAGCCCGCGCAGCGCCTGCAGCTTCGCGAGATAGGCCGAAAGCTCCGCCGCGTTCGGCAGCGTGCCGTGGATCAGCAGATGCGCGATTTCCTCGAAGCTGCACGTCTCGGCGATATCGAGAATGTCGTAGCCGCGGTAATGCAGGTCGTTGCCGCTGCGGCCGACGCTGCACAGCGCCGTGTTCCCCGCGGCAACCCCCGAAAGGGCGACCGACTTCTTCGGCTTCGGCGCCGTCGTGGTCTCGCTCATGCTGTCTGCTCCTTGCGTCTCAGAAGATGCCCGGCTTGCCCTCGAGCAGCGCGCCCGCGGGCAGGGCGACGTTCAGCCGGTCGAGCTCGCCGGCCGGCAGGCGCGGCAGTTCCTGCACCGCCTCGAGGAAGCGGGCGGCCTCGCGCGGCGAGATGATGCCGTCGGTCAGCGTCTCGAACTTGCGGATGTAATCGGCCCGCTCGAACGGATGCGCGCCCAGCGAATGCGCGTTCGCCACCGCCAGCTCGTCGACCAGCGTGCTGCCATCCTTGAACCGGATCTCGACGCGCCCGCCGAACGCCTTCTCGGCCGGATCGGTGGCGTGGTAGCGGCGCGTCCACTCCGGGTCCTCGGCGGTCTCGATCTTGTGCCACAGCGCCACCGTGTCCGCCCGCCGCGCCCGCTTCGGCGCGTAGCTGTCGACATGGTGCCAGGTGCCGTCCTGCAGCGCGACCGCGAAGATGTACATGATCGAATGGTCGAGCGTCTCGCGGCTCGCCTTCGGGTCCATCTTCTGCGGGTCGTTCGCCCCCGTTCCGATCACGTAATGGGTGTGGTGCGAGGTGTGGATGGTGATCTTCTCGATCGCGTCGAAATTCTCGATCTGCTCGCGCATCCGGAAGGCGAGGTCGATCAGCGCCTGGCTCTGGTATTCGGCCGAGTGCTCCTTGGTGTAGCTGTCCATGATCGCGCGCTTGGCCTCGCCCTTGCCCGGCAGCGGCACGTGATAGACGGCATCCTTGCCGCCCAGCATCCAGGCGATCACGCTGTCCTCGCCCTCATAGATCGGGCTCGGCGCGCCCTCGCCGCGCATCGCCCGGTCCACCGCCTCGATCGCGAGCTTGCCGGCATGGGCGGGCGCGAACGCCTTCCACGAGCTGATCTCGCCCTTGCGGCTCTGCCGCGTGGTGAAGCTGACATGCACCGCCTGCTGCACCGCCTGGAAGATCGTCTCCTGCTTCAGCCCGAGCAGCGCGCCGATGCCCGCCGCCTGCGCCGGGGCGAGATGCGCGATGTGGTCCTTCTTCCATTCATGCAGGCAGATCGCCCGCACGAGGTTGATCTGGATCTCATACCCCGTCGCGATGCCGCGGATCAGGTCGCGCCCGGAGCGCTCCATCACCTGGCCCACCGCGAGGATCGGCGGAATGTTGTCGCCCGGGTGCGAATAGTCGGCGGCGAGGAAGGTGTCGTGGTAATCGAGCTCGCGCACCGCCGTGCCGTTCGCCCAGGCCGCCCATTCCGGGCTCACCGTCTTGCGCGCCGGCAGGCCGAACACCGTCGCCCCGCCGCGCTTCGCATGGCCGAGCGCCATCGCCCGGGCCGAGACCACCGGCCCGCGATTGACCGAGGCCACCGCCACCGCCGCGTTGTCGATGATCCGGTTGATGATCATCGCCGTCACGTCCTTGTCGACGGCCACCTTGTCCGCCGCCACGCCGGCGATCTTCCACGCCAGCTGGTCGTCGCGCTTGAGCAGGGATTTGGATGGATGAACACGGACTTCGTGAAGTTTCATGGCGGTTGCGCTCGTGGTTGCTGAAGGTGGTTTGGCCCCGCAATAGCCGCTGGACTTCGCAGTCACAAGCGAATTGCGGCAAGTTGGATCGAAGCCGGGACGGTGAATTGCGAAGTCTGCGAACTCACGCCGCCCCTCCGGTGGCGCGCGCGCGCATCGCCTTCTTGTCCAGCTTGCCGACCGAGGTCTTGTCAAGGGTCTCGACCAGATGCACCCGGTCCGGCACCGCGTAGCGCGAGATCGCGCCGGCATCCGCCCGCGCCTGCACATGGCCGCGCAGCGCCTCCTCGTCGGCCTCCATGCCCGCGCGCAGCACGACGAAGGCCACCGGCCGCTCGCCCCAGCGCTCGTCCGCGACCCCCACCACCGCCGCCTCCGACACCGCCGGATGGGTGAGCAGGATCTCCTCCAGCCCGATCGAGGAGATCCACTCGCCGCCGGTCTTGATCACGTCCTTCACCCGGTCGACGATGCGCAGATACCCGTCGGCGTCGATCGTGCCGATATCCCCGGTATGCAGCCACCCGCCCCGCCAGAGCGCCGCCGAGGCCTCCGGGTTGCCGGCATAGCCCGGCGTCAGCGCCGGGGTGCGCGTCACCACCTCCCCGACCGACTTGCCGTCATGCGGCACATCGTTCATCGCCTCGTCCACGATCCGGACCTCGACCAGCGGCCCCGGCAGGCCAGCCGCCATCCGGTAGCCGATCTCCGCCTCGGCGCGATCGGGCAGCCCGTCGAGAATGTCGCCGCGCAGCTGCGCCAGCGTCATCACCGGGCAGGTCTCCGACATGCCGTAGCCGGCGAAGATGTCGATCCCCCGCGCCAGCGCCTGCTCGCAGAGCGGCCGCGGCAGCGCCGAGCCGCCGATCACCACCCGCCAGCGCGACAGGTCGATCGCCTTCGCCGCCGGCGCGTTCAGGATCATGTGCATGATCGTCGGCACGCAGTGCGACACCGTCACCCGCTCCTCGACCAGCAGCCGCAGCACCACCTCCGGCAGGAACCGCCCGACATAGACCTGCTGCATCCCCAGCATCGTCGCCGCGTAGGGAAAGCCCCAGGCGTGAACGTGGAACATCGGCGTCAGCGGCATGTAGACGTCCTCGCGCGACAGCCCGCCATTCAGCCCGGACATGTTGATACCGGTCAGCACCATCAGCGTGTGCAGCACGAGCTGCCGGTGGGTGAACATCACCCCCTTGGGCAGGCCCGTCGTCCCCGTCGTGTAGAAGGTCGTCGCCAGCGTGTCCTCGTCGAATTCCGGAAACGCGTCGAGCGGCGCCGTCGCCGCCAGCATCGTTTCATACTCCCCGCCGAAGCCCTCCGGCACCGCCGTCTCGTCGTCGCGGATCAGCACCACCTGGCGCAGCTTCGGCAGCCGCTCGCGGATCGCCGCCAGCACCGGCAGGAAATCCGCGTGCACGAACAGGATTTCCGCGCCGGAATGATCGATCGTGTAGGCGATCTGCTCCGGGCTGAGGCGGATGTTCACCATCATCAGCACGGCGCCCGCCATCGGCACCGCGAAATAGGCCTCGAGGTAGCGGTGGCTGTCCCAGTCCATGAAGGCGACGCGCGTGCCCATCCCGGCGCCGAGGTCGCGCAGCACGCCGCCGAAGCGGTGCACGCGGGCGGCAAATTGCGGATAGGTCAGCCGCGTGTCGCCGCGATAGACGATCTCCCGCCGGCTCGCCTGCGCGATCGGCATCTTCAGCAGCTGCCCGATCAGCAGCCGGTAGCGGAACGGTTCCGTCACCTCGGTCATGTCTCGTCTCCTCCAGGTCGCGTCCCCGTTGGCACGGGGGCTTGTGCACCATAGGATAGGCGCGTATCGCGCCCGTCAACCCCGCCCGGAACGGGCCAGCAACGATGAGGAAACCCGAATGACCGCGTTGAAATCCCTGTTCGACCTGACCGGCAAGCGCGCCCTGATCACCGGCGGCTCGCGCGGCCTCGGCCTGCAGATCGCCGAGGCGCTCGGCGAGTTCGGCGCCACCATCGCGATCTCCGCCCGCAAGGAGGACGAGCTGGACGAGGCGGTGAAGCACCTCGCCGGCCTCGGCATCGCCGCCACCGCCCATGTCAGCGACCTCGGCAAGGACGACGGCCCGAAGACGCTGGCCGACGCCGTGCTGGCCTCAGGCCCGGTCGACATCCTGGTGAACAATGCCGGCGCCACCTGGGGTGCCCCGGCGGTCGACGTCACGCCCGAGGCCTGGGCGCGGGTGATGAACCTCAACGTCAACAACCTGTTCTTCCTCACCCAGGCGATCGCCGCGCGCTCGATGATCCCCCGCAAGTCCGGCAAGGTGCTCAACATCGCCTCGATCGCCGGGCTGCGCGGCCATCACCCGGACATCACCGGCACCATCCCCTACAACACCTCGAAGGGCGCGGTGGTGAACATGACCCGCGCGCTCGCCGCCGAATGGGGCCCGCACAACATCACGGTGAACGCGCTCGCCCCCGGCTTCTTCCCCTCGAAGATGACGCGCGGCATCCTCGGCCAGTTCGAGGAAAAGATCCTGGCGAAGACGCCGATGAACAAGCTCGGCAACGACGCCGACCTGAAGGGCGCCGCCCTGCTCTTCTGCTCCGCCGCCTCCGGCCACATCACCGGCCAGATCCTCGCGGTCGATGGCGGCTCCGGCGTGATCTGACCCGCGCTCAGCCCCCGGACGCGGCGGCCACCGCGTCGCCGATCCGGGGGCGGAAGCCGAAGAACCCGCGCCCCGCATGCGGCCACAAGGCGCGGTCCCAGGCGCGGGCAACCCGCACCGCCCCCACATCCGCCGCCGCCAGCGCCTGCGCGACCGGCCCGATGGGCGGATGCGCGGTCACCACCTTCAGCCGGTGCGCCGCCGCCCAGCCGGCGAGATCGTCCACTTCCAGCAGCACCGGCCGGACGCCGAACCGCGCCGCCGCCCGTCCCATCGCATCCACCAGCGCGCCATGGGCGAAGCCCGCCACCGCCGGCGCCACGCCGCCGCGCGCCCGCGCCTCCGGCATCGCCACCGCCGCCACCGCCCGCACCGTGCAGCCGGCAAGATCGAGCGTCTCCACCGCGCAATCCTCCTCATGCAGCAGCAGCACGACCTCGCCCGAAGGCGGCGGATCGAATTGCGGCGGAAGCGCCGGCCCCGGCCGCACCGCCTCGGTGAGCGGTTCCGCCGCCTCGTCGAGCAGCCCGCGCGGATCGAACCGCCCGCCGGTGAAGCGCGCGATGTTCTCCGCCCGCGCGAGATAGTGCTTGCCCGGCGTGTGCAGCCCCGCCACCCACCGCCACGACAACGTGTTGGAGGCGATGTCGCCATCCAGCAGGTGGCGGAGAAAGAAATCCGCCCCGAGTTCCCAGGGCAGCCGCAGCGTGAAGATCCAGATCGAGGCGAACCACATCCGCGCATGGTTGTGCAGGTAGTTCCGCGCGACGATCTCCCGCGCCCAGGAATCGAAACAGTCGATCCCGGTCTGCCCGGCGCAGGCATCGTGAAACGCGCGCCGCAGCCCCTCCTCGGTCGCGAGCCGGTTCTCCGCCCGCCGCAGCCCGGCGCGATAGAGATCGTACACGCCGGGCCGCTGCTCCAGCCAGCCCTTCCAGTAGGTCCGCCAGCCGACCTCCTCGATGAATTTCGCGGCCGCCTCGCCATGCGCCGCGAACGCCGCCCGCGCCACCTCCGCCTCGGTCAGCAGCCGGTGCCGCAGCCAGGGCGACAGGCGCGAGACCGCCCCTTTCCGCTCCGGTCCGGGATCGGTATTCCGCCCCGCCGCGTAAGCCGCCCCGGCGCGCGGCAGGAAGGCGGCAAGGCGGTCGAGCCCGGCGTCGCGGGTGGGAATCGGTTCGGCATCCATGCCCCGCAAATGGCGCCTCGGCCGCTCTTGGCAATGCCCGCCGGATCGGCCAAACAGACTGACAGGAGGTTTGGGTGGACAAACAGGCCGTGACCAGCGCCGACATCGCCGCCGCCGAGCGCGTTCTCGGCATCGCCCAGACCAGGCCGGAACGCGACCTGCTCGCCGGCGCCCTCGCGGCGCAGATCGACCTGGCCCGCGCCCGCCGCGCCGTCCCGCTCGACGAGCAGCTGGCCCCCGCCTGCGTGTTCGACCCGCGCCTCCCCGGCTTCGCGCCGCCGCCGGCGGCACCGCTGCGCCTGCCCGCCGCCGACGCCCCGTTTCCCGGCGACGACGATGCGGCGATCGCCTTCGCCCCCGCCCGCCTTCAGGCGGCGTGGGTCCGCGCCGGGCACCTCACCGCGACCCGCCTGGCCGCGATCTGCCTCGACCGCATCGCCCGGCTCGATCCCGCGATCGGCGCCTTCGCCCGCCTCAACCCCGCCGCGCTGGACGAGGCCGCCGAACTCGACGCCCGCGCCGCCCGCGGCGACTGGGCCGGCCCGCTGCACGGCGTGCCCTGGGGCTGCAAGGACCTGATCGACACCGCCGGCCTCGTCACCGATCGCGGCGCCGAACCCTTTCTCGGCCGCCTGCCGGAACAGGATGCCGTCGCGGTCCGCCGCCTGCGCGCCGCCGGCGCCGTGCTGCTCGGCAAGACCACCGTCGGCGCGCTCGGCTACGGCGATGTCTGGCATGGCGGGCGCACCCGCAACCCGTGGAACACGGACGAGGGCGCCTCCGGCTCCTCCGCCGGTTCCGCCGCCGCCGCCGCCGCCGGGCTTTGCGGTTTCGCCCTCGGCACCGAAACCCTCGGCTCGATCGTCGCCCCCGCCGCGCGCTGCGGCGCCGTCGGCCTGCGCCCGAGCTTCGGCCGCATCGCCCGCACCGGCACGATGCCGCTCTGCCCGAGCCTCGACCGTCTCGGCCCGCTCTGCCGCGATGCCGGCGACGCCGCGCTGATCCTCGCCATCCTCAACGGCGCCGACCCCGACGATCCCTCCAGCCTCGACATCCCCTTCGGCGGCGATGCCGGGCGCGACCCCGAAGGCCTGCGGCTCGGCATCCTGGCGGCGGATTTCGCCGACCCCTCGGCGGAAGCCGCCCGCGCCGCGATCGAGCATTGCCGCGCCCTCGGCGTCGTCCCGGTGCCGGTCGAACTGCCCGCGCTGCCTTGGGAAAGCCTGGTCTCCCTGCTGATGGCCGAGGCGGCGGCGAGCTTCGAGCCGCTCACCCTCTCCGGCGCCGACGACCTGCTCGCCCGCCAGGACGAATCCGCCTGGCCCAACCAGTTCCGCCTCGCCCGCTTCCTCTCGGCGGTCGACCACATCCAGCTCGACCGGCTGCGCCGCCGCGGCATGATGGCGATGCGCGACCTCCTCGCCGGGGTCGATCTCCTCGCCGCGCCCTTCGGCGTCGGCGCGCTGCCGACGCTGGCCGCCTTCACCGGCCATCCCTGCCTCTGCCTGCCGGTCGGCTTCACCCTCTCGCCGCCGCGCCCCTCCGCCGGCATCGCCGCCGACGCCCCGGCCGACGCCCCGGCGCGCCGCGTCCCCGCCGCGCTCTGCCTCTGGGGCAGGCTGTTCGACGAGGCGCCGATGCTCGCCCTCGGCCACGCCCTCGCCCGGCGCTGCGCGCTCGACCTCCGCCCGCCGCACGGCCTGACCGGCGCCACATAAGGACAAACGCGCCGCATGACCCGGACCCATCCCCCCGCCGAAGACCCCGACCTCGCCGGCGACATCGCCGCGATCCGCCCGAGCGGCCTGTTCGATCCCGGCCATTACGCGCTGCAGGCGCAGGACATGCCGGCCGGCACCGACCCGCTCACCGATTTCTGCCGCCGCGGCTGGCGCGCCGGGCATCGCCCCAACCCCTATTTCGACCCCGCCTTCTACCTCGCCCGCAACCCCGACATCGCCGCCTCCGGCGCCAACCCGCTGCGCCACTACATCGATTTCGGCGACCGCGAGGGCCGCGACCCCTCGCCGCTGTTCCACGCCGGCTGGTATCGCGAGACCTATGGCATCCCCGATGGCGCCAACGCGCTGGCCGATTTCCTCTCCCGCCGCCGCACCGGCAAGGTCAGCCCGGTCCCGCTGTTCGACCCGCAATGGTATCTCGACAACAACCCCGACGTCGCCGCCGCCGGCAGCGATCCGTTCGAGCATTTCTGCGCCTTCGGCGCCGCCGAGCGGCGCGACCCGAGCCCGGATTTCGACATCGGCTTCTACGCCGCCCGCTATGCCGACGAGATCGCCGGCGGCAATCCGTTCCTGCACTATCTCGCCCATCGCGGCGGCGGCTTCCACCCGCGCCGGCCGGCCGGCGAGCGGCTGATCGCCGGCGCCATCCGCGCCGCCACGCGCCCCGCCCCCGCCTTCGAGCCGCGCCAGCCCCTGCCGCCCGGCGCGCCCCGCCTCGCCACCGTGCTCGCCTATTACCTGCCGCAATTCCACCGCATCCCCGAGAACGACGCCTGGTGGGGCACCGGCTTCACCGAATGGACCAACCTCGTCCGCGCCACCCCGCGCTTCGCCGGCCACTACCAGCCCCGCGCCCCGCGCGATCTCGGCTTCTACTCGCTCGACGATCCCGCGGTGATGCCCCGCCAGATCGCGATGGCGAAGGAGGCCGGGCTCGGCGGCTTCGTCTTCTATTACTACTGGTTCAACCGCCGCCGCCTGCTGGAGCGGCCGGTCGAGCGCTTCCTCGCCGATCCCGCGCTCGACATGCCCTTCTGCCTGATGTGGGCGAACGAGAACTGGACCCGGCGGTGGGACGGGCTGGAACGCGAGATCCTCCTCGCCCAGGACTACCGGCCGGAGGACGACGCCGCGCTGGTCGACGACTTCGCCCGCCATTTCGCCGATCCGCGCTACATCCGGCTCGATGGCCGGCCGCTGCTGATGATCTACCGCGCCGCCCTGATCCCCGACCCGCCCGCGACCATCGCCCGCTGGCGCCGCCTCTTCGCCGAGCGGCACGGCGAAACCCCGCTGCTCTTCATGGCCCAGAGCTTCCACGACTACGACCCCCGCCGCCACGGGCTCGACGGCGCGGTGGAATTCCCGCCGCACAAGCTGGTGGTCGGCGCCCCCAAGCTCGACACCGCGCTCGACCTGTTCGACCCCGCGTTCTCGGCCGATGTCTACCGCTATGACGACATCGTCGCCGCCTCCCTCGCCGACCCCGACCCCGCCTATCCGCTGATCCGCACCGCCGTCCCCGGCTGGGACAACGACCCGCGGCGCGAGGGGGCCGGCGTCGTGCTGCACGAGGCGACGCCCGCCGCCTACCAGGCCTGGCTCGCGGCGCTGATCGAGCGCGCCCGCCGCGCCCCGGTCCATGGCGAGCCGATCGTCTGCATCAACGCCTGGAACGAATGGGCCGAGGGCGCCTATCTCGAACCCGACCTGCATTTCGGCGCCGCCTTCCTCAACGCCACCGCCCGCGCCATCACCGGCCGCGCCGATGCGGCGGACGCGCAGAACCTCCTCCTCGTCGGGCACGACGCCCTGCCCCACGGCGCGCAGATGCTGCTGCTCCACCTCGCCCGCACCCTGCGCCGCCAGCATGGCATCGTGCCGCGCATCCTGCTGCTCGGCGGCGGCGATCTGGTCCCCGACTACGAGGCCGAGGGCATCGTCGACCTCGCCCCCAACGAACCCGCGCTGCAGCACCATGTCGCGACCTACCGCGCCCAGGGCATCACCGCGGCGATCGTCAACAGCCTCGCCTCGGCGCGGGCCTGCGCGCCGCTCGCCGAGGCCGGGCTGCGCAGCATCCTTCTGGTCCACGAGATGCCCCGCCTCGTCGATGAGCGCGCCCTGCGCGGCGTCGCCCGCCAGGGGATGCGCGCCGCCGCCGCCACCGTGTTTTCCTCGGCCCATGTGCGCGACGCGCTGTGCGCCGCGCTCGAGGCCACGCCGGCGGCCCATGTCATCCCCCAGGGGAACTACCAGGGCGTGCGCTTCGATGCCGCCGCCCGCCGCCGCTTCCGCGCCCGGCTCGGCCTCGCGGTGGATGCCTTCGCCGTGCTCGGCGTCGGCTTCGGCGACCTGCGCAAGGGGTTCGACCTCTTCCTCCAGGCCTTCCGCCTGCTCGCCGCCGCCCGGCCGGACATCCATTTCGTCTGGCTCGGCGAGACCCATCTCTGGATCCGCGACTATCTCGGCGCCGAGATCGAGGCCGCCCGCGCCACCGGCCGCTTCCACCTGCTGCCCTTCGACGAGGATGTCGCCCCCGCCTATTGCGGCGCCGACCTCTACGCCCTCACCTCGCGCGAGGACCCGCTGCCCACCACGGTGATCGAGGCAATGGCCGCCGGCCTGCCCGCCATCGCCTTCGCCGGCTCCGGCGGCATCCCCGACCTGCTGCGCGAGACCGGCGCGGGCGAGAGCGTCCCCGCCGGCGACGTCGCCGCCTTCGCCGCCGCGATCGCCGCCCGGCTCGACCATGAAGCACTCGCCGCCGCCCGCCCCCGCATCGCCGCCGAGGCCGCAACCCGCTTCGATTTCGCCGCCTATGCCCGCCGCCTGCTCGCCCTCGCCAGCCCCGGGCTGATCGGCGTCTCCTGCTTCGTCACCAACTACAATTACGAGCGCCACCTGCCCCGCCGCCTCGCCGGCATTTTCGGCCAGACCTACCCGCTCGAGGAGGTGACGCTGCTCGACGACGCCTCGACCGACGGTTCGGTGGCGGTGGCCAGGGAAACCGCCGCCGGCTGGCGGCGCAGTCTCGCGGTGCGCCGCGCCCGGCGCAACAGCGGCTCGCCCTTCGGCCAGTGGCGCCGCGCCGCCGAGTCCGCGCGCGGCGACTTCGTCTGGATCGCCGAGGCCGATGACGACACCACCCCCCGCTTCGTCGCCCGCCTCGCCGCCGCCCTCGCCGCGGCGCCCGGCGCGGTGATGGCGATCGCCGATTCCCGCGCGGTGGACGACGAGGGCCGCACCCTGATGCCGGACTACCGGCGCTATTATGCCGAATCCGGCGCCGCCGACCTCGCGACGACGATGACCCTCGATGCGCGCGACTTCGCCACCCGCTTCCTCGCCACCCGCAACCTCATCCTCAATGTCAGCGCCGTGCTGTTCCGGCGCGACGCGCTGCGCGCGAGCCTCGCCCGCCTCGGCGACGAGCTGGCCACCTTCCGCCTCGCCGGCGACTGGCGGCTCTATATCGACCTGCTCGCCCATGCCGCCGGCCCGGTCGTCTGGGTCGCCGAGCCGCTGAACGTCCACCGCCGGCACGAGGGCGGAGCGACCGCCTCGCTCGACGGGCGGACCCATCTCGCCGAGATCGCCCGGGTGCAGGCGATCGCCGCCGACACCCTCGGCCTCGACGATGCCGCCCGCGCCGCCCAGCGCGCCTGGCGCGACGACCTCGCCGCCCGGCTCGGCCTGTCTCACGCCCCGCGCACCCGTAAAAAGATCTGAGCCGAACTCGGCGAACGTCTTTATTTTCCAATCGATTCTTCGTTCGTGAAATTTTATCAGGAAAATACTATCTAACATCATTTATATTGTTAGTTCTAGTTTCTAATAAAAAACTCACCGTTTACGAAAAACCCTGTAAATACCTATGAAATAAATCTGTTTTGATGCCGATTCATGAGATGATTCCGGCTATCAAAGCTGTTATATTACTTTGGCGTTAGGGGCCGCATCCGTCCCCGTCGCATCACGACACGATTCCGACGTTCCGCATTTGCAAACATCTTGCGCGAAGCAGATTTCCTGATCCGCTCTTTTTGAGATTATGCCTGATCCAACCTTGCGATTTCTGATCACCGGGGGCTGCGGCTTCATTGGTTCTGCGGTTGTCCGTCGGCTTGTGGCGAGCACGCCGCACGAGGTCGTCACCGTCGACAAGATGACCTACGCCGCCTCGGAGGACGCGCTGGGCGCTGCGCTGGGGCATCCGCGCCATCGCCTGATCCGCGCCGACATCACCGATGCAGCGGCGATGCGCGCCGCCTTCGAGGCGCACCGGCCCGACATCGTCATGCATCTCGCCGCCGAATCCCATGTCGACCGCTCGATCGACGGGCCGCGCGATTTCATCGACACCAACATCACCGGCACCTTCGTCCTGCTCGAGGCCGCCCGCGCCTGGTTCGCCACCCTGGACGAGCCCGCCCGCCGCCGCTTCCGCTTCCACCACATCTCCACCGACGAGGTGTTCGGCGCCCTCGAACAAGGCGATCCCCCCTTCACCGAAACCACCCCCTACGACCCCCGCAGCCCCTACGCCGCCAGCAAGGCCGCCTCGGACCATCTCGTCCGCGCCTGGCGGCACACCTACGGCCTGCCCGCCATCGTCTCCAACACCACCAACAATTACGGCCCCTGGCAGTTCCCCGAGAAACTCATCCCGCTGGTGCTCATCAACGCCCTCGAGGGCCGCCCCCTGCCCGTCTATGGCGACGGCTCCAACCTGCGCGACTGGCTCTTCGTCGAGGATCACGCCGAGGCGCTCCTCGCCATCGCCCTCACCGGCACGCCCGGCGAGACCTACGCCATCGGCGCCCGCCAGCCCCGCTCCAATCTCGACGTCGTCCGCGCCATCTGCCGCCTGCTCGATGCCCGCCGCCCCGATCCCGCCGGCCCGCGCGAGCGGCTGATCACCTTCGTCGCCGACCGCCCCGGCCACGATTTCCGCTACGAGATCGACCCCGCCCGCAGCGAGGCCGCCCTCGCCTGGCGCGCCGCCCACGATTTCGAGGCCGGACTCGCCCGCACCGTCGACTGGTATCTCGCCAACGAGCCCTGGTGGCGCGCCATCCGCGCCCGCCGCTATGCCGGCCAGCGCCTCGGTACCGCCGCATGATCCGCAAGGGCATCATCCTCGCCGGCGGCTCCGGCACCCGCCTGCACCCCTCCACCCTCGCCGCCTCGAAGCAGCTCCTCCCCGTCTACGACAAGCCGATGGTCTACTATCCGCTGTCGACCCTGCTGCTCGCCGGCATCCGCGACCTGCTGCTGATCTCCACCCCGCAGGACCTGCCCCAGTTCCGCCGCCTGCTCGGCGACGGCGGCCAATACGGCATCCGCATCGGCTATGCCGCCCAGCCCTCGCCCGACGGTCTCGCCCAGGCCTTCCTGATCGGCGCGGACTGGCTCGCCGGCGAGGCCTGCGCCCTCGCCCTCGGCGACAACCTCATCCACGCCGATCATCTCTCGCTCGCGCTGCGCCAGGCCGCCGGCCGGGAGGCCGGCGCCACCGTCTTCGCCTACCAGGTGCGCGATCCCGAGCGCTACGGCGTCGTCACCTTCGACAGCGCCGGCCGCGCCATCGACATCGTCGAGAAACCCGCCGCCCCCGCCTCCAGCTGGGCGGTCACCGGCCTCTATTTCTACGACCGCCGGGTCACCGAATTCGCCCGCCGCATCCGACCCTCCGCCCGCGGCGAGCTCGAGATCACCGATCTCAACCGCCTCTATCTCGACGACGGCTCCCTCGCCGTCGAGCGCCTCGGCCGCGGCACCGCCTGGCTCGACGCCGGAACCCCCGACTCCCTGCTCCAGGCCGCAACCTTCGTGCAGACCATCCAGGCCCGCCAGGGGCAGCTCGTCGGCTGCCCCGAGGAAGTCGCCTTCCGCATGGGCTTCATCGACGCCGACACCCTGCGCCGCCACGCCGCCCGCCTCGGCAAGACCGAGCTCGGCCGCGTCCTGCGCGAACTCGCCGACGGAGAGGCCGCATGATCGAGCCGCTCGACCTGCCCGGCGTCATGCTCATCACCCCGCCCCGCTTCGCCGATTCCCGCGGCTGGTTCAGCGAAACCTGGAACCAGGCAAGGCTCGCCGCCCTCGGCTTCACCGAAACCTTCGTGCAGGACAACCACTCCTCCTCCACCCGCCCCGGAACCATCCGCGGCCTGCACTGCCAGCTCGCCCCCTTCGCCCAGGGCAAGCTCGTCCGCTGCATCCGCGGCGCGATCTGGGACGCCGCCGTCGACATCCGCCACGGCTCGCCCAGCTTCGGCCGCCACGCCGCCGCCGAGCTCTCCGCCGCCAACGGGCGCCAGCTCTGGATCCCGCCCGGCTTCCTGCACGGCTTCTGCACCACCGAGCCCGATACCGAGGTCGTCTACAAGGTCACCGCCCCCTACGACAAAGCCTCCGAACGCGGCGTCATCTGGAACGATCCCGATCTCGCCCTGCCCTGGCCCGTCCCCGCCGGCACCGCCCTCCTCTCCGACAAGGACAATCTCCTGCCCCGCCTGGCCGAGGCCGAACCCTGGTTCAGGCTCTGACATGCCGCCCCGCCCGATCCTGATCACCGGGGCGAGCGGCCAGCTCGGCCACGCCCTCGCCGCCCGCGCGCCCGCCGCCGGGCTCCCCGCCCGCGCCATCGGCCGCCCCGGCTTCGACTTCGACGCCCCGGAAACGATCGCCAGGGCCCTCGCCGCCGCCGATCCCGCCCTCGTCGTCAACGCCGCCGCCTGGACCGCCGTCGACGCCGCCGAGACCAGCGCCGACGCCGCCTTCCGCGCCAACCGCGACGGCCCCGCAACCCTCGCCACCCTCTGCCGCGCCCGCGGCATCCCCCTCATCCACGTCTCGACCGACTATGTCTTCGACGGCACCAAGGGCGCGCCCTACACCGAAACCGACCCGATCGCCCCGCTCGGCGTCTACGGCCACAGCAAGGCCGCCGGCGAGGAAGCCATCCTCGCCGCCGGCGCCGACGCCATCATCCTCCGCACCGCCTGGGTCTTCTCCGCCACCGGCAAGAACTTCGCCCGCACCATGATCGCCGCCGCCCGCCGCCTGCCGGCGCTGCGCGTCGTCGCCGACCAGCGCGGCACCCCCACCGCCGCCGAAGACCTCGCCGACGCCATCCTCGCCATCGCCGCTCGCATCCTCGCCGAAGGCTGGCAGCCCGGCTTCGCCGGCATCTTCCACGCCACCAGCGCCGGCGACACCTCATGGCACGGCTTCGCCACCGAAATCCTCGCCCTCGCCGCTCGCCACGGCACACCACACCCCGACATCATCCCCATCGCCACCGCAGACTGGCCCACCCCAGCCCGCCGACCCGCCGACTCCCGCCTCGACACCACAAAACTCAGCCAAACCTTCGCCCTCGCCCTCCCACACTGGAAAGACGCCACCGCCCGCATCGTCCCCGCAATCCTCGCGCAGGACGAAACACCGTGATCACCATCCTCGACAGACCGTATTGTTCGGCGCGGCGCGACTCTCGGAATGCCCGCCGGCACCGAAATTCCGTGCCGTCATTCACGCGTTTCAGCCCGTGCGCCGGCAACCGACATTCCATCCGCGGGCGCGCGTAGGCTGCCTCCGCGATACCGGCAGAAAGGATCGCGCGGCCCTGATCCTGCGTTGCGGGCGCGGGCGCGAGACGCCGGAGGTCAGTTCAGCCCGACCCGCGCCTGTGCCGCCGGCGGGGGAGAGGCCGGGAAGAACTGCTGGCGGACACGTTCAAGCCAGCCCGGCCTGTGGCGCCCGTATTGCAGGACGCGCGCGCGTTCGATGGTGACCAGGCCGCTCTGCATCATCGAATCCAGAACCGGCAGGAAGGCCTCGATCCTGTCGGTGGCATCGACAATCTCGATGATGACGGGATGATCGTCGGAGAACGGCAGAAGATGCCCCTCATGCAGGCGCCCCGTATGGCCGAAGCCGAGCGGGCCGCGCAGCACGGTGGCGCCGGCAAGCCCGTGATCCCGCGCCGCGTGAACGATCGCGATGAACAGCGGCGTCCCGCCATGGCGGTCGGCCGAGCTGGTATAGATCCGCAGCAGTGAAGCCTCGTGTGGAACATCCATCGCCGTGTCCTCCTCGCTTTCTCGTCCGCCTCAGGCCTGGGCCGGCGAACCGGGAACGATCTTCCGCATCTTGAGTGCCTCCAGCGTGACCACGCCCGACGGAATCATCGGCTCGATCAGCGGCAGGAACGCCTCGATCCGGTCCGGCCGGTCGATGATCTCGACGACGATGGGCTGATGCGCCCCGGCATCGACGTTGATGCCCGTCCTGATTCCGCGCGAGCCGCCAAAGCCCATCGGGGCCGGCAGCGCCGTGCCGCCGGCCAGCCCGGCCCGCATCGCCGCCTCGAGGATCGCGCGATAGAGAGGCTGGCCGCCGGCCATGTCGTCCTCGCCCAGGAAAACCCTGAGCAGCAGGGCATCTTCCATGATGCGCATCGAGGTCCTCCTCGGCGTTCGGGTCGAACCGGCCCGGACAACGACGCTACACCGAGACTAGCGCCGATCCGCCGGCCCTGTCAGCAAGAAATGACATCCTCCCGATCGTGCGAGCCGCCGGTCAGAACAGGGCGACAACGAGAATGGCGACGAGCAACAGGCCGATGATGCCGAGATAGAGATTGAGGGAGCCGGACTGCAAAACCCGGCCCCGCCGGGCGAGGCCATGCACCAGCCGCACCACCGGGCCGAACAGGGCGGGGCCGAAGATCGGGGCAACATCGTGCTCGAAACGCAGATGCTTCACGAAATACGGCGACAGGCTGGTTTCCACGCCGGTTTCCGCGCGCGGACGATAGACGAAGCTGTAGAACGTCCTGAGCGAATTCGAGAAGGTCAGGGCCGTGGTCGCATTTCGCCGGTCGAGGCGCGGCGAGCCGCCATACCAGACGGGAACGCGCCGCGCGGGCCGGCGTCTGCACAGCAGGATCGCCGCCACCGGCACCAGGGCCAGCAGCGGCATCACGATGACCAGCTTCGACGGCGAGATGAAGGCGAAGCCGGCGCTCAGCGGCACCAGGATCCATCCGTCGGTCATGTGCGCCGCGGCGTCGATGGCGTCGTGCGCGGGCCAGGCGCGGGCAAGCGCGCCGAGCCAGACCGGCATGCCCACGGCCAGCGCGAGCACGGCCAGGCCGAGCGCGCCGACCGCGGATTGATGCCGCGCGGGAAGCCGCGCGCCGCCGTCTGCCGCGCGCCCCTGCAGGCCGACGCCGAACAGCTTGACGAAGGTGGCGAAGGCGATCGCCGCCGTCAGCGCAAGCCCCGCGCCGGTCAGCACAAGCGTGAGGCGCTCCGCCAATCCCGGCAGGTGGAACCCCTGGAACACGGTCTGGAACATGAACCATTCCGAGACGAACCCGGCCTGGGGCGGCATCGCCGCCAGGCTCATCGCGGCGAACAGCGCCCCCATGCCGAACGGGGGCGTGTTCGCGCGCAGCACGCCGTCCTGCCGGATGGCGTAGCCGCCGGTGGCGGCGAACACGCCATCCGCGGCGAGAAACAGCGCTCCCTTGGCGAGCGCATGGGCGGCGAGATGCAGCAGCGCGACCGTGAACGCCAGCCCGGCGAACAGCGGCAGGTGCCCCGCCTCGAACAGCAGCGAAGCGCCGAGTGCGGTCACCGCCACCGACGCGTTCTCCGCCGAGGAGAAGGCGAGCAGCGCCCGCCAGTCCTCCTGCTGGAAGGCGTAGAGCGTGGTGAGGATCGCGCTGATCACGCCGATGGCGCACAGCGCGATGCCGAACCCCTCGTCCACCCCGCCCGGCAGCCAGACCAGCAGGCCTCGCGCCAGGCCGAAGAACGCCGCGTTGAGCACGACGCCGGACAGCACCGCCCCGGTCGCGCCCGAGCCCGCCCCATAGGCGCCCGGAAACCATTCGTAGAACGGCAGCAGCCCGAGCTTGGCGCCGAACCCGACGAGCAGGAGCCCGCCGGCGATCGCCGGACCATAGAGCGCCGCCCCGCGCCAGGCCCCGGCGAACCCCGCGAAGCCCAGGGAGCCGGACGCAGTCCCCAGGACCAGAACCGCCGCGAGCAGCGCCACGGCCCCCACCTCGAGCAGGCCGAGCATGAACAGCGCGCGGCTTCCCGCCCCTTCGGCCAGCCGTTCGCCAAGGATCATCGCCGCGCCGCCCAGGCTCATGACCTCCCAGGCGACGAGGAATGCGGCTCCCTGCGTCACCCCGAAGACGCCGAGCGCGCCGATCAGGCTCATCGACAGTCCGAACAGCCAGAACCGCCCGCCCCGCCCCGGCGAGCCGAGCCAGGCCGCCAGCATCGCCGGCGCCAGCCCGAAGCCGAACAGCCAGAGCGCGGCCGGGGAGAGCGTGAAGCCGGAGCCTTCGTCGGCGATGCGGAAGACGGGCAGCGCCACCGGCGGACTGGCCCCCGGCAGCGCCAGGATCGCGGCGATCATGCCGGCAAGGCAGCCCAGCCCGGCCAGCCCGCGGCCGAGCACGACCCCCCTGCCCGCCAGCGCGATGAGGCCGGCGACCAGCCAGAACAGGGTGGCGAGGCCGATCAGGTCATTCGCCATCGATCCGTCCTCCGCGCACGCGTTGCGCCCGGCGCCCGAGGAACATCAGCAGCGCCTCGATGATCGCCGCCGGATTGGGCGGGCACCCCGGCAGGTACAGGTCGACCGGCAGCGCCTCCTCGAGGCCGGACAGGCACGGCCCGCCCGGCGCGATGCCGCCGGATACCGCGCATGTGCCGCTGGCCATGACCCAGCGCGGCGCCGGCATCGCCTCCCAGGTGCGGCGCAGCGGCTCCAGCATCGCCCGGGTGACCGGGCCGGTCACCAGCAGCAGATCGGCGAAGCGCGGCGAGGGCGTGAAGAAGATGCCCAGACGGTGCAGGTTGTAGAACGGGTTGTTCAGGGCCTGCAGCTCGGATTCGCAGCCATTGCAGGAGCCGGCATCGACATGCCGCACATGCAGGCTGCGCCGGAAGCCGCGCCCCGGACCATCCGCCGCGGCCAGCGCCGCCATGCCGGCGGCTTCGATGCCGGTCCTGAGATCGTCGCGCGTCCGCGCGCCGAACGCCCAGTCCCTGCTCTCGGCCAGCGCGCCGGTCGGGCAGGTTTCGACGCAACGCTGGCAGACGACGCAGCGCCCGTAATCGAGCGCGATCCGCGCGCCGGCGAGACCGATCGCCCCGGTCGGGCAGGATGCCGCGCATACCTCGCATCCCGCCTCGCAGCGCCCAGGGTCGAGCCGCGGCATCCCGACCACGCCATCCTGGCCGTCCGGCCCCGGCTTCAGCGGCCACGACGTGGTCGCGGATCCCTCAAGCAGGCCGATCAGCGTCCAGAGTGCCATCCGCACCTCCCCCTCATCGCGCGCATCCGGCGATGGTCAGGCCGAAACTCGCCTCGTTGATCGCGTAGTCCATCATGTTCGTGCCGTGCACGGTGTAGGGAAACACCCGCCAGTTGGAGAAGGAGGGCGACTTGATCTTGACCCGCGCGAGCCGCCCGTCGGGCCCGACATGCACGGCATAGATCAGCGTGCCGCGCGGCGATTCCGCCCAGCCCATTGCCTCGGCGCCGGCCGCCGGCGCGCAGGCGACCCGGATTGCGCCGCCGGGCGTCAGCGCGATGGCGCGCACGATCATCAGCAGCGCATTCTCGATCTCGGCGATCCGCACGCGAGCACGGGCGTGGGCATCGCCGTCGGTCCCGGTGGCGACGGCGAGGGCGAGGTCGGGATCGTCGTAGGCGGCATAGGCATGGTCGCGCCGCAGGTCGCGGTCGAGGCCGGAGGCACGGGCAACCGGCCCGGTCGCGCCCTGGTCGAACGCCACCTCGCGGGGCAGCACGCCGGTCGTCGCCAGCCGGTCGAAATGGCTTTCCGAGGCGTCCAGCCGCGCGATGTAGCGGCGGATCGGCGCGCGCAGGGCATCGAGCGCCCCGGCAAGACCCTCGACGCGCAGCTCCCGCCGCAGCCCGCCCGGCGCGATCACGCCGCGCAGGAACCGGCTGCCCGTCACCCGGGCGCCGATCTGCTTGACCCGCTCGGCAAGCAGCGCGCCTTCGGCGTGGGCCACCTTCAGCGTCGTCGTATCGGCAAGATGGCCGAGATAATGAAGATGATTGTAAAGCCGCTCGAGCTCGGCGACGATCACCCGCTGGTAGCGCGCGCGGCCGGGAACGGCCACCTGCGCGGCGGCCTCCATCGCCTGCGCATAGGCAAGGGCATGCGCCACGCTGCCGACCCCCGAAACGCGCTCGGCCAGCACGAGCCCGGTCTCCGGCGTCTGGTCGACGAAGCGGTCTTCCATGCCGCGATGCTTGAGGAACAGATGCGGCACGTAATGCAGGATCGCCTCGCCGACATAGAAGAAGCTGAACTCGGCCGATTCGACCACGCCGGCCCGCACCGGCCCGAACGGCAGCACCTGCACGGCATCGCCGGACAGCCCCGGCAGCCGGCGCAGATCCGCCTCCTCATCGGCTCGCAGCGGCGCGATCAGCGAAAACGGCTCCGGCTGCCCGCTGAAGGCGATGCCGCGATGATCGGCCGTCTCCCGCTCGTACCATCCCAGCAGCGGCCAGATCGTGGCGATGCTCGGCACCGTTCCCCCGGCCGGAACGCTCCAGACCTCGAAGCCGGCGATCCCCGGGCGCGACGACACGTAGCGCAGCGTCTGCCGCCCGTCAGCCTCCGGGGCCGCATAGACCATGATCATCCGGCCCCCCGCAGCGCGCAGCGCGCCGGCCGCGGCCTCGATGGACGAGGGGTCCATGCCGCGCCTCGACGGCATGTTCACGACGCCCTCCGCGCATCCGGCATGCGGGCCGAGGCGCGCGCGGCAGGCGCCGGCGCGGCGGCCGGACGCTCGATCACCTGTTCGACCGTCTGGAAATCGCGCCACATCGCGCGCGGCCACCACAGGCCCAGCACCAGCAACGGGATCAGCGCGAGCCACATCGGCGCGACGGTCCAGGCCCCGAGCCGCGCCGGCCTCGGCGCGTCATCCCCGGCCGGCTCGAAATACATGACGCGAAAATGATCGAGGAAGCCGATGAAGATCAGGATCAGCAGAACCAGCATCACGATCGCCGCCCAGAGCCCGGCGCCGCGGAAACCGGCGCGCAGGATGGTCAGCTCGCTGGCGAACAGGCCGAAGGGCGGCGCGCCGGTGATCGCGACGGCACCGGCCAGCCAGAGTGCTGCGGCGACCGGAAAGTGGCGCGCATAGTCGCGGATCCGCGTCATCGACCGGGTGCCGAAACTGCGCATCGCGTTGCCGGCGCCGAAGAACATCAGCGACTTGTTCAGGCTGTGGTTGAGCATGTGATACATCGCGCCCGCGACGCCGAACGGCCCGCCGAAACCGAAGCCGAGGGCGACGATGCCCATGTGCTCGACGCTGGAATACGCCATCAGCCGCTTCACCCCGCGCTGGCGCACGATGAACAGCGCCGCCACCAGGAGCGAGGCGGTGCCGAACACCGCAAGGATCTGGTCGGGCAGCATGAACAGCCCGGCCCGGTGCAGCACCGCGAGATAGCGCACGATGCCCGCCATCGCCGCGTTCAGCAGCGCGCCGGAGAGCATCGCCGAGACCGGCGCCGGCCCCTCGCTGTGCGCATCCGGCAGCCAGGTGTGCATCGGCGCCAGCCCGACCTTGGTGCCGTAGCCCACCAGCACGAGCAGGAACCCGAGCACGAGCAGCGCGCGGTCCATGTGCGGCGCGGCATGCCGCAGGACGCGCCAGGTCATGTCGTAGGTCGGCCCCAGGCTGAACGTCCCGGCCCAGTAGAAGATCACCGTGCCAAGAAGCGCCAGCGTGATCCCGGCCGAGACGATGATGATGTATTTCCACCCTGCCTCGATCGCCTCCGCCGCCTGCTCGAACGCGACGAGGAAGGTGCTGACCACGGTCGTCATCTCGATCGCGATCCAGTAAAGCCCGGGATTGTTCATCAGCGGCGCGATGAAGATGGTCAGCGCGAACAGGGCGAAGAGCTGGTAGAACCGCGGCAGCCGCGCTTCCTCTCCCGGCATCCGCATGTAGCCGCAGGCATGGATCGAGGCGAGCAGATAGACCACCGCGGCGCACAGGATGATCCAGGCGCCGAGCGGATCGACGATCAGGTAGCGCCCGAGATAGCGGGCGCCGGCGGCAGGGGCGGAAACCGTCATCGCGACCGCGGCGATGAAGCAGAGCCCGGCCGCGGCGAGGTTGAGCCGCTCCGCGAGACGCGGCCGCGGCGCGGCCAGCATCGCCAGCACCGCGAGTGCCGGCGCGCCGATCAGGACCGATGTCGCGATCCCGGTCATCTCAGCCCACCAGCCGCCGCAGTTGCAAGGCACTCGTGCTGCCGACCTGCCCGACGAGATAACGCACCAGCACGCCGAAGCAGACGACGACGATGAGCAGGTCGAACAGGATCACGAGTTCGAGCAGCATCGGCATGCCGGGCACGAGAATCTGCGTGCCGAGGAAAATGCCGTTCTCGAGGACCAGCAGCCCGAGAACGTGACTGACCGCCTCGTGCCGCACCGCGAGCATCAGATAGCCGATCAGCTTCATCGACAGCATGACCGTCAGCGCCAGCACGACGACCTCGGCCGTCAGGTGCAGCGCCTGCGTCATCCGCGCGGCGACGACGAGCGAGAACACGACGGCGCCGGCGCCCAGCACCAGACTCGACCCCGGTCGCAGCAGCGGCTCGAGTTCCCGCTCGATCGTCAGCCGCCGGATGATGCGGAGCAGCAGGTAGGGCAGCAGCGTTCCCCGGAACGCCAGGGTCAGCAGCGCGATGACATAGAGTTCGGGATAATGGTCGATATACCCGACCGCCGCCGAGAGCAGCGCGATCGCCCACGATTCCGCGGCGAAGGCGATGAGGTAATGCCGCAGCCAGCGCGAGCCGAGCATGACGAAGGCAAGCAGCAGGCTCGCGATGGCGAGAACGCCGAACAGCGAGGCTTCGACCGGCGTCGCGTGAAACCCGTGCATCACCCGAGTCCGATCTGCGTGCCGATGATGGCGAGGACCGCCAGCAGGAACGAAACCGCGAGCGGTTCCTGATAGCGGTAGAAGCGCAACCGCGCCTGGATCGTGTCGACCGTCACGATGGCACAGGCGACGATGACGAATTTCACGATCACGCCGGCGGCGCTGCCGAGCACGCCCGGCGCCAGCCCGCGCGTGGAGAGGAACCACGGCATCGTCAGCACGTTGCAGAAGATCGTGTAGAGGATGAACTGCTTCATCATCGACGCCCATTTGAGCAGGGCGTGCAGCGGGCCGGCATATTCGAGCACGCGCGCCTCCTCGATCATGTAGACCTCGATATGCGTGCTGGAATGGATCGGCAGCCTGTCGGTCTCGACCGTCAGCAGGATGAAGAACGCGGCGACCAGGAACAGATGCGCGGGACCGAGATAGACCGCCGGGCTCGCCACCAGCAGGTGGTTCACCACGAAGGGCAGCATCGACCGCGCGAACAGGGTGATGCCGACGAAAACGAGGATCAGCGTCGGCTCCGCGAGAATGCCGATGACCGCCGCGCGGCTGGACCCGATCCCGCCATAGGCACTGCCGGTATCGAGCCCGGCCAGGGTGATCATGAAGGAGCCGAGCGTCAGGATCAGCCCGCCGCCGAGAATGTCCCCCATGTTCGAGAGCGGCAGCGGATAGTTTGTCAGCACCGGAATGAGGATCGGCACCGTCATCATGCAGGTGAAGGCGACGACGGGCGTCACCCAGAACAGCCACGAGGCGGTCTCCGGCACGACGATGTCCTTGTGGAACAGTTTCCACAGATCCCGGTAGGGCTGCAGCACCCCCGGGCCGTGCCCGCGCTGGATCCGCTCCTCGAACTGGACGATGCACCCCTGGATGAACGGCGCCGCCGCGATCGTGAACGCCACCTGGCAGGCCTGCAGAATGGCGTCGCGCACGGTCATGAGCGCAACCGATGGTTCCGTCGGGCTGAATGAAGGCAGTTCCGGCCAATACGCACCATGGCACCCGTCCTCTTCCGCTGTAGCGGATATGAACAGGAGTCATCGGCCCCACGGGCGGTTACACGGTGAACTCCATCACCGGCATCGGAATGCGATACAATCCAACCCTCGCCTGTCCGCCCACGCCTGTCAATCGGAATCGTCGAGGCCGAAGCACAGGGGGGCCGGACGGCGCGATCTCTTGGCCTGTCCTCTACCGCAACGCACCGTCATCAATGTGGCGGATCCGCGATCAGCCCGGTCGGCTGCGCACCGACCGCTTCCGCGGGAGGCCGCGCCAGCGCCGGCGGATCAGAAATCAGACCGTCCGCGCCAGCGCGGAGAACGGCCCGCTGTTCCAGCCCGTCGCCGTTCGGATGCGGGCGATCACCGCGCGATAGGCCACCGGTTCGGCGAGGTTGAGCCGGGCGCGCAGTTCGTCGAGATCCTCGGCCAGCAGCGCCTCGATATCGAGGCTCGGGATCCACGCCGCCGCGCGCCCGATCCGCCGCGCCTCGCGCACGGCGGCGAACACACCATCGCCGTCGAGCCCGGCCTTGCGCAGATAGCGCCGCACCACGAACGGGCCGGTCGTGCTGATCAGGCGGAAGGCGCGGATGCGAAGCTGCTCGTAACTCACCGCGAGCACACAGACCTCGCCCAGTTCGTCGCGGCCATAGCCTGTGAGGACATGATAGAGATCATGCATGTCGCGCGACGTGTAGCTGGAAAAGAGCCTGATCGGCTCGGGCAGTTCGCTGAGCTTCCGGGTCACCGCCGGCGTCGCCTCGATCAGGCCGCGCGCGGACAGCCCCTCGCGCTCCATGAAGGCGAGATAGTGCCGCCCGAGCGAATTCGGCTTCAGGGTACGCAGGTAGTCGTGATCATCGAGCGTGCGGGCGAGCGACCGCTTCTCGCGGATCACCGCCTGCCCGGCGGGAAACGACACGAAGCGGCGGAACACCCGGCGCTGCGAACGCCCGGCCAGCGCGATGCCCATCAGCGCCACCTGCTGGGTGTCCTCCGGGTCGCGGGCCAGGCGGATCAGCGCGCGCATCGCATCGAGCGGCCGGATGCGCTGCCGCGGAACGGTCGCCAGAACGGCGTCGATATCCTCGGGCCCGATGATGCTGGCGGTCATGCTTGTCCTCCGCGAACGGGGCTGGTGTTAACTTTGAAACGCTCATTATCATTTTTTAGCAATTTCTGAAAAATCAAGATTGCCTGGCCCCGTGCTGGGGCCGGGAATGCGGCGCAGGCCGCCCACCCCCCGCGTGATCATCACCAGCGCGCCCGGCAGGATCATCCGCGCGAGGCGAATGACCGCGCCGGGCGCCATCTGCACGCACCCCCGCGATGCCGGCCGGCCGAGCATGCCGACATTGGCCGTCCCGTGGATGAAGATATCGCGCGCCAGCGTGTCGACATCGCCGCCCTGGTTCCAGCCCGGCTGCAAACCCTCGAGCAGCAGGATTCGCCCGACGATCAGCCGGCTCGCGGCAAGGTGACCCGGCGCGAGGACCGGCTTCGCGAACCGGCCCGTTGGCCCTGCGGCATTCAGGACCTGGTCCGCCGGCCCGCCCCGCCCGAGTTCGCCGACGACGCGAAATACCCCAACCGGCGTCCGGTCGCTGCCGCGGCGCTGGCCGACCCCGAAGCGGGAGGTCGAAACCCGCCAGCCGGCGCGATACCGCCCGTCGCGAAACAGGTCGAGCCGCTCGCGCGCGATGTCGACGACGATGAAATCCCGATCGCCCGGCGCCGGATACCGCCGCGCCAGCCGGCGCCAGTCGGCCGCGAAGGCCCGCCGCCGCCACCGCGCGCGCAGCGCCGCAAGGTCGCGCCGAACCCGCGCCGGTAACCGCCGTTCCGCGACCCGCGCCTCGCCCGCCGCCGCTTCCGGCCCCCCACTCCGCCGCGCGGGCACCGCCAACGCGCTTCCGGCGGATCCCAGCGCCAGCGCAACTGCCAGTCCATATCCGATCGCCCGAAGCCTCATCACCTCGCCCCGAAACCCTACGGAATCACCACAACTTGTGGGAGATCGGCATCTCCGCCGGCCACATCAAGTTCAGCCGGCGGGTAGGCGCGAACAAATGCCCGGCACGCCCCTTGCGGATGATCGCAAAAGCGGGCGTTCCATCCCTGTCCGAGAGCAACATGGTGTTGAGACCAACCGGGGGCGTCACGGGCTGGCGCACCTGGTGGCGGCCGAGGTGCGGTCAGGACGATGAACGACCTCTCGGAGACGGACGGCAGCGGATCAGATCATGGCATCGACCAGGGTTCACTCCCTGCCGGGCTTCGGAACCGGATATCGCCGCAGCGCGCTGGCGAGCGCATCGGCGGAAAGCCCGTCGGGCAGCACGGTTGCCAGTTGCCCCGACGGCGACAGGAGATAGATCAGGCCGCCATGGGTCGGCTGCCCATTCGGTCCGTTCGGCCAGGCCACATACACATGGAATGCTGCGATCGCTTCGTTTACCTGCCGTTTGCTCCCGCCAAGGCCTTCAATACGGGGAGAAAACAAAGAGGCGTAATGCGCCGCGGCCTTCGGACGATCATGCCGGGGATCCACCGTGATGAAGACCGCATCGAAAATCCTGTTGCGCGGATCTGCCATTTCCAGCGCCCGCGCGAGGTGCGTCAAGGTTGTCGGGCAACGATCTGTGCATTTCGTATAGCCGAAGACCACCAGCAGATATCGCCCACGGAACCGCGCCTGCGTCACCACCTTCCCGGCGCCGTCCTGCAGGGCGAATCTGAAAGCCGGCGGCGGTGCCGCGATGCAGGCGGCGGGCCAACCAGCCAGTCCGGCAAGAAGCGCCCGACGGCCAGGCATCAGGCCATTTCCTTCGCTGCCGCCGGCCGATACCGCGATGGGGGAGCCGCGGCATCGTCGACAACGAAGCGTTGCTGAAGTGTCATCATATGCCGCGCCTCAGCAAGAAGGCTATTGGCCGCGGCGTTCGCCTCTTCCACCATAGCGGCATTCTGCTGCGTTACCTGATCCATGTCGCCGACGGCCTGGCTGACCATTTTCAGTGACGAGGCCTGTTCGTTCGCGGTATCGCTGATCCGCCGGACCATTTTGTCGATGTCGTTGACCTGCGACGCCAGGCTCGCCAGCACGGCACCGGTTCTGTCGACGGATTCAACACCTGATCTGACCTGGGTTTCGGCCGTGGCGATCAGCTCCCTGATTTCCTTGGCGGCATCGGAGGTCAGTTGGGCAAGAGCGCGTACTTCCGAAGCGACCACCGCGAAGCCCCGTCCCGCATCGCCTGCGCGTGCGGCCTCCACACCGGCATTCAATGCCAGCAAGTTGGTCTGGAAGGCGATGTCGTTGATCACACCGATAATTTGCGCGATCTGCCGGGACGATTCATCGATCCGTCCCATCGCTGTCATCGCCTCATTCACGACTTCGCTTGACGCACGGGTCATTTCATGCGCCTTGCCGGCCAGATCGCGCGTGCTCACCACGTCATCCAGAGTCCGGCTGAGCCCCTGCGAAACTTCGGCGACCGTCGCCGCAGTTTCCTCAAGCGAAGCGGCCTGCCGTTCGGTCCGCCGCGCCATGTCTTCCACGGCAGTGGCAATCTCTGCTGAGCCACTTTCGACCGTTCCCGCCTGAACCACCAGGTCACGAATCACGTCATTCAACTGCTGCGCCGCAGAGTTGAAGTCACGACGCAGGACATCGTATTCGGAAGGAAACGCATCAGTCAGCCTCTCGTTCAGCTTGCCGTGCGCAAGGCCGGATAATCCGCCGGCCAGCGCATCGACAACGTCCTGAAGCCGTGCGGCCTCCTGCTCGCGGGCTCTTGCCTGCGCCGCCTGTTCGGTTGCGCGGGCAGAACGTTCATCCAGTGCCTCCCGTCCTGCTCGTTCAGCTTCCTGCGAGGCCAATTCGGCCCGTCTGACGCTGTTTTCGCTGTCCTCGAACAGGGCATTAATCGAATTTGACATCAGTATGAGCGAAGCCGCTTCGGCGACGAGGATCGAGGCATGCAGAATAACCCGCCGGAAATCCGCACCGTCAGGAAACACCAAAGCCGGAGCGATAAAGTTCAACAAGAGGTGATGAACCGCGACAGCACCCGTCGCCATGATGATTGCGTCGCGGTCGCAGCTGGCCGCAATGACAGCAAGGGCTGCAAAATAGTACATGTGCAGATCAATCTGCATTTCGCTGCCTCGCGCGGCCGCAACCATCACCGAAATGACCGCAACGAATGCGACCGCGGTCGTCAGGCGCGAGGACTTGCCCAATGGCGCCACTTTCCAGCAAATGTGGCAGATGCCGGCAAGCACGATGCCCATGATCAGCGGCTCAATCAAGCCATTGTCCGAGAGATATCCGGTGAGAGCTGCAGCGCCGGCATTCGCCCACATCCAGATGACCAGAAGGCGGCTGACGGAAAGGCGCAAGGTACTGATCTTGTCAGTCATGACCGAGTGTCCTTCACGGGGATGACCGAACACCCGCCGAGATAACGCGAATCGAATACGGCCCACGCACCGGTTGAAAGAGGCGCCATCCCGCCAGACGCGGGTGCGAGGACGACGATATTCTTGGACAGCCCAAACCGGACCACAGACCCCGCCTTCATGGCGGCAAGAAAGATCTGTGTTGTGGTCCACCACGGCGGATACAGAAGCGCGACCGTACGACTACCCGGCACAGGCCTTAGTTCCAGCCAGATACACGCCAGCGCCGAAATCACCATAAGTCCGAGCCCGGGAAGCCATTGAATCAGACGAGAAGCCATAAATATTATCTACTTGTTTCGATAAATAACTCCGTCAATCTGATAGAGCCAACCATTTTAACGTTAGGTAAAAGGGCCAAAATTTCCGTGTGTTACATTCTGTTCCGACTCGGACATGCAACGAGCAAACCCTCGGGCAAGGAGCATGACGGAGGCGGCATAGAGGGGGATTTCGGCTAAGGTGACGGTTGCCTCGAAGTCCTTGGCAAGCCGACCGTTCCGATTGATAGGTGCGAAGTAGCGTTCACCGACCAACCGCCAAGCTTGGACGGCGAAGCCGCCTTAGTCCTTGGGTTTGCACACCGTGGCGATCGTGATTGGACTTGCGGAGGCAACGCGATCACCGGCATATCCGGCATGGGCGTAAACGAGTGCCACGAACGGCCTGCGGCCCCGCGAAGCTCGCAATGCCGGGCGGTCCCTTCACCATCCGTAACCATCCGGCGGATGGCCAGATCACCAAGCTCGAGCCTGCAAAGTGGGAGATGTACGGCATCGGAGAGCTCGGCTTGCTCCAAGCACATCTCATCGGTCTAATGTGAACCAGGCCCGACCAACATCGCGCCAGAGCCCCTATTCCACGCCGAGCCCCGATTCCAATTCAGTTCCGTTTGACACGCAACAAGCCGTTAGCATTGAAACACGGCGTTGATGCTCATGTGCCGCAGGCCATAAAAATATTTATCAAGCGATTTAAACTCACCAGCAAAAACTTGACTACAATCGGCCCACTCGATGATTACGCTTCCAGCCGTCAAAATCTGATAATCGCATCACATTCAAACCCGATTTGAACAAAGACACACCATGCGACCTTGTGATATTCAGATCATTGCCCGACAAAACTCGCTACCAGGATCATCAACATGTGCGTCTGAGCCAACCATCATGGGCAACAGTAATCATAAGCTTGTCGGGGATCAATTTATCAATCTGGAACTCGGGATGGTTCTTTAGGTAGGCATGGACAGCGGTCTTCGGATTATTACCCACCCCCCAAGGCCGGTCAGGATAGGCGTCCGGTTCCATATCCTCGATCAGTGTATCAAAAACCACGCAGTAACTACCGACGGAAACGAGCGATGCATAGGCCTCAAGCTCGGCATAGACATGGTCGTGGGTGTGATTGCTGTCGAGGCACACGAGAACATTCCGATGCGCCGACGCGATGCGGCCCACCTCGGCAATCACGTCCGCCGAAATCGATGATCCCTCGATCATCTCGATCCGCGATCGCATCGGATGCGCATCGATGGCCGTCCGATTATGGGCGCGAATGTCGATATCGATACCGAGGACTTTCCTGCGGGATACAGCCGGCTCCAGTGGCTCGCCTGCCTCGATCGCCTCACACATATCCAGAAGCGCCAGCATCGACGCTGAGAAGATGAGGGACCCCCCATGAGCGATACCGCACTCGACAATTAGGTCAGGCTTTACCTCCCAGATCAACTCTTGCATCGCGATCACGTCGGTCGGGTACTGGATGATCGGTCGCCCCAGCCAATGAAAATTATACGAATATTGGCAAGGCACCGAGGCGCGGAGAAATTCAACCGCCGCCGCGGGCAGACGCCCATTGGCTTGCATCGCTGCAACGCGATCGGGAATCTCGGATTTGAAATCACTCATGGCGATATCTCGACATTAATGCATCTGCTCCACTCCACCACTCCGACCTCCGCACGATTGCAAAACTCCCCTGTCTTCGTCGCCAATATTTCGGAAGGTGGCAGCCTCCGATGGCAACCGCGCCCCTCACGCCTCCGCCCCGGAGTCGCGCAAGCCGACGACCAATGGCGGGTCGGTCAAGTTTTCCGGACGGGCGCCAAAATGCAGGAGATCTCTGCGGTCGTAGATGTCAGCGATACTCTCCGCCAGCGCGCGCACCGTAATTCCTTGCCCACTCGATATGTTAACTGCCCCGATACGCGTACTCTCAAGTTCGTCGACCAGCAGACGCGCCGCCTCACGCACATCCATGAAGTCGCGCACCTGCTCTCCCCTCGTCAATTCCACCGGCTTGCCGAGGGCCAACTGTCGGTGAAGATGAGACACCAGCCGTCGTTCATCCTCCCCGGGCCCGTAAAGATAGAAAAGTCGTGCCCAAAGAAACGAAACTCCCTGTCTTGGCAGCCACTCGCGCAACGTCAAATAGGCTGCGGCCTTGGCAGCCGCGTATGGCGTCGTCGGGTCCAATGGCGTCATATGTGTGAGATAGCCAGGGGAAAGATCGTATTCGAAGCATGTTCCGACGCCGACAAATCGCCCTACTCCCGCACGTGCGACTCCCTGGGCTATGCGCAGGGTGCCTGCGAGGCAGTCGACATTCTTCCCGGACGTCAGGTATTTCCCCGGCTCCGCATACCAAGCCGCGTGCAGGACAATGTCAGTCTCGGCAGCCACTTCGGACCACCATTCAGAAGTTTCGGCAAAAAGATCCGGCGTCTCCACCACTTCATCACTAATTCCGAGCCCAACCAGGCGCCCCACGGTCCCGGTCCGCACCACACAGCGAAGATCGTTCCCCCGTGCTTTCAGGACCTGAGCCGCCGCCCTGCCAACAAAACCTGTCGCACCCGTCAGCAGAATCCGAGCCATCAGAAAATTCCGCCCCCCTCATCGGACTGCACAATCCACGCCCTGCTGAACGCCACATTTTCCGGTCGTCCCGATCCTGTAACAGGAGACCCAAGCCCGACCTCCAGTATTTGCGTCTTCACAAAAGCAGCCCAGCTGGATATTCGAAGCTCACAATGTCATCGTCTGATTGAACAAATTCTGAAACATGACACATCCCTCCGAGTTCAACCACTTCGAATTATTGACGACATCTGCAATATCATCTCGATTCAGGCCTACTTCCGGATCCAATAGATTCGCGTACACAAGACCATCATATCGTTCCATATTAAGCCGCACGATTTCTTTGGATAACAACGGAAGAAGGTCCGGTGCGATGACATCACGGATATAAGACAAGCTCAGGTGTAGCGGAATTGCCTTTGCCCATGGCATGAATGCCTGGAAGGGCATCGTCTTGATGTCCCGTAGCTCGCGGGCGATGAGATCGAGGACGTTCGTCGTATCGCGCAATAGTACTGAGGTTTCCGATGATCTGAATTTGTATTCAGCCATGAGTGCGGCAACGAAAGTCCAATCACAGGCAGGAAAAAGACAGGCCATGAATGGCATATGTTTACTAAGTACAGTCCTATATTTATCTTTATTGAATATTCCGTAAAAAATGCTGTTGTCCGACGGCAACGGCGCCGAGAGATAACGAACAAGCCGCTCTTCCTTCGTATCGTGGCAGAACTCGAAATGCGACGATATCGCAACCGTATGGATGTTCTCGATCAGTTCATTAACCGTCGTGCCTGTCGAACGTAGCGTCTTCGGACTGATGGAGATCACGTCGTCGGGCATGTCCTCGATTTCACGTCGGTCGAGACTCAACAGGAAGTCGTCGTCCGCGACCAATACGAAATTCCTTGTCGTGGTCATGTCGAGCGCCCGCTCGATTCTCCGGAAGAAACACTCCTCCAGTCGAAAATGCCTGACGAACCTGTTTTCGAGCGCGCGCCGGTAGCCAGGTTCGATTTCACTGGCGACGATGATGGAAAAGTCGTCGCCATACTCACCGGCCAGGAGATCGACGTGATATTCGATCCAGGCTGAAATATCCCGCTCCCCTCTCGTCGGCAGAATCAGTGTCAGCCCATCCTCGCAACTCATATCGCCCACTTCCCTTCGCTCTCCCCGCATGGCGTGGTCACCATCCTTCTGGAAGCCGCCAGATGTGCAGGGACGATCATGCCACGGCCGTCGCCGCACGGTACTCGACCCGCCATCGCGCAGATCCGCAACAGCACCGGCCCTCCGTCACCCCCACGGATCCTGTTCGAAAGGACAGTCATAGAAATGCGATCTCCGGCACCGCCACGGCGAATCGTCCTCCCCAGTCGCGAACATAGCTGTGACGCTCGACGATCTCATCCGCGATGTTCCACGGCAGGATGAGGACAATATCCGGTCGTCGCTCGCGCAGGGCCGCCGGCGGGACCACAGGCAGGTGGCTTCCCGGCAGGAATTTCCCCTGCTTCGATTCCGCAGCATCAACGACATAGGGGAGAAGATTCGGTCGTATGCCGGCGAAATTCAGCAGCGTGTTGCCCTTCGCCGCCGCCCCGTATGCAGCGATACGGGTCGACCGCCGCCGCTCGTCGACCAGAAAGCCCAGCAGATTGTTCCTGATACCGTCCGCAATCGCCTGAAATTCCGCATATGTTGTCCGCTCGAACAGGCCGAAGGCGCGTTCGGTCGCCATCATCCGGCCGACGCTTTCAGCCTCGGGGCGCGCGTCCTCGGCGTGACAGCCGTAGATCCGCAGACTTCCCCCGTGGGTCGGCAGTTCCTCGACATCCCAGATCCGCAGCCCGTGGCTGTGAAAGATCCGCGCGACGGTGGTGAGTGAGAGATAGGAGAAATGCTCGTGATAGGCGGTATCGAATTGTCGCCCGGCAATCATCCGCAGGAGATGAGGAAACTCCAGCGTGATGACCCCGTCCGGCTTGAGGGCTGCCTGCAGTCCGGCGGTGAAATCGTTGATGTCGGAGACATGGGCGTAGACGTTGTTGCCGATGATCAGGTCCGCCCGGCGCCCCTCGGCCGCGAGCCGTTCGCCGAGTCCGCGCCCAAAAAAGGCACGCAGGACCGGAATTCCAATGCGTTCCGCCGCTTCCGCCGTGTCCCTCGTCGGCTCGATCCCGAGGCAGGGAATGCCGGCTGCAACGAAATTGCGGAGCAGATAGCCGTCGTTCGATGCGACTTCGATGACAAGGCTGTCTCCGTCCAGGGCAAGACGCCTGGTGATCATCTGCGCATAATGTCGCGCATGGTCGAGCCAACTCGACGAGGTCGAGGAGAAATAGGCGTAATCGGCCGCGAAAAGGTCTTCCGGTGCGGCGAAATCCTCGGTCTGGACCAGCCAGCACCTGGTGCATACGAAGAGCCTGAGTGGCAACGTGATTTCCGGTCGCCGCAGCTGTTCGGGTGTCAGATAGGCATTCGAAGGCGGAGCGAAGCCGAGATCGAGAAATCCCTGATCGAGATCGGCGGCGCAGTGGCGGCACATCATTGTGGAAATCCCGTGAACAGGGCAGGCAGCATCGGCAGAGCGCGGTCGCGATCGGAAAGTCCGCCGACCATCATCGGCCAGTCTATGCCAAGTTGCGGATCGTCGCAGCGCACGCCTCCTTCGGCCGCATGCGCGTAATGCGCGGTGTGGATATACAATAACTCGCTGTCATTTTCGAGCGCCTGAAACCCATGCGCGACCCCCTCGGGGATCACCAGCATCCTGCCGTTGGCCGCAGACAGTTCCTCGGCGTGCCACCGCAGGAGTTGCGGCGACCCCGCGCGCAGATCGACCGCGACGTCCCAGACCCTTCCACGCAGGCAGCGGATCAGCTTCATTTCGGCATGCGGCGGAAACTGGAAATGCAACCCCCGGACAGTGCCTGAGCGCGCTGTCAGCGAGCGGTTGATCTGCGCGATCTCTCGCGTGCCCAGCAACGGTGCAAGATCGCGCGAACAGAAGCAGCGCTGGAACGCCCCCCGCGCATCGGTGACGACCGGGCTCTCGACAACCACCACGCCGGGCAACGCCGTCTGACGGATATCCATTACCGGCACCACACAGCATCGCCGCGCGCGGCATCCTGTTCGAATTCATCGACCTGGTTTTCGCTGCACGCTAACCCGTGGGTCGCGTGGTGCCGGTACCAGGCCACAGTACGTTCGATGGCCTCGCCAATCTCCCAGACCGGACGCCAGCCGAGTTCGGTGCGTGCCCGCGCGCTGTCGAGGTTGAGTTGCCCGGCCTCGTGCGGCCCCTGCATGTCTTCCGCGCGCCAGCGAAGATCGGGCCAAAGGGCGGCAAAGGCTTCGAGAAACGTGGCAACCTCCAGATTCGCCTCCGGCCCCGGCCCGAAATTCCATGCGGTCGCGAACATGTCGTCGCCTCGCAGCAGCCGGGCGCCCAGCAGCAGATACCCGCTGAGCGGCTCAAGCACATGCTGCCATGGCCGTGTCGCGCGCGGCGAGCGGATCTGCACCTCGGCGCCCGCCGCGATGGCGCGCACGATATCGGGCACCAGCCGGTCCTCCGACCAGTCCCCCCCGCCGATCACATTGCCCGCCCGTGCCGTGGCGATGAGCGCCGCCTCGCCGCCAGCGAAGAATGATCGCCGGTAACTCGCCGCCAGCAGTTCGGTTGCCGCCTTCGACGCACTGTAGGGATCATTGCCACCAAGCGGGTCGGTCTCCCGATAGCCCCAGCACCATTCGTTGTTCTGGTAACATTTGTCCGAGGTCGCGATGACGACTGCTCGCAATCCGCCGACATCACGGCAGGCCTCGAGCAGATTTGCCGTGCCCATGACATTGGTGTTCCATGTCCCGAGCGGATCGCGATAGGACCGCCGCACCAGGGACTGGGCCGCGAGATGAAAGACGACCTCGGGACGCACCTCCCGCACGGCCTCGCGCAGGGCTGCCGCGTTACGCAGGTCGAGGCGACGGGAGTCGATCCCGAGCCCAAGCAGATCCCAATGGCTTGGCGACGTGTCAGGATCGAGCGCGATCCCGCTGACATCGGCGCCGAGGCGCGCGAGCCACATGCTCAGCCAGCTGCCCTTGAACCCCGTGTGCCCCGTGACCAGAACCCGGCGACCGCGATAGGCATCATCGAAGAGGATCATGCCCAGACTTTCCAAGGCGGATCGTGCCGCATCCACAGGCTTTCGAGATGGTTCTTGTCGCGCAGCGTATCCATCGCCTGCCAGAACCCGGAATGCTGGTAGGCCATCAATTCTCCGTCTGTCGCGAGCCGCTCCAACGGCTCGCCTTCCCAGGGCGTCATATCGCTTTCGATATAGTCGAAAACCCCTGGCTCGAGAACGAAATACCCGCCATTGATCCAGGCGCCGTCGCCGGCTGGTTTCTCCTGGAAATTGCGCACCGTCCGGTCATCCAGATTGAGTGCGCCATAGCGGCCCGGCGGCTGGATCGCGGTCAGCGTGGCGAGCTTGCCATGCCCGGCATGGAAATCGAGCAGCGCCGCGAGATCGAGGTCGGTCACGCCATCGCCGTAGGTCAGGCAGAAGGTGTCGTTGCCAAGATATTCGCGAACCCGCCGCAACCGTCCGGCGGTGAGCGTGTCCGCCCCGGTATCGACCAGCGTGACCCGCCACGGCTCGGCGTGGCGGTGATGCACCTGCATCCGGTTATTTCGCATGTCGAAGGTGACGTCGGACATATGCAGGAAGTAATTCGCGAAATATTCCTTGATCACATATCCCTTGTACCCGAGGCAGATGATGAAATCATTGATGCCATGATGGGCGTATATCTTCATGATATGCCAGAGGATCGGCTTGCCGCCGATCTCGATCATCGGTTTCGGCTTGAGGTACGATTCCTCGCTGATCCGCGTGCCGAGCCCTCCGGCGAGAATGACCGCCTTCATGATCGTCACCCGCACCGCATGGCGGCGGGGACGGATCTGCCTCGCGCCGGCGGGATCGCATCGAGCAGAGCGCCGGCGAGCCTGTCGAAACCGACCTCCCGCCCCGCCTGCAGCGCCTGCGCGCGCATCCTCAGCCGTTCCGCCGCCGGCAGTTCGGCCGCCTCGATCATCGCCCGCAGCAGGTCCCCCGTATCGTCGGCGCGATAGACGAGCGCATCCACGCCGGGGCGGACCACATCGAGCAGCGCCGGCAGATCGGGAACGATCGCCGGCCGGCCGAATCCGAAAGCGAGGGCAAGCGCACCCGAGGTCAGAATCCGGCGGTAGGGCAGCACCATGAAATCCGCCGCCCGCACGACATATTGCACCACCGCATCGTCGACGAATCGCGGAATCAGCCGGATGCCCGGCCTTGGCTCAATATAGCGCTGCTCGAAATAGCCGCCCTGGCGCCCTGCCAGCACGAGGCGGGCCGCCGGTATCAGCGCGTTCAGCGCCGTGAAGCCGTCATGCAGCCCGCCGAGATCCTTGTAGCCCCGGTTGGCCCCGAGATTGGCGAACACGATATCCGAGTCCGCGAATCCGAAATAGCGGCGCGCGGCGGCATTGGTGATGTCGTCCGGATAGGCGGGGGCGAGATCCGGATGCCGCACCATGACGATCCGCTCCGCCGGCGCGCCAAGGCCGAGCGCCAGGTCCACCCCGGTCCGGCAATGCACATGAACGACATCCGCAAGCCGCGCGAGTCCCTGGCGCAAGCCGAGCGACAGCGCCGGAAAGCGATCCTCGTGCGGCGCCGCATTATGCACCGTCCAGACCAGCCGCCCGCCGCGGGCGCGGAATGCGGCCAGCCGTTCGAGAGCGTCCGAAATCGTGGCCGCCACCTCGCTTTCGCCACCGGCATCGGCGTAAAGCGCATCCTCCCAGTGCAGATGGAACACGGTCCGCCGCCGTGCCGCCGCCTCGAGCGCCATGCCGATCGTACCCGGCGCCACGTCGGCCCGCCCGGCGAGCGCCTCCGCAAGCAGGCTCTGGTATGGTGAACTGCCCCGATAGTCGGGAAAAAACAGCCAGAACGCGCCGTCTTCCCACGGGGCATCCAGCGCGGCGGAGGATAGCGCGACGGTTGTGGGCCTGTTTTCAACCATGCCGGAAGTCTACCGGCAATTTCCTAATATTCAGCTAACCACAGGTACCGCCACGACAAACAGGAACCTGTCCGCAAAGCCGTTCGCGTGTCAAACCACCCTGAGCGCTGGCGGCATGGACGAAGGCAACCGCTGGCGGGCCGGCATTTTATTTTGAATACGGAACGTTTATGGCGCGGCGGGGCGATGCGGCGTCAGGCGGGTTTTTTGCGGCGGGGCGGGTTGAAGCGGGTGGCGCCGGGGGCGCGGGGCCAGGCGGGGTTTGGCGGCGGCGCAAGATGGTGCGCCGGCGGTTCGGGGCGTGGGGGTAGCTCGGGGGACGGCGCTTCGGGCGGTGGCGCGAGGCGGGGCTGGCGCGGGCGGCGGAGCGGTGCGGGCGGGCGGATGCCGAGCGTGTGGCAGAGCGGGCGGAGGATGCGCCCGGCTTCGGGGGTGGCGGCGATGAGGGCGGCCATGTCCGGCGTGTCGAGCAGGGCGCGGAACGGGGCGGCGACGGAGGCGGTGCCGGGGATGAGGCGGGCGAGCCAGCCGAAGGCGCGCGGGAGCGGGTGCGGCGCGCCGGGGCGGCCGGCGGGCCGGGTGATGCGCGCCCGGGGCGGGGTGGCTCGCGCCCGGGGCGGGGTGGTGACGAGGCGGGCGAAGCGGGCGGCGAGGCGGCGGAGGCGCTGCCAGATGAGGATGATGAGCGGCCCGGCGATGCGGCGTTTCGCGCCCTCCCCCGCGATATGGGCGCAGAGCGCCTCGATGAAGGCGTCGAAGCGGGGGCGGAGCAAAAAACCGGGGGATGGGGCGGAGGGCGCGGTCACCGGGGGAAGAGACCATGGATGGCGCCGGGTGGGCAAGGAAATTGTCAGTTGAACTGACGTCACATGCGTCTTGCTGCCGCAGCCAGGAGCGTCCCGGTCCGATCCGGAAGGATCGGAAAGGGCGCTAGTGGCCTGCTTGTCCCTGAAACTCACCCACGAATTTCAGGGGCAGGCCACTAAACTATTGTTTTTTCCAGTGTCCACTTTGAATCTGAAATCCGATGGATTTCAGATTCGGGACACTAGCCGGCGAGGGCCTGGGCGCGGACGAGGCGGGCGAAGGCGCCATCGCCGGCGATGAGGTCTTCATGCGTGCCGGACTCGACCACCGCGCCATCCGCCATCACCACGATGCGGTCGGCGTCGCGCACGGTGGCGAGGCGGTGGGCGACGACGATGGTGGTGCGGCCGCGGCGCAGTCGGGCGAGCGCTTGCTGCACGGCGGCCTCGCTCTCGGCATCGAGCGCGCTGGTCGCCTCGTCGAGGAGCAGGATCCGCGGGTCGCGCAGCAGGGCGCGGGCCAGGGCCACGCGCTGGCGCTGGCCGCCCGACAGGCGCTGGCCGTTGACGCCGACGCGGGTTTCGAATCCTTCGGGAAGGTCCGCGATGAAGCCGGCCGCCGCCGCCTCGGCCGCGGCGCGGATTTCGTCGATCGAGGCGCCCCTGCGGCCCATCGCGATATTGGCGGCGATCGTGTCGTCGAACAGCAGGGCATCCTGGCCGACATAGGCGATCGCGCCGCGCAGGGAGTCGAGGGAGACGGCGGAAATGTCGGCTCCGTCGATCAGGATGGCGCCGCGATCGGCCTCGTAGAGCCGGGGCAACAGGGCAAGCGCCGTCGACTTGCCGGCGCCGGACGCGCCGACCAGGGCAAGGGTGCGGCCGGGTTCGGCGACGAAGGAGAGATCGCGCAGGCCGGGCCGGCCATCCGGATAGGCGAAGCCGACATGGCGGAACTCGACGCGGCCGGGACCGGGCGGCAGTTCGACCGCATCGGGCCGGTCGGCCACGACCGAGGGTTCGTCGATGACATGGAACACGCGTTCGAGCCCGGCCATGCCTTCCTGCACCGCGGCGTTCATCGTGCCGAGGGCGCGCAGCGGGCGGGAGGCGATCAGCAGGGCGGCGACGAAGCCGGTGAAATTGCCGATGCCCGAAGCGCCCGCCGCGTGCCGCCAGCCGGCGAACCCGATGACGAGGGCGATGGCGAGGCCGCCGAGGACTTCGAGCACCGGGTCGAGCGCGGCGCGGCCGCGGATCATGCGCATCAGGGCGCGGTAGAGATGCTCGAAGGCGCGCTCCGCCCGGCGGCGCTCGTCTTCCTCGAGGCCATAGGCGCGGACGGTGCGGGCCTGGGCGAAGCTCTCGTTGAGCAGGGCGGCGGTTTCGCCCATCCGCTCCTGCATGCCCCCCGAGGCGCGGCGGATGCGGCGGCCGATCTTCTGGATCGGCAGGCCGGCGAGCGGATACAGCAGGGCGGCGATGAGGCTGAGTTCCCAGTCGATCCACAGCATGGTGCCGACCAGGCCGATCAGCGTGAAGAAATCGGCGATGCCGTTCACGGCGCGGCTCATCGCCTCGCGGATCACGGTGGCGTCGGTGGTGAAGCGGGCGGCGAGCGCCGCGGGAGCCTCGCGGTCGATCCGCGCGAGTTCGGCGCCGGTCAGATGATCGAACATCGAGACCTGCAGGCGGCGGATGGTGCCGAGCACGACCTGCTGGGTGAGCAGGGTCTGGGCATACTGGGCGAGCGCCTTGACCAAGGTGACGGCGAGCACGATCAGCGGCACCTGGTAGAGGATGCGCGGGTCGCGCCGGGCGAACATGGTGAAGGCGCGGTCGATCAGCGCGGGGTAGAGCGCCGTGGTGCCCGACATGATCAGCGTGGCGACGATGATGAGCGCGACGCGACCGCGATAGGCGCTGACATGTTGCCGCCACAGCCGCCGCGCGAGCGCGATGCTGCTGCCGGTTTCCATCATGGGAGATCCATTTCCGCTTGCGATGCCCCGTTACTGGCGCGCCGCCGGGTTCGCGTCAATCGCCGGGCCGGCGGGCGGCGGCGCGTGATGGCCGCTGACATCGTCGCCGGCGGCGGGCGAGAGCCTGGCGCAGACCGGCACCGAGAGTCCGCCGATCGCGCTGACGATGAGGAAGGCCCAGCCGTAATCGGCGATCGAGGGCTCGGCGTGGCCGGCGAAGATCGTGGTGAATTCCAGCGCGCCAGCGGCGACCGAGATGCCGAGGGTGAGGGTGATCTGCTGGAAGGTGGCGTAGAAGCTGGTGGCGGCGCTCATGCGGCTGCGCGGCACGTCGGCATAGGCGATGGTGTTGAGGGCGGTGAACTGGAGGGAGCGGAACACGCCGCCGACCAGCAGCACGGCATCGAGCGCGAGTTCGGGCCAGCCGGGGCGGAAGGCGGCGCAGGCGGCGGTGAAGACCACGGCGAGGCCGCCGAACAGCATCATCGCCACGCGGAAGCCGAGGCGGCGGAGGATCGGCTCGGCGAGCGGCTTCATCGCCAGCGCGCCGACCGCCGCGGCGAAGGTGATGGTGCCGGATTTCGCCGCCGAATCGCCGAAGCCGAGCTGGAGCATCAGCGGCAGCAGGAAGGGCATCGCGCCGGCGAGGACGCGGAAGAAGCTGCCGGCGATGGTGGAATTGGCGAAGGTGTCGATCCGCATCAGCGTGAGATCGAGGATCGGGTGCGGGTGGCGGCGGGCATGGCGCCAGTAGGCGAGCGAGGCGACGGCGCCGGCGGCGAAGCAGCCGAGGCTCCAGCCGAGCGGGATGAGTCCGCGGCCGATCGTCTCGAAGCCGGACATCAGCAACGCCATGGCGAGGCCGCTCCAGACGAGGCCGGCAATGTCGAGCCGGCCGGCGTGCTCGGCGTCCTTCACCTCGCGGACGTGGAGGGTGACGGCGACGATGCCGATCAGGCCGATGGGAACGTTGATGTCGAAGGTCCAGCGCCAGGAAAGATAGGTGACGATGAAGCCGCCGAGCGGCGGGCCGATGATCGGGCCGAGCAGCGCCGGCATGGTGAGCCAGGAGGTGGCCGCGATCATGTCGCGCCGGCGGACCGATTTCAGCAGCAGCAGCCGGCCGACCGGCACCATCATCGCGCCGCCGAGCCCCTGGAAGATGCGCGCGGCGATGAGTTGGCCGAGACTCTGCGACAGGCCGCAGAGGATGGAGCCGATGGTGAAGACCAGGATCGCGGCGCGGAAGACCGTGCGGCTGCCGAAGCGGTCGGCGAACCAGCCGGAGGCGGGGATGAAGATCGCGAGCGACAGCAGGTAGGAGGTGAGCGCCAGGCTCATGTGCAGCGGGTCGGCGTGGAAGCTCTTCGCCATCGCCGGCAGGGCGGTGGCGACGATCGTGCCGTCGAGATTCTGCATGAACAGCGCGGTGGCGACGATCAGCGCGGTCAGGCGCATCTGGCTCGGGCTGAGCGTGGCGGCTTCGTCCTCGGGCTCGGTGTCCATCCTCCTCAGCCCTTCGGCGCCGCCTTTCCGGGCACCGCTTGCGGGGATGCGGGCCAGACCAGCGGCGGGACCGTGGTGAGCTTCGTGCCGTTGGCCGAAACGGCGCCATGGGCGAGGACGAAATCGACCGCGAGGCGCTGGCCGCCCTTCGGCCCGCGGGTGAAATAGGGCGCGGCGGCGGTGGTCAGGGCGCTGATGTCGCCGGTGAGGGAGGGATAATGCGTCGAGAGCGCGCCGAGGGCGGCGCCGAGTCCGTCGGCGACGAGATGCAGCCTTCCCTTCGGCTGGGTGCCGGCATCGAAGCCGAAGCTGCCCGTGCCGTGGGCATCGAGCGGGCCGACCGTGAGGCCGAAATCGTAGGTGCCGTGGCCGCCGCCCTGCGCCCAGCGATGCAGCGCCGGGCCGAGCTGCCGCCACAGCGCCGGGAGGTTGGCGGCCGCGCCGGGGGCCAGCCAGCGGGCGCCGGGCGGCAGGGTGAGCCGCGCCGGCAGCGCGGCGGCGGGGCCGAAGAGCGCGAGATCGACGCTGAGCGCGGTGAGCTTGCCGCCGAACGGCAGGTTGCCGAGGGTGACGAAGAGCGGCGAGAGCGCGAGGCCACGCAGCGATTCGTGCAGCGTGGCGGCCATGGAATCCGGCCCGGCATCCGGATTGCGGGTGCCGCTGGCATCGATCGCGGCGATGCTGACCAGGGTGAAATTGGTGTTCTCGCTGTCGACCCGCAGGTCGGTCGCGTGGAAGGCGCCGGCGCGCAGCGGATCCGGCGCGTGGTGCAGCAGGTCCGCGAGATCGAACCGGTCATCGGCGGCGATGCTGCCGAAGCGCAGGGTGAAGGAGGGGCCGCCTTCGAGGGCCATGCGCCAGACGGTGGCGAAACCGAGATCGAGCGTCAGCGGGGCGGCGGGATGCACCACGAGATCGACCGCGGGGATTTCCAGCGTCGGTGCCGGGCCGTCGGCGACGGGCGGCGTCAGGCGGAGATCGGCGACCCGCACATCGGCGACGAACGGCGAGGTGCCGCGCGTGACGGCGCCGTGGCTGACCGTCCAGCCGGCCGCGTGCAGGCGGGCCGCCGCCTGGTCGACGGCGAGGGCGAGCCGGCTTTCGGCATACCACCACAGGCCGAGCCAGCCCAGGGCGGCGAGCACGACGACGAGGGAGAGAAAACGGACAAGCCTCCGCATCTTGCGTCCTTTCATGTGCGCGGGACCAGTCTAGCGGGGGTGCCGGGCAAAGGCCAAACCGGCGGGCCGCACGGTTTACCGGCGGCGCGGCGGCGGTTAAACCGAAAGCGAAACAGGGAGCCGGATGACGATGACGGAACCGAGGATTGCGGTTCTTCTGCCCTGCCATAACGAGGCGGCGGCCATCGGCGCCGTGGTGCGCGCCTTCCGGACCGCCCTGCCCGGCGCGGACATCTATGTGTTCGACAACAATTCGACCGACGATACCGCCGCGATCGCGCGCGGGGCGGGCGCGATCGTCCGGCGGGAGGCGCTGCAGGGCAAGGGCCACGTGGTCCGGCGGATGTTTCGCGACATCCAGGCCGATCTCTACGTGATGGCGGATGGCGACGACACCTATGACGCCGCGCTGGCGCCGGCGATGATCGAGCTGGCCCGGCGGGGGCCTTACGATCTCGTGAACTGCGTGCGGCGGGAGACCGACGCGGCCGCCTATCGCGGCGGCCACAGGCTGGGCAACCGGCTGCTGACCGGGGCGGTGCGGGCGATTTTCGGCGACCGGGTGGAGGACATGCTGTCGGGCTACAAGGTGCTGTCGCGCCGGTTCGTGAAGTCGTTCCCGGTGCTCGCCACCGGATTCGACATCGAGACGGAACTCGCGGTGCATGCGCTCGAACTCGCCCTGCCCATCGCCCATGTCGAGGGCGATTACCGGCCGCGCCCGGCGGGCTCGGAGAGCAAGCTCAGGACCTGGCGCGATGGCTGGCGCATCCTGCGGCTGATCCTGCGCCTGCTGCGGCACGAGCGGCCGCTGGCGTTTTTCGGCGCGCTCGGCGGGGCCGCGTTTCTGGTCGCCGCCGTGCTGATCGCCCCGGTGATCGCGACCTATCTGCGCACCGGCCTCGTGCCGCGGCTGCCGACCGCCGTGCTGGCCACCGGCATCGTGCTCGCCGGGGCGCTGAGCCTGACCACCGGCATCATTCTCGACACGGTGACGCGCGGGCGGCGGGAGACGCGGTTGCTGGCCTATCTGCGGCATGCCGCGCCGGGGCCTTGACCCCGCCCCCCGATCCGGCGCTTTGTGCGCCGCGATACGTTCCACCGCGACGGGAGTTCCCATGCCCAGCTGCGTACCCTTCGACCAGCTCGAACCCGGCCAGACCGCCTCGCTCGGCAAGACCATCACCGAGGCCGACATCCTGCTGTTTTCCGCCGTGTCGATGGACACGAATCCGGTTCACCTGAACCAGGAGCTCGCCGACGAGACGCTGTTCAAGGGACGGGTCGCGCACGGGATGCTGTGCGGCAGCCTGATTTCGGCGGTGCTCGGCACCGTGCTGCCGGGATTGGGGACGATCTATCTCACGCAGTCGATGCGGTTCCGCGCGCCGGTGCGCATCGGCGACACGGTGACGGCGGAGGTCGAGGTTGCCTCGCTCGATCACGAGAAGAAGCGGGCGACCATGCGCACGCGCTGCTTCGTGCGCGGCAAGGTGGTGATCGAGGGCGAGGCGGTCGTGATTCCGCCGACCGAGGCCGTCGTCGCCGTGGCGCAGAACGAGAAGCGCGCCGCCGAATGATCCGCGTCTTCCACGACTGGAGCGGGATTCCTCCGGAGGCGCGCGGCGCCTCGGTGGCGCTCGGGAATTTCGACGGCATGCATCGCGGGCATGTCGAGGTGCTGCGGGCGGCGCATGCGGCGCGGCCGGACGCACCGCGCGCGGCGCTGACCTTCGCGCCGCATCCGCGCGAGTTCTTCCGCCCGGACGATCCGCCATTCCGGCTGATGCTGGAGGCCGAGCGGGCGGCGGCGCTGGAGGCCGAGGGGATCGAGATCCTCTATGAACTCACGTTCGACCGCGCCTTCTCGCTGCTGAGCGCCGAGGCATTCATCGAGGAGGTGCTGGATCGCGGGATCGGGGCGGCGCACCTCGCCTGCGGGGCGGATTTCGCCTTCGGCCACCGGCGGGGCGGCGATGTCGCCATGCTGCGGGCGGCGGCGGAGGCGCGCGGGATCGGGCTGTCGATCGTGCCGCATCTCGACGATGCCGAAGGGCCGATCTCCTCCAGCCGGATCCGCCGGCTGCTGCAGGACGGGTACCCCGAACGCGCCGCGGCGCTGCTCGGCCGGCCGCACGCGATTCGCGGCGTGGTCGCGCATGGCGACGCGCGGGGACGGACGATCGGCTTTCCCACCGCCAATGTCGCGCTCGGGCGGCACCTCGAACCGGCGCGCGGCGTGTATGCGGTGACGGTGCGGCTGGCCGATGGGCGCATGGTCAAGGGCGTGGCCAATATCGGCCGGCGGCCGACCGTGGCGGAGGGGGCGATCTCGCGGCTGGAGGCGCATCTGTTCGACTTCAGCGGCGACCTCTATGGCCAGGAGATCACCGTGTCGCTCCACCGGTTCATTCGCGACGAGCGGCGCTTCGCCAGTTTCGACGAGTTGCGCGCGCAGATCGCGGCGGACGCGGACGAGGCGCGGCGCCTGCTGGCCACGGTCTGAAACAATCGTTCAAAATCAATTGATTAGATAAATATCCTGAGCTGACTTGTCAGGCGTGGCGGAGCGCGCCCTCCCCCACCGTCCAGATCGCGGCATCGCCGAGGGCGGCGAGCTGGTCGCGTTCGGTCGCGGTGCAGAAGACCTGCGCGCCGCCGCGATGCAGGGCCTCGCCGAGCGCCGAGCGGTGGGCGGCGTCGAGATGCACGAAGGGTTCGTCGAGCAGCAGGACCGGGGCGGCGCCGCGGGAAATGGCAACCAGGGCGGCGTGGGCCAGCACGATCGCGACCAGCATCGCCCGCTGCTGGCCGGTGGAGGCCAGCGCGGCGGCGAGGCCGCTGGAAGCGTGTTCGAGGCCGAGATCGGCGCGCTGCGGCGAGAGGGCGGCGACCGGCTCGGCGCGGGTCGCGGCGTAGCGGCCGCGAAGCCACTCCTCCACCGCCAGGGCGGGGCGGTGCGCGAGTTCGGCGCCGATCGGACAGTCGAGCGACAGCCGCGCGGCGGGGAACGGATCGGCGGCGCCGGCGGCGAGCAGCGCGTTCAGCCGCTCGATCACGTGCAGCCGCGCGGCGGTGAGCGCCGCGGCGTGGCGGGCCATCGAATCCTCGATCGTGGCGAGCCAGAGCGGATCGTAGCCGCCGGCCTCGATCAGCCGGTTGCGGTTCGCCGAGGCGGCCTCGAAGGCGGCGACCTCGCTGGCGTGGCCGGGTTCGAGGGCGAGGACCAGGCGGTCGAGGAAGCGGCGGCGGGCGGATGCGCCCTCGGTGAACAGGCGGTCCATCTGCGGGGTCAGCCAAAGGCAGGAAAACCGGGCGGCGACGCGGGCGGCGGCGGCCGGTTCGCCATCGAGCAGCAGGCGGCGGCGCTCGCCCTGCCCCGCCTCGATCCCGGTGCCGATCGCGAACCGGCCTTCCGGCCCGTCGATCCGGGCGGCGACGGCCCAGCCGCCGGAGGCGCCGGGCGCGCGGCGGGCGAGTTCGGCGAGGCGGGCGCCGCGCAGGCCGCGGCCGGGGGCGAGCAGCGAGACGGCCTCGAGCAGGTTGGTCTTGCCGGCGCCGTTCGGCCCCGCGAGGGCGACGACCATGCCGCCGGGCTGCCAGTCGAGCCGGGCGTAGGAGCGGAAATCCGTGAGGCGCAGGGACTCGATCCGCAGCGGCGCGGCGGGATTCACGGGGCTGCCGGGGATCGTCATCGCGCCCTGATAGTCGAGGCCGGCCGTTCCGGCCAGATGGCGCTCACGCGCCGGGCGGCGGGCGGCTGACGCGGTAGGGCACCACGCCGCGCTCGGCGGTGCCGACATCGATCGTGCCGTCGATCGGCGGCATGGCGCGGTGGCGGCAGGCGACGCGCGGGCAGGAGCGGCAACCGGGGCCGATCGGGTCGATCGCGCCGGGGCGGTCGAGATCGAGCCCGGCGGCGTAGACGATGCGCGGCGCGTACTGGATCTCGCAGCCGAGGCCCACCGCGACGGCGCGCGGGCGCGACAGGTAGGACGTGCCGCCGCCGCCGACCGTGCGGGCGATGCTGATATAGGTGGTTTCGCCCGGCGGCTGGGCGAGCTGGACGGAGATTTTCCCCGGCTGCGAGAAGGCCTGGTAGACGTTCCAGAGCGGGCACGGGCCGCCGAAACGGTCGAACCGGAAGCGGGTGGCGCTGCTGCGCTTGAGCACGTTGCCGGCGGTGTCGGTCTTGAGGAAGAAGAACGGAATGCCCTGGGCGCCGGGGCGCTGCAGCGTGCTGAGCCGGTGGCAGACCTGCTCGAAGCTCGCCTGGAAGCGGATCTGCAGGCGCTGGATGTCGTATCGTTCGGCCTCCGCCTCGGCGAGGAAGGCGGCGTAGGGCATGATCAGCGCGCCGGCGAAGTAGTTCGCGAGGGCGACGCGGGCGATGCCGCGCGCGGCGTCCGACGAGACTTTCGCCCGCTCGATCAGCCGCGAGATCAGCCGGCCGTGGCTGAGCAGGCCGATCACGTGGGCGAGCGAGAAGCGGCGGGTTTCGAGGCGCATTTCCTCGGCGATGAGGAGGCGGCGGTTGCGGCGGTCGATCTGCCAGAGGATGCCGTCGGGGAGGAGATTGGCCGAGGGAACGACCTCGATCCGGTGCCCGGCGGCGAGATGGCGTTCGAGGGCGGCGGAATCGGGGCCCAGCGTCGCGTGGATATGCGCGGCGAGGCGCTCGGCCGCGAGGTCGATCTCGTGGAAGTAGTTCCGCTCGGACTGCACCCAGTCGCGCACCTCGTCATAGGGCGGCAGCGGGCCCGGTTCGTCGCGGCCGAGGGCGGGATCGCGCGCGAGGCGGGCCTGCTGGGCGCGATAGGCGGCGTAGAGCGCGATGAAGCGGCGGGCGAGTTCGGGCGTGTCGCGCACGGCGGCGCGGGCCTCGGTGAAGGTGAGGCGACCGGGGCCGAGGGCGGGGTCGAGCGCGGCTTCGAGCAGGTCGCCGGCGCGGCGGACCTCGTCATCGCCGGAGAGTTCGGCGAGGGGAATGCCGAGCAGGTCGCAGAGCGGCGCCGCGAGGCGCGGCGGCACGGGCCGGCGGTCGTTCTCGATCTGGTTCATGTAGCTCGGCGACAGGCCGAGGCGGCGGGCGATGTCGCGCTGCTGCAGGCCGCGCTGCTCGCGGATCTGCCTGATCCTGGCGCCGGCGAAGAGTTTGGGTTCGCGCAAAGGACGGTCCTCGGGCTCGGTCACGCCCCCTGCCCGCCCCGCGCGGCGGCCGCTCGGACGCAGCCTCCGGATCGCTAGCCGCCCCGGCGGGGGCCGTCAAACCGGGCGGCTGCGCTGGATCAATGACCGATCGCCCCGGCGGGTCTATCGCAGCCGGAGCGGAACGGCGGAGGAGCCGGATGAAGGCGCGTGGTGGCGTAACCCTGCTGTGTCTCGTGGTGCTGCTGGCCGGCTGCGCGCGGCCGCCGGTGCGGGCCGCCATTCGCCCGCCGGCGCCGGAACGCGCGGCGGATGCGGCGTTTCGCGCCGAGGTCGCGGCGGCAGCGGCGGAACTGGCCCGGGAGGTGCCGCGGGCGAGCGTGCCCGCGCCCGCGGCCGCGGCGCAATGGATCGCGGCGGCACGGCGCGGGCTGGCGGCGGCCGGGGTGGGTGTGACCCGGAGCCAGCTCATCGTCGTCGTCGATCGCAATCCGCGGGTCCAGCGTCTCTGCATCGTCGCGGCGCGGCCCGCCGGGGCGTGGGACGTGGTCGGGTGCGACGCCGTTTCAACCGGGCAGGCCGGGCGGCGGGGATACTTCATCACCCCGGTCGGCGTGTTTGCCCATACGACGGGCATTCTCGACTACCGGGCGCTCGGCACGTTCAACGAGAACCATATCCGCGGCCTGGGCCTGAAGGGGATGCGGGTGTGGGATTTCGGCTGGCGGGTCGCGGAAAAGGGCTGGCGGAGCGATGGCGAGACCGGCGAGATCCGGCTGCTGGTGCATGCAACCGACCCGGATTACCTGGAACCGCGCCTCGGCCAGACGGCCTCGCAGGGATGCGTGCGGATATCGGCGGCGATGAACCGGTTCCTCGATCGCCACGGCGTGCTCGACGCCGAACAGGAGGCGGCTTCCCGGGACGATGCGCGGATCGCGGCGACGCTGCCGGCCGACCGCGCCCCCTCGCCGCTCGCGGGCGAATTGCTGGTGGTGATCGATTCGACGGAGGGAGCCTGACATGCCGTGGAACGCGGAGGAGGCCGAACGCCATACGCACCGGGCGAACACGCCCGAATTGCGGGAACTCTGGGCGAAGATCGCCAATGAGTGCCTCGCGCGAACCGGGGATGAGGGGCGCGCGATCCGCGAGGCGAACGCCGTGATCGCCCGGCTTGCCCGGCAGGCGCCCCGGGGCTGAGGCGCGGGATCAGGCGGCGGTGATGCTGCTGCGGAACGCGAGGGGGTCGGCGATTCGCGGGAAAGGTTCCCAGGTCGAGCCGGTGCCGCGGACGATGACCGTGCCGTAATTGAAGAGCCGGCCGGCAATGGACTGCCGGACCTCGACGCTCTCGACCTTTTCGAGGCTCATTTCATGGGTGGTGCGGCCGAGGATGCCGCTCTTGTGGATGACCCGGCGGTCGGTCACCGCAAGTTCGGTGGACATGCGCCGGAGCCAGGCGACGAGGAGCAGCCAGCAACCGAGGAGGAAGGCGGCGGCGGCGGCGACGTGCAGGTAGGTCGACGGCCGGCCACCGGCGAGGCCGCCGGCGATGATGAGCGCGAAGGCCAGGACCATGGTGACGATGCCGCGGAGATAGACGAACCAATGAAGATGCGTCCAGCTCATCACGGTTTCGTCGGGCAGCAGGACCTGCTCGATATAGCTCACGGACGATCTCCCGGTGCGGTGGGCCTGGCTGGCGCGCCCGCCGTGACGCCGGCCCGGGCCTCACGATATAGGTCATGTTGATCCGAGATCAGATCAACATGTCGTTCACGACGTCCACCCCCGAATCCACGTATCGCTCGGTTTCGACTTCGCGAGGGGTGCGAACGGCGACGTAGCAGACGCGGCCGGTGGCGGCAATCCGCGGGCGGGGACGCCGCACCCGTTCGGGCCGCCGCAATTGCGCATCGACGCCAGACGCCGCAGCGGGTAAAACCCCCTCATGACTCCGGAGCCCGAAGCCCCCGACGCGCCGCTGGCCTTCGCCCGATCCTTCGAGGCCGCGCTGATCGGCAAGTCGCTCGACGGCATCATCACGTCGTGGAGCGAAGGCGCCGAGAATCTGTTCGGCTATCGCGCGGACGAAATCATCGGGCGCTCGATCCATGTGCTGGCGCCGCCCGGGCGCGAGGCGGAAATGGACGAGCTGCTGGCCCGGACGGCAAGGGGCGAGACCTTCGACCAGTTCGAGACCATCCGCCGGCGCAAGGACGGCACGCTCGTCCGCGTGCTGCTCACGCTCAACCCGGTGCACGATACGGAAGGCTGCATCGTCGGCATTTCCAAGATCGCGCGGGATATCACCGAGCATCGCAGCACCGAGGCCAGGCTCCGCTCGATCCTCGACACCGCGCCGGATGCCATCGTCGTGATCGATCCGCGCGGCACCGTGAGGTCGTTCAGCCAGGCGGCGGAGCGGATGTTCGGCTACGCCGCCGAGGAGGTCGTCGGCCGCAACGTGTCGATGCTGATGGCCGAGCCCCATGCCGCCGCGCATGACGGCTATCTCGCCCGTTACCTCGAAACCGGCGAACGGCGCATCATCGGCATCGGCCGCGAGGTGGAGGCCCGCCGGGCCGATGGCTCGACCTTCCCGATCGAACTCGCCGTCGGCGAGGTCGACCTGCCGGAGACGAGGCTGTTCACCGGCTTCATCCGCGACGCCAGCAAGCGCAAGCGGCTCGAGAACGACCTTGCCCAGGCGCAGAAGATGGAGGCGGTGGGCCAGCTTACCGGCGGCCTCGCCCATGATTTCAACAACCTGCTGGCGGTGATTTCCGGCAATCTCGAAATGCTGGAGAGCCATGTCGCCGGCGGCGAGGCGGCGGAACTGCTCGCCGAGGCCCGGCTCGCCACCGAACGCGGCGCCGAACTGGCGGCAAGGCTGCTCGCCTTCGGCCGGCGGCAGACCCTTCGTCCGCTCGCGATCGACGTGAACGAGCTCGTCGGGAAGATGGCGCCGCTGTTCCGCCGCACGCTCGGCTCGCCGGTCATGATCGAGACCCGGCTCGCCGCCGGGCTGCCACGCACCATGGCGGATCCCGGACAGATCGAGACGGCGCTGCTCAACCTCGCCCTCAACGCGCGGGATGCCATGCCCAAGGGCGGCCGTCTCGTGATCGAGACCGGCCTGCTCCATGTCGACGCCGACTATGCGGCACAACAGGCCGAGACCCTGCCGGGCGATTATGTGGTCCTGGCGGTGACGGATAGCGGGATCGGCATGAGCGCCGAAACGCGGGGCCGCGCCTTCGAGCCGTTCTTCACCACCAAGGCGGTCGGCGAGGGATCGGGGCTGGGCCTGTCCATGGTCTACGGCTTCGTCAAGCAGAGCGGCGGCCATGTGCAGATCTATTCCGAACCGGGCCTCGGCACCACGGTTCGCCTGTTCCTGCCGGCGATCCGGGCCGAAATGCCCGCCGCCGACGACGAGGCGGCCCCCTCCCCGCCGCCGGGCCGGGCGATCGTTCTCGTGGTCGAGGACGATCCCGCGGTGCGGCGCGTTGCGGAGCGCCGGCTTGCCCGCCTCGGCTATTCCACGATCGACGCGGCGACGGGTGCTGCCGGCATTGCGGCGCTGGAAGCCCATCCGGAGATCGCGGTGCTGTTTACCGATATCGTCCTGGCCGGCGGCATGTCGGGCCTCGATCTCGCCATCGCCGCGCGCGCGGCGCGACCCGAGCTTCCGGTGCTGTTCACCTCCGGCTATGGCGATCCCATCGTGCTGAAGGGCCGCGCCCTGCCCGCCGGGGCGATCTGGCTGCAGAAACCCTATGCCGAGGCCGCCCTCGCGAACGCGCTGGCCGCCCTGCTCAGGCCGGTTCGCGACGAGGGCGTCTGACGCGCCGGGCGCGCTTCACCGCTCCAGCTTGCCGGCGAAGACATAGCCGGCGCCGCGCACCGTCTTGATCAGTTGCGGCTGCCCGGGGTCCTGCTCGATCTTGCGGCGGAGCCGCATGACCTGGGTATCGACCAGCCGGTCGAAGGCCTCGAAATCCCGCCCCTTCAGCAGGTTCAGCAACTGGTCGCGGTCCAGAACCCGCCCTGCGTGCCGCAGGAAGACGGCAAGAAGCTCGAACTCCGCGGTGGTCAGCGGAATGTCCGCCCCGTCCCGCCCGCGCAGGGTCCGGCCGAGCGGATCGAGGGCGTGGCCGTCGAAACGGATCACGGCTTCCGGCGGGTCGGGCTCGGCGGGCTCCGGCGTGCCGCGCCCGGTCATACGCCGCTTGAGGGCGCGGATCCGGGCGAGGACCTCGCGCAGGTGGAAGGGCTTGGCGATGTAATCGTCGGCCCCCGCTTCCAGCCCCGCCACCCGGTCGATGACATCGTCCTTGCCGGTCAGCATGATGATCGGGACATCCGAGCGCGCCCGGATGGCCCGGGCGAGCGCCAGCCCATCCTCGCCGCCGAGCATGAGATCGAGCAGCACCAGCGTGACGTCGCCGCCGAGGAGAGCCGCATGCGTTCCGGCCTCGCTGTCGGCTTCCCTGGTCCCGTAGCCCTCACCGGCAAGATAGCGGCGCAGCATCGTGCGGATCTGGGGATCATCGTCAACGATCAGAATTGTCCCCGCGTCCACGGCCCTAATCCATCGATGGTCGAAACAGATGAAGGCACTTATTTATATGAACTTGTCATAAAACGCCACACAAAGCCGCGAAATGTCAACAAAGATTGGCTGTTCCGGCATCGGCGTGTTGCAGTGAGCGTTTAGGAGTGACGGCGCTGAGTCTCGAGCCCTATCAACCCTGGACGCATGAGGACCACGCCAATGTTGCATGTCGCTGCCGAGCCGTCTCGGTCCACGATTGCCAACTGGAGTGCCGCCGGTGAGCCGGGCTTTCGCGCAGGTGCGCTGGAGGCCGGCGCCTCGCTGTTCATCGAAGGCGAAACGGTGGACAAGATCTACGATCTCGTGTCCGGCATCGTCCGGCTGTCGAAGATGCTGCCCGACGGGCGCCGGCAGATCCTGGGCTTCCTGTTTCCGGGCGAAATCTTTACGCCGTCCGGCTTCGCCATCAGCCATGGCGGCTGCGCGACATGCTCCGCGGATGCCGTGACCGCGGTCGAGGTCGTGACGCATCGGCTCAGCAGTTTCGATGGGCTGCTGGCCAGCCGGCCGGAACTGACGCGCAGCCTGCTGGCCACAGCCGCGAAGAGCCTTTTCATGGCGCAGCAACAGATGCTGCTGCTCGGCCGGATGAGCGCGACCGAACGCCTGGTCTGGTTCCTGCTGCGGATGGCCGAACAGCAGGATGTCGAAGCCGGGGAACCGATCCGCCTGCCGATGTCCCGTGTGGATATCGCGGATTACCTCGGGCTGACGATGGAAACCGTCTCCCGCGTCTTCCGCTGGCTGCGCGAGCGCAACATCATCGCCCTCAAGGGGGCGACGGAAATCCGGATCGTCGATCCGGGACGGGCGCGCCAGATCGCCGATTGCGCCTGCAGCGCGACAATGCCGCGCTGCAGGCAATAGGGTCCCCGGATCGGATCAGGATGCTCGCGTTGTCACGACGATGGCGCACCGCGTCCGATCCGGACGGACCGGAAAATGCTCCAGACGAAACAGGTCCCACCATGCCTGACCGCTCCCTCCTTGCAGCCGCCGATACCGACGCCGCGACGTCTCCGCCCTGCGGGCGCGGCCTTGTCGGGCGCCGGAGGGCACGCGGGGCCTGGGAGATCCGGATTTCACCAGTCATGAGTTCCCGCTTCATGCCGGAGCGGTGGCTTTCTTTTCAGAATTTCAGGATCGAGCGAAAAATTTCCTGAATTTCCAATAAAAACCGATAATTGTTCAATATTACAGAAGTCGACAGGCTTTCGGCCGGCCCACATCTTGTGTTTCGCGACGCCGCCGGCCCCAGATCGTCTCCCGGCGAATGTTTTACTTTTTTAATTATTTCAACTTTTTTGAAAAATTTCTCGAAAATTAAAAAATTTTCATTGACCCGTCATTTTTCGGGTTGTATAAACTGATTAGATCAACTGGAGGTTGATATGCGGCTTCTCATTTTTGGTAAAACGTTCGACAGGCACGACAGCCTGAACAGCTTCATCAAGTCGAAACTCGCCGTCATCGACGAGACGGCAGACGTCGACGAAGCGGTCGATCTCTCCCATCATTACGAATATGAAGCGGTGGTGATGCGGGTCTTCGATACCTACAGGATCGAGTTCGACCTGATCCGCCGCCTGCGGAAATCCGGATTTCGCGCCCCGATCGTGGCGGTCGCCAACACGCTGGCCGAGTCCGCCCGCCTGCATATTCTTGAGGCCGGGGTCGACGATCTCATCGTTGGCGCTCCCTCATACGAGGAAACGTTCCTGCGCATCCAGAATCATATACGCAGGAACCGGGGCTTCCAGGACTCTTCGCTTTCCGTTGGCAATATCGAGGTCAACATGAATGCGAAGAAGGTCTTTGTCGGCGCCCGCGAAGTCGCCGTCACGAAGAAGGAGTATCAGATCATCGAACTCCTCGCGCTGCGCAAGGGCTGCGTTCTGAGCAAGGAAGCGATCCTCGATCATCTGTACGGCGGCCTCGACGAACCGAACGCCAAGATCATCGACGTGTTCATCTGCAAGATCCGCAAGAAGCTGCTTGCCGCAGACGGCCAGGACGTGCTCGTCACCAACTGGGGACGCGGCTATATGATGGCCGACCAGCGCCCCCAGAACATGGTTCAGACGGTGACCGCGCCGGGCATCCAAGCCAGGATCAAGACGACTGCAAGCCTTGCAGTCGCTTGACCCTCGAACCCGGGATCTCGCGGCACCTCACTGACCGAAGGCAGCAACGGATGCGGCGATTGGCGCGACCGGCCTGCCCTGGCTTCGGTGACCGGCATTTCCCGAATTCATTTCGGCATCATTACCAGGTCTGATGATGGTGATGGTGGTGATGATGGTGGTGATGATGCTCATCGGCCTGCTGGATCCGGGCGCCACCCTGCTCCGCGCGCTGGCGGGCGAGCGCCGCATCGTGCTCGCGAAGCATGACGGAGGCATTGGGGACCGGGCCGAGAAGTTCAGCATAGGACGCCGCTTCAAAGCGGGGCGCCGGGGGAAGCGACGCGGCGGAACTCATCACCGGGGCGGCGATAGCGGCCCCGACCACTGCGCCGAGAATACAGATTGTGGTCTTTTCCATCTTCGCTCTCCTTTCGATTGGTGAGACACAGGAAAGAGATTGACCGTGGCGTTTCTGTGACGCTGAATTTGTTTGAAACTTTACAATTTCTTTACCCTGCCAAGGTCATGACCCGGATCATGCGGGCTTCGGAGCACATCGGCACGCGCGGATCATCGTCCGGGATGTCGCGTGACGCCTTTTGGTCCTGGGGCGCTTTTTCGAGGACGTGGCTTCAGTCACGGCGTCAATCATTCGCGCGACATGTCATGTGATTGTCGTGTATCCGCGCAATAATCGGATCGCGGCCATGTGCCGGCGAATTCCCCGGCGCGGCGTCATCGGCAGGTCAGGTCGGCGGACCGGCGATCCCGGCCTGATGTCTGGTTCCCGATTCGTCGACTCACAGTCATTTACGGCCGATTGGTGAGACGCACCGGTTGACGAGGCCGATACTCGCAGTCCGCATCGAATTCACGGCACCGCATTGCACAATCGGAACCGATGGATGCTTCAGGACGATCGATCAAGCACAATTTTCGATGATCACAATTCAATTTTTGCTTTTTGTTTCATTATATTTTTATTTGATTTGTTCATTCAAAAATAGTTTTGAACGTTTATAGAATAACGATAAAATATTACAAATGCGTTTTATTCAATTTGATGATCCGATCATTAAATATTTTATGATCATATTTTTGACACAAATTGACGACGATTGCGCCATATCCGCTCCTTGTCTTGGCAGCCATGGACGGACATTCAAAAGACCCACAGTCTCGACACATGCCCTGCCCAGATCGGCCCGGTCATGGGCTGCCTGCCCGCTTCCAGCCCGCACGCTGGGCTGCCGGACTGGCGCTGGCGCTGCCACTCTGCTGCCAACCCGCTCAGGCGCGCCTCGAACACCGCCAGAGCGAGGTCCGGTCCGGGGCAGGCATTCCCGCGACGGCGATTTCCCATCCGCTGGCCTGGTATGACCGCGATCGGGCCCCGATCGTCCTGAAGGGACGCTCGGCTTCGGGCGACATCACGTTCCAGGTGGCCGATCATCGGGAGGTTTCGGCCGCCGAGCTGCATCTTCTCGGCACCAATTCCGCATCGCTGATCGGTGGCGCCTCGCAATTGCTGGTGCTGCTGAACGGCTCGCCGCTGAAACAGATCCCGCTCGACGGCTCGTCGCCGACGATCGACCGGACCATCGGCATTCCACCCGGCGATCTGCGGGATGGAACGAACCAGCTCACCCTGTCGGTCACGCAAAAGGCGGCGCAGGGCTGCGAGGCGTTCGATGACCCCGCGCTGTGGACACGGATTTCGCCGAAGTCGCAACTGTCGATGAGCTACCGGCGGGACTCGGTTCCCCTCACCCTCGCCAGCCTGAAGTCGAGCTTCATGTCGTGGCAGCCGGATACGTCCCACATATTCGTCCTCTACGATCCCGCGCTCGCGCGCGCGCCGGAACCGATCATGGCGATCGCGCGGTCGGTGGCGCGGGCCGACGCGATGCGCGCGGTGTCCTTCGTCGCGCGGCCGCTCGACCGGGTCGGCAAGGCCGTGGCGCAGACATCGGCCGCGACCGTGATCATCCTCAAGCTGGAGAACGGAGCGGCCGCCGGCAGCGGGCTCGACGCCGCGACGCTGTCGATCGCCCGCAATCCGGTCGGTGGGGTCGTGATGACCATTGCCGCGGAAACGCCCCGCGCCCTTACCGGCGCGGCCCGGCTGATCGGGCGGCCCGGAACGGTGTGGCCGAACGAACAGAGCGCCGTCATCCGCGTTCCGGCCGCCACCGGCCACGCGCAGAGCCCGCACGCGCCGGCAGCCAGCCCGACCGATATCAGCTTCCGCGCCACCGGCCTGCCGACACAGACCGAACACGGCCGCAGCAGCCAGTTCGCGCCGGTGACATTCTGGAATCCCAACTGGGACAGCCATGCGATCCTGTATCTCCACATGGCCTATTCGGCCGGTGGCGGGGCGGGGTCGATGATCCAGGCGCTGGTCAACGGGAAAATGGTCAACACGATTCCGCTGACCAATCCCGATGGCGGCACCTATCCCGATTACAAGCTGCTGGTTCCGCAGGATGCCCTGAAGGTGGGGCGGAACCGCCTGGTGCTGAAGCCGGTCTTTCAAATGCAGCACGCGGCGGCCTCCGCCTGCGTCGCCAATGATTTCGGTCACAACCTGGCGGTGACGGTGTTCTCGGACAGCCACCTGACCATCATCGGCGGCGCGCCGGTCGACAAGGACGATCTCGCGGCGATGACCACGGGCGTGTATCCCCTGCGCACGATCGCGATCGCCTCTCCCTCTCCGGCGGCGATCTCCGCCGCCGCCACCCTCGGTGCGAAGCTGGCCCAGGTCACGCCGGATCAGCCGCTGAACCTCGTGCTTGAACCCCACCCCGCCGCGAAGCCGGGGGTGCTGGTCGTCGGCGCGGTCTCGCGGCTGCCGGAGCAACTTCTGTCGGCGAGCGGCATATCGCTCGTGGGCGGCTCGCCCGCCGTGAAGGAGCCCTCCGGCCGGACGCCGCATGTTCCCGACGCGGCGGACCTGGACGACGTGACCGCGTGGCTGGGCCGCATCTTCGGCAACAGGGCCGAAAGCGCGCCCACCGGCAAGACCGGCCACGGCCAGGCCGCCGACGCGACGGTGCAGGGCTTCGGCAATGCCGCGATCATGGCGGTCGCCGACGCTCCCGCGGTGCCCGATGCGCCGGGGCGGCTCGCTCCCGCCATCGTGCTGACGGCGAAGAGCGATGCCGGGCTGGCGCAGGCGATGGGCAAGCTGGTCCACACCGCGACATGGCGGCAGATTTCCGGCCAGGCGATCGTGGTCGCGCCGGCCAAGAGCGAGTTGCAGGTCCTGCCGGCGGAGAACGTGCCGATCGGGCCTTCCGCGCGGCTCGGCTTCCTCGCCACACGCAATCCCCTGACCACCGTATTGGCCGTGCTTGGCACGCTGGTGATCCTGATCCTGCTGGTCCGGACCTTCGTGACGCTCAGGCGGCGGCGGCTGCACCCCTCAGTAAAAGGAGTCGACGAGCGATGAAATCCGCAAGTTTGCGCCGCACCGCGCGGCGCGCGACCAGGGCCGGGATCGTCACCTGCATCTCGACCATCGCGATCACCGCAACCGCGCGGGCCGCCCCGCACACGAACCTGTTCATCGCCGGCGGCCAGTATGCCAACTCGTCGCAGAGCGCGTATCTCGGCGCGATCCTGCCATTGCCGGGCGGAACGCTGGGCAAGGGGTTCTTCGTCTCGCCGTTCGCCGGCTGGAACCGCTACACCTTCCAGAAGAACGGGCAGAGCTTCACCGGAAGCGAGCCGTCCGCGAGTGTCGCCATTGGCCACGCCTGGGACGAGCCGGATTTCAACCTGAGCCTTTCGGTAGCCGGCGGGTATTCGAATACCACAGTGACGCCCTATGCGCCGAAGGGATCGTTCCACGGCGGCCAGTGGTTCGCGGAGCCGGAAATCTATGCCCAGCTCAAGCTTCCGGCCGGGGCCACGGCAACCGTGAACGGCGGCTACCTGACCGGCATGCGGAGCTACTGGAGCAGCGCCTACCTGCTGGTGCCGGTTTCGCCCTCGATCGCGATCGGGCCCGAGGCCGATTTCGGCGGCGGCATCAACTATCGTTCCCGCACCTTCGCGCTGCGCGTTGCCGACAAGCTGACCAGTTCCCTCGATGTCGATCTGTCCGCCGGCGCGACGACGAACCTTCCGGGTCCGTATCACCCGTATGTCGCCCTGAATCTCAGCGTGCCGTTCCGGTAATCGCATGACCGACATGGCGAGACGCAATTTTCTCGGTCTTCTCGGCGCGGCCGCGCTCACGGGCGGCCCGGTGATGATGGCGCGGGAGCTGTGGCAATCGTCCTGGCGCGGCTACCGGCACGGATTCATCGACGGCCAGGGGCGGGTCATCGACTATTCCGCCAACAAGGGATTCAGCACTTCGGAGGGGCAGTCCTATGGCATGTTCCTCAGTCTCGTCGCCGGCGACCGCGCGACGTTCCGCCGCATCCTGAACTGGACGAACACGAACATGGCGGGCGGGCGCCTCGGGGAGGTGCTCGCGGCGTGGAAATGGGGGCTGCACGGCGGCAAATGGGGGGTGATCGGCGCCAACTCGGCGGCGGACGCGGATGCGTGGATGGCCTATTCGCTGCTCGAGGCCGCCCGGATCTGGAAGGATCACAATCTCGGCGCCGAGGGGCACAAGCTGGCGACGCGCATCGCCGATGACGAGAGCGTGGCGATCAACGGATTTGGCCGGGTCCTGATACCCGGCGCCTCCGATTTTCCGGACACGCCGCCCGTCATCGTCGATCCGAGCTATACGCCGCTGTTTCTGGCCCGCGGCATCGCGCGCGCGACCAACCTGCCGAAATGGCAGGCGATCGCGGCCACGCTGCCACGGCTGATGACGACGATCTGCCGCAACGGATTCGCCCCCGACTGGGCCTGGGCGCCGCAAGCCCCCGCCTCGCCGCCGGCGGGCCTGCCGGAGACCGGCACCGGATCGTTCGATGCGATCCGGTGCTATCTCTGGGCGGGCCTGACCGCGCCGGAAACGGAGGGGAGCGCGACCGTTCTCGCCTCGCTGAAGGGCATGGCCCGATACTTGGCCACCCACCGCGCGCCGCCGCAGAGCGTCGATCTCGCGAGCCAGGCGACGCACGGGACGGGCGGGATCGGGTTTTCCGCGGCGCTGCTGCCCTACCTCGCGGCACTCGGGCGCCACCGGCTGCTCCATCAGCAGCTCGGCCGCGTGCTGGCCCAGCGGGAGACCAGCGGCCTGTTCGGCCAGCCCGCCGACTATTACTCGGAAAACCTGATCCTGTTCGGACTTGGCGGACTTTCGGGAAGCATCCGCTTCGACAAGCAAGGAGGTCTGATCACGTCATGATGCGCCATCTCCCCGCGTTGACCAATGGCCTCACCTTCATCGTCGCCGCAGCCGTGGGCTTCGTGCTCATCGCCGCCACGCTGCTGCCCACGACGGGGCCCCTGCCCGATATCGAACAGGGCGTCGTCTTCGGCCTGCTGCTGATCCTCTACAATCTCGATGGCGGATGCCGGAGCCGGCGCAAGCGGCCGATCGTGCGCATCTCCATCAGCGCCCTGACCATCCTGCTGACGTGCCGTTATCTGGACTGGCGGCTGACCGACACGCTGCCGTTCGGGTTCGGCACGATCAACATCGCCCTCGGCATTCTTCTCGTGCTCGCCGAACTGCACGGCATCGGCTCGGCCATCATGGGGCAGATCATCAACGTGCTGCCTCTCGACAGGACGCCTCAGCATTTCACGCTCGACCCCGCGTCCTGCCCCACCGTGGACATCCTCATCCCCACCTACAACGAGGATCCCGAGATCGTCGAAACCACGGTGATCGCGGCAACGCAGATCGACTATCCCGCTTCGAGGTTCAGGGTCTACATCCTCGACGATGGCGGCACGGATGCGAAGCGCGCGAAGCCGGGCGCCGCCGGACGGGAGGCGGCGCGGCGGGCGGAGACGCTGCGCGAGATCGCGCGGAAATTCGGCGCGATCTATCTCACGCGGCCGGAAAACGTTCACGCCAAGGCCGGCAACATCAATCACGCGCTCGGCCAGATCGACGGCGAGCTGATTCTCGTTCTGGATTGCGACCATGTGCCGACGCGGGACTTCCTTTCGCGCACCGTCGGGTTCTTCCAGGCCGATCCGAAACTGTTCCTGCTCCAGACGCCGCACAATTTCGTGACGCCCGATCCGATCGAGCGCAATCTTTCGACCTTCGAGGTGATGCCGGCCGAAAACGAGCTCTTCTACCATGTGATGCAGCCCGGCCTCGATTTCTGGGGGGCGGCGTTCTTCTGCGGCTCTGCGGCCGTCCTGCGGCGCCATGTCCTCGACGAGATCGGGGGGATCTCGGGCAAGTCGATCACCGAGGACGCGGAAACCACCGTGAAGGCGATGTGCCGCGGCTACCGGACGGCGTTCTACAACCGGCCGATGGTCTCCGGCCTGCAGCCGGAAACGTTCTCCGGCTTCATCCTCCAGCGGGTGCGCTGGGCGCAGGGCATGATGCAGATCTTCATGCTCGACAATGTCTGGCTGAAATCGGGCCTGACCTTCATGCAGCGGCTGCTGTTCACCAACTTCGCCTTCTACTGGCTGTTCCCGATCTCGCGGAGCATCCTCCTGCTGATGCCGCCGCTGTTCCTGTTCTTCGGGTTCAACGTCGCGGCGACCACGCCGCGCCAGTTGCTGGTCTATGCCCTGCCCTACTACCTCGCGGCGCTGGTCAACAGCCAGTATTTCTACGGGCGCGTGCGCTGGCCGTTCATTTCCCAGGTCTACGAGACGGCGCAGACCGTCTTTCTTTCGGCGGCCCTGGTCTCGGTGCTGCGGCGGCCGCGCGCGCCGAAATTCAAGGTCACGCCGAAGGGCGAAATGCTGGACAAGGATTTCATCTCCGGCCTGTCCTGGCCTTTCTACTGGCTGTTTGCCCTGGCCTGCGCCTCCCTCGGTATCGGGCTCTGGCGCATCGTGACCCAGCCGCAGCTGCGCTGGGCGCTGATCTTCGTCGTGTTCTGGGTCGTGCTCGACATGATCGCCCTGCTCGGCGTGATCGGCGCGCTGGCCGAACGGCGCCAGACGCGCACGATGCCGCGCATCGGCTGCAAGGGGCCGGCCTGGATGCATCGCGACGGCGGCGGCTGGGTCGAGGCGGCGTTGCACGACCTCGGCCGCGGCGGCGCCGGGTTGGTCCTTGCCGCCGGAACGGAGGGCCCGCAGCCCGGAGACCGTGTGCGCCTGCACGTTCCGGGCCTGCGCGGCGGGCTTCCCGCGGTGGTGCGGCATCGCAAGGATGGCGCACGCAACAGCATCATCGGGCTGCAATACGTATCCGATGGTGTCGCCGAGGCGCGGGCCGCGGTGGACCGGGCGTTCGGCGACAGCGAGCTGCTCGTCCGCAACGCCGCCCTCCGGCACCGGGGCACGAGCATCGCGTATGCCTTCGGCTTTCTCTTCGCCATCGGATTGCGCGGTACGGCGAGGCATTTCCGGATCCTCGCACGCGACGCCGCGATCACGCTGCGGGTGTCGCGCCAGCGCCGGGCCCTGCTTGCCAGCAGCCGGCAGGCCGAGGAGAACGGCGGCCAGAAGGCTCGCCTCGCCCCCTTGTCATAGGATGAACCGATGCGCCGGATGCCCCTTGCCGCTCTGCTGTCCCTCTCGGCGATCCTGGCGGTCCGCGCCGCCCATGCCGCCCCGCAAGCGGCGGGATGCGCCTGGCGCAACGACCATCTTTCGACGGCACGCCGCACGGCGCTGCTGCTCCATGCCCTGACGCCCGGCGACGAGACGGATCTGATTGCCGGAGCGGGAACGCATGAACCCTACGTGTTCTACACCAGGGGACTCAAGCGGTTCTGCATTCCGCCCATGGGTCTCGAGGATGGGCCAGCCGGTGTCGGCGACAAGCTCGGCGGCGTCACGGCCCTGCCCGCCGGCGTGGCGCTCGCCGCGACCTGGGATCCGTCGCTCGCGCGGCGCTACGGGGCGGTGATCGGCGCCGAGCAGAAGGCGAAGGGAACCGCCGTCGATCTCGGGCCGACCGTGAACATCGATCGCGATCCGCGCTGGGGGCGGTCTTTCGAATCCCTCTCGGAAGACCCTTATCTGGCCGCCCGGATCGGCGTTGCCGAGATCCGGGGCATCCAGTCCACCGGCGTCATGGCGCAAGTGAAGCACTTCGCCGTCTACAACCAGGAGACCTATCGCAACACCCCGGAGGACGACGTCATCGTCTCGCCCCGCGCGCTGCATGAAATCTACCTCCCCGCCTTTCGCGCCGCCGTGCGGCGCGCCCATGTGGCCTCGATCATGTGCGGCTATGCGACGATCGGGGGGCATGAGAGTTGCGGCGACAAGGCGTTGCTGACCGGCGTGCTGCGCGCGGACTGGGGATTCCGCGGCTTCGTCACCTCCGACTATCAGGCCATTCACGCAACGGCCGACGCGGCCGCCGGCGCCGATATGGAGCAGCCCTTCGCGACCTATTTCGGCGCGCGGCTGACGCAGGCGGTCGCGGCCGGAAAGCTCGCCCGCAGCGTGCCGGAGACGATGACGCGGCATATCCTCGCCGAAATGTTCCGCTTCAGGCTGTTCGATCATCCGCCCCAGGGCAGCACCACGGCCATCGTCGCGACCCGGGCGGATCGCCTGGCGGCGACCCGGATCGCCGAAGCCGGGACGGTGCTGCTCAAGAATGATGGAAACGTCCTGCCGCTCGATCCGGGCCATGGCGGGACGATCGCGGTCATCGGGCCCGCCGCATCGATCCAGCCTGTCTACGCCGGCGGCGGCAGCGCCAACGTGGTGCCCATGCAGCCGGTCCCGCCGCTCGCCGGCATCGATCACGCGCCGGGGATGACGCGCCACGTCGACTACGTGGCGGGATTGCCCGCCGACAAGGCGCTGACGCCGATCCCGCCCTCGGCGCTTTCGGGTCCGTTCCGGCCCACGCCCCTGCACGGTTCGTTCCAGGCCGTGCTCACCGCGCCGGAGACCGGCACCTACGTGCTCGGCATCACCAACCCGTGCCATTGCTATGCGCCCACCGATCTCTCGCTCGATGGCAGGGAATTGCTGAGCGATCCCGGCACGCCGCCGGTTTCCACCTATTCCGCCGCGGTGCAACTGCGGAAGGGCGAGCGGTACAGGCTCGGCGTCACCGGCGCCGCGTCGCGCCTGACCTGGGCCACGCCATCGACCCTGCGGCCCGATATCGCGCGCGCGGTCGCGGCGGCGCGACGGGCCGCCGTCGCCATCGTGGTGGTGGCGGACGACACCGAGTCGGAAGCGGCGGACAGGCCCGATCTCGACCTGCCGTCCGCCCAGAACCGACTGATCGAGGCGGTGTCATCGGCAAATCCGCACACGGTCGTGGTCATCGATGCCGGAGCGCCGGTCGCCATGCCCTGGCTCGGCAAGGTCGCCGCGGTCGTTGATGCGTGGTATCCGGGCGAGACCAACGGAACGGCCCTGGCCGCGATCCTGTTCGGCAAGGCCGATCCCGGCGGGCACCTGCCGGTCACGTTCCCCGCACACCTCGCCGACATGCCGACCGCGCCGGTGGCGCGCTTTCCCGGCACGGGCGGCAGGGTCGACTATTCCGAGGGAATCGACGTCGGCTATCGCTGGTATTCGGCGCATCATGTCAGGCCGCTGTTCCCGTTCGGGTTTGGCCTCTCCTACACGCATTTCGCGTTCAGCGACCTGAAGGTCGTCTCCGGCCCCGGCGACGGGACACGCCCGGTCGTCGTATCCGCCCTCGTCACGAATGCCGGCAAGGTTGCCGGCAGCGACGTCGCCCAGCTCTATCTCCGTTTCCCGCGCAGCGCGGGCGAGGCGCCCCTCAAGCTCGTCGGCTTCCGCCGCGTCCGGCTTGCTCCGGGGCAGTCGAAGCGTCTCCGCTTCACGGTGACGCCGCGGCAGACCTGGTGGTGGCACGGTTCGGGCTGGACGGCCTCGCCCGGCACCTATCGGCTGTATCTCGGCGATGCCGCCGACGATGCCCATCTCGCGCAACGCGTTTCGTTCCCGATGCCGCAGACGGTCGGCGCCCGGAATGTGCTGGTCGAGGCGCCGGAACAGGCCATCCCCGGCCAGCCCGTCAAGGTGAAGGTGTCGCTCTCGGCCGGCGGCGAGGCGACGCTCCGGCACGTGCGGCTGAGGCTCGACGCGCCGGCGGGATGGCGGGTTTCCGCCATCGGTTCCGCGGCAGGGGAAGGCATCCAGCCTGGAGAGGCGGTTCGCGCGACCTTCACGGTCACGCCCCCCGGCTGGGCGGCGGCGGGGACCTATGCGCTGCGGGCGGTTGCGCAACTCGGCGCGAGACATTGCACCAGGGGGGCCGACGCAGGATGTGTCACGGCGACGCGGGACAGCGGCGCGATGATCACGCTCGCGGCCCGATGAAGGGATGCCGGCGCGGCCGGTTCAGGGGCGGGGCCGCCAGGCCCGGGGGCGTATCACGAAGAGCCTGGGGACATCAGGCGGTCATCGTCAGGTCCCGGCCGAGCTTCTTGGCCTCGTAAAGCGCCGCGTCGGCGCGGATGAATGTCTCGTCCAGGGTTTCGCCGACCAGGAACTCGGCGATCCCGGCCGAGAATGTCGTTCTGGCGCGCAGGCATGACGCCCAGCATTCCGGGCTTGCCATATGCTCGCGCAGCCGGCGAACGATGGTCTGCGCGTCGATCAGCGTGCTGTCCGGCATGACGAGGATGAATTCCTCGCCGCCCCACCGGGCGAAGATATTGTCGGCGCGCAGCACGAGACGCCCCTCGCGGCCGAAGGTGCGAAGCACCTCATCGCCCACGCCGTGGCCAAACGTGTCGTTGATCCGCTTGAAATGGTCGAGATCGAGAATGGCGACGCAGAGCGGGGCACCGCTGCGGCAGGCGCGGGCGGTTTCGCGCTCGATCAACTCAAGCGCGTGGCGGCGATTTGGCAGTCCCGTCAGTTCATCACGCGTTGCGAGGATCTGCACCTGTTTCAGCGCGTCGCGAAGCTGCCGGCGCTGCTGTTTCTGGTCGAGGCGCATCTGGCTCAGCTTGCCGGCGATGCCGGCAATCACCGGCAGGAACGCCAGCATCAGCGCGAACTGGAACACCTCGATACGCGGATCGAAGCGATCCGGAGAGACCGTGGCGCCGATGGCCATCGCGACACCGAAGACCGCGACGGCAAACCAGCCCAGATCCCGGCACCGGCGGGGCGGGAGCTGGAACGCGCCGAATTCGAGGACCAGGGCGGCCAGCATCAGCAATTCGCCGCGTACCTGCGGGTTGATCAGATAGGCGGCACCGAGCAGCGTGATGGCGAAGACCATCTGCGGCAGGCTGAGCGTCGGATCCGGCCAGCGCCTGCTGATCCCGCTCCTGAGCAGCACGTAGAACGCGACTTCGCCGCCCAGCGCCACGATGGTCAGCCATAGCGACTGCGTGGCATCGACTAGATTCAACGAGACGCCGATCCATTCCGCGACCAGGCAGAACAGATAAAGCGCCATCGAAATGAGTGTCAGGCCGATTGCCAGCCGTTCGGCCTGATCGGTCCCCAGTATTGCGGAAAATGGCGGAAGAGGCGCGCGGCGCTCGCGGTAGAAAGCTGTGGACTCGGTCATCCCCCGCCCCAGCGACACTGTCTTGTGATGGCGCCTCGAAACGTTCGGACATGCAGGGAAAAATGGACGATGGAGCCCGCACCGGTTCTTGGCATATCCACACGTTTCATGAGCAGACATTGGGATAATTTTGGATAATTATCCTTTTAGTCTTTAAATCCAATTAAAATTACGAGTCAAAAATTATTTATCGAATTATTCAAATTATCGATAATCGTTTCAAAATTAATCAAATTGGCGACGGCAGACCATCATTGCCTGACGCCAGGCCACGATCGGCGATCGGCCGCGGACGGGGCCGGTTCCGCCACGGCCGTCTTCAGCACGTTCATAAGCTCGGCGGAATTCAGGGTTGCCGCATGACCGCCAGCAAGCCGACGGGTCCGGCGACGGGCCGGGGGGCGCCGGCGTTCCGGTGCCGCGCGAGCCGTGGGGCTGGCAGCATCGGACTCCATCCGGCCCGGGTTTCCTATTTCGACGCCTTGAAGGCCGCGGCCTCCTCCGCGCTGGCGACGCCGCCATGCTTCGCCGACCAGGCCACCGGGTCTTCCAGGAACTTGCGCACGCCGGCCAGGGTCGCCTCGGGGAAGTAGTCGCCGCCGCGGCAGGCTTCCAGCACGTCCCACCAGGTGCAGAGATGGTGCAGCGACATGCCCATCTCGGCCAGCGTGTTCAGGCTGCCGGGGAAGACGCCGTAGTAGAACACCACGAAGACGTGGTTGCAGATCGCCCCGGCCTCGCGCAGCGCGTTGGCGAAGTGGATTTTTGATCCGCCATCGGTGGTGAGGTCTTCGACGAGGAGGGTGTTCCTGCCCTCCGGCACGTCGCCCTCGATCTGGGCGTTGCGGCCGAAGCCCTTCGGCTTCTTGCGGACATAGGCCATCGGCAGGCCCATGCGGTCGGCCATCCAGGCGGCGTAGGGGATGCCGGCGGTCTCGCCGCCGGCGACGGCCTCGATCGTCTCGAAGCCGACATGGCGGTAGAGCTTCTCGACGCCGAGTTCGCAGATCTTGGCGCGGGCGCGGGGGAAATAGATGATCTTGCGGCAGTCGATATAGACCGGCGCCTTCCAGCCCGAAGTGAAGGTGTAGGGTTCCTCGGGGCGGAAATTCACCGCCCTGATTTCGAGCAGGATGCGGGCCGCGGTGAGCGCGGCGTCACGGTCCCAGTCGGTCGCGTGGCCCAGGCCAGACGTCATGATATCCCTCCGGTTCTGGCCGACGTCCTAGAACACCCCTGCCCTGCCGTCCACCGTCTTGCGGCGGGGCGGAGGCGTGGCTAGACCGGCTCAAACTGGCGCAAGGAGCTTCGGAATGGCCAAGATCAAGGTTAAGAACCCGATCGTCGAGATGGACGGCGACGAGATGACCCGGATCATCTGGGGGTTCATCAAGGACAAGCTGATCCTGCCCTATCTCGATGTCGACCTGAAATACTACGATCTCGGGATCGAGAACCGCGATGCCACGGACGACAAGGTGACGGTCGACTCGGCGCTGGCAACGAAGGAATACGGCGTCGCGGTGAAGTGCGCGACGATCACGCCGGACGAGGCGCGCGTCAAGGAATTCAATCTCAAGCAGATGTGGCGCAGCCCGAACGGGACGATCCGCAACATCCTCGACGGCACGATCTTCCGCGAGCCGATCATCTGCGCGAACGTGCCGCGCCTGGTGCCGCACTGGTCGCAGCCGATCGTGATCGGCCGCCATGCCTATGGCGACATCTACCGCGCCGCCGAAACCAAGATCCCCGGCCCGGGCAAGGTGCAGCTCTCCTACATCCCGGCCGATGGCAGCAAGCCGCTGATCCTCGACGTGCACGATTTCAAGGGCCCCGGCGTCGCGCTCGGCATCCACAACACCAAGGCCTCGATCGAGGGCTTCGCGCGGGCGAGCTTCAATTACGGGCTGGCGCGGAACTATCCGGTCTATCTCTCGACCAAGAACACCATCCTCAAGGCCTATGACGGCATGTTCAAGGACGTGTTCCAGGAGATCTTCGACGCCGAGTTCAAGGCGGAGTTCGACAAGCGCGGCCTGACCTACGAGCACCGGCTGATCGACGACATGGTCGCCTCGGCGCTGAAGTGGAACGGCGGCTATATCTGGGCCTGCAAGAACTATGACGGCGATGTGGAGAGCGACATCGTCGCGCAGGGCTTCGGCAGCCTCGGGCTGATGACCTCGGTGCTCATGAGCCCGGATGGCAAGACGGTGGAGAGCGAGGCGGCGCACGGCACCGTGACCCGCCACTATCGCGAGCACCAGAAGGGCCGCCCGACCTCGACCAACCCGATCGCCTCGATCTTCGCGTGGACCCGCGGCCTCGCCTATCGCGGCAAGTTCGACGAGACGCCCGAGGTGACCGAGTTCGCCGAGACGCTGGAGCGCGTCTGCGTCGAGACGGTGGAAAGCGGGTTCATGACCAAGGACCTCGCGCTGCTGATCTCGAAGGACCAGCCCTGGATGACCACGCAGGACTTCCTCGCCAAGCTCGACGAGAACCTGCAGGCGGCGATGGCGAAGCGCCAGGCCGCGTGATGGTGGGGCCCTGGGATCCATCCCCGGATCGCAGGGCCGCACACCGGACAGCATCATTGACTGAAAGACGGGGTGCCTTCCCTATATGGGGATGATGGAAAGCATCCCGTTCTCGGTTCTCGACCTCGCCCCCGTGCCGGATGGCGCGACGCCGGGCGATGCGCTGCGCAACAGCATCGACCTCGCCCGCCACGCCGAGGCCCTCGGCTTCAACCGTTACTGGCTGGCCGAACACCACAACATGCCCGGAATCGCGAGTGCCGCCACATCGGTGGTGATCGCGCATGTGGCGCAGGCGACGACGCGGATCCGAATCGGCTCGGGCGGGGTGATGCTGCCCAACCACGCGCCGCTGGTGATCGCCGAGCAGTTCGGCACGCTGGCCGCGCTGCATCCGGGGCGGATCGATCTCGGGCTCGGCCGCGCGCCGGGCACCGACCCACGCACCGCCCACGCGCTGCGGCGGAACATGGAGGGGACCGAGGCGCGCTTCATCGAGGACGTGATCGAGCTGCAATCCTACTTCCAGCCGGCGGCCGCGGAGCAGAGGGTGCGCGCGGTGCCGGGCGAAGGGCTCGACGTGCCGCTCTGGCTGCTCGGATCGAGCACGTTCTCGGCCGAACTCGCCGCGGCCCTTGGCCTGCCCTTCGCCTTCGCCGCGCATTTCGCGCCCGACCTGCTGGGTGCGGCGCTGACGCTGTATCGCACGCGGTTCCAACCCTCGGCTCGGCTGGCGAAGCCGCATGCGATGATCTGCGTTACGGTCTGCGCGGCGCCGGATGACGGGGAGGCTGAGTTCCTGTTCACCTCGCAGCAGCGCGCCTTCGTCAATCTCCGTCGCGGCCAGCCCGGCCTGCTGCCCCGCCCGGCGCCGCTCGACGGGTTCTGGAGCGAGCGCGAACGTGCCGGGGTGGAGCACGCGCTGGCCTATGCGATGGTCGGCGGGCCGGCACGGGTGGCGGCGAAGCTCGCCGGCTTCGTGGCGGAGTTCCGGCCGGACGAACTGATGATCGCCTGCCAGATCCACGACCACGCGGCGCGCCGGCGCAGCTACGACATCGTGCGCGAGATACGCGGCGGCCTGAGCAAGGCCGCCTGAGGCGTCAGCCGGCCGCCGGCTCGTTTTGCTCCCAGCCGCCGCCGAGCGCCTGGTACAGCGAAACGAGATCGGTCGAGATCTTGGCCTGGCTCTGCGCCTGCGCCTGTTCGGCCGCCAGCTCCGATTGCTGCGCGGTGAGAACCTGCAGGTAGTCGATCAGGCCTTCGCGGTAGCGTTCCTGGGCGAGTGAAAGGGCGCGGCGGGTCTGGGTGACATCGGCCTGCAGCGCCGCCTGGGTCTTTTGCTCCTCGTCATAGGCGGTCAGCGCATTGTCGACCTGGTGGAAGGCGGTGAGCACGGTTTTCGCGTAGTTCACCGCGGCCTCGCGCTGCTGCGCCTTTCGCAGGTGGAGCTCGCCGCGCAGGCGCCCGCCCTCGAAGAGGGGCATGGTGATCTGCGGGCCGATTGCGTAGGTGACGGCGGAGAGCTGGTTCAGGTTCGAGAATTGCAGCGCCTGCAGCGAAACCGAGCCGGCGAGGGAGATGTCGGGAAAGAAGCTCGCCGTCGCGACGCCGATCTCGGCGGTGGCCTGGTGCAGGCGGGCGGTCGCCTCGCGGATGTCCGGACGGCGCTGGAGCAGCTGGGAGGGCAGGCCGATCGGCACCACCGGGGGCACTGGCGGAATCGGCTTCGCGGTCACGAGCTGGGCGCGGAGCGCTTCCGGGCCCTCGCCGAGCAGCAGGCTGAGCTGGTTGATGTCCGCCGCGATCGCGGTTCGCAGGGTGGGGATCTGGGCGCGGACGGATTCGGCCTGGGCCTGGGCATCGGCGACGTCGAGCGCGTTGGCGAGGCCCGCCTGCTCGCGCTGGCGGGTCAGGTTGGCGATGTGCTCGGCGCTGGCGAGGTTGCGCCTGGTGATGGCGAGGACCGCCTGCTGGGCGCGCAGGTTGATGTAGTCGTGCGCCACCTCGGCCTCGGTATTGAGGAGGACGGCGCGGCGGGCATCGCGCGACGCCTGGACGGCGGCGAGCGAGGCCTCGACGGCGCGGCGGTTCTTGCCCCAGAGGTCGAAATCGAAGACCGAGGAGAAGCCGTACTGGAAGAGGTTGAAGGGCTGCAGCTCGGAGCCGGGCAGGCCGCCGCCGCCGATCGATGTCGAGCTGCCGCTGGCGGTGGAGCCGGCATTGGTGCTGGTCGAGGTCGATCCGCCGCCGCTGAGGGCGGTGAACACGCCCTTGTTGCTCGGCTTCTCGCGCGTGTAGGAGCCGGAGAAATTGAGGTTCGGGTAGAGGGCGGCACCCTCGATCTGCGCCTGGGCCTCGGCTTCGGCGAGGCGCTCGGTGGCGGCCTTCACGTCGAGATTGCGGGCGATGGCCTCGTGCTCCAGCGTGGTCAGAGCCGGATCGTCAAAGCTCTGCCACCAGGCGAGGTCGACCTTGCCCTGGCTGACCGTGTCCGGCGAGGTCAGCGCCGGACGATTGGCGAGAAAGGAAGCGGCCGTCCTGGTCCGGGGCGCATGGAAATTCGGCCCGAGTTCGCAGCCGCCGAGCGCCATGGCGGCGAGCATCGCCGTGCCCATGAGGGCGCGCCGGCGCAGGCGGGGAGCAAAAACCTCAGATCTCATAGACGACTCCTTCGGCAGCGGGACTCGACGGGGTGCTCAGCAGCAGCACGACCGGCCAGACCAGCAGGGCCATCAGGCCCAGAATGTGGAACAGGTCAAGATAGCTCATGAATGCTGCCTGATGTTGCACCGCCGCGCCGATCTGCGAAAGGGTCTGACCGTGCAGGCTGGCATACGGTGTGACGGACTCTGCCAGCCTGGCATGGTGGAACTGGGTGCGCCAGGCCAGCAGCGTGGTGACGAAGGAGATGCCGATGCTGCCGCCGATGTTGCGGACCTGGTTGATGATCGCCGAGGCGTCGCCGTTGCGGGCCGGCGGCAGGCCGACATAGGAGAGCGCCGAGATCGGGATGAACAGAAAGGGCAGCGCGATCACCTGCAGGACGCGATCGATCGAGATCGTATAGAACGAGGCATTCGGCGCGAGGTGGGACTGGAAGATCAGCGCGATGCCGGTTTCGACCAGGCCGCCGACCAGAAGCACCCGGGCGGGGATGATCCGGCCGGTGACGACGCCGGCCAGCGGCATCAGCCCGATCGTGGCGAGGCCGCCCAGCGCCAGCGCGAAACCCGCGGTTTCGGAGGAGTAGCCCATCAGCGTCTGGGTCAGCTGGGGCAGGAGCTGGGTGGTGCTGAGCAGGATGAAGCCGATCACGAACATCACGAGGCAGGAAATCGCGAAATTGCGATGGGCGAAGAGGCGCACGTTCACCACCGGCTCGGGGTGGCCCCATTCCCAGACGACCAGGGTGGAGAGCGAGACCGCCCAGACCGCGAACAGGCTGCGAATGAAGAAGCTGCCGAACCCGTCATCGATCGAGAACTTGTCGAGGAAGATCTGCAGCGCGCCGAAGCCGACGGCGACCAGCAGCAGGCCGAGCCAGTCGAAGCGCAGGCCGCCGGCGAGGCGCGCCGCGCGCTCGCGGACCAGAAGTTCCGGCTCGTCGACGAATATCGCGATCAGGGTGAAGGCGATCAGCCCGATCGGCAGGTTGATCAGGAACACCCAGTGCCACGAGAGATGGTCGGTCAGCCAGCCGCCGAGGATCGGGCCGGTGGCCGGGGCGACGATGATGACGAGGCCGAACACGGCGAAGACCTGGGCGCGCTTCTCGGCGGGGAAACTGTCGGCATACATCGACTGGGTGATGGGCTGCAGGCCGCCGCCGCCAAGCCCCTGAAGCACACGGGCGACGATCAGCATGGTCAGCGAGGTGGAGACCGCGCAGAAGACGGAACTCGCGGTGAACAGCGCCACGCAGATCAGGAACAGCCGCTTGCGGCCGACGACGTCCTGCAGCCAGCCGGTGATCGGCAGTATGATGCTGTTCGAGACGAGGTAGGAGGTCAGCACCCAGGTGCTTTCGTCGGGGCTGACCGCCAGCGAGCCGGCGATATGGGTGAGCGCGACATTGGCGATGGTGGTGTCGAGCACCTCCATGAACGGGGCGAGCGCCACCATCGCCACGATCAGCCAGGGGTTGTAGAGCCCCGCAGCCGAACGCGGCGTGTTCGGCCGGGAGGCGTAGAGCAGGCTCATTTGCCGCGGATGCGGATATAGGGCTCGACCGACATGCCCGGGGCCAGCAGGTAGCGGGAGATCCGGCTGTCGTCGAACTCGATGCGGACCGGCACGCGCTGGACCACCTTCACGTAGTTGCCGGTGGCATTCTCGGCCGGCAGCAGGGAGAAGATGCTGCCGGTGCCGTGCTGGATGCTGGCGACCCGCGCGTGGAAGGCGACGCCCGGCACGGCATCGACATAGACATTCACGCTCTGGCCCGGGCGGATGGCGCCCAGCTCGGTTTCCTTGTAATTCGCGGTGACCCAGACATGGTCGCCGACGACGGCCATCATCGCGGTGCCCGCGCCGACGACATTGCCGGTGCGGACGGTCTTCTTGGCCACCCAGCCGGAGACCGGGGCCCGGATCTCGGTATAGCCGAGTTCGAGCCGGGCATTCTCGACCGCGACGCCGGCGGCCTTCACCGCGGCGTCCGCCGCGGCGACGGCGGCCTGCGCGGCCTTGACCTGCTGGCGCGCCGCATCGGTGCGGGCGACGGCGGCGCGCAGATCGGCCGCAATGGCGTCGCGCGTCGTGGGCGTGACCGCGCGGGGGTCGACCTTCGCGTAGCGCGCCTCGTCGCGCTTCGCCCGGAAGAGGGTCGCGTCGGCCACCTCGACATTGGCGCGCGCCTCGGCGAGATCGGCCTCGCGGGCGCCGAGCTGGGCCTGGGCCTGGGCCCGTTCGGCCTCGGCCCGGTCGAGCGCCACTTTCTGCGTGCCGTCATCGAGGCGGACCAGAAGCTGGCCGCGGACGACATGCTGGTTGTCCTTGACGAGCACGGCGACGACCTGACCGGAAATGCGCGGGGCGATCTGGTGGATCGAGCCGTCGATCTCGGCGTCGGTGGTCGAGGCGAAATCCCTGGTGCGCCACCAGTAGACGAGGCTGGCGCCGGCGAGGCCAAGCAGCACCAGGACCAGAATGATGAAGGGCCGGCGGCTCCTGCGCGAGCCGTCGACCGGTGTGGCCCGCGAGACCGCTGGGCGATTCTCGCTTCTCTCCTTCAATTCGTTCATGGAATGACCTTATCCCATCGCCGGATCGGCTGTCACCGGGCGCCAAGGCGCCATGGCCTGGCTCCACCCGCACAGCGCGCGGAACGATGCTTCCGTAACGGGAATGGCGCGGCGCGTCGATGGAAAATCCATAAATTAATAAAGTTTTAGCCTCAATGCCGATTCGGCTTGCAAACCGAACCGGGAGACATGATACTACCTAAGGTAGTAATTTGCAGTGTGCTACTATCGGGATGGATGAAAAATGACGCATTTTCAGACGATGGACGCTTTCGTGCGCGAACGGATCCGGGCCTGGCCGCAGACGCCTCCCGGCCTCGAACACGCGGATCCGCGCGGCCGCGGCGTGTGGCTCAAGGCCCGGCCGGGGCCGGCGATGGAAAACGACGCCCCGTCCCTGAAAATTCCCGGCGCCTCCCGCATGCGGACCTTCCCGGACGGGCTGTGGCTCTGGTTCGGCGGAACCGGCGCCGATCCCTATGTGGACATTTTCGCCGTCGAGGTCTGCGGCAGCCTGCAGAACCTGCTCGACAAGCGGTCCCGCTACACGCCGAGCCTGCATTCGCTGCTGGTCTCGTGCCCGGCCGTGTGGCTCCGCCGGCCGGTCGACGAGCGCGACGCGACGCCGCGCTGGGAGCGCGCCGGCCTGTTCGACACCGCCCCCGAGACCGCAATTGCCTTGCCGGTGCGCGACATGCGCGTGCTCTACGCGCTCAAGACCAAGCATTTCCGGGAGTTCGCGGCATGCAATATCGCCCATGCGCATGAGCTGTTCGCGCCGGTCGACATTCTGCTCGACGAGGACGGCTGGCGGGCGCCGGCGCTGCGTCAGTTCCTGTTCCACGCCGCGCGGCGGGCGAATTTCTGGGATTCAGCGTGCCATGGCAGCGACGAAGCCGGGGCCGGCGACCTGCAGGCCGGCGCGCCCGATAGCGGCGCGCGCGAGATCAGGCCGGTCGGAAATCATGCCGTCCACGCCAAGCCGGATCATCCGGTCAAACGCCTCCGGCGCATTGACCGTCCAGGGCAGCACGGCGAGGCCGAGCGCATGAGCCTCACGGACATCGTCCTCCTCGAGCGTGGCATGAAACGGCGCCCAGCACACGGCACCCGTGGCAGCCACGGCGCGCGGGAGATTGCCGCCAAATGCGCCTAGGTCGCAGCCATCGAGCCAGAGCGGGCCGGCGCTGACCGTCTCCGGCTCGGTCAGGCAGCAGCGGCGCAGCGCCGGCGCCGCCGCCGCCGCCGCACGCAGCACCCGCCAGTCAAAGGCGAAGAGCACGGCCCGGTCGAGCGCGTCGTGCCGGTTGAGGCAGGCGATCACCGCCTGGGCGATCCGCTCGGGCGGCGCGGTGAGGCCGGGACGGTCGGGGAAGGTTTTCACCTCGATCAGCAGATCCCGCCCGGACAGCGCGGCGATCACGGCATCGAGGGTGGGAATTCGCGCGCCGTCGGCGGGCGTCTGCTCCGGGTAGCGCGCCGCGTAGTCCGATCCCGGCCGCAGGCGGCCGACATCGAAGCTGCCTAGATCGGCGAGGGTGCGCTCGCGCAGCAGGGGGGCGGCATCCGGCGCGAGCCAGGCGCCGTCGGCATCGCGCGCGATATCGGGATTGAGGCGGGGATCGTGATGCACGACCGCGACGCCGTCGGCGGTAAGGCCGACATCGAATTCCGCGCCGGTCAGGTCGAGCGCGGCGATGCTCGCGAAGCCCTCCAGCGTGTTCTCCGGCAACAGGCCTCGGGCGCCGCGATGGCCGAACAACGCCATGGGGCGCGGGGAAGGCATTCGCTCATTCATGCGGTCGCTCCGTGATCAGGCTGTTTCGGCTTCGTCGACACGGGCATGGCCGCCCTCGCCCCGCCTGACCCGCAACCGCCGCGGGTGCAGGCGAATGACGCTGTCATGATGGGCGATCGAGACGATCTGCGTCGCCGGCAGGCGGGCGCGCAGCATCGCGAAGAGGCTGGCGGCGGCCTCCTCGTCGAGCGCGGACAGCGCCTCGTCGAGGAACAGCCAGTCCGGCTTCGCGACCAGCACGCGCGCGAGAGCGAGACGCTGCTGCTCGCCGCCGGACATGCGGAGCGACCAGTTGTCGACATGTTCAAGGCGCAGGCCGAGCCCGCCGAGACCGACATCATCGAGCGCGGCGCGCACCGCCTCGTCGTCCACATCGTATTCCTGCTGCGGATAGGCGACGGCGCGCTTGAGCGAGCCGAGCGGAAAATAGGGCTTCTGGGGAAGGAACATCGCCGTGCCGGACGGCCGGGAGACCCGGCCTCGGCCGAACGGCCAGATGCCGGCGAGCGCGCGGAACAGGGTCGATTTGCCGGTGCCGGAGGGGCCGGTGATCACGACCGGTTCGCCACGCTCGATCGCGAGGTTGGCGCCGGCGAACAGCTCGCGCCCGTCGGGCAGGGAGACGGTCAGGTCCTCGGCGTGCAGCGCGGCATCCGCCGCCACGGCGACGTGGTCGGGCCGGTGCGCGTGCGCCAGCTTCACCGCGCGCTCGAACCCGTCGAGACGCTGCACGGTGGCGCGCCAGCCGACCAGTTGCGGGTAGGACGAGACGAACCAGGAGAACGAACCCTGCACGTTGCCGAAGATGTTGTTGATCTGCAGCAGCAGGCCGAGGGTGAACAGGCCGGAGAAATAACCGGGGGCGGCGATCAGGATCGGGAAGATGATCGCCACCTGGCTGAAGCCGATGGTGAAGAAGTTCAGCGCCTTGGTGCGCTTCATGATCTTCCACCAGTTCAGGTAGATCGCATGGAAGCGCTGCTTGAGGCCGACGCCTTCCTCGGCCTCGCCGCCATAAAGCGCGATCTGCTCGGTGTTCTCGCGCACGCGGATCAGGTTGAAGCGGAAATCGGCGTCGACCTGCTGCTGCTGGAAGCTCAGCGGGATCAGTTTCCAGCCGATCACATGGGTCAGGTAGGTGCCGACCAGCGAGTAGATGATCGCGATCCAGACCAGGTAGCCGGGGATGACCAGACCAAGGAGATGCAGCGGCGGCACCAGGAACCAGAGCACGAAGATGAAGCTGAGCAGGTTCACGATGTTCGAGATGAAGCTGATGCCGAGCGAGAGGTTGTTCGAGACGAAGCTGCGCAGGTCATCGGCGATGCGCTGGTCGGGGTTGTCGAGCGGGCTGCCGGCCTCGGCCTTCAGGCTGAGCTGGTAATGGGCGCGGTTGCCCAGCCAGTCGGTGACGAAATTCTCGGTGATCCAGCGGCGCCAGCGGATCTCCAGCATCTGCTGGAGGTAGAAGGCGTAGACGCCGACCAGGATGTTGAAGGTCGCGATCTCGGTGAAGCCGGGGACGAACCAGGGATAGCCCTTGATCATCTTGTAGGTGAAGATCGACTGCCAGAAACCCGCGGCGTCCTTCGCCTGCAGCGCGTTGTAGAAGATCTTGTACCAGTAGGAGAACAGGACGTTGAGATAGACCGAGATCAGGTTGAGCGCGATGATGGTGCCGAGCAGGGCCAGCGCCGCCCAGCGTTCTTCCGAGCTGAAATAGGGCTTGGCGAGGCGCCAGGCATCGGCGAGCGCGGCACCGACCGCTCGGAGGAATTTCATGGATGGGCCTCCGCCGCCCGGCCGATCGCCGAGAGCCAGCGCTGGAGGCGCGCCGCGTTCGTGCCGAAATCGGAATAGCCGTAGATCGAGTGGGAATAGAGAATGAGATCGCTGCCGCCGGCCGGGTCGGGGCGGATCTGGGCGATCACCACGTCGGGGAAATTGGCCGCCGGCGTGCGGGCCACCCAGGCCTGCTGCAGCCGGTCGGGAAAGGCGTCGAGCGTGTAGGTGCGTGGCTCGGCGCCGGCGACACGCGCGACCAGCGCGTAAAGCGCGGCAGGGGGCAGAGCGTAGCGCGGCGTGTCAAAGGCGGGTTTCGGGATGAAGCCGGCGGGGGCTGCAAGCGCCTTGTTCGGCGATGACGGCAGCGTGAGATGGGTGAAATCGACGAAACCGGGCGGCTTGACCCCGGCAGCCCCGGCCTTGCCGCAGGCAGGGAAGATCAGACTCAGCAGCAGCGGCAGGATGCCAACGGCCATCAGGTTTCCTCCGTTGTTTCGGCCTCGACGCCGGGCAGGCGCAGACGGATCACGCCGCGCATCGCGTCGGGGTCGACGGCCCTGCCCTTGCGAAGGATGATGATTTCGCCCCGGCGCGCAAGATCCCCGGCGGCACGGCGGACGGCGGCAAGATGGCGGCGCCAGGCGTCCGGCGCGGTTTCGCCGCGCGCGGCGGCGATCTGGCGGGCGGCATCGGTCGGACAGATCGAGGCGCCCGGACGGCGGTCCGCAAGGGTGGCGCGGATGGCGCGGCCAGCCTCGTCGGGAGTCGCGGGGGCGGAAGGCCTGGCGGAATGCGGAACGACGGTCATCGCGCATTCTCTGGCCCGGATCGGGGCCTCGGGCAAGTTCCGGTGGCGGGTTCAGCCGTTCAGCCGCAGCCGCGCGCGCATCACATCCGCCGGCAATGCCGGGCCGACCCACGGTCCCTGAGCTTGGCCGATGCCGAGTTCGCGGGCCTTCTGCAATTCCGTCTCGGTCTCGATCCCGTCGATCGAGACGAGGACGTCGTAGCGGCGCGCAATATCGATCGCGGCACGGATCAGCACCACGTCCGGTCCGGCCGGATCGTTCACGAGCGCATGCGCCAGCCGGCGATCGAGCTTGAGGCCGGTGAACGGGAGCCGGGAGAGCAGCGCGAGGCCGCCGAACGCGTTCCCAAACCCTTCGAGGGTGACGCCGATTCCGGCTTCGCGCAGGCTGGCGATCTGCTGTTGCAACAGATCACCGCCGATGACGAGTTCGGCCTCGTCGATCAGGATGTCGATCCGGTGCGGCTCGATGCCCAGGGGATCCAAGGTCTGCAGCGCGACCTCGCCGATCAGGCCGTCCGCCAGCGCATGGCCGGACATCGGCACCGAAATCTGCCAGCGCGGCGGCCCGCAGGCCAGTTCTTCCGCCGCGATGCGCAGCGTGTGGCATAACATCTCGTGGCGAAGCGGCGCGCGGTCGATCCCGCGGAGGAGCGGCGCCACGGGCATGAGCCCGCGGCGGCGATTCGGCAGGCCGAGCCACAGTTCGGCCGAGACGAAGCCATCGCCGGGGGACGCGAGATCGAGCCGCGGCAGGTAGCGCAGAACAAAGCTGTCATTGCGGAGAGCCTCGGCGAGGCGGGCGGCGCGCTTGCGCTGCTCGCCCGCCTCGAGACGGCGAAGCGAGGCGCGTTCCCGACGCTCCGACTCGGTCCGCCCGGCGACAGGACGGCGCGACTGCACGGGCATCAGGCCAGAGGACGGCTGAAGGTCCGGAGACTGGGGTAAACTCAAGCGCCTTTGCTCCATCACGGCTGAACACCTGGCAGTGATGATGGCGCAGCGAGGTAAAATATAGCTTAACGGTGCAACATAAATGCGACCATCATCCTGCGGCGTCTCGATTTTTCAGACTGCGACCGTGTCGAGCAGGCGGGTCGTGCCGAGCCGCGCGGCGGCGAGAAGACGGGCGCCGTCGTCCGGAGCGGTCAGCGGCGCGAGGGTCCCGGCGTCCACCAGTTCGAGATAGTCGACGATGAAGCCGCCCTCAGCGAGCGCCCGCCGGCCGGCGGCCAGCGCCGCCGCCGCGGGCTCGCCGTCACGCAGCGCGGCGCGCACCCGGCGGAGCACCTGGTGGAGAAGCGGGGCACGGGCGCGGTCCGCAGGGTCGAGATAGCGGTTGCGCGATGACATGGCGAGGCCATCCTTCTCGCGCAGGGTGGGGCCGACAACGATCTCGACCGGCAGGAACAGGTCGGCCGCGACGCGGCGGATTACCTGCACCTGCTGCCAGTCCTTCTCGCCGAAATAGGCGGCATCGGGACGGACCTGGCCGAGGAGCTTGACCACCACCGTCGCGACGCCGCGGTAGTGGCCGGGACGGACCGCGCCCTCAAGCACGACGGACAGGCCGGCAACCTCGACCGAGGTGGCATCGCCGGGCGGATACATCGTGGAGACCTCGGGCAGCCAGGCCAGCGCGCACCCGGCTTCGGCGAGCAGGGCGCAGTCGCGCTCGGGGTCGCGCGGGTAGCGGGTGAAGTCCTCGTTCGGGCCGAACTGGGTGGGGTTGACGAAAATCGACGCCGCAACGACGTGGCCGGCCTCGCGCGCGGCGCGGACGAGCGAGAGATGCCCCTCATGCAGCGCGCCCATGGTCGGCACCAGGGCGAGGCGGGCGCGGCCACCATCCGTCAGCGCCGCGCGGGCGGCGCGGAGGTCCGGAACATTGCGGACGATCTGCATGCTGTCTCTCCGTGAACGGCCACGAGTTGCCGGGGGTTTTTGGGCGAAACCGGTCGCGGCGTCCATGCCCGGCAGCGGGCATGCGGCATGACGGAAGCGGCGGCGTGACATATTCGTGAAAACATAAACAATCCGCGAGCCAACCGACCGGCAGGAGATGCCGCGCTTTTGAAATGGGCGAACTGCTTATATGTAGCCAGCATGGCACGGCAATCGTCTCCCGCGAAACAGTGGATCCGTCAGGAAATCAGGCTTGGAGGACGGCGCGCGCGGCTCGCGATCGGGCTCGGCGTCGCCTCGGTGCTGGTTGCGATCGGGCAGATCGCCTGCGCGGCCGGGTTGCTTGCCGCCGCGATCGCACCGGGGCGGCTGCCGACGGCGCTCCTTGGACTCGGCTTCGTCACCGCCGCCCTGGTGCGGGCCGCGCTGATCGTCGGGCAGGAACACGAGGCGAGCCGGCTCGGCATCGCCGCGCGCCGGCGGCTGCGCAGCGATACGCTGGGACGGCTGATGAGCGCCGGGCCGGGGCTGCTGCGCGGGCGGCATTCGGCAGAACTCTCGATCATCGTCGTCGACCGCATCGAGGCGATGAACGGGCTCCACGGACGCTGGCTTCCTGCGGCGCGGCTCGCCGCGATCGGGCCGGCGCTCGTCGCTCTCGCCGCGGCGATCGCCGACTGGCGCAGCGGTGTGATCCTCGCATGCGCCGGCCTCCTGGTGCCGATGTTCATGGCGATCACCGGAATTGGCACCGGCGTCGCGGCCCGGCGACAGTTCACCGCCATGACGCGCCTGCAGACCCGCTTCCTGGACCGTGTGCGCGGCATCGCCACCATTGTGCTGGCGGGGCGCGCCGAAACCGAGGCCGCAGCGCTTGGGCGCGCCGCGGACGAACTGCGCCTGCGCACGATGCGCATATTGCGGGTTGCCTTTCTCAACGCCACCGCGCTCGACCTGCTTGCCGCGGCGGCACTGGTTGGAATTGCCATCCGGTTCGCCGGCCCGCTGCTCGCCGGCCAGACGGCGCTGGCGCCGACCGCATTGTTCTGCGTGTTGCTGGTGCCGGAATTCTTCGCGCCGTTCCGCGCCTTCTCGGCCGTGTATCAGGACCGGATGACGGCACAGACCGCGGCCGAAGACCTTGTCGGCCTGCCCGAACCGGCGGTGGCGGCGGTGCCGCCGGACGCGATCCGCAATGTGCCAGCCCAGGGCATCACCATCGCCTTTGAAGGCGTCGGCTTCGCCTGGGACCAGGAACGCGGCCCCGTGCTGCGGGATCTGAGCTTCCAGTTGCCCGCGGGCGAGACGATGATGCTGGTCGGCCCGTCGGGATCGGGGAAATCGACCATCATCGAGCTGCTGCTTGGCTATATCCGGCCGCAATCGGGGCGGATTACGCTGAACGGCGCACCGATCGAGACGATCGTGCCGACAGCGCTCGCCCGCATGACGGCGCTCATCAGCCAGCGGCCGGTGCTGTTCGCCGGGACGATCGAGGAGAACATCCGGCTCGGGCGACCGGAAGCGAGCGAGGCCGAACTGCTGGAGGCGGTGCGCCTTGCGCGCGTGAACGAATTTGCCGAGCGGCTGCCGGAGGGGCTGGCGACGCGGATCGGCGAAGGCGGCTACGGGCTGTCGGGCGGGCAGGCGCAGCGGATCGCCATTGCCCGCGCCTTTCTCAAGGATGCCAGCCTGTTGCTGCTCGACGAACCGACCGCGCAGCTCGACCCGGCGACGGAGCGCGAGGTGGTGGAAAGCCTCAAGCGGCTGGCGATCGGGCGGACCGTGGTGCTGGCCAGCCACGCGGCCTTCGCGCATGAATTCAGCGGCCGCAAGCTCGATCTTGGCGCGGCACAGACCGCGCGGCTCGAGGGGGTGGCGTGATGACGGACTCCGTGCTGGCGCCGCTGCTGCGGGTGATCCTGATCTGGCGGCGGCAGGCGCCGGCGATCGTGTTCGGCGCGCTGGTGGCACTGGCCTCGCTTGCCGCCGGGATCGCGCTGATGGCGGCGGCCGGCCACTATATCGCCGCCGCCGCGCTCGGCATCACCCTCGCGGTACCGGTGGCGCTGGAGGTGACCGGCGTCGCGCGGGTCGTGCTGCGCTATCTTGAACGGCTGACGACGCATGACGCGACATTCCGCGCGCTGGCGGCGCTGCGGCTCTGGTTCTACCGCGGGCTCGCGCGCAGCGCCGCCGGCGGCCTTGGCTTCCGCCGCTCCGGGGATGTGCTGGCGCGGCTGGTGAACGACATCGAGGCGCTGGACGGCGTGCTGCTGCGCCTGCTGATCCCCCTGCTCGGGGCGGCGATGCTGGTGCCGGCGCTGCTGGTCGCGGTCGGGCGCGACGACGATACCGCCGCCGCCCTGGTGCTCGTGCTCTTCGCCGTGGTCGCCTTCGTGATGCCGTGGCGGGCAATGCTCGCGGCGCGGGCGGCCGCGGCGGACGAGACCGAGGCGGGCGGCGCATTGCGGGTTTCGGTTCTCGATACGCTGACCGGACTCCGCGAAATCAAGGTCTACGAGGCCGAGGGCCGGATGCTCGCCGGCGTGCAATGGCAGGAATCGCGGCTGTTCCGGGCCGAACGCGACCTCGCCGCGCGCGGAGGGGCGCTCCAGGGCCTCGCGTTTCTGGCCACCCAGGCGGCACTGCTTGCGGTGCTGCTGATTCATGGCGCGAATCCGGTCGCGGTGGTGGTGGCGGTGTTCGTCGTCGTTGCCGCCTTCGAGGTAGTGGGCGGCATGCCCCGGGCGGGCGTGACGGCGGGCCGCGCCTCCGCCGCCGCCTCACGCGTTCTGCAGGCCGCCGAGGCCGAGCCGCGGGTGCGCGATCCGGCGCGGCCGGCGCCGATGCCGGGGAGCAACGCGCTCGCCTTCGAACATGTCGCCTTCCGCTGGACACCGGAGGGGCAGGCGGTGTTCGAGGATCTGTCGCTCGATATACCGGCGGGATCTCGTATCGCGGTGCTCGGGCCGTCCGGGGCGGGCAAGTCCACACTCGCGGCGCTGGCCCTCAAACTGGTTTCGCCGGATGAAGGACAGATCCGGCTCGGCGGCACCGATATTGCCACGCTGCGCTCGGCCGATGTGCGAAGGCGGATCGCGTGGCTGTCGCAGACGACGCATCTGTTCGCCGACACGATCCGCAACAACCTGCTGATTGGCCGCGACGATGCGGATGACGACGCGCTTTGGGCCGCGCTGGAGGCGGCTCGCATCGCCGATATGGTGCGCGCCCTGCCGGACGGGCTGGAGGCCTGGGTGGGCGAGCAGGGATCGCAGTTCTCGGGCGGCCAGGGCCGACGCCTCGCGCTGGCGCGCACGCTGCTGAGCCCGGCGCCGATCCTGATCCTCGACGAGCCGTGTTCGGGCCTCGATCTCGAGACCGAGCGCGCTTTCCTCGCGACGCTGAACAACACGCTGGAGGGGCGCACCGTGCTGATGATCACCCACCGGCTGACCGGGGTCGAAAGACTAGACCGGGTTTACCGGCTGCAGAACGGCAGGCTGACGCCGGCGGCCAGATGATCAGGAGTTATGGCAGCGCCGCGGGCGGTGGCGCCCCGCGTCACGCAACGGCGGCGAGGTCCGGCTCCGCCACGCCGGCGAAGCGGTAGTTCGCACGATCGGCGAACAGGGCGCGGAGCAGCAGATTGTTGAGCCGGTGGCCGGTGCGGGCACCGACAAAGCGGCCGCGGATCGCGGCGCCAGCGAGGGCGAGATCGCCCACCACGTCGAGCAGCTTGTGGCGGACGAATTCATCCGGGCTGCGCAGGCCCTCGGGGTTGATCACCTCATCGCCGTCGACCACCACGGCGTTGGCGAGCGTGCCGCCGAGGGCAAGCCCGGCCTCGCGCAGGCGATCGATGTCCTGCTTCATGGTGAACGTGCGGGCGCGGGCCAGTTCGGCGGCGAAGCTCTCGGGCGTGATCTCGAGCGAGAGGGCCTGGCGGCCGATGGCACGGGCGGGAAAGTCGATCTGGAGCGCGGCGGAGAAGCCATACTCGCCTTGCGCCGCGGGCCGCAGCTCGGCGAAGGCAGAGCCGTCGCTCACGCGGACCGGGCGGCGGATTTCGATGATGTCGCGCGGCAAGCCTGTCTCGACGATGCCGGAACAGTTGAGAAGGAAGACGAACTCGGCCGCCGACCCGTCCAGGATGGGGATTTCCGGGCCATCGACCTCGACCAGCGCATCGTCGATACCGAGGCCTGCGAGCGCGGCCATCACATGCTCGACCGTGCCGATACGCGCCTCCGGCCGGGCCGGATCGGCCAGCACGGTGCAGAGCCTGGTGTCGGCCACGAGATCGTGACGGGCCGGAATCGTGACGCCAAGATCGGTCCGGCGGAAGCGGATGCCGCTGCCCGGCTCGGCGGCGGCAAAACGCAAATTCACCTCCTGGCCGCCGTGCAGCCCGACGCCGCGGCAGGAGATCGCCGCTCTCAGCCCACGTCGCGGCACCGGGACATCCTGCCCGGGTGCGACATGGCCATGAAACTGTGCGGCGGCATACATCATCTAATAGAAGCCTTGTCGGTGAGCGCAGGATGGCCGACCGCCATCCTTATTGCGCTGCAAACTAGCCCGGTCGGACGTTATGGGGAAATCAATGAATATTTCTGATTATTTCTGTATAAGCCTATGATTTTGTTGTTTTCGTGGCGGGGCTGACATAATCCGATCACAAGCCCGCGCCAGGCGGTTTGCCTTTGCCGGCCGGTTCTGCTTTCAGGGAGCCGAAGCGCGGCGCCGCCGCGCCGAGCCGGGGACCGCATGACCGTTGCACTGATCGTCGCCGCCGGCCGGGGCCATCGCCTCGGCGGGCCCATTCCAAAACAGTATCGCCTGCTCGACGGCGTGCCGATCCTTCGCCGCACGGCGGAGGCACTGCGCCGGCATGCCTCGATGCGCGCCGTGTTCGTGGTGATCAATCCGGCGGACCGCGCGCTGTATGACGAGGCGATGTCGGGGCTTGGCCTGCCGGAACCGGTCGCTGGCGGCGCCTCGCGGCAGGAATCGGTGCGCAACGGGCTTGAGGCGATCGCCAGCGTCGCACCGGAGAGGGTGCTGATCCATGACGGGGTGCGGCCATTCGTGGCGCCGGACGTGATCGGCGCGGTGATCGGCGCGCTCGACCGCGTGCCGGGCGCCGTGGTGGGCGTGCCGGTGACCGATACGCTGAAACGCTGCAGCGGCGCGATCGTGACCGGCACGGTGGACCGCGCCGATCTGTGGCGGGCACAGACGCCGCAGGGGTTCCGCTATGACGCAATTCTCGGCGCGCACCGACTGGCGCAGACGGCGCATCGGGGGCGGGATTTCACCGATGACTGCGCGGTCGCCGAACTCGCGGGGCTGGCGATCGAGATGGTTCCGGGCAGCGAGGAGAATTTCAAGATCACCACGGAGGCCGACCTGCTGCGGGCCGAGGCGCTGCTTCGCGAACGGGCGCGCGCACTCGCGGGATAGGGCCGCCCTGCCCGGCCCCGGCGCGACGCCTTAACCGATTCCGGCCGCCGCGATCAGCACGACTCCAAGCCCGACCAGCACGAGGCCGGTGATCTCGCCGCGTTTGGTGCGTTCGCGCAGGAAGAAATGGCCGACCGCGAGGGTGAACAGGATCTCGATCTGGCCAAGGCCACGCACCAGGGCGACGTTGGTCAGCGCGAATCCGGCGAACCAGCAGCCGGAGCCGAAGGCCGAGAGCACGCCGACCGGCGCGGCGCGGTGCCAGAGGGTGAAGCATTTCGCAAGCTCGGCCCGGTTCCGCAACGCCATGAAGCCGCCCTGTGCCAAGGTTTGCAGGGCGTTGGTCACGGTCAGGGTCAGCAGCGCCTTGAGCAGGACCGGCGTGTCGGCGCCAAGCGTCAGTGTTGCGTTGCGCAGCAGGATCGCGGTGACGGCGAAGCTGAAGCCCGAGCCGAGACCGCAAAGGGCGGCGGGCTGCGCCGAGGCGCGCAGCAGGTCGGCGGCCGAGAATTTCTGGCCGGCGAAGGACAGCGCGAGAACGCCGGCGACGGCAAGCATGATGCCGACGATCGCCTCGGGCGGGATGCGCACGCCAAGGACGAGGACGGAAAAGATGACGAGCTGCGCCGCCTCGGTCTTCGCATAGGCGGTGCCGACCACGAAGTTGCGATGGCCGAAGGCCATGATCAGCAACATGGTGCCGAAGATCTGCGCGACGCCGCCGGCAAGACAATCGAGCACGAAGGCGGGCGGGATCGCCGGCAGGGACCGCCGGAGCAGGAAGAGGGCGGCGCCGAGCAGCAGGATATCGGCCGGCAGAGCATAGACGAAGCGGACGAAGCCCGCCGCCGGGGCGCTGAGCGCGCCGCGCAGCCGGGCCTGCAGCGCCGTGCGCCAGACCTGGAACAGGGCGGCGGCGATGGTGATCGGAATCCAGGCGGGAACGACGCTCATGTCAGGGAGGCCACATGGGCGCAGAACCGGACGGCGAGGGCGATGAGGTCGGCGATGACGGCGGCGCCGAGGGCGGGATCGGCGCCGGTGGCGTCAGCCGTGGCGGAGGACGGGGCGATTTCGGGATATTCGGCCGGAGCGTCGATCTCGACGTCCTCGAAGCCGATCGTGCCGAAGCCGATGACCGGGCAGCCGAGCAATCTGGCGCCGGGTGCGGGCTTCACCGCGAGGTCGGGGCGCGCGGCATCGGGGCGGAGGGCCAGGGTGATCGAGGCGAGCGGCTCGGCGCCGTGGCCGAACCGGCCGGCAGCGGGGCCGATGCGCCGCTCCATCAGCCGGCGGGCGACCTTCCAGAGGTAGAACGAAGGGATGATCGGCCCGCCGGCGCGGCGGATCGAGAGGGTGACCTCATGCACCAGCGGCGCGTTGCCGCCATGACCGTTGAGGATGACGATGCGGTCGAGACCGGTGCGCCGGAGATCGGCGATCAGGTCGGCGAGTACGGCGCGGAATGTCGCGGGCGCGAGGGCGAGGCCGCCGGGAACCGCGCCGAAATGGTCCGCCGCGCCGAAGGGCAGCGCGGGTGCGGCGAGCGTCAATGTGCCGGCCTCGGTTGCCGCCCGCGCGATCCGCCCGGCCAGGGCGGCGGCGAGGCGGAAATCGCCCATCGGTGCGTGGGCGCCCTGATCCTCCTGGCTGCCGAGCGGCAGGAGCACGAGCGGGCGGCGCGGCAGCAGGGCGCGCAGTTCGGCGCTTGTCAGATCGTCGAGCCCGGTCTTTTCCATTTTTTCATCCTGTTCCACACGACGCCATGCTGGACGCAATGGCGGCCCGCTGGCAATGAAGCTGCGATGATTTGGGGGAGCCTGCATGCCTGATCAGACACAAGCGCGCGACGCCGGAATCGTTCCGGTCATTCTTGCGGGGGGGACCGGCACGCGGCTGTGGCCTGTGTCGCGCAAATCCTATCCCAAGCAATTCTGGCCCCTGATCTCCTCGCGCACCATGTTGCAGGAGACGGCGTCGCGCGCGCAGGGCGAGCTGTTCGCGGCACCCATCGTGGTGGCGAACGACGAGCACCGCTTCATCGTCGCCGAGCAGTTGCGCGGCAGCGGGCACACGGGGGCGCGGATCCTGCTCGAACCCGTCGGGCGCAACAGCGCGCCGGCGATCGCGGCCGCCGCGTTCCTGGTGGCGGAGGGCGATCCGGATCAGGTCATGTGGATCATGGCCGCGGATGCCTCGATCGCGGATGCGGCCGCCCTCGGCCAGGCGCTTGGCATCGCCGCCGCCGCCGCGCGGGAGGGTCACATCGTGACCTTCGGCATGCGGCCGAGCGTGGCCGAGACCGGCTATGGCTATATCGAGCAGGGCGAGGCGCTCGCCGGGCATCATGGCGCGTTCCGCATCGCCCGCTTCGTCGAGAAACCCGATGCCGCGACGGCGGCGACGCTGATCGCCGACGGACGGCATTACTGGAATTCAGGCATGTTCGTCGCCACCGCCCGGACCATGCTGTCGGAAATGGAGCGCCTCGCTCCCGAAGTTGCCCGCAGCGTGCGCGCGGCATTCGACACGCGCCGCCCCGACCTCGATTTCATCCGGCTCGATGCGGAGGCCTTTCGCGGCTCGCCGGAAATCAGCATCGACTATGCGATTGCGGAAAAGACCGATCGCGCCGTGGTCGTGCCGGCCTCGCTCGGCTGGTCGGATGTCGGCTCGTGGTCTGCGATCTGGGAGATCGCGGAGAAGGATGCGGCAGGCAACGCGGCGCTCGGCGATGCGGTGATCGAGGACTCGACGGGTTGCTATGTCCGCAGCGACGGCGCGGTGACGGCGGTGCTCGGCCTCGAGAATACCGTTGTGGTCACAACGCCGGATGCCGTGCTGGTCGCGCACCGCGACAAGGCGCAGAACGTCAAGCGCGTGGTGGACGCGCTCAAGCGGCTGAAGCGCCCCGAGGCCGAGGATCACAACCGCGTCTACCGCCCCTGGGGGTTCTATGAGAGCCTGATCCAGGGCGACCGCTTCCAGGTGAAGCGTATCGTGGTGATGCCGGGCGCGAAGCTCAGCCTGCAAAAGCATTTCCACCGCGCGGAGCACTGGGTGGTGGTGGCCGGCTCGGCGCTGGTGACGCGGGACGAGGAGACGCTTCTCGTGCGCGAGAACGAGAGCATCTACCTGCCGCTCGGCTGCGTGCACCGGATGGAGAACCCGGGCAAGATTCCGCTGACCCTGATCGAGGTGCAGTCGGGCTCGTATCTCGGCGAGGACGACATCGTCCGCTTCGAGGATACATACGGGCGTAGCTGACGGGCGTAGCTGAAACAGTCCATGTTCCGTTTTTGTTCTTGACTTCGCGCCGGAATTCCGGTGTGTTGACCAAGAACGGAACGAGAACATGGAAACGGTCATTCCCCGAAAGCTGCGGCCGGATGGTCGCGGCACAAGACTGGACCCGCCGAACCGGTTCGAGACGGTGCGGCAGGACGCATTCGATGACGGTTGGGGCACGCTGGACGAAGCGCCGCCGCCACCGGCCACCGTGCTGATCCGCGATGCGACGAAATCGGTCATCAGCCGGAACGACAGCCCGGATCTCGGCTTCGATCGCGGGCTGAATCCCTATCGGGGCTGCGAGCATGGCTGCATCTATTGCTATGCGCGGCCGACCCATGCGTGGATCGGCATGTCGCCGGGGCTCGATTTCGAGACGAAGCTGGTCTTCAAGCCGGAGGCGGCGACGCTTCTGGAACGGGAGCTTTCGCGCAAGGGCTACCAGGCGGCGCCGATCGTGCTCGGATCGAACACCGACCCGTATCAGCCGGTGGAGCGGCAGCTGCGGCTGACCCGCGCGGTGCTGGAAGTTCTGGAGCGGTTCGGGCATCCGGTGTCCATCGTCACCAAGTCGGCCGGGGTGCTGCGGGATGTCGACATTCTCGGGCGGATGGCAGCGCGCAACCTGGCCCGTGTGCACCTCTCGGTGACGACGCTGGACGCGCGACTCGCGCGGGCGATGGAGCCGCGCGCGGCGGCGCCGGGGCGGCGGCTCGATGCGATCACCGGACTGAAGGCGGCGGGAATTCCGGTCGGCGTGCTGGCGGCGCCGATGATACCGGGGGTGAACGACGCCGAGCTCGAGCGGATTCTCGAGGCGAGCGCCAAGGCCGGCGCGTCCTGCGCCAGCGCCATCCTGCTGCGCCTGCCGCATGAACTCGGCGCATTGTTCGAGGACTGGCTGAAGCGCACCATGCCCGACCGTGCCGCGCATGTGCTGAGCCTGATCCGCCAGACCCGCGGCGGCGCGCTCAACGATGCCGCGTTCGGCAGCCGGTTCCGCGGCACCGGCGCATATGCCGCGCTGCTGCGCGCGCGCTTCCACCGGGCGGCGCGGCAGTTCGGGCTGAGCGACGCGCCGCCGCCGCTCGATTGCGGGCAGTTCGCGAAGCCGCCGGCGAAGGCGGCATCCGCCCAGCTTTCGCTGTTCTGACGTGGCGCCGGGTCAGGCGTTCTTCAGATAGGCGTCGTACTCGACGTCCGAGATCCGGCGACGGAACTCGGCGATTTCCTGGCGCTTGCAGGCGGCGAAGATGGACTGGAAGCTTTCGCCGAAGATCGCGCGGGTAAGGGGCGAGCTGGCGAAGCGCTCGGTGGCCTGGCTCCAGGCGATTGGCAGGCGCGGCGCGGTGGCGGCCACCTTGTCGCCGAAGGTTTCCTCGCCCGGATCGGCCCCCTCCCCGATCCCCTTGTCCATCGCGCCGAGCAGGGCGGCGAGGACGAGATAGGGATTGCAGTCGGCCCCGGCGACGCGGTGCTCGATGCGGGCCGCGGCGGGGTCGGCATTGATCACCCGGATCGAGGACATGCGGTTGTCGTGCCCCCAGTCGCCAAAGACGGGCGCATGGGTGCCGGGGGCGAAGCGGCGGTAGGAATTGGCGTGCGGGGCGAAGGTCAGCATCGTGTCCGGCATCGCCGCGACGAGGCCGCCGAGCGCATGGTAGAGTGCCGGGGCGGCGCGCGCGGCATCGCCGGTGAAGACGTTGCGGCCGGCGCGGTCGAGCAGCGAAACATGGACATGCATGCCGCTGCCGGCCCAGTTGCCGAAGGGCTTGGCCATGAAGGTCGCGGCGAGGCCGTGCTTGCGGGCGATGTGCTTGACCGAGCGCTTGAACAGCACCGCATCGTCGGCCATGCGCAGCGCATCCGCCGCGTAGTGCAGCGTGACCTCGAACTGGCCGGGGCCGTTCTCGCTGATCAGCGTGTCGAGCGCGATCGACTGGGCGTCCGCCGCGCGCAGAAGATCGCGCAGCACGGGTTCGTAGTCGTGGATCTCCCAGAGCCCCAGCGTATCCGTCTGCCACCCGCGCCAGTGGCTTTCATCGGCGCCGCGCGGGGCGACACGCTGCCCACCGGTCCGGTTCGGGTCGAGCAGGTAGAATTCCAGCTCGATCCCGACCGCCGCGGTGAGGCCGCGCGCGGCGAGGCGGTCGATCACGCGGGACAGCACGCCGCGCGGATCGGCGTAGAAGAGCGAGCCGTCCGGCTCCTGCATGGTGAGCAGCGCCTGGGCGGCGCGGCCCTCGGCCCAGGGCATGATGGCGACGCTGTGCGGCACGGCGAAGCACTTGCCGTCCGGGTCGCCGGTGTCGAAGGCGATGCCGCCCTCGACGATGTCCCGCCCCCAGATGTCGAGCAGGTAGGCCGAGCGCGGCAGGGCGACGCCGCCGGTAAACAGCGCGTCCGCCCGGTCGCGCTGCAGCCACTTGCCGCGGGGAACGCCGTTCACATCGATGATGAACGCCTCGATCAGCTCGCAATCGGCGAGCAGCGCGCGCCGGTCCGCCGACGCCGCCATCGCGTCCATGTCAGACCGCCATCTCGCCGCGCACTTCATCCATCGTCGCGGTGATGGCGCGACGGGCGCGGGCGACCATGTCATCGATTTCCGCTTCGCCGATGATCAGCGGCGGCGCGAACACCATCGTGTCGCGCACCGCGCGCATCACCAGGTCGTTGGCGAAGCAGTGGTCGCGGCAGATCGTGCCGACGCGGCCCGTCTTCTCGAAGGGGCGGCGGGTGCGCCGGTCGGCGGTCAGCTCGATCGCGCCGATCAGGCCGACGCCGCGGATCTCGCCGACGATCGGCAGGTCGTCCAGCGCGGCATGCAGCCTTTCGCGCAGGATCTCGCCGCTGGCGGCGGCGCGGGCGGCAAGATCCTCGCGCTCGATGATGTCGAGATTGGCGAGGGCGACGGCGCAGGAGACCGGATGACCGGAATAGGTGAAGCCGTGATAGAACTCGCCGGTCTCGTTGATCAGCACCTCGGCCACGCGGTCGCCCACCATGACGGCGGAGAGCGGCGCGTAGCCGGAGGTGATGGCCTTGGCGAGGGTCATCATGTCAGGCTGGATGCCGAAGGTTTCGCAGCCGAACATGCGGCCGGTGCGGCCGAAGCCGCAGATCACCTCGTCGGCGATCAGCAGGATGTCGTTCTCGCGGCAGATGCGCTGGATTTCCGGCCAGTAGGTCGCGGGCGGGATGATGACGCCGCCGGCGCCCTGGATCGGCTCGCCGATGAAGGCGGCGATGTTGTCGGCCCCGAGTTCGGCGATTTTCGCTTCCAGCGCGCGGGCGGCGTGCACGCCGAATTCGGCCGGGTCCATCTGGCTGCCGCGGCCATACCAGTAGGGCGGCATGATATGGGCGAAGTCGGGCAGCGCGGCACCCTGGCGGTGCATGTCCTTCATCCCGCCGGCGGCAGCACCCAGCGTGGTCGAGCCGTGATAGCCGTATTCGCGGCCGATGACGATGCGCTTGGCGGGCTTGCCGCGTGTGATCCAGTAGGTGCGGGCCATGCGCAGCGCGGTATCGACCGCTTCGGAGCCGGAGCAGGCGAAGAAGGCGTGGTTCAGGTCGCCCGGCGCCATCGCGGCGAGACGCTCGGCGAGGGCGATGACCGGGCGCGTCGAGGTCTTGAAGAAGGTGTTGTAGAAGGGCAGCGCGCGCATCTGCGCCGCCGAAGCCTCGACCAGTTCCTCGCGCCCGTAGCCGGCGGCGACGCACCAGAGGCCGGCCATCGCATCGAGGACGCGGCGGCCCTGATCGTCGGTCAGCCAGACGCCGTCACCGCCGGTGATGATGCGGACGCGCCCCTCGTGGAGGGATTTGTGGTCGGAAAACGGGTGGAGATGGTGGGCAGCGTCGGCCGCCTGCCAGTCGAAGGCAATGGTCTGGTCGGACATGATCTACTCCGTTGTGTCGTGCGTGGGTGACGGCCGGGGCCGCGTGACGGCAACGATCAGGAGCGGGGCGGGCTGAAACCGATTCGCGCGCAGAGGCGCAGCATCTCGGCTTGCAGGTCGAGGCCGGCGCGCGGGGCGACGAGGCGGAGCGTCGCCGCGCGGCGGGCCGGATCGGACCTGGTTTCACCGAAGCGTGTCATCGCGTGACACAGTATCGGCTCCGGCGGCGCTGTTCAACCGGAATGTGCCGGTTCAGAAGCTCGGCGGTGTGTTGGCGCTGATCACCTCGCAGACCTCGTCGAACGGGTTGCGGAAGCGATGCGGGATCCGGCTGCGGAAATAGTAGGCCTCGCCGGCGCCGAGGGTGCGTTCCTGGTCGCCGACGGTGACGACGATGCGGCCGCGGATGATGACGCCAGCCTCCTCGCCCTCGTGACGGAGCATCGCCTCGCCGGTATCGGCGCCGGGGCTGTAGGTTTCGTGCAGCATCTGCAACGCCCGGTCCTTCAGGCGCCGACCGACCATGCGGAAGGAGATCCGCTCGTCGAAGGCGATTTCGGTAAGGTCGGCGGCGGTGAAGAACACATCCTCCGGCGCGGTCAGATCGAGCGTGAAGAACTCGGCGAGGGACATCGGGATGCCATCGAGGATTTTCTTCAGCGAGGAGATCGACGGGCTGACCCGCCCCTGCTCGATCAGCGAAATGGCGCCGTTGGTCACGCCGGCGCGACGGGCAAGCTCGCGCTGGGTGAGGCCGAAGATCTGGCGCATCCGGCGCAAACGCGCGCCGACGCCCGCATCGGCGGCGGTTGCCGGATCGGATGGATCGGGAGGGTCTGGCGGTTCGGGCGCGTCGGCGTCCATGCTCAGGCGAGAACCTGCTCGACCGGCAGCAGGTCGTGACCGAGGGCGGCCGCGACCGCCGGGTGGACGATCCGCCCGTTAGCGACGTTGAGACCGGCGCGCAGATGCGGATCGGCGCGAAGGGCCTCGCGCCAGCCCTGCCCGGCGAGGCGCAGCGCGTAGGGCAGCGTCGCCTGGGCGAGGGCGAAGGTCGAGGTGCGGGGGACGGCGCCCGGCATGTTGGCGACGCAGTAATGCACGACGCCGTCGACCACGTAGGTCGGGTTGTCGTGCGTGGTGGGCTTGCTGGTCTCGAAGCAGCCGCCCTGGTCGATCGCGACATCGACCAGCACGGCGCCGCGGCGCATGTGGCCGAGCATGTCGCGCGTGACCAGCTTCGGCGCCGAGGCGCCGGGGACGAGGACCGCGCCGATGACGAGATCGGCGTTGAAGACGGTCTGCTCCAGCGCTTCCGTGGTGGAGAACATCGTTTTCAGCCGCGGCCCGTAGAGATCGTCGAGCTGGGCGAGGCGGGCGATCGACTTGTCGAGGATGGTGACATCGGCGCCCATGCCGAGAGCGATGCGGGCCGCGTTAGTGCCGACCACGCCGCCGCCGAGCACGACCACATGGGCAGGCGGCACGCCGGGCACGCCGGCGAGCAGGACGCCGAAGCCGCCTGCGGCCTTCTGCAGCGACACGGCACCGACCTGCACCGCCATGCGGCCGGCGACCTCGCTCATCGGCGCCAGCAGCGGCAGGCGGCCTTGCGCGTCGGTCACGGTTTCGTAGGCGATGGCGATGGCGCCCGACTGCATCAGCAGCTTCGCCTGCTCCGGATCGGGGGCGAGGTGGAGATAGGTGAAGAGGATCTGACCCGGGCGCAGGCGGCGGCATTCCTCGGGCTGCGGCTCCTTCACCTTCACGATCATCTCGGCTTCGGCAAAGACGGTTGCGGCATCCGCGGCGATGGCGGCACCGGCGCGCACATAGGCCGCATCGTCCATGCCGATCCCCTCCCCCGCGCCGGTTTCAACCAGCACGCGGTGGCCGTTTGCGTGCAGCTCGCGCACCGAAGCGGGCGTGAGGCCGACCCGGAATTCGTTGTTCTTGATCTCCCGCGGAACGCCGATCAGCATGGACAGAATCCTTTCGCGACGCTGTAGTGTTTAGAATAATAATCAGAGCCTAGCCGCGCCATCCCGCTCGCGCAACCAGCTTACGCGATCGTCGCTTACATTCCGCAAAGAAAGACCAAATCTTTCAACCGAAATCCTGTGCCGTCCCGGGAAATTTCGACATCATGATATTTTGTCGTTGATTATTCTTGACGACCGTCGCGACTTTCGCGATGCTTTGCGCATTGGGAGCATAAGCCAGCACAAGAACCGAACCGTCCGGCAGGGACCACCTGCCCGAAAGCTGGGAGATCGCATGAAGTGGATTACTGCGCCGGAACGCCGTGGCGCCGCGCGAACGTCATCAACGGGGGCTTGCGGCTGATGGCGGGCCCGGTAGTCTCGGCGGCCATGAAACCGCACGACGCAGCAAGCGAACCGGCCGTGGCCGATCGACGCGGCCAGATTGTCCTCGAAGACATCAGCCGCGTTTTCGCCGCCGATGTCGTTGCCGTAGACCGCATCAATCTGGTGATACATCGAGGCGAATTCTTCACGCTGCTCGGCCCTTCCGGCTGCGGCAAGACCACGTTGCTGCGCATGATCGCCGGTTTCGAGACACCCGATTCCGGACGCATCCTGGTCTCCGGGCGAGAGATGCAGGCGGTGCCGGCGCATCGCCGCCCGGTGAACACGGTGTTCCAGTCCTATGCGCTGTTCCCGCATCTGACGGTGGCGGAGAACATCGCCTTCGGGCTGCGGATGCGGGGGGTCGCGAAGGCCGAACGGCGCGAGCGGACACGGCGGATCATGGAACTGCTGCAGATCGACGCCTTCGCCAATCGCAATCCGGCGCAGCTTTCCGGCGGGCAGCGCCAGCGCGTTGCCCTCGCCCGCGCGCTGGTCAACGAGCCCGAGGTGGTCCTGCTCGACGAACCGCTTTCCGCGCTCGACGCCAAGCTGCGCGCGGAATTGCAGGTCGAGCTGATGCGGATGCAGAAAAGGCTTGGCATGACCTTCATTTTCGTCACCCACGATCAGCACGAGGCGCTGGTGATGAGCGACCGGATCGGGGTGATGCAGCGCGGGCGGCTGCTCCAGGTCGGACCGGTGCTTGATGTGTATGAGCGGCCTTCGAGCGTTTTCGTCGCCGAATTCCTGGGGCTGTCGAATATCTGGCCAGTCACCGCCCTGCCCGGCGGGCTGATTGACACGCCGCTCGGGCCGCTGGCGATCGGCAACCCGGATCCGGCCTCCGGCACGGCGATGATCCGGCCCGAGAAGATCTGGATGTACAGCGAAAGCGGCGCACCGACGGGGCGGCCGAACATGGTTGCCGGCGTGGTGCGCGAGGCGATCTACATGGGCGCCTCGACGCAGTATCGGGTGGAGCTGGAAAATGGCGCGCCGCTGCTCGTCTACGACACCAACAACCAGGCGGCCGAACGCAGCTGGCGGCCCGGCGAGGCGGTGACCTGCGAGCTGAAGCCCGAAAATATCGTGCTCATCGGCTCATGAGCGCAACGACGGCAGACGCACGGCGAGGCAGTGCCGCGCGGGCGGAGCGCCTCGGCCGCGCCTTGCGGCTTTGGGTCACCGCCGGGCCGGGCCTCACCTGGATCGTGCTGTTCCTCGTATTGCCGAGCGCCATTTTGCTCGGCATCGGTTTCTTCACCTCGGGCAGCTATGGTGGACCCGAATTGCCGCTAACCCTGCAGCCGTTGCGCGAGGTTGCCGGCTATTCGATCCTGGGCTGGAGTTCCGGCAACATCACGGTGCTCGTGCGGTCGCTCATCCAGGCAATGAGCGCCGGCGTGCTGACGGTGCTGTTCGCCTATCCGGTCGTGTTCTACATCGTCACCCGCCCGCCGGCGGCGCGGCCACTTCTGCTGCTGTTCATCGTGCTGCCGTCCTGGACCAACCAGGTGGTGCGGACCTATGCATGGATGGAGCTGCTCGGGCCGGAATCGGCGCTGTCGCATCTCGTGCAGTCGCTCGGGCTGCTGCAGCCGCATCTCGGCCTGTTTCCGGGCGTGCTCGCGATGCAGATCGGGCTGACCTACAATTATTTGCCCTACATGGTCGTGCCGCTCTACGCCGCGGCGGAGAAGCTCGACTGGGCGCTGGTCGAGGCCGGGCGGGATCTCTACGCCTCCGGCCCCAGGCTGTTCTGGAACACGGTGTTTCCGCAGACGCTGCCGGGGCTGCTCTCGGGCATCATCCTCGTCGTCATCCCGGCCTTCGGCGATTACGTGGTGCCGACGCTGCTCGGCGGCGGCAAGTCGATGATGATCGGCTCGCTGATCGCCTCGCAGTTCCTGGAAACGCCGAACTGGCCCTACGGGGCGGCGCTGACGATCTTCATGCTGGTGTTCACCTGTGCGGGGCTGCTCGCCTTCCGCGTGCTGAGCAAGCGGCTCGGCGGCGCCGAAGAGAGCATGATGTGAGGCGCGGATGATGGCCATCTCGATGGGAAAATCGACGCGCCGTTCGCTGCTGGCGATGAGCCTGCCGGTCTATCTGCTGCTCTATGCGCCACTCCTTCTGATCGCGATCTTTTCCTTCGCGCCGCCGCCGCTGGCGAAGGGACAGACCTTCTACTGGTATGCCGACCTGCTGCATTCGCCCGAGGTCATCGCGGCGTTCCGGCGATCGCTGACGCTGGCGATCGGCTCCTCGATCCTGGGGACGGCTCTGGGCACGCTGATGGGCTTCGGCCTCTATCGTTACCGCGACCGCAACGCGACCGGCATCGCCAGCGCGCTGCCGAGCCTGATCATCTACACGCCGATCATCATGCCGAGCCTGGTGTTCGGGATTTCGGAGCTGATCTTCTTCAGCTTCATCCACAGCGCGACCGGATTTCTGGCCGCCGGGCTGCTGACGATGGGCATCGCGCATGTCACCTTCGAGGCACCGTTCGTCGCCCTCGTGGTGTTCGCGCGGCTGTCGGGGCTCGATCCGAACATGTTCGAGGCCTCGCACGATCTCTACGCCGATGCGCGGCAATCCTTCCTGCACCTGACCGTGCCGGTGATCCGGCCGGCGATCATCGGCGGTTTCCTGCTCGCCTTCACGCTGTCGATCGACGATTTCACGATCAGCTTCTTCACCGCCGGGCCGGGCAGCACGACGCTGCCGATCTACATCTACAGCGCGGTGGCGCGGAAGGGCGTGTCGCCCGACATCAACGCGCTGGCCACGCTGATGATCGCCACCGTCATCGGCACCGGGCTGCTGCAATACATGTTCACGAGAAACCGGGCGCGAAAGCTCGTCGCGCGACCTGGAGACTGAGACGGACGAGCCGCACAGGCAACGGATGACGACGCGGCAACGCGGATGAATCAACGCTACAGGAGGTTTTTGATGAAGGGACTCATGGGGAAGATCGCGGGAGGTGCGCTTGCCGCGCTCATCGCGATCGGCGGTGGCGCGCCGGCCGCGCATGCCGCGGGCAAGACGCTCTACCTGTTCAACTGGCAGGACTATATCGGCAAGGGCCTGATCAAGAAGTTCGAGGCCTATTGCGGCTGCAATGTCGTGCAGACGTACTACGATTCGAATTCCGAACTCGACGCGAAGCTGCGTGCCGGCGGCGACTCGCAGTATGACGTGGTCGTCCCGTCGAGCTACTACATTCCGCAGCTCGTCCAGCAGGGGCTGATCCGCAAGCTCGACAAGTCCAAACTGCCGAACTTCAAGAATTTGCTGCCGCGCTTCCAGAACGTCAGCTACGATCCGCACGACACTCACGTCGTCCCCTATCAGTGGGGCACGATCGTGATCGGCTACAACAAGGACAAGATCAAGAACCCGCCCGAGAGCTGGGCAGCACTGTTCGACCCGAAATACAACGCGAGCTACCCGTTCTCGATGATGAAGGGTTCGGGGCGCGATCTGATCGGGGCGGCCTGCGCCTATCTCGGCGAGGGCTTCGCCTGCAAGACCAAGGCCGCCTGGATCAAGGCGGCGAAACTGATCGAGAAGCAGGTCAAGCGGCCGAACTTCTCCGGCTTCGTCGATGGCGATCCGACGATGCAGCAGCTCAAGAAGGGCGTCGTCGCGATCGGGATGACCTGGAGCGGCAGCGTCGCGCAGTGCTATGCTGACAAGACCTGCCTCAATATCGGCTGGATCCTGCCCAAGGAAGGCTCGGAGGCCTGGGTGGACAACATGGCGATCCCGACCCACGCACCGAATCCCGAGCTCGCCTACAAGTTCATCAACTTCATCCTCGGCGCCAAGGAGGGGGCGGAGCTGTCGAACTTCAACATGTATCCGAGCCCGAATGCGGCCTCGGAGCCGTATCTCGACAAGGCCATCAAGCAGCCGCTGGTCACGCCGACCGCGGCGCAGATGAAGCGGCTCAGCTTCCTTCCCGCGCTGACGCCGGCGCAGGCCAAGGAATTCGGTGCGATCTGGACCGCGGTCCGCCAGCACTGAACGACGACGGCGCGCCCGAGCCGGGCGCGCCGGAACCGTGGCGGCGGGACCGCGGACCCCACGCCACACATCCGAAACCGGGCATCGTCGCCGGTGGAACATCATGTTCCCGCCGGGACTGCTCCTGAGGCACACATGACCGACCTGGCCGAATGGTTCAACGAACACCGCATCACTGAAGTGGAGTGTCTGGTTCCCGATATTACCGGCATCCCGCGTGGCAAGATCATGCCCGCGCAGAAATTCCTTCGCGGCGGCGCACCTCGCCTGCCGGAGAGCATTTTCATCCAGTCCGTGACGGGAGAATATCCGGAAGACCCGGAAGACACGCTGACCGACCCTGCGATCATCGACATCAATCTGATCCCCGATCCCGCGACCGTCCGCCTCGTGCCCTGGGCGCATGAGCCGACAGCGCAGATCATCCACGACTGCCAGTATTCGAATGGCCGACCGGTGACGATCGCGCCACGGCAGGTACTGCGCCATGTGCTCGAACTCTACAAGGAGCGTGGCTGGCAACCCGTCCTCGCGCCGGAACTGGAGTTCTATCTGGTCGGGCGCAATACCGACCCTGACTACCCGTTAGTGCCGCCGGTCGGCCGCTCCGGGCGGCAGGAAACCGGGCGGCAATCCTACTCGATCGACGCGGTGAACGAATTCGATCCGCTGTTCGAGGAGATGTACGATTTCTGCGAAATGCAGGAACTTGATCTCGACACGCTCATCCATGAGGAAGGGGCGGCCCAGGTCGAGATCAACTTCCTGCACGGCGATCCGCTGAACCGGGCCGATCAGGTGTTTCTCTTCAAGCGCACGGTTCGCGAGGTCGCGCTGCGCCACGACATGTATGCCACCTTCATGGCCAAGCCGATGGGCCAGGAGCCGGGCAGCGCCATGCATGTGCACCAGAGCGTGGTCGACCTCGAAACCGGGCGAAACCTGTTCGCCGACCAGGACGGGCGGCCGAGCCAGCTTTTTCTTTCCTTCATTGCCGGATTGCAGAAATACATTCCGGCGATCATGCCGATCTTCGCGCCGAACGTGAATTCCTATCGCCGGCTCACGCGGTTTTCCAACGCGCCGATCAACCTGCAATGGGGGCATGATAACCGGACCTGCGGCCTGCGTGTGCCTTACGGCGAGGCCGGCGCGATGCGCGTCGAGAACCGCGTGCCGGGGGCGGACGCGAATCCCTATCTCGCCTTCGCCGCCTCGCTCGCCTGCGGTTATCTCGGCATGATGGAAGGGCTGACGCCGACTCCGGCCTTCCGCGGCTCGGCCTATTCGCAACCCTATTCGCTGCCGCGCGAACTCTCGCACGCGCTCGAGATGATGGAACAGGCGCGGCCGCTGATCGACATTCTCGGGCAGAAGCTCGTCGAGGTGTTCGTCGCGGTGAAGCGGCTCGAATACGAGACCTATCTGCGGGTGATCAGCTCGTGGGAACGCGAACACCTGCTGCTGAACGTCTGAACCGCATGGCCCTGTCGAACTACTACGAGACCACGGCGCGGTATGACGCGACGACGGCGCCGCTCGAAGGCGACCTGCGCTGCGATGTCGCGATCATCGGCGCGGGAATGACCGGATGCTCGGCGGCGCTGCACCTCGCCGAGCGGGGCTATCGCGTGGTCGTGCTGGAGGGCGAGCGCATCGGCTTCGGCGCCTCGGGGCGGAATGGCGGGCAGGTGCTGCCGGGCTTCGCCGCCGATCTCGGCAAGCTCCGGCGGCTCGCCGGCGATTCTGTGGCGAAGGCGCTGTGGGAGATGTCGATCGAGGCGGTGGACCTCGTGCACGCGCAGATCGCGCGGTTCGCGATGCCGTGCGACCCGCGGCGGGGCTACCTGCATGTGGCGGTGAAGGACCGGCAGGTGGGCGAGCTCGAAGCCTGGCAGCGGGAGCTCGAGGCGCTCGGGCTGGAGGGGTTCCGGCTGCTGCGCGGTGCGGCGCTGCAGGAGCGGCTGCGCAGCCCGCGCTACCTCGCCGGGCTGCTCGACCCGGTCGCGGGCCATATCCATCCGCTGAACTACACGCTCGGCCTTGCCCATGCGGCGATGGCGGCGGGCGCCGTGATCCATACGGGCACGCGGGTCGCATCGATCACGTCGGGCGACGAGGTGGTGCTGAAGACGGCGCGCGGCAGCGTGCGCGCGGGGCATCTGCTGATCTGCGGCAATGCCTATCTCGGCACGCTGGTGCGGCCGATCGCCGGCTATGTGATGCCGGTCGGCACCTATATCGTCGCGACCGAGGCGCGGGCGGATGTGCGCGATCTCATTCCGCATGACGAGGCGGTGGCGGACCTCAATTTCGTGCTCGACTATTTCCGCCGCAGCGCCGACGACCGGATGCTGTTCGGCGGGCGGGTGTCCTATTCCACGCTGCCGCCGCCCAATCTCGGCGCGGCGATGCTGGCGCGGGCGAAGCGGGCCTTTCCGCAACTCGCGGATGCGCGGGCTGAGCATGTGTGGGGCGGCAATGTCGCGATCACCCGCAACCGGCTGCCACATTTCGGCCGGCTCGGCCGCAACGTGCTGTTCGCCCAGGGGTTTTCAGGACATGGCGTGGCGCTGACCGGGCTTGCGGGCCGGCTGATGGCCGAGGCGGTGGCCGGCCGCGCCGAGCGGTTCGACACCTTCACCCGCATTCCGCATGCGCGGTTTCCGGGCGGCCCGCTGCTGCGGATGCCGACGCTGGTGCTGGCGACGAGCTGGTTCCGGCTGCGGGACATGCTCTGACCGGGTTGCCAGAAACAACAACCTGTGGTTGCTATTCGGGGTAAGCCCGGAGCTGAAGCCATGCGCCCTGCCCGCCTTGCGCCCGCGCTGTGCGGCGCCGCGATCCTGCTCGTCGCGATCGCGTGGCGCCGCGGCGGCGAGTATGACGAGTTCTATTCCGTCTTCCTCGTTGCCGGGCATCCGCGGCCGGACTGGCCCGCCCTGCCCTTCGGCGCCGGCGCGGCGCGGGCGTTCTATCGCGGCCATGCGGGGTTCGGCGCGATTGCGACGGGCTTGCGGCGGGGCGATGTGCATCCGCCGCTGTATTTCTGGCTGCTGTCGCTCTGGCGCGACGCGCTCGGGGTCGGGCTGTTCCGGCTGCGGCTGCTCTCGGTCGTGGAGACGCTGGGCGCGCTGGCGCTGCTCGGGCGGATCGCCTTGCGGATGGGCATCAGCCCGTCCCTCACGATCGCGATCACGACGCTGTTCTACGGCTTCGCCTATACCGGCATCGTGGCGCGGGATTTCGCGCTGGCGACGCTCTGCGCGATGGCGGGGACGCTGCTGGCGATCGACGCGGCGCGCGGCGGCAGCGCCCGCGCCGGGTTTTGCGCCGGCGCGCTGTTGGGGGCCGCGTGTTTCAGCAATTACCTCGCCAGCTTTACCGCGGTTGCGGTGGGTCTCTGGCTGGCCTGGATGACGTGGCGGCAATGGCGAGTGTGGCTGGCGGCGGCGCTGGGCGGGGCGGCGTTCCTGCCGGCGGGGCTGTGGTTTTTTCTCGCCCAGGCGGGGTCGCGGCGGGGGCAGTTTCCACCGTTTCGCCTCGCCCCGGCGCTGGGCGCGCTGGCGCGGGACCAGGCCGGCGCGTTGCTCGGCGCCCTGCCCCGCGAGGTGCCGGCCGCCTTCGCAATGCCGGTTGCGGCGGTGCTGGGGGTGGGGCTGGCCGGGTTGCTGATCCTCGTCCTTCACGACAGGCGGCGGGCGCTCGGGCGGGATGACCGGGCACTGCTCGCGGCGGGGTTCGCGGCACCGCCGCTCGGCCTGCTGGCGTTGGGCGCGGCGTTCGGCAACCAGCCTTTCGAGATGCGCTATGTGTGGCTCGGCCTGCCCTTCGCCGGGCTGGCGCTGGCCGCCTCGCTGCGGCGGCGGCCGTGGGCGCTCGCCGCCTCGCTGGCGGTCGGGGCGGCGTCGATCGCGGGGCTCGCGCTTTCGCCGGCGACGATGCAGCCGGCCGCCCGCATGGTGCGGGCGGCGGCGCGTCTGCCGGCGGGCACGCTGGTCATTGTCCCGTTCGGCAATGACGGGGTGGGCGTGCCGGGACCGTTCGTGGCGGCGGCGCCGGCGCAGATGCACATTCTGGTGGCGCGGGCGGCGGGAGCGGCGGTGCTGGCGGCGGCACGGCCGTATCCGCGCATCGCCGTCGCACGGATCGAGGCGGATGGGGCCAGCCGCGCGCTGGTGCCGCGTCTCGCCGCCCTGTTCAAGGCCGCACCCTGCTGGCACTCTGCGCCGGCGGGACCGCTGCTTGCGGTGTTCGCCAACACATGCCGGGAGCGGAGATGAGCGGGTTTTTCGAGGGGTTCAGCGAATCGACGGCCGATCTCGGCGACGGGCGGCACTTCCGGCTGCGCAGCGGCGGCAGCGGGCCGCCGCTGGTGATGCTGCACGGCATGCCGCAGACCCATTGCATGTGGCACCGGATCGCCCCCGCGCTGGCGGCGCGATTCACCGTGATCTGCCCGGACATCACCGGCTATGGAAACAGCTACAAGCCGGCGGCGAGTGCGGACCACGAAGCCTATTCCAAGCGGCGCATGGCGCAAGACATCGTCGACCTCGCGGCACATCTCGGGATCGGCCGCTTCGCGCTGGTCGGCCACGATCGCGGGGCGCGGGTATCGCACCGGCTGGCGCTCGACCATCCCGACCGGATCTCGCGGCTCGCGCTGCTCGACATCATTCCCACGATCGAGCATTTCGAACGCACCGACATGCGCTTCGCCATGGGCTATTATCACTGGTTCTTCCTCGCCCAGCCGGCACCGCTGCCGGAGGACCTGATCAACCGCGACGCCGGATACTGGCTGCTGTCGCAGACCGCCCGGCACAAGACGGCGCGGGCGGTGTTCGACGAGGCGGCGATGGCGGATTACCGGCGGGCGATGGCCGACCCGGCGACGGTAACGGCGATCTGCGAGGATTATCGCGCGGCGGCGACGATCGACCTCGAACACGACCGCGAAAGCCGGGCGCGGCGGGAGAGGATCGCCGCGCCGTTGAAGGTGCTGTGGGGGTCGCGCGGGCTGGTCGGCGCGCTCTACGATCCGCTGGAGATCTGGCGCGGATATGCGTCAGGCCCGGTGGAGGGGCAGGCCATCGAGTCGGGTCATTTTCTCGCCGAGGAAGCCCCGGAGGCGACGCTGGCCGCGCTCCAGGAATTTCTGGCGGACGGGTAGAGCATCATCCGATCAGATAAAGATGCTCTGTTTATCAATATGATAGAGCATCATCCGATCGATTAGGATCGGAAAATGCTCTATCGCGCCGCCCGCCAGAAGGGGTCGGGTCAGGCGGTCAGCGCCGCCGGTTCCTTGCGCTCGCGCTTGACGATCAGCTTGTTGAGCGCGTGGACATAGGCGCGGGCGGCGGCGACGATCGTGTCGGTATCCGAGCCCTGGCCATCGACGCTCTTGCCGTTTTCCTCGAGGCGCACACCGCATTTCGCCTGCGCATCGGTACCTTCGGTGACGGCGCCGACGGTGAAGAGCTTCAGTTCCGCCTCGTGCGGGCAGATCGCGCGGATGGCGTTGAAGGTGGCATCGACCGGGCCGTCGCCATGCGATTCGTGCACCTTCATCTCGCCATCGACCTCGAGTTCGAGCCGGGCGCGGGGCTTCGCCTTCGAGCCGGCCCAGACTTCCAGCGCGACGAAGCGGATGCGGCTCTGGTCGCGCAGCACCGTTTCGTCGAACAGGGCGGCGATGTCCTCGTCGTAGACCAGCTTCTTGCGGTCGGCGAGGTCCTTGAAGCGGCGGAAGGCGTCGTTCAGCGCGTTGTCGCCGACCTCGCCATAGCCGAGGGCGCGCAGCTTGTCGCGGAAGGCGGCGCGGCCGGAATGCTTGCCGAGCACGAGGCTGGTCTTCTGCCAGCCGACCGATTCGGGCGTCATGATCTCGTAGGTCGCGGCGTTCTTCAGCACGCCATCCTGGTGGATGCCGCTTTCATGCGCGAAGGCGTTGCGCCCGACGATCGCCTTGTTGGGCTGCACGTCGAACCCGGTGATGGTGGCGAGCAGCTTGGAGGTGCGCAGGATGCGCGGCGTGTCGATATTGTTGCGGTAGGGCACCGCGTCGTGCCGGGTGCGGATCGCCATCACGATCTCTTCCAGCGCGGCATTGCCGGCGCGCTCGCCGATGCCGTTGATGGTGCATTCGATCTGGCGCGCGCCGGCCTTGATCGCGGCGATGGTGTTGGCGACGGCGAGGCCGAGATCGTTGTGGTTGTGGGTCGAGAAGATCACTGCATCGGCGCCGGGGACGCGCTCGCGCAGCATGGTGAAGATCCGCGCGATGTCTTCCGGCACGGCGTAGCCGACCGTGTCGGGGATGTTGATCGTCGTCGCGCCGGAGCGGATCGCCGCCTCGACGCAGCGGCAGAGGAAATCGGGCTCGGTGCGGCTGCCATCCTCGGCCGACCACTCGACGTCGTCGGTATAGTCGCGGGCGAGGGTGACGGAGCGGACCACCGCCTCGAGCACCGCGTCGGGCTCCATCCGCAGCTTGTATTTCATGTGCAGCGGCGAGGTGGAGATGAAGGTGTGGATGCGCTTGCGCTCGGCCGGCTTCACCGCCTCGCCGGCGCGGACGATGTCGTCGCGGCCGGAGCGGGCGAGGCCGGCGATGACCGGCCCCTTGATGGTTTCGGCGATGCGGCGCACGCTTTCGAAATCGCCCTGGCTCGCGATCGGGAAGCCGGCCTCGATGACGTCGACGCCGAGTTCGGCGAGGGCTTCGGCCATGCGCAGCTTCTCGTCGAGATTCATCGAGAAGCCGGGCGACTGCTCGCCATCGCGCAGGGTGGTGTCGAAGATGAACACGCGATCGTCGGGGACCGCGCCGAAATTCGGGTGATGGATCGTCATGGAATGCACTCGCTCTGCTGGGGAACCGTTGGGTAGCCTCGTCTTTCTCCCCTGTGCGTGCCGGTTTTCAGCCGGGTGTTACGCCCAGGGGTCGATAAGTCGAAGCGCGAGCGGAAGGCTCCGCAGCACGGTGGCGGCGCGGGGCAGGAAAAGCGCGGAACGGAAAACCGTCTGGCTCATGCAAGGATGAGTAACATGGCGGCTTCGCCGCGCGCAAGGTTTTGCTGCCCCGCGTTCCGGTCAGAGGCCGAGGACGACGACGCTTTCGAGATGGTCGGAGCCGGGGAACTGGTCGATCGGGGTGGAAGCGAGCAGGCGGTAGCCGGCGCGGGCGAAGGGGGCGGCCTCGCGCGCGAGCGCCTCGGGGTTGCAGCTGACATAGACGATGCGCTGCACCTTCGCCTCGACCAGGGGGGCGATTTGCGGGCCGGCGCCATCGAAGGGCGGATCGAGCACGACGCAGGCAGCACCGGCAAGTTCCTTCGCGGTGACCGGGCGGCGGGCGAGGTCGCGCCGCTCGGTGTCGATCCGGCCGGCCTGGCCGCCGGTCCGCGCCGCCTCATCGAGCGCGGCCAGCGCCGGGGCGCTGCCCTCGACCGCATGCACCCTTGCATGGGCGGCGAGCGCGCCGGTGAGGGTGCCGATTCCGGCATAGAGCTCGACGATCCGCGACTTGCGGGTGAGCTTCGGCGGCAGGCCGGCGAGCACGGCGGCGCGGATCGCCGCCTCGCCCTCGAAGCTCGGTTGCAGGAAGGCGGCGGGCGGCGGGAGGACGACGAGGCCGGCGCAGTCGAGCGTGGGCGGGCGGCGGATCAGCACCGGCTCGGCGCCGAGGCTGATCCGCGGCAGGTCGTGTTCCTGCGCGAAGGCGACCAGCCGCGCCCGGTCGGCGGCGGTGGCCTCGCCATCGAGCGCGACCGACACGTCCGCCCCGGCATCGAGGAGGTTGACCCGGACATCGGCACTCTTGCGCAGCCCCTGCAACCGGGCGAGCAGCGCGCGAAGCGGGTCGATCAGCGCTTCGAGCTCGGGCCGCAGCAGGGGGCATTCGGCAATGTCGACCACCGTGCGGGAACGGGTCTCGTGAAAGCCGAGCCGGACGGCGCCGGCGACGCGCGCGACGGCGAAATCCGCCCGCCGGCGGGTGCCCATCGGGATCGAGACCACCGGCGCCGGATGCGGGTCGGCGAAGCCGGCCCGCGCGAGGGCGGCGGCAAGCCGGGCGTGCTTCGCCTCGGCAAGCGCGGCAGGGGCGACATCCTGCGCGCTGCAGCCACCGCAGACGCCGAAATGCCGGCAGACCGGCACGACCGTCGCCGGAGCGGTCATCGCGTCACGCGCCGTCCCGCGCTTCGATGATCACATGCGCGTAGGCGTAGGGATATTCATCGGTCAACGAGAGATGGACAAAGGCACTGCGCCCGGGGGGCGTGAGCGCGGCGAGACGCTCGGCAGCGCCGCCGGTGAGGGCGAGCGTCGGCTGGCCGCTCGGGAGATTCACGACGCCGAGGTCCGACATGAATACGCCGCGGCGAAAGCCGGTGCCGAGCGCCTTGGCGCAGGCTTCCTTGGCGGCGAAGCGCTTGGCGAGGGTCGCGGCGAACTGCGCCGGGCGCCGGGCGGCGCGGCGGCGCTCGGTTTCGGTGAAGACACGCTGGATGAACCGCTCGCCGAAGCGTTCGAGCGTGCGCTCGACGCGGCGGATGTCACACAGGTCGGAGCCGATGCCGATGATCATGCGAGCGTCATAGCCATAGAGGGCGGCAGCGCCAACCCGGCGGGGTCAGGTGCGGGCGCGATCGACCTGGGCAACGCCGCCGGCGGCGCGCAGCCCGGCGATGACCTGGGAGAGATGCCGCAGGTCGCGCACCTCGACATCCATCAGGCATTCGAAGAAATCCTGCTGGCGGTGGATGATCTTGAGATTGGCTATCGCGCCGTCCTGCTTGGCGACCGCGTTGGCGATGTTGGCGAGGGTCGCCGGCGCGTTGGAGGCGATCACGCTGATTCGCCCGGTGAACGGCCGTTCGCGGCCGTTGCCATCGCGCGTGCCTTCCTTGCCTGGGCCGATCTGGGCGTAATCCCAGTCAACATCGATGAACCGCTCCGGCGTGTTGGCGAAGGTCTCGAGGGTGAGGCAGTCGCGCGTGTGGATGGTCACGCCCTTTCCGGTGGCGATGATGCCGACGATCTTGTCGCCCGGCAGCGGGTGGCAGCAGCCGGCGTAATGCACCTCCATGCCGGAAATCAGCCCGGTGATGGGCAGGCCGGTTCCGCGCGCGGGCGGCCGCGGCGCTCGGGCGAGCATGCCGGGCACCATGCGCGGCGCACGGCTTTCGCGCAGATCCGGATAAGCCGCCTGCACCACATCCCGGGCTGCGAGATTGCCGGTGCCGACCGCAACATAGAGGTCGTCGAGGCTGGCCTGCTTGAGCGCCTTCAGCGCAACTTCCAGAACTTTTTCGGAACCGTCCACGCCGTCCTGGCGGAATGCCTTGGCGAGGGCGGCCTTGCCCTGGTCGCGATTCTGCTCGCGCAACTGGCCGGCGATGAAGCGGCGCACCCGCGACCGCGCCTTGCCGGTGACGACGAAACGCTCCCACGACGGCGAGGGCGTTCCGCCACGGGCGGTCAGGATCTCGACCTGGTCGCCGTTCTGCAGTTCGTAGCGCAACGGCATCAGCCGGCCGTTGATACGGGCGCCAACACAGGTATCGCCAATCTGCGAATGCACCGCATAGGCGAAATCCACTGCCGTCGCGCCGCGGGGCAGCTGAATCAGCTGCCCCTTCGGAGTGAAGCAGAAAACCTGATCCTGATAGAGCTCAAGCTTGGTATTCTCGAGGAATTCGTCAGGCGCAGAAGAGTTCTCGAGAATTTCGAGCAGGTCCTGCACCCAGCGGAACTGCTTGACGTCGGCGGCAGAGGCCTCGCCCTGCTTGTAGAGCCAATGGGCGGCGACGCCGTTTTCCGCGATCGCATGCATCTCCGGTGTGCGGATCTGCAATTCGATCTTCTGGTTGCGCGGATGGCGCAACGTCACCCCGGTATGGAGCGACTGATACATGTTCGCCTTCGGGGTCGAGATGTAGTCCTTAAATCGGCCGGCAATGACCGGAAAGGCCGCGTGGATCGCGCCGAGGGCGACGTAGCACTGCTCGCGTGTCGGCACGATGATGCGGAATGCCATGATGTCCGACAACTGTTCGAAGGCAACGTTGCGCCGCTGCATCTTCTCCCAGATGGAGTAGATCGACTTCTCCCGACCGGAGATATCAATGACCTCGACCCCAGCCTCCTTGAGGATCCGACCGAGTTCGGCGCGCACCTCGTCGATGACATCGGCACCCTGGCCGCGCAGGAAGTTCAGCCGGGCCTGGATCGAGTCGTAGGCTTCGGGGTCGAGCACCGCGAAGGCGCGGTTCTGCAGTTCGACCTTCACCCGGTCCATGCCGATGCGCTCGGCAAGCGGCGCGTAGATCTCCATCGTCTCGCGCGCGATGCGCGCGCGGCGCTCCGGTGAGCGGACGAAATGGATCGTGCGCATATTGTGCAGGCGGTCCGCGAGCTTGACGAGCAGAACACGGATATCTTTGCTCATCGCCAGCACGAGCTTGCGGAAATTCTCCGCCTGCTTGGTCCGGTCCGACTGAAGTTCGAGGCGGGTCAGCTTGGTGACGCCGTCGACCAGCCCGGCGACCTCAGCGCCGAAACGGCCTTGCAGCGCCGGGAGGGTAACCTTGGTATCCTCGATGACGTCGTGCAGCAGGGCGGTGACGATACTGCGGGCATCGAGCCGGTAATCGGCCAGGATGTCCGCCACCGCGAGCGGATGGGTGATGTAGGGATCGCCGTTTTCGCGGGTCTGCCCCGCATGGGCCTCGGATGCGACGCCATAGGCGTCGTCGATCAGGGCGATATCGACTTTCGTGTCATAGCCGTTGATCCGGCTGATCAACGGCTTGAGCGCCTCGTGGGTGACGGCGGTGCCCGCGAGACCTTCGGGCGCGAGGAGGGGGTGGTTCACGCCCATCCCGTCAAGCGGCGCGCCCACCGGAAAAAGACCGGTCTCAGCGGCGCGGTCGTCCGCCGCCGAGTTCGGCCTCGATCGCCGCGGCGATGTCCTCGGAGGTCATCTCCTCGGATTCGGCGGCCATCGCTGCGGCTTCCTCCTCGGCGGAGACGTCCTGCAGGCCGAAGATGTTCTGATCGGTCGGGATGAGGTCCTGAACCTCTTCGTCCGCCGGTTCCGGGTCCGGCACGCGAGACAGCGACTTGACGAGATCCTGCTCGAGACCGCCGAAATCGACCGTGGAATCAGCGATCTCGCGCAGTGCGACCACCGGGTTCTTGTCGTTGTCGCGATCGATCGTGATCGAGGCGCCCCTGGAGAGGTTCCGCGCGCGCTGGGCGGCGAGGAGCACCAGTTCGAACCGGTTGGGGATCTGTTCGATGCAGTCTTCGACGGTAACGCGTGCCATGTGGTCACTCCAGCAGGGCGCCCGCAGGCACCCGGAAAACAGAAACAGCTTTGAAAATAGCAGAGCGCCGCCCGGCATGCAACCAAACCGGGACGTCCCTTTCTACCAGAGGCGGATTTCGCCTTCCGCACGTTCCGGCAGCGCGGAGAACAATTCCCTTGCCGGACGTAGCAGCAGAGGATGCACCCAATCAGGCGCGACATCAAGCAGCGGCCGGAGCACGAATGTCCGCAGATGAGCGCGCGGATGCGGCAGGATCGGCGACCCGGTCTCCCGCACCATCCCGTTCACGTCGATCAGGTCGAGATCCAGCGTGCGTGCCGCATTCGGAACCGACCGGACGCGGCCAAACCGAGCCTCGATCTCGTGCAGTGCCTCGAGCAGCGCAACGGGATCAGGCGCTCCCGAAAACCGGACGACACCATTGCAGAAATCCGGTTGCGTCGGATCAGGCGGAACCGGGCGCGTGCGATACCAGGATGAGACAGCCTCAAGGTGAATTGTCTCAATTTTCTGCATCTCTTCCACCGCATGAAAACATGTGTCATACGGTGAGCCGTCATCTGTAAGGGGCAGGTTGGCACCGAGTGCGATCAGGATCATGAACACATAACTATACTAATGTGAAACTTTCGCGTAAACGTTATGTGGCGACCTGCTTTTAACAGATTGATTTATTCCGAAAAATTTTACGTCGAAAGGTTACGGCCATGCGCCTGCTTCCACAAGAAAAAACTGCATTATTCATCGATGGCGCAAATCTCTACGCCGCGTCGCGGGCGCTTGGCTTTGATGTCGATTACCGGCGGCTTCTCGATTTTTTTGACCGGGTCAATCTCGTGCGCGCTTATTATTACTCGGCGTTACTCGATACCGAAGAATATTCGCCGCTCAAGCCCCTCACCGACTGGCTGGCCTATAATGGATATACGCTGGTGACCAAGCCGGCGAAGGAATTCACTGATGGCGCCGGTCGCCGCCGGGTCAAGGGGAATATGGATATCGAGCTCGCAATCGACATGCTGGAAATGGCCCCGCATATCGACCATGCGATCCTGTTCTCGGGCGATTCCGATTTCCGTCGCCTCGTCGAGGCGGTGCAACGGCGCGGCGTGCGCGTATCGGTCATCTCGACGATCAAGACCAGCCCGCCGATGATCGCCGACGAATTGCGCCGCCAGTCTGATCAGTTCGTCGACCTGGCTGACATAGCCAACGAGTTCACTCGGCGGCAGACCGAACCGCGGCCCCGGATGCAGCGCGCCGAAGCGACGCAAGACTGATCCGGCGTGTCGGCGCAACCGGCGCGCGACTGCGCGCTCTGCCCTCGCCTGTCCGGGTTTCGCGCAGCGAACCATGCGAAATTCCCGGGCTGGTTCAACGCTCCCGTGCCGTGTTTCGGGCCGGAGAACGCCAGGTTGCTGGTGGTCGGGCTCGCGCCGGGGCTGCGTGGCGCCAACCGGACCGGCCGGCCCTTCACCGGCGATTTCGCCGGCCACCTGCTGTATGCCACGCTGATCAAGTATGGCCTTGCCATCGGCGTCTATGCCGAGCGGCCGGATGATGGGCTGGAATTGCGGGATTGCCGCATCATCAACGCAGTTCGTTGCGTGCCGCCGGAGAATCGTCCCCTGCCCGCCGAAATCGCTGCCTGCAACGGCTTCCTCGCCCGCGACATCGCAGCGATGACGCAGTTGCGCGGCATTCTCGCTCTCGGCGGAATCGCCCACCAGGCAACGCTGCGGGCCTTCGGCCTGAAGCAGAGCCATGCGAAATTCAGCCACGGCGCGATGACGGAACTGCCGGGCGGTATCGTACTCGCGGACAGCTTCCACGTCTCCCGGCTGAATACCAATACCGGGCGGCTGACCGCGGCGATGTTCGAGGCTGTCGTCGGCGCGCTGCTCGCGCGGATCGCTGCCTGAGTGTCCGGCGCTTTGGCGAAACCGCCACTGCGGGATAGACAAACCGCATGGACACCCCGTCGCGCCTGATTCTTCCCGCCGCGCCGTCGCTGGTGACGGCGCATGGCCGGGCGGCTCTCCTCGATCCCGACGGCGAACTGCGACATCTGACCGTGGCCGAGGCACGCGCCGCGCTGCGCGATCTGCCGCCGCCCCTGGTCGTGCATGAGGCGGCGACATTGCAGCGGCTCGACCTGTCGATCCCCGTCCTCGACCTGCTCGACCTCTTCGCTTTCGTCATGCCGGCGGTGACGGCGGCACCAACACCCTCCGGCCTCGCCCGCGCGCTCGATTTCGACCCGCCGGCAACGATCGAGGCCGCCGCCGCCCTGCTGCCGGACATCGCCATCGCCCTGCTCGGCCGGCTCGACCAGAGCGCCTCGCTGCCGATGAATCGCCGGGCCGCCGGGCTCGCCGCACTGATGGGCGAGGCCGGCTGGCCCTGGGCGAAGCCTGTGGCAGCAGCGCTCGGACAGCCGGCAGCAAGGCCGGATCGCGCGGCGTTGCGTCTTGGCATGATCCTGCCCGAATGGCAGGAGGAGGCGCCCCGGCCGCCGCCCTCTTCCTATCCGGTGCCGCAGGATGCGGCCCGGGGGCGGCTGGCCGACCTGCTCGGCGGCGGCGCAGAACAACGGCCGGCCCAATCCGATTATGCCTCGGCGGCCACCGCCGCCTTTGCGCCGCCCGCCGCCGAGGGCGTGCCGCATTGCGTGCTTGCCGAGGCGGGCACCGGCACGGGCAAGACGCTCGGCTATCTCGCCCCGGCCTCGCTCTGGGCGGAGCGCAACCAGGGAAGCGTGTGGATCTCCACCTATACCCGCCACCTTCAGCGGCAGATCGAGCAGGAGTCGGCGCGGCTGGAACCCGATCCGGCGCGGCGACGGCGGCGGGTCGTGCTTCGCAAGGGGCGGGAGAATTATCTCTGCTTGCTGAATTTCGAGGACGCCGCCGCCGGAGCGCGCGGTTACAATCTGGTTGCCCTCGGGCTGATCGCACGCTGGGCGCTCGCCTCGAGCGATCACGACATCGCTGGAGGTGACCTGCCCGGCTGGTTCGCCGAACTGTTCGGCTCGGGGCTGCTGCCGCAGATTGCCGACCGGCGCGGCGAGTGCATCCATTCAGCCTGCCCGCACTGGAAGCGTTGCACGATCGAACACGTGATCCGCCGCGCCCGCGGTGCCGATCTGGTGATCGCGAACCATGCGCTGGTCATGGCGCAGGCGGTCTGGGGCGGGCTGGACGATTCCAGCGTGCCAACGCGGTATGTGTTCGACGAGGGGCACCACCTGTTCGATGCCGCCGATTCCGCCTTCGCGGCGGAACTCTCCGGCGCGAGCATGGCCGAGTTGCGCCGCTGGCTGCTCGGCGCCGAAGGCGGCCGGTCTCGCGCGCGCGGCCTTGCCCGGCGGCTCGAAGATCTGGTCGCCGCCGATGAACGGCTTGCGGCACCGCTCGACGCGCTGCGCGCGGCGGCACGGGTGCTGCCGGGAGCGACCATGCTGGCACGACTGGGCGAGCCGACCGCAGCGCTCGACCAGATCGGCCCCGGTGCCGCCGAAGCGTTTCTCACCGCCCTCGCCGCTCAGGCCCGCGCCCGTGCGACCGCAGCCGAGCGCGAGTCGAATCTTGATATCGAGGCGGATCTCTATCCGGCCGAGCCGGAACTGGCCGCCGCCGCATCCGATCTCGCGCGGGATCTCGCCAGACTGGAAGCGCCGCTGACCTCGCTGCGCGAGCGGCTCGCGGCGCGACTCGACGAAGAGGCCGGCACCATCGACAGTACTGAACGGCAGCGCATCGAGGCGGCGATTCGCAGCCTGAAGCGCCGCGCCCTCGATCCGGTGGCGAGCTGGCGGCGCATGCTCGCCGCCGTCAACGAAGCGCCACCCGAGCCTGGCGAGCGGCCGTTCCACGTGCTGTTCATCCGCCAGGGGCGCGACATTGCCCTGCTTTCGCATCTGCTCGACCCGACCGAAGCCTTCGCCGACGCGGTGGCGAGTCGGGCGCACGGGCTGCTGATCACTTCCGCGACCCTGCGCGACCGCACCACAGCGATGGATGACGTGGAGCAGGATGCCGAATGGCAACGCGCCGAGTCGCGCACCGGCGCGACCCATCTCGCAGCGCCGGCGATCCGCGCCGCCTTCGCCTCGCCCTTCGACTATCCCGCGCAGACCCGCATCTTCATCGTCCGCGACAATCTGCGCGAGACGCCGGAGGCGCTGGCCTCCGCCTTCCGCGCCCTTTTCCTTGCCTCTGGCGGTGGCGCGCTCGGCCTGTTCACCGCCATCGCGCGGCTGCGCGCCGTGCATGCGCGCATCGCGCCGGCGCTCGATGCCGCAAACATTCCGCTCTTTGCACAGCATGTGGACGCGATGAACAACGCCACGCTGGTCGACAGCTTTCGCGCCGAACAAAATGCCTGTCTTTTAGGCACGGATGCGATGCGGGACGGCGTGGATATTCCGGGCAATGCGCTGCGCCTCGTGGTGTTCGAGCGCACGCCCTGGCCACGGCCCGACATTCTACACCGCGTCCGCCGGACCCACCTCTCGCATGGCGATCCGAAGACCTATGATGACGCCATCGTGCGGCTCCGCCTCAGGCAGGGCTTTGGGCGGCTCATCCGTCGCGCCGGCGACAGAGGCGTATTCGTCCTGCTCGACCGCGCCTTTCCCTCGAGGCTCGAAAGCGCGTTTCCAACCGGCGTCACGGTCAGTCGGCAGGGCCTCGCCGAGACGGTCGCCGCGGTGCGCGAATTTTTTGCCGCAGATCGGGCTTCCGCCTGACTGTAACCAATCTGCCACATTACCATCGAAACTGATTCCACTCCTGGAATGTGAGCGGTTGCGCAATCTTCTGGCATGCGGTTTGCGGCATAATCACGTTGTGCGACGCGAGAGCGGAATCTTCCGTCGTTGAACGATGAAAACTTGTGCAGCAGACACGAAACAAGAGCCTGAAGGAGGCATCATGAGTTTAGACCATTCCAGAACGCCCGGCCGGCGGAACCGCGCGCGGCTGATCGCCGCCTCGTTTGGCGCGGCGATTTCGCTCTGCGCCCTGCAATCGGCGCAGGCATTCAATGGCCCCTCGGCGATCAAGATCGACGGCGGTCCGCTCGGCCCGCTCCAACTCAGCGGCGGCGCCGACGGCTACATGTACGCGCTCTCCGGCACCGGCAACAGCACGAGCGGCGGTCTTCTGGGCACCGACAAGAGCACCGGCGCCGAGTTCATGAACGGGCAGATCGAGGTCCAGAAGACCAGCGGCCTCGTGCAGTTCACCATCCAGGTCGGCTCGAACAACTCGCTGACCCTGGGCACCAAGCCCACGGCGACCTCGGTGCAGACCTTCTCCACCGGCCCGCTCTACGCCGGATATATCACGCTCGCGCCGACCAAGAACTTCTCGATCTCGGTCGGCCAGATCGGTTCGCTCGAAGGTTACGAGTCCGGCATCGACTGGAACAACGCCAACGTGCTGACGACCGACCTCTTCTATGTCGAAAATTCGCAGAGCCGCGGCGTTTCGGCGACCTACACGATGGGACCGGTCAGCGCCAGCGTGACCTTCGGCGACGGGTTCGACACCGGGGTGTTCAACTTCCTGCAGGGATTGGTCACCTACAGCTTCAACGACAACAACGCGCTCTCGGTGTTCGGCGCGACCAATCTGGGTCATACCGGCCTGCTCGCGAATACCTATGGCAGCGCCACAACGCCCTACAACCAGTCGACCGTCGGCTCCTATGGCGCCAACTATATCAACTCCACGATGATCGGCGGCTATTACAGCTACACGCATGGCAACCTCAACCTCGTGCCGGAGGTTCAGTATGTGTACGCGAAGCCTGACCAGAAGGTTGGCATCAGCAAGTTCACGAGCAATTTCGGCGCGGCGCTCTTCGCCGATTACGCGTTCGGCAAAAGCCCCTATTCGCTGGGCGGCTGGGTCGAGTATTTCAGCTCGAACGGCCCCGGCTTCTGGTTCCTCAACCCCGGAGCGCAGGGCTACGGCCTGTCGGTCACGCCGACCTGGCAGAACAAGAACCTGTTCGTCCGCGGCGATCTCGGCCTGCTGCATCTGACCAAGATCAGCAATAACGGCAGCACCGGCTACGGTGCGAACGGCACCGGGCGCAACCAGGCCACCTTCGTGGTCGAGGCCGGCGTGCTGTTCTGATTCCACCCTGGGCGCAATCGCGGGGCCGGGCAGCGGGAGCTGCCGGCCCCCTTTTTGCCCCAGGCAGAATTGATGTTGCGAAACATTGCAGCGTTGATCGGGATCAATGAAAAATCAGACGCGCGCTGTCACGTCGGTGGCTCAGCCGGCAAACGTCCGGTTCACAGAGCAGGAGCCCGATATGATCCCGACCGCATCTGCCCCGCCCTCCATCGCGCAAACCCGTCGCCCGCGTACCCGGTCGGCACCGCTGGGGCTCGCGCTGCTGTTGGCCGCCGGCCTCGGGGCCTGCACCAATCCCTATGATCCCGGCCAGCGCGCTCTTGGAGGAGCCGCCCTCGGTGCCGGCACGGGTGCCGCGATTGGCGCTCTTGCCGGCGGTGGCCGTGGCGCCGCGACAGGTGCCTTGATCGGCGGGGCCATCGGTGCCGTGGGTGGGGCCGCGACCACACCCCCTCCACCCTCGCCGTACGAGGCCGGCTATCCGCCGGCGGCACCCGCAAGCTGGTCGCCAGAGATGGTCTGGCTGCCCTCACCCGGCGTCTATGTGGCTCTCGGCTACAACTATCCGCTCTTCTTCTACAGCGGCTTGTATTACTATTTGTATAGTGGTCGTTGGTATGTCGGCTCGTCGTATAGCGGCCCGTGGCGCATCCACGCGGCACCGCCCCCGCTGCGGCGCTTCCACTCCGGCTACTGGAACAGCTATCAGATGCGCGCCCGCAACTACTATCACAACAACCCGGGTTGGCGACACTTCAGGCCGCGCTGATGCCTGGAACGCGCTATGCTCAGGCCGGAGTCGGCCGTGCGGCGTTCACCTCCAGCGTGGCCATGGGATCGGGCAACCAATCCGCGTCGCGGTCAAGGCTGCGTCGTTCCAGCAGCGATCCCCAGGTGTCCTGCTCGCTCAAGAGGCAAGCCGCGACAGGCCGACGGCTCGCGGCGAATGCGGCTGCTAGCGCGTCCTGACCGCTCATCCGCCGCGCTTCATCGAACCCGCCGCGCATGACCTTGTCGGTCGCGCGCATGAAGCACTCGAGGCCCGGGCGCGCGGCGAGGAAGCGTTGATCAAACACCGGCGCGCCGCCATCCACGCCTATTGCCACGAACTCCGCGGCAAGAAGCGCCGCAGGCATGGGCCCGACCGGCCGAACCGTCAGATCCGCCCAGATGCCGCCGAGTTGCTCAAGCAGGAAAAATCGTATGAGATCGAGTTGCAATGGCACGGGTGCATCGGCGGTCAGCACCTGAGCGACCCACGTAAAACCGCCAACACGACAGAGCGAGAGAAGTTCGTCGAGCGACCAGAGTTTCACTTCGAATCCGGGATGATGCAGGCTCCATTCGAGATGGTTCGCGCGAAGTTCCTCCTGCATGCCCTCTTCCCAGGGAGAACCACCGCCAAAGCGCCTCCGTCGTGCCCGCAACAGGTCAATCAGCCAGAACTGGTGAATCCGGCGAGGTATCATCCGCAACTCCCGATCGGCGCATCATGACGGTCCAGCCTCCGAAAGGCAGCAACGGCCCGCCGGTCCGGTGTTCCGACAATAGTAAAGACTTATTAACATCCGCTTATCGATTTGCGGGCGCCGCGTCCCGCCGGTCAAGCGGTGACACGCCGCCAGCGTGAACGACGTCAGCCGTCGCGATCCGCCAAATCTATCGGCGGGCGTTGGCCACACCGGCGTCCGGCGTGTGAGCGGACCGTTCCAGCCACTCCGAGACGGGTATCGGGCAGGCGAAGAAATAACCCTGCATCCGCGGACAGCCGCGCGCCTTCAGGAAGGCGACATGCTCCGGCGTCTCGACCCCTTCGGCCACCACATCGAGATCGAGCCGCCGGGCCATGGCGAGGATCGCCTCGACGATCGCCACGGAAGACGCATCATCCGGCACCTGGCCGATGAAACCTCTGTCGATCTTGATTTCGTGGATCGGCAACTGGCGCAGGTAGTGCAGGCTTGAATAGCCGGTCCCGAAGTCGTCGACCGAGAAGCGGACGCCGCGATCGGCCAGAATCCCCATGATCCGGGCGATCTCGAATGTATCCCTGATCAGCAGATTTTCGGTAATCTCGAGCGTAAGTCGGTCCGCCGGCACGCCGGAGATGTCGAGGGCCGCAATCACGTCGGTGACGAAAGCAGGATCGCGGAACTGTCGCGGGCTGACATTGACCGATAGCCGCCAGTCCGGCCGGTCGCGATGGGCTCGTGCCAGCAGCGCACACGCCTCGCGCAACAGCCACCGGCCCAGCGGAACAATCAGCCCGGATGATTCGGCAATGCCGATGAACTCGGACGGGACGGCGATGCGACCATCACGATCGCGCAGGCGCAGAAGGACTTCCGCGCCGACGGGCTTCCCCCCCAACTCCACCTGGTCCTGCAACCAGATCTCGAACCGCCCAGCCTTCAGCGCACTCCTGATCTCGTCTTCGATGGCATGGCGCGCCACGATCGACAGATGCATCGACTGCCGGAACATGACGACATCGGCTTCTCCGGCCTTGGCCTGATACATCGCCGTGTCCGCTTCGCGGATCAGGGTATCGATCGTGTCATCCGGCTTCGGAAACATCGTGAAGCCGATGCTGGCGCCGAGATGGTACTCACGTTCGCCAATCGAGATAGGCCTTGCCGTGAGCGCGTCGATCATCTTTCGGGCGATCGTGGCGGCATGATCGGCCGCATCGGCGACCGTGCTGCCGGCATCCGCAATGAGAACGACAAATTCGTCGCCGCCGACACGGGCGATCGTATCGGCCGCGCGGACCGCCTGGCGGAGCCGCTGCGCAGCCTGCCGGAGCGCCGAATCACCCGCCGAGTGGCCAAGCATGTCGTTGATCGTCTTGAACCGATCGAGATCGATGAACAGCAATGCTCCCTGCACGCCGGTCCGGCGCGCCTCGATCAGCACCTCGCGCAAGCGCTCGTTCAGCAGACGCCGGTTCGGCAACTCGGTCAGCGGATCGATATGCGCAAGCCGATAGATCTGTTCCTCCGCCTCCCGGCGTTCGGTGATATCGATCCAGACACCGACGATACCCACCGGATTGCCGGCGGCATCACGCTGCAAGGTCTTCTCGTCATGGATCCAGCGATAGCCGCCGTTCTGGTGCCTGATACGGTAGCGATGAACGAATTGCCCGCTCTCGACCGTGCGCGGGACACCGAGGGCCGCCTGCGGCAGGTCTTCGGGGTGCACGTGGTTTCGCCACCAGTCGAGTCCTCGGATATTCCCCGTGGCGTAGCCGAGCATGTCAACGATATTCTCGCTCATGTCGACCAGAACGGCCTCGTCGCCGTGCAGGGCAAGAGCGTAGAGGACGACGCCAGTCGCGGCGAGCAGCCGGTCGATCCGCCGCTCGCTCATCGAATGGGCCATCAGTGCGTCGTCGCGTTCCTGCCGCGTGGTGAACGCCTGCAAAGCCTTGGTCATGTTCGCGGTCAGTTCCACGAGGAGATCGCGCTCCTCCTCTCCAAAGGCCATCGGGTCCGAGGAATAGAGAGTCAGCGCGCCGGCTGCCGGAATCCCGGCCCCGCCGAACGGCAGCGAAATGCAGGACCGGAACCCGGAGGCGAGCGCCTTGTGCCGCCAGGGCTCGAAACGGGGATCGACCGCAATGTCGCGCCAACGGGAGATCCGGCGTTCGCGGATTGCGGTGCCGGCGGGCCCCCGGCCGTTGGGCACATCCGCCCAGGACAGGCGAAGTTGCGCGACATACCCGGTTCCACGCCCGGCGCTCGCCGCGAGGCTGACCGATTTCTCAGGATCGTGCTGCGCCAGACCGACCCAGCACGTATTGTAACCTCCGGTCTCGACCGCAAGCCGGCAGGCCGCGTCGAACACCGCCTGCGCGGTGGTGGCGTGCGCAAAGGCTTCGGTCGCTTCGTGGATCGTCCGCAGGGCCCGGTTGGCACGCTCGAGCGCGTCCTCCCGCAGCCGCCCGAGCAGAAGTGGGGTCAGGCGGGCGACGAATTCCAGAATCAGGCCGTGCGTTTCCTCCGCGATCGCCGGGCTCCTGAAATCGAGCACCAGACCGAAACGGCGGTCGGCAAGATCGAACGGATGGACGACCTGCCGGCGGATGCCGGCGCGGACCAGTTCGCGCAGGCGCGGGTACGCCGGCCCAGGATCGGCGTCCATCATCGGTCCGCTGTCATACATCCGCCCCTCGACGAGGGCCGCGCCGAAACTGATGGTGTCGACCGGGTGGCCGGCAAACCAAGGGGTCATGTCAAAGTCGGCCAGATCACTGTCTTGAGCGATATGCGACTTGACGTATTCCAGCATCCGGTATGCCGGATGAAACGCGACGAGAAAGCAGATCGCCGCACCGGCGCGTTCGGCGCAACAGGCCAGGGCATGATCGAGAGCGGCGTCGAAATTCGCCGCATCGGCAATCGCCTCGGAAAGGCGGTTCCAGAACGCAAGATCGGCCGATACCTTCGCCTGCTCCCGGTTCAGCCGCCGCAGTTCGAGTTCGGTCATCACCGACTGGGCGAGTTCTGTGAGGAACTTCCGGCTGGACGCATCGAATTCCGCACGCGGCTCAGGCGAGAGCACGCACATGCTGCCGATACGATAGCCGTCCGGCGTGATGATCGGCGCACCCGCGTAAAACCGGATATGGGGAAAATCGGCGACGAGCGGATTGTCACGGAAGCGTTCGTCCTCGCGGGCATCCGGCACTACAAGAGGACTGTCGGTGCCGATCGTGTGCTCGCAAAATACGGTGCCGCGGGGCATGCACTCAAGATCGGTGCCGACCTTCGCCTTGAGCCAGTGACGGGAGGCATCCGCGAAGGATACCGTGGCGATCGGCATGTCGAGCCCATGCGCCGCAAGGCGGGCAAAGCGATCGAAGCTCTCCTCCGCCGGTGTGCCGACGATATCGTAACGGCCAAGGGCGGCCAGGCGCCGCGTTTCCGTATCGTCAGACGGCAAGCGGGCTTCCCCTGCTTTCGCGGGTGACAGGAGGCAAGCTCCGGCGCGCATGGTCAATCTCTAGCGCTCCGATATGCCGCAGCGTCCTTACTATTTCATGATACCACGCCAACACGTGGAAACCACAATCCCGGCGTCTCTCCCTCTTGTTCATCTTTGACCAAAGTTGCATCAACGAACCGAATTGTCTGACCGGTGCCGTGTATGTGGTGCGATCAATCAACCTCTCGATGATGTCGAATTCCACGAACGTCATGATACATTGGGAAAGAAACAATAACAACAAAATTTGAACCAAGGGAAATCCACATCGCACACCAGCCAATATTTATCGCGTTGATTCTGAAAATATTCGCACTTGAACGCCGCCCGAGAAGATATTTTTCTAACAGGTGCAGAAGGTGTTCATAAATTGAGAATAAGTTATATATCCTGCCATAAAAGCACTTCACCGCCCCGCGCTGAGCCGATGACAGGACGGCCGGCACGGGCGACTCGGCCCCGCTGACAGCGGCTGGTTCCGGCACGAGAACCGACACGCGCCTCGTATCGATCCCGGATATTCTTTCTTAATCTTTTGCAGGCAAATGAGGCGCTCGTCGTCGTTGGGAGATTGTTCGTGCTCAAGAAGCTCTCGATCCGCTATCAGTTCGCCATGCTCGGTGCTTTTGGCGTCGCAATCACTGTCGCGGCGGTGGCGTTGAACCTGTTCGACTCATACCAGATGGAGTTACACTCTAAGGAAGCCCAGGCCAGAGCACTGGTCGCGAGCGCCGTCACCTCGACTGAAACCTATGTCCATCTCGCGGATCAGGGAGTGATCACGAAACAGAAGGCCCAGTCCCTCGCTCTCAAGGCTCTGGGCGCGGCGCGCTTCGATCACGGCAACTACTTCTTCGTCTACGACCGGCACGGCGTTGCGCTGGCAAATCCGAAAAAGTCGGTGATCGGGAAAAATCTGGAGAACGTGAAGGATCCATACGGTCATTACGTGATCCGCCCACTGATGCAGGCAGCGGCGAGCGGTCATCCGATCTTTCATGAATATTATTGGCCGAAAGCGGGATCCTCGACTCCCCAGCCCAAGATTTCCTACATGGCGGAGGTGCCGGGCTGGCACTGGATGATCGGGTCCGGTCTTTACATCAGTGATCTCAGAACGAATTTCTGGAACGGGGTGCTGCGTTTCGCCGCGATCTTCATTCCGGTTCTGTTCGCCTTTCTTCTGCTCATGATTTACATGCAGAAAAACATCGCGAACATCCTCAAGCGCATGACCTCGGTGATGAAGGCGCTGTCGACGGGCGATTCCAGCGTTGATGTGCCTTTCACCGACCGGACCGACGAGATCGGCGGCATGGCGAGCGCGGTCGAGATCTTCAAATCCGCGGGCATCGAGAAGGCGCGGCTGGAAAACGATGCCACGGCAGCCGCACGGCAGCGCGAAACCGAGCGTGCTCGTACGGAGGCGGAACGCGCCGCCGCCGCGCAGCAGCTCGCCACGGTGGTCGATTCTCTCGCCCATGGCCTGGAGGAACTCTCGGCCGGCCGGTTGACGTTCCGACTGACCGCCGCCTTCGCAGCGGAATACGAACAGCTCCGGACAGACTTCAATGGCGCGATGCAAAGGTTGCAGGACGCGATGCGCGTGGTTGCCACAAATGCCTCGGCCATTCGCTCCGGCAGCGGCGAGATCTCCAGCGCTGCGGACGATCTGGCTCGCCGCACCGAGCAGCAAGCCGCGACCCTCGAGGAAACTGCCGCAGCACTCGACGAAATCACGACGACGGTACGCAATACCGCGGACGCAGCGGTGCATGCCCGAAATATCGTCGATACCGCGAAGCAGGACGCCGAGCATGGCGGCTCCGTTGTGTCGCAGGCGGTGCGGGCGATGGGGGAAATCGAGAACTCATCGAAGCAGATCGGCAACATCATCGGCGTGATCGACGAGATCGCCTTCCAGACCAACCTGCTGGCGCTGAACGCGGGTGTCGAGGCGGCGCGGGCCGGCGAAGCGGGGCGCGGTTTCGCCGTGGTCGCCTCCGAAGTTCGGGCGCTGGCGCAGCGCTCGGCCGATGCCGCGAAAGAGATCAAGACACTGATTTCCGCCTCCAACCAGCAGGTTGTCGCGGGCGTGGACCTTGTTGACGAGACGGGCAAGGCTCTCGAACGGATCGTCCGCCAGATCGCCGAACTCAACGACTCCGTTGCGAAGATCGCCGCCTCGGCGCAGGAGCAGTCGACCGGGCTGGTGCAGGTGAATACCGCCGTCAGCCAGATGGATCAGGCAACGCAACAGAACGCGGCCATGGTCGAGGAATCAACGGCTGCCAGCCACAGCCTCGTTCAGGAAGCCGAGCAGCTTACCCAGCTGATCGGGCGGTTCGATCTGGGCACATCGCCCGCCCCCGCCTCACCGGGCAGACTGCCGGTAACGCCGCCGCGGCCCGCGGCAAAGCCGGCCCCCTTTGCCGCCCCTAAGCGGCACCTCGAAGGCGCCGATGCCGGCGATTGGGAGGATTTCTGAAGCTGCGACGAACGATCACGGCTGGCCAGGAGGCTTCCGGAATGATCGCCGATGCGCTTCGCCCGCAGCCCCGGCACCGCGCGTCCGGTGAGTTGGCATGAAGATGTCGCACCTGGTTGACGCAAATCATTGCCGCCCGAGGTGTTCGAGGCTCTTTTGCGGGCATACGGCATGACCACGCCGCGCTGAAGCCGTGGAAAGGTACGGCGATGAGGGATCTTCCGCTCGCCAGGGTCTACCAATTCATCGAGCCCGGGCCCGTCGTTCTGCTCACCACAGCAGAGCGGGGACACCTCAATGTGATGACGATGTCCTGGCATATGATGGTGGAGTTCGAACCGCCGCTGATCGCTTGCATTGTCGGCGAGGGCGATTACAGCTTTGCCGCCCTGCGCAGGACGGGAGAATGTGTCATCGCCATTCCAGCGGCGGAACTGGCTTCGACGGTGGTCGGCATCGGCAACTGTTCCGGCCGTGACGTCGACAAGTTTGCGCGATTCGGTCTGACGGCAAGGCCGGCCCGGCTCGTGACCGCGCCGCTGATCGCCGAATGCTTCGTCAACCTCGAATGCCGCGGCATCGATATGCGTCTGGTCAGACGCTACGACATGTTCGTGCTCGAGGTCATCAAGGGGTGGATCGACCCGGCACGCCGGAACGCGCGAACACTCCATCATCGCGGCTTCGGCCGGTTTGCCGTTGATGGCGAAACCATCTCGTTTCGTTCGAGGATGCGGTAGACCAACCCTCTGCAAACGACCGGCAGGTCAGCCCCGATGGCCCCCACACCGGTCGGCTCGCAAGGTGATCTACCGGTTTCGCGTCGCCGTTCCCCAGAACGGCACATAGACGGTCAGCGCCACAACGTAGAGAAACACGGCGCAGTAGAGGATCTGAAAGAACCACATTGGCAGGTTCCAATAGATCAGCCGATCGACCCATTGCATGATCAGCGGGTGCACGGTCCCGGCGCCGCCCGCCAGATCCTGCTGCCAGATGGTCAGGATGCAGGCACGGCCTGCCACCGCCTGGCCGGCAACCACCGCGAGAAGAGCAAGATGAAGCAGCCGGAGCCACGCAACGCGAATGACCCGCCAGCCGAGGCGCGCACCGACAGGGATCACGACCAACCCCGTTACATTGAACAGGATGACGATCACATGCACCGCAAGGATCGCATCCGCGAGCACAAGAATCTCCCGCATGGGTCTCCGGTTGGGCAAATGGAACAAGTTGCCTGATTGCGCACCATGATCCGATTTCATCGACGCAGAAAGCCCAAAGTGATGCCGGAGCCGTCCTGCGCGGGTTGGCGAGGAGCGCTGCCCCGACCTTGTTCAGAGATAGGCGAAGCGGCGCATCTGGGGCGCCTGGGCGTGCTCCACCGCGCGGCTCTGCCGATCCGACAGCACGTCGCGCCACTGTCCGGCGCGCCCGTTGCGGAAGAAGAGCGCCGCCGCCCCCGGCCGTTCGACAAAACCCCGTTCACGTTCCTGTGCGGCGAGGACGTCGAACGCACTGTGTCGGATCGCGCGGGCAAGGCGGGGGGGATCGGGCTCCGCGCCAAGAAAGCGGATCACGTCGCCAAAACCATCGGCCGGATCGGCGAGCAGATCTTCATAGCGCAACACCATTGTCGGCCAGGCGGGGTGCGCGGTCCATGACTCCACATGCCGGTTCCAGGAGCCGACGAATTCGGTCACCTTGTGGACGTTGTCTCCCGACACCGCGCGATCGTCCGTCATCAGATCAATCAATGCGTCATGGCTAACGCCGAGGTGATGCGCATAGGAAACCGCGACATCGCGCGGATCCCGCACCAGATAGATCGCGCGATCGGTGACCCCGGCCGTCACGAGCGGCGTGCCCGCATGGTCGACATTGGCATTGTGCGTCTTGACGAAGACCCGCTGCGGGTCGGCGCCGGCGATCGCGCGGTGAACGGCGGGACGCAGGCGGGCGGCCGCCTCGGCCGACAGCGTCGCATCCGGTTCGGCCATGAAAGGCCGGTAGAGCGATGCTCCGCTCTCGCCGGTCGAAAGCAGGGTCAGCCGATTGATGTCCTGCGGCCGGCCCTCATCGAGGATATAGTTCTGCAGGAAAGCCCGCAGCCAGGTGTTGCCGGATTTCGGATAGGAGGCGAGCCAGATGATGCGTCCCATGTCAGATCGTCCTCCGCCGAGGGCAGCAGGCGCCGCCCCGCCCCGATCGCACTTGTGAAATCGGCCTTTCGCTCAAGTCCGGCAGTCCTGAAAGATAGCCCGTCGCCGCACATATCCGGTGGCAACTCCGGTTTTGCAACCGCCGCCGGCGGCTGGCGGGCTTGGGCAGTTTCCGTGATCGCGGGTGACCGGGCTCGGCGTTCGACTTCGCCGCGCCGGTGTCTATACTCCGCCCATGGACACCGATGAACTGGCCACGATCGGCTACGAAAAATGCGGCTTTGATGATTTCGTGCGGTGCCTGCGCGAAGCCGGCGTTCGCCAGGTGATCGATGTCAGGGACCTGCCTCTCTCGCGGCGCGCGGGTTTTTCGAAGCGACAACTCGCCGCCGGTCTCGATGCGGCTGGAATCGGCTACCACCACCTGCGGGCGCTGGGCACGCCGGCAGCGGGGCGCGAGGCCAATCGTCGTCGGCGGTGGGACGAGTTCTGGCGCATTGTCGACGACCGTCTGGCTACGCCGGAAGCTGCGTTCGCGCTGGCGGAGGCCGCGGAACTGGCCTCGGCGAAGCCATCCTGTCTTCTGTGCTACGAGGCGGCGGTCTGCCAATGCCACCGGCTGCGCGTGGGTGAACGTCTCTCCGCCAGCCATGGGTTCCGGCTTCGGCATCTCCTGGTCCACGGCGCGGTCGGGCATACGCCGCCCTCGCGCTGAACACGCGCCGCCCGGACGCCGACGTTTCCGCCCGCCCAAACCCTGCCACATTTCGGCCATGCATCTTCCTCATAACCTCTGCCCATGGACACATCACCAAGATGCGCCCTTGAGTCGGGAGAGCAGAATGTCGCGGTCGAGCGTCGGTCCGGAGCATGGCTCAGGATGGGCGCGATCATTCTCTGTACGGCAGGGCTTGCCGCATGCGCCGCCAAGGCGCCGCAGGCCAGTCTCGCCATGCCGCCGCCTGCCGAACCGCCTACGCAGGCACTTCCCGCGCTGACCGTCGCAAAACGGCTGAGTACGATGCCTCCCGTCGCGGTGCCGGCCGTTCTCCGCCCGCCGCTCGATCTCTCGGGACGCAACGAGACCGGCAAGGCCTCCTATTACGCCCGCCGTTTTGCCGGCCGGCGCACCGCCGATGGCCAGCGCTTCAATCCGCACGCGCCGATGGCCGCCAGCAAGACGCTGCCGCTCGGCACGGTTGCCAAGGTCGTCAACCTGTCCAACGGCACGAGCACGACCGTCACGGTCGCCGACCGGGGGCCGAATGTCGAAAGCCGCATGCTCGATGTCAGTCCGGAGGTCGCGATCCGCCTCGGCATGATCCGGGAAGGCGTTGCGCGGGTTCTGGTCGAGCCGATCACCATCCCGGAGCCGGATGGCAAGGTGAAGCTCGGCGCGGGCGCGGCGCATGCCTCGAAGGCACAGATCGCGGCCGCCATCGGAACCTCCCGGCGCGTGATGCGCCAGGACGGGATCCGGGTCGCGGACCGGTGAGCCGCGCGCCCCTCGTCTGACGACGTCCTTTCCGCCCGATCGCAACGCTCGCCAAGGTGCCGGCGAGCCTATCTCGCGTGCGCCCTCAACGCGCACATCAGATCGTGCGACCGGTTCACCAGAACCGAGAAATGCCCCTCCCCGTCATAATAGGTGGCGGCGCATTGCCTGAGCCGCCCAGCCATGAGGCGTGCCGCTTCAACCGGCAGGATCCGATCCTCGCCGCCATGCCACAGCAGGACCGGCACGGGCACGTCTCCGATCCTGAATCCCCAGGGCCGGGCCAGCCGTTCGATCTCGGTGCGGTTCGCGGCGCCGCCCTGCAAGGCTGTCTCGGTCATCGTCCGCGCCATCAGGTCGAGCATGGCCGGGTTTCGCATCAGGGCCAGATCCTCGCCGCCCAGCCAGTGCGCCATGCGCATGAGCCGGGCAGTGATCATCTCCCTCGTCGGAATGCCGTCCGGTCGAAACTGCCTGAGCCGGCGCCGCAGATAGCGCGGGAACAGAGACGCGATCCACCAGGCGAGCCGTCGCTTCAGCGGCCCTGAGCGACGCGCGATCGCCGGCGGCGGCAGGGCGCTGACCAGCGAGCACACCGTGATGCGGGCGGGGCAAGCCCTCGCGCAGGCGAGCGCATAAGGCCCTCCGGCCGACATGCCCTGCACCGCGAACCGGCCGATTCCGAGAAGATCGGCCGCCTCCAGAATATCCGCCGGCCAATCGAGAAGCCTGTCGCCCGGTCGGGGGGCGGAGCGTCCGATACCGGGACGGTCGAATGCGAGGATACGAAGGCCGGCCGACCGCGCCGCATCGGCCAGCACGAGGGCCTCCAGCCGCGAAGAACCGTGCCCGTGGAAATGAAAGACCGGTGGACCTTCCGCCGCGCCGACATCGAGATACCCGAGCGCCCGCCCATCGTGCAGCCTCACCGTCGAACCGGGTTCGTTCTCCGGAACGCCGCCTTCAGTGAGGATCATGGGACGGGCACAATCCGGCGGGTCGGGGCCGGTCAGGCACGGATGTCACCGGCGACCACCGATCTCGTCGATATGGCGCAGCAGATCGGCGGGGTCCTCGTAGACCCTGATCGCGCCAGCCTCCCGCAGCTCATGGGCGCCATACCCCCCGCTCAGCAACCCGACACCCAGGGCCTTGCAGCGCGCCGCCGCGAGCATGTCCCAAATGCTGTCGCCCACCACGACCGCCGCTTCGATCGCCGCGCCGAGCCGCTCCGCCGCGGCGAGAAAGAGATCCGGGTTCGGTTTTGCGTGGTTCACCTGATCGCGCGTGATCACCGCCGCCTGCTCGGGGTCCACCTGCAGCGCCTCGAGATTGACCGCGGCCGTCTCCATGCGCCCGCTGGTCGCGATCGCCCAGGGCACGCCGGACCCGGTGAGATGATCGAGAAGTGCCCTCGCACCCGGGAGAGGACGAATCCGTTTCCCGTAACGCCGATATGATTCGGCATGGCCCCGACGGAGGCGCTCGATGCGTTCCGGGCTGATCTCCAGCCCGGTCTCGCGGAGGAGCTGGTTCGTGAAGAGTCCGCCGCTCATGCCAATCTTCCGATGGATGCGCCAGACGGCAAGGTCGATATCCTCGGCATCGAGCGCGTCCTTCCAGGCCAGGACATGCTGGTAAACGCTGTCGACCAACGTCCCATCAAGGTCGAAAAGGAAGACCGGTTCTCTGGGTATCATGGTTTCGTCTTTCTCGTTGTCCTCAACCGGCTCAGGGCATCACGCCGAGATCCGCACGATATCTGGGGACTCTCATGCACGCCGGACAAGACGCGATCATCTCGCGCATCCGGCCGGCAGGCTCGCTGGCGATCAGCCGCCGCGCGCCATCGGAGGCCGCAGCCCGTCGACGAAGATATCGATGATACGGAGCACCTGGACTTTCCAGCCCGGATCGGGCTGGCGCGCGTAACACAGAGCGAACACCGTCGACATGATCTCCTGCGTGGTGACATCCGCCCGCACCGAGCCGTCCGCCTGGGCCCGCGCCACGAGGCGCTCCATCGCGACGATCAGCGGCGCGGACACCTCGGAATACTGTGCCCTCGCCTCCTCCGTCATCGCCACCGACAACGCGCCGATCAGGCCTCGCTTGGTCTCGACCAGCCCGACCATTCCGTGAATCCACGCCCGCAGCGCCTCCAGCCCGTCGCCGGCTGATTCCAGTTCGGTGGCCGTCTCCGTCGCCTGTGCAACCTCGCTGGCGTAGACCGCCAGGAACAGCGACTCGCGCGTCGCGAAATGGCGGTAGAGCGTGCCGATGCCGAGGCCCGCACGCCGCGCGACCGCTTCAAGGCTCGCCTCCGGACCGCCCTGCCCCAGTATCTCCTTTGCCGCCGCGACGAGTCGCTCGCGGTTGCGCTGCGCATCCGATCTTGGCTTGCGACCGGCGATCTGCATCGTGCCGAACTCTCCCATTGCTAAACGGAGGCACGCTCCGTATATTGTCGAAAGCGGCCGACGGATCCGGCTTCGCCGCTCAACGCACCTTTCGGGCACCTTTGCACCGCGCCAGCGCGCCCGTCGATCCATAAACATCCCGAATGATCGGAGACTCCATGCTCCACCCGATACACCTCACGCTCAACGGCATCTGCCGCGACCTGACGCTCGATGACCCGCGCATCACGCTGCTCGACCTCCTGCGCGAGCGGATGGCGCTCCCCGGCACCAAGAAGGGATGTGACCGCGGCCAGTGCGGCGCCTGCACCGTGCTGGTCGATGGGCGTCGGATCAATTCCTGCCTCGTGCTGGCCGTCACGCTCGATGGCGCCGAGATCACGACCATCGAGGGTCTCGCGGAAGGCGGCCGCCTTCATCCGGTGCAAGCGGCGTTCATCGAGCATGACGGGTTCCAGTGCGGCTATTGCACGCCAGGGCAGATCATGAGCGCGCTCGGCCTGATCACCGAGGGTCATGCCGGCGACGACCCGGAGCGCATCCGCGAGGGAATGAGCGGCAATCTATGCCGCTGCGGCGCCTATCACGGCATCACCGAGGCCGTGCAGGACGCCACGAGACGCATGGCGGATACCAGCGCAGGAGACGCCGCATGACCCCCTTCGCCTATCTCCGCCCCGCCACGCTCGATGAAGCCATCGGCGCCTGGGAACCGGGCGCGGCGTATCTCGCCGGCGGGACCAACCTGGTCGATCTGATGAAGACCGGCACGCTGCGGCCGGCCAAGCTGATCGACCTTGCCCGCCTGCCCGGCCTCGACGCGATCGAGACGCTGGAGGACGGCAGTGTCCGGGTCGGCGCGCTGGTGCGGAATGCCGATCTCGCCCATGACATTACCTTCGCCGCGCAGTTCCCGATGGTCGCCGAGGCGCTGCTCTCGGGAGCTTCGGGCCAGTTGCGCAACGCCGCGACCGTGGGCGGCAACCTGCTGCAGCACCCGCGCTGCGCCTATTTCCAGGACCCGCTGAGCGCCTGCAACCGCCGTGCGCCCGGCAGCGGATGCGATGCGCGGGACGGCGACAACGCCGCCCTCGCGGTCATGGGCTGGAGTGAAGCCTGCATCGCCACCAGCGCGTCGGATTTCTGCGTTCCCCTTGCCGCGCTCGATGCCGTGGTCGAAACCGCCGGCCCGGCGGGAGCGCGCGAGATCCCCTTCGCCGAGCTTCATCGGCTGCCGGGCGATTCCCCCGAACGCGCGACCGCGCTTGGGCCGGGTGAACTCATAGTCGCCCTGCGCCTGCCCGCCGCCGCGTCCGCCTTCCGCGCCCATGCGCGCTATCTCAAGCTGCGCGAGCGCACCTCGTTCGCCTTCGCGCTGGTCTCGGCCGCCGCGGCGCTGCGTCTTGATCGCGGCCGGATCGCCGAGGCCAGGCTCGCGCTCGGTGCTGTCGCCGCGAAGCCCTGGCGCAGCCGGGAAGCGGAGGCGATGCTGGCCGGCGCCGCCCCGGCGCCCGAACTCTTCGCCCGCGCCGCCGCCGTGGCGCTTTCCGGCGCCACCCCGTCGGGGGCGAATGCCCACAAGATTGAACTCGCCCGTCGCACCGCGGCCCGGGCTCTGGCGCTCGCCGCCGCGGGTACGCCCGCCCGGATGCCGGCGCTGCCCGCCTCGCCCTTCGGAGACCTCGCTCATGTCTGAGACTTCCATCCGCTTCGGCTCGAACGCCGGCCAGTCCGTCACCCGCCGCGACGGCATCGCCAAGGTTACCGGCGCCGCCACTTTCGCAGCCGACAATCACCCGGAAGGCGTGCTCCACGCCGTCTATGTGCCGGCCACCATCGCGCGCGGGCGCGTCATCCGCCTCGATACTGTGGCGGCCAAGGCCCATCCCGGCGTGGTCGAGGTGTTCACGCCGGAAAACCGCCCGGCGCTGGCCGGCGATCCGGACGCGAAACCCTTCCTGTTCGCCTTCCGCACCGAGGTGCTGCAAAGCGCCGAGATCCGCTATGCCAACCAGCCGATCGCGCTGGTCGTGGCGGAGACGGTCGAGGCCGCCACCGAAGCCGCCCGTCTCGTGGTGCCGCACTACGAAGCCCTGCCGCCGCGCCTCGGGCTTGATGGCGATGCCCCGTACAAGCCGGAGTCAGGCAATTTCGGCAGGCCGGCGGAAACCGTTTTCGGCGATGTCGCCGCAGGCCACGCGGCAGCCCGCCACGCGGTCGACCTGACCTATGAAACACCGGCGCAATATCATAACGCCATGGAGACCCACGCCATCGTCGCCACCTGGGACGGCGACCGACTGGCGCTGGACGTGCCGAGCCAGGCCATCGTGATGTCGCGTGGGGCCTATGGCTACTATTTCGGCATCCCCGCCGAAAACGTGACGATTCGCAGCCCCTACCTGGGCGGCGGCTTCGGCTCGAAAGCGGTGATCAACGGGCCGGCGTTACTCGCCATCCTGGCGGCGCGCGCGCTTCGCCGGCCCGTCAAGCTGATGCTGCGGCGTGAGCAGATGTTCGGCCCGGTCGGCCATCGCGGCGCCACGCGCCAGCGCCTGCGCATCGGCACCGACGATGACGGCCGCATGACCGCGCTCGACCACGAATCGCTCGCCGTCACCTCCACCTTCGACGATTTCATCGAAGGTGCGGCGGACGCGTCCCTGGGGCTCTATGCCACGGAGGCCCTGCGCTCGACGCAATACGCCGTGCGCGCCGATATCGGCACACCGGGGCCGATGCGCGCCCCCGGCATCGCATCCGGTTCGGCGGCGCTCGAATGCGCGCTGGACGAGATGGCCGAGGCGGCGGGACTCGACCCGCTGGAATTCAGGCTGCGCAACTATGCCGAGGTCGAGCCGGGCACCGGCCGGCCCTATTCCTCGAAGGCTCTGCGCGAATGCTACCGGCAGGGCGCCGAGCGATTCGGCTGGGCCGGCCGGCCGCTCGCGCCGCGCCAGATGACCGACGATCGCGGCCTGCTCGTCGGCTGGGGCATGGGCACCGCGCTGTTCCACGCCCCGATGTTCGCGGCGGAGGCACGCGCCACGCTGCGCCCCGATGGTACCGGCCTTGTCGAGACGGCGGCGGCCGACATGGGCCAGGGCGCCTGGACCGCGCTCGCGCAGATCGCCGCCGACGGCCTCGGCCTGCCGCTCGACAGGATCGAGTTCCGCGCGGGCTCTTCCGACCTTCCCGATGGCGGCATCGCCGGCGGCTCGGGGCACACGGCCACCGCGGGCGGCGCGCTTCATGCCGCTGGCAGCGATGCCGTCCGCCGGCTCGGAGAGATCGCCGTGGCCGATCCCGCCTCGCCGCTTTTCGGCGCCAATGCCGGCGTCATCGCCCGCGACGGCCGGCTCTTCGCCCGCGACGATGACAGCCGCAGCGAAAGCTATGTCGAGATCATTGCCCGCGCCGGCGGCGCGGCAGTCCAGGGCACCGGCAGCGCCGCCCGCCCGCCCGAGGCCGCGGAACGCCATGCGATGTATTCGCACGGCGCGGTCTTCGCCGAGGTGAAGATCGATCCCGCGCTCTTCCAGATCCGCGTCACCCGCCTCGTGGGCGCCTTCGCCGCCGGCCGCATCATCAACCCACACCTCGCGACGAGCCAGTTGATGGGCGGAATGATCTGGGGCCTGTCCTTCGCGCTGCATGAAGAGGCTCGCCACGACCGCCGCACCGGCCGGATCGTGAATGCGGACTTCGCGGGCTACCACATCCCGGTCAACGCCGACGTGGCGGGCCTCGACGTGATCACCGTCCACGAAGAGGATCCGCATGTGAATCCGCTCGGCATCAAGGGCGTCGGCGAAATCGGGATCACCGGCACCGTCGGCGCCATCGGCAACGCGATCTGGCACGCCACCGGCACGCGGGTACGGCGCTTCCCGATCCGGATCGCGGATCTGCTGGCGGGCTCGCAATCGATGTAGTGGTCGCGCCTCCGGCCATTAATTTGACATTTTGGCGCATATAGATCCCGCCAAGTTTATTGGCTAAGGGATCGAAGCATGAAAACAGCACTCGTCACCGGGATCACCGGCCAGGACGGCGCCTATCTCTCCCAGTTGCTCCTGGGCAAGGGATACGAGGTATTCGGCGTGATACGGCGCTCTTCGCATCGCGGCGTCGAAGACCATCGCCTGCGCTGGCTCGGCATCGCCGACAAGGTCACCCTGCTTGACGGCGATCTCGCTGATCTTTCCAGCCTCGTGCGCATCGTCAAGGACGTCCGGCCCGACGAGGTCTATAATCTTGCCGCCCAGTCGTTCGTCGCCTCGTCCTGGCGGCAGCCGATTCTGACCGCCAACATCACCGCCGTCGGCGTCACCAACATCCTCGAGGCAATCCGCGCCGAACAGCCGGAGGCCCGCTTCTACCAGGCATCCTCCTCGGAAATGTATGGCCTGATCCAGGAGCCGATGCAGAGCGAGGCGACCCCCTTTTATCCCCGCTCGCCCTACGCCGTTGCTAAACTCTACGGCCACTGGATCACGGTGAACTACCGCGAGAGCTTCGGCATGCATGCCTCTTCGGGCATCCTGTTCAACCACGAAAGCCCGCTTCGCGGCGTCGAGTTCGTCACCCGCAAGGTGACCGACGGCGTCGCCCGCATCAAGCTCGGCCTCGCCGGCGAACTGCGTCTTGGCAATGTCGACGCAAAGCGCGACTGGGGCCACGCACGGGATTACGTGAAGGCGATGTGGCTGATGCTCCAGCAGGACAAGCCGGATGACTACGTCGTGGCCACCGGCCGCACTACCACGGTGCGGGACATGTGTCGTATCGCCTTCGACCATGCCGGCCTCGACATGGAGCGCCACCTCGTCATCGATCCCGCCTTCTACCGCCCCGCCGAGGTCGACGTGCTGCTGGGCAATCCCGCGAAGGCGGAGCAGAAACTCGGCTGGCGGCCGGAAACCACGCTCGAGCAGATGATCATCGAAATGGTCGACGCCGATCTCGAACGCCTGCGCCGCACCACGCCGGGCTGACCTCGCAGATTGCGGCCGCCATGCGAACGTTCCGCGCCGGCGGCGGACTGGCCACCGTCTCCAACTTCCACTAGCGTGCGCCGCCCACAACTAGAGCATCATCCGATCAGAAAGATCCATTTGATCGGATGATGCTCTGATGCTCAATATGATAGAGCACTTTCCGATCCTGCAGGATCGGAAAGTGCTCTAGACGATGGAGACGTCCGGCCCATGGGACAATTGAGACGGATACTTGTCACCGGCGCCGGCGGCTTCGTCGGGCGGCACCTGATGCCTGAACTTGGCCGCCGATTTCCGTGGGCCGAACTGGTCAGCTTCCGCGCCGATATCACCGACCCCGCCGCCACCGAGACCTCGGTGCGCGACGTCCGGCCGGATGCCTGCGTCCATCTCGCGGGCATCGCCGCCATTCCCGAGGCACGGGAACACCCACGCCGTGCCTTCGCGGTGAACCTCGACGGCACGCTGAATCTTGCTCGCGCTCTGCTTGCGCACGCACCTGGCTGCCAACTGATTCATGCCGGTAGTGCCGATTGCTACGGAGCCAGTTTCCGCTCGGGCCAGGCGCTGGACGAATCGGCGCCTCTGGCGCCGCTCAACACCTATGCGGCAAGCAAGGCCGCAGCGGATCTTACCCTTGGTGCCATGGCTGCCGAATCCGGACTGCGCGTGCTGCGATTCCGTCCGTTCAACCATGTGGGCCCCGGGCAGAGCGAAGCCTTCGCCCTTGCCTCCTTTGCTGCCCAACTCCGCCGGATTGCCCGCGGCGATGCAGCACCGGTGCTGCATGTCGGCAACCTCGATGCCGAGCGCGACTTTCTTCACGTGAACGACGTGGTCCGTGCGTATGCGCTGGCGCTGGGACGCTCCGACGACCTGCCGAACGGCACGATCTTCAACATTGCCTCCGGCATTCCGCGCCGGATGCGCGACATGGTCGAGGCGATGATCGTCTCTCTCGGTATCCATGTCTCGGTCGAGATCGATCCGACCCGCCTTCGGCCAAGCGATATTCCGCGCGCGGTCGGCGATGCTTCCCGCGCCGAAAACCTGCTTGGCTGGCACCCGGACCACGGGATCGAGGAGATCGTGCGCTCGGTCCTCTGAGCGCCGCATCTGCGCCCCGAGGCGAAACCAGCCCTGAAGACACGACCGGCAGCCCGGCCGGAAACCGGCGGCAGATTCCGCCGATGCGCCAGACTGCCGCCGCGGGTCAGACGCGTGTCTTGAGCGTCGGCGACGACTTGAAACGCACGGTCTTTCCGGCCTTGACCTTGATGGGCTCGCCGCTGCGCGGATTGACGCCCTTGCGCGCCTTCGTCTTGCGCACCGTGAACGTGCCAAAGCTCGGCAGCGTAAATTTGCCCTTCTTCTTCAGTTCCTTGACGATCGCCTCGATAACGTCCGTAGCCGCCCGGTTCGCGGCGACGCCGGTAATCCCGGTCGAATTCTGAATCACATCCGTTATGAACGCTTTCGACATGGCGACGCCTTTCAATGATTGCAGGAGAATCCTAGCACTGTTCACTGCTCAAACAAAGACGCAAAACGGGGGCCGATGAAACGAAAAACGCCTGGTGTAATTCCGATTTTTACCCCGGCGGTGCGGTGCGATCAGGCGCGGCGCAGTCGGCGCATGAGGGTGCGCAGCAATCCGGTCTTCCACGTATCCAGCATCACCGCGAGCAGGATGACGATGCCGATCACGAGCGGTTGCCAATAGGTATTGAGATCGAGCACATCCATGCCTTCCGTCAGCGTGCCGATCACGATCGCTCCGAGCAGGGCACCGGCAACACTACCGGATCCGCCGAACAAACTCACCCCGCCCACGACCGCCGATGCGATTCCATCGAACAACGACGCGCCGGAACCGGCTGTCGGATAACCGGACGCAAGGCGCGCGGCGAGGATCACCCCGGCAAGACCTGCAATCGTCCCCGAAAGCGTAAAGCAGAGGATCTCGATCCGCGCGATGTTCACGCCAGCCAGCCAGGCGGAATGGCGATTGCCGCCGACGGCGTAGACCTTGACGCCGAACGCGGTGCGGCTGAGCACCACATGCGCGGCCGCGGCGACCACCAGCATCACGAGAACGCCGATCGGAATGATCTTCAGCACGTATCCCTGTCCAAGGGCGTTGAACGTGTTGCTGAAAATCGGAATCGGATTCGCTTGCGTCACGATCAGCGGGATCGATGCGGCGACGCCCAGGGTCGCGAACGTCGTGATGAAGGCTGGAACATTGATGTAATGTGTGATCGAACCATTGATGAAGCCGATCAGCGCCCCGGCCAGGATGCCGCCGAGGATCGCTCCAGGCCAGCCGAGCGGCGTATGGTTGATGACCACGGCGGCCGTTACACCTGACAGCGCCTGGATCGCGCCCACCGAAAGGTCGATGCCGCCGATCAGCAGCACGAAGGTCTCGCTGACCGCCAGCAACCCGATGGTGATCGTGTTGACCAGCAGGGTCGAGATATTGCCGATGGTCAGGAAGTTTCCGGTCAGCACCTCCATCCCGGCCATGATCAGCGCGAGAATGACGAAAATTCCCGTCTCCGGCGGCAGGCGAAGGCCCTTCCGTTGCGGGCTGGCTGTCGTGCTGGTGTCCTGTTTTGCCATGAAGATCGCCCCGGTTGCGGATATGTCAGAGGGATTGTGCGAGAATCGAACGTGCCTCGGCCTCGGCGCGCGGAATCCCTGTGCCCTCGCAGATGCCGTGCCGAAATACATAGATCACGTCTGAAACTTCGAGAATCTCCTCGATCTCCGAGGAGCACACGAGCAGCGTATCGCCCGCCGCGGCCAACTCGCGGATCAGGGCATGGATCTCGGCTTTGGCACCGATATCGACACCTTTTGTCGGCTCGGCGAGCAGCAGGATGCGGCTCCGCGCCGTCACCCATTTCGCGAAGATGACCTTCTGCTGGTTGCCGCCGGACAGGCGCCGCACGCTGGTTCCAAGCGGCGAGCGTATGGCCAGGCGGGCCGCCATGGTGCGCGCCTGCTCCGCCACTGCCGCATCGTCGAACCAGATCCCGCGCGAGAACCGGTCGATGCTGGCGAGCACGATGTTCTTGCCGATGGTCATGTCGGGAATGAAGCCGTTGGCCTTGCGGTCGTCCGTCAGGAACCCGAAGCCTTTTGCCAGCGCGGCGCGCGGCGTTGTCGGCACATACGGCTCACCGGCCAGGCGGATCTCGCCACCCTGCATCGGCCGGACGCCGAACAGCACCTCCAGCAGTTCAACCTGCCCGGCTCCGGCCACGCCGTACAGCCCGACCACTCTTCCAGCATTGATCTCCAGACTCGCCGAGCGGCAATTGCCGCTCGAGAGGGTCTTTATATCGAGCAATGTGGTGCCGCCGAACGCGGTCCGCGGCGAGACCTCGGCGAGCGGCGTGGCATCGCGCCGATGGCCGGTGATGTAATAGGCAAGATCCGCCTCCGAAAGATCGGCGCGCTCCGCATCCAGCACGACATCGCCATCCTTCATCACCACCACATGATCGGCAACCGCCAGCGCCTCGCCGAGCTTGTGCGTGACAATGGCGATCGAGGTGCCGCCCGCCGCCAGCCGGCGGACCGTATCGAGCAACCGGGTGATCTCACTCGCGTTCAGTGCCGACGTCGGCTCGTCGAGCAGCAGGAACCGGCCGCCCTTGTCGAGCGCGATGATGATCTCCAGCATCTGCCGGTCAGCCGGCGACAGCGCTCCCGCAGCCATGTCCGGATCAGCGGCGAGGCCGTAAGTCGCCAGGGCCCTCCTGACATGTTCGTTCATCGCGGTGCGGTCGGTGAATGGCCCGCGCCGCTTCTCCCGGTTGAGGAAGAAATTCTGCGTCACCGTCAGTTTCTCGATGATGCGCAGTTCCTGCCAGACCACGGCAATGCCGTGCGCTTCGGCGATGCGCGGCGTCGTCAGCGTCACGGCCTCGCCATCGAGCAGGATATGGCCGCCGGATGGCTGCTCCGCCCCACCCAGGATCTTCAGCGCCGTCGACTTGCCCGCGCCATTATGCCCAAGCAGCGCCGTCACTTCCCCAGCGCGGAGCGAGAAACTCACTCCGCGCACCACGGGTGCGGAATCGTATCGCTTGACGATTCCCGAAAGGGCCAGGCTGCCAGCCTGGCCGGTGGACACCGTCGTCACGGATAGGCGATTTTCATCATCTCGTGGCAGTTAGCCTTACTGACGGTATAGGTCTTGGTGAGAACCAGTTTGGGAATATTCTTGTCGCCATCGAGATACTTGATGATATTCGCGACCTCGATCTTCGACTCGACCGCGGGGGACTGCAGCGCGCCAGCCTTGTAGACAGAGTTCTGGCAGATCGCCTGCACGGCCTGCTGGCTGCCTGAGAGACCGATCACCGCAACCTTGCCAACCTTGTTGGCGGCGCGGATCGCATCCATCGCCCCAAGACCACTCGGCGCATTGATATCGAAAATCACATTGACGTCAGGATGCGCCGAAAGCATCGCCGCCGTGGCGGACAAGCCGCCCGGCGTGGTCCCCTTGCCATTCAACCTCGATACGACGTGGATGTTCTTGTCACCATCGATGATTTTCTTGAAACCCTTGTCCCGATCCTGGACCGAGGTTGCAAACGGATAATCAATCCATCCCAGCTTCACCGGCGCCCCGTGCAGAGCCGACTTGTCATAGGCGATGACTTCCTTCGCGGCATTCTCGCCAAGCTGGACATTGTTCGACTGGACGAATTCGACGATATGCCCGCCCGCGCGCTTCAGGGTTTTCATGTCGACATTGGTATCGATCGTGAAGACCGGGATATGCGCGTGATTGGCTGCCAGCACGGCGGAGGAGGCCGCCGCCGCATCGGCGGGAGCGAACATGATCGCGTTGACATGCCGCTGGATGAACGCCTCGACCTGGTTGAGCTGCTGCGCCTCGCTCATGTTGCCGCCATAATAGATCAGCTTCGCGCAATCCGCGGCCGCATCCTTGGCGGCGGTTTTCGCCATGGTCTCGAAATACGGATTGGTCAGCGTCATCAACGACATGCCGATCACGTATTTCGGCTTCGCGCAGGTCTGCGCCGCCTCGGCGTGCGGGCCGGCCAGGCCGATCGTTCCGGCGATTGCCATGCCCACTATCGAAAGCCGCTTTGCCAGCTTCATTCCCGTTCCCTCCTGTTTTTGAACAATTCTACTTTTCGGACAAATTTGGCTCATAGATTTGCCCGGAGACCAAAAATTAGATGAACGAAAGCGCTTGCGCAAGCGCTTTCGCTCCCTGTAGTGTTTGTAGGCAGGTCAGGAGAAGATCGACTCGCGGGCCGGCATCGTGCCGCTGCGCATCATCCCCCCGCGTCCGCCAGGGCTCGCCGCATACACGCGATCGTTTTGGATTTCGGTTCCGCACGGAGCAGGCCACATGGGTTGACAGCAAACGCCTCCACGCATGACCTCCGGCGCAGTCTCGTGCGCCGCAGCGCGAGACAGGCAAGCATTGGAAATATCGAGCAGTTGCGAGAATGAGATCTTTCGCCTCCCCCCTCTCACTTGGCATCGACCTCGGGACATCAGGCGTCAAGGCGGTCCTGCTGACCTCATCCGGAGCGGTCATCGGCACCATGTCGGCTGCCGTGCCGACATCGCATCCGCACCCCGGCTGGGCCGAGCAGGATCCCGAGGATTGGTGGATCGCCTGCATGACGGCCCTGCGCGAACTTCGCCGGCAGTATCCCGAAGCTTATGAGGCGGTCAGATCGATCGGGCTGTCAGGACAGATGCATGGAGCGGTCCTTCTGGATCGGCATAACCGAAGCATCCGCCCCGTGATCTTGTGGAACGATGCGCGCTCCACTGCCGAAGCGGCGTTCCTGGCGGAAAATCATCCCTCGTTCATCGAGGCGACCGGCAGCCTTCCGATGGCCGGCCTCACGGCACCCAAGCTGCTTTGGCTGCATGGCCACGAAATCGAATCATTCCGGAAGATCGACTGCCTCCTGTCGCCCAAGGACTATCTCCGGCTCCGGCTGACCGGCGAGCGCGTCACCGATATGTCCGATGCCGCCGGCACTCTCTTTCTTGATGTGCATCGCCGCTCATGGTTCGAGCCGATGATCGCCGCGACCCATCTCGAACCTCGGCAATTTCCCCGCCTGTGCGAGGGAACAGCCGCCACCGGCACCCTGACCCGAAGCGCCGCCGGCGAGCTTGGCCTCGACAGCAAGGTCGTGGTCGCAGGCGGCAGCGCCGACAATCCGGCCTCCGCGGTCGGGATCGGCGCGTCACATCCGGGCGATTCGTTTGTCACCCTGGGAACCAGTGCCGCCGTCGTGTCGATCACCGATCGCCCCCTGGCGCGCATTGCCGGCGGCGTTCACGGCTTCTGCCACGCGCTGCCAGAGAGATGGTACGCGATGGGGGCCATCCTGTGCGGCGCAAATTCGCTGCGTTGGGTATCGAAACTGCTGTCGATGCCGAGCGAACAGGCTTTGCTTGATCGGGTTGCCGCCGAACTGCCACTCGAACGGCCGGTTCCGCCGACAACCCCGCTGTTTCTGCCCTATCTATCCGGCGAGCGTACCCCGCACAACGATCCGAACGTGCGCGGCGGCTTCATGAATGTCGGCATCGAGACCGCGGCGCCGTCATTCGGCTACGCCGTTCTCGAAGGAGTCGCCTTCGCCCTGCGGGATGCCATGGGTTCGGTGGAGGAGTCAGGTTCGGATATTCGTCATTGTTCTCTGGTCGGCGGCGGAGCGAAAAGCGATTACTGGGGACAGTTGCTGGCGAACGTGCTGGGACGCGAACTCCATACGCTGGAAGGCAGCGAACTCGGCGCGGGGATCGGCGCGGCGAAACTCGGTTTCGCCGCGCTCGGAATCGACGAGCCGGTGAACATGTCACTGCCCGTCAGAAAGACCTTCGAGCCGCAAGCGGACCGTCGCGAGGATCTGGACGACCGATATCGAAAATTCCGCACCCTTTACCCTGCGGCGCGTTCGCTCTGCACCTGAAGGAGGGGCCATTTCGTGACTCGCCGCATCATGATTGGACAGTATGGGAACGTCGCCCCGCTCCCATCTCCTCGGTCGGCTGCTTACCGACATCACCGGTCGCCGGATCTGTAAGGGGTCGAGCAATTGGCCACCATGGAAGATGTTGCCCACAAGGCAGGCGTTTCGGTATCAACCGTTTCGCATGTCATCAACGGCACCAGAAAAGTCCGTCCCGCGACGGTCGAAGCTGTAAGGGATGCCATCAGGAAGACCGGCTACGTTCCGAACTCGCTGGCGCAGGCCCTGGCGGGAGCGTCGACGAAAACGATCGGTGTGGCGATCTCGGCCCTGACAAATCATTATTTTGCGGAAACGGTCCGTGTGATCGAATCCGAATGCGCAAGGCGGGGCCTGATGATATTCCTGGCCGACACGCATGACGATCCGGACCAGGAACTGCGGGTCATCAAGGCGCTGCACCAGCGCCGGGTGGACGGCATCATTCTCGCACCGACCGCGGGAACCGACCGACGGGCGCTCGACTACCTGAAGGGCAAGGGCATACCGTCGGTGCTGGTCGATCGTATCGTTCGAGGCGAGTTTGACCAGGTCGGCGTCGAGAACACCGTCGCGTGCCGCGAGCTGATCTCGCATCTGATCGGCCACGGCCATCGCCGCATCGGCTTCGTGGCGGGAGCCCCAGGAATTTCAACATCGATCGAGCGGCTCGAAGGATATCGCGACGCCCTGCATCAGGCCGGCATCCCGTTCGATCCCACCTTGGTGTGTTGCGGAGAATCAGCAAACGAACCGGCACGCCGCGCCGTTCGCGAACTGCTCCGGCTCGACCCACGGCCGACCGCGATCGTGGCCTCCAACAACCTGATGATGATCGGCGCCATGCACGCCTTGCGCGACGCCGGCATAGAGGTGCCTGCGGGAATGGCTCTGGTCGGGTTCGATGATTTCGACTGGGCCGAACTCTTCAACCCCCGGCTCACAGTACTCGCACAGCCACTCGAGGACATCGCCATGAAGGCGGTGGAACTGCTGACGAGACGCATCGCGCGGCCCGATGATCAATTCGAAATCGTGCGTCTCACGCCGGAATTGAGGATCCGGAACTCCTGCGGCTGCCAGGATCAGCGCTGACACCGCCGGGGCCCGGCCAAAGCCTGGCCACGGCGGTGTCACAAGAACGCATCCGAGGTCAGCGCACCTGACGCTCGACGGGCAGCGCGGCGTTGCGCGACCATTGCGACATCGAGCCCGTGTAGAGCTTCGCCTGCTTGTTGCCGAGCAGCTCATAGCTGGCAAACCAGCCGAGCGCCGCCCAGTGCGCGGTATTGCAGAAATTGATCTGCCGACCCGCCATCGGCACCCCTGCCGCCTTGTAGAGTCCGGCAAGATCCGCCGGCGTGCGGAACACGCCGCCATCGTTCACCGTCAACCAGCTTTCGGGAAGGTTGCGCGCTCCGGGAATCGTGCCCGGACGCGTATCCACCGGCGCGAGGTTCACGCCGAGATATTGCGCCGACGGCCGGTCGTCGACCAGCGGAACGTGCGCTTTCATCGCCCGCTCCACCTCGGCCTCCGTCGCCAGCAGGCGCGGCCTGACATGGGCCACGAAGCGTGTCTCCACCGGCTTGACGAAGCCCGCCTGCACCGGATGGGCCGGCGTGCTGCCCCGCCCGACATATCCGGCATAGCCGCCGTTCAGGATGGAGATATTGTTGTCGCCCAGATACTTGAAGGTCCAGAACACACGCGCGGCGCTCGCCATGTCGGTGGCGCTCGTCCCGGCCGTGTAGATGACCACGCGCGTGCGGTTGCCGATACCGAGGCCGCCGATCAGGGTCTCCAGCTCCGCGACGGGCGGCACCATCCCCGGCGCGCCGTCGACATCCTTCCGCCATAGGCCGTTCTGCGAATAATTGCTGTAGACCGCGCACGGCACGTGCCCGTGCATATAGGTCTGCACGTTGCCGCCGCCGATCGGATTGCGGACGTCGAGCATGACGACGCCTGGCTTGCACGCATGGGCCGCGACCCAATCCGCGCTCACCAGCGGCGGCACCGGCTTCGCGGCGAAGGCCGTGCCGCCGAGAACGGCCGCGGCAAGACCGAATGCCGGAATGACTGACAGTTTCATGATGGTCTCCCTGATCCCTGGCGAGGCGCCGGCCTGCGCCGGCCGCCCGCATGTCCATTCAGTCCGGCAGCCCGAACCGTCGTCTGAGCGCGATGCCCACGGGCGTGCCGAGCAGCGCGAAAACAAGCCACTCCCAGCCGTGCAGGCTGGTCGAGGCGATGCCGCTGAACAGGCTGCCGATATTGCAGCCGAAGGCGAGCCGCGCGCCATAACCCATGGCAAGACCGCCCAGCGCCGCGGAAAGCAACGGCAGCGGCTCGAATTTCGTGGTCAGACTGAACCGTCCGCCGATCGCGCTTGCAAGCAGCGCACCGAGAACGATGCTGATATTCATCACCGACGTCTCGTCGGCCAGAATGCCGTGGGAAAGCGCCGCGTGCGGGAACGGCCAGCTCCAGAAGCCGTGCGCGGGCGGCACCCAGCCGAGCAGGCTCGCCCCCTTCGCGCCCCAGAGCGTGAACCCCCAGACGATCGACCAGGGATGCCCGGCGATCAGGAGGGTCAACCAGTTCAGCCCGGCCAGCATCAGCGCGGCGAAAGGGAGCGGCCAGGGGCCACGGAACCAGGCACTCCCTTTCGGCAGCCAGGCGCGCATCATCGGCGAGGCCGGCGGCGCGAACCGCCGCAGTATCAGCGCAAGGCCGCCGAACGCAACGATCTGCAGGGTCGCGCCCGGGCCCCAGCCGATCATGCCACCGAACGAGACCGCGCCAAGCGAAGGCAGGGAAAGCCACCAGGGCAGCTCGAATGTTGCGATGAAGGCTCCCGCGCAAAAGAACAGCAACGCGAGCAACGTGCGCAGATTGCCGCCGCCCGACGCATACAGGCAGCCCGAGGCACAGGCGCCGGACATCTGCATCCCCACCCCGAACAGAAACGAACCGACCGCGACCGGCACGCCCGCTGGCGCGATCGCACCGGCCACGCCGTGGCCGAACACCGCTCCCCGCGCCAGAATGGGGGCGAACAGCACCGTCGCCGCCGCGAGCATGAGAAGATTGGCCATCGCCCCGCTGCCGTCACGGCGCAGGACCAGCGCGCGCCAGCCATAGGCGAAACCGTAGCTGCCGTGGGCCAGCGTCATGCCCATTGCCGCACCGATCAGAACCAGCGCCGGCAGCCTGCCGCCGGTAGCCGGCATGGTCATCGCGAGAAGCCCGACGATGAGGACGCTCGCTGCGGCCAGCAGAGCTCGCGGCGGACGCGGCCCGGTCGCGGCAATCTGGCTCATGCCCCACCCCGTGTGACAACCGCCGGCGAGGCGCCATTCCCGGCATTGCGGCCAGCAGCGATTGCGCCGGCCATTCCGAAACCGCCCGCCTTCATCCTTCCTCCTTCGAGGTCCATCTTGCCCGGGTTGCGCGCCGGACTCGCCGGCCGCGTGATCGTTCGAATTGAAACTTTCGAGACGATTTTTGTGACCTACCAAAGGCCGGTCAATAGTTCCGGAAAAATGAAAATGGGGATGTCGGCAAGGCCTCCTTGGGCAGAACGATTGTCCTGCAAAACACGGTAGCGGAAATGAATGTTTTCTATGCCGCGGCGAGACGCCGCAGGGCGGCGGCGAGGGAAACCCGCGTCTGGCTCGGTATCCGCAACCTGCGATCCTCGAACCGCCGGTCGCCAGGGCCGATCCCCGATCCCATCCGCGCATCCCGGGCGTACAGCAGCGCGACGATGTCCGGTGCAAACAGGACAACGAGATTTTCCAGCCAGCACGCCACATCGCCGGGCGACGCCCCCGCCAGGCGCGGCCGCAAGACGCGTCGTCCGATCGCCGCCGCTGGTTGCCAGGCTTCGTCAGTCACCCAGCGATTGGTTGTGAACAGCCGGATCGGCAGGCCCTGCACGTCAACCGAAATGCCGATCAGATGCGTGAAGCCCATCCCGCCCGCCGGCCCCGGCGTGAAGATGTGGAAATGCCCATGCTCGGCGCGCAACCGCTCACGCACCGCATGGGCATGGTAGAAGAACCGCCAGCCTGACACCGGATCCAACGCCTCTGGCTGCGGATATTGCGCCCATTCGGCGAACCCCTCGGCAGTGCCGGGCAACCGCGCGGGCGCGCTGGTTCCGGCCCGCGCCCAGGCGGCGATCTGGGCTGCCGCGGCGTATCCGGCGCGCGCCCGCCGCCGCGGCGAAACGCCTATTTCTGCGGCGCGCAGGGGTTCTGCGGAGCGCAAGGGTTGCCCGAATTCGTCTGCCCGTTCGTCGCGCCGGATTGCGGCGCGCACGGATTCTGCGGTGCGCAGGGATTGGCCGCGGCGAGAACGATCCCGCTCGCCGCCTTCACCGCCGTCGCATGCGGCAGCGCCGGCGCGAGCGCGGCGGCCAGGGTGAGCATCGACAGGGCACTGTGCTTCGGCTTCATGACGGGTCTCCTCGGTGAATGCGGGCGGGACGGTGCGGTTCGCCCGCGCCGGGCCTCGGTCAACATAGAGTGACAAGCCGCCGTGCCGTCAAGGACGCCATCTGGCCAGTCGCGCGCCCCCATCCGGGCAACGCCCCGGTGGCCAGGACGCAGCGCCGCGGCTTTCCGCCAGAACGACCCCCGCCAGGTCACATGCCCTTGCACGCCGGCCGCCCGGTGCGAAACCCTGCCATGCCACATATGGCGAACCGCCCCGTTTCACGCGGCGGGGAGTCAAAGGCGCGTGAGACCGGCAACGATCATCGAACCGTGTCTTGGCACCGGCCGCGGCGCGAGGCAGACCGCCCGCATGAACGCGCAACGCGACAAGAAGCAGCGTGCCGTCTTCACCCGGCGCGCCATGATCATCGGAGGCAGCCAGGTCGCGCTGTTCTCGGCGCTGACCGCGCGACTCTACGAGATGGAGATCGTCGATCACAGCCGCTACAGCCGGCTCGCCCGCAAGAACGCGGTGAGCGAACGGCTGATCGCGCCGGAACGCGGACTGATCACTGACCGCAACGGCATCATTCTGGCCGGCAATCGCCAGCAATGGCAGGCCCTGTTCCTGATGACGGCGGCGTCTGACCCTGCCGCCACGATCGCGCGCCTGGAACGGATCGTGTCGCTGTCGCCGGCCGATCGCGCCCGGCTTGCGAAACTCGCCACCGGGCCGATCCATTTCCTGCCGATCCTCGTCAAGAAGGATCTCGGCTGGGACGAGATGGCCAGACTCGAAGTTCACAGGCCATCGCTGCCCGGCCTCATCATCGATCGCGGCTTCCGGCGATTCTACCCGCTCGGCCCGCTTACCGCCCATCCGGTGGGCTACGTCGTCCGCCCGGACAGCGCCGATGCGGGGCGCGAGCCGGTTCTCGCCCTGCCGGGTGTGCGCGTCGGCGGCAGCGGCATCGAAAAATCGGCCAATGCCGCGCTCTTCGGATCGCCCGGCATCGTCGAGGATGAGGTCGACGCCGGCGGGGCCGTCGTTCGTGTCATCACGCGACGCCCGGCGCGCGAGGGGCACGCCGTCGGTCTCACCCTCGATGCCGGATTGCAGCGCACCGCTGCCGGCGCCCTGAACGGGCGGCCCGGCGCCGCGGTGCTGATCGACACCAGCACAGGCGACCTGCTCGCCATGGCCAGCGCGCCCTCGTTCGACCCGACCTGGTTCGACGACGGTGTGCCCGATCATGTCTGGCGGCGCTGGACCTCGAAGGCGGCGCATCATCCGCTTACTGACCGTGCGACCGGCGGACTCTATGCCCCGGGCTCATCCTTCAAGCCGACCGTCGCCCTCGCCGCACTCGAAGCCGGCGCGATCACCGGCGACACAAGGTTCTTCTGTTCCGGACACATGAAGATCGGCAACCGGATCTTCTATTGCTGGCTCCGCTCCGGCCACGGCTCGATGGACGTCGCCTCGGCCCTGCAGCAGAGCTGCGACATTTTTTTCTACCACGTCGCGATGCGCACCGGAATCGACCGGATGGCCGCGATGGCCCGGCATCTCGGCCTGACGGGCCGCGAAGCGCTCGCCCTGCCGAATGTCGCCGAAGGCTTCATCCCGACGCGCCGATGGGCGAAACAGCGGCAAATCGACTGGACCAAGGGCGATACGGCGGTTCAGGGGATCGGTCAGGGCTACACCGTCCTGACGCCGCTCGCACTCGCCGTGATGGCGGCACGCATCGGCACCGGCCGGGCGGTTCGCCCGCGAATCATCCGGACGGTCGGAGCGGTCGAGCGAACCCATCCGGCGGCAACCACGCTCTCCCTTTCGGATCGTCACCTGGCCCTGGTCCGCCAGGGTATGGCGGAGGTGGTCAACACGCCCCTCGGCACCGCCTGGGGCGCCCGCCTCGCGCTCCGGGGTGCCAGGATGGCCGGCAAGACGGGCACGGCCCAGGTCATCGGGGAAAGCGCCGAGATGGAAGCCGAAAACTACAACGATGCCGAACTGCCGTGGCAGGACCGGCCGAATGCGCTGTTCGTGGGCTACGCGCCGCTCGACAGGCCACGTTTCGCTGCGGCCGTGGTGATCGAGCATGGCACGCTTCTCGGCCCCGTGAAGATCGCCCGGGACCTGTTCGCGGCCGCCCTCTCCCGACGCCGTCTCGCCTATGGCGACGAGTCCAGACCTGCGTGATGCGGATCGCTCCGGGCATCGTATCGTCCCGTTGCCGATCATGACATCAGGATCCGCGGCCGCAGGTTCACGCCCGCTGCTTCAAGATACGGTGATACAACACCGGCTCCGGAACCAGTGCGTTTCTGGATTGTCCTTGCAGTATCGGCAATTTTTCCGATCGGCCGGTCGCCGACGGCCTCTTCTGACGATGACGTGTTATTGACACGTCATCGCGACCTCTACCGCAGCGCACAAAATCAGGGCAGTCAATATCGGCGGGTCGGCATTCGCATGGCGGGTCACCGGTTCCGGATCGATCCTGCCGCGCGGGCTCAACCTGGCCGCACCTCGCCTGTCGCCACCGCCTTGCCGAACCCTGCCAGGCTCCAATGGAAAGGCTTACCCGATGTCGGTCACGAACAAGCGGAGATCCCGACAGCCCTCCGCCGCCACCCCGGCTTGCGCCACGGGGTTGCGGAACGTCCTTCTGTTGCAGGGCGGCGGCGCGCTCGGTGCCTACCAAGCCGGTGCCTACGAGGCACTCGCGGAGCACGCCTACGACCCCGACTGGATCATCGGCGTCTCGATCGGCGCAATCAATGCAAGCCTGATCGTCGGCAATCCGCCGGAGCGCCGCCTCGAACGGCTTCGCGAATTCTGGAAGCGCGTCACGACCCCACGGCCTGGTTTCATTCCTCCCGCCCTGTCCCTGCACGTCGCCGCCGAGAAGAAGCTCGGCGCGCTCAACGCGGTCCTGTTCGGCCAACCCGGCTTTTTCCGCCCCCGCCATCCAGTCGACTTCATTACGGAAAACCCGCTCAGCTTCTACGATACGGCCCACCTGCGCCAGACTCTCGAAGAACTCGTCGATTTCGACCTGATCAATAGCGGCACCACGCGGCTTGCCGTTGGCGCCGTGCAGATTCGTACAGGCAACATGATCTATTTCGACAATGCCGAGTGCCGGATCACGCCGCAGCACATCATGGCCAGCGGCGCCCTGCCGCCCGGCTTCCCGCCGGTCGAAATCGATGGAGAAGCCTATTGGGACGGCGGGCTCGTCTCGAACACTCCGCTCGAATACATGATGCGCTGCGAACCGCGCGAGAATAGCCTGGTCTTCCAGGTGGACCTGTTTCCGGCCCGTGGGCCAATGCCGAAAACGCTCGATGGCGTCGCCGAACGCGAGAAGGACATCCGCTATTCAAGCCGCACGCGCTATGGCACCGACGCGGAGAAACGCCGCCAGGACCTGCGCCGCCGGGTCTGCGCCTTCCTTGAAAAACTGCCGCCCGAGTTGCGCGACGATCCGATCGCGAAGCATCTCCAAGAATTTTCCTGCCCGGCACAGATCGATGTCGTACACTTGATCTACCGCCCCGAGCATCCGCAGGGCGCCGACAAGGACGTGCAGTTCGACCGTACCACCGCCACGGAACGATGGCGCCACGGTCACGAAGATGCCTCGCGCGCGCTGTCCGCGGCACCGTGGCGCGAACCACACCCGCACGAACTCGGCATGCGGACCTTCGACATCGCCAAAACCGAATCTTGACGAGGAGCATTGCCACGATGGATGCAGCAACGATCAGGGAAACCGCCTTTGCGATGCCGCTGACGAGCCCGGGCTTTCCGAAGGGACCCTATCGCTTCGTCAATCGCGAATACATGATCATCACCTACCGCACCGATCGCGCGGCGCTCGAGAAGATCGTCCCCGAACCGCTCGAACTCGCCGATGACGTGGTGAAATACGAATTCATCCGCATGCCCGACAGCACCGGCTTCGGCGACTACACGGAGTCCGGCCAGGTCATTCCGGTTCGCTACAAGGGCAAACCTGGGGTCTATGTCCATTCGATGTTCCTGAACGACCATCCGCCGATCGCCGGCGGACGGGAGATCTGGGGCTTTCCGAAGAAACTCGCGCGCCCGGTCCTGGAAGTCGAAATCGACACGCTGGTTGGCACGCTCGATTACGGCCGAATCCGGGTGGCCACCGGCACGATGGGCTACAAGCACCATACGCTCGATCACGATCCGGTTCTCTCCTCGATGCATGAGCCGAACTTCCTGCTCAAGATCATCCCGCATGTCGACGGTTCGCCACGCATCTGCGAACTGGTGCGCTATCACATGAGCGACATCGTCCTGAAAGGTGCCTGGACCGGTCCCGCCGCGCTCGCGCTCTATCCGCACGCCCTCGCCCCGGTCGCCGATCTGCCGGTTCGCGAAGTCGTCGCCGCCTCCCACATCCTCGCGGACATGACGCTCGATCTCGGCGAGGTCGTCCACGACTATCTTGCCTGATCGACCCTCCGGATTCCCCTCAAGAGAAAAGGATTTTCCCATGGCCCGTTTCGACGGCAAGGTCGGCATCATCACCGGCGCCGCCAGCGGCATCGGCCGCGCCATCGCTGAACAGTTCGCCAGAGAAGGCGGCCACGCCGTGATCGCCGATCTCGATCTCGACGCCGCACGCAAGACGGCAAGCGCTATCGCGACCTTCGGGCCGGCGCCGCTGGCGGTTGCGATGGACGTCACCAACGAGCAACAGGTGGAGGACGGCGTTGCCGCCGCCGCTGAAAGGTTCGGCCGGATCGATGTGCTGGTGAGCAATGCCGGCATCCAGATCGTCAGGCCGCTTGCCGAGTTTCCCTTTTCCGACTGGAAGAAGCTGCTCTCGATACATCTCGACGGCGCATTCCTGACGACGCGCGCCTGCCTGAAATACATGTATGCGCAGAAAAGCGGCTCGGTCGTCTATATCGGGTCGGTGCATTCAAAGGAGGCGTCGAAGCTGAAAGCGCCCTATGTCACCGCGAAGCATGGGCTGATCGGCCTCTGCAAGGTTCTCGCCAAGGAGGGCGCGGAACATAATGTCCGCGCCAATGTCGTCTGCCCCGGCTTCGTGCGGACGCCGCTGGTCGAAAAGCAGATCCCGGAACAGGCAAAGGAACTCGGCATCAGCGAGGATGACGTCGTGCGCAATGTCATGCTGAAAGACACCGTGGACGGCGAATTCACAACCGTGGAAGACGTCGCCGCCGCGGTGCTCCATTTCGCCGGATTCCCGAGCAATGCCCTGACCGGCCAGTCGATGGTCGTCAGCCATGGCTGGTTCATGCAGTAGCCGCATCCGGTCAACGCGCGGGAGGCCGACCTCCCGCGCGGCTCCTTGCCAGTTGCCGATACGGGAAACAGCCGGCGTGACCAGTCCGGCGTGACCCGTCGCCGTCATTGCGCTTGCGCGCTGCGGCGCAAGGCCTGCGGCGGCTGGCCGAAGGCGCGCAGGAACGCCCGCCGCATGCGTTCCGGGTCGTGAAACCCGACCATCCCGGCAATCGCCTCGATGGGCATGCTGGAATGTTCGACCCGCTCGCGCGCGGTCTCCAGCCGCAGGCGCTCCACCGCCCTCGCCGGACTCATGCCGACCGACCGGCTGAATGCCCGCGAGAAATGCCGTGGACTCATCGCGGCCCGTTCGGCCAGCACCTCGACGGTCAGACGCGCGTCCAGATGGTCGCGCATCCAGCCGAGCAGCCCGGCGAAGCGTCCGTCTCCTCCACCCATCTCGATCAGCGCCGAAAACTGCGACTGCCCGCCCGGCCGGCGATAATAGACCACCATCTCCTGCGCCACGCGCCGCGCCACCGCCTCGCCCAGGTCCCCGGCGATCAGCGCCAGCGACAGATCGATGCCGGCGGTAATCCCCGCCGAGGTCCATATCGCCCCGTCACGGATATGAATGGCATCCGGCTCGACCAGGAGGCGCGGAAACAGCCGCGCCAGTTCCTCCGTCCGTCGCCAATGCGTCGTCACCCGCCGCCCGTCCAGAACGCCCGCCGCCGCCAGCAGGAAAGCACCCGAACAGACGCTGCACAGCCGCCTCGCTCCCCGCGCCTGCGCCACGACGAAGGCACGGATCTCGGGACACTCCATTGCCCGCCGGCAGCCTCTGCCGCCCGTCACGATCAGAGTGTCCAGCGCACCGGCCGCACTGGCGGGTTCGCTGCCCAGCACGGCGCCGGACGATGAGCGGACGGGGCCGCCAGATGCGGAGAGGATCGCCAGCCGATACACGTCCGCCTGATGCCGCGCGGCGATCTCGAACGCCGTGATCGGCCCCGAGGCGTCGAGGATCTGGAAGTCCTGATAGATCAGGATGCCGATATGCCGGGCCATGGCCTGAAATGAGGGATCATGGTCATTTCGTCAATCGTGCCGTCATGGGACACTCGGTCGCATCATCGGAGATACCCCATGTCCCCACCGCCATTTCGTATCCTCTTCGCCGTCTATCCGGGCATGACCCAGCTCGATTTCACGGGTCCGCACCAGTTCTTCATCCGCGCGCCGGGATGCGAGGTCATCGTCGCCAGTCGCGATGGCGGCGATGTGCCGAGCGACGGCCTCGTCTTCGCCCGCACCGCCCGCCTTGCGGACGTTCCCGGCTGTGACCTTCTCTGCGTGCCGGGCGGCACAAACGCGCTCGACGCGGCGCTGGACGACGGCTTTATCTCCGAACTCCGCCGACTTGCCGCCGATGCACGCTACATCACCTCGGTCTGCACCGGTTCGCTGATCCTCGGCGCCGCCGGGCTGTTGCGGGGGCGGCGCGCCGCGTGCCACTGGGCGTGGCGAGACCTGCTGAAGCCGTTCGGCGCAATTCCGGATGACGGCCGCGTGGTGCGCGATGGCAACGTCATCACCGGCGGCGGTGTGACCGCGGGAATTGATTTCGCGCTCGTGGTCCTCGCCGAGATTGCCGGTCCGCAGGTGGCGCAAACCCTCCAGCTGGGCTTCGAATACGCTCCCGCCCCACCCTTCGAGGCTGGGCGCCCGGAACACGCGCCGCCTGACATCCTCGCGGTCTGCCGGCAGGGTCTCGCTCGGCTGGCTGCGACCCGCGAGGCCCAAACCCGCGAAGCAGCATCCCGCCTCGCCACGCAACATTGACTCCGCTGAGGGTGTGAAGCTGTCGATCCTGATGACAACACCAGGCTAGCGGTGGCGCGTTGAACCAGGCCGAGAGACCGCGCAGGCAAGCGGCCTCCCGGCGGGGTTCGTGACCGTAGCCGGTCTGGTGCATCAACTGATGGAGGCGCGCAACTCTACCGACTGGCCCATCACGTCCTCTCCTTGAGATGAACGGCGACAGCTTCCGATTGAGCCAATACCGGGTTCGCTCCGGCGGGCGGAAAGAAGGCCCCGGATCGCTCCGGGGCACACACAGTTGTCGCGAGTGGGCTTGGCTTGCAGAAAACGCGGTAGTCTCGCGCGAGTTCATCATGCCGCCGCCCGGCTCTGCCGCCAGTGGAGACCGCATGTCCTCCCGGACAGACGTTGCGCAGGCCTATCGGCCTCCGCCCCCACCAGCGCCACCACCGCCGGCACCGCCGCCCCCGCCCGCGCCGCTTCCCGACCCGTGGCCGCCCGCTGCGGGGCCTCGGCCAACGCCGATCTGGTCGTGCGTCATGTCGCGGTCGCGGTCACGGTCGAGATCGCGGTCCTGATCGGGATCCTGCAGTTTGTCCTGATCGCGCAGCCGGTCCTGATCCTGGTCCTGCGCCCGGGCCGTGCGGCTGAGGGCAACCAGGCCGGCAGCCAGGCCGGCCAGCCCGGCGGCGCCGGCGACGACGCGCCGGCGGGACATGATTTCCGATGAGTCGATACGTAAGGCCATTGTCTTGCTCCACGCCAAGAAGGTTGCCGCTTATTGCGTGTGTGGAGGCTAGGCAGACCGCATGTGCCGGGCGTTGCGCTGGATCAAGCAGAGAGTCGGGAGAAAGGACAGGGCGGGGCGGCACGTTCAACCGTTCGTACGATCGCCTTCCAACCGGGATCAGACGGTCTTTCGGCATGGAATAAGGGCCAGGTTGTTTGGGGGATCGGCAACGAATCGGGCTCTTGGGGACGCTGGCTCCACAATGGCCCCCATGGACGATATGGGGGCGGAGCCGGGATGTGGTGATGGCGAGGATTACGAAGATTTGGCGGGCATATTTTGGTCAGCGGAAGTCGATCAGGTCATCCGCAGGATCGTCCGGACAGGCGCAAGGCAGCGCGCGATCACTTTCTCAAACCGATCAGGCAGTGTCGGAAATTCTGTATATGGGTGGCAGTTGACAGAGGAGCAGACAGGCAACCTTCCGCGCGTGTCGCGAAGTGCCGCTTGACATCAGGCGGTACGGCCCCGCGGTGCGGGCATATCGTTCGCAGGCGCGTCGTCGGCCTCGACGAGTCTGTCGATTTCGGGGGCAGGTCGCGCCTTCGAGAAGATGAAGCCCTGGAGATCGTCGCAGCCGATCCGCGCGAGGCCCTCGCGCTGTTCCAGTGTCTCGACGCCCTCGGCGGTGACGCGCAGCCCCCGGGCGTGGGCGAGCTCGATGATCGCCCGGACAATGACCTCGTCGCTGTCCTGGTCGCCGAAGCCGTGAATAAAGCTGCGGTCGATCTTGACGCGGTCGACCCGGAGCTGCTGGAGGCGGGCAAGCGAAGAGAAACCGGTGCCGAAGTCGTCGATGGCGATGCGGACCCCCATTGCCCGGAGCGATGCGAGGTTCTCGGCTGCGGTGCCGATCTGGCCGTTGGCGGCGGTTTCGGTGATCTCGATCTCGAGGCGCTGCGGCGGCAGGCCGGTGACGCGCAGGATGGCGGCGACCCGCTCGGCATAGCCGGGATTGGCGAGTTCGGGGCCGGAGGCGTTCACCGCGATGGTGCGGTTCGGCCAGTTGACCGCGGCAGTGCAGGCCTCGCGGAGCACGCGCTCGCCCATCATCTCGATCAGGCCGGCTTCCTCGGCGATGGGGATGAACAGGTCGGGCGAGATCCAGCCGAGCGCGGGGTGGCGCCAGCGCAGCAGCGCCTCGAACCCGGTAATGGTATGGCCGGCGGCGGCGTGAATGGGCTGGTAATACGGCACGATCTCGCCGCTTTCCTGCAGGGCAGCGCGCAGGTCGGCCTCGATTTCGCGGCGAAGGCGGAGCGCGTCGTCCATGACCGGGTCAAAGAACGCAAAGCGGCCGCGCCCGGTGGATTTGGCACTGTAGAGGGCGATGTCGGCCTTGCGGAGCAGGTCAATACGGTCCGTGCCATGATCCGGTGCGAGAGCGACGCCGATGCTCAGCCCGACGAACACACGGTTGCCATTAAGATCGAAGGGGGTGCGGACGGACTCGACGATGCGCGCGCAGAGCTTCTCCACATCCTCGCGCCCGGCAACACCAGCGAGCATGACGGTGAATTCGTCGCCGCCGACGCGGGCGACCATGTCCTCCTCGCGGACCAGGGCGCGGAGGCGTGCGCCAAATTCGCGGATCAGCGTGTCGCCGGCGGGATGGCCCAGCGTGTCGTTCACCTGCTTGAAGCGGTCGAGATCGAGAAAGAGCAGCGCGATCGAGGTCCCGGACAGCGCGGCGAGGGCGGCATCGGCGCTCTCGTTGAAGAAGGTGCGATTGGGCAGGCCCGTCAGCGGATCGTGAAACGCGAGGTGATGGATCCGCACCTCGCTCGCCTGTAGCCGGAGCGAGCGGCTGCGGACGACGGCGAGGAAGCCGGCGACGGTGAGCAGCGCCAGGGCGAGCAGCCCGCCGAGGATCGGCATCGCCCGCGACAGCACCGCCGTGCCGGGGCGGTAGGGGCGCCAGATGAAATAGCCGATTCGCTTGCCGGCATTGTCGTCGACCGGGTAGGCGGCGGCGCCGGGGCCGTGCGCCGGAGTCCAGGCGAAATGCAGGCCATTGAAAAGATAGTCGCGCGTCAGCCGGCGGGCGAAGGAGCCGTCGAGGAAGCGGACGGCGACGTGCAGATATTCGGTGCCGGGCGCCTGCCGGATCTTGCCGGTATCCGAGACGATGGGCTTGACGCTGATGACCGCGGGATGGCCGCTGACAACCGCAAGATCGGCAATGCCGGGCGAGAGGAACTTGCCGCCCTGCCCCGTAGCATGGCCATCGCGCATGTCATGCCGCAGGGCGTGGACGAGCGGCGCGACCTGTCCGCGGATCGCGTCATAGGCGGCGGGGGACGTCATCCTCCCATTGGCGAAGGCGTAGATCGGGCGGTTTTCGGGGTTCAGCACATAGGCGCCGTCGAACCCGAAGTAACTGTGCATCCAGGTGCCGAGATTGTCGTCGATCCAGTGCGTGTCGTCGGCGCGGACCTTCTCCACCGCAGTGTCCCACACCGTCGAGCTTTCCTGGTCGTGCGCAACCTGCGAGCGCAGCTGCGAGACGACGAGGGCGACCAGCCTTTCCTGCCGCTGGAAGGAGACGCGGTCGGACTGATGGGCCGCCCAGGCGAGGAGCAGGAAGGCAAGCCCGCCGGCAGCCAGGGTCAGCAGCAGCGCCGGAACGGCGCGCGTCAGCACGAAGGCGAGGCTCGTTCGATTGTCCTTCCGTTGCAACACGACTGTCTCCGTCCATCGGACCCAGTGTGATCACATGAACGGGAATCGTTAATACTTAATGTAATTTTAGACTCATTACGTAGTATGAATGCATGCCGAAAAAAAACGGCCCCGGATGCTTCCGGGACCGTTCTGGGAGGGGAGCCTCGAACGTCTCTGCATGTCTCAAGGCCCAACGTATGTAACAGAAGAGACGCTGCACACGGGTGACGCGAGCATGTCATTTACGTCAGGTTTGCATCCCTGTTCGCCGGCGCATCGCGAGAACGTAACAGGAACGGGTTAACAAATCCACTCCGCTCCGCGATCATGTGTGGAACACATGAAAATCGGGCAATTTTACCGCCATTCCGCCACAAGGAAATGGCCCCGGAGCGCACCGGGGCCAGGAGGGAAAATGGGAGGAGAGTGTCTCGCCGGAAACAGTCGCGGGAGCCGGCGCCGTCAATATTACAACCATAGCGAGCATATTGCGTCAACGCAACAATAAAATGGCGGCGGACCGGATGCGATGAATCAATGACGGTCGCGAGTCGGCGTGCCAGCGTTATTCTGTAAACGCACGGCTTTCTCATGGAGACAAGATCATGAACCCTGTATTCCGATATGCCGCCCTGGCCGCGATGCTGGCCCTCGCCGGCTGCTCGAGCACGGCACGCGCTCCCGAAAGCGCCGCCCTCGGGCCGGCGGATCTCGCTTTCATCACGAGTGCGTATCAGCTCGTGCAGTTCGACATCGACGCCTGCTCCTTCGTCCGCAAGGGGCCGATCGAGCCCGCGGCGATGCCCGCGGTGGACAAGGTCTGCGCCGATGCAGCGACCTACAAGCCGCAGCTGCGCGCCCTTGCGGCCCAGGAGGGCGTGACGCTGCCGAACACGCTGCCCTTTGACCTCAAGGAAAAGCTCGTCTCGCTCAGCTATCATCCCGAGCCGAACCTGACCGTCGAGTTCCTGCGCGACGAGATCAGCAGCCATGAGAGCGCTATCGCGGTGTTCCAGGGCGAACTGCGCGAGGGACGCAACGCGGCCTTCCGGCAGAAGGCGCAGGAGGCGCTGCCGGTGCTGGAGCGCAACCTCGCCATGCTGCGCGCCGCCCTGCCCACCGGCACCGCGGAATGAGAAAAGCCCGGGCCTGAGGCCCGGGCTTCCCGCCATTCCGAAGGGGGTGAGGTCAGAAGACCTTGCCGACCTGGACCTGGAAGAAGATGTCGTTCTTGGCGCCGCCGCGGGCCTGAACGTCGGTCGCGAGCTGGGCTTGGGCGAAGATCGTCGGCGACAGGAACGAGCCGGCGATGACGCCGATGCGGGTGAAGTTGTTGCGGCTACCGGTATCGAACGTCCCCAGCGGATTTACTTCGGATATCTTGCCGCCGAAGGTTTTCTCGAAGCTGAGGCCGACATAGGCGTCGGTCTGCGGGTGGAAGTAATAGGGCGCGTAGACGATGAACTGCGCAGCCGGGTCGGTCTTGAGGTGGACGCCGGTCTGAACGTTGGTATTGCCGTAGAAATACCCGTCGGCCCAGACCTCTAGATCAAGCCGCTTGCCCTTGGCCTGACCGAAGACCTTGTGCATGTAGCCGATTTCGAAATTGTGCCTCCTCGACGCCGCGAGTGGAACTTCGGCGGTTCCTGAAAGTGGCGTGACCACCACCGCAGGTAGCAGCCCTGCCACGCTGGGGCCAGTTTCTTGGTTCGGCTGGAGTGCCGTTTCTTCGTCCCGGCCTGATCGTGCGCGGGGCGTCGTGCACAGCCGCGGTCAAGAATGGCCGCAGGCCATCGCGTAGCGACGCGCAGCGTTCTTGACGGCGGCGAGCACGGCGCCAGTCTTGAGGCAGACGGGCCGAGCAGCCGCATCCCGCAGTCCGATCGCGCATTGGCGCGGCATGCGGTGCCAGCCCGCACGGGACACTCTGATTGCGCGGAGCACCGCCATGGCAAGCAGCGACATCTTCACCCTCGGCCTCGGACTGACCCCACCCTGGCGCGTGGTCGACCAGCGGTTGGAAACCGACTACCAGCCGCATGAGTTGCATCTGGCCGTCGCCGCCGACCCAGGCGCCCGCTTCCCCTGCCCAACCTGCGGCCGGCTGTGCAAACCGCACGACTGGAAGGAACTGAGCTGGCGGCACCTCAACTTCTTTCAGCACGCCTGCATCATCGAGGCCCGTGTGCCACGCACCGACTGTCCGGAGCACGGCGTACTCCGCATTGCTGTGCCTTGGGCACGTCCCGACAGCGGCTTCACGCTGTTGTTCGAGCAGGCCGCGCTGGCTCTGATGCGCGAGATGCCGGTTGCCGCTGCCGCGCGCATCATCGGCGTCACCGACCAGCGGCTGTGGCGCATTCTGCGGTACTATGTCGGCCGGGCGATCGAGCGGCTCGATCTCAGCGGGGTCGAGGCGATCGCACTCGACGAAACCGCGGCCAAGCGAGGCCACAGCTACGTCACCGTGTTCATTGACCTCGATGCGGCCGAGCGCCCGGTGCTGTTCGTCACCCCCGGAAAGGGTAAGGAATGCATGACCGCCTTCCGGGCCTTCCTGGCGGAGCACGGCGGCGAGGCCCGCCGCATCGCCGAGGTGGTGTGTGACATGTCGGCGGCCTTCCTTGCTGCTGCGGCGGAGAGCTTCCCGCAGGCCTCGGTCACCGTGGACTGGTTCCACGTCGTGCAGATCTTCACCACCGCGGTCGAGCAGGTGCGGCGCGCCGAGGCGCATCAGCACAACCTGCCCAAGGGGGTACGCTGGGCCACGTTGAAGCGACCGGAAAACCTGACCATGGCCCAGCGGCAGGCGCTCGACCAGTTGGAGAACAGCGGCTTCGCCACAGCCGAAGCCTATCGCGCCAAGGAGATGCTGCGCTGGGTTCGCCTGGCCGCAACGCCACAGGCCGCGCGCTGGCGGCTGACCAACTTCCTCAACCACGTCACCGCCCGGCTGGACGATCCCGACCACCTGCTCGATCCTGTTCGACAGGCCGTCGATACCGTACGGCGCAATGCCAAGCGGATCATTCGACGCTGGAAGTCAGGCCATTCCAATGCCCGCCTCGAAGCGCTCAATGGGCTGTTCCAGGCAGCCCGCGCTCGCGCCCGAGGCTATCGCAACACCGCTACCTTCGCGTGCATCATCTACCTGCTCGGCGCGCCCATCAACGCCATGCTCGACGTCTTCCATTCCACTTGAGACGTCGAAGAGCCGAAATTGTTCACCCAGTTGTTGGTGCTCGCGTTGAGCGCGATGCTGGGGTTGTAGGAGCCCGAGGGCGGGCTGAAGAAGTAGGCCAGCACCACGGTTTCATCCTGGCTCGGATGATTGACCGGGTAGAGGAAGGCGGAAAGTTGCGGCTCGGCGAAGCCGCTCTGGTGCGACACACTGCCGCCGCCGACCTCCTGGTTGCCGAGGAAGGAGACATAGGGGGCGATGACCTGAACGCCCCAGGGCATGCCGTCGATCGGGCTGAACGTGTGGACGAAGCGCAGCACCGGCACGTCGGTCTGGATATGGGTGTTGCCGAGCTTGGTGCCGTTCGCCGTGTAGAATGTGCTCGCCGAGGCGAACTGGTTGTAGAGGAAGGCGACGCTGACATTGGGTGGCGGCGCGGGACCGTCATAGGGCAGCGGACCGCCGGCGCGGGCCGGCTGCATCATCGACGAGACGGCAAGCGCCACGCCGAAGGCCGCACCAGCGGCGACGCCCACGGACCTCGTGACTTTTCCTGAAAAGTATTCGAACATTTGGACTGTCTCCTGTTGTTGTTGAGTTATTCTTTTCTGAATATTCATGCCCTCGGCCCATCGGCCCGGCAATGTCCTGTCATTCGACAAGATGGCGAGATTGTAATTTTTCCCTTTTTTGTGTCCATTTTGCCACATAAGACGCTGAATATTCGGTTTTTATAGATAACCCGTACCCGCTTCAGCCGCGAAACGGGTCGGCGTGCCGTCCCAGATGATGCGGCCATGCTCGATCACATAGATGCGATCGGCATGCGGCAGGGCGAAGGTGACGTTCTGCTCGCCGAGGAGAACCGTAATGTCGGTCGTCTCGCGCAGGCGGGACAGTGCCTCGGAGAGCTGGCCGAGGATCACCGGAGCGAGGCCGAGAGTCGGCTCGTCGAGGACGAGCAGGCGCGGCTTGAGCATCAGCGAGCGGGCGATGGCGAGCATCTGCTGCTCGCCGCCGGAAAGGGTGCGCGCCTCCTGGGTGCCGCGCACGCGCAGGATGGGGAACAACTCGTGCAACCAGTCGAGCCGGGACGAGCGCTCACCGGGTGGCAGACGCTGGCCGGCGAGTTCGAGATTCTCGGCGACCGACAGGCGGCCGAACAGCTCGCGGGTTTCCGGGCACTGGACGATGCCGGCGCGGGCGATTTCCGCCGCCGATTCGCGGCCGCGCGTCGCGCCGTCCCAGCTGATCGCGCCGCGGAACGGGACGAGGCCGGAAATCGCGTTGAACAGCGAGGTCTTGCCGGCGCCGTTGAGGCCGACAATGGAGACGAACTCACCCTCGTGAACGGTGAGGGAGACATTCTCCAGCGCCTGCGCCTTGCCGTAGAAGACGCTGACATCCTTGACCTGGAGCAGCACCTTGTGGGCGGCGATCTCGGCCTCGGGGCGTTCGTGGGTCTCGATGCCGCCGCCGAGATAGACGCGGCGGACGGTTTCATCCCGCATCACCTGCTCGGAGGAGCCCTCGGCGATCTTCTCGCCGAGATAGAGGGCGAGCACGCGGTCCGCCAGGGAGGCGATGCTCTTGACGTTGTGGTCGACCAGCATGACGGCGCGGCCCTGGTCGCGGAAGCGGCGGATCAGGGCGGAGAAATCGTGCACCTCGGTGCTGGTCAGGCCGGCGAAGGGTTCGTCGACCAGGACCACGCGGGGGTCGCGCGCGATGGCCTTGGCGAGTTCCATCCGCCGCAGATCGGCGAAGGGAAGCGTCGCCGGCAGGCGGTCGAGCACGTCGCCGAGACCGCATTCCTCGCCGATGCGCCGCGCCGTATCGATCGCGCCGGGCGGTGGGCGGAGGCGGCTGAGACTGTCGGGCAGCAGGCCGAGCAGGATATTTTCCAGCACCGTTTGCAGCCGCAGCGGGCGGGAGTGCTGGAAGACGATGCCGACCCCGGCGCGGGCGATGTCGTAGGTCGGGCGGCCGGCGATGTCCTCGCCGTCGAGCAGGATCTGCCCAGCGGTGGGGCGGACCACGCCCATGATCATCTGCATGACCGTGGACTTGCCCGAGCCGTTCGGCCCGATCAGGCCGAGGATCTCGCCGGGATAGAGGTTGAAGTCGAGCGACTTGACGGCGATCAGGCCGCCGAAGCGCTTGTGCAGCCCGCTGACGGCAAGGCGCGGGGTGGTGGAATTCATGCGCCCCTCCGGTGCGGCAGCAAGCCGAGCAGACCGTCCGGGAACAGCACGATCACCACCAGCGCGATCAGCGCGACGACGAAGGTGGAGAGCTGGCCGATCGGGCGGAGCAGTTCGCCGGCGACGATGAGGAAGACCGAGCCGATGGCGCCGCCGATGATGGTGCGGCGGCCGCCGAGCACGGCGGCGATGATCACGCGCACGCCGATCGAGATGTCGACCACGGCGCTGACCGAGGCGGTGCCGAGATAGAAGACGAGGAAGGCGCCGGCGAGGCCGGAGAACAGCGCGGAGACGGCGAAGGCGAGGATCTTGTGGCGGGTGGCGTTGAAGCCGAGCGCGGCCGCGGCCACCTGGTCCTGCCCTGCGGCCTGCAGGATCATGCCCAGCGAGGAGCGGGAGATGAGGAACAGGATCAGGCCGCTGACCAGCATGAAGGCGAGCGCGTATTCGTAGTTCACGGCGCTGCTGATCGAGAGCACGTCCGGCACCGAGAGGCCGATCTCGCCGCCGGTGACGCCGGCGAAGATGACGATGGCCTGTTGCAGGAGCAGCACCGAGACCAGGGTGATCAGGCCGAGATACGGGCCGGAAAGACGCAGCGCCGGGATGGCCAGGGCAACGCCGCCGGCCACCGCGACGATCGCGCCGACGACGACGGCGAGCGGCACCGGCAGGCCGAGCAGCGCGTTGGACATGCCCGCGCCATAGGCGCCGAGGCCGATCAGGAAGGTCGGGCCGAAATTGACCTCGCCGGCATAGCCGAACAGCAGGTCCCACGACATCGCGAAGACGGCGAAGTAGAAGGCGGTGGTCAGCACGCCGAGGATGTAGCCGTTGGCGCCGAGCGGAAAGAGCGCCAGCACGATGAGGAAGACCGCGAGCGCCACCAGGCGGGATTTCGGAATCGTCGACATCAGCGCCGTCCCAGCAGCCCTTGCGGCCGCATGTAGATCACCACGACGAGAAGGATGAGCGCCGGCACCTCGCGCAGCGAGGGCGAGACCAGATAGGCCGTCAGGGTTTCGATGTAGCCGACGATATAGGCGGCGATCAGTGTGCCGGAGACCGAGCCGAGGCCGCCCAGCACCACGATGGTGAAGGCACTGCCTGTCAGGCCCGGCACGTAGCCCGAGCCCGAGCCGAGGAAGCTGCCGAGCAGCACGCCGGCGATACCCGCGAGGAGGCCGTAGATCACCCAGACGAAGAGATAGATCTGGTCGAGTTCGAAGCCGAGCAGGGTGAGCGCGCGCGGGTTGATCGAGGCGGCGAGCAGGCGGCGCCCGATCCGCGTGCGGTTCACCAGCAGCCACAGCGCGCCCATCACCGCCCAGGCAACGGCGGCGATGAAGATCTCGTTGATCGGGGTGCGCACGCCGAGGATGGACACCGTGCCGGCGATCAGCGGCTGCACCGTGATCGGGCTGTTGGTGAAGGCGTATGACAGCGCCTCCTGGATCATGACACCCCAGAGCAGCGTCGCCGTCAGCACGAAGAGTTCGCGCTCGTGCGCGGGGACGGCGCGCGAATTTTCGATCGGGCGGACGATGCCGCCGTAAGTGACCAGCGCCGCGACAAGGCAGACGGCAAGTCCGGCGGCGGCGCCGACATAGGGGCCAAGGCCGATCGAGGTGCCGACATACCAGGCGATCATCGCGGCGATGACCATCAGGCCGCCATGCGCGAGGTTGAGGACGCCGGAGACGCCGAAGATAAGCGTGAAGCCCAGCGCGCCGAGCGCGTAGAGCGTGCTGATCGCGAAGCCGTCGATCAGGATCTGAATCGCGAGCAAGTCCTACCCTCCCAGGTCAGGCGAAATCGTGCGGGACTCCCGCCGGCGCGGATGCGGCCGGCGGGAGCGCGGGATGGTCAGGACTTCGGCGGCAGCTTGACGAAGCTCGGGAAGACGACCTTCGCATTCGCCAGCTTGAGCGGCCAAACGCATTTCTGCTGACCGTCCTGCCACTGGATGGCGACGCCGGTGACATAGTCCGGCCCATATTTCAGGGCGTGGGCGAACTTGCTCTTGGCGCCCTGGAAGGCGATGCGGCCCTGGGTACCGACCATGTTGGTCTTCTCGAGGGCGTGCACGATGGCAAGCGCCTTGGTCGATTTCGCGCGCTTCAGCGCGTCGGCGAGCGCATAGACGGCATCATAGGTCGAATACGCGGAGTAGGCCGGGGAATAGCCGAACTTCTTCTGGTAGGCGTCGGTGAACGGCAGGGTCTTCGGCGTGATGGCGACGCCGGGGGCCGAGGTGCTGCCGGTGATGACACCTTCGGTCGCGCCGTTGGTTGCCTTCCAGAACACCGAGGAGCCGGCCTGGGCGTTGATACCGGCGAGCGCGATGGGCACCTTCTGCTGCGCCCACTGCACCGTCGGCTGCACGCCGACATGGGCCCAGCCGGCGATGATCACGTTGGGGTTGAGCTTCTCGATCTTCTGGTAGATCGGGGTGAAATCGGACGTGTTCGGCGCGAAGCGGATATTGTCGAGCACCTTGACGCCGATCTTGGGCAGGCACGCATCGTAGCCGGCGTCGAGCGGCTTGGTCCAGGCGGCGTCCTCGCTCATGACCACGGCCGTCTTCATGTGGAACTGGTCGACCAGCGTGTCTTTCGTCGCATCGCAGACGGCCTGGGCGAGATAGGCCGCCGGCATGTAGGCATGGAAGATGTACTGGTGCGCCTTGAAATCCTTGTGGACGTATTCAGACAGCTCGTTGGCGGCGGCGCCTGTGATCAGATAGGGCTCGTGCAGCCGTGCGGCCCAGGGTTCGAGCGCCAGCGCCACCTCGCTGACGAAGGTGCCGACGATGGCGACCGCATGGTCCTGCCGGACCATGCGCTGGAAGGAGCGGATCGCGTCGGTCGTCGAGAGGTGGTCGTCCTCGATCACGAGCTTGAGCGGACGGCCATTGATGCCGCCGGCCGCGTTGATCTGCTCGGCGGCGAGCACGGCACCATTGGCGATGGCCTTACCGGGAATCGTGCCGATTTCCGAGGTGATGCCAACGACGATCGGACTGGCGGCCTGAGCCGCCGGTGCCGCGACCGCCACGGCCGCGCCAGCGATGACCGCGGCGAGCGCTGCTTTCTTTCCGGACATTCTAGTCTCCCCTTGTTGTAGACGGTTTTCAATTTAGTTGACGCGATCATGCCATAGGTTGCCCAATCGGCAAGGGGGTATCGCACACAGGAACGTGGTTTTCGGTTTTCGCCGTGCGAAATGCGCAATGGCAACCATTCGTTAAGGCAACTTCTCTAGAGTCCGTGAATGGCGGGTCCCTTGACCCGGCTCCGGCGCCAGGCGGCGCCGGCCCCATTTGAGGACAGATCGCCTTGGCCCTTCGACTGGACAGATGCTTCCGTCCCGCGCGGCGAGACCCGGCATGAGACGGACCGGCACCGCGCCGACGCAGAGCGGCACTCCCTCCCCTCGCCGGCTTATTCCGGCGCTTCTGGCCGCGGCGTTCGGCGCCGCGCTGGTTCCCGCCGCCGCCTCGCCGGCGCGACACGCCACAATGCGGCCGGCCGAAGCTGCGCGGGCCCGGGGCCTCACGATCGAGCAGGGTAGCGGCAGGCTCATCACCCTCAAAGGGTCGGCGGCAAATGTCTTCGTGGCCGATCCCGGCGTCGTCGCCGTGCGGCCGGCAAGCGCGCACACGCTCTTCGTGTTCGGCACGGCGCCCGGCTTCACCACCGTCGCGGTGACCGACGCGCAGGGCCACGCCGTTGCCACACTGCACGTCGCGGTGACGCCGAAGACCTATCCGGCCGCGGCCATCCGCGCCGGCGCCACGCGGTCGGCGCCCGGCGCCAGGCTCTCGATTTCGAGTGCCGCCAACGGCGTCGTCGTGCGCGGCAACGTGCCGACGCCGGTGCAGGATTACCAGATCATGCAGCAGGCGCACCTGATCGCCGGCACGGGCGCCAAAGTGGTCAACCAGACCGAGGTGCGGCTGCCCCAGCAGGTGGCGCTCAAGGTGCGGATCGCGCAGATGTCGCGCACCATCACCCAGCAGCTCGGCATCAACTGGCAGAGCGCCGGCAACGGCATCTCGGTGGGCAAGTTCCTGTTCGGCTTCAGCGCGCTCGACGTGCTGAACGGCTCGAGCCCGGCGACGCCGGCGGCGGGCAGCTACAATGCGGGGCTTTCGGTGGGCGGCGGCGCGATCGACAGCGTGCTGGACGCGCTGAACAGCGACAATCTCGCGCATATCCTGGCGGAGCCGACACTGACGGCGCTGTCGGGGCAGAGTGCCAGCTTCATCGACGGCGGGTCCTTCCCGGTGCCTGTGCCGGGGCAGAACGGCCAGGTGACGGTGCAGTACAAGAAATTCGGCGTGCAGCTGAAGTTCCGGCCGGTGGTGCTCGACAATGGCAGCATCATCCTGCATGTCCAGCCGACGGTAAGCTCGCCGACGACACAGAACGCCTTCCAGATCGCGGTGGCCGGCACGTCCATCGTGGTGCCGTCGCTGTCGACGCAATCGGCCTCGACGACGGTGGTGATCGGCAGCGGGCAAACGCTCGCCATCGCCGGGCTGCTGAGCAACAGCAGCAACCAGACCGACAAGTCGGTGCCCGGCCTCGGCGACATGCCGGTGCTCGGCGCCGCCTTCCGCGACGACAACTACAACCGCCAGGAACAGGAACTCGTGATCCTGGTGACACCCTACCTCGTCAAGCCCGTGAACAACGCCGGACAGCTGATGACGCCGGACGAGGGCTGGTCTCCCCCCAACCAGATCCAGCGGATCGTCCTGCATCGCGACAGCGGCGGCGCCCGCCGCGAGATCGTCCTGCCCGGCCAGGCCGGCTTCATCCTGCGGTGAGCCCCATGCGCAAGTCACGCCTGATCGTTCTCGTCACCCTGGCGGGCGCGGCCGCCCTGCTGGCCGGCTGCGCCAGCAACGACCCGTTCGCGCAGCCGGGCAACTGGCACGAGAACAACGCGCCGATGCACAATATCGCCGTCGAACTGGTCAATCCGCACGACCTGGTTGGCGGGCATGGCGACGCCAGCTTCACCGGCCCGATCGCCGAGACGGCGGTAGGCAAGGCGCTGAAATCATCATCCTCATCATCCACGTCCGGCGCGGCGGGTAGCGCAGGCGGCGGCGGTACCTCGCTCGGCGGCGCGGGCGGCGGCCTGGCCGCGTCGTCCGGCGGAATGGGAGGGAGCGGACAATGAGCGCCACGGGGAACCGCACCCGGCAGATGCGGGCGGCGGTGCTCGCCCTCGCCGCGGCATCGCTCGCCGGCTGCGCGGCGCCGCAAAGAATGGGTGCGAACGAACCGACGCTCGGCGCCAACACGCTGAACGTTGCCAGAACGGCGCTTGCGGGCAACCGGCCGGATCTCGCCCTGCATGTCGCCAACGCGGTGCTGAAGGTTGATCCTGGCAATGACGAGGCGCGGCTGGTGCATGGCGACGCCGCCTATCTGCTCGGCGACTGCCGGACGGCGTCGGCCGATTACCGGGCGGTGCTGAAGGCCGCGCCACACACGGCGGGAGCGGAGATCGGCCTCGGGCGCTGTGCGCTCCGCACGAATGGTCGGGGCGCGGTTGCTGCGTTCCGGCAGGCGGCGGGCGACGATCCGCACAACGCCGTCGCCTTCAATGATCTCGGCGTCGCCCTTGCCAAGCGGGGCGCGTTCGGCGCCGCGGTTCCGGCATTCCGCAAGGCGCTGGCGCTCCGCCCGTCGTTCGCGGCGGCGCGTGCCAATCTGGGGCTTGCGACCGCGCTCGAAGGACAGCCTGGCGCCGGCGCGGCGATCATCGCGCCGCTCGCGCAGGGGGCGCAGGCCTCGGCGCCGGAACGCGCGAATTACGCCGCTGCGCTGGCGATGGCCGGGGATGAAGCCTCGGCGCAACGCGTGCTGAGCGCAGACATGCCGGCGGCCGAGGCTCGCGACATGGTGGCACAGCTGGCGCGGATCACGACCGTGCCGCATGCCGGTCAACCGCCGCACGCGGCCAATTAACGTGCCGGGCGCCGGCTCGTTGCCGGACGGCGCGGCTATTGTGCAACCGATGATGGCGGAGTGAGGCCTCACACGCGGCTGGCGCAGCAGCGGTGGTTGCGCGATCCGGCTTTTGCGGCACACTCGGGGCAAGCGCCGTGCAACGGCGCGTCCGAGGAGGAACGCACGCCGCCATGACGGAGGAACATCAGCCGCCCCCACCCGAGTCCGCGGACAACATTGCCCGCCATGTCGGCCAGGCGATGTTCGAGGTGGACCGGGCGACGCGGTCGCTCGGCATCGAGCTCGACGAGATCGGGCCCGGTTTCGCGACACTCTCGCTGCGTCTCGGCGCGGCAATGGCCAACGGGCACGGCACCGCGCATGGCGGGCTGATCTTCACCCTGGCCGATTCGGCCTTCGCCTTCGCCTGCAACTCACATGGCGAGCGGGCGGTGGCGGCGCATTGCTCGATCACCTTCCTTGCACCGGCGCGGCCGGGGGAGCGGCTCATCGCCACCGCGCGGGAGGTGGTACGGCGCGGGCGGAACGGAATCTACGATGTTTCGGTCAGCAACGATGACGGAATCGTCGCGGCGTTCCGCGGACAGTCGCGCACGATCGGCGGCTCGTGGCTCGATGACAACGGAAGGTAGCGGGATGGAGCGGGACGTCGAATTCGCCTCGCGTGACGAGGTTGTCGCGCTGCAGACGAGGCGGCTGAGGGAGGCGCTGCGCCATGCCTATGAGCGCGTGCCATTCTATCGCTCGGCGTTCGATGCGGCGGGGGTGCGGCCGGAGGATTTGCAGCGGCCGGAGGATCTGGCGCGGTTTCCGTTCACGGTGAAGGACGATCTGCGGCAGACCTATCCGTTCGGCATGTTCGCGGTGCCGCGCGGCGAGGTGTTGCGGCTGCACGCCTCGTCCGGGACAACGGGACGGCCGATCGTGGTGGGCTATACGCGGGCGGATCTCGATGTCTGGGCCGGGCTGGTCGCGCGGTCGATCCGGGCGGCGGGCGGACGGGCGGGCATGATGGTGCATGTCGCCTACGGCTATGGGCTGTTCACCGGCGGGCTCGGCGCGCATGCGGGCGCGGAGCGGCTCGGCTGCACGGTGGTGCCGGCCTCGGGCGGGATGACCGAGCGGCAGGTGCAGTTGATCGCGGATTTCGGGCCCGAGATCATCATGGTGACGCCGAGCTACGCGCTCGCGATCCTCGACGAGTTCCGCCGCCAGGGGCGCGATCCGCGGGCGACAGCACTGCAATACGGAATTTTCGGCGCGGAACCCTGGACCAATGCGATGCGCGCCGAGATCGAATCGGCGTTCGGCATCGAGGCGACCGATATCTACGGGCTTTCGGAGCTGATGGGGCCGGGGGTGGCGCAGGAATGCGTCGAGACCAAGGACGGGCTGCATCTCTGGGAGGACCATTTCTACCCCGAGATCATCGATCCGGCGACCGGCGCGGTGCTGCCGGATGGGAAGACCGGCGAGCTGGTGCTGACTGCGCTGAGCCACGAGGCGATGCCGATCATCCGCTACCGGACACGCGACCTCACGCGGCTGCTGCCTGGTACGGCGCGGCCGGGGATGCGGCGGATGGAGAAGATCGGCGGGCGGGCGGACGACATGATCATTCTCCGCGGCGTGAACCTGTTTCCGAGCCAGATCGAGGAATTGCTGCTCGCCAACGAATGGGGCAGCGGGCATTTCGTGATCGAGCTGACGCGGCCGCAGCGGCTGGACGAGATGACGGTGCGGGCCGAGTGCCGCCCCGAGCACTGGGACGGCGCCGGGCTCGCCGGCGAGGCCGCCGCCTTTGCGCATCACATCAAGGCGACGATCGGCGTCACAGCGCATGTGGTCATCGAACCGCCTGGGACTCTCGAGCGGTCGGTCGGCAAGGCAAAGCGGGTGCGCGACCTGCGGCCGAAATGATCAGGCGACGAGGTTGGCGGGGCTCCGCCCTGCCAGTACCTCCTCGATCCCGTCGAGCGCCAGCATGCCCATCGCAGTGCGGGTCTCGCGCGTGGCGCTGCCGAGATGGGGCAGCAGGACGACATTCTCGAGACCGAGATAGACCTCGGGCACGGCGGGTTCGGCGGGAAAGACGTCGAGCCCGGCGGCGCCAAGATGGCCGCTGGCGAGTGCAGCGGCGAGGGCTTCATCGTCGATCGTGGTGCCGCGGCCGGTATTGACGACGATGGCGCCCGGCTTGAGGCGGGCGATGCGCGCGGCGTTCAGCCAGTGCAGCGTCGCGGCGCCGCCGGGCAGGTGGATCGACAGCACGTCCGCCGCGGAGAGGAAGTCGGCCTCGTCGGCGATGAAGGCGGCGCCGCCCTCCTGCTCCGGCGGCAGGCGGCGGCGGTTGTGATAGACGACGCGCATCGACAGGCCCTGCGCCATCCGCGCCAGCGCCTGGCCGATGCGGCCCATGCCGAGGATGCCGAGCGTCTTGCCCTGGAGGCTGGTGCCGAGGAGGTAGGTGGGTGTCCAGCCCGGCCAGGCGCGGGCGCGGACGATGCGCTCGCCCTCGCCGGCGCGGCGGGCGGCGGCGAGCATCAGCGTAAGGGCAAGCTCGGCGGTGGCGAAGGAGAGCACGTCCGGCGTGTTGACCACGGCGAGGCCGCGCGATTTCGCGGCGTCGAGATCGATATGGTCGGTGCCGACGGAGAAGGTGGCGAGGACGCGCAGGGTGGCGGGGATGCGGGCGATGGCCGCTGCGTCGAGCCGGTCGGCCGGGGTGATCAGGGCGGCGGCGGCGCCATCGAGTGCGGCGAGGAAGGCGGCGGCGTCGAAAGCGCCGTCCTGCGCGAGGAAGCGGGCGGCGAAGCCCTCGGCGGCGCGAGCCTCGACCGGTGCGGGCAGCACGCGGGAGATGGTCAGTCCTGGTTTCATGGGCGGTCCTTGAGTTCGGCCAGCGCGTCCCGCGTGTCGAAATCGCGCAGGACGGCATCGTCGGGCATTTCGACCTCGGCGATCCGGTCGACATGGCGGGCGAGGATGTGGCGCGCGCCGGCATCGCCGGTGAGGGCGGCGATTTCGGGGAAGAAGCTCCGGTCCCAGAGGATCGGGTTGCCCCGGCGGCCGCGATGGGTGGGGACAACGATGGCGCGGCCCTCGTCGGGGTCGTAGGCGGCGATCATCCGGTCGATCACGGTTGCATCGACCAGCGGCATGTCGCCAAGGCAGATCAGCGCCGCCGCCGTGTCCGCCGGCAAGGCATTGATGCCGGCGGCGAGGCTCGCGGCCATGCCGGAGGCGAAGGCGGCGGCGTGGACGAAGCGGACCGGGCGGCCGGACAGCGCCTCGCGCACCGCATCGTCCTGATGGCCGGTGACGACGAGGACGAGGGCGGCGCGGGCGGCGAGCGCGTGATCGACCGTCGCGGCGACGAGGGCGCGGCCATCCTGCAGGCGGGCGAGGAGCTTGTTCTGTGGGGCGGCGCGCGAGGAACGTCCGGCGGCCAGCACGATGACGGCGATTTTCGGCGCGGTGCGGCGGGTGGCGCGCGGCACGCGGGGTTCGGGGCGGGGGGCGAAATCCTTGAGCAGGCCGCCAATGCCCATCGAGGCGATCAGTGCGTCATCAAGGGGTTCGCCGGCGAAGACGCGGTCGAGCACGAAGTCGATGCCGTTGAGCCTGGGGCTGCGGGCGCAGCCGGGCAGGACGATGGCGGGCACCGCGCCGATGCGGCCGAAGCAGAGCAGGTTGCCGGGATCGACCGGCATGCCGAAGCGGTCGATCCGGCCGCCGGCTGCGGTGATGGCGGCGGGGGCGACATCGGCGCGGTCGGTCACGGCGGAAGCGCCGGCGATCAGCACCAGATCGGCCCCCTGGGCGAGAAGCGCGTCGATCGCGGCGCGGATCGGCGCGGTTTCGTGCGGGGTCTCGATCGGGTCGAGCAGGGCGCCGCCGCGGGCGGCGACGCGCTGGCGGGTGGCCTCGATCGTGTTGCGGATCGCCGCGTCCTTCAGCTGCGGCAGGCGGGAGAGGACGAGGCCGGTGCGCAACGGCCGGAACGCCTCGATCCGCAGCGGCGCGCCCTGGCCGAGCAGGGAGGCGGCGCGCGCCATCACCGCGCCGGGGACAGCGAAGGGGACGATCTTGAGGGTTGCCAGCATGTCGCCAGGGGCGACCGGTGTGGCATCCGGCAGGGTGCCGAGGGCGATCGCCTCGTCGAGCCCGTTGAGGGCGGCGATGGCGGCGGCATCGAGGCGGAACAGGCCGCGGGTTTCGGCGAAGACGTTGACGCGGCCATGCACCGGCGCGGCGACGCGCAGACCGGGGCCGGCGAAATGGGCGCCGAGGCGGCGGGCGGCATCTTCCTCCGGCACATCGCCCGGTTCGAGCCGGGCGACGGTGACCTCGGCATGGCCGGCGGCGCGCAGGGCGGCGATCAGCGCGTCATCGAGCACCGCACCCTTGTGGATCACGCGATCGCGCGTCTTGAGGCTGTGGGCGAGGATGGCGCCGGCGAGATCGGCCGCGAGCGGGGCGGCGCCGAAGATCATGGCGCGGCGAGGCGACCGCGGCGGGCGGCGACGATTTCGGCAATGATCGACAGGGCGATCTCGGGCGCGGTGACGGCGCCGATATCGAGGCCGACCGGAGCGCGGATGCGGGCGAGCGCGGCATCATCGACCCCGGCGGCGCGCAGGCGATCGAGCCTAGCGGCGTGGGTTTTCCGCGAGCCGAGCGCGCCGACATAGAACGGATCGGCGGCCAGCGCCCGGCGCAGCGCCGGATCGTCGAGCTTGGGGTCGTGCGTGAGGGTGACGACGGCGGTACGGGAATCGAGGCCGAGACGGTCCAGCGCCTCGTCCGGCCAGTCGGTCGCGATGGCGACGCCGGGGAAGCGATCCGCGGTGGCGAAGGCGCGGCGGGGATCGACCACGGTGACGGCGAAGCCGGAGGCCAGCGCGAAGGGTACCAGCGCCTGGGCGATGTGCACCGCGCCGATGACGAGCAGCCGGGGGGACGGGTTGCGCGACTCGATGAACCAGGCGTCGTCGCCGATCGTGACGGTGCCGCTGCGGTCGGCGGCGAGCATGGAAGCGGCCTCGGCGGCAAGTGCGGTGGGGGCGGCCTCGTCCGGCAGGATGAAGGCCGCGCCGGTGGCGAGGTTGGTGGCGAAGGCGATCGGGCGGCGGGCGGCGGCGGCTTCGCGCAGGGCGGCGAGATGGGCGGCCTTCACGAGAGCTTTTCCACGAAGACCGAGACCTTGCCGCCACAGGCGAGGCCGACTTCCCAGGCGCGTTCGTCGGTGACGCCGTAATCGAGGCGCTGCGGCGTGCCGGTTTCGATGCTGCGCTGGGCGGCCTCGGCCACCGCGCCCTCGATGCAGCCGCCGGAGACCGAGCCGGCGATGCGGCCGGAGGCGGTGACGGCCATGCGGCTACCGACGCGCCGCGGCGAGCTGCCCCAGGTGCTGGTGACGGTGGCGATGGCCACCTGCTCGCCTTCCTCGTGCCAGGCGGCGGCGATTCCGAGAATGTCCTCGGCGTCGGATGCGGTGTCGCTCATTGGCGGGTCTCCCACAGGGCGGCGGCCTGCAGGCGCGGCGGCGCCTCGCCCGACAGGGCTTGGACCAGGCTGCGCAGGCTGGCCAGGTTATGCACCGGGCGGAACTCGTCCACATAGGGCAGCATCGCCCGTGCGCCTTGCGATTTCGGCGCGAAGCCATCGTAGCGCAAGAGCGGGTTGAGCCAGATCAGCCGGCGCGAGGAGCGGTGCAGCCTTGCCATGTTGTCGGCGAGGCCGACGGCGCCCTCGCGGTCGAGCCCGTCGGTGACGAGAAGGACGACCGCGCCCTGCGCCAGCACGCGGCGGGCCCAGAGCCGGTTGAACTGGCCGAGCGCCTCGCCGATGCGGGTGCCGCCCGACCAGTCCGGCACCGCGCCGGCAACCTGCTCGAACGCCTCTTCCGGGTCGCGCCGGGCGAGCTGGCGGGAGATGTTGGTCAGCCTTGTGCCGAAGAGGAAGGTGGTCACGCGGTCGCGCTCGTTGGCGACGGCATGGAGGAAGTGCAGCAGGATCTGCGCGTAGCGGGCCATCGAGCCGGAAATGTCGCACAGGACGACGAGCGGCGGCGGGCGGGTGAGCGGCACGCGGCGGGCGATGTCGAACACCTCGCCGGAATGGCGCATCGAATCGCGCAGGGTGCGCTTGAGATCGACCCGGCAGCCGCGGGCGGCGAGGCGGAAGCGGCGGGTGCGCCGTTCGTCGAGCGGGAGGGTGAGGCGGGCGATCTCGGCCTTGGCGGCGGCGATCTCCTCGGCGCTCATCGCCTCGAAATCGAGGGATTCGAGGCGTTCCTGGCCAGAGGCGGAGAGCAGCGCGTCGACCTCGCGGCGTTCGTCGGGGCGGGGTTCCTGCTCGCGCGACTTGGCCGCCTGCATCGCCTCGGCAAGGCGGCGGGCGCCGGCGGCGGCCTTTTCCTCGCGCGGGGCGCGGCCATCCATCGCTGCCAGCATCTGGGCGAATTTGGCGGCGTCGGGGTTGCGCCAGAAGACCGAGAAGGCCTGGTCGAACAGCAGCGCGTGCTCGTGCCGGCGCAGCATCACCGCCTGCAGCGCCGCTCGCATCACCCGCCGGTCGGTGATGTCGACATGGGTGAGCGCCTCGGCGGCGGCGATGACCTCGCCGGGGCCGACAGGCAGGCCGGCACGCCGGAGCAGGCGCGCGAAATGCATCACATTCGGCGCGAGCCGTCCCGTATCGGAGGCGCTCATGCCGCCTGGATCGCCTCCCCGGTCAGGCGGGCGGCGGTCTCACCACGGATTTTGGCGATGTCGTCCTGGTATTTCAGCAGGGCGCCGAGCGTGTCCTCGACCGCGGCGGGGGCGAGCTCGACCTCGTCCAGCGCGGCGAGGGCGGAGGCCCAGTCGATCGTTTCGGCGACGCCGGGGAGCTTGAAGATGTCGGTGGTGCGGATGCGCTGGACGAATTCGACCACCTGGGCGGAGAGCTTCGCCGGCACGCCGGGCGCGCGGGCGGCGAGGATGGCGCGCTCGCGGGCGGCATCGGGGTAGTCCACCCACTGGTAGAGGCAGCGGCGGCGGATCGCGTCGTGCACCTCGCGGGTGCGGTTGGAGGTGATGACGACGACGGGCCGGGTGGAGGCGGCGATGGTGCCGAGTTCGGGGATGGTGATCTGGAAATCGCCCAGCAATTCGAGGAGGAATGCCTCGAAGGGCTCGTCCGCGCGGTCGAGCTCGTCGATCAGAAGGACGGCGGGCGGCAGGCCCGGATCGATCGCCGAGAGCAGTGGGCGGCGGAGCAGGAATTCGGCGGAATAGAGCGTCTCGCGAAGGGAGGCGCGGCTGGCACCGCCGGATTCGGCAAGGCGGATTTCCATCAGCTGGCGGGCGTGGTCCCACTCGTAGGCAGCGGCGGCGAGATCGAGCCCGTCATAGCATTGCAGGCGCACGAGGCGCCGGCCGAGCTGCTCGGCCAGCACCTTGGCGATCTCGGTCTTGCCGGTGCCGGGCTCGCCCTCGAGGAAGAGCGGGCGGCCCATGGCGAGGGCGAGATGGACGCTGGTCGCCAGTGCCCGGTCGGCAACATAGTTGCCGCGGGCGAGCAGTTCGGCGGTTTCGGCGACGGTGCGCGGGAGGGAAGTTTCGGTCATCCAAGGAATTTAGAAATGACCAGCGCCACGACAACGGCGGAAATGATGATGGGGACCCAGATTCCGAGGGGCAGCCCGGCGATGACCGGGTTGCTGCGGTCCTCGCCATGGGCGGGATGGGCGTGGTCATGTGCGTGTTCGGCCATGCTGGTCGTCTCCTTGGTGGGGGTCGGCGCGGGTGCGGTTGCGGCTTCGGGCGCGGGCGCGAGCCGTTCGGAAAATTTCGTGAAGAAGGATTCGGCGTAGGATTTCGCCACCGAATCGATCAGGCGGGCCCCGAGCTGGGCCATCTTGCCGCCGATCTGCGCCGAGACCTGATAGGTCAGTTTCGTGCCGCCCTCGGCATCGGCGAGCTGCACCTTCGCCCCACCCTTGGCGAAGCCGGCGACACCGCCCTGCCCTTCACCGGAAATCGTGTAGGCGTTCGGCGGGTCGAGATCGGCGAGTGTCACCTTGCCATTGAACCGCGCGGAAATCGGGCCGATCTTGGCGGCAACGGTCGCGGTCATCTCGGTATCGGAGAGCTTTTCAATGGATTCGCAGCCCTGTATGCACGCCTTGAGGACTTCGGGGTCGTTCAGCGCGGCCCAGACCGCCTCGCGCGGCGCAGCAATCAGCCGTTCTCCCGACATTTCCATGGGGCGTGCTCTCCTTCGTGACCGTGTTCCGTTACCGCATCTTTAGTTTGAGGCCGCCGCGCGCGCAAATCCGCCCTGCCCTGCCTTGCGGCATCTTGAAAGCGGTGCGTCGATGCACCCGCAGGTGAACGAGCTTGCCGCACTCGCACCGTTCTTCGGCACTCTGGCAAGTTTCGCGCTGCTGCCCGGCGCGGCGCCACGAATCTGGCACCGATACATGGTGCGGATCAGCCTGTTCTGGGTGGGGCTCGGCCTCGTGCTTGGGGCCGAGGCCGCCGGGCCGGCGGCGGCGCTGACGCAGCTGTGGCATTCAGGACTGGTCGATTTCCTCCCCTTCATCGCGGTGCTGATGGCACTCTACACTTTGGGCGGCGGCGTGCTGATCGCCGGCGGGCCGTGGGGACGGCCGGGCGGCAACCTCCTGCTGCTGGCGGCGGGCACGCTGCTCGCCTCGGCGATGGGCACGATCGCGGCCTCGCTGCTGCTGATCCATCCGCTGCTGTCGGCGAACGCGGCGCGGCGCGAGGTGCGGCACCTGGTGCTGGCGTTCATTTTCGTCGTCGCCAATGCCGGGGGCGCGCTGACTCCGCTCGGTGACCCGCCGCTGCTGATCGGCTTTTTGCGCGGGGTGCCGTTTTTCTGGCCGTTGTTCAACCTTGCCGGGCCGATGCTGGTGGTGGTCTTGCCTGTGCTGGCCCTCACCTTCGCCATCGACTGGCGACTGGCGCGGCGTGAGCCGGTGCGGCCGGCTGAGCGGATCAGGGTGCGTGGCGGCGCCAATCTGGCGATGCTGGGCATCTTCATCGCGGTGCTCACGGTGGCCGGCATCGTGCCGGGACCGGAGATCGCGATCGGGCCGGCATCGCTGCCGGCGGGGCAGATCGCGATCACGCTGACAGCAATCGTCTTCGTCGCGGCATCCGAGCGGGTCACGCCGCGGGCAATCCGCGCGCGCAACCAGTTCGCCTGGGCGCCGATGCGCGAGATCGCCATCCTGTTCTTCGCGATCTTCGCGACGATTCCGCCGGTGTTGCGCACCGTGACGGCGGCGGGGCTGCCGCAATCGGCGGCGGGGTGGTTCTGGGCCTCGGGCCTGTCCTCGGCATTTCTCGATAGCGGGCCGACCTATCTGATGTTCTTCGAGGCGGCGGGCGGCAACGCGGCGCAGCTGATCGCCCCGCCGGCGACGCTGCTCACGAGCTTCGCCGCCGGCTCGGTGCTGTTCGGCGGGCTGACCTATCTCGGCAATGCGCCGAACCTGATGATCCGCGCGATCGCCGCTCGGCGGGGCGTGCGGATGCCGGGCTTCTTCGGTTATATGCTGGCAGCATCCGCAGTGCTGCTGCCGCTCTTCGCGCTGACGACGCTGATCTTCTTCGCGGGCTGACGCCGCCTCAGGCGAGGCGGCCCTCGCCTTCCAGCGCAGCCTCGATCTGTTCGAGGCTGCGCCCCTTGGTCTCGGGCACCAGGAACCAGGTGAAGACAAGGGTAATCAACGTCATCGCCGCGTAGATCAGGAAGGTCGGGCCGCGGCCAAGACCGTGGACGAGGTCGAGAAAAGTGATCGAGACCAGCATGTTGAACGCCCAGTTGGCGATGGTCGCGAGCGACATGCCGCGGCCGCGCACCGCGAGAGGGAAGATCTCGGCAATCAGCAGCCAGAAGACCGGACCGAGGCCGATGGCGAAGAAGGCGACATAGGCGGCGACCGAGATCACCGTGACCCAGGCGAGGCCACCCTGCATTCCGGCCATGAAGCCGCCGGCGACGGCGAGCAGGGTGACCAGCATGCCCGACAGGCCAACCAGCAGCAGGCGGCGACGGCCGGCGGAATCGAGCAGGCGCATGGCGACGAAGGTCATCACCACGTTCACGAGGCCGACGCCGGCGGTGGCGAGGATGGAGACCGAAGCGGAGGACAGGCCGGCCTTCTGGAAGATGGTGGGCGCGAAATAAATGACCGTGTTGATGCCAGTGATCTGCTGGAACACCGCAAGGCCGATGCCGACGATGAGCGGCATGCGGGCGCGCGGCTCCAGCAGGACGGACCAGGGGGCCGTCGCGCGGCCTTCGCGGGCAAGATCCTGCCGGAGGTCACGCAGTTCGCTCTCGACATCGTGCCCTCCGCGCAGGAAGGCGAGCGATTTGCGCGCAGCCTCACGATGGCCCTTGCCGGCCAGCCAGCGCGGGCTCTCGGGCAAGACCAGCATGCCGGCGAACAGGATGACACCCGGTAGGGCGCCGAGCGCGAGCATCCAGCGCCAGCCATCGCCGCCATGGGAGAACAGGTAGCCGACGCCGTAGGATACCACGATGCCGATGGTGATGTAGGCCTGGTTGATCGTCACGACCGCGCCGCGCTTGTCGCGCGGCGACATCTCGGAAAGGTAGAGCGGCGTGAGCATCGAGGCGACGCCAATGGCGCCGCCGACAAGGACGCGGCCGGCGAGCAGGATTGCCACGCTCCAGGCTGCAGCGGAAAGCAACGCGCCGAGGACGAAGACCGCCGCCGTGACCAGCAGGACGGGGCGGCGGCCGAATTTGTCGGACAGGGTGCCGGCGACGGCAGCGCCTACCGCCGCGGCGCCGAGAGCGATGGCGACGACCACGCCCTGCATTGCCGGGCCGAGGTGAAAGACGTGCCGGATGAACAGCAACGCACCCGAGATCACTCCGGTGTCATAGCCGAACAGAAGTCCGCCGAGACCCGCGATGATGGCGATCACCGTGAAATTCATGGCCTTCTCCCGATCGCCGCCGGGAGGGCGGCTCTATCGGGAGATAGACAGCGAGGCTACCGTTTCAATGCGGCGGCCTGGGCGGCAAGCTTGGCGATTCCCGCCCAGTCGCCGGCGCGCAGCGCGGCGGCAGGGGTGAGCCAGGAACCGCCGACGCAGATCACGTTAGCGAGAGCCAGGTAATCGGGCGCGGTGGTGGGAGTGATTCCGCCGGTCGGGCAGAAGGTGACCTCGTGGATCGGCGCGCCGATTGCCTTCAGCATCGGGATACCGCCGGCCTGCTCGGCCGGAAAGAATTTTTGGTAGCGGAAACCGGCCTCGAGCAGGTGCAGCACCTCGGTCGGCGTTGCGGCACCGGGGAGGAATGGCACGCGGCTTTTCGCCGCCGCGGCATGCACGGCGGGACTGGAGCCGGGCGAGACGACGAATTTGGCGCCGGCTTCCTCGACCTCGCGATATTGCGACGGGGTGAGCACGGTGCCGGCGCCGACGACCATTTCGGGGACCGCTTCGGCCATCGCCGCGATCGCTTCCATCGCCGCCTTCGTGCGCAGCGTGACCTCGACGACGCCGACGCCGCCCTCGATCAGGGCGCGGGCGAGCGGGACGGCATCCGCCGCGTTGTCGATCGTCAGGACCGGGATGACCGGCGAGACGGCGAGCAGGGCATCGAGCCCGTCCTGGCGGTTCATGCGAAGACGCTCGCGCCGAGATCGGCCCCGGCGACGGCGGCGCGGAAGGCGCCGAACAGGTCGCGGCCGATGCCGTGGTGATGCGCCGAGAGATCGACCTCCGGGAGCGGCCGCGCCGCGAATTCCGCCTGATCCACCTGAACCTCCAATATGCCGGCCTCGCAGTCGAGCCTGATCATGTCGCCATCCCTCACCTTCGCCAGCGCGCCGCCGCAGGCGCTTTCCGGCGTCACGTGGATCGCCGAGGGCACCTTGCCGGAGGCGCCGGACATCCGCCCGTCGGTGACGAGGCCGACCTTGAAGCCGAGATCCTGCAACACGCCGAGGGGCGGTGTCAGCTTGTGCAATTCGGGCATCCCGTTCGCCTTCGGGCCCTGATGGGTGACGATGGCGACGAAATCGCGGTGCAGTTCGCCGGCCTTGAACGCCTCCTGCATCGCTTCCTGGCTGCGGAAGACGCGGGCCGGGGCGACGACGACGCGGTGCTCGGGCTTGACGGCGGAGATTTTGGTGACCGCCTGGCCGAGATTGCCGTGCATGATGCGCAGGCCGCCATCCTTGCTGAAGGGCTCGGTCGCATCGCGGAGGATGTCGCGGTTGAGGCTTGCGGCCGGGGCGGGTTTCCAGCGCAAGACCTTTTCCTCCAGCACCGGCTGGTCGCGATAAGCCTGCAACCCGTCCGGGCTCCAGACGGTGCGGGCATCGCCGTGCAGCAGGCCGGCATCGAGCAGGGCGCCAATCAGCACCGGCATGCCGCCGGCGGCCTGAAAATGGTTCACGTCGGCACTGCCGTTGGGATAGATGCGGGTGAGCAGCGGGATGTGTTCGGAGAGATCGGAGAAATCCTGCCAGGTGATGGCGATGCCGGCGGCGCGGGCCATGGCGACGAGGTGGATGGTGTGGTTGGTCGAGCCGCCGGTGGCGAGCAGGCCGATCATGCCGTTAACCACCGTCCGCTCGTCGACCATCTGGCCGACCGGGGTGAATTCGTTGCCGCGGGCGGTGATTTCGAGGATGCGCTTCGCCGCCGCACCGGTCAGCGCGTCGCGCAGCTCGGTGTTGGGGTTGACGAAGGAGGCGCCGGGCAGATGCAGGCCCATGATCTCCATCAGCATCTGGTTGGAGTTGGCGGTGCCGTAGAAGGTGCAGGTGCCGGGGCTGTGATAGGCGCCGATTTCGGACTCGAGCAGTTCCTCGCGGCCGACCTTGCCCTCGGCGTAGAGCTGGCGGACGCGGGATTTCTCGGTGTTGGAAATGCCCGAGGGCATCGGCCCGGCGGGGACGAAGATCGCCGGCAGGTGGCCGAAGGACAGGGCGGCGATGACGAGGCCGGGGACGATCTTGTCGCAGACGCCGAGGAGCAGCGCGCCGTCGAACACGTCGTGCGAGAGGGCGATCGCGGCGGCCATGGCGATGACATCGCGCGAGAAGAGCGAGAGCTCCATCCCTTCCCGCCCCTGGGTGACGCCGTCGCACATCGCCGGCACGCCGCCGGCGACCTGGGCGATGCCGCCGGCCTCGCGCACCGCATGCTTGATGAGGTCGGGGAAGCGGCCGAAGGGCTGATGCGCCGAGAGCATATCATTATAAGATGTGACGATGCCGATATTCGGCTTGTCGTCGCGCTTGAGGTCGTCCTGCTCGGCCTTGGCACAGCCGGCCAGGGCGTGGGCGAGATTGGCGCAGCCGACCGCGCTGCGGTGCACGCCGCGCGAAATCAGCGCACCGGTGCGGGCGAGATAGGCGGCGCGCCCGGCCTCGCTGCGCGCCCTGATCCGGTCGGTGACCCGTGCGATCGCATCCTGAACCATGTCTTTGCTCCTCGCAGTGCGCGCGGCCCGTGCGGGGGCGCGTCAGTCGCCGGCGCCGTAGCCGGCCTGTTCGTCGAACCAGGTGCGGCCGTCGCGGACGATCATCGCCACCGCCTCGGACGGGCCCCAGGTGCCGGCGGTGTAGAGCTTGGGACGGTCGCCGGCGGATTTCCAGGCATCCAGGATGGATTCGGTCCATTCCCAGGCGGCCTCGACCTCGTCGCGCCGCATGAACAGAGTGGCGTTGCCGCGCACCACATCCATCAGCAGGCGCTCGTAGGCATCCGGCATGTGGTTGTTCTTGAAGGTTTCGGCAAAGCTCAGGTTGAGCGGGGCGTTGCGCAGGCGCAGGCCGCCGGGGCCCGGTTCCTTCGTCCACAGATGCAGGCGGATATGCTCGTCCGGCTGCACGCGGATGACGAGGCGGTTCGGCATCGCGTGATCCGAGCCGGTGGGGAAGATCCAGTAGGGCACCGGCTTGAACTGGATGACGATTTCCGAGACCTTCTCGGGCATCCGCTTGCCGGTGCGCAGATAGAACGGCACGCCGGCCCAGCGCCAGTTGCGGACCTCGACCTTGAGGGCGGCGAAGGTTTCGGTGGTGGAGCCGGGGGCGATGTCCTTTTCCTCGGCATAGGATTTCACCGGGCCGCCTTTGATCGCGCCGGCGCGGTACTGGCCACGGACGGATTTTGTTGCGATATCGTCACGGGAAATCGGAGCGAGGGATTTCAATACCTTGATCTTCTCGTCGCGCACTTCCTCGCGGTCGAGCGTTGCTGGCGGCTCCATCGCCACGAGGCAGAGCAGCTGCATCAGGTGGTTCTGGATCATGTCGCGCAGCGCGCCGGTATGGTCGTAATAGCCACCGCGATCCTCGACGCCGACGGTCTCGGCGACGGTGATCTGCACATGGTCTATGCCGTTATGGTTCCAGACCGGTTCGAACAGCGAGTTGGCGAAGCGCAGGACCAGGAGGTTCTGCACCGTTTCCTTGCCGAGATAATGATCGATGCGGAAGATGTTGCGCTCCTCGAACACCGCGCCGACACGATCGTTGATGGCGCGGGCGGAGGCAAGGTCGTGGCCGATCGGCTTTTCCAGCACGATGCGGGTTTCAGGCGTTTGCAGGCCGTGGGCGTGGATGTTGTCGGCGATCGGGCCGTAAAGCTCGGGAGCGGTGGCGAGGTAGAAGACGCGGATCTGGCGCGGTTCGTCGCTGAGCAAAGTGGCAAGTTCAGGCCAGCCGCGCGCGGCCTTGGCGTCGACGGAGACGTAGTGCAGCCGGGCGAGGAAGCGGGCAAGAACCTCGGGGTCGAGCTTGTCGGCGATGAATTCGCGCAGACTGGCCTCAACGAGTTCGCGAAACCCCTCGCCCGTCATGTCGGTTCGGGCAGAGCCGACGATGCGGGACGTTTCCGGCAGTTGACCATCGAGATCGCGGAGGTAAAGCGCGGGCAGAAGCTTGCGGCGCGCGAGATCGCCGGTGCCGCCGAACACCACGTAGTCGAACGGGTCGATGATGGGCTGGGAAAAATTCATGGGTCAAAATAATCCCTGGTTGCCGCTGCCCCGTATAGGCCGGGCCGCCGGTCAACTCAACACCGGCGGTCCGCTTGCGTTCAGTTCATGCAGTTGCCGCCATCGACGTTGAGCGTCTGGGCGACGACGTATTCCGCCTCGTCGGAGGCGAGGAAGATGGCGGCACCGACCAGATCGTCCGGCCGGCCCATCCTTCCATAGGGCACGGCAAGGCCGACCTGACGCTTCTTCTCGCCAACCGGCAGGCTTTCATATTTCGCGAACAGCGCATCGACCTCTTGCCACATCGGCGTGTCCACCACGCCGGGGGAGATGGCGTTGACACGGATGCCGTGGCGGATCAGGTCGAGCCCGGCAGACTGGGTGAGACTGATCACCGCCGCCTTGGTGGCGCAATAGACGCCGACCAGCGCCTCGCCGCGGCGGCCGGCCTGAGAGGCCATGTTGATGATCCGCCCGCGCCGGCCGTTGGCGATCATCTGCCGGGCGACCGCCTGCAGGGTAAACAGAAGGCCCTTCACGTTGACCGCGAAGAGACGGTCGTAGCTTGCCTCGGTGATGTCGGCAATCGGCGCGAGATCGAACACCGCGGCGTTGTTCACCAGAATGTCGAGCCCGCCGCGCGCGGCGGTGAAATCGGTGAAGGCGGCGATCGACGCCATCTCCGCCACATCGAGCGCACAGGCATGCGCCTGCGGCCCGAGTTCGCACGCGGCGGCGGCTGCCGCTTCCAGTGACCGGTCGGCAATGCAGACCGTGGCCCCCTCGGCGATGTAGCCCGCCGCCATCGCCCGGCCGATACCACCGGCCCCGCCGGTGATGGCTGCGTATTTGCCCTGCAGGCGTCCGCTCATCGCTGCCTCACCAGACCGTGTAGCCGCCATCGGCGAGGACGATCGAGCCAGTCATCAGGCTCGACGCGTCGGAAGCAAGGAAGAGCACCACCGAGGCGATTTCGTGCGGCTGGCCGACGCGGTGCATCGGCGTCATGTCGAGCCAGATGCGGTTGAGTTCGGGATCTTCCATGCCGAAGCGGGTCAGCGGCGTGTCGATATAGGTGGGGGCGACGGCGTTGACGCGCACGCCGCGATCGGCCCACTCGCCGGCGAGCGAGCGGGTGAGGTGATGCACCGCCGCCTTCGAGGCATTGTAGAACGACTGCTTCTGCGGCTTGTTCGAGATGAAGCCCGACATCGAGCCGGTGTTAACGATGACGCCGCGCTGGCGGGCGAGCATCGCGCGGCCGAAGGCGCGGGCGCACCAGAACACGCCGTTGAGATTGACGTTGATGACGTCAAGCCAGTGCTCGTCGGTAACATCCTCGGCGGCGACGCCCGAGCGGGCGATGCCGGCATTGTTCACCAGGATGTCGATCGCCCCGAATTTCGCATTCAGGCTGTCCGCCGCCGCGTTCACCGCGTCGGGGTCGGTGACGTCGAGCACGATGGCATCGGCCGAGTAGCCAAGCCTGGCGAGTTCGGCCTTGCCTTCCTCGCAGACATTCGCATCGCGGTCGGCGATGACGACATGCGCGCCGGCTTCGGCCAGAGCGGTCGAACAGGCGAGGCCGATCGCGCGGCCGCCGCCAGTGACGACCGCGTTGCGCCCCTTGAGGTCATATTTCTCGAGATACATGTCCGCTCCTTGTGTTGTCCGGCACTGGCAACGTGCTCAGTGCAGGTGGAATTCGCGCCGCAGCAGCGCCTTGCCGTCCGGTCCGAACAGGACGGCGCGGGCGGATTGCGGTTTCATGCGCACGGGGTCGCCCATGCGCACGCCCGCGAGATCGTCCGCCTTGACGATCATCTGCTTCTCGCCGGGGCGCTTGACGTAGACCAGGGTTTCGTTGCCGAGATGCTCGACGAAATCGGCGGTGCCGCCGATCTCGCCATCGGCGGCGAGCGCGGTGTGCTCGGGCCTGGTGCCGAGGGTGACGCGCAGGCCGGGGGCGGCGGCGATGTTCGCCGCCTCGACACGGATGGTGCCGCCATCATCGAGTTTCACATCCGCACCGGCATCGTCGCGCGCGGCGATCTCGCCTTCCAGCAAATTCATCTTGGGCGAGCCGATGAAGCCGGCGACAAAGAGATTGGCAGGGTTGTGGTAGAGTTCGAGCGGGGAGCCAACCTGCTCGACGATGCCGCCGTTCAGCACCACGATGCGGTCGGCCATCGTCATCGCCTCGACCTGGTCGTGGGTGACGTAGATCATCGTGGTTTCGAGCTGCTTGTTCAGCTTCACCAGCTCGGTGCGCATCTGCACGCGCAGCGCCGCATCGAGATTCGACAGTGGCTCGTCGAACAGAAATCCTTTCGGATTACGAACGATCGCGCGGCCGATGGCGACGCGCTGGCGCTGGCCGCCGGAAAGCGCCTTGGGGCGGCGGGCCAGCACCTTGTCGAGTTGCAGCATCTCGGCGGCGTGGGCGACCTTCTTCTCGATCTCGGCCTTGGGCACCTTTGCCATCTTGAGCGCGAAGCCCATGTTTTCCGCGACCGTCATGTGCGGATAGAGCGCATAGGTCTGGAACACCATGGCGAGGCCGCGCTTGTCAGGCGGGATGTCGTTGGCGCGGACGCCATCGATGCTGAAATCGCCGCCGGTGATTTCCTCAAGCCCCGCGATCATGCGCAGCAGCGTCGTCTTGCCGCAGCCCGAGGGGCCGACGAAGACGACGAATTCGCGATCGTCGATCGACAGGTCCACGCCCTTGATGGCGTGGAAGCCTTCATATCGCTTCTCGACCTTTTCAAGCAGAAGTTTCGCCATGATCCGCTCCTATTTCACCGCGCCGAATGTGAGCCCGCGCACGAGGCGGCGCTGGGTCAGGCTGCCGAAGACCAGAATGGGGGCGACCGCGAGAACCGAGGCCGCCGAGAGTTTCGCCCAGAACAATCCCTCCGGCGCCGAGAACCGCGCGATATAGGCGGCGAGCGTTCCGGCATGGGAGGCGGTGACGTTGATGCTCCAGAACGCCTCGTTCCAGGCGAGGATGACCGAGAGCAGCGCCGTGGAGGCCACGCCGGGACCCGCGAGCGGGAGCAGCAGATGGATCATCTGCTGGCGCGGGCCAACGCCATCGACGCGCGCGGCTTCGAGAATTTCGTGAGGAATATCCTTGAAGAACGAGTAGAGCATCCAGACCACGATGGGCAGATTCATCAGCGTGTCGATGCCGACGAGGCCGAGCCGCGTGTCGAGCAGGTGGACGTTCTTGAGGAAGAGATAGATGGGCATGAGCACGCCAACCGCCGGGAGCATCTTGGTCGAGAGCATCCACATCAGGGTAAATTCCGTGCGCTTGCCAGGGAAGAAGGCGAGCGCGTAGGCAGCGGGAAAGGCGATGGCGATGGCAAGCACGGTGGAGCCGACGCTGACGATCACGCTGTTCAGCGCGAAGAGCAGGTAGCCGGCATTCTGCGTTGCATCGAAGAAGCTCTTGAGCGTGGGCGTGAAGATGAGCAGCGGGGGAATCGCGATGGCTTGGCCTTCGGTCTTGAAGGCGGTGACGAGCATCCAGAGGATCGGGAAGAACATGATGAACGCGGCCGCCCAGGCGAGGATGGCGAGGACAACGCGGCTGGAGAGGGATGGTTTCATCAGCAGCACCTCACGCCTGCAGGGTGCGCGAGACCGCGCGGATGAGGAAAAAGGCGAGGATATTAGCGAGGACGATCGCGAAGACGCCGGCGGCTGAGGCGCTGCCGATCGAGAAATCGTTGAGCGCGCGGATGAAAATCATGTAGGTCAGCGTCGTCGTCGCGTGGCCTGGACCGCCATTGGTTGTGGTGTAGATGACGGCGAAGGCCGAGAGCATGAAGATCGATTCCAGCATCACCACGATCGAGATCGGCCGGCCGAGATGCGGCAGCACGATGTAGCGCAGGCGGGCGAGGCCCTTCGCACCATCCATCCGCGCGGCTTCGAGCTGGTCGGTATCGAGCGATTGCAGGGCGGTGAGCAGGATGAGGGTAGCGAAGGGAATCCAGCGCCATGAATAGATGATCACGATCGAGACCATCGGATAGACGCTGAACCAGGCAATGGGTTTGAAGCCGACCAGCGTCATCAGCCAGCCGGCGAGGCCGCTGACCGGATCGAGCAGCAGGTTCTTCCAGATCAGGGCGGCAACCGGCGACATCACGAAGAAGGGCGCGATCGCCATCAGCCGGGCGATGTTGCGGCCGGGGAAGTCGTTGTTCAGCAGCAGAGCGATGATCGTGCCGAACACGATCGAAGCGACGAGCGTGCCGGCAACCAACACCACGCTGTTCCAGATCGCCGTCCAGGTCGAGGAATCGGTGAAGAGATAGGTGTAATTGAGGCCGCCATTGTAGGCCGAGGGCGGCTCCATCAGATTATAATGTTGAAACGAATAGAGAATCGTCTGCAGGAGCGGCAGGATTGACCAGAGGAGCAGAAGGATCACAGCGGGCAGCAGCAGCGGCAGGGTCCGCACCTGCCGGCGCTGCGTGGCGCCCGATCTGCCCGGTGTTATCGTGCCTGACGTCGGCTGGATCATCGCACACTCCCGCTTTCCGAAGGGGCGGCGGCGCTCCGGTTGACCCGGGGCGACGCCGCCCTGCTGCCGCACTCAGTGGTAACCGGCTTCCTTCATCGTCCGCGCCGTTGCCTTCTGGGCCTGGGCGAGCGCCGCGTCGACCGATTTCTGACCGGCGAGAGCTGCCGCGATCTGCTGGCCAACTTCGGTACCGATGCCCTCAAACTGAGGGATCGCGACGAACTGCACGCCGGTATAGGGGACTTTCTTGAGCGTCGGATTATTCGGATCGGCGCTCAGGATCGCTTCCTTCACTTTCGAGGCGAAGGGAGCGGCCTTGGTGTAGTCGGGGTTGTCATAGGTCGAGATGCGGGTGCCGGGCGGGACCTGGACCCAGCCGAAGGTCTTGCCGACGAGCTTGAGATAGGCCTTCGACGTCGCCCATTCGAGGAACTTCATGTCGTCCGCCTTGTGGCGCGTGGTCTTCGGCATCGCGAGCGCCCAGGCCCAGAGCCAGTGCGCGCCATGAGGCGTGACCGCCACCGGGGCGGATACCATGCCGACCTCGTTCGCGACCTTCGAGGTCTTTGGATCCCAAAGCGTGCCGGCGGCGACCGTGCTGTCGATCCACATCCCGCACTTGCCCTGGCTGAACAGCGCGAGATTCTCGGTGAAGCCGTTCGAGGTAACGTTGGGGGGGCCGTACTTCTTCTCGAGATTCACGTAGAAGTTGGCAGCTTTCTTCCAGGCCGGGCTGTCGATCCGGGGCTGCCACTTCATGTTGAACCAGCGGCCGCCGAACGTGTTCACCAGCGTGGTGAAATAGGCCATGTTCTCGCCCCATCCAGGCAGGCCGCGCAGACAGATGCCGTAGATGCCCTTCGAAGGATCGTTGATCTTGGCGGCAAACTTCTCGATTTCGGTATAGGTCGGATGCGCCGGCATGGTCAGGCCGGCAGCCTTGAAGAGATCTTTGCGGTAATAGGTCGCCGAGCTTTCGGCGTAGAACGGGAGAGCGTAGAGTGTGCCCTTGTAGGACAGCCCGTTGCGTACCGAGGGAAACAGGTCCTTCACGTCGTAGCTCGCCGGCAGGTTCTTGATCGGCGCGAGCCAGCCGGCCTTGCCCCAGATCGGCACTTCGTAGGAGCCGACGGTGACGATGTCGAAATTGCCGGAATTCGTTGCGATGTCCGTGGTGACGCGCTGGCGCAGGGTGTTTTCAGGCAGCACCACCCAGTTCAGCTTGATGCCGGTTTCCTTGGTGAACTGCGGCGACAGCTTCTGCATCTGCAGCATGTCGGGGTTGTTCACCGTCGCGATCGTCAGCGTCGTCGCATGGGCGGCGGTAATGCCGAGGCAACCGAGGGCGAGTCCGCCCACCGCAATCCTGATCTGTCGTTTCACGAGACGTTTCTCCCTCTCGAACAATCCGGTTCATTGAATCAAGCAAGGGCGCCGCCAAACCGCGCGCCGAAGCGTGCGCAGACGGGCTGCGCAAGGTGGGCCCGCAAGGAGCCGGTGCGGATGACAGGGATGCCGGCTTGCGGCCCCGATGCGGGCCGCGACCGGATGGATGAACATCCCCCCGCGCGCTGCGTCCAGGCTTCGGCGCAGCTTGTGATTCGTAGGTAGCGAACTTTCGTTTGATAAGTCAACGGAAAAAATTCACCGCATCGCAATATCCAAAAACACTAATTCATAATGAAAATGCTATAGAATTGGTTAAGGGCAGTCATCATGACATGATTCGGCCGCTTTCGTTTCGAAACCTATGGACTTCCGAGCATGTTGCTGGCATCGATAGCAGATGGGCAGCCTGGGAACATCGACGTGACGCTCGGCGCGAAAAGTGCCGTGCTGCAGCGGCGGCTGAAGATCGCCGACTGGATTCGCCAGTACGGGCAAATGCGCGTTGATGAGCTCAGCACGGCGCTAAAGGTTTCCGAAGTCACCATCCGTGGCGATCTCACTTATCTTGAGGAGCAGGGGCTGATCGTCCGCAGTTTCGGCAAAGCGATAGCGGCGAAATCGGGCGCGCCGCGCGACCGGCCCGCCGGCGCGCCACTGACCAAGGCGCTGCTCGTGCCGATGCTGCGGCGGGCGCAGGCGCTGATCGGACCCGACCAGACCGTGCTGATCGGCCCTGGCCCGCTCGCCACCCAGGCAATTCCTTGGCTTGCGGAAATTCCGGGAGTTTCCGTGGTGCTGACCAGCACCGAGGCGATCCCCCTCGCCCGCACCTGCCTCGATGCGAGGATCTACCTGCTCGGCGGCGAGATTACCGCGGAGAGCGGTATGATCGAAGGCGCAGGCGCCCTCAGGATGCTTGACCATTTTGCGCTGGGCTGGTCGATCCTCGAGGCGGACGCCCTGTCCGCCGATTCGGCGCTGCTGGTGGCCGCCAAGCCCGCCGAACGGCTGGCCGAGGCGGCGATACGGCGCAGTACGCGCAGCATCGTGTTGATCGGCAACCCTGCGCTCTCGCTCGAACGGCGGACGGCGCAGCTCGGCCTTACCGGGATTTCCGACCTGATCCTGCCCGGCATGCCCAGCAACCGTCTGCGCGACATCCTCCTCGGCGCCGGCTTCAGGCCTGTCGAGACCGATGGCGGAACCGAGGCGCATTTCTCCAGCCATCCCGCGCATAGCCGGAGCGGCGCCAGGGCGTTCGGCGAGGCGTCATGACCGGCATGATCGTGACCATGGGTGAAATCCTCGTCGACATTCTCGCCGAGGAAAAGGGCCAGGGCTTCCACGAGCCCGGCCGGCTGCTTGGCCCCTTCCCCGGCGGCGCGCCGGCGACCTTCATCGCCCAGGCCGCACGGCTTGGTGCTGGCGCGGGCATCATCTCCTGCATCGGCGACGACGATTTCGGCTGGCTCTGCGTCGACCGGCTGCGGCGCGAGGGGGCGGATGTGAGCGCCGTGCGGATCGAGCCGGACCAGGTGACGGCAAGCGCCTTCGTGCGCTACCGCGAGGATGGCGACCGCGACTTCCTGTTCAACCTCAAGCGCAGCGCCGCGGGGCGGATCACGATCGACGCCGCCGCACGGGCGATGCTCGCTCAATGCGCGCATTTCCACATCATGGGGTCGTCGCTCTTCTCGTTTCATATCATTGACGAAATGAAAAAGGCGATCGAGCTGGCCAAGGCGAACGGCGCGGTGATTTCCTTCGATCCGAACATCCGCAAGGAAATGCTGATGATTCCGGAAATGCGCGCGGGCCTCGAATTCATGCTCGGCTATACCGACATCTTCATGCCGTCAGGCCCTGAGATCCTGCTGCCGACCGAGGCGAAGTCGGAACGCGCGGCGGTCGAGGAACTGCTCGATCTCGGCGTACGGATGGTAGTGATCAAACGCAGCCGCAAGGGTGTGAGTTTCCGCTCGCGCGATGAACAATTCGACCTGCCGGCGTTTCCGGTGGAGGAGATCGACCCGACCGGGGCGGGCGACTGTTTCGGCGCTGCCTTCGTCACCTGCCTGTTGCAGGGGATGGGGACAAGGCGGGCGCTCGACTATGCCCGCGCGGCGGGCGCGCTCGCCGTCAGCCGCAAGGGCGGGATGGAAGGGGTTGCCGACTTCGCAACGCTCGACGCCTTCATCGCCGCCGCGGGCTGAGCGGCAACCGGAACGAGGAGGACCGCCATGAGCCACCCGGCAAACCATATCGTCATTGGCGTCGATGTCGGCACCGGCAGCGCTCGCGCTGGCGTGTTCGGCCTGGACGGGACGATGCGCGGCAGTGCCGTGCGGGCGATCCGCGCCTGGCGACCGCGGCCGGATTTCATCCAGCAGTCGAGCACCGATATCTGGGCAGCGGTGAGCGATGCGGTGCGCTGCGCAATGGCGGAGGCCGGCAGTGGGCTGGTGGTGCGCGGCATCGGGTTCGACGCAACCTGCTCGCTCGTGGTGCTGGATGAAGCCGGCGCGCCGCTGCCGGTGGAGCCGGACGGCGACCCGGCGCAGGACGTGATTCTCTGGGCGGATCATCGCGCGCAGGCGGAGGCGGACGAAATCAATGCGGGCGGGTACGAGGTGCTGCGCTATGTCGGCGGGCGGATCTCGCTGGAGATGGAGACGCCGAAGCTGCTGTGGCTGAAGCGGCACGCGCCGCAAAGCTGGGCGGCGGCGCGGCATGTCTTCGACCTGCCGGATTTCCTCACCTACAGGGCGACGGGTGCGGCCAGCCGCTCGCTCTGCTCGACCGTGTGCAAATGGACCTATCTCGGCCACGAGGAACGCTGGGACGAGGCGTATTTCCGGGCGATCGGGCTTGGCGAGCTTGCCGATGAGGGGTTCACGCGGATCGGCACCACGATCCTGCCGATCGCGACACCGGTGGGCGGCGGGCTTTCGGCCGAGGCGGCGGCGGCGTTCGGGCTGGCGCCGGGGATTCCGGTCGGCACCTCGGCGATCGACGCGCATGCGGGCGGGATCGGGGTGATCGGCGCCGCACTCGACGGGATGGCGCCGGATGCGGCCGCGCTCGGGCGACGGGTCGCGCTGATCGGCGGGACGTCGTCCTGCCACATGGCGGTGGCGCCGGAACCGCGCTTCGTGCCAGGCGTGTGGGGGCCGTATCACGCGGCGATGATTCCGGGGATGTGGCTGAACGAGGGCGGGCAGTCCGCGACCGGCTCGCTGATCGACCATATGGTGACGACCCATGCCGCCTATCCGGCACTTGCCGCCGCGGCGAAAGCGGAGGGGGTGAGCATCTACGAGCGGCTGAACGCGCTGGTCGGGCGGATGGCGGCGGAGGCTGGATCGGCCGCGGCGTTGACCGAGGGCCTGCACGTGTTTCCCGATTTCCACGGCAACCGCTCGCCGCGCGCGGATGCCACCCTGCGGGGCATGATCTCGGGCCTGCCGCTCTCGGCGGACGAAGCGGATTGCGCGCGGCTCTATCTCGCAACGCTCCAGGCTTTGGCCTACGGCACGCGGCACATCATCGAGACGATGAACGCCAATGGCTACGCGATCGACACGATCATGGCGACCGGCGGCGGGACGAAAAACCCGCTTTTTCTCCGCGAGCACGCGGATGCGACGGGTTGCCGGATCGTGCTGCCGGCGGAGCCGGAGGCGGTGCTGCTCGGCAGCGCCATTCTCGGCGCGGTGGCGGGCGGCGTGTATCCTGACCTGCCGGCAGGAATGGCGGCGATGAGCCGGGCCGGGGCGATGATTGCGCCAGAGGCAGCGAACGCCGGCTTTCATGCCCGCAAATATGCCGTGTTCCGGCGGATGCATGACGACCAGATGGCGTATCGGGCGCTCATGCGGAGCTGACACCGTTCACGGAAAAGCGAAGCGCCACGCCTGCCCTCGCGGCGAAGTTCCTGTATGAAGAACGGATGACGCCTCGCCCGCTTGCCGTGCGCATTGCGCGCGGCCACCCCCGCCTGTTCACTGGCCTCCTCTGCGGAGCCCTCGTCTTCCTGCTGCTGTCGGGCGATCTTGCGCCGACGCTGCGGGTCGTGATCGGCTGGGACATTGCCGTCGCGGTCTATGTCGCGCTCGCCATGCTGCATTTCAGCCGCGCCGACCACACGCGGATCGGCGCCGACGCGGCGCGGCAGGAGGAAGGGGAATGGACGATCTTTGGCCTTAGCCTGGCCGGTGCGCTGATGAGCTTCACTGCGATCGTCATCTTCGCCGCGCGTGGCAAGGGGACCACGGCGCACACGCCCTATGTCGCGCTGGCAGCTGCAACGCTGGTGGCATCGTGGCTGATGACCCAGATCACCTTCACCTATCGCTACGCGCACGAATATTACGCGGCGACCGATAGCGGGCCGGAAGGCGGGCTCGCCTTTCCAGGCGGTGAGGCACCGGACTATCTCGACTTCGTTTATTTCTCGTTCGTGCTGGGAATGACGTTCCAGGTATCTGACGTGAACATCCTCAGCCGCAAGATGCGGCGGCTGGCGACATTGCAGGGCGTGATCGGCTACCTGTTCAATACAGTGGTGCTGGCTCTAGCCATCAACATCGCGGCCGGGCTGTTCTGAGCGATGCCCCGGCGCGGAGCGGCGGTAATGATCATGGCCCGCCGCTCCGCCCGTTCCCTTTACAGCCTGCTGGTTGCCCCGATAGGAAGCCGGTGACGGCAGAAAGGCGGGCTCGTCGGCCGGAGCCACCCGTGGCGCCTGAGAGCATGCCTGTCAGCATCAAAACCGGGATCAAGCATCTAGTTGAGGTCGCCTCGGCATAGGATGCGCCGAGAACCGCGACGAAGATCTGGGCCGCACGCGTCTCGCAGGTAAGTCGTCCAACCACCACCAGCACCGTATCGCCGGCATAATCGACAAACAGCTTCTTATCCGAAGCATGCGTCTGGCGCATTGTCACCGGCAACTTCGCTTCCCAGTTCCGGCAGAGCTCACAGAAGCAGCTATACCGATCCCCCTGGATGCACGGCGAGAGGTGCTTGCGCTGTAACTCCCGGCGGATCCGCGCCCATTCCAGCCGCCTCCAGCCGCCGTAGCGTCAGGCGTACCGTCGATGCGGCAACCTCAATCCGAATCCCCACATGGCAGGTCAGCAGCCCCGCGAACCTCAACCGTTCAATCGCGCGCACGTCGCCCACTGCAATCTGCTCCACAGGCATTCACCCGTTCTCTCGATCAACCAAAGGGATGAGGCTGAACCAGCCGGTAGAGACCTCAATTCGACCCAGCCACCTCCGCCCATCCGCGCGAATAAACGTCGGAATGGTCGAGCAAATGAATCTCGAGATAGGTAGGTGATAATTCCCGGAATATGGGCAAATTAAGCACGGCATCGGCAGCCAGAATATCATCGTTTCGAAATACGTGCGATCTCCACGGAATGTGACTGCCACCTCTGCTATGCGTAGAATAGGAAAGCCGTTGGCTCGCGTTCCGATGTGGTTCGTCGCCGGGCGCGTACAGTCCTCGACGACTCTTGATCCGATTGGATCGGAAGATGTTTTTATCATTTCGGTATCGTTTAATTTTTTAATGATAATAAAATTTAGCGATCGTAATTTTTATTTATTTTAACTTAATTTATATTTTGATTTATTCGATAGTTAGAATTATATCTCAACGATATCGAAAATTTATTTTTTAACACATAATTTAGATTAACTTCGTAGCGTGTGTCACACCATGACACGCATCGACCTTCCTCTAGCTCATCCTGCCCGCCCCTCGGCATGCTCCACAAAGCGTGCCGGCGCTATCGATACCGCGCGTCTTCCAGCACCGGGCCGAGATCATCATGACGGGGAACGGATATGAAGATCTCAAGGCGGTTCTCCCTCCTTGCCGCCACGGCGTTGAGCCTGTCTGCCTGTTCGGGCGGCGGGGGGGGTGGCGGTGGCACCGCCTCGTCGAGCCTGCCCGCGCCGTCATCGGTTTCCACACCAACGTCCCCGACCTCGACGCCTCTCCTGTCGACCTTGCAGACGCTGATCAATCTTGGGACGGCCCAGACCTGGACCTACCCCGCGTATAATCAGTATGTGCCGACCACTGTGGTTACCGCGATACAGGAGGGAGCCACCGGGACTGGCGTATCTATCGGAATCCTCGATACCGGCGCCAATACCGGCGTGCAGGCCCTCCAGGGACGGGTTGCCTGGTTCAACTCATACCTCGCTCAGGGCAATAACACGCTAAATCAGAATAACATCGCGTCAGCGAACGACCCTTATGGTCACGGGTCGATCGTGACGGCGCTCCTCGGAGGAGCGACCCAAGGCACCTACGACAATACGCAAGGGCCAGTGAACTTCTTTGCTGGCGGCGTTGCGCCAGATGCGACGCTTTACGTCGCCCAGACCTGCGATGCCACCGGCGCCTGCACGCTCTACGGCAAGACGTATCAGGACCTGATGGCCAACGGTGTTCATCTGTTCAACCAGTCCCTCGCAGAAAATGCCAGCAGTTTCTCGACGGCCTCGGCCGCCATCCAGGCTTCGCAGCAGATCGGGGCACTATTCGCGCCATTCGGTACCGGCAATCTTTATGTGTGGGCAGCGGGCAACAACCCGCAGTCGCCAAACGATATCAGCGTCGAGGCAGAGGCGCCGGCTTACACGAATTCGTTGCAGCCCCAATGGATCTCGGCGGTGAATGTCGACATCAATAGCCTGGGTCAGGTGAGCGGCCTCGACCCGACATCCAACGCCTGCGGCATCACCGCCCAATGGTGCATTGCCGCGCCGGGTTACGACCAGGTGCCGATCGTCGCCGGGACCTCATTCAATACCGGTTTTGCAGTTGGCACGTCTTTTTCCGCGCCGATCATCACCGGTGTGGCCGCGCTGATCTGGCAGAAATTTCCGTGGTTCACGCCGGCCAATGTCTCCGATACACTCCTGACCACGGCAACGCCTCTCGGCTCGGCGCCCGCCCCCAACACCACCTATGGCTGGGGCCTTGTGAACGCCGCCGCTGCGATCAACGGACCCGCTCAGTTCGCCTTCGGCACCTTCACCGCCAACATTGGCAGCGATCAGGGCACGTTCTCGAACAATATCGGCGGCTCCGGCGGCCTCGTCGTTGACGGCACCACCGGCACGCTCACCCTCACCGGCAATGACGGATATGCCGGCGGCACCACCATCAACGGCGGAAACCTTGCCCTCACGGGTTCGCTCGGCTCGGCCGTCACGATCAACGGAGGCAGCTTCGGCGGCTCCGGCACCGTCAATGGAAGCGTGACAAACGCCGGCGGCACGTTGGTCAGCCAGGCCGCCGCCGGTAGCAGCGGCCTTACCATCAACGGAAACTACGCAACAGGCTCCGGGAGTTCGACGGCGATCGCGATCGGCAATCCGCTGACCGTCAGCGGCAAGGCACAACTCAACGGAACCTTCAAGGTTCTGGCGCCGCCGCAGACCTACCTGCCGCAATCGATCGAGACATTCATCAGGGCCGGCTCGATTCAGGGCGCCTTCTCCAACCAGACCTATGGCGCTGGCGTTTATTATACCGTGAGCAACCTGCAATATGGCGCTCAGGATCTGACGGCGACGGTAACGCGTTCGAACGTCGCCCAGGTCGCTGCGGCCATGCCGGGCGCAACCCCGGTTGCGGTGGCGGCGGCTTCCGGCGTTCAGGGAGCCCTGCAGCAGATCAACACCTGGTCAGCTGGTGAGGCGGCGGCCAACCCGACCTTCCTGAACGCTGTCGCCGCCGTTCTCTCCGCCAGAACCGCCCAGCAGGCACAGGCAAGCCTCATCAGCCTGTCCGGTGAAATCTATCCAACGCTTCGCACGATCACGATCGACGAGGACATGTCGATCAGCCGTGCGATCGCCGGTCATGCGGCCGAACACCAAGCCGGCCCGACGACCTCCGTCTGGGTGCGCTATCTTGGAACCTTCGGCAGCTTCCGTGAGACCGGGACAGATGCCGCCCATTACAACGACAACGGGGTTGTGGTGGGCCTTGACACGCCTATCGCACCGGATTTCACGGCCGGGGTCGCCTTTGCCCATGACCAGGCCAATGCAAGCCTCAACGGCTTCGGCGGGCGGTTCCGCAGCGACCTTGATACCGCAACCGCCTATGCCCGCCTTGGCGGTGCCGCCGGCCCTTACCTGACGGGTCAGGTCAGTTATGGGTGGATGAACGGGCGGGTCGATCGCTCGGTCCTGCTCGGCTACCAGACGGCCCCCGTCAGCAGCGAACCGACGGGAACGATCGGCGGCCTCGCGGCGGAAGCGGGCTATCGCATCGGGGCCTGGACGCCCTATGTTCGACTCGGCGCCGTGCACCTCTATGAACACGCGGTCAGTGAAACCGGCGGCCTCGGGTTCGGCCTCGCGATGCCGGCTGTCGACCAGACAGACGGGTATGTGACGACCGGCCTGCGCGGCCGGACGGTGCTCGATCTCTTCGGCCACGCGATACTGGCCAGCGGGCGTCTGGCATGGCAGCATCGGCTGGGCGGAAGCAGCAATAGTCAGGGTGCCTTCGAAGCGACGCCGGCTGCCACATTCAACCTGTCGGGACAGAACATGCCGGTGAATGTCCTTCGGGCCGGCTTTCAGCTGAGCGGCAGGCTTGACCGGGCATGGAGCTGGAATGCCGGTGTCAGCGTAAATTACGCGCCGTCCGGCATGAATGCCGAGGCCGTCAATGTCGGGCTCAAGGCCCGCTTTTGATCCCCGCATACCCAGTCATTGCGGCAGTGGCTGCCCTTTCGTTTCCGGCATGAACGGCGCGACAATGAGGCCGATGACATAGATCACGGAAAAGGCCAGCGCGACATGTGCCAGCCCGCCCAGCGCGCCAATCAATTCCCCAGCCATCAGCGGACCGAGAAACGCGATAAACCGCGAGGCATTGAAGACAAATGCCGAAGCAGTACCGCGCACATTGGTTGCGAAGAGTTCCGGCAGATAGATCGCGTACCAGGAAAACGCGCCGAGGGTCCAGAAGCCGTTCAGCCATGAGGCGAAGAGCAGCGTGGCGAGGGAATGTGACCATAGATAGACCGCCGGTGTCATGACGAGGCCACCGACGAACAGGAAGACTAGGTAACGCCGCCTGCCCATCCAGTCGGCAAGGAAGCCAGAAACGAGATAGCCAACCACGGCTCCCGCAGTGTAGACGAGCCCGGCAACGCTCGCCCAGTATGGCCCGTGAAGCCCGTGATGGGCAGCGAAGCCCCCGACGAAGCCGGGTATCCAAGTGGCGATTCCCCACCACCCCATCGTCGTGCTGATCGACATCAGGCAGGCCAGCACGGTCCGGCGCCGGCCCTCCGGATCGGCGAAGAGCTGGAAGAGCGTGAAAGGACGCGCCGACTGGCTCAGCCTGCCGGAATTTTCAGTCACGGCCCAGCGCTTCTCGCGAACCGCCCGTGCCCATGCTTCTGAATCGTCGATGCGGCGACGCAGAAACAGCACAAGAAAGCCCGGAAGGACGCCGACCAGAAACATCGCACGCCACGCGTCGGGCCCCAACGGACGCAGCAGGTACCAGACGGCTGCAGCGAGGAAGGCGCCGAACCCGAAGCCGGACTGCAGAAAGCCGGCGCCCTTGGGGCGGGCCTCGTTCGGCCAGGTTTCGGCCAGCAGCGAATTGCCAGTGCTCCATTCGCTACCGAGAAACAGGCCGGTGAGGAAGCGGAACGCCACAAGCATGCCGACCGATGTGCTGAATGCGGTCAGGCCGGTAAACAGACTGTAGCCAACCACCGATATCAGCAGCATCCGCTTGCGACCGACATAATCGGCAGCAATGCCGCCAACCGTTCCACCGGCCGCCCAGCCGAGCAGGGTAATGGCAATGGCAAGGCCGGCGGCGGCATGGATGTGCCCGCGTTCGGGCGCTGGCAGAAGCGCGACCATCGCAGGGCCAATCACGGTGATCAGGGCGTAGGTCTCATATCCGTCGAACACCCAGCCGAAGAAGGCGGCGGTCAACACCCGCCAATGGGCGGGGGTCAGACGCGCGCTCCAGGACGAAGGCGCAGCGGCGCTCGTGGTATCGGTCATGGTCTCATCCTCCCCGGACGCTATGCTGGATGAAGAGATGACGCGGACAGATTGCGCCCCGCACCCGCCGCCCCGTTTCATGGCCCGCATCCCGCAATTGATCACGGTATCGGGACGGCGCGGTCGGATGTCAATCAGAGTCGAAATGAACCGGGAGGCGCGGAATCACGCCATCGATGACGCAGCTTCCTGGCGCGGTGATTGTGGCGGAGCATTGTCCCTCTGGGACAGGATGAGACGCGCCCGCAGGCCCGGCTCGTTGTTTTCCAGGAGCAGCGAACCTCCGTGGAGTTGTGCGATTGCGGAAACAAGCGCAAGCCCCAACCCTGACCCCGGCGTGGAACGCGCCGCCTCGGCGCGATAGAATCGCTCGGTGGCACGTGACAGGTCTGCCTCCGGAATGCCCGGACCATGATCAGCGATCTGGATTTCCACATGGCCACCGCCGGCATGGGCGGCTATGACCACCCTGTCGGTTTCACGGGAAAACTTGATCGCGTTATCCAGCAGGTTGGAGACCGCCTGCTGCAGCATGTCGCGGTCACCAAAAATCGGGATCGATTTCGGCCAGTCACGGACAATGAGAATGCCTCGTTCCTCGGCCAACGCATCGAAAAACTCTGCCAAATCGTCGAGCACAGGCGCGAGATCGACATCCCTGAACGCCGAACGGCGGGCGCCGGCCTCGATCTCGGCGATGCGAAGCAGGGCCTGAAACACGTTAACAATTCCGTCGAGATCCAAGGTTGCCCGCTCGACGGCGCTTTGCAGTTCCTCGGTGGTTCGCGCATGTGCAGCGGCGTCTTCGAGCCTCGCACGGGCGCGTGTAATCGGCGTGCGAAGATCGTGCGCGATCGAATTCGACACTTCGCGGACGCCGTCCATGAGTTTCGCGATGCGATCGAGCATGTCGTTGATCGTTTCAGCAAGTTCATCGAACTCGTCACCGTTGCCCGAGCGGCGGACCCGCCGGGTCAGGTCTCCGCGGGCGATGGCCCGGGTTATGCCGGAAATGTCGGCCAGTGACCGCTTGAACAGGCCGCGAATGACGATCGCTCCGAGCACACCGAGAAACGCCATTGCCGCAAGGGCCCAGAGCAGCCCATCGCGGAGAATACGCCGCAACTGGGCGCGCGTGCTGACATCCCGGCCGACCAGCAGTTGAAACCCACCCGGCAGTTCGTAATAGCGCATCAGAGCCGTCGATTTGCGGCCGCCTCGCTCGAGCGGCACCTGATACCAGACGTGAGCAGTATTGATGCCTTGCGGCCATCGGCTCATGTTGCCGGCAATCCGGTTTCCCAGCGGATCGACCAGCAGGTAGATGGCGTGGTCGTTGATGTCCTCGCTGATCCGACTGTCCAGGGTCAGAACCAGTCCGGTCAACCCGCCTGCCTCGAAATGAGCGGCCAGGCTGCGTGCGTCGACGCGGATCGCCTCATGGGTCTGCCTCCCGAGCAGGCCGATCGTCGAATAGTAGAGCGAGCCGGCCAGAACGATGGCCGAAATCCCGAAAACAAGCGCGTAGAAAATCGCAAACCGAACGCCAGCCGAACGCAATAGGCGATTATGTCGGACGTGCCTCTGGGGCAAGCCTCGCAGTTCTTCGGTATCGGAGGCGCCGCTGCTCACAACGCGTTCTCAGGGTTCCTCGACCCTCAACATGTATCCGGCATTGCGTACCGTATGCAGAAGCGGGGTGTCGAAGGGCTTGTCGATCTTCTGGCGGAGACGGGAGATATGAACGTCGATCACGTTCGTCTGCGGATCGAAGTGATAGTCCCACACTCCCTCCAGCAACATGGTCCGGGTCACGACCTGGCCGGCATGGCGCATCAGATACTCGAGCAGCCGGAATTCACGGGGCTGCAGATCGATCTTTTGTCCGGCCCGCTTCACGCCTCTCGACAGCAGATCCATTTCGAGGTCGCCGACGTTCAGGCGCGTCGCCGGACCTTCGCCCTTGCCACGCCGGGCCATCGCTTCGACCCGGGCCAGAAGTTCGGCAAACGCGAAAGGTTTGGTGAGATAGTCATCGCCGCCGGCCTTGAGGCCCTTGACGCGATCATCCACCTCACCCAGGGCCGACAGGAACAGAACCGGCGTCACGTTGTCCTGCGCACGAAGCGTCTCCAGAAGGCGCAGGCCGTCGATCCCGCCCGGCAGCATCCGGTCGAGAATGATCGCATCGAAATTCTCCGATGCCGCCATGAAAAGCCCATCCCGCCCGTTATCCGCATGCTCGACCGTATGCCCCGCCTCGCGCAGCCCCTTCACCACGAAGCCGCCGACATCCTTATCATCTTCCACCACGAGTATTCGCATCAGTCGCTCCCAAGTTCGCCGGCCTGCGGCCGACCATGACAGACAGGCCAGAGATGTCGCCGTCTCGCATCACCTGCAATGTTCAATATGCGCCGACCGCACCGAGATGAAGGCTCGCATCAACACACCCGCATCATATATCGGAACTCTGTTCATCGCGTGAACGATGTCACCTCGCCGCAGCCCCGGATTCGAGGCAAGTTCAGGGAATTCAACGCCAACCAGCCTCACCCCTGCACTCGTTCCGGCCGATCGATCCCTGATACGCCAGACGGGCCTTATGGAATACAACCATCGGCTGTTGTGCCTGACAATGTGAGAAGGAACAGGTTGGCCACAGCCGCGCGTCACGGTGAACGTCCTGGAAGTCGCCGTAACCAGGCGATTGGTTGCGATGAAGTCTGCGCCGCCTTGATGGAATATCCACGCTTCGCCGGGCCAATCATGACATTGCCGCGACCAGATGCAGGACGCCGAAAGGAAATCCTGCTGGGCTGGATACATTCTCCGGGTCGCCGCCGCGCATCACCGTCGCTGGCAATCGCAAGGCCTGCGACCATGAGCAACGATCCGCCCCGAAAGCGCCGGGCGATATTCACCGGCATGGCTTCGCGGCCGGCCGTGACAAAACGACAGTGCGAACGATGAAGCCGATCAAAAAAGCACGGCATGAAGCCGGCATGGCAATTCCTACTGATTGGGCCAGACCGCCTGCAACATCAGCCGTCTGCAACCTAGGATCGCTCAAGCACCTTTGCATAAGCGTTGCAGCAACGTTACGACGCATGCATGTTTGCATCCGAATTGCTGCCGGAAGCGACAGAAAACAAAAGGAGTCCTTGAACAGCCCACACACCGGATTGCTCGCGTTGAAATTTTTTCATATTTTTGGATTATATTAATTAATTAAATTTTATCAAATCCTTATTTCCTGAAATATCTCGTTTTCTGCCTTTGTTGGCCTCACGGCAATACGTCGAACCGGGCCAGCGGCATCGTCAGAGCGGCATCGTCGGCTGCCCCCTTCCTCTTTCGCCTGAAACTTGCCACAATTAAACTCAAATGCTTTTGCATGGTTCTTGTGCGGCACTAGGCGACGACGCGGTTTTGCTGCTGGGCCCGCCCGGGTCCGGCAAATCTGACTTGTTGCTCAAGCTGATCGACCGCGGCTTCAACCTTGTGGCCGATGATCAGGTGCAGGTCGCCGGGGACCAGGTATCCGCACCGGACACACTTGCTGGCATGATTGAGTTGCGTGGGATCGGGCTGTTCGGCGTGCCAGCAGTCCGCCAGGCGACTTTGAAGCTCGTCGTTCAGCTCTGCGGGATCGAAGAACGTTTGCCGAAACCTCGCACCAATGACATCCTGAACGCACCGGAGATCACCATAAACCCGCATTCCTGCTCGGCACCGATCCGGATTCATTGGGCGCTCGACGCACTTGGCGGCCGCCGTATGCAGTATTGCGGGAGCTTCGTCGAATGAGCGCACGCATGGTGATCGTTACCGGCCTCTCCGGCGCAGGACGCAATTCCGTTTTGCGCGCGCTGGAAGATATCGGTTATGAGGCGGTGGATAACCCGCCGTTGCGGATCGTCGAAACGTTGGTGCGGGGCGACAAGCCGCTGGCAGTCGGCGTGGACGCTCGGACCCGGGATTTTTCGGCCGAGGATGTCCTGTCGACCATCGATCGGCTGCAGACACGGGGATGTGTCCGCCCAGAACTCATATTCATCACGGCGAGCCCAGAAGCATTGCAGCGCCGCTTCAGCGAAACGAGGCGTCGGCATCCTTTGGCATTGGCCGGCACCGTGAGCGAAGGAATCGAAACCGAACAGGCCCTGACCCGCACCCTTCGCAATGCGGCGGACTGGGTTATCGATACCTCCGAACTCTCCCTGGCCGGGCTTCGGCAAATCATTGATCAGCGTTTCGGGCTTGGCGGCCCGGGAATGTCCATCACGCTGGTTTCATTCGGATATCCGTCTGGATTGCCGCAGGAAGCCGACCTTGTGCTCGACACCCGCTTCCTGCGCAATCCCCATTACATACCGGACCTGCGCGACAGGACCGGCCTCGATCCCCAGGTAAGGGACTATATCCGACAGGATCCCGATTTTCCCGAATTCTTCGAGCGGGTCAGCGGCCTGACCGATTATCTGTTGCCGCGTTTTGTTCGTGAGGGCAAGAAATACGTCATGATCGCGTTTGGTTGCACGGGCGGAAAGCACCGCTCGGTCTCTCTCGTGGAGATGCTGGGGAGCCGTCTGCGCAATGCTGACTGGAATGTCCTGATTGAGCATCGCAGCCTCGGCTCCAGATCCGTAGGCGGTGCGTGGAAGGCGATGCCGGGAGCCCATCAAGGTGCTCCGATGCCCGGAGTCCAGAAATGATCGGTATGGTGCTCGTAAGCCATGGCAAGCTTGGCGTCGCTCTCCGCGAGGCGCTGGAGCATGTCGTCGGTCCGCAGAGAAACATCGCGACCGTCTCCGTCGAGGCGGATGCCGATATTGAAACCCAGCGCAAGGAAATTGCCGATCGCGTTGCCGATGTCGATACAGGTGACGGCGTGGTGGTTCTGACCGACATGTTCGGAGGAACGCCGTGCAACCTGTCGATGAGCATGCTGGAGCGCGACGACGTGGAGGTAATCGCCGGGGTCAACCTGCCGATGCTGGTCAAGCTGGCAAAGGTCCGCGGCTCACATAGCCTGGCAGATGCCGTTCATTGCGCGGAAGAAGCCGGTCGAAAATACATTGCCTGTGGATCAGAGATCCTCCACCCCGTCACACCGAAGCGTGCGTGCGGATGAGCGCCGATCATTCGCCCGTTCGCTTGGCCCAGACGGTCACCATCTGCAATGCCCGCGGCCTTCATGCGCGCGCCGCAGCCAAATTGGTGACTTTGGCCGAGAAATTCAGCGCGTCCGTCGAGGTATCCCGCGATGGTCAGTCCGTTTCGGCGCAATCAATCATGGGATTGATGATGTTGGGGGCGGGACTCGGTTCAACTATCGAGATTACCGCCGAAGGCTGGGACGCTAAGGAAGCCTTGGCGGCCGTTGTCGAACTGGTCGAGGCCGGATTTTACGAGAACGGCTGAATTCGTTCCTCTAATCGCGACAGGTCTGAGCAAAAAAACAGGCTCCAGAAATCAACTGGAGCCTGTTCTGCAAGGATTTACAGATCCTGAAATCAGTTCCGACGATTGCCCATGAACTGCAACAGGAAGAGGAACAGGTTGATGAAGTTCAGATAGAGTTGAAGTGCGTCATAAACGCTCCGCTTCGCCGCCATTCCGGCGCCGAACCGGTAACCGTACTGGACATAATCAGCCTTGATCCGTTGCGTGTCGTATGCCGCAAGCCCAGTGAACACCAGCACACCGATCGCGCTGATTGCGAACTGCATGGCCGGAGAGTGAAGAAAGATGTTCACCACCATGGCAATCAGCAGACCGATCACACCCATCACCAGAAAGCTGCCGAATTTCGTAAGGTCGGTTCGCGTCGTGTAGCCGTAGATGCTCATCGCCGCGAAGGTGCCGGCCGTGACGAAAAACGTCGTCAGGATGGACTGCCCGGTATAAACTAGAAAAATATTGGTCAGACTTGCGCCCATCAGACCACAGAATGCCCAGAACAGGGCCTGAGCCTGCGTGGTGCTCAGTTTGTTCACTCCGAAGCTCATCACGAGCATGAACGCCAGCGGTGCGAAGATGCTGATATAGGCAAGGATGCCAGGCTCGCGGATCATTGCGCCGCCGGGCGTCGCAACCAGCGGATAGAACGCGTTGATCAGCCCGGTATGCGAGATCGCATACGAGACAATGGCCGTCAGCAGCAGGCCTGACGCCATCCAGTTATAGACCCGCAGCATATAGGCGCGCAGACCCTCGTCCAGAACGCCTGCACCTGCCGCAACGGTTGCGCTGCGATAGGAACGCATGTCGGGACCCATAGCCATGATTGCTTGATACTCCTCGTCGAGCGGCGGAATGCCGCTGTCGACCCTATTTTGGCCATTCGCGCCCGCCGATCAAGCGGAATCGGCAGGCGGCATGTGAGTTCGGCGTAACGATTTGGAGCGCGAAACGCTCCAGCCGGTCAACGGCGCAGGCCGAGACGGCCGATCAGGGCCTCGTAACGCTTGACGTCCTGGCGTTTCACATAATCGAGCAGTCGGCGGCGACGGCCAACCAGCATCAGCAGGCCGCGGCGCGAGTGGAAATCCTTGGCATGTGTCTTGAGATGCTCGGTGAGGTTGACGATCCGCTCGGTCAACAGCGCGACCTGCACCTCGGGGCTGCCCGTATCATTCGCCTTGTTGGCATATTCGCCGATCAGTTCCTGCCGGCGGTCCGGTGTAATCGACATCGCATAGACTCCTGTTTCTGAAATTAAAGCACACGTTCCGGCTTGAGTTGGCCGTCAGTCAGACGACCTAGCGCCACGAAACGGCGACCCGCCATCAGCCGCGCCAATCCGCCATCGGGATCGCAGGCCAACGGAATCCGACCCATGAACTGGACAAGGCTCAATGCCTGGCCATTTCTAAGGGCAGCGGCTTCCGCTTCGGTCAGGGCCAGGGCCGGGATGTCGTCCAGCGCGGTCTCGACGGGAAGCAGGAAGTCCGGATCGCGGGCGAGGCTATCGCCGGAATCGGCGATCTTGTCCAGCGTCGTCGAGCCCGTTTCGGCAAAGGGGCCAACGGAAAGACGACGCAATGCAGCTATGTGCCCCACAGTGTTCACCGCACGCGCCAAATCGCGCGCCAACGACCGCATGTAGACCCCTTTGCCTGACTCCACCTCGAAAATCGCATGATCAGGGTCGGGCCGGTCGATAAGGTCGAACCGGTCGATCTGCGCCGGGCGAGGCGGCAACTCAGGCGGCAGACCGGCGCGCGCCAGGTCGTAGGCACGCTCACCATCAACCTTGATTGCTGAGAACGCCGGCGGAACCTGCATGATCGTACCGCGAAACGCGACGAGGGCAGCATCGATGTCCGACGTTTCCGGCCGGAAATCGGACGTCATGACTACCGCGCCATCCGCGTCGTCGGTATCACGCGCCTCGCCGAAACGAAGGGTGAAGCGATACCGCTTGGTCCCGTCCATGACATAGGGCACCATCTTTGTCGCCCGGCCCAGGGCAATCGGCAGGACGCCCGTCGCCAACGGATCGAGCGTGCCGCCGTGGCCGACTTTCGCGGCCTGGAGCAATCGCTTGATGCGGGCCACAGCATGCGCACTGGTAATCCCCGGCGGCTTGTCCAGCACGATCCAGCCGTCGATAATACGTCCACGCTTCTGCCGCGTCTGATTCGGCGCCATATTGACCTTCGGATTGCTCGGGTTGTGCGGCTGATAGCGAAGCCGGTGCCCCGTGGCAAACCGGCAAGGCCTCGCTCAGGCCTGATTGATGTCGATCAGCGCCTGGCGGATCTTGCGGCCGCGCAGAACCTTGTCCTCGATGTAAGCGGCATCGCCCCACCGAACGGCGCGTGCCATGGCCTGCGCATCCTCAGTGAAGCGGGCCAGCATTTCCAGTAGTGCCTCGCGATTGTTGAGGAACACGTCGCGCCACATTGTCGGGTCGGACGCAGCGATCCGGGTGAAATCCCGGAAGCCGGAGGCGGCGAACTGCAGCACTTCCTGCCTGGTCTCGTCGGCGAGGTCGTCCGCCGTGCCGCAGATCGTGAAGGCAATGAGGTGCGGCAGATGACTGACAATCGCCACCACCCGATCGTGATGGGCGGCATCCATGACACTGACCATCGCGCCACAGCGCTCCCAGAACGTCCGCATGCGGCTGATCGCATCCTGATCCGTGCCCGGCACCGGAGTAAGAAGACACCAGCGGCCCTTGAACAGACCCGCGAACCCTGCATCGGGACCCGAAAACTCTGTCCCGGCCATCGGATGAGCGGGGACAAAATGCACCCCTTCCGGCAGGTGCGGCCCGATATCGCGGATCACGGACTGCTTGGTCGATCCGACATCGCTGACGATTGCGCCCGGCGCGAGATGGGGGCCAATCGCCTCGGCCAAGGCGGCGTAGGCGCCCACCGGCGCGCAGAAGATGACGCAATCCGCCCCCTGCACGGCGCGTGCGGGGTCAATCTCGCATTCATCGGCAATGCCCAGTTCCATGACACGGTCGAGCGTTGCCTGCGTTCGGGCATTGGCTACGATCGTCCGGGCCAGATCGCCGCGCTCGCGGGCAACCCGCGCGATCGACGAGCCGATCAACCCGATTCCCAGCAGGGCAAGGCGGTTGAACAGCGGCTCAGCCATGGTTTTGGCCGAAATCATCGAGCGCGTCGGCGACGGTCGAGCATTCCTCGTCGGTTCCGATCGTGATCCTCAGGCATTGCGGCAATCCATAGGCCGCCACCTGCCGAACAATGATGCCCCGGCTGCGCAGATGAGTATCGGCAGCGGCTGCACGATCGGCGGTCTCAAGATCGGCCAGCAGGAAATTCGCCTCGCTCGGCCAGACGCGGAATCCCGCTCGTTCGATCCGCGCCGCCAGTTCCGTCCGGGCGCGGGTGTTATGGTTGCGGCAACGCTCGACCCAGCCCGGCTCGGCGAGCGCGGCAATCCCCGCGGCGGCGGCGGGGCCGCTCACGTTGAAGGGCATACGGGTCCGGTTCAGCACATCGACAATCGCGAGTGGCGCATAGGCCCAGCCCAGGCGCACGCCGCCAAGCCCGAACATTTTCGAGAATGTGCGGGTCATCACCGTGTTCTGGCCGGAATCGACCAGTTCGACGCCCGGGTCGTAATCGGCGCGCTCGACATATTCCGCATAGGCTGCGTCGAGGACCAGCAATACATCCGGCGGTAGTTCCGCCCGAAGCCGGGAGACGTCCGAGGCGGGCACGAGGCTGCCGGTCGGATTGTTCGGATTGGCCAGGAACACAAGCCGGGTCGCCGGCGTCACCTCGGCGAGCATGGCATCGATATCGGCCGTCAGATTTCGTTCCGGCGCCTTCCGCACATTCATCCCGGCGAGTCGTGCGGCGATCTCATAGATCAGGAACCCGTGCCGGCTCATCACCAGTTCGGTCCCCGGCCCACCATAGGACTGGATCAGCAGGGCAATCAGGTCATCGGATCCGTTCCCACAAACGATCCGCGCCGGGTCGAGGCAGAAGCGACGACCGATCGCCGCACGCAGCGATGTCGCCCCTCCATCCGGATAGCGATGGGCGATTGCCGCCACTTCGGTCAGCGCCGCGATGGCGCCAGGCGGCGGGCCGAACGCGCCCTCGTTGGACGACAGCTTGATGACCCGGTTCACCCCATCGAGCCTTGATTCGCCCCCGACGTAGGGTGGAACCGAAAAGACGGCGGGGCGCGCGGTGGGCAGACCGCTCATCGCGAGGGACCAGACGCACCAACTGGCGCGGCATACGACCCGAGCACGACAGGCGGCGCGAGGAAACCGGCCAGCGTGCCGAGTCGGGCATCCTCGCGCGGCACATACCCCTCGACGTCAGCCAGCGCATAACCGACCTCCCGCCGCGTAACCCTGCGGAGCAGCAGGGAGCCGACATCGAATCCGGCATCGCGCAACATCCCGACGATCCGCGCCGTGCTGGTATCGGGGACGATCTCAATGCCGATCAGGCTGCGGTCATTCCCGCTTGCGTCCGGCACAAAGGATGAGACGACATAGGCGTCGGCCTGCGGCACACCCTCCCCTCGCCGTCCCCAGAAGGGCAGCTTTGCAACGATGGACAGACGCGGCGGGCCTCCATGCATCAGGCCGACCCACCACGCCGCCTGATCATCGTCCTCATCGGATGGAAGCGGCAAAACCGCTGCATGCGCCGCAGCGCCGGTGACATCGGCGAGGGCCTGGGAGGGCGTGCGGTGGCGGCGCATGGCGGTCAGCGGCCCGAAATGCTCGCGCGCGACGGCCAGCAGTTCGGCCTGCACGCCGTCAGCGACGGCGATGACGAGCCCTCCCTCGATCATCAGGGCGCCGGAAAACAGTTCCCGCCAGATCCTGACGATCGTGTGCTGGGGGAGCGATCCCTGGTGCCGATCGAGCAGGCGGCGCAGGATCGCCGCCTCGCGCCCGGGACGGATCGGCACGCCGCGTTTCCCCCCCTGAGAGGCAACGCGCTCGATGATCTCCGCGCGCTGCATCAGCATGTCGTGGATCCGGTCATCCAGCGCATCGATCTCGGCGCGAAGCCTGGCAAGCGTCTCCGGAGCAGTATCGTTCGGGGTCGGCGAAGGCGGCGTTTCAGACATGATAATCCAACATACTGACTTTCAACCTATCTGATACAGGAGGCACGCCGCACGGCAAGCCCCATCCTTGCCGCCCGCATGGGTTGAGCGCATATCGGGCGGGCCATGGATCAGTCCCCTTTCCCTGACATAGCCCATCAGACGGCATCGTTTTCAGATGGCCTCGTTCTTGACTGCGGCACGACGCTGCAGCGGCTCGAGGTGGCCTACCGCACCTATGGCTCGCTGAACGCCGAGAAGAGCAACGCGATCCTCATCTGTCATGCGCTAACGGGAGACCAGTACGTTGCCGAGCCGCACCCTCTTACGGGAAAGCCGGGCTGGTGGAACGCCCTGGTCGGCGCCGGCAAGCCGGTCGACACTGATCGGTTCTTCGTGATCTGCGCGAATGTGCTGGGCGGATGCATGGGATCGACGGGACCACGCAGCCGACGCGATCACGGGGCCGACGAGCCCTGGTCGATCGACTTTCCTGCGATCACCGTTCAGGACATGGTGCGCGCCCAGAAGAAGCTGGTTGACTGGCTTGGAATCGAACGCCTTTTCGCGGTTGTCGGCGGATCGATGGGGGGCATGCAGGTGCTCGCCTGGGCTTCGCTGTTTCCGGACCGCGTGTTTGCCGCCGTGCCGATCGCGACCGCGCCTTATCATTCCGCGCAGAACATTGCTTTCCATGAGGTCGGCCGGCAAGCGATCTATACCGACCCTGATTTTCATGGTGGCCACTACCGGACACATGGCGTGATTCCCGCCCGCGGCCTCGCCGTCGCGCGCATGACCGCACATATCACCTATCTTTCGGAAGCGGCCCTGACCAGGAAATTCGGCCGCCGGCTACAGCGCCAGAACGCCCTCGCCGCGCCCGTATTCGGTGAACGCTTCGCGGTCGAAAGCTATCTCGAACACCAGGGATCGAGCTTCGTGCGGCGATTCGATGCCAACTCGTATCTCGTGATCACGCGGGCAATGGACTATTTCGATCTCGCCGCCGACCATGGCGGGTCGCTGTCGGCCGCCTTTCGCGGCACGAAGACACGCTTCCTTCTGGTATCCTTCAGTTCCGACTGGCTGTTCCCGACAGCGGAAAGCCGGGCTATGGCGCGCGCACTGAATCAGGTCGCGGCGAATGTCAGCTTCGTCGAGATCGTCAGTGACAAGGGGCACGATGCTTTCCTGCTCGACGAACCCGACTTCCATCGTACCGTCGCCGGCTTCATCTCCGGCGCGGCCGAAGCGGCGGGCCTGCAATGAGCCAGCAAGCGCCGGTGCGGTTCGTCGGCAAGAACATGCGCGTCGACCTCGAACTGATCGCAGAGATGATCCCGCCAGGCTCGCGGGTCCTCGATATCGGCTGCGGCGACGGCGCATTGATCGACCTTCTCGCCCGCACGCGCAGGTGCGATGCGCGGGGCATCGAGATCGACATGGCGGAAGTCACGCGCGCCGTAGCCCATGGCCTGCCGGTCATGCAGGGCGATGCGGATGCGGACCTTATCCACTACCCCGATGCCGCGTTCGATTACGTCGTGCTTTCGCGCACGCTTCAGGCGGTCGAACAGCCGCGGGAGGTGCTGCGCCAGATGCTGCGGGTCGGCACCAGGGCCATCGTCAGCTTCCCGAATTTCGGCCACTGGAGCCTGCGCTGGCAGCTCTTTTCGACCGGCCGCATGCCGATGACGACGACATGGAACAGGATGTGGTACGAGACGCCGAATATCCATCCATGCACGATTCGCGACTTCTTCGACCTCTGCGCGACAGAACACTATCAGGTCGAGCAATGGCTTGCCGCCGACGAGGCCGGCCGCCGTGCCCCCTGGCGGCGCTTTCCACTGCTTGCCAATCTGTTTGGGGAACAGGGGCTTTTCGTGCTGAGGCGCGAGCCGGCGGCGGAAGACTGAAAACGGCCTCAGTGACATCGGCATGGATACGATCAACGTCGAGAACCTGACCAAGAGCTTCGGCGCCGTGCGCGCGGTGGAGGGCGTGAGTTTCAGAGTCGCTCCGGGCACCACCTGCGGCCTGCTCGGGGGCAATGGCGCGGGCAAGACGACAACGATTTCGATGCTTCTCGGCATCCTGGCGCCCGACGCCGGAGCGATCCGCGTGCTCGGCCACGACATGGCGCGCGACCGGTTCGCCGCGCTGGCCCGGATGAATTATTCGTCGCCCTATGTCGCCTTGCCGATGCGGCTGACCGTCGAGGAAAATCTGCGCGTCTACGGTCATCTATACAACGTTCCGCAGCTTGAGCGGCGGATTCGCGAACTGGCCCGGGATTTCGATCTCGAGGCACTCCTGCGCCGCAAGGCGGGCGCGCTTTCGGCCGGACAGAAAACCCGCGTCGCGCTGGCCAAGGCGCTGATCAACCGCCCCGCCCTGATTCTGCTCGATGAGCCAACAGCAAGCCTCGATCCGGATACCGCGGATTACGTCCGCACCGGGCTCGAACGCTATCGCGACGAAACGGGCGCGGCGATCCTGCTCGCCTCGCACAACATGGCCGAAGTGGAGCGGCTCTGTGCCGAGGTTCTGATGATGAAGGGTGGACGCATCGTCGATCGCGGCACGCCGGCCGGGCTGATTGCGCGATATGGCCGCGGTGATCTTGAGCAGGTCTTTCTCGCCATCGCGCGCGGCACGGAGTCCCGGGCATCATGATTGCCGCTCTGCGCCGCATCTGGGGTCTGATGTATCGCCATTTCTGCCTTTACCGGCGGTCCTGGCCGCGCCTGCTCGAACTCGCCTACTGGCCGACGCTCGAATTGCTGATCTGGGGCTTCACGGCGAAATTCGTCGTTCAGGGCCATGCAGACCTGCCGGTACGCGCCGCCGGCGCGCTGATCGGCGGCGTGCTGCTCTGGGAAGTCGCCCTTCGCGCGCAGATGGGGGTAACGATCTCGTTCCTCGAAGAAATCTGGTCCCGTAACCTGGGCCATGTCTTCGTCAGCCCGCTGCGCCCGCGGGAGATGGTCTTCGCGCTGCTCGGTGTCTCCGTCATGCGCTCCCTCGCCGGCCTTGCGCCGGCCGCCGTCATCGCCTTTCTGCTCTACGACTTCAACGTCTTTACATTTGGCCCCGCCCTCATCCTGTTCATGCTGAACCTGTTTCTCATGGGCTGGTGGCTCGCCCTGGGCGTGATTTCGCTGCTGTTCCGCTATGGGGCGTCGGCTGAGGCGCTGGCCTGGACACTGGCTTTCGGCCTCACTCCGGTCGCCTGCGTCTTCTATCCGGCCTCGATTCTCCCCGGCTGGTTACGCCCCGTCGCCGACGCGCTGCCGGCCGCCCACATTTTCGCGGGCATGCGCAGCGCGCTCTACCGGCACGTGACGGATTTCAGCCAACTTGGAATCGCGTTCGGCCTGAATGGCATCTGGATGGCTGCCGCAGCCATGATTTTTGCCGCCCAGTTCAGGGCGGCGCGACGCAATGGCGCGCTGGTCACGATCGGCGAATGATCCCAGCCCGGCCCCACCTCGAATGACGGAACTCGACATGAAACCGACGACCTTCTGGCTGATCCGCCATGCCACCGTCACGCCGGACGCACTCGCCCTTCTCTATGGGCAGATGGACGTGCCGATCTGCGGCGAACGCCGCCTGCGGGACACGCCACGCTATGCCGCGCTCGCCAGCAGCCTGCCCCGCCCGGCTCATTGGGTCGTCACCCCGCTCTCCCGCACGCGGCTGACAGCTGAAGCGATCATGGCGGCCGGATACGGACCGGTCGTCCCTCAGGTCGAGGAAACCCTGATCGAGCAGGATTTCGGGATCTGGCAGGGAATGAACATGTCGGAGTTCAACCGGCGCGGTTCGCCGCATCCGTTCTGGCCGGTGGGCGGAGATGAGCAGCCGCCGGAAGGCGAGAGCTTCGCCCAGTTGCGCGCGCGTGTCGGCGCCGGTCTCGACCGGCTGGGCGACGCGCACCGGGGGAAGGACGTCGTTGCCGTCTCTCACGGCGGAGCAATCCGGGCGGCCGTTGCCCACGCTCTCGACCTCACGGCGCACCAGGCGCTCAGCCTCGCGATCGAGAATCTTTCCGTCACACGGATCGAGCACCACGGTCACGCATGGCGGGTCGTCACGGTCAATGAACAAATTTCCATTTGAACGACAGGCGGATTGAGGCCAAATCAATTTCCCAGATCGTTCAGACGGAGACGGTTGATGATGAAACATAATGACGTGGTTCGCGGCGTCGCTCGCGGAACGACCAGGGTTGGCATCGCAGCGCTGCTGCTCGCGATTCCGCTTGCCTCCTGCGCATCGGACGCGGGAACGCCGAATGCGGCACAGGAACTCGTCGACCGGTCGACGCTCACCATCGAGACCATGCTGGGGTCGGGCACTGCGTCCGCCGGCCAGGCGACTCAGCTGCTACGCAACGCAAAGGCCGTCGTCGTTTGTCCAAGGATCTTCAAGGCCGGATTCTTCGTTGGCGGCGAAGGCGGGAGTTGCGTTCTCGTGTCGCGCGCGGCGGGCGGCTCCTGGTCTGATCCGGCATTCTACACCATGGGCAGCGGCAGCTTCGGCCTGCAGATCGGCGCCCAGGACGCCGAGGTCATCATGCTGCTGATGAACAACACCGCACTGAACGCGTTCCTCAACAGCCAGTTCAAGATTGGCGCCGATGCCGGCGTATCGGTGGCAACCCTCGGCGCCGGCATTGGCGGTTCCAGTGGCACCGCCCTCGGCGCCGATATCGTGACCTTCGCCAAGTCCCGCGGACTTTATGGCGGGATATCCTTGTCAGGCTCGGTTTTCTCGAATGACGCGGCACTAGACCAGCAATATTACGGCCAGACGGTCGGCCCGCGGCAGATTGTTGTGAACATGACGGTCAACAACGCAGGGGCCAATCCGCTTCGCGCCATGCTCGCCAAATACGGCGGATAATGCTTTTCCGGCACGTCCCGCCGGGCTAGGCTGTTGTCATGTCGAAAGCTGGCAACGCACCGTTCTGGCGCACGAAACGCCTCGAAGAGATGACCCCGTCGGAATGGGAGTCCCTTTGCGACGGGTGCGGCCGCTGCTGCCTGCACAAGCTGCGGGACGAGGAAACGAATGAACTTGCGTTCACCAATGTCTCGTGCCGCCTGCTGGATACGGCAACGGGGCGATGCCGAAATTATGAAAACCGGCTTCGCGAGGTGCCCGACTGTTCGGCGCTCACACCCGAGCTTGTCACCGCCATCGACTGGCTGCCGCCGTCCTGCGCGTATCGGCTGATTGCCGAAGGCAAGGATTTGCCGGATTGGCACCCGCTGCTGACGGGTGATCCGGAAAGCACATTTCGTGCAGGCGCGTCGGTTGCGGGACGGGTGCGAAGCGAGACCTCGGTGCATCACCTTGAGGACCATATCGTGAACTGGCCGGCCTGTTGGCCGCGCGCCAGGTGCCACGCCGGATAGGAGCCAACGTGCCGGTCGTCCCGTTCGATGTCGAACCACATGACGGGGCCGAACCCGTAGTGATCGGCGGACTGCAGACATCGATTTTATGGCGACGAAGCGCCCGCGCGCGGCGGATCGCCCTGCGAATCGACCCTCAGGGCGGACGGATCGTGATCACGCTGCCGCCTCGCGGATCGCGGAAAGCGGGCCTGGCGCTGCTCCGCGGCCATGAAATATGGGTTGCCGAACGTCTTGCCGCCCTGCCCGCTCCGGTCATCATCGCGGATGGCAACGAAATCCCGATTTTCGGACGGCCTCACCGGATCATCCATGACCCGTCTCTGCGCGGTGGTGCAATCATCGAACAGGCCGCCATACGGATCGGCGGTCATCCGGAGTTCCTGGCCCGGCGCGTGAGGGATGCGTTGCACGACCTCGCGTTGCGGGAACTGTCGGCCCAGGCGCGCGACAAGGCCGCACATGTCGGCGCCCGCCCCGCGGCCATCCGGGTCAAGGACACCAGGACGCGATGGGGCAGTTGCGCGGCGAACGGGACCCTGATGTTTTCATGGCGCCTGATCATGGCGCCGTCTTTCGTTCAGGACTATGTCGTTGCGCACGAAGCGGCGCATCTGCGCCACATGAATCATGGCCCGGATTTCTGGCGGCTTGCCGAGATGCTGACGCCGCACCGGGTCGCGGCAACATCCTGGCTCGCCGCTGAGGGGCCTGGATTGTTGCGGATTTCCTGAAACGGGCACGGATCTTCCGTCCCCAAAGATGAGGCCAACTCATGAAAGCTGTCGCCTTCACTCACTCTCTGCCAGTCACTGCCGACGAGGCGCTGATCGATATCGAGGCACCCGATCCGGTATTGCGGACTCACGACGTTCTCGTCGAGGTTCGCGCCGTGTCGGTGAACCCGGTAGACACCAAGATCCGGCGGCGTAACGAACCGCTCGGCGAGCCCCGCATCCTCGGCTTCGATGCCGCTGGAATCGTGCGCTCGGTTGGTCCCGGCGTCACGCGCTTCGGCATCGGCGACGAGGTCTTCTACGCCGGCTCCGTTGACCGCCAGGGCAGCAACGCCCAGTTCCACGCAGTCGATGAGCGGATCATCGCCCGCAAGCCGCGCTCGCTGAGCTTCGCCGAAGCCGCAGCCCTGCCGCTGACGACACTCACAGCATGGGAAATGCTCTTCGACCGGTTTTCCATCCCGCGCGACCGCGTGCATCACGATACGTTGCTGATTGTCGGCGGCGCAGGCGGCGTCGGCTCGATGGCGATCCAGCTTGCCTGCCAGTTGACGGGACTCGTCGTGGTCGCGACGGCCTCACGGCCGGAAACCATCAACTGGTGCTCATCTCTCGGCGCGCATCACGTAATCAATCACCACCATCCGCTGGCGCACCAGCTCGAGACATGCGAAGTGAGCGCGCCAAGCTACATATTCTGCACCAACCACGTCGAACGGCACTGGCGCGAATTGTGCCATGTGCTTGCCCCGGAAGGGCGGATTGGGCTCATCGAATCGACGGGGCCGCTTGATATGAACGAAATCTTCAACAAGTCGGCCTCGGTGCACACCGAATACATGTTCGCGCGCTCGCTGCATCAGACAACGCAGATGATCGAACAGCATCACATCCTGCAATCGGTGAGCCGGCTCGTCGACCAAGGTGTCCTCCGCACGACGATGACCGAGAATTACGGCCCGATCACGGCCGCCAATCTACGCCGTGCCCACGCGGCGGTCGAAAGCGGAACCACACGCGGGAAGATCGTGCTCGAGGGATTCTGAGTGCGGGTGATTCTCGCCAGCACCTCGGTCACCCGGCAGTCGATGCTGAAGGCGGCCGGTGTGCTTGCGGATACCGAGTCATCGGGGGTCGATGAAGCGCCCATCAAGCACGCCGGCACGCTGGCCGGCCAGTCGGCTGCGGTGGTTGCGGCCAGGCTTGCCCGGGAGAAGGCTCTCGCGGTGTCTGCCCGTCATCCCGATGCGGTCGTGATCGGCGCCGATCAGATGCTGGATTGCGAAGGCGCATGGTTTGACAAGCCCGCCGACCGGGAGGAGGCCGCCCAAACCCTGCTCCGGCTTTCCGGCCGGACGCACCGGCTCGAGACCAGCATTGCCTGCGTCCGTGACGGCGAAGTGACGTGGTTTCACGGCGAGGCGCCGAGGCTGACCATGCGGCCTCTCTCGGACGCCTTCATTACCGCCTATCTAGCCGCCGAGGGCGAGGCCGCACTGCACTCGGTCGGCGCCTATCGCCTTGAGGGGCCGGGCATTCAACTTTTCGAGCGGATCGAGGGGGATTTCTTCACGATCCTCGGCCTGCCCCTGCTGCCGCTGCTTGGCTATCTGCGTCAGATCGGCGTATTGCCATCCTGATCCGGGACCGCCAGCGGATCCGTTGCCGGCGCCTCGGCCACCCCGTCGGCACCGGCATCGGGTCCGACGGGGCGTGGAGCCGCCGGAATTACCATGTCCTCAAGATGCGCAACACGGGAGGCAAGGGCTTCGGATTCCGCACGCGCCCTGGCCGCAAGCTCCATCACCGCATCGAATTCCTCGCGCCTGACAAGGTCGAGCCGCCGGATCGCCTCGTCGACCCGCGCCCGCACCAGGGCTGAGATTTCGTCGCGCAGGCCGCTGGCCGCCGAGAGCGCGCCGCCGGCAAGGCCTGCCAGATCATCAAAAAACCGCGGTCTCTCGGTCATGCCAATTCTCCTGCAGAGTGGTGATGACGGATCATCTCCGCCTCTCTATAAACGCCTCCATGATACTGGTCACGGGCGGAGCGGGTTTCATCGGCTCCAATCTCCACGCAGCACTGCACGAACGCGATCTGAACGTCGTCATTGTCGACAAGCTCCGCACAACGGGGAAATGGCGCAACCTGCGCGCTCACCCACCGGCGATGATCGTTGAACCGCGTGAACTCGGCGATTTCCTCGCCAGCCAGCCGCCACTCGATGCGGTGATCCATCTCGGCGCGATCAGCGAAACGACCGCCATCGATGGCGATCTGGTCTGGCAGTCGAATGTTGCCCTGAGCCAGATGTTATGGCGCTGGTGCGCGGCGCAGCGGTTGCCCTTCATCTATGCGTCGTCGGCCTCGACCTATGGCGACGGTTCGGCAGGCTTTGACGACGACAATGACCTCGCGGCACTGCGAAGGTTGCGGCCGCTGAACCTGTATGGTTGGTCCAAACACGCTTTCGACTTGTGGGTGGCCGGCGAATGCGCGGCGGGCCGACCCCGACCGCCGCAATGGGCCGGCCTGAAATTCTTCAACGTCTACGGACCCAATGAATATCACAAGGGCCGCATGATCTCGGTCGTCAAGGTGAAGTTCGACGAGGTCGCTTCCGGCAGCCCGGCCCGCCTGTTTCGGTCCGACCGGGCTGATATAGCGGACGGCCAGCAGTCGCGCGATTTCATCTGGGTGGACGATGTTGTCGCCGCGATCCTCTTCCTGCTCGATCATCCCGAGGTGAGCGGGCTGTTCAACCTCGGCACCGGCACTGCGCGCAGCTATGTCGATCTCGCCCGCGCAGTCTGCTCTGCATGTGGCGTCGGCGAGCGGATCGAATTCGTTCCGATGCCGGAGAGTCTGGTCGGGCAATATCAATCCTTCACCGAGGCTCGGATGGACCGCTTGCGCGCGGCCGGCTTCGACCGTCCCTTCACGCCCCTCGAACAGGGCGTCGAGGCCTATATCAGGAACTTCCTCAGCCGGCCGGATCAGTACCGATGAAAAACGTTTATGTCTGGCCGCATTTCGATCCGATTCTTGTCCGGTTCGGACCATTCGCCATCCATTACTATGCGCTGGCCTATATCACCGCGTTGGTGCTTGGCTGGCGGCTGATGCGCCGCCTCGTGCGCGAGGCGCCGGTCGTCGCAACCCACGAGCAGGTGGACGATTTCCTGTCCTGGGCAACTCTCGGCGTCGTCCTCGGCGGTCGGCTCGGTTATATTCTGTTCTATCAGCCGGTCTATTTTCTCGATCATCTGAACCGGACCTATGCCGTGTGGGATGGCGGGATGAGTTTCCACGGCGGCATGCTGGGTGTGGCGGTCGCAATCCTGATCTATTGCCGCCGGCATGGCATCGACCCGTGGCGTTTCGGCGACCGCGTCGCCGTGCCGGTGCCGATCGGCCTGTTTCTCGGCCGCATTGCCAATTTCGTGAACGGCGAACTTTGGGGACGCCCCGCGCCAGCCTGGTTTCCGTTCCGCATGATCTATCCCGAATCCGGGTCGGACGTGCCGCGCTACCCATCCGAACTGATCGAAGCCACGCTCGAGGGGCTCGTGCTGTTCATCGTTCTGCTCATTGCCTCCCGCAACGAGCGGATCCGCAGCCAGCCCGGCTATCTCGGCGGCATGTTCGTCATGGGCTACGGCATTGCCCGCACGACCGCCGAATGTTTCCGACAGCCGGACTGGTTTCTCGGCTACCTCATGTTCGGGCTGACCATGGGACAGTTGCTGTCGATCCCGATGATCGTGATCGGCGCGACGATGATCTGGCGCGCGAAATACGTCGCTCGCCGCCAGGGCGCCCTCGCCACCGCATGATCGAGCGGCTTGACGCCTTCATGGCCCGCGCCAATGCCGCTTACTACGCGAGCCGCGATCCGTTTGTGGATTTCGTGACAGCACCGGAAATCAGCCAGGTTTTCGGTGAGCTGCTCGGCCTGTGGGCTGCCATGGCCTGGAGCATGCTCGGCAGCCCGGCCCCCTTTGCTCTGGTCGAGGCCGGGCCGGGCCGCGGTCATCTGATGACCGACGCGCTCCGCGCGGCAAAGCGGGCCATGCCCGCGTTCGTCGAAGCCGCCGACATTCATCTGATCGAAACCTCGCCCCGACTGATCGGGCTGCTGAAAGACAGGCTGCCGCAGGCGATGTTCCACGCCGATCTGTCGACAATCCCGGATCAATCGATCATCCTTCTCGCCAACGAATTTCTTGATGCCCTGCCGATCCGCCAGTTCGTCCGGCGCGGTCCGGCATGGCGCGAGCGTTACGTCGCCGATGGTGCTTTCGTCGAGGCATCCGCGGAGACGGCTCTGCCAGATGCGCCGGAGGGAACGGTCATCGAGCGGAACGAGACCGCCGAGGCCTTCGTGGCCGCCCTTGCCTCGCGTATCTCCCGCCGTGGCGGCAGCGCACTTCTGATCGACTACGGCCATGATGGCGGCGCTACCGGCGAGTCCCTCCAGGCGATCATGGATGGCCAGCCGGCCGATCCGCTCGCCGAACCAGGCCGGCGGGATCTCACCGCCCATGTCGATTTTAGCCGTCTGGCCATGGCGGCCCGCAACGCGGGGGCCGAGATCCGAGGGCCAGCGGCGCAGGGTGCGTTCCTCGCAGCCTTGGGGATTCATGAACGCACTGCCCAACTCGGTCATCATGCGGGACAGGACGATGCGCTGCGCCTGCTGGCCGCAACACGGCGGCTGACCTCCCCTGAGGCTATGGGGAGCCTGTTCCGTGTGATGGCCATCTGCCCACGAGGGATGGAGCCACTTCCAGGATTTGGGGCATGATTTCGTTCGTCACCGCTTCGCTCGATGTTCCTCACGGGTTCTTCACCCGCGCGGGCGGCGTGTCTCCGGGGCCTTATGCAAGCCTAAATTGCGGCCGGTCCGGGCAGGACGATCCTGCCAACGTCGCGGAGAACCGTGCCCGCGCCGTCATGGCCATCGGCGGCCATCGCGACCGTCTGGCCGGACTGCGACAGGTTCACGGGGCGGTTGCCGTCACCTCCCCCGATCCGGAGGGGCCGTTCCACGAAGCCGACGCCATGGTGACCGACCAGCCGGGCCTCGCCCTGGGAATCATCACCGCAGATTGCGCTCCCGTGCTCTTCAGTTCCACCGATGGCAGGATCGTAGGCGCGGCCCATGCCGGCTGGCGTGGTGCCGCCGCTGGCGTTCTCGAGCAGACCGCCGCTCTGATGCGCCGGATGGGCGCTTCAAAGATTGTCGCCGCAATCGGTCCCTGCATCCACAGGGAGAGCTATGAGGTGGGATTGGACATGAGAACGGCAGTGCTCGCCAGCGGCGCTGAAAGCGAATGTTTTTTCTCGGCCGGTCGTCCGGGCCATTGGCACTTCGACCTTCCGGGTTATTGCGCCGCGCGCCTGGCGATGGTGGGCATCGACGCAGCGATCCTGCCGCACGATACGCTCAGCGATGAAACCGCATTTTTCTCCCACCGCCGCCGAACCCTGCGCGGCGAAGGCGCGGGCGGCCACCAGATCTCGATCATCATGGTGCGGTCATGAGGCGGCGGCTGCTCGTTGCGCTGCCGTTGCTGCTGGCAGGCTGCGGAACGCTTCCCCAGCCTCTTCTGGGGAAGCCCGGGGCGATGGGCGCCCGCCTTGCGGTGCCGCCACCGCCGGTCCTCATCGTCCCTCCGCCGCCGGATGCGCTCCTTGGCAACCGCGCTGCCGATGCCTACGCGCACGATCTTGCCAAAGCGCTTGTCGACCGGAATGTGCCCAGCATCGTCCGCCCGGCGCGTCCCTATGACTGGCAACTGGAAGCAACGGCGCGCACAGCGAATGCGACGGTCATTCCCGGCTTCCGGATCATCGGTCCCGGTCACAAGGAATATGGCCACCTGACAGGCGCCGAAGTGAGCGGAGCCGCCTGGGCCGCGGGGGATCCCGCAACGCTCAGGCAGGCAGCGGATGCGGCGGCGCCCGGCCTCGTGAAACAGCTTTCCGCGATCAATGCCGCCGTGCAGCAAAGCAATCCGGCGTCTCTTGAAAACCGCCCTCCCCGCGTCAGGCTCATTCGCGTGACCGGAGCGCCGGGTGATGGCAACCATGCCCTGAAACTCGATGTCTCCCGGGATCTGCCGAAACTCGGTGTGGTCATGGTCGACCACACGGCCGACGCCGATTTCCTGATCGACGGCGTCGTGAAGGTAAGCCCGGCCAACAAGGACGGCAAACCGGGCGAAAGCGACCTGGTCGAACTTGACTGGACAGTCCGGAACCGGCGCGGCGGATTCATCGGCAAGGTCTCCCAGCTTCACGATCTGAAGCCGAGCGAAATGACACCCTACTGGGGCGACGTTGCCGCCGCCGCGGCCAGTCAGGCGGCGCTAGGCCTGCGGCAGGTCATTCGCAACGCGACACTCAAGCACGATGCCTTACCGAAACACCGCAAGACGGAGCCGGCACCTCCCACACCGGCGCAACAGCCCTGACGGTGAAGGCCAGTTCGCGGGCGCCAGCCGCGTCCATCGTCGCGGTCCCGTCGGTCCAGCGGAACCAGCCATCTCCCGCATGTTCGGGACCATGAAATCCCCGGCCAAAGAATGGTGCCGCGATGTCAACCGGATCGCCGTCCAGCACAGCGTCGCATATGGCGATCCCAAGCCACCGCCAGTCCTCCGAAGCCGGGTCAAGTTCTGCCGGGCGAGAGGCGGTTGACAGCAGTTTGAGGTCGCAAGGCGCGGGCGGCAACCGGTAAATCCGGTGCCGGTCCGCCGACCAGACAGGCGCCACTGTCTTTCCATCTGCAACGACCTGGAAGTTTCCTGCCTTCTGGCGAATGCCACGTGAGGCAACCCGGTATTGCAGACCCGCCCGGATCCGCGCGAGATCCGGGCCACCGTCGACAACCGGCGCATAGAGGCGGCCGGGGTCGCGCGCCAGAGCCCCGAAGTCCGGGAACAGCGAAATGGTGGCGTCGCCATCCTCGAACTGGAAACGATTCCCGCAATCGAGATAGGTCTCCGCCGGCAGCATCTCGGCCAGAACAACGTCGTGGCTTTCCAGTTCGACATGATAATAGGTCACGGTCGGCACCGTTACCTGCCGGATGGACAGGCCGTTGATCAAACGTTTGATCTCGACCAGTGAACCGTCGATCCAGATTGCATGATCGGGCGAGAGATACAGGTCACGGCAGGGTTGCCCGACACCGAAGGCATCTTTTTCGATCAGCACGGGCAACACCGATTCCGGCACAGGATGCCGGCGACAATCAATCCGCCGCCGGCCGCGCCAGGCAATCTGCCGGACCTCTCCACGCAGCGTGATCACCTCATCCCCCTCGGAAAGGGTTTCTACTGGCCGCAGGCCCGAAGGCGTCAGCAGGCGTGTGCCGTGGCGGAAACAAGGCACAACGACCTCGAAAGTCTTCGGGTTCGTGCCGCCGATCGCCACGACGGCAAGTGGTCCAGGCGCCGTTGCAAACGTCACGTAAAGGGGTGCCAGACCGTTATTCAGGGTCAGGACATTACCCGCAACCGTTCCGCTCAGTTGCTGCGACGCGCCAAATCCGGTGATGTCGATCGTATCACCCGGCGTGAATCCTTCGACGGTACCGGAGAACGGATGCGACTGGTTGAACTGCATGAACGAGCCGGGCGCGTTGAAGTCGATCGTCGTGCCGGCGGCAACGGTGTTTGCGAAATCGACAAAACCGCCCGCGAGGTCGATCACTCCGGAGCCGGAAACCGCCGCTCCGAAATCGATCGCATCTCCAGCCTGCACGAGAAGTGTTCCGTCATTCCGGAAGGACGACGATATCGTCGAGATGCCCGCAAGATCCCACGTTGCTCCCGCCGCGATCGAAATCGTATTGAACTGCACGAATTCCTGCGTTGGATTGACGAAGGTGCCTTCCGTCGTCCCGCCAAACACGAGATCGGCGACCTGCCCGCCGATGGCGGCGCCGTCGAACGTGGCACCCGGCAGAACAGTCAGGGTATCGGTTACCGTCATCACGGCTCCGCCAGTGAAGGAAATCGCCGGGCCGGAACTGGCACTCACCAAGCCGCCCTGGACGATGTCCACATAATTCTGGCCGATGGGAACCAGAATGCCAGTCGAGCCGCCAACGGTCCCGAAATTATCGAAACTGGCGACATTGCCGAGAACCACGCCCGCGGCCCCGCCTTCGATCACCCCTCCCGCCTCATTGACGGCTACCGCCGCGCCGATCTGAAGACCGATTCCGGCGTTCCCCGCGGAGATCAGGCCGGCATTCAGCAGGGTGCTTCCCGTCACGCCGCCACTCAGCTTCACCGCATCGCCAGAGGCACTCGCGAGGGTTCCGCTGGCCTCGTTCTGGATGTCGAAAGCACGACCCGACGTGGACAACACGGCATCGCTCGCGGCGGTCACCAGGCCATGATTGTCGATTTGACCGCCTGCAAGAAGCAGAACTCCTCCGTCATCTGATGCGGCGATTGTCCCGGTCACGTCGATTGTCCACGTCAGGGGCGCCACGAGGGCATTTCCCCCAGCCACGTCGATGATGCCTTCGATGGCCACCGGGTCGGCATACTGCGCTGACGATAGGGTAACCCCGGAGAGCACGGTGCCGCTGATCGTGTCTGACATGACCACTCCTTAAGGTGCATCAAATGCAAAATACAACTCTATGGTTGTATTTAACATTAAACCTTAAGTTGTGTCGATGAAATTTTTAACCCGCCGTCAATCTTTCCGGATTCCTCCTGCGGGAAGATCGTCAAATCGAGCATCCGGGTTGAAATAGCCGTAAATCAGTCGGGCCGTCGTCCGGTTTATGCCGGAGACAGCTTCCAGATCCTTCAATCCGGCCTGGCGCACGCCCCGTGCCGAACCGAAATGATTGAGCAGGGCCTTCTTTCGCGCCGATCCGATACCAGGAATGCCATCTAGCTCACTCGTGGTGATTTTGCGGCTGCGACTCGCTCGATGGGTCGTGATCGCATAGCGGTGCGCCTCGTCGCGCAACCTCTGGAGAAAATAAAGCACGGGGTCACGGGGCGGCAGTTGAAAGGGAGAACGGTCCGGCAGATGAAACCATTCACGCCCCGCGTCACGATCGGGCCCCTTGGCGATCGCGACCAGCGGAACATCGCTTACCCCGAGTTCGTCCAGTACCGCGCGCGCCGCCGATAATTGCCCGGCGCCGCCATCTATCACGACAAGATCCGGCCAGGTGCCATCTTCACGCGACGAGTCTTCGGCCGTCGCCCGGACAAAGCGACGCGTCAGCACCTCGCGCATCATTGCGAAATCGTCGCCCGGCGTGATCGGCCCCTTGATCGAGAAGCGCCGATAAGCCGGTTTGATGAAGCCCTCGGGACCGGCAACGATCATCACACCATAGGCATTGGTGCCCATGATGTGAGAGTTGTCGTAAACCTCGATCCGTTCCGGATTTCCCTCAAGACCGAACAGAGCGGCCGTCGCCGCAAGCAGTTTTTCCTGCCCCGCGGACTCCGCCAGCTTTCGCTCGAGTGCTTCCCGGGCATTGGTTGCCGCGTGCTCGACGACATGGCGCTTCTCACCGCGCTGCGGCACCGCAAGTTCAACCTTGTACCCTGCCTTGAGACCAAGCGCATCCTTGAGTAGGTCGGCCTGGGGGACGGTGTTGCTGAGCAAAATGAGAGGAGGCGGTGTCTTGTCGTCATAAAACTGGGCAATGAACGCACCGAGTACATCGCCCGGCGTGGCTCCCTGGGCCTGGGTGGGAAAAAAACTCCGGTTGCCATAATTCCGCCCGCCTCGGATGAAGAAGACCTGAAGACAGGACTGACCCGCCGCCTGATGGATCGCGATCACATCGGCATCGCCAACACTTTCGGGGTTGATCACGTCACCGCCGCGAATGTGCGCAAGGCCACGGATGCGATCCCGGATCGCCGCCGCACGCTCGTATTCCATGACGTCCGCGGCAGCTGCCATTGCGGCGGCCAGATCGTGCTGCACCGTCCCCGCGCGGCCGGACAGAAAATCACTCGCCTGGCGGACCAGCGCCCCATAGGCCTCGGCATCGATGCGCCCGACGCACGGAGCCGAGCATCGCTTGATCTGGAACAGGAGGCAGGGCCGCGTGCGATTGGCGAAGACCGTATCGGGGCATGTACGGAGCAAAAAGACACGCTGCAGCGCCTGGATCGTCTGGTTCACCGACCACGCCGAAGCGAACGGCCCCCAGTAGCGCCCCTTGCGCACTTGTGCGCCGCGGTGCTTCGCGAGTTGGGGAAACTCCCCATCCTCCGTGATCACCAACCAGGGATAGGATTTGTCATCCCTCAGCAGGATATTGTATTTAGGCTTCAACCTCTTGATCAGATTGGCTTCAAGAAGCAGCGCCTCGGCTTCCGTATGGGTGGTGATGATCTCGACGGTGGAGGTTTCCGACACCATGCGCCGCAACCGTTCGGGCAAACGTGCGATCTGCGTATAGGTCGTGACTCTTTTCTTCAGGCTACGCGCCTTGCCGACATAAAGCGCGTTTCCGGAGAGATCGAGCATCCGGTATACGCCAGGCGCCGCCGGCATGGAGACGAGCGCGCCTGAGATCACTTCAATCCCCTTTGGCGCGGGTCGCTGGGTATCACTCATCATCCTGGTCCATTGGCACCGAAAGGTTGTGGATAAGTCTGTGCATGGTTTGCAAGAATGGAGATGTGACTGACCAGTCAACCCCTCTCAGGAAATTTACGGCCCGATCCGATGATCTCTCTAAGTCTCTGATATTAAAACATTCCAGAATTGCCAAAAGTAAAAAAAAGAGGCCTGTGGAAGATGACATCGGAGTTATATGCGTCACATCCAGGAGTGGACAACTTTCCGAACGAAATGATCCAATGTTTTCAGCCTGCTGCGACCGGGCATTCAGGCTTCGATCGATGTCGGTCAAGAGTTGCCGATCACCTGCGGTTTCCGGCATTCTCGCACCGGATTTGCGGCTCAGCAACGACGTGACCGATACGCCTGTTGTAACTTGCGGAAACCATGATGATTCTCCCTCCTGATCCCCAGACATCACATTCCGGTCCCAGGCTACCGATCCGGGCGCTGCGTCCGGATGCCGTGGAACCGTTTCTCGCCACCACAGATACGCCGACCGCAGCATCTGTCCGCATGCAGGGATTTACGGGGCAGGCCTCTGCGGTGGTTCTCCTACACGGCCCGAATGGCTGTTCGGGGGCATTGCTCGGGCTTGGCGACCGACCTACCCAGGCCACGTTCGGCGATTTGCACACGAAGTTGCCGCCGGGCGCCGAATGGTCGCTGCTGCCAGGCGACTACGATCCTGGCCAGGCATGGCTTGGAATTGCCTTGGGCACCTACCGATTCGAGCGGTTTCGTAGGCCGCGGCCTCCTCTGCCTCGGATTTCGGTCGACCACGCGCCCGACCGGGCCCGGCACCTCGCGTCCGCGATCTGCTTCGCGCGCGACCTCATCAATACACCAGCCAATCATCTCGGCCCTTCCGATCTAGCCGATGCGGGAACCACCCTGGCGGAACGCTACGGCGCCGCCGTCAGGCGAATCAGAGGCGCGGAACTTGAAGACGGATATCCCGCGGTGCACGCGGTGGGCGCCGGTTCAGAGCGCCCACCGGAGGTCCTGCAGTTCAACTGGGGCAGCGACAGTTCTCATCCGCTGATCTCGCTTTGCGGCAAGGGAGTTTGTTTTGATTCCGGCGGTTACGACCTCAAGCCGAGCGCCGCAATGTTACGGATGAAGAAGGATATGGGCGGCGCCGCAATTACCCTCGGAGTCGCGCAGGCCGTGATGGCGCTGAATCTTCCGGTTCGGCTCGATGTGCGGATCGGCTGCGTTGAGAACAGCGTGTCCGGACACGCGATGCGCCCCCTCGACATCATCCGCACGCGCGCGGGCCTGAATGTGGAGGTAGGCAACACCGACGCCGAGGGCCGACTGGTCCTGGCCGACCTGCTAGCCGACGCAGCCGACGCAAAGCCCCATTGGCTGATCGATTTCGCGACGCTGACGGGGGCGGCCCGCGTTGCCCTCGGGCCGGATCTGCCGGCACTTTTCTCGAATGATGATGCGCTCGCCAATGGGCTCTTAGCGGCGGGCACGGCCGCCGATGATCCGCTCTGGCGCCTGCCGTTATGGCAAGGTTACGAATCCTGGCTGGACAGCCCAACCGCTGACCTGAATTCGGTCGCCTCGAAGCCGTTCGCCGGGGCGATCATCGCAGCCCTGTTCCTGCGCCGCTTCGTCCCCTCCGGAACGCCCTGGGCACATATCGACACCTACGCGTGGAACGACTCTACCAGAGCGGGAAAGCCTGAGGGCGGCGAGGCGCAGGCCCTTCATGCCACTTTTGGCGCCATCGAAGCCCTTGCCAGCGTATCGACCACGAAACGGCCTTGATAATGACCTATGAATTAAGGCAAATATTCGGCAATGGAATTGCAATGTTTTCATGTTTCAATGTCTTGTGCGTAAGCTTCAGGATTCATAATTGATCTCAGGTTGTCCTCCTGAGACAAGGCTGCACGTAATTCGATCGTCCCTTTTTGGGAGGCCTGAGACCGCCAGTTCCCTCTGGTGATCATGAGCGTCAGACAACCGGAGAGGAGAAAAAGTTGCATGGGCCAGCAAATGAATTCTGAGGAGCTCGTCGGGGTTCTACGAGACACGATCGTTGCTCTGGTGAGACGTGAGGGGGTCGACCTGTCGGCACGACAGCTCGGCGTATTCCTCACTTGTTATCTGAATGATGACGCTCACACCGTCCGCGGGCTTGCGAGCGAACTCAACGTGTCGAAGCCCGCCATCACCCGGGCCCTCGACCGTCTGTCCGATCTCGACCTCGCCCGCCGGAAGGTCGATCCGTCGGATCGCCGCAGCGTTCTGGTGCAGCGCACGACCAAAGGTTCGGCTTTTCTGCGGGAAATCCGTAGCGTCATGACCGAGGTGACAAGTGACGGACGCAGCCGTCCGGAGCAGACGAGCCGCCGTTCGGTCGCGGCAAACTGAGTGGAATACGGGAACGGAATGATTGCCAGAAGAGCTTTGCTGGGCATTGCCGCAACCTGCGTTGCGGCATCCTTTTCCCCTGCGTGGTCGGCCCCCCTTTCGTCCGGCCACACACAGCAGGTCCTGGGTAAAGTTCTCGATTACCTGAACAGCCTGAAGACCGTCACCGCCCGCTTCATGCAGGTTGGCCCCGATGGTTCCGTCCGAACCGGCACCGCCATCGTGCAGCGCCCTGGGAAAATGCGGTTCGAATATGACAAGCCGGACCCTCAACTGCTCGTCGCGGGCTTCGGGTTGCTTGTGTATCACGATCCGCAGCTGGACCAGACAACCAACATTCCGCTGTCGTCCACGCCTCTCGGCATCCTCCTCGCCAAGCACATAACCTTCGGCGGCGATGTCAAGCTCCTGCGCGTCTCGACGCCACCAGGGGAAATCCAGGTCACGCTGACGCGGGCGGGCAGGGAAGCGCAGGGCCACATCACCCTCGTCTTCTCGACCAATCCGATCGAGTTGCGGCAATGGCGGCTTACCGACGCTCAAGACCGCGTGACCCAGGTCAGCTTGTACGACCTGAAGCCGGCCGCACCGTTCCCCGACAAAACCTTCGAATTCGTTCCCGGCTACAACACGAACTGAACCCGTGGAAGCCCAGGCGGCAACCACGGCCGCAACTCTGGCAGTCCCCAGCGCGATGCTGACACGGCGTTCCGGATTTGCGAGAAAGTCGAGCATGATATCGCGGTCATCGAAACTGATCGGCATTTCCTGTTGCCGAAAGCTCTTCGGCGTTTTCGGAATGCTCAATCATGCGGCCTCGGACACATATGTCCGGGCCGTCGACCTGGTCATCGGTGGCGTCCCTGTTCTGATTCCGGCCAATGGCGACCGTTCGCATGTCAACACCCTGCTTGACCGGCTGGACGGGCTGATCCTGACCGGCAGCCGCAGCAATGTGGCGGCGGTGTTCTACGGCGGCCCACCGCAACCGCCGGACGACGCGCCCGAGGATCCGGAACGAGACCGCGTGACGCTGCCGCTTGTCCGTGGCGCGGTCGCACGGGGCCTGCCGGTTCTGGCCATCTGCCGCGGCCTCCAGGAACTGAATGTCGCCCTCGGCGGCACGTTGCATCAGCGATTGCAGGATCTGCCGGGGCGCATCGACCATTCGACGCCGATGCAGCCACACGCCCCGGTGCGAACCGGAAAGGCCCATCACGTCACGTTGCGCTCCGGCGGACGTCTCGCCCGGATCGTGGAAAGCAACCTTCTCTCCGTCAATTCCCTTCACAATCAGGGAATCGACCGGCTGGCCCCCGGCCTGCTGGTCGAGGCCCGCGCCACGGATGGAACCATTGAAGCGGTGACAGGGACCGGTCCCGGCTATCTGGTCGGTGTGCAATGGCATCCGGAATATGATTTCGAACATGATGCGGCATCCCGCCGCATTTTCGAGAGCTTCGGGGCCGCCGTGAACAAGGCGGTCTGATCAGTCACAATAAAGGCAGGAACAGAATATGTCCGAATTCGTGATCGCACCGCCGGCAATACCGGCTGTTCCCGTTGCGGGCGGTGGGCTCTTCCCGGTCCGACGCATCTTCTGTGTCGGCCGCAACTACGCGGCGCACACGCGGGAAATGGGGGGCGATCCGAATCGCGAGCCGCCGTTCTTCTTCACCAAACCCGCCGATGCGATTGCGCTGGGCGACAGCGTCCCCTTCCCTTCGGCAACGCAGAACCTTCATCACGAGATGGAACTCGTCGTGGCGCTGGGCGCAGGCGGCCGGGATATCCCGTCCGACGCGGCGCTGGCCCATATCTATGGCTATGCGGCCGGCGTAGATCTGACCCGCCGGGATCTGCAGGACGAAGCAAAGTCGCTTCGCCGTCCGTGGGACATGAGCAAGGGTTTCGATCTCTCTGCGCCGATCAGCCTCATTGTTCCGGCCGCACAAATTGGTCATCCTGCTGCTGGCCGCATCTCCCTCGCGGTGAATGGCGAGCAGCGCCAAAACGGCGATCTTTCCGACATGATCTGGCCGGTCGCCGACATTATCTCGTTCCTTTCGTCCCTCGTGGAACTGAAGCCGGGCGATCTGATCTATACCGGCACGCCCGATGGCGTCGGCCAGATCCAACCTGGCGACCGCGTTTACGGCGTCATTGATGGCGTCGGCGAACTGGAATTCACCCTCGCATGACCGCTCTGACCGTCGCGACCTGGAACATAAATTCGGTTCGACTCCGTCGGGATCTGCTGCACAGTCTCATGGATCAGGCCGCGCCCGATATCGTTTGCCTGCAGGAAACCAAGGTCCCCGACGACCTTTTCCCGGAAGACCTCGGCACGGCACTCGGTCTGCCTCATGTGCTCAAACGCGGCATGAAAGGTTATAACGGCGTTGCGATCCTCTCCCGCCTTCCGCTTACAGCGGTCGAGGATACGCCCGACTGGTGCATGAAATCGGACTGCCGGCACATTGCCGCGCGAATCGATACCGGAACCGATCCGCTTGTGCTGCACAATTTCTACGTCCCTGCCGGCGGCGATATCCCTGATCGGGCAGAGAACCCGAAATATGGGCACAAGCTCGATTTCATTGCGGAAGCCCGCGACCACTTCGCAATGAACCGCCCGCATCGCACCATGCTGGTGGGTGATCTGAATATCGCGCCGCTGGAAAACGATGTCTGGAGCCACAAGCAGTTATTGAACGTCGTTAGCCATACGCCGCCGGAAACCGAGGGTCTGAACGCCTGGCGGACCGAAGGTTTCATCGACGCCATCCGGCATTTCGTCCCCGATGACCAGAAGCTTTTCACCTGGTGGTCTTATCGGAACAGGGACTGGCGGGCCTCCAACAGGGGCCGGCGACTCGATCACATCTGGGTCTCGACGGACCTGATCGGCAATCTGGCGCGCCATGCCATTCTTCAGGACGCCCGGGACTGGGAACGCGGTTCCGATCACGTCCCGGTGGTGTTGACCCTCGACCTGTAGAACTCGAGCGCGCGCTGCAGAGTCCGGCGCGCGGCGGCGGCTTCACGGCCAAGCGCGATCAGATCCGGGATCTGCGCGGGCCGGCGGAAAACGCTTTTCAGGACCTGTTCGATGGAGATTCGGCCGTCGGGGCCGAGCGCCACGAGGGCAGCCGGCGGCAAACGCCGTCGCGCGGGATCGGCAATCGCGCGCAATACGGCAAAATCCAGACCGTACTCGGCGGCAACACGCGCAACGGCCGCTGATTCGAGATCGATTGCGGCAGCTCCGGTCGACGCGAACAGCACCCGCTTGTGTTCAGGGGTCACGGCCACGCTCCCGCCACCGATCAGGGCATCCACAGTCGCCCCCCCGAACATCTCCGTCAGCCGGAGCTCGCAAGAATACGTAGCCTTTTGTGAACCAAGGACCTTTCGCGGCACAAGAAGCGTTCCCGCCGCAAGGCCCGGATCCAGTCCTCCGGCAAGACCAAAGCTGATCAGCGCCGAAACCGCTTTGTCCTGAGCCAGAGTTCGGGCAGCATGCAGGGCACCGTCAGGAGTTCCGCCGCCGACAACCACCCTGGCTCTTACCCCACGCAGCAGGGCGGCTTCCGCAGTCAGTCCAGTCACAAAACCCAGCATGACGCTGCGCGGGTGCTCAGCGCGGGCTGAGCACCATGATCATCTGACGGTTTTCCATCTTCGGCATCTGCTCGACCTTGGTATCGGTTTCCATATCGAGTCGGATGCGCTCAAGCACCTTCACGCCGAGTTCCTGATGCGCCATTTCACGCCCGCGGAACCGCAGCGTGACCTTCACCTTGTCCCCATCGCCGATAAAGCTCTTCATGGCGCGCAGCTTCACCTGATAATCGTTCTCGTCGATGTTCGGGCGGACCTTGATCTCCTTGATCTCGATCACTTTCTGCTTCTTGCGCGCCTCGTTCTTTTTCTTCTGCTGCTCGTACTTGAACTTGCCATAATCGAGCAGCTTGCAGACCGGCGGGTCCGCGTTCGGGCTGATTTCAACGAGGTCCAGTCCCACCTCGCCGGCGCGGCGCTGCGCCTCTCTGGTGCTCATCACACCCAGCATTTCACCATCCTGGTCGATGAGACGGACCTGGGGCACACGAATGTCTTCATTGACGCGCGGGCCTTCGCGGCTGGGCGGGCTCGGCGGAACGGGTAGTCTGGCTATGTCGCTCTCCTGTCGTTGTGGAAGAAACGCGAATACGAGATCTTCGCTCTAGACGATATCGGGCTGTCAAGGCAACAGAACAAGCGCCATCCCCATCGGGGGGTCAGTTCCGCGGGAACGGATCAACCTCGTAGCGGACCGCGACCAGCACCAGCCCATCCGGCGGTGCGGTCGGCCCCGCCGCCGAACGATCTCGCGCCGCGAGCGCCTCGGCCACGCGACCGACGCGCCAGCGCCCCTCACCCACCAGCTTGAGTGTTCCAACCATGTTCCGCACCTGGTGGTGAAGAAAACTGCGTGCCTCCGCCTCGATCACGACCGTTTCGCCGTCCCGCCGGACATCGAGCCGATCGAGCGTGCGCAGCGGCGAATTCGCCTGGCACGAGCTGGCCCGGAAACTGGTGAAATCGTGGCGTCCCAGCAGCGACTGGGCCGCTTCGTGCATGGCCGGAGCATCAAGCGGCGCCTTCACGTGCCAGACGAACCCATCCCGCAGGGCCGGCCGGGCGGATCGATTAAGAATCAAATAGCGATAGGCCCGCCCGATCGCCGAAAATCGCGGACTCCACGCCGCCGACGGCGCAGGCGCCGCCTCGATTACCGCCACCGCGTGCGGCTTCATGTGGAAATTCAGCGCTTCGCGTACCGCCCGCGCATCGAGCCGGTCCGGTAGTTCCAGCGCCGCGACCTGTCCAGCGGCATGAACACCGGCATCGGTGCGGCCAGCAACCACGCTGTCAGGCACATCGCCGCCACATAGCCGGGATGCGGCCGTCTCCAGCACTTCCTGCACCGACAGCCCGTTCTCCTGGCGCTGCCAGCCCACAAAGCCCCGGCCGTCATATTCGAGCCTGAGCGCCCAGCGCCTCACCCCAGACGCGTCCCGATGGCGACCGGATGGCCGCGCAGGAACGCCTCGGCCTGCATTGCGGCCCGCCCCGCGCGCTGAACAAGAGTCGGCCGTATCGCAGCATCGCCGCAGGCAATGGCCAGGCGGTCATCAAGCACCGTTCCCGGTTCGCCCTGCCCCGCCGCCGGTTCGGCGCGGATAATCTTGAGCGCCTCGCCGTCGAGCCGCGTCTCCGTTCCCGGCCAGGGCCGGAATGCCCGAATCCGCCGCAGAATCACTGCGGCAGATGCCGACCAGTCGATCTCCGCGTCCGCCTTCGAGAGTTTCGGAGCATAGGTCACCCCCCCCTCCGGTTGCGGCACAGGCGGAAAATTCCCGTCAAGCACCTTGATGACCAGCGCGGCACCCAGATCGGCGAGCCGGTCAAGCAGATCCACCATTGTATCCTCAGGGCCGATCGGCACCGCTTCGGCCAGCAGCGTCGCCCCGGTGTCGAGCCCCTCATCCATCTGCATGATGGTCACGCCGGTCTGCGCATCCCCCGCAAGAATCGCGGCATGGATCGGCGCGGCTCCACGCCAGCGCGGCAGCAGACTCGCGTGGATATTGATGCAGCCGCGTCGCGGGGCGACCAGCATGTCCGCTGGAAGAATCTGTCCATAGGCGGCGACGACTGCGGCATCGAGGTCGAGCGCGCGGAAATAGGCCCGCTCGGCATCGTCCCGGCGCAGGCGCTCCGGCGTCCGCACCGTCAGGCCGAGCGCCTCCGCAGCCTCATGAACCGGGCATTTGTGAATGCGATGGCCCCGCCCGACCGGTCGCGGCGGCTGGCAATAGACCGCGACGATATCATGGCCCGCCGCATGCAGCGCCCGCAGCGCCGGCACCGCGAATCCAGGCGATCCCATGAACGCGAGACGCATCAGCGTGCCGGCTTCCGCGCGGCCTTTTCGCGCAGATCCTTCGCGAGCTTGCGCAGGATCATGTTCCGTTTGAGCGCCGACAGATGATCGACGAACAGGACCCCGTCGAGATGATCGATCTCGTGCTGGATGCAGGCCGCCAGCAACCCGTCGGCATCGATCGTTCGCTTCTTGCCGTCCTCGTCCTCGAATGCCACGCTGATCTGCCCCGGCCGGATCACCTCGGCATACTGACCCGGCAGCGACAGGCAGCCCTCCTCGCGCGAGACGAGTTCTTCGCTCCGCGCCGTGATCTCGGGATTGATCATGACCATCGGCTGCTTCTGGTCGTCCGGCGCCAGATCCATCACCACCAGACGCAGCGACACGCCGATCTGCGGCGCAGCGAGGCCGATACCCGGCGCGCGATACATCGCTGCGAACATCCGCGGCACCAGTTCCGCCACGTCGTCACGGTCCGCGCCGACCACACGGCGCGCTTTCATCCGCAGCCGCTTGTCGGGAACAATCAGGATCTCCGGGATTCCGGCATCCGCAATATCGGTCGTCGCACTCATGGCCGGCATGTAGCCCCGCCGCCGCGCCCGATCAATCGGTACTTGCAATGGACGCGATTTATGCCCATTTCGGAGGTGCGAAACGCCGTCCGGGTTTCGCTTGTCTCGCTCGAAAGGAGGAGGCTTTGACAACTCGCGTTTTTACTTCGCCCTTGTTTCTGGGCTTTGATCATCTTGAACAGGTGATCGAACGTGCCGCCAAGACGTCGTCGGAAGGGTATCCGCCCTACAACATCGAGCAACTCAGCTCGACAAGCCTGCGGATCACCATCGCCGTTGCCGGTTTCACGATGGACGATCTCCAGATCACGCAGGAAGACAACCAGCTGGTGATCCGGGGCCGCCAGAACGACGACATGCAGGGGCGTATCTTCCTGCATCGCGGAATAGCCGCGCGTCAGTTCCAGCGGGCTTTCGTTCTCGCGGAAGGTATCGAGGTCAAGGGCGCCTGGCTCGATAACGGGCTCCTGCATATCGACCTCGCCCGGCCATTGCCGGAAGCGAAGATCCGCACGATCGCCATCAAGAAGGGAGCAGGCGGCCAAAACGGCGCCAGCTCAGCACGCACGCTCGACAGTGATGCAGTTGCGTCGCGCATCGTTGGGCGTGAACTTCAGGAGGGTTCCTGACATGAACATCAAGACCCATGACGGTATCGCCGAAGACGCGCCGTTCCAGGCGTTTCTCGATCCGCATCAGATCACCGAGGCCCAGCTCGCCGAACTCGGACTCGAGGAAATTGCCTATGTCCGCCCGATCATGACACCGAACGGACCGGCCTTCGGCGTCTTCGCCGCCAACGGCGTGCCTATGGCCGTCGCAGCCGACAACAGCGTTGCCCGTGCCGCGATCGTCCAGCACGAACTCGCGCCAGTCTCGGTTCACTGAACCAAGCGCCGCAGCCTGCCGGCCTGAAATGATACCTCAGGTTTTCAATCGGCAGGTTTTCAATCGGCGGGCATGACACCAGCGGGACAGGTCACGCCTGTCCCGCCAAGCCCGCAATAACCGTCAGGGTTCTTGGCCAGATATTGCTGGTGATAGGCTTCGGCGAAAAAGAACGTCGGCGCGGGGAGGATTTCTGTCGTGATTCTGCCGAAACCGGCCTCGGACAGCACGTTCTGATACGCGTCGCGGGACAACTCGGCGAGGCGAAGCTGTTCGTCGGACAAGGCGTAGATCGCCGAGCGATACTGCGTGCCAATGTCACCACCCTGGCGCATGCCCTGCGTCGGGTCATGGTTTTCCCAGAACAGCTTCAACAGGTTCTGATATGAGATCGCCCGCGGATCGAACACGACCAGCACGACCTCGGCATGGCCCGTGCGACCGGAACACACCTCCTCATAGGTGGGGTTCGGCGTAAATCCGCCAGCATAGCCGACGGCCGTGACCAGCACGCCCGGCGCTTGCCAGAACTTGCGTTCCGCGCCCCAGAAACAGCCAAGACCGAAGATCGCGACTTCCGATCCTGGCGGATAGGGCTCTGCGAGCCGCGCGCCGCTGACGTAGTGGAATTCCGGAATCGGCATCGGCGTCGCCCGCCCCGGCAGCGCCTCACCGGCTGTCGGCATCCGTGTCTTCATCGCGCTCATAATCGCCCTGATCTGATCCACCAGCGTCATGCACCGTGCTCCGGCGCAACCTTGTCAGGCCAGTTCGGCCAGCAGCGAGAGTTGCGCGTCCCGCGGCTCGGCGTGGTCGGTCAACGGAATGGGATAATCACCGCTGAAGCAGGCATCGCAATAGGCCGGGTCAGCGGCGTCGCGCCCCTGGTGGCCAAGCGCGCGATACAGCCCGTCGATCGAGATGAACGCCAGGCTGTCCACGCCGATCAGCGCGGCCATCTCGGCTTCGCTGTTGCGGGCGGCAAGCAGCTTGCCGCGCTCGGGCGTGTCGATGCCATAGAAGCAGGAATGCGTTGTCGGGGGCGAGGAAATCCGCATATGCACTTCGCGTGCCCCTGCCGCGCGCACCATCTCGACGATCTTCTTCGACGTCGTGCCGCGCACGATCGAATCGTCCACCAGCACGACGCGCTTGCCCTCGAGCGCCGGCCGGTTCGCCGAATGCTTGAGCCGCACGCCGAGATGGCGGATCTGATCGGTCGGCTCGATGAAGGTCCGCCCGACATAATGGTTACGGATAATGCCCAGTTCGAAGGGAATGCCGCTCCGCTCGGCATAACCCATCGCCGCCGGCACGCCAGAATCCGGAACCGGGACGATCAGGTCGGCTTCCACCGGCGATTCCTGCGCCAGTTCGCTGCCTATGCGCTTGCGCGCGGCATAGACCGACATGCCGTCGACGATCGAATCAGGACGCGCGAAGTAGATATATTCGAACACGCAGAAGCGCGGCTTCTGCGGCACGAACGGCTTGAGGCTCCGCACCCCGCCGCGGTCGATCGCAACGATCTCGCCAGGCTCGATATCGCGCACGAACTCGGCGCCGACCATCTCCAGCGCGCAGCTTTCCGATGCCAGCACCCAGCCCGGCCCGCTTCCATCGGCACCGTGCGTGCGGCCGAGGATCAAAGGCCGGACCCCAAGCGGGTCCCTTACGCCAATCAGCATGTCATTGGTCAGGGCAACCAGCGAGTACGCACCCTGGACCTGCTTGAGCGCGTCGATCAGACGGTCGAGCACTGTCGCATAGAGGCTGATCGCGATCAGATGAACGAAAACCTCCGAGTCGGTGGTCGACTGGAACAGACAGCCCCGCCGCACCAGGGCGCGCTTCAGCGTATGGGCATTGGTCAGGTTGCCATTATGGCCGACAGCCAGACCACCGAACTCGAATTCGGCGAACAATGGCTGCACATTGCGCAGAAGCGTTGCGCCGGTCGTCGCATAGCGGTTGTGTCCGATCGCCCGTGTGCCAGGCAAACCTGCCATGACCTTGGCATCGCCGTAATTGTCACCGACCAGGCCAATCCCCTTGTGCGCGTGAAAACGCACCCCGTCATGGGTGACGATGCCTGTCGCCTCCTGGCCGCGATGCTGGAGCGCGTGCAGACCAAGGGCCGTGATCGCCGCCGCATCGGTGACGTTCCAGACGCCAACGACGCCACACTCCTCGTGCAGCTTGTCATCGTCGTCGCGAATGACTGGATTTTCGGATTGTGTCACGCCGCCTGATCCCCTTGCGACCGGAAACTGTCACATAATGCCTAGGTTCGGCCCTGTCGAGGATCGAACCATGCCCAACCTTACTGGCTGGGTCCTGTTCCGCCTGCGGCGGAACTGACCGGCGCAGCGGCCGGCGCCGCCGCAGGGCCGATCCTGTCGACGTGCGGCCGGTAGGCCGCCGGCAAGAACGCCACCAGGAAAGCCGATCCGTTCTCCGCGTAGGTGAGGAATTTCGCCCGCCGGATCGCCGACGGCCATTCGGATGGCTGGAGAAAGATCGAAAGGGCGATATAGGCGAGACAGACGATCACCGCCCCGCGCACGAGGCCGAACGCGAGCCCCAGCGTGCGATCGACGCCTGAAAGCACCGAATCCCGCACCATCGAACCAAGCCATGCGCTCAGGATCGACAGGACGATCAGAACAACGATGAACACGATCCCGATCGACACCGGCAGAACCAGTTTGGGATTTCCCACAATGCCGGTGATCTGGGGTTCGACCAGCGGGTAAGAGACGAAAGCAGCCAGGCCCGCGCCAATCCAGGCGCCGATGCCCAGCACCTCGCGCACAAAGCCACGGGCCAGCGCCAGTAGGCCGGACAAAAGAACGACACCGATCGCGATACCGTCAGCCCAGGTCATCACGCCTCCTCCCCATTGCCGGTCACTGCGCCCATGGCCGCGACAAGATCGCTCAGATGCCCGTATTCCGCGAGAACCATCCCCTCCGGCGCCGACAACCGCCTCGTCCCGCCGGCGACACGACGCGGTAGGGCCGCCCGGCCGAAGCCGAGCTTCGCCGCCTCCTTGAGCCGCAATTCCACCTGCGCCACCTGCCGCAATTCGCCCGACAATCCGATCTCGCCGAAAAACACCGTCTCCGGATCGGCGGGCACGCCGCTCGCGGCGGAGATCAGCGCGGCGGCCACGGCGAGGTCCGCGGCCGGTTCCGAGACGCGCAACCCGCCGGCGACATTGAGATAGACGTCATGCCCGCCCAGTTTCAGGCCGCAGCGCGCATCGAGCACCGCCAGCAGCATCGACAGCCGCCCTTGGTCCCAGCCGATCACCGAGCGCCGCGCCGAGCCCGCGCCATTGGCGGAGAGCAGCGCCTGCACCTCCATCAGCACCGGGCGCGATCCTTCAAGGCCGGCAAACACCGCGCTGCCGGTCACGTTGCCATGCCGCTCGGCAAGAAACAGGGCCGAAGGGTTCGCCACCTCGGCCAGCCCCCGTCCGGTCATCTCGAAGACGCCGATCTCGTCGGTCGCGCCGAACCGGTTTTTTGCACCGCGCAGGATCCGGAACTGGTGGCCGCGATCACCTTCGAAGTGCAGCACCACATCCACCATGTGCTCCAGCACGCGCGGTCCGGCGAGCGCGCCCTCCTTGGTCACATGGCCAACGAGCATCAGCGCGAATCCCTGCGTCTTCGCGGCCTGGATCAGGGCGAAGGCATTGGCGCGCACCTGGCTGACCGTACCGGGCGCAGACTCGACTGTCTCGTCCCAGATCGTCTGGATACTGTCGATCACGACCAGCGCCGCGTCACGTTCGGCGCGCAATGACCCCAGAATATCGGCCAGCACCGTTGCCGAAGCCAGATTGACCGGCGCCGTCTTGAGATCGAGCCGTTCGGCGCGAAGCCTGATCTGCGCGACCGACTCCTCGCCCGACACATACAGCACCCGCCGCCCGGAAGCGGCAAGCCGGGCCGCCGCCTGCAACAGGAGCGTCGATTTCCCGATTCCCGGATCGCCGCCGACAAGAATGGCAGAGGCCGGCACCATGCCACCGCCGAGCACACGATCGAACTCCTCGATTCCGAGCGGAATCCGCGGCGGCGGCGGCGTCTCCCCGGCCAGACCGACGAAGTCGATCCCCCGCCCGGCCTGAACCGCCGCCTTGCGTCCGGTGCCGGTGGGCACGACCGCCTGCGGCTCGAGCGTGTTCCATGCGCCGCAGGCCTCGCACCTTCCGGCCCATTTCGGCGCCACGGCACCGCACTCATTGCAGACAAAACGGGTGGCACTCTTCGCCATTCAGGCTGCCGCCCCGGACGGACCGCGCATCAGCTGGGCCGCCAGCCGAACCGCGTGAACAGGAATTGGCGCAGCGCCAGCAGCGCTTCGGGCGACGCGGCGATCGGCGCCAGCGCGACCGCCGCACCGTTAACGGTCAGGCTGATTGCGCTCGCCGTCGCCGCCGATTGCAAGGCGGATCCCTGAATCGCCCCAAGTGCAGCCTGCCGCCAGAGCGCGACCGACGCCGCCGGCGTCAGATGCGGCAAAACCATGATGAAATCGAGGCGGCTCGCCGCCGCGACGCCCTGGAACGCCCGCTCGAGCGGTGGCGACAGCGCCTTCGCGTGCCGTATCCCGGCAAGCTCAGCAACTGTCGGCACGTTCGCGAAACGCGGATCCCGTACTGTTCGTCCCGCCTGGTCAACGGTACCGAGTGAACAGATCGCCGCGCCACCTTCGGCCTGGAGGGATGCGAGATCGGCAGGAATATCCTCACCAGTCAGCATCACCGCGTCGACTTCGCCAAGCCCGAACGCGCGCGCCACGGCCGTCGTGCCGCGCAGTCCGAAAATCGGCGAAATCGGCACCCCCAAACGCTCGAACGCCAGAATGGCGGCCAGGTCCGGACTTTCCGGCGCGGCGGCGGCGAGGCGGACCGGCGCCGCTTGCGCCAGTCGGCCAGCCCCGCCGCGCAACACGATCACGCCGGAACTGAGTCCGGCGAGGATCGGAATCCACTCACCCGGCCGGAAATGCACGCGCGGATCGCCGGTCAGGAAAGCAATCGACGACTCGCCCGGCAACAGCGCGGCCGTATGACCGTCGGATACCATCAATGTCTGCAGGCGATTTGCGCCGGTCACCCCATCTTGCCCGCCGACGGTCTCGATGCGGAGCGGCGTTCTGGGTGAGAGGATTTTCTCCAGGCCAAGCGCAATCGCGCGCCCCCAGCGATCGGCCTGCCCGCCAGGCAGGCCACCGACAACAATCCGGTAGGACCCGCCAAATGTATCGGCAAAGATCGCGTTGGCAGGCGTAGGGAGATCGCTGGCGCGCGCAAAAGGCAGGGCAGAGCCGGCGATGATCGTTCCAAGCGCACCGAGCGCGGCACGGCGCTTCACGGTTCGAGGCCTCGCGGCCCGAACCTATTGATCGTAGCTGACAAGGGCTTCGAACGGCACATCGAGACGATCCCTGCCTTTCAGGAACGCCAGCTCGATCAACGCGGCGGCGGCCGGAACCTCTGCGCCCACCTTCCGCAGCAGCTTGATACCGGCGGCCATCGTCCCTCCGGTGGCAAGCAGGTCATCGACGACGACAACCCGCTGACCCGGCTGGACCGCATCGGCCTGGATCTCGATCCGGTCCTGCCCATACTCAAGATCGTAGTCGTAGCCGACAGTCGCGCCGGGCAACTTGCCGCGCTTGCGCAGCATGATGAAGCCGCAACCGAGCTTGAGGGCGAGCGGTGCGGCAAGGATGAAGCCGCGGCTCTCGACGCCTGCAAGCAGGTCCGGGTGATGCGCGCGCACCACCTTGGCAAGCCGTCCCATCGCCACCTGCCACGCATCCGCGTGGCGGATCAGGGTCGAGATATCGTAGAAGAGGATCCCCGGTTTCGGGAAATCGGGGATGCCGCGGATATGATCCTTGAGATTCATGGCGCCGGTATAGCCGAGGTATCGTCCGTGGCAACCCGATCCGGTGGCGCACGCTTCAAAACCTGCGCCACGCTGAATTGAAGCGGCGCCGCTCTCGTCACTCCTGGGGCGATCGGCTATGCATCGGACCAGCACAGGCGCCGTTTCCGCTCGACGTGGCGGAACGCTTCCGCTACACAACATATAGAGGTAGATATCGTCATGGACCGTCGTTCGCTACTAGGAATGGTAGGTGGGCTTGCGACCGCAGGCTCTCTGGGGATCGCCTTTCCGGCGGCCGCCGCGGAAACGAAAACCGATTCCCCCTATTCGATCCGCAGCCTCGGCAATCCGAATGCCCCCGTAACCGTCTATGAATATTTTTCCCTCAACTGTCCGCATTGCGCCGAATTCGCCACGCACGCGCTGCCCAAGGTCATCGAAAGCTACGTCAAGCCAGGCAAGGTCTATTACGTCTTCAAGGACTTCCCGCTGAACGAGGACGCACTCTGGGCCGCGCAGATCGCCCGCGCGCTGCCGGCGAAGGCATATTATCCGTTCATCTCGGAACTCTTCCGCACGCAGGATGAATGGGCCTACGCGCCGGGGCTGAAAACGCCCAAGGATTACCAGAACGCCCTGTTCCGCTACGCCGCCCTCGCCGGCATGGACCGCACGACGTTCGACGCCGCCATAGCCAACAAGAAGCTGCGCGCCTTCGTCCTCAACGAACTGAACGACGCCGAGAAGACCTACAAGGTCAATTCGACCCCGACCTTCATCATCAATGGCCGCAAGCGGGAGGGAGCGGTTTCGTTCGACACCTTCTCCTCCTGGCTGAAGGCCGCGTAGGTCCGGCTTGCCCGCGCGTTTCGCCCGCCTGCGGATCAGCGGGTTCAAGAGTTTCGCCGATCCGACCACGATCGACATCCTGCCAGGGCTGACCGGCATCATTGGGCCGAACGGCTGCGGCAAGTCGAACGTGGTCGACGCGCTGCGCTGGGCGATGGGCGAAGCCAGCGCCAAGTCCCTGCGCGGCGGCGAGATGGAGGACGTCATTTTCGCCGGCACGATGGCGCGTGCTGCGCGAAATCTTGCCGAAGTGTCGATCACCCTGACCGACACCGCGGGCCTCGCCCCGGTTCCGTTCCAGAACGAGCCGGAACTCCAGGTCTCGCGCAAGATCGAGCGCGGCAGCGGCAGTTCGTACCGGATCAACGGGCGCGAAGTGCGCGCGCGCGATGTCGCGACCCTGTTCGCCGACCTCGCCTCCGGTGCCCGCAATTCTGCGATGATCAGCCAGGGCCGGGTTTCCGCCCTGGTGAACGCCCGCCCGGACGAGCGGCGCGCCCTGCTGGAGGAAGCCGCCGGCATCACCGGCCTGCACGCCCGCCGGCACGAGGCCGAACTCAAGCTGCGGGCGGCCGAGCAGAACCTTCTCCGGGCCGACGACCTGCGCGCCCAGCAGGAGGCGCGCCTCGCCGAGTTGCGCAAGCAGGCCCGCCAGGCCAATCGCTACCGGAACATCTCGGGGTTGATCCGCGACGCCGAGGCTGAATATCTCGCCATCGAACGCGAGCTCGCCGAACGCCGGCGCCGGGCGGCGCGCGCGCAGTTCGCGGAGGCCGAAGCAGCGGTTGGCCACGCCGAAAAGCTTCGCGACGACGTGCTGGGCCGCGAAACCTCGCAGAACGATGCGCTGCCGGCCTTGCGCGCGCGCGAAGCGGACACGCGCACACGCCTCGAGCGCGCACGGATCCTCGCCGAGCAGATCGATGCCGAGATCGCGCGCCTCGAAGCGGCCCGGCGCGAAGCCGAAGCGCGGGTGGCCACCCTGCGAAAGGACCATGCCGGCGCCGAACGGATCGCGCGCGACGCCGAAGCCGCCGCGATCCGGCTGGAGGCCGAGCGGTCGCAACTCGCCGCCGATCACGAACTGGCTCCCGCCCGAATCGAGCAGGCGCGGCGCGAGGCCGAGGCCGCGTCGGCCGCACTCGCCCAGTGCGAAGCCGCAACCCAACAGGCGACGGAAGCCGCCGCCCGCGCCCAGGCCCAGCGTCAGGCCATGGAAACCCGGCTGACCCAGGCCCGCGGCACCGCCGGCCAGGCGGATCGCCGGGCCCGCGAAGCCGAAGCCGCGCACGCCACAGCACAGGCCGCCCTCGTTTCTCCCGAACGTCTCGCCGCGGCGGAAGCCACCCGCGAGGCAGCCGAACGGGCAGTGGCTGCAGCTGAAACCACCTATGCCGAGGCCCAGAACAGGGTGCAGGGGGCGGAAACGCGGCGCACGGAAGCCCATGCTGCCGCGATCCGCGCCCGCTCTGCCGCAACCGAGGCGGATGCCGCGGCGGCGCGGCTCAAGGCCGAAACCGATGCGCTGAAAGCCCTGCTCGCCCAGAAATTCGGCCGCGACCCCGACCCGGTGCTGGACCGCATCAAGGTTCCCGCAGGGCTGGAAACGGCACTGGGCGCCGCGCTGGGCGCCGAGCTCTCGGCGGGCGAGCAGGCCAGCGCCGCCCGGCACTGGCGCTCCTTGCCGGCCATCGCGTCCGATGCCGCGCTGCCCCGGATCGGCGAAACGATCACCGCGCCGGATGCCCTCCGACGCGCCCTCGATCACATTCTCCTGCTGCCGGATGGCGAAGACGGCGAAGCCTTGCAGGCGACGCTGCGCCCGGGCCAGATTCTCGTTTCGATCGAGGGCGGGGTCTGGCGTTGGGACGGGTTCGTGGTCCGCCCTGGTGCGCCGACCGAGGCGGCAGTCCGCCTCGCCCAGCGCAACCGGCTGGATCAGCTTGACGTCGAGTTCGCCCGTGCGCGGCAGAGCGCCGAGGCCACCCGCGCCGCGCTGCAGGAAGCCGAAGCCGCCGAGCGCGACGCACGGCATGCCGAGGATGAGGCGCGCACAGCCCGCCGCGCCGCCGAATCGGCCATCGACCGGACCCGCAAGGATCTGCGAACGACGGCGGAGACGGCGAGCCGGCTGGCGGCCGAAGCCGAACGGCTAGCCGCCCGCGAGGCCGCGGCGGCCGAAACACGCGCCCGAATCGAGGCCGAGGCCGGAGAAGCACGCGCCGCGCTCGCCGCCATCGAAGCCGAATTCGCGACACTGGACGACGCCCAGGCCTTTCGCGACGCGCTCGATCGCGCGCGCTCCGCCCTGTCCGAGAGTCGCCGGCGCGACAGCGAGGCAACCCAGGCCCTTCAACGCCTGCAGACGGAAGCCGACGCCCGCGCCCGCCGTCTGGACACGATCATCCGCGAACAGTCGGACTGGGCCGAACGTGCGCGCGACGCCAATGACCGCCGCACCGACCTCGGCGCCCGCTTGCACGAGGCCGAAGCCAGCCTGGAAACCCTCGGCGCCGATGGCGGCGCGCGGGAACGGCGGGCCGAGGCGGGCGCCGAACTGGAAGCGGCAGAGTCCGACCACCACGCCGCCGCGCGGGATCTGGCCAGCGCCGAAGAGGCCGCACGGCGGAATTCCGCCGCCGCGCGCGCCGCGGAGCAGGATCTCGCCCGCGCCCGCGAAGCCCGCATCGGCGCTGAATCCGCCGTGCGCGAAGCCGACCACGCCTGGGGCACCGTCGCCGAAAAGATGCTGGAGCGCCTGGGGGTCGATCCCGCTCTGCCCGCAGTCGCCGATCCGTCGCCCGACGCCGCCGAAAAGGCGCGGAAGCGGTTCGAGCGCCTCACCCGCGAACGCGACGAGATGGGTCCCGTCAACCTGCGCGCCGATATCGAGGTCGGCGAGATCGAGACCCGTCTTGCCGCGATCGACCGCGACCGCGAGGAGATCACCAGCGCAATCGCAAAGCTGCGTGGCTCCATCGGCCATCTGAACCGGGAGGGCCGCGAGCGCCTTTCGGCCGTCTTCACCGAGATCGACCGCCATTTCCAGGCGCTGTTCACCCGGATGTTCGGCGGCGGGCGCGCCCATCTTGCCCTCACCGGCTCCGACGACCCGCTCGAAGCCGGGCTTGAGATCTTCGCCGAACCGCCGGGCAAGAAACTCGCAACACTGTCCCTTCTCTCCGGCGGCGAGCAGGCCCTCACCGCGCTGTCACTGATTTTCGCGGTCTTCCGCTGCAACCCCGCGCCGCTCTCCGTCCTCGACGAGGTCGACGCCCCGCTCGACGATGCGAACGTCGAACGCTTCTGCCGCCTGCTGGAGGACATCTCCCAGGATACCGGCACCCGGTTCATCGTCGTCACCCATCACCACCACACGATGGCGCGAATGGACCGGCTCTACGGCGTCACGATGCAGGAGCGGGGCATTTCCCGTGTCCTGTCGGTGGATCTCGGTACCGCGGCGGCGATGGTCGAACCCGCCGGGGCGATCGCCGCGGAATAGATTTCACGCTCGCGATATGTTGACTTGGAACGGCAGCGTCGGTAGCAACCGCTGCCGCCTGTCGGCGGGCGTAAGGGTGTGAAAATGGGTGACGAACCGGCTCAGGGGCCAGATGATCGGAGCGATTTCGATCAGCGCCTTGCCGCTGCGCGCAGCCGCGCCGGGCTCGACAAGCCCGCCGGAAAGAGCGCGGAGCAGGACAAGGGGCCCAATCCGTTCAGCGTCGCAACGCGGCTGGGCGCCGAAATGGTGGCGTCTCTGGTCGTGGCTGTCGCGATCGGCTATGGACTGGATCGTCTTTTTCATTCAGCACCCTGGTTCATGATCGGCTTCGTGCCCATCGGCGCGGCTGCGGGGCTTCGAAACGTGTTCCGGGCCATGGGACCGGGCGACAAGGACTGACCGGAGGATACGGATGGCGCAAGAATCGGGGATCAACGCTCTCGGGCAGTTCCAGCTGACCACCGGATTCGGTGCGTTCGGCAAGGCGATCGAATTCACGAATTCGAACGAGATGATGCTGCTCGCCGCCGTGATCGTCACCTCGCTTTTCGTTGTCGCGCTGCGCCAGCGCGCTCTGGTTCCCGGCCGCATGCAGGGCCTCGCCGAGATCAGCTATGAATTCGTCCACAACATGGTGCTCGACACGATCGGCGAGGAAGGCAAGCGCTTCTTCCCCTTCGTCTTCACCCTGTTCGCCTTCATCCTGATCGGCAACATCCTTGGCCTGTTCCCGTATTTCTTCGCCTTCACCAGCCACATCGCGATCACCGGCGCCCTGGCGCTTTTCGTCTTCGCCCTCTCGACGCTGGTAGGTTTCTGGTATCACGGCATCGGCTTCCTGAAGTTCTTTTCCCCCCCGGGCGTGCCGGGCTGGCTGCTTCCGCTGCTGATTCCGATCGAGATCGTTTCCTTCCTCTCGCGCCCGATCTCGCTTTCGGTTCGACTGTTCGCGAACATCACGGCCGGCCATGTGATGTGGGAGGTGTTCGCGGGCTTCATGCTGATGCTGGTCTCCGGTCTCGGCGCAGTCGGCGTGGTGGCGGCGATCATACCGCTCGGCCTGAACATCGCGCTCACGGCGCTCGAATTCCTGGTCGCGTTCCTGCAGGCCTACGTGTTCGCGATCCTGACCTGCCTTTACCTGCACGATGCGATCCACATGCACTGATCGCCTCGCGCTCTCTTCAACCCGCCGGCCCGACCGGCCTCGCTACCGCTTGAACTGAAAGGAATCCAAGTTATGGCCATTGACACCCTCCTCCTCGCTCGCGACGTCGGTGCGGGTCTTGCGACCATCGGCGTTGCCGGCGCGGGCGTCGGTATCGGCAACCTGTTCGGCGCCTTCGTCGGTGCGGTCGGCCGTAACCCGGCGGCGCGCGACAAGATGTTCCGCGACGTTCTGCTCGGCTTCGCGCTGACCGAGGCGGTTGCGCTCTACGCGCTGGTCATCGCGCTCATCATCCTGTTCGCCTGATCCAACGGCGGGGAAACTTCACGCGATGCGTCGAACCACCATACTGCTCGCCGCCACCGCCCTGGGCCTGACGCCGGCAATCGCCATGGCCGAAGGCAAGATGCCGCAGATGGATTTCTCCAATCCGCTGACCGGTGCGCAGGTCGTGTGGATGGCGGTCATCATGGTCGTGCTCTATTTCGTGCTGGCGCGATGGGCCCTGCCCCGCATCGGCGGCGTGATCGAGAACCGCCACAACCGCATCGCCACCGACCTCGAAACCGCACGCCGCGCCAAGGCGGAAGCCGAACACGCGGTCCGGGAACTCAATCTTGCCATCCAGAACGCGCGGGAGTCGAGCCAGGGCGCAATTGCCGAAGCGGTCAACGCCGCCAAGGAACGTGCCCGCGCGCAAACGGCAGCGCTCAACGACCGTCTCAGCGCTCAAATCGCTTCTGCCGAGGCCGAGATCGACTCCGCGCGCCGGACAGCCGTGGGCGCGCTGGCTCCGATCGCCCGCGATGTGGCGTCGAGCTTGTTGCAACGCCTGATCGGCGAGGCCGTCGAGCCGGGCCGCATCGAGCAGGCGGTATCGGCACTTTCAACCCAAGGGTGAGAGATCATGGAATACGAAGCCCTCACCGGTACGCTTTGGGACAAGGGGACTTTCTGGGTCACCGTCGCGGTCCTGATCTTTCTGGCCTTCTTTGGAAGAAAGATCGTCGGCGCCATCACCACCATGCTCGACCAGCGCAGCGCCGCCATCCAGCACGAACTTGACGAGGCGTCGCGCTTGCGCGCCGAGGCTGAGGCCATGCTCAAGGATGCCGAATCCCGGCGCGAGGCCGCGCTGGCACAGGCCAAGGACATGCTGGCCATGGCTGGCCGTGAGGCCGAACGGCTTGCCGCCGACCTGCTCGCCGAAGCCGAGGCATCCGCCCGCCGGCGCGAGCAGATGGCCCGTGAGCGCATTTCGGCGGCCGAGGCCGCTGCGATCGCTGAAGTGCGGGATGCCGCGGCCGCGCTCGCCGCACGCGCCGCCGAGCAGATCCTGAAAGAGACAATCGACGAGGCCCATGATCGGGGCCTGATTGATCAGGCCATCGGCGGATTGCCCGCTGCGCTCAGACAGAAGGCTGCCTGATACCGGCTGGCGCTGCCACCACGGGGCAGCGTCTGCCTCCGGGCATGGCGCAAACCGCTGCCGGTTGATATACCCGGTCGCGTGCGGCCTCACCGTTTCCCATCAGCCGCCGAGATACGAGGTTCACCCATGGCGCGTCGCCGGCAACTTTATGAAGGCAAGGCAAAAATCCTGTTCGAAGGGCCGGAACCCGGCACCCTCGTGCAGTATTTCAAGGACGACGCCACCGCGTTCAACGCCCAGAAGAAGGGCGTGATCACGGGGAAGGGCGTGTTGAACAACCGCATCAGCGAGTTCCTGATGCAGCGCCTCGGCGAAATCGGCATCCCGACCCATTTCGTCCGCCGCCTCAACATGCGCGAACAACTCGTGCGCGAGGTCGAGATCATTCCGATCGAGGTCGTCATTCGCAACGTTGCCGCGGGCAGCATGAGCACGCGCCTCGGCATCCCTGAGGGTACGCGGCTCCCCCGATCGATCATCGAATATTATTACAAGAACGACGCCCTGAACGATCCGATGGTGTCCGAGGACCACATCACCGCGTTCGGCTGGGCCAGCACCCAGGATATGGATGACATTGTCCATCTGAGCCTGCGCATCAACGACTTTCTCACTGGCCTGTTCCTCGGCGTCGGCATCGTGCTGGTGGACTTCAAGATCGAGTTCGGCCGGCTGTGGGAGAACGACGATATGCGCATCGTCCTCGCCGACGAAATCAGCCCGGACAATTGCCGTCTCTGGGATGCCAAGACCAACGAGAAGATGGACAAGGACCGCTTCCGCCGCGATCTCGGCCGGGTTGAGGAAGCATATCAGGAAGTCGCCAAGCGTCTCGGAATCCTGCCCGAGGCCGGGACACGCGATATGAAGGGCCCGGAGACGATGCAATGAAGGTTCTGGTCGCCGTGAAGCTGAAGGCCGGCGTGCTCGATCCGCAGGGCAAGGCCATCGGCCACGCGCTCGAAGGGCTTGGATACAATGACGTGAACGACGTCAGGGTCGGCAAGCTGATCGAACTCGATCTCGCCGAGACCGACCGTGAAAAGGCCCGCGACGCAGCCGACTCCATGGCTCGCCGCCTGCTTGCCAATACCGTGATCGAGAGTTTCGAAATCACCATTCCCTGACCGGCGGGCGTTGCACCGCTGCCGGTCTGCGCCCATCTGCCTTCCGGATGTCTGGTGTGATGAAATGCGGCAGGGGCCGAGGTCGCCGTGCGTAGGGCATTATCGCTCGTTGCCCGGCAGACGCGGTTGCTCAGCAACCGCTGGTACCGCCGTTTGCGGATGGACCTCTGGTTCCCTCACGTGCCTCTGGCGCTCGCCGTCGGTGTCGCCGGGGCCCTCGCGATTTTGCCCACGATCCAGAAGTTCGCGGCACAATATCTCCACCTCGATCTGGCGAACCTGGTCAGTGCCATCCACCCGATTTCGGGAAACATTCCCGGCCTGATTCTCAACGGTGTGCCGAACGTGGTCGTCGGCGCCCTACAGATCTTGATCGCCTTGGGATTGCTCGGGCGGTCGAGAATCGCCTGGCTATCGGCCATCGGCATCGCGCTGGCCCAACTTCTGCTGACCGTGCATCTGGGAGCTGCAACGCGGCTCGATGGCGAGACGATCTATATCCTCGTCCTCCTGGCGTCGCTCCTGCTGGCGCGCAATCACTTCTCGCGCTCGTCACTCGCCGCCGGAACGCTATTCGCGGTGGCGTCCGTGCTCGTGCTGATGGTCTATGGCGTATTGGGCTCCTTGCTTCTTGGAGCGGGATTCAGCCCGCCGATCACGAATCTGCCCGCGGCAGTTTATTTTGTTATCGTTACAATGTCGACCGTCGGATACGGCGATATTCTGCCCAAAAGCGAGGATGCAAGGCTCTTCGTCGTCTCGCTGATCGTCCTTGGGCTGACGGTATTTGCGACGGCGCTCACTGCGGTGATCGGCCCGGTTCTCCAGAATCGCATCAACCGGACGATCGGTCCACGGAGACAGAAGATGAAACGCGTGAACCACTTCATCATTTCGGGGCATGGCGTCCTTGCCAGGAACACGGCGCGCGAACTCCACCATCGCGGCGAGGCGGTGGTCTTCATCACCGAAACCGAGGATGCTGGCTTCAGCGATGCCGAGACCGTCATCGGCGACCCGACGGATCTCGATACGCTGCGCAAGGCCGGAGGCGAGCATGCGCGGGCGATTCTCGCTCTTTCGGATGATGACTCTGAAAACGCATTCGTGATTCTCGCTGTCCGCGAACTGGGCACCGATGCCAAAAAGGTTGCTGCGGTCAGCACGCGCAAGAACCTGGAACGGGTGCGTCGGGTTCATCCAGACATGATCCTCGCCGCCCCGGTCTTTGGCGGCGAGGTTCTGGCCATGGCTCTCACCGAACAGAAGATCGACGGGGACTGGCTGCTGAGCCGGTTCCTCGACGTCCGCCCTCACGACGCGGACGGCACCTCCTAATGCGCCGGGCCGGACATCCGCCCCGCGCGGCCTGAAGCCGTTCCAGCATTACGGTTGCATTTTGGATTTTTGATAAGTCCGTTCGGGCGCGGCTTGGTGGGTCGGTCGCAAGCACGACCAAGCGATGACGTCGGCGGGTTCGACCCGTCTCTGAGCGCGCTTGTTGGCGATGCGGCGGACTCCCTGAACAGACCAGCGGATCCGCTTCTGCGGGTCGTCATACTCGGCTTTTTGGGGGGCGTCGTATCGTCGGCGCGATATCGGACCACGGCCATCACGGCGAAGCGGGCATCACGAGCGAGACGTGGCGATGCCACTCGTGCCAGGACCGGGTCTCGTTGTGGTCAAGGCAGAATTCGTTCTTCGCGGTCTAGAAGTTGTTTTGATCGCCCAGGGATGGCCTTCGAGACAACCGGGCACCTGTATACTCGCGCCGACCGAGCACCAGATCGGCAAGAATGCAAGATCGCCGTCGCTGATGTTGCGACGCATCAGGAGGCCTCGGGCCCAAAGATCCGTCTTTGTCTCATCATGATCTTCAGCATCGGGATTTGCGTGTCCGCACCAGGCCCGATCGTGAAGCCGGGCGCCATTCGTGCCCTCGATGTCGCCCACGCAGCAGACGGCATCGGCGGCTACCCGTGAATGGAACATCTGTTGCCAGCGAACGCTGGATCATGTCGATCGCCAAGGCGGGCTTCGTGAGGAAAGCGACAGTGTCAGGAACGCAGGTTGCGGCAAGCCCTGCAGGATCGCCGCTCCAACGCTTCGGCAGATAGAGAGCCCGATCGATAAAGGCATGGCATGAGCCGACACATAGGCGGCGAGCATGCCGACCCGGCCGTTGGCAATCTTGCCCGCCGAGCCGGCATATTGTCGCGCGACACCACGTGATGTCTTGCCCATCTTCAGGACGCCGGTCACATCGACAACCGGCACGCCTTCAGGTGTCGCAAAGTTCTCCAGACATAGTCGCGCACGATGTCGGGAAACGCCTCCGCATCCCATCTTCCGCAGCCCAAATTGGCCTGCCGGCGCCAGAGACCGGGATCTCCCGCAGCCTCCTGGCCATGCCTGTCGAATCAGAGTTCCCCCTCAACATGCAACCGGAATATCAGGGTCAAGTCAGGCTGGGCGCTTCCACCAGCCGCGCTTGCGCGCGGCGGTCGGCGTTTCGCTGGCACCAATCAGAACGGGTTGCACCGCCGCCCCTGGTGCTGCCTGCCCTTCATTGGCAACAGGCGCTTCGGCGCCAGCGACATTCCCGGCAGACGCCGAGCCATCCTGCGGCGCGGCGCTCACCTCGGCGACTGCTTCGGTGGTTGCAGGCGCGTCAGCCACCGCAGTCTCCGCTTCCATGGGCCTTGCCTTCGGCCGACGGGTCCGGCGGGGCTTGGGCGCGAGGGCTTCCGCCTGTTCGGCAGCCTCAAAAATATCCGCGATATCGGTGAAGACCGGTTGCTGAACCTCAGGCTCGGCGGCCTGCGACGCAGCGGCGCGCCGCCGCCGGGTCGTCGGGCTACGCGGGCCGGTGGGCGCTCGACGCTTCGGCTTTGTCTCTGCCTCCGCTTCCGGCGCCGGCACTTCGCCGGCAAGGGACGGAGCGGCCTCCGTGGCGGCCGGTGACGTCTCCACGACCTTGGGTTCCTTTGCGGGCTCAGGAACGGCCGGCGCAGTCTCGGCGACGGCCGGCTCCATCGTGACTTCCGGTGCCGGCGCTTCAGCCGCATCGGCACGGGCGGCGGTCGGCAACACGTCGTTCATGCGCGACTCGAACTCGGCCGGTATTCCGGCGATCTCCGGCTGCTCGCCAGTGGGCGCGGACACCAGGTCCTCCCGACGGCCGCCACGGCGGCGGCGGCGGCGGCGGCGGCGGCGTTCGACCTCATCGGCCGCCTTTCCTGCGTTGCCGGCGGCGTCCTCCGTCGCGACCTCGTCACCTTGCTGCTCTGCCTCGACCTCCTCCGTCTCGGCCGGCGCACGGAATGTCGGCGCCGGCGTTTCCTGCGGCCGCGCCGCATGCGCCTTCACCTTCTCGATCTTGAAGGTGGCCGGAACGGTGCCATCCGCGACGAAGACGACCTTCATGCCGAACCGCGCCTCGGTGGCGGCAATCTGCGCACGCTTGTGATTGAAGATATAGAGCGCGACATCCGGAGTCAGGTGCACCAGCAACTCGGCGGCCTGGCGCGCCGCCTCGTCCTCGATCGCGCGCAACACCGCGAGTGCGGTGCTCGCCGTGCTCCGCACATGCCCCACGCCCTGGCAATGCGGGCAGGCGATCAGCATGGTCTCGGCCAGCGACGGCCGCAGCCTCTGGCGGCTCATTTCCAGCAGGCCGAAATGGCTGATACTGCCCACCTGAATGCGCGCGCGGTCGTTTTTCAGCGCATCCTTCAGCCGCCGCTCGACCATCGCGTTGTGCTTGCGGGTCTCCATGTCGATGAAATCGACCACGATCAGCCCCGCGAGGTCGCGCAGGCGCAACTGCCGCGCCACTTCCTCCGCCGCCTCCAGATTGGTCCGCAGCGCGGTATCCTCGATATTCCGCTCCCGCGTTGCCCGGCCCGAGTTCACGTCGATCGCAACCAGCGCCTCGGTCTGGTTGATCACCAGATACCCGCCGGACTTCAGTTGCACCGTCGGCTGGAACATCTGGTCGAGCATCTGCTCGACATTGTGCTTGGCGAACAGCGGCTGCCGCTCGGTCCATTGCTGGACCTTCTTCACATGCGTCGGCATCAGCATCCGCATGAAGTCGCGCGCCGAGCGGAATCCGTCCTCGCCCTCGATCAGCACCTGGTCCACGTCGCGGGTATAGACGTCGCGGATGGTCCGCTTGATCAGCGAGGCCTCCTCATACACCAACGCCGGCGCGATCGAGGCCAGGGTACGCTCGCGGATATCGTCCCACAACCGCAGCAGATATTCGCAGTCGCGCTTGATTTCCGGCTTCGGCCGGTTCGCGCCGGCGGTGCGGACGATCATGCCCATGCCCTGCGGAATCTCGAGCTCGGCGATCGCCTCCTTCAGCCGGCGACGATCAGCCAGCGAGGTGATCTTGCGCGACACGCCCCCGCCATTCGGCGAATTCGGCATCAGCACCGAAAAGCGGCCGGCAAGCGAAATATAGGTGGTCAGCGCCGCGCCTTTCGAGCCGCGCTCCTCCTTCACCACCTGCACCAGCATGATCTGCCGGCGATGGATCACTTCCTGAATCTTGTACGAGCGCAGGGCGCGCAGCCGGCGGCGCTCCTGCGCCTCCTCCGCGCCGTCGACGCCGTCATCCCCGCCGACCTGCTCGGGCGGGGTCGCCGTCGCCTCTGCGCCCTCCCCCGCCCGGTCCTCGCCCGCGCCGGCGCCACTGGCTTCAGGTCCGGAGTCCGCCTCGGCCTCACCGACCTCAGCCGGCGCGGCGGCGGCCTCGGCGTCAACCTGGCCCTCGGCATCCGGCGGCGCGTCGCCGATCGCGATTTCCGTCACCCGCGGCGGCCGCGGCGCCGCGAGCGCCGCCTCCTGCTCGTCCTCGGCATCCTCGGCCTCGACGCGGCGCCTCGCCTCCTCCGCCTCGAGTTCCAGCAGCTTCTGCCGGTCGGCGACAGGGATCTGATAATAGTCGGGATGAATCTCGGCGAAGGCGAGAAACCCGTGCCGGTTGCCGCCGTATTCGACGAAGGCGGCCTGTAGGCTGGGCTCTACCCGGATAACTTTCGCGAGGTAGATGTTGCCCTTGATCTGCTTCCTGTCGGCAGCCTCGATATCGAAATCATCGAGGCGGTTGTTGTCCAACACCACAACGCGGGTTTCTTCCGCGTGGCTGGCGTCGATGAGCATGGTCTTGGTCATGGGGGGAATAACTCCTGCGCGCCAGCGGCGGGACCATCGGGTCCCCTGCCTGCGGGCGCGGATGTTGGCGTGTGGTCGTTCTGATCATCGTCAAAGGCCGGTGCGCTGGTCGCGGGACACGCCGGATGGAAAGGCGCTGCTGTGAAGATATGCGACGGAAAGCGCGGTCATCGGTCCTTGTCTCGTAGGCCGGCTGCGGCATCTCCGCACCCCGGCCGAGGCGTTTCGGCACCTCGCGGCCCGTCAAACCAGACCCTTCGGCGCCCATCTATCAGTGGATAGGGGCCACACGGATTTTTGCTCCGCGGATCAACCCATTGATTCTTTCTCCATGACGCAAACCCGCCCCGATGGCAAGGGTTGCCTCACGAGGCGGCGGGAACGGTCGCCACCGCCCCGCATTGGTCGCTGCCATTGATGATCAAGCCTTGGGCCGCCATCGCCTGCGATGGCGGCCACCGCATCGTTCGATCTTCCGGCAGACGCGGAACTGGGATAAGATTACCTGATAGACGGTTAACAATCTGCCACGAATGCATTTCAGACGGGATTATTAAAATGAAAAATTTGATTTTCGTTACCGGCCTCGCCGCCGATTTCGGAGGAAAGCCATTCAATTTCGCGCATTACATGGCAATTCACTCCGCCATGGCGGTCAATCCCGGTTTCAATACATTGGTATATTACCAATACGAGCCGACGGGACCTTATTGGGATCTGATCAAACCCTTCGTGACAACCGTGGAGACGACCGCTCCCAGCGAGATATTCGGCAATCCCGTGACCCACTTCGCCCACAAGGCGGACGTCATCAGGTTGCAGGCGCTGATCGAGCATGGCGGCGTCTATCTCGATATGGACACGATCTGCCAACGCTCGTTCGAACCCATTCTCTGCGGCAAGACGGTCCTCGGCATTGAATCGGCTCAGCCTGGTATCGCCCAGTGGGACAGTAACGCGGCAATCGGTCTCTGCAATGCGACAATGATCGCGCCGCCCGGCGCAGAATTCCTGAAAATCTGGCTCGATCAATACCGGAGTTTCGACGGTACTAAATGGAATGAACATTCCGTCATCCTGCCCGTGCGTCTGGCACGGCAATACCCGGATCTTGTGCGGGTCGAGCCACCGGAGTCCTTTTTCTGGCCCATTTATCATGAAGAAGGGCTCAAATCCCTGTTCGTGGATGACGGTGCCTTTCCGCACGCCTACTCGATCCATTTGTGGGAGTCCTTGTCGTGGCGATATCTGTCGCAACTTGATTATGATCAGGTCACGAGGATCGATACCGCCTATAACCGTATCGCCCGCCGCTTCATTCACGACGACGCCGAACACCTCCAGGCCATCGCGGCCGCCGAACGGACGGCCCGCCTGCGGCAGTCTCGGGCGACATTCGAGTCCATCTACGCCAACAACGTCTGGGGCGGCGGAAGCGGCAGCGGTTCGAAGCCGGAAACGACGGAGGACTATAGACGCTTCCTGCAGTCATTCCTCCGCGACAACGCCATCCGCTCCGTCATTGATTTCGGCTGCGGCGACTGGGGTTTTACCCATCTGATCGACTGGTCAGGAATTGAATATCATGGCTATGATCTGGTCACTTCGGTAATCGATGCCAATAACCAGCGCTACAGCACACCCGATATTCATTTCAGTTTATTCGAGGACGTCTCGAAACTGCCGCAAGTCGATCTGGTGATCTGCAAGGATGTGTTCCAGCATCTGTCGAATGACAAGGTCGCCTACTTCCTTGATCATCTCCGCAGCAAGGCAAGACTGCTGCTGGTGACCAATGACCTTGAGCCGGCGCGGGACCTCAATCAGGACATTGACGATGGCGGATGGCGCGCCCTGCGGCCCGATCAGGCGCCGTTCAACGTGCCATCCGTCATCGTCCTCTCCTGGGAGATTGGCGCGGGACAAGGGGCGCATCGCAAAGCCACATTCCTGATTTCGGGCAGCACGACCTGACGTACGCGGGACCGGGCCATCCCCCGGTTTCCCGGCCTGCCCAGGGAAATGTCCGCCTTCCGCGCGGCAGCGCTCGCCATCCAAACGCGGAAGACGGGTCGATGATCAGGCTGTCGCGCCGGACTTAACCGAACTGGGCGAGCACATCGCCATAAACCTCCACCTGATCGAGGTGCAGATAGTTTCTCTCCAGCAGGCGCACCCGCACGAACCGGCCGGGGATGGGAATGGAGGGCGCGAAGACGAGCGGATTTCCGTCCACACCGCCAAACGGTTCATCGCTTTCGCGGCGGAATACCTCGATGAAATGCTCGGGATCAAAACCGATATCGATGGCGATCCGGTTCGCCCGTTCCGCGACCGCCGGCTGATCCATCCGGTTGAACAGCCTCACCTCGCGGATGCCGTGCACCACGCCGAGATCGACCCGCCACCAGGGCGCATCTTCAAGATCGGTGTGAAATTTGGCCCGGCCATCAATCACGCCATTCAGTGCACCGGACGCATCCTGCTCCAGATCCCTGACGCAAGACCATTCAGATGTGGTACTTTGAATAGCTCGACAATGATTACTTATCAATGAGCCAGACTCATAATTCCTCAAATCAATTTCGGTTTTATTACAAACTCTAAAGTAAAATGATTTCCAATAATATCTAAATCGATAATCATCAACGGCGTTCATATGGGCCAACATTGCATCAGCTCGGCCATCGTAATATGCCTTTTCATGGTCGGCCTGTTGAGCGAATACATCTGAAACACTTCTACGTGCACGAAGCAAAAAGTCTTCTTTTGATTTAAATGCAAAATGGCACAAAACGGCATTTTTTATAATATTATCAAAATATTTATTATCACTTATATTAATTTTTGTTTGTTCTATATCAGAATAATAACTTCTAGCATCTTCACCCAGAGCATTCACAATATCAAAATCTTTGAAATTTTTTACACCATTCCAATAATGCCAAAAATCAGTCATAGCCCCCTTCTCGATGTATTTATTTTTAATTTTTTCAGATCGAGTAATATGTTTTGTCATGAAATTTGAAAAACCAGATTCTCTCCTATAATAATTTTCTAATACCAACCCTGGGGGACGCGTTTGATTTCCATTATTCCCAAAAAAAAGCCAATTGAAATAGATAACATCTACAATTCTATCACATTTTACGTTAATGTCATTGATAAATTCAGAAATATTCCTTCCATTAGATAACCACAAGAACTCGTCAATATCAAAAAAGCTTACATATTCTGTTTCATTTATATGATTTATTATAAAATGTAAATACATATCAAATTGTTGGCCAATTTTTTTGTGATGATAAAAAGTAACGAAAGGATTTTGTCCTATCAAAAAAGGGCTTAATTTTTCAAGTAATGTGTATGGACAATCATCATTACAGTATAAATATATGTGATCAAAGTCCAGGTTTTTGTAATATAAAACCCACTCTTGTATATAATTTTCTTCCCAACGGGCGCAAGCAACAATTGAAAATCTGTACTTTGACATGATCGATCAATATTTTATGAAAATGAAAACTGGCAGGAAGTCGCAAAAATACGCCGGATCAGACCCTCATGCCTCATTGCCCCAGCAGGCTCGCCAACATCTGCGGCGGGAGGGTAACCTCCGAATAACCCATCGGCGGCTCGAAATCGCCCGCGGGCTGCGGGCCGATATGGAGCGAAAGCGCCTGCACGCTCACCCGCCCGTGCGGGTCGCTGCCGGAAGCCGCGAGGGCAAATCCGTCCGGCGTCAGGCAGGCCGTGCCCGAGGCGTTTCGCCGCAGCACCAGGTAGCGGGTGCATCGATAGCCTGCGATCGTCGCGGTGCCGAGCGGGGTGAAATGCGCGCCCCGCATCGCCATCACCTGTCCCATGGCACCCGACAGGCCGGGAACGTTCACCAGCGCGTGCATCTGCGGCAGCACAAGCTGCGCCCGGCCCGAATGAAGGTCGAGCAGCGCCGTCATCGGCATCGGCGTGCCGGAAAGGCTCGTGGCCCGCACCAGCCCGGCAGCGGCATCGAAGCGGATCCGCCACGTCTGCTCCGGCTTGCCCGGCTGGCTGACCTGGTAGATCGCGCTGGCATCGCGGTCCGGCAAGAGCCGCGGCGTCGCGGCAAAGCCAGGCGCTGTGCTCATCGCCAGCAACAGCAGGCCCGCGCCCGCCCGGCGGCGTGCGCCCGCTTCGTATCCGCGGCGGAAAATGGGGAGAAAACGACTCGTCATGCCCGATGATGACCCGAATCGCCCGCCCCGACAATCGGCGCGTGCGGCGCGCGAATAAGCGGGGAACATGCCCGCGCCCGGAGCAAGGGGGAAACGGGCGACACCCGAGAGCCTGAGCGCCGGCCCGCATGCCTGTGTGCGGGTCGGCGCCATCGCCCCCGACCGGTCCGGGATCAATGCCCGTACTGGCCGCCCGCCAGCGGGAGATTGATGCTGAACGAAAGGGCGGGCGGCGCGTAATAGCCCTGCGTCCCCATCACATGGTATCCCTCGCGGTCATAGTGTGGGTGGCCCCAGCGCTGATGCTGCCAGCCGTTGTTGCCCCAGCCACCATGATACCGGCTGTGCTGGTAATTCCCCCGGTTCTGCCAGCCATGCCGCTGCCAGTTGTTCTGCCGCCGGGGCTGTTGCCACCCCTGCTGCTGACCCTGGCGGTGCCAGCCGCCCTGCGCTTGATAACCCGGATCAGCCAGCGCGGTGCCGCCGAATGCCGCGAGGCCGAGGCCAATCGCGAGTGCGGCAGCGGTGGTGCGGATCATGGATTTGTTGCTACGCATGGTCTTGTTCTCCTTCAACCATGAGCAGAAGAGTGGACCCGCGATTTGTCAGCACGATGCCCCCCAGCGGGCAGGACTGCGGCATGGAGACGAACGGTTTTTCGTTCAACCTGCTGAAAATACGCCTTTCTCTGAACGAATGCCCTGATATGGCCACAAACGCCCCCGCTTGAACTGCCTTTCAGGACAGTCGCCCAGTTGCGGAGGGCACCTCGGCGCCGGCGCTCATTCCGTCCCTATTTCAGCCATGCCGATCCTCACTCATGAATTTGCGGACTGCCCACATATTCCGCTCGGCACGCGCCGCCGAATTTTCATCGTACTGGTCGGGGTTCTTGCTGAAGGTGATGTAGCCATAAACCTGCCGGTTATCGAAATACTGCGGTATCGACGCCTTGCGCGCGGAATCTGACAGGACGACATATTCATGCCGTCCGCTGCCGTCGTCGTAGTTCAGGTGCTCGATGACATCCGCTCGAACGGCATAGGTGCAATGAACCAGGGGGACTTCGATCAGCCCCTGGATGCGGCGCGACATGATCAATTCATATTGCGCGCAGTCCCGGAAATAGCCGTTGTCATCAATCTCCGCGTGCAGGTTCGAATAATAGCTCGATGGCTCGGCATCCCGCAGCAACGGAGCGACGATCGGCAACCCCGTGGCGACAAGTTCGCGCAGCGTGCAGCGCCTGATGAAATTGTCGATGTCGGCGACGAAATACCAGTCGCAGCCATGTTCACGCGTCTTCCTGAGGCTCTCGTTCCGGATGCGGCCGAGAACGCGGAATCGGATCGCGTTCCATTCGTGCGCGCCGAACTGTTCGACCCTTTCGTCGACATCCGATGGATCGAACTCGACGGCGGCATATGAATGGCCGACCCGGGCAATCCACTCGCGCAGGATCTCCTCGGTCCGGTCGGTATTGTTGTTCGTGCGAATATACAGAACAATCGACGACTTCGGGTAATCGAGTGCTTCTATGCAGTCGAGATAGAGCGGGAGGAATTCCTCCTTTTGCTTGGCAAGGATGGCAATCAGCACGCGGGGCGCGGTTGTCGTTCCGCTCCGCAACAAGCGTTTCGGTTTGAGGGCGTGTTGGTCAGGGTAGCTTTCCTGCCCGAGGCGCCCATAATCCGGCGCGGAGGCGGGCCTGACCTTGTCGAGCAATGCCCTGAAATTGCGCGCCAGCCGCGGAAGCTCGTGCGCGGGCACCTTGCCTGATGCAAGAACCTCAAGGGCTGCATTGAAACTTTCGGGATAATGGCCTGCCCAGTATCCGTTCGCCGCGTATTGATCGAGCAAGCCATAATCGTGAATCCACGTCTCCACGAACAAGCCGCCCTCAGGGGCCGGCTTCCCGATCCCATTCTCCGCGATCCGGAACCCCTCCTCGTTACGCCCCTTCGCGAAGCAGTAGCGAGAGGCCGCAAACAACGCCTCGATCCGATGCGGCGCGGCCGCTGCCGCACGGCGATATGCGGCGAGAACCGTCTCCTCGTCGCGCCCGAGCCGTTCCATCATGAGCGCCGCCTGGTAAAGACTCCAGTAGACTTCCTCCTGCCAGAAGCCCATCTCCGCACGCATCAGATAGGCGATCATCGCGCGCTCCTGCTCACCCATGTCCCTGAGGCTCTGCGCGTGATAAAAGACATAGCGGGCCCGAAGCCAGGGATCTTCTTCGACGAAAATCGCGGCCTCGAGAATTGACGCATCGCGCGCATAGGTGGACGGATCGCGCCGCCGGGCGCCGTCGTGATTCCGGCGCATGACGATCGGCAGATGCTCTTCGGAGGCCGGCGCATCGCAGTGCAGAAACTCGTGGAGCACGCCGCGCCAGCGCCAAGGAAGAGCACTCCGCACGATCTGGATGCGCCGATACGCGATGTTCACGTCATGAATATCGAACGTATAGCCATCGGCCGCCAATTCAGGCCGGGCAAAGCCGGGGGGCAGTTCGAGCGCGTCGTCGGCATCGATAATCAATACGTAATCGCCGTGAGGCCTCGCGAGTTCGAGCGCCTCGTTGCGATTATGAGCAAAATCGCGCCATGGGCTCTCGCGCAGTTCACCCGGCACAGCATGCTCTTCGAAGAAGCTTCTTATGATATCCTGGGTGCCGTCCGTCGATCCGGTGTCGCAAATAGCCCAATGATCGATCAGTGGCAGGACCGAGGCGAGACAGCGACGAATAACAGGCGCCTCATTCCGCACAATCATGCTGAGACAAATGCGCGGCCGAATCATTGAATGCTCCATGAAAAGAAAACTGAAATATCGTTCATGTTAGCGCAGCGATCAGCCCATGCAAAGAAACAACGAGGGCGCGGGTTGCCCGGTCTTCTTTGTGTGCCTCGACAACTGCTTGGGTGAAATCTTGCGCGCCGACGAACCGTGCTCGCCGTGTTTGAAGTTCATGCCATGCGCGCGAAATCGACTCCCATTCGGATATCGGACGCCTCGAATCTCGTGCTGAATATATTTTCATGAGACGATGTTTCACCAAAGATATAGCCTGTCTGATGGCCGAGATACTCCCCAATGCCGGCCTGCAGGCCAGCAAACCAGTTGCGCCTGTTCTCATGCAGAACGACGGCAAAAACGGGATCCTGACAAAATATCGTCGAATGAAGCGCGGATCCATGCTGGCCCGCGATCACCTTGGCGCCCCGGACAAGTCGAATTTGCTCAGAGATCGACAACTTTTCCGGCCTTACGATATGAAAATTCAAATCATTAAACAACTTAATAATTTTGTCATGGCCATCTATTTTTCTCCAGGTGAATTCCTGCTCTCTATCGAAATAGAGAAACGTATTGGACACATCACTTTTCGTCTGGATATTTTTGTCAATTCTTTTATTGATGAATTCTGTCGCATTCAAAAACAATGGCGATGTACGGCCGCTCATTCTCAGCAGGGTTGGTACAAACAACGATCTGCACAGGGGCACAATCTCGTTCTGATCATAAATAATCAGATTTTCTTTTTTGATACCGACGAGATTCATAAGATCAATAGCCCAATGACCAACATCCGACGGCATCAAGAATTTTATCTTTGATACGTCTATTCCAATGTAATCCAGAAGGTAAATTTTTGGCAGAAAATCAACAAGCCAGTGACCATATATGTTATGGCCATTGGTCGCGAGAAGAACGCAATCTTCATTTATTTCTAAAAATCTTTTGTTCTCGAATTGAAGTTCATGCAGAGATTTTTCGAGACAGATATCTTGCGGTTGTTCTCCGGCTGGCTGATAGATTTCGTCAATCCGAAATCTGTGACGTTGTGAAACCAGAATAATACCGGCATTGAACCAAGGGCCATGAATTTCAACATCTGAAATCTTGTAAACGGAAATCGGCCATACGGATCTCTCGCGCCTGAAATCATTCATGATGTCCGATGTCACCGGCCCTTTGACAAAGGCCGGTTCAGGCCGCTCGCAAGTATACGCTTTGGCAATTTCGATTGCTTCAATTCCGCTGATTTCGTTCACGGCCCGTTTGATATCAATTGGCTCTATATCGCTTGAAACGCGCCGCGTCGGAAGCCGTTTCTCCGGGCTGTCAATCCTTGGCGGATGCAATGACGGCACAAACCGGACGTGTTCTTCCAGCACTTCTGATATAATTCTGTCGCCGTATTTCTGGAAAAGCGCGTAACGCTCGCGCCAGTGTTGACCGTGATCGTTCAGCCCCCTGGTGCCGACAAAAGCGCGACCGCCATTGATGATTTTTTTTCTGACGTGCGAGAGTGATCTAAGAGAAAAATGATAAATATACCAATCATCACACCCGACCGGTACAACCGAATCGAGTGAATCATTCAATTTTTCAATAAAATGATTTCCATTTTTCAAACTGTAATCAAAGCCGACCCGATACGCGACCTTGGGTACCAGCGGCAAAAGCCGGTACCGCATGACATTGATTTTCTCGAACGGATCATCTTCAGAGCCGAATTCTTCCAGAACTTGCGGCGAAGCCGCATGTATCCAGTGCATCACCATCACACGCGTATCGGGATCGTTGAGCCTCCGCTCCAGGGCCGAGAGCTGTTCGGATGACGGCCTGCTCGTATCGCTCGCGATGAACTCATCGGCATCGATGAAGAACAGCCAATCCAACCTGAGGCCCGCGATTTCAGCATGTCGTTGAAGCGTCTCGGCGTAAACCCTCATCTTGTCGGCCTGGTAATGACCGCGGACCGGATCGTCGACAAGAAGAACGAAGCAATCGTCATGCGAGTCCCGAAACCGCGACACGATCTCGCGTGTATTATCGGTGCTCATATTGTTGAGAACGCAGAAGGCGCGGAAGCCGAGCGCGTAATGATGGCTCAGGTTCTGGCCGATGATATCCTCCTCGTCCTTGACGAGGAGGATCATGCCGGCGCGTTCGAGCGCGGGCACCCGTCCCGGTCGGCGCGGTTGCCAGCCGGGAGAGGCGCGAGTCCAGTCAAAATGATCGAAAGCCGCCCATCCGGCATAATGGCGGGCGATCTCCGCGCGCGATTCGGGCCGCAAACCCTCGTATTCAGCGCGGATATAGTCCCCTCGCTCGCCGACCCTGCCTTCCTGGGCAAGATTCTCCGCCATCGCGAGAACCGGCCAGTGACTGCCGGGATCGATCGCGCGGGCAGCTTCGATATCCGCCTCGGCTTTGCGGAACGCTCCGTGCCTCCGGAAATGATCCGCACGCTGGAGATGCGCGCGGAAGCGGAAATGCGGATCGCCACAGGCGAGAACGTAACCATTGATCGCCAGCCCCCGCGCATCCCGCCCCCGCGCGAACATCCGCTCCGCCAGCATGAGATGCAGTTCGAACTCGCCCGGCCGGCGGAACGCTTCCTGGATCAGGCGGTCAAGAAAAGGTTGCGGGTCGGCGGCGCCGTCAAACTCCGCAAGGAGTTCCCGCCATATCGGGACAATGGGTTCGGACATGAAATACCCGTATGTTCAAATACGTCTCTTTTTGTCCGTTCGGCCTCAAAGCCGCAAGCCTTCAGCCCATCGTTCCGGAACCCTTATGCAAGCTCGGCGCGGAACGCCCGCACGCCGGCCGCGGGCCCGTCCGGATGCTGCCAGACGGCGCCCACAACGGCGAGGAAATCGGCCCCCGCCTCAACCAGCGGCGCGGCATTTCCGGGGGTAATGCCGCCGATCGCGACGCAGGGCACTTCCATCAGTTCCGACCACCAGCGGAGAATCTCCACATCCGCGCGGGCCTTCGGCTCCTTCGTGCCGGTCGGGTAGAAGGCCCCGAAGGCGACGTAGTCGGCCCCCTGCTCGGCGGCCTCCATCGCGAGGTGGCGGCTGTCGTGGCAGGTGATGCCCAGGCTGAGTCCGTCGAGCACGCGCCGCACCCGCGCGAGGCCGCCATGGGCCGCGAGGTCGTCCTGGCCGAGATGCGCGCCGTCGCAGCCGGTTTCGACGGCGAGACGCGGGTCGTCGTTGAGCAGGAAGGCCACCCCGCGCGACTGCGCGACCGGACGCAACGCGTCGATCGCGCGGCGCATCTCGTCCGCTCCCGCCTCCTTGAGGCGGAGCTGGACGCAGGCAACGGGCCCGGCGTCCAGCGCCGCCGCCAGCGCATCGGCGAAATCCGGGCCGAGGCGCGGCGGCGTGATCAGATAAAGCTCGGTCAAGCCTTGCCCTGATAGATACCGACGATCTGCGAGAGCAGCGCCAGCGCCTCGTCCCGCGGGCGGGTAAAGGCGTTGCGGCCGATGATCGAGCCGGAGGCGCCGCCCTCGTTGAGGGCGCGAACGGTCTCGATCAGGCTCGCCGAGTCCGTGGCCTCGCCGCCCGAGAACACCACGAGGCGGCGGCCGTTGAAGCAGGACTGGACGACATGCTCAATGCGCTTTGCCAGGGTCGAGACGTCGACCTTCTCATAGGCCTTCCGCGCGGCATCGAGCCCGATATGCTCGGTCGGCGGCTTGACCTTGATGATGTGCGCGCCGAGCAGCGCGGCCATATGCGCGGCATAGGCACAGATGTCGATCGCGGTTTCCGCCTTCTTGTCGAGCATCGGGCCACGCGGATAGGACCACAGCACCACGGCGAGGCCGGCGGCCTTGGCCTCCTCGGCCAGTTCGCGGAACTCCTCCATCATCGCGAACTGGTGCTCGCTGCCCGGATAGATGGTGAACCCGATCGCCGAGCAGCCGAGGCGCAGCGCATCGGACACCGAGCCGGTCACGGCCTGATCCTTCTCGGTCGCCAGCGAGTTGGAGGAGTTCAGCTTGAGAATGGTGGGGATGCTGCCGGCGAAACTGTCGGCGCCCGCCTCGATCATGCCGAGCGGGGCGGCATAGGCGGAAAGCCCGGCATCGAGGGCGAGCTGGAAATGGTATTGCGGGTCATAGGCGGTCGGATTGCTGGCGAAGCTGCGCGCCGGGCCGTGCTCGAAACCCTGATCGACCGGCAGGATGACCATCTTTCCGGTGCCGCCCAGCTTGCCCTGCATCAGGATGCGGGCGAGGTTGGCCTTGGTTCCGGGATTGTCGCTTTCGTACCAGCTCAGGATCTTCCTGACCCGTTGAGTGACGCGCATTGGGATCTCCCTCTGAAAGAATGCAGTCTGAAAGAAGGCAGGCGGGAAGCCGTTAAGCCGGATTGTCCGCGGCGTCCAGCCAGGCGGCGAGCGCGGCCGGGCCAATCCTGTTCCCCAGATCGAGCGCCGGCGGCGGCGCATCAAGCAGGGTTACGCGGTATTCATCCGCGAGAGCCGCGATGCGGGGAAAGGCCGGCGTCGCAGGGTCGAGAACGAGGCCGCGCAGGCCGATTCGCAGCGCCTCGAGCGCGCGGCCGGCGGCGTCGGCGCAATCGAGCAGCGCCGGGCCGGTGAACCGCTCCGAAGCCAGCAGACTCCGCCACCACAGGCAGCCGGCATAAAGCGCGAAACCGGGCGGCGAGAGCAGCGTGACCGGCCGGCCCGGCGCCAGAGCGCGGGCGACATGCTCGGCATCATGCACGATCAGGGCGGGCGGCAGGCGTTCAGTCGCGGTCGCCGGCAATCAGCACCTCGCGCTTGCCGACATGGTTGGCCGGGCCGACCACGCCCTCCTTCTCCATCTGTTCGATCAGCTTGGCGGCGCGGTTGTAGCCGATCTGCAGATGGCGCTGGATGAACGAGGTGCTGGCCTTGCCCTCGCGCGCGACAAGGGCCACGGCCTGCTGGTAAAGACCGCCCTCCCCGCCCTCGGCGGCGGCAAGGCCGGGCATCGCCGGCGCATCGTCCTCAACCGCCTCGGTCACCGCCTCGACGTAGTCGGGCTCGCCCTGCTCGCGCAGATAGGCGACGACATCCTCCACCTCGCGGTCGGAGACGAAGGGGCCGTGCACGCGGGTGATGCGGCCGCCGCCGGCCATGTAGAGCATATCGCCCATGCCCAGAAGCTGTTCCGCCCCCTGCTCGCCGAGGATGGTGCGGCTGTCGAATTTCGAGATCACCTGGAAGGAGATCCGCGTCGGGAAATTCGCCTTGATCGTGCCGGTGATGACGTCGACCGAGGGGCGCTGCGTCGCCATGATGACATGGATGCCGGCGGCGCGGGCCATCTGTGCCAGGCGCTGCACCGCGGCCTCGATCTCCTTGCCGGCGACCATCATCAGGTCGGCCATCTCGTCGATGACGACGACAATGAGCGGCAACGGTTCGAGGGCCAGCGGCTGGTCCTCGAAAATCGGCCGGCCGGTTTCCGAATCGAAGCCGGTCTGCACCCGGCGGGTAACGACCTCGCCGCGGGCGAGCGCCTCATTCACCCGCTCGTTGTAGCCGGCGATGTTGCGCACCGAGAGGCCGCTCATCGCGCGATAGCGGCGCTCCATCTCGCGGACCACCCATTTGAGCGCGGCAACCGCCTTGGCCGGCTCGGTCACCACCGGCGCGAGCAGATGCGGAATCCCCTCGTAGACCGACAGTTCGAGCATCTTCGGATCGATCAGGATCAGCCGGCATTCCTCCGGCGAGAGCCGGTAGAGCAGGCTCAGGATCATCGCATTGACCCCGACCGACTTGCCCGACCCGGTGGTGCCGGCGATCAGCAGGTGCGGCATCCGCGCGAGATCGGCGATGACAGGCTTGCCGCCGATATCCTTGCCGAGCGCAAGGCCGAGGCGGCCGGTGGTGGCGTTCCAGTCGGCCGATTCGAGAAGCTCGGAGAGGAAGACGGTCTCGCGCCTCGCGTTCGGCACCTCGATGCCGATCACGTTGCGGCCCTGAACGGTGGCGATGCGCACCGCAAGCACGGACAGGCTCCGCGCGATGTCGTCGGCGAGGCCGATGACGCGGGCGGAGCGGATGCCGGGGGCCGGTTCCAGCTCGTAGAGCGTGACGACGGGTCCAGGCCGGATCTCGACGATGCGCCCCTGCACCCCGTAATCACCAAGCACGGTCTCAAGCAGCCGCGCATTCGCCTGCAGCGACTCGGTATTGGGCCCGGTCGCGGCATGCGGCGGCGCCTGCTTGAGCAGTTCGAGCGGCGGCAGCCGCCAGAGGCTGTCGGGCAGCGGCAGGCGTTCCTGGCGCGGCGGCGCCTTGCGCGTCGGCGCCGTGCGGGTCAGCCGCGGGGCGGACGCCGAAGCGGCGGGCTGCGCGACAAGATCGTCCCGGCGCATCGTCGCCGGCCCGGCCTCATCGGCATATGGGTCCATCGCCTCATCCGGCGCACGGGGAATGGCCAGGGCGGAGCGGTCGTCTGCCGCCGGCGGGTCGCTCATCGGCGGCGAGGCGACAATCTCCCTCAGCCAGACCGACATGTTGCCGGCGCCACGGACGGCGCGCTGGCCGTGCTTGGCGGAAGCGGCGGCGGCGGCGGCGGCGCGCCGGCCGGCCAGTCGCCACTCGCCGGATGTCAGGCCGAACGCGAAGGCCGACACCGCGATGCCGATCAAAGCCGAAAGGCCAAGCAGCAGCACGCGCCCGATCACCCCGAGCGCGGAATGCGCGACGACGGCGCCGTAACCGCCGAGCAGCGCGCCGATCGCACCGCCGGGGCCGGCCGCCACCGGCCATGCGGGCGCGAAGGCGGCATTCAGCGCATGAAACACGCCGAACATGCTCGCCAGGCACGGCATGGCGAGCAGGGCGGCCAGCGCGCGCAGCCGCCAGCGCGTGATCTCGCCGCGATTCACCAGCACGAATCCCCAGGCCAGCAGCACCAGCGCCGGCAGCGCGCCGGCCACGCCGAAGCCCTGAAGCAGCAGGTCCGCCAGGATCGCGCCGAACCTTCCCGCGAGATTCTGCGGCGGCAGGCTGGAGGCCGTGTCGAGCGACGGATCGCCGGCATGATACGAGACCAGCGACACCAGCACCGTCAGGCCGGCCAGGACAGCGCAGAGCGCCCCGAGTTCGGCGAGGTGCCGAACGAAGCGCGCCTTCAGGGCCGGCGAGAGGAACTGGCGGGATTCGGTGGTCGCGGACATGCTTCGGTCAGGCTCCGGAAATGCGGCGTGGCGTGAACTATAACCCGAATCACCCTGATCTGACAAAGAAAATGGCCGGAAGCACCGCTCCGGCCATTTCCGCGATCCCGCAGCGCGGCGAAATCAGTAGCCGTGCTGCAGCACCTCGCCGTGCTCGGAAATGTCGAGCCCCTCGCGCTCGGCGTCCGGCGACACGCGCAGACCCATCGTGACGTCGATGATCTTCAGGATCACATAGGAGACGATGCCGCTGTAGAGCAGCGTGACGACGATCCCCTCCGCCTGCAGCACCATCTGGTGCGGATTGCCGGCCAGCAGGCCGTTGGTGCCGCCGATCGACTTCACCGCGAAAACACCGGTGAGCAGCGCGCCGGCAATGCCGCCGAGACCGTGCACGCCCCAGACATCGAGCGCGTCGTCGTATCCGAACATGCGCTTGAACCCGGTCACCCCCCAGAAGCAGACGACGCCGGCGACAAGGCCGATGACCAGCGCCCCGCCGACCGGCACGAAGCCGCAGGCCGGGGTGATGGCGACGAGGCCGGCCACCGCGCCCGAAACGGCGCCGAGCAGGCTCGGCTTGCCCTTGATCATCCACTCCACGAGCGTCCACGAGAGAACCGCCGCGGCGGTCGCGAGATGGGTATTGATCATCGCATAGCCCGCCTGGCCGCCCGAGGTGAGCGCCGAGCCGGCATTGAACCCGAACCAGCCGACCCAGAGCAGCGAGGCGCCGACCAGCGTGTAGCCGAGATCGGCCGGCGCCATGTTGACGCTGCCATATCCCGTCCGCTTGCCGACCATGATGGCCGCGATTAGCCCCGCCGTTGCCGAATTGATGTGCACCACCGTGCCGCCGGCGAAGTCGAGCACTCCCTGGCCGCCGAGGAATCCGCCCGGCCCCCACACCATGTGCGCGATCGGCGCATAGACCGCGATCAGCCATACGCCGAGAAAGACCATGGCCGAGGAGAACTTGAGCCGGTCGGCCGGTCCGCCGAGGATGAGCACCGGCGTGATGATCGCGAAGGTGCACTGGAACATGCAGAACACCGTCTCCGGAATCGTGCCCGACAGCGTGCCCGTGCCATCCCCCATCAGCATCACCTGCGACAGGCCTCCGATGAACGGATTGCCCTTCGTGAAGGCGAGCGAGTAGCCGATCACCACCCAGAGCACCGAAATCAGCGCGGTGGCGAAGAAGCACTGCATCAGCATCGCCAGGATGTTCTTCCGGCGCAGCAGGCCGCCATAATAAAGGGCAAGGCCGGGCACCGTCATCATCAGCACCAGGACCGAGGACGTCAGCATCCAGGCCGTGTCCCCCGAATCCAGCTTCGGCGCCGTATCCGCGAAGGCCGCGGCGTTCCAGCCCATGATCCCGAGGAAAGTGCCCATGCTCCCTATGAGCAATCGTCTCTTCATTCGCCGATGTCCTTCCTGCTCTGCGATGTGCGTTATAGCGATGCAGGCAGGAATGCACGGACTGTGCCAACACCAGAAAGCGCGAATAATCGGCATGTTTAATCATGACCGGATGGATCAGTTTTCAAATGATGCAATTTTTGCCTAAAATTTCATCGTATTGAGAACCAGCCTCGGTCATGACCCAACACGCCGGCAGGCCAGCGCGGGCATGGCTTGCAGGATTCCCCGCAGATGCGACATTTCGGCCATCACAGGAGGCCGGACATGACGAACGACACAGCGGATGTCGCAATCATCGGGGCGGGGCCGGTCGGGGCGGCGCTTGCACTGCGCCTCGCTGCCGGCGGGCAGCGGGTCGTGCTCGTCGACCGGGCGGCGCTGCCGCCGATGGAACATCCGGATTTCGATGGCCGCGCCTATGCCATCGCCTACGGCTCCCGCGACCTGCTCGACCGTGCCGGGCTATGGGACCGCTTGCCCTTTCCGCCCTGCCCGATCGAACGCATCCGCGTCTCGGACGGCAAGCCGGGCCGCCCGCCCTCGCCGCTGTTTCTCGATTTCGATCATCGCGATGTCGGCGACGAGCCGTTCGGCTGGATTGTCGAAGCCCGCTCGCTGCGCATGGCGATCAACCGCGCCCTCGCCGACTCGGCGGTGATCCTGCACGCCCCGGCCACCGCGCGCGTCACCCGCGATGCCGATGGCGCCACGGTCGCGATCGCCGACGGGCCGAGCTATCGCGTGAATCTGGTGGTCGCCGCCGACGGTCGGGGCAGCACGCTGCGCGCCGAGGCCGGCATCGCCGTCACCCGCTATCCCTATCGTCAGAGCGCCGTGGTCTGTGCCGTGGAACACGAACGGCCGCACCACAACGTGGCGCTCGAGCATTTCCTGCCGGGCGGGCCCTTCGCGCAACTGCCGATGAGCGATGCCGATGGCGCCCACCTGTCCGCCATCGTCTTCACCGAAAGCCACGCCAATGCCGCGCGCCTCGCGGCAATGGACGATCCGCGATTCACCATCGAGGTCGCGCGGCGGCTCGGCGCGCATCTCGGCCGCATCCGGCTGGTGGGGCGGCGCTGGACCTATCCGCTCTCGGCGCTGCACGCCCACCGCTATCATGCGACCCGGCTGGTTCTCGTCGGCGATTCCGCGCACGGCGTGCACCCGATCGCCGGCCAGGGGCTCAATCTAGGCCTGCAGGACGGCATCGCGCTGGCCGAGCTGATCGACGCGGCCGCCGATCCGGGCAGCCCGCACCTGCTGGCGCGCTATCAGCGCATCCGCCGGCCGGCCAACATCGCCATGCTCGCCGCGACCGACGCACTCGACCGCCTGTTTTCGACCGACCTGCCGCCGGTGCGCCTCGCGCGCGATATCGGGCTCGCCGCGGTGAACCGGATGCCCCGGCTCAAGCGCCGCTTCATGCGGACGGCGATGGGCCTGCGCGCATAGGGCCGCGCCGCAGCCCGGCAAGCCGCGATTCGATGCGCTTGCGGGTGCGGGTGATCAGCGCGACGCCGGCCAGCCGCCGGTCGAGGAACGCCCTGGTGTCCTCCCCGTTCTCCGAGGCATCGCGCAGCCAGTAGAGCAGCGTCGTCGAATAGACCGCGGCAAGGATCGCCCGCTTCGTATACCAGGAGAAATCGGCGGAGCGGTCGCCCGCCGCATGCCAGATCGCATCCACCGTGCGGCCGGTGATCCGCGCCGCCAGCGCCGCGTTGCGCGGCAGGGCGAGAATGGCGAGGGCGCGGCGGATCGCCTCGCGATGCGGCGCCACGCGATCGAGCCGGAGCAGGATGAGCGCCCGCACCCGCGTCGCAAGCCGGGTTTCGGCAATCGTGCCGGCCGCATCCTCCATGTCCCGGTCGACGAGCGCGGTCCAGGCCTCGATCATCGCCGGCGCGCCGCCCTCGAACAGCAGTTCCGCCTCGTCGGGATCGCGGCCGAGCCGCGCCAGCGCCCGTCGCAGGGCGGTGCGCGTCCAGCCATCGAACGGCACCTCCTCGACCAGGGCGCGCAGAAGCGCATCGTCATCCGCGCGGACCTCGTCCTCGCCGGTCATCGCCGTCTCGTTCATCACAACTCTCCTGCGGCGCGCGCGATCTCGTCGCGGAACCGCGCCACTTCCTCGTTGAATCCCATCAGCCGCGGGTCGCGCAGGCGCTGCGGATAGAGAATGCCGTCCAGATGATCGGCCTCGTGCTGGATCACGCGGGCGTGAAACCCCGCGGCCTCCCGGCTGAACGGCGCGCCGGTCGCGTCTATGGCGCGCAGTGTCAGTCTGGCGGCGCGGGGCACCAGCGCGCTCATGCCGGGAATCGACAGGCACCCTTCCCAGTCCTCGACTGGTTCTCCGGGATGCAGGACGAGTTCCGGATTGATCACCGCCGAAAGACCGCGCGGGCCATCATGCTCGCCGCCGCCGGCGCGGCTCTCCGGCACCCGATAGATGAAGAGCCGCAGCGGCACATGCACCTGTGGCGCCGCAAGGCCGACGCCTCCGGCATCCGCCAGCGTCTCGGCCATGTCGTGCAACAGGCGGGCAATCTCCGGCGCGGCCGGATCCGCGACCGGCTCGGCCTTCGCGAACAGCACGGGATGGCCCAGCCGGGCCAGTTTCAGAAGCGCCATGCCCGACACATGGCGCAATTCCGCCGGATCGCAAAGCGGGATTGCGCTTGCCAGCCCCGACAAGACTGTTGGCAAGCGCGAGGATTTTGCTATAAGGCGAGGGAATGACGGGGCAATCCCGGCATGGGCGACGGCTGCGCCGGAAATGGTGCGGCTTTTTGGCGTTCATCTGCTAGACTAAACGCAAACCGTTCAACCGTTCTGGAGTATCTGGCCAAGTGCAAGTTCTCGTTCGTGACAACAATGTCGATCAGGCGCTGAAGGCGCTCAAGAAGAAGCTTCAGCGTGAAGGCGTGTTCCGCGAGATGAAGTTGCGCCGGCACTACGAAAAGCCCTCCGAGCGCCGTGCCCGCGAGGCGGCCGAAGCCGTTCGCCGCGCCCGCAAGATGGAGCGCAAGCGGATCGAGCGCGAAGGGTTCTGATCGCTCCACGTGAGCGCGACGAGTCGGGGCGCGGCCTTTACGGGCACGCGCCCTTTGTCGTTTCAGCGCCGGTCCAGCGAGAAGCGCCCCGGTCCGGCGGAGGCCAGCAGCAGCAGGCCGCCACAGATCGCCAAATCCAGAAAGAACTGGATTTCCGCCGCCGCCGCGGCCTGGCCCTGCATCAGCCAGAAGCGGTGCGCCAGCCAGTTGGCGGCAATGGTGAACAGAATCAGCACGATCGCGGCCGGACGGGTCCGCAGCCCGAGCATCACGAGGCCGCCGGCCCCGAGTTCGCAGACCACGGCGATCACCGCGCCGAGCGTCGGCGCCGGGGCGTCGAGATGGGTGAGCAGATGCACGATTCCAGGCCAGTGCACGACCTTGCTCCACCCCGCCTGCACGTAGAGTAGCGCCAGCGCCAGCCTGCCGGCGAGCATTCCCAGATCCGATATGCCGCGCTGCATGGTTTTCTTTCGACCCAGACCCTGTAAGTTGTGATTTCTAGATTATCATTGCCGTGGGCACGTCGCCCCGCCGCTTGTTAAACGGAACGCCACCATGACCGCCAGCCCCGTCGTCGATTTCGAAGGCCTTGCCGCGACCGAGACCTCCGCCGACCCTTTCCCGCATCTCGTGATGCGCGGCTTCGTCCGGCCGGAACGCCTGACCAGCGTGGTCGCCGACCTGCCGCCGCTGGGCGCGCGGGGCAGCTTTCCGATCGAATCCGTCAGGCTCGGACCGAACGCCGCACAGCTGATGGACGAGATGAAGGGCGAGCGGATGCGGCAGATCATCGCCGGCAAATTCGGCCTCGACCTCGACGGCGCGCCAGTGATGCTCACCCTCCGCGGCCGCACCGATGCACGCGACGGCAAGATCCATTGCGATTCGATCGCCAAGCGGGTGACCATCCTGCTCTATCTCAACCCGGCCAGCGAGGCCTGGGCACGGCAGGATGGATGCCTGCGGCTGCTGCGCGGGCCGGACGATCTCGAGGATTACGCGGTCGAGGTGCCGCCGGTCGACGGCACGCTGCTCGTCTTCCCGAACGGCCCGACCACCTGGCACGGCCACCGCACCTATGTCGGCAAGCGCTTCACGGTGCAGATGAACTACATGACGACCGATGCCAAGGCGCGTTACGAAATGCGCCGGCATCGCGTTTCGGCGCTGGTCAAGCGCCTCCTGCCAGCCGCCTGAAAGGCTGCGGCCCCGCCGCCGCATCGCACCCATGGCCCCAGACACGAAGACAACGACGGTCACCGCCGCCGCCGACAGCCCCTTTCGGAACCTGCTGCTCTTTGCCGGGATCCTGCTCATCGCGGTGAACCTGCGCGCGGCGCTGGCCTCGGTCTCGCCGCTGCTCACCCCGATCGGCGCGGCCCTCGGCCTCGGGCCGCTCGGGCTCACCGTGCTCGCCACCATCCCCGTCGTCTGCTTCGCGGCACTCGCGCCGGTCAGCATCATGCTGCAGCGGCGGATCGGGCTGGAAGCGGCGATGATGACGGTGCTGGTGCTGCTCGCCGCCGGCCTGCTGATCCGCGTGCTCGGGGGAGCGGCCGCGCTGTTCGCCGGCACGGTGATGGGCGGGGCGGCGATCGCGATGGGCAACGTGCTGCTGCCGGGGCTGGTCAAGCGCGATTTTCCCACCCGCGTCGGGCTCGTCACCGGCTGCTACACCACGGTGATGACGACGATCGCCTCGGTCGCCGCGGCGGTCAGCGTGCCGGTTGCCGATGCCACTCCCTTCGCCTGGCGCGGCGCGCTGGGGCTGTGGGCGGTGCCGGCGATCGTCGCGGCGGCGGTCTGGGCGCCGCAGCTCGCCCATGGCGCCCACCGGCTGAGCCACACGCCGACGTCGGGCGCGTTCCGCAAGCTGGCACGCAGCCCGCTGGCCTGGGCGGTGACGATGTTCATGGGCCTGCAGTCGCTCGGCTTCTACTCGATCCTGTCCTGGCTGCCGGCCATCCTGCACGCCCACGGAATCAACCCGACGATGGCCGGGATCATGCTCTCGACGACGACCCTCGTCGCCATTCCGGCGGCGCTGGTCACGCCGAGCCTCGCCACCCGCAGCCGCGACCAGCGGCTGCTGCTTGCGAGTCTGCTCGCCATCGTCAGTGTCGGCTATGTCGGGCTGATGCTGGCGCCGGCCGCCGCCCCCTGGGTGTGGGTGGTGTTCATTGGCATCGGCCAGGGCGCTTGTTTTCCCCTGGCGCTGACGCTGATGGTGCTGCGCACCGGCGGCCCGGCCGAGGCCATGGCGCTGTCGGCGTTCTCGCAGATGGTGGGCTACGCGGTGTCGATCGCGGGGCCGCTCGGGCTTGGGGTGATCCACACGCTCAGCGGCCATTGGTGGCCGTCGGTCGCGTTCCTGGTGATCCTGCAGGCGCCCACGCTCGGCTTCGGCCTCGCGGCCGCGCGGCCGCGCACGATCCGGTTCTGACGTCCCAGATCTGACCCTGCGGCCGAACGGCGAAACGGCCCCCGCGCGATCGCACGGGGGCCGTTCCTGTCCTCGGTCCGCAACGCGCATCCGGCCAGGTGCTGCCACCTGACCGGGGATTGCCCGTGCGTTACTCGGCGGCGTCTTCGCGCCGGCCGCCCTTGGCGCCGACCTGGTCGGAGATGTCGGCACCGGTCGCCTGATCGACCACCCGCATCGACAGCTTCACCTTGCCGCGATCGTCGAGCCCGATCATCTTCACCTTCACGGTGTCGCCGACCTTGACCACATCGCCGGTGCGGGCGACGCGGCCCTGCGCCAGCTCGCTGATATGGACCAGGCCGTCACGCGCGCCGAAGAAGTTCACGAAGGCGCCGAAATCGGCGATCTTCACGACCTTGCCGGTGTAGATCTGGCCGACTTCCGGCTCGGAGGTCAGCGAGCGGATACGGTCGATCGCCTTCTGCGCCTGCTCGTCCGAGGTGGCCGCGATCTTGATCGTGCCATCGTCCTCGATGTCGATCTTGCAGCCGGAATACTCGACGATCTCGCGGATCACCTTGCCGCCGGTGCCGATCACGTCGCGGATCTTGTCCTTCGGCACGTTGATCACGGTGATGCGCGGCGCGTTGGCGGACACGCCCTCGCGCGCGCCGGTCAGCGCCTTGGACATCTCGCCGAGAATGTGCAGACGGCCGTCCTTCGCCTGATCCAGCGCGATCTTCATGATCTCGGGCGTGATCGAGGTGATCTTGATGTCCATCTGCAGGCTGGTGACGCCCGCTTCGGTGCCGGCCACCTTGAAGTCCATGTCGCCGAGATGGTCCTCATCGCCGAGGATGTCGGAGAGCACGGCGAAGCCCTTGTCCTCCTTGATCAGGCCCATGGCGATGCCGGCCACCGGGCGCGGCAGCGGCACGCCGGCATCCATCAGCGCGAGCGAGGTGCCGCACACCGTCGCCATCGAGGAGGAGCCGTTGCTTTCGGTGATCTCGGAGACGACGCGCAGCGTGTAGGGGAACTTGTCCTTGCCGGGCAGCAGCGGGTGGATGGCGCGCCAGGCGAGCTTGCCGTGGCCCACTTCGCGGCGGCCGGGGCTGCCGACGCGGCCGGTCTCGCCCACCGAGAAGGGCGGGAAATTGTAGTGCAGCAGGAAGCGCTCGCGGTATTCGCCCTCGATCGCATCGACGATCTGCTCGTCCTGCGCGGTGCCGAGGGTCGCGACCACGAGGGCCTGGGTCTCGCCGCGGGTGAACAGAGCGGAGCCATGGGTGCGCGGCAGCACGCCGACCTCGGCGAGGATCGGGCGGACGGTGCGGGTGTCGCGCCCGTCGATGCGGATGCCGTTGTCGAGGATCGCGTTGCGGACGATGTCGGCCTCGAGCTCCTTGAACATGCCCTTGGCCTTCTCGACCGACCGCTCCTCGGCGGCGAGCGTCTCCAGCACCGCGGCCTTCACCGCGCCGATCTTCTCGTGGCGGGCGGTCTTCTCGCGCTCGGCATAGGCGGCGCGTAGGCCCTCGCGGGCGAGTTCGTCGACGCGGGCGGCGAGCGCCTTCTCCTCGTCGCTCTCCTCGACGAGCGGCCAGGGGTCCTTCGCGGCATGCTCGGCGAGCTCGATGATCGCCTGGATCACCGGCTGGAACGCCGCATGGCCGAAGGTGACGGCGCCGAGCATGGTTTCTTCCGACAGCTCGTGCGCCTCGGACTCGACCATCAGCACGCCCTCTTCCGTGCCGGCGAGCACGAGGTCGAGCCGGCTTTCGGCAATCTGCGCGGAGGTCGGGTTCAGGATGTATTCACCGTCGATATAGCCGATGCGGGCGGCGCCGACCGGGCCGAAGAACGGAATGCCGGAGAGGGTCAGCGCGGCCGAGGCGGCGACGAGCGAGACGATGTCCGGCTCGTTCTCGAGGTCGTGGCTGAGCACGTTGACGATGACCTGCACCTCGTTGCGGAACCCGTGCGGGAAGAGCGGGCGGATCGGCCGGTCGATCAGGCGGGAGGTCAGCGTCTCACGCTCGGTCGGGCGGCCTTCGCGCTTGAAGAAACCGCCGGGAATCCGGCCGGCGGCGTAGAATTTCTCCTGGTAGTTCACGGTGAGCGGGAAGAAATCCTGCCCCGGCTTCACCGAGCGGGCGCCGACCACGGTGGCGAGCACCACGGTGTCGCCATAGGAGGCGACGACGGCGCCATCGGCCTGGCGGGCAACCTTGCCGGTTTCGAGGATGAGCTTGCGCCCGCCCCAGTCGAGTTCCTTGCGGAAATACTTGTCAAACATCATTCGGTCCTTGCAACAACAGGACCGGGACGGCCACATCATCGGCGGCGCGGTGCGGGACGCGGCGTCTCGGGCGGCATGGGTCGGGCTGTGGGCGATGTCTCGTCACAGCCACGGGCCATGTGGCCGGAAACGCCGAAGAGACCCCGGCGTTGCGCGCAACCGAACGATCTGAGCCGTTCCGATCACGACCGGGAGACGATCTCCCGGCTGAAGATGCGCCAGCGGCGCACAGCGGTCTTATAGTCCAAATGCCGCCGCTCCGCTACTGCGGGGGCACGGAGGAGATCTGCATGACCGAAACACCCCCGATTCTCGAACGCCACGGCGCCATCGCCCGGCTGCGGCTGAACCGCCCCGCCCTGCGCAACCGGCTCGGCGCGGACGATCTTGCCGTCCTGCTCGGCCATTGCGCCACGCTCGCGGCGGACGATTCGGTCCGCGTCGTCGTGTTCGAGGCCGCCGGACCGGTCTTCAGCGCCGGCTTCGATCTCGATGCGCTCTCGCGCGGCGACACCGGCGATGCCGAGGACGGGCCGGGCGGCATCGGCCGCGTGGGCACGGCGCTCGCCGCCCTGCCCCAGCCGGTCATCGCCCGGCTGCACGGCAATCTCTATGGCGGCGCGGTCGATCTCGCCCTCGCCTGCGATTTCCGCATCGGTGTGACCGGCATGGAACTGCTGATGCCGGCGGCGCGGATCGGCCTGCATTACTACCGCTCTGGGCTCGCCCGCGCGGTCGAGCGGATCGGGCCGGACGCGACACGCCTGCTCTTCGTCTCGGCGCAGACGATCGATGCGGCAACCCTGCTGCGGATCGGCTACCTGACCCAGCTGGCAGCCGCGGACGGGCTGGATGCGGCGATCGACGCCCTCGCCGCCCGGCTGGAAGCCAATGCGCCCCTCGCCGTGCGCGGCATGAAGGCGGCGATCGCCGGGCTCGCAGCCGGCACGCTGGATGGCGAATCGTTCGCCGCCGGCCTCGACGCCGCGCACCGCGACCCGGCCTTCATCGAGGCCATGGGGGCGCTGCGGGCGAAGAAGCGCGGCGGCTGAGCTTCAGGCGCGGAGGTTGAAGGCCGCCAGCGCCGCGAGGTCGCGGTCGCCCCAGCCTTCGCGCACGGCGTCATGCGCCGCGCGGCGGACCGATTCGACCAGTTTCAGGTTGAAGCCGGCGGCATCGCCCGCCTCGTCCATCAAGCGGAGATCCTTCTCGACCGCCTCGAGCGAGAAGCCGACCGACTCGCTGCGCGTGCCGCCCATCTCGGTGATGATCGCGGCGCTGCGAGTGGCAAAGGCAGGTGCGCCGCCGGAACTCTTGCCGATGATGCCGAGCAGCCGTTCCGGCGAAATCCCGTAATCGCGGGTGATCAACGCGGCCTCGCCCAGCGCCTGGAACGCGGCCAGCAACGGCAGGTTGACCGCGAGCTTCATCGCCGCCGCGGCCTGCGGCGTATCAAACCGCTCCATCCGGTCGCACAACTCGTCGAGAACCGGCTTCGCGGCGTCGATCGTCGCGGCGTCGCCGCCGGCAAGGCCGAGCAGCTTGCCCGACCGCGCCGGGCCGACCGTGCCGCCCACGGGGCAGGCCACGAAACGCCCGCCATGCGCGGTGACCGCCTCGGCATTGGCCTGCATGTCGGCGGGCTTCAGCGTGCTCATGTCGATCACGAGGGCCTGCTGCAGATTGGCGCTCAGCAGCCCGCCCTCGCCATGATAGGCCGCGCGCGAGGCCGTCTCGTCCAGCAGCATCACGATAACGTAGTCGGCCGACATGGCCACCTCCGCCGGCGACGCCTTGGCCGCGAGCCCCTGGATCGCTTCGGCCCGCGCCGCCGTCCGGTTCCAGCCGCAGACCTGATGGCCGCGCTCGATCAACCGCGCCGCCATCGCAGCACCCATCCGGCCAAGACCGATCACGCCAATCTTCAGACTCATACCCGTGCTCCTGTTCGAAATAGGTTCGGAACCGCATATGGGCGGCTGGGCACCATGAAAAAAGCCGGAGGCGACCGCCTCCGGCTTTTTCCGTCAACCCGCGGCCCTGCCGGCCGGGCCGTTCAGCCCGGCGCCGGCAGCGGCCCGAGCCCGCCGGATTTCGGCACTTCCGGCTTCTGCGCGGTGGGCACGGAGGCGCGGCGGCTGTCCGGGGCCGGCTCGTCCACCACCTGACGGACCACCGGCTCGCCGCGCAGCACGATCTGGATCTCGTCGCCGTTGAGCGTCTCGTATTCCAGCAGCCCCTTGGCCAGGCGGTGCAGGTCGTCGAGACGCTCGGTCAGGATCCGCCGCGCCTCGGAGTAGGCGTGGTCGATGACCAGCTTGATCTCGCGGTCGATCTCCTGCGCGGTCGCCTCCGACACGTTCTTGTGCTGGGTCACCGAATGGCCGAGGAACAGCTCCTGGCCGTTGTCGCCATAAGCGATCATGCCCAGCTTGTCGCTCATGCCCCATTCGGTGATCATCCGGCGGGTAATGTCGGTCGCCTGCTTGATGTCGCCCGACGCGCCGTTGGACACGTTGTCCGGCCCGAAGATGATCTCCTCGGCGGCGCGCCCGCCCATCGCCTTGACCAGTTCGGAGAGCAGCTTGGCCTTGCTCATCGAGTAGCGGTCGCCTTCCGGCAGACTCATCACCATGCCGAGCGCGCGGCCGCGCGGAATGATCGTCGCCTTGTGCACGGGGTCGCAGTGCTTCTGCGAGATCGAGCAGAGCGCGTGGCCGGCCTCGTGATAGGCCGTCATCTTCTTCTCGTCCTCGCTCATCACCATCGAGCGCCGCTCGGCGCCCATCATGACCTTGTCCTTGGCGTATTCGAACTCGGCCATGGCGACGACGCGCTTGCCCATGCGGGCGGCGAGCAGTGCGGCCTCGTTCACCAGGTTGGCGAGATCGGCGCCGGAAAAGCCGGGCGTGCCGCGGGCGATCACCTTGGGATCGACATCGGCGGCCAGCGGCACCTTGCGCATGTGGACCTTCAGGATGCGCTCACGGCCGTTCACGTCCGGGTTCGGCACCACCACCTGGCGGTCGAACCGGCCGGGGCGCAGCAGCGCGGGGTCGAGCACGTCGGGCCGGTTGGTGGCGGCGATGAGGATGACGCCCTCGTTGCTCTCGAACCCGTCCATCTCGACGAGCATCTGGTTCAGCGTCTGCTCACGCTCGTCGTTGCCGCCGCCAAGCCCGGCGCCGCGATGGCGGCCGACGGCGTCGATCTCGTCGATGAAGATGATGCAGGGGGCGTTCTTCTTGCCCTGCTCGAACATGTCGCGCACGCGGCTCGCGCCCACGCCGACGAACATCTCGACGAAATCGGAGCCCGAGATGGTGAAGAACGGCACGTTGGCCTCGCCGGCGATGGCGCGGGCGAGCAGCGTCTTGCCGGTGCCGGGCGGGCCGACCAGCAGCACCCCTTTCGGAATCTTGCCACCCAATCGCTGGAATTTCTGCGGATCGCGCAGGAAGTCGACGATTTCCTGCAACTCGCCCTTGGCTTCCTCGATGCCGGCGACGTCCTCGAACGTCACCCTCCCCTGCTTCTCGGTCAGCAGGCGCGCGCGCGACTTGCCGAAGCCCATGGCGCGGCCGCCGCCCCCCTGCATCTGGCGCATGAAGTAGATCCATACGCCCACCAGCAGGATCATCGGCGCCCACGACACGAGATAGTGCAGCAGCGGGTTCTCCGGCGGGTTCAGCGGCTTGGCGACGACGCTGACTTTCTTCGAGATCAGCGTGTTGACCAGGCCCGGATCATCCGGCGCATAGGTTTCGAAAGTGGACCCCGATTTGAGGGCGCCCGTGATGTCATGTCCGCGGATGGTTACGTGATCGACCTTGCCCGCGTTGACCTCCGACACGAATGTCGAATAGGCGACCTGGGTGCCGTGGTTGCTCTCTGCGGTCGTGGGCTGGAACATGTTGAACAGCAGCACGAAGAACAGTGCGATGATCACCCATACCAGCAGATTGCGCCCCAGATTGTTCATCAAGCTTCATCCAGTCCTGTTCGCCCCGGCACGCAAGACCGGGGGGCCGGCGGAAACCGGCCGAAATTTCAGGCCAACCCTTACCGCCGTCCATTCTGGCACGGCGGCGGACAGTTCGCCACTCCTAATCGGAAATGGGTATGCCCCCGAATTTTCCTATCCTGCCGGTGAGCGCCACGTGCAGGTCTGTCAGCCACAGGGCACCGGCTCGAACGGGGCGGCCGCGGCCGGCCCCTGCGGCGCGAACACGACCGCCGATGCCGGGCCGCCCGCCAGATGCGGCACGGACAGCACGCCATCCCCGCCGAAGAAGGCCGGCAGCGTGCGCCGCAGCGCGCCGGGAAGGCCCGACCGGCGCCCGATTTCCGCGGCCGAATCACCCAGCGCGCCGATCGTGCGCGCGCCCGGCGGCACGTCACACACCCGAAACCGCCCGTCCCAGACCGCCCCGCGGACGGCGGCGACTGGCGGCGCGCAGGCCGCCGCCTCCCGCACCAGCAGCCAGCCGGGACCATGGCGGCCGGCGGCCATGATCCGCACGCCGCCCAGCGTCGCCGGGCGCAATGCCGGCGTGAGGCGTTCCAGCGCGGCCCGGGCCGGCGGATAGGCCGCGCCGCCGAGAACGCGGAACAGCACGGCCAGCGCCTCCACCGGGAGCGACGCCGCGCGGACGATCGCCCAGCCTTCCGGGCGGAGGGAAACGTTCCGGGCGAGGGTTTCCGCCACATCGCGTTCGGCGGCAGCCCGGCGATCCGCATCGAGCGACGGAGGCACCAAGGCCGCTTGCCGCCGCGTGGCCCGGACCCGGACTCGCTCGAAACGCGCATCGGCATTGGACGGATCCTCGACCCAGCCGATGCCCCGTCCGCTCAGGAATTCCCGCAGCACGGCGGGGTCCGTCCCGAGCAGCGGGCGCAGGATCACGATGTCGTCGCGCGCGGCAAACCCAGCCATTCCCGCCAACCCGCGCGGGCCGCGCGCCGCCCGCATCGCCCGCAATTCATCCTGATCGCCGGCATGATGGCCGAGCAGGAGATGCACGATCCCCGCGCCGCGCGCCGCCGCCGCAAGGGACGCGTGGCGGGCGTCGCGGGCGCGGGCCTGCAGGGCCGGGCCTGGACCGAGCTGAAGGCGGAGGATCCGGTAGCCGATGCCGAGCGCGGCCAGTCGCCGCCCGGTCAGGGAGGCTTCGTCCGCCGACTCCGGACGCAAGCCATGATCGGCGATGAGCCCGAGACAGTCGCCGCCGCGCTCCCGTGCCCAGGAGGCGGCGAGCAAAGTCAGCGCCATGCTGTCCGCGCCGCCGGACACGCCGACCGCCACGCGCGGCGCCGCGCCGAACGGCCCGAGCGCGGCCATCACGCGGGCGAAATGGCGGCCCAGGCCGTCGGCCTCGGCTGCGGTCAGTGGCAGGCGGCCCTTCGCCGCGCCGCCTCGACCCGGGCCTTGAGCGACGGCGACGGCGACGAGAACTGGCTGGTCAGCGAATCGAGCGTGTCGCACGCTTCCTGATTCTGATGGATCGCGGTGAGCGAATTCGCGAGGCCGAGCAGCGCATCGGGCGCGTGCGGCCCGGCCCGATCGGCATTATAGGCATCGTCGAAGGCGATCGCGGCCTCCTGATGCCGCCCCTGATGGAACAGCGACTGCGCGAGAATGAGCGAGGCCTCGCCATGGCCGGCCTGCTTGCCCTGTTTGGCGATCACGGCATGGGCATCGGCTTCCGCCGCCCTGTAGTCGTGATGGGACAGGGCCGCCCTCGCCGCCCCGAGCGAGGCCTCGGCGCGCGCGGGCGCGGCCGTCTCCGGCGTCGGTCGGGCCGGCTCCCGCGGCAACGTGCCAAGGGTGTGCGGCTCTTGCGCCGATGACGGCGCGGCCGGGGGCGCGCCCTCCGCGGCATTCGCCGGCGTCTGGAAGCCCGGCTTGCCGCCCTGCTCGAGCTGGAACTTCAGGTTGCCGATTTCCTGCTTGATCTCGTCATGCTGGGTGGCGACCTCGTGCTCCAGCGTGTCGACCCGGCCGCGCAGGTCCTGAACCTCGCCGTTCAGCGTATGGACGCGATCGAGAAGCGAGGCCACGAGATCGCTCGATGGCGCCTGGCCCGAACGCTCCGGCGCGGAGGGCGCGGGCGCGCCGAGCACCGAGCTGCCATTCCCGCCCCCCGTCTGCATGGTCCGGATCTGGTGCTTCAGTTCCAGGATCTGGTTTTCGAGGGCGATCCCCTCGCGACTCGTGATCATCTGGGCCCGGGCCGCGGCGGGGAGAAGGATCGCCACGGCGACACCGGCGGCGTACAGGGTCTTCAGCATGGGACGGCGCATCGGTTTCCTCGTTCTGCGGGCGCGCCGGAATGCGCCCCGCGCGTATGTAGTGCAACCGGCGGCGGCATTGAAGCACCGGGGCCACGGAAAGCAAATCGGCGGCCCGGATGAGCCGGGCCGCCGATCGATTCCGTCACGCCGTCCGGAGCTTGTGCCCCGGCGGAATGGTCAGTGGCAGTGCTGCGGGTTGAAACCCTGCACCGAGGTGATGGCCACGCGGTCCTGCGCGTAGTCCTGCTCGGTGTTGCCCGGCGAAACCAGGCACGACTTGCCGTAGGAAACGGTCTGGATGCGCGACGCGGCGACGCCCTTGGCGACCAGGTAATCACGCGCGGCATGGGCGCGGCGCGCGCCGAGCGCGAGGTTGTAGGCCTCGGTGCCGCGCGGGTCGGCATTGCCGGCGATCAGCACGTCGACATTCGGGTATTTCGCGAGCCAGCTCGCCTGGCGGTCGAGCGTCGCCTTGTCGGCGCCGGTCAGGTTGGACTTGTTGAAGCCGAAGAAGGCGCGGTCGCCCACGTCGGCCACAAGCTGCTGCTCGCTGCCCGGAGCCGGCCCGGACTGCGCGGCGGTCGCGCCGGAACCAGTCGCCATGGCAGTGGTCTTGGGGGCGTTGGAGCACGCCGCAAGCAGGGCAACAGCCGCGAGTGCGCCCAGAGCTTTGATATTCATGTGTACCGTCCCGATGTTGGGTGCCTGTGATTTGACGCACCGGCGTCATGCCGATACGTGGAAACTGGTAGCCGAGACGCTGGTTCGCCGGCCGACAGCGCAACCTGATCCGCTGCCGGACCAAGCCCCGTCAACCGGTTGAACCAACCGGCGCAAACGTCCGGGCCGATATTTCGGCCTGACCATTTCGCGTAACAATCATCTATTCACATTGCGAAGACCGTTCAAGCGGGCTTTCGGGGCAAAGCCGATCATCCGCCCGTGATTGGATGTCATTTCCCGGCAACGCGACTTTTTTGACACAGCCTGTCAGCAAAACTGCATCTTTGATGACAGAAGGACATGAAATATTCCGCCCTGAAAACTTATTATTAACTTTTGAACACTAAACGGAAAGAGAGGCCGTTGGTCTCCGTTTCCTCCCTGAAAGCTGGCGAAATCTGCCGGCTCGAACTTCGAGCGTGACCGCGTTCTAACCGGTCACGCTCGTTTTTTAAATAAAATTCTGCCTCATATTTTGATATAATTTAGAGAAAATAAAACTGCCTGTCGCCGAGTTTTCTACCTTTGATATATAGATTGATCGCAATTAACGTTCTATCCACCTCCTTAACAACAAATTACCGCGGACTCCGTCCCGAACCGGATGTTTTTCGATACGCGCAGGGGTTGCAACCTCTGGCACACATCAGGGAATATCCCTGGTCCGATCGGTGACCGCGACTTCCGCTGCTTGCAAAACAGGTTTCAATGCCTTCGGTTCTTTTTTAATCGCGATTTTATCAGTTGCTGAAAACCTCCGGGCCTCGTCCGGAGGTTTTTTCTTGCCGCCCGCGCCATGCGCCGCGTTTGCTTGACATTTCGCCCGCTTCACGCTCCCTGCGCGGCCATGTCCGACGATCTGCCGACCATCGAATCCCAAGCCCGCACAGCCATCGCCGCCGCCGGCGATCCGGCTGCGCTCGACGCCGTCCGTATCGCCCTGCTCGGCAAGACCGGGCAGGTCACAGCGCTGCTCAAGACGCTCGGCAGCCTGACGCCGGACGAACGCAAGCGCGTCGGCGCCGAGGTGAACGCGCTCAAGACCGCCATCTCGGCCGCGCTCGATGCGCGCCGGGCGGTGCTGGAGGCGGAAGCCCTCGCCGCGCGGCTCGCCGCCGAGCGCATCGACGTCACGCTTCCCGGCCGGCCCGACCGCGCCGGCACGATCCACCCGATCTCGCGCACCATGGAGGAACTCACCGCCCTGTTCGGCGCCATGGGCTTCGGCGTGAAGGAAGGACCGGACATCGAGGATGACTGGCACAATTTCGGCGCCCTCAACATCCCCTCGCACCACCCGGCCCGCGCGATGATGGACACGTTCTATCTCGACGCTGCGGCCGGCAGCCGCCCCGTCGTGCTGCGCACCCACACCTCGCCGCTGCAGATCCGCACCATGCTGGCCGAGACGCCGCCGATCCGCGTGATCGTGCCGGGCCGCACCTACCGTTCGGACCACGACGCCACGCACAGCCCGATGTTCCACCAATGCGAGGGGCTGGTGATCGACCGCGGGATCACCCTCGCCCATCTCAAGGGCTGCCTGATCGACTTCCTGCGCGCCTTCTTCGAGCGGCCGGACCTCAAGGCCCGCTTCCGCTCCAGCTATTTCCCCTTCACCGAACCCTCGATGGAGGTCGACATCGCCTGGGACCGCAAGTCCGGCGAGATCGGCGGCGGCAGCGACTGGCTGGAAATCCTCGGCGCCGGCATGATCCATCCCAACGTGCTGGCGAATTGCGGGCTCGACCCGCGAGAATTCCAGGGCTTCGCCTTCGGCATGGGGGTCGAGCGCATCACCATGCTCAAGCACGGTATCCCCGACCTCCGTACTTTCTATGAGAGCGACGTGCGCTGGCTCGCGCATTATGGCACCTCGCCGCTGGCGCCGGTGACCCTGCACGAAGGGGACGCACGATGAAATTCACCCTCTCCTGGCTCAAGACGCATCTCGACACCGATGCCTCGCTCGATGCCATCGCCGAAACGCTGTCCGCCATCGGGCTGGAGGTGGAGAGCATCGCCGATCGGGGCGCGAGCCTCGCGCCGTTCCGCATCGCCCGCGTGATCGAGGCGACGCAGCACCCGAACGCCGACCGGCTGCGGGTCTGCCGCGTCGATCCCGGCGACGGCACCGAGGTCAGCGTGGTCTGCGGCGCGCCGAACGCGCGCACCGGCATGCGCGCCGTCTTCGCGCCGCCGGGCAGTTTCGTGCCGGGCACCGGCATCACGCTCAAGGTCGGCGAGATCCGCGGCGTTCCCTCGGCCGGGATGCTGGTCTCCGAGCGCGAACTCGGCCTCGGCGACAGCCATGACGGCATCATCGACCTGCCGGACGACGCGCCGGTGGGCACGCCCTATGCCCGCTGGGCCGGGCTCGACGATCCGGTGATCGAGATCGGCGTCACACCCAATCGCGGCGATGCCTTCGCGGTGCGCGGCGTCGCGCGCGATCTCGCCGCCGCCGGGCTCGGCACGCTGAAGCCCTGGGCGCCGCCGCCTATCGCCGCAGCCGGGGCGAGCTCGATTGCCTGGCAGAACGCCTATCCGGAAGCCTGCCCCTGGGTGCTCGGGCGCACCGTGCGCGGCGTGCGCAACGGCGAAAGCCCGGACTGGCTGAAGCGTCGCCTCGAATCGGTCGGGCTGCGGCCGATCAACGCGCTGGTCGACATCACCAATTTCTTCACCCTCGATCTCGGCCGGCCGCTGCATGTGTTCGACGTCGGCAAGATTGCCGGCGACGCACTCACCCTGCGGCGCGGCGCGGGGGAAAGCTTCCGCGGCCTGCACGGCAGGGACGTGACCGCGACGGCGGATGACTGCGTCATCGCCGATGCGGCGGGCGCGCAGTCGCTCGCCGGGATCGTCGGCGGCGAGGCGACGGGGTGCGACGAGACCACGCGGGACGTGTTCATCGAATGCGCCCTGTTCGACCGGGTGCGGATCGCCCTCACCGGCCAGCGCACCGGCATCCATTCCGACGCGCGGCAGCGCTTTGAGCGCGGCATCGATTTCGCGCTGCTGCCCGCCGCCCTCGATGCGGCGACCGCGATGGTGATCGAGCTGTGCGGCGGCACCGCCTCGGAGATCACCGAGGCGGGGGCGAAGCCCGACTGGCACCGCACCGCGACGATGCGCTTCGAGCGCCTCGCCAGTTTCGGCCACTCGACCGTCACACCCGACCGCGCCGCGGACATCCTCGACCGGCTCGGCTTTACCGGCGTCGCCCGCGATGCGGCGTCGATCACCGTCGCGGTGCCGAGCTGGCGCAACGATATCGCGGCGGCCGACCTGCCCGGCGGCAGCGCGCTCGACCAGCATGGCGGCCTCGCCGCGGCGACCGCCGAGGCCGCTCGCCTCGGCGCACGGACGATCGAGCCGGAAGTCGACCTGATCGAGGAAGTGCTGCGGATCGATGGGCTGGACCGGATCGAGCCGGTCTCGCTGCCCGGCGCGGCACCGGTGCCCTCGGCCTCGCTCACCCCGCGCCAGGCCCGCACGGTGCGCGCCCGCCGCGTTCTCGCCGCGCGCGGCATGGCCGAATGCGTGACCTTCAGCTTCCTCGACCGCGCGACCGCCGGGCGATTCGGCGGAACCCCCGCCACGCTTGCGCTGAAGAACCCGATCGCCGCCGATCTCGACCAGATGCGGCCGACCCCGCTGGCGACCATCGCCCTCGCCGCCGCGCGCAATGCCGCCCGCGGCCATGGCGACCTCGCGCTCTTCGAGATCGGCCCGGCCTATCGCGACGTCTCGCCAGACGGGCAGGATCTCGTCGCCGCGGGGCTGCGCGCCGGACGGACCCCGCTGTCCTGGGTCGAGCCGGCGCGCCCGGCCGATCTGTGGGATGCCAAGGCGGACGCCATCGCCGTGCTCGGCGAACTCGGCGTCCCGCTCGACGCGGTGACGGTGACGGCCGACGCGCCGGCGCATTATCATCCGGGCCGCTCCGGCACGCTGCGCCAGGGGCCGAAGACCCGGCTCGGCTGGTTCGGCGCGCTGCACCCGTCGCTATGCGCCGCGCTCGACCTGCCGGAAGGCAGCGTGGCGTTCGAGCTGGATCTGGGCGCGATCGCCGATCCGAAGCGGCGGCGCAAGGCCGTGCCGTCGCTGCCGCAGTTCCAGCCGCTCCGCCGCGACTTCGCCTTCATCGCCGATGCCACGGTAACGGCCGAGGCCGTGCTGCGCGCGGCGAAGGGCGCCGAGCGCACGCTGATCGCCAACGTCGCGTTATTCGACCGCTACGCCGGCGAGAAACTGCCGGAGGGGAAGGTGTCGCTCGCCGTCGCGGTCACCCTGCAACCGCGCGAGGCAAGCCTCACGGACGCGGAGATCGAGGCCGTTTCGGCGAAGATCGTCGCGGCGGTGGCCAAGGCAACCGGGGCGACGCTGCGCGGCTGACGCGCCGCCCCGGCGCCGGGGTTACAGGCATCGCCCCCTGGCGCGCGGCCGCCCCGCCGCGCGCCGGGCATTCTGCCGACGTGATGAAACTGTCCCACGGGCAGGTGACAGCGCCAGGATGTGACGGCGCGCGAAAACGACGAGCGACATCATCGCAACTCGTTCGCTTCGGATACCGGAAATATGTTTGAAAACTGGAGCGGGCGAAGGGATTCGAACCCTCGACCCCAACCTTGGCAAGGTTGTGCTCTACCCCTGAGCTACGCCCGCGCTCCGTGAAGGCGCTATTACTCAGGTTCGTTCGGCTTGGCAAGCGGTCCCCTCCATCAAAATCGGGCGGCTGGGTCGCGTCCAAGTTTGGCCGATTATATTTAACCATGAGAAACTTCTCGACCTTTCGCGCAGATTTGCCGACATCGCGGATTCGTGAAAAATCTTCCGCCTCGCCCGCAGGATGTGGATCGCGTTTACGTCCCTCGTCGGCTTGTGGTGGCTCCCGGGCGGCACTTGCGGCATCGCCGGTTGCGTCGAACCGGCATTTCCTGCTGGAAGGCCGTCGGGCCGCTTGCGCCCGGCCGCCGGATTGGCGGCCGACCGGGCGGTCGATCCGTGGCTGGAAGGTTGCCAAGCCGATCCTGTTGCGACAGGCTCGGACCAATCAATCAAAAAAGGAGATCAGGATGATTCGTAAGATGGGGATCGGGCTCGCGGCGGCCGTTGCTCTGGCGGCGCCGTATGGCATTGCCCACGCGGCCTCCGGGCCGATCAAGATCGGCGTGCAGGCGCCCATCACCGGCGCCTACGCCGATGAGGGCCAGGGCATCGAGAAGGCCGTGAAGCTGCTCGCCGACCAGCAGAACGCCAAGGGCGGCCTGCTGGGCCGCAAGATCGAGGTCAAGGTCTGCGACGACGAGGGCAAGGCCTCCCAGGCCGCCATCTGCGCGCGCCAGCTCGTGAATGACGGCGTGATCGCCGTGATCGGCTCCTACACCAGCGGCGCGGCACTCGCGGCCGAGCCGATCTATGCGCGCTCGAACGTCATCCAGACCTCGGACGGCACCAGCAACAAGCTGCTCTCGCGCGGCTACAAGACCTGGTTCGGCAACGCGGCGCCGAACAGCGCGGAGGCGAAGTTCACCGCGAAATACCTGATCGATGTCCGCCACTTCAAGCGCATCGCCGTGCTGACCGACCATTCGAGCTTCGCCACCGGCCTCGCCGATGCGGTCATCAAGAACATCAAGGCCGACCATGGCAAGGTGATCGACAAGGCCTTCATCACCGCCGGCTCGCAGAACTTCACCCCGGTGCTGACCAAGCTGAAGGCGCTGAAGCCGGATGCGATCTATTTCTCGGGCTACTATTCGGATGGCGGCCTGATCAAGGCGCAGATGGCCCAGCTCGGCATCACCGCGACCTTCGTCGGCGGCGACGCCAACCAGAACGTCGCCTTCGGCAAGATCGCCGGCTCCGCGGCGAAGGGCGCCATCATCGTCAACGTGCCCGGTCCGGAACAGCTCCCCTACCCCACCGCCAAGGCCTTCGTCGCAGCCTACAAGGCGAAATATCACCAGAGCCCGCCCTCGGTCTTCACCCTCACCAACGCCGACGGCATGCGCGCGGTGATGCAGGCGATCGAGCAGACCAAGAGCGTCAAGCCGGCGAAGCTCGAGCACTACCTGCACACGATGAAGAGCTTCGATGGTCTGACCGGCCAGTTCCGCTGGAACGACAAGGGCGAGCGCGTCGGCAGCCCGTTCACCGCCTTCGAGGTGCAGGCCGACGGCAGCTACAAGATCGTCTATCCGGCGCCCAAGGCCGGCTGACGGGCCGGTCGCGCCGGGGGGAGGTTTCGTCATGGGAACGTTCATCCAGCAGGTCTTCAACGGCCTGACGGTCGGGGGCATCTACGCGCTCATCGCGCTGGGCTACACGATGGTTTATGGCGTGATGCGCCTGATCAATTTCGCCCATGGCGATCTCTGCATCCTCGGCGCCTTCATCGGCCTCACCTTCCTCACCTCGCTCGGCGGTGCCGGCCATCCCGGCGCAGCCCTGCTGATCCTCGCCTTCGTCGCGGCGATCGTGGTGGTGGCGGTGGCCGGCGTCGTGCTCGAACTCGCCGCCTACCGGCCGCTGCGCAAGGCGGATCGCCTCGCCGCCGTGGTCTCGGCACTTGGCGCGTCATTGCTGATCGAGAACGGAATCATGCTGATCTGGAGCCCCCAGGTCAGCGTGTTCCCCTCGGGCCTGCTGCCGACGACGACCTATCACATCGCCGGCGCCTCGATCAGCTTCGTGCAGGTGATGATCATCATCGTCTCCTTCCTGCTGATGGCGGCGCTCTACCTGTTCGTGAACCACACCCGCTTCGGCACCGCGATCCGCGCCGCGGCGATCGACCAGGACGCCGCGCGGCTGATGGGCATCAACGTCAACCGAGTGATCGCCAGCGTCTTCGTCATCGGCCCGGCGCTCGGCGCGGTGGGCGGGCTGTTCATCGGCGTCTATTACCGCGAAGTCTATTTCACCATGGGCTGGACCTACGGGCTCTACGCCTTCATCGCCGCCATTCTCGGCGGCATCGGCAACATTCCGGGGGCGATGCTGGGCGGCATCCTGCTCGGCCTCTTCAACGCCTTCGCCGCCGGCTACATCTCCAGCTCCTGGCAGGATGCGATCACCTTCGCGCTGCTGATCGGGATCCTGCTGGTGCGGCCTTCTGGACTCCTGGGCGAACGCGTCGCGGAGAAGGTGTGATGAGCGCATCCGCAAGCCGCAACACCGGCATCGCCGTCTGGATCCTCGGCCTGTTTCTGCCGGTCGTGCTGAACAGCGCCTGGGTCTCGGTTGCCGCGATCTTCGCGATCTATGGCATCGTCGCCCTGTCGGAAGACATCATTCTCGGCCGCGCCGGCATGTTCGACATGGGGCACGCCGTCTATTTCGGCATCGGCGCCTATGTCACGGCGATCCTGAACGTCACCTTCGACTGGCCGATCTTCCTGACCATCCCCTTCGCCATCCTGCTGGCCGCCGCCTTCGGCGCCCTGCTCGCCGCCCCGCTGATCCGCCTGCGCGGCGACTACCTGCTGGTCGCCAGCATCGGCTTCAACGCGATCTTCGTGCTGGCGATGCAGAACAACCTGTTCGGCCTCACCGGCGGGTCGGACGGCATCACCGGCATCGGCGTGCCCTCGCTGTTCGGCCTGCCGATCGAGAGCCAGAGCGCGATGTATTGGCTCGACTGGGTGGTGCTCGGCATCGTGCTGGTGCTGATGCGCAATCTCGACGGCTCGGAATTCGGCCGCGCGCTGCGCTATCTCAAGCAGGACGAACTCGCCGCGACGACGATCGGCGTCAATCCGCGCAAGGTGAAGACGCTCGCCTTCGCCATCGGCGCCGGGCTCGCCGGGCTCGCCGGCACGCTGTTCGCGGTGCAGCTCTCCACGGTCAGCCCGTCCTCCTTCAAGTTCACCGAATCGGTGACGCTGTTCGCCATCGTCATCGTCGGCGGCCAGGGCTCGATTCCCGGCGTGCTGCTCGGCACCGCGCTGATGTTCGTGCTGCCCCAGGTCTTCCGCGACTTCGCGCAATACCGCTACCTGGTCTTCGGCTTCGCGATGATCCTGGTGATGGTGCTGCGCCCGCAGGGCCTGTGGCCGCGGCGGGGGGCGCGGGCATGAGCGCGCTGCTCGAACTCCACGGGGTCGGCATCCGCTTCGGCGGGCTGCGCGCGGTCGACAGGCTCTCCTTCACCGTCGACAAGGGGCAGATCGTCGCCCTGATCGGGCCGAACGGCGCCGGCAAGACGACCGTGTTCAACATGATCACCGGCGTCTACCGGCCGACCGAGGGCAGCATCCGCTTCGAGGGGCAGGACATCACCGCCCGCCGCCCGCATCTCGTCGCCGCCGCCGGCATCATGCGGACCTTCCAGACCATCCGGCTGTTTCCCGAAATGTCGGTGCTGGAAAACGTCCGCGCCGGCTGCCATTTGCGGGTGCGCCAGCAATGGTGGCAGGGGCTGCTCAGCCTGCCGTCGCAGCGGCGGGAGGAGGCTGAACTGGCCGAGCGCGCGCACGAGATCCTGCGCCGGCTCGATCTCGACCGGTTCGCGCATGACCGCGCGGTCTCGCTGCCCTACGGCGTGCAGCGCCGCGTCGAACTTGCCCGCACGCTGGCGGCCGATCCCAAGATGATCATTCTCGACGAGCCGGCCGCCGGCCTGAACGACAATGAATCGGCCGCTCTCAGCGAGACGATCTTCGGCATCCGCGACAGCGGCATCACCGTACTGCTGGTCGAGCACGACATGAACGTGGTGATGAGCGTCGCCGACAAGATCGTGGTGATCAATTTCGGCCAGAAGATCGCCGAGGGCGGGCCGGACGACATCCGCAACGACGCGCAGGTGATCGAGGCCTATCTCGGGCGCGATGACGACGAGGAGGAGGGCGTATCGTGAGCCTGCTCGAAATCGCCGACCTCAAGGTCAATTACGGTCAGATCGAGGCGCTGAAGGGCGTCTCGCTGCGGGTGGAAACGCGCGAGATCGTGGCGATCCTCGGCGCCAACGGCGCCGGCAAGACCACGCTGATGCGCACGATCTCGGGGCTGCTGACGCCGCGCGGCGGCTCGATCGTCTTCGAGGGGACCGACATCACCCGCCTGGGGGCGGACAGGATCGTGCGCCTCGGCATCGCCCAGTCGCCCGAGGGGCGGCGCGTGTTCGGCACGCTGAGCGTGATGGAGAATCTCCGCCTCGGCGCCTTCACCCGCCCGGCGGGCGAGGTTGCCGGCTCGCTCGACTTCGTGCTGCAGATGTTCCCCCGCCTCGCCGAGCGCCGCGGCCAGCTCGCCGGCACGATGTCCGGCGGCGAACAGCAGATGCTGGCGATCGGCCGGGCGCTGATGGCGAAGCCCCGCCTGCTGCTGCTCGACGAGCCGAGCCTCGGCCTCGCGCCGATCATCGTCCAGGGCATTTTCCGCACCCTGCGCGAGATCGCCAACAGCGGCGTCACCATCCTGATCGTCGAGCAGAACGCCCGCAGCGCGCTGAAACTCGCCGATCGCGGCTATGTGCTCGAGGTCGGCCGCTTCGTCATCGAGGACGACGCGAAGACGCTGCTGACCTCGCCCGAGGTGCAGGCCGCCTATCTGGGTGGCGAGCGCAGGAAGGCCTGACGGCGCGTCAGGATTTCGCGAGATCCTCGCGGATGCGGGCGAGCTCCTTCTTCCGCTTGCTGCTCACCTCGGGATAGTTCATGTCGAGCTCCTGCATCGTCTCCAGCAGGATGTTCGAGATGATGAGGCGGGCGTTGCGCTTGTCATCCGCCGGCACCGCGTACCAGGGCGCCTCGACCGTGCTGGTCGCGTTCAGGCAGTCCTGATACGCCGCCATGTAGTCGTTCCAGAATTTCCGCTCCTCGACGTCGGCGGTGCTGAACTTCCAGTTCTTCGAGGGATCGTCGATCCGGGCGATCAGCCGGCGCAACTGCTCCTCCTTCGAGATGTGCAGGAAGATCTTGACGATCTTCGTGCCGTTCCCGGAGAGGTGGCGTTCGAGATCGTTGATCGAGCGGTAGCGGTGCTCCCAGATCGAGCCGACCCCCGACGGCGGTTCCGGCACGCCCTCGTTGGCGAGGATCTCGGGATGCACGCGCGCGATCAGCACCTCCTCGTAATAGGACCGGTTGAAGATGCCGATCCGCCCCCGCTCGGGCAGGTTGCGCGTCGTGCGCCAGAGGAAGTCGTGCTGGAGTTCCATGGCACTCGGGTGCCTGAAGCTGAAGACCTGGCAGCCCTGCGGATTGACGCCGGACATCACATGCTTGATCGCGCCATCCTTGCCGGCCGCGTCCATCGCCTGGAAGATGATCAGCACGGCATGGCGGTTCGAGGCGTAGAGCAGCTGCTGCATCTCGCTGAGCCGCTTGATGTGGTCATCCAGTTCCGCGCGGTAGTCGTGCTTCGAATCGAAGAGCGGGTCGATGGCTGTCGGCCAGGACGACAGGTCGACGGGAACGCTCGGGTGAATGCGGAACTGCCGGGAATTGACGGCCATGGCGACACTCCGGAATGCGGCGCCGCGACGCGACCGGACGGGACCACCGCAGCGCGGGCTTTCGGCAAAGCCGGCACATGTCCGTGTCCGCCGGATCGTTCCGGGAACGGCGCCCGGTTAACAGGACCAGACACCGATATGGGGGCGGGACGGCGCGGGATGCAAGCGCGCCGGCGCCGTTCAGCTGCGCAGGCGGGTGACCGTTGCCGTGGTGGAATGGCCGGGCAGCAGCTCGGCGAGCATGACGCGCCCGCCCCAGGACTCGACCTCGCGCGCGCCGACCACGGTATCGTGCGTGTAGTCCGCGCCCTTGACCAGGACATCGGGCCGGATCGCCGAGAGCAGGTCGAGCGGCGTGTCCTCCTCGAAGATCACGACGAGGTCGACGCTGGCGAGCGAGGCGAGCACGGCGGCGCGCGCCGCCTCGGGCTGGACGGGGCGCGTCGCGCCCTTGAGCCGGCGCACCGAACTGTCGGCGTTCAGGCCGACGACGAGACGGTCGCACCCGGCGCGCGCCTGTTCGAGCAGGTGCACATGGCCGGGGTGCAGCAGGTCGAAACAGCCATTGGTGAAGCCGATGCGCCAGCCGCGCTGGCGCCAGCGCTCGGCGGCCTCGGCGGCGGCCTGCCTGGTGACGACCTTGCGCAGCGCGCCGGAGGCCGGCTTCACCGCGTCGACCAGGTCGTCCGGCCGGGCGACGGCGGTGCCGACCTTGCCCACCACGAGGCCGCCGGCGATGTTCGACAGCCGCGCCGCGATCTCGAGCGGCAGGCCGCTCGCCAGCCCCGCCGCGAGCACCGCGACCACCGTGTCGCCGGCGCCGGAGACGTCGTAGACTTCCGCGGCCTCGGCCGGATAATGCCGGACCGTATCGACGGTCACGAGGCTCATCCCGTCCTCGGAGCGGGTGCAGAGCACCGCGCCGAAGCCGAAACGGCCGATCACCTCGCGCGCCGCCCCGACGATGGCGGCCTCGTCCGGCAGGTCGCGCCCGACCGCTTCGGCGAGTTCGCGGCGGTTCGGCGTGATCACGTCGGCCTCGGCATAGTGCGACCAGTCCGCCCCCTTGGGATCGACGATCACGGTGCGGCCGATCGAGCGGGCGCTGGCGATCAGGTTGCGCGCGATCGTGGGCGCCAGCACGCCCTTGCGATAATCCGACAGCACGGTGACCGAGGTCGCCGCCATCGCGTCGGAGGCGATCTTGAGCAGGCGTTCGCCGAGCTTGTCGGTCAGCGGCATCACCAGTTCGCGGTCGGCGCGGATCAGATGCTGGCCGGCGGCGATGTAGCGCGTCTTCACCGTCGTCGCCCGGCCGGTTTCCACCAGCAGCCAGGGCTCGACATTCGGCTGGCCGCCGATCAGCGCGGTGAGGTCGGAGCCTTCCTGGTCGTCGCCCACCACCGAGACGAAGGCGGCCGCCGCATCGAGCGCGGTGAGGTTGCGCACCACGTTGCCCGCCCCGCCCGGCATCGCGATCTCGCGCGTCACGGTCAGGATCGGCACCGGCGCCTCCGGGCTGATCCGTTCGACGCGCCCATAGGCGTAGCGGTCGAGCATCAGGTCGCCCACCACAAGAACGTTCGCCCGCGCCAGCCCCCGGATCGCGGCGATCAGATCGCCATCATCATGCTCAGCCATGCTGCCTCGCTAGCTTGCGCGGCGGCGTCGGGCAAGCGGTTTCGTGAGGTCGACCCGCCGCGCCGCCGGCGATTTTGCATCGCAGCATCGCGCGCCGCGCCGTCGGCGATGGCAAAACGGGCGCAGTGCCTCTATTTAACGGCCATGACCGAATTGCCGCCCTTTCTCGATCGCACCCGGCCCGACGTGCCCGATATTGCCGTGCCCCGCGGTGTCACGCCGTTTTTCCTCCCGAATCAGCCGGTTCGCGGCCGGCTGGTGCGGCTCGGCCCGCTCGCCGACGCGCTGCTGACCCGGCACGACCACGCGCCCGACGTGCGCGCCCTGCTCGGCCAGGCGCTGGCGCTGGTCGCCAGCCTCGCCACCGCGCTGAAATTCACCGGCAGTTTCTCGCTCCAGGCCAAGGGCGACGGCGCCGTGCCGCTGCTGCTCGCCGACTGCACCGATGGCGGGGCGCTGCGCGGCTATGCCCGCCTGTCCGACGAGATCGCGCTACCGGAAGAGGCCACCGCGCGGGCGATGATGGGCGACGGCTACCTCGCCTTCACGGTGGACCAGGGGCCGGACATGGAGCGCCACCAGGGCATCGTCTCGCTCGAGGGCGAGAGCCTCGCGGACATGGCGCATCATTATTTCGAGACCTCCGAGCAGCTGCCCTGCCAGATCCACCTCGCCGCCGCCGAGACGCCGGCGGGCTGGCGCGCCGCGGCGCTGGTGATCGAGCGGATCGCCGGCGCCGGCGGCATCGACCCCGCGGTGAGCGAGGCCGAGCAGGAGGAAGCCTGGCGCACCGCGAAGATCCTCGCCGCGACGATCACCGACGAGGAACTGCTGGACGACACGCTGCCGCCGGAGCGCGTGCTCTACCGGCTGTTTCACGGCGAGGGCGTCGCGGTGGACCGGCCGCGGCCGCTCGCCTATGGCTGCCGCTGCTCGCGCGCCCGGCTCTCGGACGTGCTGGGCGGGTTTTCCGGAGACGATCTCGATCACATGACCATCGACGGGGACATCACGATGACGTGCGAATTCTGCAATGTCGATTTCCGCTTCCCGCGCGGCGAGATCGCCGCTGCCGCCTCGGCCGGCGAGCCGGGAGGCGCGTCATGAGGCGCCTCGCCCTCGCCGGGATCGTGCTGGCGCCGCTGGCGCTGTCGGCCTGCGCCACCGAGGCGCCGGCGCCGACGACCTTCGCCCGGCTCGACTATTCCTACCTGCCGCCGATCACCCTGAAGGTCGCCAGCATCCGCATCCGCGACGATTACCGGCCCGGACCGGACGCGGCGAAGATGATCGACCTCGCCCCCGAGCCGCCGGCGCGCGTGCTGGAGCGCATGGCGCATGAGCGGCTGGTGGCGAATGGCAGCCCCGGCTCGGCCTCGTTCGTCATCCGGCAGGCCTCGCTGCACCAGGTGGGCGACACGCTGGTGGGCACCATGACGGTCGATCTCAACGTGCGGACCAGCAACGGCCAGCGCGTCGGCTATGCCGAGGCGACCGTCTCGCGCAGCGAGACCGCGCCGACGAACGAGTCGCCGGACCGGATGCGCGCCGCGCTCTACGACCTGACCAAGACGATGATGAGCAGCATGAATGTCGAGCTGCAATACCAGATCCAGAGGAGCCTGCCCGACTGGCTCGCCTATTCGCCCGCCGGCGAGGTGGGCGGCATGGCGGCGCCGCACTACAGCCCCGACCAGGGGATCAGCGCGCAGCCTTTGCCGAACCCCGATGCCGGGCAGAATGGGCCGGCCAGCGGCACGAGCCTCGGCGGGTCGAACGACTGACCGGGCGGCATTCCGGCCCGGCAGGCGGATGCGGGCCGCGCCCCGAGGGATGCAGCCGGGCGGCGGTTTCGCCGCGATGTCCGGGGAGCGCGGCGCTATCGCCGCGACCTGAAGGCGATCAGGACGGGACCGGCGGCGCGCGGGTGTGAAGCGGGCCGGGCCGGACGGGCCGGCGGGGCGACAGGCGCGGCGCCGGCGCGGGACGCGGCGTGGCGGTAGTCGGCGCAGCGGCGCGAGCTTTGGCGGGCGCGACGGCGGGCCTCGATCGGGGCGGCAGACGCAGGCAGGCGGGCAGCCGGAGGCCGAGCGCGCGGCAGAGCGGACGGAGCAGGCGGCCGGCGCGCGGTTCGGACGCGATGAGGGCGCGGGCTTCCGGGGTTTCGAGCAGGTCGCGCAGCCGGCCGGCGACGGCGCTGGCCTCGGGCACCGGGGCGAGCAGCCAGGCGGCGCGGCGGGGCAGCGCGACGGCGGGAGTCCGCGCCGCCCGATGACGTGGGCGCGATGCGCGCCGGCGGGGCGGCGGCGCGCCGGCGGCGAGGATGGCGAACCGGCGGACGGCGCGGCGCAGCCGGGACCAGAGCAGCACGACCAGCGCGCCGTTCGCGGCGCCGAACGCGCCCTTTGCCCCGCGCGCGGCGACGGCGCCGCAAAGCGTTTCGATCAGGGCGGCGAAGCGGGCGGCGACATCCATGAACGGAACAGGAACATGAAAGCCGGGGGGTGGGCAAGCGGTTTCCGCCGGCGGCACCCGCCGGCTTGACCTGCGTCATCGACAGGAAGCGCCGGTTCCTGCGACTCCTCGGGTGACGGGACCGCGGGCGGCGTGCCGGCGGGATGTCGAGGAGGCCGGATGGCGGCGAAGCGGCAGGCAGAACCGGGCGCGGACGCATCGGCGCGGCGGGTGCTGTGGGGGCTCGGCGCCGCCAATGTCGCCGCCTGGATCTGGGCGGCGGCGGCGTTCGGCGGGGCGCCGCGGCTGCTCGGCATGGCGGGGCTGGCCTGGCTGTTCGGCCTGCGGCACGCGATGGACGCGGACCATATCGCGGCGATCGACAATGCGGTGCGGCGGCTGGCCGGGCGCGGCCGGGCCGCGAGCCTCGCCGGGCTGTTCTTCTCGCTCGGGCATTCGAGCGTCGTCGTGCTGCTGGCGGCGGCGGTCTCGTTCGGCGCGGGGGCGCTGCGGGGGCATCTCGACGCCGTGACGCGCGATGGCGCCTGGATCGGAACGATCGTCTCGGTGGGGTTTCTGGCGCTGATCGCCGGGGCGAATCTCGTGGCGTTGCGGGCGGAGACGCGCGGCGGCGCGGCGCCGGGGGGCGTGCTGAGCTGGCTGGCGCGGCCGCTGTTCCGCCTCGTGCGGCGGAGCCGGGACATGTATGCGATCGGGTTCCTGTTCGGCCTCGGCTTCGACACCGCGACGGAGATCGGGCTGCTCGCGCTCTCGGCCGCGGGGACGGCGCACGGGATCGCGGCGTGGCGGCTGATGGCGCTGCCGGCGCTGTTCACCGCCGGGATGTCGCTGGTCGATACCGCCGACAGCGCGCTGATGACGCGGGCCTATGGCTGGGCGCTGCGCGACGGGCGGGCCCGGCGGCGCTACAACGTGACGCTCACGGCGGTATCGGCCGCGATCGCGGTGGTGGTCGGCGGCGCGGAATTGCTCGGCCTGGCGGGGGACGGGTTCGGGACCGGGGCGGCGCGGGTGGCGGCGATGCTGGACGCGCACTGGTCGGGCCTCGGCATGATCATCACGCTGATGCTGGCGGGGCTGTGGCTGGCCGCGATCCGGCGCGGGCGGGCGGGGCGGATCGCGGAGCGAGCCTCCTCAGCCGCGCCGCCAGGCTGATCCGGCGGCGGCTCGGCAGGCGGAGGCGGTGATCGTCGAGGCGGGCCGGGTCGGCGGCGCCGGACGGGCCGGCGAGCCGGCGGTCGCGCGCGAGGAGGAGGGCGGCGATCTCGTCGGCGAAGAGGATCAGCAGACCGTCGAGCCAGCGGGCGACGTCGGAGGGTTCGGCATCGTGCAGGCCGGGGCGGCGCAGCCGGGCGATGAGCGCGGGCGCGGGCTGCCAGACCTCGCCGGTGACCCAGCGGTTGGTGGTGAAAAGGCGGAGCGGCAGGCCCCGCGCATCGACCGAGATGCCGGCGAGATGGGAAAATCCGCCGGCTCCCGCGGGCGGCGGCACGAAGATGTGGAAATGGCCGTGCTCGGCGGCGGGGCGCTGGCGGGCGGCGTGGGCGTGGTAGAAGAAGCGCCACGCGCTGGCGGGGGCGATGGCGTCGGGCTGCGGGTAGTGCGCCCATTCGACGAATTCGCCGCCGGGGCCGAGCAGGCGGGCGGGCGCGCTTTCGCCGCGCGCGGCCCAGGCGGCGATCTGGCCGACGACGGCCTCGGCCACCGCGGCGAGCGAGGGGGCGGCGAGCGGCGGGGCGGGCGCGGTCATGATGACGCCCGGCCGGCGGGGGCGGCGGTGAGTCGGACGACGGCGACGAGCAGGGCGAGCAGCGCGGGCAGGATGATCCAGGGCGAGAGGTGCAGCAGCTGCGGCAGGGTGAGCGCCGCCTTGCCGGTGCGGGCGTAGGCCCAGGCGCCGATGGCGGGATAGGCGCCGTTGAACAGGATCGTGCCGGCGCCGATGCCGAGCAGGAAGACCAGGCCGTCGAGCCGGCCGGAGGCCAGGGCGACGGCGGCGGTGCCGGGGCAGTAGCCGCCGACGGCCATGCCGATGCCGATCAGGGCACCGCCGAGCAGCGTGCCCCAGAGATAGAGCGAGGGGACGAAGATGCGCCCGAAGGGCAGCAGGCCGAGATCGCGGAACAGGTAGAGCAGCGTCCCGGCGACGATGATCGCGGTGAACATCACCTTGAACACCGTCCAGTCCACGAGGCGGAGCTGGCCGGTGAGGCGCGCCGGGTCGGCGAAGCCGGCGCCCTCGAGGATCGCGCCGAAGGCGAGGCCGATGAGCAGGCCGGAGAGCGAGCCGGTCCAGCCGAGGGGGAGATGGATCATCGCCCGCCCTCCCCGCCCCAGAGCGGCGCGACGAGGCGGCCGGCGAGGAGGCCGGCGGCGAAGAAGCCGATGAGGAACACGAAGCCGGCGACGGCGAGCGGCGCCGAGCCGGACAGGCCCATGCCGCTGGTGCAGCCCATGGCCATGCGCGCGCCGAAGCCGGAGGCGGTGCCGCCGAGCAGGGCGAGGGCGAGACGGACCGGCGAGGCGGCGAGGCGCGGGCCGTCGATGCGCGGGCGCAGGCGGCGGCCGAGGGCGGCGCCGGCGAGGCCGCCGAGAAGCATGCCGCCGGCTTCCCAGACGATCCACTGATCGAGGCCGGCGCGGGCATAGGCGGCGAGGTAGCTGTGCGGCGCGAGCCCGCGCGGCGACGCCGCCGCCAGGGCCGACGCGGTGGCGTAGGTCGTCGCCCCGGTGACGCCGAGCCCGTGGCCGGTGGCGAGGAAGGTGACGAACAGCAGCACCCCCAGCGCCGCCCCGGCGGCATGGGGATTCCACACGGGGCGGGGGCCGGGTTTCATCGCGCGCGGTCCGCTCAGAAGGCCGAGTGGCCGGGGACCATCGGCAGGGCGGGGTTGCGCGACCATTCCGACATCGAACCGTCGTAGAGCCGGACGCGCGGATTGGCGAGGACCTCACGCAGCACGAACCAGTCGGTCGAGGCGAAATGGCCGGTGTTGCAGAAGGTGATCGACGGCGCGCCGCGCTCGACGCCGGCGCGGTGCAGCGCCTGGGCGAGTTCGGGCATCGGGCGCACGCCCTCGCCATCGGCGGTCAGCACCGCCGAGAAGGGCAGGTTGCGCGCGCCGGGCAGCGTGCCGGCGCGGGCATCGACCGGCGCCCTGACCCGGCCCTCGAACTGGGCGGGGGGACGGGCATCGACCAGCTGGGCGGCGTGGCTGTCGAGCGTCGCGCGCACCATCGGCATCGTCGCGAGATATTCGGTGGTGGGATGCGGGACGAAGACGGCGGGGCGGAGGGGAACATTGCCGCGGGCGACCGGATCGGCCGGGTCGGCGAACCAGGCGCGGTCGCCGCCGTTGAGGATCGAGGCGTTGTCGGCACCTTCCATGCGCAGCGTCCAGAACACGCGGGCGGCGGCGTTGAAGTCGCCGCGGGCGCGGCCGGCGGGGACGATGATGACGCGGGTCGCGTTGCCGATGCCGAAATGGCCGATGACGCCGGCGATCTGCTCCGGCGGGGGCAGCATGCCGGGGATGCCGTCGCGCGGGACGCGCCAGCCATCGTTGAGGAAGCCGGTGAAGACGGCGCCGGGAATGTGGCCGGCCTCGTAGGCCGGGCGCTGGGTGGCGGTGTCGTAGACCTCGAGGATGACCTGGCCGCGGTCGTGCAGGTGGGCGCGCAGCCAGGCGGCATCGACCAGCGGCGGCGCGGATGAGGCGGGCGCGGCGCGGGCGGGCGCGGTGGCGGCGAGGCCCAGCACCGCGATGCCGAGTGCCGCGGCGGAAAGCGATGCCATGATCGCGGCGGCCGGCCGGGCCGTGGCCAAGGCGGCTGTTCTCGTCTGCATGTTCATGAAAGTTCCGCTCCTTCCTCGCGCGCCGGGCGGCATTGCCGAGCCGCGGCGCGGCGTTGCGCCGTCATCACGATGCGCGCGGCGACAAATGAAGCCGCAGCAACCGCATCGCGCTGTTCAATATTGGATGCGCGGCGGCAAGGCGTTGACGCAGGTCAATGCGGGCGACGATCGGCGGCTTTATTGACTTCATCCATGCGGATGAGGCGGTTCGGCCGTCGAACGCAAGTTGCCGGCGATGACGGGCGGCGCGCCCGAGCCGCCGGCATCGCGGGGATGGAAAAGGCGGCATGCAGAGACGCGATTTCATCAGGATGAGTTCCGCCGTCGCCTCGGCCGCGCTGCTCGGCCCGACCCTCGCCGGGTGCAGCCGCCCCGCCGAGTGGCAAAGGATGATGACCGAGGCGCCGGCGACGGAAACCCCGACCGTCTGCAATATCTGCTTCTGGGCCTGTGCCGCGAAGGTTCACACGCGCGGCGAGCGGCTGTGGAAGATCACCGGCAACCCGGAGGATGCGCATTGCGAGGGCCGGCTCTGCACGCGCGGGACCGGCGGGGTCGGCGCCTATTACGATCCGAACCGGCTGGTGCGGCCGCTGGTGCGGATGGGCAAGGGGGCGGACCAGCGCTTCGAGGTGGCGAGCTGGGACAACGCGCTGGGGCTCGTGGCCGAGCGGATGGAGAAGATCGCGCGCGAGCACGGGCCGGACCGGCTGGCGGCGCTCGTGCACGGGCCGGGGGCGGCGCATTTCAGCCATCTGGTGCGCGCCTTCGGTTCGGACAGCATCGCCGAGCCGGCCTTCGCGCAGTGCCGCGGGCCGCGCGACACCGGGTTCTTCCTGACGTTCGGCCAGGGCTTCGGCTCGCCCGAGCAGACCGACATGGCGAAGGCGCGCTGCATCGTGCTGATCGGCACGCATATCGGCGAGAACCTGCACAACAGCCAGGTGCGGACCTTCACCGACGGCATCCGCAACGATGCGACGATCATCGTCGTCGATCCGCGCTTCTCGGTCGCGGCGGGGAAGGCGAATCACTGGCTGCCGATCCGCCCCGGCACCGATATCGCGCTGCTGCTGGCGTGGATGAACGTGATTCTCGCGGAACGGCGCTACGATGCCGGATATGTGGCGCGGAACACGGTGGGGCTGGAGGCGCTGTGCGCGCACGTCGCGCCGTTCACGCCGGAATGGGCCTATGGCGAGACGGGGATCGAGCCCGCGCTGATCCGCGAGACGGCGCGGCTGATGGCGGCGGCGGCGCCGGCGACGGTGGTGCATCCGGGCCGGCACTCGACCTGGTGGGGCGACGACACGCAGCGGGCGCGGGCGATGGCGATCCTCGCCGGGCTGCTCGGGATCTGGGGCCGCGAGGGCGGCTATTACCTGCCGGAGAGCGTCGCCCTGCCCGCCTATCCGGTGCCCGCCTATCCGGTGCCGAAGACGTCGTGGCGGGAGATCGCGCTGCCGGTGTTTCCGCTGGCGGGCGCGCCGGTGACCAATGTCATTCTCGACAACGCGCACGGGGCGGACGCGCATTACAAGGGGCTGATCGTCTACGACACCAACCTGCCGATGACGATGCCCGGAATCCGCAGGACGCTGGAGGCGGCCGCGCAGTCGCTGGAGCTGATCGTCGCGGTCGACGTGCAGCCGGCCGAGGTGACCGGCTATGCCGATGTGGTGCTGCCGGAGTGCTCGTATCTCGAACGGCACGACCCGCTGCGCAACAGCGGCGAGCGGTATCCCGCGCTCGCGCTGCGGGCACCGGCGCTGCCGCCGCGCGGGGAGTCGAAGCCGGGATGGTGGATCGCACGCGAGATCGGCACGCGGCTCGGCCTTGGGCGGTATTTCCCGTGGACGGATTACACCGAGGTGATCGACTGGCAGCTGCGCCAGGTAGGCTCCTCGCTGAAGGAGCTGGAGACGACCGGGATCAGGGCCTTCCCGCGGCGGACGCCGGCGTATTTCGCGCCGGGGGAGACGCCGCGCTTCGCGACGCCGAGCGGAAAGATCGAGTTGTTCTCGGCAACCTTGCAGCAGGCGGGGTTCGATCCGCTGCCGCGCTACACGCGGCCGGAGGCGCCGCCGGCGGATCATTTCCACCTCAATTACGGCCGCGCGCCGCAGCACAGTTTCAGCCGCACGCAGAACAATCCCGTGCTCTACCAGCTGATGCCGGAGAACCTGGTGTGGATCCATCCGACGGCGGCGCGGCGCTTCGGCATTCGCAACGGAACCTATGTCCGGCTGGTGAACCAGGACGGGGTGGTGAGCAACAAGGTGCGGGTGCGGGTGACCGAGCGGACGCGGCCGGATTCGGTGTGGCTGGTGCACGGGTTCGGCCACACGGCGCCGGGGCTTTCGCTCGCGCGCGGGCGCGGCGCCGATGATTCGGCGCTGATGACGCGGGTGCTCTACGACCCGATCATGGGCGGCACCGGCATGCGGGGCAATTTCGTGACGTTCCGCAAGGAGAACGCGTGATGCCGCATTTCGCCATGGTGATCGACACGAAGACCTGCATCGGCTGCACCGACTGCGTCGATGCCTGCCGGATGGAAAACAACGTGCCGGAGGGGCTGTGCTATGACTGGGTGGTGGAGATCACCGAGGGGCGGTATCCGGAGCTGAAGACGGAATTCCGCTCGGAGCGGTGCAATCACTGCTCGAACGCCACCTGCGTCGACGCCTGCCCGACCGGGGCGAGCCAGTACTGGAACGGCAGCAACATCGTGGTGGTCGATGCGACGCGCTGCACCGGCTGCAAGGCGTGCATCGCCGCCTGCCCCTACGATTCCCGGCTGATCATGGAACCGCAGGGCTATATCGGCAAATGCACCTTCTGCGTCCATCGGGTGCAGTATGGCGAGGACCCGGCCTGCGTGGCGACCTGCCCGGCGCATGCGATGCATTTCGGGCTGCTGGACGATCCGGGCAGCGCGGTCAGCCGGCTGCTCGCCACGCGCGCGCATTACGTGCTGGCGCCGGAGACCGGCAACCAGCCCAACGTGTTCTACCTGCGTTAGTGCGGATGGCGGACGGAGGACGGGCGGATGCGTGAAGAGGTTCTGGCGAGCGTTCTGGCGAATCCCCGCGTCGAGCCGCATCTGGCGATCTGGGGATGGCAGATCGCGACCTATCTGTTTCTCGGCGGGCTGGCGGGCGGGATGATGCTGTGCTCGGGCGCGGTGATCCTCGGGCGGCGGGACGAGGATGCGCCCTTCGCCGCGCGGCGCGCGCCGCTGGTGGCGCTGGTGCTGCTGGCGGTCGGGCTCGGCGCGCTGTTCCTCGACCTCGAGCGCAAGATCAATGTGTGGCGGTTCTACACGGTCCTGCATGTGACCTCGCCGATGTCGTGGGGATCGTGGATATTGCTGCTGGTGATGCCGGCGCTGGCGGTGATGGCGCTGGGCGGGATCGACGCCGGGTTTCCGCCGCTGGCGCGATGGCTGCGGAGGCTGCCCGCGATCGGCGCGCTGGCGGGGCGGGTGATCGGGCTGAGCGTCGCGGCGCGGCGGGCGGTGGCGGCGGTGAACGTCGCGCTCGGGATCGCGCTCTGCGTCTATACCGGCGTGCTGCTTTCGGGGTTCAACGCGCGGCCGTTCTGGCATTCGGCGCTGCTCGGGCCGCTGTTCCTGGTCTCGGGCATGTCGACCGGGGCGGCGGTGATCGTTCTCGGCGCGCGCACGGCGAAGGAGCGGCACCTGTTCGGGCGGATCGATCTCGGGCTGATCCTGGCGGAGATGGCGCTGATCGGGCTGTTCCTGATCGACATGCTCAACGGCAATGCGTTGCAGCAGGCGGCGGTGGCGCTGCTGCTGGGCGGGGCGCTGACCGGGCTGTTCTGGGTCGGGTTCATGGCGCTCGGCCTCGCGCTGCCGCTGCTGATGGAGGCGGCGAGCTGGCGCCGGCCGATCGCGCTGCTGGCCGGCACCGCCTCGGTGCTGGTGCTGGTCGGCGGGTTCCTGCTGCGCGACATCGTCGTCACCGCCGGGCAGCAGACCGGCTGGCGGAGCTTCCACAACCAGTTTAACGCCGCCCTGCTCGACCGCCTGCGCCATGACGGCGAGAACCCGAACGGCCGCTTCTAGAAGGAACGCAACCATCATGGCCCGCACACCGAAACACGCCCCGCTCCTTTCGCTGCTGACCGCCGCGGCGGCCGCGGTGCCGCCGCTGCCGACGGCGCTCGCCGTGATGGCGCCGGCGGGCGCGGCACTGGCCGCCGCACCGGGCGCGACGGCGTCGACGACGCTGGCGCAGGCGATCGCGCGCGGCGACACGCAGATCGCGCCGGCCGGCGTGCGGGCGCTGATCATGGCGCAGCGGCGGGATTTCACGCTGATCGACATCCGCGCGCCGAAGGAGTTCGCCGCCGGGCATATCCGCGACGCGCGCAACGTTCCGATATCGCAACTTGCTATGCCGCAGGAGATCAACCGCCTGCGCCGCTCGCCGCAGGTGATCTTGTATGGCAACGCCACGGACAAGGCGGCCGAGGCGGCGGTGATGCTCCGGGCCTCGGGGGTGATGGCGCGGGCGATGACGGGCGGGCTCGCGGCGTGGGGACAGGCGCTGGAGGCGGCGGCGGCGCGGCCGGACCAGGCGGCGATGGTGCGGGCGCTCAACCTCTGCCCCGAGATCGTGGCGACGCCGATCGCGCCGGCCCCGGCCGCACCCGAGGCGGCCCCCGCCGCGCCGCAGGCGGCCCCCGCCGCGCCGCAGGCGGCACCGAAGGCGCCGGCCGGAACGGCGCCGGTCAATCTGAACGGCATGTGCGGCTGAGCGCGGAATTCGGGACGACGGGAGGCCGGGATGGACCAGTTCGGCGCCATGCGCCTCGGCGGCAACGCGGAGCGGGCGAGTGCGGACCAGGCGCTGACCGCGCAACTGTTCGACAAGGCGCGGCGGATGGTGATCGCCGGCGCGATCGACGGCAACCCGTCGGCAACACCGCTGCTCTGCGCGCGGGATGGGGAGGACCTCGTCTTCGCCGCCCATCGCGCCTCGCGCCTTGCCGCCCTGCTGTCGATCAATCCGCGGGCGCAGGCGATCGTCGAGACTGACGATCCGTTATTTTCGCTCCTGCTGGAGGTCACGGGCTTCTGCGTCGAGCTGCGGGAGGCGGCGGCGCGGGGGCGGGTGTTGGCGGCACTGCATGGCGGGGCCGGGCCGGATGACGCGGCGGCGCGAGAATTTGCCTGCTACCGGCTGCGGCCGACGCGGCTCGCGCTGGTGGACCGGATGGCGACGCCGCGCTTCGCCTGGCAGGCGCTGCCGCAGAACCGGCGCAGCGACGCGCGGCTGGCGCTGGACGATCTCGGCGGGTGGATGCGGCTGTGGATCCGCACCGTGCGGGCACCGTTCTTCACCGCCGCGATCGTGCCGGTGCTGCTGGGCGGGGCGGTGGCGCGGTTCGCGATGGCACGGGCCGGGACCGGGGCGGACTGGCCGTGGGCGCTGTTCCTCTGGTGCATCGCGGGCGTTCTGCTGGCGGCGGCGGGGACGAACCTGATCAACGATTACGGCGACCACGAGACCGGGGCCGACGAGGGCAACGAGGTTGGCGGCAATCCGTTCACCGGGGGCAGCCGGGCGATCCAGCTCGGGATGGTGGCGGCGTGGAAAGTGCTGCTGGGCAGCGCGATCTGCTTCGGCGGCACGGTCGCGATCGGGCTGCACATCAACGCGGCACTCGCCGGCCACGCGCTGGCGCCGACGCCGCTGCTCGGCTTCGGCGTGATCGGCTGCGCACTCGGCATCATGTATACCATGGGGCCGTTCCGGCTGAGCTATCGCGGGCTCGGCGAGGTCGCGGTGCCGCTCGGCTTCGGGCCGGTGATCGTGCTCGGCACCGCCTATGTGCTGGCGAAGGCGATGCACGTGCCGGTGCCCTGGCTGGCGGGGCTGCTGGCCGCCCTGCCGGTTTCGGTGTTCGTGCTGCTGATCCTGTGGATCAACCAGTTCCAGGACGCGCCGGCCGATGCGGCGGCGGGCAAGCGGACCTGGGTGGTGCGGCTGGCGGAGACGGCGGGCGGCGACATCGATTTCCGGCGGCCGTTCCGCGCCTATCTGGCGCTGGATGCCGCGGGGTTCGGGCTGATCGCGCTGCTCGGGCTGATCGGGCGGGCCGATCCGGCGCTGGCGACACGATATGCGTTCCTCGCGCTGCTGCCGCTGCCGCTCGCCCTCGTCGCTGCGCGCAAGGGGAGCTTGTGGGTGCGGCGCTGGCGGGCGGCGCCGGGCGAGCGGGCGCGGTTGCCGTTCGAGCTGCTCGGGGTGAACGCGATCACCATCGGCGTGCACCTGGCGACGGGGCTGCTGCTGGCGCTCGCCTATCTTCTCGCGGGGTGAGCGGCGCGGCCCCTCGCCTCCCGCTCGAACGCCGCGACCACCCGCCAGAGCAGCACCGGCACGAGGCGCGATGCCATCGCATCGAGCGGGCGGGAGTCGAATTCGACCGCGAGTTCGGCGCGGATCAGCGTTGCCGCCGGGCGCATCTCGCGCAGCGACCAGGACAGGGCGAAATCGCGGAAGGGGTGCGAGGCCGAACGGATGGCGATGCGGTGCGGCGGGTCGAGGGTGGCGGCGGAGACGAAGTCCATCCGCAGGCCCATGATGCTGACGGCCTGGCGCACCGTCATCCGGCGCGCGGTGCGCTCGAGGATGGTCGCGGAGAGCCAGAAGGGGACGAAGCGGGGATAGGATTCGATGTCGGCGATCAGGTCGTAGGCCGCGGCGACCGGGATCGCGAGGCGCCGCTCGATCCGGCAGGAGGCCATGACGCGCCGTCAGTCCGACGGGGCGACGAGCGGGGCGAGGTCGGCGTAGATGCGGTAGTCGGTGATGCCGAGATCGGAGACGCGCCAGATGGTGGCGGCCGGAAGGGAGACCACCGATCCGTCGCGGCGGCGGTAGAGCACGGTGAGCTGGGTGATGACGGAATCGCCGACATGCCAGACATCGATGATGTCGTGCCGCAATTCGCGGATGGCGGCGAAGAATGCCGTGACCGCGGCGCGGATGGCGGCGGGGCCGATGACGGGGGCGGCATTGCCGAAGACAAACATGCCGTTATTGGCGAAGAGCGACGCGAAGGCGGCGGCGTCCTGGCGGTCGATCGCGGCGAAGACCTTCGCCGCATCGGCGAGGTGGGACGGGGATCGGTCGGGCGTCCTGTTGTCCATGGCGACGTCATTACGCCATTCCGCGTTGGCCGGGCTTGACCTAGATCAATGAAGGTTCGCTGTGCCGGCCGCAACATGACGTCATTATTGGGTCGAACAGAAAACACTTCGGCAGAACCAGCCCAGTGGCGCCGGGGCGAGGAGGACCTGTCATGCCGGACGAGTCGCGAACCTTCTATGAGCTGATGCGCGCGCAGGGAACCAGCCGCCGCTCGTTCCTGAAATTCTGCAGCCTGACCGCCGCGGCACTCGGGCTCGACCCGATCTATGCGACGCGGATCGCGCATGCGATGGAGACCAAGCCGCGGATTCCGGTGCTCTGGATGCATGGGCTGGAATGCACGTGCTGTTCGGAATCGTTCATCCGCTCGGGCCATCCGCTGGCGCGGGATGTGATCCTGAAGATGATCTCGCTCGATTACGACGACACGCTGATGGCGGCGGCCGGGCACCAGGCGGAGTCGATCCTCGATGAAATTCCGAGGAAGTACAAGGGCCGTTACATTCTGGCGGTGGAGGGCAACCCGCCGCTGAACGAGGACGGCATGTACTGCATCGTCGGCGGCAAGCCCTTCGTCGAGAAGCTCAAGGCGGTGGCGGCGGATGCGATGGCGGTGATCGCCTGGGGGGCCTGCGCCTCGTGGGGATGCGTGCAGGCGGCGCGGCCGAACCCGACCGCGGCGACGCCGATCGACAAGGTGATCACCGGCAAGCCGATCATCAAGGTGCCGGGCTGCCCGCCGATCGCGGAGGTGATGACCGGCGTGATCACCTACATGGTGACGTTCGGGCGGCTGCCGGAGCTGGACGCGCGGGGCCGGCCGCTGATGTTCTATGGTCAGCGGATCCACGACAAATGTTATCGGCGGCCGCATTTCGACGCCGGCGAGTTCGTCGAGGCGTGGGACGACGAGGGGGCGCGCGAGGGCTATTGCCTCTACAAGATGGGCTGCCGGGGGCCGACCACCTACAACGCCTGCTCGACGACGCGGTGGAATGGCGGCGTGTCGTTCCCGATCCAGTCCGGGCATGGCTGCATCGGCTGCGCCGAGGACAATTTCTGGGATAATGGCCCGTTCTACCAGCGGCTTTCGCATATCGGCGCGGGATTCGGCATCGAGGCGACGGCGGACGAGGTGGGCGCGGTGGTCGCGGGCGCCGCGGGGGCCGGCATTCTCGCGCATGCGGGGGCGAGCGTGGTCAAGCACATGCGGGGCAAGCCGCCTTCCGACGATGCGGCACGACACAGCGGCGATGAAGGAGACAGGCCGTGACCAGCGTCAGCACGCCGAACGGCTTCACGCTCGATGCGGGCGGCAAGCGCATGGTGGTCGATCCGGTGACGCGGATCGAGGGGCACATGCGCTGCGAGGTGAATCTCGACGAGAACAACGTGATCCGCAACGCGGTCTCCTCGGGGACGATGTGGCGCGGGCTGGAGGTGATCCTGAAGGGGCGCGACCCGCGGGATGCCTGGGCGTTCTGCGAGCGGATCTGCGGCGTGTGCACCGGGGTGCATGCGCTCGCCTCGGTGCGGACGGTGGAGGACGCGCTGGGAATCCGGATTCCGGCCAACGCCAACACGATCCGCAACCTGATCACCGCCTCGCTCTGGGCGCAGGATCATCTCGTGCATTTCTACCACCTGCACGCGCTGGACTGGGTGGACGTGGTGAGCGCGCTGAAGGCCGACCCGAAGGCGACGAGCGCGCTGGCGCAGTCGATCTCGCCGTGGCCGAATTCCTCGCCGGGCTATTTCCGCGACGTGCAGACGCGGTTGCAGAAATTCGTGGACTCGGGCCAGCTCGGGCCGTTCATGAACGGCTACTGGGGCAACCCGGCCTACAAGCTGCCGCCCGAGGCGAACCTGATGGCGGTGTCGCACTATCTGGAGGCGCTCGATTTCCAGCGCGAGATCGTCAAGATCCATACCGTGTTCGGCGGCAAGAACCCGCATCCGAACTGGCTGGTCGGCGGGATGGCCTGCGCGATCAATCTCGACGGTCCGCTCGCCGCCGGCGCGCCGGTGAACATGGTGCAGCTCAATCTGGTGTCGTCGATCATCGACCAGACCATCGCGTTCATCGACCAGGTCTATATTCCGGACCTGAAGGCCATCGCCTCGTTCTACAAGACCTGGCAGTACGGGCGCGGGCTGGCGGGGCGCAACGTGATGTCGTACGGCGAGTTCCCGTTCGAGGCGAACGCGTGGACGGACCGGAACCTGATGATTCCGCGCGGCGCGATCGTCAACGGCAACCTCGCCGAAATTCACGAGGTGGATGCGCGCGACCCGGGGCAGATCCAGGAATTCGTCGATCATTCCTGGTACAAATACCCGAACGAGTCCGTGGGCCTGCACCCGTGGTCGGGGATCACCGATCCGGATTTCCGGCTCGGGGCCAAGACCGTCGGCACCAGGACGGATATCCGCCAGCTCGATGAATCGGAGAAATACTCCTTCATCAAGGCGCCGCGCTGGCGCGGCCATGCGATGGAGGTGGGGCCGCTTTCGCGCTTCACCATCGGCTATGCCAGGGGGATGGCGGAATTCAAGGAGCCGGTCGACCGGCTGCTGAAGGATCTCGGCCTGCCCTTCGAGGCGCTGTTCACCACACTCGGCCGCACCGCCGCGCGGGGGCTGGAAGCCTCGTGGGCGGCGCATGCGATGCGCCGGCTGCACGACCAGCTGATGGACAATCTCAAGGCCGGCGATCTCGCCACCGCGAGCACGGCGAAATGGGAGCCGGCGAGCTGGCCGGCGGAGGCGAAGGGCGTGGGGCTGGTGGAGGCGCCGCGCGGGGCGCTCGGGCACTGGATTCATATCCGCAACGGAAAAATCGAGGCCTATCAGGCGGTGGTGCCGACGACGTGGAACGGCTCGCCGCGCGACCCGGCCGGCAATATCGGCGCCTTCGAGGCGGCGCTGCTCAACACGCCGCTCGCCAATGCCGAGCAGCCGCTGGAGATCCTGCGCACGCTGCACAGTTTCGATCCGTGCCTCGCCTGCTCGACGCATGTGATGGCGCCGGATGGCGGCGAGCTGGTGCGCGTGCAGGTGCTCTGAGGGATCGTCGGAAACAGGATCGGGGATCGTGCCATGACGGCAGACACGCAGACGACGCCTACGGATCTCGCGCAGGGGGCGACGGCGAGGCGGGTGAGCGCGCCGGTCTATGTGTACGAGCTGCCGGTGCGGATCTGGCACTGGGTGATGGCGCTGTCGATCGTGATTTTGTCGATCACCGGATTCCTGATCGCCGATCCGCTGTGGCCGTTGCAGGTCGGCCAGCCGAGCCAGCATTTCCTGATGGGCGACATCCGCACGATCCATTTCATCACCGGCGACGTGTTCGCGGTGGCGATGCTGGTGCGGATCTACTGGGCGATCGTCGGCAACCGGTATGCGCGGGAGATTTTCGCGCCCGCGGTCTGGCGGCGGTCGTGGCGGCGCGAGTTCGCCAGGACGATCCGCTGGTACCTGTTCCTCGAACGCGAGACGAGCAAGGAGATCGGGCATAATCCGCTGGCGCAGCTTGCGATGTTCGCGATGTTCACGCTCGGCGTGCTGTTCCAGATCGTCACCGGCTTCGCGCTGTTCGGCGAGGGGACCGGCCATGGCACCTGGGCCTTTGCGCTGTTCACGAGCTGGGTGATGCCGCTCTTCGGCAACAGCCAGGCGGTGCACACGTGGCATCACCTGGCGATGTGGTACCTGATCCTGTTCGCGATGGTCCATGTCTACATGTCGGTGCGGGAGGACATCATGTCGCGGCAGACGATGATCAGCACGATGATCAATGGCTGGCGCTTCTTCAAGGACGACCGGGAATGAGCCGCGGGGCGACGGTGCTCGGGATCGGTAACGTGCTCTGGGCGGACGAGGGGTTCGGCGTGCGCGCGGTGGAGGCGCTGAATGCCGGCTGGACGTGCGGGCCGGAGGTGCGCCTCGTCGATGGCGGAACGCAGGGGCTGGCGCTGCTGCCGGTGGTGGGCGAGGCCGGGCTTCTGGTCATTCTCGACGCGGTGGATTTCGGGCTGGCGCCGGGGACGCTGATGGTGGCGGCCGACGACGATGTGCCGCGCTACCTGACCGCAAAGAAGCTGAGCCTGCACCAGACGAGTTTCCAGGACGTGCTGGCGCTGGCGCAGATTTCGGGGCGGGCGCCGGCGCGGATGGTGCTGGTCGGCGTGCAGCCCTGCGACCTCGACACCTATGGCGGCGGGCTGTCGGCGCCGGTGGCGGCGCGGATCGGCGAGGCGGTGGACCTCGTGCGGGCGCATCTGGCCGGGGCGGGGTTCGCGCTCGCGCCGCGCGCGGCCGGCGAGGAGGCGGAGCCGCTCGGCCCGGCCGCGGTGGCGATGACGTTCGGCGGACCGGCGGCGCAGATAGCGGAGGCATCGTGATGGCGGGATCGGCGGCACTGGCGCGGCTCGCGGCGGCGGAGGGCGTGCGGGAGCTGGGCGGCGACGGGCTGGAGGCGGCGCTGGCCGAGGGCACGACGCTGGTCCTGTTCACCGGCGATCCGGCGCGGCACCGGGAGATCGACGATGTCGCCGTGATCGTGCCGGAGCTTGCGAAGGCGTTCGCGGGGCGGTTCCGCTGCGCGATGGTGGACCCGGACCGGGAGCGGGCGGCGGCGGCGCGGTTCAGGGTGGTGGTCCGCCCGACGCTCGTTCTGGTGCATGAGGGGGCGATGATCGGCAGCGTCGCGCGGATGCGGAGCTGGGCGGAGTATCTGGAGGCGATCGGCGGGATGCTCGACCGGATCGGCGCGCCGGCGGCCGCCGCGATGGAGGCCTGACGATGGACCCGTTCGCCCTGCCCGCGCGATCCGGCACCGCCGAGGCGGGACCGGACTATCTCGCGCTGCCGACGGAGATGCATGTGTTCCGCGCGCCCTCGCTGCCCGACGATCCGGCGGCGCGGGCGCGGTGCCGGGCCTGGCTGCAGCGGATCGGCGCGGCGCTGGAGGCGGCGGCATCCGGCGCCGCGGTGGGGCAGATCGTGCTCGACGAGGCCTCGGCGGCGGATTGCGCCAGTCTCGACGAGATCCTGCTCGATGGCGAGGTGAGCGCGCTGGTGCTGGGCGCGCCGGAATGGCAGATCGGCGAGACGGCCTATACCGGATTGTGGCGGCTGCGGGCGCGCGATGCGGCGACCGGGCGGCGGCTGGACCGGCTGGAGATCGGGCCAATACCGGCGGTGGTGGCGGCGCGCGCCGCAGCTTCCTGGGGGCTTATGGAGCTGCCGGCGCCGGAGGCGATTCCGCCGGAGATGGTCAACGCGCCGCACGTGCTGGCGGAGCTGCGCGCCCGCAGCGCCGCGTTCCGGCCGGGCGGCGCGGCGCATGTGATCAATCTCGGCCTGCTGCCGCTGGCCGAGGCGGAGCTGACCTGGCTGGTGCGCACGCTCGGCGAGGGGCCGGCGATCATTCTCTCGGGCGGGTATGGCACCTGCCGGATCCGCAGCACGCGCCTCGCCGGGACCTGGTGGGTGCAATATTACAACGCGGCGGACGCGCTGATCCTGAACACGCTGGAGATCGCCGCGGTGCCGGCGGTGGCCTGCGCCGCCCAGGACGACGTCGCCGAATCCGCATCGCGCGTGCGGGCGCTGGAGGCGGCCTATCCATGAGCGGGGCCGCCGAGCTTTCCCGCTACGAGTGCCGGATCTGCTGGCATGTGTACGATCCGGCGGCGGGCGACGAGGTGTGGCAGATCGCGCCGGGGACGGCGTTCGCCGACCTGCCGGAGTCGTGGCATTGCCCGAACTGCGACGCCGAGCGCCACCAGTTCCTGCCGCTCGACGCGGAGGACCGCGATGCATGAGATGGCGCTCTGCGAGGGGCTGGTGCAGGCGCTGGAGGCGCAGGCGGGGGCGGCCGCGTTCAGCCGGGTGCATGCGGTGGAGCTGGAAATCGGCGCGCTGGCGGCGGTGGAATGCGAGGCGATGCGGTTCAATTTCGGCATCGTCACGCGCGGCACGCTGGCGGAGGACGCGCGGCTCGACATCGTCGAGGTCGATGGCAGGGCCTGGTGCATGCAATGCGGCACCACGGTGACGCTGCGGCGCTTCGGCGATCCGTGTCCGCATTGCGGCAGCCTGCAATTGCAGGTGCTCGACGGCAAGCAGATCAGGATCAGGCAGATCGAGGTGACATGATGTGCGGCATATGCGGCTGCGGCGATACCGGGGAACACCATCATGAGCATGAGCATGAGCATGGGCATGGGCATGGGCACGGGCACGACCACGGGCATGATCATGGCCACGCGGCGGAGCACGCGCACGCGGCGGGGCTGGCGCCGGCGCGGATGGTGCGGGTGGAGCAGGACATCATGGCGGCGAACCAGCGCCATGCCGATGCCAACCGGACGTATTTCGCCGAGCGGGGCATTTTCGTCGTCAACCTCGTCTCCAGCCCCGGCTCGGGCAAGACCTCGCTGCTGGTGCGGACGGTCGCGGCGCTGAAGGCGGAGATGCCGGTCGCGGTGATCGAGGGCGACCAGCAGACGGAGTTCGACGCCGAGCGGATCCGCGCGGCGGGGGCGCCGGCCTGGCAGATCAATACCGGCAAGGCGTGCCATCTCGACGCGCACATGGTCGGCCACGCGCTGGAGCACCTGCCGGCGCTGGAGGGCGGGATCCTGTTCATCGAGAATGTCGGCAACCTCGTCTGCCCGGCGGGGTTCGACCTCGGCGAGGCGCACAAGGTCGTCATTCTCTCGGTGACCGAGGGCGAGGACAAGCCGCTGAAATATCCGCACATGTTCCACGCCGCCGACCTGATGCTGGTCAACAAGATCGACCTGCTGCCGCATGTGGCGTGCGACATGGAGCTGATCCTCGCCGGCGCGCTGCGGGTGAATCCGGCCATCGGGTCGTTCGCGGTCTCGGCGGCGACGGGAGAGGGATTCGGCGCGTGGCTGGACTGGCTGCGCCAGGGGCGCGAGCGGGCGCGGCGGGCGCAGCACGGGGCGATGCAGGCGCGGCGCGAGGCGTTGCGGCGGGAGCTGGCCTCGATCGACGCGACGCTCGCGGGCTGATCCCGCTCAGCAGATCCGCGGCAGCGGGTCGGATTCCAGTTCGGGCAGGGTCCGCGCGCCGCCGATGCGGGTGCGCAGGAGAACCGGGGCATCGGCCGGGGCGGCCGCGCCGATCGCGCCGATGATCGCGGCCCCCTCCCCTTCGGGCAAGGCGCGCCAGGCGGCGAGGATGGCGGCGGCCGCCGCCGGGGCGGCGACGGCGACGACGCGGCCCTCGCTCGCGAGGTAGAGCGGATCGTAGCCGAGCATGTCGCAGACCGCGCGCGTGGTGCCGCGGACCGGGATCGCCGCCTCGTCGAGCTCGACGGCGCGGCCGGCGCCGCGGGCGATTTCATGGGCGACGGTGGCGAGGCCGCCGCGCGTGGGATCGCGCATGAAGCGCAGGCCGGGCAGGACGGCGATGGCGGCGGTGAGCGGCAGGACGCTCGCGGCGTCGGACACGACATCGCCGCTGAGGCCGAATTCCTCGCGCGCCAGCATCACCGCGATGCCGTGATCGCCCACCGGGCCGCTGACCAGCACGGCATCGCCGGTCTCGATCCGGCCGAGGCCGAGGCCGCAGCCGGGCGGGCGGACGCCGATGCCGGTGAGGGCGAGATAGATCCCCCCGCCCTGCCCGCGCGGCAGGACCTTGGTATCGCCGGCGACGACGCGCACGCCGGCGGCGCGGGCGGCGCCGGCGAGGCTGGCGACGATGCGCTCCAGCCGGGCGATTTCCAGCCCCTCCTCGATCAGCGCGGCCAGGGTGAGATAGAGCGGGCGGGCGCCGGCGACGGCGAGGTCGTTCACCGTGCCGTGCACCGCGAGGGCGCCGATGTCGCCGCCGGGAAAGCTGAGCGGCTGGACGGTGAAACCGTCGGTGGTGACGACGATCTCGCCCGCGGGCAGGGCGACGGGCACGGCGTCGGCCCCGGTGTCGAGCGCGGGGTCGGCGAGGTGGCGGGCGAACACCTCCTCGATCAGCGCCCGCATCAGGCGGCCGCCATTGCCGTGGGCAAGGCTGACATGGGTATCCTCGATCACGCGCGTCCTCCGTATTCGATGATCTGGCCGAAGCTGAGCCCGGCATCGTTGCAGGCGATCGCCTCGCCGAACAGGGTTGCGAAGCCGGCGGCGCGCAGGGCGGGGGCGAGGCGCTCGACCAGGTTCCGGTTCTGGAAGACGCCGCCGGCGAGGCCGATGGCGGCGACGCCGTGGCGGCGGCGGACGGTCTCCGCGATGGCCAGCGCGGTCGCCGCCATCGTGGCGTGGAAGGCGGCGGCGCGGCGGGCGGCGGGGACCGACGCATCGAGCAGCGCCGGCAGGGCGGCGGACCAGTCGGCCTCGATCACGCCGTCCGCGGCGTCGGCGAGGGGGAGTCCGGGCGCGGGGCCGGTGATGTCGTCCGCGGTGTCGGCCAGGGATTCGAGCAGGGCCGGCCCCTGCCCTTCGAAGCTGGCGACACGGCAGAGGCCGAGCAGGGCGGCGGCGGCATCGAACAGCCTTCCGGCGGCGCCGGTGCGATGGCAGTTGAGATCGCGCGCCCAGGCGGCGCGGGCGATGCCGGCACCCTGTTCGGGCAGGAGGCCGGCGGGCGGGTCGATCCCCGCCGCCCAGCAGAGCGCGGCGGCGCTGCGCCAGGGGGCGCGGGAGGCGGCGTCGCCGCCTTGCAGGCGGAACGGGCGGAAGCGGGCGACGCGGCGCCAGGCGCCGGGGCGGCCGAGCAGCGCCTCGCCGCCCCAGAGCGTGCCGTCCGGGCCGAGGCCGACGCCATCCCAGGTGAGGACGAGGAGCGGCGCCGCTCCGGGCGCCATCTCGCCGGCCAGGGCCGAGGCATGGGCGTGGTGGTGCCAGACCGGGACGATGTCGAGCCCGCGCGCGCGGGCCTCGGCGCGGGCCCAGCGGGTGCTGGCATAGCCGGGATGGGCATCGACCAGCAGGCGGCGCGGGGCGATTCCGTAGAGGGATTGCAGGTCGGCCGCCATGCGGGCGAGGCCGGCGAGGGCCGCGGGATCGTCGAGATCGCCGAGATGCGGCGAGATCACCACCCGGTCGGCGAAGCCGAGGGCGATGGTCGATTTCATGTGGCCGCCCAGGGCCAGCACCGGCTCGGCGAGGCGGAACGGCAGGGTGCGCTCGATCGGGCAGAGGCCGCGCCCGGCGCGGAGGATGCGGGGCGCGCCGTCGATGATCCGCAGCACGCTGTCATCGACCGGGCGCTCGATCGGGCGGTCGTGATGGAGGAAGGCGTCGGCGATGCCGGCGAGCGCGGCGGCGGCGGCGTCCGGGTCGGTCAGCATCGGCTCGCCGGAGCGGTTGGCGGAGGTGGCGACGAGGGGCGCGCCGAAGCCCTCGGCCAGCAGATGGTGCAGCGGGCTGTCGGCCAGCATGGCGCCGATGGTGCCGAAGCCGGGCGCGATCGCGGGCGCCAGCGGCGCGCCGGGGCGTCGGGGCAGCAGGAGGATGGGCCGGGCCGGGCCGCGCAGCGCGGCGCGCGCGGCGGCATCGGCGGCGACGCAGGAATCGAGGGTGCGCGCATCGTCGGGGAACAGCACGGCGAAGGGCTTGTCCGGCCGGCTCTTGCGGTGGCGCAGGGCGGCGACGGCGGCTTGGTCCGCCGCGTCGCAGAGCAGGTGATAGCCGCCGACGCCGCGCACCGCGACGATCAGGCCGCGACGCAGGGCGGCGAGGCCGGCGGCGAGCGCGGCCTCGCCGGCGGCGGACGGGGCGCCGGCGGCCTCGAACCGGCAGTACGGGCCGCAATCGGGGCAGGCGACCGGCTCGGCGTGGAAGCGGCGGTTCAGCGGGTCGGCGTATTCGGCGCGGCAGGCGGGGCAGAGCGGGAAGCCGGCCATCGCGGTGTTGGCGCGGTCGTAGGGCAGACGGCGGATCAGGCTGTAGCGCGGGCCGCACTGGGTGCAGTTGATGAACGGGTAGCCGGCGCGGCGGTCGGACCGGTCGGCGAGTTCGCGCAGGCAGTCGGGACAGGGGGCGAGATCGGGCGGGAACGCGGGACGCGCGCCTTCGGTGGCGGCGCTGTCGCGGATGGAAAATCCGGGTTCGACCGCCTCGGCCACCGGGGTGACGCCGAGCAGGCCGGGCCGGGCGGTGGGCGGCGCCTCGGCCAGCAGGGCGGCGGTGAAGCGGTCGAGGATCGCGGGGTCGGCGGCGGCGAGGATTTCCACCGTGCCGAGCCCGTTGCGGACCCAGCCGGAGACGCCGTGGCGCCGGGCGAGGCGGTAGACGAAGGGGCGGAACCCGACCCCCTGCACCCGCCCGCCGAGTTCGATCCGCAAGGCCGGCATCGGGACCGGGTCAGTGCGCCCGAATGCCCGCCTGCCACCAGATGTGGCAGGCGCCTTCGTCCGAGACCATGCAGGGGCCGACCGGGTGGCGCGGCGTGCAGGCCCGGCCGTAGAGGCGGCACTGGTCGGGCTGGCGGCGGCCGAGGACGACGCTGGCGCAGTCGCAGCCCGGCGGCATCTCGCCGGCGCGGCGGCGGGGCGGCGCGGCGATGACGTGGCGGGCGCGGGCGTCGTGCACGCGCCAGCCTTCGCGCAGGGCGAAGCCGGAGCGGGGGATGACGCCGATGCCGCGCCAGGCGGCGTCGGTCACCTCCATCACCTCGTCGAGCAGGCGGCGGGCGGTGGGGTTGCCCTCCGGGCGGACCAGCTCGGGATAGCAATTGTCGAGGAAGGCCCTGCCCTCGCGCTTCTGGCGGAGGACCGAATAGATCGCCGCCAGCAGGCTTTCGGCGGAGAACCCGGCGACCGCGACCGGCAGGGCGTGACGCTCGGCGACGAAGCGCCATTCCTCGGCACCCATCACCGTCGCCACGTGGCCGGGGGCGACCAGGGCGTCCAGCGCGTTGTCCTCCTCGGCGAGCAGCATGGCGACGGCGGGCCAGGTGAGCCGTGCCGCGAGCAGGACCGAGAGATTGTCCGGCACGCCCTCGGCCAGCATGGCGGCGACCGGCGCCGTCGTCGTCTCGAAGCCGGCGACGAAGAAGACGACCGGGCGGCTCGGCGCGGCGCGGGCGATCGCCACCGCGTCCTGCGGCGCGGCGATGGGGCGCACATCCGCGCCGGCGGCGCGGGCGGCGGCGAGCGAGGCGACCTCGCCCTTCGGCGCGTTGATCGGCACGCGCAGCATGTCGCCGAAGGCGACGAGGGTGACGCCGCCGGCCATCGCCAGGGCGATCGCGTCGGCGAGGTCTTCCTCGGGGCAGACGCAGACCGGGCAGCCGGGGCCGGGGATGATGCGCACACCCTCCGGCAGGAGGGCGCGCAGGCCGAGCATGCTGAGGCTGCGCTCATGCCCGCCGCAGACATTCATGATGGCGACCGGCGGGCCCGGCGGCAGGGCGCGGATGCGGCCGAGCCAGAGCCGGGCCTCGGCCTCGCCGCTCATCGCCGCCCCGCGCTCACGGCGCGGCCTCGCCAAGGACGGCGAGCAGCTCCCAGGCGGAGCGGGCCTCGCCCTCGGTCATTTTCCGCAGCGCGTAGCCGACATGGACCATGACATGGTCGCCGGGGGCGACCTCGCCGGCGCCGAGCATGAACAGGCTGACGGTGCGGCGCACGCCCTGGGCCTCGCAGACGGCGTTGAAACCGTCGATCGCCACGACCTGCATGGGGATACCGAGACACATCGGGGCCGCGCTCCTCCGCGAGAGGCCGGCAAGGTTTCGTTACCGGACGGTTCCGAACCTGCCGCCGGACGGCGGCGCGGACAATGACATGGATCAACCCGGCGCAAGCGCCGGGCGGGGACATGGATCAACCCGGCGCGGGCGCCGGGCGGGGACATGGATCAACCCGGCGCAGACGCCGGGCGGGTCAGAGGGCGTGGCCGGCGAACAGGGTGCGGACGGCGCCGCCGACCCAGACCTGGCCCGCCGCGTCCTGCTCGACATGGACGCGGCCGGCGCGGCCGAGCCGGGTGCCCTGCGCCGCGACATAGGCGCCATTCGCACGGCCGCTGGCGAACAGCCACTGGCCGACCGAGGCGTTGAGGCTGCCGGTGACCGGGTCCTCGACCAGCACGCCTTCCGGGTTGGTGAAAAGGGCGCGGATCTCGAACGCGGCGGCACCGCCGGGTTCGTGCGGGCCGACCACGCCGATATCGATGGGCCGGCCATGGTGGCGCGCCGGTTCGATCGCCAGCACCTCGGCGGCGGAGGCGAGCATCGCGCAGATCCAGCCGGGGCCGTTGTCCACCCAGGCGGCATCGACGATGGCGGCGCGGTCGATGCGCAGCACGGCGGCAACCTCGGCGATGTCCGCCTCGTCCGGCGGGCCGCCGCGCAGCAGCGGCGGCGCGGCGAAGGCGAGACGGTCGGCATCGCGGCGGATGGTGACGAGGCCGGCGCCGCATTCCTGCACGATGACGCCGTTCCACTTCGGGACGCCGCCCGCCTCCGCCCAGGCATGGGCGGTGCCGAGCGTGGGGTGGCCGGCGAAGGGGAGTTCGCGCGAGAGGGAAAAGATGCGGACGCGGTAATCGGCGGCGGGGTCGGTGGGCGGGAGCAGGAAGGTGGTTTCCGACAGGTTGAGCCAGCGTGTGATCGCCTGCATCTCGGCGGTGGACAGGCCGTCGGCATCGGCGATCACGGCGAGCGGGTTGCCGGTGAAGGGGGCGGTGCCGAACACGTCGACGAGGCGGAACGGGCGGGTCATGGCGAGGGCTCCTGGCGCGGGGCGGCGGGCGGGAAGAGGTGCAGGGCGGCGTAGTGCAGCAGCATGATCGCCTTGGCGTCGTGGATCTCGCCGGTTTCGATGCGGCGCAGCGCGTCGTCGATGTCGAGTTCGACGGTCTCGATGTCCTCGCCCTCCTCGGGGCAGCCGCCGCCGGGGGCGACGCGGTCGGCCGGGGTGTAGCGGGCGACGAAGAAGAAGAGTTTCTCGGTGAGCGCGCCGGGGCTCATGTAGGCGCTGAAGACGGGGCGGATGCCGGCGATGCGGTAGCCGGTTTCCTCCTCGGTCTCGGCGATGATGCGGGCCTCGGGGTGGGCGGCGTCGAGCTTGCCGGCGATGGCTTCGAGCACGAGGCCGTCGCCGCTCTCGGCGAAGGCGGGATAGCGGAACTGCCGGACCAGGACGACGGTGCGGCGGGCGGGATCGTAGAGCAGGATCGCCGCGCCGTTGCCGACGTCGTAGACCTCGCGGGTGAGGGTCTGCCAGCGGCCGTCGGAACGGCGCCAGTCGAACGTGACCTTGGTCAGCCGGCCCCAGCCGGCGGCGAGCAGCGCCTCGGCGCGCAGGCGGACCCTGTCCGCGAGGTTGTGGGGCCTGTCGCTCGGCATCTGCACGGTCTCCGGCTGGCTTGCGGGCGGGCGGCGCGGCCGGCGCCGGGCGGTGGACCCGGGCGGTCAGGCGGCGACGCCGTAATGTCGTCCCATCTCGTCGTTCATCGTCCACAGAATGTCCAGCTTGAACTTGAGGATCTGCAGGGCGCGCTCCTGCATCGGCCGGGTCGCGAAATGGGCGAGCGTGATCCGCAGGCCGTGGACGACGTCGCGCGGGGCCTGGCTGGTGCGGTTGCGGAAGTAGTCGAGCCCCTCGCTCTCGATCCAGGGATAGTGGCCGGGCCAGGTGGCGAGGCGCTGGCGGTGGATGTCGGGGGCGAAAAGCTCGGTCAGCGAGGAGCAGACGGCCTCCTGCCAGGGCGCGCGGCGGGCGAAATTGACATAGGCGTCGACCGCGAAGCGCACGCCGGGCAAGAGGTGGCGCAGGTCGAGCATCTCCTCGCGCGCGAGGCCGGTGGCGATGCCGAGGCGGAGCCAGGCCTCGATGCCGCCCTCGTCGCGCAGGCGCGAGCCGTCGGGCAGTTCGTAGTCGAACCCGTCATGGTCGAGGAGGCGGCGGATCCAGCCGCGGCGGATCTCGCGGTCGGGGCAGTTGGAGAGGATCGCCGCGTCCTTCACCGGGATCGCGATCTGGTAATAGAAGCGGTTGGCGACCCACATGCGGATCTGCTCCGGCGTCGCCTTGCCGGTGTTGAGCATCACGTTGAACGGATGGTGGATGTGGTAGGCGCTGCCGGCCTCGCGCAGCTTCGCCTCGAATTCGGCGTGAGACCAGGGCGCGCGGCCATCATCGGCTGGTGGCGCCTCGGCCAGGAGATCGGCTCTCATCATTGGACATTCCCCGAAAGCATGAGGCCGGAAAGACGACAGGGGACGGCGGGCGGCGCATTGATCTCGATCATTGCGCGGCGGGGCGGATCAGCGGCGCGGGGCGGCGAGCGGGGCGATGGCGGCGAAGAGCGGCGACGCGGGATCGGCCAGGTGGCGCAGGAGAGAGAAATGATCGGCACCGGGAACGATGATCTCGCGGGCGATGTTGCCGGCGGCGCGCCAGGCCGCGTGCATCGCGCCGGTCTGCGCCCGGAAGGCCGGGGTTTCGTCGCCGCCGACGGCGAAGATCGCCGGCGGCATGCGCGGCTTCACGCGATGCACCGGCGAGGCGGCGCGGGCGGCGGCGGCGTCGAGCCCGAGGCGGTCGTTCAGCGGTGTGGCGCGCAGCGGATCGAGATCGTAGACGCCGCTGAGGCCGACGACGGCGGTGATCGGGCTCGGCCCGTCCCAGTCGGTCAGCGCGAGTTCGGCGGCGAGATGGGCGCCGGCGGAATGGCCGATGGCGACGAGGCCGCCGGTGCCGGCGGCGCGCAGGACGGCGGGGACGGCGCGGCGCACGGAGTCGGTCAGCGCGGCGAGGCTGGCATCGGGGCAGAGCGGGTAGTTCGCCAGCGCGACGTTGAAACTGGCATCGACGAAGGGCGGCGCGAGGAAGCGGAACTGCGCCTTGTCGCGCCCCTGCCAGTAGCCGGCGTGCAGGTAGAGCAGGGTCGCCGCGGCACCGGGGGCGGCGAAGAGGTCGAAGCGTTCGCGCTCATGCGGGCCGTAGGGGATGTCGAGCCGCGGCGCGCGGGCGGCGATGGCGGCCTCGCCCTCGCGCAGGAAGGCCTCGATCAGCGCCGGATGGCCGGGGCGCATCTGCCCGGCGAGATACTGGAAGACGGGGTCGGACGGTTCGGTCATGGCGCGCTGGCGCCGGGTTGCGGCGCCGCGAAGCCGGCGAGCGTGGCGTAGCCGCGGACGATGGCCTCCAGCTCGTCGGGGCGGGCGACGTCGCCGATCCGGGCGAAGCCGTCGGGGGCGCGGGCGGCGACGAGGTCGATGACGCGCTCGGGGCCGCCGACGCGGTTCGAGCGCACGACGGCGGCGGTCGCGGGGCGGCGCTCGGCCTCGTAGGCGGCGAGCGCGGCGGGGATGTCGGCGCTTTCGGCGAGAGTATCGGCGAGGCAGCGCGCGTCGAGGATCGCCTGCGAGGCGCCGTTCGAGCCGACCGGATACATCGCGTGCGCGGCGTCGCCGAGGAGGGTGATGCGCCCCCGCGTCCAGCGCTCCAGCGGATCGCGGTCGCACATCGGGTAGAGGAAGATTTCGCTGGTGGCGCGGGCGAGGCGCCCGACATCGACGAAGGGCAGCGCGAAGCCGGCGACCAGCGGGGCGAACTCCTCCCAGGCGCCGCGGCGCGACCAGCTTTCGCGCGCGGGCGGCGGCGTGCCCTCGGCGCCGGTGCGGGCATAGACGACCCAGTTGGTCAGCCGGGTGCCGTTGGCGGCGGGCTGGCCGATCGGGTAGAAGACTAGCTTGGCGGTGGCGTTGCCGGCGATGATCATCTCGTCGCCGGTGCCGAAGGCCGGCCAGTCGAGCGCGCCGCGCCACATCTGGATGCCGTTCCAGCGCATCGGCGGGTCGGCGCCGAGCAGGAGCGGGCGCAGGGTGGAGTGGATGCCGTCGGCGCCGATCAGCGCGTCGCCGGCGATCGTCTCGCGGGCGCCGGCGGCGTTGGTGAGCGTGACCGCCACCGCGCCATCCGCCTCGGCGGCGGCGGCGACGCGCGCATCCGGGCGCAGGGCCCCCTCCCCCAGCCGCTCGCGCGCGGCGCGCCAGAGCATGTCCTGCAGCTTGCCGCGATGGATGGAGAATTGCGGCACGTCGTGGCCGGCGTGCAGGCCGCGCGTCTCGGTCCAGATCACCTGGCCGCGATGGTTGAGGTAGGAGAGCGCGCGGGTGCGCAGGCCGATTTCGTCGAGCGCGGGCAGCAGGCCGAGGGCGGCGAGTTCGCGGACGGCGTGCGGCAGGATGTTGATGCCGACGCCGAGCGGGCGGATTGCCGGCGCGGCCTCCAGCACCTGGCACTCGATGCCGCGTCGGTGCAGCATGAGGGCGAGGGTGACCCCGCCGATGCCGCCGCCGGCGATGAGCACGCGCATGGCGGGTTCAGCCCGGTGGCAGGAAATGGACCTCGTGCTCGGCCGCGATGCGGACGACCTCGGCGGGGTCGGCGAGGTTGTGGATGCGCTCGAACAGGGCGCGCAGCGAGCGGCTGGGGGCGACCCAGAACACGCATTTCACGTCGGCATCTGAACGGTTGAAGATGCCGTGCGGCCTGTTCATCGGCATACGGACCAGGTCGCCGGGGCCGGCCGACAGATCCTGCCCGTCGAGCCAGAGATCGAATTTTCCCTCCAGCATGTAGATGAATTCGTCCTGCGTCGGGTGGATGTGCGGGGGGACGAAGGTGCCGGGCGGGAAGACCGCGTGCCAGGCCATCGAATGCTCCGACTCCTGCTTCAGCGTGTAGGTCTGGCCGAGGACGTTCCAGACCACGCCGCCGATCCCCTCGTCGGCCCTGGTGATTCCCGGCGGCATTTCGTTCATGGTCGGTCTCCCCTGTTTCGCATGGTTAAATCAGGCGGCGGCGGCGCGGGCAAGACGGCGCGCGGCGGATAGCCGGTGCGGGGCCGCACGGAAAATTGTAGGCCGGCGATAACGGAACTGTTGACTTGACCTGTTTTTCATCGATAATCAACGGCTGGAAACGTCAACGAAAGCCGAAACATGGGCGCAACAGGCAACGCGATCGCAGCTTCCGGCGGCGGCACGCCGAACGAAGACAGGAGGGCGGCCGGCGGCTGGTCCGACATCGTCCGCGCCGAGAAACTCTGCGTCTCGTTCGGCAAGGTCCGCGCCCTCGACAATATAGATCTGGCGATCGGGCGCAACGAGATTGTCGGCCTGATCGGCGATAACGGCGCCGGCAAGTCCACCCTCATCAAGGCGCTGACCGGCGTGGTGCGGCCGAGTTCGGGGCGGCTCTATATTCGCGACGAGGCGGTGGACCTCTACAATTATTCGGTCCGGCGCGCGCATTCGCTGAAATTCGAGACCGTGTACCAGGAGAAGTCGCTCGGCGAGAAGCAGCCGCTGTGGCGGAACTTCTTCGTCGGCCGGCAGATCGTCAACCGCTTCGGCTTCATCAACGTGCGCGAGCAGCGGCGCATCGCCAACGAGATCCTGCAGCGCCAGCTCGGGTTCCGCGGCGTCGGGATCGACGCGGATTCGACCGTCGCCAAGCTGTCGGGCGGCGAGCGGCAGGGCATCGCGATCGGCCGGGCGATGCATTTCGATTCCGACCTGATCATCCTCGACGAGCCGACCACGGCGCTCGCCATCAGCGAGGTGCAGAAGGTGCTGGACTTCGTCCGCTCGATCAAGCGCTCGGGGCGGGCGGCGATCTATATCGAGCACAATCTCGCGCATGTGCACGCGCTGGCGGACCGGCTGGTGGTGCTCGACCGCGGGCGCATCGTCGCCAACATACGGCCGGCGGAGATGACCCTCGAGGATCTCACCCGGTTCCTGATCGACCTGCAACACGGCACGCCGGCAACAGGAGGCCACGCATGAGCGGCAGCGACGTGAGCACGGGACGCCCGGCGGCGCCGAAATCCTCCCCGCGCTGGCACGCGCATCTCGGCGCGGTGCCGATCATCGTCGTGTTCTTCGCGCTGATCGGCATCTATATCGGCTTCGCGCCGGAGGTTTTCCTCCGCTGGCCGATCTACAATTCCTTCCTCGTCACGATTCCGCCGATGCTGGTGCTCTCGCTCGGCCTCACGCTGGTGATCGCGGCCGGGGAGATCGACCTGTCGTTCCCGGCGGTCATCGCGCTGTCGGGCTTCCTGTTCGCGTTCTGCGCCGACAAGCTGCACATGCCCTGGCTCGGCCTGGTCGCCGCGATCGGCGGCGGCGCGCTGGTGGGCGTGATCAATGGCTGGCTGGTCGCCGCACTCGGCATTCCCTCGATCATCATCACCATCGGCACGTCGTTCTTCTGGAGCGGTGTGGCGACCGTGCTTTCGGGCGGCCTGTCCTACGCGCTGAACGACCTGACCGGCACCGTGATCGCGCGGGTGTTCTCGGGGACGCTGCTCGGCGTGCCGGTGGAGGCGCTGTGGGCGGTGGCCGTCGCGGCGCTGATCTGGGCGATCCTGAACCGGCACCGCTTCGGCGAGCACCTGCTGTTCATCGGCGATTCGCGCGAGGTGGCGCGGGTGGTCGGGATCAACACGGTCCGCGAGCGGATCAAGCTGTTCACCCTGATGGGCGCGCTCGCCGGCTTCGCGAGCTTCCTGATGACCGTCGCCAATCTCAGCTATTTCTCGACGCAGGGCCAGGGGCTGCTGCTCTCGGCGCTCGCCGCCGTGTTCATCGGCGGTTCCTCGGTGTTCGGCGGATCGGCCACCGTGGTCGGCAGTTTCTTCGGCGCCATGATCATCGGCATGCTCGATGCCGGGATCGTCGCGACCGGGGTTTCGGGGTTCTGGGTCGAGGTGATCGTCGGCCTCGTGTTCGTCGCCGCGGTGGTGCTGCACACCGGTCTCGGCGACCCGGCGAGGGTGAAGGCTCTGCAGCGACGACTGATGCAACGCGAGTAAAGCCCGCCGGCATGACGGGCACCTCAAGGCAAACAAAGGGAGAGACGGGATGAAACTCAGGATGTCCTTCGCTTCGGCGGCCGCCATCGCGGCGGCGCTGTTCTGCGGCACGGCCGCCGCGGCCCCGCAGCACAAGCTCGGCGCCGGGCTGACCATGTATTTCCAGATGGGCGGCAGCCCCGGCGACGCCTCGACGCTGCCGCGCGAACTCGGCGCCAAGGCGGCGGCCAAGGCGCTCGGCGTGCGGCTGATCTCGCAATATTCCGACTGGCAGCCGGAAAAGATGATCGAGCAGTTCCGCCAGGCCATCGCCGCCGGGCCGCAATGCGCCGAGATCATGGGCCATCCGGGCAACGCCGCCTTCGCGCCGCTGGTGAGCAAGGCCGAGGCCCAGGGCATGGTGGTCACCGCCGGGAACGTGCCGCTGCCCAAGCTCGAGGCGAAATACCGGACCAACGGGTTCGGCTATGTCGGCACCTATCTCGTGCAGGGCGGCGAGACCACCGCGGCGGCGATGGTCAAGGCCGGGCACCTGAAGCCGGGTGACGAGGCGCTCGAATACGGCGTCTTCGCCGAGGGGATCCGCGGCGAATCCGACGAGGGCCTGGTGATGGGGCTGAAGAAGGCCGGGCTCAAGGTCTACAAGCTCAACATCTCGAACGCCGTCAACGCCGATCCGGCGCTGTCGGTGCCGATCCTCGTCGCCTTCATCGAGCGGCATCCGAAGCTCAAGGCGATCGGCACGCAGCAGGGGCTGGTGACCTCGTTCATTCCGAAGGCGTTGCAGGAGGCCGGCAAGAAGCCCGGGCAGATCGTCGTCGGCGGCATCGATCTCGCGCCGACCACCATCGCCGGGGTGAAGAGCGGCTACATCGCCGCGACGCTGAACCAGCAGCTCTACATGCAGGGCTTCCTGCCGGTGGTGCAGTGCGTGCTGACCAAGCGGTTCGACCTCGAGGGCATGAACGTCAACACCGCCGCCGGCACCGACGACAAGGCGCTGCTCGACAAGATCGAGCCGCTGATCAAGAAGGGCTATTACTGATCCGGCGCTGACCCGGCGCCGGCCACGAGCGCCGGGTCGAGGCCGACGAGGTCGCGGTAGCGCGCCGTGTCGGTCGCGCCCTCGGTATTGAAGACCAGGATCCGCGCCTCCGCGCCGCAGCCGAGCGCCTGCCGTGCCCCGGCATCGCCGGCGACGCGGAGCAGGCCGGCGAGACCGGCACCGCCGCTTTCGCCGGCCACCACCGCCATGTCGCCGGCCTCGGGCCGGGCGAGGCGGTTCATCGCCGCGACGGCGTCCTCCTCGCTCACCGTCATGAAGGCGTCGGCGGCGCGGGCGAGGATGCGCCAGGCGACGAGCGAGGTTTCGTAGCATTCGAGCATGGCCATCACCGTTGGCGCGCCGGCGGCGATGCGGACGGGGCGTCCGGCGCGCGCGGTCTCCAGCACGCAGGCGGCGCGGTCGGGCTCGACGACGACGAGCGTCGGCCGCCGCGCGCCGAGGCGTTCGGCGAGATGGCCGGCGACCGCGGCGGCGAGGCCGCCGACGCCGGCCTGGACGAAGACATGGGTGGGCGGCGCCGGCATGGCGGCGAGCGCCTCGTCCACCATCGCGACATAGCCCTGCATGACGAGGCCCGGAATCCGCTCGTAGCCGGGCCAGGACGTGTCGGAGACGACGGTCCAGCCGCGCGCGGCGGACAGGCGGGCGGCCTCTTCCACCGAATCGTCGTAGGTGCCGTCGACGCGGATGATCTCGGCGCCGAGGCCGGCGATCGCCGCCACCCGCGCCGGGCTGACGCCGGCGTGCACCAGGATCGCGCAGCGGCCGCCCAGCATCGCCGCCCCCTGCGCCACCGAGCGGCCGTGATTGCCGTCGGTCGCGCAGGCGAAGGTCATGGTGGCGGCGACGCGGCGGACCTCCGGCGCGGCCATGTCGGCGTAGCCGACGGGGCGGCCGAGGCGGCGGGCGGCTTCCTCCAGCACGAGGCGGACCACGGCGTAGGCGCCGCCGAGCGCCTTGAAGCTGCCGAGTCCGAAGCGGGTCGATTCGTCCTTGAGGTGGAGTGCCGCGACGCCGAGCCGCGCGGCGAGGCAAGGCAGGGCGATGAGCGGCGTCGGGCGGTGATCGGGGCGGTGGGCGAGGTAGCGGGCGAGTTCATCGGCCGGGTCGGCGCCGAGCAGCGCGGCGTCGGCGGCGTCCAGCGGCGCGCCGTGGGCGGGATCGGGGTTCAGGATCAGCATGTCTTTGCTCCCGCCGGAATCGAGGGGCCGGCCTCATGGTCCGCCGCCGTTATGCCGGGGTCGGGGCGGCGCGCCAATCCGGCGGGCGCCTCATGGCACGGCGAGCGGCTCGGGCTTTTGCGCTTCCTTCGCGGCGGCGCGGCGGCGGAAGGGGAAAAAGCGCTCGCGGCGGGTTTCGGCGAGCATGACGCGCTGGTGGACGCGCAGCAGGTCGGCGCGGGAGACGATGCCAAGGAGGCGGCCTTCCGCGTCGACCACGGGGATTCGCGGGGCGTTCCGGGTGAGCATCCGCACCGCGATGGTGTCGGCCATCTCGTCGGGCGCGGCGGTCGTCACCTCGCGGCCGGCGATCATCGCGCGCAAGGGCAGGTCGCGCCGCACCTCGTCGCCGATCCAGTCGAGGATGTCGGCGCGGGAGACGAGGCCGAGCACCAGGCCGTCCGGCGCCGTCACCGGGAAGGCGCGGTGGGCCGCCGCGTGCGAGAGGAAGCGCTCGATCGCAGCCCCCACCGGCAGGTCCGCCGCCAGCGTGTCCACCTCGGTTGCCATGATGTCGCGGATGCGGGTCACCGCCAGCGGGTCGATGCTGTATTCGCGGGTGAGGTGATGGCCGCGCCGGGCGATCTTCTCGGTCAGGATCGAGCGCTTCATCAGCAGGACGGTCACCGCCATGCTGGCCATGCTGGCGGCGAGCACCGGCAGGAGGATGAGGTGGTTGCCGGTGAGTTCGACGGCGAACAGCGTCGAGGTCAGCGGGGCGCGCATGGTGCCGCCCATCATCGCCGCCATGCCGAGCACCGCCCAGAAGCCGGGCGCGGCGTGCGGCATGACGGGGGCGAGGACGGCGCCGAGCGCGCCGCCGATGATCAGCAGCGGCGCCAGCACGCCGCCCGAGGTGCCCGAGCCCAGCGCCACCGACCAGATCACGCCCTTGACCAGGACGAGACGGATCGCGGCCCCGCCGGCGAGCGTGCCGGCGAGCAGGCGCGCGATGTCGGGATAGCCGACGCCGAGGGCCGCCGGGTCGAACACGCCGCCGATGCCGACGACGAGGCCGCCCAGCACCGGCCACCACATCCAGTGGATCGGCAGTGTCTCGAACCCGTCCTCGGCGGCGTAGACGAGCACGGTGAGCAGGGCGGAGCCGAGCCCGGCGGCGAGGCCGAGGCCGAGCCAGCCGAAGGCGTGCAGCGGATCGACGATCACCCCGCCGGCATAGGGAAACAGCGGCGCCGGCGTCATGCAGAAGCGGCGGAGGATGGCGGCGGTGATGCAGGCGACGCCGACGGGGATGATGCTGCGCGGCTTCAGCTCGAACAGCAGGAGTTCGACCGCGAGCAGGAGGGCGGCGACCGGGGTGCCGAAAACCGCCGTCATGCCCGCGCAGGCGCCGGCGACGAGCAGGGTCTTGCGCTCGGCATCGGTCAGGGTGAAGCACTGCGCCATCAGCGAGGCGGCGGCGCCGCCGGTCATGATGATCGGCCCCTCGGCGCCGAACGGGCCGCCGGTGCCGATCGAGATCGCCGACGAGATCGGCTTGAGGATCGCCACCCGCAGGTCGAGCCGGGCGCCGCCGAGCAGGATCGCCTCGATCGCCTCGGGGATGCCGTGGCCGCGGATCTTCTCCGAGCCGTAGCGGGCCATCAGGCCGATCAGCACGGCGCCGCCGGCGGGAACGAGGATCGTCCACAGCGCGGGATGGCCGCCCGGCGCGGCGCCGCCCGGCGCCAGCATCCGGGTCGACCAGACGCCGTAATAGGCGAGATCGTTGATCAGCCCGATCATGCGCAGCAGGATCCAGCCGGCGATGACGCCGAACAGGCCGGCGCAGGCGCCGAAGCCGATCAGCCGGAAGATCCCGCGGTCGGTCGTGAAGTCGCCAAGGCGAACGGGGGGTGGCAGACTGGGCGAAGGTGACATCGATGGCGGACTCCGGGCCGGGGAAGAGCTGGCCATATATCGTAATGCGATATACAACGGCAACCCGCCGGGAAGAGGAGACAGCATGGCTGATGCGCGGTTGACCGACGAGGATTACGAGATGCTGGCCTCGTTCCGCTTCGCGCTGCGGAAGTTCATCGCCTTCAGCGAGGCCGCCGCCCGGCGCGACGGGCTGACGCCGCGCCAGCACCAGGCGCTGCTCGGCATCCGCGCCATGCAGGGCCAGGGCGCGGCGAGCGTTTCCGACCTCGCGGCGTTCCTGATCCTGCAGCACAACAGCACGGTGGAGCTGGTCGACCGGCTGGTGGCCGCCGGTTTCGTGGCGCGGGCGACCGACCCGGAAGACGGGCGGCGGGTGCGGCTGGCGCTGACCGGAAGCGGCGAGGCGCGGCTCGCCGCGCTGTCGCAGACGCATCTGGACGAGCTGGAGCAGATCGGCCCGGAACTGCGGCGGCTGCTCGCGCGCATCCAGCGCTACCGCCGCCGGGTCCGCGGCGCCACGCGCTGCGGGGATGCGGGCGGGTGATGCCGGCGCCGGAGATTTCTGGCATGATCGGCGCGATGAAGGACGACAACCGGTTCGGCGCCTATCTGCGAAGCCGGCGCGCCAGGCTCGATCCCGCCTCGCTCGGCCTGGCCGCGGGCCGGCGGCGGACCGCCGGGCTGCGCCGCGAGGAGGTCGCGCAGCGCGCCCATATCAGCGCCACGTGGTACACCTGGCTCGAACAGGGGCGCGGCGGGAATCCCTCGGCCGAGGTGCTCGACCGGATCGCCCGGGCGCTGATGCTGACCGAGATCGAGCGCGAGCACCTGTTCCTGCTGGGGCGCGGCCATCCGCCGGAGGCGCGCTACCGGGGCGGCGATGCGATCACGCCGCGGCTGCAGCGGCTGCTCGACGCGCTGCCCTTCAGCCCCGCGATCGTGCGGACCGCGACCTGGGACGTGGTGGCCTGGAATCGCGCCGCCGCCGCCGTGTTCACCAATTACGCCGCGCTGCCGGCGGGGCAGCGCAACATCCTGCGGATGATCTTCACCGACCCGCGCGTGCGCGCGGCGCAGTTCGACTGGGCGGCGATGGCGCGGGCGGTGGTCGGCGCGTTCCGGGTCGATGCCGCCCGCGCCGGGGCCGATGCCGAGGTGGCGCCGCTGGTCGACGAACTCTGCCGCGCCAGCCCGGAATTCGCGGCGATGTGGAACGAGAACGAGGTGATGCCGCAGGGCGACGGGGCCAAGCGGCTGCGCCACCCGGTGATCGGCCCCATCGCGCTGGAGTATTCGTCGTTCGCGGTGGATGGACGGCCGGATCTGAGCATGATCGTCTACAATCCGGCGACGCCGGACGATGCCGGGCGCGTGCGCGCGCTGCTGGCGTCCCGCGCCGATCCGGCCGGGCCGGATGCGGTGCTCGACGCCGTCGATAAATAGAGCCGACAAATAGGGCCGACGCGGTCAGCCCGGCCGGGGGACGCCGCCCGCCGGAAAGACCAGGGTGACGGCGAGGCCCGGGCGATCGGCGCCGGGTGCGGCGGCATCGAGCGTGAAGCGGGCATCGTGCAGGTCGGCGATGGCGGCGGAGAGCGGCAGGCCGAGGCCGTAGCCGGGGCGGTGGCGCGCCGGGTCGAGCCGGCCGAAGCGGCGCAGCGCGGCACCCCGGCGGTCCGGCGCGATGCCGGGACCGTCATCGGTCAGGCGGACCGTCACGCCGGCCGGATCGGCGCGGGCGACGAGGCCGATCCGCGCCGCGCTCCCCGCATGGGTGATCGCGTTCTCGATCAGGTTGGCGAACATCTGGTTGAGGAGCTGGGCATCGCCGCGGATGGCGAGGCCTCGCGGGACATGCGCGGCGAGGCGGTGGTCCGCCTCCTCGGCCACTGTCTCGTAGGTCTCGACCAGGCGGTCCAGCAGGTCGGTCAGGTCGATGTCGGAGAAGGAGGCGCGGCGGGCGCCGGTTTCGATCTGGGCGAGGCGGAGAATGGCGCCGCAGAGCGCCAGCGCGCCGTCGACCTGCGCGATCGCCTCGGCGATGGCGGCCCCGGCCGCCGCCGGATCGGGGTCGCGCAGCGCGAGTTCGAGGGTTTCGCGCAGCCGGGCCAGCGGCGAGCGGAGGTCGTGGGCGATGTCGTTGCCGACGGCGCCGAGATTCTCCATCAGGTGCTGCATGCGGTCGAGCATCGCGTTCACGGTTTCGGCGAGGCGGTCGAACTCGTCGCCGGTGCCGGCGAGCGGGATGCGGCGGGACAGGTCGCCGGCCATGATCTCGCGGCTGGCGAGGCTGACCGCGTTCACCCGCGCGAGGGCCTTGCGGCCGAAACCGATGCCGGCGGCGAGGCCGAGGCTGAGGGTGAGGCCGAAGCCGATCAGGAAGCTGCGGCGGATCAGATCGTTCAGCCGGCGGATCATCGTGCCGTCGACGCCGACGAGCAGCGACGCGCCGCCGCGCAGGCGGACCACGAGGACGCGCAGCTCCGTCACGCCGGGGGCGAAGGCGTCGGCCTCCGGCGCGTCCAGCGTGTGCCAGCCGGGCGCCGGCGGCGGGAGGCGCAGATTGCCCGCGAGGGGGGCGCCGTTCGGCCCGGCCAGCGCGTAGAAGATGCGGGACGGCCGCTGCGCGAGGGCGGCGCGGATGGCTATGGCCGCCACCGCCGGCGGCGTCGCCGGCCCTTGCGGCAGGATCTCGCCGATCTCGTTGGTGACCGAGGCATCGAGCGTCTGCCGCAGGGAGCCGAGGGTGCCGTAATAGATCACGACGAAGACGATGACGGCCCCCATCGCCGCCACCGCCGCGCCGAGGGCGGCGAGGCGGACGCCGGAGGTGCGCAGGATCGCGGGTTGGCCGGACGCGGGCCAGCGCCGGGTCATGCGGGGTCGCCGATGCGGTAGCCGGCGCCGCGCACGGTGTGCAGCAGCTCGCGCCCGGCGCCGAGCTTGGCGCGCAGGCGGGAGACATGCGACTCCACCACGCTGGTGCGCGGGTCGAAATGGAAGTTCCAGACATCCTCGAGCAGCATCGTCCGCGTCACCACGCGCCCGGCATGGCGCATCAGGTATTCCAGCACCTCGTATTCGCGGGGCTTGAGGTCGATGCGCCGGCCGGCGCGGGTGACGGCGCGGGTGAGCCGGTCGAGTTCGAGATCCTCGACCCGGAGCACCGGCCCGGAGGGGCGCATCTCGCCGCGCCGGGCCAGGGCGGCGACGCGGGCGGCCAGTTCGGCGGCGGCGAAGGGCTTGACGAGATAGTCGTCGCCGCCGGCGCGCAGGCCCTCGACCCGGTCGTCGATGCCGCTGAGGGCGGTGAGGAACAGCGCCGGCATGCTCAGGCCGGCGCCGCGCAGGGTGCGGACCAGGGCGAGACCGTCGAGGCCGGGCAGCATGCGGTCGACGATCAGCAGGTCCCAGGCCCGGCCCTCATGGCCGGCGGCGGCGCGCAGCAGGCCGTCCCGGCCATCGGCGGCGACGGCGACGAGATGCCCCTCGGCGCCGAGCGCGGCGCGCACGAGATTGGCGGTCAGCTCGTCGTCCTCGACCAGCAGGATGGCCAGGCAGGGTTGCGTCATCGCATCGGTCCGGTCATGCACGAAGCCGAGGATCATGGTACCGGCCCGCCGGTCAAGCGAGACCGGGAAACATTACCGAATCACAAACTGGATGTAAGCCGCGGGGCAGCCGCGCTGCGGCATCCAGCCGGGCGTGATCCGTTCTCCCCTCGTACGTCTCCGTCGCCTTGCCGGTCTTGGCGCGCTGCTCGGCCTGTCCGCCTGCGCCCGTTTTCATCCCGCACCGCTGGCGCTGCGCCCCTCCCCCGCCGCGTCGCTCGCGGCACTCGACCGCGCGCTGCCGGGCGGCGGGACGATCGCGGCGCGGGGGGCGCTGACGCCCGGCGCCTATGCGGCGCTGGCCGTGCTGAACGATCCGGCGCTGGCCGCCGGTCGGGAGGGCGTGCGGCTGGCTTCCGCCCGGCAGTTCGCCGCCGGACTGCTGCCCGATCCGCAGGTGAGCGGCGGGTTCGCCGCCCTGCTCGGCGGGCCGGGGATCGCGCCGTCGATCTCGGGCGGCATCGCGCAGGATATCGCCGCGCTGGCGACGCGCGGCCCGCGCCTTTCCGCCGCCCGGGCGCGGACCGCCGCGGCGGCGGCGCGGTTCGAATGGCAGGAATGGCAGGTGGCGGCGAAGGCGGAGACGCTGGCGATCGGCCTCTGGGGCGAGCAGCGGCGGCTGGCCGCGCTGGCGCGGGCGCGGGACGCGCTGGCCGGGCTCGACCGGGCGTCGCGCGCGGCGATCAAGCAGGGGGATCTTGCGCTTGGCGCGGGAGCGGCGGCGGCGGCGAGCCTCGCCGGGATCGAGACGGCGCGGGATGCGATCGCGCGGCGGGAGCAGGCCGACCACGCCGCCCTCGCCGCCTTGCTCGGCCTCGCGCCCGGTGCCGCGCTGCCGGTTTCTGAACCGGATTCGGCACCGCTGCCGGCGCGGCGGGTGGCGGCGCTGGTCGGCAGCCTCGCCCGGCGGCGGCCCGACCTGATCGCCCTGCGCTATGGCTACCGGGCGGCGGATGCGGATCTGCGCGCCGCGATCCGCGCGCAGTTTCCGCTGGTCTCGCTCGCGGTGAATGGCGGGACCGACACGACGCGGGTGGCCAGCCTGGGGCCGACGATCACGCTCGACCTGCCGCTGTTCGATGGGCATCGCGGCGCCATCGCGGTGGCGCGGGCCTCGCGCCGGCAGCTTGCCGCCGCCTTCCGCGCGGCACTCGACCAGGCGGCGGGACAGGCGGAGGCGGCGCAACAGGCGCTGACGCTGCTTGACGCGGAATATCGCCGGGCGGTGCGGGGCGCGGCGATCGCCCGGCGCGATGCGGCGGCGGCGCGGCGGGCCTACGCGGCCGGGCTGATCGATGCCCGCGCCGAGGCCGACCTGATCGACGCGGCGGCCAACCGGCGGGCCGAGGCGATCGACCTTCGGGCCCGCATCGCGGCCGGGCGGGTGTCGCTGCGCACGCTGCTCGGCGCCGGGCTGCCGGTGATCCGCTCACTCTCCGCTTCCGGCAAGGACTGATGCGATGACACGATTTTTTGGCTCCGGCGCGCGGCGCCTTGGCTTGCTGCTGGTGGCCGGTGCGGGGTTCGCGGGCCATGCCGCGCTGGCCGAGGGACCGAGCGTGCTGGTCACCACCGCGCCGGTGACGCAGGGGGCGCTGGAGCGGAGCGTGACGGCCTATGGAAGGATCGCGCCGGGGGCGGGCGCGGCGCGGACGCTCGCCACCGCCTATGCCGCGACGGTGACGGCGGTGGAGGCGCGGCCGGGCATGAGTGTGCGCAGGGGGCAGGTGATCGCCCGGATCGAGACCGCGCCGGCGACCCGCGCCGCCTATGCGCAGGCCGTCGCCACGCGGGATGAGACGCTGCGGGTGCTCGCCCATACGCGCGCGCTGCTGGCCCGGCACCTCGCCACGCGGACCCAGTTCGCGCAGGCGGAACAGGCGGCGCGGGCGGTGCTTGCGGCGCTCGACGCGCTGAAGCGCGAGGGGGCGGATCGGGCCATGGCGACGGTCGAGGCGCCGTTCGCCGGCATCGTCACCGCGATTTCGGCCGCGCCCGGCGCCGCGTTGCCGGCGGGGACGGCGATCGCCACGGTGGTGCGGCGGGCGGGGCTGGTCGCGGTGGTCGGCGTCGATCCGGGCGACGCCCGGCGGCTTGCCGCCGGCCAGGCGGCGCTTGTGCAGGTGTTGGGCGGTGCGGCGCTGCGCGGGCGGATCGACATGCTCGCCGGCGAGGTCGATCCGCGCACCGGGCTGGTGGATGCGACGGTCGGGCTCGGCGGCGCGCCGGCGCTGGTCGGCGCCATGGTCCGCGCGCGCATCGATACCGGCACGGTGCGCGGGGTGATCGTGCCGCGCGACGCCGCGCTGCCGGCGGCGGGGCGCGACGTGATCTGGCAGGTCAGGGACGGGCATGCGGTGCGCGTCGTGGTGCGGGTGCTAGCGAGCGCGCGGGGGCGGAGCATCGTCGCCGGGCGGATCGATCCGGCGCTGCCGGTCGTGGTCTCGGGCAATTACCAGCTGCGGCCGGGCATCGCCGTGCGGATCGCGCGGCCGGGACAGGGCGGATGATGGGGGGATTCGCCGCGTTTCTCGGCCGCCAGCAGAAGGCGATCCTGTTCCTGATGGCGAGCCTCGCCCTGGCCGGGGCGGTCGGCGCGCTGTCGCTGCCGGTGGGGCTGTTTCCGCGCACCTCGTTCCCGCGGGTGCGGATCAACATCGATTCGGGGGCGCGGCCGGCGCATGAGATGATGTTGCAGGTGACCCAGCCGGTCGAGCAGGCGCTGCGGGCGATTCCGGGCGTGCGGGGGGTGCGCTCGACCACCTCGCGCGGGTCGATGCAGGCGTTCATCGATTTCGACTGGGGCACCAACATGCGGGCGGCGACGCTGGAGGTCGACGCCGCGCTGGCCCAGCAATTGCCCGACCTGCCGAAGGGCACGCGCTACGTGGTGCGGCGGATGGACCCGACGGTGTTTCCCATCATCGCCTATGCGCTGATCTCGCACAGCATTTCCGAGGCGGAGCTGCGAACGATCGCGCGGTATCGCATCGTGCCGGTGCTGGAACGGATTCCGGGTGTCGCCAAGATCGGCGTGCAGGGCGGCGACACGCCGGAGGTGCATGTCATCGTCGATCCGGCGAAGCTCGCCGCGATGCATGTGACGCTGGCGAGTGTCGAGCAGGCGGTATCGCGGTCGAACGTGCTCGCCTCGGTCGGCCGGCTCGCCGATCACGACAGCCTCTATCTGGTGGTGCAGCAGAACACGCTGCGGACCATGGCGCAGGTGCGGCGGATCGTGGTCGGCGGCGGGCCGGACGGGGTGGTCCGGCTCGGCCAGGTGGCGCGGGTCGAAATGGGCCGGGTGCCGCGCTACGACCGGGTGAGCGAGAACGATCACCGCGCGGTGACGTTGCAGGTGTTCCAGCAGCCCAGCGGCAACGCGGTGCAGGTGGACGCGGCGGTGCGCCGGGCGCTGGCGGCCTACGAGACGCGGCTGCCGGCGGGCGTGCGGCTGGTGAAATGGTACGACCAGAGCACGCTGGTGACCGCCGCCGCCGGCTCGGTGCGCGATGCGATCGCGATCGGCGTGGTGCTGGCGGGGCTGGTGCTGATCGGCTTCCTGCGGAGCTGGCGCGTCACGCTGATCGCGCTGCTGGTGCTGCCGGCCTCGATGGCGACCGCGGTGCTGATCCTCACGCTGCTGGGGATGAGCTTCAACATCATGACGCTGGGCGGGCTCGCCGCCGCGGTGGGGCTGGTGATCGACGATGCGATCGTGATGATCGAGCATGTCGCGCGGCGGGCCGGGCGCGCGGGCGGGATCGCGGCGCGCGGCGCGGTGCTGGCGGCGGCGGAGGAATTCCTCGCGCCGCTCGCCGGCTCCTCGCTGGCGACGCTGATCGTGTTCGTCCCCCTCGCCTTCCTCTCCGGCGTGACCGGCGCCTTCTTCAAGGCGCTGTCGATCACCATGGCCTCCACGCTGGTCGCCTCCTGGCTGTTCTCGGCCTTCGCGGTGCCGGTGCTGGCGCGCTGGCTGATCGATTTCGACAAATGGCACGATCCGGTCGCCGGCGGCGGAGCGCGGGAGTCGCTGCTGGCGCGGGCGCACGGGTGGCTGCTTGACCTCGTGGTGGCGCGGCCGGCCTGGCTGCTCGTGGCGCTGATTCCGTTCGTGCTGGCCGGCGCCTATGCCTATGCGGTGGTGCCGACCGGCTTCATGCCGCGGATGGACGAGGGCGGGTTCGTGATCAACTACCAGGCGCGGCCCGGCACCTCGCTGGCCGAGGGGGCGCGCGAGATCCGGCAGGTGGGGGATATTCTCCGCGCCGATCCGGCGGTGGCGACATGGTCGACCCGGCTCGGCGCCGGGCTCGGCGGCGACCTCAACGAGCCGTATCAGGGCGACATCTTCGTCCAGCTCCGCCCGCTCGGGCAGCGGGCGCCGATCTGGACGGTGATGGACCGGGTCCGCCGGCGGATCATCGACCGCGTGCCGGGCATCGATTTCGACGAGTCGCAGCTGATGTCCGACCTGCTGGGCGATCTCGTCAGCCAGCCGGAGCCGATCGAGATCGAGCTGCATGGCGACCCGGCGCGGCTGGATGAAACCGCGAAGAGGGTGGCGGCGGCGATCGGGCGGATACCGGGCGTGGTGGGCGTGCAGGACGGCGTGGTGATCGCCGGGGATTCGATCGACATCCATGTCGATCCCGCGAAGGCGGCGATGTTCGGCTTCGATCCCGCCGCGGTCGAGCGGATGGTGGCGACGGCGCTGCGCGGTAGCGTGGTCACCGCGCTGCCGGGCCAGGAGCGCTTTACCGGCGTGCGGCTGGAACTGCCGCGCGACGCCTTCGCGCAGACGGGCGACCTGCTGCGGCTGCCGCTCGCCGCGCCCTCGGGCGCGCTGGTGCCGCTCGGGGCGATCGCGACGCTGAGGACGGTGTCGGGCCGGCCGGAGATCGACCGCGACAATCTGCGCCAGATCGTCGCGGTGACGGGGCGGATCAGCGGCGGCGGCATTTCCGCCGCGATTGCCTCGGTGCGCCGCGTGCTGGCGCGGCCGGGCCTGCTGCCGCCGGGCATGAGCTACCGGCTCGGCGGGCTCTACCGGCAGCAGCAGAAGGCGTTCATCGGGCTTGCCCGCGTGTTCGTCGCCGCCGTGCTGGCGGAATTCGTGCTGCTGCTGTTCCTCTACCGCAGCTTCGTCATCGCCGGGGCGATCGTCGCCACCGCGCTGCTGTCGAGCCTCGCGGTGTTCATCGGGCTCGATCTCTCGGGTGTGGCGCTCAACATCACCGCGCTGATGGGGATGACGATGATCGTCGGGCTCGCGACCGAGATGGCGATTTTCTACATCTCGGAATTCCGGAGCCTCGCCGGGTACCAGGACCGGCGGGAGGCGCTGGTGGTGGCGAGCCGGAACCGGCTGCGGCCGATCGCGATGACCACGCTGGCGGCGATCCTGACGCTGCTGCCGCTGGCACTCGGCATCGGCCAGGGCAGCGGGATGCAGCAGCCGCTCGCCATCGCGGTGATCTCGGGGTTCGTGGTGGCGTTTCCGCTGGTGCTGTTCGGCCTGCCGGCGCTGCTGCGGCTCGTGCTGCGGGGGCCGGAACCGTAGGCGACCCCATGCGGGGATGCCGGGGTCAGGGAGCGTTGATCTGCGTCATCGCCGCCTGCCCCGCGCGGTCCTAGGTTCGAGCCGATCCGGACGGGCACGCGCCCGAAGGAAGCACCATGACGGTCTCACCGAACCCGCCAGCGAACACGCAGCGCCCACCGCCTTCCGCGCCGCCGGAACCGGCAGCCGCGCCGCGCCGCCGGCGCGTCCGGCGCGGCGCCGTGCTGGCGGCGCTGGCGGTGGGGGTGGCGGCGGCGATCGCGATCGGCTGGCGGACGGTGGGGGCGCCGCCGCCGGTTCACTACGTGACGGCGAAGGTCGGGCGCGGCGACATTACGCGGGCGGTGACGGCGACGGGGACGGTCAACCCGATCCTGACGGTGATCGTCGGCTCGGCGGTGTCCGGCATCATCCAGGACATCAGCTGCGACTACAACACGATCGTGAAGCTCGGGCAGATCTGCGCCCGGATCGACCCGCGGCCCTACCAGGCGGTGGTGGACCAGGACCGGGCGGCGGTGGCCGTGGACCAGGCGCAGCTGCGCAAGGACGAGGCGAGCCTCGACTATGCGCGCGGCAATTACCGCCGCCTCGCCTCGCTGGTGCCGCAGCGCTACGCCTCGGAGAACGCCGCCGACAGCGCGAAGGCGACGTATCGGCAACTGGAGGCGCAGACCGCGCTCGACCGCGCGGTGATCCGGCAGGACGAGGCGAAGCTCGCCGCCGCGCAGGCCAATCTCGGCTATACCGACATCGTCTCGCCGGTGAACGGGATCGTCGTCTCGCGCAATGTCACGATCGGGCAGACCGTCGCCGCCTCGTTCCAGACGCCGACGCTGTTCCTGATCGCCACCGACCTGACGCGGATGCAGGTGGATACCAATGTCAGCGAGGGGGATATCGCGGATATCCGCAAGGGCGAGGCGGCGCGGTTCACCGTTCTCGCCTTTCCGGGCGAGACGTTCGACGGCACGGTGACGCAGGTGCGCCAGTCGCCGCAGACGGTGCAGAACGTGGTGACCTACGACGTCGTCATCGAGGTGGACAACCGCGACCTGAAGCTGAAGCCGGGCATGACCGCGTCGGTGCGGATCATCACCGCGGCGCGGGCCGGCGTGCTGCGCGTGCCGGACCAGGCGCTGCGCTTCACGCCGCGCCTGGCGAAGGCGGCGCCGGCGGGGGGCGGGGCGCGCGTGTGGGTGCTGCGGCAGGGCAAGCCGGCCGCCGTTCCGGTGGTCACGGGGCTCGATGACGACACCAATACGGAGATCGTGAGCGGCGGACTGCGCGACGGCGACGAGGTGATCACCGGCGAGCGGCGGGCGCGGGCGGCGACGCCCTTCGTGCCGCGGTTCTGACGGGGCGCGGGCGATGCCGGGGGCGGTGCCAGGGGCGGTCATCGAGCTGCGCGGCGTTTCGCGGACCTACCGGAGCGGCGATGTCGAGGTGCAGGCGCTGCGCGAGGTCGATCTCGTGATCGGGCCGGGCGAGTTCGTCGCCATCATGGGTTCGTCGGGGTCGGGCAAGTCGACGCTGATGGCGATTCTCGGCTGCCTCGACCGGCCGAGCCGGGGCGAATACCGGTTCGAATCCGTCGACGTCGCCCGGCTGGAGGAGCCGGAGCTGGCGCGGGTGCGCAGCGCGCGCATCGGCTTCGTGTTCCAGAGCTTCAACCTGCTGGCGCGGACCAGCGCGCTCGACAACGTGGCGCTGCCGCTGTTCTACGCCTCGGACGGGCCGGTGAAGGGCGGCTCGCGCACCGCCCGCGCGCTGCGGGCGCTCGGGCAGATGGGGCTGGCCGGAAGGGAGGGCAACACGCCCTCGCAGCTTTCGGGCGGGCAGCAGCAGCGCGTCGCCATCGCCCGCGCGCTGATCAACGCGCCGCGCCTGCTGCTGGCCGACGAACCCACCGGCAATCTCGACACGAGGACGTCGCACGAGATCATGGAAACGCTGGCGGCGCTCAACCGCGAGCGGGGCACGACGATCCTCGTCGTCACCCACGAGCCGGACATCGCCGCCTATGCCGATCGGGTGCTGACGATGCGCGATGGGCGGATCGTCGGCGACGAGCGGCGGGAAAAGGCGCGGGGAGAAGCGGCGCCGGCGGTGGCAGAGGCCGCGCCAGACGCCGCGCCCAATGAAACGCCGGATGCCGCGCCGGCGCGGCGGCGCGCCGGCATCGCCTGGGCGTTCGGCGCCATGATCGTCGGCGCCGCGGTGCAGGCGCTGGCGCGCAACCGGCTGCGCTCGGCGCTGACCATGCTCGGCGTGTTCATCGGCGTCGCCGCGCTGATCACCATGGTCGCGGTGGGCCAGGGCGCGAACCAGGCGATCCGCAAGCAGATCGAGAGCCTCGGGACCAACCTGCTCGTGGTGCTGCCCGGGGCGACGACGGCCGGCGGCGCGCGGGCGGGGTTCGGCAGCGCCTCGACCATCACGGTGGACGACGCGCGGGCGATCCTGCGGGAAGACCCGGCGGTGAGCCGGATCGGCTATCTCATCCGCGCCGCCGGACAGGTGCGCTATGCGAGCCAGAACTGGACCACGGCGATCGCCGGCGTCAGCATCGACTATCCGGCGATGACCAACTGGCGCGTCGCCGAGGGGCGGCCGATCGGCGCGCAGGACGAGAGGAACGGCGCGCTGGTCGGGCTGATCGGCCAGACCGTGCGCCAGCAGCTCTTCGCCCCCGGCGAGGACCCGGTGGGGGCGACGATCCTGGTGAAGGGCACGCCGATCCGGGTGATCGGCGTGCTGGCGGGCAAGGGGCAGACGGCGTTCGGCACCGACCAGGACGATATCGTGATGCTGCCCTTCAGCACCGCCGAGCAGCGGGTGCTCGGCACCGCGACGCCCAGCCGGCAGGATGCGCCGCTGAACTGGGCCTATCCAGCCTGGCCCAACCCCTACGGCCTGCAACTGCGGCTGACCGGGTACGTGAACCAGCTGTTCGCCCAGGCGGTCTCGCCGGACGCGGTGGCGGAGGCGATGGAGCAGATCAGCGGCACGCTGTCGGTGCGCCACCGCATCCAGCCGAACGGGCTCAAGGATTTCTCGGTGCGCAATCTCAGCCAGATCGCCGCGGCGGCGCAGGGGTCGAGCCGGATCATGTCGCTGCTGCTGGCCATCGTCGCGTCGATCTCGCTGCTGGTGGGCGGCATCGGGATCATGAACATCCTGCTCGTGTCGGTGACGGAGCGGACCCGCGAGATCGGGCTGCGGATGGCGATCGGGGCGCGGCGGCTGCATGTGCTGCTGCAGTTCCTGGCCGAATCGGTGTTCCTCAGCGTCACCGGCGGGCTCGGCGGGATCGTGCTCGGGGTCGCGCTGTCCGGCGGGATCACGCTGTTCGCGGGCTGGCCGGCGCCGGTTTCGCTGCTGGCGGTGGCGGGCGGATTCCTGTTCTCGGTCGCGGTGGGCGTGGCGTTCGGGTTCTACCCGGCGCGGAAGGCGGCGCGGCTCGATCCGATCGAGGCGCTGCGCTACGAGTGACGCCGGCCGGCCACGGGGCCGCGTGCAAAACCCGGCCGCCTCGCCTATCCTTCCGCCATGAGATGCAGGATTCGATACGGGCGGGCACGGCCGGGGCAGCGACGCGGCCGGCAGGCGGCGTACCTTCTCCGCCGCGGCCGCTGAGCGCAAGGTCCGCGCCATGCACGGCGACCTCTTCGGATCATGGCAGCCGGCCGCGACGGTGGTCATCTTCGCGCTGACCTACGCCGGGGTGGCGCTGGGCCGGTTGCCCTTCTTCCGGCTCGACCGCGCGGGGATCGCCTTCGTCGGCGCGGTGCTGATGGTCGCGAGCGGGGCGCTGACGCTCCGGCAGGCGGTCGCCGCGATCGATTTCGACACGATCGCGCTGCTGCTCGGCATGATGATCCTCGCCGCGGCGCTGCGCCGGGCCGGGTTCTTCGAGCGGATCACCGGGGCGGTGCTCTCGCGCGCCTCCGGCACCGATGCGCTGCTGGCGCTCACCGTCGCGATGGCCGGGCTGCTCTCGGCGGTGCTGGTCAACGACACGGTCTGCGTCGTGCTCACGCCGCTGGTGCTCGAAGCCTGCCGGGCGGGGCGGAAACAGCCCCTGCCCTATCTCGTCGCGCTGGCGACCGCCTCGAATGTCGGGTCGGTGGCGACGATCACCGGCAACCCGCAGAACATGATCATCGGCAGCCTCTCCGGCATCGGCTATGCCGCGTTCGCCGGCGCGCTGGTGCCGGTCGCGCTGCTCGGGCTGCCGATCGTCTTCCTCGTCATCCGGCTGCTGCATCGCGCGGGCTTCGAGGCGCTGACGGCGCCGGCGGCATCCGCCGCGCGGCGCCGGCCGCATGGCGGGCTCATCGGCAAGTCGGTCGTGCTGCTGGTGCTGTTCGTCATCGCCTGCCTCGGCGGCATGCGCCCGGCGGAGGCGGCGCTGGTGGCCGCCGCGCTGATCATGCTGACGCCGGGGGTGAAGAGCCAGCGCCTGCTCGCCGGCGTCGACTGGTCGCTGCTGCTGATGTTCGCGGGGCTGTTCGTCGTCGTTGCCGCGTTGCAGCGCGAGGTGATCGGCGCGGCGGTGATCGGGCGCGTCGCAGCCCTGCATCCGGGCCGGCCGGCGGTGCTGGTGCCGCTCACCGCGATCCTGTCGAACCTGGTCAGCAACGTGCCGGCGGTGCTGGTGCTGCGCCCCTTCATCGCCCATCTCGCCGACCCGCGGCAGGCGTGGCTCATCGTCGCCATGGCATCCACCCTCGCGGGCAACCTGACGCTGCCGGGATCGGTGGCGAATCTCATCGTCGCCGAGCGGGCGCGCGCCGCCGGCGTGCGGATCGGCTTCGGCGACTATCTGAAGTTCGGCCTGCCCATCACGGTTCTCACGATCGCGCTCGGCACCGCCTGGCTCGTCGGCATCGGCTAGGTGGTTCGGGGCGGATTGACAGCCCGGACCCGGCATCGCAAACACGTCCCGTGCGGTCCGGCCGCGCCGGCGATGGGGTTCGCCGTGAACCGCCCGCGGGGCTGATGACTCCTGTTTCGATCCGTCAACCGCGGAGGGACAGGCGCGCGCGTTTTCGACATTTCCGATCCGGCCATGGCCGGCAGGCTTCCGCCCTGCCCCGCCGCCATCCCCTCGACATTCCCGACATTTCCGCCACAACAAGAAGGCGTTTCATGATCAAGACACTTGCGGCCATCGCCTTTTTCGGCTCGCTCGGCTGCTGGGCGCGCTACGGCCAGACCATCTTCATGCAGAACCTGTTCGGGCGCGGCTTTCCCGTCGCCGTGCTCAGCATCAACGTGCTCGGCTCGTTCCTGATCGGCTTTCTCTTCGTGCTCACCGCCGAGCGCGTCGCCATCGATCCGGCGATCCGCACCGGCGTGCTCACCGGCTTTCTCGGCGGCTACACGACATTCTCGACCTTCGAGCTCGAAACGCTCATGCTGGTGGAGAACGGGGAGATCGTGAAGTCGGCGCTTTACGTGCTGCTGTCGGTCGTGCTCGGGTTCATCGGCGCCGTTCTCGGCGTCTACATCGCAAGGAATGTCTGACATGGAAGAACAGGTCACGCTGGTGCGCATCGCGCTGAGCGAAACCGATCACGGGCGGCGGCGCCACCTGATGGAGGACATCCTGACGCGGCTGCGCGACGATTTCGATCTCGACGGCGTGTCGGTATTCCGGGGCATCGCGGGGATGAACGGGCAGAAGATCATCCATGCCGCCGACCTGCTGCATTTCGATGTCGACCTGCCGCTGATGATCGAGATCTGCTGCGCGCCGGACACCGCGATATCGGTGATCGATTCGCTCGCGGATCTGGTGCCGGACGGCCACATCATTTCCTGGCCCGCCACCCGCCATCGCCGCGCGTAGCGCGAAGCGGGGCGCTCCCGCCTCCCCCGCTTGATCGACGTCAATGATGGGGGAGCGCGCGGCGGCTAGGGTTCCGGCCGGTGATGCGTGCGGAGGCGCGGCATGGAACCTGTCGCCGGCGGGGTGGCGTTGCCGGACGAGGAGCGGGCGGCGCCGGTCGCGCTGGTGGCGCGCGGCCTGGCCAAGATCTACCGGATGGGTGCCGTCGAGGTGCCGGCGCTGCGCGATGTCGACCTCACGCTCCGCGAGGGCGAGCTGGTCGTGCTGCTCGGCCCCTCGGGCAGCGGGAAATCCACGCTGCTGAACATTCTCGGCGGGCTCGACACGCCTTCGGCCGGCGAGGTGCTGTTCCGCGGCCAGCCGATCGCGCAGGGCGGCGAGCGGGGGCTGACCCGCTACCGGCGCCGGCATGTCGGCTTCGTCTTCCAGTTCTACAACCTCATCGCCAGCCTCACCGCGCGGGAGAATGTCGCGCTGGTGACCGAGATCGCCGAGGCGCCGATGGCGCCGGAGGCGGCGCTGGAGCTGGTCGGCCTCGGCGACCGGCTCGATCATTTCCCCGCCCAGCTCTCCGGCGGCGAACAGCAGCGGGTGGCCATCGCCCGCGCCATCGCCAAGTCGCCGGACCTGCTGTTCTGCGACGAGCCGACCGGCGCGCTCGACAGCCGCACCGGCATTCTGGTGCTCGAGGCGATCCTGAAGGTGAACGGCGAACTCGGCACCACCACGGCGCTCATCACCCATAACGCGGTGATCGCCGACATCGCCGACCGCGTGCTGAGCTTTGCCGACGGGCGGATCGTCGGCACGCGGGTCAACCCGGTCCGGCACAGCCCGGCCGGGCTGGTGTGGTAGCGCTCGGTGTCGAGCCTCGACCGCAAGCTGCTGCGCGATCTGTGGCGGCTGCGCCTGCAGGCGCTGGCGATCGCGCTGGTGATCGCCTCCGGCGTCGCGCTGATGGTGATGGCGCTGACCACGACCGAATCGCTGGAGGCGACGACCAGCGCCTATTACGAGCGCGCGCGCTTCGCCGATGTGTTCGCCCGGCTGAAGCGCGCGCCGGACTCGCTGGAGGCGCGGATCGCCGCGATTCCGGGCGTGCGGGTGGTGGAGACGCGAATCGTCGAGTCCGGTCTGCTGGATGTCGCGGGGTATCGCGAGCCGGTGGTGGCGACTCTGGTCTCGCTGCCGAAATCCGGCCCGCAGCGGCTCAACGCGCTGGTCCTGCGCGCGGGCCGGCTGCCGGCGCCTGGCCGGCTGCGCGAGGCGGTGGTCGGCGAACCCTTCGCCGAGGCGCATCACCTGCGGCCGGGCGATACGATCGGCGCGGTGCTGCGCGGCCGGCGCGTGGCGCTGCGCATCGTCGGCACCGCGCTCAGCCCGGAATTCGTCTATGCGATTCCGCCCGGCGGGCTGATGCCGGATGACCGGCGGTTCGGCGTGATCTGGATGGGGCGCGACGAGCTTGCCGCCGCCTTCGGCCTGAAGGGCGCGTTCGACGATGTCTCGCTCGCGCTCTCTCCCGGCCAGCGCCCGCAGCCGGTGATCGCCCGGCTCGACGCGCTGCTCGCCCGTTATGGCGGCACCGGCGCCTATGACCGCGCCGAACAGGTCTCGAACTGGTTCCTGAGCAACGAGATCGCGCAGCAGAAGAACATGTCGCGGCTGATGCCGGCGATCTTTCTCGGCGTCGCCGCCTTCCTCACCAACATGGTGATGGCGCGGCTGGTCGCGACCGAGCGGCGGGAGATCGGCCTGCTCAAGGCGTTCGGCTATGGCGGCGGGGCGATCTTCTGGCATTACGCGAAGCTGGTGCTCGCCATCGCCGCCGGCGGCATCGTGCTGGGCGCGGTGCTCGGCGCCGCGCTCGGCAACTGGAACACCAGGCTCTATCGCGAGTTCTTCCGCTTTCCGTTCCTGCTCTACCAGCCGGGGCCACGGAGTTTCGCGATCGCCGCCGCGGTGAGCCTGGCCACCTCGCTCGCCGGCGGCATGGGGGCGGTGGGCCGCGCCGCGCGGCTGCCGCCGGCGATCGCGATGCAGCCGGCGCCGCCGGCGGTCTATCGGCGGTCTCGCCTCGGCCCGGCGGCGCTGGGGCGGTTCCTCGACGGGCCGAGCCGGATGATCGTCCGCCGCCTGCTGCGCTGGCCGCTGCGCGCCTTCCTGGCGAGCGCCGGCCTCGCGCTCTCGGTCGGCGTGCTGATCCTCGCGCTGCAATGGGTCGATGCGGTGAACGCGCTGGTCGAGACGCATTACGAGCGCGGCCAGCGGCAGGACGCGACGATCACCTTCAACGACCTGCGGCCGCGCGGCGTTCTCGACGATATCCGGCATCTGCCGGGCGTGCTGGCGGCGGAGCCGTTCCGCATCGTGCCGGCGCGGCTCGCGCGCGGCCGGGCCGAACAGCGCGAACCGGTGATCGGCGTGCCGGCCGGCGCGCGCCTCGCCCCGGTGCACGACGTGGCGCGGGGGCCGATCGACATGCCGGCGGACGGGCTGGTGCTGTCGCGCCAGCTGGCGGGGCTGCTGCATGCCGGCATCGGCGATCCGGTCCGCGTGCAGTTGCTCGAAGGGCGGCGCGCGGTGCTGATGGTTCCGGTCGTCCGGCTGTTCGACACCTATATCGGCAAGCCGGCCTACATGAACCTTGCCGCGCTCAACCGGCGGATGGGCGATGGCAGCGTGCTGTCCGGCGTTCATGTCACGCTCGATGAACCACGGCGCGCGGCGTTTCTCGCCCGGCTGCGGACCCTGCCGGGGATTGCCGCGATCCAGTTCCGCCGGGCGGCGATCGACACGTTCCACCGGACGATGGGCGAGACCATCGACATCTTCCTTGGTTTCTTCATCGGGTTCGCCTCGGCGCTGTCGGTCGGGGTGATCGTCAACGCGATCCGCATCGCGCTGTCGGAGCGCGAGCGCGAACTGGCGACGCTGCGGGTGCTCGGCTTCAGCCGCGCCGAGGTGGCCTATATCCTGCTCGGCGAGATCGAGCTGCTGGTCTGGATCGCCATTCCGCTCGGCTGCGGGGCGGGGACGCTGCTCGCCTGGTATTTCGGCAAGGCGTTCGAGACCGAGCTGTTCCGGGTGCCGCCGGTGATCTACCCGTCGACCTACGGCACCGCGGCGCTGATCATGATCGCGACGGCGGCGATTGTCGCCGCCTGGCTGCGGCGGCACCTCGACCGGCTGGACATGATCGCCGTGCTGAAGACGCGGGAGTAGGAACCCATGCGCCCCTTCGTCCGGCGGATCGTGATCTGGGGCGTGCTGGCCGCGGCGGTCGGCGCCGGGATCGTCTACAGTTTCCGCCCGCGGCCGGTGGCGGTGGATGTCGCCACCGTTGCCAGAGGCATGCTGCGCGTGACCATCGACGATGACGGCGAGACCAGGGTGCGCCACGTCTACACGCTGCAGGCGCCGCTGACCGGGGATCTCGACCGGATCACCGCCGATCCGGGCGACCCGGTGACCGCGGGACGGACGGTGCTGGCGCGGATCGTGCCGGCGCCGCCCTCGATGCTCGATACCCGCACGATGGCGGAGCGGGAGGCCGCGGTGGGCGCGGCGCTGGCGGCGAAGGCGCAGGCGGCGGCCGAGCGGGACCGGGCGGAGACGACGCTGGTCTTCGCCCGCACCGAGCGCGACCGCGCCCGGCGGCTGCTGCCGCGGCGGGCGATTTCGCAGCGCGAGGCGGACGATGCCGAGCGGGCCTTCCGCGCGGCGGAGGCCGGCCTCGCCGCGGCGCGGGCGGCGCTCGAACTGCGCGACCAGGAACTCGCCGCCGCCCGCGCGCGCCTGCTGCCCCGCGACGCCGCGCGCCGCGCGGCGCCGGCCGGCGAGGTGGTGCGGGTGACGGCGCCGGTCAGCGGCGTGGTGCTGCGGGTGATCCGGCGCAGCGCCGGCATCGTCGCGGCGGGGGCGGCGCTGCTCGATATCGGCGATCCGCACCAGCTCGAGATCGTCATCGATCCGCTCTCGGAGGATGCGGTGAGGATGCGCCAGGGCGAGGCGGCGATCGTCACCGGCTGGGGTGGGTCGGACCTGCACGCGGTGATCCGCCGGATCGATCCGGTCGGGCGGATGAAGGTCTCGGCGCTGGGGATCGAGGAGCAGCGCGTCGATGTCGTGCTCGACCTCACCGATCCGCCCGCGCGCTGGCAGGCGCTCGGCGACGGGTATCGGGTCGATGTGCACGTGATCACGTTCCAGGGCGATGTGCTGCGGGTGCCGCTCGGCGCGCTGGTGCGGATGGGGGATGGCTGGGCGGTGTACGTCGATGACCGTGGCGTGGCGCGGCGGCGGGCGGTGACGGTCGGCGCGCGCGGCGGGCTTGAGGCCGAGATCCGCGCGGGGCTCGCGCCGGGGCAGCGCGTGGTGCTCTATCCGGGTGAGCGGATCCGCGACGGCACGCGCATCGCAATCCGCCCCGCCGGCGCGGAGGACGGGTCGTGACTATCCGCTGAACGGAAACAGGTGCAGCCGGTCGGCCGCGACACGCAGGGCGACGGCGCCGCGCGGCGGCGGGGCCGCGCACTGAACCGGAACCGGCGCGGCGAGTCCGTCGAGCCGCAGCAGCGCCTGCCAGTGCCCGGCCTCGAAATGCGCGCCGATGCAGGTGGCCGGCACGCCCTCGGCGGCGAGGGACAGCGCGCCGCGCGGCCAGAACAGCAGCGCCTGCGCGGCACCGGCGAGGCGGGCGGCGCCGCCGGGGATGGCGAGCTGCGCGCCGCCGAGGGCGATGGCGGCATCACTCCCCTCCCCGCGCGCCGGCACCCTCACGCCCCCGCACAGCCCGGCGAGGCGCGCCGCGTAGGGGGTTGCGGGCCGGGCGAACATGGCGTCCGGCGTGGTGCAGGCGGTCAGGCGGCGGTCCTCGAGGACGGCGACGCGGTCGGCGAGGCGCGCGATATCGGCCGGGTCGTGCGAGATGCAGAGCGCGCTCAGCCCGGATTCGACGATCAGCGCGCGCAGTTCGGTGCGCAGGGTTTCCCTCGTCTCGACATCGAGGCTGGAGAACGGTTCGTCGAGCATCAGCAGGCGAGGTGCAGCGGCCAGGGCGCGGGCGAGGCCGACGCGCTGCTGCTGCCCGCCGGACAGGGTGGCCGGCAGGCGGCCGGCGCAGGACGCGACGCCGAACCGGTCGAGAAGGGCCAGCGCCTTGCGATCCCGCCCGGCGCGGTCGCGGATCACCACCGCCACGTTTTCCAGCACCGACAGATGCGGCCACAGCGCGAAATCCTGGAACACCATGCCGAGGCCGCGCGATTCGGGGCGGATGAAGGTGGCGGCGGCATCGTCGACCACGGCGCCGCCGATGCGGATGGTGCCGCGGGCCGGGCGGTCGAGCCCGCCGATAACCCGCAGCAGGCTGGTCTTGCCCGATCCGGACTCGCCGGCCAGCACGACGCATTCGCCGTGGGCCAGGCCCAGAGACGCCTCCTCGACGACCAGGCGGCCGCCGCGCTGCACGGCGACGCCGTCGATGGCGAGTGCGGCGCTCATGCCGGGCGCAGGCGCCGCGGCGCGGCGAGCAGGGCGACACCGGCGGCGAGCAGAAGGGCGAGCCCGGCCATCGCGCCGAGGCCGAACAGGGCGAGCCGCGCCGAGGCGGCGTAGTCGCTCATCTGGTCGAGGGTGACGATGGCGACGCCGAGCGGCGTGGCGCCCGGCGGATAGAGCAGTTCGGAGACCGGCAGTTCGAACATGATCGCGGCGGCGACCAGCAGATAGGCGTAGGTGAAGGGACGGATCAGCAGCATGCCCTCGATATCCACCAGCCGCGTCAGGCGCGGCAGGCCGTGCAGCCGCGCCGCCGCCACGAGATTGGGATCGAGATCGTCCAGCGCGCCCTGCATCATGCGCAGGGCGAGCGGGGCCATGCCCGCGGTATACCCGATCAGCAGCAGGAGCCGGGTGCCGTAGAGCGGGAGGAGATCATTGTTGAAGGCGACGATGTAGCTCGCGGCGAGCACGAGGCCGGGCACCGCCATGTTGGCGACCAGGGCGACATCGAGCACCGCCGTCATCCGGCGGGCGCCGGCGGCGCGCAGGCGCAGGGTCAGCACGGCGACGCCGAGCGACATCGTCGCGCCGACCATGCCGAAGCCGAGCGAGCGCAGCACCGCGCCGGGATGCGGCATCGACGCGGTCAGCGGCTGGAGCGCGCGCACGAACAACGCCGCGACCGGAATGACGATGCCGACCAGGGCGAACAGGCAGGTGAGCGCGGCGAAGGCCAGTTCGCGCCGCCGGGCGGGGCGCTGGCGCGCGGGCGGGCGCATCCGCCCATGCTGGATCGCCGCGCCCTGCCGGCGGCAGGCCATGGCGAGGCCGCCGAACACCGCCGCGACGGCGATCAGGCGCCAGCACAGGATCGAGGCGCCGGCGAAATCGGTGAGGGTTTCGGCGAGGTGCTGGTAGATCGCGTAGGTCAGGATCGGCACGTGGCTGGTGACGCCCAGCGTCGCCGGGATGCCGAATTCCTGCATCGTCTCGATCACCGCGATGGCGAAGCCGACCGCCATGGCCGGCGCGAGCAGGCGCAGGCCGATCCGCACGCGCGGGATGAAGGGAACGCCGTGGATGGCGGCGGCCTCGGCCGGAGCCGAATCGGCGGCGGCGAGGGTCGCCCGCGCGACCAGGGCGGAAAACGGCAGGGCCTTGACGACATAGAGCATCAGCAGGCCGCCGACGCCGAAGAAGGCCTGCCCGGCAAGCGTGGCGCGCAGGGCATGGCCGCTGAAGATGATCATCCAGCCGGTCGTCAGCATGTAGCTCGGCGTCAGGAACAGGCCCCAGAGCGTCAGCGTGGCGGCGCGGGCGACCGGGCCCGCCGCCGTCGTGGTGAAGAGGGCGAAGAGCGCGCCGAGCGGTGCCGCGACGATCGCCGTGCCGACCGAGAGCAGCAGGGAGACGGCGAAGGCCGGCCAGTCGCCCGCCGCGCCGTGACCGGAGAGGAACGGCATGACCAGCAGGCGGAGCAGCGGGTAGACGAAGAAGGTCGCGATCAGCCCTGCCATGATCGCGGCCCGAAGGCCGGCGGCGCCAACTCTCATCGGCAGCCGGTTCCGCACTGCGGGATCAAGAGCCGGCCCCATCGATCGCGTGGGCGAACCAGGCCAGCACGGTCTTCTCGCGCGCGCCCCAGCGCGCCGCATCGAGCGTTGCGAGATCGAGCGTCGTCAGCGGCGGCAGGGCGTGGCGGGGCGCGGGAAGCGCGGTGACCGGCCAGTAATAGCTGTCGCCCTCGCCCTCGCGCTTGCGGATGGCCTGGCCGGCGGGGCTTTCGACGAAGGCGATGAAGGCCTTCGCCTCGCGCAGCGCGCGGCCGTGCAATCCCTTCGGCAGGACGATGACGTTCGGAAGCACGTAGGCGGGGCGCGGATAGATGACGGTGAGGTGATGGTCGATATTCCGCGCCACGTTGACGGCGGCGGAGGACTGGACGATCGCGAGCTTGATCGTGCCGTTCCGAAGGGCGGCCAGCGTCGCATCGTTCTTGGCGAAGACCTGCAGCCCGTTGGCCTTGAGCGCGGCGACGAAGCCCTTGCCCTGCGGCCAGCCGCCCGCCTGCTTGAGCATGCCGGCGAGCGCGGGGTAGGTCGGCCCGGAAATCGCGGGGTCGTTCATGCCGACGACGCCGTGATAGAGCGGCGCGGTGAGATCGTTCCAGGTTTTCGGCGGCTTCAGGGTGGATGCGTTGTTCATCACGAAAACGCCGGCCAGGGTGAAGCCGGTGGGGATATAGGCGCCGTCGGGCGGCAACATCGAGCGGCCCGTCGCGGTCAGCGGTACGGGCGGGCGCAGGCCGTGGGCCAGCAGGCCGGCCGTATCGAGCGAGACGGCGGCGGTCGCGCCGTCGAACCAGCCGATGTCCCAGTCCGGATGATGGCCCTCGGCGGTGATCCGCGCCAGCAGCGCGCCGGTCGACAGGCGGATGACGCGGACGGGGATTCCGGTCTTTTTCGTGAAGGCCTTGCCGATGGCGGGCGCGTAGTCGAGCGCGGCGTAGAGCACGAGTCCCCGCGCCGGTGCCGGCCAGAGCAGCACCGCCGCAATGATGATGATGGCCACGCCAAACCCAGCCGCAATCACTCGTCGCATGACGATCTCCGTGACCTTCGCTTCAATTTCTTCAATTCCGTCACCGAGCGTCTAGTTGGCGGGACGCCGGCGGACAATCGCCAGGGTTGCCCGCCTCAAGAAGATGTCAGAGCCGGCGACAAGTTTCATCGTAGTGTCATCAAATCGGGGCTCTTCGCGCGCACCGTCAGTTGGTGCGCAGACGGATCGAGATGTCCACGGTGATCGGGTGATGCGGCATCGTCGCGCCGAAGGGCGGAAACCGGGTTGCCCTGACCGCGGCCAGCGCCGCCCGGTCGATCGGCGGCGCGCCGGAAGACCGGATCACCGAGACGCCGAGAAGCTGTCCGCTCGGGGCGATGCGGAGCGCGAGTTCGGTCACGCCGGACAGATGCAGCATCTTGACCATCTCCGGCACCTTGAGATCGCCCTGCACGGCGGCATGCACGGAGCCGGCATAGGCTTCGAGCGCGTTCTCCTGGACGGCGGCGGGAACCGGTTGCGGCTTCGGCGGTGTCGGCGCCACGGGCCTCGGCACCTGGTGCGCCACCGGCTTTGGCCGCGGCGCCGGCCGATGATGCACCACGGGCTTCGGACGCGGCTTGGGCACGGGCTTCGGCAACGGCTTCGGGACCGGAACTGGCAGGGGCGGCTTCGGGATCGGCGGTGGCGGCGGCACGTGCGGCTTGGGCGGTTGCACGGGCTTCGGCGGCGGGGGCAGCGGCTTCGGCGGGACGGGTTTCGGCTTCGGCGGGGGGGCCAGCATCCTGATCCGCGTCACCTGCGGATGGCGCGCCGCCGGCACGGGATTTGGCGGCATGCTGGCAACCAGAACGACGAGAACGACTTCCACGATCAGCGCCGCAACGAGCGCGATAGGAAATGACAGGCGACCTTCAGGCAGGGGATTCATGCCATCACCAGCGCCGCGAAGAGTGTTCATGGATGTCCGATCGAGCAGTAGCGATACGAAGTCTGGCGTCGCGGCGATCGGCCATCAGGCGGCCGATCGCCGACGACGCGGCAGGGAGAAAGGAAACCCGCGGCAAACGCGTTGCCTCGACTTGTCTAACGGCGGGATACCGGCGCGGGCACATGGACCCGCGCCGCAACCTCAGAAGTGGAAGCCGACACTGCCGTAGATGGTGAACGGCGCGCCGGGATAGGCATAGGTGAAGCCGGAGGCCGGGACGGTTCCGGAATAGTTGAAGTAGCCGCCCGTGCCGATGTATTCGTAGGCATTGTATTGATTGTTCGTGATGTTCAATGCCGTCAGCGACACATCCATGCTCTTGTGGCCCACGTAAGGCAGGGTCACCGGGACAGTGAGCTTGGCGGACATGTTCAGCGTGCCATAGCCGGGCATTTTCCGGTTGCTCGGCGCGCCGGTGTTGTTGTTGAACATGTACTGGCTGCCCGTGTACTGATACCACATGCGCGGTTCGAGCAGCATCGATCCGATCGGGATGTCGTAATAGGCGCCGATATTGAAGTTGACCGAGGGCACGTACGGCACATGCCGCCCACCATAGGAGGTGCCGCCGGTGATGTAGGTCTGGTATTTCGCATCGATGAACGAGGCGTTGCCGAAGACGTAGAGATTATAAAGCGGATTGTCGTCGGCGAACATGTTCACGCCCTGGTAGATCGACGATCCGGAGGCGAACAGGGCGTTGCCGTTGGCGAGCTGCGTGCTGAGCGACTGCTTGGCATAGCGCAGGTGGAAATAGTCGACCCCGGCGACGAAGTGATGCAGGAACCGCCCATTCTCGACATGGAATTTCGCGCCGATGTCGTAGTACTGGCCGAGCTCGAGCTGATAGCCGGTCGTCGGGTTGATCTTCTGGAACAGGCCGCCGCCGCCGCCAACGCTGGGGGTGCGCAACGCCTCGCCATACGAACCGTACAGCGCCATCCACGGCATGACCTGCAGGTTCGCCGAGATGGACGGCTCCACGCCGTTGCGGCTTACATGCGATCCGCAGGATGAACCCTGATCGGTCGCCTGCGTGGTTCCGCTGGTCGCGGTGCTGCCATCCAGCACGCAATGCGTCGAAAGGCCGACACCCGGGGCGAACGCGAAATCCTGCAGCGCCGAGTCGGAATAGGTGGTCTGGAAGCTGACGAAGCGGATGCCGGGGATGATGTGCAGCGCCCTGACCGGATGAATGTCATCCTGGAGGAACATCGCGAAATTATCGACATTGAAGTAGGATGACCGGATCTTGCCGCCGGCATTGACCACGCCCTTGTTGCCGCCCAACACCGTGTTATAGAAATTGTTCCGGCTGTTATAGAGCGTATGGATGTAGTAGCCGCCGAAATTCAAGGTATTGAACGGCAGTTTTTCGGTCAGCCACAGCTTGTCGCCGATGACGTTCGTGTACGGGTTGTTATATTCATAGCGCTGCGGGCCAACGCTGCCGAAATCATACAGGCGCGAATGCGTGCGCGTGAAGTTCTCGTAATAGGTCAGGTTGTGCAGCGTGGTCGAATCATCAAGTTCGATGTTCTCGCGCGCGAAGACCATCCACAGCGCGTCGGTATCGAATTTTTCGTAGTAGTTGTAAGGAGGCGCGCTGTAGAAGCCTGATGTCTGCTGGCTGTAGAGCGGCGCGCCCGCGTTTCCGCTGATCGTGACGCCCGGGATCGGGGAGGTCGGGATGACCGGCACGCGATAGCCGGCGCTGCGCGCGAAGTAACCGCCGAAGGCGAAATTGCCGGCGCTGAAGTTCTTCACGGTCTTGAGGTAGATCGAATAGTCGTTGGACGGGCTCTGGAAGCCGTCCGGCGACTTGCGGAAGCTGTTGCCGTCGCCGGCGCCGCCGGCAATGACCGTGGACCAGCCGTGATAGTTGCCGGTGCGCAGGTCGAACTCGATGTTCTTCTGACCGTAGCTGCCATAGGTCAGGTTGATGTCGCCGCCGGGCTTGGCCGTCGGCTGCACCGGGGTGAACTCGATGGTTCCGGCGAGGTTGTTGTACCAGCGGTCGGCGGCGTTGCCGGGGCCATAAGTGGTTGTCACGCTCTGGATCATTCCGCTCTGCGGAATCATGTTCGACTGCCAGAGATCGCTGCCCGGATCGACGACCGGAACACCGTCCAGCGTCACGCCGATGGCGCCGTCGCCAGTGAAGCCGCCGAAGCCGCCCCAGCCCTGCTGCACGCCATTCAGCGTCACGGTATATTTGGACGCGCCGGTGTTGCCGTAGCCGGTGATCTGCACGCCGGGGGCATAGGACAGCATCTGCGCGGCGCCCGCGACGGGGCCGGCGGCTTCGAGGAGCTTGCGGTTCAGGACGCGGGTCGTATTGCCAGACTTGAAGACCTTCTTCTGGCTCGGCGCGGTCGTGACGCCGGGCAGCGACAGCGCGCTGGACGCGCTCACCTCGCCGGCGCTCACTGTTTGCGCGTATGCCGCGGCGGGAATGAGACAACTGGTGGACAGCAGAAGCGCCATGAGCGAAAGCTGCATGACTCGATCAGTATGACGAACGCCGGAGGAAAGCCGCACTGTTGAGATCCCTTTTCCATTCGATCAGTCATCGAATCGCGTTCTCGCCGGACTGATTGCCGGCGGGCACGCTCGATGTTGGGCGGGGAGTAACCAGACGGGTTCCTTAAACACAATGTAACCAACAGTGTTCGGGACCTGTTTTCATCAAAGCTTCAGCAAAGCGACTCACGATTGTCATATTCGCATCACAGCGCGGTGAACGGCCAATTCGTGACCTGCCGCCTTCTGAGTGGTCCGGGCTTGTTTCAGATTTTGGCCCGAGGGAGGAGGAGAATTGGAATGGCGCGAAATCACAAGCCGGAAGAGATCATCGGCGGGTTGCGCGTGGCTGAGATTGCGCAGGTGCACGGTTGTGGATGTATATTTTTGTTAGGATTTCAATATTATATGTTGGGGCATAGCGCCACGTCTAGCCTTTAATCAAACTCATTTTCGTTCGGAGAGCCCCGGTGCGTCGATCTAACAGGCTGCTGCAAGAGGTCTGTGAGAGGAACTCCTTCCTCGGCATGGTCGGCCTGGTGAGGCATTTTCCACTCGGGTGCGGTCCGAGTGCATTTTTTCCGGCTCAGGTGCCGCTGCGGCCTTGCCTAGCCGGGGCGCCGGGTGGTTCTGCCTTCGATGGCGGAGCGCCGAGACTTCCGGGCGGCTTGCAGCGTGACCACCATCTGGCGCAACTCGGCGGTGAAAGGATGAAAATTAAGAAATTTCAGTTTGTAACATGGCGTATATGGCGGATGGGGTGTCCGCTGCAATTGGCATGAAATATAAATAAAACAATATGTTATATCTGACTTTGATTGCGTGAAACTCAAATTCACCCACAAATTTTGGGCGACTCGTCATATCAACGGTGTTGTCGGTGTGACTCCCGTGAGCAGGACAAATGGAATTTTTGCCCCGGCCAGAACCCCGTGGTCGCTCACTGACGGGACGGCGGCGAAGGGTCGATCCTTGACCGGCCCCCAATGAGTGGTCCGTGTTGGAAGTTAGTGCATTGTTGTCTCCACCGCCATGGCTGGCCGTCGGTGGAGCGAAGCTGAACCGGAGGGCGGCCGTGGCGGCGGAGGTGAAAATGCACCAAATTCGACCTTGGACCACTCATCGGGGGCCAATCAGGGCCGAGTAACTCCGGGGACAAGCCCAAACGGCCCGGCTCTAGGAAATTTTACAATTTTCTCTAAAATGATATGAACCATACAATGAAGTGGATCACGGAGTGATGACACCGCTGCTGCGTACAGGGCGCGGCTCCGCTGTCCTGTCAGGACAGGTTGCAGCTGCACTCGCTGATACTTTGAAAGGGGACGATGAATCTGCGGCCGAATTGACCGCCATCTCCCATCCTGAAGCGCCTGTGGGTGTGGAACGCTCACGTGCCGCAAGACTGCTGTACCGCGCCGCGTTGGCTGCCAAACCCTATCTGCGGCCGGTGCTGTACCGAGTAGAAGCACGCATTAGCACCGCAGTGAATAGAGCGGGCAGCGTCGTCAGCCTTCAGAGCGAGATCGCTGCGCTGCGCGCCACTGTCGAACAGTCAGATAGCGTCGCTCGCCTTCAGAGCGAGATCGCTGCGCTGCGCGCCACTGTCGAACAATCAGATAGCATCGCTCGCCTTCAGAGCGAGATCGCTGCGCTGCGCGCCACTGTCGAACAATCAGATAGCATCGCTCGCCTTCAGAGCGAGATCGCTGCGCTGCGCGCCACTGTCGAACAATCAGATAGCATCGCTCGCCTTCAGAGCGAGATCGCTGCGCTGCGCGCCCATGTTGACCTGCTGCTCCAAAGATCCATTTTCCCGATCCGCGAGGGAATGCTGGCCTCGCGCAACTGTTATGGTTTCCTTGTCCTGCCCACGGCAGATCTCGCCAATGTAGGCTATCTTTCCAATGGCACTTTGCCCGAACAAGGTTCGCGTGCCGTGCTCGATAAGTTGCTCGCGCCCGGCGATGTCTTCATCGATCTTGGCGCCAATGTCGGTCTATTCACCTTGGCAGGGGCGCGGCGAGTAGGGCCGGCAGGGCGTGTCCACGCGGTCGAGCCAGCACCTGATCTTGTTACCGCGCTGCGCCTGATGACTGCACTGAATCAGATTGCCAATTGTGTTACCATCCATCCGTTTGCCGCCGGCGCGATGGAAAGTGAAACTGAACTGTTTCTCGCTCATACGTCGGGTCATAATTCCTTGTTCGCAGAGGAGGAAGGGCTCGCCGCAATCAAGGTGCGCCTCGCCCCGCTCGACGCACTGATCGCGCCGGGTGCAACGGTGAGTGTCGTCAAAATTGATGTCGAGGGCGCCGAGCTGCAGGCGCTCGCCGGCATGGCTCGCATCATCTCCGATAATCCGCAGATCGTCATTCTTAGCGAGTTTAGTCCCTCAATCATCCGTCGCGTGGGCGGCACGCTCGAGAGCTGGATTGCGAGCGTGCACAACATGGGCCTCGACATTCTCGAAATCGACGAGGCTGCCGGAACGTTGGCACCGCTGCGCGCTGAAGGGCTGGAGGAGTTGGTGTGGATCAATCTGGTGTTGCACCGCCCCGAGGGCCGCGCCCGGCTTGCCCCGCTTCTGCCCGGTGCCGCGTGAGCACACTTTTGCTCGTGGGCGGAGGCGGCCACGCCAAGGTTGTGCTCGACATAGCGCATGCGGCCGGGTTTTCGGTCGTCGGCTTTCTCGACCCTGATCCGGCTGCGCCGCCCATAGGCGAGGTCCGGCGTCTGGGTGACGATGCAACTGCCGCTGCATTGCGGGCGCAGGGACTTACCCTGGCGTTTGTCGCGCTCGGAGACAACCGGCTGCGCCGTAAAATCGGCGAGCGACTGCGCGCCGAGGGATTTCGGCTCGCCACGCTCGTCCATCCCAGCGCTGTCGTCTCGCCAAGTGCATCGATCGGAGAGGGGACCGTGATAATGCCGCTTGCCGTTGTCAATGCCGCTGCGCGCATCGGCGAGTATGTGATCGTCAATACTGGTGCGATCGTCGAGCATGATTGCGTGCTGGGTGATGGCGTCCATGTCGCACCCCGCTCAGCCTTGGGCGGGTGCTGCACGCTCGGCGAGGAGGTGTTTTTCGGCCTCGGCGCTTGTGCGCGGCCGCTCTCGCGCATCGGTGCGGGCGCGATCGTGGGCGCGGGCGCGGTCGTCGTCGGCGAGATTATGGCCAACATCGTCGTTGTTGGTGCCCCCGCCCGTCCGCTCCCCGGCGTCGATTCCGAGGCAATCCTATGAAAATCGCTCTCGTCTCCTCGGTTGAGCCCTTCGTGAACGGGGGCTATCGCAACATCGTCAACTGGCTCGTCGAGCCGCTGCAGGCCGCCGGCCATCAGGTTGAGACGATCTGGCTACCCTTTTATGATGAATCAAATCCGCTCGAACAGATGTGGGCCTATCGGCTCATGGATCTTGAGAGTTCTTGCGACCGGATCGTCTGTTTCCGCCCGCCCGCCCATCTCATTCCGCATACAAAGAAGATCGTCTGGTTTATCCATCATTTTCGCATCTTCTACGATCTTTGGGGCACACCCTATTCGCCCATTAGTGACACGCCCTCGACACGCGCCTTGCGCGATGCGGTCATGCGCATGGATGAAGCCGCCTTGGCAGAGGCCCGGCTCACCTTCGCCAATTCCCATGTCGTCGCCGATCGGCTGAAGCGCTTCAGCGGCGTCGAGGCCAAGGTTCTTTTCCCGCCCGTTGAATCCCCGGAATGTTTTCACTGCCAGGATTATGGCGAGGAAATCGTTTCGGTCTGTCGATTTGAGAGCCATAAGCGCCAACATCTTCTGGCCGAGGCCATGGCACTGACACGGACTCCGGTGCGCCTGCGCCTGTGCGGACGGTCGCAGAATGATAGCTATTTTGCGTCCGTGCGGTCTGCCGCCGGGTCGGCAGCAGATCGGGTAACGATCGAGGCGCGCTGGATCTCCGAGGCCGAAAAAGTCGAGCGCCTCGCCGGTGCCCTCGCCAGTGTCTACGCGCCATTCGATGAAGACAGCTACGGCTACCCTACGATCGAGGCCGCCCACGCCAGCAAGGCAACGATAACGACGACAGATTCCGGCGGTGTGTCGGAATTCGTGATCGATGGGGCCAACGGAATGATCGTTCCACCCACGGCTGAGGCGCTCGCGCATGCATTCGACACGCTTTATGCCGATCGTGCACTCGCCCGCCGGCTTGGCGAAGCGGCGCGCGCCCGCGTCGCCGAATTGGGTATCAATTGGCCCAGCGTCGTCGCCGCGCTCACCGCGCCACTGCCGGGAGACGCGCCATGAAGGTCATTGTTCTCAACAATGCCAGCCCCTTCACATGGGGCGGGGCGGAGGAACTGGCGGACCATCTGGTTCGCAACCTGCTTGCCAGCGGTGCTCAGGCCGAGCTGTTGCGCATTCCCTTCGCCTGGAACCCACCCGAGCGTCTAATCGAACAGATGGTGATGAATTTTTCCTTTCGTCTCGACCAGGCGGACCGGGTAATCCCGCTGAAATTTCCGGCCTATCTAATCCCCCACCGGGACAAGGTCTTCTGGCTACTGCATCAATATCGCCAGGCTTACGATCTATGGGATGCCGGCCAATCCAATATCCCGAATACGCCTGAAGGATCGAAAATCCGCGCCGCTATCAGCGCCGCGGATACGCAGACCTTCGCGGCAGCTACGCGGATCTACACGAATTCGCGTGTCACTGGCAAAAGATTGCTAGATTACAATGGTTTTGACTCTGAAGTTTTGATGCCTCCGCTGAACGATCCAGAAATTTTCGTGAATCAGGGCGATGAGGGCTATCTACTCGCCGCCGGCAGAGTAAACGCCGGCAAACGGCAGACGCTTCTGGTCGATGCACTCGCTTATCTGCCGCCCTCGATCCGCATGATCGTGGCCGGACCGCCCGACTCACCCGCCGATGCCCAAGAACTTGTTCGCCGTGTCGCGGCGGCGGGTCTGCAGGACCGGGTCAAGCTCGACTTGCGTTTCCTCTCTCGCCGTGAACTGGCCGATTATGTCGGCCGGGCGCGCGCAGTCGCCTATGTTCCTTTCGATGAGGATTCAGTCGGCTATGTGACGATGGAAGCCTTCCAGGCGTCCAAGCCGGTGGTGACGACAACGGATTCCGGCGGCCTGCTCCAAATCGTGCACGATGACCATACCGGCACCGTCGGCGCCCCAACGCCCAGGGCACTGGCGGAGGCGATCGCCAAGTTGATGGACGATCCGGCCCGCGCCGCCAAGCTCGGGCAGGCCGGTCACAAAGAATGGAATGGACTCGGCATCACATGGCCACACACCATCGAGAAACTTCTCACGTAAGGAATGGGCCGATGCGGATCCTGTGGGGAACACCGTATAATGTGAAATCCGCAATTGCACGCTATAGCCGTATGGTCACGCGCGCGCTCGTTGCGGACGGCCATACTGTCGAGATCTTGCGCCTCGAGGACAAAACGGCCCTTGATCATGACATTCTTGACCATAATCTGCCGGTCCACGTGCCGTATACGTTCGATTTCGCGCGGCTGCGGCACGATTACGATGTCTGTGTGATCAATTACGGCGATTACTTTCCTTTCCATGCCGGCGCTCTAGACTTGGCGGCTGCGACGCCGGCCGTTGCGGTGTTCCACGACGCCAATCTGGACGGGTTTCTCGGAGGAGCACGCCAGATTCACCCCAAACTTGACGCTCTATTGAATCGTTGGCCGCCGCCTGGGCTCACTTTACCTGAAAAATGTACGCTGCCCAAACAGGATCTTTCTTTTTTTGCGGCTTTGGCCTCAGGCTGCGTCGTGCACGGCTCGCATTATGTCGATGATGTGGTCGCTACTTGCCCCGGCCCGACGGTCCAGATGCCGCTCTGCTATCCCGATGTCGGAGCCGTTCCGCCAGCGCCAGACGGCTCGGGGGCCTTCATTGTCACGTGCTTCGGTATGATCAATCCCAACAAGCAGCCCGAACGTATCCTGCGTGCGCTTGCCGTCGATCCGAAGCTGCGTACGCACGGGCGGATGCATTTCGTCGGGGCAATTGACGAGGGCTACCGGACCCGGCTAGCAGCGCTCGCGGCGGATTTGGGCCTGGCGGCACCGGAGTTCACCGGCTGGGTCGATGATGCACATTTGTGCGCGTCACTAGCCCAAGCACACCTCGTGTGCTGCCTGCGCCATCCCATGACGGAAGGCCACTCTGCCTCCATTATTACGGCGCTCTATGCAGCGCGCCCCATCGTGGTGAACGATGTCGGCTCCTATGCCGAGATTCCAGACGGGCTGGTGCACAAAATCGAAGCCGGCGAGGCGCCGGCGCCGCTCGCGGCCGTGATGGCGGAGATTGCTCGCGATCCGCAAGCCGCCGAAGCTGCAGCCGCAGGGGCGGCAGCCTGGGCCCGCGTGCGCTATTCGGCCGCGAGCTATGTTGGAGGTCTGATACCGCTGCTTGAGGCTGCTATAGCCTGCCGCCCGGGGCTAGAGGCTGGCAGGGGTATGGCGCGCCGTCTAACTAGCTTAGGTATGAATTTTGATGATAGCGAGACTGGTCTTCCAAGAAGTTTTCTAGGTTGTGCCGGACGGCCCCTAATGCCGACGATGTCAGAATGAACCAAGTGAGGGTATTGCCGTCATGAACGTCGATTTTCTTCCCGTTTACCGTCCAGATCTGTCCGGCAACGAGAAGCTCTATGTTAACCAGTGCCTCGATACGACGTGGATTTCGTCGATCGGTGACTTTATCGACCGGTTCGAGGGTGGTTTTCGTGAGATTACCGGTGCCCCTTATGCTTGGTGTGTGTCCAATGGCACCGTGGCACTGCATCTAGCTATCCATTGTCTTGATATCGGTCCGGGGGACGAGGTCATTGTTCCTACCTTTACATACATTGCCTCCGTCAACACGATCGCCCAAACTGGCGCAAAGCCAGTGTTTGTCGAGTGCCGATCGAGCGACTGGCTAATCGATATAGACGATGTCGAGGCCAAGATCACGCCGCGCACCAAGGCAATCATGGCCGTACATCTTTACGGCGCCGTCTGCGACATGCCGGCTTTGTCGGCACTGGCGAAATCGCGCGGCCTCCATCTGATCGAGGATTGCGCCGAGGCGCTGGGCTCGACCTATGATGGCAAGCACGTCGGCTTGTTTGGCGATGTCGGCACGTTTTCTTTCTTCGGCAATAAGACCGTCACCACCGGCGAGGGAGGGATGGTTGTGTGTAAAGACGAGGCGTTGGCCCGGCGTCTCAAGACCGTCAAGGGCCAAGGTCAGTCACCAACCCAGCGCTATTGGCATGTGGAACTCGGCTTCAATTACCGTATGACGAATATATGCGCGGCCATAGGTCTGGCGCAGATCGAACGCTTGCCGACGATCCTCGCGCGTAAGCGCGCGATCGGCGACCTCTACCGGCGCCTGTGCGCCGAGCGTTTGGGCAATATTGTATCCTTCCAGAAGCTTTCCGCCAATGTGGTCAGCTCCGACTGGCTCGTCAGCCTGTTGCTGCCTGAAGGGACGGACCGTACTAAGGTGATGGGCCGCATGCAGGAGAACGGCGTGGATACACGCCCGGTCTTTTATTGCGCGCACCAGATGCCAATGTATTCGAATTCGGAGCATTTTCCTGTCTCCGAGGCGATAGCCGCGCACGGGATCAGCCTGCCGAGCTACCCCACCCTCTCGAGCGCGGATGTTGCGCGCGTCGTTGAAACGTTAGCTAACGCGCTCGTATAACGTGGGCGCTACCCGATCAGCTAAAGGGAGAAAACCTGAATGAGCTAGCATAGACCTCAAGCCGACTTGTCAAACCCAGCCCGCCTGGGCGAATAAAAGTCGGAATCGGCGGGCTGATTAATCTCGGAATCCCGGGCGAATAACGCACCGATGTCTTCCGCTTTTCCATTGCTCCATCCGGCTCAAGAGTTGGATGCCTCCCTCCGGGGTTCTCGGCGCGATTCAAACACTAACAACCCCCGTTGCGACGGCGTCGGCATTAGAGCGTATTCCGATCATTCCGGGTCATATCCGCATGAGCTGAAGTAGTTGGCGCATTCGCGGTGCTGGAAGCTGTCGACGAGCCTGCCGATCAGGTCCCATAGGCCGGAGACGGTTCGCTCTCCGATCTTTCTGAGGATGGCCTTGAGGCGCGCGAACGCCTTCTCGATCGGATTGAAGTCGGGACTATAGGGCGGGAGGAAGCGCAGGGTTGCGCCGGCCGCTTCGATCCGTTCACGCACCGCGTCACGCTTGTGGCTCGACAGATTGTCCATGATGACCACGTCGCCGGGCCGCAGTTCGGGTGTGAGAACTTTGGTGACATATGCCTCGAACCAGTCGCCGTTGATGGGGCCGTCCAGCACCATCGGCGCGACCATCCCGGTCATGCGCAGCCCCGCCACCAACGTGGTGGTCTTGCGGTGACCGTGTGGGAAGCCCATCCGCAGACGTTCGCCCCTGGCGCAGCGGCCATGGCTGCGGGTCATGTTGGTGGCGGTCCAGGTTTCGTCGATAAAGACGAGGCGATCCGGGTCCAGATCGAACTGGCTATCGAACCAGTCCTGGCGCTGTTTCAGGATATCGGGGCGATCCTGCTCGATGGCGTGGCCTGTCTTTTTTTACGCGTCATGCCGCGGCGGATGAAGAGGCAGTGTGCTGAATTTCGTGTGTGAGTGGCATAGCGGGTAGAAAGGAAGACCCATATGGCACGACGGAGAGCGCCGGCGATCCCGGACGAATTGCTGGACCAGCTTCTGGCTGGGGGAGACGCGGCGGCAGCGCTGAATTCCGGGGATCTGGTGAACGCGCTGAAGAAGGCTCTGGCGGAGCGGGCCCTGAGCGCGGAGATGGATTACCATCTGAGTGACGAAGCGGAGGCGGAGAACAGCCGCAACGGCTATGGCCGCAAGTCGGTATCGACCGGCACGGGGAAGATCGAGATTGCGATCCCGCGAGACCGTGCGGGTAGCTTTGATCCGCAGTTGATCGCCAAATGCCAGCGCCGGTTTCCAGGCTTCGATGACAAGATCATCTCGATGTATGCGCGGGGGATGAGCACCCGGGAGATCGCGGAACATCTGCGCGAGATCTACGGCATGGATGCCTCGGCGGAGCTGATCAGCACGATCACCGATGCGGTTCTGGACGAGGTGACATCCTGGCAGCAGCGTCCGCTGGACCCGGTCTATCCGCTGGTATTCTTCGATGCCATCCGGGTGAAGATCCGCGACGAGGGCGTGGTCCGCAACAAGGCGATCCATATCGCGCTGGGGGTTATGGCCGACGGGACGAAGGTCGTACTCGGGATGTGGATCGAGCAGAACGAAGGCGCCAAATTCTGGCTGCGCGTGATGAACGAGCTGAAGAACCGCGGCGTCGAGGACATCCTGCTGGCGGTGGTCGATGGCCTCAAGGGGTTCCCGGAGGCGATCACGGCCGTCTTTCCCGAGACGATCGTGCAGACCTGCATCGTCCATCTGCTCCGGAATTCGATGGATTTCGTGTCCTACAAGGACCGCAAGGCGGTGGCCACCGCCCTCAAGGACATCTACCGGGCCGTTGATGCCAGGGCCGCCGAGGCCGCTCTCGCCGATTTCGAGGCCGGTCCATGGGGCCAGAAATACCCCGCCATCGGCCAGAGCTGGCGCCGGGTATGGCAGGAAGTCATCCCTTTCTTCGGCTTTCCGGGCGACGTTCGTCGGATCATTTATACAACGAACGCCATAGAAGCTTTGAATTCCAAGCTGCGCCGGGCCATCCGCGCGCGCGGCCATTTCCCCAGCGATGAGGCCGCGGCCAAGCTGCTCTATCTGATCCTGAACCGATCCGAAAAAGAGTGGGTGATGCCACCTCGAGAATGGGCTATGGCAAAGGCTCAGTTCGCCGTCATCTTCGGCGATCGCTTCGTAAGAGCCCTGGCGGCCTGATGTTCAACCGCCGCCCATACACGGAATTCCTGACACTGCCGATGAAGAAGCGGTGAAGCCCGGCCACCGAGACGTGCAAGCCGACCTCGATCAGCGCCAGGCGCAGCTCTGCAAGCGAGATGTCCTTACGCGTTTCCCAGATTGCGAGAATGTCCGCCCGCCGTTCCTCAACCCGACGTGAGCGCGTGTCGCCACCCTGAGGCTTCGGAGCAAAGCTGCCGGTATCGCGACGCTGCGCTCGCCAGCGGATTGCCGTCGCCGGCGCCACTCCAAAGCGGGCTGCCGCTGCCCGGCAACTCATCCCCTCATCAATCGCCGCCAAAAGCCGCCGACGAAGATCCATCGATAGTGGTTGGCCCATCCATGCCGGCCTCCTTCACCAGCACCGATTCTGAATCAGAAATCAACGCCAATGGGAATCCCTCGCGATTCAGACCGGTCGAAAGCCGCTCTAACGGTTCAATGAAGGCCCATTCGGCATCGGTGAGGTCTCTTGCGTAGCGCAATTCGGCCCTGCAATATCGTTGCCGGGCGATTTTAGTCTAGGCCATCGTGTCTCCGCTCGTCATCGCAAACGAACTGAATCATAACCTACTAAAATCGTTCAACTATCATTTTTCAGTCCGACCTTCAGTCAGGACGAGAGCACTGGGAGACAGCATGCATCGAATTACCGTTTCGTTTGGTCGGATTCGCCCGGTTGCCTCCGTGATAATCGGCATGACTGTTCTTTTAACGAATGCAGCGGTTGTGTGCATAATTGCTAGGTCACTCGGCGCCGACATCAATTGGGACCTCTTGAATTATCATTTCTACAATGGGTATCTTTGGGCGCATGGAAAATTGATACAAGACTCTCTATGCACAGAACAATCATATCTAGACCCTAGATTAAATTTCTTCTATTATTTACTTATTAGAAATTTTGCTCCATTGACGGTAAATCTAATTATCGCCGGATTTCAATCATTAGGAATTTCTGCTGCTTGGCTGCTCTGCTTTCATCTACTCAAAATATACAATATTCGTACGCGGCTTATCCTATCATCTGTCGCGGCAATATCGGCGATTATTGGTCCCATTTTTTGGTCAGAAATTGGGGGCACTATGGGTGATACCTTACTCGCTTCACCCATTATACTTGCAATTTTTTTTTCATTGATCAGTCAGGAGCGGGATAGACTGATATACCTTTTCTTCGCCGGGCTCCTTGTGGGCTTTGTGGCCGGATTAAAATTCACCAACATGATCTATGCAGTTGGCTTTGTTTTCGCTTTCATTCTGACCACCCTCTATCGATACAAATTTAATATTCGTCGACTCGTCATAGTTGAAACTATATTCTGTTTTTCATTTTTATCTGGATTCGTTTTATTATATTTTAATATAGGATATTTACTTTTTGTGACGTACAAAAACCCTATATTTCCGTATTTTAATAATATATTTCATTCTCCATATATTGGCAACTATGCGATTCGTGATGAGCGTTGGTTTCCTCAAAATTTAATTGGATATATTACTTTGCCATTCGAATTTGTTGTTCGTCATCATCCGAAACCAAATCAACAACATATAATAGGCATGGAAATTCCATTTAGAACAATTTTCCCTGCTCTTTATTTTATAATTTCTCCATCAATATTATTGTATTTATATTTCAAAAAAATCAAGAATAATGAACTATATGATATATTTTTTGTTCTTAGTTTTTTTGCTGGATCTTTCTTTGTTTGGGAAGAAGTTTTTTCATATTATCGATATTTTGCTGCCGCTGAAATGATTTTCCCAACTATTCTCTTGGTCCTGCTGGTTCGATGGGGCAGATTAATCATGCATTGGCGACATCACAGCATGACCTATGTGGCTGCAGCCTTACTTGTGGCCACAGCCGCGGCCTATAGCTTGCCTGATTCTAACTGGGGTCGTGAGGCATTCTCTTCGTCATACTTTGGCGCAAGTAAGAGAGAATTTAAGTCATACAACAATGCTCTTTTAATTGTTGGTTTTCGTCCGTTAGGGTTTATACTTCCCTATTTTCCGCTTGATGACAGGATCATCGGATTACCAGAACATCTCGGAATAACCCAGAAGTTTCAGAAAAAGTATCTAAGGCCTCTCCTTGATTACAAGAATATATATTATTTGACGGATGCCGCAGAAATAAAAAATGATCGCGAATTGCCAGCACATTATGGCGTTACAGTCAATTACGAGAATTGCTCAATATACAAGACATCTATATATCCCGTAGCAGTGTGTCCGGTTCAGCATACCCCCTAGGTTCCGTACCTATTGCCATGACTAAGGGGGGGGGGGGGACTCCCCACCAATGATCAAGCTGATTTTGGGCGATCGGTGGGCATCTTCTCGGGATCGAACATGGTTCGGTTGGTGAGCATGACGCATGCAATGCCCAGCAGGCGATCGGCAACGGTTCTGAGGGCGGGGCCGTGAGAGTGGCCACGTCCTCGGAGGGCGGCGTAGCGGCTGCGACTGCGGGCGTCGTGCTGGGTGGCGACGCGGGCCCAGTGATAGACGACGGTTCGCGGGCGGCCAGAACATGCCTGACGCATCTCCACACGACAGGATCTGCCGCTCCGCTTCATGACCGGGGCCACACCGGTCAAGGTGCGCAAAGCCTGGTAATCTCGCGCCTGGAGGGCTTGATGAGCCTCCGCGAGCAGCGTGGCGAGGACAATCCTTCCCACCCCCGGCAAGGAGCGCAGGATTGCCGCGTCGCGCTGCTCGGTATCTTGCCCCGGCTCGGTCTCCGGTCCGGCAAGTTGTTCGACCAGACCATCGATCCGCTGTAGGACAGTCTTGATCTGCCGATTAACGAGGTTAAGGCGCTCAGTCACGCCCGGGTTCGCGTTCATGAGGCAGACGTGAGGAAAGTCTGTCTATTTTCCGGCGGATTTTCGATACGGAATCAGGGCGTGTATCTATGAGGCGGCCTTGGCCTGCGGCGGCTCGATGACTGTAAGCAGCTTCTTTGGCTTTGATATTCCGAGGTTTTTCAGGATCTCGGCAGCTTCGGGGCTGATTTTCGTGCGCTGAACAATAGTCCGGCCGGCGATCTGATAGCGGACCGCCTTGAGGCCGGCTAGGATGTGGGCGATCCGCGCCCAGGGAAGGCCGCAGCGCAACTCCGCCGAGCGCTGTATCTGCAGGGCAAGGACGCAGAGCCGGACATGCGCCTCGATCCGGCGCGGGCTCCAGTGATACATCGGCCGGACCTCGAGCCCGGTCTGCTTCATCCGCCGGAAGCAGGCTTCGATGATGTGAATCGCCCCGGGTTTGCCGAAGGCTCCAACTCCCAAATAAGATGTGCTGATTCCGGGCTCAATTCGCCCGGGATTCCGATATTAACTCGCCCGGGATTCCGGGAATTATTCGCCCACCTATTCCGAGATTAATTCGCCCACCTGTTCCGACTTTTATTCGCCCAGGCGGGCGGGGTTGGCCGGGTCGGATTGAGGTCTCTGCTGGCTGGTTCAGGTTCCCTCCCTTTGTCTGATCGAGGGAGTGGATGAATGCCAGTGGAGCGGATTGCGATGCGCGATGTGCGCGAGATTGTCAGATTGAGGATGGCGGGGCTTTCGACCCGCCAGGTAGGGATCCGGGTCGGGGTTGCGGCATCGACGGTGCGCTTGACGCTGCGGCGACTGGAGGCGGCCGGGCTCGATGGGCCAGGGGCTCTGGCGCTGTCCGAAGCGGCCTTGGAAAGGCGCTTGTTCGAAGGCTCGGCGGGCAAGCGGCCGGGGCATCGACGTGTGGATGAGCCGGACTGGGGGCGTATCCGCCGCGAGTTGCAGCGCAAGCACGTGACGCTGTCGATCCTGTGGGACGAGTATATCGCCGAGCACCCGGACGGATATCGCTACAGCCGGTTCTGCGAGCTCTACCGGAGCTGGGAAGCCCGGCTACCGGTGACGATGCGCCAGACCCACGCATCGGGCGAGAAGCTGTTCGTCGATTATGCCGGCGACACGGTGCCGGTGGTGATCGACCGACTCACCGGCGAGACGCGTGCGGCCCAGATCTTCGTCGCCGTTCTCGGCGCATCGAGCTTCACCTATGCTGAGGCGACCTGGACCCAGACCCTGCCGGACTGGATCGAGGCGCATAATCGCACTCTGGCAGCAATTGGCGGCGTGCCGGCGCTGCTGGTGCCCGACAACGCCAGGGTCGCGATCATCCGCGCCTGCCTCTACGATCCACAGGTCAACCGGACCTACACCGATATGGCGCGCCATTACGGCACGGCCATTCTCCCGGCGCGGCCGCGGCGGCCGCGTGACAAGGCGAAGGTCGAGGTGGCGGTTTTGCTGGCGGAGCGGTGGCTGCTGGGCAAGCTGCGCAACCGGGCATTTTACAGCCTCGCCGAACTGAATGCCGCGATCGCTGAATTCTGCCGCTGGCTGAACGAGGAGCGGGTCGTCCGTCGCCTGGGGGCGACAAGACGGCATCTGCTGGAAACACTCGATCGTCCCGCGCTGAAGGAACTGCCGGCCGAACCCTATGTGCTGGCGCAATGGCGGCGCCGGCGGGTCGGCATCGATTATCACGTCGAGATCGAGAAGCATTTTTACTCCGTCCCCTACCGGCACGCCCGCGCCGAGGTCGAGGCCCGGTTCACCGTGCGCACGGTCGAGATCTTTCTCCGTGGCGAGCGGATCGCCGTGCATGCGCGCGGGTCGGGCAACGGCAAGCACACGACGATCGCCGAGCACATGCCCTCGAGCCACCGGCGTTACGGCGACTGGACCATCGCGCGGATCCATCAGGAAGCCGCACGGCTCGGCCCGTCGGTCGCGACACTCTGCACCCTGATCCTCGAACGCCGGCCTCATCCGGAGCAGGGGTTCCGCGCCTGCATCGGCATCCTTCGCCTGGCCCGCAGTGTTGGCGCCGACCGGCTCGACGCCGCAGCCGAGCGCGCGCTCACCATCGGCACCCTGACCTACGGCTCGGTCAAATCCATCCTCGATCACCGGCTGGAGCGAGCCGCCGGCACCGCCAGTCCCGATCCCACCCCGATCCGCCACCCCAACATCAGGGGCGGCGGATATTTCCACTGATGACAAGGAGAAGCCTCATGCTGAACCATCCGACCCTCGATCAGATCCACCAGCTCGGTCTTGCAGGCATGGCCCGCGCGTTCACCGAGCTGCACGCCAATCCCGAAACCCCCAGCCTCAGTCACGCCGAATGGCTCGGCCTTCTGCTCGACCGCGAGATCACCGTCCGACGTGACAAGCGGTTGAGCACAAGGCTGCGCCATGCCAAGCTGCGCCATGACGCTGCAATCGAGGATGTCGATTACCGGAGTGCCCGCGGCCTCGATCGGGCTCTGTTCCAGAAGCTGATCCAGGGTGAGTGGATCGACGCGCACGACAATCTCGTCCTGAGCGGGCCGACAGGGGTCGGAAAATCCTGGCTGGCCTGCGCCCTCGGTCACAAGGCATGTCGTGATGACAGGAGCGTGCTCTATCAGCGCGCGCCGAAACTCTTCACCGAACTCGCACTCGCCCGCGCCGAAGGGCGGCACGGCCGGATGATCCGCACTCTCGGCACCGTCAATCTGCTGATCCTCGACGACTTCGGCCTTGCACCGCTTGACGCCAGCGCCCGTCACGACCTGCTCGAGATCGTCGAGGATCGCTACGGCCGTCGCGCCACCATCATCACCAGCCAGATCCCTCCGGCGCATTGGCATGAGCTGATCGGCGATCCGACCTACGCCGACGCCATTCTCGACCGTCTGCTCCACAATGCCCACCGCATCGAACTCACCGGTGAAAGCCTGCGCAAGACCCGCAAGCAAACCCCAAAAACCGCTTGACCCAACAAGAACAGGAGAGCAACGAAATCAACAGCCACAGAGACCGCTACCCGGGCGAATAAATCTCGGAATCCCCGGGCGAATAAACGTCGGAATCGTGGGCGAATTAAAATCGGAATCCATGGGCGAATTCTCCGGAATCCGCAAAGATGGAGCCATGGCGAGTCCGACCACAAATAAATTTTCTACTGAAGTCCGCGAGCGGGCGGTGTAAATTCCTGCTATTGCTTCGAAACATCCCGCGATATCAGCACAAAATTGGACAAAATGACGAATTTTGTTATTTTATATTTTACTCAATTGTAGGCAATATTTATACTTCTTAAGTATATTTCTAAATATTATTGTCAAATTATATCAAAAATCTAAAAAATTATAGATTGATTACTCAATTTCTATAATGCCGCTCTCACATCCTTGAGCGTGACCATCAGCGTCATCGGATCGAGCGGCGAGGCTTCGAAGCCGAGGGCGAGGTAGAAGGCTTTGGCCTGGTCGGAGATGGCATGCACCACGATGCCTCTGATCCCCAGCGTTTCGGCTGCGTTCAGGATGCGGAGGGTGGCGTCGCGGAAGAGGGCGCGGCCGAGGCCTTGTCCCTGGGCGCTGGTGGCGATTGCGAGGCGGGCGAGGACGGCGACGGGGATCGGGTCGGGCATGTTGCGGCGGAAGCGGCCGGAGGTGCCGTTCGGGCTGATGGCGCCGGAAGCGATGGCGTAATAGGCGACGACGCGGCCGCTTTCGGTCACAACGAAGGTACGGGTCGCGCCGCCGGCCTGGTTGGCGCGGGCCCGGCGCCTCAGCCAGTCATCCAGTGAGGCGATGCCGCAGTTGAAGCCGCTGATGTCGTGATGCTCGGCGAGCGGTTCGGGCGGGGTGAGGGCCACGTCATTCCCAGGGCGGCGTTGTCTTCAGGGCGCGCTGGAGGCGGGCATTCGGCAGCGGCGGTTCGTCGAGGCGCGCGCGGAAGGCGTCGAACGCATCCGGAGTTGCGAGAAACAGCGTGCGGTCGAGCAGGGCGTCTTCGGCGGCGCGGCGGGCGGCGTCGATCACGAAGTCCGTCTTGGTCTTGCCGGTCAGGGCGGCGGCGCGGTCGATCAGCCCGCGATCGTCGCTTTTGATCCGCAGGTTGAGCGTGTCGCGGCGGGAGGATGGCGCAGAGGCTTGCTTGGCGGGATTCATGATCGGCATTCTAGGACGCCGTAACGCGATTGTCATTACATTTCTGCGTCCGGGTGGGGACGCTCCGTTGCTTCGGCATGATCAGAGCCCCCTGCGCTTGCGGGTCAGCTTGCGCAGCCATAGCCGCGAAATCTCCTGATCGCCCGATCGCGTGTATGTGCCGTGGACCATCTGTTCGCTGGTATGGCCGAGTGCCGCGGCGGCGAGGTCGGCATCGGCCGGATTGCGCAAGACGGTCGTCACCGCGAAGGCGTGGCGGAAGACGTGGCTGTTTAGGGAACGGCCCAGATGAAGCCGGCCGAATTTGGCGATACCCATGGCGATCATCTTCTCAAGAGGCGGCTTGCCGCCGCGCGCGATCCACAGGAAGCCATGATCGAGGCGGTTGCCGAGAAGGGCGATGCGCCAGGCGCCGAGATAGGTTTCGAGCCGTTGCGCGAGTTCGGGGGGAACGTCGAAGAGCAGCAGGGCGTCGTTCTTGACGCCGCAGGGGAACATCAGCCGCCAGCGCGATCCATGCTGGCGCAGGTGTTCGCCGAGCCGGATCCGCGCAAGGTCGCTGAGCCGCAGGCCGAACAGGTCGCAGAACGCGACCATCAGGGCGTTGCGCGCAGCCTGCGAGGTGTCGGTATCGCGTTGCATGACGGGCAGCGCATCGAAGGCGCGATAGGCGGCGGCGAGAACGCGGGCGGCGTCCGGGCGGTCGATCGGCTTGCGGGAGGCGAGTACTTCGGCGCGGGTCGGCTTCAGAGGGAGCGAATTCATCCAGCCGAGCTCCACGCCGGGGAGCATAATACCGAGGCCGGCGCGCAGGCGGCGCAACTCCTCATGAACGGAGCCCGCCCGCAGGCATTTGCGCATGACGCCGACATAGTCGTTCACCAGCTCGGGCGAGAGGAGGGTGCCGATCGACGCCGCGGGCGTCATCGCCCGGACATGGAGCAGATAGGCAAGGAAGCGGCCGACGGATTGTTCGAGCCCGCGGACTGTCGGTGTCTTGAGGTCATGCAGGATGGCCTGCCGGTCGAACAAGCCTTGCTTTTCCTTCACACGCTGCCAGCGCGCCCGATCTTCGGGCGGCCAGGTTGCCAGAGGCAGGCTCCGATGCTGTTCCTTGTTGCCCGGAACGGCATCGGGGCGGGGGGTTGGAGGGATGGTGGTCACGGACCTAGTCCTCGACATTCATCCGCAGCCGCCGGCGCCGGCGCTCGATCAGCTCGGCGTAGTGGCGGTTTGCGGCGCGGCCGCGTTGCGCGGCGTAGAATTTCAGCGTCGTCGTGGCGTTCTGGTGCCCGAGAACGCGCTGCGCGAGCGCCACGGCGCGTGGGTCTTCGTCGAGTATGACGGTGCCGACATAGGAGCGCACCAGATGCGAATTGACGTCGACGCCGAGCTCGCGGCCGATCAAAGCCCGGATCTGCGTGGCCATCGATTTGGAAACCAGATGGCCAGCTTCCTGCCCCGGGAAGAGCGAGGTCGACTCGTCATGCAGCAGGGTCGGGCGGAATCTGGTGACGTAGGTCTCCAGCATGCGCACCGTCTGCGACGACAGCGCGCCCTCGACCATCGGCGCCCGCTTGGAGGCGCGACCATAGGCGATTTTGACGCCGGTGATCTTGCCCTTCGCATCGCGTGCAAAATCGAGGGCGAGATCGAGGATCGAAAGATCGGCGACGCGCAGGGGTTTGTCGAACAGGATCGCCAACGCGAGGGCGTATTTCGCGGTATCAGCGGCGCGCTTCATCTTGCCGGCCTTGGCGAATCTCAGCGCCTTGCGCCAAAGTGTTTCAGGAAGCTGCAGGAATCGCCGCTCGATCTTTGGATCGTCGAATTGCGCGAGGCGTTCGAGCTTCTTGGCGGTGAAGCCGCGATGCTTCGCCCGCACCTCACGGCAGATGTCGAGAACCTGCTCCAGTTCGGCGACCGGTAATTTGCCCCATTGGCGCGCGGCTGCTGCGAGAGCCTGCGCCGTGGCTTCCGCGCCGAGAGTCCATCCGCTCTCCGCGCAGTTCGTGTCCCAATAATCGGTCAAGATCGCCTCGACCGCTGTGGGGGTGAGGATGGCGGCGAGAGAGGTCAGGGTTGCCGCGGGCCAGCCGCGTTTCACCAGCCGATGGGGCGCGAGGGCAAGGATATCGCCGCGTGTTCGCACGGTGCTCTTCGCGGCAGGGCCCGTGAACCCCTTTTCGAATGGTCCCGGCTTCCGCAGCTTCGCGATATAGGCATTCAGGTCTGCCATGAAGCTCGGCGGGATGCCGTTAGCGTCATCGCGGATCGTGTTCGGGTTGCGGCGGGCGGGCAGTTCCTGGCCAGGGAAGGATTCCTGCTCGCGGCACAGGCGGTTCCAGCGCGATTTTATTGTTGTCACCGTCTGGTCCGGCGCCTTGGCATTCGTGGCGGCGAGGGCGTCGTGATACGCGTCGAGGTGTTCGAGCGCGACATCCCCGGGTGCGACATTGCGTTCTTCACAGAAGACCGCGAAGCGCCGCATTGTGGCACGGCTGAGATCGCCATCGCTCATCATGCCGAGCAGGCTGGCCCAGGCGGTCGTCGTGATCGGCCGGCGAGGCGCACGCGGCGGGAGCCAGCCCGTCTTGCGCTGAATCGCGGCGAGCGACGACTTGATATTATAGAAGCGCTTAGGCCCGGTTTTCTTCCTATCAAATTTCAAGCTCTTCAGGATCGGCCGCAGTGCGGCGGGATCGCACGGCAAGGGGGCTGCCACGGAACCATCGCGATTGCGGGGGCAGTGATCTTCTATCCATGCAACATCGCGCCGGAGATCCTTGAGCCTCGCCGCCGGCAGGGTATCGCTGGCCGCGAGCAGTTCGAGCGCCTCGGCGAATGTGGCCGGAGGTGTCGCGCAGACAACGGTATCGCCGGCGACCCGGGCGCGTGCGTTGGCCGGGAGCGAAATTGTTGTCGGGTCGATGATTGCGCCGTCGACCGGCTCATCCAGCGCGCCACCACCGTCGTTGCACGCGGAGTGTTCAGCGGCCATCGGTTCACGGATGCCTGTTTTGGAGGCGAGGTCGCTGGTCTCGGCGCAAAGCGCGCCGAAAAGGTCATCTTGCATCACGCGCGCCCTCCTGCGCTCACCCGAGTGCGTGCGCATGCGGTTGCGTTCATTCGGGACAGCGTCGGCCGGCAAAGGCTCTCCATATTGCGTGTGACGGTGGCCCGTGTTCGGCCCGAAGCCAGTGAACTCCAGCTGTTCGGCGATCATGATTCTGCTCCACGGCTGGCGGCCAAGAAGGCAGCGAGGTCGGTCTGCGAGATGCGGATCGCGCGGCCGATGCGGTGCACGCGGAGCGCGCCCTCGGCGATGCGGCGACGCAGGGTTGAGGGCGAGACGTCGAGAATATCGGCGACATCGCGCAGCGTCATGAACTGAGTACCGGACGCACTCTCGGCGCTGTGCTGCTTAGTAGCACTGTCTATCTCCGGAGACGCCGACTGACCGAAAATCAGGGGGGCATTCATCAAACCAACTCCCCATGCGGCCGCTTCGTAACCGACACGGCGATCTTCGGTGCCGGCTGCTCGTCCAGCCACGCGAGTCCAGCCCTGAGGTCGATCAACGTGCGGCGGCCGACTTTACGCGCCGACAACTCCCCTGCGGCAATCAATTCGTATGTCCGCGAGCGAGAGATGCCCGACCGTACGACCCAATCTGAGATTGCAACATAATGAGGTATAACTTCGTCCGGCATTGTGGCTGCTCCATTCGAAATGAAGCCAGACAATCGCGGATATGCGGGGACCGCGGGATTACGGCACGCCCGTTGATTTTCTCTTTTCTCGGCGTCGTCGGCCCTATTTTCGGGTGGGCCGAGGCCGATGTGTCGCGAGGATTTGCCTGACCCGCTGCACAGTTATCGCGTGACCGTCACGGGCCAGGAGCTTGGTGATGACCGAGGCGCGGTTGCGAGCCGGCAAGGAGAGAGTGTCATAGAGCTGGCAAACCCTATCGGCGATTTCGGTTGCCTGTAGCGATCGCACACTCGCTGAGCGACTGGCGGCCGTGCTCTGCCAATGCAGCAGAGTGGACACCTGTTCGACTTCGTTCACCGCCCGGGCGAAATCCGCCTCGGCCTGCTCGATTGCCTGTTCCGACCGCATCCTGAGCCGGCCTGGGCCATGCTTTTCACCCGGTTCGCGAAACCGCAGGCGTCCGTCCTTGTCGCACTCGGCCCTCTCCGGGCTTCTTGCCGCGCCGGTTTGCGGATCGATCTCGGCTTCAAAATGCCGCAGATCGACCCGGCCGAGCCATGCCTTGGCCTCGTCCAAGGACAGAGGCCGGCCACCCTCTTTGAGAACGGCGCGGATCTCTGCCAGCGCCGCATCCGGATTGTGCCGGGGATCGCGCATCGATTCCGGCAGTGTCTTGATCCGCGGCGCGCGCGGGCGGCGGTTGCGGGGCTTCGGTGCCTGTTCGTCTTCATCGCGCGTCATGATGCGGAACCCTCCGAATCGGCGGAGGAAAGAGCATAGCGCGCCCAGTCGACCATGAGATCCCGGCGGCGGTCGAAGAAATCGGTGCGTCGATAGGCGGCGACGACCTTGTCGCTCACCGTGTGCGACAGCGCGGCCTCGACCACTTCATGCCGATAGTCCGTCGCCTCGGCCGCCCAATCCCGGAAGGTGGAGCGGAACCCATGGGTCGTGATGTTCTCCCGCCCCATGCGGCGGAGCAGAATCAGCATCGCCATGTTGCTCAGTCCCGTGCCCGTCTTGCCGCCTGGGAACACGAACGCGGCCGGTGCCGGCGTTCCGGCCGCTGCCCGCATTGTGGCGAGGATCGCAAGCACCGGATCGGTCAGCGGCACGCGATGATCGCCCTGCCGCTTCTTCAGCCGCCATTCCGGGATCGTCCAGATTTTCGCGGCCAGATCGATCTCGCTCCAAGTCGCGCCGATGGTTTCGCCCGAGCGGGATGCCGTGAGGATCGTGAACGCCAGCGCCCGCGCTGCCACGCCCTCCTGCTGCGCCAGCTCGGCCATGAAGGGCGGCAGATCGCGCCATTTCAGCGCCGGGTGATGCGCGACCCGGGCGATCCGCCCCTTGGCCGGCAGCACGTTCTCGAGCAAGCCCTTCCATCGCGCCGGATTGTCGCCCTGCCGCCACCCCTTGGTGGTGGCGTAGTCGAGGATTGATTCGATCCGCCCGCGCAGGCGGCTCGCGGTCTCCGGCTTGTCGGTCCAGATCGGCTTGAGCGCCTTGACCACGAGATCGAGGTCGATCGCGCCCACCGGCGTCTCGGCGAAGACCGGGTAGGCATAGGTCGCGAGCGTCGCCCGCCACTGCCCGGCGTGCTTTGCGTTGCTCCAGCCGGCCTGGTGCGCCTCGATATAGGCCTCGGCGCAGGTGGCGAAGGTCTTGCCGCGGATGGTCTTGGCCTCACGCTGCGTCTGGCGGTGCTCGATCGGGTCGATCCCGTCGAGCAGCAGGCGCCGGCACTCGATGGCGCGCATCCGGGCCTCGGCCAGGGACATCAGGGCGACGGGGCCGAGCCCCATCTCGCGCGCCCGACCACGTATCATGAACCGGAACGACCAGGATTTCGCACCTGAGGGGGCGATCTGGAGGTAGAGATTGTTGCCATCGCCATAGAGGCCGGGGGCGGTCAGCTTGGCGACCTTGAGCGGTGACAGCTTGTTGACGACTCGGACCATGACCGAATCTTACCCACAAAGTCACCCACGTGGAAACTCCGGATTCGGGCAGATCGGGGTGGATGGGCGTGGACGGAAATCTGGCTTAATGCACTGATATTTAATACTTTAGAGGATGGTGCCGGACAGTGCTGGACGTAGGGGTGGCGGATGGGGTGGGATTCGAACCCACGATACGCTTTCACGTATGGCGGTTTTCAAGACCGCTGCCTTAAACCACTCGGCCACCCATCCTGGCAGCGCCGGTTTAGCCGCCCAGGCCGCCGAGCGCCAGATACTTGATCTCGAGATAATCCTCGATCCCGTATTTCGATCCCTCGCGGCCGAGGCCGGAGGATTTGACGCCGCCGAAGGGGGCGACTTCGGTCGAGATCAGGCCCTCGTTGATGCCGACGATGCCGTATTCCAGCGCCTCGGCAACGCGGAAGATGCGGCCGACATCGCGGGCGTAGAAATAGCTGGCGAGGCCGAATTCGGTATCATTCGCCATCGCGATCGCCTCCGCCTCGGTGTTGAAGCGGAACAGCGGGGCGACCGGGCCGAAGGTTTCCTCGCGGAAGATCAGCGCGTCATGCTTCACGTCGGCGATGACGGTCGGCGTGAAGAAATTGCCGCCCCGCTCGTGGCGCGTGCCGCCGGTGACGATTCGGGCACCGCCGGCCACCGCGTCGGCGATATGCGCCTCCACCTTCTCCACCGCCTCGCGGTTGATCAGCGGCCCCTGGGTGACGCCAGGCTCCATGCCGTTGCCGACCTTCAGCGCCTCGACCGCGACCTTCAGCTTTTCGGCAAAGAGCTCGAACACACCGTCCTGAACGAGGATGCGGTTGGCGCAGACGCAGGTCTGCCCGGCATTGCGGAATTTCGAATCGATCGCCCCCTTCACCGCGGCGTCGAGATCGGCGTCGTCGAAGACGATGAAGGGGGCGTTGCCGCCAAGTTCCATCGACGTCTTCTTGATGGTCGGCGCGCACTGGGCGAGCAGCTTCGCGCCGACCTCGGTGCTGCCGGTGAAGGAGAATTTCCGCACGATCGGGTTGGCGGTGAGTTCAGCACCCATCGGGCCGGAGGGGCCGGTGATGATGTTGCACACGCCCGCCGGCATGCCGGCGCGCTCGGCAAGGACGGCGAGGGCAAGGGCGGAGAACGGGGTCTGGCTCGCCGGGCGGATCACCCCGGTGCAGCCCGCCGCCCAGCCCGGACCGGCCTTGCGGGTGATCATCGCCGAGGGGAAGTTCCACGGGGTGACCGCCGCGAAGACGCCGATCGGCTGTTTCTGCACGATGATCCGCCGGCCGGGGGCGTTCTGCGGGATGGTGTCGCCGTAGATCCGCTTGCCCTCCTCGGCGAACCACTCGATGAAGCCGGCGGCGTAGGCGATCTCGCCCTTCGCCTCGGCCAGCGGCTTGCCCTGCTCGGCCGTCATGATCGCGCCGAGATCGTCCTGGTTGGCCATCATCAACTCGTAGAGGCGGCGGAGGATCGCAGCGCGCTCCTTCGCCAGCATCGCCCGCCAGCCGGCCAGGGCGCGGCCGGCCGCCTCGATCGCGCGGCGCGTTTCCGCGGCGCCCATCGCCGGCACCCGGCCAACGAGTTCGCCCGTCGCTGGATTCAGGACGTCGAGGGTCTTCCCGCTCTCCGCCTGCACCCATTCTCCGTTGATGTAATTGGCTTCCCGCAGCAGCGCCGGGTCTTTCAGCCGTACCGTTCCGGTGGTGTTCAGCATCCTGCCCTCCTCGTCATGTTCAAAAGCGTCATGGCTTCAGGTACGCTGGCCGGGGCCGGATTCAATCCGGGGCGAGCGACACCATCGTGGTCTGCGGCGGCATGCCGGGGCGCACCGTCGGCCAGCGCGTGGCCGGATCGGCGAAATCGGCGTCGCGCGTGGCGCCGGGATGCCGTGCCACGGTGAACAGCGTCTTCCCTGCCGGATCGGCCGCGGCCCCGCCCACGGCACCCCCGACCGGCGCGCTGTAGAGCAGATCGAGCCCGCCATGCGGGTGCATCGCGAACAGCCCGTCCGCCGTGTCGGTCACGGCGCCGCGCTGGTCGGTGCCGATGAGGAGCCGGCCGCTGCCGTCGAGATCGAGGGTCGAGGGCGCGCGCAGCCAGGCTGTCGAGCCAGGCGCGTAGCGCGAGGAGGAATCATGCGCAGGATCGCCGCCGAGCAGCACCACGCGACCGGCAAAGCGGCGGGCGCCGGGATCGCCGCCCTCGGGGGCGAAGGCCAGAATGTGGCCGGCGCCGTTGCCGGCGCGCGGGTTGAGCGGATCGATCTGGCTGATCCCCCGCCCCGGATTACCGCGGCAGGCGAGGTAGAGCGTGCCGTCCGGGGCGATCGCCATGCCCGAAGGGGCATCGAAGCCGGAACCCCGGCGGCCGGCCGATGCCGTCGCGGTCAGCGAGGGCAGGCCGGCGGGCAGGTCGTGCCAGACGATGTGCGAGTGCTCGATCACCGCGACGGCGAGCGTGCCGGCATCGAGCGCGCCCTCGCCGGTGCCGGCCGGGGCGGCGCCCTTGAAGCGGAACAGCCGCCCCATCGGCCCGTCCTCGCTCATGAAGACCACGGCGCTGCCATCGGCGGCGAGCCCGCAGGCCACGCCCGCGCGGGGCAGCCGGCCGAGGGCGGTGCGCTTCACCGGAAAGGACATCGGATTCGCGGCGTCGAGCTCGACCACCCAGCCGAAGCCGGCGCCCACGGTCGGGCTGCCGAAACCGGGCGCATGGCCGGCCAGGCGCCGGATCCAGCCCGCGGTGTGGCCCTCGGGCAGCAGCACCGTGTTCCAGGGCGTCACACCGCCGATGGAGGGCGCCAGCACGCCCTGGACCGTCTGCCCGACCGAAGCGGCGGCCGGGCCGGCGATGCGGCACAGCGTGCCGTCGGTGATGCGGCGGGACTGGTAGCCGCCGGCGACCACCACCCAGCGCCCGTTCTGCATGGCGAGGTTGAGCACCGAGGCGCCCTGCATCTTGCCGGCGACGGTCGCGGCGCCGCGGCCGCGCGGAAACGCCATGCGCATCTCCACGTCGGGGTGGGTGACGACCATCAGCAGCCGGCGCACGCCGTCGTCGGCCGGCGGCATCTTCACCAGCCCGGCAATGATCGCATCCCAGCCGAATTGCTGGCTGGCGGCGGCGAGGGTGACTTCGCCCGGGCGGAAGGGCGGCGCGGATGGCAGCACGGCGTCGCCCCAGCGGATCAGCACGTCCCGCCGCCAGCCGGGCGCGACGACGTCGTTCAGTTGCGGGGCCTCCGACCCTGGCGGCAGGCTGGTGACCGGCTCCGCCGTGCCAAGCACAGACGTCGAGGCGCGGGCGGTGCCGGCCATCGCCAGCGCCGCCACGCTTCCGGCCATCACGCCGCGCCGTCCGATCATGGGATCAGAAACCGCTCCCTCCGCCGAGGCCGCCGGCCGATCCGGCGCCGAGGCCCGGATTATAGTGCCCGACGCCACCGACGAGCTGCTGCAGGAAACTTGCATGGCCGCCCGGCGCATGCGTCCTGCCGCCGGCCATCGCCACATGAACCGCCTGCTTCCCGCCGACCCGGCGGATCGATTTCAGCACGCCGTTGCCGGTGAAATCGAGCACGACGACCTGCTGCTTCTCGACGCCAAGGGTCTGGCCGATGCGCGGCTTCGTCACCTGGCTCACATAGAGCCAGTCGTGATCGTGGAACGTTTCGCGCAGCGTCGGCGAGCCGAGCAGCGCGGTCGCGTCCGCCTCGGTCGAGACGCCGGGGGTGAGCTGCTTGAGCTGCGCCTCGGTTACCGCGGTGCCGCGATAGCGTGGCTGGGCCGTGAACAGGGCGCAGCCGGCCAGCGCCGGCAGCAGCAGGAGGGGAAACAATGGGCGGAGCTTGGTCGCCAATCTGCGCACGCGGCTGGATCCTCGGGTTGCGGCTGGTCCCGGTTCTATGGGCGAGCTTCCATCGTCGTGCAAGATGCGCCAGTATTTCATGATGACTGACGCCCCTCCGTTTCCGCTGTCGCGGCACTTCGATCTCGCCCGCCTCGGGGATGCGGCGCAGGAAGTGACGATCGATGCCGACGCCGAGGCCCGCGCCGCGATCGCCCGGCAATTCGGCATTCCGGCGGTCGAGGCGCTGTCCGGCAGGTTCCACATCAGCCGCATCGGGCCGGACCAGGCCGAGGCCAGGCTGGAGCTTGCCGCCCACGTCATCCAGAGCTGCGTCGTCTCGCTCGAGCCGGTGGAACAGACCATCGCCGAGCGCACCAGCTTCCGGCTGCTCGCTGGCGGCGAGCCGGACGATGCCGGCTCCCTCGATCCCGATGCGCCGGACGACATCGTCGCCGACGGCACGGTGTTCGATCTCGGCGCGCTGCTCGTCGAACAGCTGGCGCTGGCCCTCGATCCGTATCCGCGCCGGCCGGGCGCCGAGCCGCCCGCGGCCTCCGGGACCGGCGCCAAGGATGAGGCGCATCCCTTTGCCGCGCTCGCCCGGCTGCGCCGGCCCGACTGAGCAACCGGCATGTGGCAGTCCCGCGCCGGACAAACTTGCCGTGGGCCCGGCGCTCTGCTAGAGGGCCGCTTTCCAATCCCCCCGGTCAGCGGGGCGTCACCCGCTGGCGCGCCGCGACCCGTCGCGACGTAACACAAGAGAACCGAGAGTCGACCATGGCCGTACCCAAGCGCAAGACCTCCCCCTCCCGCCAAGGCATGCGCCGCAGCCATCATGCGCTGGGCCAGCAGGCTCATGCCGAGTGCAGCAATTGCGGCGAGCTGAAGCGCCCGCATCATGTGTGCGGCCATTGCGGCCATTACGACGGGCGCGAAGTCGTCGCGGCCGGCAAGGATCTCAAGGGCACGGTCAGGGTCTGATCCGGTCGTGTCCGCGTCGGCGCCGTACGTGCCTTCAGGCCGCCGATGACAACCGGATCAACAGCCGCAGCCGCCTCCCCTTCCGCCATGCCAAGCCCGCCCCCGACGCCGGAAACGGCGACCGCATCCGATCGGACCGCAACGCCGGCGCCGGGGATGCCTATCCTCGCGGTGGATGCCATGGGGGGCGACAGCGCCCCCGGCATGGTCATCGCCGGGCTCGACATCGCGGCCGAGCGCCATCCCAATGCGCGATTCGAGGTGTTCGGCGATGCGGTGCAGATCGATGAACTGGTGCGGCTCAGCAAGCGGCTGCGCAACCGGGTCTCGATCCGGCCGACCACCGAGATCATCCCGAACGAACTGAAGCCGACCGCGGCACTGCGCCTGCGCGACGCCTCGCTGCGCCGGGCGATCGACGCGGTGGCGAACGGCGAGGCCGCGGGCGTGATTTCCGCGGGCAATACCGGCGCGATGCTGGCCCTGGCCAAGATCGTCCTCAAGACGATGAGCGGGATCGACCGCCCGGCCATGGCGGCGATCGGCCCTTCGGCCCGCGGCGACGTCGTGATGCTCGATCTCGGCGCCAATGTGGTCTGCGACGCGCGCAACCTCGTCGAATTCGCCGTGATGGGCGAGCTGTTCGCCCGGACGGTGCTCGGCCTGCCGCACCCGACGATCGGCCTGCTCAATGTCGGCTCCGAGGAAATGAAGGGCGACGAAACCCTGCGGCGCGCCGCCGAGGCGTTGCGCGAAAGCCCGATCGGGCCGCAGTTCCGCGGCTTCATCGAAGGGCATGACATCGCCGGCGGGACGGTCGACGTCGTCGTCACCGACGGGTTCACCGGCAATGTCGCGCTGAAGACCGGCGAGGGCGCGCTGCGCCTGGTCGGCGACCTGCTGCGCCGGGTCTTCTCGGCGAACATTGCCTCCCGCCTCGCCTATCTCCTCGCCCGGCCGGGCCTGACCCGGCTGCGCGAATGGCTCGACCCGCGGCGCTACAACGGCGCCGTGCTGCTGGGACTCAACGGTGTCGTCGTCAAGTCGCATGGCGGCGCCGACGCCGAGGGGTTCGCCCATGCGGTCGATGTGGCGATGGACATGATCGTCAACCGCTTCAACGACCGCATCCGCGACGATCTCGGCCGCCACGCCGACCGCGAACGCCTCGCCAGCGACGCGTTCCGCGCCACACCGCCCGCTTCCGCCACCTCCGTGACAACCGGCTGACCGACATGCAACGCACCGTTCTCGAAGGGGTCGGCAGCTACCTGCCGGAACGCATCGTCACCAATCACGAGCTCGCGACGCGGATCGACACGTCCGACGCGTGGATCCGCGAGCGCACCGGGATCGGCCAGCGGCACATCGCCGCCGCGCATGAAACCGCGACCTTCATGGGCGCCGAGGCGGCGCGGCGAGCACTTGCCGCCGCCGGCGCTTCGGCGGATTCGGTCGATGCCGTCATCGTCGCGACGTCCACGCCGGACCAGGGCTTTCCGGCCACCGCGGTGAGCATCCAGGCCGCCATCGGCATGACGCGCGGCTTCGCCTTCGATCTCTCGGCGGCCTGCTCGGGCTTCGTCTACGGCGTTTCGGTGGCCGATGCGATGATCCGCGCCGGGCAATGCCGCAGCGCGCTGGTGATCGGCACCGAAGTCTATTCGCGCATCCTCAACTGGGAGGACCGGGGCACCTGCGTGCTGTTCGGCGACGGCGCCGGCGCCGTGCTGCTGCGCGCCGGCACCGGCGAGGACGATCGTGGCGTGATCTCCACCCATATCCATTCCGACGGGCGCTACGGCGACATCCTCTTCATCGACGGGGCGACCGGCCAGGACGACCGGCCGCAGCACCTCGTGATGAACGGGCGCGAGGTGTTCCGCCACGCCGTCAGCAAGCTCGCCGGCGCGGTCGACGAGGCGCTGGCGGCCAACGATCTGACCCAGGCGGATATCGACTGGCTGGTGCCGCACCAGGCCAACCGGCGAATCATCGACGCGATGGGCAAGCGGCTCGGCCTCGCGCCGGAGCAGGTCGTGGTCACGGTTGACCGGCACGCCAATACCTCCGCCGCGTCGATCCCGCTCGCGCTGGACGAGGCGGTGCGCGACGGGCGCATCCGTCGCGGCCATCTCGTGCTGATCGAGGCGCTTGGCGGCGGGCTGACCTGGGGTTCGGCGCTGATCCGCTTCTGAACCGCCGGCGCGCATGGCTCCGGCCGCTGCCCGCAGCCTGTTCCGTGTTGACCCGACAGGCTTTCTTGCTAATCTTGAAAAATGAGCACGTTGACACGCGCAGGTCTGGCTGAGTCGATTTACGCGGCGGTTGGGCTGTCGCGCAATGAATCCGCGGCACTCCTCGAGGCTGTGCTCGACCGCATGAAGCAGGCGCTGGCCGAAGGCGAATCCATCAAGATCAGCGGGTTCGGGACGTTTTCTGTCCGCCAGAAAGGCCGCCGGATCGGGCGCAACCCCAAGACGGGACGTGAAGTGCCAATCCTGCCGCGCCGCGTGCTGGTGTTCCGGCCGAGCCAGATCCTCCGCGACGCCGTCGATACCGGCCAGGTTCCGTCGGCGGCAGGCCAGTCTTGACCGACGAGCCGCATCGCCACGAATCCACGCCGGACGAGCACGGCCGCAACCGGGTCCGCAAATCCGCCGAAGCCTACCGCACGATCAGCGAGGTGGCGGACGAACTGCATGTGCCGCAACATGTGCTGCGGTTCTGGGAAACCAAGTTCCCCCGCATCAAGCCGCTCAAGCGGGGCGGCGGACGGCGCTATTACCGGCCCGACGATGTCCTGCTGCTGCAGCGCATAGCCGACCTGCTCTACATCCAGGGCTACACGATCAAGGGCGTTCAGCGCCTGCTTCGCGAAAGCGGCGGGCTGCTGCATGATGAAATTCCGCCAGCCTCGGAGGAGGAGCGCGCCGCCTCGGCCGCCGAGCGGGCGCGGGCCGACATTCCGGCCCCGCCGGCCCCGCGGCCCGACCGGCTGCCGGAACTGCCGATCGATCCCGCACCGGCGACTTCCAACCCTGGCCACGCGCCCGCTGCCATGCCGGACGCCGACTCGGCGCCACTCGAACGGGCCCGCGCCGCGACTGCGCTCCTGCGCGCGGCAATGGCGAGCGTGCTTGCCGAACTGGAAGACCTGCGTGCCAGCCTCGATAAGTGATGCGGGTCGATTGCCTCGCCCCGCGTCACTTGCTAAGACGCCGGGGTCGGAGCGTAGCGCAGCCTGGTAGCGCATCAGTCTGGGGGACTGGGGGTCGTGGGTTCGAATCCCGCCGCTCCGACCATTGATTTCCAAAAATTTTCCCCTTCCCTCCCGGCTCTCATTTTCACGGCGTATCCTGAACGGGTCGCTGTTTCGGCGAGCGTGGAAGCCGGCTGAATTGAGCCCTGCTGGCGCGAATGACGTCCGCAATGTCTGATCGGTCCAGATCATCGAGCTTCGGCGTTCCGGTTGCAAATGGCTCGCCTGATGCTCCAGGGCACGATCCGCCGCCGGCGCGCCCTCGCAAAGGAACCAAGTCTCCCGGACAATAGGCTGGATCGGCACGGCCGAACCGGCCGGCCAGGCAACAGCAGGACTGCATCGCGCCGGTGGCCCCCGGCAGCCGCGTGCTGGCCGCGATGCCGAGACTCGACTCTCACCGCGCCTACAGGCCACTGCTGTTCGGCGACTCCGCGCAATATCCGGTCATCGTCCGGCGCGGCGCGGCATCTCGGCGGCTTCATGCCGGGGCGGCTCAGGCTGGTCGATCGCTCGGCCTACTGCGCCCTGTTCGAAATCCGCCACGCCGGCAGCGTCGACGGCGCGGCTACGAGCGGAAGGTAACCGAACGGCCGGCGGGCGAGCCCTGCACCGCGCCGTCGCGCATCGCGACCTGGCCGCGGATGATCGTCATCACCGGCCACCCGGTGACGCGCTCGCCCTCGAACGGCGACCAACCGCAGGGGCTGGCGAGCCAGCCCGCCTCGATGCGCTGCTGGCGGCGCAGGTCGACCAGGGTGAAATCGGCGTCATAGCCGGCGGCGATCCGCCCCTTGCCGACCGCGCCGTAGATCCGCGCCGGCCCGGCCGCCATGAGATCGACCAGCCGGGTCAGCTTCAGCCGCCCCTTCGCCACCTGGTCGAGCATCACCGGGACCAGCGTCTGCACGCCGGTCAGCCCGGCCGCGGTTTCGGGCCAGGGGCGCTCCTTCGCGGCGCGGGGATGCGGCGCGTGGTCGGAGCCGATCGTGTCCACCAGCCCGTCCGCCACCGCGCGCCATGCCGCCTCGACATGGCGCCGATCGCGGATCGGCGGGTTCATCACCGCATAGGCGCCAAGCCGGTCATAGGCGTCGGGCGCCATCTGGGTCAGGTGGTTGACCAGCACCTCGACGCTGGCGACATCGCGGAAATCGCGCAGATAGGCGAATTCCTCCTCGGTCGAGACGTGCAGGATATGCGCCGGGCGGCCGGTGCGGCGGGCGAGCGCCATGATCCGCCGCGTGCCCAGCGCCGCGCATTCCGGATCGCGCCAGATCGCGTGGTTCGCATAGGCCATGCCGGTGGAAAATTCGCCGCGCCGCGCCTGCAGGCGGTATTCGTCCTCGGAATGGAAGGCGATCCGCCGCCTTCCGGCGCGCATCACGCGCTCGATCGAGGCATCGTCCTCGACCAGCAGGTTGCCGGTGGAGGAACCGGCGAAAACCTTGATCGCGCAGACGCCGGATTCGGCCTCAAGGGCGGCGAGTTCGCCGATATTGTCCTTCGTCGCGCCGACATAGAGGCCGACATCGCACCAGGCCCGGCCGGCGAGCGACTCCCGCTTCGCCGCCAGCGCCGCCTGTCCGGTGGCCGGCGTGCCGGTGTTCGGCATGTCGAAGATCGCGGTGATGCCGCCGAGCACGGCGCCGCGCGTGCCGGTTTCCATCGTCTCGACCGCCGGCAGCTCGCCGCTGCCGGAATCGCGGAAATGCACATGCGGGTCGATCAGCCCGGGCAGGACGTGCAGGCCGCGGGCGTCGATCGTCTCGGCCGCATCCCCTGTGGCAGCGAGGGTGGTGATTCGGCCGTCCCGCACGCCGATCCGCCCGGTCGCCTCGCCCCAGGGCAGGATCAGCGTGCCGTTCTCGATGATCAGGTCGTAGCGCTCGGTCATGCCCGTTCTCCCAGTATTTCGAACACATCGCCATCGACGGCGCCGCCCAGCCCGTGGCGATGATGCCACAGGGCGAGGAACAGCAGCCGCCAGCATGCCACGCCGGCCCGGCGGTCGGTCGCGCGGCCGAACAGGTCGCGCACCCGCGCCGGATCTGCCACCTCGGCGATGACCGGCGCGCGCGACACTAGCTCGCCGAGGCGCTGGCCCTGCCCGGCGATCCAGGCGGCGACCGGCACGTCGAACCCCTGCTTGCGGGCGAAGGGACGCGCCGCCGGCAGGTTCGCCTCCAGCCATTTGCGCAGCAGATATTTGCCAAGCCCCCGGCGCGCCCGCAGCCGGTCCGGCAGGGCGAAGGCGAAGCGCGCCACCTCGCGGTCGAGGAAGGGCGTGCGGCCCTCGACGCCATGCGCCATGAGGCAGCGATCGAGCTTGAGCAGCAGATCGTCGGGCAGCCAGGTCGCCACATCCTCGCGCTGCGCGCGGGCGAGGCCGCTGCCGCCTGCCGCCTGCCGCGCCCGCAGGAGGCCGGCGCGCCAGCCTTCGCCGCGATCGCGCAGCAGGTCGAGCCCGTCGAACGCGCCGCGGGCGCGCATCGGCCGGGCGAAGGGCCAGGGCCGCGCCGCCGCGCGATAGCGGCCGTAGCCGGCGAACATCTCGTCCCCGCCCTCGCCGGACAGCACGACCTTGACGCTCCCGCGCGCGTGGCGGGCGAGGAACCATGTGGGGATGATCGCATAATCGGCGGCCGGGTCGTCCATCGCGGCGACGATGGCGGGCAGGTACCGCCAGGTCATCGCCTCGGTGATCTCGATCCGCTCGTGCCGGGCGCCGACGGCGCGGGCGGTCGCCTCGGCATCGTCGCGCTCGTCGGCCACCGTGGCGCGGTCGAACCCGGCGGTGAAGGCGAGCACCGGCGTCTCGTTCAGCCGCGCCATCAGGGCGAGGATCGCGGCGCTGTCGATCCCGCCCGAGAGGAACATGCCATACGGCACATCGCTGCGCTGGTGGAGCTCGACCGATTGCGCCAGCACGGCATCGAGCGCGACGAGGGCCGCATCCTCATCGCGCGGCGCCTCGCCCGGCTCGATCGGCGGATGGTCGAGCAGTGCCGCCTCGGCGCCATCGCGCAGGGTGAGCAGCGCGCCGGGCGGCACCCGCTCGATCCCGGTGAAGACGGTTGCGGTGCCGGCGGTGAATTGCAGTTGCAGCAGCTCGACGAGGCGCGCCGTGTCGATCCGCCGCCTCGCGAGCCCGGCGGCGAGCAGCGCCTGCGGCTCGGAGGCGAAGGCGGTGCCCTGGTCGGCGGCGCAGCGGTAGAGCGGCTTGATTCCGAACGGATCGCGCGCCAGCGTCACCACGCCGCGCTCGGAATCATCGATCGCGAGCGCATACATCCCGCGCAGCAGAGGCACGAAATCCGCCTCGGCGCGGGCAAGATGCAGCGGCGGCTCGCAATCGCTGCCGGTGCGGAAGGGCACAAGCGGCAGGGCGGCGCGCAATTCGCGGTTGTTGTAGATCTCGCCATTGCCGATCAGCGCGGCACCGGCACCGAACAGCGGCTGGTCGCCGGTCGCGAGATCGACAATGGCGAGGCGGGTATGCACCAGCGCCGCGCGCTCGCTGACATGGGTGCCCGCACCATCCGGCCCGCGATGGGCCAGCGCGCGGGCGAGCGCCGCGAGGGTTTCCGGCGCGATCCGCGCCCCCGGCTTCAGCGCGAGTCCGGCGATGCCGCACATCAGCGCCGCACCCCGGCGAGGTAGTCGCGCCAGGTTGCCATCACGACCGGGGCGGCGAACTCCGCCTCGAACCGCGCCCGTCCGGCGGCGGCGAGATCGGCGCGGCGGGCCGGATCGGCGAGCAGGGCCGCGATCGCGGCGGAGAGAGATTGCGTGTCGCCGAGCGGCACCAGCGCACCGTCCACCCCGTCGCGGATGATTTCGCGCGGCCCCTCGGCGGCGACCGCCACCACCGGGGTCGCTGCGGAGAACGCCTCCAGCACCATGTTGCCCAGCGGTTCATGGCGCGAGGACGAGACGAACAGGTCGGCCGTGCGCAGCAGCGCGCCGACATCTCGCCGCCAGCCGGCGAGATGGACCCGCCCGCCAAGCCCGCGCGCGGCGACCAGCGCCTCCAGCGCGGCGCGTTCCGGCCCCTCCCCGGCGATCACCAGATGCGCGCCGGCAACCGGTTCGATCGCGCGGATCAGATCGTCGAATCCCTTGACCTCGTGCAGCCGGCCGAGGGCGAGAACCAGCGGTGCCGCCGCCGGCACGCCGAGCCCCTCGCGCGCGGCCGGCGCCTCGGCGGCGAAATCGGCCACGAAATTGGGAAGATAGGCGATGCGCTCGCGCGGCCAGCCCTGCTCGCCAATCCAGCGCACGATATCGCGCGTGTTGCCGACCAGATGATCGCAGCGGCGGAAATATTTCAGCGGATAATAGCCGCCGAGCCGGCCGACCAGCGCCCAGTCGCCGCGCGGCGCGTGAAAGGCGGCGCGGCTCATCCAGGCCATCGCCACCTCGGCGCCGAAGCCGCGCAGCGCCGCCCCCGCGCGCGGGCGGGTGAGACAATCGAGCGGCCCGCCATAACGCAGGCCAACCGGGTCGAGCCCCGCCGCGCGCAACAGGTTCATCCGCGCCGGATCGGGGCGGATCACCGGCAGCACCGCCTCGCCGGCCTCGTGCAGCGCCAGCGTCATCCGCTCGAAGAAGAGTTCGGCGCCGCCGTTCGCGGCACCGGCCATCAGCTGGGCGACCCTCATGCCGTCCCCACCCGCGCGGCGAGTTCGCGCGCCGCCGCGATCACCGATTCCACGCTCAATCCCTCCATCGGCGCCTCGCCCTCCAGGCCCGGCGCCGCGACGAAGCCGGCGCAGCGGCCCGCGGGCGCGTATTCCGAGGCGCGGGAGCGGCCGAACAGGCCGAGCGTCGGCGTGCCGGCGGCAGCGGCAAGGTGCATCAGCCCGGAATCGTTGCCGACGAACAGGGCGCAGCGGGCGAGGCAGGCGGCGGCCTCCACCACCGAAACGCGGCCGACGAGGTCGATCGCGCCGGGCAGCGCCGCGAGCACCGGGGCGGCGCGCGCCGCCTCGGCCTCGCCCGGGCCGCCGAAGACGGCGATTCGCCGATAGTCCAGCGCGCGGGCCAGGGCGACGAAGCGCCCGGCCGGCCAGATCTTGCCGTCCCAATTCGCGGTCGGGCCGAGGCCGAGCACCGGCGCGCCCTCGGGCAGCAGGCCGGCCGCGATGGCGCGGTCCTGAGGCGCGGTCCAGACCACCGGCAGCGGCGCCGGATCAAACCCGCAGGAGGCGCCGATCTGCCGGTAGCGCCGGCCCGGCCGCCGGCCGCCGCGCACCACGATCCGCCGCCCGGCGCGCAGCGTGTAGGCCAGCGCCGAGCCGCGAAAATCCACCACCACCTCCCAGCGATCGCGCACCAGCCGGCTCCAGAGCGAGAGCCAGTGGCGATCCTGACGCTGCTTCTCGAAGATGATCAGCCGTTCCAGCCCCGGCAGGCGCGCGAACACGCCGGCGGAAGCGGCGCCGCAGGCCACCGTCAGCCGCGCGCCCGGATGATCGTGCCGGATGCGCTCCATCGCGCCGGAGGAAATCACCGCGTCGCCGATGCGGGACGAGGCTATGAACAGGATTCTCATGCTGCGGTGGCTGTAGCACGGCTTGCCGCCGCACGGCCAAGGGGCCACATGCCGGTCATGACGACGATCGCATATCTTCCCGCGCGCGGCGTGATCGGGATCGAGGGGCCCGACCGCGTCGCCTTCCTCCAGGGCCTCGTGTCGAACGACGTGACGAAGGCGGAACCGGGCCGGGCCGTCTGGTCCGCGCTGCTGACGCCGCAGGGGCGCTACCTGGCCGAGTTCTTCATTCTCACCGACGGCGAGTCGCTCCTGCTGGATGCGCCGGGCGTGGCGGTTCCGGACCTGATCCGCCGGCTGTCGCGCTTCCGGCTGCGCAGCCAGGTGGCGCTGCGCGACCGGTCGGACGAATTCGCGGTGCATGCCGCATGGGGCGGCGCGCCGTCCGCCCCCGGCGCGATCGTCGCCGCCGACCCGCGCCTGCCCGCAGCCGGCCACAGGCTCCTCGCGCCGGCGCCGCTGGCCGGAGCGGCGGATGAAACCGCCTATCGCGCGCACCGGCTGGCGCTCGGCCTGCCCGACCATGACGATCTCGAACCGGAAAAGACCCTGCTGATGGAAGCCGGCTTCGGCGATCTGCACGGGATCGACTGGGACAAGGGCTGCTACATGGGGCAGGAACTCACCGCCCGCACCCGCTACCGGGGGCTGGTGAAGCGCCGGCTCGTCCCGGTCGATGCCGAAGCGGACCTGCCCGCCGCCGGGGCGATCACCGCCGGTGAGCGCGAAGTGGGCACGCTGCGGACGAGCCTCGGCCGGCGCGGCCTCGCGCTGCTGCGGCTCGATGCGCTGGATGCCAGGCTGAGTCTCGACGGCATCGCGCTGACGCCCGACATTCCATCCTGGATGACCCTGCCGGAGACCGCGACCCCATGATCGTCGTTCATCATCTCGAAGCGTCGCGCTCGCAGCGCGTGCTCTGGCTGCTCGAGGAACTCGGCCTCGAATACGAGGTGCAGCGCTATGACCGCGACCGGAAGACGAGGCTTGCCCCGCCGTCGCTGCGCGCGGTGCATCCGCTCGGCAAATCCCCCGTCATCACCGATGGCGGGATCACCGTCGCCGAGACCGGCGCGATCGTCGAATATCTCATCGGCACCTACGGCAAGGGGCGGCTGATCCCGCCCGAAGGGACCGACGAGCGGCGCCGCTACACCTACTGGCTGCACCACGCCGAGGGGTCGGCGATGCCGTTCCTGGTGATGAAGCTGGTGTTCGACGAAATGCCCAAGCAGGCGCCCTTCGTGCTCAAGCCGCTGATGCGCGCCATCGGCAACAAGGTGGGCGATGCGTTTCTCGACCCCAATCTCGGCGCCAATATCCGGTTCTGGGAAGACGCGCTGGCCAACTCCGCCTGGTTCGCCGGCGATGCGCTGACCGGCGCCGACATCATGATGAGCTTCCCGATCGAGGCGGCGAACACAAGGGGGCTGCTGCGCGGCAATTACCCGCGGCTCAACGCCTTCCTCGCGGCGATCCACGCGCGGCCGGCGTGGCAGCGGGCGCTGGAGCGCGGCGGCCCCTACCCGTTCGCCTGAGCCGCGCTCAGCCGCACAGGGCGGCGCGCGCCGCGCGGTATTCGGCGATCAGCCGCGCGACCCGCTCGCCTGCCGGCACCACGGCATCGACCGCGCCGATCCCCTGCCCCGAGCCCCAGATGTCCTTCCACGCCTTGGCCTTCGCGCCCTCGTGGAAATTCATCGCCGAGGCATCGCTCTGCGGCAGGTTGTCGGGATCGAGGCCGGCGGCGACGATGCTCGGGCGCAGGTAGTTGCCATGCACGCCGGTGAAGAGATTGGTGTAGACGATGTCTTCCGCGCCGCTGGCGACGATCGCCTGCTTGTAGGCACTGGCCGCGTTGGCCTCCTCGGTGGCGATGAAGGCCGAGCCGATATAGGCGAAATCGGCCCCCATCGCCTCGGCGGCGAGCACGGCGCGGCCAGTCGCGATCGCGCCGGACAGAGCGAGCGGCCCCTGGAACCAGGTGCGGATTTCCTGCACCAGCGCGAAGGGCGAGAGCGTGCCGGCATGGCCGCCGGCGCCGGCGGCCACGGCGATCAGCCCGTCCGCCCCTTTCTCGACCGCCTTGCGGGCGAAGCGGTCGTTGATGATGTCGTGCAGCACGATGCCGCCATAGCCATGCACCGCCTGGTTCACCTCCGGCCGCGCGCCGAGCGAGGTGATGACCAGCGGGGCGCGGTATTTCACGCAGAGTTCGAGATCCTGTTCGAGCCGCGCGTTGGAGCGGTGCACGATCTGGTTGACCGCGAAGGGGGCGGCCTTGCGGTCCGGATGATCGCGGTCCCACGCCGCCAGGGTTTCGGTGATTTCCGCCAGCCATTCGTCGAGTTGGGAGGCCGGCCGGGCGTTCAGCGCCGGAAACGAGCCGACGATGCCGGCGATGCACTGGGCGATGACCAGTTTCGGGTTGGAGATGATGAAAAGCGGCGACCCGATCACCGGAATCGCCAGCCTGTTTCGAAGATCCTGTGCGGCGCTCATCCCCCGACTGTGCCGAGGGTTTCCCTAAACGTCAACTACTGCCGATCGCAACGCCCACGGCGAAGACGATGGCCCCGCCGAGTGCGACCTGAAGCGCCGCCTGCAGCGGCGGCGTGTCCATGTATTTGGTGCGAATCCACGAAATCGCCGCGAGTTCGACGACGACGACGGCGAAGGCCAGCACCATCGCGGTCCAGAAATTCGGGATGAGGAAGGGCAGTGTGTGGCCGAGGCCGCCCAGCGTCGTCATCGCGCCGGTGATCGCGCCGCGCATCAGTGGCGAGCCGCGGCCGGTGAGGCTGCCATCGTCCGAGAGCGCCTCGGCGAAACCCATGGAGATGCCGGCGCCGAGCGAGGCGGCGATGCCGACGATGAAGGCCTGCCAAGGACTGCCGGAGGCGAAGGCGGCGGCGAAGACCGGCGCCAGGGTGGAGACCGACCCGTCCATCAGCCCGGCGAGACCGGGCTGGACGTAGCGCAGCACGAAGTTGCGCCGCGCCGTATCGTCCTCGGCGGAGCGGACTTCCTCGGTCAGGTTCTCGCGCGCGAGACGGTCGGCGAGGCGCTCGTGATCGGCCTCCGCCTCGGCGAGGTCGCCGAGCAGCTTGCGCGTTGCGGTGTCGCTCGTACGGCTGGCGGCGAGGCGATAGAAATTCTGGGTTTCCGCCTCCATGCTCTCGGCGAGCTTGCGCACATCGTTGATCGAGGGCGTCGGCAGCTGCCAGACCGGCTTGCGGGCAAGGAAGCCGCGCACGTCCTGCCGGCGGATCAGCGGGATATGGTCGCCGAATTTCTGCTGGTAGAGGTCGATCAGCGAGCGGCGGTGTTCGCTCTCCTCCGCCGCCATCTCCGAAAACACCTTCGCCGAGGCCGGATAATCGGTCCGCAGCGATTCGGCGATGTCGGCGTAGATCCGGCCGTCCTCTTCCTCGGCGCCGATCGCCAGGGCCAGGATTTCGCGGTCGGACAGTTCTGAAAAGTTGCGCATGCGCAAGACATGGCGGCACCGCCGGACAAGGTCAAGGTCCTTGTTTTACTTGAGATTTATTTGCAATTGAGGGTGTCCGGCCGAGGCGGCCCGGCCCTTGCGCGGGACCGCAAACCCTGCATGATCCGCCCATGAGCGCCGCATCGCCCTCTCCGGCTCCCCGCCCCGATCCCGCTCCGTGTGCCTGCGGGTCCGGGCTGCGGGCGCGGCGGTGCTGCGCGCTCGATGGCGGCGGACCGCCGGACCCCGCCCATCACGCACTGGTCGCGCCGCAAGTGGAGCAGGCGCGCGCGGCGCGGACCGCCGGGCGCAACCGCGAGGCCGAACGCCTGCTGCTGCAGGTGCTCGATCTCGCCCCGCTGCATCGCGAGGCGCTGCGCCTGCTCTACGAGATTCGCCACGCCGAGCGGCGGATTCCGGCGGCCATCGCCCTCGTTGCGCGCATCGCCGCGCTGCCGCCGGAGACGCCGGCGGCGCACGTCCAGCACGCCCAGCTCCTGATCGGGCAGGGCCGCCACGCCGAGGCCGAGGCGCCGGCGCGACGCGCACTGCTGCTCGCCCCGCGCGACCCGTCGGTGCATCACCTGCTCGGCATGATCCAGACCGAAACCGGCCGCCCGACCTCCGGCGAGCGGCATTACCGCATGGCCGAGGCGCTGATCGAGGCGCCGAACCCGACGCTGCTTGGCAATCTCGCCTGGAATCTGCGCCAGCAGGGCCGGCTCGACGAGGCGGCGGCGGTCTACGGGCAGGCGTTGTCCGGCCCTGCCCGGCCGGTGCGCGCTCTGGCCGGGCTGGCGCAGGTCGAGGCCGGGCGCGGCCGTTTCGACGCGGCGGAAGCGCTGCTGGCCGAAGCCGGGACGTCCGCCGCCGCCCCGGGCGACCGCATGGTCGCGGCCCTGATCGCGCTGTCCCGGCTGCGTGCGGGCGATGCCGAGGCCGCGCTCGACCGCATCGCCGCCACCGAGGCGGCAATCGCGCCGCAACCGCTGCTCACCACCGAACTGGCGATGCGCGGCCGCGCGCTGGAACGCCTCGGCCGCCACGACGAGGCCTGGGCCGCCTATCTTGCCGGCCGCGACTTCCAGCGCGAACGCGCCCGCCGCCGGTTCGATCCCGCGCCGATCGAGGCCCGGCTCGCCGGCATCCGCGAAACGTTCAGGGCCGACCGTCTGGCAGGGCTGCCGCGGCCGGCGCCAGTGGCGAACGCGCCGGTGCCGGTCTTTCTGCTCGGCACGCCGCGCTCCGGATCGTCCCTGCTGGAACACCTGCTGGCCCAGGCGGCGGAGATCGACCCCGCGGACAACCGCGCGCCACTGCCCGGCCTCGGGCGGCTGCTGCCCAGGCTGGTCGAGGGGTTTGGCGGGCCGACGCTCGACTTTCCGGCCGCCCTCGAGGGCACGGTGGCCGGCGAGGCGCAGGACATTCCGGCCATTCTCGCCAGCCGCTATGTCGCCCTGATCCGCGCCGCCGGCATTGTCGGGCCGCAGGCGCGGTTCGTGACCGACCGCCATCCCGAACTGCCCTGGCTGCTCGGCCTCGCCAACACGCTGTTCCCGGGGGCGCCGGTGATCCATGTGCTGCGCCACCCCCTCGACGTGGTACTGTCCGGCTTCGCGCAGGACCGGCTTTACGAGGGCAATGCCGGCGTGACGCTGGCCAGCCTCGCCCGGCTCTACGACGCGCAGATGAACGCCATCGCCCATGTCCGCGGACAGACCACCATGCGCTACCTGCCCGTCCGCTACGAGGATCTCGTCACCGACACGGAGGCGACGCTGCGCCGCGTGCTCGACTTCATCGGCCTGGCCGCCGACCCCGCCGCGATGATCGCCGCCCCGCCGCGCGCCGTCCCGCGCGTTCCGGCCTATCGCGCCGAGCTGGAGCCGCCGCATCGCCGGGGTGTGTTCCGCCACCGCCGCTTCGGCGACGTCTTCGGCGAGGCGATGCCGGTTCTCGCCCCCTGGATCGAGCGCCTCGGCTATGCCGCCACGCCGGAGGGCGCGGCATGAGCGCCGCGCCGCAACCGACGGCGAAGATCACGGTCGGCGAGGTGCTGGCCGAGATCACCGCGCTCGAACGGGACGGCAGGCTGGAGGACGCCGAATCGCTCGCCGAGCGCGCGGTCGCCGCCTCGCCCGGGCATCCGCACATCCTGCATCTCTCGGGGATCGTCGCCTACCGGCGCGGCAACATCCCGCGCGCGATCGAGCGGATCGAGAAATCCCTCGTCCTGGCGCCGGAGGTCGCGATCTATCCGCGCAACGCCTGCGAGATCTATCGCGGCGCCGGGCGGCTCGACGACGCGCTGGCGATGGCGTTGCGCGCCGTCGAACTCGCGCCGGAGGAGCGCGCCGCGCATTTCAATCTCGCCCTGATCCGCTACGAGCGCCACGAGCTGGACGCGGGCATCGAGGCGGCCGACCGCGCCATCGCGCTTTCACCTGATTTCGCCGAGGCGCATTTCGAGCGCGCCGAGCTGCTGCTGATCGGCGGAAGGCTGACGGAAGGCTGGGAGAGCTACGAATGGCGCTTCAAGCTGAAGCAGGCCGACGGCATGCTGCCGAAGACCGACAAGCCGCAATGGGACGGCAGCCCGATGCCGGAGGGGCGGCTGCTGCTGGTCGCCGACCAGGGCTTCGGGGACTGCATCCAGTTCGGCCGCTATATCCCCTGGGTCGCGGCGCGCGCGCCGAAGCCGGTGATCGCCTGTGGCGGTGATCTCATGCCGCTGCTGCGGCAGTTCCCTGAGGTGGGCCGGTTCGCGAACAGCTGGGCCGCCGCCGGCGAGTATGACGCCTTCATGCCGCTCTCCGGGCTGCCGCGCCTCGCCGGCACGACGATCGCGACGATTCCGGCGGACATCCCCTATCTGCGGGCCGATCCACGCAAGGTGGAGGCGTGGCGCCAGCGCCTCGCCGCGCTGGTGCCGCCGGGGCTGAAGCGCATCGGCCTGGTCTGGGCCGGGCGGCCGACCCACAAGAACGACCGCAAGCGCACGGTGCGGCTGGAGCGTTTCGCGCCGCTGTTCGCGCGGCCGGACATCGCGATCGTCACCGTGCAGAAAGGCGACCGGATCGACGAGGTGGGCGGGTATTTCGGCCCGGCGCCGCTGGTCAATCTCGGGCCGTCGATCTTCGATTTCACCGATACGCTGGCGATCCTGCAATGCCTCGACCGGCTGGTGACGATCGACACCTCCGTCGCTCATCTGGCCGGCGCCTCGGGCGTGCCGACCTCGATCATCCTGCCCTATGCGCCCGACTGGCGCTGGCTGCTGGACCGCGAGGACACGCCCTGGTACCCGTCGCTGCGCCTGTTCCGCCAGGAGCACCCCTCCGACTGGTCCGGCGTCGTCGAACGGGTTGCCGGGAGTCTCTGATGCGCCGTCTCGCTTCGCTTGTTCTCGCCTGCCTGTTCGGCATGCCCTTCGCCGCGCACGCCGCATCGCTCACGCTGTATTCGCGGCTTGATTATGCGCCCGCCGTCGCCCGCGCCTTCACCGCGAAGACCGGGATCGCCGTGCGCGTGCGCCGCCCGCCGCCGACCGGCCTCGCCGACCGGATCGAGCGCGAGGGCGCGCACCCGCGATGGGCGCTCGCCTGGTTCGCCGGCACGCCGAACGCCGTGGCCCTCGACGCGCGGGGGCTGCTGGCGCGCCATCTGCCGGTGCCGGCCGGCCTCTCGCCCCGCGCCGCCGCCCTCATTCCGGCGGATGGCAGCGCAATCCCGACCGGACTCGAACTCGGCGGCGTGGTGCTGATGTCGAAATCGGCGCCGTTCACGCCGCCGCTGCACTGGCACGGCCTGCTCGCGCCGGCCCGCCGCGGACTCACGGGCATGGCCGACCCGACGACGGACGACGCAGCCTGGGGCGGCCTCGCGAGCCTGCTGGCCACCGAGGGCTGGCCGGACGGGCGCCGCTTCGTCACCGCGCTCGGCGGCGCCGGGCTGCATATCTACGCCACCACGGCGGACACCGTCGCCGCCCTGCGCAGCGGGGCCATCCAGCTCGCCCTCGTCCGCTCCGCCGTGGCCTTCCACGTCGCTTCCCGAATCGATCCCTCGCTCGAAGCCGTCGTGCCGGCTCCAGCCGTGCTGATGCCGAGCCTGATCGTGATGCCGCGGCACATGACGCCGGCCTTGCGGCGGGCGGCGTCGGCGTTCATCGCCTTTGCCTGCTCGCCCGCCGGCCAGCGCGCGGCGCTCGCGTCCGACGACATGGATTCAGCCTTCTGGCCGGTGAACGCGACGGTGCCGCCGCCGCCAGGCCTGCCGGACCTCGCCGCCCTCGCCCCGCGCGATCCGGCCGCGGTCGCCGCCAACCCGCTGCCGGCGATCGCCTGGTTCGCGCGCGAAATGGTCGGCCCCGGCCTCTGACACCGCGAAGGCGGGCCGGGGGTCTTGCATCGCCCCCGACCGCAAGCGATAAACGCTTAACCAATGGTGCAGGCTGCGGCCATCCAAGCGGAGGAAACATGAGCGAGCAGAAAGTCGGGCTCGAAATCGCCAACGGCGTCGCCGTGATCTCGATCGACAACCCCCCGGTGAACGCACTCGGCCATGCCGTGCGGGCCGGGCTGGTCGAGCAACTCGCGGCGGCGGAGGCGGATGCCTCGGTCCGCGCCATCGTGCTCGCCTGCAAGGGACGCACCTTCTCGGCCGGCGCCGACATCACCGAATTCGGCAAGCCGCCGCGCGCGCCGGGCCTGCACGAGGTGATCGAGCGGTTCGACAACTGCCGCAAGCCCGTCATCGCCGCGCTGTTCGGCACCACGCTCGGCGGCGGGCTGGAACTGGCACTCGGCTGCCATTATCGCGTCGCCGTCGAGTCGGCCCGGATGGGACTGCCGGAAGTCAAGCTCGGCCTGCTGCCGGGCGCCGGCGGCACGCAGCGCCTGCCGCGGCTGATCGGGCCGGAAAAGGCGGTGGCCGCCATCGTCTCCGGGAAGATGATCGGCGCGAAGGCTGCGCTGGCGGACGGGCTGATCGACGCGATCGTGTCCGACCCGGTGCAGGGCGCGATCGACTTCGCCCACACGGTCGATCCCGCGAAGCTGGTCCGCGTGCGCGACCGGAGCGACAAAATTGCCGCCGCCAAGGCCGATCCGAGCGCGTTCGAGGCCGCCGCCGCCGAGGCGACGAAGCGGCTCAAGGGCGTCGAGGCGCCGGCCGCCTGCGTCGAGGCCGTGCGCAATTCCTTCACCCTGCCTTTCGACGAAGGTGCCAGGGCCGAGCAGCAGGCGTTCATGCGCCTCGTCGTCGGCGACCAGTCGCGTGCCCAGCGGCATGTGTTCTTCGCGGAGCGCGAGGCGCAGAAGATCCCCGGCATCGGCCCCGAGGTGAAAGGGGCGAAAATCGGCCGCGCCGTCGTCATCGGCGGCGGCACGATGGGCGGCGGTATCGCGATGAATTTCGCCAATGCGGGCATCCCGGTCACCATCGTCGAAACCGACGAGGCGGCGCTGGCCCGCGGGCTCGACCGCGTGCGCGGCACCTACGACGTCTCGGTCCAGCGTGGCGCGCTGCCGGCGGGAACGACCGAGAAGCGCATGGCCCTGTTCTCCGGCAGCACCGACTGGGGCGTGATCGCCGAGGCTGACATCGTCATCGAGGCGGTGTTCGAGGAACTCGGGCTCAAGAAGGAGGTCTTCGCGCGGCTCGACGGCATCGCTCGCCCCGGCGCGCTGCTCGCGACCAACACCTCGACGCTGGATGTCGACGCCATCGCCGCCGCGACGAAGCGGCCGGGCGACGTTCTCGGCATGCATTTCTTCTCGCCGGCCAACGTGATGAAGCTGCTGGAGATCGTGCGCGGCAAGGAAAGTTCCGCGCAGTCGATCGCCACCGCCATCGCGGTGGGCAAGACGCTGGGCAAGGTGCCGGTCGTGGTCGGTAATTGCGACGGGTTCGTCGGCAACCGCATGCTGGCGCGCCGCACCATCGAGTGCGAGCGGCTGATGCTGGAAGGCGCGCTGCCGCAGCAGGTCGATGCCGTGGTCAAGGCGTTCGGCTTCCCGATGGGCCCGTTCGCCATGGGCGACCTTGCGGGGCTCGATGTCGGCTGGCGGATCCGCAAGCATCGCGGCGCCACAGCACCGGTGTCCGACGCGCTGTGCGAGATGGGCCGCTTCGGCCAGAAGACCGGCCGCGGCTACTACGTCTATGAAAACGGCAGCCGGGTGCCGACGCCCGACCCCGAGGTCGAGGCGCTGATCAGTGAAAAGGCGGCAGCGCTCGGCGTCACCCGGCGCGCGATTTCCGACCAGGAAATCCTCGAGCGCATGACCTACCCGATGATCAACGAGGCGGCCCGCATCCTCGAGGAAGGCATCGCCATCCGCCCCTCGGATGTCGATGTCGTCTGGGTCTATGGCTATGGCTGGCCGGTCTGGCGCGGCGGGCCGTGCTTCCACGCCGACCTGGTCGGGCTGAAGGAGATCGCCGCCCGGCTGGAGCATTACGCAACGGCGGTGGGCGACGAAACGCTCGCCCCCTGCGCCCTGCTGCGCCGCCTCGCGGATGCCGGCCAAGGGTTCGCGGCTTTCGCCCAGGATGCGAAAGCCGCTTCATGAGCACCCGGCCGTTCCCGTGGGAGCGGAATTATCCGCCCGGTCTGGGCTGGGACATCGACATCCCGGCCGAGACGATCCCGGCCATGATCGCGCGCAGCGTTGCCGAAAACGCGGCGCTGCCCGCGCTGGAATATCGCGACCGTGAAACCGGCTTCGCCGAGCTCGGCGAAGCCATCGGCGAGGTTGCCGCAGGGCTCGCATCGCTCGGCCATGCGAAGGGCGAGCGCATCGCGCTTTATCTGCCGAACGTGCCGGCGCACCCGTTCTGCTTCTACGGCGCGCTGACGGCGGGGCTCGTCGTCGCGCATCTCTCGCCGCTGGATGCGGAGCGCGAGCTTGCTCACAAGCTGCACGATTCCGGCGCACGCACGCTGGTGACGACCAATCTCGGCGCGATGCTCGGCATGGCGCTGAAACTGCTCGATGCCGGGCATGTGGAGCGCATCATCGTCGCCGACGACGCGGCGTTCGGCGAGATCCCCGGCATGGCGCACCCGCCGATCCCGACGGGCGATCCGCGGGTGATGACGCTCGATGCCCTGCGCGCGCGGGGACGGGCATTCGCGTTCGAGCCGCCCGCCATCGCGCCGGACGATCTGGCGCTGCTGCAATATACCGGCGGCACCACCGGCCTGCCCAAGGGGGCGATGCACACGCACGCGACGCTGCGGGCGGCGGTCGCGATCTACGCCACCTTCTTCGACGGCCAGAACCGCTTCCCGCCGGGGCAGAAATTCCGCGCGATCTGCGTGCTGCCGCTGTTCCACATCTACGCGCTGGTCGTGCTCTGCCTGTTGCAGCTCTCGCGCGGATCGACGCTGCTGCTGCGGCTGAAATTCGATGCCGAGACCACGCTGCGCGACATCGAGGTGAAGAAGGCGAGCTATTTTCCCGGTGTGCCGACGATGTGGATCGCGCTCGCCAACGTGCCGGATCTCGACCGGCGGGACCTGTCGTCGCTTCGCCTCGTCGGCTCGGGCGGCGCGCCGCTGCCGGTGGAAATCGGGCAACGTTTCGAGCGGCTGACCGGCATGCGCCTCGGCGGCGGCTGGGGCATGACCGAAACCGCCTCGGCCGGCACCGGCAACCTGCTCGACGGGCTGTTCAAGTTCGGCTCCGCCGGCATGCCACTGCCCGGCATCAAGCTCGACGTCGTCGCCCTCGACGATCCGTCCCGCGTGCTGCCCTATGGCGAAACCGGCGAAATCCGCATCCGCTCGCCCAACACCTTCATCGGCTACTGGCAGAACCCCGAGGAAACCGCCCGCAGTTTCGTCGACGGCCATTTCCTGACCGGCGATGTCGGCTATATCGACGAGGACGGCATGGTCTTCCTCGTCGATCGCAAGAAGGACATGATCCTCTCGGGCGGCTTCAACGTCTACCCGACCGTGATCGAGAGCGCGATCTACGAACACCCCGACGTCGCCGAGGTCATCGTCGTCGGCGTGCCGGACGACTATCGCGGCCAGTCGGCCAAGGCCTTCATAACGCTGAAGCCGGGTGCGGCGGAATTCACGATCGAGTCGCTGCGCGACTTCCTCGCCGACAAGCTCGGCAAGCACGAACTCCCCGCCGCCGTCGAATTCCGCGAGGCCCTGCCGAAGACATCGGTCGGCAAGTTCTCGCGCAAGGAACTCGCGGCGGAGGAACGCGAACGGCACGCTTCCGCCAGAGCTTCAGGTGCTGCGGCACCATGATCCCGCCCACCATCGCCGTCGCCCCGCGCGGGCGGATGGACACCCCCACCGGCACCCGCAAGGACAGCGCCGGCCGTTTCGAGAACAACTGAGGAGAGCGCCATGGAACTCAGCTTTTCGCCCGAGGAAATCGCGTTCCGCGACGAGGTGCGCGCCTTCATCCGCGACAACCTGCCCGGGGATGTGCAGAAGCGCCTGATCGAGGGACGCGAGATCGGCAAGCAGGACATTGTCGACTGGCAGCGCAAGCTGAACGCGAAAGGCTGGGCAGTGCCGCACTGGCCGCGCGCCTGGGGCGGGCAGGACTGGAGCCCGGTGCAGGAATTCATCCTGCTCGACGAGTTGCAATCGGCCCCCGCGCCCAGCCCGCTGCCGTTCAACGTCTCCATGGTCGGCCCGGTGATCGCGACCTTCGGCAATGACGAGCAGAAGCGGAAATTCCTGCCGGCGACGGCCAACCTCGATATCTGGTGGTGCCAGGGCTTCTCCGAGCCGGGGGCGGGATCGGATCTTGCCGGCCTCAAGACCACGGCCCGCCGCGAGGGCGATCACTACATCATCAACGGCCAGAAGACCTGGACGACCCTTGCCCAGTATGCCGACTGGATCTTCGTCCTCGCCCGCACCGATCCGGGTGCGGAGAAGAAGCAGCAAGGCATTTCCTTCATCCTTGTCGACATGAAGACGCCCGGCATCACCGTCCGGCCGATCCAGCTGATCGATGGCGGGCACGAGGTCAACGAGGTCTGGTTCGACGAGGTGAAGGTGCCGGCGGAAAACCTCGTCGGCGAGGAAAACAAGGGCTGGGACTACGCGAAGTTCCTGCTCGGCAACGAGCGCACCGGTATCGCCCGCGTCGGCGCCTCGAAGCAGCGCCTGCGTCGCATCCGCGAACTCGCCACGATCGAGCGCGCCGGCGATGCCAGGCTGATCGACGCGCCCTGGTTCCGCGAGAAGCTCGCGGATGTCGAGATCGATCTCAAGGCGCTGGAAATCACCCAGCTCCGCGTGCTCGCCGAGGCGCGCAAATCGGGCAAGCATGGCCGGCCGGATCCGAAATCCTCGATCCTCAAGATCAAGGGTTCGGAAATCCAGCAGGCGACGACCGAGCTTCTGCTCGATGTCGTCGGCCCGCTCGCCATGCCGTTCCAGGGCTCGACCGATCCGGATGACGATGGCAACGCCATGCCGATCGGGCCGGACGACGCGGCCGAGGCGGCGCCCACCTACTTCAACTGGCGGAAGATCTCGATCTACGGCGGCTCGAACGAGATCCAGCGCAACATCATCGCCAAGGCGATCCTGGGGTTCTGAGGACAAGACAATGGATTTCGATTTTACCGAAGAACAGCGCCTGCTGCGCGACAGTGTCGGCAAGCTTTTTGCCAGCCGCTATGCCGATTTCGAAAAGCGCAAGGCCTATGCGAAACTTCCCGAAGGATTCGACCGCGCGGTCTGGGCCGAATACGCCGAGGCCGGGCTGCTCGCCCTGCCCTTCGACGAGGCGCAGGGCGGCTTCGGCGGCGGGCCGGTCGAGACCATGATCGTCATGGAGGAGATCGGCAAGGCGCTGGCCCTCGAACCCTATCTCGCCGCGATCGTCTTCGCCGGCGCCGTCCTGCGCCACGGCTCAAGCGCGGCCGTGAGGGACGAGGTGATTCCCGCACTTGCCGCCGGCGAGACGATCGTCGCCGTCGCCCATACCGAGCGCAGTTCCCGCCACGACCTCGAAGACGTGACCACCACCGCGAAGCGCGACGGCGATCATTTCATCCTCGAAGGCGAGAAGTCGGTGGTCCTCGGCGGCGATACGGCGGACTGGCTGATCGTCAGCGCCCGCCTTGCCGGCAGCCGGCGCGATCGCGACGGGATCGGCCTGTTCCTGGTCGATGCGAAGGCCGAAGGCGTCTCCCGCCGCGGCTATCCGATGCAGGACCTGCTGCGCGGCGCGGAAATCTCGCTCGCCAGCGTGCGGGTTCCGGCCGCGCGGCAGATCGGCGATCTCGCGGTGCTGGAGCGCGCGCGCGACGAGACGATCGCCGCCCTCTGCGCCGAGGCGGTGGGCGCGATGGAGGCCCTGGTCGGCCTGACCGTCGACTACATGAAGCAGCGCAAGCAGTTCGGGGTGGCGATTTCCGTCTTCCAGGCGCTGCAGCACCGCGCGGTGGACATGTATGTGGCGCTGGAACAGGCGCGCAGCCTCGCCATCTTCGCCGCCCTCTCGGTCGCCGACGACGATGCCGAAGCGCGCGGCAAGGCGATGGCGCTGGCCAAGGCCGGGGTGGGCAAGGCGCTGCACTTCGTCGGCCAGCAGGCGATCCAGCTGCATGGCGGCATCGCGATGACGATGGAATACAAGGCCGGCCACTATTTCAAGCGGCTGACCATGATCGACACGATGTTCGGCAACGCCGACCACCATCGCCGCCGGCTCGCCGCCTGACGTTCTGAACCGGCGCCGGGCCAACCCGGCGCCGGTGTTCAGCCGTCGAGGCCGAGGGCGCGCAACCGCGCGGCCTCCTCGTCCCAGCCCGGGCGTTCCTTGACGTTGAGAAACAGGTGCACCCGCCGCTCCAGCTGGCGCTCGAGATCCCGCCGCGCCCGCGAACCGATCGACTTGATGCGCGCCCCGCCCTCGCCGAGCACGATCTTCTTGTGGCCGGCACGCGCGACATAGACGGTAACGTCGATCCGCACCGATCCGTCCTTCCGCTCGCTGAAACTCTCGGTCTCGACGGAGGCGCCGTAGGGCACCTCGTCGCGCAGCTGGAGAAAGATCTGCTCGCGCACCAGCTCGGCAGCGAGCATTCGCTCGGTCTGGTCGGTCAGCTCGTCCTCGGGGTAGAGATGCGGGCCTTCGGGCATCGCCGCGGCCAGCGCGTCGAGCAGGCGATCGACGCCGTCGCGCTTCAGCGCGCTGATCATGAACACTTCCGCGAACCCGCCCTGCCGCGCCAGCGTTTCGGCCAGCGGCAGCAGCTTGTCGCGCGGCAGCAGGTCGATCTTGTTGAGGATCAGCCAGCGCGGCCGCCCGGTCGCGGCGAGCGCCTCGATCGGCTCGGCGAGATCGTCCGGGTCCGCCTTCGCGGCATCGACGATCAGGCAGGCGAGATCGGCGCCGGCAACGCCCTCCCACGCCGCCGCGACCATCGCGCGGTCGAGCCGCCGCTTCGGCGCGAAGATGCCTGGCGTGTCGACCAGCACGATCTGGTCGCCACCGCGCATGACGATGCCGGAAATGCGGAACCGCGTCGTCTGCGCCTTGGGTGTGACGATCGACACCTTGGCGCCGATCGCCTGGTTCAGCAGGGTGGACTTGCCGGCATTCGGCCGTCCGAGAAGGGCGACATAACCACAGCGGGTCGTCATTGCAGCTGCTCCAGCAGGTCGCGCGCGGCGTTCTGCTCCGCCTCGCGCTTGGTTCCGGCAAGTCCCTCGGCGGTGCGGCCGGCGACCGTCACGCGGATGCGAAAGCGCGGCGCGTGCGAGGGGCCAGTCCGCTCCACCAGCTCATAGGCCGGCAGAACCGGCCCGCGCGCCAGCGCATATTCCTGTAGCGCGGTCTTCGGGTCCTTGGGCGGGGCGCTCGGCTGGCCGTCGATCCGGGGCGCGAAGATGCGGCGGATGAACAGCCGCGCCGGCTCCAGCCCGCCATCGAGATAGAGCGCGCCGATCAGCGCTTCCAGCGCATCGGCCAGCACGGTCGCGCGGTTGCGCACCCCGCGCCGGCTCTCCCCCGGCGAGACCGACAGCAGCCCGGCAATCCCGCCATGCTCGGCGATTTCCGCCAGCGACTGGCGGGAGACGAGATGCGCCAGCCGCGGCCCCAGCCCGCCCTCGCGCTCATGCGGGAAGCGCTCGATCAGCCATTCGGCGATCAGCAGGCCCAGCACGCGGTCGCCGATGAATTCCAGCCGTTCGTTCGACCCGAGACCACCCTGCCCGACCGCGGAGCGATGGGTCAGGGCCTGGGCGAGCAGGTCAGGTCGCGCGAAGCGATGCCCGAGCAGCGCTTCCGCCGCCTCGCTCAATGGATGACCGTGAACAGCCGGTCCCAGCGGATATCGACCGGCCAGTACCAGAATTCCCACCACGGATGATCGAGCCGGATGGAGAACCAGATGATCCGCGCCCGGCCGACGAAATTCGCCAGCGGCACGTAGCCGACGGCATCGAGATAGCGCGAGTCCTCGGAGAAATCGCGGTTGTCGCCCATCATGAACAGGTGGTCGGGCGGGACGTGATAGACAGGCGTGTTATTGGCGAACCCCCGATTCGTCGCCTTGGCGATCAGATGGGTCACGCCGTCCGGCAGGTGCTCGCGATAGAGGCGCACCTTGATGGGCACGCCCTCCCCCGAGTCGAGTGGCGTCTCGACATAGGTGCCGGCCGGGGTGCGGGGCACCTCGCGCCCGTTGATGTAGAGCTGGCCGTCGGTCACCTGGACCGTGTCGCCGGGTTCGCCGATTACCCTTTTGATATAGTCGATCGACGGGTCGCGCGGCAGCGCGAACACCGCGATCTGCCCCTGTTTCGGCAGCGAGCCGAAGATCCGCCCCTTGAAATCCGGCTCGCCGAAGGGGAACGACCAGCGCGAATAGCCATAGTTCCACTTGGTCACGAGTACGAAATCGCCGGGCAGCAGCGTCGGCGTCAGGCTGCCCGAGGGAATGAAGAACGGTTCGAACAGGAATGAGCGGATGAAGACGGCGATCACCACGACATAGACGAGAGTGACAACCCATTCCCTGATCGAGCCTGCTACCGAGTCCTTCGTCTGCGCCATGTCCGCCCGTTCTGATATTGTCTGCCCGCTTCAAACCGTGCGGGGGGCGCGAAGTCAAGGAAGTGCGGCGAAACACCACCGTGAACGCGACGCACGGCCTCGCGATTTGCCACGGCACGGGGGCGATTGTATGCCTCTCGCCATGCCAACAGTCCGGACTTCCGCCACCATGAAGCGCCGCCTTTCACTTCTCACCCTCGCCCTGTTCACCGCTACGTCCTACGCCGCCGGGCGCACGCCCGCGCCGGGCAAGGGCGCGGCACACGCAACCGCCGCGGCGACAACCGCGCCGCAGGACGCGGGACCCGCGCCAGTGGCGCCCCTCGCCATTCCCGGCGTGCCGATGCCGCCGACCCTGCCGCAGCAGGCCTCCTATGTGCTGATGGACGCCGATACCGGCGCGGTGATCGCCGCCAAGGCGCCGGACCAGCCCTGGCCACCGGCCAGCCTGACCAAGCTGATGACCGCCTATCTGACCTACCAGGCTGTCGCGCACGGTTCGCTGAAGATGGACCAGACCGTGCCGGTCAGCGTCTCGGCCTGGCATACCGGCGGCTCGCGCATGTTCATCTCGCCGGGCATGACGGTCACGGTGGACCAGTTGCTACACGGGCTGATCATCGACTCGGGCAACGATGCGGCCGTGGCGCTCGCCCAGGCGGTGGCCGGCAGCCGGAGCGGCTTCGTCGGGCTGATGAACCATGAAGCCAAGGCGCTTGGCCTGAAGTCGACCCACTACACGAACGTGGACGGCCTGCCGAACCCGGACCTGCGCACCACGGCGATGGATGTTGCAAAACTGTCGCGCGACATCGTCCGTACCTATCCGCAGTTCCTGAAGATTTCGGTCAAGAAGCACTTCACCTTCGACAAGATCCGCCAGCGAAGCTGGAACCCGGTGCTGTTCCACGACCCGACGGTGGATGGGCTTAAGACCGGCCGCACCAAGGAAGCCGGGCACTGCATCGACGCCACAGCACTGCGCAACGGCCGCCGCCTCATCGCCGTGGTGCTCGGCGGGCCGAGCTGGACCGTCAGCACGCACGATATCGAGGCCCTGCTCGATTACGGCTACCAGTTCTACGCCAATGCCAAGGTCGCGGTTGCCGGCAAGCCGGCGGGCACGCTGAAGGCGCCGCTCTACCGCACGACCGCGGTGGCGGTCGGCCCGGCGCACAGCATCACGATGACGATCCCGGCGCTTGCCGCGAAGACCCTGAAGACCTCCGTGGCGCTGGACCCGCCGCCGGCAGCCGGCGTGCATCGCGGGCAGACGGTCGGCACGATCACCGTCAGCGCCGGCGGCAAGACCCTGGCGACCGTTCCCGCCGTCGCCCTCGCGGACGACCCGCCGGCCGGATTCGTTACAAGGATGATGAGGAAGCTGAAAGCCGCGCTCTGACGGCGACGCTCCGATACAGGCCGCGCCCTGACGGGCGCGGCGCCTCTCAGCCGATCAGGACTGTCGGCATGCCGAGAATGATGGTGCCGCCGTGCGCGGTGGAATCGCCCATCCGCGCCGCGGGCTGGCCGCCGATCAGCACGGTGAACGCGCCGACGACCACCGAGTCGGGGGGGCCCACGCAAACCGCCATGTCGCCCACCCGCGCGGCCGGCATGCCGCCGATCAGCACGGTGGGCGCGCCGGGGCCGATGATCGGCCCGCCGACATGGGGCACAAGCACGTCCACCATCGGGCAGACATGCATGTCGGTCAGGCGTGCGGCAGGTTGTCCCATGGCGAATGGCTAGCGCGAATTCGCCGCGTGCGAAAGGAAAAACCGCCGCCGGGTTGCAAAATGCGGCCCGCCTTGCCATTATGCGGGCGAAGATTGGTCGAAAGCCGGTCGTAATCGGGTGGATTGCCGGGACACTCACCGGCGGTCGCGCCCGTTTTTCGTTGTAATCGCTGTTCGCTGAACCCTGCACAGCCCACCCTGGAGAGACTGCATGTCCGGCACCTCGCTCGCCAAGATCCGGAATATCGGCATCACCGCGCATATCGACGCGGGCAAGACCACGACCACGGAACGTATCCTGTATTACACGGGCGTGTCGCACAAGATTGGCGAGGTGCATGACGGCAACACGACGACCGACTACATGGAGCAGGAGCGCGAGCGCGGCATCACCATCACCTCCGCCGCCGTTACCTGCGAGTGGAAAGACCATCGCATCAACATCATCGACACGCCTGGCCACATCGACTTCAACATCGAGGTGAACCGTTCGCTGCGCGTGCTCGATGGCGCTGTGTTCATCATCGAGGGCGTGGCCGGCGTGCAGCCGCAGTCCGAGACCAACTGGCGCCTGGCGGACCGCTACAACGTTCCCCGCATCATCTTCATCAACAAGCTCGACCGCACCGGCGCCGACTTCTACCGCGCGTTCGACACGCTGAAGGAGAAGCTCGACATCGTGGCGCTGCCGCTGCAGCTGCCGATCGGCATCGAGGACCAGTTCGTCGGCGTGGTCGACCTGGTCGAGATGAAGGCCATCGTGTGGGAAGGCGGCGAACTCGGCGCGAAGTTCCACGATGAGGAAATCCCGGCCGATATGCTGGAAAAGGCCAAGGAATACCGCCAGAACCTGCTCGACACCGCTCTGTCGGTCGACGATGCGGGCATGGAGGAATATTTCGAGAAGGGCGACGTCGCGACCGAGACGCTGAAGCGCGCGATCAAGACCGGTACGATCTCCGGCGCGTTCCGCCCGGTGCTGTGCGGCACCGCCTTCAAGAACAAGGGCGTTCAGCCGCTGCTCGACGCCGTGCTCGACTATCTGCCGAGCCCGGTCGACATCGAAGGCATCAAGGTCGCCCCGCCGGAAGGCGAGGAGGAAGACCCCTCGGCCAACCGCCGCGTGATCCCGGCCAACCCCGACGCGCCCTTCGCCGGCCTCGCCTTCAAGATCATCAACGACAAATACGGCACGCTCACCTTCGTGCGCGTCTATGCCGGTACGCTGCGCTCGGGCGACACGGTGCTCAACACGACCAAGGGCCACAAGGAACGCGTCGGCCGCATGTTCCAGATGCACGCCGACAAGCGTGAGGAGGTCAAGGAAGTCCACGCCGGCGACATCGCCGCCTTCGTTGGCCTGAAGGACACCGGCACGGGTGACACGCTGGCCTCGTCGGACGACCCGGTGGTGCTGGAGCGCATGGCCTTCCCGGTGCCGGTCATCGACATCTCGGTCGAGCCGAAGACCAAGGAAGCCGTCGAGAAGATGACGCTGGCGCTGCAGAAGCTCGCCGGCGAGGACCCCTCGCTCCGCCTCAAGACGGACCAGGAAACCGGCCAGACCATCCTCTCCGGCATGGGCGAGCTGCACCTCGACATCATCATCGACCGGTTGCGGCGCGAATATGGCGTCGAGGCCAATGTCGGCGCGCCGCAGGTGGCCTATCGCGAGACGATCACCCGCGAACACACCGAGACCTACACCCACAAGAAGCAGTCGGGTGGCTCGGGCCAGTTCGCCGAGGTCAAGATCATCTTCGAGCCGCAGGAGCGCAACGAGGGCATCCTGTTCGAGAACAAGGTGGTCGGCGGCGCCGTGCCGAAGGAATACATCCCGGCGGTGGAAAAGGGCATCAAGGTGCAGGCCGATACCGGCGTGCTCGCCGGCTTCCCGACGGTGGACTTCAAGTACACGCTGGTCGACGGCAAGTACCATGACGTCGACTCCTCCGCGCTGGCCTTCGAAATCGCCGCCAAGGCGTGCTTCCGCGAGGGCATGAAGAAGGCCGGCCCGGTCATCCTCGAGCCGATCATGGATGTGGAGATCACCACGCCGCAGGACCATGTCGGCGATGTGGTGGGCGACCTCAACCGCCGGCGCGGCATGATCCAGAACCAGGAAAGCTCGGGTTCGACCGTGATCGTCCGCGCCCAGGTGCCGCTGAAGGAAATGTTCGGCTACATCTCGAACCTGCGTTCGATGACCAAGGGCCGCGCCTCCTTCACCATGCAGTTCCACCATTACGATCCCGTGCCGCGCAACATCGCCGACGAGATCATGACCAAGAGTGCCTGATGGTGTGGCGCCCGCCGGCCTGGCGGAGCTGATGCGATGCGGCTTCGCTGGGTGCGCGGCCGCGACAGCTTCCTGACCGAGACCGGCGCGCGCGCCCGTGAATGGCTGGGACTTGATGACGCGGGCAATGCTGTTGCCCGCGTCATTCATTTGGATGGTCCGATGACGACCGCGCGTGGCCGGTTTCATGCCGTGGCGCTGGATGACGAGGCGCGGCTGATCCGCCTGTTGCCCCGCCCACCCGCCGATGGCGACTGGCTCGCCCTGATCGGCGGGCGTGTCGTTGGCCGCGCCGCCGCCCCGCTTGCGGCGGTCCGCCACGCCGAGGCGGCGCTGCAGTGACCAGCCGGATCAGGCCGGGTTGCGCGCCGTGATCATGTGGATCGTCGCCGGCAGCCAGGCATCGGCGTCGGCATAGCCGGGGAGAGCTTCGCGGAAGGCCACCCGCAGCGCCGCGCGCGTTTCGGCATCGGCCTCCTTCTCGTCGATCAGCGCGCCGGCCGGGCCCATCGTCCCCGCCATTTCGGCCTCGTCGTCGAGTGACCGCCCGGACAGCATGACCCGCTCGGGCTCGATGGCGATCTCGGCAAAGCCCGCCTGCGTCAGCACCGTCCGTGCATGGTCGCGGTCGGCAAAGGCCAGGGGGCCCGGCGCGTGCGGCCGGCGCGGCTTTGGTGGGCCGAGCCGTGCCACGGTGATCTCAAGCGGCACCGACCAATGCGGATTGTCGGCGATCGGCCCCCAGGCGGCGCAGACGAGGCGGCCGCCCGGCACGAGTGAGGCGCGCAGATTGGCGAAGGCGGCCGCCGGATCCTCGAAGAACATCACGCCGAAGCGGGAGGTGACGAGGTCGAACGGCGCTGCGAAGGTCGCGAAGGCGGCATCCGCCTCCATCAGCGTCACTTGCGCCAGGCCGGCAAGCCGGGCGCGCGCCGCCTCAAGCATCGGGCGGGAAACATCGACGGCGGTGACATGCCCGCCCTCACCGACCAGCCCGGCGAGCCGCGCGGTGGTCGTCCCCGTGCCGCAGCCGACCTCCAGCACCCGCTCGCCAGCGCGGGGCGCAGCCCGCTCCAGCAGGCGGTCCTCTACCGCCGTCAGCCTCGATTCCATCGCCGCCTGGACGCGGATCCACTTCGGCCCCGCGACCTCGTTCCAGTAGGCGATCTGCCGTTCGTTGCCGCCGGCCGTGCCGCCGCCGCTCACGCCGCCGCCTTCTGGCGCGGTTTCGGCATGAATTTCAGCGCGATCCGCACCAGGGTCGGCATCGTCGTCGGCCGCAGCAGCCGGCGGTCGTAGCCGGCGAAGCGTCGGTCGTTCTCCTCGAGGCAGATGCGCATCAGTTCCGGCACCGAGATGTCTTCGGCGCTGACCGACTTGCTGCCGGTCACGGTGAAATTGTTGTCCTGCGCCTTGGGTTTGTCCTTGCCCCCGTCGTCCATGCCGCGGGCGATGCCGATCCGCTCCCAGCCGAGGAACGCCCATACCGCCGCGACGCGGAGTTCGAACCAGATCCGCCGGTGCAGCGGCAGCCTCGCGCGGTGCCAGGCGACCCAGTTGGCGAAGAGCAGGATGTGCCGGCACTCCTCCTGCATCACCGGCTCGAAGGTCTCGACCAGTTCGGCCGGGAAGAAGCCGGACCGCTTCGCCAATTCGAACAGGCCGAAGGCGAAGAAACTGTCGACGCACTCGGAATAGCCGGTGACCAGATAGGCCCATTCGGGATCCTTCGGCTGGCGGTATTCCGGCTCCGGTTCGAGCGGAATGTCATAGGCCTCGACCAGCTTGGAGAGCACCTCCTTGTGCCGGTTCTCCTCCCAGCCGTTCAGCTCGATCGTCTTGCTCATGTCCGGATCGGCGATGATCCGCGCATAGGCCGCCATCCGCAGCCGCGCCTTGCCCTCGGTCTGCACCGCGATGTCCCAGATCGGCAGCGAGGTGATCTTGTGCAGGGTTTCGGGGTCGAGCTTCGGCCACTCGATGACCGAGGGTTTGTAAGGGTTGAAGGTTTCGTGGAACATCGCGCAGACGGCGCGCTTGTGTGCTTCCGAGCCCGGTTTCAGTGGTCCGGGATCGGGGCTGACCCAGTGGCGGGCGGCCTTGTCGGCGGCCTCGATCGTCGCGGCATCCGCAGTGATGGCAGTGGCGTTCATCGACCCTCGTCCTTGTCCTCTGCCGGAGATATCGGTGCCGGCCAGTCGATTTTAACCCTGCCGGAAGCCGGTTCAACCCGGCGCCGAACTCTGTTACCCTTTCGCCATGGAAACGCGCCATCCCCTCTCCGAAGCTCCCGATCTCGGCCTGATCAAATCGCTCGACATCCGGGGCAATCCGCACGGCCCGCTTGCGGGGCTCGACGTGGTCGTCAAGGACCTGTTCGACATCGCGGGCGAAGTGACCGCCTTCGGCAACCCCGACTGGGGGCGGCATTTCGGCCCCGCCCTCTCGCATGCCTGGATCGTCTCACAGCTTCTCGAGGCCGGCGCCCGCGTCACCGGCAAGACAACGACGGTCGAACTCGCCTTCGGCCTGGAGGGGCGCAACACCCATTACGGCACGCCGCTCAACCCGGCGGCGCCGGACCGGCTGCCGGGCGGCTCGTCGAGCGGCTCGGTGGCGATGGTCGCGTCCGGCCGCGCCCATGTCGGCGTCGGCTCGGATACCGGCGGCTCGGTGCGGATTCCGGCCAGCTATTGCGGGCTCTACGGGTTGCGCCCGACTCAGGGGCTGCTCAGCCTGGCCGGGGCGGCGCCGCTGGCCCCGAGCTTCGACACGCCTGGCTGGTTCACCCGCGATGCGGAGACCATGCTTCGCGTCGGCGAGGCGCTTTTGCCGCCAGCACCGCCGCTCGCGGCCCAGTTTCTCATGATTCCCGCAGCCTTCGCCAATGCCGATCCCGACGTCGTCACTGCCCTCGAACCCGCGCTCGCCAGGCTGGGCCCGATGGGCGAGGCCGACCCGGTGCCGGAAGGGCTCGACCGGATGCTGGCCTGGCAGAACGCCGTGCGCGGGCGCGAGACGTGGCTGACGCTGGGCGGCTTCATCGAGACGGTCAAGCCGCTGCTCGACCCCGTCACCGCGGGCCGGATCGCGGCGACGCGCGGCTTCACCGCCGAAGCCGCTGCCGAGGGACGCGTGGCGCGCCGCGCGCACACGGCGCGGATGCACGCGCTGCTGGCCGGCGGCGCGGTGCTGGTGATTCCGACCTCGCCCTGCCCGGCCCCGCCGGTTGCGGCGGAGCAGGCGGTCTATGAAGACGTCCGCACGCGAACGCTGCGCGTCGGTATCATCGCCGCCTTCGCCGGCCTGCCGGAACTCACCATTCCGGTCGGCAAGGTGAACGGGGCGCCGGTCGGCCTGTCGCTCATCGCCGGGCCGGGACGCGACCTCGCCCTGCTCGAACTCGCGGCCGACCTCGCACTCGCTTGAGCGCGGGGCCGGAACGCGAATCCAGAAGCGCTTCAGGGACGCGACGTCAAAAGATCTCCTCGTAGATCTTCACGATCTCGGCAGCGTCCGGCACCGCCGGATTGTTGCCGGGGCTGCCGGAGGCCAGCGCCTGTTCCGCCATTTTGGGCAGCAGCGCGTCCCAGTCGGCGCGGGCCACGCCGAAACCCTGCGGTGTGGGCACCTCGAGCTCGGCATTGATCGCCTCCAGCGCCTCGATCAGCCTGGCGCCGGCCAGCTGGTCGGCGTCATCGGCGCGGGCGAAGCCGGCGAGGCGGGCGGATTCGGCGTAGCGCGGCAGCGCGGCATTGAGCGAAAAGCGCGTCACCGCCGGCAGCAGCATCGCGTTCGACATGCCATGCGGCACGTGGAAATGCGCGCCGATCGGCCGCGACATGCCATGCACCAGCGCCACCGAGGCGTTCGAGAAGGCGAGTCCCGCGAGGGTCGCGCCGAGCATCATCGCCTCGCGCGCGTCGCGATCCTGCGGCGTCTGCCAGACCTTGCGCAGGTTGGCGCCGATCAGCCTCATCGCGCTGCGCGCATAGGCGTCGGACACCGGGTTCGCCCGCCGCGAGACATAGGCCTCCAGCGCATGGGTGAAGGCATCGATCCCGGTATCGGCGGTGGTGCGCGGCGGCACGCTCATGGTCAGCTCGTAATCGACCACCGCCGCCAGCGGCAGCGCCCCGAGCCCGGCGATCAGCATCTTCTCGTCGGTTTCGGTATCGGTGATCACGGTAAAGCGGGTCGCTTCCGAGCCGGTGCCGGCGGTCGTCGGCACCGCGATCAGCGGCAGCGCCGCCGTATCGGCGGCGACGGGCACCTTGAAGTCGCGCATGCGCGCACTTGGCGCCGCCGCGAGCAGGATGTTGATCGCCTTCGCCGTGTCGATCGGCGAGCCGCCGCCGAAGCCGATCAGGCAGTCGAACGCGCCGCCCCTGGCGATGGCGACGCCGGCTTCCACCACGGTATCGACCGGCTCGGGCACGGTGTCGCTGAAGATCGTGCAGACGATCCCGGCCGCTTCCAGCGGATCGGTGATGCGGCGGACCAGGCCGAGTTTCACCATGACCGGATCGGTGACGATCAGCGGCCGCGACAGGCCGAAGCGGCCGAGCAGGACCGCAATCCGCGCCGCCGCCCCGCCGCCGATATCCATGTGCCTCGGCGCGAAAAAGCCCATTTCCATGTTACGTTCCCCCACAGGCGATCCGGCCTGGCCGGATGAAGACAATCTACATTGCGCCCGGCGCCACCGCCTCGTCGAGTTCGGCGGCCATCGCCGTCCGCCACCCCTCGCCGTCCGGCGCGCAGAGGATGGGGGCTGCATTGGCGGTGCGGCCTTCCAGACTCACGCCGAGCAGGCCGCGCACCGCGCGGAAGAAGGCGCCGTGCGAGACCAGCAGCAGCGGCCCCGGCCTCGCCAGGATGCTGCGCAGCGCGGTGCCGGCGCGGGCAGTGATGTCGGCGAAGCTTTCGGCGCCGGGCGGCGTCAGCCGTCCCTCGATCCAGTCGCCGAACCAGGGTTCGAGCGGCTGGCCCTCCATGCCGCCGAACACCACCTCGCGCAGGTCCGGTTCGAAGGCGAGCGGCAGGCCGAGGGTCTCGTTGACGATTTCGGCGGTCTCGCGCGCGCGCTGCATTGGCGAGGCGACGATGCCGACGATCCCGCGCCCGAGCAGTAGCGGCGCCGCGGCGCGGGCCTGCGCGCGGCCGGTCTCGTTCAGCGGAATGTCGATCGCCCCCTGCGACAGGCCCTGCGCGTTGTAGTCGGTCTGGCCGTGGCGGAGGAACCAGAACGGGGCGCGCGGCAGCGTCATCAGGACAGCCGCTCCTGCTCCATCGCCCGCGCCACCGCCGGGCGCGCCTTCATCCGCGCATAATGCGCCGAGACATTCGGCGGCAGCGGGATCGTCTGCCGGCCTTCCGCCCAGAAGGAGACGTAGAACAGCGCCGCATCGGCGATCGAGAACGCGCCGAGCAGCCACTCCCGCCCATCGGCCAGCACCGGCTCGATCAGGTCGAATCCTTCGGCGAAGATCTTCCGCCCCTGCTCGCGGACGGCCTCCTTGTCCTCGGGATTCGGCGCGAAACGCTCGGGGCGGAAGATGCGGGCGAACCCCTGCGGATGCATCCAGCCGTTGATGTAGGCGACGAGTTCGTTGCAGCGCGCGGCCTCGACCGGGGAGGACGGCACCAGCTGGGCCGCCGGGTTGGTCGCGGCCAGGTAGTTCGCGATGGCGATCCACTCGGTCAGCACCGTGCCGTCGTCGAGCACGATTGCCGGCACCTTGGCCTTCGGATTGATCGCCTTGTAGTCGTCGCTGAACTGCTGCCCGTCGCGCAGGTTCACCAGCACGCCTTCATGCGGCAGGCCGAGTTCCTCGATCAGGACATGGATGCCGAGCGAGCAGGCGCCTGGCGCATAGAACAGTTTCATTCCGTTTCCTCCCGTTTTCGCGGCCGGTCAGTCGAACAGCGAGCTGACCGAGGTTTCATCCGAGATGCGGCGCATCGCCTCGGCAAGCAAGGGGGCGATGGTCAGCACCTGCAGATTCGACGGCGGATTGCGTGCGGGATCGAGATGGATGCTGTCGGTGATGGTCAGCGTCTCGATCGGGCTGGCGCCGATGCGTTCCAGCGCCTGGCCGGAGAGCACGCCGTGGCTGACATAGGCCGAGGCCGAAGCCGCGCCGTGGCGGATCAGCGCCTCGGCCGCGTTGCAGAGCGAGCCGCCGGAATCCACGATATCGTCGATCATGATGCAGTGCCGTCCCTCGACATCGCCGATCACGTTCATCACTTCCGAAACGCCGGCGCGCGGGCGGCGCTTGTCGATGATCGCGAAGTCGCAGGCAAGGCGGCTCGCCGTGGCGCGGGCGCGGGCGACGCCGCCGGCATCCGGCGACACCACCATGATGTCGCGCCCGGCGAAACGGTCCTGGATGTCGCGCGCGAAGAGCGGCGCGCCGTAGAGATTGTCCACCGGAATGTCGAAGAAACCCTGGATCTGCCCGGCATGCAGGTCGAGCGTGAGCACCCGGTTGGCGCCCGCCTCGGTGATGATGTTGGCGACCAGCTTGGCCGAAATCGGCGTGCGCGGGTTGGTCTTGCGGTCCTGCCTTGCGTAGCCGAAATACGGGATCACCGCGGTCACCCGCCGCGCCGAGCTGCGCCGCAGCGCATCGAGCGTGATCAGCAGCTCCATCAGGTTGTCGTTCGCCGGAAAGCAGGTGGACTGGATGACGAACACATCCTCGCCGCGGACGTTTTCCTGGATCTCGACATGGATCTCCATGTCGGCGAAGCGGCGGATGATGGCGTTGGTCAGCGGCAGATGCAGCGCCTTGCTGACGGCGTCCGCAAGCGGCAGATTCGAGTTACACGCGACGATCTTCATGTGACGGATCCCTGCGGCCGGAACGGGCGGCCCCGATGTCGAAGGAGGTGGACCGGACGATCCGTGGCGCGTGTAGCAACCGCTCCCGCCGCTGTCCATGACGCGCGGGCAGTGCAGGCCATTGCGCGCGCCCCGCCCGGCACACTATCTTGGAGAGCATGAGCCAGTCCCTGCCTTTCGATGCCGAAGCGGCGCGCGACGCCTGGCTGACCCGCGATGTCTGGCCGCGCCGCATCATCGCCTTTCTTGTCGACATGGTGCTTCTCGCCGTGCTGAGCGTCGCTGTCTGGTGGGTGATCGTGGTGCTCGGCATCGCAACGTTCGGCCTCGGTTTCCTGCTGCTGCATTTCACCTGGGCCGTCCCGCCGCTCTATTACATCCTGTGGCTGTGCTCGTCCGCCGCGGCGACGCCGGGGCAGCGCCTGCTGGGTCTCACGCTCCGGCAGGACGATACGCTGGAGGCGAGCGTTGCCCTGCGGCCGAGCTTCGCCCAGGCGCTGGCCTGGACGGTGCTGCTCGGCGTGTCCTTCATGCTCGGCATGGTGCCCTTCCTGCTGGTGCTGGTCACCCGCCGCCGCCGCGCGGGGCATGACCTGCTCTCGGGCCTCACGGTCGTCCACACCTCGGCGCTGGGGCGCCCTGCCGCGCCGTGACCGTCCCTGGCCGCCCGCCGCAGTTCTTCTACGCCACGGCCCCGCTACCCTGCCCTTATGTCGCGGGGCGGACCGAGCGGAAGGTGGTTACCGAACTCACCGGCGCGGATGCCGACGCGCTGCACAACCGGCTCTCGCGCGGCGGGTTCCGGCGCAGCCACAACATCGCCTATGCGCCGGTTTGCGCGGGCTGCCGCTCCTGCATCCCGATCCGCATCGTCAGCGACCGGTTCCGGCAGAGCCGGACCCATCGACGGATCATCGCCGCGAATGCCGGGCTGCGCGCCTATGAGATGCCGCCGCGCGCCACGGCCGAGCAGTTCAAGCTGTTCCAGCGCTACCAGCAGGCCCGCCACGGCGAGGGCGATATGGCTGGCATGAGCTTCTACGACTATCGCGCCATGGTCGAGGATACGCCGATCGAGACCTGGCTTGTGGAGTTTCGCGACGGCGCGGACGAACTGGTCGGCGCCTGCCTGACCGACCGCCTTGCCGACGGGCTTTCCGCCGTATATTCCTTCTTCGCGCCGGATCTCACTCGGCAGTCGCTGGGGACGCGTTCGATCCTGTGGCTGGTGGAGCGCACGCGGGAACTCGGCCTGCCCTATGTCTATCTCGGCTACTGGGTGCCGGAGAGTCCGAAAATGGCCTATAAGGCGCGCTTCCGCCCGGCCGAAATCCTGCTCGGCGGCACCTGGACAGAACTGACGGACAGCCTCGCCGCGGCCGACGATCCCCCATCCTGGCCGCTTCATCTGGCGCCGGTGCAGCAATGCGGCCCCTGAACGCGCCGCTCACGGCGGATTGATGAGCGTGCCCGATCCGGGCCCTTGTTCCGCCATGATGACGATCGAGACTGCCCGCATGCCAAAGGAGAATGCCATGAACAGATCCGCCCTTGCGATCGGCCTCGCCACTGTCACCCTCTTCGGTGCGTCCGCGGCCAGTGCCGCAGCGCCGCCGAAGCCGGTCTACATCCACATGAACGGCGCCAACGAGTTCCTGGAGCGCCTCGTATTCGTCCGTCCGGGCCAGAAAGTGGTCTTCGTCAACGAGGATACCGGGGCGCACGCCATTCTCGGCTACAGCCCGCAGACCGGTGCGGCGAGCAAGACGTTCGACGCCCCGGCGCTGGCGGGCACACCCGGCAAGGGCCACAAGGTTCACACCTACTCGATCAGTTTCCGGCACCAGGGGCCGGAATGGTATTATTGTCCGGTCCATGCGGAACTGGCCAAGGCTCCAGGCGGGGTGTGGCTGCCGAAGGTGCGTCCTGGCGTGCATGGATTCGGCACGCCGATGGCCGGGTTGATCATCGTCACCACCGATCCGGCGCTGCTGAAAGACAATCCCGCAACCAGCGCCTCGAAGATCCTGCCGGGCTATTTCGGCGGCTGAAGCGGCGCGCATTTCCCCGGCGAAGGTTGTATCGCCGGCACGGCGGTCTACCTCCTCACTGAGCCCGGCGGCCGCGATCCCTTGCGGGGGACGCGGCGCGCCACCAGAGGAGGAGGCCGCATGACCCGATCCGCGCCCGGCAACCCCATCGCGCACGCCGCCGGCAACCTTACAATCGTGCTGCACGGCTGGCCGCCTTTGGTCACCACGGCAATCCTGGCCGCCGCCGCGATCCTGGTCGCGATCGTGTTCCACGCGATGCTGTTCCGGCTGCTCCCCCGCCCGTTGCGCGACCGCGGCAGGGCCACGGGGGCGCTGGTCGCCCGCGTGCGGGCCATCGTGCTGGCCTTCCTGATCGTGCTGATGCTGACCACGGTGGTGCCGCAGGCGCCGCTCGGACCGGGCCTGCGCTTCGGCGTGCTGCACGCGCTGAGCGCGGGCCTCGTGATCCTGATCGGCTGGGCCGTGCTGCTCGCGATCGACATCTACACGACGCGCCAGCTTTCCCACCGTCCCGACAACATCCAGGCCGACGCCATCGCCCGCAAGCACGTGACTCAATGGCAGGTGCTGCGCCGGGCCAGCCATGTGCTGACCATCATCATCACCACGGCCGCCGCGCTGATGGTGTTTCCAGCGGTGCGGGATTACGGGGTGTCGCTGCTCGCCTCCGCCGGCGCGGCCGGGCTCGTCGTCGGCCTCGCGGCGCGGCCGGTGCTCTCCAATCTCATCGCCGGCATCCAGATCGCCATCACCCAGCCGCTGCGCGTCGAGGATGCGGTGGTGATCAACGGCCAGTGGGGCTGGGTGGAGGAAATTACCTCGACCTACGTGGTGGTGCGGATCTGGAACTGGCAGCGCATGGTCGTCCCCCTGGCCTGGCTGCTCGAACAGCCGTTCCAGAACTGGACACGCGACTCGTCAGAACTGATCGGCGAGGTGCACTGGAGCCTCGACTATACCGTGCCGATGGACGTGCTGCGCCGCAAGCTCGACGAGATCGTGCACGCGACGCCGCTCTGGAGCGGCAAGGTGGTGGTGCTGCAGGTCACCCACGCGCTGGAGACCACGCTGACACTGCGCGCCCTGGTCTCGGCGCGCAATTCGGGCGAGGCCTGGGATCTGCGCTGCTTCGTGCGCGAGCAGATGATCACGTTCCTGCAGAAGGAATATCCATACGCGCTGCCGCGCCGGCGCGTCGACCTCGAACGGACGGAAGTCGCCTGACGCTTGTGCTCGGGCCTACGACGAAACGGACGGCAACGGGCCGGCGACGAGCACGAGGTCGTCGCGGTGGATCAGCTCATCCCGACCGCGCCAGCCGAGCAGCGCCTCGATCTCGTCGGTCCTGTGGCCGGCGATGAGCATCGCATCCTCGCTCGGATAGGCGGCAAGGCCGCGGGCCAGCGCCGCCCCATCCGGCCCGGCGATCTCGACCGCATCGCCACGCTCGAACCGTCCCTCGACGCGCACCACCCCCGCCGGCAGCAGCGATGAGCCGCGGCGGATCGCCCGCGCCGCGCCGGCATCGACATGCAGCCGCCCGAGCGGCGCGAGCGAGCCGGCGATCCAGCGCTTGCGCGCCGAGCGCCCTCCGGGCTGCGGCAGGAACCAGGTGCAGCGCGCCCCCGCTTCGAGGGACGCGAGCGGATGCGCAACCCCGCCAAGCGCGATCGCCATGGCACAGCCGGCCTGGGTCGCGATCCGCGCGGCGACGAGCTTGGTCCGCATCCCGCCGGAGGAATAGCCCGGCGGCGGCGCGCCGCCCATCGCCTCGATCTCCGGCGTGATCGCGGCGACGACGGGTAGATGCGCCGCCGCCGGGTCGCGCCGCGGATCGGCGGTATAGAGCCCGTCGATATCGGAGAGCAGGACCAGTTGGTCGGCCTCCACCATTTCGGCCACCCGACCGGCGAGCCGGTCGTTGTCGCCGAAGCGGATCTCGCCGGTGGCGACCGAGTCGTTCTCGTTGATCACAGGCACGGCGCCGAGTTCGAGCAGCGTGCGGAGCGTGGCCCGCGCGTTGAGATAGCGCCGCCGGTCCTCGGTATCGTCCATGGTCAGCAACAGTTGCGCCGCGACCAGCCCGTGCGCCGAAAGCGCCTCGCTCCAGGCCTGCGCCAGCCGGATCTGACCCACCGAGGCCGCAGCCTGCTTTTCCTCGAGCCGCAGCCGCTTCTGCGTCAGGCCAAGCTGCCGCCGCGCGAGAGCGATCGCCCCGGAGGACACCACGATAACACCGACGCCGCGCGCCCGGAGGGCCGCGATGTCGGCGGCCACGCTTGCAAGCCAGGCTGTGCGCGGCGCCGCGGCATCGGGATCGACGATGAGGGCGGACCCGATCTTCACCACCAGCAGCCGTGCGCTGCCTGGATCGGGCAGCCCCGGGCTCATTGCCGCTGCTCGCGGATCATCCGCAGGGTTTCGCGCAGCACCGCATCGACCCCCTGATGCGCGGCGGCGGAAATCACCATGACCTTGCAGCCCGAGGCCCGTTCCAGTGCCGAGCGCCGGCCGGCGATCTGGTGCGGCGTCATCGCATCCATCTTGTTCAGCACGATCAGCTCGGGCTTGTCCGCGAGCCCCCCGCCATAGGCTTCGAGCTCGCCACGAATCGTCCGCCAGGCGTCCACCACGTCGCCGGCCGCCCCGTCGATCAGGTGGATCAGCGCGGCGCAACGCTCGACATGGCCGAGAAAGCGGTCGCCAAGCCCCGCGCCGTCATGAGCGCCCTCGATCAGGCCCGGAATGTCGGCGAGGACGAATTCCTCGGTCATCGACAGCCGGACCACGCCGAGCTGCGGGTGCAGCGTGGTGAAGGGATAATCGGCGATCTTGGGCCGCGCCGCCGAGGCCACCGAGAGAAAGGTCGATTTCCCGGCATTCGGCAGCCCGACCAGCCCTGCATCGGCAATCAGCTTGAGCCGCAGCCAGACCCAGCGCTCCTCGCCCGGCCAGCCGGGATCGGCACGGCGCGGCGCGCGGTTGGTCGAGGTCTTGAACATGGCGTTGCCATGGCCGCCATCGCCGCCGCGCAGCAGCACGATGCGCTTGCCCGGTGCATCGAGATCGGCGAGCAGGGTCTCGCGGTCGTCGTCGAGGATCTGGGTGCCGACCGGCACCTTGATCACCACCGGCGGCGCGGCGGCGCCAGTACGGTCCGATCCGGCGCCATTGCCGCCCTTGCGGGCCCGGAAATGCTGGGTATAGCGGAAGTCGATCAGCGTATTGAGGTTCTCGACCGCCTCGAACACGATGTCGCCGCCGCGGCCGCCATTGCCGCCGTCCGGCCCACCGAACTCGATGTATTTCTCGCGCCGGAACGCGACGACGCCGTTGCCGCCATCGCCCGAACGCACATAGATTTTCGCCTGGTCGAGGAACTTCATGGGTGCAGATACGCAAAAGGCCGGCACCGGCCGGCCTTCGCGTCCTTCATGCCGGAGACAGATTACTCCGCGGCGAGCGGCAGCGGCTCGACCGAAACGTGCACGCGGCCTTCGGCCTTGCGGGAGAACTTCACGCGTCCGTCGACGAGGGCGAAGATCGTGTGGTCGCGGCCGACGCCGACATTGGCGCCCGGCTTCACCTTGGTGCCGCGCTGGCGGATGATGATGTTGCCGGCGATCACCTGTTCGTCACCGAACTTCTTGACGCCGAGGCGGCGGCCCTCGGAATCGCGCCCGTTGCGCGACGAACCACCGGCTTTCTTGTGTGCCATGGGATATCCCTCCGATCAGGCGGCGTTGATGCCGGACACGCGCAGCACGGTCACCGGCTGGCGGTGGCCATTCTTGCGACGGCTGTTCTGCCGGCGGCGCTTCTTGAAGATGATGACCGTATCGAGCTTGTCCTGCGCGATCACCGTGGCGGTGACCGTCGCACCCTCGACAACGGGTTTGCCCAAGGTCACGCCCTGTTCACCGCCGATGGCGAGAACGTCGGTGAAGGTGACGGTGCTGCCGGCCTCGGCCTCGAGCTTCTCGACCTTCAGCACCGCGTCCGGCACGACGCGATATTGTTTTCCGCCGGTGCGGATGACTGCGAACATCGATCTGGTCCAATTCTATCTGCAACGCCGCGCGGGCGGACAAAAAAAGCTGCGCGAAACCTTTCGGCATCGCGAGATTGCGGGGTTATAGCGGGATGCGCCCTGCTGTCAATTGATTCGCCCGATGGCAGGGCACCACCAACCGCAAGCCGACTGTTGCCTAGCCGGCGCCAACATGCCTATAAGCCGCGCGGCCGCGGAGAGGTGCCAGAGTGGTCGATTGGGACGGTCTCGAAAACCGTTGTGCCTTCACGGGTACCGTGGGTTCGAATCCCACCCTCTCCGCCAGTTTCGCCTTTTCACACGATCTCAGACGTCTACCTCTTCTATTTCTCCCGTACCGGCGGCCCAATCCGTCTCACGAGACATCGCCTCAAACCTCGGGGCACGAGGGGGCGGACATCGTGTATGGGAATGGGGATATACTTGCGGACGCCGCCATCCGTGAGTCGAAGGCGCTCGACAAGCCTTGCATGATGTTCGATTCCAATGTCTTGTTCCTGCTGTTAACGATGGCAGGAGGAAAGCTCTGACGCTTCCGTTGCCAAAAGATCGGCGGCAAGAAGAGGTTGCTCAGGATCGGTTCCTACCTCGAGGTGACCCTCGCCGCGGCGCAGGCCTGCGCATCCGCGCATGGAATGTGCTGGCCTATGTCATCTCTGGCCCGAAGGGCACCATCGCCGCGATCTTCCTCGCCTCGCGCATTCTCTCCATCGCCCCGCTCGGCAGGCAAGGGCTCAAGCTCGCCGCAATCGCCGCGGCGGTGATCGGCATCGCTAGCCTCTACAGCGGTCACGGCTCGATCATCGGCACGCTGTTCAGCGCTTTCGTCACGATGTTCATCGGCAACGGGCTAAACCTGCTGAACGTCTAGCCCTGCTCGCAGGGCACGGTGATCGGCTCAGCTATTATTATCGCCGTGCTGATCGCGCGCCTGCTGAGCAACGCGCGCCAGAGGGCCTGACCGTCCCTCCAGCTGTGCCTGCTTCCTCGTGCTTGGTCGGATCGGGGATGTCGCCAGACATCCGGGCCAGATCAAGCACGTCGACGGGCATGACCGAGTGTCGCACGCCTCGCCCGGCAACCCGGATCACTCTCCTACACGCTTCGCCCCGCTTCCGTTGGCCAGAATGAGCGCTCATTGCGCTCACCTCCCTCTCACTCGTTCCTTCCCGCCGTTCAGGTGGGTCGATCCTACGAGCGGCGCCGTCCGAATGATGTCCGCCACCGTTCACCCGTAGCCAGGGCCAGCCGTCTGAATTGCGCCGATTGGCTTTCATACCCGGAAGCCGGCTAGAACGACTGCTCCGAAAAGATTATTTCGGAGCCAGCACGTATAGTTCACAGTGATTTCATGTGGGGATTAATGGCGCCTGAAGCCGGCTCCGAACGTCAGTTCATTTCCTATGCCCAGAATTTCGAGGATGTCATGCTCTGGCGCGCGCTCGGGCATGTTTCGCCTGGAACCTATATCGACATCGGCGCACAGGATCCGATCATCGATTCCGTTAGCCTCGCGTTTTACGAGCGCGGATGGCGCGGGGTTCATGTCGAGCCAAACCCGGCTTATGCCGAACGCCTCCGGGTCGCGCGCCCTGACGAGAACGTTATCGAAGCTGCGATCGGGGCGACCAGCGATACGATCGACTTCTACGAAATTGCCGATACCGGGTTGAGCACGGGCGATGCCTTCCTTGCCGATGAGCACCGTCAACGCGGATTTTCCGTCAACCGCATCAAGGTGCCGTGCCGACCGCTATCCGACATTCTCGATGAAATGACGGATCAAGTTATCCATTGGATGAAAATTGACGTGGAAGGGATGGAACGAGAGGTGATTTCCACCTGGGCGCCGTCCGCTGTACGGCCGTGGATAATCGTGATCGAAAGCACCAAACCCAATACGAAAAACCCGACTTTTTCGGATTGGGAAGAAATTATCTCAAAATTAGGCTATAAATTTGTATATTTTGACGGGTTAAACAGATTTTATATCAGTATACGACATCTAGAATTACAATCTTATTTTTGCTACGGCCCAAATATATTTGATAATTTCAGTTTGAGCGGGCTTGCCTCCGCTCCGTTTTGCCGACAAATGCTCGCCGTAATCCAGGCACGAGAGCAGGAAGCTGAGCAGCGGATGGAGCGTGAAAAGGCCCTGCGACATGACGCGGAACAACAGGCGAACCAGGCGGCTTCCAGGCTGCGTGAAGCGGAGCGGCTGATCATGGAGATCCATGCCAGCCGCTCGTGGCGCGTGACGAGTCCGTTTAGAGCCGCAATGAACTTCATACGGCGGATGTCGCGCCAAACTCATGAGGGCTGACCGTGCAACCCGCCTATTTCTTTCGACGTCTTGTGCGTCTTACCCTGAGCGGATTGGCGGATCGGGTACGGGCCATGCCGAGGCTGCGCGCACTCGCAATCAACATCTTGCGACACTTTCCATGGCTGGATCGGGTTCTGCGCGCGGCTTTGCGGCCGACGCCCCCCGGCTCTCCCCGTCCCCGCGGACAGGTGCGGGCCCATGCGGCTCGATCGCGGCTGGCTAGGGCTCGTCATGCGGATCCCGACCTGCCGCTAACGGCGGCGAAGATCTACGCTCAACTCCTTCGCGCCAGCCTCAATGAAGACGAAACGGCCAGGATACGCTGATGCGCATCGTCATTGATGTGCAAGGAGCCCAGACGAGCGGCAGCGCGTTTCGCGGAATCGGGCGCTACACGATGGGTTTGGCCCAAGGCATCGCACGCTGGCGCGGGCCTCATGACGTCATTATCGCTGCCAGCGATGCCTTTCCCGAATCGCCGCCGCTGCTTCGGGCGACCTTCGCGCCACTCCTGCCGCCAGGACATTTTCGCGTCTGGCAATGCCCGAGAGGGATCAGCGCGGCAGATGACACCAATCATGCGCGGAGACGGGCAGCCGCATGCGTCCGGGAAGCCTATCTCGCCGCGCTTCGGCCGGATGTCGTTCTGGTTTCCAGTCTCTTCGAGGGCCTGATCGACGACGCCGTCGCCAGCATCGGCACCTTGCACGACATTCCGACGGCTGCGGTGCTTTATGACCTGATCCCCCTCATCCACCGCGAAACTTATCTTTCGCATCATGCCGTGATAGAAAAATGGTACGAAGCCCAGCTGGACCATCTGCGGCGCGCAGATCTGCTGCTGGCTATTTCAGCATCCAGCTCAAAGGAAGCAAAAGACCACCTCGGCTTTCCGGCGGGTCAAACGGTCAATATCGGCGCAGCTGCGGATCCGCAATTCCATCGGCGAAATCTGCCTCTTTCCACTCTGGATACGGTGCGGGCACGCTACGGTCTCAACCTGCCGTTCGTGATGTACACCGGAGGAATCGATCATCGCAAGAATCTCGATCGGCTCGTTACCGCTTTCGCCCGACTCCCCGCGCACCTACGTGAAGCCCATCAGCTTGCCATCGTCTGCAAGGCGGATGATGACGCACAAGACCGGCTGAGAACTCTCGCTCGACGCGAAGGGCTTGGCGCCTCGACGCTGATGTTCACCGGTTTCGTGCCCGAGGACGACCTCATCCACCTCTATCACGCCTGCACTGCCTTCGTATTTCCGAGTTGGCATGAAGGCTTCGGGTTGCCCGCGCTGGAAGCGATGGCATGTGGCGCGCCGGTGATTGCCAGCAACGCATCGAGCCTGCCGGAAGTCGTCGGCCTGGACGAAGCCCTGTTCGATCCGCTGAATCCGGACTCAATTGCGAACAGTCTCCAACAGGTTCTGGAGGATCGGGGGTTCCGGGAACGACTTGTCTCCCATGGCCTTGGGCAAGCCACCCGTTTTTCCTGGGACATCACGGCGCAACGCGCGGTGAAAGCTCTCGAAGCGCTCCATTTGCGCCATGCGCTGCAGCCGCAAAGACGCCGCGCGCAAACGCCCCGCCCAAAACTGGCCTACGTCTCGCCTCTGCCGCCAGAACAGAGCGGAATCAGCGATTACAGTGCCGAGCTGATTCCCGAACTGTCACGCTTCTATGAAATCGAGATCATCGCCAGTCGGCCGGATATCGGGCCCGAATGGCTCCGCAGCCAATTCCCGATCCGCTCGCCCGACTGGCTGAGCGCCAACCCCTCGTCCTACGACCGGGTCCTGTACCAGTTCGGGAACTCGGCATTTCATCAGCACATGTTCGACCTTCTGCGAGAAGTCCCCGGCGTGGTAACGCTGCACGATTTCTTCCTGTCAGGCGTCGCCTGGTGGATGGAAGGCGATGTCGGCCGCGCCGGCCATCTGGCAAGGGCGCTCTATCGAAGCCACGGTTACGCGGCTGCAGAACAGCGCTACAAGCGCGGGGACATCAATTCGGTCATCTGGGACTTTCCGTGCAACGCGGACGTGCTTTCGGATGCAATCGGGATCATCGTTCACGGCCCCAATGCGGTGCGCCTCGCCAGACAGTGGTACGGCCCCGACACGGCACGAGATTGGGCGATCATCCCCCTCCTCCGTGCACCCGCTTTTGGGTTTCATCGATCGGAGGCACGAAGGCGGATCGGATTGCCCGAAGATGCGATGCTGACCTGCAGCTTCGGCGGCCTTAACGCGACCAAGCTGAACCACGTCACGCTCGAAGCCTGGCTCGCCTCGGCACATGCCGATCGTCCCGACGCCTATCTCGCTTTCGTCGGCGGCCATTCCAACGACGATTATGGCCGCGCCCTGCTTGCGACAGCAAGGAACAGCCGGGCCGCGGAACGGATTCTCATCACCGGCTGGACCGATCAATCGACATATCGCGACTATCTCGCCGCTGCCGATATCGCGGTGCAACTACGCACGTTGTCGCGCGGGGAAACCTCCGCGGCCGTTCTTGACTGCATGAATTATGGTGCGGCCACGATCGTCAACGCAAACGGTTCGATGGCGGACCTCCCGGCGGACACGGTCTGGAAGCTGCCGGACAAATTCGAGCGTGCTCAACTGGCCGCCGTTCTGGACGTTCTGGCGCGTGATACCGGGAAACGCAAAGCCCTGGGCCAGCGCGCGCGCGAACGCATCCTCAGGACGCACGCTCCGCGCGCATGCGCGGCCGCCTATCACGAAGCGATCGAGGTTGCCTATCGGCAGGCAGATGCAACAACCCGCGGTGCGATCAGTTCCATCGGCCGATCCGCTTCGGGACTGACCGCGGCCGACCTCGCGCAGATCTCGGGCTGCCTCGCGCAGAACGGAGCCCAGCCCATCACTCGCCAATTCCTGGTGGATGTGTCCGGTCTCCTGGCACCAGATTCGAAAGACCGAATTCAATCATCCCCCCGGGAACTTCTGCTCGAACTGTTGCGGAGGCCACCGGCGGGATTTCGCGTGGAGCCCGTCCATGCCTCGGTGAAGGTCAACGGCTATCGCTACGCCAGGCGCTGGACAATGAGCCTTCTCGGCGTCCCATCAGAGGGATTCGAGGATGAACCGGTGGACGCGCACGCGGGCGACGTTTTTCTGGCGCTGTATCCGAACCACCGCGCCAGTTCTGGGCAAGCCGACCTATACCGGCGCTGGCGAACGCTCGGCGTCCGGACAGCTTTTATCATCGACGACCAGCCGCCCGCACGCGTGCCCAGGCAGGTTTCGCACGATGGCGAAAAGCCCTGCACCGACTGGCTCGAAATCGTCGCGGAGGCGGATAACGCGCTTTGCGTCTCCCGATCCGTGGCCGACGATTTCCGTGCTTGGCTGGATGAACAAGGAGCGCGGCGGTCCACGCCCATCGAGATCGGCTGTATCCACCGCGGCGGCGATGTCAAGAACACCGCGCCGAGCAGGGACATGCCTGCTGCACGAATAGCCGCGACCTGTCCGCTGACCTTGACGGAAAGCGTCGACATGCTGGTGCAGGCGCTCGGCCTTCCTCCCCGGCAGTCAGCCCTCCCCGGCGGCACAGCAACCGTCTGATCGATGCGTCCCGCGCTCGCCCCTGTCAGGACCGGGGGGCTGCCGCCCGCGCCAGACGGTCGTTGATCGCCGCACCCAGTCCACGTTCCGGAACGCGCGCCACCGCGATGCGTTGAAGCCCGGCCAACTCGGCTGCGGCATCCAACTCATGCAAGGAGTCGAACAGGCGGGCGGCAGCCTCGACCAGATCGCCGGCTGGAGAAAGATTGCGCGACACCGGCGGCAGCGTTGGCGGCTCGATGCCGAAACCAAGCCATGCCTCGCCGTCTTCCGGCGCGGTGGCGCCAAGCCGCATCGGCAACACGGGCGCATAATGCGAGGCGAGCATCCCCGGCGCCTTCACCGCCGCACCCATCTCGGATGCGATCGAGACTGGACCTAGCACGGCCTCCAGCGTCTCGCGGGAAATTCCGCCTGGGCGCAGGAGCACTGGCGTTGCCCCGGTAAGATCGACGATGGCGGATTCGAGTCCGACCTCACAGGCGCCGGATTCGAGGATCGCGGCAATTCGCCCCTCGAGGCCTGCGATAACGTGCGCCGGGCGGGTCGGGCTGAGCCGTCCTGACCGGTTTGCCGATGGCGCTGCCACAGGCCGACCGGTCGCGGCGAGAAGCGCCCGGGCGATCCCGTGGCCAGGCACGCGCACGGCGACAGAGGATAGACCCGCCGTCGCCAGCGCGGCGATATCGCTCTCATCCCGTCGCGGCAAGACCAGCGTCAACGGACCAGGCCAGAAGGCTTGAGCGGCTTCGCGCGCCCGCGCATCTGCGGCAGCGTGGCGGAATGCCGCATCGGCGTCGGGGAAATGGCTGATCAGCGGGTTGAACCGCGGCCGCCCTTTGGCCTCGTAGATCGCGGCGACGGCGCTGGCATTGGTGGCATCTGCACCAAGGCCGTATACCGTCTCGGTTGCGAAGGCCACCAGTTCGCCGGCCCGGAGCAGTTCGGCGGCGTGCGCGATTCCAGCCGCGTCTGCGGCAAGCCGCTCGGTCATTCCTCGTCCGGCTTCAGAAGATCCCGCATTACTTCGGGCCGATGCAGAAGCTCGTTGATCCGCGTCGCTTCATCGAGAGCATGGTCTGGCTGGAAATGCAGATCCGGCACGAACTTCATCCTTAGCCCATGGCCGATCTCGCCGCGCAGGAACGGTGCGATCCGCTTCAAGGCCGGAAGATACCGATCGATATCGGTCGCGCCGAGTCGCGAGACAAACACCGTGGCGTGCTTGAGATCTGGGCTCATCCGGACCTCGGCCACCGTGATATGCACACCGGCAAGCTCGGGATCGCGGAATTCGGTGCGGGCGAAGAGTTCGGCGAGCCGGTGGCGGAGATCCTCCGCCACCCGGCGCTGCCGCTGCGAGGGGCCTTCCGCGCCGCCCCTTACGCCGGAACGGTTTCGGTCTCGTAGCATTCGACCACGTCGCCTTCACGAAGATCCGAGAAGCCGGCGAAGGACAGGCCGCACTCATAGCCGCGCGCAACCTCGCGGACGTCGTCCTTGAACCGCTTCAACTGCGACAGTTCGCCCTGGTGGATGACGACGCCTTCCCGCAGCAGGCGGACGCCGGCGCCGCGCTTGACCAGGCCTTCCGTGACATAGCACCCGGCCACCTTGCCGACCTTGGTGATGTTGAACACCTGGCGGATCTCGGCATAGCCAAGGAACTTCTCGCGCTCGATCGGCGCGAGCTTGCCCTTCACCATCGTCTCGATGTCATCCGACACCTGATAGATGATGCTGTAGTAGCGGATGTCCACGCCGTCGCGGCTGGCCAGCGTGCGGGCCTGGGCATTGGCGCGGACGTTGAACGCGACGATGATCGCATCCGATGCCTTTGCAAGCTGAACATCGCTCTCCGTGATCTGACCGACGCCGGCGAGCAGCACGCGCACGCGCACCTCGTCATTGCCGAGCTTCTGCACGGTCGCCTGGATGGCCTCGGCACTACCCTGCACGTCGGCCTTGATGACAAGCGCCACTTCCTTCTGCTCGCCGGCCTGGATGCGGGCGAGCATCTGGTCGAGCGTGCCACGGGCCGCGGCACCCGCCGCCGCCGCGTGCTCGCGCAGCTTGCGCTGGCGGAACTCGGCGATTTCGCGGGCACGCCCTTCGTTCTCGACGACCACGAACACCTCGCCCGCTCCCGGCACGCCGGAGAGGCCGAGGATCTCGACCGGCGTCGAGGGGCCCGCGTCCTTGAGGGGTTGTCCATGATCGTCGAGCATGGCGCGCACACGGCCCTGCTCTGTGCCGGCCACGACGATGTCGCCCTGGCGCAACGTGCCTTTCTGGACGAGCACGGTCGCCACCGGCCCGCGGCCGCGATCCAGACTCGACTCGATCACGGCACCTTCCGCCGAGCGGTTCGGATTGGCCTTGAGATCAAGCAGTTCGGCCTGCAGCAGGATTGCCTCCTGCAGCGCGTCGAGCCCCTGCCGCTTCAGCGCCGAAACCTCGACATCCTGCGTCTCGCCGCCCATCGCCTCGACGGCGATATCGTATTGCAACAATTCGCTGCGCACACGATTGGGGTTGGCGTCCGGCCGGTCGATCTTGTTGATGGCGACAATGATGGGCACGTTCGCCGCCTTGGCGTGGCGGATCGCCTCGACGGTCTGCGGCATCACGCCGTCATCCGCGGCAACCACGAGGATGACGATATCGGTGACCGACGCGCCGCGGGCGCGCATCGCGGTGAAGGCTTCGTGGCCCGGCGTGTCGATGAACGTCATCTTCGCGCCGGATTCGAGCGTCACCTGATAGGCGCCGATATGCTGGGTAATGCCGCCCGCCTCGCGGGCGGCAACGTCGGTCGAGCGAAGGGCGTCGAGCAGGCTGGTCTTGCCGTGGTCGACATGGCCCATGATGGTGACGACCGGCGGCCTCACCTTCAGATCCGTCTCGGAATCTTCCTGCCCCTCGAGCCCGAGTTCCACATCGGATTCGGAGACGCGCTTCGACCGGTGCCCGAATTCCTCGACCACAAGTTCCGCGGTATCGGCATCGATGGTCTGGGTGGCCGTGGCCATCACGCCGAGTTTCATCAGCGACTTGACGACCTCGGGCACGCGGGCGGCCATGCGGTTCGCCAGTTCCTGCACGGTAATCGTCTCCGGCAGGACCACCTCGCGAACGACACGGACCTGATCCGAGCGCAGACGTTCGAGTTCCGCCTGGCGGCGCTCGCGGTCGCGCTGCCGGCGAACCGACGCCAGCGAGCGAACCCGCTCGTCATCTCCCGACAGGGCGGCCTGGACATCGATGCGGGCGCCGCGGCGGCGATCGTCCCCCACCTTCTTGGGCGCGGGCACGGAGGGCTTGCGACTGGGCGCGGCACCGCTGCCGGGACGGCGCGCGGGGCGGGACGCTTCCTCTTCCTCGTCGCGCCCGGTGCGGGCGGCACGCAGGCGCAGCGTTTCCGATGCCGAGGTGGCGGGGGGTACAGGCGCCGTGCGACGGGCCGGAGCCGCGCCCGGACGAGCCGGAGCCGCGGTCGGGGCAGGCATCGCGGCCCGAGGGGACGCAGCAGCCGCTGGCGCCGGCGGAGCGGCCGTTGCCTGCGAGGCCTCCGCGGCCCTGCGGCGCTCGGCTTCCTCCTCCTCGCGGCGGCGCGCCTCTTCCTCGGCGCGCAGGCGCTCGGCCTCCTCGGCGGCGCGAGCCTCTTCTTCGGCCTTGCGCCGTGCCTCTTCAGCCGCGGACAGGATCGAGATCTTCTCCTGCTCACGCCGCTCGGCCTCGAGGCGCGCGGCCTCACGCTGCTGCTCGACCACCGCCCGCTGGCGCGCGGCCTGCTCGGCTGCGGTCAGGCCACGAGGCGCAGCTGCACCGCCGGAGGCGCGCGACGGCGCCGACGGGCGTCCCGTCTCGGCACCAGCGGCGCCACCCCGCTTCTTCCGCACCTCGACCTGGACAACCTTCGAGCGCCCATGACTGAAGCTCTGCCGGACCGAACCGGCATCGACGGTCCGCCCCAGTTCGCCCCGGTTCACCGGCCGCAGCGAGAGCCGCCCTTTGGTTTCGCCTTGATCCTGCTCGTCGCTCATTCAATCCGGTCCGTAATCAATTCTGTGTCTTCGTCTGAGTCATATCTGCGGGCGGTCGAGCCTCGCGACCACCCAGGTCGGCGTTCTCTCTGCCCGCTCCCTGCGGAGCTTGCAATCGTCTGGCCGAAGGTTCTGCGCCCAGCACCCCTGCGAGGCGGAGGGAATCGGTCTCGATCATGCCGGCCAGGCGCCCAGGCCCGATAGCCACATGCACCACACGGTCACGGCCGAAAACGGCTCCCAGCCGAGCCGCCGAAATCGGCCTCACCACATTTGTCTTGCGGTGCTGGATCAGCCGATCCTGCTCGGCCAGGCTACCATCCGCCGCCTCGACCAGCAGAGCGCATTGCCCGGCGGCTATTCTTTCCTTCACCTTCTCGAACCCGCAAACGGCATCGCCAGCGCGGCGCGCCAGGCCGAGAAGTTCCACAATCCGCTTTTCCAGCGCCCTGCCTGCAATCTCCACGAGACCGGAAGGCAGAGCAATCCGCCGACCGGCAGCGCGGGAAAAGATATTGGCCTTCATCGCCTTTTCTATCACATCCCGCCGCGCACTCAACCACATGCCGCGACCGGGCAGGGTTGCAGCGACATCGAAGACGAGCGCTTCGGCCGCCACCGCCTCCGGCGCGACGACGAAGCGCAGCATCGCCTCGCGCTGCTGGCGCTCGCGCGTCACGAGACACCGGCGCAGCGGGCCGCTTTCGGCCGCCGCGTCATCGTCGGCGAGATCGGCGGAGAAATCCGGATCAGCCAGCGTCTTCCTCTCCCTCGAACCAGTGAGCGCGCGCCGCCATGATGATGGCATTCGCCGCGTCCTCGTCCATCGCATCGGCGCCGACGATCTCGATCAGTTCGTCAGAGGCAAGATCGGCAAGATCGTCCAGCGTCTTCACACCCTTCTCGCCGAGCGCCACCAGCATGGCAGGCGATAGCCCCTCCAGCCCGGCAAGATCATCGGCGACACCCAGCGCGCGCCGCTTGTCCTCAAGTTCGGTGGCCTTGCGCTCGAGCGCCACCTCGGCGCGGCGCTGCAGTTCGGCGGCGATCCCCTCATCGAATCCCTCGATCGCCGCAAGTTCCTCGACCGGCGTCGCGGCGAGATCCTCGACGCCCTCGAACCCTTCGGTGACCAGCAGGCCGGCGATCACGTCATCGACATCGAGCGCCTCGACGAACAGGCCGGAGCGGCGGCGGAACTCTTCCTGGCGCCGTTCGCTTTCCTCGGCCTCGGTCAAGATGTCGATATCCCAGCGGGTAAGCTGGCTGGCAAGGCGGACATTCTGGCCGCGCCGGCCGATCGCGAGCGAGAGCTGGGTGTCGGGCACGACGACCTCGACCTTGCCGGCCTCCTCGTCGAGCACGACCTTCGAGACCTCGGCCGGGGCGAGCGCGTTGACCACGAAGGTCGCCGGATTCGGGCTCCACGGAATGATGTCGATCTTTTCGCCCTGCAGTTCGGCCACCACCGCCTGCACGCGCGAGCCGCGCATGCCGACGCAGGCCCCGACCGGGTCGATGGAGGAATCGCGGCTGATCACCGCCATCTTGGCGCGCGAGCCAGGATCGCGGGCCACCGCCTTGATCTCGATGATCCCCTCGTAGATTTCCGGCACTTCCTGGGCGAAGAGCTTGGCGAGGAAGCCCGGATGGGTGCGTGAGAGAAAGATCTGCGGGCCGCGCGGTTCCTCGCGCACGTCGTAGATGAAGGCACGCACCCGGTCGCCATTGTGCAGGTTCTCGCGGGGAATCGTCTCGTCGCGCCGGAGCAGGGCTTCCGAGCGGCCGAGATCGACCATGAGGTTGCCGTATTCGGTGCGCTTGACCACGCCGGTGATGATCTCGCCGACACGGTCCTTGTATTCGTCGTACTGGCGCTTGCGCTCGTATTCGCGGACGCGCTGGACGATCACCTGCTTCGCCGTCTGCGCCGCGATGCGGCCGAAATCGATCGGCGGCAAAGGATCGACCAGATGCCCGCCGACTTCGATATCGGGCTTGAACTTGCGGGCGATATGGATCGGGATCTGGGTTTCCTCGTTCTCCACAGTCTCGACCGCCTCGGTCCAGCGCGAAAGGCGGACATCGCCGGTCTTGCGATCGATCGTCGCCCGAATGTCCTTCTCGTGGCCATATTTGGCGCGACCGGCCTTCTGGATGGCCTGCTCCATCGCCTCGAGCACTTCCTCGCGATCGATCTGCTTTTCGCGGGCCACCGCATCGGCGACAAGAAGGAGTTCGGGGCGGGCTATGGCGGTGTCCATGGTCATCTCGCTCTGTTCACGGATGGGTTTGTCAGTTGGCGGCCGGCGGCGTTTCCGTCGCCTTGATCAGTTCCTCGGTCAGCACCAGCTTGGCGCGCCGGATATGGGCATGCGGCAAGTCGACCGTCTCGCCGGAATCGAGCTTGACGCGCGCCTGGGCCTCGTCGGCGCCAAGCACCGTGCCGGTCAGGCGCTTGCGGCCCGAGGCGGTCGGAACGTCGAGATCGATGCGGGCAAGATGGCCGGCATAGCGGTTCCAGTCCTTCACCCGGGTCAGCGGCCGGTCGATCCCGGCGGAACTGACTTCCAGCGTCCAGGCCGAGCTGATTGGATCGTCCACGTCGAGCACGGCGGAGACGAGATGGCTGATACGCTCGCAGTCGTCGAGCGAGAGCGGCGTCTGGTCGGCGCGATCGGCCATGATCTGCACCGTCGGCGTCTGCTTGCCCATGATGGCGACACGCACGAGCTCGTAGCCGATCGACTCGAGCCCGGGGGCGATCAGTTCGGCGATGCGGCCTTCAAGGCCGGTATGCTGGGGGCGGGTATCGTTCACGGGGAAACTCTCGGGGTATCCTGGCAACAAAAAAGGTGGCCGGTTAGGGCCACCTCCATCAGTCTGGAGATTTATTTGCACGATATATAGGACGGACGCCGCTGCCGGGCAAGAGCGGCGTCCGCCCCCCGTGTGGGTCAGCCAGCTTCCATCCGGGCGATCTGCTTCTTCATGGCGTCGAGCAGGGCGCTCACCTGGCCGCCATTGTCGTTGATCACGCTCGAATAATCCGATCGTTCGGTAATCCTGAGCGAGGTTCCCTCGACCACGACATCGACGATCCGCGGCTTGCCGCCGACCGTATCAACCACCCACTGCACATCCGCCGGCGACTGGCCGGGCCGGGTGACCGTGGTCGACACCATCTCGCCCTCGGGCCCAGGCTTCGTGCCATCGACGGCGAACTGGACGCCCTTGTAGGCGCGGATCTGGTTGGTGATGTTGTAGGCCAGCGTCTGGTGGAAAAGTCTGAGGTATTCCTGTTGTTGTGCCGGTGTCGCCACCCGCCAGTAGCGGCCGAGCACGAATCGGCCGATCTGGTCGACGGCAACGATACGGTCAACAAGCTCGCGCAGCTTGTCCGCCTTCACCTTGGTCGAGTCGGGACCATTGACGATCGCGACCAGATGGTCACCGGATTGCTTGATGAAACTCTGCGCCACCGAGGCGGCCGGCGCGGCAGCGAGGGCGGTTGCAGGCAGCGCGCCCAGAACCGGCAATACGGCGAACGCGCCGAGCAGAACCCGGCGAACGGAAGAAGCCATCAGAAAATCCTTTCTGCAGTGCGTCGTCTCGAATGCCCTACGGCGAGCCATAGGGGCGCGGTTTCATCGCTTCCCGTTCCTTCGCCGGATACCAGGCCGGTGGCGTCGCGATATCGCGCTCGTTGATTGTCCTCAACTGTGCGGCACGATGTTGGCGATAAAGGCTCCGGAATGTGGCATAGGGATCGAGCGACGACTTTTTGATATTGCTGATCGTGCCCAGCAGGTTTGCCCGTTTGTTCACAACGTCGAGCGCATCCGAGCTGTAGTTGAAGATGGTCAGGCCGGTCGAGGGCGGGGCCGCGACCGTGGGCGTGAGAAAGAAGCCCGCAGGAAGGACGGAGGCATCGCGCACATCCGAGGGGCCGGCGAATGGCAGATAGAGATAGGGGCCCTCGGGCACGCCATACCCGGCGAGGGTCAGGCCGAGATCGGTGTAGACCCGCTTGTAACCTATGGCGCTCGCCGGGTCGAAAATGCCGCCGATCCCGACCGTCGAATTGACGATGAAGCGGACAAGCGTGGTGCCGGCGTCGCGCGGCTTGCCGGCGGCCATGAACTCAAGCAGTTCGGCTGGGCCGTCCATGTTTTGCATGAAATCGCTCACATGCTCCCGAATCGCCGGAGTCGTGATGTGGCTATATCCGACAGCTACCGGGCGCAGCACGTAAGTGTCGAGCACGTTGTCGAAATGATAGAAGACCTTGTTGGCGGGCTTCAGCGGGTCGTTCTGCTGCTGATAGGCCTCGAACGCGGCCTTGTTGGAGCGCGGCGGCGGCGTCGCGCAGCCTGCAAGCAGAACGGACGCCGCAACCAACGGCAGGATCGATGTCTTCACGTTGCCTACAGGCCTCCTTTTTCGGCATCCTCTTACGGATGCCGCGTTGTCTTTTGCCGCAACGGCGCGCACGACGCTCCGGCAGGGCGTGTCCGGACGGAGCACACCCCCTATATCAAGCGGTATGTAGCGCAGCATCCGGAGCGATCAACAGCACGGCCCACCGGAGGCTGCCGGCCTTGCCACCGGCGGCGCTTGCTGCCACGAGACGCCCGAGGAGTTTCCGATGAGTCACACCCCGCCCCGCGCCGTCCTGGAACGCTGGCTGTCCGGTCCGCGCGTTGATCCGCTGCCAACGCCTGCGCTGCGCGCCCCGGCCCCGGCGATCTCGTTCGAATTCTTTCCGCCCAAGACCGAAACACTGGAAGCCCAGCTCTGGGCCTGCATTCGCCGGCTCGAACCGCTGGCGCCGCGCTTCGTCTCGATCACCTACGGCGCCGGCGGCTCGACCCAGGAGCGCACCCACGCCACCGTCACCCGCCTGGTGCGGGAGACCACCCTTGTTCCGGCAGCGCACCTGACCTGCGTCGGCGCCTCGCGCGGCGAGGTCGATGATGTCGCCCGCCGCTACTGGGATGCCGGCGTGCGCCACATCGTCGCCCTGCGCGGCGACCCGCCGGGCGGCACCGCCTATGCGCCGCATCCCGAGGGCTACGCCTATGCGGCCGATCTCGTCGCCGGGCTGCGCCGCGTCGCCGATTTCGAGATCTCGGTCGCCGCCTATCCCGAAACCCACACCCAGGCACCAAGCCCGCAGGCCGATCTCGACAATCTGAAGCGCAAGCTCGATGCCGGGGCGACGCGGGCGATCAGCCAGGTCTTCTTCGAGACCGGCCATTTCCTCGACTTTCTCGACCGCGCGCTGGCCGCCGGCATCACCGCGCCGATCATCCCCGGCATCATGCCGGTCTCCAATTTCGGGCAGGCGAAGCGGATCAGCGAGATGGCCGGCACCCATGTCCCCGCCTGGATGGGCGAGATGTTCGACGGACTCGACGACGATGCCGAAACCCGCAAGATGGTCGCCGCGAGCATCGCCGCCGAGCAGGTCCGCACGCTGCAGGCCAACGGCATCGACGAGTTCCATTTCTACACCCTCAACCGCGCCGACCTCACCTACGCCATCGCGCGCATCCTGGGCGTGAAGCCGGCCAGGTGAGCGACTATCTCGACAGGCTGAACCCCGCCCAGCGCGAAGCCGTCGAGGCGGTGGACGGGCCGGTGCTGGTGCTTGCCGGTGCCGGCACCGGCAAGACCCGCGTGCTGACCACCCGCTTCGCCCATATCCTGCTCACGCGCCGCGCCTTTCCGAACCAGGTGCTCGCCGTCACCTTCACGAACAAGGCGGCGCGGGAGATGCGCGAGCGCGTCTCCGCCCTGCTCGGCGAGCCGGCGGAGGGGCTCTGGCTCGGCACCTTCCACGCCCTCGCGGCACGGATGCTCCGCCGCCATGCCGAACTCGTCGGCCGCACGTCGAATTTCTCGATCCTCGACCCGGACGACCAGCTCCGCCTGCTCAAGCAGGTGATGGAAGCGCGACGGATGGACGTGAAGCGCTTCACCCCGCAGGGGCTGATGGGCACGATCCAGCGCTGGAAGGATCGCGGCCTGCTGCCGGACCAGGTGCCGCGCGAGCTCGATATCGACTGGGGGGCCGAATCCGCGCGCGACCTCTATGCTGCCTACCAGGAACGGCTGCAGGCGCTAAACGCGATGGATTTCGGCGACCTGTTGATGCTCGCGACCGACCTGCTCAAGCGCGAGCCCGAGATCCTCGCGCAGTATCACCGCCGCTTCCGCTACATCCTGGTCGACGAATACCAGGACACCAACCTCGTCCAGTATTACTGGCTGCGCCTGCTCGCCCAGGCCTCGAAGAACATCTGCTGCGTGGGCGACGACGACCAGAGCATCTATTCCTGGCGCGGTGCGGAGATCGAGAACATCCTGCGCTTCGAGCAGGATTTCCCGGGTGCGAAAATCGTCAGGCTGGAGGCGAATTACCGCTCGACCGCGCCGATCCTGCGCGCCGCCTCGGCGCTGATCGCGCATAATGAAGGCCGGCTCGGCAAGACGCTGCATGCCGGGCGGAACGATGCCGAGGGCGAGAAGGTCGAGGTTCTCGCCTTCTGGGATTCGGACGAGGAAAGCCGCGCCGTCGCCAGCCGGATCGAAGGGCTGCGCGCCGACGGCCACAAGCTCGCCGAATGCGCGGTGCTGGTCCGCGCCGGCTTCCAGACCCGCGGCTTCGAGGAGCGCTTCATCACCATCGGCCTGCCCTATCGCATTGTCGGCGGCCTGCGCTTCTACGAGCGGGCGGAAATCCGCGACGCCATCGCCTATCTGCGGCTGCTGGCCCAGCCGGCGGACGACCTCGCTTTCGAGCGCATCGTCAACACGCCGAAACGCGGCCTGGGCGACACCGCGCTGCGCACCCTGCACGAGCGCGCCCGCGCCGATGGCGTCCCGCTCGCCGAGGCCGCGAGCCGCGTGGTCGCCGAAGGCGGGCTGCGCGGCAAGGCGCGGGACGGGCTGCGCACCCTGCTCGCCCAGTTCGCCGAATGGCGCGAGACCCTGCGGCTCGATGGCCATGTCGTCGCCCTTTCCACCCTGCTCGATGCCAGCGGCTACATCGCGATGTGGCAGGAGCAGAAAACCCCCGAGGCGGCCGGCCGGATCGAGAACCTGAAGGAGTTGGTCCGCGCCGTCGCCGAGTTCGAGACGCTCGGCGGCTTTCTCGAACATGTCGCCCTCGTGATGGACAACGACAATGAACCGGACGACGACAAGGTCGTGCTGATGACGCTGCACGCGGCGAAGGGGCTGGAGTTCGACACCGTGTTCCTCCCCGGCTGGGAAGAGGGCGTGTTCCCCAACCAGCGCGCGCTCGACGAGGGCGGCGGCCGCGCGCTGGAGGAGGAACGCCGCCTCGCCTATGTCGGCATCACCAGGGCGAAGCAGCGCGCCATCATCTCACACTGCGCCAACCGCCGGATCTACGCCAACTGGCAAAGCAGCGTGCCGTCCCGCTTCATCGAGGAACTGCCGGAGGATGCGATCCGTACCGGCGGCTCCGCGGCGCTTGAGCAGCGCAACGCACCGCCCGTCTTCGCCACCGCGCGCCCGCTGGTCGCCGCCCGGCGGGCGAGCGGCGAACACGCCGATGCCTGGGCCGCCACCCCGCGCCCGCCCCGCACCGACAGGATCACCGAAGGAACCCGCGTGTTTCACCAGAAATTCGGCTACGGCGTCGTGATCGACGCGGAAGACGACCGGCTCGACATCCGTTTCGACAATGCCGGCGAAAAACGCGTGCTCGACCGTTTCGTGGAGCGGGCGTGATGGCGCGGGGCGGCGTGGAAATGCTCGAGCGCGTCACCGTGACGGTGCCGGAGGAAGCGCTCGAAACCTTCGAGGCGGCGCTGGAGACGTGCTGCCGCAGCGTCGGCTTCTTTCTCGACGAGGCGAACGGCACCTGGATCGTCGAGGGGCTGCGCGAGCCCGGCAGCGCGGATGGCGACCTCGCCGCCGCCCTGCTGCTGGCCGAGGCCGCGAGCGGCGTCAGCCCCGCGGTCGAGCGGGAGCTGGTGCCGGCCGGCGGCTGGCTCGCCCGCAGCTACGAGGGCTTCCCCGAGCAGCTGATCGGTCACCGCTTCGCCATACGCGGTACCCATGTCACTACACCGCTGGCGGCGGGGCGCATCACCATCCTGCTCGATGCCGGCCTCGCCTTCGGCACCGGCGAACACGGCTCGACGCGCGGCTGCCTGCTGGCGTTGGAACGCCTCGCGAAACGGCGCGCGCCTGGCCGCATTCTCGATCTCGGCACCGGCTCGGGCATTCTCGCCATCACGGCAGCGAAAATCTGGGGAAAGCCGGTCCTCGCCACCGATATCGACCAGCGGGCGGTGCGGGTAGCCAGCGCCAACGCGGCGCTCAACGGCGTCGCCCCGCTGCTGCGGGTGATCGGCTCGGATGGCTGGTCGGCGCCGATGCTCGCCCGCCGCGCCCCATACGATCTCGTCTTCGCCAACATCCTCGCCCGGCCGCTGGTCGCCATGGCGCATGAACTCTCAGCGCATCTTGCCCCGGGCGGCACCGCCATTCTCGCCGGCCTGCTCGGCCGCCAGGCGCGCTGGGTGATGTCGGCGCATCGCCGCCACGGCCTCGTCCTCAAGGGCCGGATCGACGATGGCGAATGGACCACCCTCATCCTCGGCAAGGGGCGCGCGACCCCGGATGGCAAAAACCCGGGCTGACGATGATCGTCAGCCCGGGTTCTTCTTGCCATCCACCGTCAGACGTCAGATCGGACGCTGATAGGTTCCGTTCACCACGGCGCGAATATCGGCCCGGCTGATGCCGAGATCGGCGAGTTCGCGATCGCTCAGGCTCTGCAGTTCGCGGTAGGCCTCACGCGCCGCGCGGCGCTCGGCGAACCAGGCGCTAACGCGGGCGAAGCTGTTTGCCGCCCGACGGGCGCTGTCGGCGAGAGCCGCATCGATTGCCGCGGCGTGAGCCGCCATGGAGTTGGCAACCGGGAGGGAATGTTTGTTATGGGTCGTGGAAGACATGATACTTCACCATCGTTTAAGGAGCGAAACCCGATGCGGCTGGTCCTTTAGTGCCATCCATCATCGTCTTTTCGCAGTGCAACATAATCCCGCAACAAAGGTTTGGGGAGCGAGACATTTCTCTGTCAGACATGCAAAAAACGGATGGGTTTTTGGTTAAGATATGATGAAAACGCAATTCGACTCCCTGAGAAATGCGCTTCACGATCAGGGGTTGGATGGCTTCATCCAGCCCCGGAATGACGAGTTTCTCGGCGAATACGTGCCCGAATCGGCGTCCCGTCTTGCCTGGCTCACCGGTTTCACCGGCAGCGCCGGCCTTGCCATCGTGCTCGCCGACCGCGCCGCCGTCTTCTCCGATGGCCGCTACACGCTGCAACTCGTCGAACAGACCGACCCGGCGACCTGGGAACGGCGTCACATCGTCGAGACCCCGCCGGTCGAATGGCTGAAATCGGCCGCGCCCGGCGCGCGGATCGGCTACGACCCCTGGCTAATGACAGCCAACGCCGTCGCCACCTATGCCGATGCCGGGTTCACCATGGTCCCGGTGGACAACCCGATCGACCAGCTCTGGGCCGACCGCCCAGCGCCGCCGGCCTCGCCGGCCCTTGCGCATCCGCCGGAATTTGCCGGGGAATCCGCCGAATCCAAGCGCTCCCGCATCGCCGAAGCCATCGCGCGGGACGGAGCGGACGCGGTGATGCTGACCGATCCGCACGCCGTTGCCTGGCTGTTCAACCTGCGCGGAGCGGACCTGCCGCATACGCCGATCGTGCTCTGCTTCGCCCTGCTCCGGCGCGACGGTTCGGCAATCATCTTCATTGACCCGGCGCGGGTTCCGCCGGCAACGCGCGCGCATCTCGGCGCCGGCGTCGAGATCGTCCCCCGCGCGGCGATGGAACGGAGCCTCGCCACGCTGCGCGGCAAGCGGGTCCTCCTCGATCCGGCAACGGCGCCGATCCGCTTCAGCCAGTTGCTGGGGGATGCCGGGGCGATCACCGTCTCGGGCGGCGATCCCTGCGTGTTGCCGCGCGCGATCAAGAACCCCACCGAGCAGGAAGGCGCTCGCGCCGCGCACCGGCGCGACGGCGTGGCACTGTGCCGCTTCCTCGCCTGGTTCGCCGAAGCTTCGCCCGCGGGCGGCCAGACCGAGCGAAGCGCCGCGGCGCAGTTGTTCGCCTTCCGCAGCACCGCTCCCGAGTTCCATGGCGAAAGCTTCCCTGCCATTTCCGGCGCAGGCGAGCACGGCGCCATCATCCATTACAGCGTCACCGCCGCCTCGGACCGCCCGATCCGCCACGACGAGGTCTACCTGATCGACAGCGGCGGCCAATACCCCGACGGCACGACGGATGTGACCCGCACGCTCTGGACCGGGCCGGGCGAACCGCCGCCCACGTTGCGCGACCGCTTCACCCGCGTGCTCGCGGGCCATATCGCCCTGGCACGCGCGCGCTTCCCGCAAGGCACGTCCGGCCCGCAGCTCGACGCTCTCGCCCGCGCGCCGCTCTGGGACGCCGGCCTCGATTTCGATCACGGCACCGGCCACGGCGTCGGCTCCTATCTCTCGGTGCATGAGGGGCCGGCGAGCTTTCACCGGCTGGCGAAGCCGATCCCGCTCGCGCCGGGCATGATCCTGTCCGACGAACCCGGCTATTACGAACCCGGCGGCTACGGAATCCGGCTGGAAAACCTGCTGCTGGTCGTCCCGTCGCCGGTCGGGGCGGCAAAGCCCTTCCTCGAATTCGAGCCGCTCACCCTCGCCCCGTTCGACCGCCGGCTGATCGACCCTACCCTGCTCGGTCCCGCCGCCCGCGCCTGGCTCGACGCCTACCACGCCCGCGTGCTGACAATGATCGGCCCACATCTGGACGGAGCGACGCGCACCTGGCTCGAAGCCGCTTGCGCGCCGCTACAGGAGGTCAACTGACCGACGCCCTCAGCGCCGCCCCGGCGGCCAGCGGAGCGATCGGCAGGAACAGCGCAAGCAGTCCGCCGAGCATCGCGAATTCGGCGAAGGGCGACTGCGCCACCGCCCCCGCCGCGCCGAAGATCACCGCCGGAATCATCAGCGGCAGGGCGATCAACGGGAGCAGCACCGTTCCGCCGCGGGCGCCGAGCGTCACGGCGGCGCTCATGCCACCCACGAGCGACAACAGCATCGTCCCGGGCAGCAGCGTCGCCAGCAACTGTGGCACTGCGCCGCCGTCGAGACGCAGCATGATCGCGACCGGCCCGGCGATGACCAGCAGCGGTAGCCCCGTCGTCAGCCAGTGCCCGACGATCTTGCCGAGCGCCACGGCGCTGGCCGGAAGGCCGGAGAGCATCAGCTGGTCGAGCGAACCATCCTCGAAATCGGCGGCGAACAGCCGGTTGAGCGGCAGCAGCGCCGCCAGCAGCGCAATCACCCAGACCACCCCCGGCGCGATGCCGGACAGCACATTGGCCGACGGCCCGATCGCGAAGGCGAACAGGCTGGCGGCGATCACGAAGAACAGGAGCGAGGCCACCGAGTCGCCCGCATGGCGGAGAGCGAGAATCAGCTCCCGGCGGATCAGGGAGAAGAAGTGTGTCATGCCGCTGCTTTCGCCAGGTCGAACGGTATGGCCCCCGGCAGGTCGAGGGGAAGATGCGTTGCCGCGATGACCATGCCGCCACGGTCACGATGTGCGGCGATATTGGCCTCGAGCCGCCGAACCGAGGCGGCATCGAGCCCGGTGGTCGGCTCGTCGAGCAGCCAGAGCGGCGCATCGGACAAAGCGAGCCGCGCCAGCGCCAGCCGGCGGCGCTGCCCCGAGGAGAGCAGCCGGGCCGGCAGATCGGCGAACCGCTCGAGATCGACGCTGGCCAGCGCCGTCAGCACGTTCTCGCGCTGGCGCTTCCGATCGAGGCCAAGATTTTCCGCCACGCTCAGCCCCGGCTTGATCGCGTCCATATGGCCGACGAAGCATAGCCTGGTCGCGTGCAGAGGCGGATCGTCGAGCGCGTTTTCGCCATCCCAGACGAATTCGCCGGCCGCCGGCGGCGTCAACCCGGCGAGCAGGCGGATGAGCGAGGACTTCCCCGCCCCGTTCGGCCCGACCAGCACCAGCGCCCCGCCCCGTTCCAGCCGGAACGAGATGTCCCGGAACACGAGACGTTCACCGCGTATCGCAGCGAGGCCCTTCGCTTCCAACATGGCTAGCGACCGGCGCGGGACATGGACGCGGGCGCCGCACCGTGATTTAAGCGGCGCGAAACCGGGTTTTGCTGCGGCGCAACGCACCGCAGTGGCGCGCGAAGAGGAGCGAACGCGATGAGCATGATCGGACGGGACAGTCTGCAAGTGGAAAAGACGCTGAGCGTCGATGGAAAGGACTACGCCTATTTCGCACTCAATGCCGCCGCTGAAAAGCTCGGCGACATTTCCCGCCTGCCGCGGACACTGAAAATCCTGCTGGAGAACGTCCTGCGCTTCGAGGACGGTTCGGCCTGCACGGTCGATGACGCGAAGGCGCTGGTCGAGTGGACCGCCCAGGCCCATTCCGACAAGGACGTGCCGTTCCGCCCAGCCCGCATCCTGATGCAGGACTTCACCGGCGTGCCGGCGGTGGTCGACCTCGCGGCGATGCGCGACGGCATTCTTCGCCTCGGCGGCAAGGCCGAGAAGGTCAACCCGCTGGTCCCCGTGGATCTCGTCATCGACCACTCGGTGATGGTCGACGTGTACGGCCGCAAGGACGCCCTGGAAAAGAACGTCGACATCGAGTTCGAGCGCAACGGCGAGCGCTATGAATTCCTCCGCTGGGGCCAGGAGGCGTTCGACAATTTCCGCGTCGTCCCGCCCGGCACCGGCATCTGCCACCAGGTCAACCTCGAATATCTCGCCCAGACCGTCTGGACGTCCGCGGCCAACGGCAAGAACTATGCCTATCCGGACACGCTGTTCGGCACCGACAGCCACACCACGATGGTCAACGGCCTCGGCGTGCTCGGCTGGGGCGTCGGCGGCATCGAGGCCGAGGCAGCCATGCTCGGCCAGCCGATCGCCATGCTGATCCCGGACGTGATCGGCTTCCGCCTCACCGGCAGCCTGCGCGAGGGCATCACCGCGACCGACCTGGTGCTGACCGTCACCCAGATGCTGCGCAAGAAAGGCGTTGTCGGCAAGTTCGTCGAATTCTACGGCGAGGGCCTCGACCACCTGCCGCTGGCCGACCGCGCGACGATCGCCAACATGGCGCCGGAATACGGGGCGACCTGCGGCTTCTTCCCGGTCGATGGCATCACGCTCGACTACATGCGCCTCTCCGGCCGCGACGAGCACCGCATCAAGCTGGTCGAGGCCTACGCCAAGGCCCAGGGCCTGTGGCGCGAGGGCGCCGATCCAGTGTTCTCCGACACGCTGGAACTCGATCTCTCCACCGTCGAGCCGTCGCTCGCCGGGCCGAAGCGCCCGCAGGACCGGGTCGCGCTGTCGCAGGCGTCCTCCGCCTTCGAGGCCGAGCTGACCAAAGGTCTCGGCGTCCCGGCGGACAAGGCCGGCGTCACCGCCGAGGTGAAGGGGAAGAATTTCTCGCTCACCCATGGCGACGTTGTGATCGCCGCGATCACCTCCTGCACCAACACGTCCAACCCCTCGGTGCTGATCGCCGCCGGCCTCGTCGCCCGCAAGGCCCGCGCCCTCGGCCTCACGCCGAAGCCCTGGGTCAAGACCTCCCTCGCCCCCGGCTCGCAGGTCGTCACCGAATATCTCAACCGCGCCGGCCTGCAGGACGATCTCGACGCGCTGGGCTTCGAGACGGTGGGCTATGGCTGCACCACCTGCATCGGCAATTCCGGCCCGCTGGATGACGCGATCGCCGATGCGATCGAGGACAACAAGCTGGTCGCCGTCTCGGTGCTGTCGGGCAACCGCAATTTCGAGGGCCGCGTGCATCCGAACGTGCGGGCGAACTACCTCGCTTCGCCGCCGCTGGTCGTCGCCTACGCGCTGCTCGGCACCATGCGCAAGGACATCACCAAGGACCCGATCGGCAAGGACAAGAACGGCAACGACGTCTTCCTGAAGGACATCTGGCCGACCACCGCCGAGATCGCGGCGATGGTGCAGTCCTCGCTCACCCGGGAGATGTTCCTCGATCGCTATGGCGACGTGTTCAAGGGGCCGAAGCAGTGGCAGGCGATCGCCGTTGAGGGCGAGTCGGACACCTATCGCTGGTCGGACAGTTCGACCTACGTCAAGAACCCGCCCTATTTCGAGGGCATGACGAAGGAGCCGGCGCCGGTAAAGGACATCACGGGCGCGCGCATCCTCGCCCTGCTCGGCGACTCGATCACCACCGACCACATCTCCCCGGCCGGTTCCTTCCGCAAGACGACGCCGGCCGGCGAATACCTGCTCGAGCGCCAGATCCAGCAGAAGGACTTCAACTCCTACGGCTCGCGCCGCGGCAATCATGAAATCATGATGCGCGGCACCTTCGCCAACATCCGCATCCGCAACGAGATGCTGGACAATGTCGAGGGCGGCTACTCGAAGCACTTCCCCTCGGGCGAGCAGCTGTCGATCTACGACGCGGCGATGCGCTACAAGAAGGAGGGCGTGCCGCTGGTGGTCTTCGCCGGCCGCGAATACGGCACCGGCTCCTCGCGCGACTGGGCGGCGAAGGGCACCGTGCTGCTCGGCGTCAAGGCGGTCATCGCCGAGAGCTTCGAGCGCATCCACCGCTCGAACCTGGTCGGCATGGGCGTGCTGCCGCTGGTCTTCAAGGACGGCACGACCCGCAAGACGCTGGCGCTGAAGGGCGACGAGACGATCGACATCGTCGGCCTCGAAAACCTCTCGCCACGCATGGATCTCGACATGGTGATCCGCCGCGCCAACGGCACGACCGACAAGGTCTCGCTGCTCTGCCGCGTCGATACCCGCGACGAGGTGCTCTACTACCAGAACGGCGGCATCCTGCACTTCGTGCTGCGCAACATGGCGAAGGCCGCCTGAGCGCACCCGCGCCGCCCCTTGACGGGGGCGGCGGCATGACGGCTTGAAGAGAGGCCGGCGCCGGATCCACGGCGCCGGCCTTTTGTCTGTCGGGAGGAACAATGGCCAAGGAACGGGTGCTGGTCACGGGCGGGGCTGCGGGCATCGGCGCGGCGAGCGTCGCGCGCTGCCGCGAGGAGGGCTACGAGGTCGTGGTGATCGACCGGATCGGCGATGGCATCGTCGCCGACCTGTCGGACCCGGCGGCGACCGAGGCCGCCCTAGCCGAGGCGCTGCGCGGCGGGCCGATCACCCGGCTGGTCAACAATGTCGGCACTGTCCGCCCCGCCCCGGTCGAGGCGCAGACCGTGGCCGATCTCGACGCCGTGGTCTCGCTCAACCTGCGCTGCAGCCTGCAATGCGTGCAGGCGCTGCTGCCCGGCATGAAGGCGGCCGGGTTCGGCCGCATCGTCAACATCGCCTCGCGCGCCGCCCTCGGCAAGGAAGACCGCACCGCCTACGCCGCGACCAAGGCCGGGCTGATCGGCATGGCGAAGGTCTGGGCGCTGGAACTCGGCCGCTTCGGCATCACCGCCAACGCCATCGGCCCCGGCCCGATCCGCACCGAGCTGTTCGACCGGGTAAACCCGCCGGACGATCCGCGCACCACGGCGATCATCGAGGGCATCCCGGTCCGCCGGATCGGCACCCCGGCGGACGTGGCGCACGCAATCGCCTATCTGCTCGACCAGCGCAGCGGCTTCGTCACCGGCCAGGTGCTCTATGTCTGCGGCGGCATGACCGTCGGCGCCGCCGGGGCCTAATCCGCAGCGGCGAGCGCCAGCTCCGCCTCGCCGGCAAGTGCTCGATGCGGCGCCGGCCGGCCGATCGCGTGATGGTCGAGCCCCGCCGCGCGCATCGCCGCCGGGTCGAATACGTTGCGCAGATCGACGACGACGCGCCCGCGCATCGTCGCGCGCAGCCAGTCCGGCGCCAGGGCGCGGAACTCGTTCCATTCGGTCACCAGCACCGCGCCATCCGCCCCGGCAAGCGCCGAAGCGGCACCCGACGCATAGACCACCTCCGCCGGCAGGTCCCGCCGCGCCTGCTCCATCCCGGCCGGATCGTAGGCCACCACCTCGGCGCCAAGCTCGACCAGCCGATGCACGATCGGGATCGCCGGGGAGTCGCGCATGTCGTCGGTCTCCGGCTTGAAGGTCAGGCCGAGCACGGCGATCCGCCGCCGCCGCACCGTGCCGCCGAAGGCTGCGAGGATCCGCCCAGCCATCGCGGCCTTGCGCGCCTCGTTCACGCTCACCACGGTCTCGACCAGCCGCGCCGGCGCATGCGCATCCTGGGCGATCCGCATCAGAGCCTGGGTGTCCTTCGGGAAGCACGAGCCGCCGAAACCGGGGCCGGGATGCAGGAATTTCGGGCCGATCCGCCGGTCGAGCCCCATGCCGCGGGCCAGTTCGTGAACATCCGCCCCGACCTGCTCGCACAGATCCGCCATCTCGTTGATGAAGGTGATCTTCATCGCGAGGAAGGCGTTGGTCGCGTATTTGATCAGCTCCGCCGTCTCCAGCCCGGTGCAGAGCAGCGTCACCCCGGCCGGGTTGAGCGGTCGGTAGAGCGCGCGCAGCACCGCCTCGGCCTGCACGCTGTCGGTGCCGACGACGATCCGGTCCGGCCGCATGAAATCCTCGATCGCGCTGCCCTCGCGCAGGAATTCCGGGTTCGAGGCCACAGGCACGTCGAGATCCGGCCGGATCTCGCGCATCAGCGCGGCGAGCCGCCGCCCGGTGCCCACCGGCACGGTCGATTTCGTCACCAGCACGGTCGGCGCCGGCAAGGCTGCGGCCAGCTCGGCGGCGGCGGCGAACACATGGGACAGATCGGCATGGCCATCGCCCCGGCGCGACGGCGTGCCGACGGCGAGAAATACGGCGTCGGCGCCGGGCAGCGCGCGGTCGAGCGCGGCCTCGAAGCGAAGCCGCCCCGCCCGCACGGAGTCGGCGACCAGCCGCTCCAGCCCGGGCTCATAGATCGGAATCCGCCCCGCCTGCAGCGCCGCGACGCGGCACGGGTCCTTTTCCACGACGATCACCTCGGTGCCCATGCTGGCGAAGCAGGCGCCGGAGACGAGCCCCACATAGCCGGCGCCGATCATGACGATGCGCATCGGTTCACTCCACGGTTTCATGTTGGAAAGGCGGCGCCACAACAGCCGCGCCGCCTAGGGAGAAGCGCCGCACCGCGCAGGGTGCGATCCTGATGCCGCGAAACCCGTCATCGCCACGCCCCTCGGCGCAGAGACAGGCGAGGCGGATCATGCCGGCATGGGTCACGGCCAGAACGGCCCCACCCCGCTGCGGCAGATCGGCGAAAAATCCATGCAACCGCGCCCGCGCCTCGGCCAGCGTCTCGCCGCCGGGAAAGCGCATCCCGCCGGGATCGCGCTTCCAGCACCGCAGCGCCTCGGGTGTTGCGGCGCGGATTTCGGTCTGGGTGCGTCCCTCCCAGTCGCCGAAAGCGATCTCGGCCAGCCGGTCATCGACGATCACCGCGACGTCGCCACGCCGCGCGGCGATGCAGCCGGCCGTCTGCCGCGCCCGCAGCAGCGGGCTGGTATAGATCGAAACGAGCGGCTCGTCGCTCAGCGCGGCGGCAAGGCCGGCGGCATCCGCCCAGCCCTCGGGCGAGAGCGGCAGGTCGCTGCGGCCCTGATAGCGGCCCTCGCCGGTCCACGCCGTCCGTCCATGCCGTGCGAGCAGCAGCGCCCGGCCGCCGGCGCGCGGGTCAGTAATGCACTGCAACGCCCAGCTCCAGCCGGCTGCCGGCATGAATTCCCTCCCCCGCCACGTTCACCTCGTAGAGCAGGAACGGCCGTATCACCTTGGTCAACCGCCAGGTCAGGCCGACCGCCGGCCGCACCAGATTGTAAATCTCGCCCTGCGCGCCGGGCGGAATCGTGCCGCTCTGCCGGATCGTCTTCACCGCGAACACCTCGCCGGTCAGCGCGAGCCGGCGGGTGAGATGGAGCGATAGATCGATCGTCGCGCGCAGCTGCGTCGCCGCCCCGTCGAGGAACATGCGCGCCCCCGCGACCATCGTCAGGCTGCCCCAGGGCCGCGAGATCCCGGCCTGGAAATCCGGCTCCACCGACCATCGCCCGGTGCCGAGCGCGGGCGAAGGCTTTGTCCGCCCCGCCGGGACGATGACATTCAGCGTGATGGAGTCCGCGAAACGCGCCGTCTGGATCAGCCCGTAATTCAGGCCGATTTCCTCGTCCTGCAGGCCGGACGAAACGCTCGCCGTCGGGATATGATGGCGGTCGGCGAAGCTGCGCACCCGGCCGCCGCGCAGATCGTATTCGATCGACAGATCATGCCCGATCCCCTGTACCCCGGTGACGCGATACTGCTTCGAACTCTCGCTCGACCCGCGCAGCGCATTGGTGGTGAAGCCGCCGGCGGGAAACGCCTGGTTGCCGTGAAACAGCCGCACCATCGGCTTGACGACGCCATCCCCCGCCGCCGGAATCCATGGATCGGCGCGAGCGGCGCGCAGCGGCACGGCAAGAGCGGCACCGGCGACGATGCCCGCGAGCAGACGTGGAACAGCGGGAACGGAACGGGTCATTGAGCCACCAGGCGAAGTTGGGGAGAAGGAGAATCGTCGCGCAGCGCCTGCCAGAGCGCTTTATATCGGCCGCCCTCGGCCAGCAGCGCCTCATGCGTGCCGCGCTGGACGATGCGGCCATCGTCGAGCACCAGGATTTCGTCGGCGGCGCGCACGGTGGAGAGCCGGTGCGCGATCACCAGGGCGGCGCGGTTCGCCGCCAGCCGGTCGAGCGCCGCCATCACCCGCCGCTCGGTGCCGGCATCGAGGCTGCTGCTCGGCTCGTCGAGAATGACGATCGGCGCGTCGCACAGCATGGCGCGGGCGATGGCGATGCACTGCCGCTGCCCGCCGGACAGGCTCTGCCCGCGCTCGGCGACCATGGTGTCGAACCCATCGGGCAGGCCCTCGACCATCGCATCGATCCCGACCGCACGCGCCGCCGCGATCGCCTCGTCCCGCCCCGCGCCCTCGCGCCCATAGGCGATGTTCTCCCACACACTCGCCTGGAACAGCACCGGGTCCTGCAGCACGAGGGCCACCTGTCGGCGCAGATCCGCGAGGCGCAACCCGCGAATATCCTGCCCGTCGAGCAGCACGGCACCGGATGTCGCGTCGTAGAAGCGCGGGATCAGGCTCGCGATCGTGCTCTTGCCCGAGCCGGTCGCGCCCACCAGTGCGATGGTGCGCCCGGCCTCCAGCGCGAAGGAAACGCCGTGCAGCACCTCGTGATCGTCGCGGTAGCCGAAGCCGACCTCGCGGAATTCGATCCGCGACGCCCGCCCGGCGAAGGGCAGCGCCTCCGGCGCCTCCGCGACACTCGACCGCTCGGCCCGGTATTCGCCGATCCGCTCGATCGCGACGGACGCCCGGCCGAACACCCGCCCGGTCTTGGCGAGCTGCCGCGCCGGGGTGGCGATGCCGCGCAGATAGGCGAGGAAGATCAGCAATTCCCCCGGCGTCAGCGTGCCGCGAATCACCGTCGCCGCGCCATACCAGGCGATCGCTCCGGTCGCGACCGCGATGGCGAGGTTCATCACCGGGCTGAACTGCGCCTGCACCGCATTGGCGTGCAGCCCGGCTTCGAGGCTGCGGCCGGCATGGGCGCCGAACCGCCCGTCCTCGTGCGGTTCGCGGCCGAAGGCCTGCACCACCTGCACGCTGCCGAGGATTTCCTGCATCACCCCGCTCAGCGTCGTCTCGTGCCGCCGCACCTGGCGCAGCGCGTGGCGCAGCCGCCCCGCATAGACCCGCGCGATCCAGAACAGCAGCGGTGCCACCGACAGCGCGATCAGCGCATACCGCCAGTCGATCAGCAGCATGACCGTCGCCATGCCGAGAATGGTCAGCCCGTGCGGCAGCAGGTCGATCCCCACCGCGACGATGAAATCCTGCAATTGCCGCACATCGCCGGTCAGCCGCGCCATCAGCTCGCCGGCGCGCTGGCGGCGGTGAAAGGCGAGCGACAGGCGTTGCAGATGCGCGAACAGGTCGGCGCGGATGGCGAAGACGATCCGCTGCCCGGCATCGAGAAACAGCCGGTTGCCGAGATAGACCAGCAGCGCGTCGGCGATGCCGAGCCCGAGCATGGCGAGGCCGAGCGTGTCGAGCAGCGCCATCCGATGGGTGAGCGGATCGGGCAGCACCCCGTGCAGCCAGGGCGCCAGCCGGCGCTGGAAGATCACGTTGTCGATGATGAATTTCAGCGGCCAGGGAAGCATCAGCAAAACGCCGGCCCGCGCCGCCATCACCGCGGCACCAGCCGAAAGCGCCCGCCATTCCGAGCGGAGATAGGCGCGGAGCCAGGCCCCGCCCGGCCCGGTCATGCGGGCAGCCGGACCGGTGCGAGGGCGAGGCAGAGCCGCACCACGTCACGCCAGTCGCGCCCGGCCAACCGTTGCCGGCCACGCCAACCCATCGTCTGGCAGGCGGCCTGATCGGCAAGCAGGCGCGACAGCGCCGCCTGCAGCGCAATACCATCGCCGGCCGGATAGAGCAGCCCCGTTTCGCCATGGGCGACGATGCCGTCGATCTCGCCGATCTCCGGCGCAACCACCGCGCGCCCGGCCGCCAGCGACTCAAAAATCTTCAGCGGCGAGAAATAGAAATCCGGCTGCGGCAGATAGGGGGCAACGGTGAAGTCCATCGCCCCGAGCCAGCCTGGAATCTCGCCATGCGGGATGCGTCCCGGCAGCGTCACCCGGTTGGCGAGGCCGAGTTTCGCCACAAGTGCCGCCACGGCCTCGCGCTCCGGCCCGTCACCGACCGCAAGAAGGTGCAGGTCAGGATGCCACGCCGCAGCGGCCGCAATCGCCTCGATCAGGAACGGCACGCCATGCCAGGTCTTGAAACTGCCGATGAAGCCGGCAATCCGCCGGCCGGCGAGCCCGAGCCGGGCACGGATCACCGCCCCGATGGCATCAACATTGGCGAACCGCGCCAGATCGACACCGTTCGGCACGACATGAATGCGATCGGTCCGGCCGATCACGCCGGCGACCTGCGCCGCCACCTGCCGCGAGACGGCGATGATTGCATCCGCCCCGCGATACGAGGCTTCCTCGGCCTCCAGCGCCTCATCGACGAGATACAGGCCACGGAATCGCCGCTGCTCCTCGACCAGCGGCGCATTGACCTCGAGAATCCGCGGCACGCCGAGCCGCGCAGCGATGGAAACGCCAGCGCGATGGAACAGCGCGTGCCGCTCGTAGACCAGATCCGGCTCGATGCCGAGGCGGGCAAGCGTCGAGCAGATCCGGTCCGCGACCAACCCGTCATGATCGAGACGCACACGCTCGCGCCGCTCGATCTCGTTGCCGATCGACATGTCGGCCGGCGGCGCGCCGAATTGCAGGATCCGCGCCGGCGGCGGCGGGTTACCGACGCCGCGCGTGGTGCAGGCGAGCGTCACCTCATGGCCGAGCGCCGCCGCGGCCGTGACGAATTCGCGCACATGCACCGAAGCACCCTTGTCACCCTCGACCGGAATGCCGCGGTCGAGATTGAGATACAGGATCTTCATGGCGCGACCTCCGCCAGGGAGGGCTGCGCCGCCAGACCCTCGGCGCGGAACCGCGAACCGCCTTTCGGCGGCGCCTCCTCGCACTCGGCGCAGCCGAAGAGCGCGTGCAGCCGACGCGTCGTCTTCCACAGGTCGAACTCGCCCTCGAGCCGCGCCCGACCTGCCGCCGCCAGGCGCCGCGCCTGCGCGCGATCGGCCAGCGTTGCCTCGATCGCCGTGGCCAGCGCCGCGGGGTCGCGCGGTGGCACCAGCCGCCCGGTCTCGCCGTCGCGCACCAGTTCGGGAATCCCCGATACGCTGGTCGAGACCACCGGCACGCCGATCGCCATCGCTTCGGCAATCACATTCGGAATCCCGTCCCGGTCACCATCCTCGGTGATGCGCGGCGCCAGCGCGAAGGCATCGGCGGTGCCATAGAGCGTGATCAGGTCGGCATGGGTCATCGCGCCGTCGAGCGTCACGATGCCCTCCAGCCCGCTCGCCGTGATCTGCGCCTGCAGTTCCGCCCGCAGCGGCCCCTCGCCGACGATCCGGCAGCGGAACGCAATCCCGCGATCACGCAGCAGGGCGCAGGCGGCGATCAGGTCATCATGGCCCTTCTTGGGCACGAGCCGGCCCACCGAGAGAATCAGCCGGCCTTCCGCCGGCTTCGCCTCGGCCACCTTGCGGGCGCCGAACAGGCCGAGATCGATACCGTGATAGACAAGATGGATCTTGTCGGCCTGGTCACCGAGCAGCGAAGCCAGATACCGCACATTGTAGCCCGTGCAGGTGGCCACGAAGCGCGCGGCCTGGCCGCGCTTGCGGATCACCTCCGGCGGCGTGAGATAGAGATCCTTGGCATGCGCCGTGAAGCTGAACGGCAGCCCGGTCATCATGCTGGCGAACCAGGCCGAGGCTGCCGGCGCATTGGCGAAATGGGCGTGGATATGGCGGATGCCGTGGGTCCGGCACAAGGTCGCGATCACGCCGCCGCGCAGGAACTGCTTCCAGACCGAAAGCGGCGTAGGCGACCGCGTGCACCACAGCGCGGCACGGGCGACGGCGCCAAGATAGCGCAGCGGCGCGGCAGCGATAGCGCGGGCATGGGCGTGGGCAATCTCCCGCCGTCCTGCCCGGGCGCTTGCCGCCGGCACAGGATGCAGCGGCGCCTCCACCTCGGCGACCATCGGATGATGCGGAGGTGGTTCCGGCGGCAGCAGCGAGACGATGTGCAGCTTCGTCCCGAGCCGCTCCATCGCGCGGATCTCGTTGAGGATGAAGGTCTCGGTCAGGCGCGGATAACGCTTCATGACATAGGCGATCGGCGCATCCGCGAGGTCCGGCTCTCCGGCGAGATCGAGATAGGCAAAGGCAGGCATCAGGCAAACTCCCCGGCAATGCCGGAGGCGGCCGAACGCGCCTCGATGGCGGTTGCAAGATGGGCGGCGACGCGTTCGGCGCCGTTGAGGTCGAGTTGCGCCCAGGCAACGGACGAAGGCGGCGGCGCGGCGAGGGCGGCCGGAATCTCCCGCGCGAGACGGTCGGCGAGATCCGGCCCCTGCTCGATGGCGCGCACAAGGCCGAGACGGGCCAGCAGATGCGCCCGTAGACGTTGTTCCGCCCGCGGCGCTGGCCGCGGCACCAGGATCGTCCGCTTGCGCGCGGCGATCAGTTCTGCGCTGGTATTGTAGCCCGCCATCGCGATCACGAGATCGGCGGCACGCAGGCTCGGCAGCGGGTCGGTGATGTAATCGACGAGATCGATGTCCTCCCGCCCCGCCGCCGTGGCGGTGAGCGCCGCACGCTGGTCGACCGACATCAGCGGACCGGTGACGATCACCGAATGGCAGGCTCCCGGCGCCATTCGCGACAGGCCGTGCAGATAGGCCTCCATCAGCGCGAACCCGTCGCCGCCGCCACCCGCCGTCACCAGCACGACCTTGCGCCCCGCAGCTCGCGCGGCGGACCAGCACGGCGTGCCTTCCTCGGCATCCGGCCGCAGCAGATCGGCAGCAACGACATGGCCGCAATAGCGCACCCGCGCAGCCGTCTCGCCCGCGATTCCGTAGGCATCGACGACGTCGAACAGCTTGCGCGACCCATAGACGAGGATGTCGTCATACGCCTGCTCGAGCAGCGGCAGGATCTCCTGCTCGGCCCAGGTGGCGCGCACCGTGTCCGGACTGTCGAGAATGTCGCGCAGCCCGAGCATCACCCGCGTGTCCGGCAGGTCGCGGCGCATCATCGCGAGCGTGGGCAGGATTTCCCCGTTCATCCCCGCCGGCGCGTGGTCGACAAGGAAGATATCCGGCCGGTAGCGCAGCGCGAGCGTGAGGATCAGCGCGGCGCGATACCCCTTGACCAGACCGAAACTATGCCCGGCTTCGCGGGCCGCATAGGTTTCCGCGCCGGTCTTCACCACCGGCGGCAGCGGATGCACATGCAGTCCCGAGGGCAGCCGCCACTGGGCGATGACCGGCGAGCCGGTCAGCAGATGGACCGAGAATTGACCGGCCTCCAGCAGGCGCTCGGCGATCGCGAGGTTCCGCCGCAGATGCCCGAGGCCGAACGTGTCGTGAGAATACAGGAAAACCACCGCCGGCCCGACCCGTCCGGCACACGGAATGAGCGGGCGCAGCCTGGCCCTGCGGGCATTGCCCTGATGACGGCGCTCGGAAGGCGCCGGATCCCGGTCTCCCGCCTCGGCGTCCCGCGGATCACGCCCCGGCATCCACCCCTGCCGCCAGACCGCCCCTGCGCCTCCCGGACCATTGTCCAGTTCGACAACCTGAACGTCACGCATTTCGGGCTCCTTTCTGACGGCCTCGGCGCGGATTATTGTGGGAGAAAGTTCCACGGTCAAGAAGTAAAGCAAGCGTGATCGTGCGCAGCCAGTCGCGCCGAGTGCAGGCGTCAGCTCCGGCCCTCGTTCGATGAACTTTTACAAGTTATTGAAAACGCCTCAGAAATGCGCCATCACGCCGAAGCCGGCGCCGAACGCCGCGCTTTGCGAAGTCAGCCCGCGGGTCGCATAAACCTGCAATTCCCAACGGAAATTCATCCGCAGGTTATATGCCAGTATGGCAGAAGCCACCGCAGTCCGCCGCTTCTGGATCGGCGTGTGGCCGATCACGATCACGCTGAGGAACTGGCGCGGCGCCACCGCCACGGCCACGCCAGGCTCGAACGTCACAACGTTCTGCAGGTGAAGTGCCGGCAACCGGCCGACAATGCGGTACCCCAGTTGCAGGTAGGGAAACACCCGCGTACCCGCCCGCCAGACCATCCGCAGCCCGGCCTCCTCGTCGAAGCGGCCGGTGCCGAGCCCCTTGGCATAGGAGGCCACCGGCACCTTGACCTTCACATAAGGCTCGAACGATGGCCGGACACCCCGCGCCCGATCGAGCCGGTACTCCGCCTTGAGCCACATGTCGCCGGGCCCGCTGCGCACCGCGCCGGACCCGGTGCTGGCGATGATCGATTGCCCGGCAACGATACCGGCGCCGGTGACCGCAATGTAGGGAAGCTCGACCCGTAATCGAAGGTTCCGATGGCGATAGGTGATCGAAAGCGGCAGATCGTAGATGTGAATCGTGTGCCTGGTGCCGAAACGTCCGGTGAAATAGGACGGCTCGAGTCCAATGGTGAATCCCGCCGGTGATGCCGCATGCACCAGCACCGGCCATTGTGCCGTAGCGAGAGCGGCCAGCGCGGGCAGCAGAACACCCCTACCCCTGCCCCTGCCCTTCGCTCGCACGCCGGCTCCGGTGGTCATCCTACCCCCCTGTCACGCGGTTCCATTAACATAGCGGAATATGGCGATCCAAGGCGCCATGCCGCTGTCATGGAATTGCAATTTTCATATCTTGCATTATGTGGGATATTATCACACAGTTTGATGGGTCAGGGTGCCGGATCCGCTGACCGACAGGCATGCGACGGACGTGCAGGAATGGAATCTGATATCGAACACATGCTGCGCCGGCTGCTGCGCCCCCTCGTCGCCTATCTCATGCGGCGGGGGCTGGGTTACATCGCGTTCCGCGACCTGCTCAAGCGCGTCTATGTGGACGAGGCGCTGCGCGGGCACGAGGGCGATGAAGCCCCGACCGACAGCCAGATCAGCGTCGTCACCGGTATCAACCGCCGCGAGGTCAAGCGGCTCCGCGAAATCGCCACGCACCCCGACACGGCCGAACCGCGCGACCGGATGGCCGGGGTCAACGCCGCCGCGCGTGTGGTCGGCACTTGGGTCTCGGCCGCCGCCTTCCGCGGCCCGGACGGCGCGCCCCTGCCCCTGACGACCCGCGGCGAGGGGGACGACCCCGGTTTCGACGCCCTCCTGCGGGCGGCCAAGGTCGATGTGCGGGCCCGCACCGTCATCGAGGAACTTGAACGCGCCGGCGTCGTCGAACGCCTGGCGGACGACCGGCTGCGCCTCCTGCGCACCGCCTTCACCCCCACCGAACCGCGAGAAAAGCTTCTCTTCCTCGGCGCCAATGTCGGCGACCACATGCGCAGCGCCTTCCATAATCTCGCCGGTGAAACGCCGGTCTTCATCGAGCGCGCCCTGTTTCATAACGGCATCGGCGCCAGCCGCCTGAACGCCGCCCGTCCGGTGTTGTCCGACATGGCGGACCGGCTGCTGCGCCAGTGCAACGAGCAACTGCTCGAAGGCAATCTCGCCAGCACGGACGCCGCAGGCGGTGATCCGGAACGCGAAGCCCTGCGCCGCCTCCGCCTCGGCGTCTATTATTACGAGACCGACGCCGATGACCGCCCCTGACAGCCACACTGCGCGCGCGCCCCGCGTCGTCGCCCTGCTGATCGCAGCACTTCTCTCTCTTGGCCTGCCCGTCGCCAGGGCCCAGGGCGCGGGCGGCATCGGCGGCACCGGCATTGAACAGGAAGCCGGCGGCATCGGCGGCACCGGGATCGGCGAGGAGACCGGCGGCATCGGCGGCACCGGCATCCAGCGCGCCCCCGGCGGCATCGGCGGCACCGGCGCCCCGATCGTCGGCTATGGCCCCATCCAGCGATTCGGCAGCGTCTTCGTCAATGGCCGCGAATACCGGATCGACGCGGACACGCTGGTGACGATCGACGGTCATCCGGCAACCGTGGCGAGCCTGCGGGTCGGCGACATCGCCCTCGTGCGCGGCGTCGCCATCGGAGCGCATGGCGGGTTCGCCCGCAGCATCGCCACCTGGCAGGCGATCATCGGGCCGGTCTCGCACGTGGCGGATGGCGGGCATGTCATCACCGTGCTGCGGCAGACGGTCACCCTCGGCGCCAGCGTGCGGCCGCCGCGGCTTCGCCCCGGGCAGGTGGTCGGACTCTCGGCACAGCGCCTGGCGAATGGCGAATGGGTTGCACACCGGGTTACGGTCCTGCCGCCGACGCACGCCTTCCGGCTCGAAGCCGCGGTGAACACTGCCGGGGCAGGCCACGTAACGATAGGCCGCCTCACCCTGCGCGCCGACCCGGCACAAATCGCTGGGCTCCATGCCGGCGAGCGTGTCGTTGCCTCTGGCATCATCGTCAACGGCCACCCTGTACTGACCACGCTCGAACCGCGACCGATCCAGCTCGGCGCGCCGGGAACGCGGGTCGAGGTCCGGAACTATTTCCGCTCGACCGGCAATGGCCGGCTGCTGGCCGCCGACGGAATGGAAGCGACCGAGCGGGCCGGCCGGCAACGACTCTCCGGCCTCTACCCCGTCGAAGTCGTCGGCGAGATCGCGGAAAACGGCGAGATCTCGGCCACGGAAGTCACGCCCGAAGTCCCGTCGCTGCCGCAATCCGAACCGCCCGCGACCAAGGCGGGCCCAAGCGGCAGCACCACGAAATCCTCCGCCGCTGCAGAGGTCCGCACGAATGAGGGCCCGGCCGGAAATCCCGGCACCGCCCACGCTTCGGGCGACGTCGAACCCCCAGAGGTGGGTGAAACGCCCGATACCGAAGCCGCGGAGGTCGAGGCGCCGGAGATCGAGGTGCCAAGCCCGCAAACACCAGAGCCGGATATCGACGCACCGGAAATCGAACCGCCGGCCGACCAGTAGGCGACGGCGGTTCATCCGATAAGCCCCGCGGCATCGCCCGAAAGGCCGATGCCGCCCGAAGCTTGCCGGAACCCGTCCCGTACGTTCCGAAATCTGCTGCAAAATCCATGATCCGGTCGAACCGGCCGAGACATTGCACCTGGTATCACCGCCATCACCGTTGACCCAGATCAATGCCGGAGCACCAGCCAAAGCTAACGTCTCAAGCCGTCGACGGTTTTTGAAAAATCGTCTTCAGGAAAGGAGAATCGCCATGCCGAGTACCCAGGTCGAACCCCGGCCGAAAGCGGCGGAACCCGAACGCCGCCCGCAGGCGGCGCCCGAGTTCTGGCGCCCGTTCGAGTCCCTGCGCCGCGAAGTGAACCGGCTCTTCGAGGATTTCGACGGTGGCCTGTTGCGTCGCGCCCTGCCCACCAGCCTGCCCTTCGAACCGTTCCTCTCGCGCGGCCTTGGCGCTCCCGCGGTGGATATCGTCGAACAGGAAAAAGCCTTCGTCATCACGGCAGAGTTGCCCGGACTGACGGAAAAGGATGTCGAGATCAAGGCCACCGACGACACGCTCGCGATCACCGGCGAAAAACGGACCGAGCAGGAAACCTCAGAAGCGGACTACCAACTCTGCGAACGGCGTTACGGCAAGTTCGAGCGTCGCTTCAGCCTACCTGCCGGCGCCGACGCATCGAAGATCGAGGCACGCTTTGCGAACGGCGTGCTCACGATCACGCTGCCCAAGCGCCCCGAGGCCATCCGCGCCGAGCGCAAGATCGAGATCAAGGCGGGCTGATCCCGCACGGGCGTGCCGCTCGCTCGGCACGCCCGCCTTCCTCGTGTACCAATTCCCTCACCCCAACAAATTGACGCTTCGTTAGTTCTTCGAAACGTCGAACTGCGCCATGTGCCGCAGCCTGGCCACGCGCTCGCGGATGGGTGGATGGGTGGCAAACAACGTGTCGAACGTGGTGCCGGAGAGCGGGTTGACGATGAACAGCGAAGCGGTCGCGGGGTTGCGTTCGGCATCGTCATTCGGAACCCAGCGCGCCATCTCGTCGATGCGCATCAGCGCGCGGGCAAGAGCCAGCGGCTGGCCCGTGAGAGAAGCGGCGCGGGCATCCGCCGCATATTCGCGGGTGCGGGAAATGGCAAGCTGCACCAGCGTGGCTGTCAGCGGCGCAAGAAGCAGAAGGAGCAGTCCGGCAATGCCGGCGAAGGGTGAACTCCGTCGCTCGTCGCTGCCGCCGAAGAAAATGGCAAGGTTCGAAATCATCCCGATCGCGCCGGCCAGCGTCGCCGTGACCGTCATCGTCAGCGTGTCGCGGTGCCGGATATGCGACAGTTCATGGGCGATCACGCCGGCAAGTTCGGCCTCATCCAGCGCCCCGAGCAGTCCGGTCGTGACGGCTATGGCGGCATGTTGCGGGTTCCGCCCCGTGGCGAAGGCGTTCGGCTGATCGTTGTCGATGACATAAACGCGCGGCGGCGGCAGTCCCGCCTTGCTCGCCAGCCGATCCACCTGCGCAACGAGGCGCGGAAACGCGGCCTGATTCGCCGGCTGCGCACCGTACATCGCCAGCACCGCCCGGTCGGACACCCAATATGCCACGAAGTTCCCTGCCGCGGCGAATGCGAGCGCGATGGCTGCCCCCGCTCCTCGCCCGATCCAGTAGCCGATCGCCACGAACAGCGCGGTCAATGCCGCCATCAGAAGGCCGGTACGGATCAGGTTCGGCATCGCGGGCCGCCTTTCATCCAGGGGAATCCGAAGCAGTGCTCTATCATATTGATAATCATGGCATCTTTATTTGATCAGATGACTCTATCCGATCGGATGATGCTTTAGTGTCCTGCCCCTGAAATTCGTGGGTGAATTTCAGGGACAAGTAGGTCACTAAAATATTGTTTTTTCCAGTGTCCACTTTGAATCTGAAATCCGATGGATTTCAGATTCGGGATACTAGGCGGCAAAGGGGATCACGGCATTGAGATGAGTCAATTGCCGTTGATCGGCAGTGCGAACGATCGACCGCAGCCCGCGCCATGGTCGCATCAGGTCTCCCGGCCGGCGCATTGACCCGACAGCGCCATGCATGGTCAATCCCGGACTGTCTTACGCACCCACCACCACGACACGCGGGCGGCAATCCCGCCAGCCGGCGCTGTCGTCCAGCAACATGGGCCGGGAAACCTGCACCTTCCGGCCGGCAGCGAGGAACCGATGCTCAAGCCGGATACGCGCGAAAAACTCACCCGTGTCAGCACGGCGACCCTGGCCACCGCGCTCTACAAGCGCGGCCTGCGCCAGCAGTTCATCCAGGGCGCGCTGCCGCTGAGCCCGCCGGAACGGAGCATGGTCGGCGAGGCCTTTACCCTGCGCTACATTCCAGCGCGCGAAGACCTCAACCCGATCACCGTCTTCCGCGATCGCGATCACAAGCAGCGCCAGGCGATCGAGACCTGCCCGCCCGGCGCGGTGATGGTAATCGACAGCCGCAAGGATGCCCGCGCCGCCTCGGCCGGCGGCATTCTCGTCACCAGGCTGATGCAGCGGGGCGCTGCCGGCATCGTCACCGATGGCGGCTTTCGCGACAGCGCCGAAATCGCCGCGCTCGGCTTCCCTGCCTATCACGTGCGTCCCAGCGCGCCGACCAATCTCACCCTGCACCAGGCCATCGCCATCAACGACCCGATCAGCTGCGGCGACGCGCCGGTCTTCCCTGGCGACGTGATCGTGGGCGACGCCGACGGCGCCATCGTGATTCCCGCCCACCTCGCCGACGAACTCGCCGACGAGGCTACGGAGATGACGGTCTTCGAGGATTTCGTGACCGAGCAGGTGAAGGCCGGCGCGACGATCCTCGGCCTCTATCCGCCGACCGATCCGGAAACCGAAACCCGTTTCGCCGCCTGGCGCGCCCGCACGGGCCGCTGACCGCGGCCCGGTGGACGGTAGGTATGCCTCAGTCCCGCATCACGCCGTCGACAAGCCGCGGCATGGCGAGCGGATTGCCGTCCGCCAGCGCCGTCGGCAGCAGGTCCGCCGGCAGGTCCTGGTAGCAGACCGGGCGCAGGAACCGCTCGATCGCCTTGGAGCCCACCGATGTCGTCCGCGAATCGGTCGTCGCCGGGAACGGTCCGCCATGCACCATGGCCTCGCAGACCTCGACGCCGGTCGGCCATCCATTGGCCAGGATGCGCCCGGCCTTGCGCTCCAGCAGCGGCAGCAGGTCGCGCGCCGCGGCATGATCCTCGGGTTCGAGATGCAGCGTCGCGGTCAGCTGCCCTTCGAGACCGACGATGACCTGCCGCAGCTCGGCCGCGTCGCGGCAGCGGACGAGTATCCCGGCTGCGCCGAAGATCTCCTCGGCGAGCGAGGGGGTAGCCAGGAATGTCGCGGCATCCGTGGCGAACAGCGCCCCGCCCGGCCCGCGCGCCACCTCTTCCACACCGCGCTCAGCGGCCCTCGCCTCGATCCCCCGTTCACAGGCACTGCGAATGGCGCCGGTGAGCATGGTCTGCGCCGCCGCCGCCGCAAGACCCGCGCGTGCCGCGTCGAGAAAGGCCTGCAATCCCTCGCCCTCGATGGCGAGCAGCAGGCCAGGATTGGTGCAGAACTGGCCGGCACCGAGCGTGAGCGACCCCACGAAAGCGGTGCCGAGTCCTGCACCGCGCCGTGCCAGCGCGCCAGGCATGAGCAGGACGGGATTGATGCTGCTCATCTCGGCGTACACCGGAATCGGTTCCTTCCGCCGCGCTGCGATCGCCGCGAGAGCGAGCCCGCCGCCGCGCGAGCCGGTGAACCCGACCGCCTTGATGCGTGGATCGGCCACAAGCGCCCCGCCAAGCTCGTTGCCCGCGCCGAACAGCACCGTGAACACGCCCTCCGGCAATCCGCAGGACGCGACGGCGTCCGCCACAGCATGCCCCACCAGCGCCGAGGTCAGCGGATGCGCCGGATGCGCCTTCACCACCACTGGGCATCCCGCCGCGAGGGCAGACGCCGTATCCCCGCCAGCCACGGAGAACGCCAGCGGGAAATTGCTGGCCCCGAACACCGCGACCGGGCCAAGCGGAATGTTCCGCAGCCGCAGATCCGGCCGCGGCAGGGGCTGGCGCGCCGGCTGCGCGGTATCGATCCGCAGGTCGGCGAAGCGCCCGGCGCGCAGCACGCCGGCGAACATCCGCAACTGCCCGCAGGTGCGGCCACGCTCCCCCTCGATCCGCCCGCGCGGCAGCCCGCTTTCGGCACAGGCCGCCTCCACCAGCCGGTCGCCCAGCGCCATGATGTTGGCCGCAGCCGCCTCGAGAAAGGCGGCGCGGGCCTCCGGTGTGCTGTCCGCGAACGCGACCGACGCCGCTTCGGCCCGCGCGCAGGCCAGTGCCACCTCGGCAGCGCCAGCCTCGCCGAAACCGGGCGCGCGTGGCTCGCCGGTCGCCGCCGTCCTGCCGTGAAACGCGACACCCCCCGTCTTCACGAGGCCCGCGCCGAGAAGGGTGATCCCTTCCGCAATATCGATTTCCGCTGTCATGCCGCGTGCTCCTTCAGCAAACCCCAGGTCACAAGATTCCGATGCAGTTCCGCCTGCTGCCGCTCGGCAAGCGGCCAGGCGCCCGGCGGGCGCACCGCCCCGCAATCCTCGCCCATCAGCGCCAGCGCCGCCTTGACTACCGACACGTTGGTGCCGTTGCCCTCCTCGGCGCGCAGCGCCTCGAACGGCTCCATCACCTCGATTAGCGCGCGCGCCTTCGCATAGTCGCCATCTTCCAGCGCGGCATGAATGGCGAGCGAATGCGCCGGCCAGACATTGATCAGCCCCGAGGTGAAGCCCCGCGCGCCGACCGCGTAGAACGCGGGTGCCCAGGTCTCCGCGAGCCCGCCGACCCAGATCAGTGCCGGATCGGCCCGCTTCATCGCCGCGGCCAGGCGCATCGGCGCCGGCGTCGCCCATTTCACGCTGACGACCTCGGGGATGGCGCAGAGATCGCCGATCGCATCGAGGCCGATCCCGTCATTGCGCAGATAGATCACCACCGGCAGCCCCTGCCCGGCCTCGGCAACCCGGCGCACATACTCGACCACGCCGCGCGGCGCGACGAACGGATCGGGCGGCTGGTGAACCATCAGCGCCGAGGCACCGGCGGCGCGGGAAGCGCGGGTCAGCGCCAGCGCGTCGCCGATCGATCGCCCGATGCCCGCGATCAGCGGCACCCGGCCGGCGACCAGTTCCGCCGCCGCATGCACCGCGCGCTCGGCCTCATCGGTCGTTAGCGCGTAGAATTCGCCGGTATTTCCGTTTGCGGTGAGGATATGCACCCCGGCGGCCACCGCCCGTTCCACCACCGGCCTGAGCCGGGCGGTGTCGAGACGGTCATTTCCGTCGAAGGGCGTGGCCAGAATCCCTGAAATGCCCGCAAGCCGGGCACGGAAGGTATCGCGGTCGAATGTCATGGGCGCTCCTGTCATTGGCGCGTCAAGGGCCATCCGCCGCCCCGCCGGTCCGGTTGACGAACGGACTGAAGTCGGCAGTCGGATCCCCCGGCGGGCGGGCCAGACCTTAGTCCCGCCCCTTCCGGGAGGCAACAAATTGATCTTTATATTTTACGGATCGATCCATCCGCCCATCAGCCCGAGGGCCGGATGGCGGAATGAAGGCGTCAGGCTGTAACCATTGTGTTCTGGCGGACGTAAGGCACCTTACCGGAAGGCATTCCGTCCTCCGGAAGCGGGATATCTCGATGCCGGAACCCGTCAGCACAGAGGATCGTTCATGACCAGGCGCCCTTCCGCCCCTCCCTCGGACAGTCATCTCCTGCACACGCTGTCGGAGCTGAGCTGGAACCGTTTCCACACGACGGCGGTGCTGCTGTTCGGCCTCGGCTGGGCGCTGGATGCGTTCGAGGTGACGCTGATCGGCAATGTGCTGGGGGCGTTGCGGCAGCATTTCGGGCTCGGCAGCAACGCGATGTCGGTGATTCTCGCGGCATGGTTCGTCGGGCTGATGATCGGGGCTGCGGGGTTTGGCGCGCTGTCCGACCGCCTCGGGCGGCGGCGTGTGTTTCTGGCCAGCCTCGTTTTGTATGGCGTGGCGACGCTGGCCACCGCCTTCGCGCCAAATCTCGCCGCCCTGCTGGTGCTGCGGCTGCTCGGCGGCATCGGCGTCGGCGCGGAATATTCGGCGATCAACGCCGCGATCGCCGAGCTGGTGCCGAGCCGCTCGCGCGGGCGGGCGGCGGCGATCGTGCTGAATTTCTGGCCGCTGGGCAGTTTCATCGCCGCCTTGCTGGCCTGGCTGGTGCTGTCTTCCCTGCCGCCGGATCTGGGCTGGCGGGTTGTGTTTGGCCTGGGCGGCGTAGTCGCCCTTTCGGCAGCATGGTTCCGCCGGCATCTGCCCGAGAGCCCGCGCTGGCTGATCGATGCCGACCGGGCGGAGGATGCGCGCGCCATCGTCGCCGGGATCGAGGCGGGGCTGACGACGCTGCCGCCGGCGTCCGCGGTGCCGGTCGTGCACCGGATCCGCCGCGAGGCGGGGCAGTTCGGCCGGCTGGTGCGGCAATATCCGGGCCGGTTGCTGCTGGGGGCGGCGCTCGATTTCGCCGAGGCCGCGGGATATTACGGGTTGTTCGCCTTCCTGCCGATCGTGGTGCTGCCGGTGCTGCATCTGCCGGCGGACCGGCTGCCGCTGTTCTACCTCGCCGGCAGTGTCGGCGCCGCCGTGGGCGGGCTCGCCGCGGCGTCGCTGCTCGACCGGATCGGGCGGAGCTGGACGGTCGGCGGGTTCTATCTTGCCACCGCACTCGGCCTCGTGCTGTTCGCCCTGGTGACCGGGCTCGGTGCCGGGCCGATCATGCTCGGCTTCGCGCTGGTGAACCTGCTGGCGACGGGAAGCTGGATCGCCGCCTATCCGACCTTCTCGGAGCTGTTCCCGACCGCGCTGCGGGCGACGGGGATCGGCGCCTCGGTCGCGGTGGGGCGGGTGGGCGCGGCGCTCTCGCCCTTCCTGGTCGGCTATGTCGGCGCGCGCTCGATGCCGGCGGCACTCGTCATGCTCGCTGGCTTCTGGGCGCTGGGGGCGGTTGCCATCCTGATCTGGCGGCTGCGCGGGGGGATCGAGGCGCGGGGGCTCGCCCTTGAGCAGCTCAGCGCCGCATCGGCGCGCGGCGTGTAGGGGGCGGGCAATGCTCGACATGGCGGGAAGCGCGCCGGCGATTGGGCCAGAGACCGTACCGGTGATCGAGGCGGATGGGCCGGTGCTGGTGTTTGGCGGCTGCTACAGCAATCTGCAGGCGACGCGGGCGCTGCTGGAGGCGGCGCGGGCGCACGGGATTCCGCCGGAGCGGATGATCTGCACCGGCGACGTCGTCGCCTATGGCGCCGATCCGCAAGCCTGCGCCGCGCTGATCCGCGACCACGGGATCGCGACGGTGATGGGTAATTGCGAGGAGCAGCTCGGCGCGGGGGCTGCCGATTGCGGCTGCGGCTTTACCGAAGGCTCGTCCTGTGACCGGCTCGCCGCCGCCTGGTTCGCCTATGCCGTTGCGCGGATCGACGACGCGACGCGGCGCTGGATGGCCGCCCTGCCCCGGCGGATCGACCTCGTGATCGGCGGGCGGCGTCTGGCGGTGGTGCATGGCGCGCCGAGCCGGATCAACCGCTTCCTCTTCGCCTCCGACCCCGATCTCGTGCTGGAAAGGGAGATCGGCATCACCGGCTGCGACGGGGTGATCGCCGGGCATTGCGGCATCGGCTTCACCCGGCGGATCGGCGATCTGGTCTGGCACAATGCCGGGGCGATCGGCATGCCGGCGAATGACGGCACGCCGCGCTGCTGGTATTCGATCGTCACTCCCACCGACGCCGGGCTGGAGATCGTGCTGCATCCGCTCGACTACGATCATCACGCGGCGGCGGCGGCGATGCGCAGCGCCGGGCTGCCGGAGGAGTATGCCGGGACGCTGGAAAGCGGGATCTGGCCCAATCTCGACATCCTGCCGCATGCCGAGCGGGCGGCGACGGCGACGCGGCTGGAATGCGCGCCGGCGGCGGATGCCACGGTCGCGCTCGAAGGGCTGGAGACGCTCTGGTTCAACACCGGCACGCTCTGCAATCTCGCCTGCGAGGGCTGCTACATCGAAAGTTCGCCACGCAACGACCGACTCGCCTGGCTGCGGCTCGACGGGTTCCGGCGGGTGCTGGACGAGGCGGCGGACCGCCATCCCGAGCTGCGGGAGATCGGCTTGACCGGCGGCGAGCCGTTCATGAACCCGGATATCGAGGCGCTGATCGGCATGGCACTCGACAGGGGCTATCGGGTGCTGGTGCTGACCAACGCGATGACGCCGATGCGCCACCACATGGCGGCGATCGCGGGGTGGCGGGGGCGGGATTTGCATCTGCGCGTCTCGCTCGATCATCATACCGAGGCCGGCCACGCGGCGCTGCGCGGCGAACGCGCCTGGGGGCCGGCGCTGGAGGGGATCGGCGCGCTGTTCGCTTCCGGGTTCCAGCCCTCGATCGCGGCACGGTTCGACCCGGCGGTGGAGGACGAGGCGGCGACGCGGGCGGGGTTCGCCCGGCTGTTCGCGGCGCAAGGCTGGGAGATCGACGCGTTCGACCCCGAACATCTCGTGCTGTTCCCGGAGATGGACGTGCCGGCGGCGGCGGCGGGCGTGAGCGCTTCCGCCTGGGCGGCGCTGCGGCCGCGCGGGGCGGATGCGATGTGCCGCACCTCGCGCATGGTGGTGCAGCGCAAGGGGGCGGAGGCGCTTTCCATCGTCGCCTGCACGCTGCTGCCCTATGAAGCGCGATTCGATCTCGGCGCCACGCTGGAGGACGCATCGCGGGCGGTCACGCTCGATCATCCGCATTGCGCGCGGTTCTGCGTGTTTGGCGCATCCTCCTGCATGAGTGCGAGGTAAGACGGACATGAGCACGACGACGGTCGGCCGCGCGGGGCGGCGGGGCACTGCGCGGGCGCTCGGCTTCGCAGCACTGGCGCTGGCGCTGGTCGCATTGGTGGTGGCGTTGCAGCGCCAGGGGCTGGGCATCGCGCGGCTGGAGGGCGATCTCGCCGGGCTGCGCGGCATGGTGGCGGCGCATCCGCTCGCCGGGTTCCTCCTCTATTTCGGGCTCTACGTGGCGGCGACTTCGCTCTCGGTGCCGGGGGCGGCGGTGCTGACGCTCGGCGCCGGCGCGTTGTTCGGCGTGGCGGAGGGGGCGGTGCTGGTCTCCTTCGCCTCGTCGATCGGCGCGAGTCTTGCGTTTCTCGCCGCCCGCTTCCTGCTGCGGGATTTCGCCCTCGCCCGCTTCCCCGCGCTGTTCGAGCGGATCGAGCGGGGCATCGCCCGCGACGGGGCATTCTATCTCGTCTCGCTCAGGCTGGCGCCGGTGGTGCCGTTCTTCGCGGTCAACCTGCTGGCGGGGCTGACAAGCCTGCGGCTGCGCAGCTTCTACCTCGCGAGCCAGATCGGCATGCTGCCGGCGACATTGATCTATGTGAATGCCGGCGCCTCGCTCGCGACACTCGGCGGGCACGGTCCGATCCTCACGCAGCGCCTCGTCATCGGCCTGCTGCTGCTCGCCGCCCTGCCGCTCGCGGCCCCGCGCCTGCGCGACGCGCTAGCCACCCGCAGGCTTTATGCGCGGTTTCGCCGGCCGAAGCGGTTCGACCGCAACCTCGTGGTGATCGGCGCCGGCGCCGGCGGGCTCGTCGCCGCCTATGTCGCCAGCGCGGTGAAGGCAAAGGTGACGCTGGTCGAGGCCGGCGAGATGGGCGGGGACTGCCTCAATTCCGGCTGCGTGCCGTCCAAGGCGCTGCTCCACGCCGCGCGCGCGGGCAAGGATTTTCGCGCCGCGATCGCCGATGTCCGCGCCGCGATCGCGGGGATCGCGCCGCATGATTCGGTCGCCCGCTACGAGGGGCTCGGCGTCGAGGTCAGGCGGGGACGGGCCGTGATCGAATCGCCCTGGTGCGTCGCCGTCGACGGGGTGCCGATCACGACACGCGCCATCGTGATTGCGGCCGGAGCAGAACCCTTCGTGCCGCCCATTCCCGGCCTTGCCGAGGCGCCCCATGCCACTTCGGAGACGCTGTGGGATATCGAGGACCTGCCGCGGCGGCTCGTCATTCTCGGCGGCGGGCCGATCGGCTGCGAGATGGCGCAGGCCTTTGCCCGCCTCGGCAGCGCGGTGACGCTGGTGGAGATGTCGGAGCGGCTGCTGGTGCGCGAGGACGACGAGGTTTCGGCGGCAATGGCGGCGGCGCTGGCGCGCGATGGCGTCGCGATCCGCACCGGCCACAGGGCCGAGGCGGTGACGCGCACGGAGGCGGGGTTCGCGCTCGTCGCGGCCAGCGGGGTCCAGACCATCGAGCTGCCGTTCGACCGGCTGCTGGTTGCCATCGGTCGCCGCCCGCGGGTGAGCGGCTACGGGCTGGAGGCGCTCGGCATTCCGCTCACCCCGGCGAGGACGATCGAGACCGATGACGGGCTGCGCACGCTCTATCCCAACATCTTTGCCTGCGGCGACGTCGCCGGGCCCTACCAGTTCACCCATATGGCCGGGTATCAGGGCGGATATGCCGCGCTGGGCGCGCTGTTCGCCCCGTTCTGGCGGTTTCGCCCGAGCTACCGGGCGGTGCCGGCGGTGACCTATACCAGCCCGGAGATCGCCCGCGTCGGGCTGAACGCGCGCGAGGCGGCGGCGCGGGGCATCGAAGCCGAGATCACCCGCTACGATTTCGCGGAGCTCGACCGCGCCATCGCCGAGGGCGATACCGAAGGCTTCGTCACCGTGCTGACAAGGAAGGGCAGCGACCGCATCCTCGGCGCGACCATCGTCGGCCCCCAGGCCGGCGAGTTGCTCACGGGCTTCACCCTCGCGATGCAGCACGGGCTCGGGCTGAAGAAGCTGATGGGCACGATCTTCCCCTATCCGACCCGTTCGGAGGCGATCCGCGCCGTCGCCGGGCAGTGGCGGCAGGCGCATGCCTCGGCGCGCGGGCTTGCGATCCTCGAGCGGTTCCACCGATGGCGACGCGGGTGAGCCTCCCCGTCATCGTCGTCTTCAGCCGCATCCCCCGCCTCGGCGTCGGCAAGCGGCGGCTCGCCCGCACGGTGGGGGACCGCGCGGCTTGGCGCCTGTCGCGAATCATGCTGTCCGGCCTGCTGCGCGAAATGCGGCGTCTTCGCGGTGTCGTCCGCCATCTCGCCGCCACCCCGGACCACCACGCGCGCCTCGCTACCCCCGGCTTCATTCGCACCGGGCAGGGACGGGGTGATCTCGGCGCGCGAATGCTGCGCGTGTTCCGCCGCCACCCGCGCCGGCCCGTCATCATCATCGGCAGCGACATTCCGGGCATCACCGCCGCCGACCTGCGGGGCACGCTGCGCCGGCTCCGCGGCGCGCAGGCCGTGTTCGGCCCGGCGACCGATGGCGGCTACTGGCTGATCGGACTCGCCGGACGGCGTCCCGCCGCGCCGTTCCGCGACGTTCGCTGGTCCTCGCCGCACGCCCTGGCAGACACGCTGCGCAACTTTCCCCGCCACCGAGTCGCCCTGCTGCGCCCGCTCACCGATCTCGACGATGCAGAGTCGCTCGGCGTCCACGCCCGCCCGGCCGCAAGCCGGGCTATCCGTCAGGCGCCGGCGCGGCGAATCTCGTAGGCGCGCAGATGGGTGTTGGCGACCGCCAGCAACGGGCACGACGCCGTCTCGCCCCGCCGCAGCAGGTCGCCGATGATGTGCTCGCCCTCGATCCGCCCGCCCTGTTCCATGTCCCGCAGCATCGAGGCGGTCATCGGCGATCCCTCTGTCGCCAGCCACTCCTTCAGCCGCGCCGCGGCGGCCGGCCGCAGTTCGAACCCGTGGCGCGCGGCAATGCCGGCGCATTCGGCGGCCAGGTCCAGCGCGATCCCGGCGCCGCCCGCCGCGACGATGGCGCCGACCGAGGCGCGCATCAGGCAGGTGATGCCAGCGAGCGAGGCAATGAACACCCATTTCTCCCACATGTCCTGCATGATCGCGTCGCTCAGCCGGGTGGTGAAGGCCGCCTGGCCGAACAGCTCGGCGATCGCCCGCGCCCGCGCCTCCTGCCCGGCGGACCGCGGCCCGAAGGTCAGCATATGGGCGTCGTTCAGGTGCAGCACGCGCCCGTCGGCATCCAGCACCGAGGAAATCACGCATTGCCCGCCGAGCACGGATTCGGCGCCGAACCGCGCGTCCAGTACATCGAGGTGCCGCATGCCGTTGAGTAGGGGCAGGATCAGCGTCCGCTGGCTCACCGCCGGCGCGAGCGCGGCCACCGCCTCCTCGAGGTCATAGGCCTTGCAGCTCAGCAGCACGAGGTCGAACGCGGGTCCCAGCCGGTCGGCGGTGACGAGCTTCGGCGCCGGTTCGTGGAAATCCCCCTTCGCGCTGCGGATCGCGAGGCCGGTCTCCGCCAGCGCCGCGGCCCGCGCCGGACGGACTAGGAAGGTCACATCCGCCCCCGCCTCGATCAGCCGCCCGCCGAAATATCCGCCGATGCTTCCGGCGCCGACAACGAGAATGCGCATGATGCTGCTCCTCAGCGCTGCATGATGATGAGGGTCGAGGTGGCCGAGGCGTAGAGCCGGCCGCTCGCATCGGTCAGTCTCGCCTCCGAGAAGCCGGCGCGGCGGCCGAGCGAGATCACCGTGCCGACCGCCCGCACCGTGCCGGTCTCCGCCGTCATCGCGCGGTGGTAGGACACCTTGAGTTCCAGCGTCGAATAGGCCTGCTCGGCGGTGAGCATGGTATGGACCGCGCAGCCGCAGGCGGAGTCGAGCAACGTCGCGGCATAGCCGCCATGCACCGTGCCGAGCGGATTATATACCTCGCGCCCCGGCGTACCCTCGAACACCACCCGCCCCTCGCCGATCTCGACCAGGTGGAACCCGAGCGTCCGCCCCATCGCGAGCGTGACGTCCGACTCCATGAGGGCGCGAAGCTGGTCGATGCCGGGAAGCGGCGGTGTCGTATCGGGCATGGGCGGTCCTGTCTTCGGCGGGCAGTGCCATGCCTACCCCGCGCTGCCGCATGCGGCAATCCCGCGCGGCTTACCCGTCGGCCTCGCCCGCCGGCTTCTTGACCAGCCCGAGCATCACCGCCGTCAGCATCGATCCGGCGACGATGGCGACAACATAGAGCCCGAGATGCGTCACCGCGTTCGGGATCGGCAGCACGAATACCCCGCCATGCGGCACGCGGAGCTTCACATCGGCCACCATGGAAATCGCCCCGGCGATCGCCGATCCGGTCATGGTGCAGGGAATGACCCGGAACGGATCCTCGGCCGCGTAGGGAATCGCCCCCTCGGTGATGAAGGAAAGGCCCAGCACGCCGGTCGACAGTCCCGACTCACGTTCGAGCGTGTTGAACCGGCTGGCGAACAGCCGGGTCGCCAGCGCGATGCCGAGCGGCGGCGTCATCCCCGCCGCCATCACCGCGGCCATCGGCGTGTAGACCTGCGCCGACAGCAGGCCGACCGAGAACGTATAGGCCGCCTTGTTCACGGGCCCGCCCATGTCGAACGCCATCATCGCGCCAAGAAGCAGGCCGAGCGCCAACGCGCTCGATCCCTGCATCGAGCGCAGGACATGCGTCATCAGGTGGAGCAATTCGGCCACCGGACGGCCGATGACGTAGATCATCAGCAGCCCGGTGAAGAGCGTGCCGAGCACCGGCAACAGCAGCACCGGTTTCAGCCCCTGCAGGCCGCGCGGCAGGCGCAGAATCTCGTTCAGCCAGCGCGTCGCATAGCCGCCGATGAAGCCGGCCAGGATCGCGCCGAGAAACCCCGCCCCGGTCAGCGAGGCGAGCAGCCCGCCAATCATCCCCGGCGCGAGGCCCGGACGGTCGGCGATCGAATAGGCGATGTAACCGCCGAGCACCGGCACGAACAGCGTGAAGGCCGATTTCGCACCGATCTCGAACAAGGCGCCGGCGAAACTGTGCGCCTGAGCGGCATCGGTCGCATGAATGCCGCCGAAGGCGAAGGCCAGCGCGATCAGCAGCCCGCCCGCGGTGACGAACGGAATCATGAACGACACGCCCGTCATCAGGTGCTTGTAGGGCCCGGTCCTCGGCTTCCGCGCGCCGGTGCGGGCCGCCGGCCGAGCCGTGCCACCCTGCAATTCCGCCTCGTCCAGCGCGCGGGCGATCAGCGCCTTGCCGTCGTTGATCGCCGGCTTGGTGCCGCTCTGGAACACGCGCTTGCCGCCGAACCGCCCGAGATCGACCTGCCGATCGGCGGCGATCAGAACGATATCCGCCGCCGCGATCTCGTCTTCCGTCAATGGCGTTCCCGCCCCGACCGACCCCTGGGTCTCGACGCGGATCTCGTGGCCGAGCGCCTTCGCCGCCTGCAACAGCCCCTCGGCCGCCATGAACGTATGGGCGATGCCGGTCGGACAGGAGGTGATCGCGACGATCCTCCGCCCGCCGGGCGGAGTCGTCCCCGCCGCGCGGCCGAGCACGGCGGCGGCATCCGCCAGCACGTCGGCCAGCGTCGCGCGGATCGTTGCCTTTCCGGCGAAGCGCGGATCGCCCGCTTCACTCCCGCCGACCTCTATCGCTACCCCCGCCACAGCGATCCGGCTCGCGGCGAGCGGATCGAGCACACCCTCGCCGGTCCGCACCTCGATCTCGATATCGTGTCCCGCCTCCCGCGCCGCCCGGCGCAGCGCCTCGGCCGCGAGGGCGCGGGTGACGGTGCCCTCCCCGCCGGCGATGATCGCGACGATGTCGCTCATGCTGCGTTCACTCCCTCGTATTGAATGATCACCGCGCCGGCCAGCGCCTCGACCACGGCGCGCTCCGGCAGGTTCGCCCCCGGTGCGCGCAGCTTGGCGGCGGCAAAGGCCGTGCCCAGCCGGGCGACCCCTTCGATCCCCTCGCCCGCGTGAATTCCGGCGATGATCCCGGCGACCATCGCATCCCCGGCGCCGACGGTGCTGGCGGCCCGCATCGGCGGCAGTGCCGCGTGCAGGCAGTCCTCGCCGGTGACGAACAGCGCTCCCTCGGCACCGAGCGAGACAGCGACCAGCGCCACCCCTCGCCCGAGCAGCCCGCGCGCCGCATCGCGCACCGTTACCGCATCCGGCAGGCGCCGCCCGGCCAGCGCCTCGAGCTCGGCGCGGTTCGGCTTGATGCACCAGGGCGGCGTGCCGCCCGCCAGCGCGCGGGCGAGTGGCGGGCCGGAACTGTCCAGCAGCACGCGCGCGCCGCGCGCCGCGAGGGAAGCGGTCAACTCGGCGTAAAGCCCCTCGTCGACCCCCGCCGGCAGGCTGCCGGCGAGAAGCACGACCGATCCCGGCGCCGCGAGACCGAGCAGCCGTTCCCTGACCGCGCGCACCGATTCCGCCGTCACCTCAAGCCCCGGCAGGTTGATGTCGGTGGTCTCGCCTGCATGCGCGAGCTTGACGTTGGTGCGCGTCTCGCCCGGCACGCGAAGGCATTCGTCGCGGATCGCCTTCGACGCGAACAGCCGGGCGAACGGCGCCTCGTTGGCGCGGCCGAGCAGCCCGGCGGCGATGACCGGAATCCCGCCCCAGTCGGCCAGGCAGCTCGCGACATTCACGCCCTTGCCCCCGGCATGGAAGGCAACCGACCGCGCCCGGTGGACCGTGCCGGGGGACAGCCGGTCGAGCAGGATCGTCTCGTCGATCGCCGGGTTCAGCGTCAGCGTGATCACCGGGCTCATCGCTGCGCTCCCGCATCCAGCGCGCGCACCTCGTCCGCCGTCGCGGCATCGAGCGCGCGCCCCGCCAGCGCCCGCAGCTCGTCGAAGCGCGAGCCCCGCAATCGCGCCTTGACGGCAGCGATGTCGCGCGGCGTCATCGACAGCTCGTTCACCCCGAGTCCAGCGAGCAGCGCCGCGCCGAACGGATCACCTGCAATGCCGCCGCACACGCCGACCCAGCGACCGTGCTTCGCCGCCCCCGCCACCGTCTGCGCGATCAGGCGCAGCACGGCGGGATGCAGGCTGTCCGCCTCGGCGGCGAGCTCGGGGTTCTGCCGGTCGATTGCGAGCGCGTACTGCGTCAGGTCGTTGGTGCCGATCGAAAGGAAATCGCACTGTGCGGCGAGCCGGTCCGCCGCGACCGCCGCCGCGGGCACCTCGATCATGATCCCCACCGGCAGCACCGGCGCGCCAAGCTCGGCGCGGATCCGCTCACAGGCGGCGCGAAGCCGGACGATCTCGCTCGCCGACGTCACCATCGGGAACATGACGGACACATCCCCGCCCGCCATCGCCGCGCGATAGATCGCCCGCAGCTGCGGCTCCAGAAGGTCAGTCCGGCGTAGCAGCAGCCGCGCCCCGCGCACGCCGAGAAAGGGGTTCTCCTCGCGCGGCAGGCCGAGATGCGCCACCTGCTTGTCGCCGCCGATATCGAGCGCGCGGATGATCAGGGGCCGTCCTTCCAACGCCGCGATCATCGCGCGGTAGACCGCCTCCTGCTCGTCCTCGTCCGGCGTCGCGCCGCGTTCGAGGAACAGGAACTCGGTGCGCATCAGCCCGACGCCCTCGCCGCCGGCCTCGAGGGCTGTCCGCACCTGGTCGGGCCGGTTGACATTGGCGGCAATCTCGATGCGGTGCCCATCCCGCGTCACCGCCGGCGCGCCGCGCTGCTGCGCCGCCTCCGCCTGCCGGGCGCGCATCGCCTCGCGCCAGGCGATCGCCGAGGCAATCGCCGGCTCCGGCGGATCGAGATAAAGCCGCCCCGCCGCGCCATCGAGAATCGCCATCTGGCCGGAGGCTGCTGCCAGCAGCGCGCCGCCGCCGGCAACTAGCGCCGGCAGGCCGAGCGTGCGGGCGAGGATGGCGGTGTGTGAGGTTGGCCCGCCCTGCGCCGTCACCAGCCCGACCACAAGCGTCAGATCGAGCCCCGCAGTGTCCGAGGGCGACAGTTCCTCGGCGACGACGATGCACGGGGCCGCCGGCAGATCCCGCAGCGAGCCGGGCACGGCCGACGGATCAAGCAAGGCCAGCACACGCCGGCCGACATCCCGCAGATCGGCGGCCCGCCCGGCCAGCACCGGGTTGCCCAGCGCCGACAGGCTCGCCGCCATCCGCTCGATCGCCTGGTTCCACGCCCAGGCCGGGCCATGCCCCTCGACCATCAGCTGGCAGGCCAGAGTGATCAGGTCGCTGTCGTTCAGTAGTTCCGCCTGGGCGCGGAAAATCGCCGCATCCGCGGCGCCGAGCCGGCGGGCGGTATCGTCGACCAGGGCGGCAAGCTGCTGGCGCGTCGCCGCGAGTGCCGCCTCCAGCCGCGCCCCGCCCTCGGCCAGCGACACCGGCACATCGGCAACCTCCACCGCGCCGCCGGCGACGACATGCAGCCGGCCGATGGCGATGCCCGGACTGGCGCCGATACCCTCGATTGCCGCGAGAGGGCCGGGTGGCGTCCAACCCCGCGTCGCGTCCGTGCCGCGCGCCGCCGCCTTCGCCGCATCCGCCACTTCCTGCGCGGTGAGGCTGTCCATCCGCGCGCGTAGCCGCGCCAGCCCGGCTGCGGCGTCATCCCCCTCGGCGGAAACCACCACACGGTCGCCGGCGCGCAGGCCAAGCTGCAGCAGCGCCACCAGGTTGCGCCCGTCCGCCACCTCGTCGCCATGCCGCACCTGTACTCTGAGGCCGCTCTGCCGTACCGCCTCCACCCAGGCAGTCGCCGGCCGCGCGTGCAGCCCGGCGGGATAGTCCACCACGAAGTCGAACCGGTGCGCCAGATCGGCCGCCGGCGCGGCGGGAGCGGCGCGCGGTGCCTCGCCCGCGAGGGCGGCGACGATCTCGTCCACGTCCTCCGCGACTGCCAGCGCGGCGAGTTTTTCTCCGTCCTGCATCAGCGCGGTAAGGCGGCGCAGGATGGCGATATGCGCGTCGCCCCGCGCAGCGATGGCGACGATGAGCCATGCCATCTGCCCCGTCCCCCATTCCACACCGCCCGGTACCTGCACTACCGCTATGCCGTCGCGCCGGACCATGTGCCGGTCCTCGCCCATCCCGTGCGGAATGACGACACCGTGACCAAGGAACGTGTTGGCGACCGCTTCACGGCGCAACATGCTCTGCGCATATCCCGGCTCGACGCAGCCGGACGCGATCAGCAACTGCGCGGCCTCCTCGATCGCCGCTGCCTTCGAAGAGGGCGTGGCGCCGAGCCTAACCCGTTCGCGGCGGAGCAGATCATCCTGCGTGGAGACTGGCATTGACGGCTTCCTCGTTTGCTGCGCGCCGGACTGAAAACGTTTTCATGTTTTTATGTCAACAAAATTCTCGGATATTCCGGAAAATTTTCGGTGACCTGCTGATTTTTCCTTGCGGAAACAGCCAGTTTCATGCTCAGTTTCTGAGAACGATTTCCAGAATTTTTTCTCTGGCAGGCACGAAAGACAACGCCCCGATGGCCGTCAGTATCAAGGATGTGGCCCGTGCCGCAGGGGTTTCGCCCGCCACGGTCTCGCGCACGCTCGGCGGCGGCCCCGTCAGTGCGGCGCTGCGCGACAAGGTCGAGGAGGCAGTGCGCCGCACCGGCTACCGGCCCAACCTGTCCGCCCGCCGCCTTCGCTCGCAGGAGTCGCAGACGGTCGGGCTGATTGTCGCCGATATCTCGAACCCCTTCTTCACCGCCGTCGCCCGCGCCGTCGAGCACGCCGCCTACCGCGCCGGCCTGCGCGTCATCCTGTGCAATACCGACGAGAACCCCGAGAAGGAAGCGATGTATCTCCAGCTCATGGAGCAGGAGCGCGTCACCGGGGTGATCTTCGCGCCGACCCGCGCCTCGGTGGAGCGGCTCGACCAGGGGCCGCGCCCGTCCTTTCCGATGGTGCTGATCGACCGCGCCGGCCGCGCCAGCGCGCAGGATGCCGTGGTGCTCGACAATTTCGCCGCCGGCTCGATGCTGGTCGAACACCTTGCCGGCCAGGGCTACCGGCGCATCGCCGGGCTGTTCGGCAATGCCAGCACCACCGGCGTGGAACGGCGCGACGGCTACGAGGCGGCGATGCTCCGCGCCGGGCTCTCGCCGTCGTCGCGCTTCATCGCCCCCAGCATCGAGGCTGCCGAGCAGGAAATCGCCCGCTGGTTCGCAAAGGGCAACCTGCCCGAGGCGGTGATCGCCAGCAATGGCCTGCTGCTGATGGGCGTGGTCCGCGCCCTGCGCGCCACCGGCCGGCGCATGCCGGAGGATCTCGCGATCGCCGGTTTCGACAATGAAAGCTGGACCGACCTCGTCGGTCCGGGCATCACCGTCATCGAACAGCCGGTGGCACAGATCGGCGAGGAGGCGATGCGCCTTCTGCTCGAAAGGCTCGATGCGCCCGAAGCCCCGGTGCGCAAGACCGTGCTCGGCGGGCGCTGCGTCATCCGCGGCTCAACCGCCCGCCGCGCTCTGGACGAAGCCGCCGAATAAGGCTTACGCCCGGCCCGTCAGCCGCATTTCGACCAGCCGCAATGCAGGCAGCTCAGGCAGCCCGCCTCGCGCACCAGGCCGGGCTGGCTGCATTTCGGGCAGAGCGCGCCGAGCGGGGTTGTGGCCGGCGCTTCCGCCACGCGCTGCTGGCTCGATGGCGGCACCAGGAACCCGGTCTCGACCATGTGCCGCTCGATCACGTCGCCGATCGCCGCGACCAGCGAGGGCACGTAGCGCCCGCCGCTCCACTGCCCGCCGCGCGGGTCGAACACCTGCTTCAGCTCCTCGGCCACGAAAGCGACCTCGCCGCCCCGGCGGAACACCGCCGAGATCATCCGCGTCAGCGCCACCACCCAGGCGTAATGTTCGAGATTCTTCGAGTTGACGAACACCTCGAATGGCCGGCGCACCCCGTCCTGCTCGATGTCGTTGATCGTGACGTACATCGCGTGCTCGCTATCCGGCCAGCGCAGCTTGTAGGTGGCACCGATCAGCTTGTCGGCGCGCACCAGCAGCCCGGCGGCGGTGGTCGCGGGCGCGGCTACCGCCGGCTTTGCATCCGCGGGTGGTGCGACCTCCAGCACCGAGCCGGTCACCGCGTTCGGTCGATAGGTGGTGCAACCCTTGCAGCCGCTGCGATAGGCGTCGAGATAGACCTCCTGGAACGCCTCGAAGCCGATATCCTCCGGCACGTTCACCGTCTTGGAGATCGCGCTGTCGACATGGCGCTGCACTGCCGCCTGCATCCGCACATGTTCGGCCGGGGTCAGCTCCTGCGCGGTGACGAAATGCGCGGGCAGCGGCGCCCCCTCGCCGAACTTCGCGCGGAACAGCCGCAGCGCGTAGTCGGTGACCTCCTCCTCGCGCCGGCTGCCATCGCGTTGCAGCACCTTGCGGGTATAGGCCAGGGCGAAGACCGGCTCGACCCCGCTCGACACGTTGTCCGACAGCAGCGAGATCGTCCCCGTCGGCGCGACCGAGGTAAGCAGCGCGTTGCGGATTCCGTGCGCGGCGATGGCGGCGCGGACATCCTCGTCGAGCCCGGCGATGGTCTCGCCGGCGAGGTATTGCGCGGCGTCGTAGAGCGGGAACGCGCCTTTCTCGGCGGCGAGTGCGGCGGAGGCGAGATAGGCGGCGCGCTCGATCTGCCGCGCCCAGTCGCCGGCCCGCGCGGCGGCCTCCGGCGTGCCGTAGCGCAGGCCGCACATCATCAGCGCATCGGCGAGCCCGGTCATGCCGAGGCCGACGCGCCGCTTGGCCACCGCCTCCTCGCGCTGCGCCTCCAGCGGGAAGCCGGAGGCGTCGATCGTGTCGTCCAGCATGCGGACCGCAATGGTGACGAGTTCGGCAAGCTCCGCCTCGTCGATCCGCGCGCCGGAGCCGAACGGATCGCGCACCAGCCGCGCGAGGTTGATCGAGCCGAGCAGGCAGGCGCCATAGGGCGGCAGCGGCTGCTCGCCGCAGGGATTGGTCGCGTGGATCGTCTCGCAGTAATAGAGGTTGTTGCGCTTGTTGATCCGGTCGATGAAGATCACGCCCGGCTCGGCGTAATCATAGGTCGCACGGGTGATCGCCTCCCACAGCGCCCGCGCCTGCAGCGTGCGATAGACCTTGCCCTCGAACACGAGATCCCACGCCGCATCCGCCTCGACCGCGCGCATGAAATCGTCGGTGACGAGCACCGAGAGGTTGAAGTTGCGCAGCCGCCCAGGCTCGCGCTTGGCGGCAATGAAGGCCTCGATGTCGGGATGGTCGCAGCGCATTGTCGCCATCATCGCGCCGCGCCGCGCCCCGGCGGACATAATGGTGCGGCACATCGAATCCCACACATCCATGAACGAGAGCGGACCCGACGCATCGGCGCCGACCCCGCGCACCGCAGCGCCCTTGGGCCGGATCGAGGAGAAATCGTAGCCGATGCCGCCGCCCTGTTGCATGGTCAGCGCCGCCTCGCGCAGATGGGCGAAGATCCGGCCGAGATCGTCCTCGATGTCGCCCATCACGAAGCAGTTGAACAGCGTTACCCGCCGCGCCGTGCCGGCGCCGGAAATGATCCGCCCGGCGGGGACGAAGCGGAAATCGCGCAGCGCCTCGTAGAACGGCGCCTCCCAGCTTGAGGGCTCGCGCTCGGTTTCCGCCAGGGCGCGGGCGACACGCCGCCATGTGTCCTCGACGGTGCGGTCGACCGGCTCGCCGGCCTCGTCCTTCAGCCGGTATTTTGCATCCCAGATCTGCGCCGAGATCGGCGCCATCGTGTCGATCACGGAGGAAAGGGAAGCGGAAAAGTCTGCCGGGATATCCATGTCGATCACTCCGATCTGGCGTTCGGGCGCGCAAGCGGCGCCGACTCGGGCCGGCGCATCATACCAGTGCTGCGCCCCCCACCGCCACCTCGGCGCGGCTCACTTCCAGGGACGGGAGGCGGCGCGATAGTCCCGCCATGCCGGTTCCAGACGGCGTTTCGCCTTCCGCGCGCGGCGTGTCGCCCAGCGCCGCACAAGGGACGCCACAGGCACATCGTCAGCCGCAAGCTCTTCCGCAAGGTCATGCGCGACCCCGGCATCGTTGAACCGGCCGAGCTGGTCGAGCACCGCGGCGGCGGCGGCGCGGAAATCCCCGAGTGCGAGGCCGGGCGCCACACCCTCCAGCGCCTCGGCGGCGTAGTTCGCCCGCTTCAGCGCCTTGCGCAGCGCGTGCAACTCCTTGTCCGACAGGCGGGCGATCCGCCGCCCGCGCCGTCGCACCCGCCGGTCGAGCCGGCGGAGCAGTTCAGGCGCCAGCACGTCGATCGGCCGGCTCGTCGCGTCCGGCGCGATGATGGACGGCCCGGCTGCCCAGCGCGCGATGTCCCGGGCGAGATCCGCGCATTCCGACGCCGCCCCGCTCGCTGCCAGACGCTCATGCGCCTGTCGCCGCGCCGCGTCCGACGCCGCGAGCACCGCCGCCGCCGCCGCCGCATCAACCTCCCCCTTCATCGCCGCGGGGAAGGATCTCAGGCACGCCACGTCCCAGTCCCGCGCCGGGCTGTATGCGCGGCCGAGTTCGCGCAGCGCGGCGTCGAACCGCCGCCGTTCGGCGCGGTCGAGACAGGGGGCGAAAAGAGCGAGCACGCTGCGCAGCCGACGGATCGCCACCCGGCGCCGGTGCACCGATTCGACATCGTCCACATCGTCCCGGCCGAGCTCGGCGCAACGCGCGGCAACGATCCGCCGCCAGGCCGTGCGCGTCCGCAGCCGCGGCGGATGCGCCTTTGCCGCCGCGGCGGCATGCCGGGTTCCGCTCTCAGCCATCACATCCCTCCGCGGTCGCGGTTGGAACGCCTCACCACACCCTGCGCCCGGGCGATAAACGGCGTCAATGCACCAGAATGGCCGCGCCGAGGCTCGCCGCCGCCATCAGCACCATGAACGCCACCAGCGGCGCGCCGGTCCTGAAGCGGGAATAGGCGCTGGCATAGATCGCCTGGAAGATGTGGTTCGAGCCGGTCGCGATCAGCACGGCTTCCATCTCCACCGGGTCCGGCGCCGCGCCCGCGCCATGCGTCGCGAGGCTGATGATGAACGGGTTGATGTCGGTCACGCCGACGATCCCGGCCAGGGTGTAGAGGCCGGAACTGCCATAGGCCCGCATCGTCACCGAGGCGAGGATGGAAACGACGACGAACAGCACCCCGAACGTCGCCGCCGTGCCGAGGCCGAGCGGGTTGGAGACATCGGCGATCGCCGGCGGCGCCGTCGCCGCGTGGTTGCGCAGGCGATACCAGACGAGTGCGATCAGCCCGCCGAGCGCGCCCACCCCGAGCATCCACGGCGCGAGCGATAGCGCCATCGCCGGATCGAACAGCAGGATCACCACGAGCAGGCGCGGATACATCACCGCATTCGCCAGCACGATGCCGCTCTGCGCCTCGACCACCGCCGCCGCCTCGGCGGCGGCGCGGCGGGCGAGCACCACGGTGGTCACGGTCGAGGAATAGATGCCGCCGAGAAAGGCGACCAAGAGCCCCGAGCCGCGCGGCACCACATAGCGGCGCAGCAGATAGCTGGCATAGGAAATTGACGAGACCGCCACCATCGCGAGCCACGCCTCGTACGGGGTCACGCTGGTGATCGTCGTCACCGGCCGGTCGGGCAGCAGCGGCAGCACGAGGCCGGTGATCAGCAGGAATCGCCCGGCATTGACGATCTCGGCGAGGTCGATCCCGCGCGCCAGCGAATGCAGCGTCTCGCGCGCCGTCAGCAGCAGCGTCGCCGCGACGGTAAGCCCCACCGCCATCCAGAACGGCCCGGCCAGCGCCAGCGGGCCGATCAGGAAGGCGAGCACGTTCGACAGCGGTGCCATCAGCCCGACATTGCGCGAGCCGTCCGGGGCGAGTTCCTCCATGCCGCGCCAGTAATAGAGGCCAAGCCAGAGACCGAGCACGGCGAGCCCGACGCCGAGCAGCAGCGGCGGCGCGGGGTCGAGCGCGTAGAGCACGCCGCCAGCCAGCGCCAGCAACGGGAAGCTGCGCACCCCGCCCGGCCTGCTTCTGCCAGCGCGGGCGTTGAAATCCTCGTAGGCCAGACCGAAGAAGAAGCCGAGCCCGACAAGGATGAGCCAGGCGGCAAACCCCGTATGCCCGAGGGCGATCATGCCCGCATCCGTCTTCATCCTGCCCGCGTCATCGCCGCACGCCCTCCGCTGCCACCGGTTTTGCCCCGGCGCGAGACATGTTACCGCAGCCGACGATGCGCCGCGCCCGCCCTTCGGGCAAGCCGGCCCGGCGCGCAACGGTTCACCCACGGGCAGAGGAGCAAGCGCCCATGAAGACCTACCGGATCGCCTCGATTCCCGGCGACGGCATCGGCCCCGAAGTGATCGGTGCCGGGCTCGACGTGCTCGACGCCCTCGCCCGCCGCGACAGCGGCTTCGCGCTCGACGTCACGGCGTTCGACTACGGCTCGGATTACTACCGCCGCCACGGGGTGATGATGCCGGACGGCGCGCTGGAACGGCTGAAGGCCTTCGACGCAATCTATTTCGGCGCGGTCGGCGCGCCGGACATCCCCGACCATGTCACCCTCTGGGGTCTGCGCCTCGCGATCTGCCAGGGGTTCGACCAGTATGCCAATGTCCGCCCGACCCGGGTGCTGCGCGGCCTCGACTCGCCGCTGCGCGCCTGCGCCCCGGCGGATCTCGACTGGGTGATCGTGCGCGAGAACAGCGAGGGCGAATATGCCGGCCAGGGCGGCCGCTCGCATCGCGGCCACGCCGAGGAGGTCGCGACCGAGGTGGCGATCTTCACGCGCGCCGGCGTCGCGCGGATCATGCGCTTCGCCTTCGCCCTCGCCGCGTCGCGCCCGCGCAGGCACCTCACCGTCGTCACCAAGTCGAACGCGCAGCGCCACGGCATGGTGCTGTGGGACGAGGTCGCCGCCGAGACAGCGCGCGATTTCCCGGAGGTGACGTGGGACAAGATGCTGGTCGATGCGATGACCGTCCGCATGGTGCACGCCCCGGCGAGCATCGACACGGTGGTGGCGACCAACCTGCACGCCGACATCCTCTCCGACCTCGCCGCCGCACTCGCCGGCTCGATCGGCATTGCACCGACGGCGAACGTCAACCCGGAGCGGAACTACCCCTCGATGTTCGAGCCGATCCACGGCTCCGCCTTCGACATCACCGGCAAGGGCATCGCCAATCCGGTCGGCGCGTTCTGGACGGCGTCGCAGATGCTGGAGCATCTCGGCGAGGCGGATGCGGCGCGGCGGCTGATGGCGGCGGTGGAACGGGTGACGGCGGCCGGCATCCGCACCCGCGATCTCGGCGGCGATGCCACCACGGCCGAGGTAACGGCGGCGGTGATCGACGCGATCGAGGGCGGCAACGCATAGGCGCAGCGCAGCCTGCGCCCCTTGCGCCGGCCCCTTCCATGCGCAATTCGACTAGGTGTGTAACGAGCACGAGGAGCAGCAATGATCACCGGCAGCTTTCCGACCACCCGCCTGCGCCGCAACCGCCGCGATGGCTGGACGCGGCGCATGGTCGCCGAGACCACGCTGTCGGTGGACAATCTGATCTGGCCGATCTTCGTCCGCGCCGGCGATGGCGAGCCGACGCCGGTCGCCACCATGCCGGGTGTCGTGCGGGTCGGGCTCGACCGCCTCGCCGCCCATGTCGAGCCGGCGGCGCGGCTCGGTATTCCGGCCATCGCCCTGTTTCCCGCCACCCCGCCCGAGCTCAAGAACCCCGAGGGCACCGAGGCGCTGAACCCGGACAACCTGATCTGCCAGGCCGCCCGGCTGCTCAAGCGCGAATTCCCCGAGCTCGGCCTGATCGGCGATGTGGCGCTCGATCCCTATACCGATCACGGGCATGACGGCGTGCTGCGCGAAGGCTATGTCGCCAACGACGAATCGGTCGAGATCCTCGAACGCCAGGCGGTGAACCAGGCGCTCGCCGGGATCGACGTGATCGCGCCCTCGGACATGATGGACGGGCGGATCGGCAGCATCCGCGCCGCCCTCGATTCCGAGGGGCTGATCGACACGCGGATCATGAGCTACGCCGCCAAATACGCCTCCGCCTTCTACGGCCCGTTCCGCGAGGCGCTCGGCTCCAACGCGGCGCTGAAGGGCGACAAGAAGACCTACCAAATGGACCCCGCCAACACCGACGAGGCGCTGCGCGAGGTGGCGATGGACATCGACGAGGGCGCCGACATGGTGATGGTCAAGCCGGGCATGCCCTATCTCGACATCATCCGCCGCGTGCACGAGCGCTTCGCGGTGCCGACCTTCGCCTATCAGGTGAGCGGCGAATACGCGATGCTCGCCACCGCGATGGAACACGGGCTGCTCGACCGCGAGCGCGGCATTCTCGAAACGCTGATGGGCTTCCGCCGCGCCGGCGCCGCCGGGGTGCTCACCTATTTCGCGGTGGAAGCGGCAACCCTGCTGCGCCGGGGCTGAGCCGGCGATCACAGGTCGGGCGGCGCCAGGTGCGCGCCGCCCCCTCAACTCACATGCCGAGCGCGCGGCGATAGACGTCGATCAGCATTTCCTGCTCCTCGACCTCGGCCGGCTCCTGCTTGCGCAGGCGGATGAGCTGACGCAGCACCTTGACATCGAAGCCGGCCGATTTCGCCTCGGCATAGATGTCCTTGATGTCCGAGCCCAGCGCCTTGCGCTCCTCCTCGAGCCGCTCGATGCGCTCGACGATGCTGCGCAGCCGGTCGGCCGCGATATTGCCGTGGCTCGCATTGTCTTCCTGGGTCTCTGCCGCATCGAACGCCATCTGTGCTCCTCCGTCGGATCGGTCGGACGCGCGGGATAGAGCGCGCGCCCGCGCCGGTCAATGCCCCTGCCGGCTCGCGACCTCGAAGGCCGCCTTCTGCGCGTCGCTGGCCGGGGTCTGGTGGCGCGCCTGCCATTCCTTGTAGGGCATGCCGTACACGATTTCGCGCGCATCCGGATCGCTCAGCTCCAGGCCGCGCGCCTCCGCCGCCTCGCGGTACCAGCGCGAAAGGCAGTTCCGGCAGAAGCCGGCAAGGTTCATCATGTCGATATTCTGCACATCCGTCCGCTCGCGCAGATGCGCGACCAGACGTCGGAAAGCCGCTGCCTCGAGTTCGGTGCGGGTGGCATCGTCGAATCGGTCGTTGTCCATTGAAACGGTCTCCTTACGCGTGCGGCAGGTGGTCATCGCCGCGCATGTTTGCCATAGAGACGTTTATCACGACGCCGGTCACGGCGCGACACGATAACCCGGTCATCGGGACCTGGCAGGCGGACAGATTCAGAGGGGACCAGCATGGCATCCAGGCTGCGGCGTCATCGGCGCACGAAAATCGTTGCAACCATCGGGCCGGCAAGTTCGACGCCGGAGATACTGTCGCAGCTCTTCGAGACCGGCGCCGACGTGTTCCGGCTCAATTTCAGCCACGGCACGCATGAGGATCACCTTGCGCGCCTGCAGATGATCCGCGCGCTGGAGCGGAAGTTCGACCGGCCGATCGGCATCCTCGCCGACGTGCAGGGGCCGAAGCTGCGCGTCGGCCAGTTTCGCGGCGGACGCGTGCAGTTGCAGACCGGCGCCGAATTCCAGCTCGACCTCAACCCCGCCCCCGGCGATACCCGCCGCGTCAACCTGCCGCATCCCGAGATCATCGAGGCCGCCAGCATCGGCGCCACCCTGCTGCTCGATGACGGCAAGCTGCGCCTGCGGGTGCTGCGCAAGCGCGAGGACCACCTGCTGACCGAGGTCGTCACCGGCGGCCCGCTCTCCGACCGCAAGGGCGTCAACGTGCCCGACGTGGTGCTGCCGATCCCGGCGCTGACGAAGAAGGACCGCGCCGATCTCGCCTTCGCGCTCGAACACGGCATCGACTATATCGGCCTGTCCTTCGTCCAGCGCGCCGCCGACGTGCTGGAGGCGAAGGAGATCGCCGCCGGCCGCGCCCTGGTGATGACCAAGATGGAAAAGCCCCAGGCGCTCGACAATCTCGACGAGATCATGGACGCGACGGATGCCGTCATGGTCGCGCGCGGCGATCTCGGCGTCGAGCTGCCGCCCGAGGAAGTGCCGATCGTGCAGAAGCGCATCATCCGCGCCGCCCAGCAGCGCGGCCTGCCGGTGGTCGTCGCGACGCAGATGCTGGAGAGCATGATCTCCGCCCCCGCCCCCACCCGCGCCGAGGCATCGGACGTGGCGACCGCGGTGTTCGACGGCGCCGATGCGGTGATGCTCTCGGCCGAGAGTGCCGCCGGCCAGTATCCGCGCGAGGCGGTGAACATGATGGACCGCATCGTCGCCCGGGTGGAGCGGGACGATGACTGGCGGCGGACGATCGACGCCAAGCGGCCGGACCCCGAACCTTCCTCGGCCGATGCCATCGCCCGTGCCGCCGAACAGGTCGCGCACACGATCGGCGCGCGCGCCATCGTCGCCTTCACCAGTTCCGGCGCCAGCGCGCTGCGCGTCGCCCGCGAGCGGCCGGACTGCCCCGTGATCGGCCTGACACCCAGTCTGGACACCGCCCGCCGCCTCGCGGCGGTCTGGGGCGTGCATGCCGTGGTCACGCAGGACGTGGGCTCGATGACCGAGGCTGTCGCCCTTTCGGCGAAGGTCGCGCGGCAGGAGGGCTTCGCCCAGCCGGGCGAAGAAATCGTCGTCGTCGCCGGCGTCCCCTTCGGCCAGAGCGGCACGACCAACGCGCTGCGCGTGGCCAGGGTGTAACCCGCACGCCCCTTGCATTGCCGCCGTGCCCGGGCAAGACTGAAGCCTAGGGAGGACATCATATGATCGCGATTACCGTTCTGTATCCGAAGACCGCCACCTCGACCTTCGACACCACCTATTACCACGACAAGCACATGAAGCTGGTCGGCGACCGCTGGGGATCGATGGGCCTCAAGGGCGCCACCGTGCTGCATGGCGTCAACGGGCCGGATGGCGCGGCTCCGCCCTACGCCGTCATCACCACGCTCCAGTTCGAAAGCCTTGAGGCCTTCGGCAAGGCCGTGCAGGCGCATGGCCCCGAGGTAATGGGCGACATCGCCAACTTCACCAACGTCCAGCCGGTCCTGCAATTCAGCGAGATCGCCGCCTGACACGGAATTTAACCTGAACTTTCTTTACTTCCCGAGGCTTCCGGGCCTATCTGAAGGCGGTCGCGATCTTGTGCGGCCGCCTTTTGTTGTTCCGTTGGGAGGTTGCATGCGCCGGATCGCCCCGCTCCTGTTCGCCGCCGCGTTCATTACCGGCAATGCGTCCGCCTGCGTCACGCCGCAGAACCAGGAAGCGCTCGACATCATCGGCCTGAAAAGCACGCTGATGGTCTCGGCCCTCACCTGTGGCCAGCGCAGCCAGTACGATCAGTTCATGACGCGCTTTCATCCCTACATCCTGCGCGAGCAGCATGTTCTGGACGCTTATTTCCGGGCCCGGCACGGGCGCGCCTATCAGCATTACGAAGACAGCTACGTGACCAATCTCGCGAACGCGCAGTCCACCGCCGGCATCCATCAGGGTTCCGATTTCTGCGCCGCGAGCCAGCATTTGTTCGATCAGGTGCTCGGCCAGCCCGACCAGACGGCGCTGGTCACCTTCGCCCGCCAGAATCCGGCGGCGCAGCCGATCGTCGTGCTGACCTGCGGCATCGTCGAGTCGGACGAGTTCCGCCGGATGGAGCAATACACGCCGCGGCACTGATCCCAGCGTGACGACCCTCGCCAACGCGCCGAATTTCCGCGATGTAGGCCCACTGCCACTGACCGGGGGCGGCACGCTGCGGCCGGGCCGGCTGTTCCGCTCCGGCCAGCTGTCCGGCCTCGACGAGGCCGACCTGAAGCGCCTCGAAGCGCTCGGCATCCGCCTGGTCTGCGACCTTCGCAGCAGCGGCGAACGCAAGCGCTTCGCCTCGCGCTGGCCCACACTCGCCCCGGCGCGGATCATCGAGATGCCCGCCAGCACCGATAGCGCCGCCGGCATGCAGACGCTGATCCTGCGCCTTGCCGGCCAACCCGGTGCGGCGGGCGCGCGGCGGGCGATGCTCGATCTCTATGCCAGCCTGCCCGCCCTGCTCGCCGCGACGATTTCCGCCGCGACAGAAGCGATGGCCAGCGGCTGGGGCGTGCCGGTCCTGCTGCACTGCCATGTCGGCAAGGACCGAACCGGCGTCGCCACCGCGCTGCTGCTCACCGCTCTCGGCGTGCGGCGGGAGGCGATCCTCGCCGATTATGAGGAAACCGGCCGGCGCATCGATATCGTCGAGGAAACCAGGCACATCGCGCGCAGCCTCAACAAGCTGCTCGGCCACACGGTCGATCCCGGCGCGCTCGACGCGCTCGGCCGGACCGATCCCGCCTATCTCGACAGCGCCTTCACCGCGATCGACCGGGATTGGGGCGGTATCGACGCCTACCTGGCCGCCTCCGGCATCACGACCAGCCGGCGCGAGCGCCTCGCGACCTTGTTCCACGCATGAAAAAACCCCGGCGTTTCCGCCGGGGTTTCCTGATCCGATCCGCAGGCCTTGCTCAGTGGAGGATGATTTCCACGCGGCGGTTCTGCGGCTCGCGAACATTCGGGCCGGTCGGCACCAGAAGGTGCGTCTCGCCATAGCCCTTGATCACGATGTCGTTCTTCGACACGCCATCCGCAACCAGCTGGGCCGCCACGTTGTGCGCGCGGCGCAGCGACAGCTTCATGTTGTAGGCCGGCGCACCCGAGGTATCGGTATAGCCGTTCACGTTCAGACGCGTCACCTTCGTGGTCTGCGACGCCTTCGCCGCCTCGGAGACGATCTGCTGCGCCCGCGGCGTCAGGTTCGCCTTGTCCCAGTTGAAGAACACCAGGTAAGTGCGGGCCGGAGCCGGAGCCGGAGCCGCAACCGGCGTCGGCGCGGGAGCCGCGGCCGGAGCCGGCGGCGCAGGCGGGAACAGCTCGTAGCGCAGGCCGACCATCAGCATATTGTTGCCTTCGTCGCCCACCTTCATCGTCACCGGTGTAGCACCGACGGTGGCGCGATAGTTGTCGCTGCCCATGGTGCGCATGTAGCGATATTCGACGGTGGCGGACAGGCCCGGCGCGGCCGGGATCGGGAAGGCCAGACCGGCGATCGCCTGGTAGGCGAAGGCGCCGGGCGTGCCGTTGAAGCGCGCGCCCGTCACGCCGGCGTTGCGCCACTGCAGCCACTGATAGCCGACGCCGGCGCCGACATACGGATAGACATAGGGAACGCCGACATCGAAATCATACAGGGCGTTCGCCATGAAGCCGTATTTCTGCTCGGTGCCGGATACCACCGCCTGCGCGCCGTTCCCGTCGACCTTCGCGGCCTGATTGTGGAAATAGTCGCCCTCGAGTTCGACGCGGAAGCCGTTGCCGAAGCCGTAGCCGACCGAAGCCTCGCCGGTGAACCCGTTGTGGAAGAGGGTACGCGCCCCCGAGGCAAAATCCCCGTACGGCGTCGAGATGCTTTTCACCTTGCGGCTGCCCATGATGTTGTAGCCGAGGCCAAGGCTGACATAGGGGCCGGTGACCGGCTGAGCCATCGCCGCCGCCGGAACCAGGGCGGGAGCCGCGATGATCGTCGCCGCCAGAAGTGTCGTGCGCAATTTCATTTTCGTCTCTCCTCGTGCGCCGGAGCCTGTTTGCTGATCGAACGGTTAAGCTTCCGTCGACGGACATTTAGCATCGCCCCTGCCGATGCAGGAGGGCTTGAACGTTGACGCCCCGTATTTCCGGATTGGTGTTGCTCCAAAACCACAGACCGGAACGCGATGTGACAATATCACGACGTTTCCCAGATCCTTGGCCAATGACAAAAAAACCCCGGCTTTCCGCCGGGGTTTCCTGATCCGATCCGCAGGCCTTGCTCAGTGGAGGATGATTTCCACGCGGCGGTTCTGCGGCTCGCGAACATTCGGGCCGGTCGGCACCAGAAGGTGCGTCTCGCCATAGCCCTTGATCACGATGTCGTTCTTCGACACGCCATCCGCAACCAGCTGGGCCGCCACGTTGTGCGCGCGGCGCAGCGACAGCTTCATGTTGTAGGCCGGCGCACCCGAGGTATCGGTATAGCCGTTCACGTTCAGACGCGTCACCTTCGTGGTCTGCGACGCCTTCGCCGCCTCGGAGACGATCTGCTGCGCCCGCGGCGTCAGGTTCGCCTTGTCCCAGTTGAAGAACACCAGGTAAGTGCGGGCCGGAGCCGGAGCCGGAGCCGCAACCGGCGTCGGCGCGGGAGCCGCGGCCGGAGCCGGCGGCGCAGGCGGGAACAGCTCGTAGCGCAGGCCGATCAGGAACGTGTGATTGCCCGACTGGCCGACATTGATCTGGGTATTCGGCACGGCACCGGTATCATTGTATTTCCGATTATGGACCAGCGACATGTACTGGTATTGCGCCGTTACCGCGAGTCCCGGAACCTGCGGCAGGTCATAGGCGACGCCGGCGCTGAGATCATAGGCCAGGCTGCCATACGTGCCGCCATAAACATCGCCGGACGGGTCCGCCACGCCGATATGCTGGAACTTCTGCCACTGATACCCGAGGCCCGCGCCGATGAAGGGCACGAAATTGGTCCCGGTCGGGATGTCGTAATACCCGTTGACCATGAAGCCGTAGGTGTTGACCCCGCCATAGGCGCGGTTCTTGCCCTCGACATTGTCGTCGGCCTTCACGGCGTTGTTACGGAAGAAATTGGTGTCGAGCTCGACCCGGAACCCGTTGCCGAGGCCGTAGCCGACGCCGAGCTGCCCGGCATAATCGGGGCGAAACAGCAGATTGCCGCCCCGCGCCCCGTTCGGCTGGGCAAAATCGTATTTCTGGTTCTGCATCAGGTTGGTGCCGATGCCGAGATCGACATAGGGTCCGGTCACGGGCGGCGGATTCGCGGCCCGCGCCGCCTGCATGCCAAGCGCGAGCGCGGCAGCGCAGCACGCGGTGCAGAGGATCGAGCGATGGGTCATGTGGCCTCCATGCGGTTGTGTAATCGCTGGGAAGGTTGGTGCGGAATTATGTCGTTACAATGACGGATCCTGCCGGCGTGACCGCCGAAACGGTTAACAATCGGTCATTGCGATTTAAGTTACCAATCCGGAACGGACAAATATCCGCGATCAGCCAGCGGAACAACCGATGAGGCGGAATGTCACCGCAGCGTCACCCACCACGGTGGCGCCGGGCTCGGAGCGGATCAGCCAGCCGCGGAACAGGTCGGGGGCAGCCATGCCGTGCCGCACGGTCATGTATACCGCAGCGTCCGGCGGCATGTCGGCCGGGCGGACGACACAGGCGCCGATCGTCACCCGCAGCGCGCCTTCGGTGAAACTCGACCCGACGGGCGCGATGATCCGGTTCACCGCGCCATCGGCCTTCTCAAGCACGTCGAGAATCGCGGCCTGGCGCGGATCCCAGATCGGCTTGACCTGTTTCGGCGGCGCAGGCGGCGTCGCCTGCGACCCTTTCGGGGTTGCAGGTCCTGCAAAGGCGCCGCCCTGGTCACCCGGCAAGGTGGGCGCGTTCGGTAGGTCCGGCGCCGGCAGCGCGCCATCCGGCATGGCTGGGCTCGGCGCCGAGGCGACGGGCGGGGCCTCCGGCACTGTCACCACCGATTGACCGGACTGCGCAAGTCCGCGGCCCGGCAGCGCCGCGAACATCGCGACCACCAGAACGACGGCGCCGGCGCGACGGAGGCTCATTTCGGGGCCGGTGCCGAAGTGCCGCCGCCGTTCGCCTTCGCTGTCGAGGTCGCCAGGTTTGCGGCGCTGAAGACGAACTTGCCGAGCAGCGATTCGATGTTGATGGCCGACTGCGTTGCGGTGATTGCCTGGCCGGGCTTCAACATGGTTTCGGAACCGCCGGGCGAGATCGAAAGATAATCGCTGCCCAGCAGCGACGCGCTCTCGATCGCCGCGCTGCTATCCTTCGGAATCTTGACGTCCGGCTGGATGCGGAACTGTACGATCGCGGCATAGGTCTGCGGGTCGAGCGAGGTGCGGGTCACCTCGCCGATCGTGACGCCGGCGATCTTGACCGGAGAGCCGACGGTGAGCGGACCGATGCTGCCGAAACTCGCGCGCAAGTCATATCCCGTGCCGCCGACGGTGCGCGTTCGCGACGCCGCATAGGCGAGAAAGACGGCGGCCGCGACGATCACGACCAGGCCCGCGATGATTTCCGATACCCGATTCTTCATCTCACCCTTTCCGGCTTCCGGCGCAGCAGCTTGCCGCTCAGCCTTCCGGCGTCCAGGATTCGTAATCGCCCGTGGCCATCCCCCGCGTGCCGCCGCGATAATCGTGGCCGCGCGGCCGGTAGGAACCAGGCGTTCCCGTCAGATTCGGCTGGTGCGGCTTCTGCCAGGGGCGGCGCGAAGCCTCGGAGAGCGGGGCGTCGGTCGTGAAATGCAGCCAGGCATGCCATTCGGGCGGCACTAGCGAGGCTTCCCGCGCGCCGCAGGCATAGATCACCCAGCGGCGCTTGCGGCCGTCGGGCCTGCTGGCCCTGCGTTCCTCGAAATAGCGATTGCCGAAACTGTCCTGCCCTACCATCAGGCCGTGGCGAAGCGTGTGCAACGTCAGCCCGGGATTGGCGATCAGCCGGCGCAGACCGCCGAGCGAAGCCAGCGTCGGAACCGTTGACGCATCTGCCGTATCACGGTGTTCGTTCATGCCGCCTGCTATACAGGAGACGGTCGGATCGGTCCATCCGCGCGCCGGCACATGTGCCCCCCGGCTTATCCACAAGATTTTGTGGCCGTGACCTGAATTTTCCACAAGATGACGCCGACCGCCGCTGGAAACCCCATGAGGAACACGTTAGGCTGAGGGCATGAGGAAGGATCCCGCCAGCAGGCATCGCCCGACACCGCACCGCGCGTGGCGCGGCATCCGGCTCAAACGGGTCGAGATCGGGATCGATCCCGATGCCGCACCCGAACCCGCCATCATTCCCGCCGACTGGAGCGATCAGGCCGCCGCCGGGCTGGTGGCGCTACGCGCCGATCGCTCGATGATCGGGGTCGACCAGGCGGCCGATGCCTGGATCGCGCCGCTTGCCGCCGCCGCGGAGCGTCTGGGTCGCGGCGAGGATGTCGCGTCCACGCTGCACCGGCTGGTCGCAACGCGCCGCGCCGCGCCGAGCCCTGGCATCTGGCAGGGCCGTGCCGAGCCGGTGCCTGGCTTCGTCTTCAACCTGCCCCAGTTCCTCGACGAGAGCGGCATGTTCGACGCCGCCGCGTTCGGCGAGGCGGTCGAACACGCGGTGCTCGCCCTCTCGCTGGCGCAACCTTCGGCCCAGCGCCTCGCACTCGGCATGGCCGACCTCGCCCTGCTGCTGGCGCGCCTCGATATCGATTACGCGAGCCCCACGGCGCGCGACGTGGCCGCGACGATCGGCGCGCTGCTCGCCGCCCATGCGGATATCACCTCGGCCGGGCTGCTGGCGCGGGGCATCGCGCCGGGATGCGCCATCACGCCGGTTCCGGTTCCCGCCAGTTGCGCCCAGCCCGGCCTGCGCGCCGCCTTGCTCGACGCGCGCGAGCGGGCCCTGGCGTGCGGCCTGCGCCAGCATCGCAGCCTGACCGGGCTGCTGCCGCCGGGGCCGGTGGAGATGCTGCTCGACGTCGAGACGGTTGGGATCGCAGCACCGCTCTCGGCGCTGGACTCCGAGGGCGGGCTCGCCCGCTGGGCGCGGGCGCGGCTTGCCGCCTCCGGCCGTACGGCCGAGTCGGCGCTGGCCGCGAGCCTGGCCGGCGCCGATCCGTTCGGCGTGACCGATGCCGCCGGCATCGCCGCAATGCGCGAGGCCATCGCACCGGTCTGCGCCATCCTGCCCGAGGTGCCGTCCCTCCCCGCGCCGCGCGCGGCCTCCGCCGGGCGCGGCAAGCTGCCGGCGCGCCGCGGCGGCTACACCCAGAAGGTTTCGGTGGGCGGGCACCGGCTATTCCTGCGCACCGGTGAATATCCGGACGGGCGGCTGGGCGAGATCATGATCTCGCTACCGAAGGACTCCGCAACGCTGCGCGGCATGGCCGAGGCGTTCGCCGGCGCGGTCAGCATCGGGTTGCAGCATGGCGTGCCTCTGGATGAATTCGTCGATGAATTTGCCTTCACCCGCTTCGCGCCCGCCGGCGCGGTGGAAGGCGACGCAATGATCAGCCAGGCGACCTCGCTCCTCGACTATGTGTTCCGGCACCTGGCCGCGACCTATTCGCAGCGGCCCGATCTCGCGGCGCTCGACCTTGCCGACGATGCGGCTGGTGTCGATGCCGCCGCTCCGCTGCTGCCGCTGGACCTGCCGGAGACCGGAACCGGCCGGCCGAAGCGCCAGCGTCCCGTCCTGAAACTCGTGAGCTGATCCATGGATATACGCGCGCGCCTCGCCGAGAACGGCATAACCCTTCCGCCCGCGGCGAAGGCCGTGGCGAATTACGTGCCGGTGGTGGTCGCCGGTGGAATGGCGATCGTCAGCGGGCAGTTGCCGCTCGCGGGCGGCAAGCTCGCGGTGACGGGAAAGCTCGGCGACGGAGTGACGGTCGAGGACGGGACTGCGGCAGCGCGGGCCTGCTTTATCAACGTGCTCGCGCAGATCGAGGCGCATGTCGAGGGCGGACTCGATGCCGTTGCCCAGGTGGTGCGGCTCGGCGGGTTCATTGCGGCGACGGCGGATTTCGCCGAGCACGCGAAAGTGATGAACGGGGCATCGGACCTCGCGGTGGCGATTTTCGGCGAGGCGGGGCGGCATGCGCGCTCGACCGTGGGCGTCGCCTCGCTGCCGCTCAACGCGGCGGTCGAGGTCGAGGGGATGTTTTTGCTCCGCTGATTGCGCCGGGCCGCCCTTGCGCGTATGCCCCGGTTGCACTGCAAAAGGGGAGATCAGATGAGCGCCATCGCCGATATCACCGCACGGGAAATTCTCGACAGCCGCGGCAATCCGACCGTCGAGGTCGATGTCATCCTGGATTCGGGCGCGATGGGACGCGCCGCTGTGCCCTCCGGTGCCTCGACCGGGGCGCATGAGGCCGTCGAGTTGCGCGATGGTGAGCCGGCGCGGTTCGGCGGCAAGGGCGTGCAACGCGCGGTCGAGGCGGTCGAGGGCGAGATCTTCGATGCGATCGGCGGGATGGATGCCAGCGAGCAGGTCGCAATCGACGAGACGATGATTGATCTCGACGGGACGCCCAACAAGGCCCGCCTGGGGGCGAATGCGATTCTCGGCGTTTCGCTCGCCGTCGCCAAGGCGGCGGCGGACGAGATCGGGCTGCCGCTCTACCGCTATCTCGGCGGAGTCTATGCCCGCACCCTGCCAGTGCCGATGATGAACATCATCAATGGTGGCAAGCACGCGGACAACCCGATCGACATCCAGGAATTCATGATCCAGCCGGTGGGGGCCGCGAGCATCGCCGAGGCGGTGCGGATGGGCTCGGAAGTATTCCAGGCGCTGAAGAAGATCCTGCACGATGCCGGGCACAACACCAATGTCGGTGATGAGGGCGGGTTCGCGCCTGGGCTGAAATCGGCCGAGGAGGCGCTGGGCTTCATGACGCGCGCCGTCGAGGCTGCTGGATACCGGGCCGGCGAGGACATTGCCTTCGCGCTCGATTGCGCGGCGACCGAATTCTACAAGGACGGCAGGTATCACCTTGAGGGCGAGGGCAAGGTGCTCGATGCCGGGGGGATGACCGACTATATCGCGGCACTAGCGAAGAGCTTTCCGATCATCTCGGTCGAGGATCCGCTTTCAGAGGATGACTGGGAGGGCTGGGCGCATTTCACAAGCACACTCGGCGGCGCCATGCAGGTGGTGGGCGACGATCTGTTCGTCACCAACCCGACACGGCTGCGGCGCGGGATCGCGGCGAAGTCGGCCAATTCGATCCTGATCAAGGTGAACCAGATCGGCACGCTGAGCGAGACGCTGGAAGCGGTGGAACTGGCGCAGCGGGCGGGGATGACGGCGGTGATCAGCCATCGTTCGGGCGAGACCGAGGATGCGACCATCGCCGATATCGCGGTGGCGACCAATGCCGGGCAGATCAAGACCGGGTCGCTGGCGCGGTCGGACCGGGTGGCGAAGTATAACCAGCTGATCCGCATCGAGGCGGAACTCGACATCGCGGGTCGCTTCGCCGGGCGGACCATTCTGCGCGGCTAAAGTATCATCCGATCGGATGGAATCATCTGATCGGATAAAGATGCTCAATTTATCAATTGGATGGAGCACTTTCCGATCCCGGAGGATCGGGAAGTGCTCTGGGCGCACCCGTTCAGTAATCGAACTGATAGGTCAGGCCGACCGACTCGCCGGGGCCGGTGGTGCCGCCGGTGCCGCTGTTCGACTGCACTTCGGTTTTCAGTTTCAGGCCCTTGTAGAGATTGATCTCGACTTTCGCGCCGGTGCCGCCGCCGGTCGCGGATTGCTGGGCGCCGACATAGACGCCGGGGGCGACGTAACGGCCGGCATTGATCGTCGGCGCGCTGGTGCCGCCGCCGATCGAAAGCTGGTCGAGCCCGAGCGCACTGCGCAGTCCGCCGACCACATCCGGCCCGCCGCCGCCGATTCCGGCGAGTTCGGCCAGCGAGGCTGCGAGCGAAGCCGCCTGCAGCGCCGAGAGATTCTGCGTGCTGGAACCGTAGAGCAGATGCGCCAGCACCTCGTCCGATGGCAGCGAGGGTGTGCTGGAGAGGGTGATCTTCGGCGCGCTCGCCTCGCCGGTGAGCGCCAGGGTTGAGACGGTGCCGTCCGAGGCGGTGCCGCTCACCTCGAGGTCGATCACCGGCATCACGCCGTTGCCATTGAACCGGACGGTGCCACGGCTGAGGTTCAGCGTCTGGCCACCGAGATTGAAATAGCCGCGGATCAGGTGGAAGCCGCCCGTCGGCTGGGGCGAGGCGAGCGTGCCGCCGACATGCAGCCGCCCGCCGAGATTGGCGAACAGGCCCTTGCCGCGCACGAACACCTCGTTGCGGGCATCGACCGTGAGGTCGAGCGCCACGGGGGGCGCGGGCGCGGCGGGAGGCGGAGGACGTGCGCCCTTGCGCCGGATGTCGAGCTTGACCACCGAGGGCGGCAGGCCTTGCGGGATCTGAATATTCGCCGTCTCGATCGCGATGGTGCCGGCGAGCCTGGTGCCGGTGTCGATGTCGCCGGTGAGGCTGAGCGCGCCGCCGAGGCGCTCGGTCAGGATGTCGCTCGCGATCGGACTCGCGTGATGGAAGGCGATCCGCAGATCGACCGGCATCGGCTTCGCGAGGCCGAACGTGCCGGAACCGTCGATCGTGCCGACTCCGGCCTTGGCCGAGAGACGGTCGAGCCGGATGGTGCGGCCAGCAGCGGTGATCGTGGCGTCGATCGCCGACAGGTCGAGCCCGCTGGCAATGTTCTGCACCCGGCCGCCGGCAAGGGTGAGCGTGCCGGCGGCGCCTGGCGCGGCTAGCGTGCCGGTGACCCGGAGATCGGGTGTCAGGATGCCACCGACCACGGTGCCGCCGGCGGCGGTAAGCGGGTCGACCAGGCGGAGATCAGTACGGCCGTTCAGGGCGAGGTCGATCTTCCCCGCCGCCGAGAGCGGCGCAGTGCCAGCGAGTGTGAGGTCGGCCCGGTTGCCGAGGGCAAGGCGCGCGGTGCCGCGGACGCTCTGGCCGAGCAGGGTTTCATGGACGGTGAGATCGGCAGGCGGCAGCGACGAGGCCGGGCCGGTGAGCAGGCGCATGGACTTCGCCGCAAGATCGACCGTGCCGCGCGGCGCGCGCGGCGTGCCGGTGAGACGGGCGCGGGCGGTGATGATGCCGGAGGCGGCGAGTTTCGGGTCGGCCGCATGGAGCAAAGAGGCCGAGAGATTGTCGAGCCGGAACGACAGGTCCATCGGGCCGGTGAGCGCGAGCGGGGCGGTGCCGTGAAGGCTGAGGCGGGCGGAGCCGAGGGTTGCGGCGATGGTGCCGCGCAGGGCGTGACCGAGCAGGGTCTCGCGGGCGGCGAGGGTTGCGCGGGGCAGCTTCGCGCCGGGGCCGGTGGCGAGGCCGAGCCCCCTGCCCTGCAGCGCGATCGTGCCGGTGGGGGCGGCGAGCGTGCCGGTGAGATGGGCGGTGGCGTCGAGCAGGCCGGTGGCGGCGAGTTTCGGATCGGCGGCGCGGGCGATGCCGGCGGGGAGGTTGGTGATTTTCGCGGCAAGGTCGAGTGCCGGACGGATGGTGCCGTCAGCGGTGATCCGCGCCGCACCGCCGAGGCCGCCCAGGGCCAAGGCGAGATGGCGGATCGAGGTGGTCGTACCGGCGCTGATGGTGGCCGGGCCAAGCAGGCGAGCGGTGACGCCGCGGGCGGCGGCGTCGAGTTTCGCTAGGCGGATGGTGCGGGTCTTGCCATCGAGCATGGCACCGAGATCGAGCTGCGCTGGCTTGCCGGCGAGGCGCGCGAAGCGGCCCGCGGCGGTGACGGCGAGCGCGGTCTCGCTGCCCTTGGCGGTGAGGGTGAGGTTGCCGGCTGCCGCCTTGGTATCGACGCCGGTGAGGGTCGCGGTGGCGTCGATCGCGGGGGTCTGGGCAAGATGGTCGATCGTTGCGTCGATCCGCGCGGCGCGGAGCGAGGCGGTCCTGCCGTCGGTCAGGTGGCTGGCGGTGAGCGCGATGGCAGCGGGCTGGCCGGATTTGTGGGTGAAATCGGCGGTGAACGCGCCGGCGAGCTTCATGTGCAGCAGCGGGGCGAGATCGGCGAGACGGGCCATGGCGAGGTGCATCGCGCCGTCCGGCAGCATCGCGCCCGGGGCGCGGGTGATGCGCCCCTGCCCGCGCAGCGATTTCCAGGACAGGGTCTTCAGGTCAAGATCGACCGCGCCGGCGGCGCTGCGGGCGAAGGCGGCGCTGAGCGAGAGCGGGGAATCGTAGAGCGAGCCAGTGCCCGTGAGGTTTCCCTGCGGCGCGCCGGGCAAATGGGTGGCGTCGATGGTGACATGGAACGGGCCGGATTTCACGCCCTTCGCGGTCACGAGACCGTCGACCGTACCGTGCAGGGCGAGATTGTCGGTCGGGCCGTCGATGGCGAGGTTTTCGGTGACGTGGCCGGCGAGTTGCGGATCGACCAGACCAATATCAGGCTGGATGAGCGTGCCCTTGAGGGCGACATGCAACCTTGTTGCGGTGCCGGCGAGTTTCACCTTCAGGGCGGCCATGTCGAGCGTCAGGCTGTGGATGGTGGTTTTGCCGCCGGCAAGGGTGAAATCGCCCGCGAGCATGGCGCGTTTGCCGACCAGGACGGGGACCGGTTTCGTCGCCTTCGTGATCTCGACCGTGTCGTCGAAGTGAAGTGTCGTGGCGCCGCGCTGATGCTTCGCGACGACGTGCAGGACGGTGCGGCCGCCGAGCGTCTGCTTGCCGAGGGCGGCATAGGGCGCGAGTTCGGGAATGGTGATGGTGAGATCGCCGCCGGGGGCGGTTTGCGAGAGGTCGACCGTGCCGGTGCCGCGCGCCTTGAGGTCGCCGAGGGCGCTGGCGAACCGGAGGGCGGCATGGTCGCGCGGACCGGCGATGGTCAGCGAGAGATCGACCGGCTTCTTCGCGAGATCGGGCTGGCTGGCGATGCCGGCGAAGGCGGCGATGGGGCCGCCAGGCGGTTCGTGGACGGTGAGATGCGCGTTCACCCTGTTGGCATCGAGGGTCGCGGCGAGGCGGTAGGTGCCGGGGCCGGCAAGTGAGGTGGCGTCAATCTCGGCGGCGATGGTCTCAAGCGACTTCGCCCGGGCGTGGCCCGTGATCTTCAGCGCCAGCGCGTGGCCGAGCACGGGTTTCGCGATGGCAAGGCGGCCGATTTCAAGATGGCCAAGAACCAGCGCGACTTTCGGGATGCCGCTCGCGGCGGATGGTTTCGGCTTCGGTTTCGCGGCCGCGGGGACCGGCTGGCGCAGGATGTCGATGCGCTTCGCGGTGAGGTCGCTGATGTCGATCATGCGGTGCAAGAGCGAAAATGGCGACCAGCGAAGGACGGCATCGTCGATCACGAGATACCGGCCTTTGCGGTCAGCGATCGCGATGCGCCGTGCCGCGATATATTTCGGGAAATGGCCGGCGAGGCCGGTGATCCTGACCGTGCCGCCGGAGAGCGCGTTGATTTCGTGCGTGGCGAAGTTGCGGCCGGCGCCGGTGTTCAGCGCGATGTCGAGCGCGAGGACGGCAAGGACCGGCAGGGCGATCAGGATGGCGACGATCCACAGGATGACTTTGAAGACCCGGCGCATCAGAAGGCCTGTCCGAGACCGATATAGACGGCGAAGGAGGAACTGCCGGGTGCGCGGTTGAGCGGGACGCCGACATCGACGCGCAGCGGGCCGATGCCGGTGTAGTAGAGCAGGCCGAGACCGGCACCGACGCGCAGCGTGCCGGTGAAGGGTGTGCCGTTGGCCGAGACCTGGCCGGCATCGATGAAGGGGGCGACGCCGAAATGCTTGCCGATGCGCTGACGGAATTCGGTCTCCAGTGCGTCGATCGCGGTGCCGCCCTCGGGAATGCCATCGGGGAAGAGCGGGCCGACGGTCTGGTAGGTGAAGCCGCGCACGGTGCCGGTGCCGCCGGCGTAGAAGCGCTGGTCGGGCGGAATCTGGAATTGCGAGGCGCCGAAGATGCGGCCGAGCACGCCGTGCAGCGCCAGCACGCCGCGGCCGGGAGCTTCGAGATTGATGTAGGTGCTGCCAGTAAGTTCGGTGATGACGAAGGGTTTTGCGCCGGCACCGAGGGCGAGCGTTGGGGTGACGTGCAGTGCGAGCTTCACACCGCGTGTGGGATTGAGGAGCGAATTCGCCGTGTTGTAGGACAGGGTCACGGGAAGCTGGAGCAGGCGGTAGGTACGGCTGACTCCCTGCTGGTTCACCTTCTCGAAAACGAAGCCGGCGCCGTAGTCGAGCGTCAGATGCGGGGCGAGCGGATGGGCGATGGCGGCGCTGCCAAGAAAGGCGGTGCGGCTGTAGGCGGGCAGGTATTGTTTCAGCGCCTCGATCGTGGCAACGAGCGACTGGCCGGGCCGGATGAAATCGGGCACGCGGTAGGTCGCCTTCGCATCGTAGCCAGGGGCGACGACGTAAGTATGCTTGCCGAAAGTCGCTGTCTGGCTGCGGCCGCTGCCGGCGATGCCGGTGGCGCCGAGCGACAAGGTGAGGCTCTGCGCCTCGCCGAACAGGTCGCGGTCGGTCCAGGAGACATTGGCATCGATGCCGAGATCGGAGGAATATGAAGCGCCGAGGGCGACGGTGTGGCGCTTGCGCTCGCGCACCGTGAAGGTGACCGGCACCTGGCCGGCGGGACGCGGCGCGGCGGCCGTGCTGGCGGTGACGGAGGAAAACACGCCGAGGCCGAGCAACTGGTCGCGCGAGGCGTCCAGCGCCTTCTGGCTGTAGCGCTGGCCAGGCTTGAGCGCGATGTGCCGGGCCATGAAGCGGCCGTTCATCCGTTGCATGCCGGTGAAGGTGATGCTGCCGACATCGACGCGCGGACCCATCGAGACCGGATAGGTGACAGAAAGCGTGTGCGTCGCGTCATCGGCCTCGGCCACGGGCGGGGAGACCTTCGCGAAGGCGTAACCAAGATTGCGCAGCCTCGTTTCCAGCCGGACGGCAGCGCCGACGAGGGGGGCTGCGGTGGCGGGTTCGCCCGGACTCACGCCGAGTGCGGCGGCGGCGGCGGGATCGGCGAGGCCGGGCGTACTGACCGCGCCGACATGGTAGAGCGGGCCTTTCGCGATCGCCACGCGGACGCGCGCGGGCGGGCTGGCCGGCGCCTTGCGCAGCAGGTCGGGCAGGGCGGGATCGGACAGGGTATGGCCGTCGATCGTGATGGTCACCTTGCCGGAATCGTAGCCCTCGCTTTCCAGCACAGTGAGGAAAGTCTTGCGGTCGGCACGGGCACGGGCGATCAGCGCGAAGGGACCGACCTCGAGCTTGCGGCGCAGGGTTTCGAGGCTCGAGCTCTGGCGGATCAGCTTGTCGAGCGGCGCGTCGCCGGTGGGGACGAAGGTCACGTCGTAGGGTTGCGGATCGGCGGCGCGGACGGTGGGCACGGGGACCAGCGCGCCGGCGGCGACGGCAAGCCCCATGACATGCACAAAACCGGGCGGAATACGCGGAAAGCCGCGCTTCACGCTGCGAAATCGTCGCTCCTCCATCATTTCAGGAGATAGGGGCATGTGCATGGATGCGCCATGCCGCCAAAGGAACGACGAGACTCACGATCTCGTGATATCTCTCCGTCAGCCGCGCCGGGCCGGGGTGGCGTGCGGCGCGGTGAACCCGAGTGTCGCGAAGGTGGTTTTCATGTGCGCCGGCAGTTCCGCCTCGACGCTGAGCCGGCCGCCGCGCGGATGCGGCAGGACCAGGCGGCGGGCGTGCAGATGCAGCTGGCGGGGGAACCCCTCGGCGAAGGCGAGGTGCTCGCCATAGGGGGCATCGCCGAGGATCGGCGTGCCGATTGCGGCGCAATGGGCGCGCAACTGGTGGGTGCGGCCGGTGAGCGGATGCAGTTCGAGCCAGGAGAATTTCCGCCCGGCATGGTCGAGGGTGCGGTAGTCGGTGATTGCTTTCGCGGCATCCTCGTCGTCGCGGTCGGCGGGGCGGGTGCGCGCGCCCTGCGCGCCGCCGATGCGGGCGAGCGGCAGGTCGATCTGGCCTTCCATCGGGATCGGCAGGCCGACGACGATGGCCCAATAGGTCTTTTCCATGTCGCGGCCGCGGAAGGCCGCGGCGAGGCGGTTGGCGGCGAAGGCGTTGCGGGCGAGGACGAGCACGCCGGACGTGTCGCGGTCGAGCCGGTGGACGAGGCGGGGGCGTTCGGCGGCGTCGAAGCGGAGCGCGTCGAGCATGCCGTCGAGATGCCTGGCGATACCCTTGCCGCCCTGGGTGGCGAGGCCGGCGGGCTTGTCGATCACCAGCACGTCGGCATCGCGGTGCAGGATGCGGGCGTTCAGCTCCTTGACGTCCCATTCATTGGCCACGACCGTCTGGCGCGGTTTCGGCGCCGGGGTTTCGGGCACCGGCGGAATCCGCACCGCCTGGCCGGCGGCGAGATGGGTCGAGGCCTCGGCGCGCTTGCCGTCCACCCTCACCTGCCCGGTCCGGCAGAATTTCTGGATCGCCCCCTGGGTGAGGCCTGGATGCAGGCTACGAAGAAAGCGGTCGAGCCGCATGTCGGCCTGGTCGGGCCCAACGGTGACGATGCGGACGCTCATTCGCGGTCCTCCCTGAGTTTGGCCCAGTGCAGCAGGCGGCGCTTGATCTCCTGTTCGGCGCCGCGTCCGGCGGGGCGGTAGAAGGTTTCGCGGCTCATGCCGTCGGGGAAATAGGTCTGGCCGGAAAAGGCCTCTTCGCTGTCGTGGTCGTATTCGTAGCCGGCGCCGTAGCCGAGGTTTTTCATGAGCTTCGTGGGAGCGTTGAGGATATGGGCGGGCGGCATCAGGCTGCCGGTGGCCTGGGCGGCGCGGCGGGCGGCGCCGAAGGCACGGTAGGCGGCGTTCGATTTCGGAGCCGTCGCGAGGTAGAGCACGAGCTGGGCGATGGCAAGATCGCCCTCCGGGCTGCCGAGCCGCTCATAGGCCTCCCAGGCGGCGATGGCCTGGGTGAGCGCACCCGGATCGGCGAGGCCGATATCCTCGACGGCGAAGCGGGTCAGGCGGCGGGCGATGTAGCGCGGGTCCTCGCCGCCGGCGAGCATGCGGGCATACCAGTAGAGCGCGGCGTCGGGGTCGGAGCCGCGCATCGATTTGTGCAGGGCGGAAATGAGGTTGTAGTGCTCCTCGCGGTCGCGATCGTAGAGGGCGGCGCGGCGGGCGATGATGGTGGCGAGTGCCGCTTCGTCGAGCGGTGCCGACGGATTCGCGGCGAAGAGCTGCTCGGCCATGTTGAGGATGGCGCGGCCATCGCCATCCGCCATCGCACGGAGTGCCGCGCGGGCGGCATCGGTGAGGGCGAGCTTGCGCGCCGTCACTGCTTCGGCCCGGCGCAGCAGCTGTTCCAGCGCATCGTCGTCGAGGCGGCGGAGGACGAGGACCTGGCAGCGGGAGAGCAGCGCGCCGTTCAGCTCGAAGGACGGGTTTTCGGTGGTCGCGCCGACAAGCGTGATGGTGCCCTCTTCGACCACGGGCAGGAACCCGTCCTGCTGGGCGCGGTTGAAGCGGTGGATCTCGTCGACGAAGAGCAGCGTGCGCGCGCCGGTGCGGCGGCGGCGGGCGGCCTCCTCGAAGACGCGCTTGAGATCGGCGACACCGGAGAACACGGCGGAGATCTGGACGAAGACGAGGCCGGCGCGGTCGGCCAGCAGGCGGGCGATGGTCGTCTTGCCGACGCCGGGCGGGCCCCAGAGGATGAGCGAGGCGAGGCTGCCGCGTTCGAGCATGCGGGTGAGCGTGCCGTCCGGCCCGACGAGATGCGGCTGGCCGATCACCTCGGCGAGTTCGTGCGGGCGCAGGCGCTCGGCCAGCGGCACCGCGCCGCGCGGGGCGGATGTCTGCGCGGTCGCGGCCTCGCCGAAAAGATCGCCGTCGGGGGATGGGGTGCGGGCCATCGCGCCTCTATAGTTCAATCGCGCCGGTACAGCACGCGCAGCACGACGAACCAGTCATACCGCGGATCGACGATCGTGCCGTCGCGGTGCAGGAGGGTGCCGCTCGCGGTGAGCGGGACATGGGTAAGTGCCACCGTGTTGTCGACATTGCCGCCGATGACGGAAAGTTCCGACGGTGTGGCGGCGACGACGATGGCGCAATGTGCGGGAAAATATCCCCTGGTGGGAAGATCGGCATAAGTGATGTGGGCAGCGCTGGCGCGGCCGGCGCAGATGAGGTCACCGGGCGCGGGCGCGTGGGTTTCGGGATTTTCGGCGAGGAGTTCGGGATGTTTCGCGCCGTCATGGGCGGCACGCCAGGCGGCGTCGATATAACGTGCATGGTCCGCCGCGTAGGGGAAGCGCGGGCCGGCACCGGCCATGCGCATGACATAGGAGATGAAGGCGGCGGACCAGGCGTAGCTTCCGTTCACCGCGCGGGGAAAGACGCGCCCCGCCGCGTCGTGCTTGCCGGTCCAGCGATCTTCGGGATGGCCAGCGTTCATGCCGATCCACCAGTAGAGCCCGACTTCCTGCCAGCCGGCATTGTCGCGCTCCTGCAGCGCGGGGGGCGATAACACGGGTTCGTCATCGGCGGGGCCGTCGATGACGGGGCTGCCCCAGTAGCGCCATTCGCCTTCGGCGATGCGGATGGCGGCACCGCGGGAGAACGCGGCATAGGGCTTGTTGGCGAAGGGCGGCGCGTGCGCGTCCGGCCGCGCCGCACAACCCGCCAGCGCGGCGAGGATCGCGACGAGACCGAGACGGCGAAGCGCCGCCGTGCTCACGCCGCCGTCTGCAGCGCCTGGTCGGGGAACATCGCGGCCAGTGCCCGCTCGTTCGCCGCACAGATGCCGCGCTCGGTGATGAGGCCGGAGACGAGGCGCGCGGGGGTAACGTCGAAGGCGGGGTTGGCGGCAGTGCTGTCCTTGGGGACGATGCGGACCGTCAGCATCGAACCGTCGAGCGCGCGGCCGGTGATGGTGGTGACCTCTGCCGGGGCGCGTTCCTCGATCGGGATCGAGCCGAGCCCATCGGCGATCGTCCAGTCGATCGTCGAGGAGGGCAGCGCCACGTAGAATGGCACGCCATTGTCGCGCGCGGCGAGCGCCTTCAGGTAGGTGCCGATCTTGTTGGCGACATCGCCGGCGCGGGTGACACGGTCGGTGCCGACGATGACCATGTCGACCTCGCCGCGCTGCATGAAATGGCCGCCGGCATTGTCGACGATCACCGTGTGCGGCACGCCATGCTTGCCGAGTTCCCAGGCGGTGAGCGAGAAACCCTGGTTGCGCGGGCGGGTTTCATCGACGAGGACGTGAACATCGATGCCGGCGTCGTGCGCCATGTAGATCGGCGCGAGCGCGGTGCCCCAGTCGACCGTCGCGATCCAGCCGGCATTGCAATGGGTGAGAATGTTGACGCGGCGGCGGCCCTGCGCGCGGGCGCGGATGAGGCCGAGACCGTGCTCGCCGATGGCGCGGTTGGTCGCCACATCCTCGTCGCAGATCGCGGCGGCCTCGGCATAAGCGGCATCGGCGCGCTCGGCGGGCGGATGCGCGGAGAGCGCGCGCTGCATCCGCATCAGCGCCCAGCGGAGATTGATCGCGGTCGGCCGCGTCGCGGCGAGCATGGGCACGACCGTCTCCAGCGCTTCGTCCGACGGATCGGCGCGCATGGCCAGTGCGACGCCATAGGCGGCGGTGGCGCCGATCAACGGGGCGCCGCGCACGAGCATCGCGCTGATCGCATGCGCGATCTGCTCGGGCGTGGTCAGCCGGGGAATCTCGATGGCCCAAGGAAGCTTGGTCTGGTCGATGATCCGGACCGACCAGCGGTCGGCGTCGTCGACCCAGATCGAACGATAGGGCGTGCCGTCGATTTTCATCTCTCACCTCGAGTCTGCTTCTGCCGATCTGGCGCGAGGCGGGTTGCCGCGTCAATCGCCATGCACGCATGACGCGCTCATGCACGATGATTCCGCGCGCTTATGCGCGATGGTTTGGCGCGCTTACGCGCGACGATGCAGCGCACAGATGAGGGTGAAGAGGCGGCGGGCGGTGTCGAAATCGAGCAGCACCTTGCCGTCGAGCCGCGCCATCACGAGTTCGGCGCCCTCGTTGTGCAGGCCGCGACGGCCCATGTCGATCGCCTGGATGCGTGCCTCGCGGCCTTCAGCGACCGCGGTCGCGTAGCTGTCGAGCAGCATCTGGTAGTCGCGGATCATCGAGCGGAATGGGCCGGGTGCGAGGACGAGGGTTTGCAACGTTTCATCGGCCTCGTCGCGCACGTCGAAGACGAGGCGGCCATCCTGCACGGAAAGGTGAAGGATCGTGACGGCGTCGGGATGTGTGCCGAGGGCGAAACGGTTGTCAGCGGCTAGATCGGCGATCGCCTGGTTGCGGTCGGCCTCCTGCATCGGCGAGAGCGCGCCGCCGATATCCTCGTCGAGCACGACGCGACGCAGGCGGCCGCGGATTTCCGCCGCGCCGTCAGCCATTGCCCGGCGTCGCCCGGATTGCTGCAGGACGCAGGAGATTGACCTTGAGCATGATCGCAAGCGTCGCTCCCTTCACTGGCCGCAACAGCAGAAGAAGAAGAGCGAGCGCGAGCGGCACGAAGATGACGAGCGACTCCACCCAACTCATGCCGCCATCCTCGTCTGCCAGCACCATCGACAGGATCACGATGTGCAGGGCGATGACAAGCGTAAGATAGATCGGCGCGTCGTCGCACGGCACCCGGCCGAGCGGCGCGGCGCAGATCGGGCATTCGCGACGGACCCTGAGATATCCTTCAAAAGCGGAAACCTTGCCGCATGACGGGCAACGCATGCGGATGCCGCGACCGATGGCCGTGCGCCACCCCGGCATGGCAACCGCAGATCTCGTCCGCTGACGCGATGCGATCCAGTTGATCTCGGTGTCTTCGACCACGGCCGGCATTCCCACGGCAAGGTCTGGAACCATCTCCAGACGGCTGCATGATCGGACTGATCCGGCCGCGGCGCAAGTGTTTCGCGCAGTTGGTCCGACAGACGTGGCGCGCGCACGGAACCGGCACGATAATGCGCTCGACAGTCAAGGCGGATGCACGAAACGTGTTGCGCGGATGACGACAGAAAAAAAAATCGGTCAGTCTATGGAATTCGCGATGCTTTTTGTTGACATTTCACATTCATACGGTGGATAGCGGAAATTGCGTGCGCCGCGCGATTCGCGTCGCAATTCTGTCAATAGCCGATCGGTCAAATCGAGTATCGCACGCGAAAGGGAAGGACGGTCGCTGGCAGCGAACCAGCGAAGCCAGGCCTCGAAGCGAAGGACAGACTGCCGGCAGAATGATGAAGACCACGATGGCGTCAGTTGAGCTAACAACATATGGAGATCCTATCAAAGCTCCATCCCTGTCACAGCGCATGCTGTGGCATCGTGTTTTCCGGTTTTCGTTTCCATTTCGCATCCGGTCGATCGCGTCCCCTGTAACCCCGAGCGAAGGAGTAATCTCGTGACCAGACAAACCGAAGACCGCGCACAGGCCCTGGCCGTGCGCGCCAGCACAAAGACGGCCAAACCGAAGGCTGCTGCCAAGCCGGCGGCAAAAGCTGTGGCAGCGAAGCCTGCGGCGAAGGCAAAGCCGAAGGCGGTGCCTGCAAAAATGACGACAGTAAAGGCCGTCGCAAAGAAGCCGACGGCGACCAAGGCTGCCGCCAAGCCGCCCGCGAAGGCCGCGAAGCCGGCAGCGAAGACTGCCGCGCCGAAGGCCGCCGCAAAGCCGGCCACGAAAACAGCGACTGCGAAGGCTGCGCCGAAGAAGGCGGCCGCCGCCAAGGCCGCACCTGCCAAGACTCCGGCCAAGACCGCCGCGAAGGCAGCGCCGAAGAAGGCCGCCACCGCCAAGGCCGCGGCAAAGCCTGCAGCGAAGGCAACCGCCGTGAAGGCTGCACCGAAGAAGGCCTCCGCTGCGAAGTCCACTACGGCTGCCGCGCCGAAGGCGAAGCGGACCGCGGCAACGACCCGCAAGACAGCAAACGGGAAGCCGACCAGCGCCGCGCGGCCGACACCGACCCGCCGCACCGCGAAGCCTGTTGTCGCCAAGACGCCGGCACGGCGCACCCGCAAGAGCGCCGAACCGGCACCTGCGCCAGTGCCGACGGCGACGGAGGGTGGCGAGGGCAGCAACTGACGCCCTCGCTGGTCTTCAACCACGAAAGCACGGGTTCGCCCAAACGAGACCGCCGGCCAGGAACACTGACCGGCGGTTCGGCATTTACGGGTTCGCTGTCTCAGCCTTTCGGCGTTGGCGCCGACGGGACGGCTTTGCCGGACGGACAGGTATCCTTCAGGATGGTCAGCGCGGTCAGCTTGCCGTCCATCACGAAATTACCGAAATCGAGCCGCACGTCACGCGAGACGCCGTTGGTGAAATAGCGCATCTGCGTGCGGAAATCCGGTTCGTCATCTTTTTCGGTGCGCGGCCAGAAGCCGATATCGACGAGGGTCGAGGGCAGTTTTGACAGATGCGCGAAGCGGTCGTGATGCGCCGCCTGCCGCTCGAGAATGGCGACGAAGGTATGCTCGGCGCCATGGGTCGAGGTGCCATCGAACAGCGGCGGATCGATATAGGGCTTTCCGGCTTCGGCGGCCTCAAGGATCGCCCTGGTGTGGGCCATCGGGAACAGCGTGCCGGGCGGAAGCTTTTCGGTGCGGCCTTTCGGGACGAGATAGGTAACCTCCCCGCCTTTCGGCCCCATCACCGCAGTACCCTGATCCTGCACCTCCATCTTCTTGCCGTCGCCCTGGCGGAGCAGAAAGGTGAAGCGGTGGCCGTTCTTCGCTTCCCAGGTATCGTAGTCGCTGGTGGTGCGGCTCAGGGTGCCATCCTGGTTGCGGATCAGCAACGTCATCTTCTGGGTGACGGTATAGGCGTCGCAGGTATTGCGCACGTCGAATTCGAGGCGGCCGGTGGCGCCGGTGACGGAATGGCCGCGCACTTTCGAAAGGGCGAGCGTGTAGGTGGCATTCTGCCCGACAAGGTGGATCGGCGAGGCAGCGGCCGCAACGGCGGGGAGTGCCAGGGCGGCAAGCAGGGCTGCCGTGAGGACGGGTTTCATGGGCCGCGCTTCCGGCGGCCGCCGCGCCGCTTGTCGGGGTCGTATCCACCGCCGCCGGGGCCGAGCGGTTCGGGCGTGCGGTTGCGAGGCCTGCGCTGCGGTGACGAACTCGGTGCAGGCGGCGGCGTCAGCCCGAGTTCGAGCGCCTCGAGCCGCTTGATTTCGTCGCGCAGCCGCGCGGCTTCCTCGAATTCCAGATCGGCCGCGGCGTTACGCATGCGTTTCTCCAGTTCTGCGATGGTCGACTTCAGATCCTTGCCGACGAATTCGGTAGCGCCGCTGTCGCGGATCGGCGCGACGGTGACGTAATCCTGTTCATACACCGAATGCATGATCTCGCCGATCTGCTTTTTCACGCTTTGCGGCGTGATGCCGTGCGCCTCGTTCCACGCGGTCTGCTTGGCGCGGCGGCGCTCGGTTTCGTCGATCGCGTATTTGAGGCTGCGGGTCATCGTGTCGGCATAAAGGATGACCCGGCCATCGACATTGCGGGCGGCGCGGCCGATCGTCTGCACCAGCGAGGTCGCGGAGCGGAGGAAGCCCTCCTTGTCGGCATCGAGAATGGCGACGAGCATGCATTCGGGAATGTCGAGCCCCTCGCGCAGCAGGTTGATGCCGACCAGAACGTCATAGGCGCCGAGCCGGAGATCGCGGATGATCTCGATGCGTTCGAGCGTGTCGACATCCGAATGCAGGTAGCGCACGCGAACACCGTTTTCGGTGAGGTATTCGGTGAGGTCCTCGGCCATGCGCTTGGTGAGCGTGGTCACCAGCACGCGGCCGCCGGCCTGCGAGGTGGCGCGGCATTCGGCGAGAAGATCGTCCACCTGATGCTCGACGGGGCGGACATCGATGACGGGATCGACCAGGCCGGTCGGGCGGATAACCTGCTCGGCGAAGACGCCGCCTGTGCGCTCCATCTCCCACGGCCCAGGCGTGGCGGAGACGAACACGGTCTGCGGCCGGAAGCTCTCCCATTCCTCGAATTTCAGCGGCCGGTTGTCGATGCAGGAGGGCAGGCGGAAGCCGAATTCGGAGAGGATCGACTTGCGCGCGAAGTCACCCTTGAACATGCCGCCGATCTGCGGAACGGTGACATGGCTCTCATCGACGATGAGCAGCGCGTTATCGGGCAGGTATTCGAACAGAGTGGGCGGCGGATCGCCCGGATTGCGGCCGGAGAGATAGCGCGAATAGTTTTCGATTCCCTTGCAGGAACCTGTGGTTTCCATCATCTCGATGTCGAAGGTGGTGCGCTGCTGCAGCCGCTCGGCCTCGAGCAGCTTGCCAGTTTCGGTGAATTCGTGCAGCCGCTGCTGGAGTTCCACCTTGATCTTGCCGATCGCCTGGGTGAGCGTCGGGCGCGGGGTGACGTAGTGGCTGTTGGCGTAGATCGCGATGGCCGGCAGGTCGGTCACCTTCTCGCCGGTCAGCGGGTCGAATTCGGCGATGCTCTCGATCTCGTCGCCGAACAGGGTGACACGCCAGGCGCGGTCCTCGTACTGGCTCGGGAAGATGTCCACCGTTTCACCGCGCAGGCGGAAGGTGCCGCGCTGAAAAGCGGCGTCGTTGCGGCGGTATTGTAGTTCGACCAGCGCCTTGGCGAGACGGTCGCGGTCGATCGAGCCGCCGACTTCGAGGCGGACGACCATCTGGCTGTAGGTCTCGACCGAGCCGATGCCGTAGATGCAGGAGACGGAGGCGACGATGATGACATCGCCGCGCTCGAGCAGCGCCTGGGTGGCGGCGTGGCGCATGCGGTCGATCGCCTCGTTGATCTGCGCGTCCTTCTCTATGTAGGTGTCGGTGCGCGGGACATAGGCTTCGGGCTGGTAGTAATCGTAGTAGGAGACGAAGTATTCCACCGCGTTTTCCGGGAAGAACGACTTCATCTCGGCATAGAGCTGGGCGGCAAGGGTCTTGTTGGGGGCGAGGATCAGCGCCGGGCGCTGCACCTGCTCGATCACCTTCGCCATCGTGAAGGTCTTGCCCGAACCGGTGACGCCGAGCAGGACCTGGTCGCGCTCGCCCTGCCGCACGCCGCGGACGAGATCGGCGATCGCGCCCGGCTGGTCGCCGGAGGGTTCGTATTCGGAGACGACGCGGAGCGGCTTGTGCATCGGCCGCGCCCCCTGGCGTTCGGGAATGAACGGGAGGCGGGGCGCGGCGATCGTGGCGGTCATGCGGGACGGGTCAGGCGGAGCGGAGCGGTCACGATTTCTTCTTGGGTTCGACGAGATGTTTCATCTCGTCCATCGCCTCGGAGAAGCGCTTGTTGAGGGTTTCCACTGCGTCGTGGCTGGAGCGCTGGATGAGGTCGCCAAGGTCGCGCATGTTGGCCACCGCGCTCTCATAGGCGTGCTTGAGCAGTTCGGCCTGTTGCGCCGCACGGTCCTGCGGGGTGGAAACGGAGGACAGGTTGCGGAGTTGTTCGGAGAGGTCGGCCATGGTTTTCTGCATGATTTCCATGTGCCGGCGCGCTACCGCCTGGGCCCCCTCGAGGGCGACGCGGTTGGCCTCCGACAGCGCCTCGAGATTGCGGCGATAGGCGGCGAGCACAACCTCCGCATCCGCCATCGCAGGGACCTTGATGGAACTGAACGCCTTGGTGAAGTCGAAATCCGGCATGAAGGCCGACATCGGGTTATGCTCGGCGCCATGCTTGGATTTGGGGGATTCGGCCATGGAATGACTCCTCTCATGGGGCTGTGGGGCAGTACTTTCTACCCCGCGCAAGTCTAGACCCGGCACTGTGAAATCGCGAGGGGCTATGCGTTGTCCGCCGCTTCGTCAGAAAGGTCAGGGTCGGGGGTGAACGGCGCGTCGCCGGCGGGATCGGCTGCCACCGGCGCGCGGGGGAGCCCAGCGAATTGCAGGGCGGCCTGCTCGGCACGCATCAGCGCGACATCGAGCGCGGCCATGGTGGCGGACAGGTCCTCGGACTCGTCGCGCAGCCAGGCGCGTAGCGTCCAGGCCCAGACGGCGAGCAGGCCGCGCTTGCGGATGGCGCCGCGCAAGCCGGCGGAGGAAATGCCCGCGCCTTCCAGCATCCAGCCCATCGCGGCGAGATTGGCGCGGGTGAGCCAGCAGGCGAGCAGCGGGTCCGTGGGGGCGTGGCGCATCAGGGCGATCACGCCGGCGCGATGCTGCTGAAGAAAGTCGATCCGGCGCATGATGAGATCGAACAATCGGTCGCGCACCGCTCCATCCGTCGCGGCCCCGTGAAGGGCGTGCATGTCGGCAAGGCGGCCGAAGCGGGCGAGGATCATGCCGGTGCAGGCGAAGCTGCGGCGGGCGCGGTCGAGATCCAGCCCGCCATGGCGCGCGGCGGCGGCGACGGAGACGCGGCGCCACCCCTGTGCGGCGCCCAGCTCGAAGGCGGCCCTGACGAGATCCTGCTCGAAGCGTTCCGTGCTGCTCATGCATCGAGATGTAGGACGGCCGGGCGCCGCTGCCAACCGCCTTGCCCTTTCGTTGGGGCGCGCGGCTGCTCAGATCCGTTCGCTGATCGCGATGGCAGCGCGGCAGCCGGCGCGGATGGTGCCCGAGAGCAAACGGTAGAACGGCGCCTGCTCGGCCTCGTTGGCAAGGCCGATATCGCGGTGTTCCAGCTCCTCCTGGCGGAAGGTCTCAATCGTCGCGGAAAGCTCGGGCTCCGCATCGCCTAGGCGGTCGCGCTGGGCGGCGTAATGCGCATCGATGGTTTCCTCGACGGCGACGGTGCAGGCCATGGCAGCGCGCGGGCCCATCGCCGCGGTGGCGGCGCCGAGGGCGAAGCCGGCGATGCGCCAAAGCGGCAGCAGCGCCGTCGGGCGCACCCGGCGCTCGCCGATCAGGCGCGAGAACGTGTCGAGATGGACCTGCTCCTGCGCCTTCATATGGCGCAACGTGTCGCCGTGGCGCCCGCGGCCGAGCACGGCGAGCTGGCCGGCATAGATCTGCTTGGCACCGAACTCGCCGGCATGGTCAACCCGGATCATGCGGGCGATTTCCGCGCGCGGCGGACGATCGCCGGGGAGATAGTCGATGTCTTTGCTCATGCGTTGCTCCGTCTATCGCGGAAGATATGCGCACTTGCCGCCAGCGCCACTACCAGCGACCAGATCAGGTCCATCGTCGCGAAGGAGATCGGCAGGCCGGGGATGAGGAAGACCGGCGCGTCGCACGAGGCGGAAGGGCGGAGCGGCAGGTTGGCGCCGAAGGAGGGCGGCGGCGCGTTGCATTCCGGCAGCGGGCTCTTCCACCAGTGCTGCTCGGCGCCGACATGGACGAAGGCGATCGCCACGTTGACGAAGAGCGCCAGCGCAGCGAGGCTGATCAGCACTCGTGCCGGCAGGCGCGGCAGGATCGCCGCGAGAATGCCGAGGGCGGCGGCGATGCGCCAGGGCCAGCGCTCGATATAGCAGAGCGGACATGGGATCATCCGCAGCACGTCCTGGGCGAAATAAGCGGTGCCGAGGGCGGCGAAAGCGGCAAGGGCGAGAAAGAGACCGTAACGCCGGTGCGATGTCATGCTGCGGATATGCCGGAGCGGTTGGCGACGCGCAATGCGGCGGGGCGCAAGCCGGGCATCACGATCCGTGGCGCCGGTGGCCCCGCCAGGCGGGGTCATGCCTTCTGAAGTGCGGCGGCGGCGTCCATCACCGCCTTGGCGTGGCCGGGCACCTTCACGCCGCGCCATGCTTTCGCGATGCGGCCATCCGCCCCGACGAGGAAGGTCGAGCGGTCGATCCCCATGTATTTGCGGCCATACATCGACTTCTCGACCCAGGCGCCGAAGGCCTCGACCACGGCACCGGATTCGTCGGAGGCGAGCGGGAAGGCAAGATTGTATTTGGCGGCGAATTTCTCCAGCGCCGGCATCTTGTCCTTCGAGACGCCGATGACGTCGATACCGATGCCGCCGAGTGCCGGCAGCGCCTCCTGGAAGGCGCAGGCCTCCTTGGTGCAGCCGGGCGTGTCGGCCTTCGGATAGAAATAGAGAATGAAGGGCCTGCCCTTGTATCCGGCCCGCGAAACGGTGCGCCCGCCGGTCGCGGGCAGGGTGAAATCCGGCGCCTGGTCGCCTTCGGCAACGCTCATGCTGTGTCTCCTCGTGGATTGGTGATGCCGCGCGGATCGCCGAGATGGCGCACGAAGGACGTGCGGACGACGGCGGCCTGCGCCTCCATCGTGGCGATGATCCCGTCGAAATCAAGCGCGCCGGCGGCGGCGAGAATGGGGGCAAGGGCGGATTTCGGAGAGTCCGGGCGGGGATCGGCGAGGCCGGTGATGCGGCGCATGGCCTGCACGGCGCGATACCATCGGTCTGCCGCCGCGAGCGCGCCGGCCTCGGCGGGGTCGAGCGCGCCGCAGGCCTCAAGTTCCGCCAGCGCCTCGGCGGTGCGCTGGCGGAACCGCGAGGGCGCGCCGCGGAAATGGACGAGTTGCAGCGCCTCGGCGATGAAGCCGAGCTCCATCATGCCGCCGGCGCGGTGCTTGAGGTCGAACGGGCCGGCGGGCGGCGCATCGCGCGCGAGGCGGGCGCGCATCGCCACCGTGTCGGCGCACGTGGTCGCGGGCGGGATATCGCGCGCAAGGGCGGCGCGGATTTCGGCATCGACCACCGGCGCGAAGCCGCGAGTGGCGGCGAGCACGCGCGCACGGGTCAGCGCCAGGCGTTCCCACGTCCAGGCTTCCTCGGCGTGGTAGCGGCGGAAGGCGGCGAGCGAGACGGCGACCGGCCCCTTGTTGCCGGAGGGGCGGAGCCGCATGTCGACCGCGTAGATCGCCCCCTCGGCACCGGGAGCGGTGATGGCAGCGACCAGCGCATGGGCGAGACGCAGGAAATACTGGCTGGGCGGCAGGCGGGCGGCGGCGGCTTCGGGCGGGTGGTCGTAGATCAGCATCAGGTCAAGATCGGAGCCGGGCTGCATCTCGCGCGCGCCGACGCGGCCGAGGGCGACGATGGCGAAGCGCCCGCCCCGCACCCGGCCGTGGCGGGCGGCGAAATCGGCCATCACCCGCGGCAGCAGCGCGGCCAGCGCGGCATCGGCGAGGTCGGTGCGCCAGAGCGAGGCCTGGTCGGCGCCGATGCGGCGCTCCAGCGTCGCGACCGCGAGGTGGAACTCCTCGCGCCGGACGAAGCGGCGCAGCGTGTCGAGCGCGGTTTCGAGATCGGCGGCGTCGCGCAGCAGGCGGCGCAGCGCCGGGCCGGGGCGGGTGAAGCGGGCAACCGGGGCGAGCAGCGCATCGAGCGCGCCGGGATGGCTGGCGAGATGGTCGGCGAGCGGCGGGGCAGCGCCGAGGACGGTCGCCAGCCGGTCGAGCAGTGCGGGGTTGTGCTGAAACAGCGAGAGCAGGCTGACGCCGGCGCTCTGGCGTTCCAGCATCCGGTCGAACCGGCGGAAGGCGAGATCGGGGTCGGTCTGGCGGCCGAGGGCGCGCAGGAGCGCGGGCATGATCGAATCGAGCAGTTCGCGGGCGCGGGCGGTGCGCAGCGCTGGCAGCGTGCCGTTGCGCCAGAGGCGGAGCCTGACCGCGAGATGTTGCGGATCGGCGAAGCCGAGCGACTGCGCCTGGCCGGCGAACGCGTCGGGAGCGGCGCCGGACTCGCCGGGATCGGGCGCGCCGTCTTTGCCACTGCCGGGATCGGTATCGAAGAAATCGGCGAAGATGGCGTTCACCGTCTCGCAGACCGCATCGAGCCATGCTGCGAAGCGCGCGGCATCTGGCATGTTCATGAAGGTGGCGAAGCGGGCGAGGCCGGCCTCGGTTTCGGGCAGGGTATGGGTCTGGCGGTCCTCGACCATCTGTAACCGGTGCTCGACCTGGCGGAGCGCGCGATAGGCGGCGGCGAGGTCGCGCGCGGCGGCGCGCGGCAGATGGCCGGCGGCGGCGAGCGCGCGCAGGGCCGGCAGCGTCGCCGGGATGCGCAGCGCCGGCTCGTGCCCACCCCAGACCAGTTCCAGCGTCTGCACGATGAACTCGATCTCGCGGATGCCGCCGCGGCCGAGCTTGACGTCGCGCCCGGCGATGCGGCCGGGGGCGTCGCGCCGGCGCTGGTCGATCCGCCGCTTCATCTCGTGGATTTCGGCGACGGCGGCAAAATCGAGATTGCGGCGCCAGATGAAGGGGCGAATCTGCTCGAGGAAGGATGCGCCGAAATCGCGGTCACCGGCGACCGGCCTTGCCTTGGAAAACGCGGCGCGCTCCCAGGTGCGGCCCTGGCTTTCGTAGTAGCTGAGCGCGGCGGCGAGGCTGACGACCGGCGGGGTGGCGGCGGGGTCGGGGCGCAGGCGCAGATCGACGCGGAAGACCATGCCATCCGCATCGCGCTCGGTGAGCAGCGGAACGAGATCGCGCGCGAGGCGCGCCATGGCGGATTGCGAATCGTCCCGGTAAACGGAAGATGAAGGATCGAACAGCAGCACGAGGTCGATATCGCTCGAATAGTTCAGCTCGCGCGCGCCGAGCTTGCCCATGCCCAGCACGGCGAAGCGGCTAGCCCGTTCGGGGTCCGCCGGATCGGGCAGGCTTATGGTGCCGCGCTCGTGCAGATGACGCAGCAGATGCCGCAGTGCGAGGCCGATGCTGGCATCCGCAAGGTCGGACAGCGCGGCGGTGACCTGCTCGACGCCCCAGGCGCCCGACAGGTCGGCCAGCGCGATGGCCAGTGCTGCGCGGCGCTTGACCTCGCGCAGGATGCGGCCGATCGCGGCGCGGGTGGCGAGCGGGTCGGCTTCGCGCAGCAAGGCCAGCGCCTCGTCCATCACCGGGCCGGCGCCCTCGGCGAGCACGCGCGGCGGAATATCGGACTCGCGCAGGGCGAGATTGGCGAGATGCGGGGCATTGCCGCCGAGACAGTCGAGCAGGGCGCGGCCCGGCGCCGCATCGGCGAAGCGCCGCGCGGCGGCGCCGATGGCGGCGAAATCCGCGACGAACGACGCGGCGGCCCGCGTGTCGGCGGGGGGCGGAAATCCGGAAGCCGGCGCCAGGAACTCGTTCATGCCGCCGGAAGTGTTCGATGAGGCGGCGGCTGCGTCAAGCCGGGCGGGTCGCCGGGCATGTCGGGCACCACGGCGCGCGGCTGGCGGGCACGCTGGTGCTGGTCGCGCTGCTGCTGCTGGGGGGCGCGGCCTGGCGGCTCGGCCAGGGGCCGGTGGACCTGCCGCCACTCGCCGCGCGGATCGGGGCGGCGGTAAGTGCCGCCGAGCCGGGGCTGACGGTCACGGTTGGGCGGGCCGGGCTGGCCTGGGAAGGGTTCCGGCGCGGCGGCGCGCCGATCGACCTGCGTCTCGCCGACATCGCTATCCGCAACCGCTCGGGGGTCGTCGCGGCGCGGATCTCGACGCTGCGGGTGACGCTGTCGCTCGCGGCACTGATCAAGGGCGCGATCACGCCGATCCGGATCATCGCGCATGATCCCGCCATCGTGCTGCGCCCCGCGCTACAGGCGCCCGGCGGGCTGGCCGCGCCGCCCGAGGCGGTGGGCGAACTGCTCGCGCTGATTTCTCAATCGCCGCGCACCGGCTTGCTCGATCTTTCGGCGCTCCGGGCGATCCGCATTGCCGACGCGCATGTGGCAATCGAGCCCGTCGGCGCGCTACCGGAGCTGGTGGCGACCGATGGCGCGCTGGTCTTTACCCGCCATCCGGGCGGGCGGATGGGGGGGGCTGCAAGCGCCGATTTCCACAATGGCGGCGAGGTGATCCCGCTCGGCCTGACGATCGCGGGGGATGCCGGCGCGGGACGGGTGACCGCATTGCTCGGCCCGTTCGATCCGGGGCGGCTGATGAAACCCGGCAGCCCGTTCACCGCGGTCGACCTGCCGGTGATGCTGGCGGCATCGTGGCCGGTGGGCCGGTTCACGACACCGGAGCTCGATCTCGGCGTCAGCGCAGCCGCCGGCGGCATTGCGGCGGGTACCGGGCAGGTGCCGATCGCCGGCCTGCAGGCCCACGCGGTGGCGACGCGGAATGAGGTATTGCTGTCAGATGCGCGCATCGATCTTGCTGGACCGAACGGGACAGCGGGACCGGCGGTGCGGCTGCGGGGGCAGATCGCGCTGCGCGGCGCCCTGCCCGCCGCGATCGATGCGACGGTCGATCAGGTTTCGGCGACCGACCTGACGCGCTACTGGCCGCAGGGCCTGCTGCGCGACGCGCGGCACTATGTCACCCGGCACATCAAGGCGGGAGTGGCGCGGGACGGGCGGTTCCATGCTGTCTTCGACCTCGCGACCGGAAAACTGGCGCCGGGGGCGGTGACGGGCGAGTTCGCGGCCAGCGGCGTGACGCTCGACTGGTTTCCCGGTGCGCCGGCGATGACGGCCCTTGCCGGTAAACTGCATTTCGCAGCCGATGATTCGCTCGACATCGATGCGACCGCGGGGCGGCTCGACGGTCTCGCACTGCGTGGGAACATGCGGATCACCACGCTCAGCCGGCACGACCAGACGGCAACCATCGGCGCCCATGCCACAGGCGGGCTGGCCGACGCGCTGGGCCTGCTGCGCAAGCCGCCGCTACGGCTGAAGACGACCGCCCTGAAGCTCGACCGGGCAACGGGACAAATGGCGGCGACGATCCATGCGAGCGTGCCGCTGAAGCGCCGGCTGGCGCTCGCGGATATCGCGATCAGGGCCGATGCGGCTCTGACCGCCGTACATCTGCCGCTGCCGTTCGCGGGACTGGCACTCGAAGACGGCAGCGCGGCGCTGGAGGTCGATCCACACCATCTCGCCCTGCATGGCAACGGGCGCGTTGCGGCGACCGCGACGCGCTTCACGGCGGCGATGACGCTGCCTGGCGGGCCGCTCACGCTCGAGGCCAAGGCCAACGCCACACGTCTGGCTTTGGCGCGGATGGGCCTGCCGGTCGCCGCCTGGCGGTCGGGGGCGGCGCCGCTGACGGTGACCTATCGCGACCAGGCGGGCGGCGGTGTGTTGGAAATCGGCGCCGACCTGACCGGCGCGACGTTGGCCGCTCCCGCGTTCGGCTGGCACAAGGCGGCGGGGCAACCCGGCCGGGCGACGTTGCGGATCGGGTTGAGCGGTGGCGGCCCGTTCGGCGGGCTGGAAGCGGCGCATGTGGAGGCGCCGGGGCTGCTGTTCGACGGCGTGCGGCGGGCGGGGCGCTTCGCCGTTGCCATGGCACGGCTCGGCCGGTTGCGGGCGCGCGGCTCGGTGGCGCCGCCGGCCCGGCTCGGCGCGCCCTGGCGGATTTCGCTCTCCGGCGGAACGCTGGATCTTTCCGCGCTGATCGCGCAAGCCCGTGCGCAAGCCGGCACGGCGGCGGCCGCGCCGCGCCCGGCATCCGGCCCGGTCTGGGCGTTGAATGGAGCGTTCGCCCAGTTGCGGCTGCACGCCGCGCCAGCGCCGTTACTCGGCGCGACGCAACTCGCCGCGACCGGGGATGGCGACCGCCTCACCGGGCTCGAGGCGACACTTGCCCAGGGGCCGCGGCAAACCGGGCGGCTGACCTATCGCCGCGCCGGCGGGTTGACGCGGATCCGCCTCGACGCGCCGGACGCGGGGGCGCTGCTGGCGGCGACGGGTGCTACCGGAGGTGTGAACGGCGGCACGCTCACGCTCGATGCAACACGGCAGGGGGGTCTTACGAAAGGGCGCCTTGGCATCGACGATTTCCGCCTGACCGAGGTGCCGGTGATGGCAAAGGTGCTGCAGGCGCTGACCATCTACGGCATGCCGGCGGCGACCTCCGGGCCGGGACTCGCCTTCACCCGACTGGTGGCGCCGTTCACCATGTCAGGCGAGGTGGTGACGCTCGGCGGGGCGCGGGCATGGTCGCCCTCGCTCGGCTTCACCACCACGGGGCAGATCGACCTTGCGCGGAAGCGCTACGACCTGTCCGGGACGATCGTGCCCGCCTATGCGCTGAACACCCTGCCCGGCCGGATTCCGCTGATCGGCCGGCTGTTCAGCCCGGAGAAAGGCGGCGGGCTGTTCGCCGCGCGCTATACCGTGGTCGGGCCATTTGGCGCGCCAAGGGTCGTGGTCAATCCGGTTTCCGCACTGGCGCCGGGATTCATCCGCGACCTGTTCGGCATCGGGCCGCCGGAAGCGCCGGCGAAACCATGACGCAAACGTCAGGAAGCGTCCGCAAAGATTGACTTGCCGAACGACGCCCCATAGATCATCCAGCAAACGACAGCGACGCGAAACGCCAAACCTGTGGAGTGACCATGAAGCTGCTGGTGCCTGTAAAGCGTGTGGTTGATTACAATGTGAAGGTCCGGGTGAAATCGGATGGCAGCGGGGTCGAGCTTGCCGGCGTGAAGATGTCGATGAACCCGTTCGACGAAATCGCGGTCGAGGAGGCGGTGCGGCTCAAGGAAAAGGGCGTGGCAACCGAGATCGTCGCGGTGTCGATGGGGGTGAGCGCCTGCCAGGAGACGATCCGCACGGCGCTGGCGATGGGGGCCGACCGGGGCATCCTGGTCGAGACCGAGGCCGAACTGCAGCCGCTGGCGGTGGCGAAGATGCTCAAGGCGCTGGTGACGCGCGAGCAGGCCGACCTCGTGATCATGGGCAAGCAGGCGATCGACGACGACATGAACGCCACCGGCCAGATGCTCGCCGCTCTGCTCGGCTGGCCGCAGGGCACCTTCGCCAGCAAGGTCGCGATCGCCGACGGCACGGTGACGGTGACGCGTGAGGTGGATGGCGGGCTGGAGACGGTCGCGCTGAAGCTGCCGGCGGTGGTGACGGCGGATCTGCGGCTGAACGAGCCGCGCTACGCCTCGCTGCCGAACATCATGAAAGCGCGCAAGAAGCCGATCGAGACGGTGAAGCCGGAAGATCTCGGCGTCGACCCGGCGCCACGGCTGACCACGCTGAAGGTGGCCGAGCCGCCGCAGCGCAAGGCCGGGGTCAAGGTCGGCTCGGTGGCCGAACTCGTCGAGAAACTGCGCAACGAAGCGAAGGTGATCTGATCATGGCAGAGGTTCTGGTTCTCATCGAGCACGACGGCGCGCATGTGAAGCAGCCGGCGCGCAGCGCGGTTGCGGCGGCGGCGAAGCTCGGCACGGTGCATGCGCTGGTCGCTGGCGAAAACGTGGGGGGCGCAGCGCAGGAAGCCGCCGCGATCGCCGGGGTGGACAAGGTGCTGGTCGCGGACAGCAAGGCGCTGGCGCACGCGCTGGCCGAGCCGCTGGCCGACCTGATCGTGAAACTCGCCGGCAATTACACGCATGTCCTCGCCGCCTCCACCGCGACCGGCAAGAACGTGATGCCCCGCGCCGCAGCCCTGCTCGACGTGCAGCCGATCAGCGACATCGCCGGGGTGGTGGATGCCGACACCTTCGTCCGCCCGATCTATGCCGGCAACGCGATGGCAACGGTGAAATCCGCCGACGCGAAGAAGCTCATCACCGTGCGCGCGGCGAGCTTCGATCCCGCACCGGCCGAAGGCGGAGCGGCGGCGATCGAGACGATCGAGGTCGGGGTCGACGCCGGTGGTTCGAGCTTCGTCGGCGCCGAGCTTTCGAAGAGCGAGCGGCCGGAGCTGACGGCGGCGCGGATCGTGGTTTCCGGCGGGCGCGGCATGCAGAACGGCGAGAATTTCGGCAAGCTGCTCGACCCGATCGCCGACCGGCTGGGGGCCGCGGTGGGCGCCTCGCGTGCGGCGGTCGATGCCGGGTTCGTGCCGAACGACTACCAGGTGGGGCAGACCGGCAAGATCGTCGCCCCCGACCTCTACATGGCGGTCGGCATTTCCGGCGCGATCCAGCATCTCGCGGGCATGAAGGATTCCAAGGTCATCGTCGCGATCAACAAGGACGAGGACGCGCCGATCTTCCAGGTGGCCGATTACGGCCTGGTGGGCGACCTGTTCACAGTGCTGCCGGAGTTGCAGAAGGAGCTCGGCTGAGCCCTGCGGGCTTGAGCGACATCAAGGCGCCGGGCGGCCATAAAGGCTAGCCCGGCCTGTGTTTCAGGCGGAAGGAAAAGTAGATGGAGATCAGGACTCTCGGCGTGCTCGGCGCGGGCGCGATGGGCAACGGCATCGCGCATGTCGCCGCCCTGTCCGGGCTCGATGTCGTGCTCGTCGACACCGCGCAGGCGGTGCTGGAGAAGAGCATGGCGACCATGCGGAAGAACCTCGAGCGCCAGGTGCAGAAGGGCACGATCGACGCGGCGGCCGAGGCAGCCGCCCTCGCCCGCGTCTCGCCCATGACCACGCATGACGCTTTTGCGAAATGCGACATGGTGATCGAGGCGGTGCCGGAGCGCGAGGAGATCAAGCGCGCGGTCTATGCCCAGGTGATCCCGCATCTCGCGCCGCACGCGATCCTCGCCTCGAACACCTCGTCGATTTCGATCACGAAGCTCGGCCGGGCGTCGGGGATCGCGGAGCGGTTCGTCGGCATGCATTTCTTCAACCCGGTGCCGATGATGAAGCTTGTCGAGGTGATAAGCGGGCTGGAGACGGCGGATGCGACGGTTGCCGCGGTCGAAGACCTGGCAAAGCGGATGGGCAAGATCACCATCGCAGCACAGGACATGCCGGGCTTCATCGTCAATCGCATCCTGGTGCCGATGCTCAACGAGGCGATCTTCGCGCTGCACGAGGGGATCGGCGACGTGGTCTCGATCGACAACGGCATGAAGCTCGGTGCCGGGCATCCGATGGGGCCGCTGACGCTGTGCGATCTGGTCGGGCTCGATGTCGCGCTGGAAGTGATGCGCGTGCTGCATGCCGGGCTCGGCGAGGACAAGTATCGCCCCTGCCCGCTGCTGGTGAACTATGTCGAGGCCGGCTGGCTTGGCCGCAAGACCGGGCGCGGCTTCTACGACTATTCCACCAACCCGCCGACGCCGACGCGCTGAGGCTTGACTTTCAAGGGAAGACCCGGCGCCGCCCGGTGCCGGGTTTTTTGCGCTTACGGGGCGCGGCTTCAGGATTTCCACTGGCTGAGCACCACGCTGGCGATGATCAGCACGCCACCGAGCACCTGGGCAGGGGCAAATATCTCGCCAAAGGCAGCACCCACAAGCCCGGCCCAGACCGGCTCCAGCGTGTAGATCAGCGTCGCCCGGTTGGCCGGGATGCTGCGCTGCGCCCAGTTCTGCGCGACCAGGACGAAGGCGGTGGCGAGGCCCATGCCGGTCATCGCCGCGAAGGGAAAGGCACGGGTGGTGATCATGATGCCGCCGCGCACCGCCTCGACGGCGAAGGAGATCACGCTGACGGTGGCCAGTTGGACGATGGCGATACGGCGCGGATCGGCGGCGAGCGCGCTATGGCCGATCAGCACGATTTCGAGCGCCGCCCCCAGCGCGCCGCCGAGGGTGAGCCACTGGCCGCGGTCGAAGGCGAGCGACAGGCCGGTCATGCCGGAGACCAGGACGAGGCCGACGAAGGCGAGCACGAGGCCAGCTGTCGCGAACAGGCCGGGACGGCGGCGGAAGATCAGGAATTCGAGCAGCGGGACCATCGGCACGTAGAGCGCGGTAAGGAAGGCGGATTCGCCGCTCGCCACGGTGCGCAGCCCGTCCGCCTGCAGACCGTAGCCGAGGAAGAGAACAAGACCGATGGTGATGCCGCCGGTGATCTCCATCCGGTTGAAGCTCGCCGGATGCGGGCGGGTGACGAGCACGACGGCGAGTGCGGCAACGCCGAAGCGCCAGCCGACAAAGGCATACGGCCCGATGAAGAGCAGCGACAGGCGGGTGAGCAGGAACGTCCAGCCCCAGATCACGGTCACCGAAAGCAGGACGAGGACCGGGGCGTTCGGACGTGACAGGAAGCCGGAGACCGGCGATGACGGACGGGCGATGTCGCTCATGGCCTCCATCAACGCGATAAGCGGACCGGCGGCAAGCCCGCGCGATCAGGTGAGACGCAGCCTTGCTTCCACGACATCCTCCTCGCCGGGAACATGGGCGATCGCGAAGCCGAGATGACGGATGAAGGCGAGCATCGGGTGGTTGTCGGCCAGAACCTGACCGATGATGTCGACAACACCCTCGTCGCGCGCCCAGTCGATCAGGTCGCGCATCAGCGCCGAGCCGAGGCCGACGCCCTTCGCCGCACCCTCGACGAGGACGGCGAACTCGCCCTCGGTGCCGTCGGTATCGGAGCGGACCAGGCGGGCGACGCCGACTGTCTCGCCGGTGGCGGTTTCGACTGCGATCAGGGCGAGTTCGCGGCCGTAATCGACCTCGGTGAGGCGGACCACCTGCTCGGGCGTAAGCTGGCGCACGGCAGAGAAGAACCGGAAGCGGACATCCTCCGGCGTGAGGCGGGAGAACAGGCGCTGATGGGCGGCGGCGTCTTCCGGGCGGATCGGGCGGATCTGGAAGCCCCTGCCTTTCAGCGTCATCGTGTGGGCGAGATGGGCGGGATAGGGCGTGATCGGCAGCGGCTGGCGACGCTCGCCGGGCGCGTGCAGCGTGATCCGCACATTGGCGGCGATGACGCCGGCGCCGGTGGCGAAGAGCGGGTCGATTTCCAGGCGCTCGATTTCCGGCCAGTCGACGACGAGCTGGCTGATGCGGACCAGGGTGCCGGCGACCGCGGCGCGATCCGCCTCGTCCAGGCCGCGGGCGGGGCGCAGCAGCGCGTTGCCGCCGGCGCGGAGGATCAGTCCCTCGGCCAGTTTCAGGTTGAGGGGCGGGAGATCGAAGGCGAGGCGTGAGGTATCGGCGGCGTCGCCACCACCGGGGCCGAAGCCGATGGTGGGGCCGACGAAGGGCTGCTCGCCGACCAGGATGCGCAGCTCTCGGGCGCGAGGAAGCTGGCGCTGGACGAGGAAGCGCGCCCCCTCGGGAAATTCGCCCCTGCGGCGCAGGCGGGCGGTGATCAGCGTGGCGGCCGCGCTAGCGGAAGCGGCGTCCGGTAGGTCAAGCGAGACGCTGCCTTCGGGGCGGCGCCGCGCGAGATCGGGGTGGGAGACCTTCACCACCACCGGAAAGCCGAGCGACGAGGCCGCCGCCGCCACATGTTCCGGCGTGTCGACGATGCGTGTTGCGGCGGTTTCGATGCCATAGGCCCGCAGAATGGCGAAGCCGGCATCCTGCGGCAGGGCGGTGCGGCCACCATTGCGGGCGAGAGAAAGGGCGGCATGGACGGCGGCCCGGTCGGGGGCGACATCGAGCACCGCGGAGGGCGGCAGTTCGCGGGCGGCGGCGCGGATGGCGCGGTGGCGGAGCAGGTCGCCGAACCCTTCGACGGCACGTTCCGGCGTGGCGAAGGCGGCGACCCCGGCCTCGGCCAGCCGGCGGCGCTGCGGGGCGGCGGTGGTCTCGCCGAGCACGGCGGCGAGCAGCGGCGCCTTGATGCTGCCGGAACAGGCAATCAGCCCGGCGATCGCGGCATCGTCCGCCGGGCCGGAGGGGGCATGGATGACCAGCACGCCACCCACCTCGGGGGAAGCGGCCAGCATGGCGGCGACGTCGGCAAGGCGGGTGCCGGGTGCGTCCTGTAGCGCGATCGGCCCGGCTGGCTCGGGTGAAGCGCCGAGCAGCAGGCCGAGCACACGGCGGGTTTCGTCGGACAGCGCTGCAAGGCCGATGCCGGCGGCGAGCGCGGTGTCGGCGGCGAGGCGACAGGCGCCAACACTGTTGCCGATGATCGCAAGACTGTCGCTGCGGGCCGGACGGGCGCGGGTGAGCGTTTCGGCGGCTGCAAGAAATTCGCCGAGGCTGGTGGTCAGCATCACGCCAGCACGGCGCAGCGCGGCCTCGAACCCGGCGAGCGCGATGCCGCTTGGATCGCCAAGCCGGGCGCCGGGAACGATGGCGACGATGGGACGCAGGCGCGCCGCCGCGCGGGCGGCCGAGAGGAACAGGCGCGGATCACGCAGGCCGGCGATTTCCATCAGGATCGGGCCGGTGCCGGGGTCGCGCGAGAGATGGTCGAGCACCCGGCCGAAGCCGATATCCGCATTGCCGCCGATGCCGACGACATGGGAGAAGCCGATGCCGTTGGGCGCCGCCCAGTCGATCACCGCGCGGGCTAGCGCGGGGGACTGGCCGAGCAGCGCGACCCGACCGGGCGGCGGCGGTATGTGGCTGCGCAAGGCGTTCAGCCGCGCCCCGGGTGCGGCGATGCCGAAGGAACGCGGGCCGACGACCCGCACTCGGGCGGCCAGCGCTGCCTCCCGCAATCCGTCGACCGCGGCGTAGACCACTGCCGCCCCGCGGAGGCGGCCGGCGAGGCCGGCGATGACGCCGGGCACCGCCTCGGGCGGATCGGCGATCAGCGCAAGATCGACAGTTTGCGCGCCCTCCCCCGGTTCCCTGACGTCGCCCGGAAAGCCGGCGGCGTCCAGCGAGGCGCGCAGCGATCGGCCGACTGCCGTGTCGCCGCCCGAGAGCATGATGGTCTTCGGGGCAAACAGGGCCTCGGGGTCGAAGCGATTGACGATGGAATAGCCAAGCGGCTTCATCGCGGCTCCTCCTGATCTTCGGCGGCGCGCGGCAGACTAGATCGGTTTGGCGCCAACCGGAACCGCCCTGGGGTGACGATACCGCGTCATCCGATCGGACGAGGTGCGGCCCGGCGCTACCGGGCGGGGCCGACAATCGTGGGTTCGGGCAGGGCGGCGCCGCTGCCGACATAGGCCGGATTCGCATTGCGCACGCAGCGCGAGATCATGTCCCGCCGAGCGTGGATCTCTGCAAGGCGGTCGAACCGGGAGCCCTGGTCGGGCGTGCCCTGGAACGGGGTGGCGAACTGGTCGGTGCGCGAGAGATAGGCATAGTCGTGCGCGCGCTCATAGGCATTGGCCTGCTGGGTGCAGGCCGCGATGTCGGCCTGCTCGGCGGGCGAGGCGGGCGGCGGCGCGCCGAAGGTGCAGGCGGCGAGCGGCAGGATCAGCAGGGCCAGGGTCAGGATGGGGCGCGGCATGGCGGGTTTTCCTCGGATTCGCGCGGGAGCAGCTGTGCGCGCAGGGCGTTCTCGTCGAGAGCGCCCGTATCGGTCAAGCCAGTGCGGGCCGCGGCGCCGAGCAGCGCACCGTCGAGCTCTGCGGCTCCACGGTCGAACCGCACGAAACGGGCGGTCCAGCCGCCACCGGCGAGCAGGGCGACGAGGCCGAGCAGGCGGAGGCAGACGGAGACGCCATGCGCCGTCGAGAGATCGGCGATATGGTCGACCGAGGAGGCCCAGACCCTGGCATCGCGGTCGCGCAGCACGACATCGGGGCCGCCGGCGAAGCGGAAGCCGCGGCGCGGCCCCTCGGCGCCGGCGCGGGCGGCGCGGTGCGCGGCTTCCCAGGCCTGTTCAAGATCTCGCTTCTGCACGCGTGGCAGGCGTGCCGGCGGGATCGGCACGAGATGCAGTTCGGTGCCGTCGGCAGCGACGGCGCGGGGAATGGCGACGGCCATGCCCTTCAGATGGCGATCCGCACGCCGAGTTCCACGACGCGGTCGGACGGGATCTTGAAGAATTCGGTGGCCGATATCGCGTTGCGCAGCATGAACAGGAAGATCGCCCTGCGGATGAAGCCGAGCTTGGGCACGGTCGCGGCGACAATGGTCTCGCGGCCGAGGAAATAGCTGATCTGCATCGGGTTGAAGGGCAGCCCCTGCTCTCGCAGCAGGTCGAGCGCTCGGGGGATGTTGGGGCTTTCCATGAAACCGAAGGAAAGCAGCACGCGATAGACGCCCTCGGAGAGTTCCTCGACCTTGGCGCGCCGCGCATCGCCCACGAAGGGGACGCCGGGATTGCGCACGGTGACGAAGACCACAGTTTCGTGCAGTACCTTGTTGTGCTTGAGGTTATGCAGCAGCGAGGACGGCGTATATTCGGGGTTTCCGGTCATGAAGACGGCGACGCCGGGAACACGGACGATGCGCGATTGCGGCAGCCGGCCGAGGAACGAGGCGAGCGGCAGGCTATCCTGCTGCCAGCGCTGGTGAAGCAGGGCGCGGCCGCGGCGCCAGGTGGTCATGACGGTGATGAGGCTGAAGCCGATGGCAAGCGGTACCCAGCCGCCATCGAACACTTTCAGCACGTTGGAGCTGAAGAAGGCGAAATCAACCAGCCCGATGGCGCCGAAGACCAGCACGGTGCGGCGAAGCGGCCAGTTGAAATGCCGGCAATAGACGAAGGCAGCCAGCGCGTTCGTCGACAGGAAGGTGCCGGTGACGGCGATGCCGTAGGCCGAGGCGAGGGCGGAAGACGAGCCGAAACCGAGGACCAGCAGCACGACGACGACGAACAGGAAGCTGTTGACCGGCGGGACATAGATCTGCCCCTGCTCGGTCTCGTTGGTGTAGCGGATCGGCATGCGCGGCAGCAGGCCGAGCTGGGTGCTCTGCCGGGCAACCGAATAGGCGCCGGAGATCACGGCTTGACTGGCGATCACTGTCGCGATGGTCGCCAATATGACCATCGGCACCACCAGAGCATGCGGCAGCAGGAAGAAGAACGGGTTGCTCGCGGCGTGCGGATCGCGGATCACGAGGGCGCCCTGGCCGAAATAGTTGAGCAGCAGGCATGGAAGGACGAAGAACAGCCAGGAGACGCGTATCGGCTTCGCGCCGAAATGCCCCATATCCGCGTAAAGCGCCTCGGCGCCGGTGACCGCCAGCACGACCGAGCCGAGCGCGATGAAGGCGAGAAGATCGTGCCGCATGATGAACGCGGCGCCGTAGACAGGAACCAGCGCGCGCAAGACATTCGGATGAATGAAGATCTGGTGAAGACCAAGCGCGCCGATCACCACGAACCAGATCACCATGATCGGGCCGAACGCACCGCCCACCCGCGCCGTGCCGAACCGCTGGACGAAAAACAGCACAAGAATGACCGCGATGGCGATCGGGAGCACGAATTCCTTGAGCCCCGGGGAGACCACCTCCATGCCCTCGACGGCGGAGAGCACGGAAATGGCGGGGGTGATTGTCGCATCGCCGAAGAAGAGGCCGGCACCGCAGATGCCGATGATGCCGATGATCCATTTCGTCCGGTCGGACTGGGTGACGCGCTGGGCGAGCGCCATCAGCGAGAGCGTGCCGCCCTCGCCCTCGTTGTCGGCGCGCATGATCAGCAGGACGTATTTGATGGTGACGGTTATGATCAGCGCCCAGAAGATGAGCGAGAGCAGACCAAGGACGTCGGATTCCTGGAGTTTATTGCCAGGGAAATATGACAGCGAGGCCTGCACCGCGTAGAGCGGCGAGGTGCCGATATCGCCGTAGACGACACCGAGCACGCCGATCAGGCCAGCGAGACGGAGCTTCTCGCCGGGAGAGCCGTGTGGGGTCGCGCTTTCGCTCAAGCGGCGCTCCCGTCCCGGCCGCGGCCGATCGGCGCCACCTCGCCGGTCATGCCGGCGAGCACCTCGGCGACGTGGCGCACGGCAACCGGCTTGCCCTCGCGGGTCAGGCGGCCGGCCATGTTCAGCAGGCAGCCGAGATCACCGGCGAGCAGCAGCTCGGCGCCGGTCGCGGCGATGTCGGCGGTCTTGTCGGAGACCATGCGGGCGGAAATGTCGGGATGCTTGACACAGAACGTGCCGCCGAAGCCGCAACAGACCTCGGGCGTGTCCATTTCCACGATTTCCAGCCCCTCGACGCGGGAGAGCAGCACGCGGGGCTGGTCCTTGACGCCGAGTTCGCGCAGCCCGGCGCAGGAATCGTGATAGGTGGCGCGCTGCGGCAGGGCGACATCGAGCCCGGCAAAACCCATCACGTCGACCAGGAAGCTGGTGAGTTCGAAGGTTTTCGCGGCGATGACGTCGGCCTTGAAGCGCAGGTCGGGGTCGGCCTCGAACAGGCCGGGCATGTGCTTGCGAAGCATGCCGGCGCACGAGCCCGAGGGGGCGACGACGTAATCGTAGCCCGCGAGGGCGGTGAGCAGGCCCTCGGCCAGGGCGCGGGCGGTTTCATGATCGCCGGAATTGTAGGCGGGCTGGCCGCAGCAGGTCTGCGCCCGCGGCACCTCGACCGTGCAGCCGGCGGCCTCAAGCAGGCGGATGGCGGCGAAGCCGACGCTCGGCCGGTAGAGATCGGCGAGGCAGGTGACGAACAGGGCGACGCGCGGTGCGGCCGCGGCGGATTCACTCATGAGGACGCTCCCTTGGCGGATGTCGGCGCGGCGGCGGGCTGGCGGGGCAGGAAGATGAAGATCCGGCCTGTGCCGTCCTGGGCACTCGCCTGCGCCGCGGCCTCGTTGCCGATTCCGAAGAAGATCTGCGCGGCGGAGGTGCCGTGGGCACCGACATCGATGTCCTGCGCGGTGGTCAGCCGGGCGAGCGACTTCGTCGCGACATAGACGGGCGCGCCGAGCGGAATCGCCTTCTCGTCCACCGCGATCGAGCCTTCCGGCGCCAGCGGCACGTCAAGCGCGCCGGGTGTGCCGAGATCGTCGGGCACGCCGCGGATGCGCTTGAAGAACACGTAGTTCTTGTTCGCATCCATCAGGCCGCGCGCCTCGACGGGATGGGCGAGCAGCCACGCGCGGATCGAGGTGATCGAGACCTGGTCGGGCTTCAAATAGCCCTTCTCGACCATCAGCTTGCCGATCGGCGTGTAGGTGCGGCCGTTGGTGCCGTCGAAGCCGAGATCGATGAGCGTGCCGTCCGGCAGACGCAGGCGCGCGGCGCCCTGGAGCTGGATCATGTAGGCGTCGACCGGATTCTTGACCCAGGCAACTACCTTGGCCTCGCGGTTGATCTCGCCGGCCTCGATCTGGGCGCGGGTGTAATAGGGCACCATTGTGCCGTAGCGCAGGCGGCCGACGATACGGCGCTTGCCGGAGGAGTCGCGGAAGGCGGACAGGTTGGCGTTCACGAGATTGCGCGGACGACCGTAGATCGGGACATCGTAGCCGCGCTCGCGGATTTCCGAGCCGGGATAGACCGGCTCGTAATATCCGGTGATCCGCGTGGCGCCGGACGCTGCATAGGGCACCATCCATGCCTCGAAGAAATGCTGGGCCGCGGCCGCGTCGTCCGGCGGGACGGCTTCGGCGGCAGCACAGGCAGCGCGCCACTGGCCGGCCTTGCCGCCGAGCGCGCCAGCCACGCCGGCGCCGCCCAGCGTCTGGTCGACCGGCATGACCGCGATCACCTTGCATGACCTCTGGAAACTCGGCAGGCCGGCGACGGCAGCCTCAACGCTCCAGCCGGGGAGCGTAGCGAAGGGCACAGGGGTGAGGCCGGCATGATCGGCCTGGGGCGCGCCGGCGGGCGGCAAGGCACAGCCGGCGAGCAGGGTGATGGCGGTGAACGGCGCGGCAAGGCCGCGCAAGGTGGATCGGTGCATGGATCAGCCGCTGCGCGCCGCCGCCAGCCGCCAGGTCGGGTCGGCCGCGCCGAGGGATTTCTCGAAACTCCAGAGGTCGACGATCTCGGTCATCGCCTCGGTGCCAGCGATAACCTGCCCCTGTCGATCACGCGTGTAGTTCTGCTGGTCGGAGACGAAGCGGACGACGATCACGGCCTCGCCGCCGAGGAGTTCGGCCTCGTCGATCGTCGCCTCGACAATACGGACGATCTCGGTGTGCTGGGTTTCGCCAGCCTCGGCGCGCTGGGCCACCGCCTGCTCGAAGGTCGCGAACACGCCAGGCGTGAGCAGCGGCCGCAGGGCCGCGAGGTCGCCTGCGGCGAAGGCAAGCACGATGCGGCGGAAGCTGGCCTCGGCGCCGTCGAGAAACCGGGCCGGATCGAAGCCGCGCTCGGCCTGGGCGATGCGCGCGAGCGTCTGCCCGACGACGGTGTGAGGCGCGGGCACCGGGCGGGTGGACCGCGGCGGCTCGGCAACCCCCTCGATCACCGGGCCGCCGGGACGCTGCATGCCGCCGGCCGCAGTCGGCTCGGGCATGGGCGGCCGCTCGTAGCCGGTGCGACGGCCCAGCACGCTGCGCAAGCGCAGCACCAAGAAGCCCGCGACGAGCGCGAGAAGGACGATATCGACGGGAAATCCGGTATGCATGACGCTAAGACACCTGTTCTCGGGGCAAGCCCGCCCTCGTGATAGGCCGAGCGCGGCGCGCCCGCAACCGCGGCATGCCCGACGCGCGGTTTGCCGAAGCCCCCGGCGCAGGGTATCGCTGAAGGCATGATCCTGCTTCGCCACGGCCAGAGCGAGTTCAACCTCCACTTCACCGCGACGCGGCGTGACCCTGGAATCGAGGATCCCGGACTGACCGAACACGGGCACGCGCAGGCGGAGGCCGCGGCTTCGGCGCTTGAAGGGCACTCGCTGCGGCGGCTGATCGTCTCGCCCTATACCCGTACGCTGCAGACGGCAGCGCCGGTGCTGGCGCGGCGGCCCCTCGATGTCGAAATCTCGGCGGAGATCCGCGAGCGGTTCCACTTCACCTGCGATATCGGCAGCCCACCGGATCGCCTTGCCGAGAGGTTCCCGGATCACGATTTCGCGCACCTGCCGACTCGCTGGTGGCCTGACGAAACCGAGACGGAGGAGGCGGTGATCGAACGCGCGAATCGGTTCCGCGCGGCGATGGCGGCGCGGCCGGATTGGCGGGAGACGCTGGTGGTCAGCCATTGGGCCTTCATCCTGGCACTCACCGGACAGTCACTGACCAACGGTTCATGGATCAACTATGATCCGACCTCGCCGCCGCCGTCCGCCTTGCGCTGGCGTCCCTGACCGCGGCCGGCGCAGGAGGTCTTGAATCGTGCGTCAGACATCAAAAAATACGTCAGGCCTGAAGTCGTATCGGGACGAGAAGACGGGCGCGGAAAGGCCAGAGGCGCGTGACACGACGACCAATCACCGCATGAGGCGCCTCCGCCTCGCCGCCGCCGCGCTGCTGACGCCGGGACTTGCAGGCTGCGCCGTCGGTCCCGCGTTCCACATGCCGCAGACCAATGTGCCGGCGCGGTTTTCGGCCACCGCGGACGCAAAGCCGGCCTGGCCGAAGCCCGGATGGTGGCGCCATTTCGGCTCGCCGGAGCTCGACCGGCTGGTGGAAGCGGCGAAGGCACACAATTTCTCGGTGATCGAGGCGATCGACCAGCTCGAGGCGGCCAACGCGCAGGCACAGATCGCCGGCGCGCCACTGCTGCCAGCGATCACGGGCAGCGGCAGCGGGTCATTCCAGCAGATCCAGGCGAATGCCGGCAACGGGCTGCAGGCGGTGGATACGCGCAGCTTCACCGCGACGTTCCAGGCCTCCTACCAGCTCGATTTCTGGGGCAAGAACTATGACGCGCTGCGCGCGGCGCAGGCGAACGCGGCGGCGGCGGAATTCAACGCGGCGACGGTGGCACTGACCGCCGAAGCCTCGGTCGCCACCGTCTATTTCCAGGTACTGGCGTACCAGGACCAGCTGGGAATTGCGCAACGCAATCTGAAGGCGGCGGAGGGGCTGCTCGCACAGTTGCGGGCGGAACTGCGGGCCGGGATCGTCGATGCACCGACGGTGGCGCAGCAGGCTGCGCTGGTTGCGTCTGAGCGGGCGAACATTCCCAACCTGGTCTCGCAGATGCGCCAGGAGGCGATCGGCCTCGGCATCCTGACGGGGCGGGCGCCGGAATTCCTGCGCGTGCGGGGCGGCTCGCTCGGCGCGCTGACGGTGCCGGCGCTGGCGCCGGGACTGCCGGCCGGGCTGCTGGAGCGCCGGCCCGACATCGCGGAGGCGAAGGCCAACCTGATCGCCGCCAACGCCAATGTGCGTGGCGCGATCGCGGCGTTCTTCCCGTCGATCACGCTGACCGGCTCGGGCGGCTGGCAGAGCAAGGCGCTGAACCTTCTCTTTGCGCCAGGCTCGACACTGATCTCGGCGGCAACCTCGATCGCCCAGCCGATCTTCGAGGGCGGTGCACTGACCGGGCAGCTGCGGGTGAGCCGCGCGACCTATCGGGAAGATGTCGCAAAATACGAGCAGGCGGTGGTGCAGGCTTTCACCGATGTCGAGACCGCGATGACCGCGCTGCGCTACGCCACCGACCAGGAAGCGCTGCAGCAGGTTGCGGTCGCACGCGCCCGAGCCGCGCTGGATGGCGCCAGGGCGCAGCTCAGGGCCGGCGTGGTCGATATCGGCACGGTGCTGAACGCCGAGCAGACCCTGCTGTCGGACGAGACGACGCTGGTGACGACGCGGCTCACCCGGCTCGATGCCGCGGTCAATCTCTACAAGGCGATGGGCGGTGGCTGGACGGCCGGCGCCGGCAAGGATCACTGACGATGGCGAAACGGCGCGGACGGATCATTTTCGGGCTGGTGGCGCTCGCCCTTGTCGGCGCGGTGGCGTACCGGCTGGCGCACCGGACGAAACCCGCGCACGGCGGCGGGGCAACGGCGATTCCTGTGGAGGTGGCGAAGGCGACGCGGCAGAACGTGCCCGTCTACCTCGATGCGCTCGGCACCGTCGTCGCCTACCACACGGTGACGGTGCAGCCGATGATCACCGGGCCGCTCACCAGAATCCTGTTCACGCCCGGCCAGTTCGTGAAGAAGGGCGATCTTCTCGCGGAGATCGATCCCGCGCCCTATCGCGCGACACTCGACCAGGCGGAGGCGAAGCTTGCGCAGGACAAGGCGAGTCTCGCCAACGCGGAAATGCAGGCGCGACAATACGCCTCGCTGGTCAAGCAGAACTACACCTCGAAACTGCAGGCGGCGACGGCGCTCGCCACCGCCGCCGAGGATCGGGCGCTGGTGAAGCAGGACGAGGCCAGCATCGAGACCGACCGGATCAATCTCGGCTATACGCGGATCACCGCGCCGATTTCCGGACGCACCGGCATCCTGCAGGTGAATGCCGGCAATATCGTCAGCCCAAGCACTACCAGCGGCATCGTGGTGATCAACACGCTGCAGCCGATCTCGGTGCAGTTCAGCCTGCCGCAGCAGGATCTGCCGGCGATCATCGCCGCGATGAAGCGTGGCAAGGTTGACCTGCTCGCCACCGAGGAGGGCGATCCGCAGACCGCGAAGGTGCTCGACCACGGCACGCTCGCCGTTCTCGACAACACGGTGAATGCGAACACGGGAACGCTGACGCTGAAGGGCACGTTTGCAAATCCGGACCTCACGCTGTGGCCCGGCGCCTATGTGAACGTCCGCACGCTGGTCCGGACGATCGACAATGCGGTGACCGTGCCACCGGTCGCGGTGCAGCAGGGACCTTCCGGTAGCTTCGTCTTTCTCGTGAAGCCGCCGGCCAAGAAGGGGGGATCGTTCACCGTGATTGACCAGAAAGTGACGCTCGGCGTGCAGACGGCGCGCGTCGTGGTCGTCACCAGCGGACTTGTCCCTGGCGACGAGGTGGTGACCGAGGGCAATTCGCGCCTGAAGGGCGGATCGGCGATCCACATCGTCACGGGTTCCGCCGGCGCGCCGTGAACATTTCCGCCCCGTTCATCGCCCGGCCGGTCGCGACATCGCTGCTCGCGATCGCGCTGCTGCTGATCGGCGCGATGGGCTATCGGGCACTGCCGGTCTCCTCGCTGCCACAGGTCGATTTTCCGACGATCCAGGTGGTGACCAAGCTTCCCGGCGCCTCGCCGGATACCGCCTCGAAACTGCTGACCGCGCCGCTCGAGCGGCAGTTCGGGCAGATCGCGGGGCTGGCGGCGATGAGTTCGATCTCGAGCCAGGGGACCAGCGCGATCACGCTCCGGTTCGACCTCTCGATGCCGATGACGACGGCCGCCCAGGACGTTCAGGCCGCGATCAACGCCGCCTCGGGCACGCTGCCACCAAACCTGCAATATCCGCCGACCTATTCCGAGGTGAATCCAGCGGACGCACCGATCCTGACGCTGGCGCTGACCTCGCGCACGCTGCCGCTCGACGCCATCGCGGATGCGGCTCAGACCCGGCTTGTGCCCAAGCTCTCGCAGGTGAAGGGAGTGGGCAAGGTGACGGTCGAGGGCGGGCTGACCAAGGCAATCCGCATTGAGGTGAACCCGGCGCGGCTCGCTGCCTATGGCGTGTCGCTCGAGGATGTGCGCAACGCCATCGCCAATGCCAACCAGTCCGGCGCCAAGGGCGCGCTGGACGGGCATAATCAGGCCTACACGATCGGCGCCAACGACCAGATTACCATGCCGGCGCAGTATCGCGACCTGATCATCGCCTATCGCAATGGCGCGCCGGTGCGGCTGTCGGCGGTGGGGACGGTGAGCCCTGGCCTCGAGAACGACCTGCAGAGCGCGAGTTATGACGGCACGCCGGCGGTGGTGGTCGATATCCAGCGCCAGCCCGGGGCGAACATCGTCAGCACGGTGGCGGATGTGCGGGCTGCGCTGGCGGGGCTGCGCGCGGCGATGCCGCCGGGCATCGATGTGAAAGTCGTCGCCGACCGGACGGGGACGATCCGTGCCTCGGTGCGGGACGTGCAGATCACGCTGATCACCGCAGCCCTTCTCGTCGTGCTGGTGATCTTCCTGTTTCTGCCCAATCCGCGCGCGGTCCTGGTGCCGGCGGTGGCGCTGCCGCTCTCGATCGTCGCGACCTTCGCGGTGATGAACGAACTTGGTTTCCAGCTCGACAATCTCTCGCTGATGGCGCTTACCGTCGCTTCGGGCTTCGTGGTCGACGACGCGATCGTGATGATCGAGAACATCGTCCGCTTCATCGAACAGGGCGAGTCGCCGCTGAGGGCCGCCTATCTCGGCAGCGCGCAGATCGGCTTCACCATCGTGTCGCTCACCGTGTCTCTGGTCGCGGTATTCATTCCACTGCTGTTCATGCCGGGAGTGATCGGGCGGCTGTTCTCGGAATTCGCGGTAACGCTGTCGATCGCGGTGGTGATCTCGGCGGTGGTGTCGCTCACGCTGACGCCGATGATGAGCGCGCGGCTGCTGCGCGGCGCCGAGGCCTCGCAGCCGGGACGGATCGCGCGCGCGGCGGAGGCGGCGCTGGCGAGCGTGCGGGAGCGCTACCGCGCCGGCCTGGCCTGGAGCCTGCGGCACCAGCGGCTGATGCTCGCCACCTTCGGGGCGACGGTCGTGGCCACCGGCATCCTGTTCGCGATCATCCCGAAGGCGTTGCTGCCGCAGGAGGATACCGGCGCGATCGTCGCCGTGACGGAAGGCGCGCAGAGCATTTCGCTCGATGCAATGACGCGGCTGCAGGACCGGGCGATCAGGGCGATACGCGCCGACCCGGCGGTGGCGGGCGTCACTTCGCTGCTGGGGTCCGGCCTGACCAACCCGACGCCGAATACCGGCCGGCTCGGCATCACGCTCAAGCCGATCGGCCAGCGCCCCGCGATCGACACGGTGATGTCGCGGCTGCAGGCGCGGCTGGCCGGGATTCCAGGACTGCATGCCTACATGCAGCCGGTGCAGGACATCACGCTTTCCTCGCGTGTCTCGCCCACGCAATATCAATACACGCTCACCGACGCCGACCAGACGGAACTTGACGCATGGGCGCCGAAGATCCGCGCCGCCCTAGCCGCCCTGCCGCAGATTACCGACCTCGCCAGCGACCAGCAGAACCAGGGGCTGGAGACCTATATCGACGTCAACCGCGCCGCGGCGGCACGGCTTGGCATTTCGATGGCGACGATCGAGGCGACGCTCTACGACGCGTTCGGCCAGCGGCAGGTCAGCACGATCTATACGCAGAACGCGCAGTATCGCGTGGTGCTCGGCGTGGATCCCGCCTATGCACGATCGCCGCAGGCGCTGGCCAGCATCTATGTGCCAACCGGCAGTCTTTCGGCGAGCGTCTCGTCCACGGCGCTCGGCCCCGGCGGATCGGTGAGCGGAAACAGCACGACGGCAACGGGGGCCGCGGGCAGCGTCAGCACGTCGGTAGCCGGCGAAGTGCCGCTGCTGGAGGTGGCGAAGATCGACCAGCGCTACGGACCGCTCGCAATCACCCGGGAAGACCAGTTTCCCTCGGTGACGCTCAGCTTCAATCTCGCGAAGGGCGCGTCACTCGGCGCGGCCGAGAGCGCGATACGCAGTGCGGAGCAAAAACTCGGCGTGCCGGATACCATCAGCGGACGGTTCTCGGGGGCGGCGGCCGAGTTCGAAACCTCGCTCGCGCAGGAGCCGTGGCTGATTTTCGCGGCCCTCGTCGTCATCTACATCGTGCTCGGGGTGCTTTACGAAAGTACGATCCATCCGGTGACGATCCTCTCCACCCTGCCCTCGGCGGGGATCGGCGCGCTGCTCGCGCTGATGCTCTTCGGCGCGGATTTCACCCTGGTGGCGCTGGTCGGCATCGTGCTGCTGATGGGCATCGTGAAGAAGAACGGCATCATCATGGTCGATTTCGCGATCGAGGCTGAGCGCACGCGGGGGCTGAGCCCGGAGGCGGCGATCACCGAGGCGGCGATCCTGCGGTTCCGCCCGATCATGATGACGACGATGGCGGCCCTGCTCGGCGCGGTGCCGCTGGTGCTGGAAGGCGGCGCGGGCGCGGAACTACGCGCGCCGCTCGGCATCACCATCATTGGCGGATTGCTGGTCAGCCAGTTGCTCACGCTGTTCACGACACCGGTGATCTACCTCGCGATGGACCGGCTGCGGCCGGCACGGCGGGAAGCGCCGGCGGCACAGACTGGCCCGGCGGAATAGGCGGTGAACGTCTCATCGATCTTCATCCGGCGGCCGATCGGGACGACGCTGCTTGCCCTTGGCATCCTGATCGCCGGCGCGCTGGCCTATCTGCAACTGCCGGTCGCACCGGTGCCGAGCATTCCGATTCCCGCAATCGTCGTCTTCGCTTCCGATCCGGGGGCCTCGCCGGCGATCATGGCGAGCACCGTTGCGGCCCCGCTGGAACACGCGCTGGGCACGATTCCGGGGGTGAACGACATCCGCTCACAGAATTCGGTGGGTTCGACATCGGTCGTGCTGTTGTTCAATCCAGGGCCGGATATCAGCGTCTATGCCCACGCGGTGCAGGCCGCGATCAACGCCGCGCTGCCCAACCTGCCCGCCTCGATGCCACGACGGCCCTATTACAAGGAATTCAATCCGGCGTCGCGCCCGGTGATGTCGCTGGCACTGACCTCGGACACGATGAGCCTAGCGCAGATCTATAACGTTGCCGACACGGTGCTGGACCAGAGGCTGGCGCAGGTACCCGGGGTGGCGCAGGTCGGCATCTATGGCGGCGGATCGCCGGCCGTCAGGATCCGGCTGAACACACAGGCACTCGCCGCGGCCGGACTGACCAGCGCCGATGTCTACAACGCAGTACGCAGCGCCAATGTCACACAGCCGCTCGGCGTGATCGAAGGACCGCACCGAGCCTGGACGCTGGTTGCCAACGGACAGCTCACCAGCGCAACGCAATATCGCGACATCGTGCTCAAATCGGCGTCGGGCGCGCTGCTACGACTATCGGACGTGGCCTCCGTGATCGACGGCGTTGCCAACACGCAGCTTGCCGCGAGCGCGAACGGCAAGCCGGCGATCACCATCGAGATCACCAAGACCGCCGACGCCAACGTGATCAAGACGGTCGAGGGCGTGAGGAAACTGCTGCCAGACATCCGCACCTGGCTGCCGCCGTCGGTGAAGCTGTCGATCCTGAACGACCGCACGACAACTATCCGCGCGAGTGTGGCCGACATCCAGATCACGCTGCTGATCACCATCCTGCTCGTGCTCGCGGTGGTCACGCTGTTCATGCGCCGCATGACGCCGACCATCGCCGCCGGTGTCACGGTGCCGCTCTCGCTGGCCGGGACCGTGGGCGTGATGTGGGCACTGGGTTTCACGCTCGACAATTTTTCCCTGCTGGCGCTGACCATCTGCGTGGGCTTCGTGGTCGATGACGCGATCGTGATGATCGAGAATATTGTGACACAGCATGAGCGAGGCCTGAGCGGCATCGAGGCGGCTCTGGTTGGAGCGCGGCAAATCGGTTTCACCGTCATCTCGATCACGATCTCGCTCGTCGTCGTGTTCCTCCCGCTCACGCTGATGGGCGGTGTCATCGGCGACCTGTTCTACGAGTTCGCGATGACGCTTTCGGTGGCCATCCTGATCTCGGGCGCAATCTCGCTCACGGTCACGCCGATGGTTTGCGGGCATTTCATGGGGCGGACTCCGAAAGTGGGGCGTGACTCGCGGATCGCGCGTGGGATCGACCGGCTCTACCGGCGCAGCCTCGATGCCTACGCGCGCAGCCTAGACTGGGCGCTCGCGCATCGCTGGCTGATGCTGGCGAGCTTCGCGCTCACCGTAGCCCTGACCATCTTCCTCTACATCAAGGTACCCAAGGCGTTCATTCCCGAGCAGGATTCGGGGCTGATCATCAGCCATACGATGGCACCGTCAGACGTGTCATTCTCGCGGATGAAACGGCTGGAAGCGCGCGTTGTTGCTGCGATCCTGAAAAATCCCGCCGTGGATACGGTGAGTTCGCGCATCGGCGTCGCCAACGGATTCTCCACCGCCAATCGCGGTCAGATGTTCATCCAGCTCAAGCCGCTATCCGAGCGCACGGCGTCGGCACAGGAGGTCGTGCGCCAGCTTCAAGCGCGACTCGCGCGGATTCCGGGAATCACCACGTTCATGTTTGTGGCGCAGGACCTGTTTTTTGGAGGACAGTCGAATGGCGGAGAATACAGCTTCTCGGTCGTCGATCCCTCTCTTGCGGGATTGGATCAGGTTACAACAGAGATCGAACGGAAGCTGCGCACGCTAAAGCAGGTCGACAATATCTCGACCGATCAGAACAAGGCACAGACCCAGATCACGGTCGAAATAGACCGCAACGCGGCTGCGCGTCTCGGCGTCTCGATTGCGGCGATCGACGGCGTGCTGCAGAACGCCTTCGCGCAGCAGCAGATTTCTCGGATTTACGAGGCCGAGAACCAGTATTCAGTGATCCTGAAGGTGCCGGAGGGATTGGATCGCTCACCCGTCGATCTCCAGCATATCTATGTCGCCGGCACGAAAGAGCCGCTGCCGCTTTCGGCTGTCGCGCATTATGTCCGGGCGACGGCACCGCTCTCCGTCACGCATCTCGACGGCTTGCCAGCCGGGACGATCAGCTTCAATGTCGCAAAGGGAACGTCTCTCGGGCAGGCGATCACCGCGGTGAAACAGGCCATTGCCTCACTTCCGCTGCCCGCTTCCGTGAAGATCAGTTTTGGCGGTAACGCGCGTTATTTCATGAAGTCGGTGAACGACGAGCCGCTCCTGATCCTCGCGGCGCTGATCGCGATCTACATCGTGCTAGGCGTACTCTATGAAAGCCTCGTCCAGCCGCTGACCATTCTCTCCACGCTGCCGTCAGCCGGCGTTGGCGCCCTGCTCGCCTTGCTGGTGACCGGCACACCGCTCTCGGTCATCGGCATTATCGGCATTTTCCTGCTGATGGGGATCGTCAAGAAGAATGGCATCATGCTGGTCGATTTCGCGCTGAATGCCGAGCGTGAACATGACATGACGCCGGCCGAGGCGATCCGCGCCGCCTGCCTCGAACGCTTCCGGCCCATCATGATGACGTCACTTGCCGCCGCCCTCGGGGCGCTGCCCCTCGCCTTCGCAGTCGGCACGGGCGAACAGCTCCGCCGGCCACTCGGTATCGCGGTGATCGGCGGACTAATCGTTTGCCAGGCATTGACGCTCTACACCACGCCCGTGATCTATCTAGCGCTGACCGGGTTCGGCCGCCGCCGGGCCCGAAGGCTGGCGACCCTGCCGGCGGAATGAGCGTTATCTAACGCGACGTCAGGGACCGATAGAGAGCCGCATAGTTTCGCGCTGGCTCGGTCCAGGAAACGTCGAGCGCCATCGCGTTGCGCTGCATACGGCTCCACTTGTCGGGATCCGCATATAGTGCCGCGGTGCGTCGGAGGCCGTCCGAGAGGCCGGCCTCGCTTACAGGCCCGAACTGGATTCCCGTGGCGACACCGGCGGATATGGCGACGGGATTGGCGTCGATCACGGTGTCGACCAGGCCGCCGACCAGCGAGACCACGGGAATTGCGCCATAGCGCTGGGCCGCCAGTTGCGTAAGGCCGCAGGGCTCGAACCGTGACGGCACGAGAATCGCGTCGGCACCGCCCTGAATGAGATGCGAGAGCGATTCCTCGAAGCCGATGATCGCGGCAACGCGGCCCGGCCGAGCCGCTACCGCCTCGCGCAGCGAAGCCTCGATCCCGGTTTCGCCAGTACCGAGCACCGCGAGCTGCGCCCCCAGCGCGTCGAGAACGGGCAGGGCTTCGATGATCAGGTCGATCCCCTTCTGCCCGGCCAGGCGGCTGACCACGCCGAACAGCAGCGCGCGCGGATCCGGCGCGAGGCCCATCCGCGCCTGTACTGCGCGCTTGTTCACCGCCCGCGCAGCAAGATTTGCGACATCATAACGCGCGGCAAGATGTTCATCGGTAGCAGGATTCCACGTTGCCGTATCGAGGCCATTGAGAATGCCATGCACTGCGCTGCCACGCTTGCGAAGCAACCCGTCGAGCCCCATGCCGCCATCCTGCGTCGCGATCTCGGTGGCATAGCGGGGCGAGACGGTGGTGATGGCGTCGGCGAATTGCAGACCGGCCTTGAGGAAGCCGATGCCGCCGAAATATTCCACACCGTCGATGACGAAGGCGCTGGCCGGCAGACCGAGCGCGCCGAGAAGATGGGCAGGAAACCAGCCCTGAAATGCAAGGTTGTGAACGGTGAATACGCAGGGCGGCGCGGCATGACCTTCATAATGAAGATAGGCGGGCACGAGACCGGCCTGCCAATCATGCGCATGGAGCAGATCGGGCACGAAACCACCGACGGCACCGCGGGCGAGGAGCGCGCCCGCCCGGCAAAGCGCCGCGAAGCGCTGCGCGTTGTCGGACCAATCGACGCCGTTCGAGGCGATGTAGGGATTTCCCGGGCGCGCATAGAGATGCGGTGCATCCAGCACGAAGAGATCGTGCCTGCCAGCGGCCGCGGCGCGAATCTCCGCTGCACCGCCGAAGAGGTCGGGAATCCGCAGGACGGATTCCGCGCGATCGAGCGCGGCGGTGACGGCTGGATAGCCCGGCACCAGCGACCGCACCGTGATTCCTTCGGACGACAGGGCCGCCGGGAGCGCGCCCATCACGTCGGCGAGGCCGCCGGTCTTGACGAGCGGGTAGATTTCCGATCCGACCGAGAGGACGCGCATGATCAGGCGGTCATCAGCCGGTCGAGCATCGGCTGGGTGATCAGACACACCCCCTGCGCGGTGCGGCGGAACCGCCGCGCGTCGTCCTCGGGATCCTCTCCCACGACCAGCCCTTCCGGAATCCGCACGCCGCGATCGATCACCACATTGGCAAGCCGAGCATGGCGGCCGATATCGGCACCCGGCAGGATCACCGCGTCACTGACCTGCGAGAAGGAATTCACGCGTACTCCGGTGAATAGCAGCGAGCGGCGCAGCGACGCCCCGGAGACAATGCAGCCGCCAGAGACGAGCGACGATATCGCCTGGCCGCGCCGGCCCTCCTCATCATGGATGAATTTCGCGGGCGGCGTGCCTTCGGTGTGGGTCCAGATCGGCCAGGTGCGGTCATAGATGTCGAGCGCAGGCACGAAATCGGTCAGGTCGATGTTGGCCTCCCAATAAGCATCGATCGTGCCGACATCGCGCCAGTAGGGCTCCGGCTCCTGCGCCGAACGGACGCAGGAACGCGCAAAGTGATGTGCACAGGCGCGGCCTTCGCGCACCAGCGCCGGGATGATGTCGCCGCCGAAGTCATGTTTCGAATGGGGATCATCGGCATCGCGTCGCAGCACGTCGAACAGGAAGTCCCGCTGGAAGACATAGATACCCATGCTCGCCAGCGCGACTCCCTCGCGACCCGGAATCGGCGGCGGGTTCGCCGGCTTTTCGAGAAAGTCGATGATGCGGTCGGATTCGTCGACATGCATGACGCCGAAGCCCCGGGCGTCGGCAAGCGGGACTTCCACGCAGGCGATGGTGACATCTGCCTGCTGGGCAACATGCTGCTGGAGCAGCACCTCATAGTCCATCTTGTAGATGTGGTCGCCGGCGAGGATGATGATGTATTCAGGTCCAATGCTTTCGATGATGTCGATGTTCTGGTAGACGGCGTCGGCGGTGCCGAGATACCAGTTCTGTTCGGAAATCCGCTGGCTGGCGGGGAGGATATCGAAACTCTCGTTGCGCTCGCGCCGGAAGAACGCCCAGCCGAGCTGAAGATGACGAATGAGGCTGTGGGCCTTGTATTGAGTGGCGACGCCGATATGGCGGATGCCGGAATTCAGGGCATTGGAGAGAGCGAAATCAATGATGCGCCACTTGCCGCCGAACTGCACCGCCGGCTTGGCTCGCCGGTCGGTCAGTTCGTGAAGACGTGAGCCACGGCCGCCGGCAAGCACATAAGCCATGGCGCTGCGCGACAGCGGTGTGGTCCGTTCGGTGCGTCCGTTCATTGTTTTTCCTCCCTCATGCCGCCGGGACGTCTGGCGGACTTGTTTCAGTTGTATCGGCTCATCTCTCCAAGCCTGTTACATGCCAAATCTTTTCCGCGTATTCGCCGATCGCACGATCGGACGAAAACGGCCCCATGCCCGCCGTATTGAGCACCGCGGCACGCCACCAGGCGTCGCGATCGCGCCATAGCGCGGCGACGCGGCGCTGGGCCTCGGCGTAGGAATCGAAGTCGGCGGTGACAAGGAAGCGGTCGGTACGGCGCAACTCGTCGACGATCGGGGCGAAGCGCGTATCCTCGCCGGGTGAGAAGGTGCCGCGACCGATCGCCTCGATTGCGCCGGCCAGCGCGGGCGAGGCGACGATCGAGCATTCCGGATGCCAGCCGTCGAGCCGGCGCACAGCAACCTCTGCTGCGGTAAGGCCGAAGATGAAGATATTGTCAGCGCCCACGTGATCGCGGATCTCGATATTCGCTCCGTCGAGCGTGCCGATGGTGAGCGCGCCGTTCAACGCGAATTTCATGTTGCCGGTGCCGGAAGCTTCCATGCCGGCCGTCGAGATCTGCTCGGACAGATCGGCGGCGGGAATGATGATCTCCGCGAGACTGACATTGAAGTTCGGCAGGAATACGACCTTGAGCAAGTCGCTGGTGACTGGATCGTTATTGATCACGCTCGCGACGTCGTTGATCAGCCTGATGATCAGCCGCGCCTGCGCGTAGCTCGCCGCGGCCTTGCCGGCGAAGATCTTCACACGCGGCACCCACCCCGCCGCGGGTCGGGCGCGGATCGCCTGCCAGAGCGACACCGCTTCGAGAATGTTGAGCAGTTGCCGTTTATACTCGTGAAGGCGCTTGACGTGGACATCGAACAGCGCGTCGGGATCCAGGCCGATACCGAGTTGCTCGCCGACCAGGTTCGAGAGCGCCACCTTGTTAGCGCGCCGGCAGGCGATGAGCCGGGCGCGGAGACCGGGATCGCCGGCCAGCCCGCGCAGACCGGCAAGGACTGAGGGATCGTCGAGGACGGCGTCGCCAAGCACATCGACCAGCAGGCCGGTCAGTCGCGGGTTGGCCTCGAACAGCCAGCGGCGAAAGGTGATTCCGTTGGTGACGTTGGTGATCCGGTCGGGATGGAGCACGTGCAGGTCGTGAAAGACGGTCTCGCGCATCAGGCCGGTGTGCAGCGCGGAGACGCCGTTGACACGGTGCGAGCCGACAAAGGCAAGCGTGCCCATACGCACGCGGCGGCCCTGGGTCTCGTCGATCATGGACAGGCTTGCCTGCAGCGAGTCCGAAGCCGCCCCCTTCGCGCGGGCCGCTTCGAGATGGTCGGCATTGAGTCGGTAGATGATCTGCATGTGTCGCGGCAGCAGACGCTCCATCAGCGCGACTGGCCAGGTCTCCAACGCCTCGGGCAGCAGCGTGTGGTTGGTGTAGGAAAAGCAGCCACAGGTGATGCGCCAGGCTTCATTCCAGGCGGTTCCGTGCCGGTCGACAAGCAGGCGCATCATCTCGGCGATCGCGATCGCGGGGTGGGTGTCGTTGAGCTGGATCGCCGCCATGTCCGGCAGTCGGGAGAGATCGTAGCCTTCGGCGAGATGGCGGCGGAGGATGTCATGCAGTGAGGCAGCGGAAAAAAAATATTCCTGGCGGAGCCTGAGTTCCTGGCCAGCCGGCGTCGTATCCGACGGGTAGAGGACACGCGAGACTGATCGCGCCCGCACGTCGTCGGCGACGGCGCCGAGGTAGTCGCCAGCGTTGAAGGCGTCGAGTCGCAGCGGCGCGACGGCCCGCGCGGACCAGAGGCGAAGCCGGTTCGCATGCCGTGCCCGCCAGCCGATGACCGGCGTATCATGGGCAACGGCACGCACGAGTTCGGCGGGATGCCAGACGCAGCGGGTGGCACCATCATCGTCGCCAACCTGCTCGACATGGCCACCGAAGCCGATATCGCAGTCCCGCTCCGGCCGGCGGATTTCCCAGGGATTGCCGGCGGCGAGCCAGTCTTCCGGTAATTCGACCTGAACGCCGTTGCGGATCTCCTGACGGAACAATCCGTTCTCGTATCGGATTCCATAACCGCAGGTCGGGATCGCAAGACTGGCCGCACTCTCCATGAAACAGGCGGCGAGCCGACCGAGCCCGCCATTACCGAGGGCAGCATCGGGCTCGGCGGCTCGGACGCGCTCGAAATCTGCACCGAGTTCGCCAAGGGCCGCGCGCGTCAGGCCGGTCATGTCGAGATTGGTCAGGGTGTCCACCAGCAAGCGGCCGACCAGGAACTCAAGTGAGAGATAATAGACGCGCTTGTGCCCGGCCACGCGGGTGAGATCGTCCGAATCGAGGGCGTGCGCAACCACGCGGTCGCGCAGGGCAAGAGCGAGCGCCTCGAACCAGTCGCGATCGCTGGCCGTGCGTTGGTCCCTGCCAAGGGCATAGACCAGCTTCGCAAGAATTGCGTCCCGCCAGTCGGCAACGGAACGGATGGGAGCGAGCGCCAGCGGAACGGCAGGGCCCGGCGCGCGGCCGGATGCGGGAAGATCGGAGTGATCCCGCGTAGACACGTTACTCATCGGGAGCGCCTCTGTTTCCGGTTTTCATGTATGGCGCACTTCCCGATCTGTGGGGTCGGATACCGAGCGCCATCAGTCTGAAAGAGCGAGTATCCTGATCCGGTCAGATGAGGTCATTCGATCGGATTATGTACTAGCGTGGCACGAAACCCGCTCAGCCTGCAATCTGCATGTTCCGCACATGCTCCAGCGGCCAGCGCGGCCGGCAGCGCACGCCGAGCGGATCGGCGGCGTCGCCAGCGCGCAGGCGCTCGATCGCCGCCCAGGCGACCATGACCGCATTGTCGGTGCAGAGGCGGAGCGGCGGTGCGGCGAGGGGAAGGCCTGCGCCGGCAGCAATATCGGCCAGCGCGGCGCGCACCGCCTTGTTGGCGGCGACCCCGCCGGCGACGACCACCGCTGTCGCGCCGGGCAGCATCGCCAGGGCATGGCGCAGCCGATCGGCCAGGGCCGCGACCACCGCGCTCTGGAAGGCGAAGGCGAGATCGGCTGCGAAATCGCGCGGCAGACCGCCTTCCGGCTGCCGGGCGACAAGTTGAGCAACGGCGGTCTTCAGGCCGGAGAAGGAAAAGTCGCAGCCGGGCCGGCCAAGCATCGGCCGCGGCAGGTCGAATCGGCCGCCCTGCCCTTCGGCGGCAAGACGCTCCAGCGCCGGACCGCCGGGATAGGGCAGGCCAAGCAGTTTCGCGACCTTGTCGAAGGCCTCGCCGGCCGCATCGTCCAGCGTGGTGCCAAGCCGGCGATAGCGTCCGACCCCCTCCACCGCGATGAGCGCCGTGTGCCCGCCGGAGACAAGCAGCAACAGATAGGGGAAGTTCGGCGGGTTGCCGCCGGTGTCCGGCAGACGCGCGGTGAGCGCATGGGCTTCGAGATGGTTGATCGCGATGAATGGCACGTCGGCTGCTAGCGCCATCCCTCTGGCCGTATTGGCGCCGACAATAAGGCCGCCGATCAGGCCTGGGCCGGCCGTGGCGGCAATCGCGACAAGGCCGGACGGCGTAGTGCCGGCCGCCGCCAGCGCGCGGTGGATCATGTCCGGCAGCAATGCGAGATGGGTGCGCGCGGCAATTTCCGGCACCACGCCGCCGAAGGGCGCGTGGTCGGCGATCTGGCTGGCGACGAACTCGGCACGGATCCGCCCCGCGCCGTCGAGCACGGCGCAGGCTGTTTCGTCGCACGAACTCTCGATACCGAGGATCAGCGAGTCGTGGCCCAACGCGTCGCCGCTTGCGGCTTTTCTTTCCATCGCGATCCTTTTAAGCAGTGAAGATGCACCAGGAAAGCTCGTCGGGCAGCAAAGTCGCCCCCCATTCCGGCCGCCGGCTGCCGCTACGAGTCGGCACCCGCGGGTCGCCGCTAGCCCTCCGGCAGACCGACATGTTCCTCGCGGCGCTGCGCGAGATCTGCCCGGCCCTCGGTTTCGCGCCGGATGCCTTCGCGCCCGAGATCATCAGCACGACCGGTGACCGGGTGACCGACCGCCCCCTCGCCGAAATCGGCGGCAAGGGGCTGTTCGCCAAGGAAATCCATGAGGCGCTGCTCGACGGGCGGATCGACTTCGCAGTGCACAGCCTCAAGGATCTCGAGACCGCATTGCCGGACGGCATCATCCTCGCCTGCACGATGAAGCGCGAGGACGCCCGCGACGCGCTGATCCTTGCCGACGGGCTCGGGCCGGTGAACGACGGCGATATCTGGTCGAGCCTGCCGAAGGGCGCGCGGGTCGGCACCTCGTCGGTGCGGCGGCAGGCGCAACTGCTGCATGCCCGGCCCGACCTACAGATCGGCCTGCTGCGCGGCAATGTCCGCACCAGGCTGGATGCGGCACGCATTGGCACGTTCGATGCAACCTTGCTCGCTCTCGCCGGGCTGCGGCGGCTTGGATTCGAGGAGGAGGTGGCCGCAGCCATCGACCCGGAAGCGATGGTGCCAGCCGCCTGCCAGGGGATTGTCGGGATTACCGTGCGGGCGGCAGACAGCCGGCTCGCCGAACTGCTCGCGGCGATCGAGAATCACGAGGCGAAGGCAGTCTCCAAGGCAGAGCGGGCATTGCTCGCTGCGCTTGACGGTTCCTGCCGCACGCCGATCGGCGGACATGCACGGCTGCTGCCGGATGGCAATCTGCACCTGACAGGGCTCACAGCGCGTCCGGATGGCAGTTTCCTGCTGAAGCGCAGCGAGGTGGCGAACGCCGCCGATGCGGTGCGACTGGGGGCGGAACTCGGTGCCTCGCTGCGGCGCGACAGCCCGGCCGACATCTTTCTTGACTGACCCCGGTGCGACAGAGCCGCTCACCGTCCTGGTGACGCGCCCCGAACCGGGCGGCAGCGCCACCGCCGCCGCCCTCCGCGCGGCAGGATATGTGCCGGTTCTCGCACCCTGTCTTGAGATCGAACCATTGCCGGGGGCTTTGCCAACGCTGGTGGATGGAATCGTGATCGCCAGCACCCAGGCGCTGCCCGGCCTGCCACCGGCACTGCGGGCCGTGCCGCTGTTCGCGGTGGGTGATGCCACCGCCGCCCGCGCGCGGGCAGCCGGGTTCATCGACGTCGCGAGCGCCGCCGGAACGGCACGGGAACTGGCGGCGCTGTTGGGTGAGCGGCTCGATCCCGGCGCACGGCTGCTGCTGGCCTGTGGTGCGGGGCACAGTATGGATCTCGCTGCTGATCTTCGCGGCCGCGGCTTCCGGGTGACACGTCGGGTGGTATACCGCTCGCGCCCGGCCCGGCAGCTCGACGCGGCAGCCCAGGCGGCGCTGGAGGCAGGCGAAATCGACCGGGTGATGGTATTCTCACCAGCCAGTGCGCGGCGTTTCGTGACCCTCATCACTGAGGCGGGGCTCGACGGGGCGCTGGCCGGGGCGATTGCCGTGGCAATCAGCCCGGCGGCTGCGGCCCCGCTCACGCGCCTGCCCTTCCGCGACATCCGCAGCGCGGTTTCGCCCGATCAGGATCACATGATAACGATACTGGCATGACCGAGCACGACCCGAACCAGACCCCGACCGCTCCCTCCGCCACCGGCGAACCGGCGCTAGCCGCCGCGCCAGAGCCTCAGGCTGCCGACCCCGCGACCGCACAGGCCGCGACGGACGTGCCCCGGCACAGGCGCACGGCGCTCGGCCTCGTGACCGTCGCCATTCTCGCGCTTGCTGTCGGCGAGGTCTTTCTGCTTCGCGCCCAGTTCGACGCGGCGGGGCAGTCAGCCCGGATCGCGCAGCTGTCAACCCGGATCGGCGCGCTGCGAAATCGGGTGGCATCGCTGGAGCAGAAACTGACCACTGTTGCCGCGGAGGCGAAAAAGCCAGTGCCCGCCGAACCGGCGCCCGCCCTGCCCGCCGATCTCGCAGCGCGGATCGGCAAGATCGAGTCCAGCATCGCGGCGCTGTCGACCACCACCCTCGCCGATCACGCCGCGGTGACGCGGCTGCGGCAGCAGAGCGGCGACCTGCCCGCACTCGCGGCAAAGGCGAAGACCCTGGCTCTGATCGCGCAGGCGAGCCTGAATCTGCAGAACGGACTGCCGCTCGGCAATATTCCCGGCGCACCGGCTGCCCTCGCCGCCTACGCCACCGCAAAGCCACCGACGCTTGCCGGGCTGAAGGCAAGCTTCCCGACCTATGCGGAAGCCGCCACACACGCTGCCGGTGACGCCGCGCCGCAAGGCGGGTTCTGGCAGAGGACGAAAGCGCGGGTGGAAAGCCTCGTCACCGTGCGGCATGGCGACAAGGTCCTGATCGGCAGCCTGGCCGAGGGCATTCTCGGCAAGGCGCAGGCCGCGCTTGGACGGGATGATCTGAAGGCAACCCTCGCTGTCCTCGCGAAACTTCCGCCGGACGCAGCCACGGCAATGAAGCCTTGGACCGAAAAAGCCAGCGGGCTTCTTGCGGCGCGAACGGCGCTTGCCGGAATGGCGGAGAAGGCCTGATGCTGCGCGCCTTCCGCTTCGCCCTCGTCGCGATCACCCTGCTGGGCATCGCCTGGTTTCTTGCCGGCCTGCAAGGGCATGTGACTGTCGAGATCGGGACCTATGCCGCCACCGCATCGACGCCGGTGGCTATCCTGCTGCTGGTTCTGCTGATTGTTGTCGTTGTCCTGGTACTTGGCTTGCTGCGCGGGGCACTCAGCCTGCCCAGGCGGATATCGGTGAGGCGCGGCCGCGCGCGGCGTGATGCCGCCGATTCCGCCGCGCTGCGCGCGCTTTCGGCGCTCGCAGCGGGCGACACCGAAGCTGCCGCCGGCCATGCGCGAACCGCACGGCGGCATGCACCAGAGGCGCCGCTCACGCTTTATGTGAGCGCCGAAACGGCGCGACAGGCGGGCGACGCTGCGGGGGCCGAGGCGCTGTTCTCCAACCTGGCGAAACATGGCGATGCCGGATTCCTCGGTTGGCGCGGCCTGCTGACCGCACGCCCACTGCCCCAGGATGACCCAGACAGGCTGGCGCGCTCGGCAGAACAGGCCCGCCAGGCGGCGGCATCTTATCCTAATTCGGCGTGGTTGCGCGAGCAGCGGGTGCGGATCGCGCTGGGACAGGGACGGTTCAGCGAGGCGGCGCGGCTGGCGACCGATCCGGCGGCGCGCGCGGCGCTGGCTATCATGGCCTCACGCGAGGTGGCTGGCGAACCGCTGGCGATCGACTGGGCGCGGGACGCCGTGCGCTTGGCACCGGGCCTGCCGGAAGCGCATCTCGCACTTTTCGAGGCGCGTGCGAAGGCTGGCCAGGCCTGGCGGGCAAAGCGGGCGCTGAAGCGGGGCTGGCGGATCGCGCCGCATCCCGACCTTGCCGATGCCTGGCTGGCGGCGCTGACATCGCCGCTGGAACGGGCGACGGCAGCGGCCAAACTCGCCGAACTCAACCCCGGGCATCCGGAGAGCGAGGCGTTACTGGCGCGCACGGCCCGCGCTGCGAACCTGGTCGGCGAGGCCGAACGGCACGAACGGCACGGCGGCGGCAAAGGCGTATGGGTCTGCGCGACCTGCGACACCGAACACGAGGCGTGGCAGCCGACCTGCCGCAAATGTGGGGCAATCGGTTCGCTCGGCTGGTTGCGCCGGACGAATCCCGAGTCTACGCCCCGCCTGTTGCCGGCACCGCAACCGGCGGCCTGACAATCCGCCGGCGGCGCAGGAACCGGCGCTCGATGCCGTAGTGCAGCATAGCGGCCAGGATGATCGACCCAGCCACCGTCGCCCCGCCCCAGCAGAGCCCGAACAGGAGGGGGCTGCCGGATAGAATCGGGCCAAGCGCCAAGGCGAGCGCGCGGCCGACAGGTTCGTTCACCAGATAGAGTGGATAGGAAATCAGCCCAAGCCAAAGCACGGGCGGCGATCCGAGACATCGCGCCAGTAGCCTGAACGGCCGCCATGCGGGTACGCGCTGGGCGGCAACCGCAATCGCCCAGGCAAGAGGCGGCAAGAGCTTGGCAAGCCGCCCCCAACCCGCGCCGTGACTGGCGCCGAGTGCCATCGTCATGATGAGCATGATCACGAACAACCTCCACGCCCCTACCCGATCGCCGGACCAGAACCGCGAGGCAGCGACGCCGAGCGCGAAATAGGCGGCTTCGTTCGGCAGAAAGGCCCTGCTGAACCGCCAGGGAGCCGGGATACAGGCGGCATAGATCCGGGCAAGAACGGCCAGTCCGATGAGAGCCAGCGAAAGACGCACAAGGGTGCCATCGCGACCATCGCACCGGAGAGCGACAAGCGCGATTACCGCATAGAACTGCCATTCGGTCGAAAGGCTCCAGGCCGGGCCGAGGAGGGCGAAGGGGCCGTCCGGCAGCAAGCGGTGCGGCAACGCCCCGTGCAGGAAGACCAGATGAGCCAGTATCTCGAAGACAGGGTGCTGCGGCGGGCCAGCCGGCCAGATATCGGCCGCCGGGTCGCCGGGCGCGAGCCATGGCATGGTTGCGAAAGGCGAGCCCCCCTTGAGCATCAACAGAGTCGAGCCGACCAGTACAATCATATAGACGGGCAGAAGCCGGCGTGCGCGGGCGACGAGGAACGATCCCGGGCGGCGACCGAACCGGGTCATGGACTGCACGATCACCAGCCCGGACAGGGCAAAGAACAGGTCGACCGCAGCGAGACCGTGGCTCACAAGCCCTTGCGCAGCCCACATGGCCAGCGGCGGCAATGGCAGGAACGGTACCAGATGGCCGACCAGCACATATATCGCGAGAACGCCGCGCAATCCGTCAAGCCGGATCAGCCGGCCTATTGCAGAACCTTCCTCCCGCGCCACCATGGCGCGGAGAATATCACAACTTCAAATTGTATTGAACAGAATATTACAATCGGCGACGACCGAGCAGGGCATGATAGGCAACGAGTATGATCACCGCGCCGACGACCGAGACGAACAGGCTGTAGAGAAAGCCGCCACCGGGCGCGAAGCCAAGCGCAAGGAAAATCTGGCCGCCGACTAGCGCGCCGACGATGCCGAGTACGATATCGAGGATCGGTCCCTTGCCGCCGTTATCGACGATCTGGCTGGCGATCCAGCCCGCGATCAGGCCAAGAATGATAAAACCTATCAGGTGCATTCCCCGAATCCCTCTTTCGTTCGTGAGACAAGAGATGGGGGACCGCCTCAGTGCGGACAAGGCCGCCTGTCAGCCCAGGTCGCCGGAGACGGGCTGAAGCCGGCGCGCCTCGATGCCCTGCCAGGCAAGCAGGACGGGTACAGCGATCAGAAGGTCGCGCGCGCGCCGCAGCAGCGAGACCGAAAGCGCAATGTCGGGCGGAATGCCGAATACGGCGCCGAGCAATGTATAGGCCGCCTCCTGCACGCCGAGTCGGCCGGGAACGAAGAAGCCGGTGGACAGGATCGCGTGCAGAAGTGCCTCGATCGCCAGGGCATCGCGGAGCGAGATATTCTGGCCCAGCGCGCGAAAGGCGACGAAGGAGGCGACGCCGGTGCCGAACCAGCACAGAAGGTGCATCGCGCCGGCGGCGATGAGCCGCCCGCGGCGGGCATAGATCGTATCGAGCGCGGATTGCAGGCGCTGGATCCCGATCGAGGCGGCATCGGCCGATTGCCCGGCGATCCGCATCGCCAGCCCACTGAAAAGGCGGCTCATCCCCTTCTGCATCAGCAGGAAGGACAGGCCGGCGACCAGCGCCATGGCGAGGCCGATGCTCATCGGCAGCACCAGAGCGCTGTCCGGCACCAAGGCTACCAGCAGAATCACGCCGATGCCGACGAAGACGAGTTCGGCAAGGAATTCGAGAGTTACGTCGGCCAGCGTCGAGGCCGCCGCGTCGGCGAAGGCGACCCCACCCAGGGCGATGGCCCGGCCGCCGATCACGAACCCGCCGACATGCGAGAAGGGCAGAAATTCGCCGGCCGAGTCGCGCACCATCCGGCCCCAGTAGAGCAGGAGGAAGCTTCCGCCATAGCGGCGGCGCAGCAAAAGCCGCCAGGCCAACGCGAGTCCGGCGATGATCACCATCTGCACGCCGAGATAGGCGATGAAGCCGGGCAGGCTGATCCGTTCGAGCGCGCGAATCACATCGCCCCAGCCGAGCCATGCGATCGTGCCGGTGAAGAGGAGGAGTCCGACCAGCGCGAACACGGCCGGCCAGATGCCGAGACGGCGGATCACGACACGGCGCTCAGCAAGGAGAGACGGGCAGGATAAGATCCCAACACTTGATTTCACTCACTCCGCAAGCCGGAAAAAGGGCGCGGCCTGACACCACTGGTTCGCCCTTAGCAGATCGCGCGGGTCCGGGGTATTGCCATCGCCGGGGGGCCTGCACTTTGCCTCGGCGCCGGCAATCAAGTATGCCCTCGGCAGGATTTTTCCATGGCAGGCATGAGCAGCGATTCTTCTTCTCCGCTCGAGACGGTTGCGCGCCCCATCGCCGACGACCGGCCGGTTCTTGTCACCGGCGCGACCGGCTTCGTCGGCGCCGCCGTGGCCCGAGCGCTGGTCCGGCACGGTTTCAGGCTGCGGCTGATGCACCGCGCTTCGAGCGACATGCGCAATCTCGCGCAACTGCCCGGCGAGCGGGTGGTCGGTGACCTCACCGATCCAAACTCGTTGGCGCAAGCGGTCGAGGGCTGCGCGCACATCTTTCACGTGGCCGCCGATTATCGTCTCTACGTGCCCGATCCGACGGCGATGCGGGCGGTGAATATCGACGGCACCATTGCCCTGTTCCGCGCGGCACAGGCGGACGGGGCGTGCCGGATGGTCTATACCAGCAGCGTCGCCGCTCTCGGCCTGACTCACGATGGCAGCCCGGCCGACGAGGCGACGCCGCATGCGGCGGAGGATCATGTCGGCCCCTACAAGCGGTCGAAATACGAGGCCGAGTTGGCGGTGAAGAAGCTTGTCGCCGAGGGGTTGGATATCGTCATCGTCAATCCGGCCGCCCCGGTTGGACCAGGCGACATCAAGCCGACGCCGACCGGCCGCATGGTGCTGGACGCCGCTCGCGGCCATATGCCAGCCTATGTCGAGACCGGCATGAACATCGTGCATGTGGATGACGTCGCCGAGGGTCATGTGCTTGCTCTGACGCGGGGACGGCGCGGCGAGAGCTATATTCTCGGTGGCGAGAATCTCATGCTCTCCGAAATCGGGCGAATGATCACACGGCTGGCCGGCAAGCCGCCGCCACGGGTAAAATTGCCGATCGGCCCGCTGATGCCGGTTGCGGCGCTCATGGAAGCCTGGGCGCGGATCTCGGGCCATGAGCCGCTGATGACGCGCGACATGCTGACCATGGCGCGAAAGCGGATGTTCTATTCTTCGGAGAAGGCCGTTCGGGAACTCGGCTATCATGCCCGCCCGGCAGAGGAAGCGATGCGCGATGCGCTCGCCGATTTCTGCCGCCGCGGCCTACTGCCGAGCCTCGCCTTCGAGCCGGATGGAGCGACCGCATGACCCTGCTTGCCCTGCTCGCGCTGCTGGCTTGGATCTACCTATATCTGCTGCACGGCCAGTTCTGGCAGAGCGGCCCGGAACTCGCCCCGGCGCGGCCGGCAACCGCGGTTCCGGTAGACATCATCGTGCCGGCGCGCGACGAGGCGGAAACGATCGGGGCGGTCGTGCAATCGCTGCTGGCTCAGGATTATGCCGGGCCGTTCCGGGTGATCCTGGTCGACGATGGCAGTACGGATCGTACAGGCGACATCGCGATCCGGGCGGCGAACGGCGATCCGCGCTTTGCCCTGCTGCGCGGCGGCGAAAAGCCAGCCGGCTGGTCGGGCAAACTCTGGGCATTGGAGCAGGGAGTGGCGCACGGCGCGGCGCCAGTGCTGCTGTTCACCGATGCCGATATTGTTCACGATCCGCGGCATCTGGCGACGCTGGCCGCGAGGTTGGTGACACCGGAGCGCGGCGCGCGGCTCGACATGGTTTCGGAAATGGTGCGTCTGAACTGCGAAAGCGCCGCCGAACGCGCGCTGGTGCCGGCTTTCGTCTACTTCTTCCAGATGCTCTACCCGTTCGCCCGCGTGAACGATCCGCTCGACGGCACCGCCGCCGCGGCCGGCGGCACGGTGCTGATCCGGCGCGAGGCGCTGGAGCGGGCTGGCGGGCTCGCGGCGATGCACGGCGCGCTGATCGACGACGTCACGCTGGCCGGCCGGGTCAAGCGCGGCGGCGCCGTGTTCCTCGGGCATTCCGGCCTCGCTCGCTCGATCCGCCCCTATCCGCGGCTTGCCGACATCAGGGCGATGATCTCGCGCACTGCCTTTACCCAGCTGCATTATTCCGGGCTGCTGCTCGCGCTCACGCTGGCTGGGCTGGCGGTCGTCTGGCTGGTGCCGCCGCTTGCCCTCGTTTTCGGGCATGAAGTCGCGGCCTTGTGCGGGCTGATTGCCTCGCTGCTCGCGGTGCTGAGCTATCAGCCGACGCTGCGGCGCTACGGACGCGGCTGGTATTGGGGGCTGGCACTACCGCTGATCGCGCTTGTCTATATGGAGGCGACGTTGGCCTCCGCACTGCGCTATTGGCGTGGCACGGGGGCTGCCTGGAAAAGCCGCGATTATGGAGCCGACGCATGAGTGCCGCCGCGAGCATCGAACACGCTTCTGGCAAGGACCGCGGTGACGAGAATTTCCCGGTCGGCTCTTGGCTGATTCGCGCCGGGCTGCGCCGGCACGTGCATGCCTATTACGCGTTCGCGCGCAATGCCGACGACATCGCCGATCATCCCGATCTTGCTCCGGCGGAAAAGATCGCCCGCCTCGATGCAATGGAAGCGGTGCTGGACGGCGACGATCCGACGCGTTCGCCTTCGGCGGCACGGCTTCGCGAGAGCCTGGCGGAGACCAACGTCGATCCGGTCCATGCGCGCGAATTGCTCGTTGCCTTCCGGCAGGATGCGACCAAGACACGCTATGCGAGTTGGGACGAGTTGATGCGCTATTGTCGCTATTCGGCGGCGCCGGTCGGACGTTACGTGCTCGATCTGCACGGCGAGAGCCGCCAGAGTTGGCCTGCCTCCGACGCGCTGTGCGCCAGCCTGCAGGTGCTCAACCACCTTCAGGATTGCGCGAAGGATTTCGACACCCTCGACCGGTCCTACATCCCCGGTGACTGGTTGCAGGCGGTCGGGCTCGGGCCGGACGCCGTCACCGCGAAGGCGACTCCCCCGGCACTGCGCTCGGTGTTCGATGCGATGCTGAAAAGGACGGCGGAGTTAAACGCGAAGGCGGCGCGTCTTCCGGGATTCGTGGTCGCCCGCGGGTTGCGGGTGGAGACGGCGATCATCGTTGGCCTCGCCCGCCGGCTGCACCGCCGCCTACTGCGGGAGGATCCGCTGGCCGGGCGCGTGAAGCTGCGCCGTAACGACGCCATCAGCGCCGTACTCGCCGGCCTTCCACGCCTGCTCTGATGTTCATTCCCGCCAACGCCGCGCGCTTCGCCGATGACGCCGCAACCGTCGCCGCCGCGACGCGCGCCGCCGGCACGTCCTTCTATCGCGGCATGAGTGTTCTCCCTGCGCCGCGCCGCACCGCGATGTATGCAATCTACACGTTCTGCCGGATCGTGGACGATATCGCCGACGAAGAGGCGCCGCTTGCGGCGAAGCGCGAAGGGCTCGATGCCTGGCGCCGGCGGATCGACGCGCTGCCCGAAGGCGGTGATGACCCGGTCACCCGCCTGCTGCGCGATGCCTCGCTGCGCTACGCGTTGCGGCGGGAGGATTTCCACGCGATCATCGACGGGATGGAGATGGATGCCGGCGCGCCGATCATCGCGCCGGACATGGCCACGCTCGATCTTTATTGCGACCGTGTGGCCTCGGCAGTGGGCCGGCTGTCGATCCGGGTGTTCGGCGAGGTTTCGGCACAGGGCGACAGGGTGGCACATCATCTCGGCCGGGCGTTGCAACTCACCAACATCCTGCGCGATGTCGGCGAGGATGCGGCGCGGGGGCGAATATATCTCCCGCGCGAGGCGCTGGAGGCTGCCGATGCTGCTGCCAATCCGGCAACGCTGCTGGCCGATCCGGGACTGAAGCGGGCAATGGCCGAGATCGCCGGGCTGGCCGAGCAACATTTCGCTGAGGCCGCTGCCGCGATGCGCGGCTGCGACCGCCGCGCCGTGCTGCCGGCACGAATGATGGCGGATGCCTATCGGCCGTTGCTGGGGGTGATGCGCGCGGCGGGTTTCGCCCATCCCGAGCGCCGGCTCAGCCTGCCAGCCTGGCGCAAGCTGCGCCTTGCCGCCGAGCTTCTCATCCGGACTGACCGGCACCGATGACCCGCGTCCATGTGATCGGCGCCGGCATGGCCGGGCTGTCCGCGGCGACAACCCTCGCCGCGCGGGGGTGCCGGGTGGTGCTGTACGAGGCGGCGAAATGGGCCGGTGGGCGCTGCCGCTCCTATCACGACGCCGCACTTGGCTGCCGCATCGACAATGGCAACCACCTTCTGCTGTCGGGCAACCGCAGCACGATGGCCTATCTGCGGCGGATCGGCGCCGAGGAAACACTGACCGGGCCGAGCCGCCCGCTTTTTCCGTTCATCGACCTTATTTCCGGCGATGCCTGGACGCTGCGGCTCAACCGCGGCAGGCTGCCTTGGTGGGTGCTGCGCCGGGATTGGCGCGTGCCTGGCACTGACGCGCTGGACTATCTCGCGCTGCGCCGGCTCGAACGCGCGGCGGTAACAGACACAGTGGCCGGGATGCTTGGCGGATTGGGCACGTTGTATGATCGGCTGCTCGAACCGCTGGCGATCGCGGCGCTCAACACGAAACCGGAGACGGCCTCCGCTGCGCCGCTGGCCGCGGTTGTCCGGGAAAGCCTCGCGCGCGGAGGCGCCGCGACCATACCGCGTATGCCGAAGATCGGGCTTTCGGAGAGCCTTGTCGATCCCGCCCTCGCCTTTCTGCGCGCAAGCGGGGCCGAATTGCGCTTCGGTGCGCGGATCGCCGGACTGACGATGACCGATGCGCGGGTGACCGGCCTGGTCGGCCCCAATGTCGATGAGATCGTCGGGTCCGACGAACGGGTCATCTTGGCCACTCCACCCTGGGTCGCGGCCGAACTGCTGCCCGGCCTCACCGTGCCCGACGCTCACGAGGCGATCATCAACCTGCATTTCCGTGCCGGCATCGATCCGGGGCCGGCCGGCTTCTACGGCCTGATCGGCGGTACCGCCGAATGGGTGTTCGAGAAACCCGAAGTGGTTTCCGTGACCATCAGCGCGGCGAATGACCGTCTCGAGCAGGAGACCGATCGCCTTGCCGCCGAAGTGTGGTCCGATCTGCGCCGTGGTTTCGGTCTGCCACGCGCCATGCCTCCGTGGCGCGTTGTGAAGGAGAAGCGTGCAACCTTCGCTGCGACACCGGAACAGCTTGCGCGCCGACCGGGCTCAAGCACCCGGCTCGTCAACCTGCGCCTCGCCGGGGACTATACCGCGACCGGCCTGCCCTCGACCATTGAAGGGGCGATCCGATCAGGCGAATCTGCAGCGCAGCATATCTGACGCCATAACTTTCGACATCGCCGAAACTCGAAACCAGATTGCCCGTTGACCTCTTCCACGCATTGGGCCAACGCCTCATTTCTGGAGGAAAATCAGACATCTGGAACAATCTCGATGCCTTCTTGCAACCTTCAAATTTCCTGCCGCCAGGTTTGGCAAATCTGCAACACTCTTCATTAGTTGCTCGCCAGCCGACGCAATTCTGTTATTTACACTTGACCCACCTGCCTGCACCCGGAAAAACTGCCCAAAATATGTAAGAGTCATGCGGCGCTCGGCTCGGGTGCCGTCAACTGGGAGGCAACTGAACGGCGACATGCTGGGTTTTTGCGTGGCCGGAGAGTCGATCGGGATTTCAGGGCGAAGGCGTGGGGCGCGCGCGATCGAGGCGAACCGGCGGATCATCGAGAAATTGCTGGAGCGCGAGGGCTATGCCGCCCATCGCCGCCGCACTGCCGCTCATCTCGGAGACGACGATCTCGACATCTCTATAGATCGCCGCAAGCGCATTGGCTTCCAGCGTCTCCATCGCCGCGGGCAGCAGGAACGGCGCGAGCTGCGCGAGGCTGCCGCCGAGTACGATACGGCGCGGACTGATAATGTTGATCAGGTTCGCCAGGGCGAGCCCGAGATGACGCCCGGCCTCGGCGAGCACGGCGCGTGCCACGGGGTCGCCAGCCTCGCAGGCCTTGCGAACGGAAGCGACATCTCTCGCCCCGTGGCCTCGGGCGGCGAGATCGCTCAGGATTGCCTTTTCGGATACATAGGCTTCGAAGCAGCCCTGACCACCGCAACCACAGGCACGTCCGCCGGGCACAATCTTCATGTGGCCGATTTCGCCAGCCAGTCCATGAGGGCCGCGGTAAAGCTCACCCATCAAATAGAGCCCGCCGCCGATGCCCGAACGACCCATCACGTAAACGAAATCGGCTATGTCGCGGCTTGCTCCGAAGAGGTGCTCCGCCAAGGCTGCCGCCTTCACGTCGTTCTCGACACGGACCGGCACCTTCAGTTTCTGGGCGAGATTTTCGGCGACATCGAGATCACGCCACCCGATATTGGGCGCGAAGACGATACGCCCGCCGGTCGAGACGAGCGCCGGCATGGCGACTCCCGCGGCAAGAAGCGTGGCACGCGTGGCGCGCAACGAGCGCAAGGCCGCGGTAACGCCGCTGCGGGCGGCGGCGATTGCAGCCTCTGGCGCCGTGCTGCCGGGCACCGCGAGATCGGCGCAGGCGGTACCGTCGATGGTCGAGATCACGATGCGGATGGCGTCCGGTTCGACGCTGATACCCGCGAGATATCCGGCTCGCGGATCAAGGCTCAGCGCCGTGGTTGGCCGCCCGGCTCGGCCGGTCGGCGCATCAGTGTCGCGCCGAACAATGCCGCCCGATTCAAGATTGTTGATGATGATCGAAATGGTCGCAGGATCGATACCGGAAATCTGCGAAAGCTTCTGCTGCGAGATGCCTGGATTCTGGCGGATCATGTGGAACAGCCGCGCCGAATTGATGCGCCGCACCAAGGCAGAATTCACGCGCGCGCGGGTCATCCGCGCCCCCTCGCCGGCCGAATCATCGCGCCGTCCGAGCCGCGACGCCACCGATATGAATCTTTCTTGACATTGAAAACGCTCCTCTCTAGTGGTTTCTTAAAGAGTAAAAATAAGCCTCCTCGACGCCGCGAGTGGAACTTCGGCGGTTCCTGAAAGTGGCGTGACCACCACCGCAGGTAGCAGCCCTGCCACGCTGGGGCCAGTTTCTTGGTTCGGCTGGAGTGCCGTTTCTTCGTCCCGGCCTGATCGTGCGCGGGGCGTCGTGCACAGCCGCGGTCAAGAATGGCCGCAGGCCATCGCGTAGCGACGCGCAGCGTTCTTGACGGCGGCGAGCACGGCGCCAGTCTTGAGGCAGACGGGCCGAGCAGCCGCATCCCGCAGTCCGATCGCGCATTGGCGCGGCATGCGGTGCCAGCCCGCACGGGACACTCTGATTGCGCGGAGCACCGCCATGGCAAGCAGCGACATCTTCACCCTCGGCCTCGGACTGACCCCACCCTGGCGCGTGGTCGACCAGCGGTTGGAAACCGACTACCAGCCGCATGAGTTGCATCTGGCCGTCGCCGCCGACCCAGGCGCCCGCTTCCCCTGCCCAACCTGCGGCCGGCTGTGCAAACCGCACGACTGGAAGGAACTGAGCTGGCGGCACCTCAACTTCTTTCAGCACGCCTGCATCATCGAGGCCCGTGTGCCACGCACCGACTGTCCGGAGCACGGCGTACTCCGCATTGCTGTGCCTTGGGCACGTCCCGACAGCGGCTTCACGCTGTTGTTCGAGCAGGCCGCGCTGGCTCTGATGCGCGAGATGCCGGTTGCCGCTGCCGCGCGCATCATCGGCGTCACCGACCAGCGGCTGTGGCGCATTCTGCGGTACTATGTCGGCCGGGCGATCGAGCGGCTCGATCTCAGCGGGGTCGAGGCGATCGCACTCGACGAAACCGCGGCCAAGCGAGGCCACAGCTACGTCACCGTGTTCATTGACCTCGATGCGGCCGAGCGCCCGGTGCTGTTCGTCACCCCCGGAAAGGGTAAGGAATGCATGACCGCCTTCCGGGCCTTCCTGGCGGAGCACGGCGGCGAGGCCCGCCGCATCGCCGAGGTGGTGTGTGACATGTCGGCGGCCTTCCTTGCTGCTGCGGCGGAGAGCTTCCCGCAGGCCTCGGTCACCGTGGACTGGTTCCACGTCGTGCAGATCTTCACCACCGCGGTCGAGCAGGTGCGGCGCGCCGAGGCGCATCAGCACAACCTGCCCAAGGGGGTACGCTGGGCCACGTTGAAGCGACCGGAAAACCTGACCATGGCCCAGCGGCAGGCGCTCGACCAGTTGGAGAACAGCGGCTTCGCCACAGCCGAAGCCTATCGCGCCAAGGAGATGCTGCGCTGGGTTCGCCTGGCCGCAACGCCACAGGCCGCGCGCTGGCGGCTGACCAACTTCCTCAACCACGTCACCGCCCGGCTGGACGATCCCGACCACCTGCTCGATCCTGTTCGACAGGCCGTCGATACCGTACGGCGCAATGCCAAGCGGATCATTCGACGCTGGAAGTCAGGCCATTCCAATGCCCGCCTCGAAGCGCTCAATGGGCTGTTCCAGGCAGCCCGCGCTCGCGCCCGAGGCTATCGCAACACCGCTACCTTCGCGTGCATCATCTACCTGCTCGGCGCGCCCATCAACGCCATGCTCGACGTCTTCCATTCCACTTGAGACGTCGAAGAGCCAAAAATAATTCGTGCAAGCGAGCTCGGGGCAGCGCGGCACAGAAATCAAACGGGGACGGAACAATGCCGACGTCGGCGACTGAAGCACATCATCCAGTTTGCACAATTTCGCGCGCGACGCAGTTTCCGCGCGTCTTCCACGTGGCGTGGCCCGGCGCGGTCAATGCCCCCGTCTACCCGTTGCAGATGGCGAAGCAGCGGGCAGGATCTGCGCGCAAGGCGCGGATTTCGCCAGCAAAAAAGTCTTTCAACATGGAGGTTCAACCATAATGCGAAACATTAGCAACCAGGCGGGCGACGTCCCGGCCCGGTCTGCGACGCGGAAGCTGCGCCGCGCAGCATGCGCCGCAGGCGTGATCAGCCTTTTCGGCCTCGCACCGCTCGCGCACGCGCAGAGCCTGGGCGACGCACTGCGGCAGACCACCTTCCAGGGCATGATCGGGGCGATTCACTTCGATTATGCAAATAATGGTCACACTTCGAAGAGCACTCACTCCTTCGCGATCGGCGGGCATCTGATTGCCCACACCGGATCGTTCAACGGGTTCAGTGTTGGCCTTGGCGGTTACACGGCGCAGTCGCTCGGCCTCTACAGCAAGAACGACACACACTACGACAGCGAACTGACCGGTTCGTATTTTGGCATCCAGTCGTTCCGGCAGGCTTATCTGCAGTATCAGACGCCGAAAGTGGAAATCCGTTTCGGCCGTCAGCTGATCCAGACGCCCTACGCCAATCAGGACTACTACACGTTCAACCCGCGCGCCTTCATGGGCGTTGCCGGTGTTGTGAACGTGCTTGGCAATGGCTCCGACAAGGTCGATGCGGGCGCGCTGAGTCTCGAAGATAATCCCGCTGCGTTCAGCGTCTTCATGACCCGGATGTTTGATTACGAAAGCCGCTACAGCAGCTCATTTACTGCAGCCAACCGCTACTCCGGCACGAAGCCGACCAACGGCTTTATCGCCATCGGCGCCCGGTATCACGGCGACGTCGGCTCTATGCAGTTGACCGCGCAGGCCTGGTATTATGATTTCTATCAGTACGCGCAGATGGTTTATGGCCAACTCGACGTAGTGCAACCCTTGAGCAATGGCCAGGCCATCTTCGGCGCAGTCCAGGCCCTGACGGAAGGCAATTCCGCTGGAAATTCTAACAATATCGCCGCTCTGACGAATAATAATGTTGGTAGCGTCAATGCACATGTCTATGGTGCAAAATTAGGATATTCCTTCGGCGATGGTAGCATTGCGCTGGTTGGCGACTACGCGCCGACCGAGTACAATTCGTTCCACCATGGCGGTGTTGTGCACCCGTACAACGATAATACCGGCACTTCCTTTACAGATACCATGCAAACCGGCATCGCGAATCTGGGGCCAGGCTATGCATATGGTGTGACGACGAGCTACGCTTTCCTCAACAAGAAGCTGAAGGTTGACGTCTCGTACATTCGCTACCTTGCACGCTATGGGTTCGGCGGCGACTCCAGAAACTATACGTATGGTGGCGCTTACGGTTTCTCGAGCACGAACTATATTCCGAACCAGCAACTTTGGGCACTTGATGCTAGCGCATCGTATGATCTCTCATCGGTGCTGAAAGGGCTCTCGGTCGCCGAGGATACCGATATAGCGCAAGCAGAAAACCGGGCTGGCTACACGCAATACAATCATAATCCCTATTTCAGCAGCCGCTTCTATCTCGAATATAACTTCTGAGACAGTCGGCCACTAAAAATGCGCGCCCTGGCATCGTTCCCGGGCGCGCTTCTTTTTGTGCGTCGATCCTCAGCCGTAAGCGCCGGCCGACCGTTACTTTGTGACGTTGGTAACCGCGGTGAAAGGTACCGAAACGCCGCCCATCTGGAGAGAGACGCTGTTCGACCCGCTGGTGACACCGGTCGCGGTTCCGGTGACCGTGAACGGCAGGGTCGTCGTGCTGCCATTCGCGCCTCCTTCGACCACCGCAACCTTGTAGGCACCGTCCGGCACCGTAGTGCCGCTTGCATCCTTGCCATTCCAGGTCCAGGAATTGCTGCCGGCTGTCGCGTTCATCGACGTATCGAGAATCTGTTGCCCCGCACCGTTATACACCGCGATGGCGACCGGCCCCGAAGTCGGCGCGGTGAAATTGAGCGTCCCGGTTCCGTTCTGCAGCGGCAACTGGCTCGATGTAGCGGTCACCTTGCTTCCCAGCATCGAACTCGCCTGGGTCAGGTCGCCGGCCTGGGTCAGCTGCAATAGCTGGGTCAGGCTCTGGTTCGTGCTGATCTGCTGTTCGACCTGAGAGAACTGTACGAGTTCCGAGGTGAACTGGCTTGAACTCATCGGACTGGTTGGATCCTGGTTCTGCAACTGGGTCGTGAGCATGGTCAGGAAGTCATTGTAGTTCGACGACAGGGCGCCGAGCGCGCTCGTCGTGGAATTGCCACTCGTGCCGGATGTGCTGCTCGTGCCAGACGCACCACTCGTACCGCTTGATGACGTCGACGAGCCGATGCCTGCAGCGGCGGCATTCGCGGCTGCCGTGAGCTGACTCTGCTGATAGGCAACTGATGCGACGCTGCTGGTCATGAAGATCTCCTTTTGGATTGAATTCGGCGCTGCAAATGAAGATTTGGGTCAGGCCACGACGTTCACGCCGAAGCGACGCAACGTCACGGCCGGAACGGATGATACCGTGTCCACGGCTGGTGCAATGCCAGCTGCGGCAGCGGGACTCCGTACGTAGACGGGCAACCGGCCACTTCCCTCGCTACCCGATGAACCACCGTTAGGCCCGCCTCCGGCAAGGGAGAAGCCGCCACCAAATCCGTTCGCACCGGCGCCAACGCTAGCCTGATGCGAACCAGAAGCGTCTGCGTGCGGCGCAATCAGGTCGAACGTAACTGTTCGATGGGTGTCCGGCAGACCGGCCTGCGTCAGGACCTGATTTAGAGTATTTCGATCGTTCTGCAGTTGCTGGAGGGTGTCAGCATGCGATGCGCCGATCGCAACAGTCAAACTCCCATCAGCATGGCGGTCGATCTGAAGCGTTACGGTTCCGATGGCAGGGGGCGCCAAAGCGATGGTGAGACGTGTGCCTGGCGTCGCGCTTGAGCTGCCCTGAGGCGGCTGGATCTGGCTGACGCCGACCAACGCGGCCGCGATCTGTCCCGACACGGAATTCGAAGAGGCGCTACTGGCCGCACCATTCGTCTCCCCTCCCCCTGGAAGTGCCGGAACTGCAGATGACGAGATACTCACCACTGGAGCCGGTCCTGCCGACGACATTGCCGGTTGAACCTGTCTTGCAACCGTCGAATTGGCTGATGTCGCAGATATCCGTGTCTCGGCACTCGCATGAGCGGTCGCGGATGATGACGGACCGGCAGCAGCCGTGTGGTGGGCCTGCCCGCCTGCCGCCGATTGGAGACGGCCGATGGCCTCACGGGCCAGGGAGTCGATTGTTGAATGGGGGACGCCCGAGGTCGTGCTTCCTGAAGATGCCGCCAGTTGAGACGACGACCCGGTAGTGGCTGACCCGGGCGAGCCTGCGGAACCCTCAACAGGGACCGACTGTGCCTTGGCGTCGGTAGCCGGTGTCACTTGCCTCGCCAAACCGGGCACCACGGGCGCATGAGAGTCAGACTGTGGAGCAATATCGGCGACCTGATGCGAAGACAATGCTTGGACGGCCAACGCGGCGGAGGCCTGAGCCGATAGGCCTGCCGATACGGGCGTTGGCTGCGAGGTCTGCACAGCCTGCGCCTGCTGCGCCTGGCCCGAAGAGGGCCCCGCGTTGGCCCGGGCAAGATCATGATGGCCGCTCTTATTCGGCGCCTTGCCGTGTTCCGTGGCGACTGGAGCCATGCCCTGCGCATTGGCATAAGCAGCGCCCGGCGGTGATGCCGTCCGATCGCGCATCAGGGCGGCGGATGACGTTCCATTGCCGTTGCCATGATGAGCATGTGGATCGGACGCAGATTTCGCGTCCGTGGCCGAGCTTGGTGACTGGGACGCATTTCCCGCCGCGTGCTGGGACGATGATGCCGATGCGCCGGCGAGAGCCGCGCTAAACGAGCCTGAAGCGGCCTTACCGGCACCGCAATCCGCACTCCCCTGCCCCGCGCTTATGGTGCGAGTACCTGAAACACTCGCGGGCCCGGACGAATCCGACGTCGGCACGGCGCTTGTCGACGCCGGCGCTGCAGTTCCGCATCCTGAAGTCGCGCCGGCGGCTGCGCTCGCAGTCGACGTAGCCGGCACGGCGGAAATGGCGGTTCCAATGCTCATGCCGCCCCACATGCAAGATATCGGCCAAACAAAAATACGCGACGAAAGGCGGCTGGCGCTGCATTCTCGGAGGCAAGCCGGCAAAATTTGCAGGGCTATATCCATGAAACCCGGCCGATTCTGCCGGGTAGGCAATTTCAACTATGGGACCGAATGACTGCAAAACTCAGTTCCCACACTTGGCACGCTTCGTGCAAGACGGTCAGCGAACGGATACAGCCCGTTGCGGCACAAGACATGTGCGATAGTGCCACGGGCAAGCCCCCAACCCTATGGAGCTGAGGACAGGATGTCGATTTTCGGTGCTTTGGATACTTCGGTCAGCGGCCTTCAGGCCCAGTCCAGCGCGTTCACCAATATCAGTGATAACATCGCGAACTCCCAGACCATCGGCTACAAGGGCGTCAATACTCACTTCACCAACTACCTTGTTCAGAGTACGGCCTCCAATAATGGACCCGATTCCGTTGTTGCCAATCCCGAATACACAAATACGGTTGAGGGGACGATAACGCAGTCGAGCAATCCACTCTCTCTGGCAATAAACGGCAATGGATACTTCAACGTCAGTCTCCCAGGCCCGACCACAACGACGGCCGGAAAGACAACGCAGACATTCGACGCTCAGCAATATTACACTCGCGCAGGCGATTTTACCCTGAATTCATCCGGATACCTTGTAAACGGCGCCGGCGCCTATCTTGACGGGTGGTCCGTCAACCCGACGACAGGCACCGTCAACACTTCGTCGCTCGCACCGATCCAGGTTTCGCAGGGGGCGTCTCCGCCGGTTCCGACCTCCAATGTTACACTTTCGGCCACGTTGCCAACCACACCGAGTTCGACCCCCGTCACCACTCAGGTTGATGTCTACGACTCGCTTGGCAACATGCAGCCACTCAACCTAAGCTGGTCTCCGGTCACTGGTTCGGCAAATACGTGGACACTGAACGTCTCCTCACCGAACGCGACACCCTCGACTGTGGGTTCCGCAACTATGGCTTTCAATACGAACGGAACGCTGAGTTCGATCACAGCGGGCACTGGGACAACGTCCCCTGCTGCCGGGCAACTACAGATCTCGCCGAGCTATAATGGCAGCGCGCAACCCATCACGCTGGATTTTGGAGCGCCCGGGAGCACCGCCGGCCTCACCCAATACGCCGGCACGAGTCTGAATCTCCAGGGCGTAAGCCAGAATGGCTCACCTTCCGGTGCATTCAGCAACCTGTCGATCGACACACAAGGCAATATCACCGCAAACTATACAAACGGCTTCTCCAAGCAGATCGCCCAGATTCCCCTCGCCTCCTTCGCGTCACCCGACGCGCTGCAAAACAAGAGCGGACAGATCGAGACGGCCACCCAAGCCTCCGGAGCCGCGACAATCAATGCAGTAGGTGGCAGCGGAGGCGCTCTGGTCACCGGCTCCGTCGAGAACTCAAACGTCGACATCGCCACACAGTTTACCGATCTAATCAACGCCCAACAGGCATATACGGCAAATACCAAGGTCGTCACCGCTGCACAGCAGATCCTCACGACCACTGTGAATATGGTTCAGTAACAATTTACCCTTCCGTAATTTTTTCACGGGATCATACAACGCATGAGTGTGGGCACGGGACTCGCGATCGCAAGCAGCGGCCTAAGTGCGATCGATCAGCAATTGGCCGTAGTTTCGCAAAACATTGCGAACGCGAATACGTCCGGCTATTCAGTTGAAACCGCAAATCTGTCCGCCGCGACAGCGGGCGGCCAAGGTTCCGGCGTGATCAGCGCCCCGGCGACCCGTCAGGTCAACACCAGCATACAGACACAGGTCAACAACTCGATCGCTCAGCAATCATATCAAGCCGTCATATCAACGACACTATCGGGCATTGATCAGGTAATGGGCACGCCAGGTCAAGGCAACGACCTGCCAAGCCTGCTCGCCAATGTCCAGTCTGGCTTCCAGACCTTGATGACCGACCCATCGAATGTCGTACAGCAGAACACGGTCGTAAGTGCAGCAAAGACACTGACGGGGCAGATCAACTCAATTGCCAGTACCTTGCAATCGGCTGGCCAATCTGCGGCAAGTACGATTACAGCGGATATCAAGAAACTGAATTCGACTCTCGGCACGATTGGGTCGCTGAATGCGCAGATCGTCAATCTTGCGCAGCAGAACAAAAGTACAGCCGACCTAGCAAATCAGCGTGACGCAGCCATCCAAACCATCGCATCGCTCACCGGCGCCAAAGCACTTACGCAGACGAACGGCTCCATAGCCCTGTTCACGGTGAACGGAATACAATTTCCACTTAATGGGTCATCACCGATCACGGCAACCACCACAACAAATAACACGTCGTATTCGATTGGCGGAACCCCAGTTACTTTTGGCGGCGAGTTGGGCGGCGCGCAGCAACTTATTAACGCCACACTCCCACAAATCCAAGCTGGACTAGATTCATTCTCACAGGCATTGTCGAGTCGGTTCGCTGGAGCAGGCCTCAGCTTGTTTACAGACCCTATTGGCAATGTGCCAACGGCCGCAACAAAAGGTCTTTCTGCGGTAATTACAGTAAATCCGGCAGTCATTTCAAATCCCGCCCTGGTCCGAGATGGTAATGTTACCGTCACGAACGCCTCCGGAACACCAATTCCACCGAATCCTGCCGGTGGCCCTGCTGGCTACACGGCATTGATCCAAAATGTACTGAACTCCGCGTTCGGCACAACCACAGTGGGAGGGAGCGCTCAACCTCCTGCAATCACTGCTTACACCGACGCAACCGGCACCGTGTCCCTTCCCTACTCCGGGTCTGGGTCGCTGTCGGCAATCGCGACCAACTTCACGGCAAATGAAGCCTCGATAAGCAGCGCTGCTCTGACCCAGGTTTCAAATGTCGGCAACTTGGTTACCGCACTCAAGGCTCAAGCCTCCTCAACCAGTGGCGTCAATATTGACCAACAGATGAGTCTTCTGGTCACACTACAAAACGCATACGCCGCAAACGCAAAGACAGTGACGATTGCACAGCAAATGTGGCAAGCCGTCCAAGCGATGGTCCAATGAGCACATCAATTGCCAGCCTATCCACTGGCAACTTCGGTCTGATCCAGCAACTGGCAGCAGATTCGAGCAAAACTAGTCAGAAACTGGCGCAACTAACCATACAATCGCAGACCGGATATGTCGCAACGACGTATGCTGGTCTCGAAACTGCTCAGCCCGGATCCGCCGGTCAAACGCTCATCTTGAACTCGTCAATCGCCACACTTAACAATACAATTTCGAACCTGAAGATTGCACAGGGCCAGATGGGCGTGCAACAGAATGCAATACAGACGATCAGCGATATTGCATCCAAAGCGTTAACGCAGTTCGAAGGTGTCAACTCCCTAAGTGGGAGCGCATTGAGTACGGCAGCAGCCACAGCGCGTAGCGCGGTCACGCAGATCGCTAGCCTTCTCAATAGTCAGGATGGAACTCGATACATCTTTTCCGGTCAGGACAGTACTGTTCCGCCTGTGCCGAATGCAACCAGTTTCACGAGTGCCGCGTTCTATGTCAGCATTCAGAGCGCTACCAACAGCCTTTCGGTCTCTGGAGTGTTCGCGGCGGCAAGTAACACTACGAACAGCCCATTCTCAAGCACTCTTGCTAGTAATCCCGGCGTCCCAAGTGTTCTGGGTGCCGGCGGAGTCCCGATTACAACCGGTATCGCCGCAAATGCCAACCAGTTTATCGGTCCTAGCGTGGGAATGAATACTACCGGATCTTATATGACGGATATTCTGGCCACTCTTTCGGCTATCGGCAGCCTGCAGCCTGGGCAACTTTCAAATTCGGGCTTCACAAATTTCGCCAATGCGATCTCAACCAGCCTCGGTAACGCAATCAATACAATGGCACAGGACGCCGGCGCTCTGGGAAACAACCAGGCACTGGTGAATACGCAAATCACAGATCTCCAGCAGACGTCAAACGCATTCACCAACCAGGTTGCTGGGTTCGATCAAGTCGATATGACCAAGACCCTTTCCCAGTTGTCCGCCACCCAAACGCAACTCCAGGCTTCGTATCAGCTTATCGCCGCGGTGAAGACAATGAGCCTTACCCAATATATCTGAGGCGGGCTTCATCTGGCGTTAACGACTTCGACGTAAAATACGTCTTCTCCGCAAAACGCGGACCACAGACTAAATTATAGCCAAGGATACAAAGCATGTCCGGCGTTGTTAGCTCGATCATCACCAACTCGGCCGCGATGGTCGGCGTTGAAACTCTCAACTCAATCAATACTTCTCTGAACAACGTTCAGAACCAGATCTCCACTGGCTACTCTGTCAGCAGCGCGGTTGACAATGGTGCTGCTTTCGCTGTCGCCCAGTCGGTTCGCACAAATATGGCGGGCCTCACTGCCGCGAACCAGCAGCTCGGCGATACCCAGGGACTTCTTGCAACCACTAACACGGCACTGACCAATATCTCCAATCTTATGCAGAGCATGGATGCGACACTGGTCAATCTGTCGAGCTCAACGATTTCTACAAGCCAGAAGTCCCAGTACGTTGCGCAGTTTTCGTCGCAACTTCAGAATTTACAATACTACATCAAAGGCGCGAGCTATAATGGTAAGGCGCTGATCGGTGCTTCGTCGGGCACCCTGGCCAGTTCGTCATCTTCGTTTACGAGCAAGGCCCTGCAAGTCTCTTCGGATGCCTCCGGCGGGCAGATTAAAATCGCAGCACAGAGCATGACCACTGTTTATCTTGCTCTAAGCAAAATTGGAACGTCGCTTGGCACGGCCTCCGCAGGTTCCACCACAATTACAAACTGGATGACTGCTGGTGGTACATTCAGTACCCAGGTTTCCAATGTCGGTTCGTATCTTAACACCTACGGTAACCTGACCAACCAGGTTGATGCGCAGATAACCTATAACCAGAACAAAATGGACGCGCTCAGCAATGGCCTCGGCGCGCTCGTTGATGCCAATATGGCGGCGGAGTCCGCAAAGTTGCAGTCGCTACAGATCCAGCAGCAGTTGGCAACATCTGCCCTCTCCATAGCGAACCAGCAGCCGTCGATCCTCACCAAGCTGATCTGATTCATCCGCCGTAACCCGGCCTGCTTCAATAGCAGGCCGGGCCTACTAGTCGCGTTACGAAGGATAAATATATGTCGGTTCTGGTGCTGGAGCTTCGCCAAGGCGATATCATGATACTGAACGGCGCACCGATCCGGTTCCGCACGAAGTCACGCATCGAGTTGACGGCGAAGGCACGCTTCATGTTCGGCAAACAAATACTGCGGCCAGACGAGGTCAACACGCCTGCGAAGCAGATCTATTTTGCTCTCCAGACGGCCTATATCGGAACGGACGAAGAACGCCAATCCGCGCTAGTCCGTGCCCGCGAACTGATAGAGCAGTTCAAGGAAGCGACAACTTCGGCGCTCGCCCGCGAGATCCTCGACCGAGCGCTGGAATGTGCAAAATCGGATGATTGTTATGAAGCCCTTAAGCTTTCGCGGCGAATTATGCGCCACGAAGCAGCCGTTCTGCAGTCATGTCAGTGATCAAAAGGATCGTAAATGTCTCATTCAGCAAAGGCCTTCAAGGCCTATGAATCCGCCAATCAACTGCGAGGTCAGCGTGAGCAGGATGCCGAAGTGTTCCGCACTGTGAGTTCTATGCTCCGTGCGGCCGACGATGATCTGAGTCGTACACGAGCACTGGCAACTGCCCGCAGGCTCTGGCAGACGATTCTCGCTACAAATCTCGATCCACTCAATCCGTTGCCGGCACCACTTCGGGCGCAGATCGTTTCTGTTGCGAATAACATTCTTCAGCAGACAAATGATCAAAGTCCCGATCTTGAAGTGATCGCGATAATCGGCGACAATTTTGCCGAAGGACTTAGCGGGCGAGCATAGATCTCGGAGACATTTGATGTCGTCTACTCTATCGCCAAATATTGCCACTCTCTTTACAAGCTCCGTAAATACAACTTCGTCAAGTATTGCGTCAATTCTAGAAGCGAGTTACGGCGGAGCGACGAGCGGAACTGTCACGAGTTCTCAAAATCCGATTATTGCGCTCCGAATCGCCCAGCAGAATGAAACAAAAGATATTCAGGCAGAAGCAAAATCGCCACAAGTACAGCGGGATATTGCCGCGTTCACAAAAGCTGTGAACAGCGCGAAGACTGCGAAGCAGCTTCTTCAAAATCCAACCGTTCTTAAAGTTCTTCTTACTGCTAACGGGCTAGGGTCTCAGGTCGGATTTCCAGCGTTGGCTCAAAAGGCGCTTCTGTCAAATCCGAGCGATCCAAACGGGCTTGCCAATCAATTGTCGTCCACTAATTCGCAGTGGCTTTCGACCGCCCAGATTTATCAATTTGCAACCAAAGGGTTATCTATAATACAAAAGCCATCAAGTATAAGTACCCTCACTAATGCATATGCTGAAGTTCTTTGGCGTCAGTCACTTGATAAACAGACTCCCGGGCTTTCAAACGCACTATATTTCATTCAGAACGCTCAAAAATTCACGAATGCCACTCAAATTCTCGGTGATTCTGTTATGCGCTCGGTCGTCACGACCGCATTGGGAGTTCCTCAACAAATCGCATTTCAGCCGCTGCTTGCGCAAGAGCAGGCCATCACCAGTCGACTTGATGTATCAAAATTTCAGAACAAGCAGTTTGTTCAATCGTTCGCGGATCGATTCCTTGCAGTCACACAAGCAAGCAACATGAACGCTTATGGCTCGAGTTCCAGTCTCGTTGGGCTAGCTGCACAAGCTAGATCTCTCATCGCATAAGCTATAGCAATCTCGCGCGCTGACCGGAGAATTGGTCCGCACCACCGTTCAAAAGGAACCTGACTATGTCCGATCTCCACTCGAATTCTCAATTGCAACCTGCCGTGCGGGGCGACAATTCAAGTGTAAATCGCGTGCTTTTTGCGCGCGTGCGGCAGTTAATCGATCAGGGGCAGGTCAACGCTGCCTCGCTCCTACTCCCTACCCTCGAGAAGCGCGGTGAGAATCCTGGGACGATCGTTGCGCTGTCAGCGGCAATCGAATTTGTCAAAGGCAGGCACGCTCGTGCAAAGGAAATAGTGTCGGACGGCTTAGCTGCATTTCCTGAGAATTCGATTATTCTTTGTTTTAGTGCCGAGATTAGCCTTGAGGAAAAGAATTGGGTTGAAGCGGCGAAGGCCGCTTCCGAGGCGGTCGTTGCAGACCCAAGGAATTCAACGGCTAAGTCGATATTAGGAAGAGCTCTCTTGGAGCTAGGGCATATCGACGACGCTGCGACCTGCTTGCGTGAGGTCCTTGACGAGATGCCTGCTAACTTCCTTGCGCTCGCCGGGCTATGCCGCTCTGCGCCGGCGGAGGCGGAGGACACCTTGCGCAATATATTGCGGGACGGTGATGAAGAGCATTCCGACCGTCCTCAAGATGACCTGAGGCTTCGCCATCTTCTTATCTCGGTACTGATTGAACGGGGAGCCTATACAGAGGCAACTGACCAAATCCGGCGACTTGTAGCCGAAGGTCGCGCTGATCTCGACACGAGTCTCCTAGCCGTCCAAGCAGCCGTAGGAACAGGAAATTGGGACGAGGCCACATTGCTGTTTAGCGACAATACGCGCAGTTTGCCACGCCATGCTTGATCAGGTTGCTAGCGCCCCAGCGTTACACGAAAATATGACGAACGCGGCCGACGTCATAGCGGCGGGGGTGGCTCTTGATGCCGGTAACACCCGCGAGTGCGCAAGGAAGCTTTTCCAGCAAGCGAGTGAGCTGGCTCCATCATGGGATGAGCCGTTGATTAGGCTCGCCCAGAGTTATCGTGCTGATGGTCATGTGGCTGAGGCCAAAGAGCTCTATATCCAAGCTAGCATACGTAATCGTTGGCGGATTGAACCTTTGCTTGCTTATGGAATATTGGCACTACAAAGCAACGACCCGCACGACGCAGTGGGATATCTTTCGCGAGCTACCGATCTTAATCCCACCAACCATCAGGCTTGGCATGGACTTGCGCTTGCGCTCGGTGCGCTCGGACTTCAGGGTGCCGCATTGCGCGCGATGGCCAACGCCGGAAATCTTGCACCTGATATACTTCATTATGCAATTACGTATAATGAACTACGCGACACGGTTGATCATGATCTGATTTTGCAGATCCGAGAGCCGAAGTGGACCACTGCCATTGAGCTCTGTCTTGAAGCCAATGCAGCTCTTAGGCGCGGTGGGGCTGAAGAGGCGATCGCTCTTTTAGAGACTGCGATCGACGTTGAGCCGGATGCGTCTGATATCCTAGCTTTGCTCGGCAATGCGTATTTGGCGAATCAGATGCCAGAAATGGCAGAATTACATCTGCGCAAAGCCCTTCTCCGTGCGCCCGAAAACATCGATATCGCCAATGATCTAGCTGTCGCACTTGGCCGACAGTATCGTTTTGGCGATGCTTCCGATATATTGAATAAATTAGATATTCCCGCAAACGCGAGCTCTACGATATTATTAAATCGCGCTACGATCAGAGCATCAGCTGGCGATCTCGCAGGAAGTGCAAGGGACATCAAAGCGGCAACCCCCAAAGCCAATGACCGGTCTCGGCTGCGAGCTGAATGTTCCTTAATTCCGTATCAAAGCAATGCGACCGCGGAGCTTCTTCTGGACTCGACCCGAAAACTCGCCGCGACATTGCCCGAAGACTGCGAACCACTGATGAAGCCCTCTGTTGTTGATCCTGATCGTCCACTTCGAATCGGCCTACTGTCTCATTCTCTGCGACAACATCCTGTAGGATGGCTCACATTTGCCGGTCTGGAAAATTTAGATCGAGATGCATACGAGCTCTATTGTTTTGGTCACTTCGCTGCAGGAGATCCATTTGCGCAGCGGCTTGCACGACGTGTGCACAAATGGCAAGACCGAATCACAAAATACGAGGCGGAGATTGCCTCAAATATTGCCGATTGTAATATCGATATTCTTATTGACTTGAGTGGCTTTGGTGACAATGGATTGATTGGAAGTTTGGCGTATCGCCCGGCGCCCGTCCAAATAAAATGGGTTGGCTCACAGGCGTCTACAACTGGCATGAAGCGTGTTGACTGGTTCATTACGGATCGATGGGAGACCCCGGAGGGGTTTGATCAATATTATACGGAACAGCTATTACGGTTGCCGGACGGCTATGTCTGCTATTCTCCTCCCCCAACGTCGCCGCCTGTCAGCAATTTGCCGGCTCTTGCAAACGGTCATGTCACCTTTGGCTGCTTCAATAATCTGACAAAACTGACCGATGAGACATTATCGCTCTGGGGACGGATCCTTGAACAGGTCGATAACGCCCACCTGCTCCTCCGCTGCCCGCAATTTTCTGAAGATGGAATTCCTGAGCGCTTCATCTCTCGAGCGCATGCTCTTGGAGTTGATACGAGTCGGGTCGAATTGCGCGGTCGAGCTCCGCATCCAGAATTCATCGAAGGCTATAAGGACGTTGATATCGCACTAGATCCATTCCCGTATTCAGGTGGGCTAACGACATGCGAATCGATGTTTATGGGGGTGCCTGTCATCACTTTGGCTGGTGATTTCTTCGCCGCACGTCATTCGGTGAGCCACCTTTCGAACGTGGGCCTGACGGATTGCGTTACAGAGAGTCCGGAACAGTATATCGATCGTGCCGTTGCCATGTCCTCGGATCTGGAAGCGCTAGCCGCACGTCGGGCTCGATTGCGCGAACAGATGCTCACGAGTCCCCTCTGTGACGCGAAGCGTTTTGGTCGTAATCTCGGTGCCGCGTTGCGCTATGCGTGGCAGGATTATTGTCGTAACGGCTGCCGGGCTTGATCAATCGCCGCAACTGTGGTGCTGACGCGGGATGATCCAATTTTCCGCCCGCGTCGGCCGAACAAGGCCGGCGGCTACTTTCGCTATGGCTGCCCGGGCTCGCGCTCTTCGTGCCGCTGGCCATGATGTGATTTCGCTATCGATCGGCGAGCCCGACCTTCCAACCCCACCGCATGTCGTTGATGCCGCACACCGTGCCGCACTCGGCGGGCAGACACGCTACCCCCCTATCGCTGGAACCGATGCGCTGCGCTGCGCCGCAGCACGGAAATTCGAACGCGATCAGGGTTTGCCGGCAACACCAGCTGACGTTCTTGTCACAAATGGCGGCAAGCAGGCGATATTTGACGCCGTGATGTCGGTCATCGATCCTGGCGATGAAGTGCTTATTCCCGCGCCTTGCTGGGCAGGCTACATCCAGGTGGTTGAATTCGCCGGTGGTATCCCGGTGTTCATCGATTGCCCCGCCGAAGCAGGATTCCGCGTGGATGCTGCCACCCTCGCGGCAGCTATCGGGCCAAGGACGAAGCTCCTTGTTCTCAACTATCCAAACAATCCGTCCGGCGCGATTGCCGATGCGGCAATGCTTATCGGCATCGCCGATGTGCTTCGTCGGCATCCTCATGTACTGACAATTTCGGATGATATTTACGAGCACCTCATTTTCGAAGGCGCGTACCTGACATTGGCGGCCGCTGCTCCAGATCTCGCTGGGCGCGTGCTGACTATGTCCGGCGTATCGAAATCCTATGCGATGACCGGCTGGCGCCTTGGCTTCTGTACCGGTCCGCGTGACTGGCTAGCGGCAATGACGCTGGTTCAGGGGACTGCCACTGCGGGTGTTTCGACCATTAGCCAGGCGGCTGCTGTTGCGGCGCTAGACGGCCCGCAGGATCTTCTCGAGGAACGACGTACGATTTATCGTCGACGCCGCGATCTTGTTCTAGGTGCGCTGGCCGGTGCGCCTGGCCTTACCTGTTCCCGCCCAGAGGGAGCTTTCTACGCCTTCCCGTCGATCACCAGTCTATTGGGTTGCCGGACCCCGAGCGGCCGAATACTTGGCAATGATGAGGATGTGGCGAATGCCTTACTAGATGAGGCTTTGGTCGCTACGGTTCCGGGCTCCGCGTTTGCAATGCCAGGTCATATCCGGCTTTCGACGGCTGCATCCGATGCCCTTCTGGAAGAGGCCTGCGAGCGCATTCTACGATTTTGCATAACGACATGTAACCATTAATTTAGGGTTTGTGGGGATTCATCGTGAGTTGATGACGGCTGCGGCGAGGTGGATCATTGGCTGGAAGCTCTGGTCTGTTTTGCAGGCGCGCAGGGCGATGCGTTTGAACTCCTTGAGCTTGCAGAAGAAATTCTCGATCAGATGACGCCATTTGTAGGTTTCGTGGTCGATTTTCAGCTTCAGTGCCCGGGCCGGGTGCTGGGAAATGACGATCCTGGCGCCTCTTTCGTTGAGTTCTGCGACCAGAGCGTTGCTGTCGAATGCCTTGTCTGCGATCAATCCACCGAATTCGACGTTGTCGATCAGTGGCGGGACCTCGATGCTGTCATAGCGATTGCCCGGCATGAGACGAAAGCGCACAAGGTTGCCCAAGGCATCCGTCAGCGCCAGAATTTTGGTTGTCATGCCACCTTTGGAACGGCCTATGGCCTGGCTTTGAGTCCCCCTTTTGCGCCCTGGCCGTGACGGTGGACCTTGACGATCGTGGCGTCGACCATGGCGTATTCCATGTCGGGTTCATCAGATACCGCGTCGAAAATCCGTTTGAAAACATCAGCGCGGCGCCAGTCGTTGAACCGGCGGTAGGCCGTGCTCCAGTTGCCAAACATCGAAGGCAGATCACGCCACGGACTGCCAGTACGGACAATCCAAAGCACCGCTTCCAGAAACAGCCGATTGTCCCGGCCGCTGCGGCCAGGGTCACTCGCCTTGCCAAGACAATGCGGTTCTATCCTCGCCCATTGGGCGTCCGTCAGTACAAATCGTTCCATTCACAGCGTGAATCACAGCCACCCCCAAATGGGAATCCTAAATCCCCACATGCCCTAGAGCGCTTTCGACCGTATTGAATTGATGGGGGGAATTCCCGCTGGCGTGGAATTCTGGGTCAGAATCCGTGCTGGTGAAGGAGGCTGGCATGGATGGGATACCCTCTCTCGATTGATTTGCGCGTGCGGATTCTGGCTGCTGATCGGCTCCTTCTGAGTGATCCGGGATCTATTTTAGAGCAGCTTCTGAGCCGAAAAATCGCGTGGGGATTCCCGTATCGGGTGAGAGGTGATTCACGATGTTTGCAGGCGAAGGAGGCTGGCATGCATAGGGTGAAGGTAATTTCGCTGGATTTGTGTACGCGTCGTAGCGGCGGTTGATGGCGGCATGTCGCACTGTCTGGCGGCTGAACGCCTCGGGGTTGGGATTGCGGCGGCGATACGCTGGGTGCAACTGAGCCGGGAGAGGGGTTCGCCGGCACCAATGAAGGTGGGCGGCGACCGCAGCTCGGAACGGATCGAGCGCCACGCGGGTGGTTGTCCTTGACCTGGTCGAGACGACGCCGGACTTGACACTTGTCGAGGTGCAGGAGCGGCTGATGACGGAACGTTCGGAGCGGTTTGGCATTTCGACGATCTGGCGGTTCTTCGGCGGACACCGGATCACGCTGAACAAAAAGATTGGCCATGCGGTGGAGCAGGACCGTCCGGACGTCCTGAAGCGGCGCCGTGAGTGGTTTGAGGACCAGGTCGATCTCGAACCCGAGCGGTTAATCTTCATCGATGAAGCCGGCGGTGTCAGGAATTCTCTGTATGGGTGGCGGTTGAACATCAGGCCGGCGGGGCCCTTACGAAGCGATTGCCGAAGATGACGGCGAACTGAACCTTTGCCATAGGCCATTCTCGAGGTGGCATCACCCACTCCTTTTTCGGATCGGTTCAGGATCAGATAGAGCAGCTTGGCCGCGGCCTCATCGCTGGGAAATGGCCGCGCGCGGGGATGGCCCGCCGCAGCTTGGAATTCAGGGCCTCTATGGCATTCGTTGCATAAATGATCCGACGGACCTCGCCGGGGAAGGAAAAGAACGGGATGACTTCCTGCCACACTCGGCGCCAGCTCTGGCCGATGTCAGGATATTTCTGCCCCCCATGAACCGGCGTCGAAGGCGGCGAGAGCGGCCTCGGCGGCTTGGGCATCAACGGCCCGGTCCGGTAGATGTCCTTGAGCGCGGTGGCGACCGCCTTGTGGTCCTTGTAGGACACGAAATCCATGGAATTCCGGAGCAGATGGACGATGCAGGTCTGCACGATCGTCTCGGGAAAGACGGCAGTGATCGCCTCCGGGCCCCCCTTCAGGCCATCGACCACAGCCAGCAGGATGTCCTCGACGCCGCGGTTCTTAGCCTGAATTATGCGTGAGGGTTGGCAGGCATAGCGTAAACCGTTGATTTGATCTAAGAATTTGGTGTCGAGACCAAATCTTCATCAGCATGGAACGTGATGCCCGCCACGGTTGAAACGACCCCATGCCTCCCCGGTCTGTCACCTGTCGCCGGCAAACCGGTGCTGGCCCGCTTCGACGGCGAGATGCTGTCCTCAGACGGCGGTCTGCTGGCATTACGCGAGGTCGAGAAGCGGCTGGGGATTGCCGCGCAGTTGGCAGCCTGCATCGATGATCCGCGCACGCCGGAGGGCGTCCAGCATGGGCTCGACGAGATCATTCGGTTTCGCATGTTGATGATCGCGGCCGGTTACGAGGATGGCAACGACGCCGACCGGTTGCGCAACGACCCGATGTTCAAACTCGCGATGGAGCGTCTGCCCGAGGCGGGCGATCTGTGCTCGCAAGCGACGGTTTCACGCACCGAGAATTTGCCCGGGCCTCGCGCGCTGCTGCGCATGGGCCTGGCGATGGTCGAGCATTATTGCGCGAGCTTCCGCACCATACCCAACCGGATTGTGCTGGATATCGACGATACCTTCGATGCCGCTCACGGCGCGCAGCAACTCTGCTTGTTCAACGCACACCACAACGAATACGGATCTCAACCGATTGTGGTGTTCGACGGCGACGGCCGGATGCTCGCCGCGGTGCTGCGTCCGGCGTGTCGGCCAAAAGGGGCCCAGATCGTCAAATGGTTGCGCCGGCTGATCGACGCCATCCGCGGCCATTGGCCACGTACCGCGATCATGCTGCGCGGTGATTCGCACTTCTGCACGCCGGCAGTTCTGCGGTTCTGTCGAGCGCGTCGCCTCGATTACATCTTCGGCGTCGCACGACCACGACGCTGCGCAAACACGTCATCGCGCTGGAGGCCAGCACCACGGCGCGCGCGCAACAGGCTCCGGGAGAGAAAATCCGGCGGTTCAAAGAGTTCAATGATGGCGCAGCAAGCTGGGACCGCGTCGAGCGGATCATCGCCCGCGTCGAGGCCTGGCCGCTGGGGGGCGATACCCGCTTCATCGTCACCAGCCTGAAGGCTGGTTCCCCGCGCACCCTGTATCAAGAGATCTACTGCGCGCGCGGCCAGGCCGAGAACCATATCAAAGGCGTGGAAGACCCATCTTGCGGCCGACCGGACCTCGTGCTCGCGGGCCAGCGCCAACCAGATGCGCCTGTTTCTGCATATCGGCGCCTACTGGCTGATGTGGAGTTTGCGCTCCCTGATGCCGCGTCGGTCGCGCTGGCGTGGTATCCAGTTCGATACCCTGCGCCTGCGCCTGATCAAACTCGCCGTCCGCCTCGAAACCCTGAAACGCTCGATCCGCCTGCATCTGCCGCGCTCAATGCCGGACCAGGGAATCCTCGGCTATGCCCCGGCCAGACTGCCCAGGCTGGTCAGCTGATCCCAGGGGCGTTTGCCCCGTCCGGCCCCGATCTCTGCCACATCCAACGCCAACACATCGTAGAGCCCACCAAAAACAGCTAGGTTCGGCCGGTAAGCCATCACGCCCGCACGATGTCAGGTTGCACAACCCGCCTGAGAAAAATCAGAGGAAATGCGCTCGCGAATAATCCCGCTAAGTTGAGTGCCTATAAGAGCCGGACCGCAAAAGATAAGTTGAGCGATTTCAGCGGGTTGTGTTTCAGTTCGTTTGCGAAGACGAGCGGAGACACGATGGCCTGGACTGATATCGCCCGGCAACGATATTGCCGGGCCGGATTGCGCTACGCAAGCGCCCTCACCAACGCCGAATGGGCCTTGATCGAACCATTCATGCCCTTGCCGCCGCATCGAGGCCGGCCCCGAACGGTGGCGCTGCGAAGGATTGTGGAGGCCATTTTCTACATGCTGGCGACCGGCTGCCAGTGGCGGAGGCGGCTCAAGGTTCCGCCTGCGGAGCAGGTGGAATGCCGCCGGAGGTGGCAGATCCCGAAGGAATTCGCACCGTTCACCACCGTACTGGGGTATTTTTACCGCTTCTGTCGCGATGGCACGCTCGATCGCATCAATCACGTCCTGGTCATGCAAGCGCGGGAAATGGCCAGACGCCAGGCTTCGCCCACAGCCGGTGTGATCGACAGCCAGTCGGTCAAGACCACCGAAGCCGGCGGGCCGCGCGGGTTCGATGCCGGAAAGAAGATCAAGGGGCGCAAGCGCCACATCATCACGGATACAATCGGCCACCACGTCGGTGCCGTCGTTCACCATGCCGGCATACAGGACCGGGATGGGGCGCCCGATGTGCTCAGATCCGTCAAATCCCTATATCCCTGGTTGCGGCATGTGTTTGCCGATGGCGGCTATGCCGGTCCCAAACTCAAGGGACGCCTCACCAAAATCGGCAAATGGACCATACAGATCGTCAAGCGCTCGGACGCCGCCAGCGGGTTCGTGCTCCTGCCGCGACGCTGGGTGATAGAGAGAACCTTCGCCTGGCTCAGCAGATGTCGGCGCCTTGCAAAGGATTTCGAAGCCACCGTTACCAGCGCCACCGCATGGCTCTTCCTCGTTGTCTGGCAACACGGCTACAATACCGGAGGCCGTACTCGAAACTAGGCGGAAAGGCCCCCGCCGAGATCATCGGCCAACGTATTTGGATGCATGTCCCCAGACGCGTTGCATTCACCTCAAACAACCATCATGAAGGAACAAGACTCTACCTTTGGTCGGCAACAATCGGGGGAGCAGGTCGTCTTGGCCATTGTCACGGTTCGGTTAACGCAGCACTGGCGAAGCTGGGCGGATTGAGGTCTTATCCGACCATGAATCATCATGTAGCCGCTCTTGTGGCCCGATTGCATGAGCAACCCTCCCATACCGGATCGCTTATCGTAACGCTGTTCGGGGATGCTCTGCTACCACGCGGCAGCGCCATTGCTCTCGCTACCATACTCGACCTGTTCGAGTCCCTTGGCATTGGCCCGGGTGTAATACGTACCGCTATCTCGAGGCTTGCCGCTGATGGCTGGCTGGTGGCGAGCCGCCGTGGCCGTTCGAGTTACTACCGGATCGGCCCGTCACGCCGCGGTGAGTTCATCCGCGCCGCGCGACATATCTACGGTCGGCCTCGTGGCACAGCAGCTCGGAGCCTGATCATCGCCCTCCCCGAGCCAGGACCGGGCCGGGAACCTGCACGCGAGCGGTTCAACCGACTCGGCTTTGCCTCATGGCAAGGCATACTGCTCGCTCCGGACCGGCCGTTGCCACGCTCGCTCGAAGCTGGGAGCATCGTTCTTCGAGCAACCGGCGGCCCGGAATCACTGCGCCGACTGGCGGCGCGGGCCTGGCGACTGGATGCCTTGTGCGATCACTACAAGGGATTTCTTGCCATTTTCGGCGGGCTTACGGCCGACGCCCCGGCTTTCGATCCGCGCGATGCGCTGCTGGCCCGGCTGCTGCTGATCCATGACTACCGGCGGATTGTGCTGCGGGACCCGCGTCTGCCGGCTACTTTCCTACCGGAAGAGTGGGCCGGCGACGGGGCGCGCCGACTCTGTGCCCAACTCTACGAGGCGCTACTCGATGCATCGGAGCTCTGGCTGAGCCATAACGGCGCGACCGAGACAGGCGCGTTACCGACGGCAGATTCAACTCTGCGCCATCGTTTCGCGGACCTGCGCGGGCACGTCTGATCCCACCCGCCCGCTTGGCCTGGCCCCACCGAGGAACAAGCCGACAGCACGGGCAATCCGGGCATCGATTTCGGCACGGCTACGGGCCTTTCCGATGCCCAAAAGCATTTCGATGTGGATATTACCGATCGCCATCCCGTAAAGCATGTGTGCCGCCTCTTCGGGATCGTCGATGGCGAGGGATCCGCTGGCGGCACTGGCGGAAAAATAATCCCGCAGCGCATCACGGCACGGCTTTGCCCCCTCCCGATCCAGCAGGCGGGAGAGCGTCCGGCCATGCATGTATTCCGCCATGATCAGCCGGGCAAGTGCGATAATCGACGGGCTCAACACGTGGTGCGCCCACAAGCGGAGCATATCGTTCAATACGTCGTCCACCGGCCGCCCCTCGGTCTCAATGCCGGAAACATCAAGAGGGCGACGGCGGCGCTCGAGCAGAGCGGTGAACAGGTCTTCCTTGGAGTCCACAAGCTGATAAAGCGTTCGCTTCGACATGCCGGCCTCCGCGGCAATATCGTCCATCGTCGCGGCATGATACCCCTTGCGAAGGAACACCCGTTCCGCCGTCTCGATCAGCGCATCGCGCCGTTGCCGCGCCGCATCTGCGGCGTCGCGCCGGCGGCAAACTCGTGTGACAATACCCATCAGCCAGTTCCTCGCCTTCTTCTCCCATCGCAGGAACATTCATGAATTTCAATATTAAATCGGCCTCTTTTCGATATCTTGACGCATCGGCAGAAAACTCTGTAGTTTCCACTTGTCCACTGAGGAGGCTCCCGCGTGCAGGCTGGCGGTTCTGTCCGCGTTCAGTTCAGGCACGCCAGGTACTGCATATCATGAACTTTTCCGATATCCTGCTTCATCGCCGCGTCCGGCTGGCAACGGTTCTGCTCGGCACCACGCTGCTCGCGGGTTGCGCGGTCGGCCCGAACTATCACCAGCCCGCGGCCCCGAAGCTGCATAGCTACACCACAAGCCGACTGCCCAACAGCACGGCTTCGACCTCCGGCGCAGGAGGAACTGCGCAGCATCTCGTGATCGGCCAGAAAATCGCTGGCGAATGGTGGACGCTCTACCATTCGAAACCACTTGATACGCTGATCCGTAAGGCTCTGGCGAACAATCCGAGCCTGAAATCGGCCCAGTACACCCTGCTGGCCGCACGCGACACCGCCCGAGCAGCCGAAGGCGGGTTTTTCCCTTCAATCTCTGGAAGTTTCCAGGCCGAACGAGTGCGCAGCGGACTGGGAACGACGGGCCTCGGCTCTGCCGGCGCCGGCCTCACCTATTCGCTGCGCAACGCCTCCGTCGCGGTATCCTATGCGCCCGACGTGTTTGGCGGCACACGGAGGCAAGTCGAAAGCCTGCATGCTCAGGCCGAACAGCAGCGATTCGCACTTGAGGCTACCTATCTCTCGCTCACTGCCAACATCGTCACCGCCTCGGTTACCGAAGCTTCGCTGACCGCCCAGATCGAGGCGACGGAGCGGATCATCCGCGCGGAGAAAGGACTGCTCGACATTCTCGACCGTCAGGTGGCGCTTGGAGGCATTCCCGAAACCAACGCGATCACCCAACGCACCCAGCTGGCCCAGACAGAAGCAACACTACCGCCTCTGCGCAAGCAGCTCGCGCAGACACGGGACCAGCTCGCAGCCTATGAAGGAGTTCCTCCGAGCCGCTTCCACGCAGCCGATTTCACCCTGGCCGATCTCGCGCTGCCGGAAAGCCTGCCGGTGAGCCTCCCCTCCGCGCTGGTACGCCAGCGCCCAGACATTCGCGAGGCGGCAGCGGTCTTGCACCAGGACACGGCGCAGGTCGGCGTCGCCACCGCGAACATGCTGCCGCAAATCACCCTTTCCGCCGGCATCGGCCATGAAGCGCTGGACGGCCAGGCCCTGTTCGCTCCGCAGACCCTGTTGTGGAATCTTGCCGCCGGCATCACCCAGCCCTTCTTCGAGGGTGGCACGCTGTTCTACAAGCGCCGCGCCGCTGTTGCGACCATGAAGGCAGCTGCCGAGACCTATGAGAACACGGTCGTACTCGCCTTCCAGAACGTGGCGGACGCACTGGAAGCCCTGCATTACGACGCCATCGCGCTTGCGGCGGACACTGCGGCCGAGCACGACGCGCAGCGCAGCCTCAATCTCATCGAGCGTCAGTTCCGCCTCGGCGGCGTGCCCTACACCTCGGTGCTGACCGCCGAGCAAACCTACGAATCGGCCGTCATCACCCGCATCAAGGCCACTGCCCAGCGCTATGCCGATACGGCGGCGCTGTTCCAGGCTCTCGGTGGCGGCTGGTGGCACCGGCATGACGTGAAGAAGCAAGTCGAAACCTGCTGTGGAGTATTGCCATGACGGCGCCCGCCCCCGGAACCGCCAGCGAAACACCCGAGCACAAGACGAAGAAACCCTCGATCCTGCTGCGCATGATCGTGATGCTCGTGCTTGCGGCCCTCGTGCTCGGCGCGATCTTCGGCTTCGGCGCGTTCCGCGACGTGATGATCGCGAAATTTATCGCCACGCTGAAGAACCCGCCGCAGACGGTCGCGACCATGGTCGCGAAGGAAACACCGTTCCAGAATACCGAGACGGCCACCGGCAGCCTCGTGGCGCTTCAGGGAGCCGCTCTCTCGGCACAGGTCGCTGGCATCGTCAACACGATCGACTTCAGATCGGGCCAGGACGTGAACAAAGGCCAGCTCCTGCTCACCCTTCGTCCGAACAACGACGATGCCGTGCTCGCACAGCTGGAAGCGACGGCAAAACTCGACGCGATCACCTATCGGCGTGATCTCGCCCAGTATCAGGCACGGGCGGTGAGCGCGCAGACTGTCGATACTGACCGGGCCAATCTCGCCAGCGCCGAAGCGCAGGTGCGCAGCCAGAAGGCGCTGATGCAGGAGAAAAGGATTTACGCGCCATTCTCCGGCAGAATCGGCATTCGCGCCGTCGATATCGGTGAGTTCCTCGCCGCTGGCACAACCATCGCCACGCTTGAGCAGCTCAACCCGATCGCCGTCGATTTCTACCTGCCGCAGACCGCATTGCGGACGATTCGGCCGGGCATGAAGGCCGACATTTCCGTGGACGGATTCCCCGGCATCGAGTTCAAAGGAAAGATCACGGCGCTCGATTCCGCCGTCGGGACAGCAACGCGCATGATCCAAATCCGTGCGGTGCTGACCAATCCGCATGAGGAACTCCGACCCGGTATGTTCGCGCGGGTCAGCATTGATGTCGGCGCGCCGCAAAACGAAATCACCTTGCCGAAGACGGCAATTGCCTACAATCCTTACGGCGATACTGTATTTCTCGTGAAGCCCGACAAGCGGAGCAAGACGCACAAGTCTGCCGAACAGGTTTTCGTGACCCTGGGACAGACGCGCGGCGATCAGGTCGCCGTGCTCAAGGGCCTCAAATCGGGCGACGAGGTCGTGGTCGCGGGCCAGATGAAGCTGAAAAACGGCACACCTGTCGCGATCAACAACAAGATCCTGCCGCAGAACCTGCCCAATCCCTCCGTGCCGAACGAATAAGCGCACGCCATGAAAAATCTCACGACCCTATTCATCCGGCGGCCTGTGCTGTCGATCGTGGTCAGCGCCGCGATCCTCGTGCTCGGTCTGCGCGCGCTCGCCGGGCTTCCTGTCCTTGAATATCCGAAGACAGAGAACGCGACGATCACGATCACCACCACCTATCCGGGCGCCGACCCGAACACCATTGCCGGCTTCGTGACGACGCCGATCGAACATGCGATCGCACAGGTCAACGGCATCGACTACATGACCTCGCAGAGCCAGACCTCGACCAGCACGATCAAGGTCTTCCTCATCCTCAACTACAATCCGGACAAGGCGCTGACCGAGATCCAGGCTCAGATCCAGTCGGTTTTGAACCAGTTGCCGTCGGGTACACAGCAACCCCAGCTCAAGCTGCAGGTCGGCCAGCAGCTCGATGCCATGTATATCGGCTTCAAGAGCAACGTCCTGTCACCGAACCAGATCACGGACTATCTCACCCGAGTCGTGCAACCGCAGTTGCAGTCGGTGCCGGGAGTGCAGACGGCGGAGATTCTTGGCGCGCAGAACTTTGCGATGAGGATCTGGCTGGAGCCCGCGAAGCTCGCGGCCTATGGCCTGACCGCGACCAATGTCTACGATGCGCTTGCCGGCAACGATTTTATCAGCGCGCTTGGCAACACCAAGGGCACGATGACCCAGGATACGCTGACGGCATCGACCTCGCTGCACAGCGCCGCCGCGTTCCGCCGTCTGATCGTCAAGCAGTCGGGTGGCGCAATCGTGCGGCTCGGCGATGTGGCGCGGGTGAAGCTCGGCTCCGACAGCTATGATGCCGAAGTCGCCTTCGACGGCAAGCCGGGTGTCTATATCGGCATCCAGGTAGCACCCGCCGCCAACCTGCTCTCGGTAATCAGCGGCGTCGAGAAGCGCTTCCCGGAAATCCAGAAGCAGTTGCCAGCAGGGCTCGACGGCGCGATTGTCTACAACTCGGCGGCCTTCGTGAACGCCTCGATCCATGAGGTGGTCGCGGCACTGATCGAGGCTCTGCTGATTGTCGTGCTCGTGGTTTTCGCCTTCCTTGGCACGCCGCGATCGGTGTTTATCCCCGTGATCGCGATCCCGCTTTCGCTGATCGGCACATTCGCGGCAATGCTGATGCTCGGCTTCTCGATCAATCTGCTGACGCTGCTGGCCCTCGTGCTGGCAATCGGCCTCGTGGTGGACGATGCGATCATCGTTGTCGAGAACGTCAACCGCCATCTCGACAACGGCGAAACGAAACTGCACGCCGCGATCAACGCCGCCGCCGAACTCGCCAATCCGATCATTGCGATGACCGTCGTTCTCGCCGCGGTCTATGTGCCGATCGGCTTCCAGTCCGGTCTGACCGGCGCCCTGTTCACCGAGTTCGCCTTTACCCTGGTCTCGGCGGTGACGGTGTCGGCGATCATCGCGCTCACCCTCTCGCCGATGCTCTCCTCCCGCCTGCTGCATCACATTCCGCGCGACGGCACCGACTGGGAAGCCCGCCTCGTTCACTTCATCGACAAACTCTTCAACACGGTGCATCGGCGCTACATGCGGATGCTTCGCGGCAGTCTGCGCACCCTGCCGGTCACGCTCGTCTTCGGCGCCATCGTGCTCGGCAGCATCTATTTCCTCGCCGCCGGGGCGAAGAGCGAACTCGCGCCGCAGGAAGACCAGGGCGTGGTGATCCTCTCCTCGACCTCGGCGCCGAATGCCACCCTCCAGCAGAAGCTGCTCTGGGACCGGGAGTTGAACCGGCTGATGATGTCGCACAAGTCGGTCGGCCATACCTTCCAGTTCGAAACGCCGACCTTCGCGATCGCCGGCATGGTCCTCAAACCCTGGACGGAACGGACGAAGTCGGCAACTGCATTGCAGAACGAAATCCAGAAGCAGGCGGCAGAGGGTGTCGCCGGCCAACAGATTGTCGCATTCCAGCCCCCACCGCTTCCTGGCTCGCAGGGTCTGCCGGTGCAGTTCGTGATCAAGACGACCGATCCGTTCAGCGCCCTCAACGGCGTGGCGCAGAAAGTGCTGGCCGGAGCGCTGAAGACCGGCAAGTTCATCTTCCTGCAAAGCGACCTGAAGATCGATCAGCCGCAGGCCACCGTCGTGATCAACCGTGCCAAGGCGGCCACTCTCGGGCTCGACATGAGTCAGGTTGGCGCCGCGATGGCACAGGCGCTTGGCGGGCTTTACGTGAATTATTTCAGCCTCGACAACCGCTCTTACAAGGTGATCCCGCAGGTCACCCAGGCAAGCCGGCTGAACGTGTCACAGTTGCTCGACTATCCGGTCGCCAACATCAACGGCGTCCCGATCCCGCTTGGCGCGATCGCAACCATCCGCAATGAGGTCATCCCGGAATCCGTCAACCACTTTCAGCAGTTGAACGCCGCAACGATCCAGGGTGTCGCAGCGCCGGGCGTCTCCACCGGCGAGGCGGTGAAGGTATTGCAGCAGATCGCGGCGAAGGATCTTCCGAGCGGGTACGAGGTGGATTACGGCGGCCCGATGCGTCAGTTCATCCAGCAACAGGGCGGCTTCCTCGCGACATTCGGCTTCGCGGTGATCGTGATTTTCCTTGCGCTCGCGGCACTGTTCAATTCGTTCCGCGATCCGCTCATCATTCTGGTTTCGGTGCCGATGGCCATCGTCGGCGCGCTGATCTTTATCTATCTCGGCTTCGGGCTCAGCCTGAACATCTATACCGAGGTGGGTCTGGTCACGCTGATGGGACTGATCAGCAAGCACGGCATCCTGATCGTCGAGGTCGCGAACGAAGCGCAACTCGCCGGCATGACCAAGCGCGAGGCGATCGAGCACGCGGTTGGCATCCGGCTGCGGCCGATCCTGATGACCACGGCAGCCATGGTGCTGGGCGTACTGCCGCTGATCATCGCCAGCGGCGCCGGCGCGGCCGCCCGGTTCAACATGGGCATGGTGATCGCCGCAGGCCTTTCGATAGGCACACTTTTCACGTTGTTCGTGCTGCCCGCGGTTTATATGGTGGTAGGTCAGAAGCATCGTACGGAGGATGAGGTCAGCCATGGCTGACCTCATGTAGCGTGAGGCGGCAGCATGACCCGGACGGAGATCACGATCGGCGAGGCCGCGGCGCGGAGCGGCGTTTCGGCCAAGATGATCCGCCATTACGAACGGATCGGCCTGATCACGCCGCCGCTGCGCGGCGAAGCCAACAATTACCGTTTTTACGATGAGCGGTTGGTGCACGAGCTGCGCTTCATTCACCGCGCCCGTGACCTCGGCTTTGCCATCGTCGATATCCGGGCATTGCTTTCGCTCTGGCGCGACCGTAACCGCCCCTCTCGCGACGTGAAGGCCATCGCCGTTGCCCATATCGCCGAACTCGAGGCGAAAGCAGCGGCGCTACATTCCATGAGCGCGGAGCTGAGGCGCCTCGTTGAAAGCTGCCATGGCAGTGACAGGCCGGACTGCCCCATTCTCGAAGAACTGGCAAACCCCGGAAGTTGAACGCCGCCGGTCATTCTTTCCTTTGATTCAAGCCTTCGCTGCGGCTTATGATTTGCTCTGGATAATCCGTCGGAATACGACACCGGGAGGAGCGCACATGGCGCGATACGGCGCGCAAGGTCAGCGCCACTGATGAACCGCGTTGCCGGCTGGATCGGTACCCGGCTTGCACGCTTTCTGTCCGCTCCCACGCACGGCCACGCCATCGCCCCGGCAACGGATATCGGCCAGCTTGTTGCCTGTCTCCAACCCGCCGACGTGGTGCTGGTAGAGGGTCACAGCCGGTTCAGCATCGCCATCAAGTATCTGACCCAGTCCACCTGGTCGCACGTCGCGCTTTATGTCGGCCTGCGGCGGCGCCTGCCGGATACGCCTCCCGAACCGTGCTTCATCGAAGCCGATGTGGTCGAGGGCGTGCGGATGGTGGGGCTCGAAGCATTCAGAGATTATCATCTGCGCATCTGCCGCGCGGTCGGCCTGTCGGAAAGCGAACGACAGCGCGTGATCGATTTCGCACTATCCCGCCGCGGCGCCCGCTACGATCTGCGGAACGTATTGGATCTTCTACGCTACATGATCCCGACCCCGCCGGTGCCGGTGCATCTGCGCCGCCGCCTCATCGCCTTCGGCGCCGGTGACCCCACGCGCGCGATCTGCTCGACACTCGTCGCACAAGCCTTCCAGTCGGTACTTTATCCGATCCTGCCGATGATCGGCCCAAACGACTCGCACGCACATGATTGCGATATCTGCGTCGCCGAAATTCTCCGCGTGCGCGATCATCAACTCTTCGTGCCACGCGACTTCGATGTCTCGCCCTATTTCGAGGTGGTGAAGCCCTCGCTCGTCGGCAACCCCGGCGCGATCGAGGCGGCGCGCGACGCACTCCGCGGGCCGGATGGCACCGGCCGCCGCCTCTGGCGTTAGGCAAATCGGCTTGCCGCCGCCCGGAGCCAGCTCCGGGCGGCGGCAAGGTCAAGATCAGTGGTTGTCGCGCGGCACACCAAAACGCTCGGCGACGCGCTGATATTGCGGAGCATTCTCCAGCACAGCACCGGTTTCGAGCTGGCCGGTGAAACGGCGATGGATTTCCTGCCAGGGCGTCTGGTTGACCAGGTCCGGCAAGGTCAACGCCGCCCGCCGCGCCGCAAGGTCGGCCTCGTCGATCAGGATGTTGGCGCTGCGATCCTTGAGATCGACGCGGATAACATCGCCGGTCTTGAGCAGTGCAAGGCCGCCGCCCACCGCCGATTCCGGCGAGGCATTCAGGATCGAGGGGCTTCCCGAAGTGCCGGACTGCCGGCCATCACCAATGCAGGGCAACTGGTTCACGCCCTGACGCACCAGTGCGTCCGGGGGCAGCATGTTCACCACTTCGGCCGAACCCGGATAGCCGATGGGTCCGCAATTGCGGATCACCAGGATGCAGTTTTCATCGATGTTCAGCGTGGGATCGTTGATCCGGTGGTGATAATCTTCCGGCCCCTCGAAGACGATCGCGCGTCCCTCGAAAGCGTCCTCATCACCGGGCCGGCGCATGTAGCGGTCACGGAATTCCTCTGAAATCACTGAGGTCTTCATGATCGCGCTGGAAAACAGGTTGCCGCTCAGCACGGCGAAGCCGGCATGTTCGGCCAGCGGATCGTCGAAGCTGCGGATCACGTCGGCATCAATGCTGCGCTTCCCGGCGTTCTCCTCGCCCATGCTGCGGCCGCTCACGGTCAGTGCGTCGGCGTGGAATTTGCCCTGGCGGATCAGCTCGCCGATCACCGCCGGCAGCCCGCCCGCACGGTAGTAGGACTCGCCAAGATACTTGCCCGCCGGCATCATGTTGACCAGAAGCGGAATCTCGTAGCCGATCCGGTCCCAGTCCTTGATGTCGAGTTCGACGCCGATATGCCGTGCGATGGCGATGACGTGCGGCGGGCAGTTTGTCGAGGCACCGATCGCCGAGGCGCAGACGATCGCGTTTTCGAACGCCTTGCGCGTCAGGATCTTCGACGGCCGCAAATCCTCGTGGACCATCGCGACAATCCGCTTGCCGGTCTCGTAGGCGATCTGCGCGCGTTCGCGGTAGGGCCCCGGGATGGCGGCGCAGCCGGGCAGCGACATGCCAAGGGCCTCGGCCATCGCGTTCATCGAGGATGCCGTGCCCATCGTGTTGCAATGGCCAACGCTTGGCGCCGAGCCGGCCACCATGTCGATGAACTTGTCGTAGTCGAGCTGGCCAGCAGCGAGCCGCCGCCGCGCTTCCCACACGACGGTGCCGGAGCCCACCAGTTCGCCCTCGAAATGCCCATCCAGCATCGGCCCGCCAGACAGCACGATGGACGGCAGATCCACCGTTGCCGCCCCCATCAGCATCGCCGGCGTGGTCTTGTCGCAGCCGGTGGTGAGCACCACGCCGTCCAGCGGATAGCCGTAGAGCACCTCGACCAGTCCGAGATAGGCAAGATTGCGGTCGAGCGCCGCAGTCGGCCGCTTCCCGGTTTCCTGGATCGGGTGCACCGGAAACTCGATCGGCACGCCGCCCGCAGCACGGATTCCATCCGACACGCGCTTGGCGAGTTCGAGATGATGCCGGTTGCAGGGTGACAGGTCACTGCCCGTCTGCGCGATGCCGATGATCGGCTTGCCGGATTGCAGTTCCTCGCGCGTCAGCCCGTAATTGAGGTAGCGCTCGAGATAGAGCGCCGTCATGCCGGGATTATCCGGGTTATCGAACCATTGGGTGGAGCGGAGACGTTTCGGGGTACTGCTCATGGCGGGTTCCTTCAGTTCGACCAGCCGCCGTCGATCACATGGGCGACGCCTGTGGTAAATCGGGACTCGTCGGATGCGAGATAAAGCGCGAGAGAAGCGATCTCCTCCGGCATGCCGAGCCGCCCCATGGGCTGGCGGGCGATGAATTCGGCCTCGATGACGGCTTCATCGACTTTGCGAGCCGCGGCAAGGGCCGCGATACGTCCGCGCAGTGACGGGCTCTCCACCGTACCGGGGCAGATGGCATTGCAGCGCACGCCCTGCGTCACGTAATCCGCCGCGACCGATTTGGTCAGCCCGACAACGGCGGCCTTCGACGCGCCATAGGCAAAACGGTTTGGTACACCCTTGATGGACCCGGCGGCCGAAGCGACGTTGATGATCGATCCTCCGCCGCCCTCCAGCATCCCCGGCAGAAAGGCACGGATCATGTGGAACATGGCGGTAACGTTTAGATCGAAGGAAAAGGCCCAATCGCGCTCGGAACACTCCAGCACGGAGCCGTGCGCGACAAAACCTGCGGCATTCACCAGAATGTGAATCTTGCCCAGCGAGGACGCAAGCGCTCTGATTGAGGTATCCTCCAGCACGTCCAGCTGCACGGTCTCGGCACCAGTCAGCCCGTCGAGTAGCTTCGGATCACGATCGGTCGCGATCACCTGTGCCCCTTCGCGTATCAGCGCCTCGGCAATCGCGCGGCCGATACCCTGCCCCGCGGCGCTCACCAGCGCGGTCTTTCCCGCTACTCGCCCGAAATGTGCCATCTTGTCGCTGCCTCTCCTGCGCCGCCGCCCGCGTCGCAGGCAACAACTGTGATTATTACCGATAACGGACATCTTCGGCAACCGTCCGCCCCCTATCTCGCCGGTCCGATGCGGACTATCTTCACGATATGGACAGCCGCACCGCGCTTCTCGTCATCGATGTCCAGACAGATTTTTGCGCCGGAGGTGCCCTTGCCGTACCGAATGGCGACGTGGTGGTGCCGGTGATCAACGCTCTTGCGCGGCACTACCAGACGGTCGTCATCACGCAGGACTGGCACCCGGCCGACCATGTCTCCTTCGCCAGCCAGCATCCGGGACGGTCTCCGTTCGAAACCATACCCCTCGTCTACGGAACGCAGGTGCTCTGGCCGGATCACTGCGTGATGGACAGCCCCGGCGCAGCGCTGCACCGCGACCTCCATATTCCCCATGCCGCAGTGATCCAGCGCAAGGGATTGAATCGCCTGATCGATTCCTATTCCGCCTTCCTGGAAGCCGATCGGACAACCCGCACGGGTCTCGACGGCTGGCTCGCCGCCCGCGGCATCGAGCGGGTCGATCTCTGCGGCCTCGCGACTGACTATTGTGTCGCCTGGTCGGCACAGGATGCGAGGCGCTTCGGTCTGGAAGCACGTGTGATCGAGCCGGCCTGCCGGGGCATCGATCTGGATGGATCGCTGGCGGCAGCGTGGCAGGCGATGACCGCGGCAGGCGTGGCGCGGATCGCCGCGGTCTGATACCAGCGGCTTCATGACCGGCGACGGCGAGCAGCAGCGGACTAGGCAGAGGGCCTCGCGCAGGCGTGCCACTCTCATTGCCGGTTTGCTGGGTCTTGCCATGCTGATCGGCGCTGCCGCGCTTTACGGGCCCAGGCTGATCTCCGGCGATTATCATCGAGGCGCGATCGAGCGACTGGCGAGCGGAGTTGTCGGCCGGCCGGTTTATATCGAGGGGCCGATCACGCTATCTCTGCTGCCGGATCCCCAACTGGTCGCCGAGAACGTCATCATTGGCGGACCGCATGGCGCGCAGGTAACGACAGCCGTCCTGAAACTCGATCTCGCTCCGGGCCCCCTCCTGCTTGGCCGGCTTCGCGCAACCCGCCTCGCCCTGCAACACCCATACATTACCCTGCCCTGGCCCCTGCCCGGCGGCGCGGAGGCCCTCGCACCGCCGCCGTGGCTCGGGTCTCTGCACGCGACGCTGCATGACGGCACCTTCAGGATCGGCCCGCTGCGCCTCGACCACGCCAACCTTTCGATCTTCACCGGCGGCCCGCAGGCCGTGATTTCCGCCAGCGGCACCACGATGCTCGGCAAAACCCCGGCCGCGATCGCGCTCAGGGTCGATGATACCGGCAGTGATGGCCCCGCCCCGATGACGGCGGAACTCAAACTTGGCAAGGATGCCCTCACCACTCTCTCCTTCCACGGCGCGCTCGGCCACGATAGCCGTCTCGAAGGCGTTATCGATATAGCGGCGGACAAGAAGGCCGTTTCGGAGCTTCTGCCCGAACTGCAGAAATCATCGGCTCCGCTGCACGTCACCGGCCAGCTTGCGGCAACCGGGCACCTGGCCGCGTTCGAGAACGTCTCCGCGCAATTCGGCTCGGCTCAGGTGGAAGGTCAGGGCGCATTGGCCCTCGTCCCGGCGCCACTGCTGCGAATCACCGCGAAAGGCGATGGGCTCGACCTCGGAATCGCCGCCGCCCTGCTCGCCCGGATACGCTCCGTCGTGCCGGTAGCCGCCAACCTCGACGTTTCGGGCACCGTTGCCGGCGTGCCGATCGCCAAAGCCAACGCTTTGGTCCTCGCAGACGACCGGTCGCTGCGCGCCCAGTCGTTGACAGCCACACTACCCGGTAACGCCGAACTCGGCTTCGCCGGCGCCCTCGGCCCGGCAGCAGCGGGACATTTCAGCCTTCGCGCCCCCGATCCCGCGGCGACAGTGGCGGCACTTCGGCCGCTGCTGCCGTTCCTGCCGTCATGGCCGGCCAGGGCCGGTCCGCTCGATGTTGACGGACGGATGACCCTGGGACCAGACGGCACGATCAGCCTCGATGATCTGCAGGGCAAGGAAGCCGCGACCGCCGCGATCCCCGCCTTTACTGGCGCCGCGCGTATCACCCCCGCAGGCGATCGGGCCCATATAGTTGCTCGTCTTGATCTGACCCGTCTGACACTCGATCATCTGCTGCTCGATCATCTGGCCGTTGCCCTTTCGAGCGCAAAGCCACGCTATGATGGCTCGGTGCAGATCACTGCGCGTCAACTCGCGGTTCCTGCCGCCACAAAAGGCGCAAAGCCTGAAATCGAAGCCACCGACCTGCTTGTCGACGCCAGCCTGCACGATGCTGCCATCGGAGGAGGCGTTCATATCCGCCTCGCCAGCGCGCATCTCGGCCGGGGGCTGCTCCTCGGTCGTGGACTGCGCAAAGCCAACGGCGATGTGATCGGCGCCCGATTGTTTCTGGCCGGGCCGGACGCACAGAACACAATGACGGCACTCGCACGCATTCTCGGTCTGCCGGACCGCTGGGCAACGCACCAGGCGCTCCGTCAACCTTTTTCGCTTGCGATCGCTGCCGATGGCGCCGAGAAGGCGCTGGCGACGACGTGGGCTCTCCGTCTCGGCTCACTTAACGCCGCTGCCGCGCCGGTGATCGACCTCACGAATCGTTCCGTAGTAGGTCCGATCACGCTTCGGGCACCGAATGCTGTGGCGTTGATACGCAGCCTCGGCGGCGCCAACCTGCTCGGCGAACATGCCGGACTCGGCTGGCCCGGCCCTGGGTCGGCCAGTCTACGCGCTGCCGGTTTCTTCGTGGGTGGCCACATGGGCCTCTCCGATTTCGTTGCCTCGCTCGGCGCGCTGACGATTTCAGGCAGGATCAACGCCGATCTGGCCGACGGTCCTCCACAGATCTCCGGGAGAATTGCCGCCGATACGCTGGCGGTTCCCGCCCCGCCAGCATTGGAGGGGGCTGCCAGAGCCGCCCTTGGCAGCGGGTTACGCGTCAATTTCCCCATCCTCAGCGCGGCACGGGTCGAACGGTTCGGCGAAACGGTGGCACGGCACGCGTCGTTCAGCCTTGCCCTCGACCAGGGAAAGCTGGCGCCACGCATCGCGGTCACGCTAAACCGCGCGGAAGTCGTTGGCGGCAGGCTTTCGGGCCGCGCGATCCTCACCGGCGCGGCGGGAAGCACGCCGGCCACGCTCAGCCTGCAGGCCAGCCTGACCGGGGCACGGGCCTCAGCCGTTGCGTCAATCGCTGCCACCCACGGCCTTGCGCTTCCGCTCTCCGGAGGCACGGTCGATCTCGGTGCCAATCTCATGGCCCAGGGCGATTCCGGGCGGGCATGGCAGCGCTCGCTCGCAGGCAGTCTCACCGCGTCGAGTCACGGCATCACGATCTCAGGGCTTGATCTTGCCGGCGTCGGACAGACACTCGGCGCGGCCATCCAGGCGCCGCATCCGGTTGGTCCGATCGCGACGGCCCACGCTCTTCGCGGTTTGCTTGGCAAGGGAACGACCACCTTCAATCTGCTTGATCTGACGGCGACGATTGGCCAGCGCACAGTGCGGCTCGACCATGCCGCCCTCAGTGGCCCGGCCGGCGAGCTGGCCGCGGCTGGCGACCTCAATCTCGCGCAGGACCACCTGAACCTGACTCTGGCTGCCCGCCCTGCCGTCTCTCAGGCCAAGACCGTGCCAAGCCTTTCCATGACCATCGCCGGCCCTGCCGCACACCCCGGCAGCCGCATCGATGTGGCTGCCGCGATTAGCTGGATCCACGATATGCTCGCCACCACGGAGACCAGTTCGGCGACGCATTGACCATCGCCCGGATCATTACCCGTAGTTGACGCCGTCATGTCTCAACGACTGTGGTCGTGAGCCGGAACAGTGCCGGTCATGATGCGGCAAGCCACCGTTTGGGAGCATGGTGGGCAATGTCTGGCCGAAACTGCCCGGTCAGACGGAGGCCCAGCAGCGTACCGGCAAGATACTGGGTCGCCATTACCGGGCTTCGAAACATGCGGGCTTGATTACCTTCCACGTCGGGATCTAGCCGCACCACGCGACTTGCCTGCACCGGGTGCCGGTTCTGATCGGCGGGGGCCTGCTCCTGTGCCCGGTGACGCGGGCCCCCTGGCAACGGTCGCAGACAAAACTGCCGGATTCCCTCCGGAACCGATTTTCCAACAGTCGGTTGATTGCGGATGCCCTCATCGCGATCGAAAGGGGTTTCAAACTGAACGGGCCAGCGCTCCATCCCCTCGGCGAAGACCACGAAGGCCTCACGCCAGTATTCAACGAGTTCATCGCCGGGCAACAGGCCCGCAGCCAGGTAGATTGGATGCATGGCCCCCGCACGCCCGCCGGAGCGCTCCGCTCGTGCCCGGCCTATGCATACCCATACGTTAACCGGCGCGACGAGCCTGTAGTATCGAGGATCAAGAATCTCAGACATCCGCAGCTCCCCTCGAAAGGCGAACGCGTTATAGCGTCGTAGAGTAACTCCGATTATTCAATTTGTTGAATAATTTTTCAGAATTATTTTTTATTACGCATCGAATACAATCATTATGAAATATTTTTGACGATTATATTTCATAATGATTGATATTTTACCCCAGAAATATATGGGTTTCCGCGCATACAATTGACGACTGAACGATTTGCCATGCAAGCTGCAAGGCATCCATCCGGTTCAGTTCATCGGGAGATGGTGGAGAGGGTTGGATTCGAACCAACGTAGGCGTGCGCCAGCGGATTTACAGTCCGCCCCCTTTAGCCACTCGGGCACCTCTCCGCCGCCCGTAATCTTCGATCGCGCCGGCGTTGTCAACATCGGTGGTCGCAGGCTAGAGAGCCGCCATGGACAAGCGCGACTCTCACGGAAAGGCCGGCAACGGCGGCCGCCACAAACTTCCTCGCGGCCCGCATCCTCACAGGCGGCCACAAGGCGATGCGCCGCGTGACCGGCGACCTGCATCATCCGCCGGTGGGCTTTGGCTCTATGGATTGCATTCCGTCGAGGCGGCGCTTGCGAATCCCGCCCGCAGGCTGCGCCGCCTCGTTGTTACCGAGGAAGGCGAAGCCGCACTCGCCGGGCGCCTGCCGCATCCATGGCCGATTCAACCCGAGCGGATCGAGCGCGATCGACTCGACCAGATGCTTGGCCGCGGTATCGTGCATCAGGGCGTTGCCCTGCAGGCCGATCCCCTGGTGCCGCCATCGCTGAACGACGCACTCAAACGTCCGGGCCCGGTTCTCGTGCTCGATCAGATCACCGACCCGCGCAATGTCGGGGCGATCCTGCGCTCAGCCCAGGCCTTCGGCGCGGCAATGGTCATTGCGCAGGAACGCAATGCCCCAGAGGAGGGCGGTGCACTCGCCAAGGCAGCTTCCGGCGCGCTGGAACGGATACCGCTGCTACGCACAGTGAACATCGCTCGGGCGCTGATCGCGCTAAAGGCGGCGGGTCTGTGGGTCATGGGGCTCGATGCGGCAGGATTGTCGCATCTGTCGCGCGACGCGATCGGCAACCGTCGTGCCGCCCTGGTGCTCGGGGCCGAGGGCGAAGGGCTGCGCCGCCTGACCCGCGAAACCTGCGACGAACTTGTCTCGCTGCCGATGCCGGGCGGAATGGAAAGCCTTAATGTGTCAGCAGCCGCGGCCGTGGCGCTCTACGAAATCATCCGGTAGGCGAAATCCTCGGCACCCGCTGCGCTTTCCGCTACAGCGAGTTCCTTCATCATCGCATGATGCGGCGAGAGGCCGCAGGCAGGGTCCGTTGCCGCGGCATCACCCGTCAGGGCCAGCGCTTGGCAGCGGCATCCACCCCAGTCGATCTCCGCGCGATCGCAGCCCTTGCATGGCTCGGGCATCCACTCCGTGCCGCGATAGACGTTGAACGCCTCGGAATGCGCCCAGATCTCGGCAAGCGACTTCTCCTGAACCGTGTCGAAATGCAGATGACCGATGGTTTCCGCAGCATGACACGGCAGCACCTTTCCCGACGGCGTCACATTGAAGAACCGCCGCGCCCAGCCGCCCATGCAGGCCTTGGGGCGAGATGCGTAATAGTCGGGCACGACATAGTCGATGTTCAGCACGCCTTCGAGCTTCTGACGCGCGACCTCGACGATGCGCGTCGCCTCATCGAGCTGCGCACGGGTCGGAATCAGGGCCGCGCGGTTCTTCAACGCCCAGCCGTAGTACTGTACATGCGCGACCTCTATCCGCTGCGCCCCGGCCTCGACCGCAAGGTCGAGCATCGCCGGCAACTGGTGCAGGTTGCGCCGGTGCATCACGGCGTTCACCGTCAGGGCCAGGCCTGCGCCCCGCACCAGCCGCGCCGCGGCGAGCTTCTTCACATGTGCATGTCTCAACCCTGCAATATGGTCAGCTAACGCAGTCTCCGATCCCTGGAAGCTGATTTGCACATGATCCAGTCCGGCCTCGGCCAGTTCATCCATCCGGCGCTTGTCGAGCAGCACCGCCGAGGTGATCAGATTGGTATAAAGTCCCTCGCGATGCGCATGGCGGACCAGCTCCACCAGATCGTCCCGCACCATGGGTTCGCCACCCGAGAAATGCCCTTGCAGCGCGCCAAGCGCCGCCGCCTCGCTAATCACCCGCTTCCATGTTTCGGTGCTCATCTCGTCGCGCGCGCGGTCCATGGCGAGCGGGTTCGAGCAATACGGGCATTTGAGCGGACAACGATGCGTGAGTTCCATCAGCATCGCGAGCGGCGGCGCGGGTGCATGCCGTGTTGCATTCACCGTGGCGGGTGCGAGATCGTTCATGACGCGATCATCCCTTTCCTCGCGAGATCGTTAAGCATCTCGATGCAATCCGCCAGCACCGCCTCGCGCGGCGCCTCATAGCGCGCAGCAAGCGTATCGGCGATCACGCCGACGCTGGCTATGCCATCAACCGCATCGAGAATCGCTACCGCAATCGCATCCGGCATGATGACCATCTCGGGGGCGAGCAGGACGTGGCAGTTGCGTGCTGCATCGAAGCGAAACCTGACGTGCCGCGGCAGATGCGGCACGCTGTCAGCAGTGAGTGTCACGACCAGATACCATCATGGCCGAACGCCCCCGGCGGGATCAGCCCCGGGCTGACATAGGCATGGTGCAGCGCGTCGAGTTGCGCCCAGAGCACATCGCACTTGAATGTCAGCGCCGCGATGGCCGCCTGCTGCTGCTCCGGCGTGCGGGCATGGCGCTTGACGTAGTCGAGCGCGAAATCGGCGTCGCGCGGCGCCTGGTCGAGACGCGCATTGAAGTAGGCCAGCGTTTCCCTCGTGATGAAGTCGTAATTGGCAAGCATGCCGGAAACGCGCTCGGAAATGATCGTCGGCGAGAACATTTCCGTCAGCGACGACGCCACGGCCTCCAGCAACGAGCGGTCGCGTACGAAATCGACATAGGCGCGCACGGCGAACCGCGTCGCCGGGAGGGCACGGCGCTCGCTGATGACCATGTCGCGATCGAGTCCCAGCCCCTCGGCGAGAGCCAGCCAGCGGACGATGCCGCCCTCTCCCGGTTGCGTGCCGTCGTGATCGACAAGGCGCTGGCGCCAGATCCGGCGCAACTCGGAATCATCAGTGCGGGCGATCAGCGTGGCATCCTTGATCGGAATCGCCGCCTGATAACAGTAGCGATTGAGCGCCCAAGCCTGAACCTGCCGCTTATCCAGTTTCCCGCCGTGCAGAAGCTGATGGAACGGATGGCGGTTGTGGTACCGCGCCGCACCCACTGCGCGGAGCGCGGCTTCCAGTTCGTCCGGACTCATCAGCACCGTCATAGCACGATCTCCATCCCGTCATGGGCCACGATCCACCCTGCGCGCTCCGCCTCGGCGCGCTCCGGCGTGTCGTCAAGAATCATCGGATTGCTGTTATTGACATGAACAAACACCTTCCGCGCGACATCGAGCCCGGCGAACGCAGCGATCGATCCCTCAGGCCCGCTGACGCTGATATGCCCCATCCGCGCACCTGTCTTGGGCATCAGACCAGCCTCGATCATTTCATTGTCGTGCCAAAGCGTGCCGTCGAACAGGACGAGCGCCGCACCGCGCACCCGTCTTGCCACATCCTCCGAAACCCTGGCGCAGCTGGGGATATAGAAGAACGCCCTGCCATGATCGTCGGCAATGCGCAGCCCGATCGTGTCGCCCTCGGATGAGCCGAAATCCGCGCGGCTCACATCCTCGGCATAAAGTGCCACCTTGCCTGGTACCACGAAGGCTTCCACGGTGATTCCGAGATCCTGCCCCGCGCCATTGGCAAGCCGCGTCGGCACATCGACCGGAAGCTCGCGGCGCGGTACCAGGCCGGCATCCAGCACGCGGAAAATCTGGCTGTCACCGAGCAAGTCAAAAATCCGCCGGCCCGCATACAGGCCGAACCGATGCCCCTCGCGCAGATTGAGCAGACCGGCCGTGAAGTCGACATCTCCTCCCGTCAGTACCGCTGCCGCAATGGGACTGTCGCGCAGTCCGGAACGAGGCTGAAGTGCGGGGGTCGCAAGGATCTGCCCGCGCAGATCCGGAGAGGCGTTAAAGATCACATAATCCGAGTCGTTGACGCTGACGGCCAGCGCGGCCTGGGTCCGCGGCTTCGCTGCCGGATCGCCACAACGCGCCCGCGCGCAATTGCCGCAGGCACAGTTCCACTGCGGAAAGCCGCCTCCGGCGGCGGCGCCGAGAATGATGATCTTCATGGATTTGATAGATCGCCGGAACCGGCGCGAGGCACCGGCTCCGGCACCTTGTGTTCAGATCAGTCGAGATCAGCGCAGGCGTAGCAGTTGATTTCGGTGCCAACGGCGATTTCGACGAGCTTCGGCTTGGTCCACATGGATGTATCTCCTGGAACGTTGTGGTTCAAACGCGTTTTCCGCTTTTCTCTCCGCAACATGCGAAGTATGCCGACAATACGACATGTCGGTCCTGAAGCAAGTGCGAATTGGGCGCCACATTCCCGGTTGTAACAAAACGGGACAGCGTTACGGTCACAATCCCTACATCACGAAAAAGGGCGGCTTGATGCCGCCCTTTCCCGGATACCAACCTGAACCGGCTAGCCGCAGGCCGCAACAGCCCGCCGCGCCATCACGCCCACAAGATGCGCCCGATACGCGGCGCTGGCATGGATGTCGCTGCTCATATCCTCTTCCGGTGTCTTCACGCCGCTGATCGCGTCGGGAGCGAAATGCGCCGACAGCGCCTGCTCCATCGCGGTATGGCGAAAAACACCATTATTCCCGGCGCCGGTCACGGCAACCCGTACGCCGCCCGCGTTCTTTGCCACAAACACGCCGACCATCGCGTAGCGCGACGCCGGGTTCGGGAACTTCTCATAAGCCGCCTTCTCGGGGATCGGGAACGAGACCTCGGTGATCAGTTCGTCCGGCTCCAACGCGGTGGTGAACATGCCCTGGAAATAGTCGTCCGCCGCGATCTCGCGCTTCGTGGTGCGGATGGTTGCGCCAAGCGCCAGCACAGCCGAGGGATAGCAGGCAGAGGGATCGTTGTTGGCGAGCGACCCACCGATCGTACCGCGGTAACGGACCTGGCGGTCGCCGATATGGCTGGCCAGGTGCGCGAGCGCGGGAATCGCATCGGCCACGTCTTTCGATGTCGCGACCTCGCGATGCGTGGTCATCGCCTTGATAACCAGCGTATTACCTTCGCGGCGGATGCCGGACAGCCCCAGTCCTGCGAGATCCACCACCGCGCTCGGCTTCGCCAGGCGCTGCTTGAGCACGGGGATGAAGGTCATGCCGCCGGCGAGCGCCTTGGCCTCGGGATCGGCCGCCAGCGCCTTTACCGCGTCATCCACGGCAGCCGGTTTCTGATACTTGAAATCGTACATCTCTTCTCTCCGTTACTCGGCGGCCATCCGCGGCGACGCCGCATTGATGATCGACCAGATCTTCTGCGCTGTGGCCGGCATGTCCACATGCGTTACCCCGTAATCACGCAACGCGTCGACCACGGCATTGATGACGGCCGGCGGACTGCCGATTGCCCCCACCTCGCCCACTCCCTTCGCGCCAAGCGGGTTATGCGTGCACATCGTCGATTCGGTGCCGACATGGATGCTCACGAGATTGTCTGCCCGCGGCATCGTATAATCCATCAGCGAACCGGACAGCAGCTGACCCGCTTCGTCATAGATCGCATGTTCGAGCAGCGCCTGCCCGATACCCTGAGCAACGCCGCCATGCACCTGGCCATGAACGATCATCGGGTTGATCACACGGCCGATATCATCGACGGCAGTGAAGTTGAGCAAGGTGACGACACCCGTATCGGGATCAACCTCCACCTCGCAGATATGGCACCCGCCGGGGAAGGTGAAGTTCTTCGGGTCGTAGAATGCCGTCTCGTCGAGGCCGGGCTCGAGTTCGTCATGCGGATAGTTGTGCGGCACATAGGCGGTCAGCGCAATCTCGCCGAAGGCTTTCGACTTGTCGGTGCCGGCCACGGTGAACTTGCCGTCCTTGAATTCGATGTCGTCAACCGAGGCTTCCATCAGGTGAGCGGCGATCTTCTTGCCCTTGGCAATGATCTTGTCGACTGCCTTGACGATTGCCGATCCGCCCACGGCAAGCGAGCGGCTGCCATAGGTGCCCATGCCGAACGGGATCTTGCTGGTATCGCCATGCACGATCTCGACCTGCTCGAACGGCACGCCGAGCTGGTCGGCAACGAGCTGGGCGAAAGTCGTCTCATGGCCCTGACCGTGGCTGTGCGTGCCAGTATAGAGCGTTACCGATCCGGTCGGGTGCACCTTGACGTTGGCGACCTCGTAAAGACCGGCCCTGGCGCCAAGCGCACCGGCAACCGCAGACGGCGCGATGCCGCAGGCCTCGAGATAGGTCGACATGCCGATGCCGCGCAGCTTGCCGCGCTTCGCCGATTCCGCGCGCCGTGCCTCGAAGCCGTTCCAGTCGGCCAGTTCCATGCAGCGGGCAAGCGTCGCCTCGTGATTGCCGCTGTCATATTGCAGTGCGACCGGCGTCTGATACGGGTAGGCATCGGGCGGGATGAAGTTGCGCCGGCGGATGGCGACACGATCCATCCCCATCGTCTTCGCCGCAACGTCGACAAGGCGTTCGAGCAGGAACGTGGTCTCCGGACGGCCGGCGCCGCGATAGGCATCGACCGGAACGGTATTGGTGAAGATCGCCTTCACCTCGGAATAGATCGCGGGCGTGGTATAGACGCCGGCAAGCAGCGTCGCCGACAGATAGGTCGGGACCGATGGCGCGAAGGTCGAGAGATAGGCGCCGAGATTGGCCATCGTCTTCACTCTCAGCCCGAGGAATGCGCCGTCCTCGGCCAACGCCAGCTCGGCGTGGGTGATATGGTCGCGGCCGTGGGCGTCGGTGATGAAGGATTCGCTGCGTTCGCAGGTCCATTTCACCGGACGGTTCACCTGCGCGGCCGCCCAGGTCACCGCCGCTTCCTCGATATAGTGGAAAATCTTCGCCCCGAACCCGCCACCGACATCCGGCGCCACGACGCGCAGCTTGTGCTCGGGAATCTGCAGCACGAAGGCGCCCATCAGCAGGCGGATCACATGGGGGTTCTGGCTGGTGGTGTAGAGCGTGTGTTCGCCGGTCGCCTGGTCGAAATCGCCGATCGCCGCACGCGGCTCGATCGGGTTGGGCACCAGCCGGTTGTTCACCACATCGATCTTCGCCACCTTGAAGGCCTTGGCGAAGGCGGCATCCACCGCGTCCTTGTCGCCGATATGCCAGTCGAAGCAGACATTGCCCTTGGCGTCGTCATGCACCAGCGGCGCGCCCGCGGCGGTCGCCGCGACCATGTTGGAGACGGCGGGCAGCGGGTCGATGTTGACCACCAGCGCCTCGGCGGCATCCTTTGCCTGGTCGACGGTCTCGGCGATCACCATCGCGACCGCATCGCCGACATACCGCACCTTGCCCTGCGCGAGCACCGGATGCGGCGGCTCGACCATAGGGGAACCGTCCTTGCTATGGATCTGCCAGCCGCAGGGCACGCCGCCGATCCCGGCCTTTGCGATATCCTCGCCGGTAAAGATCGCCACCACGCCGGGCATCGCGCGCGCCGCGCCGGCGTCAATCGAGCGGATGTTGCCGTGCGCCACGTCGGATCGCCGGAACACGGCATAGGCCTGACCCGGGCGGTTGATGTCATCGGTGTAATGGCCGCGGCCCGACAGAAACCGGCGGTCCTCCACGCGCTTCGGCGAATCGCCAATGCCGCCCTTCACGATGTGCGGCTGCGTCATGTCGTTCATGGATGATCTCCCGAATTTTTGCCGCGCCGGACGATACCGGCGCGGTATCTTTTATGATCCGAGCCTCACTCCGCAGCCTGCGGCAATTCCCGCCCATGCATCAGCGGCCACGCCGCAGCGATCGCCTTGACGATGTTGTGGTAGCCGGTGCAGCGGCAGATATTGCCTTCCAGCCCATCGCGGATCTGTTGTTCGGTCAGACCTTCCGGATGGCTTTCGACAAGATCGATCGCGCTCATCACCATGCCCGGCGTGCAGAAGCCGCATTGCAGGCCATGATGCTCGCGAAACATTTCCTGCATCGGATGCAGCGTGCCGTCCGCGGCCGCGAGCCCTTCGATCGTGGTCACCTCAGCACCATCCGCCTGCACCGCGAGCATGGTGCACGACTTGACCGACTTGCCGTCGACCTTGACCACACAGGCACCGCACTGGCTCGTGTCGCAGCCGACATGCGTGCCGGTCAGGTGCAGGTTCTCGCGCAGCATCTCGACCAGCAGCGTGCGCGCCTCGACGTCAGCGGTCGCCGGCTTGCCGTTCACCGTGAGTTTAACCTGGGGCATTGATTCCTCCGTTCATGATCACGCGCGCCCCTCCGCCAGGGCGGACCGCTTCCTGATCACATGATGATGGGGCTCTTCCGCATTGGTCAAGAGAACCGCCGCGCTTTCCTGCGGCGGCACACGAATTTGGCAGAATTTGACACAGTTCCGCTTGCGCGCCGCCGCCGGCCTGCTAACCCTCCTGCCCGATGCCCGCCTTGCCCTCGCCGATCGAGCTGGTCACCAACCGACTGCCGGCCCGCCACCGCGCGGCGGCGGGCGAGTTACTGCGCTTCGGCCTGGTCGGCGTGTTCGGCCTGCTGGTCGATATCGCCGCCGTCTATGCGCTGATCCCAAGCCTCGGCCTCTACGGCGCCGGCATGGCAGCCTATCTGATCGCTGCCAGTTGCAATTGGGTGCTACACCGGCTGTGGACGTTCCGCGCCCGCGCCCAGCGCCCGGCCCACACCCAGTGGTTGCGCTTTCTCATGGTCAACCTCGCTGGCTTCATGGTCAATCGCGGCGCGTATTCCGCTCTGATCGCAAGCTTTGTCCTGCCGCGTCACTATCCGGTGTTGGCCGTCGCCGCCGGGGCGGCGTCGGGCTTCCTCATCAATTTTCTGCTTTCCCGCCGCCTCGTTTTCGGTTAACCAAAAATCAACCTTGGATTGCGGTCAAGCAACTCTAGGTGGAGGCGAACCGGATGTCTCAGACGATTCTAGAGCCTTTGGCCGAACCAGTCCGCCGTATGGCGGCAATCCCGGTCAAGCGGGCGCACCGATTCCGTCCGCACCTCGGCCCGAGTAGCGGAATCGCATTTCTCCTGGTCACGGATGCCGCGACCGTTCTCATTGGCCCGCGTCTTGCCACCCGAGTGTTGGCGCCTGCCCCCACCATGGCCGCCGGGCCGTTCAACGAACTCGTCTTTGGTGGCCTGACATTGCTCGCCCTGTTCGCTGCCGGTCTTTACGCAGTCGGCCCCGCGCGCGCGCCGCTCGTCCATATCGGAGCCATGCTGCGCGCCCTCGTGGCGGCGGACGTGCTTGCCCTGCTGCGGATCGCACTGTTGCGCCCTGTGCCAGCCATATTGCCGCTCGACAGATCAATTGCATGGGCCGTCGGTGCCTTCACGTTCACTGCCGTGCTGATGCTCGGCGAGCGCGCAATGGTTGCCGCGTTCTGGCGCCGCCACGGAATCGGCATCCCGCGAGGAGCATCCGCCCTCGTTGCCGCAACTCCGTGCGACCGTATGCTCTGCACTCGTCTCGACCGCATGACCGACCACCGGCTTGGCTATGTCTTCTGCTGGGGGCTCGCCCCGACATCAGGCCTGCGCACCATCGCCGATGCGGCGACCCTGGAAGCCATGATCCGCTCTGGCCAGATCGGAGATCTCGTCGTCTTCGTCCAGCGCGGCGATGGGCCCGAAGCCCGCAGCAAAATCGATGCACTGCTTGCCCGCCTTGCCGATCAGCCGGTGCGGATCCGCCTCGCCTTCGACGCGGTGGCCGAGATCGGCGCGTGCGACCTCGCGACCGGCCGGAGCCTGCGTCTCGTCACGGTGCTCGACCGGCCGATCCGTCCGTTCGGCGCCGTGGCAAAGCGGAGCATGGACGTGGGCGGCGCCGCCTTGCTGATCATCCTGCTCGGCCCGCTTCTGGCCCTGATCGCCCTCGCCCTACGGATGACCGGACCCGTCCTGTTCCGCCAGCGCCGCATCGGGCTCGACGGCGCGCCGTTCACGGTCTTCAAGTTCCGCACGATGCGCCCGCAGCCACCCAGACAAGCCGCAGGCCCGGTGTCTCAGGCCCAGCCTGGCGATCGGCGGATCACCCGGCTCGGCGCCATTCTCCGCCGCCTTTCGCTCGACGAATTACCCCAACTATTCAACGTGCTGCGCGGCGAGATGTCGCTGGTCGGCCCCCGCCCGCACGCGCCGCACACCACCGCCGGCGACTTCACCTTCGAACAGGCGATCGCCTTCTACGGCGTGCGCCACCGCGTGAAGCCGGGGTTGACCGGCCTCGCCCAGGTGCGCGGCCTGCGCGGCCCGACCGACCGGCGCGACCTCGTGGCGGCCCGAGTCGCCGCCGATCTCGACTATATCGAGCGCTGGTCCCCCTGGCTCGACCTCGCCATCCTGTTGCGCACGATCCCCGCTGTGCTGATCGGCCGCAATGCCATCTGAGCCGCGCCTGCTGGCCGGGACGCCGCCCCCTGGCCACGCCTATGATGCCGACATTGTCATCCTGAGCCATCACCGCCCGCGTGAAACCATCGCCGCGATCCGTTCGGCGGCCGCGCAAACCGGGCTGGACAGCCATGTCATCGTGCTCGACCAGAACTCACCGCCCGGCATGCGCGCCGCCCTGGCGACGGTGGCGACCGAATTCCCCCATGTCGCGCTCTACGGCGTCGGGCAGAATTTCGGCGTGCCCGGTGGCCGCAACCGTGTAAGCGCCCTCGGCCACGGCCGCACGATCATCGCGCTCGACAACGATGCCGTCTTCGCCGCCCGCGATACCGCGGCCCGCGCCGCCATCCGCATCGCCGGAACGGCGGATCTCGCCGCCATCGGGTTCCGCATCCTTGCAGCCGACGGGCGCAGCCTCGACCTGACGAGCTGGGGCTATCCGAAGCGGCTTTTGCCCCGGGCCGACGGATTTTTCGCGGCGACCACCTTCGTCGGCTGCGGCCACGCCCTGTCGCGCGCCTGCTTCGAGCGTCTCGGCGGCTATGACGAGAGCCTGTTCTTCACCTGGGAGGAATACGAATTCGCCCGCCGCGCCATTGCCGCGGGCTGGCGCATCGAGCATCACGGCGACCTCGCCGTCATCCATGAAGTTTCTCCCGAAGCGCGGGTGAACTGGAATGCCGGACGCTGGCACCAATACGTTCGCAACCGTCTGCTGATCGCCCATGACTGGAACGGTCTGTCCGGCTTCCTGTTCCGCGCCGGCATTTATCTCGCGCGTGGCATCAACGCGTGCCGCCTGCGTCCGACACTCGACGCCATTGCCGAGGCCCATGCCCTCGCACGCACCCGCCCCCGCCACCAAGAAACGGCAGAGGCCCGCCACTACGTCTTCCGTAACGAAATCCGCCACCGGCTGCCGGGCGGCGCGCGCCTTATTGGCGCCGGTGCCACCGCTTCGGCCAGGCGGCCACCCACGGCCGCACCCCCTGCACCCACCGGTCCGTAGTCAGCCTCACGCGGCCGCCCGCGAACCGCAGCGCGATCGCGCCATCGCGCCACACGCTGAACCGATCGATCACGTAGCGCCCCCGGGCCCGGCACGCGCCGCGCAACGGTTCAGGCGAGATCACCACCCGCGCATCGCCGCATCCGTTCTCCGCCGCCGTGGCATCGGCAAGATACAGCACCCGCCCATGGTCGAACCGGCATCGCCCGCCGGCACAAATGTCGGCGGCACGGGCCACCGCCACACGGTCATGCGCGAAGACCGGCCGCCATTGCGCCAGGGTGTATTGATCCGGCCGCCGCGTCTCGAGTATCCGCACCACCGCGCCGTCGCGCACCGCAACGAGCGAAGCCGTGGGCGAGACCAGCACATCCGGCGCGCGGCCCAGCATCATCCCCGCCAGACCGATCACGACAGGCGCCAGGCCGGCAAGGCGTACCCGCCCCCGCAGCAGTCCGAGCAGCGCCATGCCGAGGCCCAGCAGCGCAACCGGCCAGCCCGGGCTTGGCCCGATCACGATCAGCGCGTGCGGCAACTGCCCGACGAACCGCGCCACGGCCAGCATCGCCGCGATCCCCCACCCCATCGGCGCGAGCGCCAGCACCTCGAGATGCAACGGCATCAGGACCAGCGCCACCATGCCGGCCGGCAACACGACGAGCGCCGTCAGCGGCACCGCGATCAGGTTTGCCAGGATGTAATACGGCTGCACCTGCTGGAACTGGTAGGCCGCGAACGGCATCGACGCCCCACCCGCCAGCAGCGAGGTGAAGGCCAGCGCGGCGATATGCCGACCCAGCCGTCCTCGCCATCCCGCCCCCTCGGTATCGAACCGGCGTCCAACCGCCTCATAGCCCGCGATCAGTGCCAAAACGGCGGAAAAGCTCATCTGGAAACTCGGCCCCGGCACCGCCTGCGGCTCGATCAGCATCAACACGAACGCCGCCACCGCCAGCCCGCGCAGCGACAGCGCCCGTCGCCCGGCGACAATACCGAGCAGAACCAGCGCGGCCATGGCGAGACTCCGCTCGATCGGCACGTGAAAACCGGTCAGCGCCGCATAGACCACCCCACCCGCAAAAGCCACGGCCGAGGCAATGACCTTCGCCGGCACGCGGAGCAGCAGAAACTCCGACCACCCGACGCAGAATCGCGCCAGCGCGAACAGCGCCCCCATCACGATGCCGATATGCAGCCCGGCGACGGCAAGGATATGAGCCAGTCCGGCGGTGATGAACGCCTGGCGCTCACGTGCCGGAATCGATTCCTCGAAGCCGGTCAGCAGCGTGGCGGCGATTGGCCCCGTAGTGGGCGGCATGGCGGCCAGCACCCGTGCGGCAATCGTTTCGCGCAACCGCCGCAGTGCGCCGCCCCACCCCGGCGCGGCAACGCGCGTCACGTCGAGCTTCCCGACCGCGAACCCAACCGCGCCGAGCCCCGAAAAAAACTGATCCCGCCCGAACGACCACCCTCCCGGATAGGCCGGGCGAGACGGAGCGAAGAGAAAGGCGCGCACCCGCACACTGTCGCCTGCCGCGAGGCGGACATCGTCGCCGCGGCGTAACTTGATCCTCACTGCCCGGCCCAGCGCCGGCCCTCCATTGAGGCGCGATGCCGCAATCCGCACCCGTCGGCCGGTCGCCAGCAAGTCGATCGAGCTCACCCGTCCTGTTACCGTCACGACGCCGTGCGGCACGACGATCGGCGGCGGCATCAGCATCGCCTGCCATTGCGCCCGGCCGAGACCGAGTAGGGCAAACAGCGCCAGCGCTGCCAGCCGGCGACCCACCGGCCGCCGCCAGAGGACGGTGATTACACCGGCCGCCAGCACGATCGCCACCGGCGCCAGCCACGCCGGCGGTTCCGCCCTGAGATCAAAATAAAGGAGGATGCCGGCCATCATCGCTACCGGGAGGAACAGCACAATCCGCCCCGCGTAGGCGGCCGACGAACGCAGGGCACCCGGCGGCGGCGCCGCCGCCGGTTTCGCTGCTCTGACCGCGATCAGCGCCACATCCACCGAAACCTCAACTATAAGTTGATTTACCCTATTTCATTTCCCGAATGGATGAAAGCTCGACATCAGGTCAGCGATGCGATGGCAAGCACAAGGGTAATACCCGCGATCGCCAGCGTCGCATGCGTGCCGAGCAGCAGCCCCGCAGGGCGCCGTTGGCGCCAGGCCGCGATGACGACGAACAAGCCGAGCAGCAGGGCGAGACCGAGCAGAATTTCCGCCCCCGCGCCGAAGCCACCCAGCCCCATCCGTGCCGGCACCGGATGGCGGGCCAGCGCGATGACCAACGCGGTCAGTCCCATGGCCCCCAGAACGCCATGCAGCGGGCCAAGCAGCCGGCCGAAGACGCCGCCACCATTCACCCCACCCTGCTGCATTGCGCGCACGCCGAGCCACGCACCGAGTGAGGCGGCTAGCAGAAGCAATGAGAGAGGAATCGTCATTCGCACACAATGACGCTCCCGCAATGGGCATCAAGAGCGAAACCCGCATGTGCGGCGCCGGGGGGCGCGGAGAACGCAGATTTGATCGGGCTCGGCGCGCCGGCGGCGGGCTAAGCCGCCGCCGGCCGGGCGCCTTGCCGTCAGGATTGCTGGCGGCGCAGGAAAGCCGGAATGTCGATGCCGATTTCCTCGTTCTGCGTCAGCCGAACCGCCGCACGCGGCTCATGATGCTGCGGCGGCACATGGTACGAGGCATGCTCGGCCGCCGGGGCCTGAGGCATCTCGCGGTCGAGATGCTGCGGCGCCTGGTAGGAAGGCTCCTCCCGCGCGGGCCAGGACGGAGCGGCCGCACGAGGTTCCGCCTGCGGCATTGGCTGCGGGGCGGCCGCATTGCGGAAGCTGCTGGTCATCCGGCCGAACAGGCTCTGCTTGCGCGGCGGCTCGGCGGCGCGCGGCGTCTCCCGGAAGGCGGCCGGAGCCGAGATCGGCGCCCGCACCGGCCCCTCGGCCTGGAACTGCGGACGCGCCGGCACCGGACCCGGCGCCGGCTGCGGATGCATTGCCTGAGCCGCCTGGTGCTGCGCTGGAGCGGACTGCGGCTGGAAGTGTGCCGGATGCGAAGCCGCGGCGGGCGCCGCGGTCATATGCGGCTGCGCCGCCACTGTCGCGTTCGCCTCCACCATCACGCTGTCGCCCGAAACCGCGGCCAGGCGCGGCCGCTCGGCCTGTGCCGGCACTGGCGTGTCGATCCCGGTCGCCACCACCGAAATCCGCACCCGGCCTCCCAGGCTCTCATCCAGCGCCATGCCGACCATGATGTTCGCATCCTCGTCGACTTCCTCGGCGATCCGGTTCGCCGCCTGGTCGAGTTCATGCAGCGAGAAGTCGGAACTGCCGGTGATGTTGATCAGCAGCCCGCGCGCGCCCTTCATGTTGGTGTCTTCCAGCAGCGGATTGGAAATCGCCGCCTCCGCGGCGCGGATCGCGCGATCCTCGCCCTCGGCTTCGCCTGTGCCCATCATCGCCTTGCCCATCACCGACATCACCGAGCGGATGTCGGCATAGTCGAGGTTCACGAGGCCCGGAACCACCATCAGGTCGGTGACGCCGCGCACGCCCATGTAGAGCACATGGTCGGCCATCTCGAAGGCTTCTTTCCAGCCTGTCCGCTCGTTGGCCACCTTGAAGAGGTTCTGGTTCGGAATCACGATCAGCGTATCGACGAACTGCTGCAGCTCGTTGATCCCCTCCTCGGCGGAGCGCAGGCGGCGGCGCCCCTCGAAGGCGAAAGGCTTGGTCACCACGCCGACGGTCAGGATGCCGCGCTCGCGCGCCATCCGCGCGATGACCGGCGCGGCCCCCGTGCCCGTGCCGCCACCCATGCCCGCGGTGATGAACACCATATGCGCGCCGTCGAGATGGCGGGCCAGGTCTTCCGACGCTTCCTCAGCCGACGCCTTGCCGATTTCCGGCCGTCCGCCCGCACCGTTACCCTGGGTGATATGGGGCCCAAGCTGGATCCTCCGCTCGGCACGCGAGAGCATCAACTGTTGTGCATCGGTATTGGCGACGACGAATTCCACGCCCGGCAGGTTCAGCGCGATCATGTTGTTGACCGCGTTGGTGCCCCCACCGCCAACGCCGATCACCGTGATTCGCGGCGTGAAATCTGTCTGTGTCGTGGTCTGTCGGATCAGGTTCAGGGTCATGTCTGCGTCTCCTGGCAGGCGGGCGTGAAACGATGGGCAGCAAGGATGCGATGGCGTTCGCTCATCACATCCGCCGCATGAGCAAGTTCATGAAACGGGCGAGGCGGCCCTGCGGCGCGGCAGCGGTCAGATCGATGTCATGCATCGTCTGGCCGTCGCCGCTGGCGAAGGCGAGCAGGCCGATCATCGTGGCGAAATTCGGCCCGGTGGCGGCGTCGGGCAGGCCGATGACGCCGATGGGCTTGCCGATCCGCACCTGGCGGTCGAGGATCTGTGCCGCCAGTTCGCGGGCACCGACCAGTTGCGACGCGCCGCCGGTCAGCACCACGCGCGCCCCTGCCGCCCGGCCGAGCCCGGAGGTCTCGATCCGGTCGCGCACCAGCTCGAAGATCTCCTCGAGCCGCGGGCGGATGATCGAAACCAGCGCGCTGCGCGGCACCTTGGCGATCTGGTGCTCGGCCTCGCCCACGAGGGGCACTGGCAGCAGCTCGCGCGCATCGTCCGGGCTTTCCTGGCAGGTGCCATAGAGCGTCTTGAGCCGCTCGGCATGCGCCACCTGGGTGGAAAGCAGCCGGGCGACGTCGTTGGTGACGTGATTGCCGCCGACCGGCAGTTGCGCCGTGTGCAGCATCTGCCCTTCGGCGAAGACCGCGATCGTCGTCGTGCCGCCGCCCATGTCGATCACGGTGGCGCCGAGTTCCCGCTCGTCCTCCACCAATGTTGCGAGGCCCGAGGCAAACGGCGCCGACACCATCGAGGCAATCTCGAGCTCGCATCGTTCGAGGCAGGCGGTGACGCTCTTGATCGCCGTGGTGGCGGCATCGACCACATGAAGCTGCGCGGTCAGCGTATCGCAATAAAGTCCGCGCGGATCGGCGACGCCGCCGGTCTCGTCCGTGGAGAAATTGAGCGGCAGGGCATGAATCGTGCCGCGCCCCTCGGACGCCGCACGGGCCCGCGCCTCGCGCACCACGCGGCGGATGTCATCCTCGGTCACGGCGCGGCCGTCGATCGGCCACTGCACGTTGAACAGCCGGCTCTCCGGCTGCCCGCATGACAGGTTCACCGTGACCGATTTCAACCGCATATCGGCCTGGTCCTCAGCCGCGCCCACAGCAGCACGGATCGCCTTCTCCGCGTCTTCCAGATCAACGATGCCGCCCGATTTTACCCCTCGCCCACGTTGCCAGCCGAAGCCGAGGGCGCGCAGCCGTCCATCGCTCTCGGCGCGGCCGATCAGGCAGGAAATCTTGGTCGAACCGATATCCAGCACGCCGAACGGGCCAGATCGCGCGGGCTGGCGGCGCGTTTCCTGCTGGCGCGGTTCGGCCCGTGTCGCGGTCAGCGTCGCGCGGCGGGACAGATCGTTCATGCCCATGCCTCCCTCATGACTTGTGGTTCCCGGATGCTGCGGACGGCGTAGCGGCGTCGGTCACGAAACCTTTCGGGTAGGGGCGCACCACCAGGCGGTCGGCAAGCCGCAGGTCGATCCGGCGCACCGGCCGATCCAGAAGGCGAATCTTCCGCTCGGCCTGCATCAACACGGTCAGCGCACGAGCGGGATGGGAATCCGGCAGTTCCACCACCGTGTGATCGCGCAGGATCAGGTTCCAGCGCAGCCGATCGATCCGCTCGGCGGCAACCACCTTCGAATCGATCGCGGGAAACCGGGCGAGCAGGTCGAGCAGGTCCTGGGCATGCTTCGGCGCACCAGCGCCGACCAGCAGCCTCAGATTCGGATCATGCGCCCGGGCTGCCCCTGCATCGCGATCCTCCAGCACCGCGCCACCAGCGCCGACCAGCGCGAAGCGCCCATCCGGCCGCTGCCAGATCGCAACGGCGCGGCGTTCGGTGACCTCGACCCGCAACGTGTCAGGCAACACGCGCTCGACAACGGCGCTGCGCACCAGGCCCAGCGCTCCGACCCGGGCTGCCACGGCCGCCGGCGATACAGCGAAGATCGCCTTGCCACGCTCGACATCGAGCGCGCGCTCGACAACGGCGCGCGATCCCGGCGTAACGCCGCTCAGTTCAATATGGGCAATCCGGAATCCCGCATCGGCCGCGACGGTCGCCGCCGCGGCGCGCACCGGCCGAAACACCGCCAGAACGCCCCGCAGACCAAGCGGCACCGCGATCAACAGCAATGCCATGACGCCGAGCACCGCCGTCGGGCGTCCGGCCCGACGCAAACGGCGCAACAACAGCGTGCGCGGACTCGGACGGTCCTGGACGGTCGCCTTGCGCTGCTTCACACGCGGCATGCAGCGTTCTCCACCATCCAGGCGCACAGCGCGGGGAAATCGATTCCGCAATGAGCCGCCTGTTCGGGCAACAGCGAGGTTGGCGTCATGCCCGGCTGGGTGTTCACCTCCAGCAACACCAGCCGGTCCGTTTCATCGTCGTAGCGGAAATCCGAGCGTGTCGCTCCACGGCAGCCAAGCGCGCGATGCGCCGCAACCGCGACATCCCTGGCCCGCGCGCTCACCGAAGGCGGCACGTCCGCCGGAATCTCGTGCCGAGAGGCACCGGCGGCATATTTCGCCGTGTAGTCATAGAAGCCCTCCGCACGAATTTCGGTGACCGCCAGCGCCCGGTCCTCGAGCACCGACACGGTAAGTTCCCGCCCGGGAACATATTCCTCGGTCATCGCCACCGATCCGTGGCGCCAGGCGCGCGCGATATCGGCGCGGCGGTTGTCGCCCTCGCGCAGGATGAACACGCCGACCGAGGAGCCCTCGTTGACCGGCTTGATGACATAGGGCCGCGGCAGCGGATCGGCCTCCGCGAGTTCGTCCAGCGGCACGATGCGGTGCTGCGCCAGCGGCAGGCCGGCAGCGGCGAAAACCGCCTTCGCCGCGCCCTTGTCCATCGCCATCGACGATGCCCGCACGCCGGAATGGGTATAGGGGATGCCCATGTAGTCGAGCACGCCCTGGATCGTCCCATCCTCGCCGAAACGGCCGTGCAGCGCGTTGAATACCGCATCCGGCGCCGGCGTCAGCGCCGCGATCACCGCGCCGAGATCGGCGCCGACCTCGATCTCGAACACGTCATACCCCGCCTTGCGCAGTGCCGCTGCAACCTGCCGGCCGGAGGCGAGGCTGACCTCACGCTCCTCCGAAATGCCACCGAGCAGGACCGCGACGCGCTTCATGCCGCACCCCGGCACGGCAGGCCGACCCGGCGGATTTCCCAGATCAGCTCGACGCCGGTGCGCTCGCGCACGCGCCGGCGCACCGTCTCGCCCAGGCCCTCGATGTCGGCGGCGGTCGCCTCGCCGAGATTGATGAGGAAATTGCAGTGCTTTTCCGAAACCTGGGCGCCGCCGTGGATGAGCCCGCGACATCCCGCCTCGTCGATCAGCCGCCAGGCCTTGTCGCCCTCGGGGTTGCGGAAGGTCGAGCCGCCGGTCCGCGCCCGCACCGGCTGCGTTGCCTCGCGGCTCGCGCGGATATCAGCCATCCGCGCCGCGATCGCCGCCGCCTCGCCCGGCCGCGCGTGCAGCCGCGCCCGCACGACGATCCCGCCCTCGGGCAGCCGCGCGTGACGATAGGTCAGCGCGAGATCGCCGGCGGCATAGCGCGCCACCGTCCCGTCCCGCCCGACGATCTCGGCCCAGTCCAGAACATCGCGGATCTCCGCGCCATAAGCGCCGGCATTCATCGCCACGGCGCCGCCGAGCGAGCCCGGAATGCCCGAGAGGAATTCGAGCCCGGTGAGCCCCGCCGCCGCCGCGTGTTCGGCGATCGTCGCATCCAGCGCCGCCGCCCCCGCCACGATGCCGTCCGGCTGGACTTCGATATCCGCGAACCCGCGCACCAGCCGCACGACCACACCCGCGATCCCGCCATCCCGCACGATCAGGTTGGAGGCGGCGCCGATCGGCAGCACCGGCACTTCCGGCGCCAGCGCGGCGAGAAAACGGCTCAGATCCTCGATATCGGCGGGGCGGAACATCACCTCCGCCGGCCCGCCGACGCGGAACCACGTCACCGGCCCGAGCGGAACATCGAACCCGATGCGCCCGCGCACTTCCGGCAGGGCGGCGCGCCAGTCGGCCATGACCGGAGCGGCCATCATCGCATCCCCCCGGCACCGCGGCGGGTGGTCTCGATCAGCGCCTGCAACTGGTTGGGCAGCGCCTGCGCCCAGTTGGTAATCGACCCGGCGCCGAGGCAGACGACGTAATCGCCGGCGCGGGCCATCGCGTTGATCATCTCGGCCAGATGATCGGGGCTACCGAGCGAGACAACCGATTTGTGGCCGCGCGCCCGCAGCCCCTCGACCAGCGCGTCGCGATCGATACCCGGGATCGGCTCCTCGCCCGCCGGATAGACGTCGGCGACGATCACCTTTCCCGCATCGTTCATGCAGGTGCAGAAATCCTCGAACAGCGTCGCCAGCCGCGTGTAGCGGTGCGGCTGCACCACGGCGATCACGTCCCGCGCACCGGCCTGGCGCGCCGCCCGCAGCACCGCCGCGATCTCGACCGGGTGATGTCCGTAATCGTCGATCACGGTGATGCCGGCGACCTCGCCGGTCTTGGTGAAACGCCGCTTCACGCCCCGGAAACTCGCCAGCGCCGCGCGCAGGTCGACCTCCGGCACCTCCATCTCGATGCCGATCGCGATCGCGGCCAGTGCGTTCTGGACATTGTGGTTGCCCAGCATCGGCAGGCGCATCGGCGCCAACACGCGCTCGCGCCCGGCCACCCGTTCGGACAGGCGCACCTCGAACGTCGCGCCATTACGGTCGGACATGATCCGCTCGGCCCGGACATCCGCCTGCGGCGACAGGCCATAGGTGATCAGCCGGTGATCCGACAGGTCCGGGATCATCCGCTGCACGCCGGGATGATCGATGCACAGAACCGCGAACCCGTAGAACGGGATGTTCGAGACGAACTGGCGATATCCCGCCTCCATCGCCTCGGCGGAGCCCCAATGGTCGAGATGCTCGGGGTCCATGTTGGTGACGACGGCGATCACCGCCGGCAGGCGGAGGAAGCTGCCATCGCTCTCATCGGCCTCGACCACCATCCAGTCGCCGCCGCCAAGCCGCGCATTGGTGCCGTAGGCGTTGATGATCCCACCATTGATCACGGTCGGATCGAGCCCCGCCCCTTCGAGCACGGCCGCGACGAGGCTCGTCGTCGTCGTCTTGCCATGCGTGCCGCCGATCGCGACGGACCAGCGCAGCCGCATCAGTTCGCCCAGCATCTCGGCGCGCCGCACCACCGGGATCATCCGCTTGCGCGCCGCCTGCACCTCGGGATTGTCGCGCGGCACCGCGGTCGACACCACGACCACCTGCGCGTTGCCCAGATTCGCCGCGTCATGCCCGATCGCGACCGGAATGCCCGCGGCGCGCAGGCGGGCGACATTGGCGTTTTCGGAAAGGTCGGATCCCTGCACGGAATAGCCGAGATTGTGCAGCACCTCGGCAATGCCCGACATGCCGATCCCGGCAATGCCGACGAAATGGATCGTCCCGATCGACAGCGGCATCGCCCTCATCGCACACGCTCCGCAATGGCCGACAGGACGAGATCGGCGAGCCGCGCGGCAGCCTCCTCGATCCGCGCGCTCGCCGCCGCCTCGGCCATCGCAGCCAGCCGCAGCGGATCATCGAGCAGGGATTCGAGTACGCCGGCCAGCCGGTCCGGTGTCGTCGTCGCCTGGTCGAGCCGGAATGCGCCGCCCCGCCGCGCCAGGACATCGGCATTGTGCCGCTGGTCGGTATTGATCGCGAGCGGAATGAAGATCGCCGGCCGCCCGATCGTCGCCACCTCGGCGACGGTCGACCCGCCGGACCGCGCGACCAGCAGATGCGCCGCCGCCATGCGCGGCGCCACATCGCTGAAGAACGGCGCCAGTTCATGTGTGATCCCGGCGGCATCGAGCGCGCCGCGTGCCGCCCCGATAGCCTCCCCCGGGCATTGCATGGTCAGTGCGATCCGCCGGCGCAGCCCCTCCGGCAGCCGGGCCAGCGCCTCGGGTACCAGGGTGGCGAAAATCCGCGCCCCGAGCGAGCCGCCGAGCACCAGCAGCCGGATCGTCTCCGCCGGCGGTTCATAGGGCGACGCAGCCAGCACCGAAATCGCGGCACGCACCGGGTTGCCGGTCACTGTCGCGCGCGCCCGGCCGGGCAACCCCACGGTGCCCTCGAAGCTCAGCGCGAGATGGTCGGCGAAGCGCGCGAGGAAGCGGTTCGCGCCGCCGAGCACCGCGTTCTGGTCGTGCAACACGATGGCGGGTCGCCGCCGCAGCGTAGCCGCCGCGAGCACGGGCGGCACCGAGGGGTAGCCGCCGAAGCCGACCACAGCGGCAGCATCGAGCTTTGCAAGGATGTGCCGGGCCGCGACGGTGCCGCGCGCAAGCTGTGCCACGCCAAGAAGTCGCCGCCCAAGACTGCGTCCGGCCAGCCCCGCACCGGCCAGAACATGGCGCTCGCAGCCGGCAAATACCGCCGATTTCTGCCCCGCCGAGCGCGCGTCCGTCATCAGCACGATCCGCTGGCCACGCCGCATCAGTTCGTCTGCCACAGATTCCGCGGGAACCATGTGCCCGCCCGTGCCGCCGGCTGCGATGACAATCGGGTTCAGCATCGCGCCTCTCATACCGCCCGATCCTGCATGCCGAGGCCGAACAGCCCGTCCGTCACGCGCTCGGCATGGGTGCGCCGTCGCGTCAGCGCCAGCAGGAACCCCATGTGCAACCCGGTCGCCAGAACAGCCGAGCCGCCATACGACAGGAACGGCAGTGTCATGCCCTTGGTCGGGATCATCGACAATGAAGACGCCATGTTGATGAAGGCCTGCAGTCCGAAACTGGTCAGCAGCCCGGCAGAGGCGAGGGCCACGAACGGATCCGTCTCGCGCAGCACCCGCATGAACCCACGCAGCACGATCACCGCGTAGAGCGCGATGATGCCGAGGCAAAGAAACATGCCGAATTCCTCGCCAGCCACCGCGAAGACGAAATCGGCGCGCGCGTCAGGCAGGTAGTGCTTCACCTGCCCCTCGCCCGGCCCACGTCCCCAGAGCCCGCCATTGGCGAAGGCGGAAAGCGCCGTGAGCGCCTGATACGCCTTGTCCTTGGTCGGATGGAGGAACAGCATCACGCGCTTGTGCACGTGAGCGATCAGCTCGAATGCTGCGAATCCGGCGGCGCCAAATCCGGCCACGCCAAGCCCCACGAAAAACGCGTTCAGGCCGTCGAGAAAAAGCTGGACGAAAAATGTCGCCAGCACCAGGGCGGTTGAACCGACATCGGGCTGGCGCAGAAGAATCAGCACCACCAGGCTGTTGAGACCGATCGCCGCGAACATGCCCGGAAATCCCGGCGTGCGCCGCCGCTCCGCCAGCAGCCATGCGGTCGCGATGATCAGCGCGGGCTTGAGGAATTCCGAAGGCTGAATGGTGAAGCCCGGCAGCGCGATCCAGCGCCGTCCGCCATCGACGACGACGCCATGCACGAGAGTGAACCCGGTGAGCACAAGGAAGACCACCCCGGTCGCGAGCGCGGCGAGCTTGACGTAATGCAGGTCAAGCATCGAAACCCCGACCATCAGAATTCCCGCCGTCAGCAGGTAGACGATCTGCCGGATCATCACGATCGTGTTGGGATCGTTCAGCGAAAGATTGGTCGCCGGCGTGGCCGCGAGCGCAAGCACATAGCCCAGGCCCACCAGCAGCAGCAGGGCGGTGAGCATCACCCGGTCGACGCTCCACCACCACCGTCCGACGACTGAATCATCCGCGCGCGAAAGGACCGGCATCACCTGGCCTCCATCGAAACGAGGCGGGCGGCCAGTTCGGCGAAACGTCGTCCGCGCGCGGCGTAATCGGCGAACTGGTCGAAACTCGCCGCCGCCGGCGAGAGCAGCACGGTATCGACCCCAATTCGCCGGGCCGCCGCGAAAGCAGACGGAACGGCGTTCTCGATCGTCCCCGCGATCTCGCAGGAGACGCCCGCGCTGGCGAGCGTCGCGGCGAATTCCGGCGCATCGCGGCCAATCAGCACCGCATGGGCAACGCGGGAAAACCACGGCGCCAGCGGCGTGATGCCGCCGTCCTTCCCGATCCCCCCGGCAATCCAGACCAGGCGCTCATGGCAATCCAGCGCTCGCGCGGCCGAATCGGCATTGGTTGCCTTGCTGTCATCGATGAAGGTTACGCCTGCAACCGATGCGACCACGCGCTGCCGGTGCGGCAGTCCGGGAAAGGACGCCATCGCCCGGCCAATGACCTCGCGCGGAACACCGAACGCGAGCGCAAGGGCAGCCGCGGCCGCCGCGTTTTGCGCGTTGTGCGTGCCGGGCAATGCCGCCGCCGCGTCGAGATCGGCAATCACGCCGGAATGATCGACCAGCTTGCGGCCGCGCGCGAAAATATCGGCCCGCTGGCAGCCGGAAATTCGCACGATTCGTCTCTTGCCATCCTCGAATCGGGTCGCCATCGCCGCCGTCGCGGCGTCATCGATCCCAAACACGGCGACATCGCCAGCTTCCTGTCCGACAAAAAGCCGAGACTTTGCAGCTTCATATCCGGCCATGTTACCATGGCGGTCGAGGTGATCCGGGGTCAGATTCAGCATTGCCCCAGCACTGAAGCGCATGTTTACGATTCGCTCCAACATGTAGCTCGACATTTCGAGCACATACACGCCGTCATCACCAAGGCGCGGCAAGGCGAGCGCGGCCGGCCCCAGATTGCCGCCCGCCGCAACCTCGATGCCGGCATCGGCAAGGATATGCGCCAGCAGCGCCGTCGTGGTGGACTTGCCGTTGGTGCCGGTGATTCCAACGAACCGCGCAGAACTGCCCGAGTCGCGGACCGCGCGGAACAGCAGTTCTGCATCGGTGAAAATCGGCACGCCGCGCGCCATCACCGCCGCTGCCTCGGGATGAGGCACAGGCAGAGCATGGGGAATGCCCGGCGACAGGATCAGTCCGTCGAGTTTGGAGGCATCGCTGGGCCGGCCGATCGTAATCCCCACAGCAGCAGCCGCGCCGCGCCGTGCCTCGTTGTCGTCCCAGGCGATGACCGACGCGCCCATGGCCACGAGCGCTTGCGCTGCTGGCAAGCCGTTCACTCCGAGACCCAGCACTGCGTAACGCCGCCCCGCGAACACGTGGCTCCAGTTTTCCACCGGCGCGCTCATCGGATTTTCAGGGTCGCCAGGCCCAGCAACGCAAGTATCATCGCAACGATCCAGAAGCGGATCACCACGGTCGGCTCGGCCCAGCCCTTCTTCTCGAAGTGATGATGCAGCGGCGCCATCAGGAATACGCGCCGCCCGGTGCGTTTGTACCAGAACACCTGCACGATGACCGAAACGGTCTCGACGACGAACAGCCCGCCGGTAATTGCCAGCACGATCTCGTTCTTCGTCGCCACGGCGACCGAACCGAGTGCACCCCCAAGCGCAAGCGAACCGGTATCGCCCATGAACACGGCGGCCGGCGGCGCGTTGAACCACAGGAATCCCATGCCGGCGCCGATCAGCGCCGAGCAGAACACGGCCAGCTCACCCGTTCCGGGAACGAAATTGATTTCGAGGTAATGCGAAAAAATCCTGTTGCCGACGAGATAGGCAATCAGCGTGAACACGCCGGCGGCGATGATCGTCGGCACGATAGCAAGGCCATCGAGCCCGTCGGTTAGGTTCACCGCGTTCGAGGCGCCCATCATCACGAACATCGCGACCAGCGGAAACAGCGGGCCGAACGGGATCATGAGATGCTTGAATACCGGCACGGCGAGCGAATCGGCGATCGAGCCGGGCATCAGCTGCGTGATCCATACAGCCGCGCCAAGCCCGAGCACCGCCTGCACAACGAGCTTGATCCGCCCCGGCACGCCCTTGGTGTTGCGCTTCGTCAGCTTGAGGAAATCATCGGCGAAGCCGAGCGCGCCATAGCCGATCGTGATCATCAGCACGGCCCAGACATAGCCGTTCCGCAGGTCTGCCCAGAGCAGTGTCGAAACGGTCAGAGCGATCAGGATCAGGAAGCCGCCCATCGTGGGCGTGCCCTTCTTCTCGATCAGATGCCGTTCCGGCCCGTCGGCCCGGATCGGCTGCCCCTGCTTCTGGAGCGACTTGAGCCAGCGGATCAGCCTGGGGCCGAGCAGGAAACTGACGACAAGCGCCGTCAGGCACGCGCCACCCGCGCGGAACGTGATATAGCGGATCAGGTTGAACGCGTGGAACGCGGCGACATGGGGAAGGAGCAGAGCGTAGAGCATCAGGCCTTGTCCTCGATCGCCGCGACCACGTCACGCATCCGCGACCCGTAGCTCCCTTTCACCAGCACGACGTCACCCACCGCGAGTGCGGCGCGCACCGCCGGTGCGAGGGATGCGGCATCCACCGCCCATGCGCCCCGCTGACGTTCCGGCAGTTCATCGAACATCACGCGCATATGCGGCCCGCAGGCGAAAACCAGATCGGCCACGCCGGAAACCGCATCCGCAAGATCGCGATGCTCGTCATCGGCATAGTCACCGAGTTCGAGCATGTCGCCCAGCACGGCGATGCGCCGCCCCGGCAGCAGTGACAGAACCTCGAGTGCCGCCCGCACCGAGTTGCCAGAAGCATTGTAACTCTCGTCGAGCAGCGTGATCTCGACGCCGTCCACATTCACGCGGCGTCGGGCGCCGCGCCCGGCCAGCGGTGCAAAACCATCGAGCGCCGCCGCGGCCTGCGCCGGATCGAGCCCGAGTGCCGCCGCCGCCGCCAGCGCCGCCACCGCGTTCATCGCCATATGCGTTCCCGGCGCAGCGAGACGGCAACGGACCACCATGCGCAGGATATTCGCCGTCACCGCGACTCCGTCGGCATCGCTCTCGGCTTCGATCAGCCTTGCCTCCGCGAGATCCTGCGCGCCGAAACTGACCACCCGAACCCCGTCCCGCGCCCGGCGCGCAAGGCGCGAAAGGAACGGCCCACGCGGCAGTACCGCCGCCCCGCCCGGCACCACGCCGCGCAACAATTCCGCCTTTTCATCGGCAATCGCCTCGACCGAACCCATCAACCCCAGATGCGCCGAGCCGATCGCGGTGATCACGCCGACATGCGGCCGCGTGATGGCGGAGAGCGGCGCGATCTCGCCTGGATGGTTCATGCCGATCTCGACCACCGCAAAATCGGCCTCGGCCGGCAACCGCGCGAGGGTCAGCGGCACGCCGATATGGTTGTTGAAGGAGGCTTCCGCCGCATGCGTCGCGCCAAATGCGGAGAGGATCCGGCGCAGCATTTCCTTGGTGGTGGACTTGCCGACCGAGCCCGTGACCGCGACGACGCGGGCGCGGCTGCGCGCCCGACCGAATTCGCCGAGCCGGGTGAGCGCGGCCTGCACATCCTCGACGAGCAGTGCCGGCCCGGCGCCGACATCGCGCGCAACCAGCACGCAGGCCGCCCCTTTCGCCTCGGCATCAGGAACGAAATCATGCCCGTCGCGAGCGTCCGCCAGGGCGACGAACAACTCGCCCGGCGCGATCGTCCGGCTGTCGATCGAAACACCTGTGGCATCAGCCTCGCCGCGCAGCCAGGTGCCGTTGGTGGCGACGGCAAGGTCGCGCGCGCTCCAGAGACCGCTCATGCCGCAAGTTCCCTGATCACCGCCGCATCGTCGAAGGGCAGCACCGCATCACCGACGATCTGCCCGCTCTCATGTCCCTTGCCAGCCACGGCCAGCACGTCGCCCGCCCGCAGCGCATCGAGTCCGGCAGCGATCGCGGCACGCCGGTCGCCGATCTCCCGCGCGCCGGGGCAGGCCGCGAGGATTGCCGCGCGGATCGATGCCGGGTCCTCGCTCCGCGGATTGTCGTCGGTGACGATCGCGACATCCGCGAGTCTCGCGGCCACATCACCCATCAGCTTCCGCTTGCCGCGATCCCGATCGCCGCCCGCGCCGAACACCAGCACCAGCCGTCCGGCCGCGTGCGGGCGCAGCGCCATCAGCAACCGCTCCAGCGCATCCGGCGTGTGCGCGTAATCGACATAGGCGGCAGCGCCATTCGGCAGCACCGCCGCGCGCTCCAGCCTCCCGCGCACCGGCGCGAGGCCTGGCAGCCTGTCCAGCGGATCGGACACGCCTGCCGCACGCGCGAGGCCTGCCGCAAGCAACGCATTATCCACCTGGAACCGGCCCGGAAGCGGCAGTTCGATCTCGCGCGATACGCCACCGCACGCGATCGTCAGCACTTGGCTGGACGGCGTCGCGATGATGCCGCGCAGGTCAAACAGGTCACCGCCCGCGCCCACCGTCGCCAGATCGAGCCGCCGCGCCTGCGCGATGTCGCGCAGTGCCGCCAGCGTATCCGGCTCAAGATCGGCCATTGCCACCGCCGGCGCGCCGGGAAGCAGCAGGTCCTGGAACAGCCGCAACTTGGCCCGACGGTAGGACGCCATGTCCCCGTGATAATCGAGATGATCGCGTGTCAGGTTGCTGAACCCGCCAGCGGCAAGGCGCAGCCCATGCAGGCGGAACTGGTCGAGCCCATGCGAGGAGGCCTCGAGCGCAACGGTCCCGATTCCGGCCGCCCGCAACGCGGCAAGGATATCGGAGAGGGTCACCGGATCCGGCGTGGTCAGGCTTGCCCCCGGCGCGAAGCCCGGCGCGATCAGCCCGAGCGTGCCGAGCGAGGCGGCCGGTCTCCCGCTGGCCACTGCCATCTGGCGGATGAAATCCACCGTCGAGGTCTTCCCATTGGTGCCTGTCACGCCGAGAATCGTCTCCGGCAGCGGTCCTGCCAGCGTCGCCGCGATCTCGGCCAGGCGGCGCCGCGGCTCCGGGTCCTCGATCAGCGGGCGTGGCGGCACGCCAGGCGGCCAGCGGGTGCCCGAAGGCGCCAGCACCGCGGCGGCCCCCTGTGCCACGGCCTGGGCGATGAAATCTCGCCCATCGGCGCGCGCGCCCGGCAAGGCGGCGAAGATCATGCCCTTGCGCACGGCGCGGCTGTCAGCGGTGATTCCGGAAAACACCGTCTCCGGCGGCAGGATCCAGCCTGGCGGGGCACCGTAACGTGAAAGACCGTCCATCAGTTCACCCCCCCGCACGCGTCACCGGCAGGGCGATATTCATGATCCGGTGCCCCAGCGTATGGGCGCTGGAAGCGGGCGCCGGGGGCAGGCTCACCGTTTGTGCCGCCGGCGCCAGGGGCTGCCACATCTCGGTCCGTGCGAGCGCCTGGTCATGCGCCGCGACGTCCATGTTCGCCGGCGGGGTCTGATGCGCGAGGATATAGGCGTATTTGCTCGCCCCCGGCGGGAACAGGTGCCCCGGCCCCAGCGCGAGCCGACCCGGCGGCGCCGGCGGATCGAGCGGGATCGACAGTGCCGCCTGCGCCTCGGCAAGCGTCTGGCCGGATAAAGGCATGATCCCGAGCATCGGCCCGATCCGCGAGATGATCTGGGCGACGGCCGGCGCGGCGACATAGCCGCCCGTGGTAAACCCATGGCAGAACGGCAGCATCTGCTTCGTCGCATGCGGCTGCAGCACGACGACATAGACCACATAGCGCGGATCGTTCATCGGGAACGCGGCCATGAACGAGGCGTTGTTGAGATGTTGCAGATAGCGCCCGTTCGGCCCGACGACCTGCGCCGTGCCGGTCTTGCCGCCGACGAGATACCCCGGCACCCGGGCATAGACGCCGGTGCCATCCGGGGCGGTGACGACATTGCGCATCATCTTGCGCATGATCAGCGACGTCCGCTCGCTCATCACCCGCACCCCGGCGGACCGCTTCCCATGGTCCAGCAGGGTGGGCGGATACCAGATCCCGCCATTGACGACCGGCACGACCGCCGAAATCAGCTGCAGTGGCGACATCGCGATGCCGTTGCCGAAACTCACCGTCATCGTCGTCAGCAGCTTCCAGCTTGATTTCGGGTGATACATCGGCGGCGTGGCTTCCGGCAGCTGGATCGGCGGACGACGGAAGAAGCCGAGCTTGCGCAGCCATGCGCGCTGGATCTGCGGCCCGAGAATGGTCGCGATCCGCGAGGCGCCGATATTCGACGACACGGCGAGGATATGCGGCACCGCCATCCAGATATGCGCCGGCTCGAAGTCGGTCACGGTGAACCGGCCGACATGCAGCGGATGCGTCGTGTTGAACCGGTCCCAGGGCTGGATCATGTCGGAATTGATCGCCATCGACAGCGTCTGCAGCTTGAACACGCTGCCCGGTTCATAGTCGCCGGACACGCAGCGGTTGAAGCGCGCATCGGCGGGCGCAGACCCGAGATCATCGGCGTTATAGTCGGGCACGCTGGCCATCGCCAGCACCCTGCCGGTCCGCGCCGAGATCACGATGCCGCAGGCGCCCTTGGCATCATAATCGCTCATTGCCTGCCAGATCGCCTGGCGCACGATCCCTTCCGCACCGATATCGATCGACAGGCGAAGCGGCTTGCCAGGCGCGCTGGTCAGGCGCTTGTTAAACCAGTCCTCGACCCCGGCGATCCCGCGCTGGTCCGGCGTCACCCCGCCCAGGATATGCGCCGCGAGGTTCCCCTCGGGATAATGCCGACGCTCGGTATTCTCGAAATACACTCCCGGAATCCCGAGCCGGTTGACCGCCAGTTCCTGCGAGGCGGTCAGCTTGCGGTCGAGATACACGAAGTCGCGCGACCGATCGGCGAGCCGCGCCTCGAGGAATCCGGGATCGAGCCCCGGGATCACCGCGGCGATCTCGCGCGCCGCGACACCCGGATCCTCGACCTGCTTCGGATTGGCATACAATGCCGCCGCCGGCAGCGAGACGGCAAGGATCTCGCCGTTCCGGTCGGTGATCTCGGCGCGTGCGGGTGGCGGCAGGACGACGGTGGTCGATGGCGTCTGCGCCGCAATCGCCGCCTTGTCCGGCGGGACGGGATGGACCACCGTGACATAGACGACCCGCGCGGCAAGCAGCAGATAAATGAGCACGAAGCCGGCAAATCCGGCGGCGAGCCGGCTGTGCAGCACACCGATGGCGGCGCGTCGCGCCAGATCGGGCGAAGTGACGCGGACATGCTCCATCCGCGGTACCGCGCCGCGCTCGGGTGCACCGGCGCGTCGGGCCGCATCCCGGCCGCCGCGGCCAGGAACGCGCGGTGAGAGACTGTCGCGTGGCGGCGGCGCGGTCATGGCGCCACTCCGCCAGCGGGACGCGGCGGCGCCAGGCTCGCACCGTAATCCCCGAATACCGACGTCCCGCGTGCGGCGGGCGCCACGATGCGGGCGGGCGGCGCCGGAGCCTGGGGCCGCGCCGGCACCGCGTCGCTCGCCGTGATCGACCTGACCGGCGGCTCCGTGGGCCGGGGGGCCGGGCGTGGCGCGAGGACCGAGGCGCCGAGCGTCTGCGGGCGGCGCGCGGCGGCAATGGCGGGGCTGTGGGCACGCGCGACAACATCATGCCGCTGGCTTGCAGGCCGGTGCACGACGACGGCATGCTGCGCCGGCGCCACCACGGAGCGGCGAACCGCAACAGGGCGCACAGCCGGATGCGGCACGGCGAGATGCGCTTGGGGCGCCGCCAGAGCAGTTTGCGACGTCGCCGCCGCGAACCTTGGCGCCGGCAGGCTCCGCGGCGGGACGGGCAGCGGAATCGTGGCCAGGGCGACGGTCTCGGGCGCAGCCGCCGCGGCAACGGCGGCAGATGACGGCGCACCGGACAGGTCGCCCGGCAAGGGCGGCGGCAACGGCAGATGCGGCAGTTCCGCACCCGGCGGCGGAAGGGCATCCGCCAGTTGCTGCCAGGATACCAGCTGATCCGGCTTCATCGGTCTGAGCTGCGGCATGAACATGGCGGCGAGCCGCGCCAGCCGGTTCGGATCGGTTTCGAGCGCCCATTCGGCGCGCAGCACGCGGATGCGCTGCTCCGAACTGCGGATCTGCGCGGTGACCCCGCCAATCTTGTGCTCGAGCGTGCCGGCGCGGTGCTTCACCACGAACAGCCAGGCACCCGAGCCCAGCATCAGCAGCCCGGTCACGAGGGTCACCGGGCGGATCATGCCGCGAGCCTCTCGATTCCACGCAGCCGCGCCGACCGGGCGCGCGGATTGGCGACGGTCTCCGCCTCTCCGGGCGTAACGACACCGCGGGTCAGAGCCCGGAAGCGCGGCGCCGCGGCTTGCCGCGCGAGGCCGGAGGGATCGTGCCGCGAGGGCGCGGCGACATGGCCGGTCGCAGCGTTCATGAAACGTTTGACGATGCGATCCTCCAGCGAATGGAACGACACGGCGACGAGACGCCCGCCCGGCGCCAGCAGCGACGCGGCGGCCTCCAACGCGCGTTCGATCTCGGCGAGTTCCTGGTTCACCTCGATCCTCAGCGCCTGGAAACTGCGTGTCGCCGGATCAATGCCCGAGCGGTCGGGCCGCACCACCGTGCGGATCACCGCCGCAAGATCGGCCGTCGTCTCAAAGGGCTGAGCGGCACGACGCCGGACGATCGCGGCGGCAATCCGCCGCGACGCCCGCTCCTCTCCGAAATGAAAGAGAATGTCGGCCAGTTCCGCCTCGGCATAGCCGTTCACGATATCGGCCGCCGTCGGCCCGGCCGCGCCCATGCGCATGTCGAGCGGGCCGTCGGTCCGGAAGGAAAAACCGCGCGACGGATCGTCGAGCTGGTAGGACGACACCCCGAAATCGAACACCGCGCCGTCGAGTGCCGTCACCCCGCGGTCGCGCAGCAGAGCGAGCAGGTCGCCGAACCGGCCCTCGATCAGGTGCAACCGGTCGGGATACCGGGCGGCGAGTGCCGCGCCGCGCGCGATCGCCGCCGGATCGCGGTCAATCGCCCAGACCGTGCAGGACGCCGCCTCCAGCATCGAAGCGCTATAGCCGCCGCCGCCGAATGTCCCGTCGAGATAGACCCCGTCCGCGCGGGGCGCGAGCATCGCCACCGCCTCCTCGCGCAGCACCGGCACATGGGAAAGCCCGCCGCTCATGCCGAAGCCCCCGCCGGCAGGGTAAGTCCGCCAATCCGCGCGCGCTCCCGCGCCTCGGCACGGCGGCGGTCGGCCGCTTCCGGCTCCCAGATCTGGAATGTCCGGCCCAGACCCATGAACACCACGCTGTCGCGCAATCCCGCATGCTCCACGAGCGGTTCCGGCAAAAGGATCCGGCCTTCCTTGTCGGCCTCGAGCGGCCAGGCATCCGCGTAGAGCGCCGCCGCCATGTCGTCATGCGTATCGCTGAACAGGTCGAGTCCCTGCAAACGCGTCGCCAGCGCCTCAAACACCGGCGCCGGCCAGACTTCGATGCAGCGGTGCTTGTGGGATGGCCGCAGGATCAGCCCTTGCGAGTCACCCTCCCGGCGCAGGGCGGCACGGAACGCCGCCGGAACCGATACGCGGCCCTTGGCGTCCAGCCTGTTCCTGTGGGTGCCGAGAAACTGGCTCATCGGCGCTGTCGCGGCCCTTTCGTCTCGCCGTTGGTATGCCTCGCTGCAAACATTCCGACGCACACGCGTCACGCCGGTCGGATTCGCTATGGGTTGTCATGGGATAACATGGGCGATCATGGGCGTCAAAGGGATTTCCACCGATCACTCGCAAAATTTCCTCTCCGCGACCGCAACAAATCGGAATCGCCCGCGAAGCGACGCAGCGAGACAGGGGCCATTTGCCCATGTTTCTATTTTGTTCTCGAAGCGGCCCAGCCGAACCCGATTCGTTAACCAATCGTTAGTTTTTTGGATATCACCGAAGCTCGACGGGCACCATCGACAATCGATGCAGTCGCGTCAGCGCGAAGAGGCCGCGCAGCGGTTCCGGCAACGCGGCGGCCTCAAGGGGATTCGCCTGCCGCGCGAGGGTCGCGAGCAGCGCGGCCAGCCCCGGCTGTTCGTTGCCGGGGACGATATCGAGCGCGGCATCGGCCGGCAGATGCAGCGCCGCGCGCACGGTCATGAAGGCTTCATGGTAGCCGCCCAGCCGGTCGACCAGGCCTCGGCTGCGGGCCTGCGCGCCGGTCCACACACGCCCCTGCCCCACCGCGTTCACCTGCGCGGGACTCATCCGCCGGCCGGCAGCCACCCAGCCGACGAATTTCTGATAGTCGAGATCGAGCTGCCCTTGCAGGCTGGCGAGTTGCGCCTCGGTCCACGGCGTCACCGCGCTGTCGAACAGCGCGTTCGCTCCGCGCGAGGCCGTGCTGACGCTGACGCCCAGGCGGGCCAGCAGCCCGCCGAAGCTGAATTTGCCGCCGAGCACGCCGATCGACCCCGTCAGCGTCGCCGGATCGGCCACCAGCACGGCGCCGTGGCTCGAAATCCAGTAGCCGCCAGAGGCGTCGAGCGCACCCATCGACACGATCAGCGGCTTGTGCAGGCGAGCGGCGCGCGCAACCTCGGCGCCGACCATGGCCGAGCCGGTCACCGTTCCGCCCGGCGTGTCGAGCCGCAGCACGATGGCGCGGATCGACGGATCCGCGACCGCCGTCGCGATTTCATGCGCCAGGCGGGCCGGATCGATCCCGCTGCGCCGCCCCGGCGCGTCAGGCGCGTTGATATCGCCATGGGCGACGATCAGGGCGACCTTCGGCGCGCCCGCGGGCGCCGGCGCTGCGTCGGCGACATAATCGGCGAGCGACACATGTACGCCGCGCACATGCGCGACCTCTGCCGAAAGCGGCAGCACGGTGTCGACCAGCCCGTCCTGTTTCGCCTGCGCGGCGCTGAACGGCGCCTGGTCGAACAGGGCCTTCACCTGGTCCGGGCTGCGCTTCAACCGCGCTGCGATCGGCACCAGAGCCGAATCGTAGAGCGAGCCGGCCAGGCTGTTCATCATCTCGGTCGCCGCCGCCGATGGGCCGGAGCGGGTGAACAGTTCCGGGTAGGTCTTGTATTTGCCGATATGCTCGAACTGCGCCTCGACCCCGGCCATCTTGAGCAGGTCCGCCGCGAACGGGCTTTGCAGGGCGAGCCCGGTGACCCCGAAATCGCCGGCATCGGAAAGTTCGATCCGGTTCGCCGCCGTCGCGACGATATAGGCACCCAGCCCTTCCGCCCCGTCGAAGGACATCGCGCGCGCAACCACCTGCCGGTGCGAAATGGCCCGGAACCGGGCGAGCGCGTCATGCAGTTCCTCGGCCGTGGTCAGGCCGCAGCATCCGCCGCCGAGAAGGATATCGATGCCGCGCACGCGCGGATCGGTGGCGGCGCGGTCGATCGCCGCGATCGTCTGCTCAAGCGTCGGCGTCGCGCCCGTCGCCCGCCTCAGCAGCGCCGACGGCGCGGCGACGTCCGGCGGCGCCGTCTGAAGATTGAGCGAGAGGATGAAATGTTCCGGCAACGCCGTTGGGCGGCCCGCGAGGCGGTGAAGCCCCCACAGCCCTGCGCCGGCGAGAAGGATCGTCACCAGCCCGATGGCGAACACGATCGCGCGCGCCGCGCGCCACAGCAGCCTCGCCAGGCGGCGCAGCGGCGCGGCAGACTCACTCATGGGCGGCGCTTGACCTCATGAATCATGATATGCCGGCGCGCCGCGTCGGCGGCAAGGCCCCCAAAACGCCATGTCCCCGCCGTTCAGACGCGCTCGAAACCCGGCCGTCCGATCTGGTCGGGAAACTGCGCCACCCGCCTGAACTGCCGCGCGTCGTAGCCCTGGCGATAGAAACGGTCGAGCATCGCGCGATAGGTCGCCTCGTCCATCCGTTTCTCGCGCGCGAAGATCCAGCCCAGCGAACGGTTCGGAAATCCGCCGAGGAACACCGAATAGTCGGGCTCGACATGCATGATCACATACGGCACGCCAACCAGACCGTTCAGCAGGGTCACGCGCCAGACCGCATTGTCAGTCCCGGGTTCCACCTGGTCGACCGAGGTGAACTGGAATCGTTTCGCGGCAAAGCTCTTCGGATAGCCATTATACTGATCGTCGATGGCCCCGTCGGGACGGCGCGTATAGACGGCATAGGAGCCGACATAACCCGCCTCGGCGAAATACGGGATGTGGCCAATGATGTACCAGCGCCCCATGAACCGGTCGAGATCGACGCGCGCATGGCGCAGCGGCGGCTGGGGATAGGGGCTGGTATCGAACGTGCAGCCGGCGAGCAGCGCCGGAGCTGCCGCCAGCAGCGAGCGGCGGGCAAGTGTCATCACGCGGGTCCTCCATGCAAAGCCGTGCCGGGGTTACGCGCCCCGCACGGCTCTGGATGTGGGCCCGGCCGGGATTTGCGAAACCGCGCCCCGCTTCAGTCCGCTGCCTCGGCATAGGCCGACAGCGGCGCGCAGGAGCAGACGAGGTTGCGGTCGCCATACACGTTGTCCACCCGCTTGACCGGCGGCCAGTATTTCGCAGCGCGCACATGGGGCAGCGGGAAGGCAGCGCGGTCGCGGCCATAGCCATGCGTCCATGTCGCCGCCATCACCTCGGCGGCGGTATGCGGCGCGTTCTTCAGCGGGTTGTCCACCCGGTCGAGCGCGCCGGCCGCGACATCGGCGATCTCGCCGCGGATCGCGATCATCGCATCGCAAAACCGGTCGAGTTCCGCCTTCGTCTCGCTCTCGGTCGGCTCGATCATCAGCGTGCCCGGCACCGGCCAGGACATGGTCGGCGCGTGGAACCCGTAATCCTGCAACCGCTTGGCGATGTCCTCGACCAAGATGCCGGCCTCTGCCTGGAAGTGCCGGCAGTCGATGATGCATTCATGCGCGACCATGCCGTTCGCGCCTGTGTAGAGGATCGGGTAATGCGGCGCGAGCCGATGGGCGATGTAGTTGGCATTGAGGATCGCCACCGCCGTTGCCTCGCGCAGCCCGTCCGGCCCCATCATGCGGATATAGGCGTAAGGAATCGGCAGGATCGAGGCCGAGCCGAAGGGAGCCGCGCTCACCGGGCCATAGCCGGTCGAGGGTCCTGCATCCGGGCGTAGCGGATGGTTCGGCAGATGCGGCGCGAGATGTGCGGCCACGGCGATCGGCCCCACGCCAGGCCCCCCGCCGCCATGCGGAATGCAGAACGTCTTGTGCAGGTTGAGATGGCAGACATCGGCGCCGATCGCCGCCGGCGAGGTCAGCCCCACCTGCGCGTTCATGTTCGCCCCGTCCATATAGACCTGGCCGCCCGCCGCATGCACGCGAGCGCAGATATCCCGCACGCTCGCCTCGAACACGCCATGGGTAGAGGGATAGGTGATCATCAGCGCCGCGATCTTCCCCGCATGCGCGGCGATCTTAGCCTCGAGATCGGCGAGGTCGATATTCCCCGCGCGGTCGCACCCGATGACCACCACCCGATAACCCGCCATCGTCGCCGAGGCCGGGTTGGTGCCATGCGCCGAGGAGGGGATCAGGCAGATGTCGCGATGCCCCTCCTCGCGCGCGGCGTGGAAGGCGCGGATCGCCAGCAGCCCCGCATATTCCCCCTGCGCGCCGGAATTCGGCTGCAGCGAGACCGCCGCGAAGCCGGTGATCCGCGCGAGATCCTCCGACAGCCGCGTGATCAGCGCCCGATACCCCCGGGTCTGCTCCATCGGCGCGAAGGGGTGGATGTCGGCGAAGGCACGCCAGGTGATCGGAATCATCTCCGCCGTCGCGTTCAGCTTCATCGTGCAGGAGCCGAGCGGGATCATGCTGCGGTTGAGCGCGACATCCTTGTCCTCGAGCTGCTTGAGATAGCGCAGCATCGCGTGCTCCGAGCGATGCGCGTGGAACACCGGCTCGACCATGAAGGCGCTCTGCCGCCCCAACGCGTCGAGTGGCGAGGCCGCAGCATCCGCCGCGCCGCCGATCACGCCGGCCAGAGTGGCAATCTCCGCCGCCGTCACCGTCTCGTCCAGCGCGATGGCGACGCAACCGTCATCGACGCGCCGCAGGTTGAACCCCGCGCCCAGCGCCCGCTGCATCAGCGAGTCGGCACCGGCGCCCGCCTCGATCGCGATCGTGTCGAAGAACACGTCATGGCGGATCGAAAGCCCCGCCGCCCGCGCCGCGCCGGCCAGCAGCCTGGCCGCGAGATGCACCCGCCGGGCGATCCGCGCCAGCCCTTCCGGCCCGTGCCACACGCCATAGAATCCGGCGATCACCGCCAGAAGCACCTGCGCGGTGCAGATATTCGAGGTCGCCTTCTCGCGCCTGATGTGCTGCTCGCGCGTCTGCAGCGCGAGCCGCAGCGCCGGGCTCCCCGCCGCATCGACCGAAACGCCGACCAGCCGGCCGGCCATATGCCGCTTCAGCGAATCGCGGGTGGCGAAATAGGCCGCGTGCGGGCCGCCGAAACCCATCGGCACGCCGAAGCGCTGCGCCGAGCCGACCACGATATCCGCCCCCATCTCGCCCGGCGGCCGCAGCAGCGTCAGCGCCAGCGGATCGGCCGCGACAATGGCGAGCGCCCCGGCGCGATGCGCCGCCGCGATCTCGTCCGACAGGTCGCGGACCGCGCCCGTCGTGCCCGGATATTGCAGCACCACGGCGAAGGGCTTCGCCTGCTCGATCGCCCCGGCATCCCCCGGCGCGACATCTTCAAGCGTCCAGCCGAGCGGCGCGGCACGGGTCGCGATCACCGCCCGGCTCTGCGGGTGCAGGTCGGCCGCGACGGCGATCACCGTCGATCCGCCCTTGTGCACCGCATGGGCGAGCGAGACGCCCTCCGCCGCCGCCGTGCCCTCGTCCAGCAGCGAGGCATTGGCGAGGTCGAGCCCGGCAAGCTCCGCCATCATCGTCTGGAAATTCAGCAGCGCCTCCAGCCGTCCCTGCGCGATTTCGGCCTGATACGGCGTGTAGGCGGTGTACCAGCCGGGATTTTCCAGCACGTTGCGCAGGATGACCGGCGGCGTGACGGTGCCGTGATAGCCAAGCCCGATCAGGCTGCGCTTCACCTCGTTGTCCGCGGCGTAGCGGCGCAGATCGTCGAGGATCTCACCCTCGGTCAGCGCCGCCGGCAGGTCGAGCGGTGCCGCGCTGCGGATCGTCTCCGGCACGGTGCGGGCGATCAGCGCGTCGAGATCCGCCGCGCCCAGCGCGCGCAGCATCGCCGCGCGCTCGGCTGGTCCGGGGCCGATATGGCGCAGGGCGAAGCGCTCCTCGGCCAGCAGGGCGGTGAAATCGTCGATGGTCTGGGGCGCGGTATCCGGCATGGCGGCGGCTCCGGTCAGAGCGTTGCGAGAAAGGCCTGGTAATCGTCGGCGGTCAGCAGGGCGTCGAAGGCGGCGCGGTCGTCCAGGGTCATGCGGAAGAACCAGGCGCCGGATTCGGCCTGCGCATTGACCATGCCGGGATCATCGGCCAGCGCGCCGTTCGCCTCCGTCACCGTGCCGGCCAGCGGGGCATAGACATCCGAGGCAGCCTTGACGCTTTCCACCACCGCGCAGGCCTCGCCGGCATCCACATGCCGCCCCGTCTCGGGCAGTTCAACGAACACGACATCGCCGAGCGCCGACTGCGCGTGATCGGTGATCCCCACGGTCGCGACGTCGCCGTCGAGCCGCACCCATTCATGGTCCTTGGAGAATCGGGTCTCGGTCATCTGGTCCTCTTTCAGCGATGATAACGATGCGGAACGAAAGGCAGCGGCACGACGGTGATGCCGATATCGCGGCCGCGCAGCCCGGCGATCAGGGTCGAGCCGTCCCCGGCGCAATCGGCGCGGACATAGCCGAGCGCCACCGGCCCGTTGACGCTCGGCCCGAAGGTGCCGGAGGTGACGCGCCCGGCCGGTTGCCCGGCGGCATCGCGAAGCTCGGCGCCGGCGCGCACAGGAGCCCGACCTTCGGCGCGCAGCCCGACCAGGCGCTCGCGCGGGCCGGCATCGTGCACCGCCCGCACGGCGTCGCCGCCGAGGAAATCCCAGCCCATCTTGCGTGTCTTGCCGATCGCGAAGCCGAGCCCGGCGGCAATCGGGTCGCGCGTCTCGTCGATATCGTTGCCATAGAGCGGCAGACCGGCCTCGAGCCTGAGCGAATCCCGCGCACCGAGGCCGGCCGGCTTCACCCGCGCATCGGCCAGCAGGGCGCGCGCCAGACCCTCGGCCTCCGCCGCGGGAAGGCCGATCTCGAACCCGTCCTCGCCGGTATAGCCCGAGCGGGTGATCGTGACGGAAATGCCGGACAATGCCATCTCGCGCGCTTCCATGAAGCGCATCGCGGCCACCTCTGGTGCCAGCGTGGCCATCACCGCGCCGGCCTCGGGCCCCTGCAGGGCGAGCAGCGCGCGGTCGAATTGCGGGGTCAGCGAAACGGTCGCGGGCAGGTGGGCGCGAATGTGAGCAACGTCAACATTTTTGCGCCCGGCATTGAGCACGAGGAGCAGGCGGTCGCCCAGATTGGCGACCATGAGATCGTCCACAATCCCGCCTTGCGCGTTCATTAGCAGCGTGTAGCGCTGGCGGCCTGGCTTCAGCCCCCGGATGTCGCCGGTCACCACGCGTTCTAGCGCGGCGGCCGCGTCGGGGCCTTCAAGCACCGCCTGGCCCATATGCGAGACGTCAAACAGCGCGGCTTGGGCCCGGCAGTGCAGATGCTCGGCGATGATGCCTTCATACTGCACCGGCATATCGTAGCCGGCGAAATCGACCATACGCGCGCCCAGGCTGCGATGCAGCGCGTCGAGCGGCACGGTGAGCAATGCTGATTCGGCCAAGACCGGATCTCCCGCGGCAGCAGCGGGCGGGTGCAGAACCGCCCAGTCTGACCCCCCTCTGTCACGGAACCTGAGAGATTCGGCCCGGGTTACCCCTTGCCTTACGCCTTCGGTGCGGCGCGACGCGCCGGCTTTCCAGAGATCCTTGCTCCGCCGCGGTCCTTTTGCCTGAGCGTTTCCGGGGGCCGGTTGCGCCTTCGGCGGCGGCAGGAGCCGGTCAGACCGGCCTCGCCGCTCTCTCCCGCGGGGAGGTGCGAATAACGGTTCTTAGGCTCAGATCGCGCGCAAACGCAAGCGCCGACCCCGGCTCAAATCGTAATGTTGAGCAACGTCCCCCGTGGCGCGCCGGCAGGTGCAGGGCCGGGGCGTGTTGCGGGGTTGACGGTCGAGGACGGCTGGGCCGGCGCGGACGGGACAGGTGACACGCGCAGCGGCGGGGTGCCGAGCGAAGTCGGGCCGATCGGCGCAGCGAACGCGGACAACGACGCGAGAGTGATCATGACGAGCACTATAACCAGCATGCGTTAACAATAGGTTAACGCATCGACGTCCGCCACCGATCTTAAGGTGTAATTTTGCTAGAATTTGTTCAAAAATTGAATTTTTTAATGTTCTCTACAACCATGGGTAAGTGATCCGCCAGATCCTCGGCGATCAGTCCGCCTCCCGCCCGCGTCGCCGCCGCGCCATGCAGCCAAACCGCCGCACAGCACGCCTCGAACGCCGGCATCCCTTGCACCAGGAGTCCGGCGGCGATGCCGGCGAGCGTGTCACCGGAACCGGCCGTTGCCAGAAAGGGCGGTGCATTGGCGTTGATCGCCGCACGCCCGTCCGGCGCCGCGATCACCGTATCGGGCCCTTTGAGCACGACCACGGCACCAATCCGCGCTGCCGCCGCTCGGGCGCGCGACAGCCGATCAGCCTGAAGGTCGGGAAACACCCTGGCAAACTCGCCCTCATGCGGGGTGATCGCCGCGACGCCACGCAGACGCTCCGCCTCTCCCGCGGCGGAGGTCAACGCATCGGCATCGGCCACGATAGCGCGGCCCGCCGCGACCAGGCGCGCCAGTGTCTGGCCCGCCGCTTCCACCCCCAGCCCCGGCCCGCAGAGCCAGACGCGACGGCGCGGATCGGTCACCAGTTCGTCGAGGGCGGCGCGGCTGACGATGATGCCCGGCGGCACGCCCGCAGGGTCGGGGCCCGCAAGGGTGACAAGCCCGGCACCAATCCGCCGCGCCGCCGCCGCCGCCAGGATCGCCGCGCCGCTCATCGGGCCGGCCAGGATCGTCAGATGGCCCCGTTCGTATTTATGCCCGGTCGCCGCAGGCGCCGGCAGGCGCCAGAGCGCCGGCGTATTCCGCCATGTTTTCGTTTCAACACGGGCGAACGCCGCCGCCGGCATGCCGATCTCCGCGCAGACCGTCTCGCCGCAGAGCGCCCGGCCGGGAAACAGGAGATGGCCCGGCTTCAATCCGGCGAAGGTGACCGTGAGATCGGCCCGCGGGGCGGCCCCGCGCACGGCGCCGGTCGCCCCGTCGACGCCGCTCGGCACATCGATCGCCACGAGACGCCGCGCCGCGCCGAGCAGCGCGACGGTCCCCGGGTCGACATCGCGCGCGAGCCCGGCTCCGAAAACGGCATCGATCACGAGTTCAGCCGATTGCACCCGCCCCTCGTCCGCCGCGACGACCGGGCCGCGCCAGAGCGCCGCCGCCGCGGCGGCATCGCTCGCCGGGCGCGGCGGCGCGAGCGGCGCGACGGCCACCGGCCAGCCGCGTTCGGCAAGTCGCCGCGCCGCGACATAGCCATCCCCGCCATTGTTGCCCGGCCCGGCGAGTACCAGCACCCGGCAGGGGCGGAATCGCCGCACGATCGCCCGCGCGACCGCGGTACCGGCATTCTCCATCAGCATGAGCCCGGAGACGCCGCATGACAGCGCCGCCGTATCGATCAAACCCATTTCCTGTGGCGTATATAAAGCGTCCATGCCGCCCATGTGGGACAGAAGGCGCCGTCTTTGCTAGTCTTCCGTCGAAAGTGGAGGCTCGGATGGCGCAGGTGATCGCGGTGGCGCAACAGAAAGGCGGCGCGGGCAAGACGATGCTGGCGACCCAGCTCGGCGTCGCCCTCGGAATGACGCGGCGGGTCGGCCTGCTCGACATCGATCCGCAGGGCTCGCTCGGCGCCTGGGCGCGGCTGCGCGCGGCCAATCCGAAGGCCCGTGCCGATCTCGCGGTCGGATCGGTGTCCGGATGGCGGCTCGCCAACACGCTCGACGCGATGCGCCGCGATTGCGACCTGCTCGTCATCGACACGCCGCCGGTGCTCGATTCCGACGCGCGGCGGGCGATCCGCGGCGCCGACCTCGTACTGGTGCCGCTGAACCCCTCACCGCCCGATCTCTGGGCGGCGGAAGGCACACTGACATTGGCGGCCGAGGAACGCCGCCCCGTCGCGCTGGTGTTCAACCGCGCACCGGCCGCCTCGAAACTGCGAAGACGCCTCGAAGCCGAGATCGCGGCACGGCGACTGCGACTGATCGACGAGGCGCTCGGCAACCGCGCCGCCTATGCGAACAGCTTCGCCGAGGGCCTGGGCGTCGCCGAAACCGGTCCATCAACGCTGGCCGGTACCGAAATCGCCGCCCTCGCCACCCGGCTTGCCTCGATCCTAGAGTGACCCTGTCCGGCTTCACGACGATCAGCGTGCTGTTGGCCGTTCATCTTGGCGGTTTTGCCATGTGGAGCGGTTTGCTGCTCGGCCTTCTCCTGGCCGGGCCGGGGCCGGGCGCCGTGGCGATCCGGCGCCAGCTCGACGCGGCGGTGCCGTTCATGGCGGTGACGCTCGCCACCGGCTGGGCCCTGGCGTTTGCAGAACAGGGACCACCGGAGCACTGGAACTGGACGGTGAACGCGATGCAGGCTCTCGGCATCGTGATGGCCGCCGTGCTCTTGGTTGCGCGATTCGGTGCGCTGTTTCTCTGGGAAGAAACGGACTCAGGGCCGGATGAGGAAGCAAAGGCAGCGGCGTATCGCCGCCTCGCCCGCCTCTTTGCGGCGGACCTTGCAATTTCCGGGGTGATTCTGGCAGTCGCGGTGGCCGGTCGCTACGGCTGACGGGCAATGTTTCATAAAAAACACGCCTGTCGCACCGCATGTAACACATTTTTTCTTTCAACAGCCCATATGCGACACGAAAGGGTCTTGCCCACGCCGGGAATCTCGGCCATTTATTGACTGTGGCGTTACGAAATTTTCGAAGATCGCAACCGAACACGGTTCGACTGCGAGCGTGAAGAGTTCGGGCGCCAGCCGCCAAGTTTAGGGAGCCTCTTTAAGTTGCATCAACGTGATGCCGGCCGGTCAAAGACCGGCCGTTTTTTTTGCGCTCTGCTGGATATGGAAAAGGCAAGGTGGGGGGCTTCTGTTGCCCGGCGCCCCCCGTGCCGCGCTTATCGCTTATGCAGCGACAGCGAGCGCCTCGAAGTTATCGTTGGCACTTGTCATACGGCCCGATGACGGCGGAACCATGCCGAGCGAAAGATGGGTCTTTACCACGCGTGTCGAGCCTGTTTCGCCCCCATGAAACCGCCGGCGGTTCGATTTGCGCAATGCGAACCGGACCGGCGGGGAAACTGGTGGAGGCGCCGGGTACTGCCCCCGGGTCCACTACGCTTATTCCACGCATCGTTTATCGCCATAGTCGGTTGCCCGACGCGCTCTATATAGGTGAAGGACACCGGCTGTGAAAGATCCTGTTCTTGCCGATGGCGCCGGACGGGCATAGGACGATCGCTCAACCAGGGACTGCCGTCATGCCGCTCAGCGATTCCGACCGGACCGAGATCGAGGCCGCGCGCGCCGAAACCACGCCGACCCGCCGCGCCACCGTACCCACGCTCGAGGCCATGCTTTTCAGCGCGATTCCGGTGCTCGATCACGGTTTTGTCCGCGTCGTCGACTATATGGGCGACGATGCCGCCGTCGTGCAGGCGGCACGCGTCTCCTATGGCCGAGGCACCCGCAAAGTCAGCGAGGACGAGGGACTGATCCGCTACCTCATGCGCCACCGGCATTCCACACCCTTCGAAATGTGCGAGATCAAGCTGCACGTGAAGCTGCCGATCTTCGTCGCGCGCCAGTGGATCCGCCATCGCACCGCGAACGTGAACGAATATTCCGCGCGCTATTCGGTGATGGACCGCGAATTCTACATCCCCTCCCCGGCCAATCTCGCCGCCCAGTCGGCCAGCAACCGGCAAGGTCGGGGAGACCTGCTCGAGGGCGACGAGGCGTCCGAGGTGCTTGCCATGCTGCGCGCGGATGCCGAGCGGAATTACAATCATTATGAGCGTATGCTGAACGAAGGCGGCGCCGATCCCTCTCGCCGCGGCCTCGCGCGCGAACTGGCCAGGATGAACCTGACCCTCAACACCTATACCCAGTGGTACTGGAAGACCGACCTGCACAACCTCTTCCACTTCCTGTCCCTGCGCGCCGATCCCCACGCCCAGTACGAGATCCGCGCCTATGCCGAGGCAATCCTCGATATCGCCCGCGCCTGGGTTCCGGCCAGTTGCCGCGCCTTCGAGGATTACCGCATGGGGGCCGCGACCTTCTCGGCCACGATGCTCGCAGCCCTGCGCCGGATGCTGGCCGGCGAACCCGTCGATCAAGCGCAATCCGGCCTGTCGAAGCGCGAATGGGCGGAAATGATGGCTGCACTCACCCCGCCCACGCCGGGCTGATCTGCGTACGGTCAAATTTTTCCGAAATATGTCTGCCGGTTGAACTTATGTCCTTGACGAGCGATGCCGCTTTCCCCGCAATAGTCAACGTTCGGGCACGGCCACGTCGCCGGCTCCGAGAGACTACGAGGAGCATCGTATGAATCGCGACCATCCGTTCATCGCCCAATGCGACAAGGCCCTGGCCGATATCCGCGCCGCCGGCCGCTACCGCCGCTTCGTGGCGCTGGAAAAGCTGGCCGATCGTTTCCCCTATTACAAGGTGACGATGGAAGGCCGCACCCAGGACATTCTGGTGTGGTCCTCAAACGATTATCTGGCCATGGGCACCGACCCCGAGGTGATCGAAGCCTCGATCGAGGCCGCGCGCACCATGGGCGCCGGCGCCGGCGGCACGCGCAACATCGCCGGCTCCTCCCCCATCCACGTCGCGCTCGAGGCCGAACTCGCCGCCCTGCACGGCAAGGATGCGGCCCTGCTGTTCACCTCCGGCTATGTCTCGAACCAGGCGACTCTGACCGCGATCCTCAACTCGATGCCCGGCTGGCACGTGTTTTCCGACGCGCAGAACCACAATTCGATGATCGTCGGCATCAAGGGCGGCAAGGCGGCGACGGTGCATGTCTTCGCCCATAACGACCTCGCCGATCTCGAAGCCCGTCTTGCGGCGGCGCCGGCGGATGCGCCGAAGATGATCGCCTTCGAGAGCGTCTATTCGATGGACGGCGACATCGCCCCGATCGGCGCGATCTGCGACCTCGCCGACAAGTATAACGCCATCACCTATCTCGACGAGGTTCACGCCGTCGGCATGTATGGGCCGCACGGTGCCGGCGTCTCCGAGCGCGACGGCGTTGCCCATCGGCTCACCATCATCGAGGGCACGCTGGCCAAGGCCTATGGCTGCCACGGCGGCTACATCGCCGGCGATGCCAGCGTGATCGACTATATCCGCTCGGTTGCGGCCGGCTTCATCTTCACCACCGCCCTGCCCCCGCCCACCGTCGCGGCGGCGCTTGCCTCGATCCGCCGGCTGAAGGTCGACCAGGCGCGGCGCGATACGCTGTTCGAACGGGCAAATCTGCTGAAATCGAAATTCGACCAGGCCAGACTGCCGCGCCTGCCGACAGAGAGCCACATCGTCCCGCTGATGATCGGCAACGCGACACGGGCAACCGAAGTCTCGATGCGGCTGATCCGCGAATTCGGCATGTACGCAACTCCGATCAACTACCCGACGGTACCGGCTGGCACCGAACGGCTACGTTTCACACCGGGCCCCAAACATACGGAAGCGATGATGGACCAGCTCGTCGCCGCCTTGCGTCATATTCTTTCCGGCGAAACCGGAACGGTGGCGGCCTGACCCGGTCTTGCAGCCAGCGACGAGCCTCGCTATAGCCTCGCGCAGCGCCGACATAGCTCAGCGGTAGAGCAACTGATTCGTAATCAGTAGGTCCCCAGTTCAATCCTGGGTGTCGGCACCATTTCAAATCAATGACTTGTGCGATGAATGACGTCGCTGGCTTCCAGCGCGAGCCGGCGGCCAAATGCCTCACTTTGTCTCACCTTATCCGGGGGAAAGTGAAGCATACGTGAAGCACGGCCGTGCACGCCGGTTTGCCCGGCGGCATCTTCATCTCGCAATTTCTTTATTTGGAATGGTGGGCGCACAAGGACTCGAACCTTGGACCCGCTGATTAAGAGTCAGCTGCTCTACCAACTGAGCTATGCGCCCATTCCAGCGTCGCGATCCGAAGCAGATCGCGTCGACACAGGGCGTCTAGCAAGATCGGTTCGGTCTGTGAAGAGGCGCCGGGCCTACTTGATCAATCAGTAGATATGGCGAATTAGAAATCTGACCGGACACGCCCGCTCCCGCCATGCAGATCACAGGTAGAATCCGATGCCGCATTCAAAAAAGACGATTTTTCGCCGCGCTCCGCTCTGGGCCGCCACACTTCTCATTGCATTGACCTGCGGCGCCGTCGGCATTGAGGCTGCGTTCGGCCAGGAGGCGGGCGGCTACATGCCGACGCCGACGGCGGCGAAGCCCGAGGCGTTTCCGGCGCTGCCCGAACCCGTGACCAAGGGCATGAGCCAGGCAGAGATCGCGCAGGTGCGGCGCGGCGAATATCTCACTGCCGCAGCGGACTGCATGCCCTGCCACACGGCACCGGGAGCAAAGCCTTTCTCCGGCGGACTGTCCTTCGTCACCCCGTTCGGCACGCTCTACTCACCCAACATCACCCCGGCCAAGACGACCGGCATCGGCAAGTGGACGCCGCGGCAATTCTACAATGCCCTGCATTACGGCGTCTCGCCCGGCAGTTCGCTGGGCGTGTTTCCGAAATATCTCTATCCGGCGATGCCCTACACATCCTATGCCAAGCTGACGAGGCCGGATGTGATGGCCATCAAGGCCTATCTCGACGCCATACCTGCCGTGCACGCACCGCATGCACCGAACCGGCTCGGCTTCCCGTTCAACATCCGCGCGATGCTGCTCGGCTGGCGCATCATGTTCTTCAGCACCGCGCCGGTCCATTACAAGAAGGACTGGTCGCCCGCGGTGCGCAACGGCGCCTATCTCGCCGAAGCCCTCGGCCATTGCAGCGAGTGCCATTCGCCGCGCAACCTGCTGTTCGCCATCAAGTCGGGCGATACGCTGGCCGGCGCGCAGATCCTCGGCGAGCCCTGGTATGCGCCGAACATATCCTCCTCGAAGACCTATGGCGTCGGCGGGTGGAGCCGGAAGGACCTGGTCGACTACCTGCATGAGGGCGGCAACATGAACCGTGGCTCGGCATTCGGGCCGATGCAGTCTGTTGTGGATTACAGCCTGAGCCAGCTCCCGCGGCAGGATGTCGACGATCTTGCCGCCTATCTGCAGACCGCGACGCCGCCGCGCGAGAACCCGGTGAAGAAGGTGGCGCTTGCCCCGGGCGAGCTCGCGCAGGGCAAGGCGCTCTACGATGACAACTGCGCCGCCTGCCACCAAGCGGACGGCAAGGGCGTGAAGGACGTGTTCCCGAATCTCGCCGGGAATGACGCGGTGACCAACGGCCCGTCGGACAACGTGATCGGCATCGTGCTCGGCGGAATGATCCCCTGGCACGCCAACGGCCCGGCCATGCCCGCCTTCGGTTCGATGCTGAACGACGCCCAAATCGCCGCGATCGCCAACTACGTGCGCACCGCCTGGGGTAACAAGGGCGTGACCGATGCCGATGCCGCCAAGGTGCTGGGCATCCGCGCATCGACCCCGCCGCACGACATCGCGCTGGCCGACGCCGACTATCTCGACCTGCCGCCGATCGCCTCCGCCGCCGCGCGCAGGATGAACTGCCCGCTGCTGACGAAGGACCTCGTCTCGCCCGGCCACGGCACGATGGAGATTATGCAGGGCGTCACGCCGGCAACGCTCGGCAACCGCACCCGCATGCTGGTCGCCGCGATCCGCAAGGCCTATCCGGACATTACCCAGAAGCGCATGGCGGAATTCCTGACGGCGGCCTATTGCCCGGTCGTGGCGCAGGAACGCGGCCTGTCGCTCGGGGAGAAGAAGAAGGCGATCCAGCGCTTCCTCTCCGAGGCGGCGTCGATGGACACGGCCGCCAGGAAGGGGAGCTGAGGCCATTCAGCCGCTGCTTCCCACCGAAACCCTCCGGGGTGCGGCGATCCTGCCGCATCTCGCGGCGCTCGCCCGGCTGCGGATCGAGGTGTTCCGCGCCTGGCCCTATCTCTACGAGGGCAACGAGGCTTACGAGCGCGACTATGTCGCGACCTATGCCGCGAGCGAGCGCGCCGCCATCGTGATCGCGCGGGATGGCGATGCGATCGTCGGCGCCTCCACCTGCCTGCCGCTTACCGACGAGGACGAGGCGATGCAGGCGCCGTTCCGCGCCGCCGGGATCGATCCCGCCTCGGTCTTCTATTTCGGTGAGTCGGTCCTGCTGCCGGCCTATCGCGGCCGCGGCGTCGGCGTGGCCTTTTTCCGCGAACGCGAGGCGCACGCGCGGGCGGTTTCCGACGCCGCGCAGGCCGCCTTCTGCGCGGTGATCCGCGACAACGCCGATCCGCGCCGCCCGGCGGATGCCACCACACTCGACGTCTTCTGGCGCAAGCGCGGCTACGCGCCGGTGTCCGGTCTCGTCTGCCGCATGCGCTGGCGCGAGATCGGTGCCGCGCATGAGGTGGAAAACCGCCTCCAGGTGTGGATGAAGCCACTCGGCGGCGCATGACCATGCGGGTTGCCCTGTCTCCCTTCCCGATCCACCGCCCGACCGGGCTGGACGATTTTCTCGATCGGGTGGATCGCCTCGCGGATGAGGCGAAATCTGGCGGCGCCGACCTGCTCGTCCTGCCGGAATATGCCTCGATGGCGCTCGCCGGCGCTTTTGTCGCCGCGCCGGACGTCGCCGCCGAACTCGACGCCGTGGTCAGTCGCGCCGATACCCTGGTGGAGGGTTTCCGCGCCATTGCCCGCACCCACCGCCTGCTGCTGCTGCCCGGCTCGGTGCCGATGCGCGGCGCCGATGGCAATATCCGCAACAGGGCGCCGTTGATCGACGGGGACGGCCGTATCGCCTTCCAGGACAAGCGGGTCATGACGCGCTTCGAATCCGAGCGCTGGGGCATCACGCCGGGCGGGCCCCCTTCGGTGTTCGAAACCGATTTCGGCCGGCTTGGCATCGCCATCTGCTACGACTCGGAATTCCCCCTGCTGGTGCGCGCACAGGCGCTCGCCGGGGCGGACACGATCCTGATTCCGGCCTGCACCGACTCCCTGCACGGCTTCAACCGGGTGCGTCTGTCGGCCCGCGCGCGGGCGCTGGAGAACCAGTGCTTCACCGCCGTCGCGCCGACCACCGGAATGGCGCCCTGGTCCGCCGCCGTGGATGAAAATCGCGGCTATGCCTGCGTCTTCGGTCCGGTCGATCGCGGGTTTCCGGAAGACGGGCTGCTGGCCCGCGGCGCGCTGGATGCGGCGGACCTGCTGTTCGCAACGCTCGATCCCGCCCGCCTCGCCGCCACGCGCGACGACCCAGCCGTCCGCAACCGGACCGACTGGCCGGACGATCCGGCGCCGGCCCGAATCGTCCGCCTGACATGACGCTGGTTTATGTCGTCGCCGGTGAAGCAAGCGGCGACGTGCTGGGTGCGCGGCTGATCGCGGCCATGCGCGCGCGGGCCGGCGGCATCGAAGTTGCCGGCATCGGCGGCGCGAGGATGGCCGAACAGGGTGTTGCCTCGCTGTTCCCGATGCAGGAACTGGCGCTCATGGGCCTCGCGGAAGTCCTGCCCAAGCTCTTCCGGCTGCGCCGCCGGCTCGAGCAGACGGAAGCGGACATTGCCGCGAGGCGGCCGGACATCGTCGTGACCATCGACAGTCCGGGCTTCACGCTCCGCCTGCTCCGGCGAATCGCCCCGCTCGGACTCCGCCGCGTGCATTACGTCGCCCCCCAGGTCTGGGCCTGGCGACAGGGGCGGGTAAAGCACTTCCCCGGCCTGTGGGACCGGCTGCTCTGCCTCCTGCCCTTCGAGCCGGATTTCTTTGCACCGCATGGGCTGAACCCGGTCTTTGTCGGCCATCCGGTGCTGGAATCGGGTGCCGATGCCGGCGATCCTGCGCGCTTCCGTGCCCGGTTCGGCCTGGCGGAGTCAGCGCGTTCCCTGATCCTGATGCCTGGCAGCCGCCGCACGGAAACGGCCCGGCTGATGCCGGTTTTCGGCGCGACGGTGGAACGCCTCCGCCCACGATTTCCGGATCTCGTGCCGGTGCTGGCCGCGGCGCCGGCACTCGCCGGCGAGTTGCAGGCGCAGGCGGCCGCCTGGCCGCGCCCGCCGCTGATCGTCACCAATGTGGCCGAGCGGTATGACGCCTTCGCCGGCGCCGAAGCCGCGCTGACGAAATCCGGCACCTCGACGCTGGAACTGGCTCTGGCCGGCGTGCCGATGGCGGTCACCTACCGGGTCAATCCGATCAGCGCGATGCTGGCCCGGCGGCTGATCAAGGTGCCGCACGTCGCCATGATCAACCTGCTCGCCGGGCAAGAACTGGTGCCGGAACTGTTGCAGGATGCCTGCACGCCGGAGCGCCTCTCCGCCGAAATCGCCTCGCTGCTCGGCGACCCTGAGCGGGCTGCAGCGCAACGGGCCGGCTTCAGCGCTGCCCTATCCACGCTCGCCATCGCGGGATCGGCGTCTCCCAGCGAAGCCGCGGCAACGGCCGTGCTCGACCTGCTCTGATCGGCGTTCCGGCCTGCACACGCAAAAAGCCGCAGCGCCAGCCTATAGGCGCAAGGAACAAGCGATTCTCCGCGCCCCACAACACCAAAAGGCCCGAAGCATTGCTCGGGCCGATCAGCAAGCGAAGCGTGTCAACGGCGCGGAGCCAAAGCTCCGCGGTTGATTACTTGATCTTGGCTTCCTTGAAGGTCACGTGCTTGCGCGCGACCGGATCGTATTTCCGGAATTCGAGCTTGCCCGTCTGCGCCTTCGCGTTCTTCTTCGTCACGTAGAAGAAGCCGGTGTCGGCGGTGGAAACCAGTTTGATCTGAACAGTGTTCGTCTTGGCCATGCGTATTCTCCGATCGCGCCGATATGATCGACCTTGCCGGCCTGGTCAACCCCCGGCCCGGGCATGCGGGAGCAGCGGGCGGATCAGGGCGGCGCGATACGCGGCCGGATGATCGATCAGCGCGGCCGCCGCCCGTTCGTAGCCGTTGCCGCCGATCGCGGCCGGGCAGGCCTCTCGCAGGGCCAGCACCTCGGCGAGCGGCATCGGCGCCCTGGCCGCACGGGTTTCGGCCAGCGGCTTCGCCAGCAGGTCGACGCCATGCCGCAGCGCGTTGATCTGCTTCGCGAGCTGGTCGGTGCCAAGGCTGGTGCAGACCTGCGGAAACACGCCAAGACTTTGCAGCGGCCAGCCGCGTGGGGCGATCATCCTGCTCCAGGTGACGAACAGCTCGCCCCCGCCCGGAAGTTCGGTGACGCTCTGCACCAGCCCCTTGCCGAGTGTCGCACTGCCGAGAACGACGCCGCGGTCGTTGTCGGCGATTGCGGCCGAGAACACCTCGGCGGCGCTCGCGGTGCCGCCATCGACCAGCACGACCACCGGCAGGCCGTGCGCGATATCGGCCCCCTCGGCATGCCATACCTTGTTGGCCGCCGGATCGCGGCCGATCGTGTGGATGATCGTGCCTTGCGAGAGCAGCGTGTCGAGGCTGAGCACCGACTGCCGCAGGACACCGCCGCGATTGCCGCGGAGATCGATCACGATTCCCTTCGGGGCGGGCTGCGCCTGCACGAGTTGCGCGAGAACCGCGGCGAACTGCCGCGCCGTGCCGTGGTCGAAGCCGAGAACGCGGATATGGGCGATGCCATCGTCGATCTGCCCGGTGACGCTCTGCGTCGGCACCAGGGCCCGGGCCAGGGTGATCGTCTGCGGCAGGCTGTGCCCGGGCCGGATCGTCAGATCGATCATGCTGCCGATCGGGCCGGCAAGTTCCTGTTGCAGCTGGGCGACCGGTTGCGCGGCGGCATCCCGCCCGTCGATCGCCAGAAGCTGCATGCCCGGCGCGATCCCGGCCCGGTCGGCCGGGCTCGACGGCGTGACGCCGGTGATCGTCACGATGCGGTCGTGCCGCGCCAGGGTCATGCCGATTCCGCCAAGGCCCAGCCGCAGCGCGCGCTCCGTCGCGGCCTCGCGCGGCGCGACATAGCGGGAATAAGGGTCGAAATGATTGAACAGCTCGTCGAAGAAGCTGCGGATCATGCCGCCGGTGCCGGCGCGCTCGATCGTGGGCGAAGCCGCGAAGGCATGCGCGGCGACAGCAGCGCAGGCCACGCCCCATTTCGCCGCGTCGCCGACCGGCGGCGCCAAGGTTGCGAAAATCACCCGATTGGGTCCGAAGAGCAGCAACTTTCCCGATTGTTCCTGCACGGTGAGATCGGGGTCCAGCGCGGTAATGCCGGACAATCCCCATACCGCCATGCGCGGAATGCCGAGCGGCTGCAACGTGCGGGGCGCCATGAAGGCGAGGGCAGCGCCCCAGACGGCGGCGGCGTGAGTCGAGTCGAAGCCACGCTGGCCCGCCTGGGCGCCGCAGATCGGCAGCATCACGCACAGCACTGTGACAATCCGGCGGATCGGCCGCACGAGCGCCGGCCGGCGGGCGCGGTGCGCCCGGGAACGGCGAGCGAGCGAACGGGCCATCCGGCGTTTCATCGGCGGCTGCGCTTGTGCCTGGCGGGCGCGCGGCCCGGCTTCCTGCCGCCCTTGCGGGCCGGCAACCGGCGATGTTGTCCACCGCCCTCGCCCGGCGCGCTGCCGCCCTCGATCAGGGTGAACAGCAGCCCGCCGGTCACCGGCTTCGCCTCGCGCAGCCGCACCAGCACCGGATCGGCCAGGCGGAACACCACGCGCGAGCGGGTGCCGGACAGCGTGCCATCGGCCTCGTCGAAATGCCAGAAATCGTCGGGCAGCAGCGCCATCGGCACGAAACCGGACGCGCCGGTCGCATCGAGCGTGACGAACAGGCCGAACCGCGTCACCCCGCTGACCCGCGCGCCGAAATCCTCGCCGATCCGGTCGGCCAGATAGGCGGCAAGATAGCGGTCGGCCGATTGCCGCTCGGCATCGGTGGCGCGGCGCTCGGTCGAGGTGATCGCCGCCGCGATGGTTTCGAATCCGTCGGCGTGTTCGGGACGCAGCCCGTCGGTGCCGAGCTTCAGCCCGGCGATGAGCGCGCGATGGACCAGAAGATCGGCATAGCGGCGGATCGGCGAGGTGAAATGCGCGTAGCTGTTCAGCGCCAGGCCGAAATGGCCGATATTCTCCGGCGCGTATTCCGCCTGGCTCTGGCTGCGCAGCACCGCCTCGTTCACCAGCGGCGCCGCATCGCTACCGGCGACAAGGCGCAGCACATGATCAAGGTCGCGCGGGTGGAGCTGGTCGCCGGGCTTGAGCGAAATCTCGAACGTCGCCAGCAGATTGCGCAGCGAATCGAGCTTTTCCGGCGAGGGCGGGGCGTGCACGCGATACATGCACGGCTGGCGCAGCCGTTCCAGCTCCTCCGCCGCCGCGACATTGGCGAGGATCATGAACTCCTCGATCAGCCGGTGGCTGTCGAGCCGCGGGCGCGGCGCCACGTCCGTCACCCGGCCAGCCTCGTCGAGCGTGATCTTGCGCTCCGGCAGGTCGAGATCGAGCGTGCCGCGGGCCTGCCGCGCCGCCAGCAGCGTGCGATAGGCGGCGTAGAGATGGTCGATCGTCCCGTCCGGCAGATCGGCTTCCCAGCCGGACTCGAAGGCGCCCTGCACCTCCTCGTAGGTGAGGCGGGCGAAGCTGCGCATCAGGCCGCGGCCGAATTGGTGGCTCAGCTTGCGGCCCTCGGCGTCGACGATCATCTCGACGAACAGGCATCCCCTGTCCTCGCCCGGCCGCAGGCTGCACCAGCCGTTGGAGAGCGCCTCGGGCAGCATCGGCACCACGCGGTCGGGGAAATAGACCGAGTTGCCGCGCTTCAGCGCCTCGCGGTCGAGCGCCGAGCCGGGGCGCACGTAATGCGCGACATCGGCGATGGCGACGACGATGCGATGCCCCGGCCCGGCGGGTTCGGCGAAGACGGCGTCATCGAAGTCGCGCGCATCGGCGCCGTCGATCGTCACCAGCGGCACTTCGCGCAGATCGGTCCGCCGGCCGGGGCGGACGCCGCGGGCGCGCTTCGCCTCGTCGATCGCGGTCTCCGGGAAGTCGGCCGGAATCCCCAGTGCCGCGATGGCGATCAGGCTGATCGAGCGCGCATCGCCCATCCGGCCGAGATGCTCGGCGATCCGCGCCGGCTTCGGCCTGTAGCCGAAGGCCGGCAAGGGCATGGCGCGCACCACGTCGCCGCTTTCGGCACCGGCGGTTTCGCCCGGCGGCACCTTCCATTCGGCGCGGCTCTTGCGGTCCACCGGCTCGATCCAGCCGCCCTCTCCCTCGGCGCGGAACACGCCGATGATGCTGGCCGGCTCCTCGTCGAGCCGCCGGACCGTGCGGCCTTCGTAACGGTCGTCGTCGATCCGTCGCAGCCGGGCCAGCACCCGCGCGCCGGGCGCGAGCGCAGCGTGGCCGCGCTTTTCGGGCAACATGAAGATGATCGGCGGCTTGCCCTGCCGGTCCCAGCCGACCGGCCGGGCAAGCGGGTCGCCGTCACGATCGGTGCCGGTGATCTCGACGACGCAGCGTTCCGGCAGCGCCTCGGCCGCGCGCACCTGCCGCCCGCCGGCGCGGACCAGCATGCCATCGCGTTCGAGATTCCGCAGCATCGCCCGCAGCGCCGGTTTCTGGTCGGGGCCGAGGCCGAAGGCGCGGGCAATGTCGCCCTTGCGCAGCCGGGTTCCAGCTTCGGCGATGAACTCGCGCAGCACAGCCTCGGTCGGCAGTTCGGCGGATCGGCGGACGGGCTTCCGGGTCATGCGCCACCGCGGCGGGGCATCATCACGATCCTCTCGCCCGAAACCCGGAATACCGCCTGGAATCGGTGCACGGCAGCGCCCCACACATCAGAAGTTTTGTCCAATGTTAACCGCATAGACCCTATGTGGCTGGCCGACAACGCTGATGCAGTGTTTCCCGTATGGTAGCGCGGCAAGTTTTCCAACTATGGCCGGAATGCCACAGACGCGCGGTCGAGCGTGGCGTTGAACAGCGCCCCGAACAGCACGGCATAGGCGCTCAGATAGAACCACATCATCAGACCGATGATCGTCGCCAGGGGCCCGTAGGTGCGGCTATAGGCCGCGAATTGGCCAACATAGACCGCAAAGCCATAGGACACGACGAGCCAGACCAGGATCGCGACCAGCGCGCCGGGTACGACCGGGTGCCCCGCATCGCGCCCGAAGGCCGGCCCGAATCGGTAGAGCAGGCCGAGCGCCAGACCCATCGACCCGATCAGCAGGGCGAATCCGGGCAGCACCGTCAGCACCGCCGGCGCCTTGGCAAGGCCCAGGAAGGCAAGCACCAGCGGCATGCCGACCAGCACGGCGATGGCGATGACGGCGCCGAGCATGGCAATCAGCGTCATCGCCAGGGTCACCGCCTGAAACTCGAAGAAGCCGCGCGTTTCCTGCCGCTTGTGGATCACGTTCAGCGCGTAGATCAGCGACTTGATGCCGGAAGCCGAGGAATAGAGCGTGAAGCCCAGCGAGATGACGAGGCCGATGCCGAGCGTCGTCTTGCCGCCGGAAACCAGTTGCTGGATCCGCCCGCCGATCAGCGCGAAGGCGGCCGGCGGCATCAGGTGTTTCAGATAGAGAAGCTGCGGTTCGACCGTTACCGGGTTGAATGCGAGGCCGTAGAGCGAAATCAGCGCCGTCATCGCCGGGAACAGGGCCAGGGTGGCGTAAAAGGCGCAACCGGCGGCGACGAGCGACATTTCCCCGCTCATCACTTCGATCGCGGCCGCGCGCAGCGCCCTGAACCAGAGGTCGAGGCGCGTCCGCCAGCGCATCAGGCGCCATCCAGAAACCGCCGGATCACCGCGATGGTCGGCCCGTCCATCAGCGCCGGCGCGTGGCCGCATGCCGGCACGGTATGCGTGGCGGCGCCATCCTCCTCCATGCGCGCGAGGGTCGCTTCGGTCAGCAGGTCGCTGGTGGTGCCGCGAAGGGCAAGCACCGGCACGCGGATCGCCGTCCAGATCGCGCCGAGATCGGCATCCATGGGCACCGAGGCGCGGATCGGTTCGGCGATCGCGGGATCGTAATGCAACGCGAGCCCGCCGCCCTCGACGGGCCGTGCCGAGTGAAGCGCGAGAGCGGCCCATTGCGGATCGGTCAGCGGGCCGAACGGCGCATGCACGGTGCGCAGATGGGCTTCGAGCGCCGCAAGATCGGGAAAGGCAGCGGGTGCCTCGCCCATGTAGTCGCGGATCCGGCCGAGCGCCGCGGCGGGAATATGCGGGCCGATATCGTTGAGCACGAGGCGGGTGATCGGCGTGTGCGCCGCGGCGGCGACCATCATGCCGCAGATCCCGCCCAGCGACGTGCCGACCCAGGCAACCGGCTTGTTCAGCCAGGCGAGCAGATGCGCCAGCGCGATGACGTAGGAAGGGGGCTGATAGAGCGCCCCGTCGCGCAGCCATTCCGATCGTCCGCGGCCCGGCAGGTCGGGGCAGATCACATGATAGCGATCGGCCAGGCTGTCCGCGAGAATGTCGAAATCGCGCCCGTTGCGGGTCAGGCCATGCACGCAGAGCACGGCCGGCGCGGCCGGGTTGCCGAATTCCACGAAGGCGAGCCGGTGGAAATCGTTGCCGAGCAGATAGGGAACGAAACCCTGCCGCGCCACGATCCGGCCGTCCTTCAGATGATGCCGTCCCGGCGCAGCGCGGCGCGGGCCGGTTCGTCGAGTCCCAGCATGTTGGTCAGCACCTCGTCGGTATGCTCTCCCAACATGGGAGGTGCGAGGCGATAATCCACCGGCGTTTCCGACAGGCGGACCGGATTGGCGACGAGCTTCACCGGCACGCCATCGCTTCTGGTCATTTCGATCAGGTTGCCGCGCGCGATCACGTGCGGATCGGCGAAGACCTGCTCCAGCGTGTTGATCGGGCCGCAGCCGATCTTCAGCTCTTCCAGCCGTTCCAGCCACCAGGCGGACGGATGCCGCGCCAGAACCGCAGTGAGGGTGTCGGTCACAAATGCGCGATTGGCGACGCGGGCGGCATTCGTGGCGAACCGCTCGTCAGCCAGCAGATGCTCCAGTCCGAACGCGTTGCAGAAACGCGCGAAGGTCGGGTCGTTACCGATCGAGAGGACGATATGGCCGTCTTCGGTCGCGAAAACCTGATAGGGAACGATATTCGGGTGCTCATTGCCGAGGCGCGGGGGATTCTTGCCGGTGGCGAGGTAGTTCATGCCCTGATTTGCGAGCCAGGCGACATGCGTGTCCAGCATGCCGATATCGATGTGCTGGCCCTGCCCGGTGATTTCCCGGTGGCGCAGCGCGGCGAGCACGCCGATCGCGCCGTAGAGCCCGGCAAAAAGGTCGGCGACCGGCACGCCCACCTTCATCGGCTGGCCATCCGGCACGCCGGTAAGCGACATGATGCCACCCATGGCCTGGATCAGGCTGTCGTAGCCGGGGCGGGACGCATAGGGGCCGGTCTGGCCGAATCCGGTGATCGAGCAATAGATCAGCCCCGGATTGTCGGCCCTGAGATCGTTATAGCCGAGGCCGTAGCGCGGCAGCGTGCCGACCTTGAAGTTCTCGACCAGGATATCGCTCTTCGCGATCAGCGCGCGCGCCAGTTTCTGGCCCTCGGGCTTCGCGATATCGAGCGTCACGGACCGTTTGTTGCGATTGGCGCCGGCGAAATAGGCGCTCTGCTCGGTGCCCGGCAGCGCGGGAGGCGCGAATCCACGGGTATCGTCGCCGCTGCCCGGCTTCTCGATCTTGATCACCTCGGCCCCGAGATCGGCCAGCATCTGCACGCAGGTGGGACCGGCGAGCACTCGCGTCAGATCGAATACCGTCAGTCCGGCGAGCGGGCCCGAGGGCGACACGGTTCCAGCGGATGGCTGTTCAGACATTCATGACCTCCCGTCAACGCGACCCGCAATAGCGAGCCTGTGAAGTCAGGTCAAAAACGGGAGGTCGGAACGCGACGACGGCGGATCAGTGGCGATGCGTGCCGCCGGCGGGCGGAACGCAGCTGCGCAGGGCAAGGCGGACCAGCCGGTTGGCGACGGCCGGCAACCCGGCGCGCTCGGCGTCCTGCGCCAGCGAAATCAGGCGGTCGACAAGAATGAGCGGGCTGACGATCGGCTCGTGATGGTCGGCGGTTTTCGCCGGGGCGAACTGGGTCATCGCGGGTTTCCTTCTCAGGAGTGTCCTTCAGGAACAGCCGTTTTTGGCTGCGCCCGAACATGACCCGCTCCAGATTACAATTCGGTAAACAAATTCGACCCGGAAAGGAAAATTATCTTTCGTTCTCGTCACTGTCGCGCTCGACCTCGATATCGGCATCGATCGCATCGTCGTCCTCGAGATCATCGGCATCCGTCAGGATATCGTCGTCGCCGGTATCCTCCACGTCATCCGTGTCGACGTCGTCCTCGGTGGTCTGCGCCTTGGCCGGCTTCTTGGCGTCGTCGGGCATTGGTACGCTGCGCTTGAGCTTCGGCTGCTCGGCCGGCTGTTCGGTGCCGCATTTCGGGCAGACGGCCGGAACCTTGCCGAGGTCGAAAAAGCGCGCGCCGCAGGACACACAGGTATGTTTGTCGCCAAGTTCAGGCTTCGCCATGAGAGCCTCGCATTCCAGGGTGAGCGGTGGAGTCCGTCAGGGCGGGCGCCATGCCACCCATCGCCCTGCTTGTCAAACCCTGACGGCCGCCGACAATGATGGCTGGCAAAATCGTCCACTCGTGGTAAGCGCCGCGCCATGGAACACGCCGCAACGCTGCCCCAGACCTCACGCCGCCCTGCCACGCCGCTCACCGGCACGATCACCGTTCCGGGCGACAAGTCGATTTCGCATCGCGCGCTGATGTTCGCCGGCCTCGCGGTCGGTGAAACCCGGATTTCCGGCCTGCTGGAAGGCGAGGACGTGCTGCGGACCGCCGCCGCGATGCGCGCGCTGGGCGCGACGGTGGAGCGTACCGGCCCGGGTGCCTGGCGCGCCTCCGGCCCCGGCATCGGCGGGTTGCAGAGCCCGGACGACGTGCTCGACATGGGCAATTCCGGCACCGCCGCGCGGCTGCTCTGCGGCATTCTCGCGAGCCACGACATTTTCGCCGTGATGACCGGCGATGCCTCGCTCCGCCGCCGGCCGATGCGCCGGGTGATCGATCCGCTGGGCGCGACAGGCGCCGTCTTCGCCGCGCGAGAGGGCGGGCGCCTGCCGCTTTCGGTGCGCGGTGCCGCCGAGGCGATGCCGCTCTCCTATCGGCTGCCGGTCGCCTCCGCGCAGGTGAAGTCGGCGCTGCTGCTCGCCGGGCTGAACGCCCGCGGCATCACCGAGATCGAGGAACCGGAGCCGACCCGCGACCATTCCGAGAACATGCTCCGCCATTTCGGCGCCGAGGTGGAGGTGGCCGCGCATGGCACGGGCAAGCTGATCCGCCTGCGGGGACAGCCGGAGCTGCGCGGCGCGGATGTCGTCGTGCCGGGCGATCCGTCGTCGGCCGCCTTCCCGATCGTCGCCGCGCTGATCGTGCCGGGCTCGCGCGTCACGATCGGGGGCGTCGGGCTGAACCCGCTGCGGACCGGGCTGTTCCTCACCCTGCGCGAGATGGGAGCAGCGATCGAGATCGTAAATGCCCGCGAGGCCGGCGGCGAGCCCGTGGGCGATCTCATCGTCACCGCCTCGGATCTGCGCGCCGTCGATGTGCCGGCGGAACGCGCCCCCTCGATGATCGACGAATACCCGATTCTCGCCGTCGCCTGCGCGATGGCGCGCGGCAGCTCGCGGCTGCGTGGCCTCGCGGAGCTGCGGGTGAAGGAAAGCGACCGGCTGGCCGCGACGCTCGCCATGATCACCGCCAATGGCGTCAAGGCGCAGGTGGACGGCGACGACCTGATCATCGAGGGCGGCGGCGCGCGCGGCGGCGCCACGGTGGCGACGCATATGGATCACCGCCTGGCAATGAGCGCGCTCGTCATGGGCCTCGCGACCGAGACCCCGGTGACCATCGACGATGCGCGCTTTATCGATACGAGCTTCCCCGGCTTCCTGCCGCTGATGCGCGGAATCGGCGCGGCGATCGAGGCGGCGGCGTGACGCGGCCGATCGTCATCGCGATCGACGGGCCGGCCGCCTCCGGCAAGGGCACGCTCGCGCGCCGCCTCGCCGCCGCCTTCAACCTGCCCTATCTCGATACCGGCCTGCTCTACCGCGCCGTGGCGCGCCGCGTGCTCGACCGTGGCGGCGATCCGGCCGATCCGGCGGCCAGCGAGGAACAGGCCCGCTCACTCAGCCGGCTCGATCTCGAACGCGGCGATCTGCGCACCCCTGAGGTCGACCGCGCGGCCAGCGCCGTCGCCTCGATCAAGCCGGTGCGCGCCGCGCTGCTCGACTTCCAGCGCCGATTCGCCGACGCCTCCGGCGCGGTGCTGGACGGGCGGGACATCGGCACGATCGTGTTTCCCGAGGCCGATGTGAAACTCTTCGTCACCGCCTCGCTGGATGTGCGGGCGAAACGCCGGCATCTGGAGCGCCTCGCCCACGGAATCGATCCCGGCTTCGACTCGGTGCGCGCCGAACTTGCCGCCCGCGACGAGGCCGACCGCACCCGCGCCGCCGCCCCGCTAGTGCAGGCGAAGGACGCCTTGCTGCTCGACACGAGCCAAATGGATGCCAATCATGCCTTTACCGCGGCGGCCGATCTGGTGAACAAGGTACTCGCGCGGGGGTAACCCCGCCCGGACCAGAGGAGACAGCGTGACCGATCTGTTCGAGCAGGCCGCCGGCCAGGCGAGCTATTCCGCCAAGGACATCGAGGTTCTCGAAGGGCTGGAACCGGTTCGCCGGCGCCCCGGCATGTATATCGGCGGCACCGACGATGCGGCGATGCACCACCTCGCCGCCGAACTGCTCGACAACGCGATGGACGAGGCCGTAGCCGGCCACGCCTCGATCATCGAGATGACGCTTGCGCCCGGCAACCTGCTCACGGTGCGCGATAACGGGCGCGGCATCCCGGTCGATCCGCACCCGAAATTCCGCGACAAGTCGGCACTCGAGGTGATTCTCACCACCCTGCATTCCGGCGGCAAGTTCGCCGGCAAGGCCTATGCCACCTCGGGCGGTCTGCACGGCGTCGGCTCTTCGGTGGTGAACGCACTGGCCGAGCGGCTGGAGGTCGAGGTCGCCCGCGAGAAAACCCTCTGGAAACAGGATTATGCCCGCGGCAAGCCGCTGACCAAGCTGGTCAATGCCGGGGCGACGCCGAACCGGCGTGGCACGCTGATCCGCTTCGTCCCCGATCCCGAGATTTTCGGCGACAAGAAGTTCAGCCCGGCGCGGCTCTACCGCATGTGCCGCTCGAAGGCCTATCTGTTCCGCGGCGTGCGGATCCGCTGGACGTGCGATGCGGCGCTGATCGCGGCGGGTGCCGATGTGCCGGCGCAGGCGGAGCTGCATTTCCCCGGCGGCCTCGCCGATTCGCTGGCGGAGGAACTGGGCGCCGCGCCGAAGCTCGTCGCCCCGGTCTGGGCCGGGCAGGCCGACCTGCCGGACGATGCCGGGCGGATCGAGTGGGCCTGCGCCTGGCTGGAAGCCGGCGAGGCCACGCTCTCGACCTATTGCAACACGATCCCGACGACGCTCGGCGGCACGCATGAGGCGGGGTTCCGCGCCGCCCTGCTCAAGGGCCTGCGCGGCTTCGGCGAGCAGCGCAGCAACAAGCGCGCCGCGGTGATCACCGCCGAGGATGCGACCGGCGCGCTCGCCGCCAAGCTCTCGCTGTTCATCCGCGACCCGCAATTCCAGGGCCAGACCAAGGAAAAGCTGACCTCGCCCGAGGCGCAGAAACTGACCGAGGCGGCGCTGCGCGACCGGTTCGAGCATTTTCTCACCGGCGATCCGGCGAACGCCGACAATCTTCTCGCCTTCGTGATCGAGCGGGCGGAGGAACGCATCCGCCGCCGCGAGCAGAAGGACACGCCGCGCAAATCCGCCACGCGACGCCTTCGCCTGCCCGGCAAGCTGACCGATTGCTCGCGCGAGAGCCGCGAGGATACCGAGATCTTTCTGGTCGAGGGCGATTCGGCTGGCGGCTCGGCCAAGCAGGCGCGCAACCGCGAGACCCAGGCGGTGCTGCCGCTGCGCGGCAAGATCCTCAACGTCGCCTCCGCCTCCACGGAGAAGCTCCGGCAGAACCAGGAACTGAAAGACCTGATCGAGGCGCTGGGCTGCGGCGTCGGCGACCGGTTCCAGATCGACGCGCTGCGCTACGGCCGGATCATCATCATGACCGACGCCGATGTTGACGGTGCTCACATCGCGTCGCTGCTGATGACGTTCTTCTACCGCGAGTTGCCGGAACTGATCCGCGGCGGCCATGTCTATCTCGCCCAGCCGCCGCTCTACCGCCTCACCCAGGGCGGCAAGTCGGTCTATGCGATGGACGATGGCGAACGCGACCGGCTGGTGAAGACGGCGTTCAAGGCGAACGCCAAGGTCGAGATCAGCCGCTTCAAGGGGCTTGGCGAGATGCCGCCGGCAATTCTCAAGGAAACCACGATGGACCCGAAGCGCCGCGTGCTGCTGCGCGTTCTCGCCCCGCCCGAGGCACGAGCTGAAACGGCGGAAATCGTCGAGAGCCTGATGGGGCGGAAGCCCGAGCTGCGCTTCCGCTTCATCCAGGACCATGCCTCGAGCGTGCAGGAACTCGACGTCTGACTCAGTTCATCATGCTCTTCATGAGCACACTGTTCGCCGTCAGGCGAAGGGCTCGGTCTCGCCGTCCGGCACGGGCACCCGGAAGGCCTTGATGGTCATGGAAATCAGCCCGTAATAGCCGAGGATCCCTACCAGATCGACGAGGGCTCGGTCGCCCAGCTGGCGGCGGGCAAAGGCGTATGTCTCGTCCGACACCTCGTGCGCAGTGAGTAGCTCCCGGGCGAAATCGTGCACCGCCCTGGCGTCCGGTTCGGCGAAGACGGGCGTTTCGCCCGCCTTGATCGCGGCGATGACCGCCTCGGGCACGCCGGCTTTCGCGGCGATCGGCGCATGGATGTACCATTCGAACCCGGCACGCCAATAAGAGCCCATCACCAGGATCGCGAGTTCCGACAGGCGCGGCGGCAGCGAGGAGCCAAAACGGCAGAAGGCGCCGAGGGCCTGCGCGTTGTTCGCGAGTTCGGCGCTGTGCAGCCACACTGCGAGCGGCCCCTCGACCCGGCCGCGCGGGCCGGACGCGATGGCATCGTGCGCGGCGCGCTGGGCCTCGCTCATCCGGGCGGGGTCGGGCAGGCCAAGGCGGGGTGTGTGGGTCATGGCGATCAATGCCTGAAATGGCGCATGCCGGTGAACACCATGGCAATCCCGGCGGCATCTGCCGCCTCGATCACCTCGTTGTCGCGGATCGAGCCGCCGGGCTGGATCACCGCCGTCGCCCCTGCCTCGATCGCGGCCACAAGACCGTCGGCGAAGGGGAAGAACGCGTCGGACGCGACGACCGAACCCGGAATCTTCTCCCCACCCTTCTGTGCGGCGATGCGCGAGGAATCGACGCGGCTCATCTGCCCCGCGCCGATGCCCGTGGTCGCCCCTGCTTTCGCGTAGATGATCGCATTCGACTTCACATGCTTGGCCACACGGAAGGCGAACAGCAGATCGGCGAACTCGGCGTTGGTCGGCGCGCGCTGGGTGACGACCTTCAGATCGTCGCGGCCAATCCTCCCGGCGTCGCGGGTCTGGGCCAGGAAACCACCGGCAACGCTGCGCCAGGCAAGGCCCGGTTCCGCCGGGTCGGGCAGGCCGCCGGTGAGCAGCAGGCGGAGATTCTTCTTGCGGGCAAGCAGTTCAACCGCGTCAGGTGCGGCGTCCGGCGCGATGATCACCTCGGAGAAGATGCTCGCCATCTTCTCGGCTGCCGCAACATCGAGCGGGCGGTTGACCGCGATGATGCCGCCAAACGCCGAAACCGGGTCGCAGTCCAGCGCGCGGTCCCAGGCCTCGGCAAGATCGGCGCCGAGGGCGACGCCGCACGGATTGGCGTGCTTGACGATCACCACCGCCGGCCGGTCGAACTCGGCGACGCATTCGAAAGCGGCATCGGTGTCGTTGATGTTGTTGTAGGAGAGTTCCTTGCCCTGCAACTGCCGCGCGGTGGCAACGCCGGGGCGGTTGCCGGTGCGATAGAACGCAGCGGACTGGTGCGGGTTCTCGCCGTAGCGCAGCATCTGCTGCCGCGCGCCGGCCAGGGCGAGGTGCGCCGGGAACATCTCGCCGGTCTGCTGCGCGAACCAGGCGGAAATCGCGGCGTCGTAGGCGGCGGTGCGGGCATAGGCGGCGGCGGCGAGGCGGCGGCGCTGCTCCAGCGTCGTTCCGCCGGCGGCTAGCGCCGCGATGAGGTCGTCATACTGCGCCGGGCTGGTGAGAACCGCCACCGAATCGTGGTTCTTCGCCGCCGCGCGGATCAGCGCCGGGCCGCCGATATCGATGTTCTCGACGCAGGTTTCGAAATCCGAGCCCTTCGCGACCGTTTCCTCGAACGGGTAGAGATTGACCGCGAGCAGGTCGATCGGCGGGATGTCGTGCCGCTGCATCTGCGCCAGATGCTCCGGCAGGTCGCGCCGGCCGAGCAGGCCGCCATGGATCTTGGGCACCAGCGTCTTGACCCGCCCATCCAGCATTTCGGGAACACCCGTGTAATCCGCCACCTCGACAACGGCGATCCCGGCCTCGCGCAGCGCGCGGGCGGAACCGCCGGTCGAGAGGATTTCCACGCCCGCTGCCGCCAGCGCGCGGCCGAGCTCGACCAGCCCCGCCTTGTCGGACACCGAGATGAGGGCCCGTCGGATGTTGACTCTGTCGTTCATGGCAAATCTCGTCTGTCAGTGGCCGGAAACGGGAACGGCGGAGACGGCGTTGGCCGGCGAGCCGTGGATGATTTTCGTGCTGATCAGCAGGTAGACGACCGCCTTGCGATCGGGATCGACCAGGCGATAAAGATTGAAATGCTTGACTAGGAAGGACGCCGAGATCGCGGCGATCTGCTGCTTCGCCGGCAGGCCGGCCGGCAGCGTGACCGGCCCGGTGGCAATGCAGGAGAGGGCAAAGCGCGACGGATCGGTTGCCACACCCAGGCTGCCCTTGACCCCGCCGGTCTTCGCGAAGCTCGCATAGCAGGCGATATCGGGGATCTTCGGATCGTCGAGCCGCTCGACCACCACCTTGTCATTCGCGCCGAGCAGGCGGAAATTCGTCGAGACCGCGCCGATCCGCGTCTCCGCCTGCGCCGTTGCCACCGCAAACGCCCAGGCCCCGGCCATGATGCCGAGAAGTGCGAGCCGCCTGATCATGCCATCCCCTGTCAAACGTCGTGTCGGATGGCGCGTTCATAGACCGCGAGCGTCGCCGCGCAAACCACCTCGTCGGCGAACAGGGTTTCCGCCCGCGCACGGCCCGCCGCTCCCATGCGGGCCCGCAGCTCGGGATCGGCGACGAGGCGCTCCAGCGCATCGGCCAGCGCCGCCGGATCGCGCGGCGGGACCAGCACGCCGCTTTCGCCATCGGCCACCGCCTCGCGGCAGCCGACGACATCCGTTGCCACGCAAGGAAGGCCCGACGCCATCGCCTCCAGCAGGAATTTCGGCAGCCCCTCGCGATAGGAGGGCAGGCAGGCAATGTGACAGGACGCCAGAAGGCTGGCCATGTCAGTGACCGGCCCCAGCCAGGTTGCCTCAGTGGCGCGCTGCAGCTCTGCCGCTTCGAGACTGGCCGGATTCTGCGGATCAGGACCGCCGGCCAGAAGGCACTCGGCAATGACGCCACGCAGACGCAGCAGCCGTGCCGCCTCGATGAATTCCCTGACCCCCTTGTCCGCCAGCATGCGCGCGCCGAGCACGATGCGCACCTTGCCGGCGGGTGGGGTATGGGGACGATACAACACGAGGTCGACGCCAGCGCCCCGGATCAGATACGCCCGTTCGGACGGGATCGCGCCCGAGGCGGTCATGGCCGTCAGATCATCATGATTTTCGAACACGGCCAGCGCTCCGCGAGCCCCCATCGCCAGCCGCAACCCGAGACTGACCGCCGGACGGAGCAGGCGCGCCTTCAGGGTTGCCGATGTGAAGACGAAGCCCTGGCCAACCGGCGCGTTGATGACGGCCGGAACGCGCGCGAGAGCGGCGGCAAGACTGCCCAGCAGGATGGGTTTCAGCGCGACATGATGCGCGAGATCGGGCGCGAGGGCCCGGTAATGGCCGGCGATCGAGCGCAGCAGGCGGAACTCGGCCAGGGGATTGAGGCGGGCGCGGCGGAAATCGACGTCGATCACCTCGAAACCCTCGGCGCGCAGCGCATCGGCGGCGCGGCCGGTGCGGGTGAGGATGGTGACGCGCCAGCCCGCCGCCCGCGCGGCCAGGGCACGAACCCGGAAATGCGATGCGAAGAACCAGTCTTCCCCGATGAGGAAGACGACGTGGCGGCTCATCGCGGGCTCAGTGCCGGCTCTGCCAGCGCCAGGCGTCGCGGCACATGTCCTGCACGCCGCGGCTGGCGCGCCAGCCGAGCAGGCTGGCGGCCAGGCCGGGGTCGGCATAGCAGGCGGCGACATCGCCGGGCCGGCGCGGGCCGACCTGATAGGGAACGTCGATCCCCGTCGCCGCCTTGAAGGCATGCACGAGGTCGAGCACGGAATAGCCGGTGCCGGTGCCGAGATTGACGGTGAAGCCGCCATCCTGCGCGAGGATGCGATCGACCGCGGCGGCATGGGCCTCGGCGAGGTCCATCACGTGGATGAAGTCGCGCACGCCGGTGCCGTCATGCGTCGGGTAATCGTTGCCGAACACGGTCAGGTATGGCCGCTGCCCGGCCGCGACCTGGCAGAGGTAGGGCATCAGATTGGCGGGAACTCCACGCGGATTCTCGCCGATCAGGCCGGAGGGATGCGCGCCGACCGGGTTGAAATAGCGCAGGATCGCCGAGGCGGCGAGCACGCCGGTGCGCGAGAGATCCTCGATCATCCCCTCCATCACCATCTTGGTGCGGCCATAGACATTGGTGACGCGCAGGGAGGCGGTTTCGGAAATCGGACAGGTGTCCGGCTCGCCATAGACGGTGGCCGAAGAGGAAAACACCAGCCGGCCGACCCCGGCATCGCGCATCGCGGCGAGCAGGCGGATCGTGCCGAGGATGTTGACGTCGAAATAGAGCAGCGGGTCGGCCTCGCTCTCGCCGACCGCCTTCTTAGCCGCGAAATGCACGACAGCATCGACGGGGAAGGCGGCGAAGGCGGCGCGCATGGCCTCGGGATCGCGGATATCCGCCTCGATCACCGGCATGGCGATGCCGGTGATCTGGCGCAGCCGGTCCGGCACATCGCGCGCGGCGTTGGAGAAATCGTCGAGCAGGACGATGTCGTAGCCGCGTTCGAGCAACACGACGGCGGTATGCGAGCCGATGAAGCCGGCCCCGCCGGTGAGCATGATGCGCGCCATGAAATCAGCCCATCCTGGTCAGCGCCCATTTCACCTGTTGCGGACCGTCGGGCGTTCCGGTCAGCACGATCTGCTCGGCGCGGCGCGGCTCGGGTCCGCCGAAATAGATGCTGTCCTCGATGCTCAGCGTGGCGCCGCCGGCACGCAGGCGCCAGCCCTGGCCCGAGGACAGGCGCAACAATGCCCCCTCCCCGTCCTGCTGGATGCTCGCCGTCACGTTCGGGTGCAGGTGAAAGCGCAGGGTGAAGGGCTGCGGCTGGTCGGCCTCGATACTGTCCTCGCCGCGCAGATCCTCGCCGCTCTCCGCGAGATAGAGGCGGCGGCGATGCACCGCGCCGAACAGTTTCTGCCAGCCGTCATGGCTCGCCTCCAGCCAGTGGGCGCCGTTCGCCTCCTGGCGCTGCACCTCGACATGGGCGGGACGGCGGCCGAGTCCCTCGTCACGCAATTCGGACGAGGACACGTCGGCGACGACGAGCGTCGAATGGGCGGCGGTGTTGCGCAGGGCGTCGCGCCACTCGCCCGACGCCGCGGGGGCGGCGCCGCAATTCACGATCAGCCGGTCGCGCCCGACCGAGAATTCGAAGGAGAGCGTGCCTGCATGGGCAAAGCGGTCGACGCCCGGCCCCGGCGGCGGCCCCGCATCGACAAGGACGAGTGACCGGCCGGCGGCAAGCCGGTGAAACCCCACGCCGGCCAGGGCCGAGGCGCTGCGGCCGGTGCGCCCGGCCTGGCTCAGCACGAGGTCGATCAGGTTGGGCCAGTCCTCGCTGGTGCCGTTGAAGAGGGCGAGGCCGCCATCGCCATGCCGCAGCGCCCGCAGCCCGACCGCCATCCGCTCGATGGCGCCGGGAAGCTGCGGCGGCACTTCGGCGCGCGCAAGTTGCAGCAAGGCGCGGATTTCGGTCAGGTCCTGCAGCACGGCAAAGTGGGCGGCGGGGCTGCGCTCGACATGCGCGCCGTCGGGCAGGATCTGCCGCTCGATCTCCGGCACGAGGAAGCGCAGGGCCCGCTGCATGAACGCTCCGTGCTCGGGCAGCGCGACCGCCGCGGCGATCAGTCCCTTGATCGCGGTGAAGGCACGGCCGTCGCGCACCTCGGCGGGGAGGTTAGCCGAGAGCATCCTCGCATCGGCGACGAGGCGGGCCATCAGCATCTGCCGGAAGTCGTCATCCGCCGAGGCGGCGAAGAAATCGTAATGGCCGAGCCACGCCGCGATGCGCGCGCCGGAAACCTCGGGGGCCGAGGCCACCGGCGGGAGGGCTTCACAATCGATCCAGTCGGCGATCAGGGCCCGCGCGCGGCTGCGGGCAGCGTCGGTGCCGAGCGCCCGCAAATCGCGCAGCCACACGAAACCCTGGATATGGGCGATGAAAACCGGCGAGCCGTCGTTCTCGTGAAAGAGGCCGGGCCGGAGCGGCCGTACGACGTTCTGGTATTCGATTTCCCCCTTGATGATGCGCGCGCCGCGGGCAGGCTCGCCGGGCCAGGGATCTCGCAGGGCGACCGAAGGGGCATCGGGAACGTTGCCACCGCGGAGGGCGGCGAGCCGGGCAACCCATTGTCTCGCGCCGCGCATCATTCCCTCCGCTTCAATCGCCCGTTCCTAGCGCGGCGATGGCCGCGGCATAGTCCGGCTTGCCGAAGATCGCGCTGCCGGCAATGAGGACATCGGCGCCCGCTTCGAGCGCGCGAGGCGCCGAGGCGGCATCGATGCCGCCATCCGTCTCGATGCGGATGTCGCGCCCGGCTTCAGTGACCATGCGGCGCAGTTCGGCGATCTTGGGCAACTGGCCCGCGAGGAACGACTGGCCGCCGAAGCCGGGATTGACGGTCATCACGTTGACGATGTCGACGAGGTCGAGCACATGCCGCACCGCCTCGGCCGGGGTCGCGGGGTTGATGGCGACGCCGGCCTTCAGGCCGAGGGCGCGGATCGTCTGCAGCGAGCGGTGCAAATGCGGCCCGGCCTCGGCATGGACAGTGATGTGATCCGCGCCGGCCTTCGCGAAATCGGCCAGATACGGATCGGCCGGGGCGATCATCAGGTGAACGTCGAAGGCGAGGCGCGTGTGCGGACGGAGCGCATTGAGAACCAGCGCGCCGAAACTGATGTTCGGCACGAAATGGCCGTCCATCACGTCGAGATGAAGCCAGTGCGCCCCGGCACGCTCCACCGCGGCGACCTCTTCGCGAAGGCGTCCGAAATCGGCGGCAAGCAGGCTGGGGGCGATGATCGGCGACGGGCGGGACATTGCACTCATGAGTGGCAATGTAGCGAAGAGACTCGCGCCTTCACAAGCGCACGCGCCGCCACCGGGGGCCGGTTCATTCGGTGGGGAAGGAATCGGCCGGGGCCAGCGACTTGATCAGGTCGAACATGCGCTTGCGCACGGTGGGCTCGGTGATCCGGTAATAGGCGCGCACCAGTTCGAGCGTCTCGCGCTTGGTCATGTGATCGTCGAGGCCGACGCCGAACGGCTCCTGCGCCTCGGACAGCCCGTTGCTGCGCCCGCGCGGGCCGGACATCGGCATTTCGTTCATCCCCTCCGGCATGTCGTCGAAGAAGAAGCTGATTGGCACATCGAGCACGCGGGAAATATCGAACAGGCGGGACGCACCGACCCGGTTCACCCCGCGCTCGTATTTCTGCACCTGCTGGAAGGTCAGGCCGAGCGCATCGCCGAGCTTTTCCTGCGACATCCCGAGCAGCGTGCGCCGGAGCCGGATTCGCGACCCGACATGCACGTCGATCGGGCTGGGCCGGCCATCCCGGTCGCTGCGGTCGTTCGAGGCGCCACCGTTTGCATTCATGTCTCATTCCTCAGCGACATCAACCGGCACCGCCCCCGGGCACAAGGCAGGGCGGACATGATGACCGACGCCGCCGTGCATCATTTTCGCCGCTGTCGGGTTTGATGACCGATCTCAGAGCGCAGGGCCGTCTCATAAGATTGGCCAAATCCGGTTAAAGTACAAAAATTAAGAAAAACTCTGATTTTCGGAACTTCGCTACCAGAGGTCGGCGGCACGTCCCTACAACCACTATCTACAATAGTGGCCACGCCTCAATTACACAAGCTCGAATTATTTTTAAGACGCGTTTACGAACCGTCACTTACATCAAGGTTATTGAAACAATCAAGCACACAACACCCAAAACCATCGTGTAAAAGCCAAGAATGCCCGACATGGTCACGCTGAACCGGCCGAAGGGTGTGACAGGAAGCGCAACCGGAAGTTTACCAATCAGAATCCCGGCGCGGTCGAGCCCGAGTGTGCCCGCGACCCGACCATGCGGGCCGATCACCGCGGAAATGCCGGAATTGGTGTCCACGACGATCGGAAGTCCCTCCTCCACCGCCCGCAGGCGGGTGGTTGCAAAATCCTGGTACGGGCCGGTTGTGTCACCGAACCAGGCGTTGTCGCTAATGTTCAGCAACCAGGCGGGACGATCCTTGGGATCCGTTATGATGCCCGGGAAGATCGACTCGTAGCAAATCAGCGGTCCGACCGATGGAATGCCGGGCACATGCAATGTGCGCGGACCAGGGCCAGGCGTGAATCCGCCGCCGGGCGTGACCTTTAGCGGAATCCAGGCTGGCGTGTACTCGCCGAATGGCACCAGCTTCCACTTGTCATACCACGCTACGGCCGGCCCTTTTCCTTCCACGGCGACCAGCGAGTTGCGCATGCTGCCATCAGCCGCCAGGCGGAACGAGCCGGCAAGGACGGGCGTGTTGCCGGCCACGGCCGCAATCGCGGCGCGCGCCGCGGCGTCGGTCTGCAGCAGAGCGGGGCTCGCCGTCTCGGGCCAGACGACAATGTTCGGTCCCTTGCCCGCCTTGTCCAAGGCTTCGCGGGTCAGCGCAAGGTCACGCCGCCAGCGGGCCTGCAGGGCGGGCTGGGTGAAGCTTCCCGGGACCGCGAAATCGGGCTGGAGCAATGCAACGGTGTATCTGGTCAGCGGCGCGGGGCCCGCAGAGGTGCGCGCGAAGCCGAAGCCGGCCCAGAGAGCCAGCAGCACCGCACTCGCCGCCCAGCCGCGCCGTCCGAGCAGCGGCAGCCCGGCGGCGAGCGCCGTCAGCAGGGTCAGGAGAAAAATGCCGCCGATCGCGGCGGGCTGGATCATCGCAAGGCCCAGCCTGCCGGCAAAAGTCCAGTCGGCTCCCCAATAGTTCCAGGGGAACCCGGTGAACAGGAATTCCTGCGCAAGATTGGATAGCACCAGCGCCCCCGCGAAGAGCAGCACGGCAGCGAGGCGGCCCGCCTGGTTGCGTTGCGGCACGGCAAAGACGGCAAGGGCCGGCAGGATCATGTAGAACGCGGTTGCGAAAGCGAGCGCCGGCGCGGCAAAGGGCACCGCCCACCAGAAATTCGATGCCATGATCAGCATCGGCTCGGTCACCCAGAACAGGCCGAGCAGGTTGAAGCCGAAGCCGAAGCACCAGCCGAGCCAGGCGGCGCGGCGCCAGCCGCCGGCACGGGCGAGACGGGTCAGGAGCGCCGGCACGACGAACCAGAGCACCGGCAGGAGGTAGAATGGCGGCAGCGCAACAGCGGCGAGCAGGCCCAGAGCAAAGCATTGCCAAGCCTCACCGCGCAGCCGCCTCGGCACGCGGGCGGCGAGTTGGTCGATCGGGCTCATCTACACGGCTCCTAGGCGGGGTCGGGACGGTCGAAGGCGGCGGCCACCGCGGCAAGATCGGGCGCGGTCGGGTAATCGGCCGACGCGATCGTGCCATCCTCGGGGCGAACGATCTGGCAGACCTGGATGCCGGCGGTCGCGGCGGCGGCAAGTTCGTCCGCGACATCCGAGAGAAACAGCACGTGAGCGGGCGCCACGGCCATGGACCGGGCGATGGCCGCATAGCTGGCGGCATCGCGCTTGCCGCCCATCCGCGTGTCGAAAAACCGCTCGAACAGCGCGGTCAGGCCACCATCCGGCGTGTGGCCGAGCAACAACCTCTGCGCCTCCTCGGACCCCGAGGAATAGATGGCGAGCCGGAGTCCGCTGCCGTGCCAGGCGCGCAGAACGGGCGCGACATCCGGGTAGAGACGGCTGGTCAGCGCTCCCTCGGCAAAACCTTCGGCCCAGATCCGCCCCTGGATCAGTTTCAGCGGGCCGACCTTGGCATCGCGGTCCATCAGCGCGAGCAGTGTTTCCACTGGCGGCGCACCCGGCGCGATGGCGTCGAGTTCGGCCAGCGCCGCCGCGATCTCGGGCTCGTCGCCATGTGCCGCAACGAAACCGGCAAGCCGCGCGCGCGCATAGGGGAACAGCACATCATGGACAAAGCTGATCGGGGCGATCGTGCCCTCGATGTCGAGGAGCACGAGTTCGGGCCTTGTGGTCACGGTGAGAATGGCCGGTTCAGGCGGCAACCGGAAAGCGGGCGCTGATCTGGTCGCCGGTGAAATGCGCGACCCAGCCGGAGGTGTCGGTGAAAATCCGAAGCGCGATGAAGTCCGGCGTGGAACCGGCATCAAACCAGTGGCGGGTGTTGGCGGGGACCGAGATCAGATCGCCCTCGGTGCAGTATGCGTCGTAGACCTTGCCGTCGAGGTGCATGACGAAATGGCCGGAGCCGCGCACGAAGAAGCGGACTTCATCCTCGGTGTGGATGTGCTCGTTGAGGAACTTCTCCCGAAGGGTGCCGGCCTGCGGGTGGTCCGGCGTCATCTTGATGACGTCGGCCGAGCCGGCGCCGGTTTCGCCCATCAGCCGATCGAGATACGGGCGATACGCCTCAAGGATTTCCTCGGGCGAGGCGTCCGCCGCGATGGCGACGGGGCTTTCCCACCGCTCGAAGCGCACACCGATGGACTTGAGTTCAGCCGCCATCCGCGCCGCGTCCGACGTGGCAACCAGGGGCGCATCGGGGTTCGCGTCGTCGAAAATCCGCAGCGTGCTCATCTCATCCGTCTCCGTTCGCATTCGCAGGACAGCAGGAACTCCAGGGCTTCGAGCCGCCAGAAACAGCGCTCGACATCCTCGCCCCAAGCGTAGATGCCGTGGCCACGCAGGACATACCCAATCGGCGGCGCCGCGAAGGCGGGCGCGATTGCCGCGGCAAGCCGACGCATGTCCTGGTCGTTATCGAAAACCGGCAAGACGATCCGGGTCTCGTGGGTCGCAATGCCCGGGAAAGCCTTCAGGATCTCATAGCCTTCAAGAACGATCCCTGGGGAATTGTCCGCGAGGGTGAGAGCGGTTGCGGCGACCGAATGGCCATGCAGCACCGCCCCGGCCGCCGGGAGCCGCTCGTAAACCTGGCAATGCAGCTGGGTTTCGGCGCTGGGCCGGTCGCCGGCGCGAAGCGGCGTGCCGTCGAGCCAGACCTCGATGATGTCGGCGGCTTCGAGCCGTCCCTTGTGAACGCCACTGCGGGTGATCGCGATGCTGTCGGCGGTGCATCGTGCCGAGAGATTGCCGGCGGACGCGGGCACCCAACCCCTGGCATCCATCCGCGCCCCGATGGCGACCAGTTCACGCGCGCGGGACGCGAGGACATCGCCGGCTTCGGCCGGCCCGGCGGCCAGGGTCACCGTCATGCCTGTGCGGTTCCGGTCAGTGCCGCGCGGTATCGGCCGGCTCGGGGGCCTTTTCGGCCGCCGGCGCGGACGAGTCGGCGATCCGGTTCTGGACGTCAGGCTCGGACTTCGCGGCCGGGGCGGGCTTCGCCGAATCGGCGTCGCTCATGTTCTGCTTGAAGGCCTTGATGCCCTTGCCGAGCTCGCCCATCAGGTTGCCGACGCGCGACCCGCCGAACAGGAGCGCGATGACGGCGATGACGATCAGCCAGTGAACGGGCGAATCGAATCCCATGTCCCGCGCCTCAGACCTTGCCCTGCCCGGCCTTCTGGCCGGCATTGGCCTCCGGCGCGCGGGTCTGCTGCTCCAGCATCGAGGCATCCTTCGCCGGCTGGTCATCGGCGATGTTGTTCTTGAACGCCTTCATGCCCTTGCCGAGCTCACCCATCAGGTTGCCGACCCGGCCCGTTCCGAACAGGAGCAGCACGACCGCCAGGACGATCAGCCAGTGCCAGATGCTCAAACCACCCATAATCCGTATCCTTCCTCGCTATGGCGATCCCCGCCAAGGGACTGGTTCCATCGGATCAGAACGATCAATGGCGGACGACAGATCGGTGGAGATCTCTCGCCCGGAGCTATCGGTACCCGTCCAGTTTATGAATACTCCAAACGCCCTGCCGCGCCAATGGCCGCGAAGTCACCGATTCGTGGTCAGTCGAGCAGATACGAAAAGCGGAGCCGGCTTGCGCCGGCTCCGCTGACAGGGCCAAGGATGTCGATCGTCAGGCCTTGGCGCCGATCGGCAGGATTTCCTTGCCATGCGCGCCATTGATGATGCCTGCCGCACCGAGATAGAAGGCGAGTACCGCGGTGACGAGGCCCAGATAGCCGCCGAACTCGCCCAGCGCCGCCGCACCGAGCAGGTCGTTCAGCGCGAGCAGGATGAAGGTCGCGGTCAAAAAGCCGAAGATCAGCTGCAGGGCCTTGTTCAGCGCGAAAGTGCCGATGAACATCACGAAGCTGAAGGCGCCCCAGACCAGCAGGTACCAGCCGACCATCACCCCCGGCACGCCCTTGGCGAAGATTTCGACGAACAGCGCGAAGGACCACCAGAAAGCCCCGTACGAGCAGAACGCCACGAAGCCGAAGGTATTGCCCACTTTCATCTCGCCGAGGCCGGCCACGAACTGGGCCGAGCCGCCAAAGGCGAAGGCCATGGCGAGGACCATGCCAAGACCGGCTCCGGGGAGAAGCCCGGCATTGATCATCGACAATAGCCATGTGGTAAGCGCAAAACCGAACAGGCCCAGAGGCGCCGGGTTGAAGGTGTTCATGTCATCTCCCTAAAAATTATTGCACTCGCCGTCATTGAGCGGATGCATGCATCATCGTGCATAGCTCCCCCAAGCCGATTAACAGCTTTTCACGAGCGCGTAAACGAAACGTGCCCGCGATGTAACGGGATATGACGGATCAGATCAGTTGCTGCCGCCGAAGCCGAGGAACCCGGCACTCGGATCCGGCCGGCCAGGATCCCCGGAAATGGTCAGGGGCCTGACGGCGGGCTTTGCTTCAACCTTGTGAAAAGGCGGAGATTTCGCATGCGCCGAACCTTTGCTCGTCGTCGGCGGGACTGCGGCCACCGGCGCGGAGGCGACGGAAACGCTCATCGGATGCTCCTCGGCCCGCGCCGAGAGCAGCATGAAGGTGATGCGGTTTCGATTCAGCTCAACCGAAAGTTCGATCGGCGTTTCGCCGAGGGCGTTGCGGGCATCGAGATTGGCGCCACGGCTGACCGCTGCGCGGGCCTGCGCATAGTCGCCATGGTTGATCGCTTTGAACAGCAGCGTGGTCGGGTCGCCGCCGGTATCGGTCACCGGGCCGGCGGAAACATTACCCGCCGCCGATGCGCCCGGAAGAGCCGGCGGCGCGATCGATTGGGATTCATGGCGGGGCTGAGGGACGCCGCCGATCGGACCGAGACCGCCGGCAAGGCCGCCACCGGCCATCTGCGCCTTGGCAGGCGCGGCGAAACCAAGCCCTGCCATCAGAACGGCAAGTGCGGCTAGATGAAGCTGAGAACGATAGGTCATGGCGGGCGTGGTTCCCTCGCGGTCAGGCCGACGGTCTAGCCGATCATCGGTTGAGAAACCAGAAGCCGGCGTTCAGATAGGTCGCATACAGACACCAGGCGAGATAGGGCACCATCAATGCGGCGGCAATTCGGCTGACCGGACGAAAGACGGCAATGGTCATGACGATCAGGCCGTCGAGCACGAGTATTACGAAAAACGAGATATCCGGCCGATGAAGGGCGAAAAAGACGGGCGACCAGAGCGCGTTGGCGGCAAGCTGCCAGCCCCAGAGACGTAGTGCGCGACGCTGGCGGGTCAGGATGTCCGGGCCACGCCAGATCAGCCAGGCGGCGACCGCCATGGCGATGTAGAGCAGCGTCCATACCGGGCCGAACACCCAATCGGGTGGCGTGCCCGGGGGATGCGGCAGGACATCGTACCAGCTGTGCACATTGGGCACTGTGGCCGTGCCGCCGACCGCACCAACCAGAAGCGCCAGCGCGAGAAACCCCAGCAGCGCCAGGATCTGGGCGCCGGAGGTACGGTGCTGTTCGGGGCGTTCGGGCAGGCGGAAGACACGCACTCCTTTCCGATGAAAGTTTAGGTAAATCCCGGCCGGGTGAAAAGGGACCCGATCGAGATTTCCGGCCGGCTACGTATGCTTAACGGTCTTGCGAGAGCGGCGCCCGAGCCTCGGCAAGGATGGCCAATGCTGCGGCGCCACCGGCGCGCGACGCGGCCTCAAGCGCGCGATAGGCCGCCAGAACGGCGTCACCAAGCTCCGTGAGCTGGGCTCCGCCGCCCGCCACCCCCCCCTTTGCTGCGAGGATCAACGGGGCATGGAAGGTGGAGTTCATCGACTCGGCCAGTTGCCAGGCACGCTTGTAGCTCATCCCCATGCGCCGTCCGGCGGCGGCGATCGACCCGGTTTCCCGGATGAAGGCGAGAAGGTCCGCCCTACCGGGGCCGAGGAGAAGATCCTCACCCTGCACCACCCGGATGCGGAGTGTGAGCGGTTCGGTCTTTCCGTGCATCTGCATCGCCCGACTTCACCACGAAAACTGCCGCGTGCCGATATGGCGGATTGACGATATCGCTTAATGAACATATCGATAGTCCGAATTCTGGAATTACGTCCCCGAAGGAAGCAGCACATGGCGATTTCCCGACGCGCATTCACCCGGCTCGCGGGCGCGGCCGCGCTGGCGCCGGTCACCGGCCGCGCCGCGGGGCGCGCGGCAACCATCGCCTATGCGGGTTCGATGGGGCTGCTGATGGACCGGGCGCTCGGGCCCGCCTTCACGGCTGAGACCAGCGAGCGGTTTCACGGCATCGGGCGGGGCGCGTTCGGCCTCGCCCACCTCATCGCCGCGAAGACGCTGCAGGCTGACGCCTTCATTTCGATCACGAGCGGGCCGATCGAGGTGCTGCAAAAGGCCGGGCTGGTCGGGCATGCGGTGCCGGTGGCGAGCACGGCGATGGTGCTGGCCTGGTCGCCCCACTCGCGCTTCCGCAAGGATTTCGAGGCGGCCGATGCCGGAGCGCACTGGTTCGACATCCTCGAAAAGCCCGGCCTGCGCTTCGGCCGCACCGACCCGCGCACCGACCCGCAGGGCCGCAACGTGCTGTTCACCTTCGATCTCGCCCAGCGCTACTATCACAAGCCGGACCTGATCCGGCGCGTGCTCGGCAGGCCGGTGAACCCCGCGCAGATCTTCCCCGAACCATCGCTTCTCTCGCGAATCGACAGCGGCGCGGTGGATGCCACGATCGGCTACGAAAGCGGCGTGAAGTCGCTCAAGCTGCCGTTCCTCGCACTGCCCCGGCAGATCAACCTCAGCGATCCGGCGATGGTGGCGGACTGGTATTCCCGCGCCGCGATCTCGCTGACGGTAAAGGGCCGCAGGCAGACCTTGCACACGCAGCCACTCGTCTTCTATGCGTGCGTGCCGCGCAACGCCCGGAACCCGGAGGCGGGACGGGCCTTCGTTTCACTGCTGCAAAGCCGCAAGGGACAGGAACTGTTCGCACGATACGGCTACAACCCGCCGCTGGGCGGGCCGGTCTGACCGGAGCACGCCTCGGGGCCCTGCTGCGCGGCTTGGTGCTGCTGCTGCTCGCTTGCCCCTTCGCTGGTCTGTTCATCATGACCGACTGGCGCAAATTCGCCCTGTCCAGCGCGGATGGCAGATCGGTGGCGATTTCGCTGGCCTACGGGCTGGCGGCCCTGGCCGTGATTGCGGTGCTGGGAACGCCACTCGCCTACTGGCTGGCAACCGGCAAGGGACGGATGCGCGACGGGGCGCAAGTCTTCCTGCTGCTGCCGCTGCTTACCCCGCCGCTCGCGCTCGGCATCCTGCTCGCCGCATTCTACGGCCCGATCGGCCCGGTCGGCATCCTACTCGAACGGTTCGGCGGGATCATCACCAACAATCCGCCGGCGCTGCTGATCGCGGGGATCTATGCCGGCCTGCCGACCTATGTGGTCGCGGCACGCGGCGCGTTCGCCGAGATACCCGCCGAACTGGCCGAATCTGCGCTGACCCTCGGCGTCTCCCGCCGGCAGATCTTCCGCCACATCACCCTGCCGATGGCGCGCGACGGGCTCGGCGCCGCCCTCGCGCTGGCCTGGGTGCGCGGGGTGGGCGAACTCGGCATCGTGCTGATCTTCGCCTACTTCCCGCAGGGCATGCCGGTGCGCCTGTGGGTGGATCTTGAAGACGGCGGGCTTTCGGCCACATTCCCGTTGCTCTGGCTGTTCCTGCTCGCCGCCCTGCCGTTGCCGCTCTGGCTACTGCGGCGGGGCTCGAAACGCTGAGGATGATGCCGATGAAACGGCCGGTTTCGTTCGCACTGGCGCTGATGGCCCTGGCCGGAACGGCGCGCGCCAGCGGATTTTCCCTGCGATCGGGCGCGTTTCGCGATGGCGGAACCATCGCGGCCGCCCAGGTCTTCAACCGCTTCGGCTGCACTGGCGACGATGTCAGCCCCGCCCTCGCCTGGAGCGGCGCGCCAGCGGGCACGCGGAGCTACGCCGTCACGCTGTTCGATTCCGATGCCCGGCAGGGCAAAGGCTACTGGCACTGGATCGTGGCGGATATTCCGGCGCGCGTCACTTCATTGCCGGCGGGTTCCGGGAGCCGGGGCGGCGCGCTGCCGCGCGGCGCGGTTCAGGGCATCGGCAGCGGCAGCATTCATGGCTACCAGGGGCCCTGCCCGCCGGTCGGCGATCCGCCGCATCACTATCATCTGACAGTCTACGCGCTGCGGGTTAACCGGCTGCCGGCGGCGGCCCTGGCGTCCTATGGCGCGCTCCGCCGGGCGCTGGCGCGGGACGCGCTGGCCAGCGCCACGATAACGGGGCTTTATGGCCGCCCGGCCAGGTGACCGGGCGGCAGCGAGCCGATCAGAACGCGGCGTCCTCGAATTCCATCATGGTCGCAGCGCCCGACCGGATCGCGGCGAGCAGCGCGCCGGTCTGCGGCAGGAGGCGTTCCATGAAGAATTTCGCGGTCTGCACCTTGGCGCGGTAGAACTGCGCGGCCTCGCCGTCCTCCCCGGCCTTGGGGGCAGCCACCGCGACCATGCGGGCCCAGACGAAGGCGAGTGACGCGAGGCCGAACAGGCGGAGATAGTCGACCGACGCCGCCCCCACCTCGTCGCGATTGGTCATCGCACCTTCCATGATGAGGCCAGTCGCTTCCTGCACATGCTCCAGCGCCTGCGACAGCGCGGGCAGGAACTCGGCGAGGGCGTCGTTATCCTGATGCGCGTCGATGAATTCGAGGACCGGATCGAGGAAGCGGGTCAGCAGTCTCCCGCCATCCTGCGGCAGCTTGCGGCCGACGAGGTCGAGCGCCTGGATGCCGTTGGTCCCCTCGTAGAGCATTGCGATCCGCGCATCGCGCACATACTGCTCGATGCCGTGATCGCGGATATAGCCATGGCCGCCATAGGTCTGCACCGCGAGCGAGGCGATCTCGAAACCGAGATCGGTGAACATCGCCTTGACCACCGGCGTCATCAGCGAGGCGAAATCGTCGGCCGCCTGCTTCGCATCACCGTCATCCGACTTCTCGAGGATTTCCAGCTCGCGCGCGACCCAGCCGGCCAGCGCCCGGCAGCCCTCGATATAGGCGCGGCTGGTCAGCAGCATCCGCCGCACATCGGGGTGGACGAGGATCGGGTCCGCCTGCTTCTCCGGCGCCTTGGTGCCGGTGAGCGAGCGGCCCTGGATGCGCTCGCGCGCATAGGCCACGGCGTTCTGATAAGCGACCTCGGCGATGCCGAGCCCCTGGATGCCGACGGAGAGACGCTCGGTGTTCATCATCTTGAACATCGCGGCGAGGCCCTTGTTCGGCTCGCCGACGAGCCAGCCGGTCGCGCCGTCGAAGCTCATCGCACAGGTGGCGGAGCCGTTCAGCCCCATCTTGTGCTCGATCGCGGTGCACTGCATGCCGTTGCGCGGGCCCAGCGTGCCATCCTCGCGCGGCAGGAACTTGGGCACCAGGAACATCGAGATGCCCTTCACTCCGGCCGGCGCGTCCGGCAGGCGGGCGAGGACGAGATGGACGATGTTTTCCGCAAGGTCGTGCTCGCCGGCACTGATGAAGATCTTGTTGCCGGTGATGCTGTAGGTGCCGTCATCGTTCGGCACCGCCTTGGTGCGGAGCATGCCGAGATCGGTGCCGCAATGCGGCTCGGTCAGGCACATCGTGCCGGTCCACTTGCCGGAGACGATGTTGGGAAGCCAGGCCTTCTTCTGCTCGTCCGACCCCGAATGCTTCAGCGCGACATAGGCGCCGTGGCTCAGCCCGGGGTAGAGGCCGAACGCGACATTGGCGGAGCAGAACATCTCCTCGACCATCATCGCCGCGGTCAGCGGCATGCCCTGCCCGCCATAATCCGGGTCAGCGGAAATCGAGGTCCAGCCGCCCTCGCAGAAAGTGTGGTACGCCTCGCGATAGCCGGTCGGCGTGCGGACGACGCCGTTTTCATAGGTGCAGCCCTCGCGGTCGCCCACCTGATTGAGCGGGAACAGCACCTCCTCGCTGATCTTCGCGGCTTCCTCCAGCACGCTGTCGATCAGTTCGGGGGTGAAGTCGGCATTGCCGGGAAGCTCGGCGATGGCGGTGCTGTCATAGAGCTCGTGCAGGACGAAGCGCATGTCCTTGAGCGGCGCCTTGTAGACGGGCATGTCGTATCTCCCTTGTCTCGGTTCAGTTGCGCAGGGGTTTGCCGGTATCCAGGATATGCTTGATCCGCGCCTGGCTTTCCTTGGTGCGGAACAGGGCCATGAAGGCCTCGCGTTCGAGGTCCTTCACCGCGGCGACCGGCACCGGATCGGTCATGTCGGTATCGCCGCCGGTGAGCACGCGGGCAAGGTGGGACGATACCGTCACGTCATGCGGGGTGGCGACTCCCTTCTTGCGGAATTCGTCCACCGCCATGCCGAGGGCGACACGGCCGGAAGCGCCCGGCAGTTGAAGCGTTTCCGGCTCGGCGGGCGCATATCCCGCCACCATGGCGAGCGCCCGGGCCTTGGCGTCGGCCAGCACGCGCTCGCGGTTCATGGTGATGCCGTCGCCGGGGCGGAGGAATTTCAGCTCCTTCGCCTCGGCGGCCGAAGTCGCGACCTTTGCCGTGGAAATCATCTCGAAGACCTTCGAGACGGCGGGCATCGGGCCGCGCGGCGCATCCTTCGCGCCCTGCCAGCGCGCCAGCATCGTGGCACAGCCGCCCCAGCCCGGCACAAGGCCAACGCCGACCTCGACAAGCCCCATATAGGTCTCGGCATGGGCCTGAACGGCGTCGCAATGCAGCAGGATCTCGCAGCCGCCGCCCAGCGCCCGGCCGGCCGGCGCGCCCACCACCGGGAACGGCGCCTCGCGCAGCGCCTGCAACGCCTTCTGCCCCTCCTTCACCGTGCCCTCGATCTTGCCCCACATGCGCAGATTAGCGGCGAACATGGCGAGGCCGAGATTGGCGCCGACCGAAAAATTCTCCTTGCCCGGCCCGGCGCGCAGGTTCTCGCTGTAGATCACCATCGCCTTGTAGGATTTCTGCACGAGCGCGATGGTCTTGCCGAGAAGAGCGAGAATGTCGCCATCGATCGAGTTCATGATCGAATGGAACTCGACGCAGAGCACGCCGTCGCCGATGTCCCAGACCGAGGCGGACTTGTTCGAGAGCACCGGCTTGCGGCCGCGCTTCGCATCCTCGAGCAGCAGCACGCCAGGCGCGCGTTCGACGGCCCGGTAGCCGCCATCGGGCATGAAGCGGAGCAGCGTGGCGCCGTCCTCGCGGTAGAATGCGCCCTTGCCGAGTTTGGCGAGCAGCGGCGGGATCGGCTCGTCGAGGTCGGCGAGGTGCGACGAAACCCAGTCGGCGCCGAGCCGGTCGATCAGCTCGAACGGACCGTATTTCCACGTGTAGCCCAACCGCATCGCGGCATCGACGGCGGCGATATCGTCACCGATCTCCGGAATGAGCGAGGCTGCATAGGCAAGCACGCGGCCAAGCACGCCCCAGGCATAGCGCCCGTATTTCGACTTCGCGCCGACCAGGCGCTTGAGATCCTTCTTGGCGTCCTTCACCTCGGCAATGTCCGGGCGGATGGAGGGCCGCCATTCCAGCCGGCCCTGCGCCGCCGCGGCGAGCGAGAGGGTCTCCTTCACGCGATCCCTGCCGCGCCCGGCCGAGCGGTAGAAGCCGCCCTTCCCCTTCTTGCCGGTATAGCCCTCGGCGATCATGGTCGCGAGGAACGGCGCCTCGCGATTCATCATGTGGAACGCGTCGGTTTTCGGCAGCAGCCGGGCGAGCGAGGCATTGACGTGCGGGCCGAGATCGATGCCCACCAGGTCCATCAGGCCGAACACGCCGGTCGAGGGAAAGCCCATCGGCTTGCCCATGATCGCATCCGCTTCCTCGATCTCGATCCCCATTTCGAGTGCGAGCGCGAGGGCCGTCTGGATCCAGTAGGTGCCGATCCGGTTGGCGATGAAGCCCGGCGTGTCGCGGCAGGGAATCACCGACTTGCCGAGCACGACGTCGCAGAATTCGGTGATGCGGGCGATGGCGTCCGCACTCGTCGCCGGGCCGGTGACCAGTTCGAGCAGCCGCATGTAGCGGGGCGGATTGAAGAAGTGGGTGATGACGAAATTCGGGCGGAGGCTCTCCGGCATGTCCGTCATCAGTTCGGCAAGCGGAATGGTGGAGGTGTTGGACGACACCACCGAACCGGGCTTGCGCACCTCCGCGAGGCGCCGATAGAGCGCCTGCTTGATGTCGAGCCGCTCGATCACCGCCTCGACGATCCAGTCGCAGTCGGCGAGGGCAGCGAAATCGTCCTCGGTATTGCCGGGCGTGATCAGCCGCGCGGCGCGGGAGGACATTAGCGGCGCCGGCTGGGTCTTCTTCAGCCGCTCGATCGCTCGCCGGGCGATGGCGTTGCGGTCATCACCCTCCTTCGGCACGATGTCGAGCAGGCGGACCTTGATGCCGGCATTGGCGATCTGGGCGGCGATCGCGGCCCCCATCACGCCGGCGCCGATGACGGCGACGGATTGGATGGCACCCATCAGAGCGCCTCCAGAACCGTCGCGATACCCTGCCCGCCGCCGATGCACTGGGTCGCGAGGGCGAATTTGCCGCCTTCGCGCTGGAGCAGCTGCGCCGCCTTGCCGGTGATGCGGGCACCCGTCGCCCCGAGCGGATGGCCAAGCGCGATGGCCCCGCCATCGAGATTGACGCGCGCCGGATCGAGACCGAGTTCGCCGATGCAGGCGAGCGCCTGGGAGGCAAAGGCCTCGTTGAGTTCGACCACGTCGAGCGCCGAGGCCTCGATGCCGGCGCGAGCGAGCGCCTTGCGCGAGGCGGCGACCGGGCCCATGCCCATGATGTCCGGCGCGCAGCCGGCCACGGCAACCGAGCGAATGCGCGCGAGCGGCGCGAGGCCGTGCTTCGCGGCATAATCCTCCGAGCAGACCAGCACGGCGGAGGCGCCATCGGTCAGCGGCGAGGAGGTTCCGGCGGTGACCGTACCCTCGGCATCGAAGGCTGGCTTCAGTCCGGCCAGGGCTTCACGCGAGGCATCGTGGCGGATGCAGCCGTCCTCCGACACCATGGCGCCCGAAAGCGAGATCGGCACGATCTCGCCGGCCAGTTTCCCCGCCTTCTGCGCCGCCGCCGCCTTGATATGGCTGGCGAGGGCGAATTCCTCCTGCGCCTCGCGTGGAATCTGCCAGCGTTTCGCGACGTTCTCGGCCGTCTCGCCCATGCCCATGTAGGCGGCCGGCATCTTGGCGAAGAGGGTCGGCGACGGCATCGGGTTGAACCCGCCCATCGGCACCCTGGTCATGCTCTCGACGCCCGCGGCGATGAAAGCCTCTCCCGCGCCCATCGCGATGGCGCCCGCCGCCATGTGGATCGAATACATCGACGAGCCGCAGAACCGGTTCACCGTCGCCCCGGCAACGCTGATCGGCAGGTCGGCCATCAGCCCGATCAGACGGGCGACATTCAGCCCCTGCTCGGCCTCCGGAAAGGCACAGCCGACGATGAGATCCTCGACGTCGCCAGCCGCGATGCCGCTGCGGTTCACCAGTTCGCGAACGACGGCGGCGGCCATCTCGTCGGGCCGGACCCGCGAAAGCCCCCCTTTCCGCGCAAGGGCGAATGGCGAGCGGGCATAGGCGGCGATGACGGCGCTTGGCATGGGCAAAGGACTCCTGTTCTCTGTCTATTTGGCGGCCTGCTTCAGGGCATTTTCGGACTGGCGCTCGATATCCGCCAGTTCGGCGAGGCTCTGCTCGAGCGCCGCACGCTGTTCCTGAAGCTTGGCGATACGCTTTCGCACGCCGGCAAGCAGCTGGCGCAACTGGGTATGCTGGGTAGGATCGACGTCATAGAGGTCGAGGTAGTCCTTGATCTCACGCAGCGAGAATCCAAGGCGCTTGCCGCGCAGGATCAGCATGAGCCGCGCGCGGTCACGCGAGGTGTAGACGCGGGTAGTGCCGGCGCGACTTGGATTTACCAGCCCCTTATCTTCATAGAACCGGATGGTTCGCGCGGTCACGCCCAGCTGGCGGGCGAGCTGGCTGACCGAGTAGAGCGCGTTGCCGTGCTGTCCCGCAGCCTCGTCCTCACGTTGGTGACGTTCGTGCAGTGCCGCCATCGCGGGGCCAGTGCTTGTTCGAGTGGTCATTGGTCGTCCTGTCGAATTATAAAAGCCGGATGGGGACAATACCATAAATGACCGATTCCCGTCGTTAACGATAAGCGAATGATCATTACGTATAGGGCATGCACGGTAATATGTCGAGCCATATCTCGGGCCCGAATGCGAAATTTGCCGCGCAAACGGAAGCGGGTCCGGGTTCAACGTATTGAAATTTGCGGCACGGTGGCCCGCTGGCGGCAATCGCAACGGCCCGGCGACGGGCCTTCGGTCACGAAAATGTCAGATGCGCGGCGAGTTTGGTCTGCCGAGCACAACAGTCCCGCAGGCCGGCCACTCGCCGCTGATCGTCTGGTCAGGAGGAATGGGCGCGGTGACCACCGACCACCAGCCGAACCGATCTGGATCGGATGCGGCGTTCCATCTCACCGGCATGACGAGTCTTCTTGTCCGGCAGGGCGCGGGATCACGCTCCTGCCGGCTCTCACCTCGAGTCGTACAGCCGCAATCAACCAAATTCGGTAGGACAAGGCGGGTCTGGACCATTGGGTGCCTGCAATTTTGCAGACATCTCCTTTCGGTCGATCAGCACGTACGGTCGCGCAATAAAAAACGGGGCCCCGGAGGGGCCCCGCCTTTCGTCGCGCCGGACCGTGAGGTCAGACGGCCTTGAGGTTTGTCGCCGCTGCCTTGCCGCGTTCCTGCGTCACCTCGTAGGAAATCTTCTGCCCTTCGTTGAGGCCGCGCATGCCGGCCGCCTGAACTGCAGTGATGTGGACGAAAACGTCCTTGCCGCCATCCTGCGGCACGATGAAGCCGAAGCCCTTCGTGGTGTTGAACCACTTGACAGTGCCGATCGCCATTGTCGCGTCGTCGCTCCTAAGACAGACCCACCGTGCGACCGCCGCACGGCTCCAGAGGGACAACCGGGTTTTGGACGTCTTGGCCGTACGGAAACCCGTCTCGTGCAACAAGGCAAGCCAAAGTCGATTGCGCGTTTAATGACGCAGAAACCGCAGGAACTGTCAACGCGAATAAGTCTCCTCCTGTCGGGTTTCAGAAAGATTTCGTAAATCATGCGTTTAAATTCGATAAAGCGCATATCGGCGCAGACTGATTGCCTTCCATCCACCTGCGCGGGATAGTTGTGCGCATGATTCAAAGGGAGATCGATACATGACCAGCGCCACCGTTCTTGAGACGGTTTCGACCCAGAAATGTTTTGGCGGCATGCAGGGCGTTTATCGGCATGAGGCAAAGGAGACCGGCTGCACAATGCGATTCGCCGTTTTCCTGCCGCCGCAGGCCGCGGCGGGAACGGTTCCTGCGCTCTATTATCTGGCCGGGCTGACCTGCACCGAGGAGAATTTCACGGTGAAGGCCGGGGCGCAGCGCGTGGCCGCGGAACTCGGCATCGCCCTGATCGCGCCGGATACCTCCCCGCGAGGCCTCGGTTATCCTGGCGAGGACGACGCCTATGATTTCGGCACCGGCGCCGGTTTCTATGTCGATGCGACGGAAACGCCGTGGCGGGACGGCTACCGGATGTATTCCTACATCACGAGGGAACTCCCTGCCCTCATCAACGCGTCCTTTCCGGTCGATCCCGCGCGCGTGGGCATTTTCGGCCATTCGATGGGTGGGCATGGCGCGCTGACGATCGCGCTGAAGAACCCTGGCGCCTACCGCTCGGTCTCGGCCTTCGCGCCGATCGTCTCGCCGATGCGCTGCCCCTGGGGTGAAAAGGCGCTGACCGGCTATCTCGGCGTCGACCGTGCGAACTGGCGCGCCTATGACGCGACGGCGCTGATCGAGGACCGCGGCTGGGCAGGGCCGGCCATCCTCGTCGACCAGGGCACCGCCGATCCGTTTCTCGAACGCGAGCTGAAACCGGAACTGCTCCGCGAGGCCTGCGCGGCGAAGGGCGTGAAGCTCGATCTGCGGATGCAGGAGGGGTACGACCACTCCTACTTCTTCATCGCGACCTTCGTGGAAGACCATCTGCGCCATCACGCCCGCCATCTCTGACAGGCGGCGACGCTGCCCGGATCCGGCTCAGACGGTCAGGATCCGGCGCAGCAGTTCGACATCCTCGGCGAAATCGGGATCGGCCTCGATCAGTTCGGTCACCTTGGAGACCGCGTGCATGACGGTGGTATGGTCGCGGTTGCCGAATTTCCGGCCGATCTCGGGCAGGCTGCGGCTGGTCAGCTGCTTGGCGAGATACATGGCGATCTGCCGAGGCCGGGCGATGTTGCGCGCGCGCCGGGCGGAGGACATCTCGCTGACCCGGATATTGTAATGCTCGGCGACCTGCTTCTGGATCTCCTCGATCGTGATCTTGCGGTCATAGGCGCGGAGCAGGTCGTGCAGCACCTCATGCGCCGTCTCGAGGGTCACCGGGCGCTCGAACAGGTTGGCATGGGCGATCAGCCGGTTCAGCGCCCCTTCGAGCTCGCGGACATTGGCGGTGATCTTCTGCGCGAGGAACTCCATCACCCGCCCCGGCACGACGACGCCAGCCCGCGCGGCCTTGGCCTCCAGGATCGCGAGGCGCAGCTCATAGGTCGTGGCATGGACATCGGCGACCATGCCGCAGCCGAGCCGCGTGCGCAGCCGATCCTCGATGCCGGACAGGTCCGACGGCGACTTGTCGGCCGAGACGATGATCTGCTTGCCGGAATCGACCAGCGCATTGAAGGTGTGGAAGAATTCCTCCTGCGTGCCATCCTTGCCGATCAGGAACTGCAGGTCGTCCACCATCAGCACATCGACGCTGCGCAACTCGTTCTTGAATTCGATGGTCGATTGCCGGCGCAGGGCGCTGACGAATTTGTGCATGAACTTCTCGGCCGACATGTAGGCGACCGTGACCTCGTCCGAGCGCTGCGACAGTTCCCAGGCAATCGCGTGCATCAGATGGGTCTTGCCGAGACCGACACCGCCGTAGAGGAACAGCGGATTGAACCCCGGCGACGCGTGCCCGTCGGCGACGCGGCGCGCGCAGGCATAGGCGAATTCGTTCGGCTTGCCGACCACGAATGTATCAAAGGTGAAGCGCGGGTCGAGCGGCGCGCTCATGTCCGGGCGTTCCTCGGCCTCGCGGCGCGCCGCGGCGGCGGGCCGCGCGATCGCGGTCTTCGGCTCCACCTCGGCGAGGTCGGGCGCGCGCTCGCTGGTGCCGGCCGGCCGGGTCCGGATATCCACGCGCCGTACCGCCGGGTTCTCGGCCTGCCAGAACGCGGTCAGCAGGTTGCCATATTCCTTGTTCACCCAGTCACGCAGGAAGCGGGTCGGCAGCATGACAGTCACTTCATCGCCGTCGAGCCCATGCAGCACGGCTTGCCGCAACCAGTTGCGGTACTCGACCTCGCCGATTTCTTCCTGAAGTCGGCCGCGAACACGGCTCCACTGGTGCGCCAGTTCATCCTGGCTGATTTCACCGCGCGTGCGTCCCGGAGACCGGGTTTCGAGCCCCTGTTCCTGCCAAGTTTGCGTGTCCAAGCGCACCGCTCCCCGTCCTGCCATCGTCCCAGCTCAACCGAATAGCGATTTCCGCCATACGGCCGCACAACCCCGCTCCCGCAATCGACGGTTGAAAAAACCCTCGACCAGGCAAGCTTTCGTCATTTGATCGTCATCTTGAGGCCCAAAACTAGGCCAAGTCCGGCACCCTGCGCAAGACCCAACAGGTTCGATTTTTTGCTGATATAATGTGCATCTTTAAAAATTTGCCCATTAAATCAGATGATTGACCAACCCAT